>NZ_LT629797.1:0-2738133 GCF_900106015.1 Pseudomonas sihuiensis | reverse complement strand
TGCCAATGGGTAAACAGGCGCACCAGCAGTTCGCCGATCTGCCCCTTGGCCCAAGGTGATTTGAGCAGGCCGATCAGCAGGGCTGCCGGGATGAACCAGGTCAGCATGCCCCAGACCTGGGCGACTATCGGGCTGTAATCCATTTTCTTCCTTGAGCAAAGCTGCTTGATGGCTGGGCGGGCAGGCGTGCCGAAATCCAGCTGACTGGCACTGGTCTGGATAATGGCTAATTGCTTTCAATCGCTCAAGGGGATCACGACCATTGTCCTATGGTGCGATGACGCACCAAGCGCTGATGAGCTCAGCTCAGCGTGCTATCTGGTAACGCGTGCTGCGCCCACCACCGGGAAGTCGCTCGATGCAGCCTTTTCCCAGCAGGTCGCTCAGATGACGGGTTGCGGTAGCTTTGGATACCTTGGCCACGGCTTGGTACTGCGCCGCGCTGATACCGTTCTCGAAACCGCGCTCGCCGCCATCGAGCAGGCGGTTAAGCACTTTGATCTGCTCCGCCGATAGCGTTTGGCTGCGGTGTGCCTGCCAGAAGCGCGCCTTGACCTGCATACGGTTGATACGAGCAAGGGCTTGCTCCAGGTTATTAAGCGATGTTCTGAGAAACCACTGCAGCCAGGCGGTGATGTCCAGGGTACCTTTCTGGCTAGCTTCAAGGATGCGGTAATAACCAGCGTGATCATCAAGGATGCTCGCGGACATGGCATAGAAGCGAATAGCCTGCTGCTCGCCCTGAGCCAATGCCTGGTCGGTAATGGCGCGCGTGAGGCGGCAGTTGCCGTCATCGAAGTGGGTAGGGTAACGAACCAGAAATGGGCGATGCCGGCGCGCAGAAAGGGATCAAGGCTGGCATCGCTGCGGCTGCTCTCGAACCAGGCGAGAAAGTCCGCCAATTGCGATACCAGCCATGCGCGGGGGGGGGCTTCGAAATGTACCGTAGGGCGGTCTATGCGACCGGAAACCACCTGCATCGGCTCTTCGCCGCGCAGTGTGCCGATGTGCAGAGGTCTAGCCAGAAGTTGGTCATCGCTGGGGAATAGCCAACGGTGCCAGGTAAAGAGTCGCTGTTCGTCTAGCGGTTGTTGATGCGCATGGGTGGCATCGAGCAGCAGTTCCGCCAGGCCTTCGGAGCGCGAGGTGGTACGGCCTTCTTCGTTCAACCCCAAGCGCCGCGCAAGTGATGAACGCACCGAACCGACATTCAACTGCTCACCCTCTATGGCAGAAGAGGTGACGATGTTCTGCAGCATGGCATCCAGGCTGCTATGCACTTCGGTGTCACTGCCCACCGCACCGAGCATTCCCAACAAACGACCCTGAGCCTGGCTGCATACTCGCAACAGCGGGGCGAGCGCTTCGGCTTGCCAACTGAAGTGCGGCCAGTTGGGCTGCTGCCAGATCCAGAGCGAGTCATTCATAGGGGGGGCATCTGTGAGCCGATTAGTGAGCCTATTCGGCTCATCCATTGAGCCGATATTGCCTTCTATTCGGCTCACTGTCTAATTCTCAAGCCGGGCTTGCTAGGTTGATGAGCGCGTCTAATCAGGGTTGTTGCTCGCACGCTTTTTTCAGCGTTTCAGAAGCATCGTTGAAGGAGGTCATTTGTAGCCCCTGGGATACAAAATGGCGCAGCCCGAGCTGTCTTGTAGCTCAAGGGCTACAAGCTTCCAGGCATGACTCTGTATCTGCACCGGTTTTCGGCTGTAGGTTCGGTTACCGATGTCTGTTCCAAGCTGATCGCAATGAGGAGTGCTAGGCACGCGCCAAAGCCAGAACTGGCGGGCGTTTGCGCTGTGCACGGCACGCCTATGCATGCATTGAGTGCCGTCTCCAGCCCCCGTGCAGACTGCTTTTCAGGTCAACGAAGTGCCGCCACCTTTTATCTTGCCCTCCGCTTTTCCCGTGCCTTTGTGCGCCTGAGCAGGGTAATCAGGTTGGGAGATACTAAGGATCTCGCAGTCGCTGGGTGGTAGCCGAGGGCAGAGGTATCCGCGGGGCCCCGGTGCTTGAATGCGCAGGCTGAGCACACGCTATCGACATCCAGATCGACGCCACAATCGACAGCTCATCAGACATGAGTCTGACCTCAAGAGCTGCGCCCGAACGATCACCGCGCCGACAGACAACGGACCTAAGTAACGACTGTGGAATGACTTCGGGTTGGTGCTGCTGAGCCGGAGCATTCATCACCAACCAAGCGCCGACAGGCCTGCCAGACTAGCAGCGCGCGACTCTGTCGATCCCTGCGCAAGAGCCAGGCAATAAGGACGCCATTGATGTGCACAGCACCTGACTCTCTTGCATGCACATGTGCTGCGGCACCATCGCCGCCACGGTCTTCAATGGCGGTGCATTCGCCGGCAGGTAGCCGTGCTGCGCAGCCATTGCATTCCTCCAGTAGTAGGTGAACCAGCATCATATCGCCAGGCGCCAGTGAATTGGCCGGCGAAGTGCGATACCTGCCGTCAGGGACGCTGTCGGACCTTTTGTGGATCAGCCGTGGTGGCGACGTTGCGAGCGCTGTCGAACCTGGGGCGAACATGCGCCTGTGAGCAGTGTCAGCGGTCGCCATGCCCGGTGAGTTCCCGACGTCATGACGTTGCCCGCTGCTCCAGCACCTCGCGCAGCATCTTTGCCATGGTCACGCCGCGGTCGAAGGCCGCCAGCTTGATGCGCGTGCGCAGTGCTGGCGTCACGTCCAGCGTCAGCCGAGCGCTGTAGCGCTCGGCCTTGCCGTGGTCGACGACGGCGCCCTGGCGTATCCAGGCTTCGGCCTGCGGATCGGTCAGCGGGTGTGCACCGATATTGATGCGCTTGCCGCTCATGGCGACCACCTCAGCAGCTCGTCGACCAGGCGGCTGACCTCGCGCGAGGCGGCGCTGTCCGGCGCCAGTTCACGCGCCAGGCGACCGGCCGCCACGCTCTCGGCAAAGACGATGCGCTGGCGTACTTCCGCCTGCAGCGGCGGCAGCGGTTGGTCGGCCAAGGCGCCGCGCGCTTCACAGCCGATCACCGTGGTTCTGACACGGCGGTTGATGGCAAACGCCGCGCGCAGCAAGGGCCTGAACATCTGCGCTTCACGGATCAGGTTGACCATCTCCGCGCTGGCCCACAGGTCGTAGGGGCTGGGCTGCACCGGGATCAACACCCAATCCGCCGCCAGCAACGCCGAGCGGGCGAGGGTGGCGATGCGCGGTGGTCCGTCGATGATCACGTGATCGGCAAGTCGAGCCAGCTCCGGGGCTTCCTGGTGCAGCGTCTCGCGCGCCAGGCCGACGGCGCTGAACAGCCTGGGCAAGCCCTGCTGGCTGCGCCGCTGCGTCCAATCCAGCGCCGAGCCCTGTGGGGCGGCATCGAGCAGGATGACGTTCTGCCCGCGCAGGGCCAGTTCGCCGGCGATATGGGTGGCGAGGGTGGTCTTGCCCACCCCGCCTTTCTGGTTGAGCAGAGCGACGATCATGGCCGGATCTCCCCGACCAAACTGCCCTGTTCAGCTCCTGTCCACACAGCGGCGCTGCCCCAATAACAAGTTAGAGCTTTTAAGTTAGTTAAGTTAAGGGGAGCTGAAAGGCCCGCCAGTCGTAGCCTGCAGCGGAGTTCGTGCGCCTGATAGCACGAGAGTGATGCGCCTGATAGCACGTGCCGGCGTGCGCCTGATAGCACGACTGCATTCACAGCTTTTCCCGAAGTTATCCCCGTGCCGTTGACGGCACGCGCCGGAGATCCGCTCGCCTGGGGGGCAAGCGCTGCGATGTTTCATCGGTTTCCTAGGCTGGGGTTGGCGCCGATCCCGGATCTGGGTGCGGGCAGGCTCGAGATAACTGCGCTCAGGAGAGGCGTCACGATCTGCCGCGCATCGTCCTCGTGCTGGAGTTAGCGCCGATGGTCGCCCTCCGGGCCTGTGCGCATTTGCCGGAAACGGTCCAGGAGCGCGTTGAGGCGCTTCAGGTGACTTGGGAAAGGGCACAGGTGGGGTAAAGCTGCTGGGGCGTTCTAAGGGGCTCTGGAGGCGTTTCTGGCCGCTGTCGTTGAGCGTGGCTCAAGGATGAACAGGTGGGCCTCACTGGTAGATCCTGGCTTGTTCGTGCGCGAGCTCGCGTCTCGCAGTCTCGCCCAACGGGCGGCATGTGGCGTGTGTGGCTGCAATCTCCGAAGGTGCGGTTCTACGGCTTTCTGCAAAACCGGAAAACCGCATCGGCGGATGTCCGTTAATCCGTAAAGGCGCAGATCCGCTTCCCCACAAATCCGTAAATCCGTGGATACGGATCGACGGATTTGGGCAAAAACCTAAAACCGTAACGGTCTCAATCAGCCGGCGGCACAACGCGGTTGCTACAGGCTGATCGCCGGGTGCGCGCACCCGTGCATCAGCCCTCCGGGTGGGGCGCGCGGGTGGCCGGCAGGACAGGGGCGCAAAAAACAAGGCACCGGGTCGCCCCGGTGCCTTCCGTTGTTAGCGATTCCAGAACACGTGCACCTGCTCGAAGCCGGTCTCCAGCGCGAACACGTCGCCGCCGTACTCCATGTCGCGGGCCATGGCGCGGTAGTCGATGTACATGGCCAGGTGCGGTGGAATGCTGGTGGTTTCCTCGGTCAGCTCCTGAGCGTAGTCGGCCAGCGAGGCATGGCAGCCACAGTAATCTTCCTCGGCCGCCTTGCGCGCGTGCTCCAGGTCATTGAAGTGAGCGAGCAGGGCGCCGCCGAACTCGGGGTACTCCTCGATGAAACACGCAATCTCATGGGCGCTTTCGAGGCCCTCGTACTCGCCGAGGCGGTAACCGTCGAAGCCCTCGAAGTCGTGGATGGCGTATTCCTCCGCCCCCTCGACCGGGGAGACCGCCAGAATGGCGTCGACCTGCGCCTGGATGTCGTCCAGCTCCAGGGAGGCGTCGATCCAGACGCCATGCAGGTGACCGGCGTTGTAGGCGGCCAGGTCGGCAACGTAGATCCTGATGTGTTCGCTCATGGCTTTCGCTCCTTCGTCTTCAGGGTTCTGCGCTTGCGCTGCGCATGAACCCCTGCCGACTAGGGCGACTAAGGCGGTCGTGAAAAAATCAGGAAAAATCGCGGAGGCTCCACCCAGCGCAGCGGCCGGGTGGAAGCCGTCTATTTTTCTTGATTTTGAGGGGGGCAAGAACCCCTGCCTTGGAAAGGGAGAACGTCACCACGGGTGGTGATAGCAACGTGTTTCGTCAGTTGGCAGTTGGCACTTGGCCGGAGCCGGCCAGAAGCAGCCGTCTGATGAAGATAGATTTCCACCTCAAGCGGAATATTACTTGGGGAAACTCTGAATAAGACTTCCCGAATCTGGTGAAATACGCCGATTGCTTGTCGAGTTTATGTGGCCGGCCTCTCGGGCTGCCAAGGATTGCAGCGAAGTTATTCAGGCCGTCGCCGTAGGGACTATGCCGCCCCCAATGTCATCAACCTAAGCTGCAGCCCTGCCCAAGGCAAGCCCCCCGAAGCAGCCAGCCGCCATGGCCGTCGGGCGATGACCAGGCCTCTGCCGCTCAATCAGGCGGTCTAACTGGGCTGGCGGTGATGTGATCATCGTCTGTTCCGGCTGTCTAGGCGAGATTTCTCGTTCTCCGGACGAGCCTATGCCGACCGCTTGTGGCCAGCTTTTTTTTGCACGGAGGTTGGGCGGTGGTGTTTCTTCAGCGCGTCGGTTTGTAGCCCTCACAACCTCGGCTGGCTGCGCGTTTGCGTTGGCGCGCAAAGCTACGGCCTGAGCGTACGGCACTGAGGCTTTTAGCCATCAAGGCCAGCACATTGCTCAGCCCCTGAGCACAGGTCCGGAGCACTGATGCTCGATTTCCTTGGTAACGGCGACGAGCGCTATCGTGCAGCTCACGACGGGATTCTTGCAGCTATCGAGAAGGTCATCCACAGTGGACCCAAGACCCGTGACTTAGGGGGTAGCGCTTCGACGCAGGAAGTTGTCCAAGCCATCGCTGCAGCTCTCTAGAAAAGGTGTTCACCCGAGCCAGTCACAGTTATAGGGGCGTGGGGTAGGAGGTTGACCTTGGCTACTCGCGCTGAGCCTTCCTGATGCGACGGATGATGGTGCCTAGCACCAGCACCACTACAGGTGCGGCGTAGAGACTGGCGTCACGCGGCGATAGGTCTAGGCCGAGGCTGCGCGCGCCTTCATAGAGCAGCTTGAGCAGGCTCAGCAGGTAGTAGCTGATGGCGATGATCGATAGCCCCTCGACTGCTTTCTGGATCTTGATCTGGGTGGTGGCGCGTTCGTTGAGGCTGTGCAGGATGGCGCCGTTCTGTTCCTCGACCTCGACCTGTACGCGGGTCTGCAGCAGTTCGCCGAGATTGGCCACGCTCTCTTTGACCCGTTCCATACGCTGATGTGTGGCCGAGCAGTAGCGTACGGTCGGGCGGAAGCGCCGTTCGATAAACACGCCTAGACGCTGGCGGCCCAGCACGTGGCTCTCGCGCAGCTCGGCGATGCGCTCGAAGACGATCTGCGCATAGGCCTCGGTGGCGCTAAAGCGCTGGCGGGTCCTGGCGGTCAGACGAACGATGCGCGAAGAAAGGTCAGAGATGCTCTTTAGGATCTGCCGGGCGTCGCTGCTGGAATGAGCGTTCTGGTCGGACAGTTCGGTGAGCTTGCGCTCGTAATTCCGCAGTTCCCTCGCGACATCCTTGGCCACCGGCAGGGTGAGCGAGGCCATCATACGGTAGGTCTCGATCTCCAGCAGGCGGCGTACCATGCGCCCCAGGCGGTAGGCATTGAGGTTATGGTTGACCAGGAGGATGCGATTGACTCCATCCGGTGTCAGGCGGAAATCGCTCCAGATCACAGCGTCGCCGGCGCCGACCTGCGAGCCGCAGGGATCCCTGAACCCATAGCGCCCGGTGCTGCCTCCCCATTCCTCGGCGGACTCCACCAGCACCTGCGAGCATTCGATCAGCAGCTCCTCGTGCCCTCGGATCAGGGCGGCGAGGCTCTCCGGCAGCGGCGGCCAGAACTCCGCGTGAGCCTGCTTGGGTACGACCATGGTGAGGGAGAGGAACTCGGTGTGCCGCTCCCACTTGGTCGCGTATCCATCCAGGCTGACCAGTCCTTGCAGGGCATCCGCAGCCAGGTCGTCAAGGGTTTCGACGATGCTATCCAGCGCATCGCTGCATTCGAGCAGGGTCAGGTGATAGATATGTGCCGGCTCGTTGAAATAGATTGAGGGGCGCGCGTGCAGCTCGTCGTGCAGTGCGGTGCGAAAGGGATGCATCGTTTGGTGGGTGTTCACTGAACTTGGAGCCGGGCAGGTTATCGAAATCGACGCCGGCCACCCCCGCGGGCGCTGGCACCGTTTATGGGCATCCGCTGCCATCTGGACAGATGCTGGATCGCCGCGTGGCGGCTTAGAGTTGTGGTTGCTCCCAACAACTGACGCGTTGGGTGGATGACACCTCTTTCATCCACCTTTACAGAACCACTGCGGATGTAGAAGGTGACATACACCCTACGCTCGTACTACGCCGTTCAGAGTATCGCTAGGCCAAGGATGGCACGACACTCATCGAGCGAGCGATGCTCGGTGGCGGCATAGAGCTGCAACTCGTCGAGTACCTCTGCGCCGAGGGCGAGATGGAAGTCCGCCTGGTTGGAGCTGATCGCGTAGCTAGCCTGGGCGTTGTCGCCGAGGTTGGACTGGAAGATCCCCGCCGCGCTGACCGGCAGGAAGTCTTCATATACCAGCGGATCGAAGCGGATATGGCCGGCGGCTATCAGTGCCTCCAGGGTCTGCGGACGCTCGCTAGCGGCGCGGCCCTGTTCGGTAACGCTGTAGCGGAAATACGCCAGGCCTTCGGTGCGCATCTGCGCGTAGCTGTCGGGGAAGGCGCGGAAGTGCTTTGCCAGCAGCTCACCATACAGCGCTGCGTTGTGCTCGTTGGGGGCTTCCTTGAGCTCGGCGCGGGCGGCATTGAGCAATTGGTCGTAAAGGGCGCGGCCTTTAGGGGTCAGAGCCGCGCCGCGCTGTTCGATCTCGCCGAAGCGGGCGGTGTGGCTGCCGTCGGCGCCCTGCTGGTCGGTGAAGGCGACCTTCTCCTGCAGCGCCTTGAAGCTGGTCTGGCGCAGCAGGATCGGGCAACGGCGACGGGGCGGACCTTCGATCACGGCCTTCGGCGTGATGCCGCGGGTGGGCATGCCGGCCTGGATCTCGTCGATGTCCAGGGTGCGCGGGGTCAGGTGATTGATGTGTGGCCCCTTGAATGCCACCACGTCGGCGATCAAGCGGTGCTGGGCGTGCAGTTGGTCGTACTCGGCGGCACTGACGGTGGCCTGGGTGTGCCAGCGGAAGGTCTCCAGGGCCTGGGTCACGAACTCCCTGGCGTCCGCCTCATTCAGACCACCATCGGCCTCACACTGCTCGATCAGTTGCAGCGCTCGCGGCGTGAAGATATTGCGCTTGGCCAGCAGGCGCGCGGCCAGGTCACGCAGCTCGGGGTTGTCGATCAGCTCCAGGCGCAGCAGTGAGGTGAACACGCGGAACGGGCTGTGCTGCAGGGCGGCCTCATGCACCGCGCGGAAGGCCGTGGAGTGGACCGGTACGCCAGCCGGGCTGAGGTCGTAGTAACCCACGGGCTGCATGCCCATCACTGCGAACAGGCGACTTATGGTGGCCAGCTCACTGGCGGTGCCGACACGGATGGCGCCGTGACGTTCCATGGCCAGGCGCTCCAGTTCGCCGCTGTGTTGCAACTGTTCGGCGATTTCGGGGCTGTCTTGCAGCACCTGCTGGTTGACTTGTTCGACCAACTGCAGGAGATCTCCATAGAGTGGGACTTCCGCTTTGTACATATCGGACATGGCGCGAGAGAACTGCGCGCGAATCTCGGATGGATCGATGAACGCCGGTTTGCTCATGATCAAGCAATCTCCTGGAGGGCATGGGTGGGTTGAAGCCTGGGCATGGATTGGATTCTGGGCACCGGCGTGGTTCGGCACAAACGACATCTTCTCAGTACTTCATTCGCTGGGGGAATGAATCGCTTGCGTCGTAGGAGCGGCTTTAGCCGCGAAACTCGCGGATAAATCCGCTCCGGGGCGCATAACAACCAACGTGGACATGGCCATAAAAACAACCCCCGGCAAGCTGGGCCGGGGGCTTAGAGCAAAGGGATCAGGGCCGGCACAAGTGCCGTTTAAGCGCCTGTATAGGGTGGGGCAGGGACTGCGAGCTGAGGCGCTCGGCCTGGCTGCGGCAGGAATAGCCGTTGGCCAGCAGGCGTGCGGGGTCGATGTCGCCTTCGACCCGCTCGCGCCAGGACAGGTCGTAGATCCGCTCGGACGTCTGCCTGTTCGCCGCCTCGTGCCCATAGGTGCCGGACATGCCGCAGCAGCCCAGCGGCAGGCTTTTGAGGTTCAGCCCTAGGTGCTGGAACACCTGAACCCACAGTGCCGTCGCTGCCGGAGCGTTGGTCTTCTCTGTGCAGTGGCCCAGCAGGTAGTAGTCTTCTCCAGGGTTGACCACGTCGGCGGGCAGCTTGTCCAACTGCTGCGCCAGCCATTCCTGCGGCAGCAGCACTTTGGGCGCCGCATCGCCCAGGAGCTTGTGGTACTCCTGGCGGTAGACCAGTGTCATGGCTGGGTCCAGGCCCACCAGTTGCACGCCATGGCCACTCAACGCGTTGAGCATTGCTGCATTCCGACGCGCGGCCTTCTCGAAGGCCCCAAGGAAACCCAGTACCTGCAGCGGCTTGCCGTTGGGCAGAAAGGGCGCGAGCAGTACCTGCACGCCCAGGCGTGAGAGCACCTCGATCAGATCCGCCAGCACCTCGGTGTCGAAGTAGCGGGTGAAGGCATCCTGTACCAGGATCACGCTACGTTCGCGTTGCGCCGCAGGCAGCCGGCGCAGGTTTTCCGGCGTGGCCTCAAGTACGTCCCAGCGTTCTAGCGTCGCCTTCATGTCGAATCGGCTGAGCAGCGGGCTGTCGATCATGCCGGCGTAGCGGCGCAGCATTGCTTGGCTAATATTCAGCTGCATCAGGCCGTTGTAGAGCCATGGCAGTTTGGCGAAATAGGGGATGCTGAACTCCAGCGAGCCGATCAGATAGTCCTTCAACGGGCGCAGGTAGCGGCTGTGGTACAGCTCTAGGAAGCGCGAGCGGAACTCCGGCACGTTGACCTTGACCGGGCATTGCCCTGCACAGGATTTGCACGCCAGGCAGCCCGACATGGCCTCGAACACTTCGTGGGAGAAGTCCTCATCGCCGCGGCGTTTGCTCAGGGTGTTGCGTACGCGGCCGGTGAGGCCGCGTAGCGGCGATGTATTGCGCAGCTGTTGGCTGGCGTCGAGTACATCGACACCGGCCTGCTCCTGCAGGCGCAGCCATTCACGCAGCAGCGAGGCGCGCCCTTTGGGCGACTGGGTGCGCTCGCGGGTGGCCTTCCACGACGGGCACATGGCGTCGTTGGGATCATAGTTGTAGCAGGCGCCGTTGCCGTTGCAGTGCATTGCCGCGCCGTAGCTGCTCCACACGCGCTCGTCGATCTGCCGGTCGAGGTCGCCGCGCAGCGGCACTTCGTCGACCTTGGTCAGCTCGCTGCCAGCCGCCAGCGGCGTGGCGATCTTGCCGGGGTTGAGCTGGTTGTCCGGGTCGAAGGCGCTCTTGATCGCCTGCAGTGCCGGGTACAGATCGCCGAAGAAGCGCGGCGCGTATTCCGAACGCAGGCCCTTGCCGTGTTCGCCCCAGAGCAGGCCGCCGTATTTGTGGGTGAGGGCGGCCACGCCATCGCTGATTGGGCGGATCAGCGCCACCTGGGCAGGGTCTTTCATGTCCAGCATCGGGCGCACGTGCAGCACGCCGGCATCGACGTGACCAAACATGCCGTACTGCAGCTGATAGCCGTCGAGCAGGGCGCGGAACTCGGCGATGTAGTCGGCCAGTGCCTCGGGTGGCACAGCCGTGTCCTCGACAAAGGGTTGCGGGCGCGCTTCGCCGTCCACGTTGCCGAGCAGGCCCACCGAGCGTTTGCGCATGTTGTATACGCTGGCCACGGCGGCTGAACCTCGGGCAATGGTGTGGCCGAGGCGCTGCACGCTGGCATCGCTGGCCAGGTGTGCGGTGAAGCGCTCGACCTGCTCATCCAGCAACGCGGCGTCTTCACTGCTGAACTCCACCAGGTTAATGCCTTGTGTCGGGATGGCCGGATTGGCCGGGAAGTACTCGGCCACGTCATGCCAGACGATGTCTTTCATCGCCAGATTGAGCACCCGCGAATCCACCGTTTCGATGGACAGCGGTGCCATGGCCATCAGTGCCTGGGCATCTCTGAGCGCGTCCATAAAGCTGGCGTAGGACACATTCACCAGCACCGAGTGCTTCGGGATCGGCAGTACGTTGAGGGTCGCCTCGACGATAAAGCCGAGCGATCCTTCTGAGCCACAGAGAATATTGTTGAGGTTGAAGCGGCCATCGGCGTCGCGGATATGCGCCAGGTCGTAGCCGGTCAGGCAGCGGTTGAGCTTGGGAAAACGTTGTTCAATCAGCCCGGCGTGTTGCTCGTGTACATGGAGCACGGCGCGGTATACCTCGCCACAGCGGCTGTCGTCCTGCAGAACCTTTTGCAGCTCGTCCTCGCTGACCGGGGCACTGTACAGGCGCTCGCCGCCGAGCAGGATGGTCTGCAGTTGCAGCACATGATCACGTGTCTTGCCATAGGTGCAACTGCCCTGGCCGCTGGCGTCGGTGTTGATCATGCCGCCGATGGTGGCGCGGTTAGAGGTCGACAGCTCCGGGGCGAAGAACAGCCCGTGCGGCTTGAGCGCGGCGTTGAGCTGATCTTTGACCACACCGGCCTGCACCCGCACGCGGCGGTTGTCGGCGTCGATCTCGAGGATGCGATTCATATGTCGTGACAGGTCCACCACTACGCCACTTGTCAGCGACTGGCCGTTGGTACCAGTACCGCCACCGCGCGGGGTTAGGACGATGTCGCGGTACTGCGGCTGCGCGGCCAGACTGGCCAGCAGGCGCACGTCTTCGTCGTGTAAGGGGAAAAGCGCCGCTTGTGGCAGGCGCTGGTAGATCGAGTTGTCGGTCGCCAGTACGGTGCGGCTGCCATGATCGGAGGCTATTTCCCCCTGGAAGCCAGCCTGCATGAGCGAGTCGAGAAAGGCGCGGTAGTGCCTCGTGAGCGCTGCCGGTGGAGCTACTTTGGCAATCATGGGGTTAACGGATTCCTGCCAGGCAGTCTTCGATAATGTCCAGTCCCTGCTCGAATAGCGCCGGCTCGATGGTCAGCGGCGCCAGCAGGCGCACGATGTGCCGGCTCTTGCCACTGGGCATTAGCAGCAGGCCCTTGGCACGCGCAGCCTCCAGCAGGGCAGCGAGTTGCGTGGTGCCGGCCTTGCCCTCTGCCGTAAGCAATTCGATGCCGCGCATGGCCCCGGTGCCGGTCAGCCGGCCCAAGCAGGGCGAGATCGCCCGTTCGCGCCAGCTGTTGTAGCGGCGCACGATGGCCTGCTCCTGCGCCTCGCCCCAGGTCGCCAGGTTGGCGTCGCTCATCGCCTCCAGGCTGGCCAGCGCGGCTGCGCAGGCTAATGGGTTGCCCGAGTAGGTGCCGCCGAGACCGCCCTTGGGCAGGATATCGAGCAAGTCCTTGCGGCCGACCACCGCACCCAGCGGCAGGCCGCCAGCGATGCTCTTGCCGAGCAGCAGCAGGTCCGGTTCTATGCCCAGACGACTGAAGGCGAAGCGCTGGCCGGTGCGACCGAAGCCGGACTGGATCTCGTCGGCGATCAGAAGGATGCCGTTGGCATCGCACAGCGCACGCAGGCGCCGTGCGAACTCGGCGTCCATGGCTAGGAAACCGCCTTCGCCCTGTACCGGCTCGAAGATGATGCAGGCGACTTCGTTGATATCGACCTCGACGCTGAAAAGCCGCTCCAGTGCCTGCAGGCCCTGTTCGGTGCTGACGCCGGTATCCGCGCTGGGGTAGGGCACGTGGTAGACCGGGCCGGGCAGCACACCAACACGCTGCTTGTACGGGGCGACCTTGCCGTTAAGGTTGAGCGTGGCCAAGGTACGACCATGAAAGCCGCCGTCGAAGGCGATCACCACACTGCGTCCGGTGGCGGCGCGAACGATTTTCAGTGCATTTTCCGCCGCTTCCGCGCCACTGTTGGTGAGCATGCCAGCCAGTGGGTAGCTGAGCGGGATGAATGCGGCGAGAGCGTCCATAAGTTGGTGGTAGCCGCTGTGCGGAACTGCGTTGAAGGCCGAGTGGGTCAAGCGCTGGGCCTGCGCGCCAATGGCGGCGACCACACCTGGATGGCAGTGACCGAGGTTGAGTACGCCGATGCCGCCGACGAAATCGATGTAGCGCTTGCCCTCGGTATCCCAAACCTCGGCGTTGCGGCCGTGACTGAGAGTTATAGGGTGCACGATGGACAGCGAGGCACTGATGGGCGACGTGCTCATGCGCGGCCCTCGGGCAGCGCGGAGGCATGAAATGACATTGCGGCGTTCCTCGTCGAAGGGGGGATTCCCTTCTATGAAAACGAGGAAGGCCGAGGCTGCACAAACGAAAAAAAATTACCGGGTCATTCCAAAGATTCAGGAACTAGCATGCCCCTGCCGGCTATGCGCCTTGTCCAGTATCCAATCGACAAAGCTTCTGACCTTGGGAATATCGATCGACTGCTCGGCATAGGCCAGGTAATGCGAGCCTTCGCTGGGCTTGTGATGAACCCAGGGAATCACCAGCTTGGCGTCGTCCAGTTCGTCCTCGACCAGAAAACGCGGCACCAGGGCGATGCCGCATCCCGCGCGGGCAGCACGGATGCACATGTAGAAGGTGTCGAAACGCGGCCCATGATAGCTGTGCTCGGTGTCGATGCCTTGTTCCTCGAACCATTCGTGCCAGGCCTCGGGGCGCGACGTGCACTGCAGCAGGACGAACTCGGCCAGCTCTGTGGCGCCTCGTAGCGCACGCCCCTGCAACACGTCCGGCGAGCACACTGGCACCACCTCCTCGCCGAAAAGTTCGATGCAGGTAGCCCCCGGCCAGGAACCCTGGCCGTAGAAGAAGGCTACGTCCGCCTTGGCCTGCACCAGATCGAAAGGCTCCAGCTCGCTCCTGATATCGAGGTGGATATTGGGGTGGTGCTTGGAGAAGCCCTTGAGGTTGCTGATCAGCCAGCGCGCGCCAAAGGTCGGTTGGGTGGCCACCCGCAGCACCTCGGTTTCGCCACCGTAGGAGAGGATGTAGCGGCTGGAGATGTCCACCTGGGTAAGGATCTTGTTGACCTCGGCCAGGTACAGTTCGCCTGCCGGGGTCAGCTGCAGGCGCCGACGTACGCGATGGAACAGCAGGTGCTGGAGCATGTCCTCGAGTTGGGCGACCTGTTTGCTCACCGCGCTCTGAGTCAGGAACAGCTCTTCGGCGGCGCGGGTGAAGCTCATATGACGGGCGGCGGCCTCGAAGCACTGCAGGGCGGTCATGGTGGGCAGCAGGCGCTTGGGCATGTTGGTCTCACGGGCAGGTGAATGGTGAGTTCATTCTGCTGGGGAATGATGTGGTGCGTAAAGGTCGTTTGTTGGCCTGCGCAAATCGGTTCGATACTGACCCTCGTCAATGAACCCCAGTGCTCAGCGGATGTAGGAGAACAATATGGTTGGCGAGCTGCTCAACACCCTCGGCGTGCAAGCCCACGCGTACCAAGGCGGCGATCATGCCGTGCACAGTCCCATCGACGGCAGGCTGATCGCCTCGATCAGCCTGGAAAGCGCCGACGTCGTACCGGCCAAGGTGGATGCGGCGCATCAGGCCTACCTTAGTTGGCGCAACGTCCCAGCCCCGCGTCGTGGTGAGCTGGTGCGCCTATTCGGCGAAGTGCTGCGCGAATACAAGACTCAGCTCGGCGAGTTGGTGTCGATCGAAGCCGGCAAAATCACCCAGGAAGGCCTGGGCGAAGTGCAGGAGATGATCGATATCTGCGACTTCGCCGTCGGCCTGTCGCGCCAGCTGTACGGCCTGACCATCGCATCCGAGCGCCCGGGCCACCATATGCGCGAGTCCTGGCACCCGCTGGGCGTGGTCGGGGTGATCAGTGCATTCAACTTCCCGGTCGCGGTCTGGGCTTGGAACACCACGCTAGCGCTGGTGTGTGGCAACTCCGTGATCTGGAAACCGTCTGAAAAGACCCCGTTGACCGCGCTGGCCTGTCAGGCGCTGTTCGACAAGGCGCTGGCGCGTTTCGGCGATGCACCGGCGAATCTCAGCCAGCTGATCGTCGGCGATGCCAAGGCCGGCGAGGCGTTGGTGGATGATGCGCGCGTACCGCTGGTCAGTGCCACCGGCAGCACCCGCATGGGTCGTGCAGTCGGCCCGCGCGTCGCCGCGCGCTTCGCCCGCAGCATCCTCGAGCTGGGCGGTAACAACGCGATGATCCTCACCCCTAGCGCTGACCTCGACCTGGCTGTGCGCGGCATCCTGTTTTCCGCGGTGGGCACCGCCGGCCAGCGCTGCACCACGCTGCGCCGCCTGATCGTGCACCGTTCGGTGAAAGACGAAGTGCTGGCCCGGGTCAAGGCCGCCTATGCCAAGGTGCGCATCGGCGACCCGCGTGCCGGCAACCTGATCGGCCCGCTGATCGATAAACAGGCCTTCGATGCCATGCAGGACGCCCTGGTGCGTGCGCGCGACGAGGGTGGCGCGGTGTTCGGTGGCGAGCGTCGCCTGCAGGAGCAGTACCCCAACGCCTACTACGTCGCCCCAGCGATCGTCGAGATGCCAGCGCAGAGCGAAGTGGTGCGTCACGAGACCTTCGCGCCGATTCTCTACGTTCTTGCCTACGACGATTTCGAGCAGGCGCTGGCACTGAACAACGAAGTGCCACAGGGTCTGTCGTCCTGCATCTTCACCACCGATGTGCGCGAGGCCGAGCGTTTCCAGAGCGCCTCGGGCAGCGACTGCGGCATCGCCAACGTCAACATCGGCACCAGCGGTGCGGAGATCGGCGGGGCGTTCGGCGGCGAGAAGGAAACCGGCGGCGGCCGCGAGTCCGGCTCCGATTCATGGAAGGCCTACATGCGCCGTCAGACCAACACCATCAACTATTCCCGCGAGCTGCCCCTGGCTCAGGGGATCGTCTTCGACTGACCAAGCGTTAGCCATGTCGGCCAGGTTCGGCATGGCGTTCCCACATCGACACGGAGAATCAGTAGTCGTCAACCCTTATAAGGCGGTCTTTGCCCGTAGGCATCATGGGTAGCAAAGGCCGTGAATGCAGAGCAATAACAACAAGAGAGGCTCGCCATGAGTGCTACACCCCATTTTGCTTACTGCCCCCGTAAATCAGAGGAGTTTTACCTTGGACGCTCATAAAGAAGTGACCAGGGAGGCACCGTCCTTTGCTGTGGCAGTGGCTCCCCTCGTAATTACCGCCATCTTGCTGATGGTCCAGTTCTTCGTCTTCGAGGATTTCACCCCCCATGTGCCGCTTGCCTTTGGTGTGCTGGTGTGCGGACTGTTTGCGGTATTCCGGGGTACACCTTGGTTCAGCATCGAGGCGTCGATGTTCAAGGTGGTGCAGATCGGCATTCCGGCCATCTTCATCCTGATGTGTATCGGCATGCTGATAGGCTCGTGGATCGCCTCCGGCACCGTGCCGACGCTGCTCTACTACGGCTTCAGCTACCTGTCCGGCGGCAGCTTCCTGGTGATGACCTGCCTGCTCTGCTCGCTGATCTCGCTGATGACCGGTACCTCCTGGGGCACGGTCGGCACCGTCGGCCTGGCACTGATGGGCGTCGGCGAAGGCCTCGGCGTACCGGCCTACCTGACTGGCGGGGCAATCGTTTCCGGCGCTTTCTTCGGTGACAAGATGTCGCCGCTGTCGGAAACCACCAACCTGACCCCGGCCGTGTGCGGCACCGACCTGTGGAGCCACATCAAGAGCATGCTGGCCACCACCGTGCCGGCCATGCTGATTTCCCTGGTGCTGTACGCCTGGATCGGGGCCAGCTTCGCCGACAATGCGGTGGATGCCAGCAGCATCGAACTGATGCGTGCCGGCGTCGAGCAGCACTACAAGATCGGCCTGCTGACCCTGTTACCGCCGCTGGTGGTGATCATCCTGGCCATGCGCAAGGCACCGGCGCTGCCGGTGATGTTCGCCGGGGTAGTGCTGGCCGTGGCCGTGGCGGTGTTCTATCAGGGCGTCGGCATCAAGGAGATGACCAACATCCTGCAGAACGGATTCGTCAGCCAGACCGGGATCGAGTCGGTGGACAAGCTGCTGTCCAAGGGCGGCATCATGTCAATGACCTGGGTGATTACCCTGACCCTGATCGCGCTGGCCTTCGTCGGCGCCCTGGAGGCCCATGGCACCCTCGACGCCATCCGCAAGAAACTCGATCAGGTTATCAAGGGTCGCTTCGGCCTGGTGCTCAGCAGCCATGCCAGCGTGCTGGGTGTCGGCACCCTGGTTGGCGATGTTTACACCTCGCTGGTGCTCCCAGGACAACTGCTCAAGGACAAGTACGCGGCCATGGGTTACAAGCCGACCGTGCTATCGCGCAGCATCGAGGATTGCGGCACTCTGTGCTCGCCGCTGATTCCGTGGAACATGGGCGGCGCTTTCGTCTCCTCGTCCCTCGGTGTGCCGACGCTGCTGTACGCCCCGGTGGCCTTTGCCTGCTGGCTGTCGCCCGTGATCGGCCTGATCTGGGCCGCCACCGGCCTGTTCATGCCGCGTGTCGAACCCGCAGCCGTCGAGGCTGAGATCGACGAAGCCTACCCGGCTGCTGCCGTGCAGCGCTGAACGGGTCACACCCTCCCCCGGCGTGCCGGGGGATTTTCTCTTTACCGCGCTAACTGATGTGGATGTTGAAGAGGTATATGACATGACGGTTTTTCATCAACAGTGCCTCTGGGAAAAGGCCACGCCTGTGCGCATCGACGTCGTGGCGCTGAAGGGCGTGGTTAAGGCCGACGTGTGCGTCATCGGCGGTGGCATCACCGGCCTCAGCGCCGCGCTACGCCTGCTCGAACAGGGCAAGACAGTGTGCCTGCTGGAGGCCCATGAGGTCGGCCACGGCGGCTCAGGGCGCAATGTGGGTCTAGTCAACGCCGGCACCTGGATTAAGCCTGATGACGTCGTCGCGGTGCTCGGCCAGAAGCAGGGCGAGCGGCTCAATAGCGCGCTCGGCCAGGCGCCGGCCGAGGTTTTCGCGCAGATCCGCCGCTACGGCATCGACTGTCAGGCACGTAACCAAGGTAGCCTGCACATGGCCCACAACGACGCCGGTCTTGACGACCTGCGTGCCCGCGAGGCGCAGTGGCAAAGGAGGGGAGCTGATGTCGAACTGCTTACCGGCGCCGTCTGTATCGATCATTGCGGTACCGACAAGGTCACTGGCGCGCTGCTCGACCGCCGTGCCGGCGTCATTAACCCAATGGCCTACACTGTCGGCCTGGCGCAGGCCTTGCAACGCCTAGGCGGCGCGTTGTACCAGCATTCGCCTGTCAGCCAACTGCAGCGGCAGGGCGGTGACTGGCTAGTGCGCACCGAGAATGGCGAAGTCCGCGCCAGCCAAGTGGTAATCTCTACTGGTGCCTACACCGAAGGTGAGTGGACCGAGCAGCGTCGTAGTTTTTTCCGTGGCTACTACTACCAGGTGGCCTCAGTACCTCTGAGTGGCGCGGCGGCTGACGATATTCTCAGGCACGGCCAGGGCTCTTGGGACACCCGTACGGTACTCAGCAGCATCCGCCGTGATGCCGAAGGTCGCCTGCTGCTGGGCAGCCTGGGCAAGGCGAGCAACAAGCCTGACTGGTTTATCCGGCGCTGGGCCGACCGCATCCAGCAGCACTACTTCCCTGCATTGGGTCGCGTGGAGTGGCAGATGCACTGGACCGGCTGCATTGACTTCACGCCGGATCACCTGATGCGCGTATTCCAGCCAGCGGCTGGCCTGGTGGCTGTGGCTGGCTATAACGGTCGGGGCAATACTACCGGAACGATAATTGGTAGGGCATTAGCAGACTTCCTGCTTACGGATAATTCCGAATCGCTTCCGCTGCCTTTCGAGCCGTTTCAGAAAGTATCGATGCCGGCGTTGCGCAGTTACTTTTACGAGACGGGTTTTTCTCTCTATCACGCCGGGCAGTGTTTGAAAGTGGTGCTTTGAGCTGCTTGCTAGACTCGTGCCTGCTTCAGTCATCAGTACAGACTTGGTCGGATGACCGAGCTCAGGCGCCACGCAAGACGGAAATTTGTAGATCTGATCGATCGATTAGATCGAACGTTGTTGTACAAGGCTCTACATATGACCTAACGAGCTCGACCTTTAGGGGCCGTACTTCTTGGTTTGATGGAGCGTATTGATGTAATGCGTCCTACCTGTCAAAAACCGGCGCCCAGTAGGGCGCTCGGATACGTTGGCTGAGGCTACCGCCTTAAAAGAGCAGTAGCTCAGCTATCCCCGGCAGGATCTACAATCGGTACACTGAGATCGTAGACATCAAGCATTGAAGCGTCGCGATGTCCACTCGCTTCCTGCTTTTCTGCCCGGTTGCCAGCAGTGTCCGTAATTCCTCGTCTTTTGAAGTCATGAAGGCCGAAGCGCTGCTCGGTAGTCATTATTCCGTTCTCAAGAGCCTGGTGCACCAGACGCTGCCAGGCGGTATCCAAACTCGACTTCTGTAGTGCGCCTCCGTGGGCTGCCACGATAATTCTGCGCTGTACCCCCATCGAGGCAGTCAGGCTGCATTCGGACAGCATGGCGGTATGCGAACAGATGCTGACTCATGGTCAGGTGCAATTCTTGCTCTGTCACCGCCATCCTGAGGTCCCCCCCCGTTTACCCCTGGATCAGTTCGTCAGCAAGAAAATCGGTGAAGACATTCTGTTGCCTCTTGCGGGCACATCCGCTGAATTCGGATCGTCTCCGGCATCCCTTCCCTATCTCGCTTACACAGACGAGTCGGGGCTAGGTCGAATTGTTTCTCACCGTCTTCAGGGCAGGGCTGACTACCTTCACTTAAAGCCTCTCTTCAGCAGCCACCTGGCAGCCGTGCTGATGTCGATGGCCTTGGAAAATAAAGGTATAGCCTGGCTACCCAAAAGCCTCAGTGAGCAAGAGGTGGTCGACTTAAGGCTCAGTCGGACCCTGGACGAGAGCTGGGATATACCTTTGGAAATTCATCTGACACGGCCGATTGCCCCGTTAAGTCCGTTCGCAGAAGCCTTTTGGGCAAACCTATACTAGCGGGTAGCCTCTTAAAGATCACAAACTCGGCCTGTATTGACTGGTCTTAACGTCAATGAGTCATTAGCGAAAGACCGCTACTGACTAATTCTGTTGAAAAAGTCGGCTGCTGAGAGAGCGGCTTAACGACAGCGCAAAAAAACGCTCGATTTCGGCGTTGCTCCGTAAAAATCAACGCAGCTCTGTCTTATGAACGCACCAGACGTCGCTCACGCTCTTTCATGGGGAAAAATCGCGACGGGACTTTTTCAACAGAATCGACCGATACCAGATTCTTACTACGTCCACTTCCGGCACAGAGTGTGTAAAAACTCTTTCTTATCGTGCGTGCTTCAGCCCATTGCTCCTGGGCGTGGCGACTTCCCGATTATTTACCAGGATCAGCGCCGGTAACGCTTCAGAGCGCGTATGAAGCGCTTTGGCACCTCTTTGGGGCAGTAAAAGCCGGGCTTTTACGCCGCCATCGCCTTCAACAAGCCTTCGGTGCCGATGATTTTCATCACCCGCTTCAAGTTATAGGCGAGCACATTCAAGCTCATTTCTGCGCTCACCCCGTTCAGTTTTCGAGTCAGGAAGTGCGTTGCCCCCATCCATTGTTTGAGCGTCCCGAATGGATGCTCAACAGTCCGCTTTCGAACCCGCATCATCTCCGGTGCTTGGTTCAGCCGGCGTTGCATTTCCTCCAGCACAGCTTCATGTTCCCAGCGCCTTACTCGACGATTTGTGCTTGGCGTGCACTGGGTTTTCAGCGTGCAACTCTGGCACTTTGAACTCCAGTAGCAGTGCATATTCATGCCTTTCTCAACGCTGGAGAATCGCCAGATCAGTGCCTCTCCCGCCGGGCAGGTGTATTCGTTTTTCGTCGAGTCATACACGAAGGCATCTTTGTTGAATCGGCCATCAGCCTTGGCGCTTGAAGTCATTGGCTTAGGCACGTAGGCCGTGATGTTTGCGTCGTGACAGGCAAGGATTTCTTCACCCTTGAAGTAGCCTCGGTCAGCCACCACGGACAGCGTTTCTGCGCCGACAGCTTCACGAGCCTGCTTCGCCATTGAACTGAGTTGGTCACGGTCTGAACCGCTGTTGGTGACCTCATGAGCAACTATTAAATGGTGCTGCGTATCGACAGCCGTCTGCACGTTGTAGCCAACGATACCGCTGCCGCGCGTCATCATCGAACGGGCATCCGGGTCGGTCAGCGAAACCTGTTTGTCAGGGGAATCGTTGAGCTGAGTTTCGATCCCCTCAAGCTCTTTCATCTGCGATTTGAGCTTGGCGATTTTATCTTCCAGGCTGGCAATGTCTGGCGCGGAGGCGCTAGGAATCTGTCGATCAGCCGCATCGAGCGCAGCCAAATAACGGCTGATGCTCGCCTCGATTTCTTCCATGCGCCGCTTCAGTTTGGCGCTGGTGAAATTGCGGTCACGGTTGTTCACTGCCTTGAATTTGCTGCCGTCGATGGCAACCAGGTTTTCGTCAAACAACCCCAACTGCTGGCAGAGCAAAACGAACTGGCGGCAGACGCCGCGAATGGCCTTGCTGTTGTCTTTTCGGAAGTTGGCGATGGTCTTGAAATCGGGCGTCAAGCGCCCGGTCAGCCACATCAGTTCAACGTTGCGCTGAGCTTCTCGCTCAAGACGGCGACTCGATTGGATGCGGTTCAGGTAGCCGTAGATATAGATCTTTAGCAGGACAGCGGGATGGTAAGCAGGTCTGCCGGTTTCGGCTGGAATGACGCCATCAAAACCTAGCTTGGCCAAGTCGAGTTCATCGACGAAAACGTCAACCACCCGAACCGGATTGGTATCGCTGACGTAGTCGTCGAGGCTTTCGGGAAGTAAGGTGCTTTGACCTCGGTGTTCACCCTGGATAAACCGTTTCATGGGCATCCCTTGCGATGAGACTCTTGGAAATTATAGCAAGGGTTTACCGGGGGCGTTTTTACACACTCTGGGCCAGAAGCGGACAGCCTGATTACAGGTAATCCTCCCGTTTCTTACTTGGCACTTGAGGCTAAAAGTTCCTCCACTTGATCAAGGAACAAAGCAAGATTGCCGTCGCCGGCCCCCCCCGACCGCCATTCGTCCATCGGTCTAACCATCGCTAACTCGCGGGTGCCCAACGACAGTCGTTCAAGTTCGTTATCAGTAATACCGCGCTCACGCAAGTAGTACTCACTCCAACGGGCAAAGGTCAGTATCCACATCGATACCACTAAAGCATCGTGCCATCTTGTCCAATCGGAAGTGCTAGCGAGAGGCTGCCGCACGATCCGTTGCTGCCGCCTCAAGATGTTCCACATCTCTTTCAGACAGCCCTGCTGCTGCTCGTGGCCGCTATAAGCAAAGAGAAAAGCAGCTGTGTTGGTCATCTGGCCCTCACGTGAAAGCTCAAATAGCCTTGACTGATTTTTAAGCTTTGGCTCCAGTAAACTCGTCAGTTCCTGAACCCAGATACCGCAGGCATCGTCGGTATTGGCGCGATCATTTTGCAGCAAGGGGAAAATTACATCCTGAGGGAGCCACGGCTCGGCCCAAGTTAGGTGCCGCATATGTCCGCGCATGGAGTCAACTATATGCCTTAGTTCTTTTCCAGAGATGTTCGCTGCCAGTACCCCATCGAGCGCCGCGATTAGGCCTTTGTATATCTCACCTCTATCTCGTCTCCCGGCCGCGTGGCAAATCATCCAGCCTAGAGCTCGCACCTGTTCGTCGTAAGGAAAATCGGACACCAACTGCAGTACGCTGTCGAGCCCCCCAGAGTTTTCCAACTTCATCTCAATTGCGTTAAGTCCCATCCATTGCAGCAGACCGCTACTGCTATGGACGAGCCGACGCTGTTGTGCCTCACTGATTTGGAACTGCAGTGACAGTGCAATTTCGTTGATGACCTGGCTTAAGAGGGACAGTCTCACTGCATCAGACTCTTGCGGCTCCATCGGTACGTCGACCATCTGCGTCTCGACAATTTCCAGCAGAGCGTCTGAGGCATACCGCCAAAGAAATTTAATGGTGAAATACTCTGCCCAGGTTAGAGCTGCATACTTTGTTGCATGAAAAAAGTGGTGTGGTTGATAAGAGCCGCGTAGAAAGGTCTCAATCGGCTCCTGAAAGAACCGAGTGTCTGCCACAGCCAATTCCTCATCCACCCGCTCATGCGTTCGGTTGAACGATGAATTAAGGAACTGTACCAAGCGCTCCAGAATGCCGCGCTCGGATTCGAGTTCATGAAAGTGGCTGTTCTCAGTGCGTGAATGTGCAAGCAACTCGCCGAGCACCTCCCAAGTTGCTGTGAAGCTTTCTAAATCGTCAGCTTGCCGATGCAGGCAATTACGCAGGCTTTCCGTCTCAGGCAGGGCGAGCGAGTTCCCCTTGAGTATGTTCAGTGTCACCATCCGTTCCCTCAACGGATCGCCACTCAACCCTTGTAGTGATGGTTCTCCGGCCCATACGCTGAGTACGTCACCTGCCTGAGGCTTTTCTAAGAAGCGCAGTGGTTCATAACGGCGCGGTGCCAATGGCAACGCTGAGGAGTCGAATAGAATCCGCATGGAAGGATTCCCGGTTTCGCCCTCAGACAGTACGGTCTCCGCTTCCCGTAACAGTACGGACTTGTATTGTTCAACCTGCAGCAGGACATCCGCTGGAATTGGAGTAACCAGTAAGGGGTAGTTTTCGGCGGCGTTCTGAAATGAGTTGGATAGATTGAAGCCCGCGACCGGTAGCCCATCTGATCCCATGACTAAAATGTAGCGGTCATGCAGCCGGCCTTCCTTAAGCCCGTAGATACGTAGCTTGACGCGCGCCATGAGATGGCGGTTCTGTTCGCAGTTTGCCAGCAAGTTATTAACACCTTCCTGGCCTGTCTTATCGGACTTACGACGTAGGGGTTTATCTTCCTTGACGGGCTTTGGAAGGGATCTGAAGACGATGCAGTCAGTCTGCTGTGCTGCACAGATCAATACCAATCCCAAACCGGCGGAGTCGAAATACGGATCGAAGATAATCACCTGATGCCGCTGGTATTTGGTTAGCAGCGTCTTGAACCACTCTACAAACTGCAGCCGTCCCTCGCCACTGCCTTGGCTAAAACGTTGGAAAAAACGCCCCTCTGACTTAGGTGGATGGAGCCGCGTAAACAAAGATGCGAGGTCGCGGTTAGCCGGGACCCAAGGATCCGCCTCGCGTCCGCCTACACGGCTGGCGATATCCATATTTCCGCGGCTGATCGTCAGGGCAGCTTTCACCCGGGGTGACGTGGCGGGGCGAGTAGTTCTTTCTAGCCAATCGAACTTGACTGGGTTGGCTCCTTGACCCACCGCATGCCCCTGAAAATGAATCTCTCTAACGTATCCGGTTCCCCATCGGCAACACAGCGTGCTCCCGCGAAGAGGGTCATCATGAAAGCCGAAAACCTCTAGCTCTGTGCCGTCGACCCTGGCATGCAACTGGTCGCCCAGAACGAACTTGCACTCAAATATTCCTTCTGCATCACGTTCCGCAGTGATGATATTTGAGTAGACAATTTGGTCGCCGTTCGTGACTTTCAGGTGGAATTGGAAGCTTTTGAAGTGCGGTATCTGAGTCGGATTGAAGCGGGCAATCAAGGCACGAGGTGTATCAACCCAGGTCACGCTCAGTAAGCACCGCTCTAGGTCGTCCAGCGCAGGAAAAACTAGCAGCTCAAGATCGCCAAACCTGACGGTATCAGCCCCTCCAAAGTCGAGGCCTGTATCTGCGCTCAGGTGATTAACTACTAATTCGGTCAAGGCGACATCGTAACCCTGCCCCAGATAAAACAGCGCCCCCTTGTCTCTCTGAGAGATCGATGCACTGAAAGCGCCAGAGCCACCGTGAGGGCTGGAGAGTGAATGGCGGTCATGCGCATCTCTATTGAGCAAATAGGCTACGGGTCGATAAACCAGATTATCTGCAGCGAGTGTGGTCGTGCCGAACCGCGCTTTTAATTGGTCCGCTAGCCCAATATTCAGGTTTTCGCTGATTGTTGAGATGGAGTGGCCGACGCTTAGTTGTCGTAAAAGCTCCGCACAGTGGACGCTGCTTACGTACAGGTTGAGCCGGACAACCTGAGCCTGGAACAACCCGAAGTCCTGAAATTTATTGTCGTCGCTGTATGACCAGCTATTACTGGAGTAACTGTAGGGGAGCAAGCGGCCGTAGACGATGCGATTTTCGATCTGTTGCTCGGACCTGATCTGCAAGATCCACAGCTGCAAGGCGCAGTGGCGAGCATCCGTTGAAAACAGCCGCGCCAGCCGATCATCGTTGAGCAGGTCATCTAGCGTAGGAGCCATTGATTCCTTTCGAGTATCTTTCCGTATTCTCATGTGAACTCCAACGCTGGAATAAGCCACCTTGAGGGAGACTTATCGACGTCCGCGAGCATTGAGCTCAATCCCGCATGTTTGTAGAGGCCGCGCACATATCAGATGACTCACAGATTGTCGGCGCGGAGACTCAAAGCTGAGTCGTGCCAACAGTATACTGTTGGCCTCAGGTCGGCACCGGCTATAAGTAGATGTCCGCTTCTGGCCGATAGCTGCCTGTCACCATCGTCCGCTACCGGCCGACTCTGTTGAAAAAGTAGCTGTCACCCCATGCCGTTGGCAAAATTGCTCTGTCAGCGAGCGTGGGGGCAAACAGCATGATGGGACAGTTACCGGGAGGACAGCATCGCCTGTTCTACTCGTTCAACCTGGAAGATCACGTCCCAGCCCAGCATCTCCTGCGTAGCATCGATCAGTGCCTGGATCTCAGTGATCTGCGCGCCTACCTGGCGGATTTCTATAGCCCCATCGGGCGACCCTCGATTGACCCGGAATTAATGGTGCGCATGCTGGTCGTTGGCTACTGCTATGGCATCCGTTCCGAGCGGCGATTGTGCGAAGAGGTGCACCTGAACTTGGCCTATCGCTGGTTCTGCCGGTTGGGTCTGGAAGACGAAGTACCCAATCACTCCACCTTCTCAAAGAATCGCCATGGACGTTTCCGCGACAGCGATCTGTTCCGCTGGTTGTTCAATGAAGTGCTGCGCCGCTGCATGGCGACCGGACTGGTCAAAGGCGAAGGCTTCGCTGTGGACGCCAGCATCATCAAGGCCGACGCTAGCCGCCAACGTGGCGTGGCGGGTGATGAGGTCGATTGGAACGATCCAAAGCTCAGCAGCCGCGCAGTGCGCGAGTACCTCGAAGCCCTTGATGAAGAGGCGCTGGCAGAAACTCTTCCCAAGAAAATTTCGCTCACCGATCCTCTGTCCCGTTGGACAGCAGCGCCAGGTGGGCCGGCCTTTTTTGCCTACTCCACGAATTACCTGATCGACACTGAGCACGGTGTGATCATGGACGTGGAAGCTACCCCGGCGCACCGTACCGCCGAAGTCGATTCGACCAGGACGATGGTCGAACGTGTCGAAGCGCAGTTCGATCTCACACCGGAACGCCTTATCGGCGATACCGCTTATGGCACCGCCCCGATGCTGGCCTGGATGGTCGAAGAAAAGGACATCGAGCCGCATGTGCCGGTGTGGGACAAGACCGAGCGCAAGGACGACAGCCTCTCCAGTAACGACTTTCACTGGAATCAGGAAGCCAATGAATACCGCTGCCCAGCCGGTAAACCACTACGCAGTGAATGGCGCGCCTTCACCCATAAAAGATCGCGGGTGACCAAGGCCAACACCATCATTTATCGCTCCAGCCAAACCGACTGCGCCACCTGCCCGTTGAAAGCGAAATGCTGTCCCAACACGCCAAGTCGGAAGATCGTCCGCAGCATCCATGAGGCTGCCCGCGACGTGGCTCGACGCATCGCCAAGACACCGGAGTACCTCGTCTCTCGCTGCGAACGAAAGAAGGTGGAGATGCTTTTCGCCCACCTCAAACGGATCATGAAACTCGACCGTTTACGACTGCGTGGCCTGACAGGTGCCACTGACGAATTCACTTTGGCGGCGACGGTGCAGAACCTGCGACGCATGGCCAAGCTTTTGCCTCAAGGGCCACCATTAACGGGATAGGTACGCCTGCTGCAAGCAGAAACCCTCAAATTACCCCCCAAACCTGAGCAAGGACGCTCAGCGAAACGCCGGAAGACAACTTGAAGTGGCTTGCAGCCACTTCGACAGCAGGCACACGTGATCGGCAGGCTGCCGCTGAAGCTACTTTTTCAACAGAATCGGCCAGAAGCGGACGCTTGGAATTATCGAAAACCTGAGCGAATTCTGATGCAACCGCTGACGGCAGCGGACGATATTGCCAGCAACACAATGGTGCGCGACTGGTTGGCGGAGAGCGAAAATGGTGCCGATCTACCACGCTTTGTCAGCTACCTGAGTGGAGTGTTGGAGCAGCACAAGGCCGCCACGGCTTTCGTGATTTCTTCGGCAACCAGTCGCCATTACAGTGAAAAGGGGCTGGAGCGCACGCTGAGCCGCGCTAACGCCCAAGACGCCTGGTATTACCGTTTCCTCGACAGTGCGCAGCGCCGCGTCGTCGAAATTGGTACCGACGGCAATACCGGCGCCCTCACGCTGTTTATCGATCTGCGCGTGGAAAAAGCTGGTCAGTTGCTGGGCGTTGCCGGCCTCGGTTTGCGCATGGACGAGCTCTCAACTCTGATCAAAAACTTCAGTTTCGGCGAGCGCGGCAAGGTGTACCTGGTGCGCAACGACGGCCTGATTCAGATCCATCCGCAAACCGATTTGAACGGTGATCGCCAACTCGCCGAGCAGATTGGCGCACCGGCAGCACGGGCCGTACTGGGCAAGTCTGCGCTGTCATCGGCGGCTTTCGAGCGCGAGGGCGAGCCCTATCTGGCGATCAGCTTGCCATTGCGCGATTTGAATTGGACGTTAGTTGCTGAGGTGCCGGAAGCACAAATCTATGCGCAAGCGCACCAGGCGCTGTGGTTGACCAGCCTGATCGGTGCGGGTGTGGCGCTGGTGTGTCTGGCATTGGTGGTTTGGTTGGCGCAGAGCCTGGTCAAGCCTATCCAGCAGGTTACCCGTGCCTTGGTGGCAATTGGCAGCGGCGGCGGTGACCTTACCCATCGCCTGGATGACAGCCGTGCTGATGAGTTGGGGGATCTGGCCCGTGGCTTCAACCGCTTTTTGCTCAGCCAGCGCGAGATGATCGCGGACGTGCTGAATACCAGCGAGCGGCTGCGCTCCACGGTTGGCCAAGTGGCGAAGGTGGTGGACAACACCGCCACGCGTGCCGACCGCCAACAGGAAATGACTGAGATGGTGGCCACTGCAGTTCATGAAATGGGGCTGACGGTGCAGGAGATTGCGCGCAACGCCGGCAGTGCGGCTTCTGCGTCGCATGGCGCTCGGGAGGAGGCGTTGCAGGCCCGAGAGGTGGTGCGCGGCTCCATTTCCCATATTGAAAGCATGTCTGACGATATCGGCACGGCTTCGGGCGCGGTGGGCGAGCTGGCCCGGCAAGTGGCCTCCATCGACCAAGTGCTGGCAGTGATCCGTGGCGTCTCCGAACAGACTAATCTGCTCGCCCTGAACGCAGCGATTGAAGCGGCGCGGGCCGGCGAAATGGGCCGCGGCTTTGCAGTGGTGGCGGATGAAGTACGCACATTGGCGCGTCGTACGCAGCTGTCCACCGACGAGATTCAGAGCATGATCGCCGGCCTTAAGCAGGGCGCGGAAAACGCTGTGGCTTCGATGCACAAGGGGCAGGCGGCTACCGGGACAGGGGTTGCCTCCAGCCAGCGCACGGGACGTTCACTTGAGGCGATCACCGAGCAGGTGAACCGCATCAGCGACATGAACCATCAGGTGGCGGCCGCTACCGAGGAACAGTCGGCGGTGACCGAGGAGATCAACCGCAACGTACAAGGCATTTCCGATCTGGCGCGTGCTACCGCGGGGGAGGTGAATGATTGTCGTCAGGAGTGCCGCACCTTGAGCGGCCTGGCCGACGACCTGGCGCGGCAGATGGGCGGGTTCAAGCTGTAGGCAGCGCGGGCGGGAGAGGCAGTTAAGGCTTCTCCCGCGTCGGGTTACAGACCCAGCACCGCTTTAAGGTCGATATCCGGCGGCACCGCCGTGTTGAACTTGTAACCCTTGATCACCAGGTTGTAGTGCGAGGCCAGCAGGTTCTTGGCAGACGCCGCGTCGCGGCGCTCGAAGCAATCCACCAGGCGGGTGTGCTCGTCACGCAGCTGGCAGTAATCGAAGCCCGAGCGGTATAGCGCGTTGATCAGCGCTTCCTGCCGGCGCAGCTGGTTGTGGATGTTGTTGAGAATGTCGTTCTTCAGGAACGAGATCAGCAGCGAGTGAAACTCACGGCCCAGTTTGTCGCCCAGATCATGGTCGTGGGCTTGGTGCGCGGCCTGCTCCTTGAGGGTGTGGGCACGCAATATCTCCAGCTCGTTCTGGGTGATCGACTTGGTCAATTGGTCAATCACACCGCTCTCCAGTACCAGGAGCATCTGGTAGAGCTGGTACGCATCGTCGAAGGTCGGGCAGGCCACGGATGACGAGCGTTTGGGTGACACCTCCACCAGGCGATCCTGCGAAAGCCGGATCAGCGCCTGCCGGACCACCGTCCGGCTTACATCGAACAACTCCGCAATATCCCGCTCATTTAGCTTTGTGCCTGGCGGCAAGCGCCGGTGGTAGATCGCATCCGATATGGCAGAGACAATTTTCTGGGTGAGCATGGCACCAGCTATCAATAGACGTTCGCAGCCGCGAAGCCTACCACAGGCCTTTATCCGCCTTCACTGAGCACCATCTTGGGGATGGGTAGCGGTCTGGCGATCGTATGTGGGGCATATTCCCCGTGGTGGGTCACGCCTTTTCAGAAAATTCACCGCGAGTAACCTGACCAATAAGACAAATTGTCGATCTGGCATGGAGAATGCTTTTTGTCATCGCTCTGGTATACCAGTTGCTCAATATTGGTACTCCAGTAATGAAAACTGGTCATATTTCAGGATTCGACCAACGACCTTTGTGATGACGGATCAGGCCGCGAGGCGGGGGCACCCCGCCGACGTTCGCAGGAAGCGCGGACTGCTCCGTCCCAGCCACCAGTGCAGGGTTTTATGAAGACAATCTCGGCTCCAAACAAGGCGCAATACCTGCGCATGCTTCTGCTGGCGTGCCAGCATGTGATGGTGATGTATGCCGGGGCAGTGGCCATTCCCCTGGTGCTTGGCGCGGCGCTGGGTCTGTCCAAGACCGACATCGCCTTTCTGATCAATGCCGACCTTTTCGCCTGCGGGATCGTGACCATCATCCAGGCCATCGGTATCGGGCCGGTCGGTATCCGCATGCCGGTGATGATGGGCGTGACCTTCACGGCCATCGGCCCAATGATCGCCATCGGCTCCGATCCCAGCGCTGGTTTGTCGGCTATTTTTGGGGCCACCATCGCTGCCGGCTTGTTCGGCCTGGCCATGGCACCTCTAGTGGGCAAGCTGCTGCGATTCTTTCCGCCGGTGGTCACAGGTACCGAGATTGTCGCGGTGGGGCTGTCGCTGATGTCAGTTGCCGCGGCATGGTCCGCCGGTGGTTTTGGCAACGCCGAATTCGGCCGCCCGCTGTACCTGGCAATCGCCTGTGCGGTACTGCTGTGCATCTTGCTGATCGTTCGTTTCACCAAGGGTTTCCTCAACAACATCTCGGTGTTGCTGGGCCTGATATTCGGTTTTGCCCTGTCGGCTGGCGCAGGTTTGGTCAGCCTGGACGGCATCGAGGACGCCCCGGTGTTCGGTGTGATCCTGCCGTTCCATTTCGGTATGCCGACGTTCCATTTGTGGCCCATGGCGGCCATGTGCATCGTGATGCTGGTGACCTTTATCGAGTCGACAGGCATGTTCATGGCCTTGGGCGAGATCGTCGACAAGCCCATGGATGAACGCACCCTGGTTCGTGGCTTTCGTGCCGATGCCCTCGGCACGGCGGTGGGTGGCATCTTCAATACCTTCCCGTACACCTCGTATGCGCAAAATATCGGTCTGGTCAGCATCACGGGCGTGCGCAGCCCCTGGGTGTGCGCGTTGGCCGGGGCGATTCTGATTGTGCTGGGTCTGTTTCCCAAGGTGGCCTACTTCGTGGCGTCGATTCCGCCCTATGTGCTGGGCGGTGCCGGCATCGTAATGTTCGGCATGGTTACGGCCAGTGGCATGAAGGTGCTCGGCCGGGTGGATTTCAAGAATGTCGGCAATCTTTATATCGTCGCCATAAGCCTGGCGGTGGGCATGTTGCCCGTGGTCTCGCCGCACTTTTTCAGCAAGTTGCCTTCCTCGTTGGGGCCGATCCTGGAAAGCCCGATTCTGCTCACGGCAATTGTCGCGATCACCTTGAATATCTTTTTCAACGGTATCGGTTTGAGAAAACCGCAGAACGACGCCGCGACTGGCGAGGGTATTGGTCAACACTCCAACTGATATCTCTGATTGTTTGGTGATAATTAAGTGAAACGCTACCTGTCTTGATAGCTACCAGGGGGCAGGTAATACACTAGAGCGACCTTATAGGTCGCTTTTTTTTGCGCTGATAGTTACCTTGGTAAGTGCATTTAATAATACAAAAAAACACGCACTAAATTACTTGACCACACCAAAAACCGCCCCCAATAGCAGCAAAAATGCATTTCAAGAGCTTGTAAACTCCTGCAAAGTCTGCGCAATTCGTGCATTTATTGGCCCATTACTTGCTATATGTAAATGCTGACTATTCGATCAGCTTTATATATGGGGGATAAGATGAAAGTTAACAATAAGTCCACTGTTTTTGCAGCAAGCTTTTTGGGGTTTTCGTGTTTGCCATCGGTATCGCATGCCGATATGAATTGGCACAGCGAAAGTCTCACTTATCAATACGGCAAAGAGTTCAAGGTGGATGCACGCACCGTACAAACCATTACCTTCGAACATGCCAGCGACTGGTCGTGGGGCGATGTGTATTTATTTATGGACAACAATTGGTACCCAGGCGGTGGTACTTACAATGATGGACACCATTCCATTTACAGTGAATTGGCGCCGCGACTTTCGTTGGGCAAAGTGTTTGATAGCAAACTGTCGTTCGGTCCCGTCAAGGACGTATTGATTGCGTCGAGTTTTGAATGGGATAAAAACGAAAAGCATGGAACGCACGATCAGGTTAACTATTTGCTCGGCCCGGGCTTTGATCTCGATCTACCGGGTTTCGATTATTTCCAGCTTAACTTCTACTACCGCAAACCAGACGGCGGTGTAGCACCTAGTGGGCAATGGCAAATCACGCCGGTCTGGTCGTATACCATTCCGATCGGCCGCTCCGACGTGGTGATCGATGGTTATATGGACTGGGTGGTCAATAATAAAGGCACGTATCACAGTAATCTGCTGTTCAACCCGCAGATCAAATATGACCTGGGCAAGCACTTTGGTTATGAGCCCAAGCGCTTCTACGCCGGGGTCGAGTACAACAACTGGACAAACAAATACGCGATCAAAGACACCCGCGCATTCGACACCGATCAGAATGTGACCAGTCTGATTGTGAAGGTGTACTTCTAAAACAACACCGGGCGGTTATCCGCCCGGTTCAGCCTTGCCAAAAGCGAGGCATGAAAAAGGCCACTCGCTAGTGGCCTTTTCCGCTGTCGGCGCGTTATGCCGTGGCTTTCTTGACCCCGAAGGTCTTGTCGAACATAGCCGCGATATGACCGCCGACAGTGATGGGCGCCGGATAGACCTCATCGGCCTTGCGCAGCGTGGGCACCACCGAGGCTTCGTAGTAGTAATCCAGGTCGAAAAAAGTTGGCACCGAGTAGCGCGGGGTGTCTTTTTTGGAGTTGAACACGCGGTGCATGGTCGAGTGATAGAGGCCATTGGTGAGCACCGGCACCATATCGCCGAGGTTCACCACAAAGGTGTTCTCGATAAACGGCGCTTTCAGCCACTCACCGTCGGCATTGCGCACCTCGAGACCGCCGACTTCATCCTGCAGCAGCAAGGTAATCAGGCCCCAGTCGGTATGGGCACCGGCGCCAATCTGGTTTTCACGGGCATCGGCCGGCTGGCTGGGGTAGTGCAGCATGCGGGTAATGATCATCGGCTCTTTGAGGCCCTGGTCGAAAAAGTCTTCGGGCAACTGCAGCGACAGGGCAAGCAAGCGGACGATCTTGCGACCGAGCAGATCCATGTAGCGCATATAGTCTTCGGTCTGCTGGCGGAAACGGGGGTTGCCCGCTGGCCATTGGTTCGGGCCGTGATAGGGTGTTTTGCGAATAACGTGCGGATGTGCGTCGTCCAACTCGCGACCCAGCAGAAACCCTTCTTTCAGATCGGGCGGCGAACCTTCATCGAGAATTTGCGCCGCAATCGGTTCATACCCTCGCAGGCAACTGGAGTTTTTCGAGTTGACCAACATTTTTTCGTGCAGCGGCGTTTTGAAATATTCCTTGGCTACATCAAACTGCGCTTTCTGCAGTTCTACCGGTACGCCATGGTTTTTAATATAAAAGAAACCGGTCTGCCGTGCCGCCTTATGAATTTCCCAGGCTACTGCCTTGCGCTTCTCGATATCGTGGGAAAAGCTGTCCGCCAGATCGATAACCGGAATGTTTTTGGCCACTGAAGGCGGGGTATATATGACCATCTGCAAAACTCCTGTTGATTACTAAGTGGTGTAACAAGGCAGAGTGGTAGGGCAACGTGCTGTCAGAACCGCTGTTATGGTTATAGTGCGGGGCAAGTAGCCACGTCTTTTGATGTTCTGACGATAAGAGTAATCAGGGTTTGCCGGCCGGGAATATGCCGGCCATTACGGTAAAGCCTGGAATACGTCTGACTTCATCCAGCCAGAGACGCACCGAGGGATAATCCTGCAACGAAAGCCCGGCTTCATCGGCCATGGCCACATAGGGAAAGCAGGCAATATCGGCAATAGTCGCGTGCGCCAGTGGACAGAGAAACTTGAAATCCTGTTGGCGATTGATCCACAGATGTTTATCCATCACCTCCAATAATGTTTGAGCACGCGCGCGACAGGCGTCGGCGTCGAAGTCATACATGAACAACTCATGTAAACGTGCGGCAGAAAGTGATCCGGTCAGACTATCGGCAAATGCCAGCCACACCTGGATATCACCCAACACCTCCGGTTGATCCAGCGGATACCATTTGCGACTCGGATCAAATATTGATGCCAGATAAACCAGAATGGCCTGGGAGTCGCGAATGATCTTTTCGCCATTCTGCAAAACTGGTAATTGACCCATAGGATTGATGCGCAGAAATGCAGGGCGCTTATGTTCACGCCCCGGGTGGAACTCGACCACTTCGGTTTCGTATTGCACGCCCAGAATCGATAGCAGCAAACGCACCTTGAAGCAGTTTCCGGATAACTCGTAATCGTAAAGTTTCAACATCAGACACCCATTAGATATCCAGAATCAGCGTTTCAGAGCGGCAACCCGATACACACGGCATGATCAACGTGCCGCTGTCTTTTTCTTTGGCCGAAAGATAAACATCGCCGTGCTGCAGTTCGCCGCTGACCACCTTGGTCATGCAGGCGCCGCATACCCCTTGCTCGCAGGAGTAATCGATGGCTACCCCGTGATCGAGGCAGGCTTGCAGCAGGGTCTGCCCGGGGCTGACGGTGAAGGCTTTGCCGCTGGACTTGATGGTCACTTGGTAACTGCCCGACTCGGCAGCCGGCGGCTTGCTGCTGGGGGCCAGCGCAAAGTACTCGAAGTGAATCTGCTCGCTGGCAAAGCCAGCTTCGCGTGCCAGCTCGACGACCAGATCAATCATCGGCTGCGGCCCGCAGACATAGACGTCATGCCGTGCCGGTTCCCGGTCCTGGAGCAATTCACGCAATGTCTGCTGCGTGCCTTCGATATCGAGGCCCAGGTAGGTCGCCGCTTGTTTACCGAGCGCGGCAAGCCGCTGGGTAAAGGCCACATGTTCCTCACTGCGCGCCAGGTAATGAAAACTGTACGGGCGCTTGGCGCGTTGCAGATGCAGGCCCATGGCCAGAATCGGGGTGACCCCGATGCCACCGGCGATCAGCAGGGCGTGACGGCCCGGCGGCTGCAGCTGGAACTGATTGCGTGGCAGCGTCAGCTGCACCTGGGTGCCTACCTGAACATCCACGTGCATGCTGCGCGAGCCGCCGCGTGATTGCGGCTCGTGTTTGACGCCGATCACCAGTACATCCTGCTCGTCAGGCGTGTTGACGATCGAGTACTGGCGTAGGTGGCCAGAGGGCGTGGTCAGGCTCACGTGCATACCCGGTTCCAGCGCCAACAGCCGCCCGTCATCCGGTTTCAGCCAGAACGAAGCGATGTCCGGGGTTTCGTTTTGGCGCGCGATGACGGTGCACGAGAACGGCTCGCCCGGCTTATCGGCGGCGGGTGGGTTGGGAGTCTTCAGAGGCACCGCGTCCGAGGCGATAAGCCGCGCGGTCGGCGCTGGCGTGGGGCTTTGCAGTACGCGGGCAAACAGCTCGTCGAGCAGTTGGGTAAAGACGATTTTGCGTTGCAGGGGCAGGGCAGCAGCGGCGTAAAGGCGGGCATGCACCACGGCCTTGGAGTCCGATTCCGGCTGGACAAAAATCCGCACGCTGTCGAGCAGCCCGGCGCAGCTCAGGTCAATGCTCAGGCCGCTTACCAGCGTTTGCACGCGGTCGGCCTGATCTCCCAGCAGCGGCGCGAACGAGGGGGCGGCCTGCTGGATGGCCTCGACGACGGCCTTGGCGTTCATTGCCACTGGATGGCTGCGCAAATTGGTGGACAGCGCGGCACCGAGCGGACGCTGTCTCCCGGGTTTGGCGTTGCCAACCGGGGCTTCGAGCTGGGCGAACACCAGGCCGTCCACCTCGGCGCAGGGGAAGGTGCGCACACAGGCGGCGCTGGGTTTTGCCGTGCGGTGAGCGGGCACAAAGGCACAATGGCCCGAGCCGCTTTCATATTTCCAGCCATGGTATTGGCACTTCAGCTGGTTGCCGATGTTCACCCCAAGGCTCAGGCGTACACCGCGGTGCGGGCAGCGGTTTTCCCACACATTTACAACACCGTTGTCGTCACGCCAGACCGCCAGCTCCTGACCGAGCAAGCGCGTTTGGTACACGTGGCGAAACGGAAGGTCTTCGGAGCTGGCGATCACATGCCATTCCTGATGTAACGAACCCATATCTGATTACCTGCTAATACGGCTCAGCGAGCGGTGCCGAACGTGACGTTGCGTGCTTTGATCCAGCGGCGGTAGGCACTGGACAGTGCATCCGCGCGCACGGGCGTTTCGTGCCGGGGATCCAGCGGCAGGCCCTTGGGCACCTGATTGAGCAAAATCATGATGTCCTGGCCAAAGATGCGTTGCTGGAAGTCGCGCAGCTGCTTGTCGGTGTTGATGTCGTCGAGGTAGCACATGATCGCGTGGGCGATGCAGCTCTCCTCATCCACGGGCTGCACGTACAGGCCGAGCACATCCAGGCGATTGGCGTCGATGACGCAAGTCTTGTAGAGGATGGCGATAAAGGGGCGGGCGATGCGGTACACGTACTGCATCTCCACCGGTTCGCTGGCCGCCGCCGAACCCTTGGGCTGCGGAAAGCGGCAATTGACTGCCAGCACCTCATCAGCCTGTTCGTCGATCTCGACGTCATAGGCGGCCACTTCGGTGAGCGGTTCGGCGCCGAGAATATCGGTGTGCACGAACGGGAAGTGAGCCATGTCGAGGAAGTTTTCCACCACCCGCAGCCCAGAGGTGGCAACGCGGATCGAGCCGGCGCTGACGACGCGGCGGTCCGTTTCTTCGAACTCGGGAATGGCCAGAATTCGGCGTGGTTGCGCGGACAACGACACCCAGAGCAAGCCGTAGACGATCAAGGTTTTCAGCGGCTGAGAACTGTCGGCAAGGTGCGCGATCAGCCCGTCGGGGGTGCGGGTGTAGCAGATGGCCTGACCCAGAATCCGGGTATGGCATGGCTTGCCAACGACGGCCTCGGCCAGCGCACCAACCGGATGCCAGTCGTCGTAGACAAAGCTGTTTTCTTTTAACATAACGGTGGCCCGTACAAGGCTTGGCGGCGCCGTGACGACGCCAAGCGCAGAGGAGGTATTACGCCCGGTACTGAGCAACGAATTCAGCCGCCGACTTGGCGCTGCGCGCCTCGTGCACAGCCGCGCGCTCGGCGTACAACTCGCGGACGAACTGCGCGTAGGCACAGCTGTCGGCAAACATGTTGTACATCCAGCCCAGGCCGTAGGCGTTTAGGTTGATGTTGTCGATGGTCATCAGCGACAGGTTGGTAGCGGGGTTTTGCAGGTAGGCATCGATGACTTTGCGGGTGACTTCCTTGGTGCACGCCAGCTTGTGCGCATGCCACATGTCGGTATGCCATTCGCCTTCGGCAGGACGCCGGAACGGGTACTGAATGGAGCGCCCTGGACGGTCGATACCTTTGGCATCCCAAGGGCCGGTTTCAAAGCCCCACCAGTTCAGCGGGCCGTTAGGCGCGGCCGGGCGCATCTGGGCCCAGTGCACCAGGTTGCGGTTCAGCCATTCGTCCGCGTAACTGTCGTCGTTGAACGGGTCAAGTTTGGCGATGGCATCGTTGTCGCCACGCATCTGCGAGACGGCGTGCTCCACTTCGTTTTCAATCTTGAAAATGCAGTGGCTGTAGTCAATGGCCACGTTGAACTTCGCGCCGCGGGCTTCCACCAGATCGGCTACTTGCGAGACCCGGCGATAGTCTTCGGACCACATGTCCACATGGTTTTCGAAGGTGATGATCACCCCGGCTTTTTCCGCGTACTCGTACGACTCCAGGTAACACTCGGCGACCTCTTCGTTGGTCACGTAGTGGCGGTCCTTGTGCTTAGCCCAGATCATGAAATTGTGGTACTTGCCGCCGACCTCGACGGTCAGGTCGATGTTCTCTTTGATCAGGTGATCATCCAGGCCCAGGGTGTACAGGCCGCTCCCCGACAGCACCGGCAGGTCGTAAAGTTGGCTGCCCTTGATGTACTCGTCCAGCTCCTGGCGGTTGTTGGGAATGCGATCGATGAAGTCCCAGACCTCGGCTTCCTTGACCAGTTTGAATTGCTCGAGAATCGGCAACTCGGTCAGTGACACCGGGTTCTCACGCGACGACGCCTGGATACCCAACCCGGCACAGCCCAACTTGAACATCTTTTTCATGTACTGCTCCTGCAAAAACGTAGCTTCGAAAGGGCGCTTGGCCCATGGGTGTAGGCCTTAACGCTCCTCGAGCACTTCGCTGAGGAGGGCCGCTTTGAATTCGTCCTTGCCGCCCAGCGCCGCTTGCGACAGTTCGCGGTGCCATTTGCGGTACTGGATGGAGATCTTGTCGGTGCCTACCGACAGTTCGGCGCTATCGAGCTCGATAGGCCATTGGGACTGGATCACCGGGCGGTCTTCTTCCAGCACGCGTTTCTGGAAAGCCAGGTGCACGTGGTCGGGCTGCTGGTCTTCGGTACGCACGATGACCATGAAGTTGCGGCAAGTTCTGTCGTCCACCGGGCTGGCGGTGGTCCAGAGGATGAATTTGGAATCGTCCTTCCACAGTTTGATTTCCAGGTTCACCGAGTACGGCATCGAGCAGCGGTAGGTGAAGTCGCCCATGGGCGCTTCTTCCGGCAGCGTTTCGTACATCTCTTTGGGCGGCGCCAGCTGAAAGCGCAGTTCACCGTGGCTGCGATCGACGTTTACCGTGGGGTGACTGGCGAAGAAGGGGTCGTACAGAGTGCCGGGGTGAACGAAGGCGAAATGGGAGAAGTCGGTGAAGTTTTCCCAGCGGCGCTCGGCCGAGGTTTCCCACACATACGACTCCGCCACCACGACTTTCATGCCTTCGCTGTCCCAATCGCCCAGGTAAGGGATTTCGGTGCAGTCGAACGAATTGTCCAGGCGCACCCAGACGATGCCGTAGCGAATGGCGCAGTCGTATTTGGCGATTTTTGCGCGCGGCGGAATAGGGCGGTCGGGGCAGGCCGGCACCAGCGTGCATTCGCCGGCGTCGTTATAGCGCCAGCCGTGGTAGGGGCACTGCAGGGTGTCTTTGCCCTGGTGCTTGCACACGCTCCCCAGCGACAGGCGCGCCGAGCGGTGCACGCAGCGGTCATCGGCGGCCATCATCTGCCCGTCCAGACGGGCCAACACCAGGTTCTCTCCCAGCAGCTTCACCGACATCGGGCCATGCCCGGATGCGTTGGCTTTCTCGAACTCGCTCAAGGTACACACCGGGTGCCAGAAATGGCGGAGGTAACCTTTGTGTTCTATCAGGGGCTTCCATTGAGCGGACATCGCCGATCCTCATTACGGTTGATCACATTGCTGGCTTTTCAGAAATACAATCTGGTATACCAGTCTCGGCATCGCTAAAGCACGTCTTGTGCCAACGCGAAGAGGCGATCAGAAAAATGCTCGCAATGCCTCGTAGTTGACTGCCTGGACAGTTTTTAGACGAATTTTTTCAGCAGTTGGCGGGCGTGTTTTTCGCTCTGGCATGGTGCGCAGCGGCAGCTCGATGCACTTTCCTGGCGCGAAAAGAATCCGCGTTGGGCAACATTTCGAAGTGAGGAAGTCAGGTAAAACCATGGTTCGGCGGTTACGGTTTCATTCGGTGTCGGTCAGCTACTTCGACATGGTTCAGCACTGCGGCTCGATCCGCGAAGCGGCCCGGCGCCTGAACGTGGCTTCGTCGGCGGTCAATCGGCAGATCCTCAAACTGGAGGACGACATCGGTGCGCCGCTATTCGACCGGCTGAGCTCCGGACTGAAACTCACCCCCGCCGGCGAGTTGTTCGCACGCCATATCGGTGTGGTGCTCCACGACGTAGAACGGCTGCGCTCGGAACTCGAAGCCATGGAAGGAATCCGGGCAGGGCATGTCGAATTGATCGTTGCCGAGACCCTGGCTGTGGACCTGTTACCCACCGTGCTCGAACACATGCACGCGCGTTATCCACGGGTGTCTGTCGGTGTCACCGTTTCCGGCTCGCAAGGCATTCCGCAGGCGATCATCTCCGGGGCGGCGGACCTGGGTCTGGCTTTCGCGTTGCCTAAACACGAGCAGCTCCAGCAATTGGCCCTGGGGCATTTCCGGCTGGCGGCGATCGTGCCGCCCAATCACCCGTTGGCCGATAAAAGCCAGGTCAGTTTTGGCGCCTGCGCCGACTACGACCTGATCCTCAGCAAGCCGGAAATCTCGACGCGGCAACGACTCGCGCCACTGCTCAAATCCGCCCATTTTTCCGGCAGGACCCGCCTGGAAACCGCATCGCTTGAACTGGCCAAGCAGATGGTAGTGCGCGGCAGGGGCGTGGCGTTTCAAACCGCGTTCGGCATCGAGGCGCAGGTGGCCGCCGGTGAACTGAAGATGCTTCCGCTCACCGACAGCGGCGGTATTTTCTGCGACCTGGGCTTGTACATGAGCAGCGGCCGCTACATTCCGGCTGCCGTGGATGCCTTCGCCAGAATTCTCACCGACGAGATTTTGCGTCGCGAGCGGCACGAGGCCAGTCAGTTCGGGGCTCTTGGCTAGCGCTGCCAAAAAGGCATCAGGCCTGGCGATATTCGATGCTTTCCGCGCTCTGCCTGAGCAGATAACACTCCGGCCCATTCAAGTAGGAGTCGCTCACATGGCACACGCCCAACTCGCACCGTCACCTCTGGAGGCCTCGCAGGCCACCACGCTTCCAGTTATCGACATCTCGGGCCTGCGCTCGGCATCACTGATCGAACGCACCCGGGTCAGTCAGCAAATCGGCCAGGCCTGTCGTGACAAAGGTTTTTTCTACGTCATCGGTCATGGTGTACCGGCAGCTTTGCAGCAGCAGGTGATCGACCAGGCGGCCACGCTGTTTGCTCTGCCGCCCGAAGAAAAGCGCAAGGTCGACAAGTCACTCTCCATGGCCAATCGGGGCTACGAACCGTTGCGTAATCAGGTGCTCGAAGCCGGCGCGCCACCGGACGTCAAAGAAGGCTTTTACATCGGCCAGGACAAGCCGCTGGATCATCCCGATGTGCTGGCTGGCAAATTCAATCAGGGGCCGAACCTGTGGCCGGCAGACCTCCCCGAGTTTCGCCAAACCATGGAGGCCTACCAGCGGGAACTGGAGTCAGTGGCTCGCCTGCTGATGCAGGGCGTGGCTCTGTCGCTGGGCCTGCCGGAGCAGCACTTTGCCGCGTTCTGCGAGGACGCCATGACCACGCTGCGCCTGCTGCATTACCCACCGCAGCCGACCACTGCGGCACCGGGCGAGAAGGGCTGTGGTGCGCATACCGACTGGGGTGGCCTGACTCTGCTGTTGCAGGATGAAAACGCCGGGTTGCAGGTGTGGGATCAGGAGCGCAATGGCTGGATCTGGGCCACACCGGTTCCCGAGGCCTACGTGGTCAACCTCGGCGATCTGATCGCGCGCTGGACCAACGATTTGTACAAATCGACCCTGCACCGCGTGGTCAATGTCTCGGGTAACGAGCGCTATTCGGTGCCTTATTTCTACTCCGGCAACATCGCCCACGAAATCGCCTGCATCCAGGCCTGCCTGGCACCCGGCGAGTCACCCAAGTACCCGGTCATCAGCGTCGAAGACCACTACAAAAACATGTTCCGCAAAACCTATTCGATGTGATCACAGCCGCGCAGACGGAGCCTGTTTCAATGCCTGCCTTTATCCCGGGCTAACCGCCTAACCAATAACGTATGGGGAGCAATACGCGCATGAACATGCCTGGATTCAGGAAAGTACTGGCAGGGTTATTGAGTGGTATCGGTCTGGCAGCAGCCATCACCGCATACGCCGACGAGCCGCTCAAGGTCGGCTTCGTCTACACCGGTCCGATTGGCGACCACGGTTGGACATATCAACACGAGCAGGGCCGTAAGGCGTTGGAGCAGGCGCTGGGCGAGAAAGTCCAGACCACCTACGTCGAAAACGTTGCCGATGGCGCGGACTCCGAACGGGTGATCCGCAACATGGCAAAAAGCGGCTACGACCTGATCTTCGGCACCTCGTTTGGCTACATGAACCCGATGGCCAACGTGGCCAAGCAATTCCCCAAGACCGCGTTCGAACACGCCACTGGCTACAAGCGCAGCACGAACCTCGGCACCTACCTGTCGACCTCGTACGAAGGGCGCTACGTGGCCGGCTACCTGGCCGCGAAAATGACCAAGAGCAAGACCGTCGGTTATGTCGCGTCCTTTCCGATTCCTGAGGTTATCCGCGACATCAATGCTATTCAGGTCGCGTTGAACAAGTACAACCCAGGGGCGGTGGTTAAAGTGGTGTGGCTGAACACCTGGTTCGATCCCGGCAAGGAATCCGACGCCACCAACACGCTTATCGACCAGGGCGCCGATGTGATCTTCCAGCACACCGCCAGCCCAGCACCGATTCAGGCAGCCGAGCGCCGCGGGGTGTACTCGGTGGGCTATGCCTCCAACATGGCCAGCTTCGGCCCCAAGTCGGTAATTACCTCCATCGAATACAACTGGGCGCCGTTCTACATCCGCACTACTGAGTCTGTACTGAACGGCACTTGGAAATCGGCTGACTACTGGGGTGGGCTGGCCGATGACGCCCTGACCATGCCGATCAGCGATATCGTTCCCGCTGAATTTAAGGCCGAGGCGCAGCAGATCATTGCCTCGATCAAGAGCGGCACGTTCCACCCCTTCGATGGCCCGGTTGCCGACCAATCCGGCAAGGTCAGAATTGCGCCAGGAGCCACGGCCAGCAATGCGGATCTGGCAGGTATGGACTACTACGTCCAGGGCATCGCTGCGGAGTTTCCGAAGCAGTAACGTTGCGGGTCCCGCTCGCTAACCGGGCGAGCGGGGTGGCTGAATACCTGAAACGGATCGACATCCTCGATCCGCCTGTGCCGCTCCTGTGCAACAACACCTAAGAAGCTCAGGCAAGCAACTGTCTTTTCAACACCTTGCCCACAGAGCTGCGGGGCAGGGCCTCAAGCATGTGCACAGACTTCACGCATTTGAAGCCCGCCAATCGCTGGCGGCATGCCTCGACAATCGAGGCCTCGTCGGTAGCGCCTGGTTGGGTCGCGACCACAAATGCGATCGGCACCTCGCCCCAGCGCTCGTCGGCCTTGCCCACCACGGCAACCTCGGCCACGCCGGGCAGCGACGCGATCACCGCCTCCAGTTCTGCGGGATAGATGTTTTCGCCACCGCTGATGATCATGTCCTTTAAGCGATCCACCACGTAGAGGAAGCCCTGTTCGTCCAGACGGCCAATGTCGCCGGTTCTGTACCACGTCAGTGTTTTCCACCGGTGTGCTCGTCATCCTCTTCGCCATCTGCACGAGTCTTCGTTTTCAGCTGCGAGAGCGCCTGCTCATTGATGATGGGTAGAACGCCTTGCTCGGTGTCGACTACCCACATCTGCTGCTGCTCGCAGTAATACCCAGGTAGTTGGTCTTCGCCTGTACGAAGTGTGCTGGCACTTGCCAGGAAGGGCGAAATGTTCGCATGACGATGGCGGGCGCGCGCGTCCCTATCGGTGGTGTTTTCCATGCATCAAGTCCATTTAGATCGGTTTGGTGTGCAGATTGATACTACTTTGCCATCAATGACCGAACAACATAGTTTCCGCATGCTGGTGGGCGGTCGTAGCATGCTTACATCAAAGATTCGCTACTAAAAAATAAGGTTCCGCTCGCGACGACGGCAAGCAGTCAGGTTGCTTGATCTGGTAGTCGCCTGATCCACTTGCGATTTGCGTTTGCGACCTTCCTGGTAAGGCTGACAGAGCCGGTATGAGCGCCGACGCAGAGAACATCGAATCGGTGCGTTGGCGAGGCAGTAACAAAGCCCTCATAGAGCCAGCCGAGCAGGTCATCAAATAGGCCGTCATTCACTAGGACTGAATCGGCCCTAACAGTCCGCTATTGGCCGCTTTCGGCCTGTTCTAGGGTGCCCGCGTTATGGAGGAGTCCCCAAAATTTGCCGGAATGTTACGGTTAGCGAGAGCCGGCGGGGCCGGCTCACGAACATCCGCTTACAGCTGGAAGGAAAGGGGGGCTGGCTCGCCTCAGCACCTGGGTGAACATATGCGCTGGTGGACGCGGCTGAGGAAGCCCACTTCAAAGGCTCTCCGCTCTATTGCACATGGTAGTAAGTCGCGCTCGGCGATCATGACTGCCCAGAGCCAGCCGCTGCGGGCGTTGTCGAGCCAGGTCTGGGCTAGCTTCACGCCTTGGTTGAACGCTTCCCTGCAGTCGGCAGCCCAGATGATTTCGACACCTGGGTGGCCATCGTGAGGTGGCAGGCACGTCATAACGCCCTTGCTCATCTGGCACCTCCTCGTACTTCGGAGAGAGCGCGGCGATAGAGCACCACCATCTCGTCCAGCAGATCCAAGGCTGAATAGGCGGCGATCCGTACGCGTAGATCTGCCGGCTGCAGCCCATCAGGTTCAGCCAGTTGATCCAGCAGATTGCTGAGCATTACGCCGCGTAGTTCAGCCGCAGCTTCAGAGGGGTGGGGAGAGCGTTCGGATTCATGCAGCGGGCTTCGCTGCAGCGGAAAAGGTACAACGCAGGATTCGAACTCAGCCATGGCGCACCTCCAGATCAGAGGTGGACAGCAAGACCAGCAGCCCAAGGCGGAGCTCTCGGGTAAAAAGGGGGTAGCGCATTTTCCTTATGCTCCTTCGTGAGATTAAGGAGCCGCAGCCATTCGCTACCACACGAATGGAGGCGGACCGTGCAAGGGTGGTAGACCGACCCACGAAGGAAGGCCGGCCAGGCCGAAGCCTGCCTCACACGGCCCGCCATAAATGCACGAGAAAACAGCAGATCCTGAGAAGGGCCTGCTCTCGTTTATGACGCAACCGCGCCTTCGTGTGAATCGGGCTACCACACCCGGCCGTGGGATTGACCACGACGGGCGCACTCTAGCCCGAGGGTTTCACGATGGCAACCTACTGTGGCGTAGGTGAGATTGAAGACGGGTAACGCCTCGGCCTCTGATTCGGCGGCGGCATGTTCGGGCTCGTCTCGAGGGCAGGGTACGGATAATATGAGAGCTGATTGATGGTGCCGCCAGAGCCGTCGCCCCGCAAATCGATCTATCTCCCGCGTCAGCAAAAGCTCTGCGCGATTGACGGTAAAAGTGACGGTAGGGCTCCATTGCAAATACAACGAATCCCTTTAGCCAAGCGGGCTCGGGCGGCTTGTTGATGATCGAGTGGGAATGATGTCCATCCTGGCGTCGCCCGTCTGACGAAACCCCGGCCCTGGTGCCGGGGTTTTGTTTTTAGGCCTTATGTGGCGTGTTTTCTGTCGCCCGCAGAAAGCTTTGGCTAGGGTTAGGTTTTCATTTCGTTAAAAAGGAAGCCTCCATGCCCGGTAACTCGCTACCTGTCTCGTGTTCACGCACTTTGCTGACAGCGCTGCTGTTGTTCCTTGCGCCCTGCGGATTCGCTCAGGACATGATCGAGCGCTTCGGTGAGCGCCCTTACACAGGTCGAGTCGACTTCAAGGTGGCGCCTCCCTCCGGCAAACCGGTCACGCACTACGGAGGGGGAAGTGTGTTGCTGGAGCGCAGCGCACCGGGCAAGGCGGTCCTGCAGTTACGCGGCAAGGTTCCGGACAGCACCACGCAGACCGAGCTGACGATTCCCGGCATTTATGACGACGCAGGCTGGCGCAGCGAGCCGGATGACGTGCAGATGAGCATCGCAGCCGACGGGCGTGTCAGCGGTGGCGGTATCAGCGACGGGCGTACCTTTCTCTTTTCGGGCACTTTCAGCCCGGCTGAGGTGCGCCTGGAGGTGCGTGTCACGATGGCTCGTGAAGAAGGTGGTGCGCCTGCCGGAACCACCCTGACGTTTGATTACCGGGTCAAACGCGAATCGTTCGAGGCACAGGCCGGCCAGGATGTAGAGGACGGCTGCCGTCTGGTCATGCGACCCATTGCCAATTTCGGTGGGGACATGACCATGGCTCAGGTACCTGAATGCGACTGAGCAGGGAAATTTTTCCGGCGTAGATGGGTGATCCGCCCGTAAACGCCTGAGCGCTTCAGCCCTGAAGCAAAGACAGAGTCGCCAGAAGCACGAACAGGCTCGGGCTCAGACAACGCAGCAATTGGGAGTAGCCGTCGTCGCTCAATCGGCAGGTGACAGGGGGCGCAGGCAGATCGTGCGTGGGAAACGGCTCAGTTCTTCGTACCTCGATGCTTCTAGAGATATCCCGTAACCCTGCCCATGACGCTCGCCATCCAGATCAAGGTGCACTTACGAATGCTCTGTGTAGCTGCACGCTCTATCTAGCAGGTGGTCCGAGACCGCTCTGTGCTCCGAACAAGTAATTGAGATGGATTGCGCCTGGTGCATAACGGGCTCGGTATCACAAGAGATCAGTAAATCTATATGTAAGTCATTATCGTTTTGATGTGTGTTTTCTGCTATGTTGCCGCCGCCAACCAGGCGGTACCGCCACATAGAAAGGCCGCTGACACGCCTCTTAACCGATAAGGACCATGAGCATGACCGATAGTAAGAACGGGGTTCTCAATGCACGAGCGCCCTGGCGGCGCGTTACCAGCGCTGCTCTGTTTTGCACGCCGCTGGTTGCCGCGCCTCTATACGTTCACGCGCAAGAGGCAAGCTCTGCCAAAGAGGATGAACCCTTCCGCCTGGCGCCAATTATTGTCAACGCCAAGGCCTCGGCAGGTGATGACGCCAGTTCGGTGGTTGCCCAGGAGCTCTGGGTCGGCGGCAAGGTCGCCACCAGCATCCTCAATACCCCGGCCTCTGTTTCCGTGGTGACCCAGAAGGAAATCGAGCAGCGCAGCGTCAACACCACAGAAGAACTCCTGCAATACACGCCAGGCGTGATCACCGACTTCTACGGCAGCGATGACCGCAACGACTACTTCAAGATTCGTGGTTTCCAGGCCACCACCTATCGCGATGGTTTGACACTGAGTTCCATGCGTGGTGTTCGCGAAGATCCGTTCGCCTTCGAGCGCGTTGAAATTCTGCGGGGCGCCAACTCAACGCTGTTTGGCGCAGCTGACCCGGGTGGTTCGGTGAACTTTGTGACCAAGAAGCCGCGCTTCGAGAAATTCGGTCAGATCTACGGCACTTACGGTTCCTTCAACCACAAGGAAACCGGCATCGACGTTGGTGATGTACTGAATGCGGATAAGACCTTGGCTTATCGTTTCACCGGCAAGTTCCAGGACAGTGATCGTGAGTACGATCACTCTCAGGACGACAATCAGCTCCTCATGGGCGGCCTGACGTGGGCACCGACGGCCTATACCTCAGCAACGCTCGTCGTGGATCACCTCAAGACCAAGAGTACCCCCAACAGTGGCGGCTACCCGACAGACAGGGAATATGACCGCGATGAATTCTTCGGTGAACCTGGCTACAACTTCCACGATGTGGAACGCACCAATATCAGTGGTAGTTTCAGTCACGATTTCGACAACGGTTTCATCCTGCGCAGCAACCTGCGGTACAGCGAGCTGACGGATGACTTTGCATACCTGTATCTGAGTGGCACAGGAACGGGAACGCTTCGCGACCGTGATGCTTTTGGTACCGATACTGACGCCGAGCAGGTCAACGGTAATCTGATGCTGCAATACGATGCTCGTTTCGGAAATATCGATAGCAGCACCATGATGGGAGTCGAGTACGGCGATTCCACGACCGACGCCAGTTCTATCTACGCCCGAGTGACGCCCATCGATATTGCCAATCCGGTCTACAGTGGTGCTCCAGGCGGACTGTCGCCCTATCGTCACGTCAAACAGGAGTACACGACCAAGGCTGTATTCCTGCAACAGAACCTGTCCTTCTACGACCGCGTTATCGTCACTGCAGGCGTGCGTAACGATTCGATGGACCTGGCTGAAACCAACAAGCTCAACACCGTCAAAACCTCCGATAGTTTTTCTGAGACGTCTTACCGTGGCGCATTGACCTTCATCGTCACTGACGAGGTTTCGACCTACGTAAGCATGGTGGAATCCGTTTCTCCGCCCGAGATTGGCGTCACTCCGAAGCGCGGCAAGCAGTATGAAGTAGGCGCGAAATATTCACCTGCTGGTATGAACGCGCTCTTTTCCGCAGCTATCTATGACTTGACTCAGGAAAATGTCTCCATTGCCGTTGTTGTACCTGGCGGAGGTATTCAGCAGCAGACGGTTGGTGAGACAAGGGTGCGAGGCCTGGATCTGGAAGCCAAGGCTGAGTTGACCGAGAACCTGAGCTTGGTGGGTGGTTACTCCTACATGAAGTCAGATGTGCTTCGCGGCTCGCTGTGGGATGGTACGTCTCTCAAAGGTAATGAATTTGAAGTCACTCCACGGCATAGCGCTTCACTCTGGAGCTACTACAGTGTGCCGGGCACGAAGGTGAGCGTAGGCCTGGGTGCCCGTTACATTGGTGAATACTATTTTGGCGCCGCCAACACCGATAAAAGTGATGCCGCTACAGTGTTCGACGCCGCCTTCACCTACAACATCGTCAAGGGCACTGATCTGGCTCTGAACGTCAGCAATCTGCTGGATGAGCAGCATGTGGTCGGCTCCGGTACGGCTGATTACTACAACCCGGGCCGTGAGGTTACCGCCAAGCTGAGCTACAGCTGGTAAGTCGGCCCAAGTGCCCTGGGGGGCGGTCAGGTTCCATTGGTTGGCATTGGCTCCAGGGCTCAATGAAAAAACCGGCTTCGGCCGGTTTTTTCATGTCTGCAGCAGTGCCAGTAAAACGATTGTGCCAAGCGCGAGCAGTGCCGCAACCAGCATCTCGCGCTTGGCACGTACCTGGCTGGTCAGGATCGCCTCGGTTCGCCCGGGGTCGCAGGCGACTGTAATCCAGCGTCCCTGCAGCAACTGTTGCCAGTCTTCGCTGGTCATCCAGCAGGCAGCGCGATGCACCGGTTGATCGAGTGCTGCAAAAAGCTCCTGGCATGTCAGCGGGCCCAGGTTGAGCCTGAAATGCTGGCCGTGTCGTTCGCAGTCCAGTTCCAGGCGGATCAACGGTCGGGCATCTTCCGCGTCGTCTTCCTTCAGGTCCGGGGTCCAGATTTCATAGGCGGTAATCTGGGCGGTGCCAGGTCGGAGAAATGCCTGCCTCATGCTTTTCAGTATGAGGCGCCCGAGCAGGTAGTAGGCTCCCAGCGCAATGGCGATCAAGCCGAGCCATAACAGCCCTCCGACCACCAGCAGGAGCGTGAAGAAAATGATTTCCATGACTATTGCCAGAACACAAGAAAGGGCGCTGTCAGCCAGCTGCCGTAGGCCATCGCACCAACCAGTATGAGCCCGTAAATGAGTTGGCTTGGGTGGTGTTCCGCTTGCGCATGAGCAGGCCGGTCGTGGGGGACGTAAAGGTTGAAGGTACCCGCATCCTTGTCGAGCATGACCTGCGCTTCGTCTCGGACCAGGTACTCGATTTCATACGTCTGGCCAGCGTACTCATAGCGCAGCCTGTAGATGGTTCGTATGCCGATCCAGCTGATGCGGTTGCCGCGAATGCGTGTATCGATCTGACGTTGATCGATGATCCGGGCCTCGACCAGGCTATGAGGACGGCCTAGGTTGCGTGCGCCCTCGTATAGCCATTGGCCGATGCCTGCCATCAGTACCACCCAGAAGAGCAGAAGCAATGGGGTAAGCAGTGTAATTGCGAGGCTCATTGCCAATTCGAACCAATCCATGTCGTACCGATATCCCCCTTAGTGGGCGCCCATTCTACCGAGGCGTTGGCAGGAGGTGAGGGTGGTCGCGGTCGCCTGTGACATTCTGCGCATTCACCTGCGGCAATAAGCCCCTTGGCCAGGCTCGTCTCCCTCTGCATGAAAATGAGAAGATAGTGCGATTGGGTATGCCCCTTGGAAGCGTCGAGGATGAAGATGTCGTTTACCCGTAGACAGGTGCTCGCCGGTCTGGCTGGCCTGGGTGTTGCCGGTCTGGGCGCTGGTGGTGTGCGTTATTGGCTCGGGCGCCCGGAGAATGTGGCGACCCATGACTACGAGCTGATCGCCGCGCCGCTGGATCTTGAGCTGGTGCCGGGACATGTGACGCCGGCCTGGGGCTATGGCGGCCAGGCGCCCGGGTTCGAGTTGCGCTGCCGCCAGGGCGAGCGCCTGCGGGTGCGCTTCATCAACAAGCTGGAGCAGCAGAGCACCATCCACTGGCATGGCATTCGTCTGCCGCTGGAGATGGACGGCGTGCCCTACGTCTCCCAGGCGCCGGTGCTGCCGGGTGAATACTTCGACTACGACTTCATCTGCCATGACGCCGGCAGCTTCTGGTATCACCCGCACACCACCAGCGCCGAGCAACTGGGGCGCGGCCTGGTCGGGCCGCTGATCATCGAGGAGCGTGAGCCGACGGGCTTCCTCCATGAGCGCACGCTAAGCCTGAAGACCTGGCATATCGACGAGCAGGGCGCCTTCACCGACTTTCTAGTGCCGCGTCAGGCAGCGCGCGAGGGAACTCGCGGGCGGCTGACGACCATCAATGGTGAGCCGAATCCAACGCTCGAACTGCCGGAAGGGCAGGTGGTGCGCCTGCGCCTGATCAATGTCGACAATACCATCACCTACCGTCTCAACCTGCCGGGCGGGGAGGCGCGCATCTATGCCCTGGACGGCAATCCGGTGCAGCCGCGGCCGCTGGGTAAGGAATACTGGCTGGGGCCTGGCATGCGCATCGACCTGGCGCTGAAGGTGCCGGCAGCCGGCGAGGAATTGTCGCTACGCAACGGGCCGCTGCGCCTGGCCACCCTGAAAGGTGTCGCCAGTAGCGAAGTCGCAGGCGACTGGCCACCGCCTCTGCCGGCCAACCCCGTCGCCGAACCGGACCTGGCCCGCGCCGAGACGCTGCGTTTCAACTTCGAGTGGGCCGCCGCGCTGGCTTCGCCTGCCGATGAGGCCGCCGGTCGCTACAAGTACTGGCAGATCAACGGCCAGGCCTGGGACATCAATGACAAGACCTGCGCCGATCGTCCGATCGCCACGTTGAAGAAAGACGGCCACTACGTTTTCGTGCTGCGCAACATGGCGCAGTATCAGCATCCGGTCCATCTGCACGGCATGACCTTCAAGGTGCTGAGCTCGGACCGGCGCAAGATCATTCCATATTTCACCGACACCTATCTGCTGGGCAAGAACGAGACCGCGCGCATCGCCTTCGTTGCCGATAATCCTGGTGTGTGGATGTTCCATTGCCACGTGATCGACCATATGGAAACGGGGCTGATGGCGGCCATCGAAGTGGTGTAGGGTAGGCGCCGTTTTCAGGTCCGCCTGGCAGGCGGTCACCCTTCGGATTGATGCAATGAAACGACCGCAGATCATCGACCGCTCGCGTGACGAGCACTTCATGCGCCTGGCGCTGGCGCAGGCACGCCTGGGCGCGGAGCAGGGCGAGGTGCCGGTCGGCGCCGTGCTGGTGCAGGATGGCGAAGTGGTCGGGCAGGGCTTCAACTGCCCGATTCTGCGTCACGACCCCAGCGCCCATGCCGAGATGGTGGCGATCCGCGCGGCAGCGGAAAGTGTGCAGAACTATCGACTGCCAGGCAGCACTCTCTACGTCACGCTGGAGCCCTGCAGCATGTGCGCGGGTTTGATCGTGCATGCACGCATCGCTCGTGTGGTTTACGCCGCCAGCGAGCCGCGTGCGGGAGTGGCGATCAGTCAGGGGCAATTCTTCGACCAGGGCTTTCTCAACCACCGCGTGCGGGTGGAGGGTGGCTTGCTGGCCGAGGAGAGCGGGGCGCTGCTGAAAGATTTCTTCAAGGCTCGGCGAGGCTGAGCGTTATTACAGGGAATGAGCATGAATAAACGGATGTTGAGTCTTCTGGCGCTCCTGGCGGCGCCTGCGTTCGCTGGTCAGTCAGAGGTGTATCTGGTCGCCAGCGTGCAGTTGGGCGGCTCCAACCTGGCGCAGAGCATTTTTCTGCACGAGCCGCAGATCACCACGCTCGAAGAGTGTCAGGAGGCCGTGCGTATCGGTCAGCGTGATCGCGACTGGCAGCGTTATCACCACATCTTCATGCGTGATCGTTTTCAGGGCTTTACCGGGCATCTGGACTATCGCTGCGTGTTCAGCACCCAGCGCTTCAGCGCCTGGAACGACCGTGCGCGTTACAACCATCCCTATCTGATCAGCATCGACGAGCAGGCCAATCTGCAGGTCGAGCGGATATCGAGTCAGGCGCAGTGCGCCACGCGCCTCAAAGGCTTGCCACAGGCGCGGCAGGCGATCAGCCGCTGTGCGGTGGGGAGTCAGAGTTTGCTCTGACCGCTCAGAGCGGCGGGGTTTCTTCTTCGGGCTTGCGCTTGTCGATGCCGGGCAGGTGAATACCGCTCTCGGCCACTTGCGTGCCTTCCAGCTGCGGCTGGGTGACCCAGGTGAGAATGTCGTAGTAACGACGGATGTTGCGCACGAAGTGCACCGGCTCGCCGCCGCGCGCATAGCCGTAGCGGGTCTTGCTGTACCACTGCTTTTGCGCCAGACGCGGCAGGATCTTCTGCACATCGGCCCACTTGTTCGGGTCCAGCCCTTCGGCTTCGGTCAGCTTGCGCGCGTCTTCTAGGTGGCCACCGCCGACGTTGTAGGCGGCCAGGGCGAACCAGGTGCGATCCGGCTCGACGATGCCTTCCGGCAGTTGCTGGTGAACCTGGATGAAGTAGCGGGCACCGCCGTCGATGCTCTGTTTAGGGTCGAGACGGTTGGAGACACCGACCGACTGGGCGGTGCGCTGGGTCAGCATCATCAGGCCGCGTACGCCAGTCTTGGACGTGGCGTTGGGTTGCCACAGCGACTCCTGATAGCCCATGGCGGCGAGCAGGCGCCAGTCGACCTGATTGGCGTGACCGGCCTGGCGGAACATCTTCTCGTAGCGCGGCAGGCGCTGCTGCAGGTGCTGCGCGAAGGTGTAAGCACCGACATAGCCGAGCACGTCGACATGGCCGTAGTAGCGTTCCTTCAGGCGCTGCAGGGTGCCGTTAGCCTCCGAGCGTTCGAGGAAGGCGTCGATCTCCACCAGCAGGCTGTCATCCTCGCCAGCGGCTACCGCCCAGCGCATGGTGTTGGTGTCGCCCAGGTCGAAGGCCACCCGCACATTGGGAAAGTACACCTGGTTCATCGCCAGCTCGTTGGAGTCGACCAGGGTCAGGTCGATCTGTCCTTCATCGACCATGCGCAGCAGGTCGACCACCTCGACGGCGTCGGATACCTCGAACTCCAGCTCCGGCTGTTCCAGCTTGAGGGCGGCCAGCTGTTCGGCATGGCTGCTGCCGGCCAGCACCAGAATGCGTTTGCCGACCAGGTCTTCGGGTTTGGTCGGCCGGCTCTCGCCCTGGCGGTAGATGACCTGTGGCGTGACTTCCAGATAGGGAATCGAGAAGCGTGCCTGGCGCTGGCGCTGTGGCGTATCCACCAGGCCGGCGGCAGCCATGACCGGGCCGTTGGCGAGGTCGAGGCTGGAAAACAGACTGTCGAGGTTGTCTGCGGTTTCGATCTTCAGTTCCAGGCCGAGATCGGTGGCGAAGCGCTTGGCCAGTTCATATTCGAAACCGGTGGCGCCGTTGCGGTCCTGGAAGTAGGTGGCGGGGCTGTTACGAGTGACCACGCGCAGCTCACCCTCCGCCTTTGCCTGCTCGAGTACGCTGGGCTTGGGGTCTTCGCCACAGCCAGCAAGCATCAGGAGGGTTCCAATCGCCAACAGCCCTGTGGCGCAACGCATGCGTATCGCAGGTCGTGCAAACATCGGCGCAGTATACGCAAAGCGCAGGCGGTGCCATATCTCGACAGCGCTTCGCTTCTCTGCTAGTACGCGTTCGTCCTTTAAGCGCCAGGCTACAGGTGCCGCGGGCCAACGCTTTAGGGTAGAATGCCCGGCCTCCAGCACACCCCTTCCCAGAGGCTGTTCCGACGATGTTGATTCTGCGCGGCGCTCCCGCCCTTTCCGCTTTCCGCCACGGCAAATTGCTTGAGCAACTGACCAGCAAGGTGCCGGCCGTGACCGGGCTGTACGCCGAGTTCGCGCATTTCGCCGATGTGACGGGCGTACTCAACGCCGATGAAGAACAAGTGCTGGCGCGGCTGCTCAAGTACGGCCCGAGCGTGCCGGTGCAGGAGCCCAGCGGCAAACTGTTCCTGACCATTCCGCGTTTCGGCACCATTTCGCCCTGGTCGAGCAAGGCCAGCGACATCGCCCGTAACTGCGGCCTGGCCAAGGTCCAGCGCCTGGAGCGCGGTATCGCCTATTACGTCAGCGGCGAACTGAGCGAAGCCGACAGCGCTGCCGTCGCCGCCCTGCTGCATGACCGCATGACCCAGCTGGTGCTGAGCGCCCTTGAGGACGCTGCCGCGCTGTTCAGCCATGCCGAGCCCAAGCCGCTGACCGCCGTGGACGTGCTCGGTGGTGGCCGTGCCGCGCTGGAGCAGGCCAACCAGGATCTGGGCCTGGCCCTGGCCGAGGACGAAATCGACTACCTGGTGAAGAGCTTTAATGACCTGGGGCGCAATCCGCACGACATCGAACTGATGATGTTCGCCCAGGCCAACTCCGAGCACTGCCGCCACAAGATCTTCAATGCCAGTTGGGACATCGACGGCGAGAGCCAGGACAAGTCGCTGTTCGGCATGATCAAGAACACCTACCAGATGCATAGCGAAGGCGTGCTGAGCGCCTACAAGGACAACGCCTCGGTCATCGAAGGCTTCACCGCCGGGCGTTTCTTCCCCAATCCGGACACCCGCGAGTACGGTGCGAGCGTCGAGCCGGTGCATATCCTGATGAAGGTGGAGACGCACAACCACCCGACCGCCATTGCACCGTTCCCGGGCGCCTCCACCGGCTCCGGTGGTGAGATTCGTGACGAAGGCGCTACCGGCCGTGGCGCCAAACCGAAGGCCGGCCTGACTGGTTTCTCGGTCTCCAACCTGAATATCCCCGATTTCCTCCAGCCCTGGGAAAAGCCCTACGGCAAGCCCGAGCGCATCGTCAGCGCGCTGGACATCATGATCGAAGGCCCGCTGGGCGGCGCCGCGTTCAACAACGAGTTCGGTCGTCCGGCACTCAATGGCTACTTCCGTACCTTCGAGCAGGCTGTCAGCAGCCCGCGCGGTGAGGAAGTGCGTGGCTACCACAAGCCGATCATGCTCGCCGGCGGTCTCGGCAACATCCGCGAGAACCACGTACAGAAGGGCGAGATCTCGGTCGGCGCCAAGCTGATCGTGCTCGGCGGCCCGGCCATGCTCATCGGCCTGGGCGGCGGCGCCGCCTCGTCGATGGCCACCGGTGCCAGCTCGGCCGATCTGGATTTTGCCTCGGTGCAGCGCGAGAACCCGGAAATGGAACGCCGTTGCCAGGAGGTCATCGACCGCTGCTGGCAGCTGGGCGAGGCCAACCCGATCAAGTTCATCCACGACGTCGGCGCCGGTGGTATCTCCAATGCCCTGCCGGAACTGATCAACGACGGCGGTCGCGGTGGCCGTTTCGAGCTGCGTAACGTGCCCAACGATGAGCCGGGTATGGCTCCGCACGAAATCTGGTGCAACGAGTCGCAGGAGCGTTACGTCCTGTCCGTCGATGCGGCCGACTTCGAGCGTTTCAAGGCCATCTGCGAGCGTGAGCGCTGCCCGTTCGCTGTAGTCGGCGAGGCCACTGCAGAGCCGCACCTGACAGTGACCGACAGCCACTTTAGCAACACCCCGGTGGACATGCCGTTGGAAGTGCTGCTGGGCAAACCGCCGCGCATGCACCGCAGTGTCAGCCGCGAAGCCGAGCAGGGCGATGATTTCAGCGCCGCCAGCGTCGATATCGAAGAAGCCCTGGGTCGTGTGCTGCATCACCCGGCCGTGGCCAGCAAGAGCTTCCTGATCACCATCGGCGACCGCACCATCACCGGTCTGGTTGCTCGCGACCAGATGGTCGGTCCGTGGCAGGTGCCGGTGGCCGACTGCGCCGTTACCGCCACCAGCTTCGACGTCTACACCGGTGAAGCCATGGCCATGGGCGAGCGCACGCCGCTGGCGCTGCTCGACGCACCGGCTTCCGGGCGCATGGCGGTGGGTGAGACCGTTACCAACCTGGCCGCTGCACGCATCGAGAAAATCTCCGACATCAAACTGTCGGCCAACTGGATGGCGGCTGCCGGCCACCCGGGCGAAGACGCCCGCCTGTATGACACCGTCAAGGCTGTCGGCATGGAGCTGTGCCCGGCGCTGGGCATTACCATTCCGGTGGGCAAGGACTCCATGTCCATGAAAACCCGCTGGCAGGATGAAGGCGTCGACAAGAGCGTGACCGCGCCGTTGTCGCTGGTGATCACCGGCTTCGCTCCGGTGCAGGACATCCGTCAGACCCTGACCCCGCAACTGCGCATGGACAAGGGCGAGACCGACCTGATCCTGATCGACCTTGGCCGTGGTCAGAACCGCATGGGCGCCTCGATCCTGGCGCAGGTCTATGCGCAGATCGGCCAGCAGGTGCCGGACCTCGACGACGCCGAAGACCTCAAGGCCTTCTTCGCCGTGATCCAGGGACTGAATGCCGACGGCCACCTGCTGGCTTACCACGACCGTTCCGACGGCGGTCTGCTGACCACCGTGCTGGAAATGGCCTTCGCTGGTCATTGCGGTCTGTCGCTGAACCTCGACGCGCTGGCTGATGACAGCTCCGAGCTGCCAGCGGTGCTGTTCAACGAAGAGCTGGGTGCGGTGATCCAGGTGCGCCAGGACGCCACTCCGGAAGTGCTGGCGCAGTTCAGCGCCGCCGGTCTGGACGACTGCGTGGCCGTGATTGGCCAGGCCGTGAACAACGGCGAGGTCAGCATCAGCTTCAATGGCGAACCGGTGTTCGCCGGTGAGCGCCGTCTGCTGCAGCGTCAGTGGGCCGAGACCAGCTACCGCATCCAGCGTCTGCGCGATAATGCGCAGGGCGCGGATCAGGAGTTCGACCTGCTGTTGGAAGAAGACAATCCCGGCCTGTCGGTCAAGCTCGGCTTCGACGTCAACCAGGACATCGCTGCGCCTTACATCAAGAAGGGCGTACGTCCGCAGGTGGCGATCCTGCGTGAGCAGGGCGTCAACGGCCAGGTGGAAATGGCTGCCGCGTTCGACCGCGCCGGTTTCTCCGCCATCGACGTGCATATGAGTGACATCCTCGCCGGTCGCGTCAGCCTGGAAGAGTTCAAAGGCCTGGTGGCTTGCGGCGGCTTCTCCTACGGCGACGTACTCGGCGCCGGTGAAGGTTGGGCCAAGTCGGTGCTGTTCAACGCTCGCGCCCGCGATGCCTTCCAAGGCTTCTTCGAACGTCGCGACAGCTTCGCCCTCGGCGTGTGCAACGGCTGCCAGATGATGAGCAACCTGCATGAGCTGATCCCTGGCACCGAGTTCTGGCCGCACTTCGTGCGCAACCGCTCCGAGCAGTTCGAAGCGCGCGTGGCCATGGTGCAGATCCAGGAGTCGGCATCGATCTTCCTGCAGGGCATGGCCGGTTCGCGCATGCCGATCGCCATCGCCCACGGCGAGGGTCATGCCGAGTTCGAAAGCGAGGAGGCGCTGCTGGAGGCCGACTTGTCCGGTACCGTGGCCCTGCGTTACGTGGACAACCACGGCAAGGTCACCGAAGCCTACCCGGCCAACCCTAACGGTTCGCCGCGTGGCATCACCGGCCTGACCAGCCGCGACGGTCGCGTGACCATCATGATGCCGCACCCGGAACGGGTGTTCCGCGCCGTACAGAACTCCTGGCGCCCGGACGAGTGGCAGGAAGACGGCGGCTGGATGCGCATGTTCCGCAACGCCCGAGTGTGGGTGGACTAAAAGCGGCCGCGTAGCGGCCTTCTGATGACCCTCTCCCATTTATGGGGCGAAGAGGCGCGCTTTGGAAGCACTGCTTCCTGCGCCGATGAGCGCCTGATCGCGAAGCGATCAGGCCGGGGCGCGGAGCGGGGTGCCCGAAGGGCGGGAGAGGGCGTTATGGCCAATATCGAACCCTCTCCCCAGCCCTCTCCCATAAATGGTAGAGGGAGCTGATCGTGGAGTCCGTAGCCCGGATGCAATCCGGGGCAGTTTCCATCACACCACTAACCCGGATTTCATCCGGGCTACATAGGCCCAGCCATGGCCGATGATCCTCTCCCCATCCTCCCCGAAGTTCGCCTGGTCAAACCCGGTGAAACCCATCGCCTATGCCGCTGCGGGCACTCCGCAGAAGTGCCCAACTGCACACCCGACTGTCAGCAGTCTCTGGAGTTGCGCCCCGAGCGTGAGCAGCGTCTGCTGTTGTGCCGCTGTAGCCGATCCGCAAGCCTGCCCTACTGCGATGGCAGTCACAGCCCGCCGGCCACCGGTCTGGCCGACAAATGGCGGCGCTTTTTCAGCGGTCGCTGAGAACGCCACGCCCGTCGCCTGAGTCGAAAGCAGCGAATCGTTTTAATGCTGCGTATGGAATTGTGCGGGCGATCTCAAGACAACTCCATGGCGAAATGACATCATATTGGTGTCATGGCTTGTCTGTTGTTCGGTTGCCCATCTGCGGAGAACTTGATGTACAAACTGTGTTTCTACGTGCCGGAAGCCCATCTGGAGCCGGTGAAAAAGGCGGTGTTTGCAGCCGGCGGCGGGCGCATCGGGCTTTACGACAACTGCTGCTGGCAGGTGTTGGGCCAAGGTCAGTTCCGCGCCCTGGACGGTAGCCAGCCGTTTATCGGTCAGGTCGGCAGCATCGAGCAGGTTGTCGAGTGGAAGGTGGAAATGGTCGTCGCCGACGAGTTGATCCACGATGCCGTGAAGGCACTGAAGAAGAGTCATCCCTACGAAACGCCGGCTTTCGACGTCTGGCGTTTGTCCGATCTGCAGTTCTGAATCGCTTCAGATAACCCCTTCAACGCAGCCCCTCGTAGGAGCCCCGCCTCGGGGCGAAGCTTTTCGCCTCAGCGCGGCACGGGTTCGCTCCTACAGGTTGGGTGCGTCGGCACCTGTCTCGATGTTTGGCTCAGGGCCTGATTTCGATCAGCGTTCCATCCTTGACCAGGCTCCATACCTCGCGCATGTCGTCGTTCTTCATGGCGATGCAGCCTTCTGTCCAGTCCAGGGTGTGGAAGAACCACTCCGGGTATTCCTCATCCAGCGGCGTGCCGTGGATCATGATCATGCTGCCCGGTGGCACCCCGGCTTCCTTGGCCTTGGCCAGGTCGCGAGCGTTGGGGTAGGAGATATGCAGCGACAGCTGGTACTTGTCGCTCGGCTTGCGCCAATCGATCCAGTAGAAGCCTTCCGGCGTGCGTAGGTCGCCTTCGCGTTGCTTGGCGCCATTGGGCTGTTTGCCCAGCGAAATGCGGTACGACTTGATGGTCTCGCCGCGTTGCTGCAGATGCAGTTTGCGCTCCGACTTGAGCACCAGCACCTTGTCCACGGTGCGGCTGCTGGTCGCTGGCGTGGCGCTGGCCAGGGCGTTGAAGCTGAGAGTCAGGCAAAGCAGGGGAAACAACCAACGCATCGGGAACATCCGCAGGGTCAACGGGGTGTGTAATGGGCACGCAGCGCTTCGAGTGGCTCATTGCGTACCGGAAAGAGATTCTGCCGACGGTCGGCGAAGAAGCATTCTAAGGTACGGCCTATGGTCGGGAAAGCCAGCTCTGACCAGGGGATTTCGCTTTCTGCAAACAGTCGCACCTCCAGGCTCTCTTCGCCTACGGCGAAATCCAGATCGACCAGCTCGGCGCGAAACATCATGTACACCTGGCTGATATGCGGCAGGTCGAACAGGGTATAGAGGCTAAGATCGCGCACGCGGGCGCAGGCCTCTTCCAGGGTTTCGCGGGCGGCGGCCTGCTCGATGGTCTCGCCGTTTTCCATGAAGCCTGCAGGTAATGTCCAATAGCCACGGCGTGGCTCGATGGCGCGTCGGCACAGCAGCACCTGGTCACGCCATACGGGCAGGCAGCCGGCGACGATGCGCGGGTTTTCGTAATGCACGGTGGCGCAGTGAGCGCAGACATGGCGCATGCGGTTGTCGCCGGCCGGGATCATGCGGGTCACGGGGTTGCCGCACTGGCTGCAGAATTTCATGCCCGTTCCTCTTTGTCTGGGACTATCTTGGCGGCCTGCGTCTTGGCCGGCAAGCCTGGCATCGAGGTCGGCTTGTCCTGTCGCCGGGGTTGGGCGGCCGGCTGCTTTCATGCCATGATGCCTGGCAAAACAAGACTCCGAGTATGCCCATGCTGGACGAGTTGCTCCATCGTGTGCGCGGCTACAGCCCGCGTCCTCTGGAGACCGAGCGCAGCTTCCCCGAGGCGGCCGTGCTGGTCCCGATTACCCGCAGTGATGAACCTGAGCTGGTGTTGACTCTGCGCGCCAGCGGTTTGTCGACCCACGGCGGCGAGGTTGCCTTTCCTGGTGGCCGGCGCGACCCTGAAGATCGCGATCTGGTGGATACCGCGCTGCGTGAGGCCGAGGAGGAGATCGGTCTGCCGCCGGGACTGGTCGAGGTGGTCGGGCCGCTCAGCAGCCTGGTGTCGCGACACGGCATTCAGGTCACGCCCTACGTCGGGTTGGTGCCTGATTACGTCGAATACAAGGCCAATGATGCGGAGATTGCCTCGGTATTTTCGGTGCCGCTGGAGTTCTTCCGCAGCGACCCGCGCGAAGTGACCCATCGTATCGACTACCTCGGGCAGAGCTGGTATGTGCCGTCCTACACCTATGGCGAATACCGCATCTGGGGCCTGACCGCGATCATGGTGGTGGAGCTGGTCAACCTGATCTTCGACGATGCGCAGATCGCCCTGCACCAGCCACCCGAACACTTCATACACCTGCGCTGATAGCGCCGAGGACTGACGAGCATGAAATACCGCCTGGGAAGCTCCCGTGTCGACGCCCATCCCGAGAGCTGGGTCGCGCCAAGCGCCGATCTGATCGGCAAGGTTCGCCTGGAGGCCGGTGCCAGCGTCTGGTTCGGTGCCGTGCTGCGCGGCGATAATGAACTGATCCATATCGGCGAGAACAGCAATGTGCAGGACGGCAGCGTCATGCATACCGACATGGGTTTTCCGCTGACCCTGGGCAAGGGCGTCACCGTCGGCCACAACGTGATGATGCACGGCTGCACGGTGGATGATTACAGCCTGATCGGCATCAACGCGGTGATCCTCAACGGCGCCAAGATCGGCAAGTACTGCATCATCGGCGCCAACAGCCTGATCCCCGAGGGCAAGGTGATCCCCGATGGCAGCCTGGTCATGGGCAGCCCCGGCAAGGTGGTGCGCGAACTGACCGAGGCGCAGAAGAAGATGCTGGAGGCCAGTGCCGCTCATTACGTTCATAATGCGCAGCGCTATTCTCGTGACCTGGTACCTGATGACGATGAATGATGTAGAAAAGCCGGTGCGTTCGCCCTGCGTGCATGTCTGCGCGCTGGACGAGCAGGATGTCTGCATCGGTTGTCAGCGCACCGTCGCCGAAATCACCCGCTGGGGCCGCATGGACAATGCCGAGCGCCGTGAGGTGCTGCAACTTTGCCTGGAGCGCGCCCGCGCTTCGGGTCTGCTAATGACTTCTTCCTGATTCACTGTTCGAGGAACACTCATGCCCCGTATTGGAACCCCTCTGTCGTCCTCCGCGACCCGTGTGCTGCTGTGTGGCTGCGGCGAGCTCGGCAAGGAAGTGGTGATCGAGTTGCAGCGCCTGGGCTGCGAAGTCATCGGTGTCGACCGTTACGCCAATGCGCCGGCCATGCAGGTGGCACATCGTAGCCACGTCATCGACATGCTCGATGGCGCAGCGTTGCGTGCAGTGATCGAGAAGGAGCAGCCGCACTACATCGTCCCGGAAATTGAAGCCATCGCCACTGCCACCCTGGTCGAGCTGGAGGCCGAAGGCTTCAACGTGGTGCCGACCGCGCGTGCCGCGCAACTGACCATGAACCGCGAAGGCATTCGTCGTCTGGCGGCCGAGGAGCTGGGCCTGCCCACCTCGCCGTACCATTTCTCCGACACCTTCGAGGACTACGCCGCAGCGGTGAAGTCCGTCGGCTACCCCTGCGTGGTCAAGCCGATCATGAGCTCTTCCGGCAAGGGCCAGAGCGTGCTCAAGAGCGACGCCGACCTGCAGCGCGCCTGGGACTACGCCCAGGAAGGAGGGCGTGCCGGCAAGGGGCGGGTGATCGTCGAGGGCTTCATCGACTTCGACTACGAAATCACCCTGCTCACCGTACGTCATGTCGGTGGCACCAGCTTCTGCGCGCCGATTGGTCACCGCCAGGAGAATGGTGACTATCAGGAGTCGTGGCAGCCGCAGCCGATGAGCCCGAAGGCGCTGGCCGAGTCCGAGCGCGTGGCGCTGGCGGTGACCGAGGCGCTGGGCGGACGTGGCCTGTTCGGCGTCGAGCTGTTCGTCAAGGGCGACCAGGTATGGTTCAGCGAAGTCTCGCCGCGCCCGCACGACACCGGCCTGGTGACGCTGATCTCCCAAGAGCTGTCCGAGTTCGCCCTGCATGCCCGCGCCATTCTCGGCCTGCCGATTCCAGTGATCCGCCAGATGGGGCCGTCGGCGTCGGCGGTGATTCTGGTGGAGGGCAATTCGCAGCAGGCCAGCTTCGCCAACCTTGGCGCCGCGCTGAGCGAGCAAGACACGGCGCTGCGCCTGTTCGGCAAACCCGAAGTCAAAGGCCAGCGCCGCATGGGTGTGGCCCTGGCGCGTGACGAGTCCATCGAGGCTGCTCGCGCCAAGGCGCTGCGCAGCGCGCAAGCGGTTCGCGTCCAGTTGTGAGTCGGCATGCGCTGTGGTGGCTGGCGACCGTGCCACTGCTGCCATTGGCGCTGCCTCTGGCCCTGCACACCCGGCGCACGGCATTGCGTCTGCCGGTTGCGCAGGGCGAGCCAAGCGGCACCGCTGCCGCGCATTTACCGGGTGAGCCGTTACGCCTGCTGCTGATCGGTGAGTCGACCGTGGCGGGCGTTGGTGTCACGCACTTCGATCAGTCCCTGGCGAATTGTCTGGCAGTCGCCCTGGCCGAGCGCCTGGGGCGGCCGGTGCGCTGGCGCGCCTGTGGCGAGAATGGCATCACCGCCTCCGAGGCGCATGAATGCCTGTTGCCGCTGGCATTGGCGGAGCCGGCCGACCTGGCGCTGCTGGTATTCGGCGTCAATGACACCACGCACCTCACCCCGAGCAAGCGCTGGCTGCAGGCGCTCGCCGCGATGGCAGATGTATTGGGCGAGCGGGGCTGTCGCGTGGTGTTCAGCGGCGTGCCGCCGTTGCAGCATTTCAGCGCCTTGCCGTGGTTGTTGCGGCAGTTGATGGGCTGGCGGGCCAGCTTGCTGGATCGTGAGTTGCAGAGTCTGGCGCAGCGGCTGGGCGTGCTGCACTGCGTGCTGGACATGCCGTTCGAGGCGCATTATCTGGCCGAGGATGGCTATCACCCGTCGGCATTGGGCTATCGGCAATGGGCTGCAGGCCTGGCCGAACGCCTCACTCCGGAGCTGCTTCGTCCGCTTTGACCTTTGCCACCTGCCAGACGCGCACGCTCTTCACCCGGTTCTCCGCTGCCTGGAGAATCTCCAGGCGATAGGGGCCGATCTTCAGGCAGACGCTGCTGTCCGGGATGCTCTCCAGGGCTTCGGTGATCAGGCCGTTGAGGGTCTTGGGGCCGTCGCTGGGCAGATGCCAGCCGAGGGTCTTGTTCACTTCGCGAATGTAGGCGGCGCCGTCGATGACCAGGGTGCCATCTTCCTGCGGGTGGATATCGGGGCTGCGCAGGCTGTCCTGGTTGCTGAAGTCACCGACGATCTCTTCGAGAATATCTTCCAGAGTGACGATGCCTATCACGTCGCCATATTCGTCGACGACGATGCCGATGCGCCGCTTGTGCTTCTGGAAGTTGATCAGCTGGGTCGCCAGGGGCGTGTTTTCCGGGATGAAATAAGGCTCGTTGCAGGCTGCCAGCAACGCGTCCTTGGTCAGCTGGTTGTGGCTCAGCAGGCGGGCGATCTGGCGCATGTGCACCACGCCTTCGATCTGGTTGATGTCGCCACGAAACACCGGCAGGCGCGTGTGCGAGGTGCTACGTAACTGACCGATGATGATTTCCAGGTCGTCGTCGAGGTCGATGCCGGTCACTTCGTTACGCGGGATCATGATGTCGTCGACCGTGACCCGTTCGAGGTCGAGGATGCTCAGCAGCATGCTCTGGCGGTTCGTCGGCAGTTCTGAGCCGGACTCACGCACCACGCTGCGCAGCTCCTCGGTGGAAAGACTGTCGCTGGCGCGCTGCGACGGATCGATGCCGAGCAGGCGCAGCAGACCGTTGCTGATCACGCTGGTCAGCCACACCACCGGGTAGAGTACGCGCAGCAGCAGGCTGAGCAGGCGACTGGCGGGGAAGGCCACCAGTTCCGGGCGCAGTGCAGCCAGGGTCTTGGGCGTGATTTCGCCGAAGATCAGCACGATGATGGTCAGGCCTGCCGTGGCAATGGCGATACCGGCTTCACCCCACATGTCCACCGCCAGCACCGTGGCGATGGAGGCGGCGAGAATGTTGACCACGTTGTTGCCGACCAGGATGGTGCCGAGCAGGCGATCCGGGCGATCCAGCAGGCGAATGACGCGCTTGGCGCCGCTGTGCCCTTCCTTGGCCAGGTGCTTGAGCCGGTAGCGGTTGAGGCTGAGCATGCCGGTCTCGGAGCTGGAGAAGAACGCCGAGCAGAGAATGAGGAAAATCAGCAGGCCGAGCAGGTAGCTCGAATGTAGGTCGTCCACGAGGTCTGCCTCAGATGTGCAGGATGAATTCGCGTACCAGCTTGCTGCCGAAATAGGCCAGCATCAGCAGGCAGAACCCGGCGAGGGTCCAGCGAATGGCCTTGTGGCCGCGCCAGCCGAGCTGGTGACGCCCCCACAGCAGCACAGCGAAAACCACCCAGGCGAAGCAGGAAAGAATGGTCTTGTGTGCCAGGTGCTGAGCGAACAGGTCGTCGATGTACAGCGCGCCGGACAGCAGCGACAACGACAAGAGCAGCCAGCCGGCGAAGAGGAAGCCGAACAGCAGGCTCTCCATGGTCTGCAGCGGTGGAAAGTTGCGGATCAGCCCGGACGGGTGCTTGTGCTTGAGCTGATGGTCCTGCAGCAGCAACAGGATCGACTGGAACACGGCGATGGTGAGCATGCCGTAGGCCAGGATCGAGAGCAGGATATGGGCGAGGATGCCAGGGTGCTCGTTGATCGGATTGATGGTGCCGCTGGGCATGAACTGCGCTGCCAGTACGGTCAGCGTGCCGAGCGGGAACAGGAGTAGCAGCAGGTTTTCCACCGGTATGCGCAGGCAGGCCAACAGAATCAGGCCGATGACCGCGCAGGCGATCAGGCTGGCCGCATTGAAAAAGTCCAGGTTGAGGCCGTGTACGTCATACAGCTGGAAGAACAGGCTGACGACATGCAGGCACAAGGCGAGCGCACCAAGCGACGCCAGCAGGCGTTTGTCGGGGATGCTGCGCTGCGTAAGGCGCAGTCCTTGGTAAGCGGCGGCGCCAGCGTAGAGGAGTGCGGCGGCGAGGCTGGGCAACAGAGGGTGCATAAATCCGTGTAAGGCGAGCCCGAAAGGCGCTGAGTGTGGCACAGAAGGGCGTCAGCACGAAAGACTGCCGGCGGTGTCGGCAGCTCGGCGACTTCGCTATAATCCGCCGCCTGTCGCACACCCGGCGCGCCGGGTCGCACCTATCAAAGGAACGCGCATGTTCGAAAATCTTACCGATCGCCTGTCCCAGACGCTGCGTAATGTCACGGGCAAGGCCAAGCTGACCGAAGACAACATCAAGGATACGCTGCGCGAAGTGCGCATGGCCCTGCTCGAGGCCGACGTGGCTCTGCCGGTGGTCAAGGACTTCGTCGGCAAGGTCAAGGATCGCGCCGTCGGCACCGAAGTCTCCAAGAGCCTGACGCCGGGCCAGGCTTTCGTGAAGATCGTCCGCGCCGAGCTCGAAGAGCTGATGGGCGCGGCCAACGAAGACCTGTCGCTCAATGCGGCTCCACCTGCCGTGGTGCTGATGGCCGGCCTGCAGGGCGCGGGCAAGACCACCACCGCTGGCAAGCTGGCCAAGTTCCTCAAGGAGCGCAAGAAGAAGTCGGTGCTGCTGGTGTCGGCTGACGTCTATCGCCCGGCGGCGATCAAGCAGCTGGAAACCCTGGCGGGCGATCTCGGGGTGACCTTCTTCCCCTCCGATGCCAGCCAGAAGCCGGTGGATATCGCCAACGCAGCGATTCGCGAAGCCAAGCTGAAGTTCATCGATGTGGTCATCCTCGATACCGCCGGTCGCCTGGCCGTTGATGCCGAGATGATGGCCGAGATCCAGGCGCTGCACGCAGCCGTCAAACCGGTCGAAACGCTGTTCGTGGTCGACGCCATGACCGGCCAGGACGCCGCTAACACCGCCAAGGCGTTCGGCGAGGCGTTGCCGCTGACCGGTGTAGTGCTGACCAAGGTCGACGGTGATGCGCGTGGTGGCGCTGCCTTGTCCGTGCGCCACATCACCGGCAAGCCGATCAAGTTCATCGGTATGGGTGAGAAGAGCGACGCGCTCGAGCCCTTCCACCCGGACCGTATCGCCTCGCGCATTCTCGGCATGGGCGATGTGCTCAGCCTGATCGAGCAGGCCGAGCAGACCCTCGATCGCGAGAAGGCCGAGAAACTCACCAAGAAGCTGAAGAAGGGCAAGGGCTTCGATCTCGAAGACTTCCGTGATCAGCTGCAGCAGATGAAGAACATGGGCGGCCTCGGCGGCCTGATGGACAAGCTGCCGTCCATCGGTGGCGTCAACCTGTCGCAGATGGGCAGCGCTCAGGGCGCAGCCGAGAAGCAGTTCAAGCAGATGGAGGCGATCATCAACTCGATGACGCCGGCCGAGCGCCGCGATCCCGACATCATCAGCGGCTCGCGCAAGCGCCGCATCGCTATGGGCTCCGGTACCCAGGTGCAGGACATCGGTCGCTTGATCAAGCAGCACAAGCAGATGCAGAAGATGATGAAGAAATTCACCGCCAAGGGCGGTATGGCCAAGATGATGCGCGGTATGGGTGGCATGCTTCCAGGTGCCGGCGGAATGCCGAAATTCTGAGGCCTGTACCCCGGCCGATGGCCGTCCGGAAAAAGAGATTTGCAAACCGCCGCATAATCCTTAAAATATGCGGCCTTTCGGGCCTAGGCCCATTTTTAATGTGTGCCTCAAGTTAGCACCGACTACAGGAACGATGTTCACATGGTAACCATCCGTCTTGCTCGTGGCGGCTCCAAAAAGCGCCCCTTCTACCACCTGACCGTGACCAACAGCCGCAATGCGCGCGATGGTCGTTTCGTTGAGCGTATCGGTTTCTTCAACCCGATCGCTGCTGGTGGCGAAGTGCGTCTTTCCGTCGACCAAGAGCGTGCGACCTACTGGCTGGGCCAGGGCGCTCAGCCGTCTGAGCGTGTTGCTCAGCTGCTCAAGGAAGCTGCCAAGGCTGCTGCCTAAGCACCTTTATGAGTACGACGCCGGCCGTCGCCGAGGATTTGATCGTTCTCGGCAAGATTGTTTCGGTGCACGGCGTCAAGGGTGAAGTGAAGGTGTACTCCTTTACCGATCCCATCGATAACGTGCTCGATTACCGCAACTGGACGCTCAAGCGTGACGGTGAGGTAAAGAAAGTGGAACTGGCCAGCGGCCGCCTTCAGGGCAAGGTGCTGGTAGCCAAGTTGAAAGGTCTGGATGATCGCGAAATTGCGCGTACCTACGCCGGTTTCGAGATCTGCGTGCCGCGTAGCGAGCTGCCAGAGCTGGAAGATGGTGAGTTCTACTGGTACCAGTTACAGGGCTTGAAGGTCATTGATCAGGCAGAGCAACTGCTCGGTGTGGTCGACCACTTGTTCGAGACCGGTGCCAACGATGTGATGGTGGTCAAGCCCTGCGCGGGCAGTCTGGATGATCGCGAGCGTCTGTTGCCCTACACGGGGCAGTGCGTGCTTTCGATTGACCTGGCAGCTGGCGAGATGCGGGTCGACTGGGATGCGGATTTCTAAGGCTCATGCGCGTAGAAGTCATCACCCTGTTCCCGGAAATGTTTGCCGCCATCGGCGAGTACGGCATCACCAGTCGAGCGGTCAAGCAGGAGCTGCTAAAGCTCAATTGCTGGAACCCGCGAGACTACACGACTGATCGTCACCACACGGTGGATGACCGCCCTTTCGGCGGTGGTCCGGGAATGGTGATGAAAATCAAGCCTCTCGAGGATGCCTTGGCCAGTGCCAAGCAAGCCGCGGGAGAGACGGCGAAGGTGATCTACCTATCGCCGCAGGGCCGTAGCCTGAATCAGGCGGCGGTCCGCGAGCTGGCGCAGGAGGATGCACTGATCCTGATCGCCGGTCGTTATGAAGGCATCGACGAGCGTTTCATTGAGGCGCATGTCGATGAGGAATGGTCGATTGGTGATTACGTCCTGTCTGGCGGTGAGCTGCCGGCCATGGTGCTGATCGACGCGGTGACGCGCCTTTTGCCTGGTGCATTGGGTCATGCCGATTCGGCCGAGGAGGACTCCTTTACGGATGGCCTGCTCGACTGCCCGCACTACACCCGCCCGGAGGTGTATGCGGATAAACGTGTTCCCGAAGTGTTGCTTAGTGGCAACCACGAACACATCCGGCGCTGGCGTTTGCAGCAGTCCCTTGGTCGGACCTGGGAACGTCGCGCTGATCTTCTGGATAGCCGCTCGCTTTCTGGAGAAGAGAAGAAGCTGCTGGAGGAATACATCCGCCAGCGGGACGATAGTTAACGTATCGATGATGGGCCGGGAGGCTTGTCTTAGGAGCGCAGCATGACCAACAAGATTATCCAGATGCTCGAAGCTGAGCAGATGAACAAAGAAATCCCGACTTTCGCACCGGGCGACACCGTAGTCGTACAAGTGAAAGTAAAGGAAGGCGACCGTCAGCGTCTGCAGGCCTTTGAAGGCGTCGTTATCGCCAAGCGTAACCGCGGCCTGAACAGCGCCTTCACCGTGCGCAAGATTTCCAGCGGTGTTGGCGTTGAGCGTACCTTCCAGACCTACAGCCCGCTGGTTGACAGCCTGGCAGTCAAGCGTCGCGGTGACGTGCGCAAAGCCAAGCTGTACTACCTCCGCGATCTGTCCGGCAAAGCCGCACGCATCAAGGAAAAGCTGTCCTAAGTTCGGACGCTTCTCTGACAAAAGCAGCCTAAGGGCTGCTTTTGTCGTTTCTGGCTTGCAGTAATCATGAGTGGCAGTGAGATGACCCCGAGAGAGCAAGAGATCCAGCGACGCATCGCGCTGTCGGAAACCCGCGTGACCAAGGCGGTGTTTCCGCCGACCACCAATCATCACAACACCCTCTTCGGCGGCACCGCGCTGGCCTGGATGGACGAAGTGTCGTTCATCGCTGCTACGCGGTTCTGCCGTCTGCCGCTGGTCACCGTTTCCAGCGATCGCATCGATTTCAAACACGCGATACCGGCGGGCTCCATCGTCGAGTTGGTTGGGCGGGTGATCAAGGTGGGCAATACCAGCCTCAAGGTGGAAGTCGAAGTATTCGTCGAGGGGCTGTATCAGGAAGGGCGCGAGCGGGCGATCAGCGGCAGTTTCAGCTTTGTCGCCGTCGATGATCAGCAGAAGCCGGTGCCGGTACTGCCGGGATTCTCTAGCTAGCCATTTGCCGGCCGTGGGCGAGGGCCGCTGATCGTCAGGCCGGTCTACTGGTGCGTCGGGTGTTGGCTGTGGAACACTTGCCTACCCTGTAATTGAAGGTCAATCGATGCCTGCGCTGACTCACCCTCTGATCGAGCGCTTTCTCGAAGCGTTATGGTTGGAAAAAGGGCTTTCCGCCCATACTCAGGCCGCCTATCGCAGTGATCTTGAGCATTTCAATGGCTGGCTCGATGGGCGTGGCCTGGCGCTGCAGCATATCGGTCGCGACGCCATTCTCGATCACCTGGCCTGGCGTCTCGAGCAGGGCTATCAGGCGCGCTCCACGGCGCGCTTTCTCTCCGGTGTGCGCGGCTTCTACCGTTTTTTACTGCGTGAGACGCTGATCAACGAAGACCCGACGCTGCAGATCGAGTTGCCGCAGATCGGCCGGCCGCTGCCCAAGTCATTGTCCGAAGCGGATGTCGAAGCGCTGCTGCAGGCACCGGATCTGGATGACCCCATCGGTCTGCGTGATCGCGCCATGCTCGAGGTGCTCTACGCCTGCGGTTTGCGTGTCAGTGAGCTAGTGGGGCTGACGCTGGAGCAGGTCAATCTGCGCCAGGGGGTACTGCGGGTGTTCGGTAAGGGCAGCAAGGAGCGCCTGGTGCCGCTGGGTGAAGAGGCCATCGCCTGGATCGAGCGCTACATGCGCGAAGCACGCCCGCTGTTGTTGGGTGGTAAACCCAGCGATGTGCTGTTTCCCAGTCTGCGCGGCGAACAGATGACCCGGCAGACCTTCTGGCATCGCATCAAGCATCAGGCGCAGGTTGCGGGTATCAGCAAGGCGTTGTCACCGCACACGCTGCGCCACGCCTTCGCCACGCATTTGCTCAATCACGGTGCCGACCTGCGTGTGGTGCAAATGCTGCTGGGGCATAGCGACCTGTCTACCACGCAGATCTATACCCATATCGCGCGTGCCCGCCTGCAGGAGCTGCATGCGCAGCACCATCCGCGCGGTTGAGTATTCATGAACGAAACCCCGTCACCGTTGCCGGTGGCGGGGTTTGTTTTTTCAGTTGTCTCGCCCGGCGAGCGGGTCGTGATCATCAGCTCTGGCTGGTGCAGGCGCTGGAGAGCTGTTCGTAGCCGAGCACTTCCACGTCACCCGCGCTGTTGCGGTAGGTCATCGTTGCCGTGACCACTTCGCACTGCGGGGTGTTAGGCACGTCGATGGAAATCACTTTGACGATATCCAGGTTCTGGCCGTAGCGGTAGGGCGTGGCCTCGGCGCTGTGGGCGAGGGTGGTGAGTGACGCGCTGAGGGCGATGGCGGTCAGTGCGGTGGCGAACAGGGTGCGGGTTTTCATGGTGGTTCTCCTCTTGGCACCGCGCTCGGGCTCTGGCCGCGAGCGCTGGCTGCTATCTGTCAGATGATGGTCAAAGTGACGTCGATGTTTCCGCGGGTGGCATTGGAGTACGGGCAGACGATGTGCGCGCGATCCACCAGGGTTTGTGCGGCTTCCGGGGCCAGGCCAGGCAGGCTGATGCGCAGTTCCACTTCGATGCCGAAGCCGGTGGGGATGGCGCCGATGCCGACGGTGCCTTCGATGAAGGTGTCAGCCGGGATGCTCAGCTTGTCGCGGGCGGCGACGAATTTCAGGGCGCCGAGGAAGCAGGCGGAATAGCCGGCAGCGAACAGCTGCTCCGGGTTGGTGCCGCTACCGCCGGCGCCGCCGAGTTCTTTCGGGGTGGTCAGGGCGATGTCGAGGATGCCGTCGGAGGACACAGCGCGGCCTTCACGGCCACCAAAGGCTTCAGCGGTTGCACGGTAGAGAACGTTTTCGATAGTCATGGCATTGATCCTTGTCGGTGAGTTAGGGATGGATTGGCTTGCTAACATTTTGTGCGCTAACCGTTTCCATGAGGTGAACCATATTGTGCAAAACATTAGTGCGCAAGATAAATACATGGAAGATTTAGCTATACCACCTTGCGCTTATTGGCATAAGCGCGGCGCGGGTCGATGTTTGCTCTGGCGCTCGTCGCGGATATTGAGTGTTTCGCCGGCAGGTCGGTGCGCTGTGTGCACCTGATCAGCTGCCTGGGGCGCCATCTGTGGTAGGCTGTGGCGATTTTCACCGGTCCGTCTTTCGACAGGAGTGTTCATGTCCCTGACCCGTATTTCCCTTGCTCTGGCGCTCGCGCTGGGCAGTAGCGTCGCTCTGGCTGCCGACCCCGATCAGGTCATTCGTCAGTCGCTCAAATCGCTCGACGCCAACCTGCCTATCGAGGCCATTGCCGAGAGCCCTATGACCGGTATCTATCAGGTTCAACTGGAGGGAGGGCGTCAGCTCTACACCAGTGCCGATGGTCAGTTCCTGATCCAGGGCTACCTGTTCCAGGTCAAGGACGGCAAGGCTGTGAACCTGACCGAGATCGAAGAAAGCCGTGCGGTGGCAAAGCAGATCAACGCCATTCCGGCCAAGGAGATGGTGGTGTTTGCGCCGAAGGCGCCGAAGACCCATATCACCGTCTTCACCGATACCGACTGCGGTTACTGCCAGAAGCTGCACAGTGAGGTGCCGGAGCTCAACCGTCTGGGCGTCGAAGTGCGTTATGTCGCCTTCCCGCGCCAGGGCCTGAACAGCCCGGCGGCCAAGGAGCTGGTCAGCGTCTGGTGCGCCAAGGATCAGCAGGACGCGATGAATCGCGCCAAGACTCGCCAGAGCGTTGCTGACGCTACTTGCGATAACCCAGTGGCCAAGCAATATCAGCTTGGTCAGATGATTGGGGTCAACGGCACGCCGGCCATCGTCCTGGCCAACGGCAAGATGATTCCGGGTTACCAGCCGGCGCCGCAGTTGGCCAAAATAGCTTTGGAGTCAAACGACTGAGTGCGGATTGACTAACAAACAGCCGCTTCGTAAGGTGCGGCTCTTTATCTGCGGCCGGGGCATGCTCCGGCCGTTTCGTGCAGTGCTGATGGGGAATTGAGTGTGAAGCCGGTCAAAGTAGGCATCTGTGGGTTGGGCACCGTCGGTGGCGGTACGTTGAATGTACTCAAGCGCAATGCCGAGGAGATTACTCGGCGCGCCGGTCGCGGCATCGAGATTGCCCAGATCGCCATTCGCTCGCCCAAGCCTCAGTACGACACCACCGGCATTACCATGACCAGCGATGTGTTCGAGCTGGTCAACAACCCCGAGATCGATATCGTCATCGAGCTGATCGGTGGCTATACCCTGGCCAAGGAGCTGGTGCTCAAGGCCATCGAGAATGGCAAGCATGTGGTCACCGCCAACAAGGCGCTGATCGCTGTGCACGGTAATGAGATCTTCGCCAAGGCACGTGAGAAGGGCGTTATCGTCGCGTTCGAAGCTGCCGTGGCTGGCGGTATTCCGGTGATCAAGGCTATCCGCGAAGGCCTGTCGGCCAACCGCATCAACTGGCTGGCCGGCATCATCAATGGTACCGGTAACTTCATCCTCACCGAGATGCGTGAGAAGGGCCGTGCCTTCGAGGACGTGCTCAAGGAAGCGCAGGCGCTGGGTTATGCCGAAGCCGATCCGACCTTCGACGTCGAAGGTATCGATGCCGCGCACAAGCTGACCATCCTGGCGTCCATCGCCTTTGGCATTCCGCTGCAGTTCGACAAGGCCTACACCGAAGGCATCACCAAGCTGACCACGGCTGACGTGAATTATGCCGAGGCGTTGGGCTATCGCATCAAGCACCTGGGCGTCGCTCGTCGCACCGAGGCCGGCATCGAGCTGCGCGTGCATCCGACGCTGATCCCGGCCGACCGTCTGATCGCCAACGTCAATGGCGTGATGAATGCGGTAATGGTCAATGGCGATGCGGTTGGCAGCACCCTGTACTACGGTGCTGGTGCTGGCATGGAGCCGACTGCTTCGGCAGTGGTTGCCGATCTGGTGGACGTGGTGCGTGCGTTGACCACCGACCCGACCAACCGCGTGCCGCACCTGGCCTTCCAGCCAGACTCGCTGTCCGATCACCCGATCCTGCCTATTGCCGAGTGCGAAAGCGCTTATTACCTGCGCATCCAGGCCAAGGATCATCCGGGTGTGCTGGCTCAGGTGGCGAGCATCCTCTCGGAGCGCGGTATCAACATCGAGTCGATCATGCAGAAGGAGGTCGAAGAGCAGGACGGCCTGGTGCCGATGATCCTCGTGACCCACCGCGTGGTCGAGGCGCGTATCATCGAGGCCATCGCCGCCATGGAAGCGCTGGATGGCGTGACCTCGCCGGTCATGCGTCTGCGCGTCGAACAGCTCAACTAATCCCGTGTCCACCCGCAGGCGCAGGCCTGCGGGTGCAGTCGAACGAAGGTTTATCCCATGCGCTATATCAGTACCCGCGGCCAGGCGCCGGCCCTGAATTTCGAAGACGTGCTGCTGGCTGGCCTGGCCAGTGATGGCGGCCTCTACGTGCCGGAGAATCTGCCGCGTTTCACCGTCGAGGAAATCGCTTCCTGGGCTGGTCTGCCGTACCACGAGCTGGCCTTCCGGGTGATGCGCCCGTTCGTTGCCGGCTCCATCGCTGATGCCGATTTCAAGAAGATCCTCGAAGAAACCTACGGTGTATTCGAGCACAACGCCGTTGCGCCGCTGCGTCAGTTGAACGGCAACGAGTGGGTGCTGGAGCTGTTCCATGGTCCGACCCTGGCGTTCAAGGATTTCGCCCTGCAACTGCTCGGCCGCCTGCTCGATCACGTATTGGCCAAGCGTGGCGAGCGCGTGGTGATCATGGGTGCCACCTCCGGTGACACCGGCTCGGCGGCCATCGAAGGCTGCAAGGCCTGCGATAACGTCGACATCTTCATCATGCACCCGCACAACCGTGTGTCCGAGGTGCAGCGCCGGCAGATGACCACCATTCTCGGTGAGAACATCCACAATATTGCCATCGAAGGCAACTTCGACGACTGCCAGGAGATGGTCAAGGCCAGCTTCGCTGATCAGGGCTTCCTCAAGGGCACGCGCCTGGTAGCGGTCAATTCGATCAACTGGGCGCGGATCATGGCCCAGATCGTTTACTACTTCCATGCCGCGCTGCAGCTCGGCGGCCCGGCGCGTTCCATCGCGTTCTCGGTGCCGACCGGCAACTTCGGCGACATCTTTGCTGGTTACCTGGCGCGCAACATGGGCCTGCCGATCAGCCAGTTGATCGTCGCCACCAACCGCAACGACATCCTGCACCGCTTCATGAGCGGCAATCAGTACGTCAAGGAAACCCTGCACGCAACGCTGTCGCCGTCGATGGACATCATGGTCTCGTCCAACTTCGAGCGCCTGCTGTTCGACCTGCACGGTCGCAACGGTGCAGCCATCGCCAGCCTCATGGACAGCTTCAAGCAGGGCGGCGGTTTCAGTGTCGACGAAGATCGCTGGACCGAAGCGCGCAAGCTGTTCGATTCGCTGGCGGTGGATGACGAGCAGACCTGCGAAACCATCACCGAGGTGTACAAGGAATGCGGCGAACTGCTCGATCCGCACACTGCCATTGGTGTGCGCGCCGCGCGTGAGTGCCGTCGCAGCCTGGCGACGCCGATGGTGGTGCTGGGTACCGCGCATCCGGTCAAATTCCCCGAGGCGGTGGAAAAGGCCGGCATCGATGCGGTCCCTGCATTGCCGGCGCACCTGACCGATCTGTTCCAGCGCGAGGAGCGCTGCACGGTGCTGGCTAACGACCTGAAGACTGTGCAGCAGTTCGTCGCGGCTCACGGTAATCGCGGCAAACCGCTCTGAGGTGTTCTGCTTCGATGAGACCGGCGCCCTTGTGGCGCCGGTTTCGTTTGTGGCTGGCTCAGAGGGCGAAGATCAGTGCCAGCAGCGCCATCAGAATGATCAGGGTCAGCCAGATCAGTGCGTTCAGGCGACTGGCTCGCACGACGCCTGCGCCGCGCAGATGCACGGGGGGATCGTCTTCCAGGTATTGATCGATGCGACGTTCGGCTTCCTGCTGATCGTTGGCCAGGTATTCGCTCAGCAGGTCGATGGCGGCCTGGCGTTGGCCTGCATGCACGAGCTGGCGTACTGCGGGCGGGAGTTTATTCATGGCACTGTCTGTCTCTCGGGTTGGCGGTCATAACTGAGACCCGGTTAGCGCTTTTTTGCGTGCGCAACGAAGGTACCTGGGGTTTAATTCGACACTTCGCGAATGGATGCGTTTTAGCCGAATCATGGATGAGCCCAGGTGCCTGCCTCTCTTCTTCCCATTCCAGCCCGCTTTTCGGTTGCCTTGCGCCGAGGATGACGCCTGCGCGCTCGTCTGACGAACGGCATCACATTTATCACATGTGAGTTCTTTACATGTTCACATGTAAGGGTCTAGTCTGCGTCTCATGGACAACAAATCATCAGCCCATTACCAGCGTCTTTATCGTCAGCGTCTGCGTGAGCAGGGGTTGGTCAAGAAGGAAGTCTGGATCTTGCCCGAGCATGCGCCGTTGTTGGTCGCGTTCGAGCGCAAACTGCGCCAGCCACAGTCACTGCTGGCTTCGATGGAGAAGGAGGAGGGTATGAGCATGCCTCAAGTTTGGACCGCCCAGGCGCTGCATGAAGCGCTGGCGGCAACGGAACTGTTCCAAAGCGCTCAGGCCAGTATCGAGCTGATTCAAGGTGCCGATGCCAGCCTGCACATCACCATGCGCGAGTACGGCGACCTGCCGTTGTTCATCGCTGTATTCGGTGAGCAGATCATCGTCGAGGCGCTGCTCTGGCCGGCGGCGGACGTCAAGGATGCGGCGACCTTCAACGAAGAAGTACTGCGTACCCACAAGCTGTTCCCGCTGTCGTCCATCGGCCTGGAGAAAATGGTCGACGGGCGCGATTGCTACACCATGTTCGGCGCGTTGAGCTCGTCCTCGACCTTGTCCGATGTGGTGTTCGAAATCGAGTTGCTGGCGGACAACGTGATCAAGGCCACCGAAGCCTATGAAGGCTTCCTCAAGTCCGGCGCCTGAGAGGAGAGAAGACGATGAATGTCTGGAGCAAAATGCTGACGGCGCTGCGTGGCGGCGCCAATGAAGTGGGTGAGGCGGTGGTCGATAGTCAGGCCCTGCGTATCCTCGATCAGGAAATCCGCGACGCTGATGTCGAGCTGCGCAAGTCCAAGGAAGCGCTGGCCGAGATCATGGCCAAGCAGAAGCTGGCCAGCGACAAGGTGAACAAGAGCGCGGCGAGCATTGCCGAGTACGAACAGTACGCGCTGAAGGCACTGGATGCAGGCAACGAAACCCTGGCCAAGGAAGTCGCTGAGAAGATCGCCAACCTGGAAATCGAGCAGGCCAGCGAACGTGAGCAGGCTGAAGGCTTCGCCGCCAGCGTAGCCCAGCTGCGCAAGGCCGTGACCCAGGCCGAGGGCAACATAAAGCGCCTCAAGCAGCAGGTGGATACGGTCAAGGCCACCGAAAGCGTGCAGAAGGCGCAAATGGCTGTAGCCCAGCGTTACGGCGGCTCGCAAGCCAAGCTGCAGACGGCGGTCGAGTCGCTCGAGCGCATCAAGCAGAAGCAGGCCGAGCGTGCGGCGAAGATGGAGGCCTCGGCTGAACTGGCTGCCACCAGTGCGCCGCACGATTCGCTGGAAGCCAAACTGCGTGCTGCCGGCATCAAGGCCGACAACGCCAGCGCCGACAGCGTGCTGGCCAGGCTGAAGGACAAGTCTAAGGCTTGAATGATGCGGGGCGTTCGCGCCCCGTTTCCCTACTTTAGGGAAAGGAAAAAATGGAACTCTTCCTGCAGACAGCTCTGTCATTCCCCACCGCCATCTACAGCTTCCTGCTGTGCGTGGCGGTCATCTACTGGTTGGTCGTCGCCGCCGGTCTGCTCGAGGTCGATTTGCTCGACGTCGAGGCCGATTCGATGATGGAAGGCAGCGGCCAGACCGAAGGCCTCGCCGGCCTGCTCTACAAGCTCAAACTCGACGGTGTGCCGGTCACGCTGGTGCTGACGCTGCTGTTCTTCTTTGCCTGGTTCGCCTGCTACTTCATCGAGCTATGGCTGCTGCATCACCTGCCGTTGGGCATCCTGCGTTATCCGCTGGGGCTGGTGGTGATCGCTGGAGCCTTCGTGGTGGCAGCGCCTCTGTGCGCGGCGATCTGCCGGCCGCTAAGACCGCTGTTTCACAAGGTCGAGGCGATCAGCAGCAAATCGGTGCTGGGCCAGGTAGCGGTGGTGCGCAGCGGCCGGGTCACCGCCAACCACGGCGAGGCGGTGCTGGAGGACGGCGGCGCCGGGCTGATTCTGCGCGTACGCGCCGACGAGGCGCTGGGCTTCAAGCGTGGCGACCGAGTGGTACTGCTGGAATATCTGGCGGCCGAGCACGCCTACCGCATCATTACCGAAGAAGAATTTCGAGGCGTCTAGCCTCTGCCGACAATCCGTACGTAACAGAGGGTAGGCAGCCTAGGTGTGGCCGAACCTGCCTGCACAACTAGCAAAGGAGTAGAGCTGTAATGGAAAACGTCATTCCCTTCATCGTCGGGGCAGGGCTGGTCGTCCTCTTCATCATTGCCCTGATCGCCTTGTTCAAGGCCTTCTACATCAAGGTTCCGCAAGGCACGGCGCTGATCGTCAACGACATGAGCTCGACGCCCAAGGTGCACTTCACCGGCTCGCTGGTATACCCGGTGATCCACCTCAAGGAGTTCATGAAGATCTCCCTGATTACCCTGGAAGTCGACCGCCGCGCCAAGGATGGTCTGATCTGCCGCGACAACATGCGTGCCGATATCACCGTGGCCTTCTACCTGCGTGTCAACGAGACCCAGGAAGACGTGCTCAAGGTGGCCAAGGCCATTGGCGTGGAGCGTGCCTCCGACCGCGCAGCGGTCAACGAACTGTTCAACGCCAAGTTCTCCGAAGCGCTGAAGACTGTCGGCAAGCAGTTCGATTTCGTCCAGCTGTTCGAGAATCGTCAGGACTTCCGTGATCGTATCGTCGAAGTGATTGGCAATGATCTGAACGGTTACGTGCTCGAAGACGTGGCTATCGATTACCTGGAGCAGACGGCCAAGCACTCGCTGGACCCGAGCAACATTCTCGACGCCGAAGGTATCCGCAAGATCACTGAGCTGACCGCTGCGCAAAACGTCATCACCAACGAACTGGAGCGCAACGAAGAGCTGGCGATCAAGAAGAAGAACGTCGAAACCCGCGAAGCGACCCTCTCGCTGGAGCGTCAGCAGGCCGATGCCGAAGCGCGGCAGAAGCGCGAGATCGAGACCATCCGTGCCCGTGAGGAAGCAGAAACCCTCAAGGTACGCGAGGAAGAGCGCCTGAAGGCCGAGCAGGCCCGCATCCAGACCCAGCAGGAGCTGGACATCCGCGCCGAGAATCACCAGCGCGAAGTGGAAGTGGCGCAGCAGAACCGCCAGCGTGCCGTGGTCATCGAGGTGGAAAAGGTTACCCGCGCCAAGGACCTGGAAGTGGTCTCCCGCGAGCGCGAGGTCGAGCTGCAGCGCATCGAGAAAGAAAAAGCGCTGGAAGAAGAGCGCAAGAACATCGCCGCCGTTGTGCGCGAGCGTGTCGCGGTCGAGAAGACCGTGGCGCAGGAAGAAGAGCGCATCAAGGAAGTGCGTGAAGTGTCCGAGGCCGAGCGCCTGAAGCAGGTCACCGTGCTCAACGCCCAGGCCGAAGCCGAGCAGGAGCTGGTGCGCCAGGTCAAGCAGGCCGAAGCCGACGAAACCCGCTCCAAGCACAAGGCTGTGGAAATCAACAACCTGGCTCAGGCCGAGCTGGAAGCAGCGGCCAAGAGCGCCGAAGCCAAGAAGAAACTGGCCGAAGGTATCGAAGCCGAACGCGCCGCACCTGGCCTGGCCGATGCGCGTGTGCGTGAAGTCACCGCCGCGGCCAAGGAGAAGGAAGGCCTGGCTGAGGCTCGCGTGCAGGCCGAGCGCCTGATCGCCGAAGCCAAGGGCGAGCAGGAGAAAGGGCTGGCACAAGCGCGTGTCACCGAAGCGCAAGCAGCTGCCAAGGAAAAAGACGGCCTGGCCGACGCCAAGGTGCTGGAAGAGAAACTCGGCGCCCAGGCGCGCGGCGAAGAGCAGCTTGGCACCGCCAAGGCCAAGGCCACTCAGGATCTGGGTATGGCCGAAGCGCAGGTACTGCTGGAGCGTCTGAACGCCGAAGCGGAAGGTCTGGGCAAGAAGTTCGGCGCGCTGGATTCGCTCAGCGACAACGCTCGCCAGCACGAAGAGTTCCGCATGCAGCTGGAGAAGAGCTTCGAGGAGGCCATGGCCGCCATCGCTGCGAACAAGGACATCGCCAAGGATCAGGCCGAGGTGCTGGCTACCGCGCTGGCCAAGGCGAAGATCGAGATCGTCGGTGGCGAAGGCGATTTCTTCAATTCGTTCGCCAAGTCGTTGTCGGTGGGCAAGGCCATCGAAGGTGTGGTGGGCAAGAGCCCGGTGGTGCAGGACGTGCTGTCGCGCTTGCTGGCCGGCAAGGCAGCGCCCGCAGCGCCGGTGGCCGCACCAAGCGCAGGGCCTGATCAGGCCTGAGCGCGTTGCCTGTAGGGTGGGCTTCAGCCCACCACTGGCGACACGAGCGGCGGACAAAAAGAGCGTTGTCCACCCTACCGGCCACAGCATGCCGAGCCTTGTGGGAGGGGCTTTAGCCGCGAACCTCCCACGCATTTTCCAGACCCTTGCCCTGCTGATCGGGCGAGGGTGCTCGATGCCGAATATCCAGGAAGAACACGATGTCGGACGCACACACACAGGACGTATTGGACAAGGCTGTCGCCGAAGGCGGTGCCTACGAGGTGCTGCAGCGGCGCCTGCAGGAGCAGGGTCAGCGCCTGCGCAGTTTGACCGAGACGCTCAATGGTCAGCGTCTGGCCGAGTTCGGCAGCAGCGCCATGGAGGCTATCGGTCGGGTGCGTATCCGCACCGAGAACAACTGCATCGCCCGCGATATCGTCCAGGTCGGTGAATGCCTGCTGTTCGGCTACAACGTGTTCCTGGGGCTGAAGAAGGAAACCAGCGTCGCCGACGTGTTCTCCCTCTACCGCCTGGTGGAAACCCCTGACGGCTTCGATGCCGAGTCAGTGCCGCTGGAGGGCAGCTTCCTGGCTCAGGCCAGTTTCGTCGCCGATTTCAACGAGCTGTACACCTACTACAAGAACACCCGTCTGCTGCAGCTGGCCATCCGTGACGGCAAGCTGCTGGCGAGTTTCCAGATCGGTGAGCGAATCACCGACATCCGCGTGTTCCGCTGGTCGATCTCCACCGACGGCAAGGACGTCCGCTACATCGACAACCGCGGTGAGCGCGATATCGCGTTGCCGGCGCCGTTCGACTTCGAGTGGCAGAAGACCACCCGCGAGATGGTGGTCATGGGCCGCCATCCGCACGTGAACATCCTCGACAGTGTATTCGTCGAGACCGTCGGCGGCGATCTGACCATCAAGGTCGAGAACAATACCCAGGACGGCCAGGGTATCTACCGCGAAGCCGTGGTCGACAAGACCCAGTCGCTCGACGACGCGCAGATCGAATACGCCCGCCTGGGCAGCCTGATCCTGCTGAAGATCCTGCCGTACCGCGAGGAACAGTGGCGCTACCTGGTATTCAACAGCCTGACCAATCAGGTCGAGCGCATCGACGCCATCGGCCTGGCCTGCGTGCAGTTGCCGGAAGACCACGGCATCATCTTCCCCGGTGGTTATTACCTGCAGAACGGCGAGCACAAGACCTTCGAGCAGTCGATGGTCGGTATGCGCTTCAAGCGCTCGGTGCGCTCGCCCAACGGCGAAGACGTGCAGTACATCTTCTATCACCCGGAAGAAGGTCGCGCGGCGCTGTTCACCTACAACATGATCAATCGCCAGTTGCACAACCCCATCTTCGGTCACGGCTACGCACGTCTGGAGGACGGGCGCATGGTGATCTTCTCCGCCGAGGGCAGCGAGCCGACTCGCATCCACCCGATGCAGATCTGGCAAACGCCGTTCGAGAGCGAGGACTACGCCGCTCGCCAGCCGGCGCGCAGCGGTTTCTTCGGGCGTATCGGCAATGCCGAGCTGGTGCGTGGTGTGTCCGACCTGCTCAATCTCAGTCGCGAGATCGACAGCCGCGAAGTGTCGGTGGCGCGTTACACCCAGCTGTGCCAGAACACTCGCCGTTTGTTCGACATCTATCACTGGCTGGGCGACGCCCAGTGCGCCGAGCTGGCGCCGCTGCTGCGCGAAGTGGCTTCTACTTCCGAGCTGGTATTGGATGAGTTCGAGAAGGTCGAGAGCATTCGCCAGCAGTCCAGCCGGGCCATGGCCGAGGCCGAGTCGCGGCAGAAGGCGCTACTGTCGGGCTTGCTGGTCGACAGCTGGGACGAGGTGCAGCATTTCGTCGAGGCGCTCAATACCATCACCGCGCAGCGTGGTCAGTTGCTGACCATCCGCGACTACCGCTATATCGACGTGGCGCGTATCGACGCCATGGAAACCGAACTGCTCGAAGCACAGGAGCGAGTGGCCGGCGCTACCTCGACCTTCCTCGCCAGTGATGCGGCGCTGCAACCCTATGTGCAGCGCCTCGGAGAGCTGGACGGCCTGGCGCAGAAGGCCGATACCGTCACCCAGCTCAATGAGCCGCTGGTCGAGATGCAGGAGATGGCCGGCAACCTCGACATGCTGTCGAGCCTGATGGCGTCGCTGAAGATCGATGACGCTACCCAGCGTACCGCCATTGTCGAATCGATTTCCGAGGTATACGCCCGGCTCAACCAGGCCAAGGCGCGTGCCGAGCAACGGCGCAAGGGCCTGGGCTCGGCCGAGACGGTGGCGCAGTTCGGCGCCCAGTTCAAACTGTTCGGCCAGGGCATCACCAATGCCCTGGCGTTGGCTCAGGACCCGGAGAAGTGCGACGAACAGCTGTCGCGCCTGCTGGTGCAACTGGAAGAACTGGAAAGCCAGTTCGGTGACCAGGAGCAGTTCCTCAGCGATATCCTCGGCAAGCGCGAAGAGCTGCTGGAAACCTTCGAGGCGCACAAGCAGAGCCTGCTCGACGAGCGTCAGCGCCGCGCCCAGGGCGTGCTCGATGCCGCCCAGCGTATCCTCGACAGCCTCGTCCGGCGCACCGCACGCCTGACCCAGATGGAAGAGCTCAACGCCTTCTTCGCCGCCGACCCGCTGATTCTCAAGCTGCGCGAGATGGCCGAGCGCCTGCGTGAGCTCAAGGACAGTGTCAAGGCCGATGACGTAGAAGCGCGTCTGAAGGCTGCACGCGACCAGGCGGTACGTGCCCTGCGCGACAAGAGCGAGCTGTTCGAAGAGGGCGGCAACGTCATCAAGCTCGGGCCGCGTCACCGCTTCAGCGTCAACACTCAGGAACTCGACCTGACCCTGATGCCGCGCGGCGATGCGCTGTATCTGCACCTGACCGGCACCGATTTCCTCGAACCGCTGCGCGACGAGACGCTGGAAGGCCTGCGCGATTACTGGCAGGTCTCGCTGGAGTCCGAGTCGCCTTCGCTGTACCGCGCTGAATACCTGGCGGGGCTGGTGCTGGACGCGGCTCTGGGCGGGCGTGAAGGACTGAGCCTGGATCTGCTCAAGACCCATCTGGCGCAACCCGATGACCTGACCCGGCTGATCCGCGACTTCGCTGCGCCGCGCTACAAGGATGCTTACGAGAAGGGCATCCACGACCACGATGCGGCGCTGATCCTCATCCAGTTGCTGCCGCTGCGCGAAAGCGCCGGACTGCTGCGCTATGCGCCGGCCGCGCGGGGTTTCGCCGCGCTGTTCTGGAACCGCTGGGGGGCGGACATCGAGGCCGAGCTGTGGCCCGAGCGTGCGCGCAGCAGCCTGCACCTGCGGCAGATGTTCGGCAGCGAGGATGGCGTGCTGCGTCTGCAGGAAGAGATCGATGCGGCGATGCAGCGTTTCCTCGCCCAGCACCCGCTGGCCGTGACCGCGGCGCAGCGCCAGGCAGCTGCGGCCTATCTGGTCGAAGAGCTGGCAGCCAAGCCCATCGAGTTCACCTTCAGCAAGTACGCCCGGCAACTGCTCGATAGCCTGCAGCAGCGCATGCAAGCCAGCCATGTCTGGGACGACTACCGCGAGGCGCTGAACAACCTGCGCGGCCGCCCGGTGCAGCGCTGGTCGCTGGCGCAGACCTGGTTCGACGGCCTGTGCGCGCAGGACGCCAGCATGGCCGAGCTGGCCGACTACGTGCCCGAAGCGATCGCCGTCAGCCTGCTGGATGAGGAATTCCCGCGGCGTTTCACCGAAGTTGACCTGCGTTTTTCCGTCAGCGGCCTGCTTGGCGATCATCCGCGTGTGCAGGACGGCACGCTGCTGCTGGCCATAGACGACTACTTTGCCCGTCTGCGGCAGCACCTGGATCATTTCGTGCCGCAACTGCAGCGCTACCAGACGCTGCGCCAGGAGGTGATCAACCGCGAGCGTCAGGCCCTGCGCCTGAGCGAGTTCAAGCCGCGGCCGCTGTCGTCTTTCGTGCGCAACAAGTTGATCAACGACGTGTACCTGGGCTTTATCGGCGACAACCTGGCCAAGCAGATGGGGACCGCTGGCGAGAACAAGCGCACCGACCTGATGGGCCTGCTGATGCTCATCTCGCCGCCCGGCTACGGCAAGACCACGCTGATGGAGTACGTGGCCCACCGCCTGGGGTTGATCTTCATGAAGATCAACGGCCCGGCACTCGGCCACGAGGTACGCTCCATCGACCCGGCGCAGGCGCCAGATGCCACTTCGCGCCAGGAACTGGAAAAGCTCAACCTGGCGCTGGAGATGGGTAACAACGTGATGCTCTACGTCGACGACATCCAGCACACCCACCCGGAATTCCTGCAGAAATTCATCTCGCTGTGCGACGGCACACGGCGCATCGAGGGCGTATGGAAGGGCCGCACCAAGACCTACGACATGCGCGGCAAGAAGTTCTGCGTGGTGATGAGCGGCAACCCGTACACCGAGTCCGGCGACGTGTTCAAGATCCCCGACATGCTCGCCAACCGCGCCGACATCTACAACCTTGGCGACACCCTGGGCGGTATGCAGGAAGCCTTCGCGCTGTCCTACATCGAGAACGGTCTGACCTCCAACCCGGTGCTGGCGCCGCTGGCTACCCGCGACATGGCCGATGTCTATCGCTTCGTCGCCAAGGCCGAGGGCAAGCCGTTCTCGGCCAATGAGCTGTCGCACACCTACAGTGCCGCTGAGATCAACGAAATTACCTCGACCCTGCAGCGTCTGATGCAGATTCGCGACGTGGTCGGCCGGGTTAACCAGCAGTACATCGTCAGCGCCGCGCAAGCCGACAGCTACCGCACCGAGCCACCGTTCAAGTTGCAGGGCAGCTATCGCAACATGAACAAGATGGCGGAGAAGATCAGCGCGGTGATGAACGATGCCGAGCTACTGCAACTGATTGCCGACCACTACCAGGGCGAGTCGCAGCTGCTCACCACCGGCGCCGAAGAGAACCTGCTCAAGCTCGCCGAGCTGCGTGGCAACATGACGCCGGAGCAGACTGAGCGCTGGACGCAGATCAAGCGTGACTTCCTGCGTAACAAGGCCATGGGCGGCAGCGATACGGACGTTGGAGGACGCGTGGTGGCGCAGCTCAACGACCTGGTCGAGAGCGTGCGCGGTCTGGGGGCGGGCAAGACGTCGGCCAGCGAAGCGCCGGGTATCCCCTGGGAGCAATTGCTGGCCGGGCTGGATAGCCTCGGCAAACTGCGCCCGCAGGTGGAGGTGATAGCGCCGCCGCAACCGGGCACGCAAAAATTGCTCGAGAACCTGGCCGACAGCCTGGAAAACAGCTTTCTGCCGCTGATCAAGGCGATGGACAAGAAGATCGACATCGATTTGCGCACCCACAACCGCATGCTGGAAATCTCCACCCAACTGCGTGACCTCGGCACGCTGCTGGGCCAGGAACAGCGCAGCGACGCCTCGGATAACGAGGCGCCGTGAGGCGAGGCTGGCTGATCGAGCTGCGTCCGCTGTTGTTGATCAGCGGCGCGATGCTGCTGGTGCAACTGGTCAATGGCGCCCTCGGGGGCGCCCTGAACGTCTGGGGGCTGTTGCCTCGGCATATCGAGGCGCTGCCCGGCATTCTCCTTGCGCCCTGGCTGCATGGCAGCTGGGCGCATCTGCTGAGCAACCTCAGCGGTCTGCTGGTGCTCGGCAGCCTGGTGCTGCTGCGCTCGCGCCGTGACTTCTATTTCTCAAGCGCCTTTATCATCCTCGGCAGTGGCGTGCTGGTCTGGCTGTTCGGCCGTACCGGCCTGCATGTCGGGGCCAGTGGCTGGTTGTTCGGCTTCTGGGGTCTGCTCCTGGCACGCGCCTGGTTCGAACGCAGCTTGCTCGATCTGCTGTTGGCCGTGCTGGTGTTCTTCCTTTACGGCGGCTGGTTCTTTGGCCTGCTGCCACGTGCTGGCGTTTCCTTCGAATACCACCTGGCGGGGGCTTTTTGCGGTGTTCTCTACGCTGCATTAAGCCGTCGCAATCATCGATAAAAGGGATTTTGCATGGACTTCAATCGCCTCGATCAGCAACTGCGCGACAGCCTGGCCGACCTGCGCCTGAGCAATGAGGAGCGCGACGAGCTGCGTCAACTGGGCAGTGAACTGAGCGCCGATCAGGTGCGTTTCATGCGCAACCGCGCCTTCGCCCTGGCCCGCGAGTTGATGCGTGAGCCGGAGAACGTCGAGCCTGCGCTGAAATGGCTTGAGCAGGTGATCAAGACCCTCGACAGCGTTGGCAGCGCGCCGCGCGTGGAGCATGCCAGCGCTCACTTCAGTCCGGGCGAGAGCTGCCGGCGTAAGATTCGCGAGCTGTGCCGCCAGGCGCGCAAGAGCGTGGAGATCTGCGTCTACACCATCTCCGACGATCAGCTCAGTGAGGAAATCCTTGCCTGTCACGAGCGCGGCATCGCCGTGCGAGTGATCACCGACAACGAAAAACAGTTCGATGTCGGCAGCGATATCCAGTGGCTGCGTGACAAGGGTGTGCCGCTGCGCATCGACGCCGGGCCTTATCACATGCACCACAAGTTCGCCCTGTTCGATGGCCGCTTGCTGCTCAACGGCAGCTTCAACTGGACGCGCAGCGCCACCACCAGCAACGAGGAAAACCTGCTGGTGATCGACCATCCGCAGCTGCTGGCAGCCTACAGTCGTGAGTTCGAAGCACTCTGGGCACGCTACGCAGGTAATTGATGAAACATCCTCACGCCCGCCAGTTTCTCGGTTTCTATCGCAGCTGCTACCTGGCCGACAGCCGCGACCTGGACCTGGACAACCTCGGCAAGCTGCCTGCCAACCGCTGGGCCTGGCTCGATGGGTGTGAGGAACTGGCCAGCGGCGGCATACCCCTGTTGCCGCTGTCGGCCGAGCTGGGGCGTGCTTTGGCCGAGGCGCAGGCGCTGTATCAGTGTGAGCTGCAATTGGTCTACGGCGTGCTGCCGAACTGTGGCCGCCTGCAATTGGAGGGCGGTGGTTCGCAGGCGATCTGCGGCCCGCTGTTCTATTACGAAGCGAGCCTGCAAGCGATGGCGGACGGGCAGAGCCACTTGCTCGCCATCGACCCGCAGCAGGTGCATGGCAACTGGCGTCTGCTGCGCATCTGTTGCGCCGCTACCTGGAATTCCTGCACAAGCCTGCTGTCAGTTGGCAGGCGAGGGCTGTGGAAAGCGCCCGCCAGAACCTGTGTCAGGCGCTCGAAAGTCAGGGTGTCAGCGTGTGGAGTCACTATCCGCTGGCCGGGCAGGTGCTGGATCTGTTCTGTCGCCGCGGCGACAAGTGCCTGGCCATCGACCTGATCGGCTTTCCGGGGGAGGGCGAAGGCTTTCTCGAACTGGAGCGCTACCTGGTGCTGGCGCGCGCCGGCCTGGAGACCTTGCCGCTGAGCTACGGTCTATGGCGTGAGGCACCAGAGCAGGCGTTGCAGGCGGTACTGGAGCGGCTCTGAGGGGTATTCATCCTGCCCCATAGATATGAATTTGCCCCCAGCTGCGCCAGGACTGGTCGTCGTTCAGACACTCTTGCAGTTGCGTTTGCAGGCGCTGATAGCGTTGTGCATCCGTCTCCTTCACTGCCGCGATGGATTGGTGCAGGCGCTGCAGGTTGGAGGTGCCGCAGCTGCCGATCAGCGTGTGTAGGTCGATGCAGGCGAGCGCCTCCTCCAGTAGACCGGCATCGAGATAAGCCGTCATCAGCGGCTGCTTCATATCGTCCTCGGCAAGTTTCTGGGTCAACATTTCTCTGGCTTGCTCGAGCTCGCCCATGTCGATCAGAGCCCGCATGATTTCGTTGTAGTGATACGGCGCGTCCTCTGGCGCGATACCCTCGCCTGCCTCCAGTTGCTGGCGCAGCTGCAGCAGTAAATCCCTGGCCGCCTTGGGTTGACCCAGTTTATCCAGTAGCTGGCTGTAGAGGATGCGTTCGCTCAGGCTGTCCTCGGCGTCGAGTTCGGCGTGCAGCCGTTCGGCCTCTTCGAGGAAGTTGCGCAACGACCAGTTGTCGCGCTGAGCAGGCGCACGACTGGCCTGTTCACGTAGCAGGTGCTGCAGATGATAAAGGCGCATGCCTGGCCAGGAGGCCTTGCCTTGTTCGCCGACGAGTAGGCGCTCGGCCTGGCGCCGCAGGCTGGTCGCCCATGACGCGTTGCTCTGTGCGTGCTCCTCGGCCAGGCTCAGTACCAGCCAGTGCTGGACCGAGACATCCAGGCACTGCATTTCTCGATCCAGTAGTTGCTGGGCCTGGGTGATGTCGCCACGCCGTGCATGCCAGCTGACATGGCACTGCAGCAGGTGCGACGTCAGACCGTCCTTCTGCGTTGCAAGCAGGCGCTGCAAAAGTTCGGGCCGTTGGGCCTCGATGAAATGCTCGAAGAGCTGCGGCGCATCGATCATGTAGGCTTTCGATGTATCCGTCGCAGCCAGCAGTTCCAGTGCCTCGTCGTATCGTCCGTGGGCCGCCAGAAGCTCCACGACGCTGTATCCGGGCAGATCGCTGCGCTGGGCAAGTTGCAGCAGGTGTGGATAGTGTTGCAGATCAGCCAGTGTTTGTAGCAGTGGGCGCCAGCTGAAATCCGGTTCGTTATTGCTGTCGAGCTGTGCCTCGACCCTGGCCAGGATTTCATCGGCCTGCTCTGGCTGGTCACACGCCTGTCGCAGGCGAGCGAGATCCAGCAGTTGCCCTTCACTGATCTGCTGATTCAGGTCCAGGGCATCCAGTGCTTTGCGAGCCTCTTGCGTTTTGCCCTCGGCTAATAGCAGCGTGCCGTACGTTAGCGGTGAGTTGGCACAGGTGACGTCGAAACGTTTCTGCAGCTGGAGGGCCTTGCCGGCATCGCCTCTGCTCACCAACTCCTGCAGCATCGTCTGCAGGGCCTGTTCACGGTAAGAAGAGTCAAGTTTCCAAAGCAGCTCCAGCGCCTCTTCTTCGCGATTCAACAGCATCAGTCTTGAGCAGAGTGAGACGTGGGCGAGTTGCCAGGCGTCGCCCCAAAGCTGTGCGGCCAGCGCCATGGCGAGGTCGGGGGCGCTGCCTTGCAGCACGAATATGCGGTTGAGTTGAGTGGCCTCGGTGGGGGTGAGGCGAGCTGTGCCGCCCTGCAGCTCGAGCTTGGGTTCTTCAGGTGCATGGGACACGTGAAGAACGAACAGAATAAAGACGATAGCGATGATTCCAACGAACAGCTCCACGACGACTTCCTTATCAGCTAACGATCCCTGGCCGGCCTGTTGCTCATGCTCGGCCGAGGCGTTTTATACGGATTGTCAGGCTGGCTTACAACCGTATTGCACAGCATTTGCCAACCGGTTTGAGGGAGAGGCGCATGTCCCGGCAGCGGGGCGCGCGGCAAGCTAATCTCGCAGGGTGGCTTGACGAACGAAAAGAGGGTGGCCTAGGTCTGTCTGATAGACCATCGATATACCGGGGGGCTCATGACGCTGCGCAACGCTGTTCAACTGATCACCTATCCCGACCGCCTGGGACGTAACCTGGGGGAGCTTTACCAACTGTTGGATCGGCATCTGGGTGACGCCCTTGGCGGGGTGCATATCCTGCCGCTGTATCCGTCCAATGCCGATGGAGGCTTCTCGCCGCTCACCCACATGGAGGTGGATCCGCGCTACGGCGACTGGGCGGATGTCGAGCGCATCTCCGCGCGCTTCGACCTGTGCGTCGATCTGGTGATCAGCCATATCGCCGACGAGTCGCCGGAGTTTCTCGATTTCATTGCACATGGTCAGGACTCGCCCTACGCGGATCTTTTCGTGCAGGTAGACAGCTTCGGCGAAATCACTCACGACGACCTGGCCAAGATCCATATCCGCAAGGAAAAGGAGCCGTTTCGCGAGGTGCGCCTGGCCAATGGTGAAACCTGTCGGGTCTGGTGCACCTTCACCGAGCGACAGATCGACCTCAATTACGACTCGCCGAAAACCTACCAGTTGATGGAGCAGTACATGGCCTTTCTCGCGGCGCGCGGGGTCAAGCTGTTTCGTCTGGATGCCTTCGGCTACACCACCAAACGTATCGGTACCAGCTGCTTTCTGGTGGAGCCGAACGTGTACCGCATCCTCGAATGGTTCCGCGAAACCGGGGCCAAGTACGAGGCCGAGATGCTGCCGGAGGTGCATGACCACATCAGCTACCAGTACGCCATCTCACGGCGGCACATGCGCCCCTACGGTTTCGCCCTGCCGCCCTTGGTACTGCACGCATTGCTCAGTGGCAGCAGCCGTTATCTGAAGAACTGGTTGCGCATGTGCCCGCGCAATCAGATCACCGTGCTCGATACCCACGACGGCATCTGCATTCCGGATGTCGAAGGCATGCTGCCCGAGGCGCAGATCCAGTACCTGATCGACGAGGTCTCGACCCGCAGCGCCGACCCGATCATGCGTCGCTCGGCGGTGAACGTGCACAGCGTCGGGGCCATCTACCAGCTGACCTGCACCTTCTACGAGGCGCTTATGCGCAATGACGAGGCTTATATCGCCGCACGCGCCATCCAGTTCTTCGTGCCGGGTATCCCGCAGGTTTACTACGTTGGCCTGTTGGCTGGCTGCAACGACTTTGACCTGCTCGAGCAGACCGGCGAGGCGCGCGACGTCAATCGCCATTACTACAGCCTTGAGGAGGCCGAGCAGGCATTGCAGCAGCCACTGGTGCAGCGCTTGCTGGCGCTGATGCGCTTTCGTTGCCAGCATCCGGCTTTCGAGGGGCGTTTCGAGCAGAACTATGCGGCTGACGACCAACTGCTGCTGGCCTGGCGTCATGGCGAGCATTACTGCCGTTTGCACCTCGATCTGAGCAGCCTGCAAGCGATCATCGATTACACTGATGAGCAACTGAGGATCTGCCGTATGACCTGTTGAAGGTCGGCGGGGGCCATGCTTTCGCGTTAGACTTGCGCTCTTTCGACCAGTCAAGAAGCCCGCCATGGCCCTGCCATCGACCACCTACAAGATCGACATGAACCTCACCGACATGGATCGCAGCGTTTACGAAAACCTGCGTTTCACCGTCGCTCGCCACCCGTCCGAGACCGAAGAGCGCCTGGCCGCGCGGCTGATTGCCTATGCGCTGTTCTACCACGAGCAACTGGCGTTCGGTCGCGGCCTGTCGGACGTCGACGAGCCGGCGTTGTGGGAAAAGAGCCTGGACGATCGCGTGCTGCACTGGATCGAAGTGGGTCAGCCCGACAGTGAGCGCATCACCTGGTGCTCGCGGCGTACCGAGAAGTTCAGCCTGGTGGCCTATGGCAACCTGCGCGTATGGCAGACCAAGTGCCTCGACCCGGTGCGCAGCCTGAAGAATATCAACGTGGTTGCGCTTGGCCAGGAGGCATTGGCCAACCTGGCGCTGGACATGCCGCGTTCGCTGAACTGGAGCGTGATGATCAGCGATGGCGAGTTGTTCGTCACCGACGAGCGCGGTCAGCACGAGATTCCCATTGAGTGGCTCGCTGGTCAGCGTTGAAACCGTAGCCCGGATGCAATCCGGGAAAATGGTTTTGCACATTCCCCGGATTGCATCCGGGCTACGGTTCAGTTCCCTCTCCCCTCGGGGAGAGGGCTAGGGAGAGGGGGATTTCGGCGACTCGGTGTTGCTGGATGAACCCTCTCCCCCAGCCCCTCTCCCATAAATGGGAGAGGGGAGACAAGCCACTCCCATGCGAACATGAAGAAGTCCCATGCGTATCGAAGCCCGTCCCTTACCCGCCCAACTGCCTGATCTGGGCAGCCTGCCGCCTTTGCTGACCCGTCTCTACGCCGCCCGTGGTGTGCAGTCCGCCGAGGAACTGGACAAGGGCCTGGCGCGGCTGATCCCGTACCAGCAACTGAAGGGCATCGACGCGGCGGTCGAGTTGCTGGTCGAAGCCTTGGCGCAGCGTCAGCGCATCCTCATCGTCGGCGACTTCGATGCCGATGGCGCCACCGCCAGTTCGGTCGGGGTGCTTGGCCTGCGCCTGCTCGGCGCGGCGCATGTCGATTACCTGGTGCCGAACCGCTTCGAGTACGGCTATGGCCTGACCCCGGAGATCGTCGCCGTGGCCCTCGAACGCCAGCCTGATCTGCTGCTGACCGTCGACAACGGCATTTCCAGCGTCGATGGCGTGGCGGCGGCCAAGGCCGCCGGGTTGACGGTGCTGGTTACCGATCACCACCTGCCAGGGCCGGAACTGCCGGCCGCTGATGCCATCGTCAACCCGAACCAGCCAGGCTGCGAATTCCCCAGCAAGGCCATGGCCGGCGTCGGCGTGATGTTCTACGTGCTGCTGGCGCTACGTGCGCGGCTGCGCGACAGCGGCTGGTTCGCCAGTCGTGCGGAGCCCAATCTGGGCGAGCTGCTCGACCTGGTGGCACTAGGTAGCGTCGCCGACGTGGTGCCGCTGGATGCCAACAACCGCATCCTGGTGCATCAGGGCCTGGCGCGCATTCGTGCCGGGCGGGCGCGGCCGGGTCTGCGCGCAATTCTCGAAGTCGCCGGGCGCGACCACCGCCGTATCACCTCCACCGACCTCGGCTTCATCCTCGGCCCACGGCTGAACGCGGCCGGGCGTCTGGATGACATGAGCCTGGGCATCGAATGCCTGCTGTGCGACGACGAGGCCCTTGCTCGCGACATGGCGGTGCAACTCGACCAGCTCAACCAAGACCGCAAGGCCATCGAGCAGGGTATGCAGCGCGAGGCGCTGGCCCAGCTCAAGGATCTGCCAGTGGCGGACATGCCGTTCGGCTTGTGCCTGTTCGAGCCGGACTGGCACCAGGGCGTGATCGGCATCCTCGCCTCGCGCCTGAAGGAGCGTTATCACCGCCCTGCCATCGCCTTTGCCGATGCCGGTGACGGCCTGCTCAAGGGCTCGGCGCGCTCGGTGCCCGGGCTGCATATCCGTGATGCACTGGATGCCGTGGCGGCCAAGCATCCGGGGCTGATCAGCAAGTTTGGCGGGCATGCCATGGCCGCCGGGCTGTCGCTGCCGCAGGAAAATTTCGGCGCGTTCGCCGTCGCCTTCGACGCCGAGGTGCGCCGTCAGCTGTGCGAAGACGACCTGACCGGTCGCCTGCTGTCCGACGGCCAGCTCGATGCCACCGAGTTCCACCTGGAACTGGCCCGCGCCCTGCGCAACGCCGGCCCCTGGGGCCAGCACTTCCCCGAGCCGCTGTTCCATGGCGTGTTCCAGATCGTCAATCAGCGCATCGTCGGTGAGCGTCACCTCAAGCTGGTGCTCAAGACCGAATGCGGCAGCGTGCAACTCGACGGCATCGCCTTCAACATCGACCGTGAGGTCTGGCCCAACCCAACCTTGCGCTGGGCTGAAGTGGCCTACAAGCTCGACCTCAACGAGTTTCGTGGCAATGAAACCGTGCAACTGATGGTGGCGCATATCGCTCCGCGTTGATTGCGGCTGCAATGAAATTCGGCGTTACCAATATGTCCGGCTGGCTGGGGCGAACTCTGCTAGAAACGCTCGTCAATACAACCGATGTCGGTTGAGGGGCATGCGGAATTTCCCTGTGTTATCCAGGGTCGGATGCACCGGTGCCTATTTTTCAGGAGAGTTCGCGATGAACACCAGCAATCTGCTCGACCAACTGCTCAAGGCCGGCCAGCAGGCCATGCAGAAGCCAGCGGCGAAGAACACCCAGGGGCAGCAGGCAGGCGGTTTGGGTGGCCTGCTCTCTGGTGGAGGCCTGGGCAGCCTGCTCTCGGGTGCGGGGGGCGGCGCGCTGGCGGCCGGTGCGGTCGGCCTGCTGCTGGGCAACAAGAAAGCGCGCAAGATGGGCGGTAAGGCACTGACCTATGGCGGCCTGGCTGCCCTGGGTGTGATGGCGTACAAGGCTTACGGCAACTGGCAGGCGCAGCAAGCCCAGCAGGGCGGCGCGCAGCCGGTCGAACCGCAAACCCTGGATCGTTTGCCTGCAGCGCAAGTCGAGCAGCACAGCCGCGCCATTCTCAAGGCCCTGGTAGCGGCAGCCAAGGCCGATGGTCATGTCGACGAGCGTGAGCGTCAGTTGATCGAAGAGGAGCTGGGCAAGCTTGCGCAGGACGCCGAACTGCAGAGCTGGCTGCACACCGAACTGAACAAACCGCTGGACCCGGCAGACGTGGCGCGCGCCGCGGCGACCCCGGAAATGGCGGCGGAAATGTACCTGGCCAGCGTGCTGATGGTCGACGAAGAGCACTTCATGGAGCGCGCCTACCTCGAAGAGCTGGCGCGTCAGTTGAAGCTGCCGCTGGAGCTGAAGGCGGAGCTGGAAACCCAGGTGCGCTCGCTACCGGCCGGTGTCTGAGTCGTCTTCTCGTTTCAGTCCGCATGCCGGGCATGGCCCGGCATCGCCTCATCAGCATGATCGCTCAGGTAGGCTTCGACGGCCGCGCTAACCGTTGGTTGCAGGTGCCTTGGCTGATCGTCGTGCAGTAACCCGAAGCGCCGCAGCTTGTCCTTGAGCGGCCCCTTGACCTCGGCGAAGTGCAGTTCGATGCCGGCTTCCGCCAGCATTCGTTCCAGGTCGCCGAGCATGTCGGCAGAGGTCACGTCGATGCTGGTAACCGGTTCGGCGGCGATCACCACGCGGCGCACTGGCGCCGGGGCTTTTTCCAGCGCCTGCAGCAGGCATTGCTGGAAGAGCTCGGCATTGGCGAAGAACAGCGGCGCGTCCCAGCGAAACAGCAGCAGGCCGGGTATCTGCCGTGCATCGGGGTGTCGCTTGATGTCGTGGAAACCGCGGACGCCCTCTACCTGGCCGAGAACGGTGTAGTACGGGCGCCAGCCATCCCAGAGAAACTCGATCACCGCCAGCACCACGGCAATGCCGATGCCGGGAATCACGCCGAAGGTCAGCACGCCGGCGAAGCAGGCCATCGACAGCCAGAACTCCCATTGCTGCACGCGGAAGATGCGCCGCAGGTCGGTGACCACGAACAGGCCGATGACAGCGGCAATCACCACCGCGGCCAGCGCACTGGTGGGCAGGTACTGCATCAGATCCGGGGCCAGCACCAGCAGCAGGGCAACGCTGAGGGCGCCGACGATACCGGCGACCTGGGTCATCGCGCCTGCCGCTTCGGCGACCGGCGTGCGTGAGGCGCTGCTACTGATGGGAAAACCCTGAAACAAACCACCGGCCAGGTTCGCCGCGCCAAGGGCGACCAGCTCCTGATTGGGGTCTACTGGGCGTCCGGTACGGGCTGCGTAGGTGCGCGACAGCACGCTGGTGTCGGCGAACGCGACCAGGGCGACGGCGATACCGCCCAGTACCACGCTGGCCAGATCGACACCGCTGAGCCAGGGCAGGGTGAAACTGGGCAGCCCCTGGGGCAGCTCGCCGAGCACCTGTACGCCCTGGCTATCGAGCTCGAACAGGGCCACCGCCAGGGTTGCCAGGGTCACGGCGATGAGGATGCCAGGCAATTGCCGGAAGCGGCTCAGCAGCAGGATCAAGGCCAGGGTGCCGGCGCCGACGAGCAGGCTGTAGAGGTGGGCCTGGCCCTCGATCAGCGCGCTGGCGATGGCCCATAGGTCGCTGAGCGGACCCTGGCTGTCGATGCTAAAGCCGAACAACTTGGGCGCCTGGCTGATCAGCACGCTCAGCGCAATACCGTTCATGTAGCCATAGCGAATGGGCTTGGACAGCAATTCGGTGATGAACCCCAGGCGCAGCAGTCCGGCTATCAGGCAGGTGAGGCCGGCCACCACGGCCATCATGCTGGCCAGGGTCACCGCGCGCATCGGGTCGCCGCCGGAGAGTGGCAGCACCACGGCGAGAATCAGTGCTGCCAAGGCCGAGTCCGGGCCGAGCACGAGAATACGGCTGGGGCCGAACAGGGCGTAAGCCAGCAGCGGCACGATGGTCGCGTACAGGCCATAGATGCCGGGCACGCCGGAAGCCTCGGCATAGGCAATGCCCACCGGTACCAGCATGGTGGTCAGCACCAGGCCGGCGGCAATGTCCTTGGGTAGCCAGGCCAGGCGATAGTCCCTGAGCGTTTGCAGGCCCGGAAGCCAGCGTAGCCAGCCGCGCTGTTGCGAAATGGCAGGAAGCGGCGTGTGTGGCTTGCGTGCAGGCGCTGGTGGCATCGCGGATGGGCTCGGGCAGGAATGCCTACAAGTAAAGCGCAGGGCACGGATGCTTCACCATAGCTGCCAGTCGATGGGCGCACATTCAGCCGCTGCCTCAGACCAAAAGATCATTCATCCTCACCCCCGGCTTGTTTTAGGCTGTTGGCCAACGACAAGAACGACACGCGAGGATGCTTATGTCGCAACTGCCACTGGAAGCATACGACTACCTGATCGTTGGCGCCGGCCCAGCCGGTTGCCTGCTGGCCAATCGGCTTTCCGCCGACCCTGGCGTCAGCGTGCTGCTGATCGAGGCGGGCGGGCGCGACAACTATCCCTGGATTCATATCCCGGTTGGCTACCTGTACTGCATCGGCAATCCGCGTACCGACTGGTGCTACAGCACCGAGGCCGATCCCGGTCTGCATGGCCGTTCGTTGAAGTACCCGCGTGGCCGCGTGCTTGGCGGCAGCTCGTCGATCAACGGCATGATCTACATGCGTGGCCAGGCCGCGGACTACGATGGCTGGGCTGCGGCGGGCAATCCCGGTTGGGCCTGGCGTGATGTGTTGCCGCTGTTCAAACGCTCGGAGAATCATTTTGCCGGCGCGAGCGAGCTGCACGGTGGCGACGGCGAATGGCGGGTCGAGCGCCAGCGTCTGTCGTGGGAGATTCTCGAGGCCTTCCGTGAGGCGGCGGCGCAGAATGGTATTGCCAGCGTCGATGACTTCAACGGTGGGGATAACGAAGGCTGCAGCTACTTTCAGGTCAACCAGAAGCGCGGCGTGCGCTGGAATGCCTCCAAGGCCTTTCTGCGCGATATTCGCCAGCGCCCCAATCTGCAGGTGCTGACCGGCGCCGAAGCCGAACGGCTGGAGCTGGAGGGCAGTCGTGCCCGTGCCCTGCATCTGCGCTGCCAGGGGCGGGCGCTGCGGGTGGCGGCACGTCGCGAGATCATCCTGTGTGCCGGCGCCATCGGTTCGCCGGCCTTGCTGCAGCGTTCCGGCATCGGCCCAAGGCCGCTGCTTGAACGCCTGGGTATCGGCGTCAGGCACGAGCTGCCAGGTGTCGGTGAGAACCTGCAGGATCACCTGCAACTGCGCCTGATCTACCGCGTCGAGGGCGTGAAGACGCTCAATCGCATTGCGGCTACCCCTTGGGGCAAGCTGGGCATGGGCCTGGAGTACCTGCTCAGGCGCAGCGGGCCGCTGTCCATGGCGCCCAGCCAGCTTGGTGCCTTCGCCAAGTCCGACCCCGGCCAGGCGCGCGCCAATCTGCAATATCACGTGCAGCCATTGTCGCTGGAGCGCTTTGGCGAGCCCTTGCACGATTTCCCGGCCTTCACCGCATCGGTATGCAACCTGCGCCCGACCAGCCGCGGCAGCGTTCAGATTGCCTCCGTCGATGCCAGCGTAGCCCCGCTGATACGCCCAAACTACCTCAGTGACGAGCGGGATCTACAGGTGGCAGCCGATGCCATTCGCCTGACCCGGCGCATCGTCGCCGCGCCCGCCCTGGCCCGCTACCGGCCCGAGGAATACAAGCCGGGGCCGCAGTACCAGAGCGAAGAAGACCTGCAGCGCGCTGCGGGCGAGATCGGCACTACCATCTTCCACCCGGTCGGCACCTGCGCCATGGGCCAGGGCCGTGAAGCGGTGGTCGATGCGCGTCTGCGCGTACATGGTATCGCCGCTTTACGTGTAGTCGACGCGTCGATCATGCCGAGCATCACCTCAGGCAATACCTGCTCGCCGGTGCTGATGATTGCGGAGAAGGCGGCGCAGATGATTGCCGCCGATGCGCGAGCGGCGATAAGCATGGTGCCGCAGCGCGAGCCTGGTTGCGGGGTGAGCGCGTGACCGCTCGATCCGAAGTGTCTTGGCGGGCGAGGCGACAGGTGTGCTCTGCTAGCATTGGGCGTCGATAAATGGAGGCGAACATGGCTCTGCGTGTAGCGCTGCTCGGGTTGGGCTTGCTTCAGGTCGCCACGGGCGTTGTCGCTGGCGACCTGGCATTGGACCAGCGCGCCTTGCTCCTGGAGGACAGCCGGTTGCCGCGTGAGGCGGCTCTGGATCGTCTGCAGCAGGTGCGCTTCGCCTTTCGCGAGGCGGCCCCTGAGGCCGGCGAGTGGCCGCTGTGGTCGCGCACCTACGGCATCCAGGGGAGCTGGGACGACGCCGGCCTCGAGCGCCGCGGCGAGGGGCTGCTGATGGGGATGGATCGTGCGCTGGGCGGACAGTGGATCGGCGGTGTGCTGGGTGGAGTGGCGCGTGCCCGGCTGGATCATGATCAGGGTCATGGCCGCACCGATAGTCGTTACCTTGGGGTCTACGCCGCGACTCGGGTATACAACCAGTTGGGGTTTCGGCTCGGGTTGCTGCACGGCTGGCACGAGCTGGAACGGCGCGATAACGCGCGCAGTTGGCAGCTGTTTGGCGAAAGCAGTTACGCCATGGACTATCGCACTTTCACCTCGGAGCCATTTGCCGGCCTGGCGTTAGTGCATCTGGATGCCGACGCCCGGCGTTTCGACGGACTGCGCCTGGCGGCAGCGCATGAGCAGGCTGGCTACCTGACGCTTGGCTGGCGCCTGGCCGCGCCCTGGTACTGGCAACAGCGCAAGTGGGTAGGGCGTGCCAGTCTGGCGCTGCGGCAGAACCTGGGCAGTGACCGCTTGCGTGACGAGGCGGTCGACGGTGATGGCGCACTCCAGCAGATGCACAGTCGTGAGTTCGAGCGCAGCAGCCTGCGTCTTGACCTGAGTCTGGATCATGAGCTCAGCCGCAGCCTCTACCTGGGTCTGACCTATGCGGGCCATTACGCCGAAGACGCGCGCGACAACGCCTTGGCCGCACGCCTGAGCCTGAAGTTCTGAGCGCGCCCCGCCGGTCAGCCAGCGGGCTGCCAGGGGGCTTCGAGTCGGGTATACTCGCCGGCTTTTCAGAAACTTTGCGGTCACGGCTCTTGCCGTGCTCGGCCAGGGTAGCGCATTAGCCGCTCGGGCGAGCCGGATTGAGCCGTTTCGCGTCTTTTGCCCGAGAGTGCTGCCCACCATGGAAATCAATCCGATCCTCAACAGCATCAAGGACCTGTCCGAACGTACCCAGTCAATTCGGGGGTATCTTTGACTACGATCACAAGCATGATCGTCTGGTCGAAGTAAACCGCGAGCTGGAAGACGCCAGCGTCTGGAACAAGCCCGAGTACGCCCAAGCCCTGGGCCGTGAGCGCGCCATGCTGGCACAGATCGTCGAAACCATCGACGACCTCACTGGTAGCCTGGCCGATTCCAAAGATCTGCTGGAAATGGCTGCCGAAGAAAACGACGAAGGCGCGGTGAACGACATCGCCGCCGAAGTCGAGCGCCTGCGCGAAATCCTCGAGAAGCTGGAGTTCCGCCGCATGTTCAGCGGCGAGATGGACCCGAACAACTGCTACCTGGATATCCAGGCCGGTTCCGGCGGCACCGAGGCCCAGGACTGGGCCAACATCCTGCTGCGCATGTACCTGCGCTGGGCCGACAAGCGCGGCTTCGACGCCACCATCATCGAACTGTCCGAGGGTGAAGTCGCCGGTATCAAGGGCGCCACCGTGCACATCAAGGGCGAGTATGCCTTCGGCTGGCTGCGCACCGAGATCGGCGTGCACCGCCTGGTGCGCAAGAGCCCGTTCGACTCCGGCGCGCGTCGCCACACCTCGTTCTCGGCGGTGTTCGTGTCCCCCGAGATCGACGACAAGGTCGAGATCGACATCAACCCGTCCGATCTGCGCATCGACACCTACCGCTCCTCCGGCGCCGGTGGTCAGCACGTCAACACCACCGACTCGGCGGTGCGTATCACCCACGTGCCGACCAACACCGTGGTCGCGTGTCAGAACGAACGCTCCCAGCACGCCAACAAGGACACCGCCATGAAAATGCTGCGGGCCAAGTTGTACGAGCTGGAGATGCAAAAGCGCAACGCGGCTTCGCAGGCGCTGGAAGACAGCAAGTCCGATATCGGCTGGGGTCATCAGATCCGCTCCTACGTGCTCGATGACTCGCGCATCAAGGACCTGCGTACCGGCGTCGAGCGTAGCGACTGCCAGAAAGTCCTCGATGGCGACCTCGACGGCTACCTCGAGGCCAGCCTCAAGCAGGGCCTGTAAGCCTTACCCTGTAGGAGCCAGCTTGCTGGCGATCACGCTCTCGAAGCGCATCGCCAGCAAGCTGGCTCCTACCAAACCCCCATTTGCATATACACGCCAGGCAGATAAAACGACCATGAGCGACCAACAACTCGACCACAACGAACTGCAACAGGAAGAAAACAAGCTGATTGCCCTGCGCAAGGAAAAGCTTGCTGCCGTCCGTGAGCAGGGCATTGCCTTCCCCAACGATTTCCGCCGCGACCGCCTGTGCGCCGACCTGCAGAAACAGTACGAGGGCAAGAGCAAGGAAGAGCTGGAAGCCGCCGCGATCCCGGTCAAGGTGGCCGGGCGCATCATGCTCAACCGTGGCGCCTTCATGGTCATCCAGGATACCTCCGGGCGCCTGCAGGTCTACGTCAACCGCAAGACCCTGCCGGCCGAGCAGCTGGAAGCGGTCAAGCACTTCGACCTGGGCGACATCATCGCTGCCGAGGGCACCCTGGCCCGCTCCGGCAAGGGCGATCTGTACGTCGACATGCAGAACGTGCGCCTGCTGACCAAATCGCTGCGCCCGCTGCCGGACAAGCACCATGGCCTGACCGACACCGAGCAGCGCTACCGCCAGCGCTACGTCGACCTGATCGTCAACGAGGAAGTGCGCCACACCTTCCGTGTGCGTTCGCAGGTGATCGCGCACATCCGTCGTTTCCTCAACGAGCGCGGTTTCCTTGAAGTGGAAACCCCGATGCTGCAGACCATCCCCGGCGGCGCTGCGGCCAAGCCGTTCGAGACCCACCACAACGCGCTGGACATGGCCATGTTCCTGCGTATCGCCCCGGAGCTGTACCTCAAGCGTCTGGTGGTCGGTGGCTTCGAGAAAGTGTTCGAGATCAACCGCAACTTCCGTAACGAAGGCGTCTCGACCCGGCACAACCCCGAGTTCACCATGCTCGAGTTCTACCAGGCCTATGCCGACTACCGCGACAACATGGACCTCACCGAGGAGCTATTCCGCGAGCTGGCCCTGGCCGTGCTGGGCAGCACCGACGTGCCATATGGCGACAAGGTGTTCCACTTCGGCGAGCCGTTCGTGCGTCTGTCGGTGTACGACTCGATCCTCAAGTACAACCCGGACATCACCGAGGCTGACCTCAACGACGTCGAGAAGGCCCGCGCCATCGCCAAGAAGGCCGGCGCCAAGGTGCTCGGCCACGAAGGCCTGGGCAAGCTGCAGGTGATGATTTTCGAAGAGCTGGTGGAGAGCAAGCTGGAGCAGCCGCACTTCATCACCGAGTATCCGTTCGAAGTGTCGCCACTGGCGCGTCGCAACGACGACAATCCCAACGTCACCGACCGCTTCGAGCTGTTCATCGGTGGTCGTGAGATCGCCAACGCCTACTCCGAGCTCAATGACGCCGAAGATCAGGCCGAGCGTTTCCTCGCCCAGGTGGCCGAGAAGGATGCCGGTGATGACGAAGCCATGCACTACGACGCCGATTTCGTCCGCGCCCTGGAGTACGGCATGCCGCCGACGGCTGGTGAAGGCATCGGCATCGACCGCCTGGTGATGCTGCTGACCAACTCACCCTCGATCCGCGACGTCATCCTGTTCCCGCATATGCGTCCGCAGGCTTGATGCCACACAGAAAGCCGCCTTCGGGCGGCTTTTTGCTACTTGTCGTTGCACTTTTCACGGCAATTTCACCGCTCGCCCGGGCTGTAAGCGAAACGGAGCCTTTTGCTTGCCTGTCCAAGCCATTACTCTCCCTGTCATAACTAGAACCTAGAGGGTCGACCCATCTTGAGCTCCGTGCCCGCGTCCCCGAATGCCACCCAGGCAGCCAATGCTGTCGCCGAAAGCGTCCAGTACCAGGGCCGCAAGGCCAGCCGTCAGGGCAGCGAGCAGCGCCGCCAGGCGATTCTCGATGCCGCCATGCGCATCATCGTGCGCGAGGGCGTGCGCGCCGTGCGCCATCGCGCTGTGGCGGCCGAGGCGCAGGTACCCTTGTCGGCCACGACCTACTATTTCAAGGACATCGATGACCTGATCACCGATACCTTCGCCCAGTTCGTCGAGCGCAGCGCCGCGCAGATGGCGGCATTCTGGGCCGGTACCCGGGGTGCGCTGGAGGAGATGGTCGGGCGCCTGGATGGCAGCGAGCAGGCGCGTCGGCAATTGGCTGACGAAATCGCCGCTCTGGCGGTGCAGTACGTGCAGCGTCAGTTGCGTGAGCGTCGTGATCACCTGATCGCCGAGCAGGCATTCCAGCAGGAAGCCTTGCTCAATCCACGACTGCGCGAGCTGGTGCGAGCTCACCGGCAGATCCTGCAGCAGGGGGTCACCCACTTCTTCGAGGTACTGGGCTCGCGCCAGCCTGAACAGGATGCCGTGCTGTTGACGGCCGCCATCGTGCGGATGGAGTATCAGGGCCTGCTAGACGGTGTAGAGCACCTGGACAGCCAAGGAATACTGGCCATCCTTAAACGCTACATGAATCTGGTTCTGGGGTTGTAAACCGTCGATCATCGGGTCGAACGGCCTTCACAAGGAGAGCGTAATGAAAGCGTGGCGCGCATTGGTCGCCCTGTCCTTCCTGCTGTTGAGTGGTTGCCTGGTCACCTTCAAGGACCCGATTCCGGCCAACGAGGCTGCCCCGATACCTCTGCTGGGCGAGTGGACCCGGCAGGACGAGTGGGGCGACCAGCTGTTTCTGGAGATCACCCGTGCCGGCTCCAACCTCTACCTGGCGCGTATCTACGAAGGCAGCGCGGACAACGAAAGCAGTTTCGAGGAGTTCGGTTTCACCGTCGCTCATCATGGCCGCCGCTGGTACCTCTCGGCGGGCCTGCCGAAGAGCCTGGGGGCCAACTTCGCCATCGCCGGTTTCGAGTTGACCAAGGACAACGAGCTGGTGCTGTACAACCTCGACGCTGACCGCATTCTCCAGGATATGGAAAAGGGCCTGCTGGAAGGGCAGACCGTTTCCATGCCTGAAGCGGACGGCGCATTGATCACCAGCCCGCTGGACAAGGTGTTCGCTTACCTCGACGACCCGGCCAATGCCGACCTGTTCGTCGAAGTGGCGCGTTATCAGCGGGCCGCCGAGTAGGAACTGCAATGAATAGCCAGCAGAAACTGGACGACTATCAGCTCTGTATCCGCGCCCTCAGTGACCGCATCGTCGAAGCACAAACGCCCATCCGTGTACTCGATGCGGTGAAGTGGGACGACGGCATCCGTGACGGCTTTCTCAAGGCCAAGGGCAAGCAGCCGCCGGCCGTCGATCGCGACTACTACCTGAGTCGGCCGCTGGCCTTCGATGCCGCCGCGAAGAAACTGGAATTTCAGAACATCGAGCGCGACATTACCCGCCAACTCGGCCAGTTCAACCCGGTCGGGCAGATCATGCGGCGCATGTGCAAGGAATACCGCATGGTCATCCGCATGCTCGAGGCGCGTGGTACCGAGGACTTCGGCCTGATCAGCCAGGAGCTGTATGGCGCTGCCTCCGACGCCTTCCACGCCGGTGATCCGACCCTGGCAGATCTCGGCCTGATGCTCTCGGACTACCTCAATAACATCGCCGCGCGTGGCGACCTGGAAGACGAGGCCAAGACCCTCGGTGCCAGTGATGCGGTGAACATCCTGCAGCAGCGTCTGGCTGGTGTATTTGGCGACGAAACCATTCGTGTGTTCGAGTCCGACGGTATTCTCGCTGATGCCGCCGCTGGCGCCGACTACATCAAGATCCGCAGCGATGCGCGTTTCAACGAGCGCGACGTCAAGGCGCTGGAAGTGCATGAAGGCCTGGTGCATGTCGGCACCACGCTCAACGGCCTCAACCAGCCGATCTGCACCTTCCTGGCCAAAGGCCCACCCTCATCGACGGTGACCCAGGAAGGTCTGGCCATTCTCATGGAGGTCATCGCCTTCGCCTCCTATCCGACCCGCCTGCGCAAGCTGACCAACCGTACCCGCGCCATCCACATGGCCGAGGAGGGCGCGGATTTTCTCGAGGTGTTCGAGTTCTTCCGTGAGCAGGGCTACGGCCTGGAAGGCGGCTACAGCAACGCCAGCCGGGTGTTCCGCGGCTCCTTGCCGACGGGCCTGCCGTTCACCAAGGACCTGTCGTACCTCAAGGGTTTCATCCTGATCTACAACTACATCCAGCTGGCGGTGCGCAAAGGCAAGCTGGAGCAGATTCCGCTGCTGTTCTGCGGCAAGACCACCCTGGAGGACATGCGCACCCTGCGCAAACTGGTGGACGAGGGCCTGGTGCAGCCGCCCAAGTACCTGCCGCCGCAGTTTCAGGACATGAACGCCTTGTCGGCCTGGATGTGCTTCTCCAACTTCCTCAATCACTTGAGCCTGGATCGCATCGAAGCGGACTACGCCAATATTCTCTGAATCAAACTGCACCTAGGGTGCGCCGCGCGCACCGCTGCCGTAGCCCGGATGAAATCCGGGAAGCCTTGGAGACCGCCCCGTGCCCAGCCATCAACTCGAATACGAAATCCTTGGCGCGTCGGCGCAATCGGTGGAGATCATCCTCGATCCTGGCGAGACGGTGATTGCCGAGGCCGGTGCGATGAACTACATGACCGACGGCGTGCGCTTCGAAACGCGCATGGGTGACGGTTCGTCCAGCGGTCTGCTGGGCAAGCTGTGGAGCGTTGGCAAACGCATGCTCACCGGCGAATCGCTGTTCATGACCCATTTCAGCAATGCCGGCAAGAGTCAGGCGCGGGTCGCCTTCGCGGCGCCTTATCCGGGTACCGTGGTGCCCATCGACCTGGCGAAGATCGGCGGGCGCTTGATCTGCCAGAAAGACGCCTTCCTCTGCGCAGCACATGGCACCCGCATCGGTATCAGCTTCGCCAAACGTCTGGGCGCCGGCTTCTTCGGCGGCGAGGGTTTCATCCTGCAGAAGCTCGAAGGTGACGGCCTGGCCTTCGTGCATGCCGGTGGCACGGTGATCCGCAAGGAGCTGAACAATGAAACCCTGCGCCTGGATACCGGTTGCCTGGTGGCCTTCAGCAGCGGCATCGATTACGACATCGCTTTGGCCGGCGGCCTGAAAAGCATGCTGTTCGGCGGCGAAGGCATCTTGCTGACCACGCTCAAAGGCACCGGTACGGTGTGGATTCAGAGCCTGCCGTTCTCGCGTCTGGCCGAGCGCGTCTATGCGGCGACCGTGCAGGCGCGCGAGGAGGTGCGCGCCGGTGGCAAGTAGCCTGCGAGCACTGGTCTTGCTGCTGGCCAGTCTGTGGTTGGTCGGTTGCAGCGGTCTGTTGTTCTACCCGGAGCCGGGTTTACCGATCACTCCGGCTCGCGCTGGCCTGGAATACCGTGACATCGAGCTGCGTGCCGCCGATGGCACGCGTCTGCATGCCTGGTGGTTGCCGGCCAAGCCTGGGGTGCAGGTCAAGGGCACGGTGCTGCATCTGCATGGCAATGGCGGCAACCTGGCCTGGCACCTGGGCGGCGTTCACTGGCTGCCGGAACAGGGCTATCAGGTGCTGATGCTGGATTATCGCGGCTACGGTCTGTCCGAAGGCAAGCCGCGACTGCCGGAGGTCTATCAGGACATCGATGCCGCTTTCGTCTGGCTCGAACAGGCGCCGCAGGTGCAGGGCGCGCCGCTTTTCCTGCTCGGGCAGAGCCTCGGTGGTGCGTTGGCCGTGCATTATCTGGCCGAGCATCCCGAGCGCCAATCGACCTTGCAGGCCATCGCACTGGACGGTGTGCCGGCCAGCTATCGCGACGTCGCCCGCCATGCGCTGAGCAAGTCCTGGTTGACCTGGCCGCTGCAGGTACCGCTGTCCTGGCTGGTGCCGGACGGCGACAGCGCGATTCACAGCATCGATCGACTCGCAGGCGCGCCCTTGCTGATCTATCACAGTGTTGACGACGCGATCGTGCCGCTTTCCAATGGCCAGCGTTTGTATCAAGCTGCGCGCCCGCCACGCGCCTTTCAGGCGACCCGTGGCCCGCACGTGCAAACCTTTGCCGAGCCCGCCTGGCGTCAGTCGCTACTGGCGTTCTTCGTCGCGCCGCAGGCCTACGTCGAGCGCCTGGGACCGGCTACCGAATCCGCAACAGAGAGTCCGCAATGACCGAACGTAACCCCATCCCCCTGATCCTCACGGGTGTCGCCAGCATCGTCGGCACCATTGGCGTGCTCTGGTACTACGGCTACGTGCATTTCGCCAAACCGGAAGATGCGCTGCTGTTATCCGATTTCACCATGCTCAAGACCGTTCCCGGTGAGGACTACAAGGTCTCGCTGAAACCGGCCAACCAGGTGGCGCAGTGCATCGATGGCGTGCTGGTATTGTTCGACATGCAGCAGAAGGGGCTGACCGGCGTGCTGGTGGACAACAAGAAGCAGGCGGTGCGCTGCATCGGCCAGGAAACCCCGGCCCTCGAGCAGTAAGGTCCGGCGCTAAAAAGAAGGTTCTTCGCATAGTTTGGGGAAAGTGCGGGTTGACACACCGGACTGGCAAGTTTGTGTGCGTCTTGCTTGCTGACTTAGCACTATCTATTACCGCGTGTGCTGAGCGTTTGGGTTGCGCCCCTTACGGGCGCCACACCTTTCTTGCTTGCCCAAGAAAGGTGTGCCAAAGAAGGGCACCCCGACATCCGGGTTTCGCTGCGCGAAACTTCCCTCGCTCCGGTGCTGCTCCGGGGGCCGGCTTACAAGGGCCATCCCTGGCCCTTTAAGCCTCTCGCCGCATCCATGCGGCTCGCTCCCCTACGCAACACCTCCACTCGGCCTCCTGAAGGGGACCAGGTCGCGAGCTTGCGCAATCTTTGCGGAATTGGAATTGGCGGCGTCTGGCCTTTGCTTTTGCTCTTCAACTGCGATGGTACGGACGACGGCCAAGTCCCCCTTCAGGAGGCCGAGTGGAATCGCCACGTAAGGGGTTGAGCGACATGGATGTCGCGAGAGCTGCGATGGGCTAGGGATGGCCCTTCGCAGCGTGCCCCTGAAGTGGTGATGGAGCGAGGGAACCCCGGCGCAGCCGGGGCCGGATGGTGGGGTGCCCTTCTCTTTGGTTACTTTCTCTTGGGCAAGCAAGAGAAAGTGACTCGCCCGTGAGGGGCGAAACCAAGACGAGAGATCGACGCGCTAGTGATCTTGGCCCGGAGATAAATAGCGCAGCAGAACACACAAACTTTCCAGTTCGGTGTCAAGCGTATCCTCCCCGCGAAAATGCGATGTACCAAAAAGAAACCCGCCATCAGGCGGGTTTCTTCATTCCGGCATGGCTGTCAGGCTCCGGTAGCCGAACGCGGAGCGACCGGCTGATTGTCGTTGGAGATGGTCACCTCCACACGACGGTTCTGCGCGCGACCGGAGTCACTGGAGTTGTCCGCTACCGGATACTCCTTGCCATAACCCTGGGCGACGATGCGCGTCGGCTCCACGCCAGCGCGAATCAGTGCGCGACGTACGGACTCGGCGCGACGCTCGGACAGGCCCTGGTTGTAGCTGGCCGAGCCGACGCTGTCGGTATAACCCTCGACGATCACCTGGCGCTCCGGGTTTTCCTGGAGAAAACGTGCCAGCTGGGTGACGTTGGGCAGTGCGCTGCTCTTGAGTTCGGCCTTGTTGAAGTCGAACAGGACGTCACCGAAGGTCACCAGGGTGCCGCGTTCGGTCTGCTTGGCGTTGAGGCTGTCCTGCAACTTGCGGATCTGCGCGTCGCGAGCATCGAGCAGGGCCTGGGCGCGCTGCGCCGAGGAGTTCTTCAGCTCGGCTTCGGCGTTACGCAGGACGATGGTCTGCTTGGCTACCTCGACGCGCTTGTTGGTCAGGTAGGCCAGTTGGTCGACCTTCTTCTCGTCTTCCTTTTCCATGTAGGCCTTGTCGGCCTTGTTCAGCCATTCCTGGGCTTCCTTGGTTTCCAGCGCAGCAACCTTGCTCGCCTGCGGATCGCTCTGCAGCGAGGAGAAGTTGCTACGCGCCGACTCCAGGTTGGCATTGGGCTGGTGCGAGCAGGCGGCCAGGCCGACGCTCAGAGCCAGAAGGGCGGGGATCATCACGTGTTTACGCATGGCGTTCATCCTTTGATCTGTCAGCGAATGGGTGGGGTGCATGCCGCTTACTGAGCGTTACGCATGCCTTCCTCACGCAGTTCCTGAACACCCTGACGGGCGTCCTGCAAAGCCTGCTCGGCTTTGGCGGCCTGGGCCTTGCGCTCGGCGAGTCGAGCATCCCACTCGGCCTGTTCAGCCAGGCGACGGGCTTTCTCATACTCTTTTTCGTGCATGGCCAGCTCGGCCTCTTTTAGCTTGTCCTGCGCGGACTTCATTTCCACGGCGGCAAACTCGGTACCCCCGGCGCTGATCGCCGAGTTCACGGCAGACTGCGTCACGGCGTATTGCTCGCTGGGCGGGTTACCCGCACAGCCAGCCAGCACCAGGCTGCTACCCAGTGCCAGGGCAGCCAGTTTGATCCCGTGCAGGCGGCTGCGCGGGGCTTTCTCGGTATGGGTCTTCATGGCGGCTAACTCCATTTGAAACACTCCTATGAACGACGATATCCGTGGCAATTGGCCCATCGTGTAGCTCGTCTACCAAGGGGGTTGGCGATATTGGCGTGCCACGATGGCCTGCAGTTGGGACCGACAGGTTTTTCGAATAGTTCAGAAAAAAACACAGCGTGCTTATGATTTTCTGGATGACTGGTCAGTCAACTATTTGCCTGTGACAAGGCCGCGGCACGGCCTTCCATGCAGTTGGAAACGCTCTTTTGGCCCTTCTATATAAAGGTTTTGGTGGGTTTCTATGGGGCGAGGGAAGGCCCTGGCGCCCGCGCGTTGCCGAAGGTGGGGGAGGCGCCGTGTCAGTGCGAAAAGGGCCGATCAGGAGACTTACGTTCTCCCTGAACGCCTGGAATTGAACAATATGTCGAACGCAAAGAGCTGTTCAGGGCGTCAATGGCTTGTCTCTTTGCCCGGTTCACTCAGTTCACGCAGGTATTTGCGCGACAGCGCCAGAAAGCGCGGTGTGGGCCCTATGTCCTCGTACAGCGGGTCGCCTTGCTCGTCCAGCGCCACGACCTTGCTGCCGCGCACGTAGGGTAGGCTGGCTTCGAGTTCCTCAAGCGCTGCGCCGATCAGTTCGCCGAGCAGTTCCTCGCTGTGGTGCTTGGGGTACATCTCGGTGAGCGCCGCCAGGCGAGCGGCCGACTCGACATTCAGATGAATGTGATAACGGGTCGGGGTCAGGTGCCCCTTGGCATTCTGTTCCCAGTGTTTTGCCAGTTCGCGAATTCTCATGTCGTTACTCCTCACGGGTGGCGCGGCTGATGCCGGCTTGCGCATCCACTACGCCTATCAGTAAGCCTAGTCCCAGCACGCAGGACTGCCCGGGTACGCGTCGCACCCTTGTAAGAAGTTGGCGCGCTGGGCACTCTGTTGACACTGGACAGGAGAAGGAGTGCGACATGGCGGAAATCGATGCGCGCCTGCGTGAAGAGGTGCACCTGCTCGGCGAGCTGCTCGGGCATACCATCAGCACCCAGTTGGGCGACGAGTTTCTCGACAAGATCGAACGCATACGCAAGTCGGCCAAGGCCGGTCGTCGTGGCTCTGCCGCGGGTGCCGAGCAGTTGACCAGCACCCTGGGAGATCTGGGTGACGACGAACTGCTGCCGGTGGCACGGGCCTTCAATCAGTTTCTCAACCTGGCCAACATCGCCGAGCAGCAGCACCGTGTGCGTCGTCGCCGTGCCGGTGAGCCCGAGCCGTTCGAGTTACGCGTGCTCGACGAGCTGCTTGAGCGCCTGCTCGCCGCCGGGCAGGGCAGCGATGAGCTGGCGCGGCAACTGGGGCGTCTGGACATCGAACTGGTGCTGACAGCGCACCCCACCGAAGTGGCGCGGCGTACGCTGATCCAGAAATACGATGCCATCGCCGCGCAGCTGACGGCACTGGATCACAGCGATCTGTTGCCAGCCGAGCGTGAACGCATCGCCCAGCGCCTGCAGCGGCTGATCGCCGAGGCCTGGCACACCGAGGAAATCCGTCGCAGCCGGCCCAGCCCGGTGGATGAAGCCAAATGGGGCTTCGCTGTCATCGAACATTCGCTATGGCAGGCCGTGCCGCAGTTCCTGCGCCGTGCCGATCAGAGCCTGCAAGCCGCCACCGGTCTGCGTCTGCCGCTGGAGGCTGCGCCGATTCGCTTCGCCTCGTGGATGGGCGGTGACCGTGACGGCAACCCCAATGTCACCGCGCGCGTGACCCGTGAGGTGTTGCTGCTGGCGCGCTGGATGGCCGCCGATCTCTATCTGCGCGACGTCGATAATCTGGCAGCGGAACTGTCCATGCAGCAGGCCAGTGACGAACTGCGCGCGCAGGTGGGCGACAGTGCCGAACCGTACCGTGCCTTGCTCAAGCAGCTGCGCGAGCGTCTGCGCGAAACGCGCAGCTGGGCGCAGCAGGCCCTCACTGCCGATGTGACGCCCGGCCCTGCAGTGCTGCGCGACAACCATGATCTGCTGGCGCCGCTACAGCTCTGCTACCAGTCGCTGCATGCCTGCGGCATGGGTGTGATTGCCGATGGTCCGTTGCTCGATTGCCTGCGCCGGGCAGCCACCTTTGGTCTGTTTCTGGTACGCCTCGATGTTCGTCAGGATTCCTCCCGGCACGCTGCGGCGATGTCGGAAATCACCGATTATCTCGGCCTCGGTCGCTACGCCGAATGGGATGAGGAGGCGCGCCTCAGTTTTCTCCAGCGCGAGCTGGATAACCGCCGGCCACTGCTGCCGAACGACTATCGTCCCTCGGCCGATACTGCCGAGGTGCTCGCCACCTGTCGTGAGGTGGCTGCCGCTCCCGCCGCATCGCTGGGCTCCTACGTGATCTCCATGGCCGGTGCTGCCTCCGACGTGCTGGCCGTGCAACTGCTGCTGAAAGAGGCCGGGTTGCGCCGGCCGATGCGGGTGGTGCCACTTTTTGAAACCCTGGCCGATCTGGACCACGCCGGGCCGGTTATCGACCGGCTGCTGGGGTTGCCCGGCTATCGCGCGCGCCTGCATGGCCCGCAGGAAGTGATGATCGGTTATTCCGATTCGGCCAAGGACGCCGGTACAACCGCCGCAGCCTGGGCGCAGTACCGCGCCCAGGAGGAACTGGTGCGTCTGTGTCGCGAGCATCAGGTCGAACTGCTGCTGTTCCATGGTCGCGGTGGCACCGTTGGCCGTGGCGGTGGCCCTGCTCACGCGGCCATTCTGTCGCAACCCCCGGGATCGGTGGCGGGGCGTTTCCGCACCACCGAGCAGGGGGAAATGATCCGCTTCAAGTTCGGCCTGCCGGATATCGCCGAACAGAATCTCAACCTCTATCTGGCCGCGGTGCTGGAAGCCACGCTGCTGCCGCCACCCGCGCCGGAGCCGAGCTGGCGGGCGATGATGGACCGCCTTGCCGATGTCGGCGTGAAGGCCTATCGCGGCGTGGTGCGCGAGCATCCACAGTTCGTCGAGTATTTCCGCCAGGCCACGCCGGAGCAGGAGCTCGGCCGCTTGCCGCTGGGCAGTCGCCCGGCCAAGCGGCGCGAAGGCGGTGTGGAGAGCCTGCGGGCGATCCCGTGGATCTTCGCCTGGACCCAGACGCGACTGATGCTGCCGGCCTGGCTCGGCTGGGAGCAGGCCCTGGGACAAGCCCTGCAAGGCGGTGATGCTGAGCTGCTGAAAAGCATGCGCGAGCAATGGCCGTTCTTTCGCACCCGCATCGACATGCTGGAAATGGTCCTGACCAAAGCGGACGCCAATATCGCCGCCCTATATGACGAGCGCCTGGTCGAACCGTCGCTGCAGCCACTGGGTGCGCAGTTACGCGACCTATTGTCGCAGGCGTGCGCTGCCGTGCTGGAATTGACTGGCCAGTCGCGCCTGCTCGCACATAATCAGGAAACCCTGGAATCGATCAGCGTGCGCAACACCTACCTCGACCCGCTGCATCTGTTGCAGGCCGAGCTGCTGGCGCGCTGCCGGCAACGTGAACAGGCGCCGGAGAGCCCTTTGGAGCAGGCGCTGCTGGTCAGCGTGGCGGGTATTGCAGCGGGCTTGCGCAACACCGGCTGAGGGCGGCAGTGCGCTGGCAGACAGCTGCCTGAGCTGCGCCGCGAAGCAGGTCCAGGCCGTCGCGAGGAGGGTTTTTATCCGACTTTTGGCGGCTTGTGCGCCTGGGGTGCGCTGTGTATCTTGAGCAGCCTTTTGGCCGCTACGGCTGCCGCACTACATTCAAGAGATTGGCCCCACGAGGCGAGTCCGACCGATTACTACATAACTCTTGAGGAGCACATCGATGCGCGTGATTCTGCTGGGGGCGCCCGGTGCCGGCAAAGGTACCCAGGCTCGCTACATCACCGAGAAATTCGGCATTCCGCAAATCTCCACTGGCGACATGCTGCGTGCTGCGGTCAAGGCTGGCACCGAGCTCGGCCTGAAGGCCAAGAGCGTTATGGATGCCGGTGGCCTGGTCTCCGACGACCTGATCATCAATCTGGTCAAGGAGCGCATCGCTCAGGCCGATTGCGCCAATGGCTTTTTGTTCGACGGTTTCCCGCGCACCATTCCGCAAGCCGAAGCGCTGCGCGATGCCGGCGTAGCGCTGGATCACGTGGTTGAAATCGCCGTTGAGGACGAGGAGATCGTCAAGCGTCTGTCCGGCCGCCGTGTTCACCCGGCTTCCGGCCGCGTCTACCACACCGAGTACAACCCGCCGAAGGTTGCCGGCAAGGACGACATCAGCGGTGAAGAGCTGGTTCAGCGCGAAGACGACAAGGAAGAAACCGTGCGTCATCGCCTGTCCGTCTACCACTCGCAGACCAAGCCGCTGGTGGACTTCTATCAGAAGCTCTCCGCTGCATCCGGTACCCCGAAATACAGCCATATTCCGGGTGTCGGCAGCGTCGAAGAGATCACCGCAAAGACCCTGGCGGCTCTGGACTGAGTCCAGATCGCCCGTTGTCATCGCAGCAAGGCCCCGCAAGGGGCCTTGTTCGTTTATGGAACCTGATACGTTCAGGTCGCTCTCAAGCATGGCCGTGCAATGCGTGCCGGCTAGTATCGACGATGCAGCCTCCGGTCTGCGCCGGGGCGTGTCGATAACCTATAAGGAAGAGGGCATTCAATGACCGAGAAACGCATCTGGCTGGGCCTTGCGGTATCGCTGCTGGCTACTCCGCTGGCATTTGCCGACACCGCGACGGATTGTTCCGTCGCCGAGTTCACCATGGGCCTGCGCTTTCAGCAGCAGTCGGCGGAAATCCAGGCGCTGCAGTTGCAGGCCTACAACATCGCCACGGAAAAGCTCGACAAGGCCGTGGCGGCGGCGAAGGATCCATCGAAGCTGGCCATCGTCACCGACCTCGATGAAACCGTGATCGACAACAGCGCGCTGCTGGCCCGCGATCTGGCCAACTGTCACCAGTACGACGCCTGGGACACCTGGCTGCCCTGGGAGCGTGACGGCACTCCCGAGCTGATCCCCGGCGCGAAGAAATTCCTCGAGCATGCCGACAAGCTCGGCGTGACCATTCGCTACATCTCCGACCGCGCCGACGAGCAGAAGAAGTACACCCTGGCCACCCTGAGCAAGCTGGGCCTGCCGCAGGTATCGGAGGAGAGCGTTCTGCTGCTCGGGCCGCCCAAGGTCGAGCGCCGCGCCATCGTCAGCGCCGATCATCAGATCATCATGCTGCTGGGCGACACGCTGCATGATTTCGACGCACGTTTTCGCAAGACACCGCTCGACGCGCAGCGCAAGACTGTCGCCGAAGAGTCGGACAAGTGGGGCGTCGAGTGGATCGTGTTCCCCAATGCTGGCTACGGCACCTGGTCCAAGGCGCCGCTCAAAGGCTGGGAGGCCGAGACGGTGGTCGAGCCCTGGTAAGAGCCTGTTCAAAGTCTGCTGCGCGTCGGACCTGCCGCGTTAAATACAGGCTCGGACCGTGACTTGTCACTGAACGTCCACAGGACGGCCCGCAGGGCGAGCGCAGCGAGTAATGCTCATGTACAAAAGTACAGTCGAACGCGACCCCGGTCGTTCCTCGCCTGTTTGATTCGCTGGCGCTCACCCTTCGGGCCAGCCTTCGGCTGTTACTCCCGTTGGTCGTTGCGCCTTGCATTGCTCTAGCTCGCGAGACTTTGAGCAGGCTCTAAGGGCGCCCGTCGGTCGCTCTGCGCAAGCCAGGCGCCGTCATGGCGCTGGAAAAAATGTTGTCGAGCCGGTCTAATGCCGGCTCTTTTTTCTTCAGCTGTCCGAATGCAATGACCACTCTCCTGGCCCTCGATACCGCCACCGAAGCCTGCTCCGTCGCGCTGCTGCATGACGGTCGCGTGCTCAGCCACTACGAAGTCGCCCCGCGTATGCACGCGCAGCGCCTGTTGCCGATGATTCAGCAACTGTTGGCTGAGGCAGGTATCGCCGCTTCGGCGCTGGATGCCATTGCTTTCGGCCGTGGCCCGGGTGCTTTCACCGGTGTGCGCATCGCCATCGGCGTGGTGCAGGGCCTGGCCTTTGCCCTGGATCGGCCGGTGCTGCCGGTATCCAATCTGGCCGTGTTGGCCCAGCGTGCGCTGCGTGAGCAGGGTGCGACCCAGGTCGCAGCCGCCATCGACGCGCGCATGGACGAAGTCTATTGGGGTTGCTACCGCGCCGAAGCCGGCGAGATGCGTCTGCTCGGTCAGGAGGCGGTGTTGCCGCCGGAGCAAGCCGAGGCGCCGCGTGGCAGCGATGGTGAGTGGTTCGGCGCCGGCACCGGTTGGGGCACCTTCGCCGCGCGTATCGCCCTCACACCGGTGAGCATGGATGGCAGCATGCTGCCGCACGCCGAAGACCTGCTGACTCTGGCCCGTTTTGCCTGGGCGCGTGGCGAGGCGTTGCCGGCCGATCAGGCGCAGCCGGTGTACCTGCGTGACCAGGTCGCCACGCCGAAAGCACCGCCGGCATGACAACTGGTCGGATGCTTGGCGCCAAGAACTCTTCGGCATTTGCCAAGGACGCAGCCCGCCGCTACATTGCCAGCACTGTCCCTTGTTCAGCCGAGCCCACCGAGCAGCCCTAGATGCGGATCGACGGTTACCTACCTTCCTACTCGCCAGATCGTGGCCCTCGTTCGGGGACTGCGGTCACGCCCTATCGCGAGGCGCAGCGGGAGGTCGAGGCCCAGCGTGAACAACCGGCTGCCCCAGCCAGCAGCCAGGGGCTGGAGCAGGCGCCGCAGATTCGCCGCGTACAGGCCAGCAGCAGTAACACCGACAGCCTGCCGACCCGTTCGCAGGATCTCGGTTATCAACAGCCTGCGCTGAGCAACCGTGCTGCACAGGCGTTGGCCAGCTACAGCACCACCGCCGCTTACGCCAGCGAGTACGATGCGCAGGAAGTCCTCGGGCTCGATCTCTACGCGTAACCCCGTTTCACACCCTCTCAGCCAGGCCCGCTAAACCGATCGATGAGCGCTGCGCTTCCCTATTACCTCGGTTGTCCATCCTGGAGCGAAGCGGCCTGGCGCGCCACGCTGTATCCGCAGGATACCCGGCCAACCGAGTTTCTCAGCCGCTACACCGAGGTATTCAACGCGGTGGAAGGCAACACCACGTTCTATGCCAGGCCCAGCGAGCAAACGGTGGCGCGCTGGGCGCAGGTCATGCCGGCGCACTTTCGTTTCTGCGCCAAGTTGCCGCGAGACATCAGCCATAGCGAGGATCTTTGCCAGCAACTGGATGAGGTCACGCAGTTTCGCCAGTTGCTGGCGCCGCTCGGCGAACGGGTAGCGCCTTACTGGCTGCAACTGCCGGCCAGCTTCGGACCATCGCGGTTGGCGGAGCTGGCGGCGTTCATCGAGCAATGGGGTGACTGGCCGCTGGCGATAGAGGTGCGCCACCCGGAATTCTTCGCCAAGGGCGATGCCGAGCGTATGCTCAATCGCCTGCTGCACGAGCGTGGTATCGAGCGCATCTGCCTGGATTCGCGCGCGCTGTTCAGCTGCGACTCGCAGGAGCCCGCCGTGCTGCATGCGCAAGCCAAGAAGCCGCGTCTGCCGACTCGGCCTACCGCGTTCAGTCAGGGCCCGCAGTTGCGCTTCATCGGCCACCCCGAGTTGCTGGCTAACGACCCCTTCATGCTGCCCTGGCTGGACAAGGTCGCCGGCTGGATCGAGCAGGGACTGTCTCCCTACGTATTCGCTCATACCTCGGATAACCGCCTGGCACCGGAGCTGGCGCGGCGTTTTCATGAGCAGCTGATGCAGCGCCTGCCTGGCTTGCCCGAACTGCCTGTGTTGCAGATTGAACCGGAACTGGAGCAGCTTGGCTTACTCTGATGGAGCATGGATATGCTGATACGGATAATCGGCCGTTTGCTGTTTCTCTCCTTGCTGCTGGGCGCAGCGCTGCTGATGGCGCTGTGGCGTGGCTGGTTGGAGGTGGCGCCGCGTTTCAACCCCTGGGCGCCGCTGGATGTGCGAGAGACGCCGAACCTGCTGACCCCCTTCAAGCTCTGGCGTCTGGGTGACGATCGCGAGTTGTGCGACCTGGCCTTGGCGACGTCCGGGCTGCGTTTTACCCATCTGGCCGACAGCACGCCGCACCCCGGTTGCCCGGTGGAAAACGCCGTGCGCATCCAGGGCGCCAACGTTGGCCTGAGCAGCAGCTTCATGGCCACCTGCCCGCTGGCGGTGAGTTTCGCCCTGTTCGAGCGACATGGCTTGCAGCCCGCTGCGCAGGCGGTATTCGGCCAGCCGGTGACCCGCGTCGAGCATGTCGGCAGCTTCGCCTGTCGCAGCATTGCCGGCAGCCAGCGGCCCAGCCAGCATTCCTATGCCAACGCGCTGGATATGGTCGGCTTCCGTCTGCGCGACGGCCAGCACATTAGCGTGCTGCGCGACTGGCCGGCGCAGGGCGACAAGGCGCGCTTTCTGCGTCTGGTGCAGGAAGCGGCCTGTGACAGCTTCAACGTCACCCTGGGCCCGGAATACAACACTGCACACCGCGACCACTTTCACGTGGATATGGGCATGTGGCGGATGTGCCGCTGAGGCGCTTACGATCCGTAGGGCGGGTGCAACCCGCCATAGCGCCAATGGCGGTTTGCATCCGCCCTACGGCAACGAAAAAGCTTCGCCATCCCTAGCGCTTGGCCAACAGCAGATCGGCCGCCTGCCCGCTGCGCCCATCGGCGAATTCGAATCGGCCCAACTGGGCGATCTGGTCATAAGCGCCCAGGGCGATGCTGACGTCGCGGGCGCGCAGGTCGATGGCGCTGACGCCAGCTTCGCCGAGTGTCTGCAACTGCTGGCGGCCCTGGGCATCGAAACGCAGCAGGCGCAGCTGGTCGAATACCGCATCGGCCGCATCGATACGGCCGTCGCCGTTGTCGTCGAAGCGCGCCAGTTCGGCGAAGCCATTGGCGGCGCCATGCTGATCGCCGAACAGCTCGCGACCATCGTCGATACGCCCGTTGCCGTTACGATCCAGCGCCAGTAGCGCGTCGTCACCGGTGGGTACGCTGATCGAGTCCATGCTTCCGTCGGCATCCAGATCGAAGCGCACGGGGCGGCCAAGACCGCTGGTGGAGAAGCCGTTGTCAGCCATATCCAGTACCAGCGGATCGACCTGCTGGGGCGCCTGGCCCAGGCTGACATTCAGTTCCAGGCCGCGTTGATCGATTACCGCCTGGCTGACCACGGCGGCGCTGCTGGACACGGCAGGTGGCTCGGCGGTTTCCCGCAGCTCACGAGCGATCTCACCGGGTTTCTGCTCGTCTTCGATACCCAAAGTGCGGCGCAGAATCTGATAGTTGATGGATTCGTGCGTCGCGCGGTCGAGTTCGTCATCGAGAGGACGAGCGTTGGCAGGGCTGCTACTAGGACGTGGGGCGGAGAGGGCGTCGAACATGTTCACTCTCGATGCGGCTGTCGGCGGCCGGGTCTGGCAGAATGCCGCTTCTTCGATATCGGCCGTGTGGCCGGTGCTTTGAGTGATTTTTGAGCAGAACGAGCCAATGACCGACGAGCGGCACAACGCCAGCATCCGTATCCAAGCCTTGCATCCTCAGTACGCCGCAGCGGCTGCTCAATGGGCATCGCGCCTGGACTTGAGGCAAGACGGCGAGACCGAGTTCGCCCTGCAACTGGGCGACGACGGGCTGCAACTGGTCGAGCTGGGCGACAAGGCGCCTGGCCCGGTACGGGTGGATTTCGTCGAGGGGGCGGCGGCGCATCGCCGCCAGTTCGGCGGCGGCAGTGGGCAGATGATCGCCAAGGCGGTGGGGGTGCAGTCGGGCATTCGACCACGGATTCTCGATGCGACCGCGGGGCTGGGGCGTGACTCGTTCGTGCTGGCCAGCCTGGGCTGCGAGATGACCCTGATCGAGCGCCAGCCGCTGGTGGCGGCGTTGCTGGAGGACGGCCTGCAGCGTGCGGCACTGAACCTCGACGTGGCACCCATCGTGGCGCGCATGCGCCTGCTTACCGGTAACGCCATCGAGCTGATGCGCAGCTGGCAAGGGGAGGCGCCACAGGTGATCTATCTCGATCCGATGTTCCCGCATCGCGACAAGAGTGCGCTGGTGAAGAAGGAAATGCGCCTGTTCCGCCCGTTTGTCGGCGATGACCTGGATGCGCCTGCGTTGCTCGAAGCGGCGCTGGCGCTGGCCACCCATCGCGTGGTGGTCAAGCGCCCGCGCAAGGCCCCGGCAATCGAAGGTGGCAAGCCGGGCTATGTGCTGGAGGGTAAATCCAGCCGCTACGACATCTACCCGAAGAAGAAGCTGGAAGCCGGCGCTCAGGTGTAACCAGTCAGGGTCTGTAGGCGCGCAGAAACAATTGCACTGCATCCTGCACATGATGCTCGGCGTCTTCACCTTTCAGCGGTTCGCCACAACCGATCAGCAGGCGAAAGTGCGCGCCGCCCTTGAGCAGGCTGAAGAAGTGATCGGCGGCCAGATGCGGATTATCCAGGCTCAGTAGACCGCGCTTGGCGGCCTTGTGCAGTAGCACTTCCATCTCTTCCTGTACCCGCTTCGGACCGGCTTCGTAGAACAGCTGCGACAGCTTCGAGCCCTGGCTGGCCAGGTTCACCATCATCCGGTGCATTTCTACCGATTCGCGACTGTTGACCAGCGCCAGGAAGCCACGCGCGATTTCCAGGAGCTGGCTTTCCAGCGGCACGTTATCCGGCAGTTCGAACAGCAGTTCGGGAAGCTGCTCCTCGCACTTGGCCTTGATCGCCGCAGAGAACAGGGTCTCCTTGTCGGTGAAGTGGCTGTACACCGTGAGCTTGGAAACCCCAGCCTCGGCGGCGATGGCGTCCATGCTGCTGCCGTCGTAACCGTTGCGCAGGAACAGACTCTTGGCTGCCTCGAGGATGGCACGACGTTTGGCGGGATCCTTCGGACGGCCGGGGCCGGAAGGTTGTAACAACTTGTCAGGCATTGGCGGATTTTAATACTGGACTGGCGAGTTTGCTATTTTTACTATACCCGCCAGTACAAATATTCCAAACCTTCTCTGAAAGGTCTTACACATGTCTCGCCATGTTCTCCCGCTCGTTGCTTCTCTGGGTCTCGTCTTCCTGCTGTCTGCCTGCGGTAACGGTGAACAGGCGGAGCAACCGATCCGTCCTGCCATGGTGGTGCAGCCGCAGCCGGCTACTGCGCTGGTCGACAGCTATCCGGGCGAGGTGCGTGCACGTTACGAGCCGGAGCTGGCCTTCCGTATCGCCGGCAAGGTGAGCAAGCGCATGGTGGATGTCGGCGACCGGGTGAAGAAGGATCAGCCACTGGCCGAACTGGACCCACAGGACGTGCGCCTGCAGCTGGAAGCCATCCGCGCGCAGATGGCGGCAGCCGAGGCCAACCTGCAGACCGTGCGCGCCGAGCGTGAGCGCTACAAGGCGCTGCTTGGGCGCAATCTGGTCAGCCGCTCGCAGTTCGACAACGTCGAGAACCAGTACCGTGCTGGCGAAGCGCGTCTGAAACAGGTCAAGGCCGAGTACGACGTGGCCCGCAATCAGACCGACTATGCCGTGCTGCGGGCCTCGCAGGACGGCGTGATCGCCCGTCGTGCGGTCGAAGTGGGGCAGGTGGTGGCGGCCGGTCAGACGGTGTTCACTCTGGCTGCCGATGGTGAGCGTGAGGTGTCGATCAGCCTGCCGGAGCAGAGCTTTGGTCGTTTCGAGATTGGTCAGGTGGTCGAGGTGGAACTCTGGTCGCAGCCCGATCAGCGTTTCCCCGGACGCATCCGCGAGATGGCGCCGGCGGCCGATCCCCAGTCGCGCACTTTCGCCGCCCGTGTCGCTTTCACCGAAGGCAAGGTGCCGGCTGAGTTGGGGCAGAGCGCGCGGGTATTCATTGCCAGCAATGGCGAGGTACCGCTTGCGGTGCCGCTGTCGGCACTCAGCGCCGAGCAGGACCAGGCGTTCGTCTGGGTCGTGGACCCCAAGGAGCACATCGTGCAGCGCCGCCCGGTGCGTGTCGGTGCCTATGGTGATGACCGGGTGCCGGTGCTGGAGGGGCTCGTCGCTTCCGATTGGGTAGTCGCAGCCGGGGTGCAGATTCTTCGCGAAGGCCAGCAGGTACGCCCGGTCGATCGGGACAACCGCAACGTCGAACTGGCCGTCAAGGAGTAAGCCCGCATGAGCTTCAACCTGTCTGCCTGGGCGCTGCGCCATCGCCAGATCGTCCTCTACATCATGCTGCTGTTCGCTGTGGTCGGCGCGCTTTCCTATACCAAGCTGGGGCAGAGTGAAGACCCGCCGTTCACCTTCAAGGCCATGGTGATTCGCACCAACTGGCCGGGCGCCAGCGCCGAAGAGGTATCGCGCCAGGTCACCGAGCGCATCGAGAAGAAGCTGATGGAGACCGGTGAGTACGATCGCATCACCAGCTTCTCCCGTCCGGGCGAGTCGCAGGTCACCTTCATGGCGCGCGACTCCATGCGCAGCTCGGAGATTCCCGAGCTGTGGTATCAGGTGCGCAAGAAGATCAGCGACATTCGCCACACGCTGCCGCCCGGCATCCAGGGGCCGTTCTTCAACGACGAGTTCGGCACCACCTTCGGCAATATCTATGCGCTGACTGGCAACGGTTTCGACTACGCGGTGCTCAAGGACTACGCCGACCGCCTGCAGCTGCAGCTGCAGCGGGTCAAGGATGTGGGCAAGGTTGAGCTGGTGGGGCTGCAGGACGAGAAAATCTGGATCGAACTGTCCAATACCAAGCTGGCGACCCTAGGTCTGCCACTGTCTGCCGTGCAGCAGGCGCTGGAGGCGCAGAATGCGGTGGCGGCTGCCGGTTTCTTCGAAACCGCCAGCGAGCGTATTCAACTGCGTGTGACCGGGCGCTTCGAATCGGTGGAGGAAATTCGCGATTTTCCCATTCGCGTCGCCGATCGTACCTTCCGCATAGCCGACGTGGCCGAGGTCAAGCGCGGTTTCAATGATCCACCCGCGCCGCGCATGCGCTTCATGGGCGAGGATGCCATCGGCATCGCCGTGGCGATGAAGGACGGCGGCGACATTCTGGTGCTGGGCAAGGCGTTGGAAGGTGAGTTCGCCCGCCTGCAACAGACGCTGCCGTTGGGCATGGAGCTGCGCAAGGTGTCGGATCAGCCGGCGGCGGTGAAAACCGGCGTGGGCGAGTTCGTCAAGGTGCTGGTGGAGGCGCTGGTGATCGTGCTCGCGGTCAGCTTCTTCTCCCTGGGGGTGCGCACCGGCCTGGTGGTAGCGCTGGTGATTCCGCTGGTGCTGGCGATGACGTTTGCTGCCATGTACTACTTGGGGATAGGCCTGCACAAGATTTCTCTCGGCGCACTGGTGCTCGGCCTCGGTCTGCTGGTGGACGACGCGATCATCGCGGTGGAGATGATGGCGATCAAGATGGAGCAGGGCTACGACCGCTTCAAGGCGGCCAGCTTCGCCTGGACCAGCACGGCCTTTCCGATGCTCACCGGCACGCTGATCACCGCGGCCGGGTTCCTGCCCATCGCCACCGCGCAGTCCGGTACGGGTGAGTACACACGGTCGATCTTCCAGGTGGTGGCCATTTCGCTGATCGCCTCATGGATCGCGGCGGTGATGTTCGTGCCCTATCTGGGCGACAAGCTGCTGCCCGATCTGGCCAAACTGCACGCGGCGAAACACGGTGGCAGCGCAGGCGGGCATGACCCTTATTCGACACCGTTCTACCGCCGTGTTCGCGCCACGGTTGAATGGTGCGTGCGTCGTCGCGGCATCGTGATCCTGCTGACCATTGCGTTGTTCGTCGCCTCTGTGCTGCTGTTTCGCTTCGTGCCGCAACAGTTCTTCCCAGCCTCCGGGCGCCTGGAGCTGATGGTCGACATCAAGCTGGAGGAGGGCGCCTCGCTGAGCGCCACCGAGGCCGAAGTGCATCGCCTGGAGAAGCTGCTCAAGGAGCAGTCTGGCATCGACAACTACGTGGCCTATGTTGGTACCGGCTCACCGCGTTTCTATCTGCCACTGGATCAACAATTGCCGGCGGCAAGCTTTGCCCAGTTCGTGGTACTGGCCAAAAGCATCGAAGAGCGCGAGCGCCTGCGTGGTTGGCTGATCAAGGTGATGAACGACGAGTTCCCGACCCTGCGTAGCCGCGTCAGCCGCCTGGAGAACGGGCCTCCCGTGGGCTACCCGATCCAGTTCCGCGTCAGCGGCGAGCATATCGACGAGGTGCGTGCCCTGGCCCGTCAGGTGGCGGACAAGGTGCGTGAGAACCCGCATGTGGTGAACGTGCACCTGGACTGGGAGGAGCCGAGCAAGGTGGTGATCCTCAATATCGATCAGGATCGTGCCCGTGCCCTGGGGGTCAACACCGCCGAGTTGTCGCGCTTCCTGCAAGGCTCGTTGTCCGGCACCAGCGTCAGCCAGTACCGTGAGGGCAATGAGCTGATCGAGATTCTTCAGCGCGGCACGCCGCAGGAACGCAAGGCACTGAGCCTGCTGCCGAGCCTGGCGGTGCCGACCGACAGCGGTCGCAGCGTGGCGCTGTCGCAGGTGGCAACCCTGGAATACGGCTTCGAGGAAGGCATCATCTGGCACCGCAATCGCCTGCCCAACGTCACCGTGCGTGCCGACGTCTATGGCAAGCAGCAGCCGGCCAGTCTGACCCAGCAGATCCTGCCGACGCTGGACCCGATCCGCGCGGAACTGCCTGCGGGTTATCTGCTGGAGGTCGGCGGCACGGTGGAGGACTCGCAACGCGGACAGAAATCGGTGAACGCCGGTATCCCGCTGTTCATCGTGGTGGTGCTGACGCTGCTGATGCTGCAGCTGAAAAGCTTCTCGCGCTCGGCGATGGTGTTTCTCACTGCACCGCTGGGCCTGATTGGCGTCACCCTGTTCCTGTTGATCTTCCGCCAGCCGTTCGGCTTCGTTGCCATGCTCGGCACCATCGCCCTGGCCGGGATGATCATGCGTAACTCGGTGATTCTGGTCGATCAGATCGAGCAGGACATCAGCCACGGTCTGGACCGTTGGCACGCCGTTATCGAGGCCACGGTGCGCCGCTTCCGTCCCATCGTGCTCACTGCACTGGCGGCGGTGTTGGCGATGATTCCGCTGTCGCGCAGCGTGTTCTTCGGGCCGATGGCGGTAGCGATCATGGGCGGGCTGGTGGTGGCCACGGCGCTGACCCTGTTGTTCCTGCCGGCGCTGTATGCGGCGTGGTTCCGGGTCAAGGAGAGCGAGGCGCGTTGAGTCGTGGGAGGCGCTTCAGCGGCGAGCTTTTAATGCTGTCGCGGCTTTCAGGCTCTTCCCCGCAAAGTTACTGATAGCAATAAAAAAACGGGAGCCAGTGGCTCCCGTTTTTCGTCGAGCGGATCGGACTTATTCGTCCATCTGCGATTGCAGGTAGTTCTGCAGGCCGACGGCTTCGATCAGGCTGAGCTGGGTTTCCAGCCAGTCGATATGATCTTCCTCGGAGCAGAGGATTTCTTCGAGCAGTTCGCGGCTGGCATAGTCACCGATGCTCTCGCAGTAGGCTATGGCGGCCTTCAGGTCACCGTGGGCCTTGTGTTCGATCTTCAGGTCGCACTCGAGCATTTCCTTGGTGTTTTCACCGATCAGGATCTTGCCCAGGTCCTGCAGGTTGGGAATGCCTTCGAGGAAGAGAATGCGCTTGATCAGCTTGTCGGCATGCTTCATCTCGTCGATGGACTCGTGGTACTCGTGCTCGCCGAGTTTCTTCAGGCCCCAATCTTCGTACATGCGCGCATGCAGGAAATACTGGTTGATGGCGACCAGTTCGTTACCAAGAATCTTGTTCAGATGTTGAATGACCTTCTTGTCGCCTTTCATGACCGCTCCTGCTGCTTCAATGACCGTGATGATCTCGAATTTTCGGCCTGGTTTTCCCTTATGTCAAACTTAAGTGTTTGAAACATAAGTAAAAATAAAACTGAATAAGAATGTTTTTATTCCGCATCATGACGCCAAGTTATTGAATCAACGCAATAAAAAAGTTGCTGAAAGTTCTACGCTGACTGAAACGGGGAAGTAACCCCGATATTTTATTTTTCCGTGCCCATAAAAAAGCCCCGCAGAGCGGGGCATGGGGCACGCAGAATTCAGGCAGCGTAAGCCGAATGCGGGTCGCGGCTGTTCAGGTAGTCCTGCAGGCGGGCCTGCTGCACCGGGGTCATGAACAGGCCCAGTTTGCTGCGCCGCCAGAGAATGTCGGCACTGCTGCGCGCCCATTCTTCACGGCGTAGGTATTCCACTTCGCGGGTGTAAAGCCCGGCACCGAGATGTTCGCCGAGATCGGTAAGGTTGTGTACGCCATCGAGCAGGCGCCAGGTACGGCTGCCATAGCTGGTAGCCCAGCGTCTGGCCAGGCTGGTGGGTAGCCAGCCATAGCGTTCGCAGAGCGCTTCGACCAGGGCGCTCTGGCCTTGCAGATCCTCACCACCGGGGAGCGGGGCGGTGGCTGTCCAGCTCGGCCCCAGATTGGTGAAATGCGCGGCCAGTTCATGCATGGCGGATTCGGCCAGCTTGCGATAGGTGGTCAGCTTGCCGCCGAAGACCGAAAGCAGTGGTGCCTCGCCCGGCGCGCCGGAGAGCGACAGGGTGTAGTCGCGGGTAATGGCCGACGGCTCATCGGATTCGTCATCGCACAGTGGGCGTACGCCCGCGAAGCTGTGCAGCACATCGTCGCGGCTGAGCTGTTGCTTGAAGTGATCATTGACCACCTTGAGCAGATAGTCGGTTTCCTCGGCAGTGATCGTCACCTGGGCGGGGTCGCCCTGATATTCGCGGTCAGTGGTGCCGATCAGGGTGAAGCGCTCCAGATAGGGGATGGCGAAGACGATGCGACGATCCTCGTTCTGCAGGATGTAGGCCTGCTCACCGTCATACAGGCGTGGCACGACTATGTGGCTGCCCTGGATCAGGCGGATGCCGTAGGGCGATTGCTGCTTGAGGTCTTCACGGATGAAGCGCGCAACCCAGGGGCCGGCGGCGTTGACCAGAGCGCGGGCGCGAATGGACAGCAGGCTGCCGTCGCTGCGCTCTAGGTGGATATGCCACAGACCCTTGCTGCGCCGTGCACTGACGCAGCGAGTGCGCGGGTGGATGTGCGCGCCTTTTTCCCGCGCGGCCATGGCGTTGAGCACCACCAGGCGAGCATCGTCCACCCAGCAGTCGGAATATTCGAAACCGCGGCTGATCTCCGCTTTCAACGGGCTACCGGCGCCGAAGCGCACACCGCGCGAAGCCGGCAGGCGCTCGCGCTTGCCCAGGTGGTCGTAGAGGAACAGGCCGGCGCGGATCATCCAGGCCGGGCGCAAGTGGGGGCGGTGCGGCAGAACGAAGCGCATCGGTTTGACGATATGCGGCGCCTTGGCCAGCAACACTTCGCGCTCGGCCAGGGCCTCACGCACCAGGCGGAACTCGTGGTGCTCCAGGTAGCGCAAGCCGCCATGGATCAGCTTGCTGCTGGCCGAGGAAGTATGGCTGGCCAAGTCGTCCTTTTCGCAAAGGAACACGGACAAGCCACGACCAGCTGCATCGGCTGCGATGCCCACACCATTGATACCGCCGCCAACGACGGCGAGGTCATAGACTTCCGCAACGGGGCTGGCGAACTGGTCGTGGGGCATGTGGCACGCTCGGCTATTGGATTCGAATGTGGTTATGTTCACTTTCGAAAATATGCTAGACGAAGATGCGCAGCTTCGCTACCCCAGCGCGCGATTGCGCGCCGAGCGGTATTGAACGGATGGGAGCAGGGGTAAACCGTGATGGGTGCTTTGGCGGGTTACACCCGCCCTACGAGAAAGTGCGCACTCAGACCAAGTCGAGCTGGACCTTGTGGCTGTGCAGCAGGCGGGTGATGGCGGCTGAAGGCGCGCTATCGGTAAAGACGCGGTCGACCAGGGCGATTGAGCCCAGGCGCACCACGGCGTTGCGGCCGAACTTGCTGGAGTCGGCGGCGAGGAAAACCTGACGCGCGTTGTCGATGATGGCCTGGGAAACGCGTACTTCCTGATAGTCGAAGTCGAGCAGACTGCCGTCGTCGTCGATACCGCTGATGCCGACGATGGCGTAGTCGACCTTGAACTGCTGGATGAAATCCACCGCCGCCTGGCCGACGATACCGCCGTCGCTGCGCACCGTACCGCCGGCCACCAGTACCTCGAAGTCGGCCTTGGCGCTGAGTTGCGCAGCGACGTGCAGGTTGTTGGTGATGATTTTCAGACCCTTGTGATTCTGCAGCTCACGGGCGATGGCCTCGGTGGTGGTGCCGATATTGATGAACAGTGAGGCGTGATCAGGTATCTGCGCCGCCACGGCTTCGGCGATACGCTGTTTTTCTTCGCGCATCTGCCCGGCGCGCATGCCATAGGCGGTGTTCTGAATGCTTGATGATTCGCACGCCGCGCCGCCATGGGTACGACGCAACAGACCGTGCTCGGCCAATTGGTTGATGTCGCGGCGAATGGTCTGTGGGGTGACGGCGAAGGCTTGAGCCAGTTCATCGATGCTGACGTAGCCACGGTCGCGGGCGAGGTTGAGGATGTCGTGCTGGCGGGGAGCGAGATTCATGAGCGCTTCCTGTGATGGTCACCCATTATAGGCTGTAGATGCGGAGGATTTCGGCCTGTTAATGTAGGGCATCTTTCACAGCGTTTTCACATTCGAACATGACCCCAGCCATCGATCTGTTGAAAAAGGCCAAGGCCGAACACCGTGTGCATAGCTACCAGCATGACCCCAAGGCGCCGTCCTATGGGCTGGAAGCGGCGGAAAAGCTCGGCCTGGCGCCCGAATGCGTATTCAAGACTCTGCTCGCGGCGACCGAGAAAGGCGAGCTTCTGGTGGCGGTGGTGCCGGTCGTCGGCAGTCTCGATCTCAAGGCGCTGGCCGCAGCGGCCGGCGTGAAGAAGGCCGACATGGCCGACCCGACTGCCGCGCAGCGCGCCACTGGTTATCTGGTCGGTGGCATCAGCCCGCTGGGGCAGAAGAAACGCTTGCGCACCTTTATCGACGAGACCGCACGCCAGCATCCCACCATTCACGTCAGTGGCGGCCGGCGCGGGCTGGAACTGGAACTCTCGGCCGAGACCCTGGCGCAACATACCCAGGGGCAGTTCGCCGCTATCGGCAAAGCCTGAACCGAGCAGTATGCTGCCAGCAAAATAAGCCAGTCTGCAGTCAACTGCAGTGAACGCTAGCAGATCATTGAAAAACGTAGGCGAGGCAGCCAGCGCAAGGAAAAAATAGGCGAAAAAGCGGAGTTACGCGTTGTAAATGAGCATTTTGATCGGACTCGCGCACGAGCCTGTTTTTGACGCAGCAATGGCAACGCAGGTAGTTTTTCAACAGCCTGCTACCGATAACAACAAGGAATCTTGCATGACCCAATACCTGCTAGCCATCGACCAGGGCACCACCAGCTCCCGCGCCATCATCTTCAGTGCCCAGGGCTTGCCGGTTGCACGTGCCCAGCAGGAGTTCAAGCAGTACTTCCCGCAGGATGGCTGGGTCGAGCACGACGGCCAGGAAATCTGGCTGTCCACGCTCAAGGTCTGCCGCGATGCGATTGCCAGCAGTGGACTGCAGCCGGAAGCGATCGCCGCCATCGGCATCACCAACCAGCGCGAAACCACCCTGGTGTGGGATGCCGTCAGTGGCACGCCTATCCATCCGGCCATCGTCTGGCAGGATCGTCGTACCGCTGATTATTGCGGCGGGCTCAAGGATCAAGGCCATGAGGCGATGGTCTCGGCCAAGACCGGCCTGCTGATCGACCCGTATTTCTCGGCCACCAAGCTGCGCTGGATCCTGGAGAACGTACCCGGTGCCCGTGAGCGAGCCGAACGCGGCGAACTTCGTTTTGGCACCGTGGACAGCTTCCTGCTGTGGCGTCTGACCGATGGCAAAGTGCATCGCACCGATGCCAGTAATGCCTCGCGCACACTGATGTTCAATATCCATACCCAGCAGTGGGATGAAGAGCTGCTCAAGCTGTTCGAGATCCCCGCCAGCCTGTTGCCCGAGGTGCTCGATTGCGCCGCCGAGTTCGGTCACACCGACAGCGAGCTGCTCGGCGCCAGCATCCCGGTGCTGGGCATGGCCGGTGACCAGCAGGCGGCGCTGATCGGCCAGGCCTGCTTCGAACCGGGCATGGTCAAGAGCACTTACGGCACTGGATGCTTCATGATCCAGAACACTGGCGAGCAGCCGGTGAGCTCGAAGAATCGTCTACTCACCACGGTCGGCTATCGCCTCGATGGCAAGGTGACCTATGCGGTCGAGGGCAGCATCTTCGTGGCCGGTGCGGCGGTGCAGTGGTTGCGTGACGGCATCAAACTGATCAGCCACGCGCGCGACAGTGAGGCGCTGGCCGAGGCCACCGGTGAGGCCTGCGGCGTCTATCTGGTGCCGGCATTCACCGGCCTGGGCGCGCCGTATTGGGACCCCAAGGCGCGTGGCGCCATCTTCGGCCTGACCCGCGACACCGGGATCAAGGAGATCGTCACCGCCGGCCTGCAGTCGGTGTGCTACCAGACCCGCGACTTGCTCGAGGCCATGCGCCAGGACGGTGCCGCGGCACCCAGTGCGCTGCGTGTCGACGGTGGCATGGTGGAGAACAACTGGGTCATGCAGTTTCTTGCCGACATTCTTGGGGTCAGCGTCGAGCGCCCGGAGGTCACCGAAACTACCGCACTTGGTGTCGCCTACCTGGCGGGCCTGAAGCTAGGCCTGTACCAGGACCTGAATGCCATCGCCAGCCACTGGCATCGTCAGCAGCGCTTCGAGCCGCGGATGAACGAGGCGCACCGTGAGCGCCTCTACGCCGGTTGGCTGGATGCGGTGAAACGCGTGCGCAGCGAGCCCTGAAGCACCCCTGGATCGTAGGAGCGGCTTTAGCCGCGATGCTCTCAGAGCATCTGGAAAACAGGAACTGTATCTGTTGCGGCTTACCCTGCGCAGGCATGCTGGCGGCTCTCATCTGGCCAGGAATGCAGCATGCCTCTCGAATTCCATCAAGTTGACGCCTTTACCGACCAGCCGTTCGCGGGCAATCCCGCCATGGTCTATCGCCTGGATGCCTGGCTCGACGATACGTTGATGCAGCGCATCGCCGCCGAGCACAACCTGGCGGAGACGGCATTCGTGGTGAAGGAGGGCAGTGCCTGGCATATCCGCTGGTTCACCCCGGTCAGCGAAGTGCCGCTGTGCGGGCATGCCACCCTGGCTGCAGCCAAGGTGTTGTTCGACATCTACCAGGAACCGGCCGAGGTACTGGATTTCACCTGCTTGTCCGGAGCGCTGCAGGTCACCCGCCAGGGTGAGCGTCTGCAGCTGGATTTCCCGGTGCGCCCGGTATTGCCGGTGGCGGCGTCGCTACAGGCCGACGTCGAGCGCGCGCTGGGGCAGCCCGCGCAGCAGGTTCTGGCTCTGCTGAATGTCGATGGCAGCGTGCAGGAACTGATGGTGGTGCTGGCGTCCGAGGCGCAGGTGCGCAGCTTCACCGCCGATTTGCCGGCGCTGGCCGCACTGCCGGGCCTGGGTGTGCTGATCACCGGCACAGGCGAGCGGCACGACTTCGTCTCGCGCTACTTCGCGCCGAGCATTGGTATCGATGAAGACCCGGTGACCGGCTCGACGCACTGCATGCTGGTGCCCTACTGGGCTGAACGCCTGGAGCGCAGCGAGCTAAGCGCTTTCCAGTGTTCGGCGCGCGGTGGTGAGCTGTTCTGTCGTCTGGAGGGCGAGCGGGTCAAGATTGCCGGCCACGCGCGGCATATCGCCAGTGGCCAGCTGATGCTCTGATCAGTTGCTGCTGACCCGGCGCACGCCACCGGAGTCGCTGAGTTGTAATTGCGCGGCGACGCTGCCGAGAGCCGGGAAGGCCACCAGGTGATCGGCGGCGACGCGGATGCCCACCTCGTCGCCTGGCTGGTGATCGGCATGGCTGGGGAAGATCGATTCCAACTGACTGCCGGTCGGCAGTTGCAGGCGGTAGAGCGTCGCAGCGCCGAGGAAGGTCTTGCCGACGATGCGCGCCTTCAGTTCGCTGCTTTCATCCGGGACGATGTCGTCCGGGCGCAGCAAGACGTCCACCGCGCTGCCCTGAGCCCAGGTATAGGCACGGTTGCCGCGGATCATGCCGAGCTCGGTCTGCACCGTTTCCGGGCCGAGCAGTTGGCCGCGAATGAAGTAACCCTGACCGATGAAGCTGGCGACGAAAGGCGTCAGCGGCTCGTGATAGAGGTTGAACGGTGTGTCCCACTGCTCCAGGCGACCATCCTTGAACACGCCGACGTGATCGCTGACGGCGAAGGCTTCTTCCTGATCGTGAGTGACCAGAATGGCGCTGGTACCACGTGCCTTGAGAATTTCCCGAACCTCATGGCTCAGGCGCCTGCGCAGTTCGCCATCGAGGTTGGAGAAGGGTTCGTCGAGTAGCAGCAATTTCGGTTCCGGCGCCAGAGCGCGCGCCAGGGCGATCCGTTGCTGCTGACCACCGGACAGCTCGTGCGGGTAACGTTTGGCCAGGTTGCCGAGCTTGACCAGCTCCAGCAGCTCTTGAGTGGCGCGCTCGGCGTTGGGCTGCTTGCGGATACCGAAGGCAACGTTCTCGGCCACGCTCAGGTGGGGGAACAGGGCGTAGTCCTGGAACACCATGCCGATATGGCGTTTCTCCGGCGCCAGGGTAAAACCGGCGCGGGAAATTACTTCACCTGCCAGTTCGATCTCGCCTTCCAGGACCGGCTCGAAACCGGCGATGGCGCGCAATGTGGTGGTCTTGCCGCAGCCTGATGGGCCGAGCAGGCAGCCGATGTCGCCAGGGTTGAGGTGCAGGTCGAGATCCTGCACCACCTTGTGGGCGTGGTAGCCGCAGTTCAGCCCGCGTAGCTGCAGCAGGGGCTGGCTCATGCGTGGTGGTACGCCGGTTCGACCAGCATCTCCAGCAGCGCCTTCTGGGCGTGCAGGCGGTTCTCGGCCTGATCCCAGGCAACCGAGCGCGGGTCGTCGAGCAGGTCGAAGCTGATTTCTTCGCCACGGTGCGCCGGCAGGCAGTGCATGAACAGCACGTCTTCGGCGGCGGCGTCGAGCAGCTCGCGGGTGACCTGGTAGGGGCGGAACAACGCCATGCGCTGCTCGGCTTCGTCTTCCTGGCCCATGGAGGCCCACACGTCGGTGCTGACCAGATGGGCGCCGGCCACTGCCTCGCGCGGGTCACGAATGACCTGCACGCGCTCGCCGGCCTGGGCCAGAAAGCGTGCGTCTGGCTCGTAGCCAGCAGGGCAGGCGACCCTCAGCTGGAAATCGAACTGCATTGCCGCTTCGATATAGGAGTTGCACATGTTATTGCCGTCGCCGATCCAGGCCACCGTCTTGCCGGCGATGCTGCCGCGGTGTTCGAGGAAGGTCTGCATGTCGGCCAGCAACTGGCAGGGGTGCAGGTCGTCGGACAGGCCATTGATCACCGGTACCTTGGACTTGGCGGCGAACTCGGTGAGGTTGCTGTGGGCGAAGGTGCGGATCATCACCGCGTCGAGCATGCTCGACATGACGATGGCAGCATCGCCGATCGGCTCGCCACGGCCCAGTTGGGTGTCGCGCGGCGAGAGGAAGATGGCCTGGCCACCGAGCTGGATCATGCCTGCTTCGAAGGACAGGCGGGTGCGAGTCGAGGCCTTCTCGAAGATCATGCCCAGCACGCGATTCTTCAGCGGCTCGAAAAGTACGCCACGGTTGCGCAGATTCTTCAGCTCGATGCCTCGGCGGATCAGTCCCACCAGTTCGTCCGGTGTGTAATCCATCATCGAGAGAAAGTGTCTGACGCTCATCGTTAACTACCTTTATCACTACAGTTCGCAAGCCCGCAGTCGGGGATAAAACCGACAAAAACAGCAGAGCTTGCGGCAGGAGGCCGCAGGGTGCGACGAAACAGGGGAAGGCGCGATCTTATAAGGAAATGACGAGACGGCGCAAATTGCCGCCCGCAGGCATACAAAATCCTGTTTTGTAAGCCTTTTCCCAAAGCTGCGTGCGAGATGTCACAAAACTGACATCATCGCTTGCACCGCTCTAGACCGGGCCTCTAGGATGCCGCCGCCTTTCCAAGGCAATGCATTGCCCCCGCAACGGGGACATCCATGGAATATATGTGCAAAGGAGTTTTGCATGAAACACGTAGCCTACGCCGCCGCTTTCTCCGCTCTCGCCCTGCTGACTGGCTGTGCCAGCCAGAACGTTAGCCAGCCGACCGTTCCGCTGAACGGCACCGTGCAAACTAACCTCAAGGCCGACGTGAAAGTGGGCGAGCCCATCTCCGGTCAATCTTCGGTGAACATCCTGTTCGGTGTGTTCAAGCTGGGTGGTGACACTCAGTTCGCCGATGGCGTGACCTACGGTGGTGGTGAGGGTGGTTTCGCGCTGGGTCTCGACCCGGTCGCTTCCGCCAAGTCCGCAGCTGCCTACAAGGCAGTCAAGGCCTCGGGTGCCGACGTGATCGTCGCCCCGCGTTACGAAGTGAACGTTCAGGATTACTTCGTGTACAAGACCGTTAGCGTCAACGTTACCGGCAACAAGGGCACCGTGACCTCCATCCGTTAATTCGGACAGTCGCGACCCTGAATCGGCAGGCTTGATGCCTGCCGATTCATGAGACGAACGCTGCTGGCGTCGTCTCCGCGCTCGGCCCATAGTTCATGACCTGCGACCTGACCGGTCGTCTCGGATCAGAACAAGAGGCCAGGCCATGACCAAGTCCCTCCATTACCGTGCGTGCCATCTGTGCGAAGCCATCTGTGGGCTCGCCATCGAAACCGAAGCTCAAGCTGACGGCAGCACGCAGATTCGCTCGATCAAGGGCGATGCCCAGGACAGCTTCAGCCGCGGCCATATCTGCCCCAAGGCTGTTGCGCTGCAGGACATCCAGAACGACCCCGACCGTATCCGCCAGCCCATGCGCCGCGTTGGGGAGCAGTGGCAGGCCATCGGCTGGGACGAGGCCTTCGGTCTGGTGGCCGAGCGCCTGAGCACAATCCAGGCGGCGCATGGGCAGAACGCCGTGGCCGTGTATCAGGGCAATCCCAGCGTGCACAACTACGGGCTGATGACCCACAGCAACTACTTCCTCGGTCAGCTGAAAACCCGAAATCGCTTCTCCGCTACCTCGGTCGATCAGTTGCCGCACCACCTGACCAGCCTCCTGATGTACGGCCACGGCCTGCTGATTCCGATTCCCGATATCGATCACACCGATTTCATGCTGATTCTGGGCGGCAACCCGCTGGCCTCCAACGGCAGCATCATGACCGTGCCGGATGTGGAGAAGCGCCTGAAGGCCATCCAGGCGCGTGGCGGCAAACTGGTGGTGGTCGATCCGCGGCGCAGCGAAACCGCGGCCATCGCCGACCAGCACCTGTTCGTGCGCCCCGGCAGCGATGCCGCGCTGTTGCTGGCGCTACTCAACACCCTGTTCGAGGAAGGCCTGACGCGCGACAGCCATCTGCCGGTGGAAGGGTTGGAACAGGTGCGTGAGGCGATTGCCGGCTTTGATGCGCAAGCCATGAGCGCACGTTGTGGGGTGCCGGCCGAAACCATTCGGCAACTGGCGCGGGATTTCGCCGCTGCCGACAAGGCCGTCTGCTACGGGCGTATGGGCGTTTCCACCCAGGCGTTCGGCACGCTTTGTCAGTGGCTGGTGCAGGTGATCAACCTGGTGACCGGCAACCTCGATCGCGCAGGCGGTGTGCTCTGCACAACGCCGGCGGTGGACCTGGTGGCGAGCACCTCGGGCGGGCATTTCAACCGTTGGCAGAGCCGGGTTTCCGGCTTGCCGGAATACGGCGGCGAGCTGCCGGTCTCGGCGCTGGCCGAGGAGATGCTGACGCCCGGCGAAGGGCAGATTCGTGCGCTGGTCACCGTGGCCGGCAACCCGGTGCTGTCAACGCCCAATGGGCGGCAACTGGAGCAGGCGCTGGACGGTCTGGAGTTCATGCTCTCGGTGGATTTCTACATCAACGAGACCACTCGCTACGCCGACCTGATCCTGCCGCCGACCGCGCCGCTGGAGCATGATCACTACGACACCACCTTCAATGTGTTCGCGGTGCGCAACGTCACCCGTTTCAACGAGGCGATCCTGGCCAAGCCGGACGACGCGCTGCACGACTGGGAAATCTTCGTCGGCCTGGCCAAGGCCTTCGCGGCGCGCAATGGCCTCGGGCTGAAACCGACCATGGCGCCTGAGCAGATGATCGATATGGGCCTGCGTTTCGGCCCCCATGGTGATAGTAGCGAGCGCAAACTCAGCCTGGCGGCTTTGCGCGAGCAACCGCATGGGCTCGACCTGGGACCGCTGCAACCGAATCTTGCTGCGCGTCTGAAAACGCCGAGCAAGGCGGTGCAGGCCGCGCCTGAGCTGTTGCTGGCCGATCTGGCACGTTTCGCCGAGCAGCAACAACCGGCTGCTCATGAGCTGCTGCTGATCGGCCGTCGCCATGTGCGCAGCAACAACTCCTGGATGCACAACTATCACCGTCTGGTGAAGGGCAAGCCGCGTCATCAGTTGCTGATGAATCCGGCGGACCTGGCCAGTCGTGGCTTGGTCGATGGCCAGCGCGTAAGTGTGCGCTCGCGGGTCGGCAGCATCGAGGTGGAGGTGGCAGCCAGCGATGAGGTGATGGCGGGTGTGGTCAGTCTGCCCCACGGCTGGGGCCATGCCCGACCCGGCGTGCAGATGGATATCGCCCGCGCGCAGCCGGGCGCCAGTGCCAATGATCTGACTGACGAGCGCCAGCTCGATGCGCTGTCCGGCAATGCGGTGCTCAATGGCGTGCCGGTGGAGGTGGTGGCTGCGTAGCCCGAATGAAATCCGGGGTTGTCTTGACGCGATGGGGGTGATGGCAAGGCCGAGCATTGCGCTCGGTTTTTCGCTACAATCGCGCCACCGTGGCGACCGTCGGGTCGCGAAGTCTATGCTGAGGTGCCCCATGGATATCATCGAAACCATCAAAGAGCAGATCGCCAACAACACCGTTCTGCTGTACATGAAAGGCTCGCCCAACGCGCCGCAGTGTGGCTTCTCTGCCCGTGCTGCCCAGGTGGTGATGGGCTGCGGCGAGAAGTTCGCCTACGTCGACATCCTGCAGAACCCGGAAATCCGCGCCAACCTGCCGAAGTACGCCAACTGGCCGACCTTCCCGCAGCTGTGGGTCGGTGGTGAACTGGTCGGCGGTAGCGACATCCTCACCGAGATGTATGAGAAGGGCGAGCTGCAGACCCTGATCAAGGATGCCGTGAGCAAAGCCGGCGCCTGATCACTGCTCGTGCAAAAAAGAACCCGCCTAGGCGGGTTCTTTCGTTTCAGCCAGCAGCTTTCTATTTCTGCAGCCACTGGCCGTTCAACTGGATGAACTGGCCCTTGGGCGTGCGCTCGATGGCCTTCTTGCCGGCGATGGCTTCCACGTCGTTCAGGCTGATGCCATTGTCCTGTGCCACCTTCTGATACTCGGCGCGACGCGCCTGGTTGATCAGGCGGGCAATTTCGTCGGCCTGGCCGCCAGGCTTGACCACGCCCAGGTAGCCGTTGGGTTGCTCGCCGAGCTGGCCGCTGGCCTTGGCTTCGCCCAGGGCACTCATGGCCTGGTTGAGGTTCAGTGCGTACGCCGGCAGGCTCAGGCTCAATGCCAGCAGCAGGGTCGAAATGTATCGAATCATCGTCTCTCTCCGTAGAACCTGTGCGGCGGGCTCAAAACAGACCACTGTCTTCGTTGAATACACTGTCCAGCGCCTTGTCCACCTTGATGTAGATTTCGTGCTCGACCTTGACGTTCAGGTTGATGTTGATCGGTTCGTTCGGCATCGCCAGTTGTACCGTCGGGGTACAGGCCTGGCACAGCAGCCCCAGGCTCAGGACTGCGAGGAGGCGGTACGTGCGCATGGCGCTACTCCTTTGGTTCTTGGGGGACACGCTGGCGCATCCATTGCTGAATCCGTTGCTGGATGATGCCACTGACCTTGTCGGTCAGCTGCAGGCTGGCCAGCAAGGCCGGAATGTCTTCTTCCAGATTGATGTTGAAATGGATGGGCCGGCCTTTCTCGATGGCCGGGTTCTGTCCATGCAGGCGCATGCCTAGCCGCAGTGTGCCGGACTGATCATAGTCGACGCTACTGCTGAGCAGATCGTAGTGGAAGTCTTCCAGCGCGTCGGTGACCAGCTTCATACCCGGGTTGGCCTGACCCATGGCGCGGATGCGCGGTGAATGAAAACTCAGTTGTCCACCCGGGGGCCTGGCTTCGATCAGGCCCTGTTCGATACTGATGGCGTCAGCCAGGCGCAGCGGCAGGGTGCCGTCGATCAGCCCGCTACCGGCCAACCCTTCGGCTGGGTAGACGCGAAACAGCTCTTGCAGATCCAGGCCACTGAGCCGCAGGGGCAGCAACTGACTGGGTTGTTCCAGTGCCCAGGTCGCCGGTGCCAGGCTCAGGCTGCCGCCGAGAATGCCCAGTTCGGCGCGCTGGTGGGTCAGGCTGCCTGCCAGTGGTCGTTGTAGGCTGGCCTGGTAGCTGGCCTGCAGCCGCAGGGGGCCGAGCTCGATGCCGGGATCTAGCTGCTTGGCACTCAACTGAGGCAGGTCGAGGCGAAGTCGGTCGCCGTTCAGCTGCAGCTGTAGCTCTGCATCGAGACCACTCAAGGTGGAGCGGTCGTAGATGCCGGCCAAGCCCTTGCCTCTCAGGTTGGCCCTGAGTTGCAAGGGCTTGCCGCTGAGTAGTTGCAGGTCGGCCTCGGCCTGTACGCGGCCATTGTCCAGCGCCAGCAGTGGTGGCCAGTCGGCCAGGGTTTGTGCCAGTGGGTTGCCGGCGCGCAGGAACAGCTCGTCCAGAGTGGCAGTCAGGTTCAGCGCATTGGCCGTGTTGTTCAGGCGCAGGGCCATGCTCAGGCCCGAATCGGCCAGCAGTGCACCGTCTAGGGTCTGGCTGCCGGCGTCGGCGTTGACGCGTCCCTGCCATTGCCAGCCCTGGGCCTGCAATTGTGGATGGTGCAGACGCTGGATGCGCAGGCCCAGCGGGCCGGACAGGGTCGGTGTGCTTGGGGGGCCGCTCAGGGTGATGCCGGCCAGCGTCGCCTGAGCTTGCTGCAGGTCAAGCTCGGCGCCGCGCAGGCGCTGGACGTCGAGGCGTGAGCTGTCGGCCAGACTGAGCTGCAACTGCTGCTGCGTGACGTTGCCTTTGAGGCCAAAACTCAGATGCAGGGCATCGAGACGGCTGTCAGCCAGGTCCATGCGTTTGCTGCGCGCCTCGACCTGCAGGTGTCGAACGTCGAGTGCCCAGTCGGAGGATTGGTGCAGGGCAAGCTCGGCATCTGCCTGCAGTTCCAGCGGGCCGTGGCCGCTGACGTTCAACAGCAGGGCCAGCGCCTCATCGGCATCGCCATCCAGAGGCGCGAGGTGCAGTTGCAATTGCTGCGGACGCAGGCCGCTCGGCAGCGACGCCAGCCAAGGCGCGTCCTGCGGGTCGAGCTGCAGTTGAGCGTTCAAACGCCGGGCCTGCCATCTGCCCAGGGTATTGCTGAGATCGAGCGCCAGCTCACCGCTGACCAGGCCGACGCCGGGAAGCGGCCAGGGCTGCGGTAGCTGCGCATCGACCCGCAGCCACCCGGAGGTGGCCAGCAGTTCGCTGAACGTAGGGGGGACCTGCGGTACCTGCAACTGCCACTGGGCGTTCATCCCGGCATGCCGGGGCGTGGCCGGCAGAGCGTCAGCGTCGAGTAGCGTCCATTCGCTCAGCCATTCGGCGAGCCAGGCCATATCCTGCAGAGCGGTAACCTCAAGCTCGCCGCTCCATTGCAGGGCATCGGCCTGAGCCTGCAAGTCGCTATGCAGGGCGATCTGCGGTTGATCATCGAGATGCAGGTTCAACTGCAGCTGTCGCGGGCTGTTCAGCTCGCTGCCCAGCCCCTGCAGTTGTGCTTGCAACTTCGCCCTGTGGGCTGCGCGCAACAGCAGCGTATGCAACTGCAGGGTATCGTCCAGCAGTCGTAGGTCGACGTCGCCCTGCAGTGTGCAGCGGCCGCTGGCGCAGGGCAGTTGCGCTTGGGCGTTGCGCAGTTCGATGTGCCGTGGAAGCCATGGCAGGGTATTGCTCAGGGGCTGCAGTAGACGGCTCAGATCGTTGTCGCTCGGGCTTTCGGATTCTCCCTGCGCAGGCTGCCACGACAGGCGCAGGTCCTGTGCAACCAGGCGGTAGCGAGGCGCCTCACTGGCCAGCCAGTAGAGTTGCAGCTGTCCGCTTTGCACCAGCAGTTCGCCGCCGCGGCGTTGTACCAGGCTTGCATCCTGGAACTGCAGGCCTCGCCAGGAAAGGCTCAGTCGCTGCCAATCCAGTTCTATGTGCTGTTCCTCGAGCAGTTGCTGCACGCGGTAGCCGACATAGCAGGCCAGTAGCGACAGCAGCGCCAGTATCGCTACGCAGGTGCTCAGCCAGAAACGCCGGCGACTCATGAGTGTTCCTTGCTCGGTGCGGTCCACTGGACGGTACCCCATGCTCGAGTGAGTGCCAAGCGGCTTTCCGTGCTATTGTGTATTTACAGCTTTCAATATTTATTTTGTCGTAAACGAGCGAAGGAGGATGTGATGAGTGCTGTGACTCGCTCTCAGCCCGATGCCGATGCGGTACTGGCTAAAGCCCTGATCAATACCCGTGAGCAACTGGGGCTGACGCAGCAGGAGCTGGCCGACATCGTAGGCGTCCATCGCAGTGCCATCAGCCGCTGGAACGAGCAGGGCGGTTTGCGTCCGCAGAGCAAGACCGGCGAGCTGGCGCTGTTGCTGATTCGCGTCTATCGCGCGCTGTTTGCCCTGTTTGGTGGCAATCAGCAGGACATGCGCCATTTCCTGCGCACCGAAAATCGCCATCTGGCAGGCATTCCGCTGCAGCAGATGAGTCAGGTGCAGGGGCTGGTGCGTGTTGTCGAGTATCTGGACGCCATTCGCGGCAAGGTCTGAAAGCCAATAAGTCCTGCTGCATCGAGAACGGGCTCGGTAGGCTGCGTACGACCAGCGCAGTTCGTCCGAAGGGGTGATTGCGGTGGGTCAAAATACTGTATAAGTATACAGATTAGCGGCTCTGACCATTGCTTGCCTGTTGTGATCAGCCGGAGGCTGTCACTAACCCAGCGCCTTGTACGGCTCCAGCGTCGCGATGCCTTTAGCAGGCTCTACCCTTGGGAGGTATCGCCATGGATATCTGGCAACTATGTGACGGCGAGCGACAGGTGCGACCGCTGCGCGGCAAGCTGTTGCGCATGGTGGAAAGCCAGGCGCAGGTTGCGACCCTGCAACTGGTGGATAACCTGGCCGAACAGGCCCTGCTCGAGGAGTTGCTCGAGAGCAGCAAGCCGCCGCTGCCTGAAGCCGCCGAGCCGTTGCACTACCTGCTGAAGACGCCGTTTCGTTATCCGCCGCTGCGTTGGGGCTCGCGCTTCGGCACAGTGCACGAACCCAGCCTGTTCTACGCCGCTCAGCGTCTGGAAACGGCGATGGCCGAGGCCGCCTACTACCGTTTCGTATTGTGGAACGGCATGGTCGTGCCGCCGCCCAGTGGCCGCATCCTCTCCGAGCATTCGACCTTCGAGGCGCGTTACCGCGTCGAGCGAGGTATCCAGTTGCAACAGCCGCCTTTCGATCAACACGGCGCACTGTTGGCTCACCCTAGTGATTACAGCGTGCCTCAGCGTCTCGGTACGTCGATGCGCGCGGCGCGCATTCAAGCTTTCGAGTACCGCTCGGCACGCTGCCCTGACGGTGGTAGCAATGTGGCGCTCTACGTACCGGCTGCGTTCGCGGAGAAGCGTCCGCGTAATCTGACGGCCTGGTTGTGTGAAACCACGAGCGAGTACGTGGCGTTCAAGCATGCGCAAACGCCGGATCAACCACGGCTGTTTCACTGGGAGCAGTTTCTGGTGCAGGGGCAATTGCCGCACCCCGCGTAACGCCTGCGCTGGCGCGTCAGATGCCCCGAAACAGAGCGCTGCGCGGATCTGTCGCAGGGAGTTGTGCACAATGCTGAAGCAGGCTGTCATATCACTGTCAGAAACGCCGCTAAACGCTTGATTTTTCGTGGTTGATTTTTAAGTCAATGAAAAATATGAATTTTTTTCGTTGGTGAAAAAATCGACAGTTTGACTGAGAGCCCCACCGCATAAGGCCTGTGACTTCTTTCGCCCAAGTTGTTCACGGAGTTATCCACAGCTTCTGTGGATTGTGAGGGAACTCTTTTCTGCAGCCGCAAACGATCCGGCAGGCAAGACTTTACCTTCGAGAAAAAAGGAGTAGAGTGGCGCGCCCCGGCAGTCACCCCCCTTTATTTATGCCTCGCGCTTTGCCTTCTTCATCCCCTGCAACTCGTTCCGGTTCTTCTCGCCTGCCCATGCGCGTTGCGCTGTGGCTGCTCGACAGCCCGCGTCTGGGACAAACACCGAGCGTCAAACGCATCGCCGGCAACCTGCTCAAGCAGCCTGCCCGCAAGGGCTGTGTGCAGGCGCAAAGTCGGTTGGGCCAATTGCTCTGCCGCGACTGCGGAAATACCCGTGATCGCCGCATCGGTTATGAACTGCTACGCCAGGCTGCTCGCGCGGGCGATCGCAGTGCTCAGCTGGAGCTGGAGCGTCTGTCGCGCTGATTGCGTGCTGGCCCCGTGTAAATCGCCGGCGGGTATACTGCACGGCGGTCAAACATGGAGCGTCTATGCCAATCGATCCCCTCTCTCTCGCCATCGGCACCGTCGTTGCGCTGGTTCCGTTATTGGCCGGCCTTTGGTCCTTGCAGCGCCGGCTGGCTCGCGCGCAAGGCGAGCAGGCGCTGCTGCAGGAACGCCTGGAGCATGCGCAACTGAGCCAGGCCGGTTTGCTGGCTCAGCTCGATGCCTGTCGCGCCGAGTTGGCCGAGGTCAGCGAGATCAAGGTGGAGCAGCAGACCGAGTTGGCCGGCCTGCGTCGTGAGAACGAGTTGCTGCAGCAGGAGCGGCAGATTGCCCGTGAGGCGGCGCAGTCCTGGAATCAACAGCGCGAACGCAACGAAGCCGAATTGCGTCGGCTCACCGCCGAGTGTGCGGCGCTGGCTGCCGAGTTGCAGGAAAACCGCGATAACCAGCAACAGCGCCTCGACGATCTGCAGGGCGCGCGCAACGAGCTGCGCGCCCAGTTCTCCGAACTGGCGACGAAGATCTTCGATGAGCGCGAGCAGCGTTTCGCGGAGACCAGCCAGCAGCGCCTCGGCCAGTTGCTCGACCCACTCAAGGAGCGCATCCAGGCATTCGAGAAGCGCGTCGACGAGAGTTATCAGCAAGAAGCGCGCGAGCGTTTTTCCCTGAGCAAGGAATTGGAGCGTTTGCAGCAGCTCAACCAGCGCCTGGGCGACGAGGCGACCAATCTGACCCGTGCGCTCAAGGGCCAGAAGACTCAGGGCAACTGGGGCGAGTTGGTGCTGGAGCGAGTGCTGGAGCATGCCGGCCTGGAGAAAGGGCGTGAATACCACACTCAGGTCAGCCTCAAGGGCGCTGGTGGCGAGCGCTTTCAGCCTGACGTGCTGATCCGCCTGCCGGGTGACAGGCAGGTGATCGTCGATGCCAAGGTCAGCCTCAGCGCCTACCAGCAGTATGTCGCGGCTGCGAACGAGCCGATTCGCCAGCAGGCGCTCAAGCAACACCTGATCTCGCTGCGCAGCCACCTCAAGGGCCTCTCCGGCAAGGATTACCAGCGCCTCGAAGGTTTGCACAGCCTGGATTTCGTCCTGCTCTTCGTGCCCATCGAGGCGGCCTTCGCCGCGGCGTTGCAGGCCGAGCCGGACCTGTTCCGAGAGGCCTTCGAGCAGCAGGTGGTTATCGTCAGCCCGACTACCTTGCTGGCTACCCTGCGGGTGATCGACAGCCTCTGGCGTCAGGAGCGGCAGGGCCAGAATGCGCGCGAGATCGCCGAGCGTGCCGGCCAGCTGTACGACAAGTTCGTTGCCTTCGTCGCCGATCTGGACGAGATGGGCAGCCGTCTGCAGCAATTGGACAAGGCTTACGCCAGCGCCCGCAACAAGCTGGTGGACGGTCGCGGCAACCTCATTGGCCGTGTGGAAAACCTCAAACTGCTGGGCGCTCGCGCAAGCAAGAGCCTGCCAGGCGAGTTGCTCGAGCGCTCTGCCGATCTGCCGGCGCTGGACGAACTGGGCGAGTGAGCGACGTCTACCCGCTAGCGCAGGGGCGCTTGCTCGGGTTGTGTGCGGGGACGGGCCTGCTCCAGTCTGCTGACGTAGCCGCGCAGCCAGCCGGCCAGGGCGTTGGGCTCGGCCAGCAACTGCCAGTGGCCGGCGCGGACTTCGCGACGGGTCAGTAGGGGCGCCCAGTGCTGCAGATCCTCGAACAACTGTGGGCGTACGAAGCGGTCGTTCAGCGGCACGATCAGTTGCACTGGCACGCGGGTGCTGCGCGAGCGCGGCCTGAGCAGGCTGCGCATGAAATTGGCGCGATACAGCTGCACACCACGCATGCCATCACTGCGCTGCGTAGGGCTCGCTGGCAGATTGCCTATACCTTCGAGGCGGTGCAGTAGCCAGGGCCAGGTGCGATCCAGGCCCAGACGCCAGCACAACTCCGGCAGCAGTGGTGTGTGGAAGAAAGCGATGTACCAGGAGCTGAGCAACTGCCTCAGCGCCTGCAGTAGTGCATCAGGGCGACGCAGGCTCAGGCGCTGGCGCATCCAGTGGCCGACATGGTCGAGGCAAGGGCCGGAGATGCTGGTATAGGACGCCAGCTGCGGCTGCATGCGTGGCTCGGTTACTGCCTCCCAGCTCTGGATCGAACCCCAGTCGTGAGCGACCAGATGCACCGGGCGATCCGCACTGGTGGCCTGCACCACCGCTTCGAGATCGCGACCCAGTTGCTCCAGACGGTAGTCGCGCAGCCGTTTCGGCACCTCGGATGCACCGCAGCCACGCACATCATAAGCGACGATCCGGTAGTCGGCGGCCAGCTCGCGGATCAGCGGCCGCCAGATCTCGTGATTGTCCGGATAACCATGCACCAGCAGCAGGGTTGGGGCGTCGGCCTTTTCCCAGACATAGGTACGCAGGCGCAGGCCGTCGCTATCCACGTCCAACTGTCGAGGTGACAGTTCATCCCGCGACAGTGGCGCGTTCATCGCAGGAAATCGAATGGTTGGGCGAACAGGAACATGGCTGGCTCCACGAATGACGATTGCATCGCTCGGTGTAAGGGCCATTGTTGAGTGCTGGCTTGCCTCTGCCTAGCCCTGTTGGGCTGGCGTTACGAAAGTGCCAGTAACCTCTGTTCCGCTCTGAAACAGGGGGTTGGGCGATCCTGGAAGGTTTCGTGCGGCGCCAGTGCCTGGCAAGTCCAGTCCTTGGTTGGGGCTCTCGAAGGCAGGGTTGCCGCGAGTCACGAAACCGCGCGAACGTGTCCGGCCATTGCTACCGGCTTGCTGCCGCGCGGTCAGATTGATGAAGTGCCGCGTATTTGCCTGCGTCGCGTACCCCGCCAGGCTGTGGCGCCTGGTGCGCCAATGCCGGTGGGGGACGTCGCGGTAGAGGTGGCAAACCTTCAGCAGTGGTCTCGCTCTGCGGAAACGTTCTGCCCCTAGCCGCGCAACACCAGATGACGGCTGAGCAGGGCGCGCAGTGCGGCCGGCTTGACCGGCTTGGGCAGGTAGTCGAGGCCGGCGGCGTGTACCTCGGCGACCAGCTCCGGGCGACCGTCAGCGCTGATCACCACGCCCGGAACCGGTTCGCCCAGGCGCGTGCGTAGCCAGGCCATCAGCTCGGTACCGGTTTCGCCCTCGTCGAGGTGATAGTCGACCAGCGCCAGCTGCGGGTGCACATCTTCGCTGAGCAGGTGCTCGCACTCCAGACGATTGCGCGCTGTCCACACCTGGCAGCCCCAGCGTGACAGCAAGCTGTACATGCCGGTGAGGATGCTGTCTTCGTTGTCGATGCAGATCACCTGGGTGCCCTGCAGGGGTTGGCCATCCACTGCCGGTACGGCTGGGCCTTGCGGCTTCGGCGCCGGTTTTCTCGCCAGCGGCACGCTGACGCTGAACACGCTGCCTTTGCCTGGCCAGGAACGCACTTCCAGGCGGTGGGCGAGCACGCGGCACAGGCCGTCGGCAATCGCCAGGCCCAGGCCCAGGCCTTTCTCGGCGCGCGTCTGGTGGCTGTCGAGGCGCTTGAACTCCTCGAAGATCACCTTGCGCTTGTCTTCGGGGATACCCATGCCGCGGTCCCAGACTTCCAGGCGCAATTGTCCGCCTTCACGGCGCACGCCCAGCACCACGCGGCCCTTGGCGTAACGGAAGGCGTTGGTCAGGAAGTTCTGCAGCACCCGGCGCAGCAGCTTGATGTCGCTGTCGATCCACTGCCGACTGCCGTGCACGCGCAGGTCGATACCCTGTTCGGCGGCCAGCACGCCAAACTCGGCGGCGAGGGTATCGAACAGGCTGGAGAGGGCGAAGGCGTGGCGATCCGGGGTGATTCGGCCGTTTTCCAGACGTGAGATGTCCAGCAGGTCGGTGATCAGGTCCTCTGCCGAACGCAACGAGCTGTCCAGATGCCGGACCAGCTCCTGGGCTTCGTTGGGCAGGGCGTCATCCTGGTGGGCCAGCGCGGCTGAGAACAGCCGCGCTGCGTTGAGCGGTTGCATCAGGTCATGGCTGACCGCGGCGAGGAAGCGCGTTTTCGACTGGTTGGCGGCTTCGGCGTGGGCCTTGGCTTCGGTCAGTGCCTGGTTCAGCTTCGACAGCTCATGGGTGCGTTCGGCAACCCGTCGTTCGAGGCTTTCGTTGGCGTCCTTGAGGGCGCGCTCGGCTTCGCGGAACTCGGTGATGTCGGTGAAACTCATGACGAAACCACCACCGGGCATGGGGTTGCCGATCAGCTCGATCACCCGGCCGTTGGGGAATACCCGTTCATAGCTGTGTGCCGTGCCCTGGCGCATCCAGTACAGACGCTTGGCGACGTTCTCCTCCAGGTCACCGCTGCCGAGCATGCCGCGTTCGGCATTGAAGCGGATGATCTCGGCAATCGGCCGACCGACGTAGATCAGGCCCTCGGGGTACTCGAACAACTCCAGATAACGGTGGTTCCAGGCCACCAGGCGCAGGTTCTGGTCAACCACGCTGATGCCCTGGGTGATGTTCTCGATCGCACCCTGCAGCAGGGCGCGGTTGAACTGCAGCACCTCGCTGGCTTCGTCGACGATGCGCACCACATCCTCGACCTGCATCTCACGGCCTTCGATGGCGGCCTTGACCACCGCGCGGGTCGAGGAGGCGCCCAGCACACCGGCGAGCAGACGTTCGGTGTGGGCGATCCACTCGCTATTGGCCGGCTGGTTGGGATCGAAGTCCTTGCCTTTGCCCTGGCGCAGGGCGAAGCGGTTGAAGCTCTGGCGTGCGCGTTCTTCGCCGACGAAACGGCTGGACAGCATCAGCAGGTCGGCCACCTGCACTGCCAGCAGGCTGCGGTTGCTGGGTTTGGTGCCCAGGTCATGGCCGATGAAGCGCCCGGCCTGCCAATGCTCGGAAACGCGGGTACGCGAGAACCAGGAAACCCAGGCGAACAGCAGCAGGTTGCCGGCCAGTGACAGCACCACGCCACGCGTCAGCGGATCAACCTGCAGGCCGATGGGGGCGTAGAGCAGGGTGGTCAGGCCGGGGAAGCTGTCCAGCGACCAGCCCATGCCGCGTGCCGCCAGTGGCAGTACCAGGGTGTAGAACCAGAGCATGGCACCGAAGATCAGGCCAGCGAACACGCCGCGGCGGTTGGCCTGTTTCCACACCAGCGCGCCGAACATGGCGGGGGCCAGTTGGCCAATGGCGGCAAACGACACCTGGCCAATGGTGGCCAGGCTGGCGCCTTCGCCGAGCAGGCGGTAGCAGACATAGGCCAGCAGCAGGATCAGCACGATGCTGACCCGGCGCGCGGTGAGCATCCAGTGACGGAAGGCCTCGAACGGCCGCTCGGTGCTCTGCCGGCGCAGCAGCCAGGGTAGCAGCATGTCGTTGGAGATCATGGTCGACAATGCCACCGAGGCGACGATCACCATGCCGGTAGCGGCCGACGCGCCGCCGATGAAGGCCAGCACCGCCAGACTTGGATGGGCTTCGGCCAGCGGCAGGCTGATGACGAAGGAGTCCGGTGTCACGCCTGCCGGCAGCAGCATCTGCCCGGCGAGGGCGATAGGCACGACGAACAGCGCAGCCAGCATCAGGTAGGCGGGGAATACCCAGCGCGCCAGGCGCAGGTCCTTGGGCTCGATGTTCTCCACCACTGTGACGTGGAACTGCCGCGGCAGACAGATGATGGCGATCATCGCCATGCCGGTCTGTACCAGCATCGCCGGCCAGTTCACCGCCTCGTTCCAGAAGGCGTCCAGCTCGGCGGTGTTGTGTGCCTTGTCGAGCAGATCGTGGAAGCCGTTGTACAGGCCGAAGGTGACGAAGGCGCCAACGGCGAGGAAGGCCAGCAACTTGACCAGCGACTCGAAGGCAATCGCCAGCACCATGCCGCGATGGTGCTCGGTGACGTCTAGGTTGCGGGTGCCGAACAGAATGGTGAACAACGCCAGAGCCAGTGACACGATCAGCGCGGTGTCCTGAGCGCTGGTGCCGGTGTCCTGGGCATGTACACCGATCAGCAGATTGACGCCGAGCACGATGCCCTTGAGCTGCAGGGCGATGTAGGGCAACACGCCGACCAGGCAGATCAGCGCCACCACGATGGCCAGCGACTGCGACTTGCCGTAGCGCGCGGCGATGAAGTCGGCGATGGAGGTGATGTTCTCCTGCTTGCTGATCATCACCATCTTCTGCAGTACCCAGGGCATGGTCAGCAGCAGAATGGTCGGCCCGAGGTAGATCGGCAGGAACGACCATAGCTGTTCGGCGGCCTGGCCGACGGCGCCGAAGAAGGTCCAGCTGGTGCAGTAAACGGCCAGCGACAGCGAGTACACCCAGGCACGGATCTTCGGCGGCATGGGCGTGCTGCGGCGGTCACCATAGAAGGCGATGGCGAAAAGAATGGCCATGTAGATCAGGGCGACCGCGGCGATCAACCCGGGGGACAGCGACATGCAGACTCCGAAACGCGCAGTGAAACGAAATGAGCCTGGCCGCCGAGGCGAGGCCGATGTTGATCAGTGTTGCACAAAGCCGGGCGCTGTCGGCTGCGACCAAGGTCGCAGCCAAGCAGGTGTGCTTTGCGACGGGACTCGATTGTGCAGCAGCGCAGGGGCTGATAGCTTGGCGCGTTTGCGATTCTGCCCAAGGAAGGACCCTGAGGAAGCTCTATGTTCAAGCCGCAGCTGGTGACTTTGCAACGTGGCGCTCTGCGCCTGGAACCGCTCTCTGACGCGGATATCCCCGCGCTGGTGGCGCTGGCCGAAGCCAACCGCGAGGAGCTGCTGTACATGAGCGGCACCCAGCGACTGGACTGGTACCGCAGCGCCCTGGCCGATATGCGCGAGCAGCGGGCACTGCCGTTCGTCATTCGTCTGGGTGACGAGTTGGTAGGCACCACCCGCTTCGCCGACTTCATGAACACCCTGCCGGCCTGTGAAATCGGCTGGACCTGGCTCGACCGCGGCCAGCATGGCAGCGGGTTGAACACCAGCATCAAGTACTTGATGCTCAAGCACGCTTTCGAAAATTGGGGCATGGTTCGCGTGCAACTGAAAACCGCCGCCAGCAACCTGCGTTCGCAACGCGCCATCGAGAAGCTTGGCGCCGTTCGTGAAGGGTTGCTGCGCAACCATCGCCGCCTGGCTGATGGCCGACTCGATGACACCGTGCTGTACAGCATCACCGACCTGGAATGGCCGGCGCTGCGTGGAGCCATGGAGGCGGGCTTCAACGCCTGAGCCTGATGCACAGTCGCGAGCAGACCCGCTTCTGGCAAGCTTCCGCATTGAGCGGCGTCGAGCTGTTGCAGGCGCGCTACCTTGAACAGCGCTTCGCTCCGCACGTACATGAAGGGTTCGTGTTCACCGTGATCGAGCATGGCGCCCAGCGCTTTCGCCACCGTGGCTGCGATCACCTGGCGCCGCAGGGCAGCATGGTGCTGATCAACCCTGACGAAGTGCACACCGGCTCCAAGGCGCACGAAGACGGCTGGCGCTATCGCGGTTTTTATCCCGACAACGCCCAGGTACTGGGGGCGTTGCAGGAGTTGGGCCTGGCCAAGGCTGGCATGCCGTCGTTTGCCTTCAGCGTGCTGCATGATCCACGTTTGCATGCGGCCTTTCTGCAACTGCACCAACTGCTCGAGGGCGGTGCTGAGGCGCTGCAGCAGCAACTGGCCTGGCGTGAGGCGATTCTGCTGCTGTTTCAGCACCATGCGCAGCTTGCCGAACCACCTGCGCCTGGGCGTGAGCCCTGGGCAGTGGCTTGTGCCAAGCAGATGCTCGCCGAGCGGCTGATCGAGCCGCCCTCGCTGGAGGAACTGGCGGCTGCGGTCAACCTCTCACCTTTTCACTTCGCGCGCGTATTTCGCCGCGCGACCGGCTTGCCGCCGCATGCCTGGCTCAAACAGCGTCGCCTCGAACAGGCGCGGGCATTGCTAAAGACGGGTTGCACGGCGGTCGCTGTGGCGATGCAGTTGGGCTTCGCCGATCAGAGTCACTTGTCGCGGCAGTTCAAGCAGGTTTATGGCGTGAGCCCTGGCGAATATCGCAGCGCGGTGGCCCGGAGCTGACAGCAGGCAAAAAGGACCAGGCATGAAAAAGCCGGCGCTCCTTATCGGGGCGCCGGCTTTTTCAGCCCGCTATGTTGATCAGAATTCGTGATCGGCGGTGTCCGGGTTCAGGTCGCTGATGCCCAGTTTGCCCGCAGCCTGCTCGATGGCGCCGGTCTGCTTGACCAGGGCAGCGATGGCGTCACGCACCAGTTGCTGGCCTTCGGCATTGCCTTCCGCGATCAGCTGGTCGAAGTGCACGTTGTTCTTCTCGGCGCTGTCGACCAGTGCCTGCAGCTTGGCTTCGGTTTCCTGCAGGTCGGCCTTGAGCGTGGCGTCGGCCTGGGCGTCAGCCTTGGCCACCAGCTCGGACAGGCTCGGGCCGGTCAGGGTGCTGCCGTCGACCTTCTTGTACTCGCCCAGGTAGACGTTACGAATGCCTTTGCCGTTGTAGAAGTGCGAGTTGTGGGTGTTGTCGCTGAAGCAGTCGTGCTCGTCTTCGGTGGAGTTGGCTTCCAGAGCGACCTTCATGCGCTCGCCCGCCAGTTCGCCGAGCGACAGGCTGCCCATGCCGAACAGCATCTTGCGCAGACCGTTGTCGGCCGACTCGGCGACCAGCTCGCTGCGGTAGTTGCCTTCGGCTCCGTCTTTCCACTGCTCGACCATGTCGTTCAGGTCACTGACCAGCAGGTCGGTAGCCGCCTTGAGGAAGGCGCGGCGGCGCTCGTTGTGGCCACCGGTAGCGCCTTCACCCACCACGTAGTCGGTGTAGGGACGCTCGCCGGCGCCTGGCTCGGTGCCGTTGAGGTCCTGGCCCCAGAGCAGGAATTCGATGGCGTGGTAGCCGGTGGCAACGTTGGCTTCGGAGCCGCCCAGCTCGTTCAGGCTGGCCAGCAGCTCGCCGGTGATTTCGCTGACGTCGATCTTGTCTTCACCCACCTGGATCTCGGTGTTGGCGATGATGTTGGCTTGCGCGCCCGGGTTACCCAGGGCGTGCTGGTAGTCCTCGGCCACGTAGTCGATCAGGCCTTCGTCCAGCGGCCAGGCGTTGAGCTGACCTTCCCATTCGTCGACCACCGGGTTACCGAAACGGAACACTTCGGTCTGCATGTAGGGCACGCGTGCGGCCAGCCAGGCTTCGCGCGCAGCTTTCAGAGTCGCTTCGCTGGGATCGGCAAGCAGTGCATCGACGGCAGTCTGCAGGGCCTTGCCGGTGCTGGCGGCGTCACTGAACACCGCCAGGGCCAGATCGGCGTAATGGTTGACCACGGCCTTCGCCGCTGCTTCGTCGACCTTCGCCGCAGTGGCTGGCGCCGCGCTCTCGGTGGCGGCAGCAGGAGCAGCTGCCTGGGTCGCGGGGGCTTTGTCTTCGCCACAGCCAGCGAGGGAAATGGCGATGGCCAGCAGGCTGGCGGAGGCCAGAGGCATACGAATCATGGCGGGGTCCTTTACATGTACGAAATGTGGACGGTACTCAGTGGTACCTGAAAAACTGCAACATAATGCAAATGTTTCGCATTATGTGTAAAGGCCATTATTCGTCGCTGTGCGGGATATCGCTACCGGGCTGCCTCGTTGCCGTTAGAATGCCAGCACCCGATTCGCAGTTCTGCCTGGAGAAAACTGCATGAGCCTGACCGCCGTGATAATCATCGTTGTCCTCGTTCTGCTCGGCGCCTACGCGGTGTCGCTGTACAACGGGCTGGTACGCCTCAAGCATGGCGTGAGCAAGGCCTGGTCGAACATCGACGTGCTGCTCAAGCAGCGACACGATGAACTGCCCAAGCTGGTTGAAACCTGCAAGCAGTACATGCAGTACGAAGGTTCGACGCTGGAGCGGGTGATTGCAGCGCGTAGTGCCGTTGCCAGTGCTCGCGAACAACATGATGTCGGCGCCCTGGGCAAGGCCGAAAGTGGTCTGCGCGCGGGCCTCGGTCAGCTCTTTGCCCTGGCCGAGAACTACCCTGAGCTGAAGGCCAACGACAGTTTCCAGCATCTGCAGCAGCGTATCAGCGGCCTTGAAAACGGCATCGCCGACCGCCGCGAGCTGTACAACGAGGCGGTCAACCTCAACAACGTGCGCATCGAGCAGTTCCCCGATGTACTCATCGCGCGCCTGTTCAACTTCCAGGCTGCCGAACTGCTGGTGTTCAGCGAGGCGGAAAAAGCCGACGTAGACATGAAATCACTGTTCAACTGAGAACCTGCCGATGATGCAGGTCGACCCCTTCGGCTTCTTCACCCTCACGTTCACCCTCGGTGCCTGCCTGGGCGGTGCCTGGTGGTGCCTGCGGGGTTGGTCGCAGGCGCGCCATCTGCTCGATACGCCCACCTCGAAGATCCGCTCGGCGGCGCAGGGTTACGTCGAACTCTATGGTGTGCTCGAAGCGTTGCCAGACATGCAGTTGCGTGGCCCACTGACTGGCAAACCCTGCCTGTGGTGGCGCTTTCGTATCGAGGAATATCGCTCCAGCGGCAAGAAGCGCAGCTGGCGGGTAATCGAGAGCGGCGCCAGTGACGCCTGGTTGCGCCTGGTCGATGGCACCGGTGAATGCCTGATCGACCCGCGTGGTGCCGAGATTCGTGCGGCAGTGCGTGACGTCTGGGAGGGCAACCTGCGGCACCCGCTGGGCCCGGCCAAGACCGGATTGTTCGGCTTTCTCACCAGCGGCCAGCGCTATCGCTACAGCGAAGAACGCTTCCATGTCGGCCAGCCGCTGTATGCCATTGGTGACTTTCGCACCCGCGGCGCTGCGCAGCAGGGGTTCGACAGGCATGCCGCTCAGGGCGAAGTGATCCGCGAATGGAAGGGCGATTACGTTGGGCTGCTGCGGCGTTTCGACAGTGACGGCAACGGTGAGCTCGACGAGCAGGAATGGAATCGCGTGCGATTGGCGGCGCAACTGGAAGCCGAGAATCGGCACCGGCAAAAGGCCTCCGAGCCGGCGCGGCACCAGATGGCCAAGCCTGGTGAGCGCCAGCCGTTCATTCTCTCCAACAGCGGAGAGGACGAACTGGCCCGCAGCTTTTACTGGCAAGCCGCTGGCGGCGCCGTACTGTGCGTGGTCGGTGCATTGGCCACGGCCTGGCTGCTGGGTGTGCAGCACTGGTGAGTTGGTTTTGCGGGCTCGAACGAAAACGCCGCGACTGATCGCGGCGTTTTTTATGGGTGACGTTTAGAGCGTCGCGGCTGAGCTCAGGCGCCGCGATTGCTTGAGGAACAGCGTCAACTCGCGCGCTGGCAGCGGTTTGCTGTAGAGGTAGCCCTGACCCTCATGGCAGCCCTGGGCGATGATGTAGGCCTCCTGCTCGGCGGTTTCCACGCCTTCGGCGATGACTTGCATGCCCAGGCTCTTGCCCAGCTGGATGATAGCGCGAACGATGGTGGCGTCGTCTTCGTCTTCGAGCAGGTCTTGGACGAAGCTCTTGTCGATCTTGATCTTGTCCAGCGGCAGACTTTTCAGATAGCTCAGCGAGGAATAACCGGTACCGAAGTCGTCGATGGCGATCAGTGCGCCGGAGCGGCGTAGGCTGAGCAGATGCTGGGCGGCGGTGCTGATGTCTTCCATCAGGCCGGTCTCAGTGACTTCCAGCTCCAGGCTTTTGGGTGGCAGGCGGTAGACCTGCATCAGATTGTTGACCACGCGCGGCAGCTCGGCGTGGTGCAACTGCACGGTAGACAGGTTGATTGCCATGCGCAGATCGCTGAAGCCCTGGTCATGCCATTCGCGCAGCTGGCGGCAGGTCTGGTCGAGAATCCATTCACCGATGGGAATGATGGTGCCGTTCTGCTCGGCCAGCGGGATGAACAAGTCCGGTGCGACGAAACCATGTTGCGGGTGCTGCCAGCGCAGCAGCGCTTCGACGCCGACCACGCGGTGGTCGCGGTAGTCTATCTGGGGCTGGTAGACCAGGTGCAGCTGGTTCTGCGCCAGGGCATCGCGCAGATCCTTTTCCAGCTCACGGCGGCGCCGCATCTCGCTGTCGACGCTGGCGATGTAGAACTGGTAGCGATTGCGCGAACGACTCTTGGCCAGGGTCATGGTCTGTTCGGCTTTCTGCAGCAGCTTCTCGGTGCTGTCGCCATCTTCCGGGAACAGGGTGATGCCGATCGTGGCGCGCAGGCGCACTTCGTGCTGATCGAGCAGGAAGGGCAGCTCCAGGTCGTCGAGTACGCTCTGCGCCAGTTCGGCGGCTTCGTAGGGTTGTTCGATATCGGCTTGAACCAGGGCGAACTGGTCACCGCCCAAACGGGCCAGTGCGCCGAGGCGGCCGCTATGGCTGCGCAGGCGGTCGGACAGTGCGAGCAGCAACTGGTCGCCGCTCTGGTAACTGAATTGTTCGTTGATGCCCTTGAAGTCATCCAGGCCGACGCAGAGCACGGCAACGCGACGCTGAAGACGGCCGGCATCTTCGAGAATCTGATCGAGCTGCTGTTGCAGTTGCTGACGGTTGGGCAGGCCGGTAAGAAAATCATACTGAGCCATGCGCAGCAGGCTGTTCTCGGCTTCACGGCGCAGGTGGGTGTTGCGCTCGATGGAGGCCAGCAACTGGTTGGCGGTGTTGATCCACAAACCCAACTCGTTCTTCTCGTTGCCCTTGAGCATGGGCAGCTTGTGTTCGCTGGGTCGGTCGGGATTGATGTTGGTAAGGTGCTCGATGATCTTCGACAGTGGTTTGGTCAGCAGCCAGTGATAGACCAGATAGAGCACCAGGCCCATGGCCATGGCGCGCAGCACCCCTGAGATGAAGATGATCACCGAGTTGGTGACGAAGCTTTCGCCGTAAGGCGCCGTATCGAGGGTGATGTTGAGGTCACCGTAATACTCGCTGTAAGGACCGCGGCCGACCAGCTTGGTGGCGAACAACTGCTCCTGACCGAGAATCGGGTCGGTCAGCCAGCGAGTCGGCATCTGTGCCAGATCGCGAGTGCGCTCGGCCAGCATGGGTTCGTTGGGGTGGCCGATGGAGGCGTGACGCACCGATTCGTGCTGGAACAGCCCCTCGATCACCTGCATGCCCATCTCGCGGTCCAGGCTGTATACCGCCTGGGTCGAAGGGTCGCGGAACATGCCGAGGATGCGATGGGCATCGTTGGCCACCGCCTGACGTGTCTTGTAGGCGTCGAAGACAATCTGCGCACAACTCAATACCACTCCTACTACGAGTGCTGACAACAGCACCACGCGGAGCAACTTGAGTGACAAGCTGTTTTTCAATTCCAGCTTCAAAGGCAATTCCTTATGTCGATGCTTACAGCGTCAGTCAGACGAGAGTATTGGCAATCTAGGCCTGGCCGTCAAAGGGCCATCATGCCTGGTGGCACTATTTATCCCACAAGGAACGCTCCTGGTGCGAATCGCCGCTTGGAGGCCGACTCACTGCTCTGTGTCGGTGCGATTGCGCCGTACTTGAACACCTTTGGTCATATTGACCGTCCGTCGTTGTTACGCCCTGTGACGCGCCACATGCCGTTTGCTTGGCCGCTGGCACAAGAGTTGCGAAGGCCGGGCATCGACCGGGAGGGGATTCGTGATGAAAACGCTCGTGCTGTTGCTCGTCGCTGTCAGCTTTGCCCCACAGGCCCATGCCGCCAGCGAAGAGGCCGCCAATACGGCCTGGCTGGTGTTGGCCAGCGTGCTGGTGTTCTTCATGCAGGCGGGTTTCGCCCTGTTGGAGAGCGGCATGTCGCGGGCCAAGAACGCGGTCAACGTGATGATGAAGAACTACATGGACTGCTGCGTTGGCGGCATCGTGTTCTGGCTGTTCGGCTTCGGCCTGATGTTCGGTGCCAATGTCACTGGCTGGTTCGGCATGAGTCACTTCGCGCTGAATGACGGCGAGCCTTGGGATTACACCTTCCTGCTGTTCCAGATGATGTTCGCCGCCACCGCTGCGACCATCGCCAGTGGTGCCATGGCCGAACGCACGCGGTATGGCGCCTATCTGATTGGCGCGGTACTGATCAGCGGTGTGATCTATCCGATATTCGGCAGCTGGGTGTGGGGCGGTCTGTACGGTGGTCAGGGGTGGTTGGCCAAGCTGGGCTTCATCGATTTCGCCGGCTCGACCGTGGTGCATAGCATCGGTGCCTGGTGCGCGCTGGCAGGGATTCTGGTGCTGGGCCCGCGTCTCGGGCGTTTCGCCCCTGATGGCAAGGCACGCTTGATCCCTGGGCACAACCTTGGCCTGGTGGCATTGGGCGGTTTCATCCTCTGGGTGGGCTGGTTCGGCTTCAACGCTGGCAGCAACCTGGAAGTCAGCAGCAGCCTTGGCTTGATCGCCCTGAACACGCATCTGGCTGCGGTCGCGGGTGCGCTCGGTGCTCTGCTGGCACAACGCAGCACGGCCAGCCCGGTACTGCTGACCACCACGGTGAACGGCTCGATTGGCGGGCTGGTCGGCATCACCGCCGGTTGCGCCAGCATGGCGCCGGGTTTCGCCCTGCTCAGCGGTCTTGTCGCCGGTTTCGTCGTGGTCTATGGCATGCGTCTGCTCGATCGCCTGCAGCTCGACGATGTGGTCGGTGCTATCCCCGTACATGGTTTCGCCGGCATCTGGGGCACCCTGGCAGCAGGCCTGTTCTATCAGGGTGACCTGTTCAACTGGGAGCGTGTCGCGGTACAGGCATTGGGTGCTGCGGCAGCTTTTCTCTGGGCCTTTCCGGTTGCCCTGGTGTTCTACTTCCTGTTGGCCAAGACCATGGGGTTGCGGGTTTCGACCCAGCATGAGCAGCGCGGGCTGGATTTTGCCGAGCATGCCGAGGTCGGTTATCCGGAGTTCAATCTGACGCAGACCTTCGACAGCGAGCAATGGTCGAGGAGGGGCTAAGCATGAGATTGAGCCTGCGCCGTCGCGCGATCTACACCGGCCTGGCCGGACACTTTTCGGATGAAGAGGTCTGGCCACTGCTGGCCCTGTGGGAGAACAAATACGCCGAGCAACCGCCGTTCGCCCTCAATGAATTTCTCGCCGAGGTGGTGCTGCGTACCGAGCGCAAGCTCGAACGCGCACGCCTGTATCGCGAGTTGGTTGGCGCCCTGACGGGACCACCCTCGCAGCTGTTGCCTGACCCTGAGGAGCAACTGGCCGCCTGGCGCCAGGGACGCAATGAGGCCGTGCGGCAGGTAGCGACTCCGGATAGTGCCGCGCAAACCACCTTCCTGGCCCTGAACCAGGCCTTGCTGGAGCAACTCGATAGCGCGCAGCAGGCGGCGCTGAGGCGCTTTGCCGCCGGCAACCTGTCCGGTATGGGGGTGAGCGCGGAGCTGTCGACGCGTTTGCGTATCTGGTTGGAGCAGGGCGGGGGCGACGGTATCGCCAACCTGGGACTGGAGCAACTGCGCAAGCTGCTGAACCTGCTCTATATCGGGCTCTGCGAGTTTCTCGGGCCGGTACGTGCCGACCGTGTACTGAGCCAGGCGGTCAACCGTGTGGAGGAGCAGGGGGTGGAGTTTTCACCACGCAGATTGCTCTAGCTGCGCAGCCTGATGCAGAAACGAAAAACCCGGCCTGAAGGCCGGGTTTTCGCATTACGGGGCTGAGATTCAGGCCGCGTAGTTCTGGGCGACGAAGTCCCAGTTCACCAGGTTCCAGAACGCCTCGACGTACTTCGGACGCAGGTTGCGGTAGTCGATGTAGTAGGCGTGTTCCCACACGTCGCAGGTCAGCAGCGGAGTGTCGCCGCTGGTCAGCGGGCAGCCGGCGCCGATGGTGCTGGCCAGGGCCAGGGAACCGTCAGCTTTCTTCACCAGCCAGCCCCAGCCGGAACCGAAGGTGCCGATGGAAACCTTGCTGAACTCTTCCTTGAACTTGTCGAAGGAACCGAAGGCCGCGTTGATGGCATCAGCCAGGGCGCCGGTCGGCTGGCCACCGCCGTTCGGCGACAGGCAGTTCCAGTAGAAGGTGTGGTTCCACACCTGAGCGGCGTTGTTGAAGATGCCGCCCGAGGAAGTCTTGACGATCTCTTCCAGGCTCTTGCCTTCGAACTCGGTGCCCGGCACCAGGTTGTTCAGGTTCACGACGTAGGTGTTGTGGTGCTTGTCGTGGTGGAATTCGAGGGTCTCGGCGGAAATGTGCGGCTCGAGGGCATTCTTTTCGTAAGGCAGCGGCGGCAATTCAAAAGCCATGGTCTATCTCCTACTCAGGTCGTGTGCGGTATGCGCAAGGCCGATCACGGGCGGCCTATAGGCGGCGTCGAGTTTGTACTCTTTGCGCCGCAGACTCGGGATCATAGCACCCGACCACGGCCATAACCACGCAACATCTGTGTGGGAAAGCCGGTGCCAGGGCCTTTGCAGCATTGGGTTCGACAAGCACAGACGCCAGCAGTTGCCTCTTTCGGCGCGGTCGCGCCGAAACGCCAACAGAGCTTAACAGGCCATTGAAAAACGTAGGCGAGGCAGGCAAGACAAGGCGAAAACGACCGAAAAAGCACAGTTTACGTGCTGTAAATGAGTATTTTGACTGGGCTCGCACGCGAGGTCGTTTTTAACGCAGTATTGCCAACGCAGGTAGTTTTTCAACGGCCTGTTAAAGCGCGCCGGCTTTTTTCCAGGCTAGATAACTGCTCACCAGTTCCGGGCCCAGTTCGCCAGGGCGGGCGTCGAGCACCGGTACTTCATGGGCGGCCAGACGTTCGTGCAGGTCGGCGCGGGCATTGAGGTAGTCCAGCGTGCCGCAGTAGGCCAGAGCCTGATCGAATTGCTCCACCGGCGTCTGGCGCAGGCGGTCCAGCGCTTCCTCGCGCAGGCTGGCGATCAGCACGCGATGCTGGCGCGAGAGGCGACGCACGGCAGCGAGCAGATCCTGATCGTCCTCGTCGCGCAGGTTGGTCACCAGCACCACCAGCGAGCGGCGGCGCTGACGCGCCAGCAGCAAGTCGGCAGCGGCGCTGAAGTCGGCCGGTTGCTGGCTGGTGTCGAGGTCGTAAACGGCGTTGAGCAGCACGTTCAATTGCGCAGGGCCCTTGACCGGCGCGAGGTAACGCGACTGGTTGCCGGCGAAGGTTGTCAGGCCGACGGCATCGCCCTGGCGCAGGGCTACGTAGCTGAGCAGCAGGCAGGCGTTGAGAGCATGGTCGAAGTGCGACAGCTCATCGTCCTGGCTGCGCATACGGCGGCCGCAGTCGAGCAGGAAGACGATCTGCTGGTCGCGTTCGTCCTGGTACTCGCGGGCGATGGGTGTGCGCTTGCGGGCGGTGGCCTTCCAGTCGATCTGGCGCAGGGTGTCGCCATCACGAAACTCGCGTAGCTGGTGAAATTCCAGGCCCAGGCCACGGCGCGGGCGCTGGCGCACGCCCAGCTGGCTCAGCCAGTCATCCACGGCCTTGAGCTGGGCGCCATAGAGGCGCGCGAAATCCGGATAGACGCGGCTTTCGCCGGCGAGCGGCAGCAGGCGTTTGGCCTGCCACAGGCGCAGCGGGCTGGGTAGCTTCAGCTCGCACAGGGCGAAATGGAAATGCCCGCGGATCAGTGGCTTGAGGCGATAGCTGACGCGTGTCTGCTGGCCGGGGTGCAGGGTGATGCGTTGTGGCAGGACGTCGAAAGCCATGCCTTCAGGCACATGATCGAAGACCTCGATTTCCTGGGTTTGAGTGAAGTCGTGATGGGCGATCAGTTGCACCTCGCTCCAGCGTCCCAGCGGCAGGTTGCCGGGCAGCACGCGCTCCAGACGTGGCGAACCCTGGCGGCGCAGCCACAAGGCATCGACGGCGGCAATCAGCAGCAAAGCCAGCAACAGCCCCCAGGCCAGTGGCATCAGGCTGTCTGTCAGGCGAATGCCGAGCAGGGGCAGGGCGCCGAGCAGCACGGCAGCGGCGAACAGGCCGCCGAGCAGCCCGAGGAGCAGGCGCGAAGGTTTCATAGGCGTGGTGCCGGCACCTGATCGAGCAACTGTTGCAGAACCTGATCCACCGACAGGCCTTCGATATCCAGCTCCGGCGCCAGACGCACGCGGTGACGCAGCACGGCCAGCGCGCAGCTCTTGATGTCATCCGGCACAACGAAGTCGCCGCCACGCAGCAGCGCGCGGGCACGGGCGCCGCGCACCAGGGCGATCGAGGCGCGCGGCCCGGCGCCCATGGCCAGGCCCGGCCAACTGCGGGTGGCGCGGGCCAGGCGTACGGCGTAATCGAGCACCTGATCATCCAGTGGCAGATCGCTGGCGATCTTCTGCAGGGCCAACACGTCCTTGGCTTGCAGTAGGGTGCGCAGCGGGCTGACTTCGAGCATGTCGGCCTTGGCCGAGCGGGTCACCTGGCGCACCATGTTCAGCTCTTCGTCCTGCTGCGGATAATCCATGCGCAGCTTGAGCATGAAGCGGTCCAGCTCAGCTTCCGGTAGCGGGTAGGTGCCTTCCTGCTCGATCGGGTTCATGGTCGCCAGCACCATGAACGGCAGTTGCACCGGCAGGGCGCGGCCTTCCAGGGTCACCTGGCGCTCCTGCATCACTTCCAGCAGGGCGGCCTGGGTCTTGGCCGGTGCGCGGTTGATTTCATCGGCCAGCAGCAGGTTGGTGAACACCGGGCCCTTGCGCAGCTTGAACTGCTCGCTCTGCATGTCGTACACGGCATGGCCAGTGACATCGCTGGGCATCAGATCCGGGGTGAACTGGATACGTGCGAACTCGCCGCCAAAGCAGCGCGCCAGCGCGCGCACCAGCAGGGTCTTGCCCAGCCCTGGCACACCTTCGACCAGCACATGGCCACCGGCGATCAGTGCGGTCAGCACGTCGTCGATCACCGCGCTCTGGCCGATCACGGCCTTGCGCAGCTCGGCGCGCAGGGCCTGGGCCAACTGGCTGGCACGCTGGCGCTGCTGCGCTTGCGGGTTGCTCGGCGTGGCGGCTGGGGGTTCCTGCACCGGCAGGTTGTCGTTCTCGGGGATCTCGCTCATAGGGCATTCCTGAGGGTTTGCAGGTGGGCGACCTGGCGGGTGAAGTCACTGGCGGATAGGCGCTGCGGCGGCAATGGGCGCATGGCCTGGCTGATGTCCTTGGCGGGCAGGCGGGTCAGGCGACCAAGAACCTGCCACTGCTCGGCGACGGCGAGCTTCTCGAAACCTGGGTGGCGGCGCCGTGCGCGGCGATTGATGTCCTGTTGCAGGCCTTTGAGCAGGCTGTGCTGGCCGCTGCGGCGGAGCAGGAAGTCGGCACTGCCACGCAGGTGTTCCTCGAGCTGGCGCCGTGCTCGGCTGGCCGGTGCCTGCAGCGGGCCATGACGCATGCCGACGTGCCACAAGGTGGCGATGATCAGCAGGGCCAGCACCAGCAAGGCCAGCGGGAAATGGCGCAGCAGCAGGCGCGCCAGACCATCGCTGTCGGCGTGGTAAAGCAGGGTCACGGCGCTGTCCTGGCTCAGGTACCAGAGAAGCCAGGCATGGTCGTACTCGTTGATATTACGGTTCTGCCAGATCCACGGGTCGCTCAGTACGGTGATCAGTCCGTCGCCGTGATACAGCTGCAGCAGGTGCGTGGCAGAGTCGCTATTGGCCCAGGCGTGCGCGCGGTTCTGCGCATCGTACAGGTGAAAATCGGTGTCGAAGGCGATGTAGGCCGGGGCCTGTTCGTTCTCCAGGTAGAGCTTGGTGAGTTGCGGGTAGGCTTCGTGCTCTTCGTTCTGCTCGTTTTCCGCTTCTGCCTCACTGGCTTCTTCGTCGTCCAACTCGTCACTCATGTATTGCTGGACGCCGAGCAAATCGAGCAGCAGGTCGCCGCTCTTGCCTTCCTCTTCGTCCCACAGGCGTTCGGCGATGAACAGCAGGTGACCGCCGCCCGCCGTCCATTGCAGCACGCGCTCGACCTGACGTGGTGTCATGTTGCCGCGGTCGGCCAGCAGCATCAGGGTCTGGCCTTCGCTGGGCAGGCCATCGAGCACATCCAGGCCTTCGGCGCGGCGGGCGGCAATACCCTGTTTGCGTAGGAAGTGCTCGGCTGCCAGGTAAGGGCTGCTGGCAACCTCGGGGGCCGGGCCGTGCTCGATCACGTCTTCATAGGGTTCGAGTTTGCCCAACACGTAGCTGGCGATCAGCCCCAGTACCAGCAGCAGGGCGATGGCGAGGATGAAACCGGCGCGCCGACTCATGCCGCACGCTCCTGACCGAACAGGCTGCGCCAGCCCTGACACAGGCCCTGACGCAGCGATTCGGCAGGCAGGCGGTGACCATAGGCCAGCGCCTGCCAATGCAGGGTAAGCTGACGACTGTAGTCCTCCAGGTTTTGCTGCCCGAGGCCGGCGACCAGGTGCAGCACTTCGCCTTCGGTGTGCGACTGCTTCAGGGGCAGGCGGTGTTCGTGTAGCAGGCGGCTGAGCAGGGCGCGGTAGAGCAGACCGAGTGCAGCGCGCGGTTGTTCGGCCCAGAGCCGCTCAGCTTCGCTGGCGACATCGTCGGGCAGCGTTTCCGGCGCCAGTTCGAGCCCGAACAGCTGCTGTGGTGCGGCCTGCCGGCGCCGCGTCGGCAGACCGATGCGTTCGCCAAAGGCCTGCAGCCACTCGCGGTAGCGCCACAAGACGAAGGCCAGCAGCGCGGCCAGCGCCGCCCACAGCAATGCTTCGAAGACTTGCGCGACGACATCCAGGCTCTTCCACCATTCGCCGAGTTTGAGCAGGTTCTTGAGCATGTCGAGGAAGGCTTCGATGTCTTCCGGTTTGGTTTCCTCCGCGGGCTTCTCTTCGCCCAGGCGCCAGCGGGTGACGGTTTCGCGGTGCTGGAAGGGCGGTTCGTCGAGCAGGGCCTCGATGCTTTCACGCGCGGCCTGGCTGCTCAGTGGCTGCAGGAGCAGGCGCGGCGCGTCGGGGCCTTGCGGGTCAGCCTGCTTGGCTTCCCCGCTGGTGGCTGGCGCTGTGTCGGCCCAGGCCTCGCTGGGCAGCTGCGTCAACAGCAGGGCGCAACCGAGCAATAGGGCGTAGGCGCTGCCGGTCAGGCGCTGGCGCAGGCGGCGGAAGGTCAGTTCGATATCCCAGGCTTCCAGGGCGGTGCGGCGGTTGAGGTAGAGGGTGAAGCCGCAGGCGACATAGACCGGTTCCCAGAGGATCAGCAGCAACACATAAAGCAGGTTGGACAAGTGTTCCAGCCACAGCCACTGGCCGCTGCTGGCGGCGATCAGGCTTTCCCAGGTCCAGTTCAGTTCCACTTGTTGTGGCAGCATCAGATAGAACAGGGCGACCAGGCCCATCCACAGGGCAATTTCCAGATGCATGCCCACCAGCGTCAGCCAGGTGGCAGCGGCGCTGTCGCGCTGACCGAGTACCACCAGGCGCTGGCTGCGTGCCTGACCGCCCAGGCCCTCCAGCTGCAGCACGGGCAGATCGAAGCTGCGCGTCGGGCTCAGGCGGCGCCAGGTCAGGCTGGCCAGCAATTGTGGCCATAGCAGTTTCGGTAGGGCGCGCAGGGCCTGCCTCAGCGAGGGTGTGTTGCCGAACAGCGCTTGCGACAGGATGTAGAGCGGCAGTCGCTCATAGGCCGGCTTGAGCCACCAGAAGACGAAGATGGCCCAGCCCGGATACTGCCAGAGCAAGGCGCAGAGCAGGGCGAACAGCGGCAGCGTGACCAGCGCCCAACTGGCCATCAGCAGGCCGGCGTGACGACGGGCCAGCAGCACGCCGAGGTCGATGGCTTCCCAGGCGCTGCGCGGGCGGATGGCAACGCTGGCTTCAGTCAGGCGCATGCTGCCTCCGACCGGCCAGCAGCAGATAACCCAGCACCAGCGCCCAGAGCCCGGCACCGACGGCGTACTTGATGTTCGGGGTGGCGAAGGTGGTGGATGACCAGAAGGCCTCGATGAAGGCGGCCAGCAGGAGGAACAGGATCACCCCGGCCACCAGCTGTATCGCCTTGCCAGCGGCCAGGCGCAAGGCTTCGCCACGGGGCAGGCGGCCCGGGGCGAGCAGCGCCCAGCCGAGCTTGAAACCGGCTGCACCCGCCAGGGCGATGGCGGTCAGCTCGAAGGCGCCATGGCCGATGACGAAGGACCAGAAGGGCTCGCCATAGCCGATGCGCGTCAGGTGGCCGGCCACTGCGCCGATCATCAGGCCATTGAACAGCAGGAAGAACAGGCTGCCGAGACCGAGCAGCAGACCGCTGGCGAAGGTCTGAAAGGCGATGCCGATGTTGTTCATGATGTAGAAGCCGAACATCACCCAGTCGTCGCCCGAACCGCGTTCACTGAAGCGGCCGAGGCGGCGCGCGTCGGGATCGTACATGCGCTCCATTTCGCTGACCTGGTCGGGGCTGACCAGGCTGAAAATCAGCTCGGGATAGAGATAGGTCAGCAGTCCCATCACTGCCAGGCTGCCGAAGAACAGCAGGCTGGCGACGCATAGGCTGCGCCATTCGCTGCGTACCAGACGCGGGAAGCCGCCGAACAGGAAACGGATCGTCTGCGCGCCGAGGTGACTGCGATGGCGATAGAACTGCTGGTGGCCGCGCATGGCCAACTGCTGCAGTTGATCGATCAGGTGGCTGCTGTAGCCGCGTGCCTGGGCCAAAGCCAGGTGCTGGCAGAGCTGGCGGTAGCGAGCGGCGAAGCTCTGGTAGGTTTGCGCTTCGGCCTTGCCGCGCTCGAGCGCCTCGAGCTGACTGTTGAACGCATCCCAGTCCGGCTGATGGCGACTTTCGAACAGGCTCTGTTTCACGGTGCGCTCCCCAGCAGACCGCGGGCGATGCCGTTGAGGCGCGGTTCCGCCTGCTCGACAGGCACTTGCAGTGGCTCGGCCAGCAGCGCCGCCAGCTCCGCTCTGCGGGCGGCAGACAGCTGGCTGCCACGTTCGGCAAAACCGAGAATGGCGCGTTGTTCGTCAAGGCTGAGCGGGAAGGGCGCTGGCAGCGGTTCGGCGTCGGCGAGCAGCGGTTTGCTCAACGGCGCATCGCGATAGACCACCAGGGTGCCGGCGGCGATATCGCCGAGGCGCTTGAACGCCGGGTGGTTCAGGCAACTGATAATGCCCAGGGTATAGCCGAACGGCAGGATATCGACGAAGCGCAGCAGGTTGCGCGTCAGTGAAGCGGCCCAGCCGATTGGCGTACCGTCATCGTGAACCACGCGCAGGCCGAGCATCTGCTTGCCGGGAGAGCGGCCCTGGTTGAACACCTCGAACAGCACCATGTACCACCAGGTCACGAGAAACAGCAGGATAGTGCCCAGGCCCATGCCGAACTGACCGAGCAGGCCGAGAACAATGAACATCACCATCAGGATCAGGCCACGAATGGCCAGATCGATGGCGAACGCCAGGGCGCGCGGCACCAGCCCGGCCGGTCGCAGATGCAGATCGATACCTTCCGGCGTTTCGACCTGGTAGCGAGTATCCAGGGGAGGCTGGTTGAGCGGAAGGCTTGCGCTTGAGCGTGAGTACATCGGCGGACTGCATCAAGGAAAGCCCGATGCTAGCGAGCAGCGGGCCACGAACGCAACCGGGCCAGTGAACTGGCCCGGGTCACGTCAACTTATTGGCTGGCCTTATTGGGCGGTAGGCAGCACGCCAAAGACGGTGCGATAGAGCACGCCCATGGCCACGACCATCAGCGGAATGCTCCACACCAGACCGATACCCAGCGGGATGGCGCTGACGATGACGATCAGACCGAGCAGCAGGAACAGGCCGAAGACCTTGAACCAGTGCTGGGTGATGGCCTTGCGCGAGGCTTCCAGTGCCTGCCAGGGCGACAGACCACGCTCGACCACCAGCGGAATGGCCAATAGATAGGCCACGGCCAGGTAGATACCGGGGATCAGCAGCAGGATCATGCCGAGGTAGATCAGCAGCATCATCACCACGGCGGTGATGATCAGCGGTACGGTGCGCCCGAAGTGGCTGAAGATCTCGTTGAAGCTCAGCGGCTGGTCGGCTGCACGGCGAATGCCGACCATGTTGATGCCGGCCATGAAGGGGTAGGCCAGGGCCGAGGCCAGCAGCGAAATCAGGATCTCGCCGACGAATACCAGAAACAGGTTTTCGCTCAGGGCGCCGAAGATGCCGACGACACCGCCGAGGATGAAGGTGGCGGCCAGCAGCACCACGTAGAACACCAGAAAGCCACCGATGATGATGCCTTTGGTGCCCTTGACCTTGCTCCAGGATTCGCTCAGCAGTTCGCCGATACTGAAGTCATAGCCGCGTGCCAGGGCTTCTTCGATGCTCGGTGCCTGGTTAGACGGCGTCTGTTGCAGGTCGCTGGTGGGAGCGGCATAGGGATTGGGGATGATCGCGTCACTCATGGTTGCATCCTTGTAAGTAGAGTGGGGAAACTGGGCAATGCTAGTGGTTACGGCTCTCGCCCGACAAGTGCAGCGAGCCTGGCGCTGCAACGGCTGTGCGCTGGTTCATGCTTTGGCCGGCGGCGGCGAGCCTGGAGGTGAATGATAGACTGCCGGCAACTTTACGTCCGGTACGGAGCCGCCAATGACTTCCAGCATCTTCTGGTACGACTACGAAACCACCGGTATCAATCCGCGGTGTGACCGTCCGCTGCAGGTGGCGGGTATCCGTACCGATGAGGCGCTGAACGAGGTCGGCGAGGTGCTGAACATCTACTGCCGCCCCAGCGACGACATCCTGCCGCACCCCGCAGCCTGCCTGGTGACCGGCATTGATCCGCAGCGCCTGCAGCAGTTGGGGCTCGACGAGGGCGAGTTCATGACCCGTGTGCATGCCGCGCTCTCGGCGCCCGGCACCTGTGGCGCCGGCTACAACAGCTTGCGCTTCGATGATGAGGTGACGCGCTACAGCCTCTATCGCAACTTCTTCGATCCTTACGCGCGTGAGTGGCAGGGCGGCAACAGTCGCTGGGACCTGATCGATCTGGTGCGCACCGCTTATGCGCTGCGTCCCGAGGGCATCGAGTGGCCTGAGGAAGAGGGGCGGGTGTCGCTCAAACTGGAGCGCCTGACCCAGGCCAATGGTATCGACCATGGCCAGGCTCACGATGCGTTGTCCGACGTGCGCGCCACCATTGGCCTGGCACGGCTGCTGCGCGACCGACAGCCAAAGCTTTACGACTTTCTCTACCAACTGCGCAGCAAGCAGCGAGTGCTGGATCAGATTCGCCTGCTGCAGCCGCTGTTGCACATTTCCGGACGTTTCTCTGCTGCACGTCATTATCTGGCACCCGTGCTGCCGCTGGCCTGGCATCCGCGCAATCGCAATGCGCTGATCGTCTGTGACCTGCAGGCCGATCCGTCGCCCTTGCTGAATCTGGATGCCGATACGCTGCGTAGTCGTCTCTACACGCGCCGCGAGGACCTTGCCGAGGGCGAGTTGGCGGTGCCGCTGAAGCTGCTGCATATCAATCGCTGCCCGGTAGTGGCGCCGCTTTCGGTGCTGCGCGAGGCGGATCGGCAACGCCTGCAACTGGACTGGTCGACTTGTGAGCGCAATGTCGAGGCGCTGAAGAATGAACAACCGCTTTGGCAGGACAAACTAGCGGTCATTTACCGTGAAGAGGCCTTTGCAGGCAGTAACGACCCTGAGCAACAGCTTTACGATGGGTTTATCGGGGATCGTGACCGTCGTTTGTGTGAACAGGTACGTGGTGCTCAACCCGACGCATTGGCCAACGACAAAAAATGGCCGTTCGATGATGCGCGACTGCCAGAGTTATTGTTTCGTTATCGGGCGCGTAATTTCCCTGCCAGCCTGTCAGCCGCTGAATCTCAACGCTGGGAAGAGTTCTGCCGGCAGCGTTTGAGCGATCCAGAGTTTGGTGCGCCCAATACCCTGACGCAATTTCACGCGGCGTTGGAGCAGTTGCGCACGGACTGCAGCCCCGATCAATTGCAACTTCTGCAGCAGTGGCAGACCTATGCGCAGGCGCTGCAGGCGCGTTTTGCCGTGAATCCTGCTGGCGTTTAAAGCGGGCAACAGACAGTCAGAGCGATGCGCAGAGGCGATGGCCTCGTCTGTGCGTTGTAAGAAAAATGCAGGGGACGGGAACTTTTCGCTCGTTCAGCGTTATTGCTGATGCAGGCAATTGCTCGAAACTGTTGCGCCTGAAAAAACATCGGCAATAAAAAACGCCAGCGTGGCTGGCGTTTTGGGTATCGCTCAGGAATTAGCCCAGCAGAGTGGCCCAACCTTCTACGACATCGGCGCCCCACTTGGCTTTCCACTCTTTCAGAGTCTTGTGGTTGCCGCCTTTGGTTTCGATCACTTCGCCGCTGTGCGGGTTCTTGTACTGCTTGACCTTGCGCGCGCGCTTGGCAGCCACAGGCTTGCTGGCACGTACGCCTTTGCCGGTTTTGGCTTCAGGGTCGAGCAGGGCGATGATGTCGCGCAGCGACTTCTGATATTCGCCCATCAGGGTGCGCAGCTTGCCTTCGAATTCCAGCTCTTTCTTCAGCTTGTCGTCTTGCGACATGTTCTTCAGACGCTCTTGGAGCTCTTTGATGCTTTCTTCGATGTTGCGGTATTCGTTGATCAGCGACATGGGCATTACCTTGGCGTGAATAAGTCTGTGGTAGTCAACAGTGGTCTAATAATAGTCACGCACTTATAGCAAGTAAACAGCAGGCCACAAAATAACTGCAGTGCAATGCAACGCTATGTGTCGCTCAGGCTTAAATTTAATCGGCTACTGCAACTAGGCCATGAAGTTTTCGCTGCGCGCAAATAGGGCACTTGCCGGGCGCTCAGTCGCTGGCTTGTGCAGGCGCATGGCTGCTGCAGTTTTGCCGGCATATCGTTAGAATGGCCGACTTTTTGCGCCGCCATTGGGGTTTTAGTTATGCGCACGTTCAGATTAGTCATCTCCTGCCCTGACCGCGTCGGCATCGTTGCCAAAGTCAGTAATTTCCTCGCGACCTATAACGGCTGGATTACCGAAGCCAGTCACCACTCCGATACGCAGAGTGGCTGGTTCTTCATGCGTCACGAAATCCGTGCCGACTCGCTGCCGTTCGATCTGGATGGTTTCAAGCAGGCGTTCTCGCCTATTGCCCGCGAGTTCTCCATGGAGTGGCGTATCACCGATTCGGCGCAGAAGAAGCGCGTGGTGCTGATGGCCAGTCGTGAGTCGCATTGCCTGGCCGATCTGTTGCACCGTTGGCACAGCAATGAACTCGATTGCGAGATTCCCTGCGTGATCGCCAACCACGACGATCTGCGTAGCATGGTCGAGTGGCATGGCATTCCTTACTTCCATGTTCCGGTCGATCCCAAGGACAAGGCCCCGGCCTTCGCCGAGGTGGAACGCCTGGTCAAGGAACATCGGGCCGACGTCATCGTCCTGGCGCGCTACATGCAGATTTTGCCACCGGCGCTGTGCGCCGAATTCGCCCAACGCGTGATCAACATCCATCACAGCTTCCTGCCGTCGTTCGTCGGCGCCAAACCCTACCACCAGGCTTCGCTGCGCGGCGTGAAGCTGATCGGCGCCACTTCGCATTACGTCACCGAGGAGCTGGATGCTGGTCCGATCATCGAGCAGGACGTGGTGCGCGTGACCCATCGCGACGATATCGAGGAAATGGTGCGTCTGGGCAAGGATGTGGAGAAGATGGTGCTGGCACGTGGGCTACGCTATCACTTGGAAGACCGAGTGCTGGTGCACGACAACAAGACGGTGGTGTTCGACTGATCTTGCTGCGTGGGCCGGCTCGATGTACGTCAGAGGAGAACGCCCATGCTCAAGTCCATCAAGGTGCGCGACTACATGACTCGCTATCTGGTGACCTTCAGGTCGGATACCGATCTGTTCACCGCCATCAATCGATTGCTGGAACACCGGATTTCCGGTGCGCCGGTTGTCGATTCCCAAGGCCACCTGATAGGCCTGCTGTCGGAGGGTGATTGTCTGCGTGGCATTCTCTCCGGCGCCTATTACGAGGCAATCGGCGGGACAGTCAGCACTTACATGACCACCGAGGTGGAGACGGTCACCCCTGAGGCCGACATCATCGAGTTGTCCGAGCGTTTTCTGCGGGGACGGCGGCGGCGTTTGCCGGTAATCGAGCACGGTCGTCTGGTGGGGCAGATCAGCCGTTGCGACGTGTTGCGCGCGGTGAAGGAGTTTGCCCAGCACGAGCAGGGCTCCCTGGAAGTCAGCTGATGGAGGCTCGAACGGCATGACCGACCCACTGGAAAAGGCCACCTCAAAGGCGCCGCCGACCCTGGGCGAAGGCTGTGTAAGGCGATACGACCCTGATGCGCTGAGCGAAGAGGATGGGACCGAGTTCGCCGATGCCGCCGAACTGTGGCGTCAGCTGCAGGAGCAGGCCGAAGACAAACCTGAGCGATAATCGAGAAGGGCGCCGTGGCGCCCTTCTTGTTACTGGCTGTTTCAGATTCGGAAGCTGTCGACCATCTGCTTGAGGCGTGCGGCCTGTTGCTCCAGATCGCCGCAGGCGCGCAGGGTGGCCTGCAGGTTTTCCACGCCCTCCTGGTTGAGGGTGTTGATCTCGATGATGTCCATGTTCAGTGACTCGATTACCGAGGTCTGTTCTTCGGTGGCGGTGGCCACCGACTGGTTCATCCCATCGATCTCGCCGATACGGGCGGTCACCGTGCCCAGGCGCTCGCCGGCCTGGTTGGCGATGTCCACGCTTTCTTCGCTGTAGCGCTGGCTCTCGGTCATGGTGGTGACCGATTCTCGCGATCCGACCTGCAGTTCCTCGATCATTTTCTCGATTTCCTGCGCCGACTCCTGGGTGCGGTGCGCCAGGTTGCGCACCTCATCGGCGACCACGGCGAAACCGCGTCCCGCCTCGCCGGCACGAGCCGCCTCGATGGCGGCGTTGAGTGCCAGCAGGTTGGTCTGCTGGGAGATGCTCTTGATCACCTCAAGGATCTGGCCGATGTCCACGGTCTTGCTGTTGAGCATCTCGATCTTGGCGCAGGCGTCGCTGATCTTGTTCGACAGTTCACTCATCGAACGGATCGCTTGCTGCACCACCTTGCCGCCGTCTTCTGCCTGATGGCGGGCATCCGATGCCTGGCTCGAGGCGTCGGCGGCGTTGCGGGCGATTTCCTGTGCAGCCGCGCCGAGCTGATTGATGGCAGCTGCCACGCTGTTGGTGCGGCTGGCCTGTTCGTCGGAGTTGACCATCGAGGAGTTGGAGGCATTGACCACCAGCTTGGCTACTTCGTTGACCTGGACGGTGGCCGATGACACTTCACGGATCGAGCTGTGGATACGTTCGACGAACTGATTGAACGAGCGCGCCAGGGCGCCGAATTCGTCATTGGACTGGATCGCTAGGCGCTTGGTCAGGTCGCCCTCGCCCTTGGCAATATCCTCCATGGCCTTGCCCATGGCGGTCAGCGGCTGCATCAGCACTCGGATCAGCAGGCCGAGCAGGGCGATGATCAGCACCACGGCGATCACCGTGGCGATGATGGCCGAGGCGCGGAACTCGGTGAGCATGGAATAGGCCTTGGCCTTGTCGATCGACAGGCCGATATGCCAGCTGACCGAGGGCAGGCCCTTGACCGGGGTGAAGGTGAGGATGCGGGTGTCGCCATCGAGCTGCGCTTCGCTGAATTCACTGCTGATGCGCGGGGTGTTCTGCGGATAGATGTCCTTGAGGTTCTTCATCACCAGGTTCTTGTCCGGGTGCACCAGAACCTTGCCGTCGGCGCTGACCAGGAAGGCGTAGCCGATGCCGTCGAAATCCAACGCGTTGATGATGTTCACCAGCGTCTGCAGGCTGAGGTCGCCACCGACCACGCCAGCGGGCCTGGCCGGGGTAGCGATGGTGATGATCAGCTCACCGGTGGCGGCATCGACGTAAGGCTCGGTAAGGGTGGTGCCGCCAGCGGCCAGGGCGTCCTTGTACCAGGGGCGCGTACGTGGGTCATAGTCAGCGGGCATCTGCTCGTCCGGGCGCATGGTGAAACCGCCGCTTTCGGTGCCCAGATAGGTAAAGGCGAATGAAGAGGTCAGCGCCTTCTGCTCCAGCAGTTTGACCACGCGATCCGGCTCGCTGTCGTTGCTGATCGACTGCGCTGTGCTTTCCACCAGCAGGATGCGCCCCGACAGCCAGTTCTGGATGTTGCTGGCGGTCACATTGCCCATCTCCTGCAGGTAGCTTTCCAGGTCTTCACGGATGGCGTTGCGTTGCAGGTAATCGTTGTAGAGGGTGAACAGGGAGAAGGCGACTATCACCACCAGCGATGCTGCGAGCAGAATCTTGTGGCTGAACTGCAGGTTTTTGCTCATGTTGTCTTGCGTCCGGATGGCTCTGGAACCAGTCTTGTATTCCACGGCTGCGCTTGTAAGAGCGTTTTCGCGGGCTGTTGCGGCAGATGGGATGGGTATTTGTTCTGCTGTTTCTATCGGTATAACTGCAGTAAAGCTTTAACCCAGGGGATGGCAAGATGCCTTTGAATTCACAGTTCGTATTGGGTGCTGGCAGTGATGGCCAGGCGGTTGGTCAGCCTTTGCGCCTGGCCAACCGTCACGGTCTTATTGCCGGTGCCACCGGCACCGGCAAGACGGTGACCCTGCAACGGCTGATCGAGACCTTCAGTGACGCCGGGGTGGCGGTGTTCGCCGCTGATGTCAAAGGTGATCTGTGTGGCCTGGGCGCTGCTGGCGCACCGCAAGGCAAGGTCGCCGAGCGCATCGCCAGTATGCCCTGGCTCAATCACCAGCCGCAGGCCTACCCGGTGACGCTGTGGGACGTACATGGCCAGAGTGGCCACCCGCTGCGCACCACCTTGAGCGAAATGGGCCCGCTGCTGCTCGGTGCTCTGCTCGAACTGACTGACAGCCAGCAGGCTGCGCTCTACGCAGCGTTCAAGGTGGCTGACCGTGAAGGTCTGTTGCTGCTCGACCTGAAAGACCTGAAGGCGCTGCTCGGCTATCTCAAGGACGATCCGCAAGTGCTGGGCGCGGACAGCGCACTGTTCACCAGCACCTCGGCGCAGGCGTTGTTACGTCGTCTGGCAGGGCTGGAGCAGCAGGGTGCCGAGGCCCTGTTCGGCGAGCCGGCGTTGCAGCTCGAAGACCTTCTACACCCTGATCGCGATGGTCGCGGGCGCGTGCACTTGCTCGATGCCTCCCGCCTGGTTCATGAGGCGCCCAAGGTGTATGCAACCTTCCTGCTGTGGCTGTTGGCCGAACTGTTCGAACAACTGCCGGAGCGCGGTGACGCCGACAAACCGGTACTGGCGCTGTTCTTCGACGAGGCGCACCTGCTCTTTCAGGGTACGCCCAAGGCGCTACAGGAGCGCCTGGAGCAGGTGGTGCGGCTGATTCGCTCCAAGGGCGTCGGGGTGTATTTCGTCACCCAGTCGCCGAGCGATCTGCCGGACGATGTCCTGGCTCAGCTCGGCCTGCGTATTCAGCATGGCTTGCGCGCGTTCACGGCCAAGGAGCAAAAGGCCCTGCGCGCAGTGGCCGATGGTTTTCGCCCGAACCCGGCATTCAGCGCGCTCAGCGTGCTCACCGAACTGGGGATTGGTGAAGCATTGGTTGGCACGCTGGAGGAAAAAGGCACACCGGCCATGGTTCAGCGCGTGGCCATCGCGCCACCGCAGTCGCGTATCGGCCCGCTGAATGAGGTCGAACGTGCGGCATTGGTGCGTCAGTCGCCGCTGGCTGGGCGCTACGACAAGCCTGTCGATCGCGAGTCGGCCTATGAGCTGCTCACCGCGCGTGCGGAGCAGGCTCGCAATGTCGAGCCAGTCGAGCCGGCAGAGAAGCGGAAGGCGGAGCCGGGGCTGGGCGATATGGCCAGTGATCTGATTGGCAGCGCGATGAAGAGCGCGCTGCGCCAGGCCGCCAACCAGATTGGTCGGCAGCTGGTGCGGGGGCTCATGGGCTCGCTGACGGGTAGCAGGAAGCGTTAGGTAAGTGCTGGAAAAGCCGTCATTCCCGCGGAGGCGGCTCAAGAGCAATTGGACTCCCGCCTTCGCGGGAGTGACGGTAGAAAACCTGTTCCAGAACTTCACCGGCTACGGGGAGCCTGGGGCGGCGTGTCGCTAGCCGGCGGTTTCGTCGGCTGCGTCCTGCTTGTCCTGGCGTTCTTTCTCGATTTTCTCGATTTCTTTCTCGAAGGCCTGGTCGAGCAGGCTGGGCTTCTTGCGCCAGGGTTTGCGGTCGGGGTCCGGCTGGGCGGCGTAGGTGATGACTTCTCCGCCGTATACATCCTTGTAACGCTGCGCCTGGCGCTCGAGTTCGGCGCGCAGTTCGTCTTTCGTCACTGTTTTTACCTGTAGGTTGTGATCGACCCACACAACAGCCGAAACACCAGGTTTCACTGTTGCGCTGAGGGATCAATCTAAAGTGCTTTGCCTTGGTTGGCGGGGAGAACAGTTTGCAAAGTTCCACGCTTTGCATCTTTCTCCTTTCTCTTCAGTTACTTATCTATTTGTAACTTTTTTCCGAGAAAAGTTGCATTGGGCAACTGGCGAGTATTATCGCCAACGCCCTTTGAATGTCCAGTGATCAGTCTGCCAGCGTCTGGTAGTGCAGGCTGAAACTCATCTGAACACTTTGCTCCGCGGCCAGTAATCGTAGCCCCGGTTGTCCCGGCAGATGGTGGGCGTTGACCGGGTGGGTGACGGGCTCGAAGCAGAAGAAGTTCTGCGCCTGTGGGCAGAACAACAGAAACATATCGCTGCCCTGTGCCTCGCAGATGAGTTGATAACCTGCATCCGGTTGAATGATGCGAGCGCGCCCCGGCCATTGGGTGAACGCATTATCGACAAGTTGCTGCGGCAACAAGGTGGGTTCGGAGAAGTTCCAGGCCTGCGGTAATTCGACCCACTGGCTGGACAGTTTGTCCTCGCTACACAACCAGACGCCGCCTGCTTGCGCCTGCACGCGCGTGTGTGCAGTGCGCGGCAGATAAGGATGCAGACCGAGTCCATACCAGGTGGGCTGCTCGCCGAGATGTGTGGCTTGTAACGTCAGGCGCAGACAGCCGTCAGTGAGTTGTACGTCGAGAGTGGCGTGATAGGGAAAGGGCGATTGGCTCTGCAGTTCCAGGCTGGCGCTGTCGGACGTCGCATTGACTATCTTCCAGGGTTGTTGCCAGGCACTGCCGTGTATCGGCAGTGCTTCGTGTTCGGTGTTGGCGCCCAGCGCTTGCCAGCCGTCAGGGGTGGCGAAACCGCCGCCGCCAATGCGGTTGGACCAGGGTAGCAACGGGTAGCAGGCCAGGCGTCTGGGATTGGCGGCAGCCAGCGCCTGTTCGTCGCTGTGACGAAGCAGTGGCTGGCCGTCGCTGAGGCGCACCCAGTTGACCAGGCTTGCGCCCAGTTCCGGGGCGAGAGTCAACTGTGTCAGGCTATCGCGCAGGGTCAGCAGAGTCGTTGGCATTTGACGCTCCTAGGGCGTTATTTGTCGGGAATTCATAGTGTCATCGTACAACTGCTGGGCTATCATTACGGCAAAGCCTCAAGTCTTAAGTCGAGAGTCCGTCCACCATGGAAACGCAAAACGCTCAACCTCGTGCTCGTCGCAAGCACCGCAGCCTGGCCCAGGAGCTGGTAGCCGATCTGTCGCAGCGCATTCGCGATGGGCTGATCAAGCGCGGTGAGAAGCTGCCGACGGAGTCGGCGATCATGGAAGAGCAGGGCGTCAGCCGTACCGTGGTGCGCGAGGCTCTGTCGCGTTTGCAGGCAGCCGGTCTGGTCGAGACCCGTCATGGCATCGGTACTTTCGTGCTGGACACGCCCAGTGCCAGCGGTTTTCGCATCGACCCGGCGACCATCGTCACCCTGCGCGACGTGCTGGCCATTCTTGAGCTGCGTATCAGTCTCGAGGTGGAGTCTGCCGGGATGGCGGCTCAGCGTCGTAATGACGCGCAGCTGAAGGCCATTCGCGAGGCACTGGATGCCATCAACGAGAGCGCGATGCATGCCAGCGATGCCGTGTCCTCGGACTTTCATTTTCATCTGCGTATTGCCGAGGCCACCGGCAACCGTTACTTCACCGATATTCTCAGTCATCTGGGTACCAGCATCATCCCGCGTACCCGGGTCAATTCCGCCAGCCTGGCGCGTGACGATCAGGCCCACTACATGGCGCGCCTGGAGCGTGAGCACGAGCAGATCTTCGAGGCCATTGCGCGTCAGGATGCCGAAGCGGCGCGTGCGGCCATGCGTCTGCACCTGACCAACAGCCGCGAGCGCTTGCGTCAGGCGCACGAAGCGGCCGAGGCCGAAGCGCTGCACGGCTGAGCAGCCGCTAGCGGCGGTAAGCCAGCAAGACAATCCCGCCCACCACGATCAGCCCGCCGAGCACCTGCAGCGGGCCGAGCAACTGGCCGAGCACCAGCCAACCCAGCAGCATGCCGGCTACTGGTTCCATGTTCATCACCGGCGCGTTGCGGGCAATGTCCAGGCGCGGCATCAGGATGAACAGCATCGAGAACGCTGTGCCATAGAGCAGTACCAGGCACGCCAGGGCGATCCAGCCGGCCGCCGCGTTGGGCAGACCCAGGCCGCCGGGTAGTGCACCGCTGGCACCGGCCAGGGCCGAGGCACTGAAGACCACCGCCATGGTCAGCATGCTGCGCACCCGTCCGGGCATGACTGACAGCCGATGTTCGGTAATCCATAGTGCAACGGCGAAGACCCCCGCAGCAGTCAGGCTGAACAGCACCCCTTCGACCCAGCGCGCGTCGAGCTGAGCCTCGCCGGACAGGCGCGCCGGCACATCCAGCACCAGCACCAGACCGAACAGGATCAGGCCCATGATCATTGCGGCGCGGCCGGTTGGCGCCGCGCCACCGAGTGCCCAGGTGAGCAGCGCCAGGAGAATCGGCGAGAGGTTCACCACCAGCAATGCCAGGCCTACCGGGATGCGTGCCACTGCCGAGTAGATGCAAAAGCTTTGCACCGCGATCAGCAGCCCCAGCACCAACTGCCAGCCCCATGTGCTGCGGCTCAGGCGCAGCGAGTCACGTTGCCACAGCACCAGCGCTGCGAGTACCAGCAGGGTGCCCCCGGAGCGGCAGAGCATGGCCATCAGCAGACCAGTGTCGTGGTCGAAGGCGATACGCGCGGCGATGTGGTTGCCAGCGAAGGAGCAGGCCAGGGTGGCGAGGATCAGCGCGGCGATATGCCGGGAAAACGGGGTTGCTGACATGGCAGGGCGATACGTCCTTACTAAAGCGAGAGCCGCCAGGCGGCGGCTCGGGTTGGATGAGGTAGCCCCGCAAGCGGGGCGGCTAATCAATGCCTGCGATCACTGAATCAGAGCACGACGCTGGGCAGCCACAGCGAAATGGCAGGGATGTAGGTAACGGCCATCAGCACGGCGAACAGCGCCATGTAGAACGGCAGCAGTGCCTTCACGGTGTTCTCGATGGTGACCTTGCCGATCGCGGCGCCAACGAAGAGTACCGCACCTACCGGTGGCGTGATCAGTCCAATACCGAGGTTGACCAGCATGATCATGCCGAAGTGCACCGGATCGACGCCGAAGGAGGTCACCACCGGCAGCAGAATCGGGGTGAGGATCAGGATCAGCGGCGCCATGTCCATCAGCGTGCCCAGCACCAGCAACATGAAGTTGACGCACATCAGGATCACGTAGCGGTTGTCCGAGAAGGTCAGGAACGCAGTGGTGATCTTCGACGGAATCTGCATCAGGGTCATGATGTAGCCGAACGCGGCTGCAAAGGCGATGAGGATCATCACGATCGACAGTGTGCGCACGGTGCGGTGCAGCATCTTCGGCAGTTCACGCCACTTGTAGTCGCGGTAGATGAACATGGTCACGAAGAACGCCCAGACCACCGCGACAGCCGCTGATTCGGTGGCGGTAAACACGCCACTGAGGATGCCGCCGAGGATGATGAACATGGTCATCAGGCCCCACAGTGCTTCCACGCAGATCTTCAGCGCCTGGCGCAGCGGAATCACTTCGCCTTTCGGGTAGTTGCGCTTCTTGGCGAACCACAGGCACAGCGTGGCCAGGGTTACGCTCATCAGCAGACCCGGGCCGATACCGGCCACGAACAGCGCGGCGATGGATACGGTGCCACCGGCCGCTAGCGAGTAGATCACCGAGTTGTGGCTGGGCGGGGTGAGCAGCGCCTGTACCGAGCCGGAGACGGTGACGGCGGTGGCGAACTCACGTGGGTAGCCCTTCTTTTCCATTTCCGGGATCAGCACCGAACCAACCGAGGCGGTATCGGCCAGGGAGGAGCCGGAGATGGCGCCGAAGAAGGTCGAGGCGGTGATGTTGACCAGTGACAGGCCGCCGCGGACGAAGCCGATCAACACCCCGGCAAACGCCACCAGGCGCCGGGCCATGCCACCCTCGGCCATGATCGCGCCGGCCAGGACAAAGAACGGAATGGCCAGCAGGGAGAATTTGTTCACGCCACCGGCGATCTGGATCATCACCGCGTGCAGGGGGATATCGATCCACCAGGCGCCGATCAGTGCGGAAACGCCAAGCGAATAAGCAACGGGGACGCGTAGCAGGATAAGGACAATGAAACTGCCTAAAAGAATGGCGGCATCCATTTACGCGGCCTCCTTGGAATCTTCAGTGTGTTCGAAGTCGACGGCACGGCGCTTATGTTGATCGCCGTACAGCAGTTGTTCGATGACGAACAGGAGGGTGATGAAACCGCCCACCGGGATTGGCATGTAGCTGATGCCGACGCGTACCGAGGGCAGGGTGCTGAGGTACTGGTTCCAGGTCGCTACGCAGAGCTTGTAACCCCAAATCAGCATGAACAGCGCGATGCCGCCCATGACCAGACGTACGAACAATGTGATCAGCGGTGCCAGGGTTTGTGGCAGGCGATCGGTCAGTGAGGTCACGGCCATGTGGGCACCCGCGCGGTAGCCGGCAGCGGCTCCGACGAAGGTGAACAGCACCATCAATAGCACTGAAATCGGCTCGGGCCAGCCCAGTCCTTGACCCAGCACGTAACGGCTGAATACGCCCCAGGGGATGATCAAAGCCATGATCACGATCGCCAGGCCGGCGGTCGCGATACAGGCACGGTAGATGGCGTCATTGACGCCCAGAACCAGGTTTTTCATGAGACTTCACCGGTTGCGCGGCGCAGGCGAGGTGCCGGCGCCGCGCGCTTGCGCGTGGATTACTGAACGGCTTCGATACGCTGAATCAGTTCAACGAACTGCGCGCCGTACTTCTCACGAACCGGGGCGGTCGCGTCGTAGAAGGGCTTGGTATCGATTTTGATGAATTCGACGCCTTCAGCCTTGAGTTTCTCTACGCTGCTGGCGCTTTTCTCGTCCCACAGTTGGCGCTCTTCCAGTTGCGCTTCCTTGGCCAGTTTCTTGACTAGTTCCTGCTGTTCCGGTGTCAGCTTGTTCCAGGTGGTCTTGGACATCAGCAACGGCTCGGGCAGGATCAGGTGGTGGGTCTGGGTGTAGTACTTGGCGGAGCGGAAATGGTTGTGCTCGAGCAGGGTGGGCGGATTGTTCTCGGCGCCGTCGATCACGCCGCTCTGCAGGGCACTGAAGATTTCACCGGTGTCCATGGCGATGCCGTTTGCACCCATGGCGTTGAGGGTGTCGATGAACAGCGGGTTGCCCATTACGCGGATCTTCATACCTTTCAGGTCTTCGATGCTGCGTATCGGCTTCTTGGTGTAGAGGCTGCGGCTGCCGCCGTCCATCCATGCCAGACCGACCATGTTGAAGTCGGAGTTGGTGATGGCGTCGAGGATTTCCTGGCCGATCTCACCGTCGATGATCTTGCGCATGTGGTCGACGTCGCGGAACACGAACGGCATGTTGAACACGTTGGTGGCCGGAACCACCGAACCGACCGAACCGAGGCTGACGCGGGTCAGCTGGACGGCGCCGATCTGGGTCTGCTCGATGACTTCCTTCTCGGAGCCGAGAACGCCGCCGGCGAACATGCGGGACTTGATATCGCCGTTGGTGGCAGCTTCCAGCTTCTTGCCGAGGTTTTCCATGGCGACTACGGTCGGGTAGCCAGCAGGGTGGATTTCGGCAATCTTCAGGGTCATCTCGGCCTGTACGAAGGAGGACAGACCGAGCGCTAGCGGAAGTGTGGCGAGAAGCAACTTACGTTTGAGGTTCATGCGGAAAACTCCGTCTTGTTGTTGTTGGTGTACAAGCAGTGTGAGTCCGGTGCCGCGAGCGGCCCGGGGTGAATCGGATCAGGGTTGGAAGGCAGGCTCCTCGATACCGCACACGCCGGCTTGCAGGGCGAATACGCCACCGGCCAGAGGCTGGTCGGAAAGGTCGCCGCCGGGGCGGATCGAGGTAACGAACAAGGTGTCCAGATTGGCGCCACCGAAGGCGCACATAGCGGGCTTCTTCACCGGCACGGCGAGCGAGCGATCGAGTCGGCCGTCGGGGGTGAAACGGTGGACCAAGCCTTCGTCATTGCCGCAGATCCAGTAGCAACCATCGACGTCCATCGCTGCGCCGTCCGGGCGACCCGGATGCTGCTTCATGTCGATGAACAGGCGACGGTTGTGCGGCGTGCCGCTATCGGTGTCGTAGTCGAAGGCCCAGACGCTCTGCACGCTGGGGTGCGAGTCGGAGAGGTACATGGTGCGGCCGTCAGGGCTGAAGGCCAGGCCGTTGGGCACGATGAAGTCGTCGAGCACCTGTCGCAGTTGGCCGTCGTAGCGATACAGCGCGCCGACGCGCGCACCTTGGGCCATATCCAGCAGCATGGTGCCGGCCCAGAAGCGGCCTTGGCGGTCGCAGCGACCGTCGTTGAAACGCATCTGCGGGCGGGCATGTTCGACCTGTGCCAGGCGCTCGGCCTGTACGCTGCCATCGTCCTGCGGGCGTAGATGGAAGATGCCGCTCTGCATGCCGGCGAGCCAGCCGCCAGCGGGGTGCATGGCGATGCAGGCAAGCATCTCGTCGGCCTGCCAGCTCTGCGTCTGGCCATCTGCCGCGGACCAGCGATGCAGGCGTGCGGCAGGGATGTCGGCCCAGTAAAGAGCCTGTTCGGCAGCGTTCCACACCGGGCTTTCGCCCGTGGCGTTGCGCGCATCGACAATAAGTTCGGCTGTCATGGCTGTGGCGCTCTACTTGTTGTTATGGCTTGGGGCGGTTGCGGCGTTCTGTTCAGTCGTCGCCGAACGGGCCGGCGGCAACGAAGGCGCCGCCCTGGTAGATGCGCGCCGGATCGTCGGCGGCCGGCATCGGCTGCGCTTCCACCTTGTCGCGGAACACTTCCGAGCTGTCCTTGGGCTTGAAGCCCAGGTGTGCGGCCTGGCTGTTGTCCCACCACACGTCGCGGTTATCCGACATGCCGTAGACCACGGTGTGGCCGACGTTCTCGGTATAGAGGCAGCGTTCGAGCAGGTGGGTAAGGTCGTCGTAGCTCAGCCAGGTGCTCATCATGCGGCGGTTGGCGGGTTCGGGGAACGAGGAGCCGATGCGGATGCTGACGGTTTCGATGCCGTAGCGATCGAAGTAGAAGCTGGCCATGTCCTCGCCATAGGACTTGGACAGGCCGTAGTAGCCATCCGGGCGACGCAGGCAGTTGGCGTCGAGATGTTCGTCCTGCTTGTAGAAGCCGATGACGTGGTTGGAGCTGGCGAACACCACGCGTTTCACGCCATGGCGGCGGGCCGCTTCGTAGACATGGAATACGCCGCAGATGTTGGCACCGAGGATTTCTTCGAAGGGGCGCTCGACCGAGACACCGCCGAAGTGCAGGATGGCGTCGACGCCTTCGATCAGTTGATGCACGGCGGCTTTGTCTGCCAGGTCGCAACGCACCACTTCTTCGTGGGGGCCGGCAGCAGGGGCCATCTCACCGATGTCGGACAGACGCAGGATATTGGCGTAGGGGCGCAGACGTTCGCGCAGTACCTTGCCCAGTCCGCCGGCAGCGCCGGTCAGCAGCAGGCGATTGAAGGGGCGCAGTTCGCTGGATATCGTGGTCATGGCGGGGCCTGGACTCTTGTTGCTTGTTGTTATTGGTTTGTCATACGTTGTCGTATGACTTGGGTCGATTATCAGCACCAACCCAGGCAATGTCAACGCGACAGTGGGGGGAAATTGAGGTGTTTTGTCTGCGTTTCACTGAGCGGGTCTGACCTGTTAAACAGCCATGGTTGGCAAGGTAAACTGCGGCTCGGTAGGCTCTACTACGGCAATTTATTGTGTTCGCACAGAGTATTCGAACAACGCGCGGGTGGCCTCAGGCAGGTGCGGGGTCAGTTCTCTCGGGGCGTATTTGACTAAAGTTGTATGACAACGTATCTCGACTGAGGTGGAGTGTCTTCTTATGCGAAGCACTCGAGTGACTGGAGGCGTGACATGGGCAGGAAACCTGCTGGCATCCGCAGCAGTGCGGCCCCGACGCTGATTGATGTCGCCAGGGTCGCGGGGGTGTCGCCGATCACCGTATCGCGGGCACTGGGGCGCCCCGAGGTGGTCACCGATGCCACCCGCAAGCGCGTACTGGAAGCGGTGCGGGCGACCGGCTATGTGCCCAATCTCGCGGCAGGCTCTCTGGCGTCCAGTCGCAGCCGGCTGGTGGCGATCTTCCTGCCAACCATTGCCAATTCGATTTTCGCCGACACCGTGCAGGCGCTGACTGACCGGCTGGCTGCTGCTGGCTACCAGACCTTGCTCGGCCTCACCGGCTACAGCCCCGAGCAGGAGGAGGCCTTGCTCGAGGCGGTGTTGGGGCGTCGGCCGGATGGCATTGTCCTGACCGGCACCGAACATACCCAGGCGAGCCGTGAGCGCCTGGCGCGGGTGGGCATTCCGCTGGTCGAGGCCTGGGATCTGTGCGAATACCCGGTGGACATGCTGGTCGGCTTTTCGCACGAGGCTGTGGGCCAGGCGGTGGCGCGCTATCTGATCGGCAAGGGCTATCGCCGGGTCTCGGTCGTGGGCATCGATGACCCGCGCGGCCTGCGCCGTTATCGAAGCCTGGTGGAGGCGCTGCAGGGCCATGTGAGAGCTCCCGTGGCAGCGCAGATCCTGCCTGCACCGGCGACCTTGGCGGTGGGCCGCGAAGGTCTTGCGCGTCTGCTGCAGGAAGATGTGGCCGGCGAAGTGGTGGTCTGCAGTTCCGATACGGTGGCGCAAGGCGTGATGGCCGAGGCACTCAGCCGTGGCCTGCGCATTCCTCAGGATCTTGCCGTGATGGGTTTCGGCGACCTGTCCAGCGCAGCGCACACTTACCCGCCGCTTTCCACCGTGCGGGTGGATGGGCCGCGTATCGGTTGCGCTATCGCCGATGCTCTGCTGGCGCGCTTCGCCGAGCCTGCAGCGGCGCGCCAGCCGCTGCGCCTGGACGTCGGGTTCGAACTGATCGAGCGCGGCAGCGCCTGAGCCTTTCAGGCCAGGCGCAGGTGGTTGTCCCACAAGCCGGCCGGTAACTTCAGGGCGTTGGTGACGATGCGCTCGCCGCGGCAATCGTACAGGCGGCAACGGCCCTGACCCGAGGTCACGACGAAACCGTCGGCAACCGCGCCAACGCCTGCACAGTCTGGCAATGGCACATCCAGGCGCACCTGAGCGCTGTCCAGATCCCAGATGAAGAAGCGGTTGCCGCGCGGTGCGGTCAGCGCCAGCAGGCGCAGGTCGTCGTGAATGGCCACGCTGGCGGTGTACTGGTTCATGGCCACGCGTTGCGTCTCGCCCAGAGGAAAAGGCTGGAACGGCTGGCCGGGGCGCTTGATCGCCAGCAGCGGCACCTGATCATGCAGATCGCCCATGTACTGCTGGCCGCTGACCACCGTGCCGTCACGCGCGACAGCCAGGTGGCGGATGCTGTTCTGCTGGTCGGCCAGATACTCCTGGCTGACCAGGCTGCCGTCGCGCTTGATCAGCGCCAGGCTGGCCTGCATGGCGTCGAGGTTCATCTCCACGCGGCTTTCCGCTTCGGTGCGGATGCCGCCGTTGGCCACCACCAGGGTTTCGCCATCGGGCATCCACAGCAGTTGGTGCGGGCCGACCCCATGGCTGCTGTGTTCACCGTCGCGCAGCAGTTGCTCACCCTGCAGGCGATAAACGCCAATGATGCCCCGGCCTGGCTCGGTGGTGTCGTTTTCGGTGGTGTACAGCCACTCGCCGCCTTTGTGAAATACCGCGTGGCCGTTGAAGTGGCGCCCGGCCGGCGAGGCAAGTGTTTGCAGCAGGCGGCCGTCGCGGGTGTCGATCAGGTAGCTCTCGGTGCTCGGCCGGCGACCGACGAACAGGGCCATCGGCAGGGCAGGGTGCGGCACCACATCGTGGCAGCGTTCGTTCACCGGCGTGGCGAAGGCGCGCTGACCATCGAGGCGATAGCCGACGGCGTAGTGGTTGCCGTTGCCGTCGTCACGGGCTGACAACAGCAACGGCTGGCCGGATGGGCCGAACAGCGTCCAGCCACCGAAGGCGCCTGCCGCCGCGAGGCTGGCAGCGGCTGCACTGAGGCCGAGGAAGGCTCTGCGTTGCATACTCAATCCCCGTCGTGGGCGTTGAAGCCGATCTGCACGTCGAGCGCCTTGGCCAGCTCGCTTTCCTGCAGGCGGTGCAGGCGATTGAGGCTGTCGTACAGCTCGTTCAGGGCGGTGCGCCCGGCTTCATCGGCGAGCAGCTCACCCAGGGGACTGTCGAGTGCGGCCAGGCGCTGACGGGTGTCCTGGTAAGCGGCGTCGATGCGTTTTGCCAGGTCGGCCTGGTCGTCGCCCAGCAGCGATTGAATACCGTCACGGTTGCTGCCGTGCCACAGCAGTTCGGCACTGGCCAGTGCGGCGCCCTGGTTGGCCAGGCTGCCGGCGCTGCGCCAGGCTTCGGCCTGATAGGGCTGGGCGATGCCCTTGCTCTGCCGGCCCATCGGCGCACCGAGCTTCTTCTTCAGGCCATCCAGGGCGCTGACCTGCACGCGCAACAGCTCGGCGATGGCTTCGTTGGCGTCGGCGTAGCGCTCGTTGGGGAATGTCTTCAGCTGTTCGGCCATGCCAGATTTGGCCTGCCATTCGCCAACGATCTCTGCGGCCAGTGCCTGCTGGTGTTTGCCGATGGCTTGCAGCAGTGGGCAATAGCGCGCTTTCTGTTCGGCCTGGGCGAGGTCCAGATTGGGGTCGAAAAGAATGTATTCGTAGGCGGTCAGGCCCTGAACCACCACGCTGGCATTGGACAGGTCATCCGCACTCAGCTGCGGCTTGTTCTTCAGCAATGCTTCGACCTGGCGCTGCACCAGGTTCTTCTTGTCCGGCCAGAACTGGATTTGCCAGGCGCGGTTGCCCTCGGCCAGCGGCCCGACCAGCAATGGCTGCAGGCCGGCCCAGGCGCTTTGCGCGCCGAGAAAGGCCTGGCGAGCGGCACTCAGATCGGCGCTGCCTGCGCAGAAGGCTTCGGCATTGGCCGCCAACTGGCGGTCAGCTTCCTGCCAACTGCTGTAGGCCGGCAACAGCACGCCATCGGTCAGCGCAGCGCTGACCTTGGCTTGCGGGTCCTGCTGGCCACAGCCGACCAGGGCCAGGCCGAGCAGGGAGGCGATCAGGGTTTTGTGCAACATCGCAGGCTCCTCAAAGGGAATTCAGGAAGGCGAGCAGCGCTGCTCGCTCGTCGGCATCGAATTTCAGCACATGCAGTTTGGCCGCTTCGGCCTCGCCACCGTGCCAGAGAATGGCTTCCAGCAGGTTGCGTGCACGGCCGTCATGCAGGAACTGAGTGTGACCATTGACCGCTTGCGTCAGGCCAATGCCCCACAACGGCGTCGTGCGCCATTCGCGACCGCTGGCGAGAAACTCCTCGCGGCCATCGGCTAGGCCTTCGCCCATGTCATGCAGCAGCATGTCTGTATAAGGACGGATCAACTGGTTGGCCAGTTCAGGCTCGGCGGCAGCGGCCGACGTAGTGAAGCTGGGCGTGTGGCATTGCTGGCAGCCGGCCTGATGGAACAGGCTCTTGCCCTTGAGCACCTCGGGGGCATCGACGTCACGCCGGGCCGGCACGCCCAGGTTACGACTGTAGAACAGCACGCTGGCCAGGATATTGTCGCTGACCTCCGGTTCGCCACCATGGGGCGCGGCCAGGCAATCGGCTTGCGCCGGGGTGCAGTTGTCATGGGGGATCAGTGAACTGGTCAGGCCCATGTCGTTGGCGAAGGCATCGGCATTCTGCTGATTGAGATTGGGCTGGCCAGCCTTCCAGCCGAAACGACCGAGCACACTGCGCTGCTGCTGGCGGTCCCAGACCTGATTGGGGCGACCGGAAATACCGTCGCCATCGGCGTCGTCCGGGTCGGCGCCTGCCAGGATATCGGCTTCGGCAATGGCTTCGAGCAGGCCGAGGCCGATCATCGGCGGGGCGATGCGAGTGGAGAACAGGGTGTCCGGATGCATGGCGCCATAGCCCAGCTGGCTGATCTGCAGCTCGGGCTTGCGCAGCTCCACCAGTGTGCCGTCTGCAAAACGCACCGGCACACTGCTGTAAGTCACGCGCACCTTGCCTTCAGGCGCTACGCCCGGGTTGGCCATGTCCTGCAACTGAGTGCCGTAGGTAGGCTCGGCAACCACGCCCTGGCGTATCAGCACTTGCGCATGCTCGGGGCCGGCCGGCAGTGACAGACGCACCAGCATCGAGGCGGCGCTGACCGCATCTGGCCCCGGCGGATGGCCGCGACCATCCTTGATGTGGCAGTTCTGGCAGGCATTGGTATTGAACAGCGGGCCCAGACCATCACGTGCGGTGGTGGTGGCTGGCGCCGTGACCCAGGGATTGCGGAAGAAGCTGTTGCCCACTGCGAAATCCAGGCGACGGCTGGGTGCGAGGTTGGCCGAGGGCAGGGAGAAGGCGTTGTGGTCGAACTTGCGTACCGTCGCCGCACCGGCAGAAAGGGCCTCGCCGGGTTCTGCTGCGGTGAAGTGCGGTTGCTGCTCGCAAGCGATCAGAGTCAGGGCCATGAAAGGCAGCAGGCAGCGCTGGAGCGGCGACATCGAGGAACAATCCGAACGGGCAAGAAAGCGGGGCATCAAGATTAGCAGGCTAACGGAATTTAAATAAGATGGATTAGCGTTAGCCGCGCGCGACCAGAGGTCGCGGGAGTGAGTTGGATGCCAACCCCATTCCTTCCCGGACTTAAGCTTATGCGAGGGCTGCGGCTTCAGGGATTGGTGCCCACTAAGAGCAAGAACGTTCAAGACCTTGCAGATGCGTTTGGCTAAGCTCGCCTGCCCAAGGAGGTTCCATGTCCCGTCAACACGAATTCACCCAGGGCGCCCGCGATATGCTGCCAATGCTGCTCGGCGCCATTCCCTTCGGCATCATCTTCGGTAGCCTGGCAGGCGCTGCCGGGCTCGATCCCTGGCAGACGCAGGGGATGTCCTTGCTGGTATTTGCTGGTTCGGCGCAGTTCATTGCCATCAGTCTGTTGACCGGCGGCGCCGGTATTGCCGTGGTGTTGCTGACCACCTTCGTGGTCAACCTGCGCCATGCCCTGTATAGCGCCAGCCTGCAGCCATACGTGCGCCATCTGCCCAAGCGCTGGCGCATGCCGCTGGCTTTCTGGCTCACCGACGAGGCCTACGCGGTGGTAGTGCAGCGCTACGCGCGTGGTGACAAGGGCGCCTACCGCCATTGGTACTTTCTCGGCGCGGCCCTGGCCATGTACTGCAACTGGCAGCTGTGCACGCTGGTCGGCGTGCTGTTCGGTCAGGCAGTGCCGAACATCGGTGAGTGGGGGCTGGATTTCGCCATGCTGGCGACGTTCATCGGCATCGTCGTGCCGATGCTGCGCAACCAGCCGCAAGTGGCGGCCGCCCTGGTTGCGGGCGCCGTGGCGTTGCTGTGCCATGCCTTGCCCTACAAGCTTGGGCTGATGGCGGCTGCGGCCAGTGGCATCGTCGTCGGCGTGTGGTTGGAGCGGCGTAACCCGGAGCTGCAGGAGGAGTTGCTCTGATGGATATCTGGTTGCTGATTCTGGGGATGCTGGCGATCACCTTCATCACCCGCTACAGCCTGTTCGCGTTCCCTGATCTGCGTTTTCCGCCATTGATCAGGCAGGGGCTGCATTACGTGCCGACTGCGGTACTGACGGCCATTGTCGTGCCCGGCATGCTGATGCCGGACGGGCAGGTGTGGATGCTGAGCTGGAGCAACGCATACCTGCTGGCAGGTGTGGCGGCCATTGCCATCGCGGCGTTCACGCGGCACTTGCTGGCGACCATCGGTGGGGGGTTGCTGGTGTTCTTTCTGCTGCGCTGGGCGTTCGGACAGTTACCGATCTGAGTGGTGCCTGCCCTAGCTTTGCGTAGGGTGCGTTGCGCGCACCAGATAGGTACCGCTGTATTCGCGGTGCGCGTGGCGCACCCTACCGGGGTGGATCGCTGGAAGCCCGCTATACCAGCGCGCTGACCTTCAGATCGCGCTGGCTCAAGCGCAGGTACTGTTGGTCAGCCTTGAGCAGTAGCGCGTGGTCGTCGACGCTCAGTTCTTCATGAGCATGACCTTCGGCCTGGCTGCGGTAGAGGCTCTCACCGGGGCGGCGGCGCAGGCATTGGTAGCGCTGCTGGCGTGGTTCCACCTTGAAGCTGAGCATGTCGATATAGGCGACCTGCATCTCATCACTCTGCCCGGTCTCCAGCGCACTGCGTTGCAGGGCTGGGGTGTGGGTGAAGGGCGAAGCCGAGAGCATGACATGTTGGCATTGCTGCAGATCAGGGCGTGGTTCGCCGTTGAGCAGCCAATTGCCGCGCAGATCACGCTGTAGGCAGAGGTTGCGCTGGCCGTGGTTATCGACCTTGAGCCAGAGGCGGCGGAAGCGCCAGCGCGGATCGCACTCGATCATGTAGTTGGCAACGATGCTGTTGCCCTTGATGACCTGCATGAGGTGGCTGGTGGCCTGGATGCCATTGGCATCCTGGCTCAGGCGCAGGGTTTCCACGCCGGGGGTGCACCAGGGTTTCCATACCAGGGTTTGCTGCATCGGTCGACTCCATGCCGAGCGCGAAACAGGAGGGAAGGGCGCTAGCGCGCAGAACACGTTCCCTCGTGTTCCATGTTTGTTGTGGCGCGCAGCATAAAGCGACAGCGATGTGATGTCTGTCAGCTTTTGCTGACAGTTGCGCAGGTTTTTGCGCTATAGATTCAGGCTTTCGGCTTCAGCGGTTGCTGTTCGAACTTCACGCCGTCCAGGCCATGCACCATCAGCGCGCGGATGTTGCCGTGGTCGCTGCCTTGCGGCGTGGCCAGCACGCTGCGGTAGTGCTCGCCGAAGGCACGCAGCGCTTCGTCCTTGCTCAAGCCCTCCAACAGGGCCAGACCCAGAGTCTTGCAGGAGCCTTCGTTCTGTCCGGCCGCGTTCTCCACGTCACCGTTACGAAAGGCGCTGGGCTGATAGTCGTAGTGCGCGGCGACGAAGGCCAGGGTTTCACTGAAGGCGTAGTCATCCTGCTGCAGACGGCTGCGCAGGGTATTCAGAGCGGTCATTCAGGCTTTCCTTTGGCAAATGCGGCTGTCTGCTCGGCCGAGGCTTCTTTCTGATATTTGGCTTTCCAGTCGGCATAAGGCATGCCGTACACGGTCTCGCGAGCCTGGTCGGCGCTGACCTCGACACCGAGGTCGTCGGCAGCGGCCTTGTACCATTTGGACAGGCAGTTGCGGCAGAAACCGGCCAGGTTCATCAGCTCGATGTTCTGCACGTCAGGACGGCTGCGCAGGTGCTGCACCAGTGCGCGAAAGGCTGCAGCTTCCAGTTCGAGGCGTTCTTGCTCGGTCATGGTGGGCTCTCCGGGGATAGGTGGCGGCGATGATAAGAGCCTTGCCGGAGAGCGACAAGCCGCTGTCAGCGATGACCGGCGAGGGTGATGGATACCGACTCGGCGAAACGCAGGGCGTGCGGTTTGTCCACTTCCACTTCGGCATAACGCACGGCCTGATGGGTCATCACCAGGTCGAGGATTTCCTGGGTCAGGCGTTCGAGCAGGGCGAAGCGATTGCCTTCGACATGGGCGATGATCGCCTTGGTGATGGTGCGGTAGTTCAGCGCATGCTCGATGTCGTTGACCTCTACCGCATCGACGGCGGGGTAGAGGATGGTCAGGTTGATCAACACGTCCTGCTTGTTGTTGATCTCTTCTTCCTTGATGCCGATGTAGGTGCGCAGGCGCAGGTCCTTGACGCGGATGCGCGCCATTCCAGGTTCCAGTCGCGGCATTAGTTGTTCCGTCCGATCAATTGCAGGAATTCGTGGCGAGTGTTGCAGGACTCGCGGAAGGCGCCAAGCATCACCGAGCTGCTCATCACCGAATTCTGCTTCTCCACGCCACGCATCATCATGCACATGTGCTTGGCCTCGATCACCACCGCGACGCCGGCGGCGTTGGTCACGCGCTGGATCGCATCGGCGATCTGCTTGGTGAGGTTTTCCTGGATCTGCAGGCGCCGTGCGTACATGTCGACGATGCGCGCCACCTTGGACAGCCCGAGCACCTTGCCAGTGGGGATGTAGGCGACATGCGCCTTGCCGATGAAAGGTAGCAGGTGGTGTTCGCACAGCGAGTACAGCTCGATGTCCTTGACGATCACCATCTCGTCATTGTCGGACTCGAACAGCGCGCCGTTGACGATCTCGTCCAGCGACTGCTGGTAGCCATGACACAGATACTGCATGGCCTTGGCCGCGCGTTTGGGCGTATCGAGCAGACCCTCGCGCTCCGGGTTTTCACCGAGGCCTACGAGAATCTCGCGGTATTGCTGGGAAAGAGGTTGGCTCATGGCAGTGTCCTGAGCAGTCGCTTCACTTGAGGTGGCGGCCGCCGTTGAGGGTAAGGGTCGTTCCGGTTACGTAGGAGTTGTCCAGCAAATAGCGCAATGTCTGGTAGAAGGCCTGCGGGCCGGGTTCTATGCCCAGCGCCGATTTGGCCAAGGTCTTGGTGCGGTAGGCGTCGTCATCACCATCGTTGAACATCAGCAGCGCTGGCGCGATGGTGTTGACCTTGATGCGTGGAGCAAAACGCGCGGCGAACGACAGCGTCAGGCTTTCCAGGCCCGCCTTGCTGGCGCAGTAGGCGGGGCGATTGGCGCTGCCCTTGCGGACCACGTCGTCACTCACATGCACGATGTCGGCGTGTTTCGACTGCAGCAACAGCTCGCTGCAATGCAGGTTGATCAGATACGGCGCGAGCATGTGCACGCTGAACAGCTGGCGAAAGGCATCGGCTTCTTCGCCGGGTGTTTCGGCCAGCCACTGCGAGGCGTTGTGCACGATCGCGCGCAGGCCATTGCACTGCAACTTGACCTGTTCGATGAACGCCATGATGCCGCTCTCATTGCTGAAATCCGCCTGCAGAGCGATGGCGCCGCGCTCACGCAGCCGCGAAATGTCGTCGCGGTTCTGGCGGTAGCTGATGATCACCGGCTGGCCTTCGTCGAGCAGGCGTTCGGCGCAGTAGAGGCCGACCCTCTGGCCGGCGCCGGTGATCAGGATGGGGAAGCTGGCAGCGCTCATGTGCAACTCGTGAGAAAGAAATGAAGGCCTGGCTCGTACCGCCTCGGGATACCTGACCAGTGGCAGGCGCTACTCACCAGACCGTGGATAAAGCTATACCAGAGCTGCAGGTTGTACAACCCTGTGCGACATGTGGTTTTGCTATCAGGCTGAGTGGATTTGCCTATTTTGCTGAGTTTTAAGGGTTTTTACTGAGGGGGTCGAGAAGGGGGTTTTGTACTTTACCTGTACGAATTGCTGTTTTTGTACAGATATTGGCTGCTTGTATAACGAAATCGGCCAGCACGAGGCTGGCCGATTGGTAGAAATGGATGCTTTCAGGGCTTGCCGATGCTGGCGGCTCGCCTGCTCAGGCGTTGCGAATAGTTACCTTGTAGCCAGGGTTCCAGCAGGCGAGTGGAAAGCGGAATGAACCAGTAGGTCATCAGTGGCGTCAAGGCCAGCGTCGACAGCAGCACGCGGGTGACCAGCGAAAGGTCGACGAGCCAGGGGCCGAACAGCAGGTTGAAGGCCAGGGACACCGGAAAGAATGCCAGCCAGATCGCCACGCTCTGCTTCCAGCGCGGAGGCTGTCGATGGCCGCTGCCGAACCAGGCGTCAAGGCCGACTGCACGCTTCTCCTGCGGTTGGGCAAACAGGCCCGCACCCCGCTGCAGCCAGGCCTGGCGTGAGGCCGAGTGTTCCCAGGAAGCCATGGTCTGTTCGTCGCTGAAACGGAAAACGATCTGGAACTCATCATCGCCGGCAGGCGGTGCCAGTACGCCGGAGCCGAGGTAGCCAGGAAAGTCGGTGGCCAGATGTTCGCCTTCACGCAGCCAGGCGATGAAGTCGTGATAACGACCATTGGCGACGCGGCGCGCCACCATCAGGGTAACGGGGGACATTGTGTATCTCCTCGGGTGTTGCCGTCAGCCGGGGTATGGCGTTGGGCATGGCCGAGCACGGGGTGATGTGCTCGACGAACAATGCAGCAAGGATTATTCCCGTTTTGCGAAAATTAGCCAGCGTCAGCTGATGGTGGGCGTTGGGTCGAGCAGCTGTCGCCCTTTCGGCAGCGCGCCGCACCGTCAGGGTGCGGTAGCCGCGCCAGATGAGGGCGCAGGCGGCAGAACAGTCGGTAGCCCCATTCCAGCAGTGGGCGCAGCGGTCGCCAGCGCAAGGGCGCCACCCAGGCTCCCAGGCCCGCGGCTTCCCAGCTCCAGAGGCTGGCATCGAGGCCCAGCAACCAGGTGCCGTCGGCCCAGCGAGCGTGCAGGCGATTCTGCATAGCAGTCAGAGACAGCCCCAATGGCAGTGGATCGAAGTCCGCGGCAGAGATGTCCACGAGAAGCAGCCGCTGGGGCGATGCGTTCCGGCTAAGTAGACGGATTTCACGAGCGCAGAGCGGGCAGTCGCCGTCGAAATAAAGGGTCAATGGCCAGGCGGGGTTGTGCATGAGGTTGCCTTGTATAATTCTTGCACAATGTAAGCCTGACCAAGCTGGGTTACAATCCCTCTAAATTCGTTGCCATGATGCCCGAAGCCATGCCCGAACTCGCCTCCGTCACATCACTTGCGTCCAGCGCTTTGAAGCAGGAAGAGCTGTTCCCCATCCGCGAGGTTTCTCGCCTTACCGGCGTCAATCCGGTCACCCTGCGTGCCTGGGAGCGGCGTTACGGCCTGATTCAACCCACGCGTACCGACAGCGGCCATCGTCTCTACTCGCAGGCCGATATCGATGCGGTGCGCAGCATCCTCGCCTGGATCGAACGTGGCGTCGCAGTCAGCAAGGTCGGCTCGATCCTGGCCAAGAGCGCCAGCAGTCGCAGCGTCGCCACGCCGGCCTACAACGAAGTCAGCAGTGACGACTGGAGCCAGTGGCAGGGCCAGGTGCGTAGCGCGCTGCAGAACTTCGATGAGCCTCGTCTGGAACGTGTGTATGGGCAGATCTTTTCCTGCTATCCGCTGCCGGTGGTGTTCCAGGATATTTTCATGCCGGTCTGGCAGGAACTGCTGCTGCGCCAGGACGAAGTCGGCCTGCGCGGCGAGTGGCTGATGCTCGACGGCTTCCTGCGTGGGCGCTGCTGGCAGCGTCTGCAATTGGGGCGTGATGATTCGCATGAGCGCGTGCTGCTGGTGGCGCTACCTGGCCACTGCCGGGAACTGGAGTTGCTGGTTGCAGCGTTGCTGCTGGGCAATCAGGACGTCGACGTGTCGGTGATGGGGCCAGGCGTACCCATGACCGATCTGGCCCTGGTCTGTGAGCGCATGCAGCCCCAGGCCCTGGTTGTCTTCAGCAACCAGCCGCCAGGCGAGGAGTTCCCGCGGCAACTGGCGCGCCTGGCGCTGGGGCTGGAGTGTCCGCTGCTGCTGGCCGGTGACAGTGCCGATCTGGCGGAGGAAAGTCTGGCCGGTTCGCCCATTGCTTGCCTGGGTAATGAGGGACGCCTGATGCAGCGTCGTATGCAGCAGTTTCTGGCTGGCCATCTCGATACCTGAGGTGGTCCAGGCTACTGAGCTTCAGCTGACTGCTGCGGTCTGCGACTGTTGTTCGCTGTGCTGTTCGAACAGGTACTGACGCAGAGTTTGCTCATCTTCCGTATGTAGCGTTTGCAGGCTGTAAGCGTAACGCTTCTGGCTGACGCGTCTTGCGAGCCGCGCGCGCAGTTGAACGCGGCGCTCCTGGGGCAAAAGCAGTTGCAGCAACTGATCCTTGGCCGGCGTGCCTGTTTTGCTGTATTCCACCAGGATTCCATTGTTCGATAGCTCCAGCGCCTTCAGGCCACTGGGCTGGTCGCTGTCGTCCAGCAGTGCTAATGCCGTGGGCAGAACAAGACGCCATGGGCGTTCGCTTACCCCTTGTTCGAAGATCAGCGGGGCGCCCAGCTCCAGGCGTGACTGACTGTGGTCGTCCTGGATCAGGTGCAGGGGGAAGCTCAGATGCTGATTGTCGGTATGCGTATCCAGGCTTAGCTGTTCTTCGTTGCCCAGGCGAGCCAGAAGCTCACTGAGTCGTTTGCCCAGAGCCAATGGCGGCGCTGCGTCAGGGCGCCGCTTTTGCGGAGGTTTGAAGAGGATTTTCTGGATGAAATCCAGTTCGTCCTGAGTCAGCAGCGGATCGCTTTGCATGGGATAATACTGCACGGGGTCAAACCCATCTGACTGCGCTGGCGAAGGATAGTTTTATCCGTTCGTCAGCTTTTCAGGCGCGCCAGCTCTGCCTTCAGCTCGGCGACCTCTGCCTCCAGCTCACGCACCCGCTGCTTGGCTTCGACCTGTTCGGTAACATCCTTCTGGATACCGATGTAGTAGGTCAACTGGTCGCTTTCGTTCAGCACCGGAGTGATCGATAGCTCGTTCCAGAACGCGCTGCCATCCTTGCGGTAGTTACGAATGATCTGTCGGCAGGGCTTGTTCGCCTTGACCGCTTCGCGAATGGCCTGCAGGCCGAGCTGTGCACGGTCAGTGCCCTGCAGGAAACGGCAATCCTGATAGAGGATGTCATCGCAGGGGTAGCCGGTCAGGCGTTCGAATGCCGCGTTGGCGTAGATCAGAATATTGTCTTCGCCCTCCTGCTCGGCCACCACGATCCCATCGTTGGAGGCGTCGACTACCAGTTGCAGCAGTTTGGCATTGATCATGAGTCCGGTTCCGCGATGGTTATGGGCTGCATTCTAAAACATCGGGTCGGGCTGTCCACTTGCGGCATAATGCGCGGCGTTTTTCCTGTTTCCGGAGGTGTCATGAAAGTCGCCATTCTCTCGGGCTCGGTCTACGGTACGGCCGAGGAAGTCGCTCGCCACGCCGAGCGCCAGCTCAAGGCCGCCGGGCTGGACGCCTGGCACAAAGCGAATGTGAGCCTCGAGGAGCTGCTGGCCTTCGCGCCGGACGCCTTCCTTACCGTCACGTCCACCACTGGCATGGGTGAGCTGCCGGACAACCTGCTGCCGCTGTACAGCGAAATCAGAGACCGTTTGCCGGCCTGGAGCGGCAAACCGGCTGCGGTGCTGGCGCTGGGCGACTCCAGCTATGACACCTTCTGCGGCGGCGGTGAACTGATGCGTGAGCTGTATGCCGAGCTGGGCCTGCGCGAAGTGGTGGAAATGCTGCGCCTGGACTCCAGCGAAACCGTCACGCCTGAAACCGATGCCGAACCCTGGCTGCAAGCCTTCGTGGCGGCGCTGAAGGCCTGACGTGCACCCGCGCGCTCGCCAGTTGATCGACAGCCTCGGGCTTGCCGCGCATCCCGAGGGCGGTTACTACCGTCGCCTGTTCGTTTCGGCGCAGCGCAATGCTCAGGGTCGGGCGGCTTCCAGTGCAATTCTGTTCCTGCTGCCGGGTGGTGCGGTCAGTCGCTGGCATCGGGTCGACGCCGACGAGCTGTGGCACTTTCACGAGGGCGACCCTCTGCAGTTGTTGGTAGCCGATACCCCCAACGCGGTGCGTTGCGAGTTGCTCGGGCCGGTCAGTGAGGGGCAGATGCCGCAGCGCGTGGTAGCGGCTCATGCCTGGCAGGCGGCGCGCTCGACGGGCGCCTATACGCTGGTCGGTTGCACTGTGGCGCCGGAGTTCCAGTTCGAGGGCTTTCGCCTGCTGGCCGATGATGCCGAGGCTCAGGCACAGTGGCCGCTGCTGGCGCGCGATTACCCCGAGCTGGTTTGACCGGCGATAAAAGCGGCGAATACCTGCCTATCGCACCGCGGCGCGCCAGCGCCATGACCCGCAAAGCCATCAAGATGGCTGCCAGGGCAACTACCGCCAGCGACGCGCCTGGCTAGACTGCGGACACCACCGACCAACAAGAATATCGAGGTGACCGCCGTGAATGCTCCGCTGAAACTCCCTGCCGTGAAGAATCTGGTTTCCGAGGCCGAATGGCGTGCACGCGTCGACCTCGCCGCCTGCTACCGGCTGATCGCCCTCTATGGCTGGGACGATCTGATCTTCACCCATATCTCTGCCAAGGTACCGGGTACGGAAGATTTCCTGATCAACCCCTATGGCCTGATGTTCCACGAAATCACGGCGTCGAGCCTGGTCAAGGTCGACCTGGCGGGCAACAAGCTGATGGACAGCCCGTTCGACATCAATCCAGCCGGTTACACCATTCATAGCGCCGTGCACGAGGTGCGCCACGACGTCGGCTGCGTGCTGCACATTCACACCCCGGCGGGCATCGCCGTGTCGGCGCAGAAGCAGGGCTTGCTGCCCCTGTCGCAGCAATCGCTGTTCGTCCTCGCCAGCCTGGCCTACCACGGCTATGAGGGCGTGGCGCTGAATCATGATGAGAAAGCGCGGCTGCAGGCGGACCTGGGCGACAAGAACTTCATGATCCTGCCCAACCATGGGTTGCTCACTGCTTTCGGCGGCATCGCCGACGCCTTTCTCGGCATGTTCATCCTGCAGCGTGCCTGCGAGATCCAGGTCATGGCGCAGAGCGGCGGTGCCGAGCTGATCCACATTCCGCAGCAGATTCTCGACGGCGCGCGGGCGATGATCGCTGGCGTGATGAAAACGCCGCAGGGCATGGGCGGCGCGTTGCCCTGGCCAGCGCTGCTGCGCAAGCTGGACCAGCAGATGCCAGGTTACGACCAGTGAGCGAGCTGCCAGGCATCGCCCTGGATGATTGGCGCGCGCAAAGCCAGGCGTTGCACTTTCGTGGTCACACGATCCGTTACTGGACCGCTGGAGACACGCAAGCCCAGCCGCTGCTGCTGATTCACGGCTTTCCCAGTGCCAGCTGGGACTGGCATCGCCTGTGGGCGACACTGGCCGAGCGTTACCGGGTGATCGCCTGCGACATGCTTGGCTTCGGTTACTCGGCCAAGCCGCGTGGGCATGCCTATAGCTTGCTGGAACAGGCCGATCTGCAGCAGGAACTGCTGGCCCATATTGGCGAACGGCGCCCGGTGCATGTGCTGGCTCACGACTATGGTGACAGCGTTGCCCAGGAGCTGATCGCGCGGCATCAGGAGGGGCAACTGCAGCTGGCGAGTTGTGTGTTCCTCAACGGCGGTCTGTTCCCCGAAACCCATCATCCGGTGCGGGTGCAGAAGTTGCTGCTCGGGCCGCTTGGTCCGCTGATCGGGCCGTTGTTCTCACGGCGCAAGCTGGCACAGAGTTTCGCCCGCATCTTCGGCCCGCACACCCAGGCCAGCGAAGCCGAACTGGATGCCCTGTGGCAACTGGTGGCGTACAACAACGGCCCGGCGGTGATGCATCGTCTGATTCGCTACATGCCCGAGCGGCGCCAGCAACGGCAGCGCTGGGTCACGGCGATGCAGGCCACGACGCTGCCTATGCGGGTGATTGATGGCGCCTTCGATCCCATCTCCGGTGCGCATATGGTGGCGCGTTACCGTGAGTTGATCGCCGACGCCGACACCGTTCTGCTCGACGGCATTGGCCACTATCCGCAGCTGGAGGCGCCGGCTGAGGTGCTCGAGCATTACCTGCAGTTTCGCGACGCAAGGAGCTCGCATGCGTAGACGTACCCTGCTCAAAGGCGCTGCGCTCGGTGGAGCCGCCGCACTGGGCGCCGGCTTCTGGGCCTTGCCTGCCGGGCCGCGGCCGGCGGTCGTCAGCCTGGAGGGCGCGCGCCAGGTGCTGGCGGATCTGCAAGGCAAGACGCTGCAGAGCATTCGCGGCTGGAGCCCGAGCGAAGTATTCAATCACTGCGCGCAAAGCATCGATTATTCCATCGACGGTTATCCCGAACTGAAACCGGCCTGGTTTCGCCATAGCCTCGGGCCAGCCGCGTTCGCCGTGTTCAGCGCGCGCGGCGCCATGCGTCATCCGCTGGATGAGGCAATTCCCGGCGCAGCCGCTCTGATCGAGCCAGCCGATCAGGCCTTGGCCTTGCAGCGACTGCAGGTGGCTTTTGAGCGTTTTGCCGAGCACCAGGGTGCGCTGCAGCCGCACTTCGCCTATGGCGCGTTGGAGCATGGCGAATACGCCGAGGCGCACGTGTTGCATCTGTACAACCACCTCAGCCTGATTCGTATTGCCTGAGCGTACGCGAGGATGAGCGGGTCAGCGTTGCGATAATTTTTGTCGAACCTCCGGCACCGTGAGCGACTCAGTAACTGTGTCACTCACAGGAAAGTCGAGGTTACTCATGAACAACATGAACAAGAAATTATCTGCATTGCTGCTGAGCGGGATTCTGGGCGCGATGGCATTGCCGGCCTTTGCCGGTAGCGATAACGATGCGCCGGGTACTCCTGGGCCCACCACGCCGACCACACCGGGGGACAGCAATCCGATGAATCCGGCCGATGACGGTGAGGGCATCCCGCCGGTGCAGGGCCCCAACACCGATGGCAACCCCGGCGGTGACCGGGGTGGTTCGGGTGATGGCAGTGGTTCCGGCTCGGGTTCCGGCACCGGTAACTGAGCCGTATAAGGTCGCATTATCGGCCGTCATTCAGCAGTCCCGCGCGCCTTGTGAAGCGCGCGGGGCTGCCTGACACTCGGTGCATTCACAACCTGCCCGAGGAAGCTGTCGATGAGCGATGCCATCCGTTTCGAAGATCAAGTAGTCATAGTCACCGGTGCTGGCGGTGGCCTGGGCCGCGCCCATGCACTGCTGTTCGCTCGCCATGGCGCCAAGGTGGTGGTCAACGATCTCGGCGGTAGCACCCATGGTGAAGGGGCCAACGCTTCGGCGGCCGACAAGGTGGTGGAAGAGATTCGCGCCTTCGGTGGTACTGCAGTGGCCAACCATGACTCGGTCACCGATGGCTACAAGATCGTGCAGACGGCGCTGGATCATTTCGGCCGTATCGATGTGCTAGTCAACAACGCTGGCATCCTGCGCGACAAGAGCTTCCACAAGATGGAAGATGCCGACTGGGATCTGGTCTACAGGGTTCATGTCGAAGGTGCCTACAAGACCACTCACGCGGCCTGGCCTCACTTGCGCGAACAGAACTTCGGCCGGGTCATCTTCACCTCGTCGACCTCCGGCATCTACGGCAACTTCGGCCAGAGCAACTATGGCATGGCCAAGCTCGGCCTCTACGGGCTGACGCGTACACTGGCCATCGAAGGGCGCAAGAACAATATCCTGGTCAACGCCATCGCACCGACCGGTGCCACGCGCATGACCGAAGGGTTGATCCCGCCGCAGGTGTTCGAGCAACTCAAACCCGAGCTGGTCAGCCCGCTGGTGGTGTACCTCGGCAGCGCCGCCTGTCAGGACACCGGCAGCCTGTACGAAGTCGGCGGTGGCTGGGTGGGCAAGGTGCGCTGGGAGCGCAGCCTGGGCGCGGGCTTCGATCCCAAGGCCGGTTTCAGTCCCGAGGATGTCGCGGCGCAGTGGCAACGTATCTGCGATTTCGAGGGCGCTGCGCACCCGGCCGACAACGTCGAGGCGCTCAAGGAGATGATGGCGAACCTGCAGAAGTACGCGCTCTAGAACACATGCGGGCACTGAAAGGCCGGCAATGATCATATAAAACGCTCAATGCGGCGTTTGGCAGGAGCCCCGCCCCGGGGCGAAGCTTTTCGATGCTGCACCGGCCAGGTTCGCGGCGGGGCGCCGCTTCTACAAAGTCGATGTATCGACGCTTGACTGTTTGCTGAGTAGTACCCGGCTGTTACCTGTCGGAGGAAATAGGGGCGAATAATGGCATTCGTTCCACCTACCTTCAGGAGACGATCATGGCTGCCAAGAAGATTCTCATGCTGGTCGGCGACTACGCCGAGGACTACGAAACCATGGTGCCGTTCCAGGCGCTGCAGATGGTCGGCCATACCGTGCATGCGGTTTGCCCGGACAAGGTAACCGGCCAGACGGTACGCACCGCCATTCACGATTTCGAGGGCGACCAGACCTATAGCGAGAAGCCGGGGCACAACTTTGCGCTCAACTTCGATTTCGCCAAGGTCCGTGCCCAAGATTACGACGCTCTGGTCATTCCCGGTGGCCGTGCTCCTGAATACTTGCGCCTGAATGCCGACGTCATCGCCCTGGTGAAGGCCTTCACCAAGGCCGACAAGCCCATCGCTGCCGTCTGCCATGGTGCCCAGCTGCTGGCGGCGGCCGGGGTGCTGGAGGGACGTGAGTGCAGCGCCTATCCTGCTTGTGCGCCGGAAGTGACGTTGGCCGGCGGCAAGTACGTGGAAATCCCGGTGGACCAGGCGCACGTGCAGGGCAAGCTGGTCACCGCGCCGGCCTGGCCTGCGCATCCAGCTTGGCTGGCGGCGTTTCTCAAGGTGCTGGGGACTGAAATCCGCTTGTGAGCAGCCGGAGCCCGGATGCAATCCGGGCGCATCATCGCCAGCATTCACGCACTGACTGCACCGGGCTATGGCGCGGGCAAGACGTAGGGGTGGGTGCAACCCGCCAGTCCATACGTGGCGGGTTGCACCCGCCCTACCTTTCAGGAGCACGACCGATGTGCGAACTCTATGTGAAGGCCGATCCGATTCTCTACGAGTCGCGCTCACGTTCATTGCGCATCCGCGGCGTGGTTACCACGCTGCGTCTGGAAAATCAGTTCTGGGACATCCTGCGTGAAATCGCCGAAGTCGATGGCATGACCACCAACCAGCTGATCGCCAAGTTGCATGACGAGGTCATGGACTTTCGCGGCGAAGTGGTCAATTTCGCCTCGTTCCTGCGTGTCAGCTGCACCCGCTACCTGGCACAGAAGGCCGGGCGTCAGGTGCCACTGAGGGTGGTTGGGGCGAGCGGCTGAGTCACTGGTACATCCAGAAGTTCGGATGCTCCTGCACGGTCGGGGTGGTCGGCTGCTGGCTCGGTTGGGATTGCTGGAAGAAACGTTTGATCAGGCTCATGCGAAGTTACTACTGTAGCGGCTGTTGAACAGGTGTGCATGATTGGATAAACGTTTCGATTGATAAAACGGATTGTCTCTATCTTTGTGATTGCCTATGGCTATGTGTGAAAATTGAGGCTCGCCATCGCGATCACTCAAGCAAGGCTGCCGGGACGCCGGGGCAAGCGCACGCTGACACGCAGGCCGCCGAGCGGCGACTCATCAAGGGCGATACTGCCCTGATGCAATTCAACGACGCGGCGCACGATGGACAATCCCAGCCCGGCGCCCTGGCCTTCTCCAACGCGGAAGAAGCGCTCGAACAAGCGCTCGCGCAACTCCGCTGGCACACCTGGGCCACTGTCGAGTACCTGCAGCAGCAGGTCCTGAGTGGTGGCCTGCAGCTGTACCTGAATGCAGCCGCCCGCCGGGGTGTACTGCACGGCATTGCTCACCAGGTTCTGCAGCAGGATACCCAGGCTGGGGGCATCCGCCGGCAGGTGGTAATCGCCTGGTTCCTGAGCGTCGAGAATCAGCTCCTGGCCGCGATTGAGCGCCAGCGGCGTCAGCTCTGCTAGCTCGCCACGCAGGAAGGCCAGCAGGTCGAGGTTGTCCATGTTCAGGCGGATGCCGTTGGGATCGAGGCGTGCCAGCGTCAGCAGTTGTGCGACTACGCGGGTCGCGCGGTCGACACCGCTGCCCAATTGCCTCAGCGCCTCTTCACGGTCGCTGGCATCCGGTGCTTCCAGTGCGTTCTGCGCATGAATGCGCAGCACCGCCAGCGGCGTACGCAGCTCGTGGGCGGCATCGGCGATGAAGCGTTTTTCCTGTTCCAGCAGTTGGTTGACCTGCATCAGCAGGCGGTTGAGCGCAGCGGCCATCGGTTCCAGTTCGTTGGGTAACGGCGGGAAGACCAGCGGCGCCAGGTTGTCCGGTGCGCGACCGCGAATGGCATCGGCCATGCGCTTGAGCGGATACAAACCCCAACCCACGGTAAGCCACAGCAGCAGGCCGACGATGGGCAGACCGATCAGCAGCGGTTGCAAGCTGCGTCGGGCGATCTTGCCGATCAGCTCGCCGCGCACGTCATCGCGCTCGCCCGCCAGCACCCAGTGGTAGTCGCGACTGTCATGCAGCACGAACACGCGCCAGCGATGCTCGCCGATGTTCAGCGTGTGATAACCGATCAGATAGCGGGCCAGTTGCGCCAGGCGTTCACGCATGGGCTGGTCATCGTTGGGCAGAGCCAGGCCGAGCTGCTCGATCATGTTGTTGAGCAAGCCGGGCGGGGCGCTGGCGGACTGGAACAGCAGCTCACCATCGTCGTCGAGCATCTGGAAGGCCAGCTTGCCTTCGTATTCGTGGCCGAGCAGGTTGTCCGGGTTGCGCGCGTTGTGCAGCAGCAGCGCCTCGTCGAGCACGGCCTGCATCTCGTTGCGTTCACTTTCACTCAGGTCATGGCGCACCAGACCCATGAGCAGGCGCGCGGTCTGCGACAGCTGGGCGTCGAACAGCTCGCGCACTTCATGCACCGAGTCGTTGTAGATCTTGTGGCTGATCAGCCCGAAGCTGGCCGCGACCAGCAGCAGTAGCAGGGCGAGCAGGCGGGTACGGATGGAACCGAAGGTTTTCAGCAGCCTCATTTGTCCACCAGATAACCGACGCCGCGCACGGTGCGGATCAGCTCCGGGAAGAATTTCTTGCGCAGGTGATGCACGTGCACCTCCAGGGCGTTGCTTTCCACTTCCTCATCCCAGCCGTAGAGCGCTTGTTGCAGTTTGTCGCGGGTCAGCACACGACCGGGCTGAATCAGCAACTCGTGCAGCAGGAGAAACTCCTTGCGCGGCAGGTTGATGACCTGGCCCTGGTATTCGACCACCTGGCTGGCGGGGTCGAGACTGATGCCGCGGTATTCCAGCGCCGGTTGCGGGCGCTGGAAGCTGCGCCGCAGCAGAGCACGTAGGCGTGCCTTGAGCTCGGCGACATCGAAGGGCTTGACCAGGTAGTCGTCGGCGCCAGCATCGAGACCCGCAATGCGGTCGCCGGTGGCGTCACGTGCGGTGAGCACCAGCACTGGTACCGGGTTGGCCGCTGCGCGCAGGTGCTTGAGCACCTGCAGGCCGTCCATGCGCGGCAGGCCGAGGTCGAGAATGGCCAGCTCGAAACTCTCGTGGCTCAGCGCATGCAGCGCGCTGGCGCCGTCCTGCAGCCAGTCCACGGTGTAGCCTTCGGGTTTCAGCGCTGTGCGAATGCCTTCGCCCAGGGCCTGATCGTCTTCGACGAGAAGAATGCGCATGGTCACTCCTGTAGAGGGTTACTGGAGTTTACCTGTCACCTGCTGCAAAAGCGCTGCGGCTTCTGCGCGGCGTCCCTGGTCGGCCAGTTCACGGCCAGGGCGATCCTTGGCTGCCAGGGCCTTTTCCAGCACGGCGCGAGACTCCTCGTAGCGCTTCTGCCGTTGCAGGAAGTCGCCATAGAAGTAGTTCGGGTCGATGCCGTCCGGGTTGATCGCCAGGGCTTGCTTGAGCATCTTCTCGGCCTGTTCATCGTCGCCGAAGCCGATCGGCCAGCCCGGTACCTGGTAGTAGAGGCTGCCGAGGCTGGTATAGGCCGAGCCGGCCAGCGCCTGTGGGTCGATGGCCAGCGCCTGCTCCAGGTTGGTTTTGGCCTCCTTGACCAGGCCCAATGCACCAAGACCGCCTTTGGCGCCAGCCTGGGTGCTGAGGATGATGCCGCGCCAGATCAGCAGCTCAGGTGCCTTGGGCTCGCTGGTCAGCGCGGCATCGACCTGGCTGACGAGCTTGGCGAAGGCCTCTTCGCGCTGCTTCTCCGGCGTCTGGTAGTTGATCTCGGCCCAGCGCGTCTGCAACTGGTGCAACTGCGCTTCGCCCCCTTCACTGAGGGCGAAGGCGGGCAGGGTGGCGAAACCGAGCGTGGCAATGATCAGGGTACGCAGTGCGTTCACGGGGTTGTCCTCAGTGTTTATGACGGGCGAAGCGTTGGATGATCGGCAGCTGCTTGCGCAGGGCCTGGTCGACCACGCGTGGCAGCAGGCCGTTGAGGCGCACGAACAGGCGTTCCGGCCATCCCAGGTAGCGCTCTTCCTGCTCGTGGCGGATGGCTTGCAGCAATTCGGCCGCGACTTTTTCCGGATCGTCCATGGCCACGCCCAGCTCGTCGTTCATCGCTACCACGCTGGGGGCGTTCATCGGCGTACGGGTGGCGCGTGGGGCGAAATAGAGGACGCGCACATTGGTGTCGGCCAGCTCGCGGCGCAGCGCCTCGGAGAAACCGCGCAGGGCGAACTTGCTGGCGCAGTAGGCAGCAAAACCTGGGTAGCCGATGGTGCCGAAAGTGGAGCCGACGTTGATCACCAGCGCACGCCGTTGCGCCCGCAGCAGCGGTAGCAGGCGCTGGGTGAGCTGAAGTGTCGCGGTGACGTTGAGGCCGATCAGCTCAGCGATCTGCTGTTCGTCCTGCTGGTCGAGCAGGCCAAAACGATTGACCCCTGCGGCGTTGATCAGGCAATTGAGCCCGCCGAAGTTCTGCGCGGCGGCCAGCAGTGCATCACGCCCGGCGCGGCTGGCGATATCGGCCTGCACCAGTTGCACGTTCTGCGGGAAGCGTTGCAACAGCGCTTGCAGGGGCTCCAGACGACGGCCCACCAGCAGCAGATGGGCGCCTTCGCTGGCCAGACGTTGGGCCAGGGCCAGGCCGATACCGCCACTGGCGCCGGTAAGCAGGGCACGGCAATCCGTCGGTTGCATGACCTTACTCCTCGCCAGCCAGCGGCAGGCTGCGGAACATGTCGCCGTACAGGCGGTAGACCACCTTGGCGGTGTGCACCACGGCGGCCTTGTCATCGTCGTTGTCCAGTTGGTTCATCAGCTTCTTGAAGAACTCGATGTGCTCCAGATCCAGGCTGCCATGTGAGTTGAGGTAGCTGAAGGCCTTGTTCGGCAGTTGCAGCTTGTCCTGGATGATGCCAGCGGCCTGAGTGGCCAGGGCGATGCTGGTGCCTTCGAGCACGTTGACCATGCCGAAGAAACTCACCGGGTTGTGCCGGGCGATGCGGTCGTAGACGTAGGCCACCATCAGTTCGGTGGACATGTGCGGGGTGCCATGGCGCACCGCTTCCTTGTCGGCACCACAGGCGGCGATGTCGTTGAGCACCCACTCTTGGTGGCCGGTTTCTTCCTCGATGTACTCGGCGATGGCCTCGCGTAGCCATTCCAGACGCTCTGGCAAGCGTGCGCCACAGGCCATCAGCAGCGGTACGGTGTGCTTGACGTGGTGGTAGGCCTCGGTGAGGAAGGCGATGTAGCTGTGCAGGGCGACCTGGCCGGTAATGGCCTGCTGGATGATCGGTGCGCCGAGCAGGTAGTCGCGCTCGGCTTGAGTCTGGGCCAGCAGGGATTCGTAGAAGCTCATGCATGTACTCCTTCTGCCATCAACGCTTCGATGGCGGCTTGGTAATGGGAAAACAGGGCAGCGCGGCGCAGGCGACCGTTGGCTGTGGCCAGGTCGTTGCTCGCGCTGAACGGGGCCTCGGCGCGCAGCCAGTGGTGTACGCGGGCGTAGTCCGGCAGGCCGTGATTGACGGCGTCCACGGCTTCTTGCAGCTGCGCGTCAAGGGTATTGGCGAAGCGCGGCACCAGCACCGCGACGTTGCCCGGCAGCGCCTCGCCGTGCAGCCAGGCCTGGGCAATAGGCAACTGCTGCACCAGCTCGGATTCGACCCATTCCGGGTTGACGTTGCGCCCATAGGCGGTGATGAACTGATGTTTCCTGCGCCCGTGCAGCACCAGGAAGCCTTGCTCGAAATGACCGAGGTCGCCGGTGCCCAGCCATTCGCCTTGCGGCGCCGGTTCACCGAGGTAGCCGAGCATGCGGGCGCCCTTGACCAGCACTTCGCCGTCGGCCGCCAGCGTCATTTGCAGGTGGCCAAGCGGCTGGCCGGTGCTGCCGATGCGGCGCTGCTCGGGCGTGTTCAGGCACACCACCGAGGCGCACTCGGACAGCCCGTAGCCCTCGAAGATCGGTAGGTCCAGCGCATCGGCGCGCAGCAGCAACTGCACGGAGACACGCCCGCCACCAACGGCCACGAAACGCAGCGAGGTCGGCACCGGCAGCTTGCGCTCGGCCGCGCTGACCAGCGCCAGCAGCAATTGTGGCAACAGGATCAGGCTGTGCGGCTGGGCGGTGTGCAGGGCCTGGAGAAAGCGCGCCAGGTCTAAGCCGCTGGCCCCGGTCAGGCCGATCTGCGCCATTGGCATCAGCTCGACCCGCGCGCCGGCCAGCAGCGGCGCGTAGACGCCGGCGATGTTCTCCAGCAGAGTCGCCAGCGGCAGGATGCACAGGTGCCGTTGCACCTCGCGGCTGGCGCTGGCCTTGACCAGGCTGTCGGCCACTGCCAGCTGTGTGTTCAGGTCCAGGCACACGCCCTTGGGCTGGCCGGTGGTGCCGGAGGTGTAGGTGATCTTGCAGGTGCCCGGATGCAGCTCTGCAGGCTGCGCGACCGTGCGGTGATAAATATCGTTTTCCACGCTGGCGAAGCCGGGGGCACCAGCGCCGATCAGGCAGTCGATGCCGGCACTGTCGAGCACATGGCGTTGCTGCTCGGCGGAGAAGAACCCCGGTACCGGCACGCAGACCAGGCCGGCATGCAGCGCCGCCAGATCCCACAGTACCCAGTCGATACCGTTATCCAGCGCCAGTGCCACGCGCTGGGCGCCCAGCCCGCGCAGAAGGCGGCTGCGACTGGTCACGGCTGCCAACAGACCGTCATAGGTCAGCTCATGGCTATCCTCGGCCAGCGCCGTGTGCGGGCCAAAGGCGGCCAGACGCTCGAAGAAGGATTCAACTGCAGACCACATCGGGCATCTCCTCCAGGGCATACAACGGTTGATGACCGAGGCGCGGATAGGCGCCCAGCTGCAGCAGGCGCTGGTGGCCGCCATGAATGTCGCCCGCCATGACCAGCGGACGGTTGTCGTAGTAACTGCCCCAGTCGGGAAGCTCATCGCCCATGCGCGCCGGATCGGCTTCGCCGAGGGCGATGGGGGTCAGGCCCAGGCGTTGGAAGCTGTTGAGCAGGGTCGGGGTACCGGTAAAGGTGACCCAGCGAAAACCCAGGGCCACCAGCAGATCGGTCAGCGCGACGATCAGCAGGCGGGCGGCACCGGGGCTGTCGGCGGCCAGGTTGCCGACTTCCACCAGCTCGCCACGGCTGGGCTCGGTGTGGCCCAGGCGTGCGCCGATGGCGCTCTGGATCGGCTCGTCCAGGTAACGCTCGAGAAACAGCGGGCCGCTGTTGCCGCTGCGCACGCCCACCGCACCGAGCAGCTGGCCGGTCTGGTTTTCCAGGCCGAACAGGCAGGGCATGAAGTGACGGATGCGTGCGTCGTGCTGCAGTTCGAAGCGCTGGCGGATGAACTGCTCCAGGGCAACGCGACGTGCGCTGCCAGGGGAGGCCAGGTGGAGTTCGTAACTATCGCCGCGCCCGATACGGGCAACGGGACGATCATGCTGCGCCCAGGGTAGTTCCATGCTCGGAACCTCGGTGATGAACCTGGGGGCGATTGTGTGAGTGGCTGGCTTAACGCTGTATTAAGACTTTGCAAAATGTTTCAGGCTTATGGTCTCGGCGTTGGCCATCGCAGATGAATCCGCTCACAGAGGGCTCGAACACTGGCACTTGGCCGGTTGAGTGGGTAAGTTTCGGACTGAATGGGCCATCGCTGGCAGGATCAATACCGAGCATTCAGGGAGGAAAGATGACGTCACTCAATGCTGACCCCAAGTTGCAACCTCTGCTCACCGAACTGGCTGAGCTGATCCGCCAGGCCCGGCAGCAGGCCGTGCGTGCGGTGGATGCGATTCAGGTGCAAACCTGCTGGGAAATCGGCCGGCATATCGTTGAATTCGAGCAGGGTGGGCAGGCGCGTGCCGCCTACGGCAAGAAGCTGCTGCCGACGCTGGCCAGTGAGCTGACGGCTGAGTTCGGTAAGGGCTTCGATGCCTCTAACCTGCGCTACATGCGTCTCTTCTACCAAGCTTTTCCGATTCGTGACGCACTGCGTCACGAATTGAGCTGGACGCACTATCGCACCTTGCTCAGAGTGGACAGCGACAGTGCACGGCAGTGGTACATGAACGAGGCCGCTACGCAGAACTGGAGTACCCGTGCGCTGGAGCGGCAGATCGGCACGTTGTATTACGAGCGTCTGCTGGCCAGCCAGGATCGCGCGGCGGTCGAGCAGGAGGCGGCGAGCAAGCTGCAGGCCCTGGGCAAGAGCCCGCGTGAGTTTGTGCGCGATCCGGTGCTGCTGGAGTTCCTCGGCCTGCCCAATGCTGGCACCATGTTGGAGGGCGAGCTGGAGCAGGCGCTGATCGACCAGTTGCAGATCTTTCTGCTGGAACTGGGCAAGGGTTTCGCCTTCGTCGGCCGGCAGCAGCGCATCAGCACCGAGAGCAAGGATTTCTACATCGACCTGGTGTTCTACAACTACCTGCTCAAGTGCTTCGTCATTTTTGACCTCAAGCGCGGCGAGTTGACCCATCAGGATATCGGCCAGATGGACATGTACGTGCGCATGTTCGATGACCTCAGGCGTGGCCCGGAAGATGGCCCGACCGTGGGCATCATCCTCTGTGCGCAGAAGGATGCGTCCGTGGTGCGTTATTCGGTGCTGCAGGACAGCGAGCAACTGTTCGCCAGCAAATACAGGCTGGTGTTACCCAGTGAAGAAGAGCTACGAGCCGAGCTGGATCGGGAGCGAGCGCGGCTGGCCGAGCAACGTGGGCTGTACTGGGTTCACTGAGCTGGGAGGGGGTTGTGCATCAGGGCACCGAGCGGCTGGTAGGCTCGGCCCCGGGCCTGAGGATATTCAGCCGACCTGCGCAATCCAGTCATTGAGGTTGTAGTAGTTGCTGATGCGCGCGACCTTGCCATTCTTGATCTCGAAGAAGGCGCCGGCCGGCAGCACATAGGTCTGGCCATTGGCCGGCGGCAGGCCTTCGTCGTCGGCCAGGTATTCGCCGTGCACCACGAACTCGGCGGCGGCGCGGTCGCCAGCGGCGTTCTGCATGACCACGATATCGGCCAGGCGCTCGCGGTAGCAGCGGTTCATCTTGTCCATGAAGGCGGCGAAGGTGGCCTTGCCAACCTGACGCTCGCCCTGGTTGATGTCGTGCACCACGTCGTCGGCCAGCAGATCGAGAAAGGCGGGCATGTCGCCGGCATTGAAGGCGGCGTAGTAGGCCTGAACCAGTTCGGTGGCGGTCATGGCTAAGTTCCTTTCGTAGCGTGGTTAGTGGTTGGTTGGCCCGCATGATAAGTTCGCCGTTTACCGCTGGTATAGCTACTGGCGTCACCCTGTTGCTGGCGAGCGACTGCAATGGATATCCGACTGTTGCGGGGAGCGGAGATCGAACCCCATATCGACGACCTCGCGCGTCTGCGCATCCAGGTGTTCCGCGAGTTTCCCTACCTCTATGACGGCAACCTCGACTATGAGGCCGAGTACCTGGCCACCTATGTGCGCAGTGCCGATAGCCTGTGCGTGCTGGTACTCGACGCCGGTCAGGTAGTAGGTGCTTCCACCGCGCTGCCGCTGCAGGATGAAACCGAGGAATTCCAGCAGCCGTTCGTTGCCGCGGGCTGGAACCCGGCGCGGATCTTCTACTGCGCCGAGTCGGTGGTGTTGCCGTCCTGGCGCGGGCGCGGCCTTGGGGTGCGTTTTTTTGCCGAGCGCGAGGCCCATGCGCATACGCTGGATCGCTTCGACTGGTGCGCGTTCTGCGCCGTGCAACGCGCGGCCGACCACCCGCGGCGGCCCGCCGATTACCAGCCGCTGGATGCCTTCTGGGCACGCCGCGGCTACCGTCATCACCCCGAGTTGCATACCCAGTACCACTGGCGCGACCTGGACGAAGCCGAAGAATCGGCCAAGCCCATGTCGTTCTGGTTGAAGGAGCTTGCCCCATGATCAAGGTTGCCGCCTGCCAGTACCACATCGAGTTGTTCACCACCTGGGATGCCTACGCCGAGCACCTCACCACTCTGTGCGAGGAAGCGGCCGGGCAGGGCGCTGAACTGTTGCTGCTGCCGGAGTACGCCGGCCTGGTGCTGACCGGCCAGTTGCTGGAAGCCGAGCGTGGTGACCTGCACGGCTCCATCGCCGGCATCCAGCCGCTGCTGCCACGCTGGCTGGCGTTGTGCGAGAGCCTGGCGCGGCGGTTGAATCTCTACCTGCAACCCGGTTCCGTAGCGGTGCTGGATGACGACGGTATCTACCGCAACCGCGCCTGGCTGTTCAGTCCGGACGGCTGCCTGGGCGCTCAGGACAAGCTGATCATGACCCGCTTCGAGCTGGAGCAGTGGCATATCGCGGCGGGTAGTGGGCTGAAGGTGTTCGATACCGCGCTGGGCAAGCTGGGCATCCTGATCTGCTACGACAACGAATTCCCCTTGCTGGCGCACACCCTGGCCGAGGCTGGCGTTGATCTGATTCTGGCGCCCAGTTGCACCGACACCGTGGCCGGCTTTCACCGCGTACGCATCGGCGCCCAGGCCCGTGCGCTGGAGAACCAGATCGCCGTACTGCACTCGCCTACCGTCGGCCTGGCGCCCTGGTCGCCGTCGCTCGACGAAGGCTACGGCCGCGCTTCGCTTTACGTGCCGTCGGACTACGGCATGCCGGCCAGCGGCATCGTCGCCGAGAGCAAGGAGCTGTGCCCCACGCGTAGCCACTGGCTGATCTGCGACCTGGATCTGTCTGAAGTGCGCCGCGTGCGCGAGCAGGGCCAGGTGTTCACCCGCCGCGACTGGGCGCGGCAGTTCGATGACGGCCGGCTGGTGCTGCGTTGAGCGGCTTCGAGCGGGGAGCGCCGGACTCGCCGCTGGCCGCTTATCGCCGTGCACTAGCGGGCGGTTTTGTCGCCGATGCTGCGCAGCACCGTGCGGTCGAGGCGCTGCAGCACTGTCATGAGGCTGTGCATCGCGGCGAGCGCCCGCTCGGCGTGTACCTTTGTGGGCCGGTCGGGCGCGGCAAGACCTGGCTGATGGACAGCTTCTACAACGCCTTGCGGGTGCCGGCGCGGCGACAGCATTTCCATCACTTCATGCAGTGGGTGCATCGCCGCCAGTTCCAGTTGACCGGCAATGCCGACCCGCTGCGCCTGCTGGCTGAGGAGCTGGGGCGCGAGGTGCGTGTGCTGTGCTTCGACGAGCTGTTCGTCAGCGACATCGGCGATGCCATGCTGCTCGGTCGGCTGCTCAGCCTGGTGGTGGCGCAGGGGGTGGTACTGGTGGCAACCTCCAATCAGCCGCCGGATCAGCTGTATGCCGATGGCTACAACCGTGAGCGTTTCCTGCCGGCCATCGCTGCGCTCGAGGCACACATGCAGGTGGTGACCGTGGACGGCGAGCAGGATCATCGTCTGCATCCCGGTACCGAGGTGCAACGCTACTGGGTGCAGCAGCCGCAGGTGCTGGGTGAGCTTTTCGCTCGTCTGAGTGAGGGGCAAACCATTAGTCGCGAGCCGGTCGAACTCAGCCATCGCCGTATCGAAACCCTCGGTCATAGCTCAGCAGCGCTCTGGTGCCGCTTCCGGGATCTGTGTGAACAGCCATTGGCGGCTCCCGACTTCATGGAACTGTGCGAGCGCTTCTCGACCATCCTGCTCGGTGAAGTGGCGCGCCTGGGCGGTGAGCAGCGCGAGGGGCGCATCGCCCGTGGCACCGAGGACGGTGCCGAGCGGGTCGATGCCGGTGACCGGAAACTACCGGCGCTGTCGCGCAACGACGATGCGGTACGCCGCTTCATTGCCCTGGTCGACGAGTGCTACGACCGCCGTGTGCCGCTGTATATCGAAGCCGAGGTGGCGCTGGACGAGCTGTACACCCAGGGCTACCTCGACTTTGCCTTCCGCCGCACCTTGAGTCGTCTGCGTGAGATGCAACTGGAGCGTTTCGGGCCCCCTGTTGGCCGGCAGGCCTAGACCGAATCCTCCGCTGCCAGGCCCGCCGGATTGTCACGTGTCGGCATCGCGAGGATCTCTGGCAGCACCTCGCGAGCGAATACCTTATGTAGGCGGCGTAGCTCGGCCACCGGGTCGAGGTGATGGTCGACGCGGATGTCCCACAGCGGATACTCCTCCTGATCGACCACGTAGATCACTGCGGACGACTCGCCGTGACGGTCGCCGCCGCAGCGGTCGCCAGCGGCCAGGGCTTCGATCAGGCGTTCGATCAGCGGTCGCTTTTCAGCGTGGCGGAAGGCTTCGGCTACTGCATCCAGTACCTGTGGGCCGACCAGGCGATTGCCCTGTACGGAGAACTGCTCGCCTGCCAGCGAACCGGCCCAGGGAATGCACTTTTCGCCGGTCCAGCAGAGGCTGTCGCCCTGGGCGTCGATCAACGCACACTGACGCAGTTCCATGCAGGGATCGGTGGCTTTGAGGCGCTCCAGCACTTGTCGGGCCGAAAGTCCTTGACGCAGCAGCGCCAGGCCATCCAGCCCCAGATAGGGGTTGACCTGCGCCTGGGTCGCCACCGCCCCCGCACCAGCGGCAGCGTGGCTGAGCAGTTTGCCGACGGCGGGCATCGCAGTGGCCGCCGCGACGCCGAACTGTCCAGTACGTGGGCAGCGCGCAACGATGGAAAAGGTCATGGCAACTCCTTGGCAATTTCCGCGTTAGGCCTCGTCTGGGTGGGTATCGTTCCGCTTGACTGCTTGTCGCGGCCTTTGCCAGATGGCCACGGGCATCATCTAATGGGCGCCGTTAACTGCCTGTAATGAGGAACGCCGCATGATTCTTGGCCAGTCGCTCGCTCAGTGGCGCGCGCAATATCCGTTGCTCGATGAGCTGATCGCCCTGCAAGAAACCAGCTGGTTCAACCCAGCTGTGGCACCTGTTAGCGAGGCGTTGGGGGATGTGGGTTTGAGCGCCGCGGATGTGGCCGATGCCAGCGCGCGCCTCGCGCGCTTCGCGCCCTACCTGGCCCGGGTGTTCCCGCAGACGGCCGTCAGTGGCGGGATCATCGAGTCGGACATCCTGCCTCTGCCGAAGATGCAGGCGCTGCTCAGTGAGGCGGCCCAGGCAGAAGGCGAGATCGGCGCGCTGTGGCTCAAGCGCGACAGCCACCTGCCCATCTCCGGTTCGATCAAGGCCCGTGGCGGCATCTACGAGGTGCTCAAGCATGCCGAGGACCTGGCACTGGCTGCCGGGCTGCTCAGCCTCGAGGACGATTACGCCTGCCTCGACAGCGACGCGATGCGCGCCTTCTTCGGTGGCTATCAGGTAGCCGTCGGCTCTACCGGCAATCTTGGCCTGTCCATCGGCATCATCAGTGCGCGTCTGGGCTTTCAGGCCACGGTGCATATGTCCGCCGATGCGCGCCAATGGAAGAAGGACAAGCTGCGTGCCCATGGCGTGACCGTGGTCGAGTACGCCAGCGATTACAGCGTTGCCGTGGAGCAGGGGCGGCGTCAGGCCGAGGCTGATCCGCGCTGCCATTTCGTCGATGACGAGAATTCCAGGCACCTGTTCCTCGGCTATGCGGTGGCCGGCGAGCGTCTCAAGCAGCAACTGGCGGCAGCCAGCGTTGTGGTCGATGCCGAGCATCCGCTGTTCGTCTATCTGCCTTGTGGCGTGGGCGGCGGGCCGGGTGGTGTGGCGTTCGGCCTGAAGCTGGCGTTCGGCGACGCGGTGCACTGTCTGTTCGCCGAACCGACGCATTCACCGTGCATGTTGCTCGGCGTTCACACCGGTCGGCATGAGGAGCTGGCGGTGCAGGATTTCGGCATCGACAACCGCACGGCTGCCGACGGGCTTGCCGTGGGGCGGCCATCCGGTTTCGTCGGCCGCGCCATGCAGCGCCTGATCGATGGTTATTACACGGTCAGCGATGAACAGATGTTCCGCTACCTGGCGTTGCTGGAGCAGACCGAGGGCCAGCGCCTGGAACCTTCGGCTCTGGCCGGCATGCCGGGTGTGCTGCGCGTGCTTGGCGAGCAGCAGGGCTATCGCCAGCGCATGGGCTTTACGCCGCAGCGCATGGCGCAGGCGACCCATCTGGTCTGGGCGACCGGCGGCAGCATGGTGCCGCAGGCGGAGATGGACAGCTACCTGGCGCGTGGCCGGCAACTGTTGCAGGGTTCGGGCGAGGATTGACGCAAGTCTGTAGGAGCACCGTCCCGGGGCGAAGCTTCTCTGCCGTTTGCACGGGCCAATTCGCCGCGGGGCGCGGCTCCTACCCAGGAGCAATACGCGTCGCGCCTGAAAACGCAGAAGCCCGGCACTTGGCCGGGCTTCTGCTTTGCAGCGTTGACGCTTACTTCACTTCTACCGCCAGGCTTTCGGCGATCTTCTTGTTCCAGATCGCAGGGCCGGTGATGTGCACGGACTCACCTTTGGTGTCGACGGCCACGGTCACCGGCATGTCTTTGACTTCGAACTCGTAGATGGCTTCCATACCGAGCTCTTCGAAGGCCAGCACCTTGGACTTCTTGATCGCCTGGGCCACCAGGTAGGCGGCGCCGCCGACGGCCATCAGGTACACGGCCTTGTTGTCCTTGATTGCCTCGATGGCGATCGGGCCGCGCTCGGACTTGCCGATCATGCCGAGCAGGCCAGTCTGCTCGAGAATCTGACGGGTGAACTTGTCCATACGGGTGGCGGTAGTCGGGCCAGCCGGACCAACCACTTCGTCACCGACCGGATCAACCGGGCCGACGTAATAGATGAAGCGACCCTTGAGGTCCACCGGCAGTTGCTCGCCCTTGTTCAGCATGTCGACCATGCGCTTGTGCGCAGCGTCGCGGCCGGTGAGCATCTTGCCGTTGAGCAGCACGGTCTCGCCCGGCTTCCAGCTCTGCACGTCTTCCGGGGTCAGGGTATCGAGGTTGACGCGACGCGCGCTCGGGCCTGCTTCCCAGACGATTTCCGGGTAGGCGTCCAGATCCGGGGCTTCCAGCGAGGCCGGGCCGGAGCCGTCGAGCACGAAGTGGGCGTGACGGGTGGCGGCGCAGTTGGGGATCATGCACACCGGCAGGCTCGCGGCGTGGGTCGGGTAATCCATGATCTTCACGTCGAGCACGGTGGTCAGGCCGCCCAGGCCCTGGGCGCCGATGCCTAACTGGTTGACCTTCTCGAACAGCTCCAGGCGCAGCTCTTCGATACGGTTTTGCGGGCCGCGAGCCTGCAGCTCGTGGATGTCGATGTGCTCCATGAGCACTTCCTTGGCCATCACTGCCGCTTTTTCGGCAGTACCGCCGATGCCGATGCCGAGCATGCCCGGCGGGCACCAGCCGGCGCCCATGGTCGGCACGGTCTTGAGTACCCAGTCGACGATCGAGTCGGACGGGTTGAGCATGGCCATCTTCGACTTGTTCTCGGAGCCGCCGCCCTTGGCCGCGACGTCCACTTCCACCTTGTCACCGGGAACGATGGAGTAGTGGATCACCGCCGGGGTGTTGTCCTTGGTGTTCTTGCGGGCACCGGCCGGGTCGGCCAGGATCGAGGCGCGCAGGACGTTTTCCGGCAGGTTGTAGGCGCGACGCACGCCCTCGTTGATCATGTCGTCGACGCTCATGGTGGCGCCGTCCCAGCGCACGTCCATACCGACCTTGATGAACACGGTGACGATGCCGGTGTCCTGGCAGATCGGGCGGTGGCCGGTGGCGCACATGCGCGAGTTGATCAGAATCTGCGCCATGGAGTCCTTGGCGGCCGGCGACTCTTCCTTCAGGTAGGCCTCGTGCATCGCCTGGATGAAGTCGACGGGGTGGTAATAGGAGATGAACTGCAGTGCGTCGGCGACGCTCTGAATCAGGTCGTCCTGCTTGATCACGGTCATTGGGGCGCTCCTCTATCAGGGAACATCAACAAGGAAGCGCCGGACAACGACCCGGCGCAACGGCGGAAGGGCAGCTCTGGGAATCACCTTGACGATATCTTCAGAGCCGCCCAAAAAGGCGCGGCAGTATACCGCACCCGCTCGCGTCGGGCACAGCAGCCGAAGGTCGATGGCAAGTGCAGTGGGCGGTTATCGGGCGCCGGCAAAGCGACCTCGGCTTTGGCTTGTTGCGTCGCTCTACCTCCTGCATCCATGCAGTCGTGCATTGCCATCGCTAGGTTAAAACAGGCGGAACGCCAGCCTGGTCGAATGCTCATTTGCCGCTAGTAACCTCGGGCGCGACTGCGATCGTTTTCGCCTGTTCTTTCCCGCGCTGACTGGCTCGCCTGATTTTCAGCGGTTTCCTACTGCGGCCTAGGTTTTTTGTGATCACAGGGGTAGAGTACGGCCAGATGCCAGTATGGGATGGAGCCCATGAGCTCAACGACTCGCCGGGGAACCCAACGCAGCCTGCAGAGCCTCCTGCTCAAACGCTTCGCCATGGCCTTCGCTACCTACGCGATGATGGCGCTTGTCTGCTGGTTCGCCGTGTTCAATGGCCTTTTCCTCGGTTCCATCAGCACCGCCGCCTGGCTGACCCTGGGCGTGTTCGGCAGTCAATTGGTGTTCCTCTGGCTGTTCCTTTCCGGGCGTAACCTGCGTTGTGACGATCCCAGCCTGACCGAAGCCCAGGTGCTGGTGGCACTGGCCTGGCAGCCGCCGGTGCTGGCGCTGTTTGACAGCGCGCGCGGCGTGATGATGGTGTTCTATGTACTGATTCTGCTGTTCGGCGTGTTCCAGCTGCCGCCGCGGGTGTTCGTGCGCTGCGCCGCCTTCGCCTTCTTCGGCTTCACTGCCATGGTGCTGATCGAAGCCTACCGCATGCAGTTGGTGGACCCGAGCATGGCCTGGCTGCAGGTGTGGGTGCTGTTCATCCTGCTGGTCTGGCTGTGTCTGTTCTCCAGCTACGTGCAAGCCATGCGCAAGCGCATGCGCCAACGCCGCTTCGCCCTGCAGGCGCACCAGGACACCCTGCGCGGGATGATGCGCCAGCTCGAGGACCTGGTCGCCACTGATGAGCTCACCGGGTTGTTCAACCGTCGCCATTTCCTGCGTCTGGCCACCCGCGAACTGGAGCATCTGGACCACGGGCGACATCACGGCCTGGCGCTGATCGATCTGGACCATTTCAAACGAATCAACGATGCTCATGGCCATGCTGCTGGCGACCGGGTGCTACAAACCTTCGCCGCGGTTGCCCGTGCCTGTCTGCGTGACGGCGACATCATTGCCCGCTACGGCGGTGAGGAATTCGTCCTGCTATTGCCCAATACCGATGCCGACCAGTTCACCGCCTGCTGCGAGCGCCTGCGCGAAGCCTTTGCCAGGGCCGAGCCGGTGGGTGTGAAGGTGGACAATCTCAGTCTCTCCGCCGGCATGACTCTACTGGTTGCCGGTGACGATCTCGATGAAGCCCTGCAGCGTGCCGATCAGGCGCTGTACCAGGCCAAGCGCGGCGGACGCAATCGTTGCGATGCCAGCTGGGAGAACGCGGGTGCCTGAACTGCGTGTGGGTGCCCTGCAGTTGCAGGTCGCCCAACAAACCAACTTGCTCGATGCCTTGCTCGGCGGCGGTGTGGCGGTGCCCTACAGCTGTCGCGCCGGCAGTTGTCACGCCTGTCTGGTGCGCTGCGTCGCCGGCGAGCCGCTGGATAGTCAGCCCGAGGCACTGGCGGCCGACAAGCGTGCCGAGGGCTGGCGCCTGGCCTGTCAGTGCCAGGTGATTGGGGACCTGCAGGTCGAACCCTTCGACCCTCAGCGTGATGGCCTGGCAGCCAAGGTGGCCGCGCTGGACTGGCCCAGCCCGCAGGTTTTACGCCTGCGCTTGCAGCCGGCCAGGCCGTTGCGTTATCGCCCCGGCCAGCATCTGCTGCTGTGGAGCGATCAGGCTGTGGCGCGCCCCTATTCGCTGGCCAGCGTGCCGAGCGAGGACGACTGCCTGGAGTTTCATATCGATTGTCGTATGCCCGGCGCATTCTGCGATGCCGCGCGGCGCCTGCAGGTTGGCGACACGCTGCGCCTCGGCGAGCTGCGCGGTGGGGCCCTGCATTACGATGCTGATTGGCAGGCGCGACCGCTCTGGTTGCTGGCCGCCGGTACCGGTCTGGCGCCGCTCTACGGGGTGTTGCGTGAAGCATTGCGTCAGGAGCACCAAGGCGCCATTCGCCTGCTGCACGTGGCGCATGAGCCGGCCGAGCACTACCTGGCGAGCGAACTTCAGGCACTGGCGGCGCAGCACGCCAACCTGCAGGTGGAGCTGGTAACGGCGGCGCAGTTGCCGGCTGCTTTGGCCGAACTGCGCCTTGTTTCGCGGCAGACCCTCGCCTTACTCTGCGGCCATCCCGTGACCGTCGACAGCTTCGCGCGGCGCCTCTACATGGCCGGTTTGCCGCGCAGCCAGATGCTCGCCGACGTCTTTCTCACTCGCGCTTAGACTGTGCGTGGCCGGCCAGGCCCGATGCCGGTGCGTACGACGTATCCACTGGAGCCTTGCATGAGCGAACACCTGCATATCGAACGCGACGGCGGTCTGTTGACCCTGCGCATGCACCGCCTGGACAAGAAGAATGCACTGACCCGAGCGATGTACGCCGGTATGGCCGAAGTGTTGGATGAGGCCGAGCGCGACCCCAGCGTGCGCGTGGTGCTACTCACTGGTGGCGAGACGTGCTTTACCAGCGGCAATGACGTCGCCGACTTCATCCAGGCGCCGCCCAGCGGCTTGAACAGCGAAGTGTTCCAGTTCATGCGCGCGCTGTTCGAGTTCAGCAAACCGGTGGTCGCCGCAGTGGCTGGCCCGGCGGTGGGGATCGGTACCACCTTGTTGCTGCACTGCGACCTGGTCTACGTCAGCCGCGATGCGCAGTTGAAAATGCCCTTCGTCAATCTTGGTCTGTGCCCCGAATATGGCTCCAGCCTGATTCTGCCGCGTCTGCTGGGCCACGCACGCGCCGCGGAGCTGCTGTTGCTCGGTCAGTCCTTCACGGGTGAGCAGGCCGCGACCTGGGGCATCGCCAACCAGGCGCTGGAGGATGGCGCGGCGACGTTGAACAAGGCACGCGAGATGGCACAGCGTTTTCTCGAGCTGGCGCCATCAGCGGTCGCCGACAGCAAACGCCTGATGCGCGCGCCGGATCGCGAGCAGCTGCGCAAGGTGATCGAGGAGGAGGGTGCTTTGTTCGGCCAACGCCTGCGTTCGCCAGAGGCCATCGAGGCGTTGACGGCCTTCATGCAGCGCAGAGAGCCGGACTTCTCTCGTTTTTCCTGATCTATTCCCAAGGCGGTTCGAGCAGGCGCTGCTGGAGAAACTCGCAAAGCGCCACGACCTTGCGTGACGCCCGCCGGGAGCGCGGGTACATGGCATAGATGGAGTAAGGCTTGGGCCGCGCCTGAGGCAGAATCTCGACCAGCGAGCCGTCTTTCAGATGCTGGTGGACCAGGAAGCTTGGCAGCAGCGCCAGGCCCTGGCCGGCCAGCACCAGTTCGCGCATGACTTCGCCGTTGTTGCTGGAAAACCGTCCGCGTGGTGCCACGTTCGCCAGTTCGCCTTGCTCATCGTCGTTTTCGAAGGACCAGAATTGCCGTGAGGCGAAGTTGCTGTAGCCGATGCAGTCGTGTTCACGCAGCGCTTCGACATGTTCCGGCGTGCCTTGCCTTTGCAGGTATTCCGGGCTGGCGCAGAGTATCCGGGCGCTGCTGGCGAGCCTGCGGGCGATCAGCGCGCTATCGCCGATGCGTGAGATCCGTATGCAGAGGTCATAGCCTTCGCGCTCGAAATCGCTGATGCGATCTTCGAGGTATAGGCTGACCTCCAGCTGTGGATGCAGACGCATGAATTCGGCGATCAGCGGTGCCAGCCAGAGCGTGCCGAAACTCATCGGCGCCAGCATGTTCAGGCGCCCGCATAGTCCACTGTCATTGAAGGCTGCCGCCTCGGCCGCTTCGCTCAGTTCCAGCAGTGCCTGCTTGGCCTGCTGGTAGAAAGCCAGGCCGGTGTCGGTCGGTGTGACCTTGCGCGTCGAGCGGTGCAGCAGTTTGCTACCGAGACGTTGTTCCAGATCGCTCAAACGCTTGCTGATCACCGACTTGGATAGCGCCAGATCTTCTGCTGTCCGGCTTACGCCACCCAGTTCCACCACCCGCAGATAGGTTTCGATTTCCTGCAGATCAAGCTTCATGTGCGGGATTCTCCCCCCGATTCGATTGGATGAGGGTAATGCCTTCGTCGAGGATTTTTGTTCGGTTTTTTCGAAAAGCTATTTTCCCTCTGCGCGGTCGATTGCCTGCGGCCTTGGCCACTAGGCTGAGCGTCCTTCGAGATCGCAATGGTCTCGAGGTTCAGCCTCATCACCCGTACAGGAGTTTTCCCATGGCTTTCACTTACAAGCGTTTGGACAAGGACGATGCCGTCGTATTGTTGATCGATCATCAGGCGGGTCTGCTCTCGCTGGTGCGTGACTATTCGCCCGACGAGTTCAAGAACAACGTCATGGCGCTGGCGGATATCGCCAAGTTCTTCAAGCTACCGACCATCCTTACCACCAGCTTCGAGACGGGCCCCAATGGGCCGATCGTGCCGGAACTCAAGGCCATGTTTCCCGACGCGCCCTACATCGCTCGCCCGGGGCAGATCAACGCCTGGGATAACGAGGACTTCGTCAACGCGATCAAAGCCACAGGGCGCAAGCAACTGATCATCGCAGGTGTAGTCACCGACGTTTGCGTGGCATTTCCCACACTCTCGGCACTGGAGGCCGGTTATGACGTCTTCGTGGTGACGGACGCTTCCGGCACCTTCAACACTGCTGTGCGCGATGCCGCCTTGGCACGCATGGCCCATGCCGGCGCCCAACTGGTCAACTGGTTCAGCGTCGGTGGTGAGCTGCACCGTGACTGGCGTAACGATGTCGAAGGGTTCGGCGGCATTCTTGGCGGCCACCTGCCGGCTTACGCCAACCTGATTCAGAGCTACAACCAGAAATGAAGCGAGACCGCTGAAACGCAAAAGGCCGCTCGATGAGCGGCCTTTTGCATTCAAGGGTGAATCACACCATCTGATCGCCGACGTGGAGGATCTTCATGGTGTTGGTGCCGCCGGTGCCATGGTAGCTGTCGCCCTTGGTCAGGATTACCCAGTCGCCCGGCTCGACCACGCCGCGCTTGAGCAGCTCGTCCACCGCCGCCTGGCTGACCTTGTTGGCCGGCAGCGAGGCCGGGTCGAACGGCACGGTGTAGACGCCACGGAACAGCGCCACGCGGGCCTGGGCTTCGCGGTGCGGGGTAAAGGCGAAGATCGGGATCGACGAGCGGATGCGTGACATGATCAGCGGGCTATAGCCACTCTCGGTGAGGCTGATGATGGCCTTGACGCCGGGGAAGTGGTTGGCGGTGTACATGGTTGCCAGGGCCACGCTCTCGTCGCAACGCTGGAACTGGCGACCGATGCGGTGGCTGGACTGCTTGCTGGTCGGGTGTTTCTCGGCACCCAGGCACACGCGAGCCATGGCCTGCACGGCTTCGACCGGGTATTCGCCGGCGGCGCTTTCGGCCGACAGCATCACCGCGTCGGTGTAGTCCAGCGCGGCGTTGGCCACGTCGGAGACTTCGGCGCGGGTCGGCATCGGGCTGTGGATCATCGACTCCATCATCTGGGTGGCGGTGATCACCGCTTTGTTCAGGCGACGGGCGTGGGCGATGATCTTCTTCTGGATACCGACCAGCTCGGCGTCGCCGATTTCCACGGCCAGGTCGCCGCGGGCGACCATCACCGCGTCACTGGCGCGGATCAGGCCGTCCAGCGTTTCGTCATCGGCCACGGCTTCGGCGCGTTCGATCTTGGCCACCAGCCAGGCAGTACCGCCGGCTTCGGTGAGCAGGCGACGGGCGTAGTCCATGTCGGCGGCATCACGTGGGAAGGACACGGCCAGGTAGTCCAGGTCCATCTCGGCGGCGACCTTGATGTCGGCCTTGTCTTTTTCGGTCAGCGCTGGCGCAGTCAGGCCGCCGCCGCGGCGGTTGATGCCCTTGTTGTCCGACAGCGGGCCGCCGATCAGTACGCGGCAGTGCAGCTCGTCCGCGCCCTTGAGTTCGACGCGCATGACCACGCGGCCGTCGTCGAGCAGCAGTTCGTCACCGACATCGCAGTCCTGGATCAGCGCCGGGTAGTCGATACCGACCACTTCCTGAGTGCCGGCCGTACGCGAGTGGCTGGAGGAGAGGCGGAACAGATCGCCGTCCTTGAGCTCGATACGCTTGTTCTCGAATTTGGCGATACGGATTTTCGGGCCTTGCAGGTCGCCGAGCAGGGCAACATGACGGCCATGCTTGGCGGCCAGCTCGCGAACCAGGGCGGCGCGCGCCTTGTGGTCGTCCGGCGTGCCGTGGGAGAAGTTCAGACGGGCCACGTCGAGACCGGCGAGGATCAGTTGCTCCAGCACTTCCGGCGAGCTGCTGGCCGGGCCCAGGGTGGCGACGATTTTGGTGCGGCGAAAGGTCATGCACGAACTCCCTAGTGAACTATGACCGGGAGGCTACTACGGCGCCGGGCTGTAGTCATTGTTCCTGTGCACTACCCTTTGCCGTGCGGTTTTATCACCAGCAGATCGCACTCGACACGTTCCAGCACCCGTTCTGCGGTGTGGCCGATCAGCAGGCTGTCCAGATGGCCGCGGGCGATGGCGCCCATCACCAGCAGGCCGATATTGTGCTCACGCACGAAACGCGGGATGACTTCCTCGGCAAAACCGTTCAGCAGGTGGGCCTGTGCTCTATCGATGGCATGCTGGGCGATCAACTTGTCGAAGGCCTCACGGTGCTCGCGGCTGCACTGGGTCACGTAGTCTTCATATTCCTGCGCTACCTCGGCGTCGAACAGCAGCGACCGCGGCAGAGGCGCCTGCGCGTGCAGGTATTGGGCCTGTAAGCCGAGCTCGGCCTGCAGGGTCTGGCTGGCATCAATCAACTGATGATCGAGGGCGGCAGGTTTGTCCGCGCTGTGCAGTGGGTCGAGCGCGGCGCACAGGCTCTGACCATGGGGTTCGGCGTCGTGTACCAGCCACAGCGGCACCGGGCTGCGACGAATCAGCTGCCAGCTGGTATCACTGAACAACAGGCGGCGCAGCGCACTGCTGGGATGAGTCGATTTGAACAGGATGTCCGGTTGCAGCACCGCGACGCGGGAAAGGATCTCTTCGTGGCGGCGCTTGCCCCAGCGCACGTCCACTTCGATCTTGAATCCTTCATCGCTCAGGTGAGCGACGCTGGCGCGCAGGGCCTCGTGGCTTTGTCGCAGGATGGTTTCACGGGCGCGGTTGAGCAGATGGCTGTCCAGCAGGCCTCCTTCCAGGCTTGGGTGGTATTCGATCTGCAACAGGTGCAATTCGGCGCCGGTCTTGCGTGCCACGTCGGCTGCGCGTTGCAGGGCGGGTTGTTGCTGGTGTTCGGCGTCGATGACGACCAACAGTCGTTGCAGTTTCATGGCAGCGTCCTCGCCTGGAGTCTGTATTTGCATTACACACCCTGTTGCGCTGAACGGCATTGATATGGGTCAGCGCAGACGGGGATTTAGCGCCGGTTCGAGAGGACGAGCGGTCGTGGCGCTGGCGTTGATAAAGTGAGAGGCAGTGGCGTCATGCCAAGGCGCAGCCAGAAAATCCGTCGTGGCTTGCCGCTGTTCAGTTTTTACCTGGGCTGTCGATACACTGCTCATTGGAGGAATTGCCCATGCGTACCCTGATCATTCTGGCCGTGGCCCTGGTTGCTGCGGGCTGCACCCGTGTCTCGCTCGACCATCATCTGAACAACGCCTATCGCGCCTACAACGAAGGCGATTGCGCCCGTGTCGCGCTGGAGCTGTCGCAGGCCGAGCGCAAGAGCCGCTCACGCAATTACCTGCAGCCGGAGATTTCCCTGCTGCGCGGTCAATGCTTGGAGCGCGAGAGCCTGTTCGTCGATGCCGCGCAGACCTACCAGTTCATCATCACGCGCTATCCGGCCAGCGAGTACGCCTACCGCGCCCGCGCGCGTCTGCAGACGCTGGAGCAGTTGGGGCATCACAGCCCGGCGCCGGCGGCCAAGGTCAGTCCGGCCACACTCTGAGCCTTCGGTCGTCCGGCGTTCCTCGACGACGCGGTGCGGTATAAGCTGGCGTATGTCTCTCACGGAGGATGAACATGCGTCACTGGTTGTTGATCGCTGTACTACTGCCCACGCTGGCGACGGCGGAAATCTATCGCTGGACAGACGAGCAGGGGCGGGTGCATTTCGGCCAAAGGCCCGTGGCCGGAGCTGAAACCGTGCAGGTCAGGCCGCAGGTGATCGAGCGCGACGAACATACGCGTGAGCGTGAAGAGCGCCGTCAGCGTTTCTACAATGCCCGGCGTGAAGAGCAACAGCAGGCTGCAGCGACAGCAGCTGCGCAGCGCGAAGAGCGGGCCAGTGAATGTCGTGATCTGCGCCGACACCTGGCGCAGATGCCGGAGGGCTTTCGCTACTATCGCGAAGGCGCCGGCGGCGAGCGCATCTACTACAGTGATGAAGAAACCGACACCGCTCGTCGCCAGCTGCGCGAGCGGATAGCCCAACGCTGTTCTTGAGGGTGGTTAAGTGGCCGTAGTAGGGCCATACTCAAGTCCCTTTGTAGCGATTTGCCACTATGCGTAGCCAGCGCCGAATCGAACGCCATCAGTTGCCCTACTACCTGAAGGTGTTCAATCGCATCACCGACAAACCGATGGGTTCCATCGGCAATGTCTCTCTCGACGGTCTGATGCTGATCAGTCAGTTGCCGATGCTGGTGGGCGCGCGCTTCGACATGCGCCTGAAGATTCCAGGCCAGCATGGCATGCATTTCATCGACTTCTCCGCTAACTGCCAATGGTGCCGTGAAGATGTCACGCCTGGCATCTACGACTCCGGGTTCGCTCTGGTCGCGCCGCCTGCCGGCTACGTCGAGATGATCGACGCGCTGCGTTACTACTTCAGTTTCCACAGCCTGGCGGCGTCTGCCTGATATCTCGCTCGTCCAAGTCGCCTGATCTGCAGCGTCAATGCATCGCTGGCGCACGTGCCAGGCTGCGCAAGCGCTGGCTCAACTGCAGGCGCAGACCCTCGTCCTCACAGAACAGCAGCGCGTGCTCAAGGTCATAGCGCTCACCCTGAGGGCAATCCAGTTGCCGATAGACATCCGCGCGAGCCAGGTGATCGACCAGGTTCGGCGGGCCGAGTTGCAGGACACGCTCGGCATCCTTGAGGGCTGCTTCCGGGGCATCGTGCTGCATATGCAGCAGGCGCAGATTGCGCGACAGGCGTCGCAGCATGTCGGTAGCGTCGGCTGTCTGCAGGTGCACAGCGCTGAGTTCGACATCCGGGCCCAGTTGGCGATAGAGCTGGTCACGGCAGTCGCGGGTGTACAGGCGGCGCCCACCGCAAGGGTCGAGCAGGTGATCGGCGCCAGGTACACGGAGCATGAAATGACCAGGGAAATTCACGCCCTGTAGTGGAATGTCCAGGCGGCGCGCCACTTCCAGCGCAATCAATGCCAGGGTCAGCGGCTGGCCGCGTCGGCGGCGTAGTACTTCATGCGGCAGGGCATGGCGCGGTCGCGTCACGCCTTCGTCGTCTTCTTGATAATCGAGCTCGGCCAGTCGGCGCAGCAGCGGCTGGGCCAGTTCGCGAGCGGGCAGGGCGGGTAGTCCAGCGCTGACCTGTAGTAACAGGCTGTGCAGGTCGCTCATGATCTGCGCGGGCTGGAGCTGATCATCGTGTTCGGCGGCGATCCACAGCGCCGCCTCGAACAGGGCGGGTGGATCGCGTTGCAGGCACTGCAGGCAGGCTTGGCGTGGGTTCATCGCATTCTCCACTGGATTGTGCTTTTGTAGCCCCTGACAAGATCGTCGTCCAGTGTGGCTCTCCTATACTGAGGCCTGAAGTCCGATCGGGAGCTCGCCCATGTTCAGCATGATGGAAGCCGCCCGCCTCGAGGCCCTGCACCTGGCCGAGGATCCGGCCAGCGGTCTCAAGGCCGTTATCGCCATTCACAACACCCGCTTCGGGCCAGCACTCGGCGGCTGTCGTTACCTGCCCTATGCCGATGAACAGAGCGCCATTGGCGATGCCATCCGTCTGGCTCAGGGTATGAGTTACAAGGCAGCGCTGGCCGGTATCGATCACGGTGGCGGCAAGGCGGTGATCATCCGTCCGCCGCATCTGCAGAGCCGGGCCGCGCTGTTCGAGGCCTTCGGGCGTTTTATCGAAACCCTCAATGGACGTTACATCACCGCCATCGACAGCGGCACCTCCAGTGCCGATATGGACTGCATCGCCCAGTACACCAATCACGCAACCAGCACGACCAGCGAGGGTGATCCGTCACCGCACACCGCCTTGGGGGTATTCGCGGGCATTCGCGCCACCGCCCAGGCGCGTCTTGGCAGCGATGATCTGGAGGGACTGCGGGTCGCCATTCAGGGCCTGGGCAATGTCGGCTTCGCCCTGGCCGAAGCGCTGCATGCTGCTGGCGTCGAACTGCTGGTCAGCGACCTCGATGCCGGGCGTGTGCAACTGGCCGTCGAGCAACTGGGGGCGCATCCGATTGCCAGCGATGCGCTGCTCACCACGCCCTGCGACATTCTCGCGCCCTGTGGCCTGGGTGGTGTGCTGAATGCACAGACGGTCGCCCATCTGCGCTGCGCAGCGGTGGCAGGGGCTGCCAACAATCAGCTGGCCAGCCCCGAAGTGGCCGACCAGCTGGAAGCTCGCGGGATTCTCTACGCACCGGATTACGTGCTCAATGCCGGAGGGCTGATCTACGTGGCACTGCGTCATCGTGGTGAGGAGTTGCCGGCGATCACCGCACATCTGGCGCAGATCAGCCGGCGTCTGACCGAGGTCTACGCCCATGCTCAGGCTGAAAAACGTTCCCCGGCGCGAGTCGCCGACTATCTGGCGGAGAGCCTGCTCTATCGCACCTAGCTGCTATCCGACCCGTTCCGGGGGGGCGGGTCTGAGCCTGGCCAGGCAGCATCGCGGCGACGTCAGTGCGCTCAATTGCCGTCGAATTCGCTCTGGTAGCACACAGGTGAACTGGGCGAGTCGCATCGCTGTAGCTCATCCTCGAGGAACTCCGCCAGAACTCGCGCGTTGTTGTGTTCCTCATCGCGTGCGGCGTAGAGCAGCGTCAACGTGCCGCTCGCCGCCCAATGCAGCAGTCGCTGCCAATGTTCGGGGTGACCCGCCAGCTCACGGCGATAGGCCGCACTGAAATCATCGAAGGCTTCGACGCGGTGAGCGAAGGCCTTGCGTAGTTCGATAGATGGCGCGACTTCGGGTAGCCATTCATCGAACGCCAAGGCGTCCCTGGACAGGCCCCTTGGCCATAGTCGGTCGACCAGTATGCGTTGGCCGTCGCCGGCCTGGGCATCGAGATAAACCCGCTTGCAACGGATCATCGAGTGGCCTCCATAGCCTGCGGCAATGCCGCACTTGGCGCTGCGTATGGGCTCGATTAGCGTGGTGAAAGGAGGATTCACCATGGACTATTTCATTATCGTCGTCACCACCGCTGCCGGCCTGTACTTTCACTGGTGGCTGTTTCGCCGTATTCGCCAATGGAGTGATCGCGATCTGGCGCTTTCATTTGCCGAGGGCGATGAGCGCAAACGTCAATACATGCTTGAACAGCTGGGCCATGCGCAGCGCGAGGGTGTCAAACGACGAGATTTGCCAGCCTGGCTGGAGCAGGCTGCGGGGCATTGTCCAATCAACAACGCATGATGCGCCTGGCGCTCACTGGGTAGGCCCCGTGCGCGCAACACGGGGCCCATGTACTCGATCACTCGCTGGCTGCGTCGACCTCGAGTTCGTCGAGGGCATCGGGCTGGCTCTTGAACGCTTTGGCAAACACGTCGCGATTCTTGGCCATGAAGATACCCAGTTCTTCGCCCTGTTCCTCGCTCAAGGACGGCACGGCCTTGTGCAGAACCTCGCTCAGGCGCTCGGCCAGCTCCAGCATCTTGTCGTAACGATCGGCTTCGGCCTTATCCATAAACAAGCGCTCCGGATCGCGACTGCTGCGATACACCACTTCGACGGCCATTCATCACCTCGTCTGCCTTCATGCGTGTTGGTCAGTAATTAACTGGTTTTTTGTACAGTGGTGGCGAGAATAAAGGACTCGCTTCTCTTTTGCCAGCATTGGGCTTGATGGGCAGCTTAGATGACTCGATTTGCGCCTGCATTCAGCGGGTGGCGGCGTTTGGGTGTAGGTATCGCCAACGGCAGAATCAGGTACGTTTGTACAATTATTGTATATGTTGAGTCGGCATCGGATTCTTTATCAAACGTTTTCCGGGGCGGCGCTTGTGTAGCTGTTTAGTGGGCATCTATAGTCACTCCAGGTGTATGCGCTTCGCCTTTGCAGTGCCCAATCATGAGGTGTTCACCTTGAACTCAGTCGGTCGTGTAGAGCGCAAGTTGCTCGCGCTGGTGGCACTGTTTTACCTGAGCCTGATGCTACTCATCGGGGCAATCTGGGGAAGTCAGGCCAGCCTCTCCAGTGGTCGTGATGTACAAGATCTGTATCGATCCCTTTACCGGCTGTCTTCGCTGCTTTCTATCCTGCAGGACGCCGAGATCGGTCAGCGCGGCTATTTGTTGACAGGCAACGAGCAGTACCTCGCACCCTACGAACGAGCCATCGGGCAACTGGATGAGCAACTGTTGCTACTTGTCGAAACCCCGATGCTCAGGGCTTACAAGCCTGATATTGATGCGATTGCCGGACTCAGCCAGCTCAAGCGCAACGAGCTGGCACAGACCATCGTCGTGCGTAGGGAGCAGGGGCAGAACGCTGCACAGCGTATTCTGGCCGAGGACGTCGGTAAGCTTTACATGGATGAAATGCGTGTACGCATCGGCAATATCGTACGCGGCGTCACGGCGTCCCTTGAAGAACAGAAGGCGGATCTTGAATGGCGCTCGAATCTGGCGCTATGGGGTGGCGGCGGTGGTGCGTTGATGATGCTCGGGTTGCTCTCGCTGCTGTTTATCGATTTGCGTCGTGACCTCAGTGAGCGCGCCGAGTTGCTCGAGCGCCTGGCCTTCGAGTCGAAGCATGACAGTCTCACCCAAATACCCAATCGACGAGCCTTCAACGAAACGCTGGATCAGGCATTGGCGCTCGCCAGGCGGGGAGAGCGTCAGGTGGCGTTGCTCTATCTCGATCTTGATGGCTTCAAACCGATTAACGATCAGCATGGCCACGCTGTCGGAGACGCGACGCTCAAGGCAGTGGTTGCACGCTGGCAGGGTTTGATGCGTGAAGGTGAAGTGTTGGCACGGCTTGGCGGGGACGAGTTCGCTATCATCGCGGCAGGTGATGCCGACGCTGTCGAACGCCTGGCGCGGCGCCTGATCGAGGCGCTTGACGCGCCGCTGCTGGAGCAGTTTCCCGAGGTGCGGGTGGGCGTCAGCGTTGGTCTGGCGCGTTATGCCGAACATGGCGAAGATCGTCGCCGGCTTATCGCGGCGGCCGATATGGCCATGTATCGCGCCAAACAGGCGGGCAAGCACTGCTTCGCCTGGCCTGAATCACGTCAGCCGGTACTCGCTGTAGTCTGAACGGCCTGTGTCTTTCCGTCACATCCCAGCATCATCCTCAAGCTGGTGTTTTTCCTGCATGCTCGTCGGCGTGCATCCATGTCGGATGCACGGGCAGCATGTATGGTTGGGGAGAAGTGACACGATGAATTGGGCGGAACGTCTGCGTACGGGCATGCATGGCCTGGCGGAATCCTTGGGTAATCTGCTGATGGAGGCCTTCCATTACCTGGCGCTGTTCGCCATCGGGGCGATCACGGCCTGGGCGGGGGTGATGACCTTCATCGGTATGCTGGAAAAGGGACACATCACGGTCGATGACATTCTGTTGCTGTTCATCTACCTGGAATTGGCGGCAATGGTGGGCATCTACTTCAAGACCAACCACATGCCGATTCGCTTCATGATCTATGTAGCGATCACCGCGTTGACCCGTTTGCTGATTTCCGACATTTCTCACACCCACAAACCGACTTGGGGCGTGGTGATGGTGTCGGGAGCGATCCTGCTGCTGGCCCTGGCGATTCTAGTGGTGCGCTACGCCTCGTCGCGTTTTCCGGCGGTGGCTGGTCCACACCCGCGCAGCAAGGCGCGCAACCGCGAGGACGCCGAGTCCGAGCGCGACGATGCGTCTGACTGAAATGTAGGGTGGATCGGGGCGCGTAGATGACGCTCTTTTCATCCACCACTGCGGGTGTCATGGTGGAGCGGGGCGTCAGTCGAGCGGCGCGAACAGTGCCGCCAGGTCTTCTTCATCCAGTTGCCACTGGCCCTGACTGCCACCGTCCAGCACGCCCTTGGCCAGGTTGGCCTTGGCCTGCTGCAGTTGCTGGATCTTTTCCTCGACGCTGCCACGGGCGATCAGCTTGTAGACGAACACAGGCTTGTCCTGGCCGATGCGGTAGGCGCGGTCGCTGGCCTGGGCTTCGGCGGCCGGGTTCCACCAGGGGTCGAAGTGGATCACGGTGTCGGCGGCGGTCAGGTTGAGACCGCTGCCGCCGGCCTTGAGGCTGATCAGAAAAACCGGAAATTCCCCCGCCTGGAAGCGTTGTACCGGTGTGCGCCGGTCCTGGGTGCTGCCAGTCAGCTTGGCGTAGGCGATCTTGCGTGCCTGCAATTCCGCCTCGATCAGCGCCAGCATCGAGGTGAACTGGGAGAACAGCAGTACCCGGCGGCCTTCGTCGACCAGCTCTACGAGCATGTCCAGCAGGGCGCTGAGCTTGCCCGAGTCGTTGGCACCCAACTCACCATTATCCTCTCCGAGCAGACGCAGGTCGCAGCAGCTCTGGCGCAGGCGCAGCAGGGCTTCGAGGATGACGATATGGCTGCGGGCCAGACCCTGGCGGGCAATTTCGTCGCGTACCTTCTGGTCCATGGCCAGACGCAGAGTCTCGTAGCGGTCGCGCTGCAACTGGGTCATCTCGACCCATTGGGTAATCTCGGTCTTTGGCGGCAACTCGCTGGCCACCTGTTCCTTGGTGCGGCGCAGCAGGAAGGGGCGGATGCGCCCATTCAGATGGTTCAGGCGCTGGGCATCGCCACGTTTTTCGATGGGTGTGCGGTAGTCGCGGGTAAAGGCTTTGGCGTCGCCGAGCCAGCCCGGCATGAGGAAGTGGAACAGCGACCACAGCTCGCCCAGGTGGTTTTCCAGCGGTGTGCCGGTCAGGCACAGGCGCAGGTCGGCCTGCACCTGAGCCGCTGCAGTGGCCGCCTTGCTGCGCGGGTTCTTGATGTTCTGCGCTTCGTCGAGAATCAGCAGGCGATAGCGCTGCTGGTTCAGCGCCTTGAGGTCGCGCGGCAGCAGGGCGTAGGTGGTGAGGATCAGATCGTGCTCGGCGATCTCCTCGAACAGCGACTTGCGCTTGTTGCCATGCAGGGCCAGTACGCGCAACTGCGGGGTGAAGCGCGCCGCCTCGTCCTGCCAGTTGGGTATCAGGCTGGTGGGCATGACGATCAGTGCTGGATTTTTCAGGCGCCCGGCCTGTTTCTCGCAGAGGATGTGCGCCAGGGTCTGCAGGGTCTTGCCCAGGCCCATGTCGTCGGCCAGTACGCCACCGACGCGCAGTTCGGCCAGGGTCTGCATCCAGTTCAGGCCCTGTACCTGATAGGTGCGCAGTTCGGCCTGCAACCCCTCAGGTGGCGCAATTTCACGTACCGCCAGGTTCTGCAGGCGCTGGGCGAAGCCGCGCAATTCATCGCCGCCTTGCCAGCTGAGTTCGGGCCCCTGGGCCAGTTCTGCCAGGCGTGCGGCGTCGGCGCGGCCCAGGCGCAGCGGCAGATGATCGTCGCCAGGGTCGCGGAAATACAGCTCGCCGAGCGTGGCCAGCAGCGGCTTCAATCGGGCGAAGGGCAGGGCGATGCGTTTGCCGCCCTGCGGCAGGCTGACCAGCAGGCGATCTTCGTCTGCGCGCTGGGCCAGCGCTTCGGGCGCCAGCAGCCAGGGCGTGCGGCGAATGGCCTGGAGCAGGATCGGCAGCAGACTCAGGCGCTGGCCCTCCACCTCGATGCCCAGCTCCAGATCGAACCAGTTCTGCTGCGGATCTTCCTCGACTTCCGCGTACCAGTCGTCGACCTCGGCGAGGTTGTACTGGAAGTCCGGGCGCATATGGATTTGCCAGCCTTCGGCGCGCAGCTGCGGCAGTTGCTGCTGGACGAAATCCAGCCAGTCGCGCTCGCGCTCCAGTTCGAACGGCTCGCCGGCTTCGGCCGGCAGCGCCTCGCTCTGGCGCAGGGCTACCTGCAGGCCGAGACTTTCCAGACGTTTGCGCAGGCTGGCTTCGGCGCCGCCGTCGCGGATCAGGCGCAGGTTGGTTTGCTCATCCAGGCGCTTGACCAGATCCTTGGCCGGCTTGCCGAAAACCTTGTGCCCGGCGTAGTTGAAGGCCAGCGCCGCGCGGTGCTGGGTTTGCTCCTGCATGCGCCCTTTGCGTGCGTCGAAATGCACGCGCACCTGGCTGCCAAGGCTGAGGATGGCGGAGGGGGCGATGCCTTCGAGGCGTGTTTCCGCCAGTTCCTTGTTCACCACGATGATGTCCGACAGGTCGCTGCCGGCGCGCTGTTGCGCTTCCAGGATGAGCAGGGCGGCGACCACGTGCTTGCAGTTGAAGCCAACCGGGCAGTTGCAGTGGCCGGTCACGCTCCATTTGCGCCCGTAAGGATGCAGCGTGATGCGCTGCTGGTAGGTCTGCCCGCCGGAACCACGGCAATTGGCGAGCAGGCTGTGGTCCTTGAGGCTGAGCAGTTTGCTGCGTTTTTCTTCGGCGTAGGCAATACCGCGGCGCAGGTCGCCTGCGCCGAACTCGGAACGCCAGTCCTCCTGGCGTAACTGGTGAATATCCAGAGGCATCAACGAAGCCCCGTGGCGAAAAGGAATGGGCGCATGACTGGGCCGTGGCAATGCAAAGCCACAGATTTTCGCATAGCCGCGTGACGATTAGCAGGCGTGGCGCCGAGATTGCCGACGGTAGGGTGGGCGGCGGGTTGTTTTCGTCCTACAGGAATGCAGCGCGGTACTGCCCCGGTGTGGCGCCCAGCGCCTGGCGAAAACGATTGCTGAAATGGCTGGCGCTGGCGAAGCCGCAGGCCAGCGCCACCTCGCTCAGAGCAGGGGCTGGTTGACGTAGCATCTGACAGGCACGTGCCAGGCGCCGGGCCAACACATAGCGATGAGGTGGCAGGCCGAAGCTGCTCTGGAACATGCGCGCGAAGTGGTATTCCGACAGGGCACAAAGCGCGGCCAGCTGGCTCAGCGGCAGTGGCGTCTCCAGATGCTGCTCGATGAACTCGCGCACACGCCTGCGTTGCAGCGGTGCCAGGCCACCCTTGAGGCGCAGGCCCTGGCGCAGGCCAACCTGGTTGAGTAGCGCATGGTCGAGCAACTGGTGAGCCAGGCTGCTGGCCAGCAGGCGTTCGCCCGGTTCCTGCCAGTCGAGGGTGCACAGCTGGCGGAAGCGCGCGGACTGTTCGGCGTCTTCGAGAAAGGTCGCTTCTTCCAGTTGCAGGCTGCGCGGTTCGCGATCGAGCAGGGCGACCGCGCCAAGGGCGAACTGCTCCTGCTCTATATAGAGGTGGGCAAGCTGAATCTCGCCATTGATGATCCAGGCCGACTGGTGTTCGGCCGGCAGGATGCACAGTTTGTCTGGAGCGCCCTTGTTGCCGGGTTGCTCACGGCGAAAGGTGCCAGTGCCGCCACTGAGGTAGCACGACAGCGTGTGGTGGCTGGGGGCAAGGTAGTCACGCGCATCATGGGCGTTGCTCCAGCGTGCCACGGCCATGCCGTTGCCCAGTTCGGCCATGGCGTGCAGCCGCGCGTTGGGCGAGCGGCTCATGCTCTGGAATACCTGCAGATGTTCGAATTGCGCCATCACCATCTCCCGAATGCGGCCATGCTACGCCTGCCGACAGGCAAAACCAGAGGCGAAGAAAAAAATGCGCAAGTTTGTGAAAGTCTGGGGTCGTAATTGCTGGAACGCCTTTGAATGGTGCTTAAGTTTTTTTGCACCAACCCGCGGCGCGGCGCGAGGACTCGGAGTATCGTGGCGGCCATTCAAACAATGATTCGCATCCCGGATGCCGCTCTCGATGAAATACCTGCACCACTTCGCTCTTGCCTCTGCCTTGATCCTCCCCAACCTGCTGGCTGCCGCGCCTTCGGTCGATGACAAATCGGCCTTCATCGCCGATCTGGTCGGCCGCATGACCCTGGAGGAAAAGGTCGGCCAACTGCGTCTGATCAGCATTGGCGGCGACATGCCGCGTGAGCGCATCCGCGAAGAGATGGCCGCGGGGCGTATCGGCGCCACCTTCAACTCGGTGGTACGTCCAGAGAATCGCCCGATGCAGGAGGCGGCGCTGCGCAGTCGCCTGGGTATCCCGGTGTTCTTCGCCTACGACATCATCCATGGCCATCGCACTACTTTTCCGATTGGGCTGGGGCTGGCCTCGAGCTGGGACATTCCTGCCATCGAGAACAGCGCGCGGGTCGCGGCCTTCGAGGCCAGCGCCGATGGCCTGGACATGACCTTCGCGCCGACCGTCGACATTTCCCGCGATCCGCGTTGGGGCCGCACGTCCGAAGGTTTCGGCGAGGACCCCTACCTGGTTTCGCGCATTGCCGCCGCGATGGTTCACGGTTATCAGGGTAAGGATCCCAGCGACCCGCAGCGCATCATGGCCAGCGTCAAGCACTTCGCCCTGTACGGCGCGGTGGAGGGCGGGCGCGACTACAACGTGGTCGACATGAGCCCTATGCGCATGTACCAGGATTACCTGCCGCCTTATCGCGCGGCCATCGATGCCGGCGCCGGCGGGGTAATGGTGGCGCTGAACGCGATCAATGGCGTGCCAGCTTCGGCCAATACCTGGCTGCTGCGTGATCTGCTGCGTCGCGACTGGGGCTTCAAGGGCGTGGCGCTCAGCGACCATGGTGCGATCACCGAACTGCTGCGCCATGGTGTGGCCGCCGATGGCCGTGAGGCTGCAAAACTGGCCGTCACGGCAGGAGTCGGCATGAGCATGGCCGACACGCTCTACGATCAGGAACTGCCTGCTTTGGTGCGCAGCGGCGCGGTGCCGCAGAGCGTGCTGGATGAAGCCGTCACCCATGTACTGAACACCAAGTACGACCTTGGCCTGTTCCACGATCCGTTCCGCCGCATCGGCCGCGCCGAAGACGACCCGGCCGACGTCAATGCCGAAAGCCGCCTGCACCGCGCCGATGCGCGGGCCATGGCACGCAACTCCCTGGTGCTGCTGGAAAACCATGGCGACACCCTGCCGCTGAGCAAGAAGACCACTGTCGCGTTGATTGGCCCGCTCGCCGATTCGCCCGTGGACATGCTCGGCAGCTGGTCGGCGGTCGGTGTGGCCGAGCAGGCAGTGACCCTGCGCAAGGGCGTGGAGGCGGCCCTGCAAGGCCAGGGCAAGCTGCTCTACGCCGTCGGCGCCAACGTCACCGACGATGCCCATGTGATCAATTACCTCAACCAACTCAATTGGGACCGCCCTGAAGTCGTGCTGGACAAGCGCACGCCGCAGGCGATGCTGGAGGAGGCTGTGCGTGTGGCCAACCAGGCCGACGTCATCGTTGCGGCGGTGGGGGAGGCGCGCGGCATGTCCCACGAGTCGTCCAGCCGCACCCGCCTGGATCTGCCTGACAGCCAGCAGGCGCTGCTGCGTGCGCTCAAGGCCACTGGCAAGCCGCTGGTGCTGGTGCTGATGAACGGCCGCCCGCTGGCGCTTGGCTGGGAGAAGGAAAACGCCGATGCGATACTGGAGACCTGGTACAGCGGTATCGAGGGCGGCAACGCCATCGCCGACGTGCTGTTCGGTGAGCACAACCCCTCCGGCAAGCTACCGATCACCTTCCCGCGTTCGGTCGGGCAGATTCCCACCTACTACAATCATCTGCGCTTGGGCCGTCCGTACACGCCCGGCACGCCTGGCAACTACACCTCGCAGTATTTCGAGGAGCCCAACGGCCCGCTGTATCCGTTTGGCTACGGTCTGAGCTACAGCGACTTCCAGCTGTCGGCGCCGAAGCTGTCCGCCGAGCGCATGACGCCGGATGAGAAGATTCGCGTCAGCGTCACGCTGAAGAACGCCGGGCCAAGGGCTGGCTCCACTGTCGTGCAGCTGTACCTGCACGATGAGGCCGCTTCGGTGATCCGTCCGGTGAAGGAACTCAAGGATTTTCGCAGGGTCAAGCTTGAAGCAGGTGAGGCGCGCGAGCTGAGTTTCGAGATCGACGAAACCATGCTGCGTTTCTACAACGCCAGCCTGCAGCATGTCAGCGAGCCAGGTGCCTTCCGTGCCCAGTTGGGGCTGGATTCGGAGACCGTGCAGGAGGCGCGTTTCGAACTGTTGCCACGCCAATGAGGGCGTGGCCCAAGGAGGCGAAAAATATACTCGCGCGAGCACCTGTGCCGGACTTCACGATCTGGTAATAATGCGCAGAAAGAATCCGCGCATGCGGAGACGTCACCGTTCGGTTGGCTGTCTGCATCGTGCTCGCGTTGTGTTTGTACCATTCGCCCGTTTTCAACTCCCTGCAGCGGCCGCCCCTGGGCTTGCCGCTGCTTGTCAGTACGTGTTGCCCTGGAGGCTGTGTGTCGATGAGTCGTTGTTCTGGAGCCCGTATGGGCAAGGCCGGCAAGCTGGCCCTCTGTGTGCTCCCTCTGTTGTTCGCTGCCCAGAGCTGGGCCTTTGATCTGGATGATGTGGCGGTCAAGGCCAAAGCGCTTGCCGCCGAAGGCTACAGCGCGCCGCAAAGCAATCTGCCGGCTGCGCTGCGCGAATTGCCGTTCGCTGGCTATCAGAAGGTGCGCTTCCTTGAGGAAAAAGCACACTGGGCTGATGGCAAGACGCCGTTCCGGCTGTACTTCTTCCACCAGGGCATGCACTTCGATGTACCGGTGAAGATCAACGAAGTGACCGCCGAAGGCACCCAGGAAATCAAGTACGACCCGTCGATGTTCGACTTCGGCGATCTCAACCTGAACCCGGATGACCTCAAGGATCTCGGCTTCGCCGGTTTCAAGGTAATCAACGAGATCAACACCAACGGTAGGCACGATGAAGTGATGAGCGTGCTGGGCGCCAGCTACTTCCGTATCGTCGGCAAGGGCCAGGTATTCGGGCTCTCGGCGCGTGGTCTTGCCATCGACACGGCGCTGCCATCGGGTGAGGAATTTCCGCGTTTCACCGAATTCTGGATCGAAAAGCCGCAGCCCGACCGCCGCAGCCTGGTGATCTACGCATTGCTTGATTCGCCACGGGCCACCGGCGCCTACCGCATGGAATTCAAACCGGGCCGCGACAGCGTGCTCGACGTGCAATCGAAGGTCTACCTGCGCGAGAACGTCGAGAAACTCGGCATCGCGCCGCTGACCAGCATGTACCTGTTCGGTGCCAACCAACCCTGGCCACGCCCCAACTACCGTCCGCAACTGCATGATTCCGAAGGCCTGGGGATTCATGCCGGCAACGGCGAGTGGATCTGGCGTCCGCTGAACAACCCGCAGCGCCTGAATGTCAGCAGCTACCGTATCGATAACCCGCGTGGTTTCGGCCTGATGCAGCGCAGTCGTGATTTCAGCCAGTATCAGGATCTCGATGATCGCTACGAGCTGCGGCCGAGCGGCTGGGTGGAGACCGTCGGTGATTGGGGGGCCGGCCATGTCGAGCTGGTGGAAATTCCCACCCCGGATGAAACCAACGACAACATCGTCGCCCTGTGGCGCCCGGAAAAGCTGCCGGCGCCGGGTGAGGCGCTGGACGTGTCCTATCGTCTGCACTTCAGTCGTGACGAGGCCAAACTGCACGACCCGCAACTGGCCATGGTCAGTCAGACCCGTCTGTCGGAGGGTGATATCAAGCAGGCCAACCTGATTCGCCAGGCCGACGGCAGCACCGCGCTGGTGATCGATTTTGTCGGTAAGGAACTGGCCAAGCGCTCGCCTGATGCGGCACCGCAGGTACAGGTCAGTGTCGATGACAACGCCGAGTTGCTGGAAGAGAACCTGCGTTACAACCCGGTGAGCAAGGGCTGGCGTCTGTTGCTGCGGGTCAAGGTCAAGGACCCGGCGCAGCCGGTGGAGATGCGTGCCGCGCTGGTCGAGAACGGCAAGCCTGTGTCGGAAACCTGGAGCTATCAGCTGCCTTCTCATGAATAACAGCCTAGACGCTACTCAGATCCAGGATTACCTGGGCGAACTGCCGCTCGATCATGAGCGGCAGCAGGCACTGGCTCATCGCCTGGAAGAGCAGGGCGGCGATCTTGCCACCCTGCATCGTGCCCTGCACGAGGACGACCTTGCGGCCGCCGAGCCTCTGGAAGAAACCCGCGAGATGCTCGAGTCGGTGCCGGCCCGCCTGGCGCTGGGCTGGCCGGATGCGCTTGAGCGTGGCTGCCGCATCGTCCAGGATCATCAGGGCCGGCCCACCATCGATTCGACGCCGCCGATCAAGCGCACGCGCATGGTGCCGGAGCCCTGGCAGATCAACATCCTCGATCGCGGCTGGCGTCGCTTGAAAGGCGAAAAGCCGGCACCACGACCCCGCACGCGCGAGAGCGAGGACTTTACCGAGGAGCGCTGGCGGCATGTCGCTGCGGTGCGCCGCACGGCACTGTTGGTGCTGATGATCGCGCAGACCGTGGTCGCCACCTGGTACATGAAATCGGTACTGCCCTATCAGGGTTGGTCGCTGGTTGATCTGGGCCTGGTATTCGAGCAGCCGTTGCACGAGTCGGCGCGGCAGATTCTGCCTTATGTGGTGCAGACCAGCATTCTGGCGCTGTTCGCCCTGTTGTTCTGCTGGGTGTCGATGGGCTTCTGGACCGCGCTGATGGGCTTCTTCCAGTTGCTCAAGGGCCGTGATCGTTACAGCATCTCGGCCAGCAGCTGCGGTGATGAACCCATTTCACCCCGGGCGCGCACTGCGCTGGTCATGCCGATTGCCAACGAGCATGTCCCTAGGGTGTTTGCCGGTCTGCGCGCGACCTTCGAATCGCTCAAGGCCACCGGGCAACTCGAGCATTTCGATTTCTTCATCCTCAGTGACAGCAACGACCCGGACATCTGCGTCGCTGAACAACAGGCCTGGATGGAGCTGTGCCGTGAGGTGGAAGGTTTCGGCCATATCTTCTACCGCCGTCGCCGGCGTCGGGTGAAGCGCAAGAGCGGCAACATCGACGACTTCTGCCGGCGCTGGGGCAGCAACTACCGCTACATGGTGGTGCTCGATGCCGACAGTGTGATGAGCGGCGAATGCCTGACCCGCCTGGTACGCCTGATGGAGGCCAACCCGGGTGCCGGCATCATCCAGACCGCGCCCAAGGCGTCCGGGATGGACACCCTTTATGCGCGGCTGCAACAGTTCGCCACCAGCGTCTACGGACCGCTGTTCACGGCTGGCCTCAACTTCTGGCAGCTGGGTGAGTCGCACTACTGGGGTCACAACGCGATCATTCGGGTCAAACCCTTCATCGAGCACTGCGCCCTGGCGCCGCTGCCGGGCACCGGTTCCTTCGCTGGCGCGATCCTCTCCCACGATTTCGTCGAAGCCGCGCTGATGCGCCGCGCTGGTTGGGGCGTATGGATCGCCTACGACCTGCCGGGCAGCTATGAAGAGTTGCCGCCGAACCTGCTCGACGAGCTCAAGCGTGACCGCCGCTGGTGCCACGGCAACCTGATGAACTTCCGCCTGTTCCTGGTGCGTGGCATGCACGCGGTACACCGCGTGGTGTTTCTCACCGGGGTCATGTCCTACCTGTCCGCGCCGCTGTGGCTGTTGTTCCTGGTGCTCTCGACCTGCCTGCTGGCGATTCATACGCTGATGGTGCCGGAGTACTTCCTGCAGCCCAACCAGCTCTATCCGCTGTGGCCGCGCTGGCAGCCACACGAGGCCATCGCCCTGTTCTCGGCGACCATGACCCTGCTGTTCCTGCCCAAGTTGCTCAGCGTGCTGCTGATCTGGATCAAGGGCGCGGAGGCCTACGGTGGTCGTACGCGGGTGCTGTTGTCGATGCTGCTGGAGGCCTCCTGCTCGGTGCTGCTGGCGCCGGTGCGCATGCTGTTCCACAGCCTGTTCGTCACCGCTGCCTTCCTCGGTTGGTCGGTGCAGTGGAACTCGCCGCAGCGCGTGGATGACTCGACCCCCTGGAGCGAAGCCTTCCGCCGTCATGGCACCCAGGTACTGATCGGTATCAGCTGGACCGCGCTGGTGGCCTGGCTCAACCCGGACTTCCTCTGGTGGCTGGCACCTATCGTCATTTCACTGGTGCTGTCGCCGGTGGTCTCGGTGCTGACCAGCCGCACGGCACCGGGCCTGGCAGCGCGGCGCTGCAAGCTGTTCCTGATTCCGGAAGAACACAAGGTGCCGGTGGAGCTGAGCAACACCGCCGAGTACGAGCAACTGAACAGCTCACGGGCTCTGCGCAAGGGCTTCCTGCGTGCAGTGGTCGACCCGCTGTACAACGCCCTGGTCTGCGCCATGGCCCGTGCCCGCCACGCCAAGGTGGTGCCGGCTGCCGAAGCGCTGCGCGACGAGCGTATCGATGAAATCCTCAGCGCCGGGCCTGAGGGTAAGGTCGAGGCGACCCGCTGGCGTCTGCTCAACGATCCTGACGGCATGGCCCGCCTGCACGCGCGCATCTGGCAGGAGCCGCAATATCACGCCTGGCGCGAAGCCCTGCGCGACGTCTGATCATCCGTCACGCCCCCGCCTGCCGGGGGCGTGACGTGATGCCCTTCTGACATACCCGCTAACATCTATAGGCGCATCAACGCTCTGCTGCGCGGCACCATTGCGTCTGGGGCGGGTCTTTGCCTCGGATGGGGCATTCGGCCGTCTGGCCCGAACACCGTTTTCGTACATGACATTGGAGAGGAACCACGATGTCGAATCTGCATGATTCCGCGCAGCGCTATGGTGCGGTTACACGCTGGCTGCACTGGGGTATGGCCGTTTTGCTGGGGTGGCAATTCTTGACCGTACTGGCGCATGCCCTGATGGAAGACAGCGCGCTGGATAAATTCCTCTGGGGGACGCACAAGGCGACCGGGCTGTTGCTCATGGTGCTGGTGGTGATTCGCCTGCTCTGGGCGCTGTACAACAGCAGCCGCCGGCCGGCCCCAGTCAGCACACTGGCACGCTTCGGCCATCTGGCGTTGTATGGCCTGCTGTTCGTGATTCCCTTTGTCGCGCTGCTACGCCAGTACGGCTCGGGCCGCGAGTTCGTCGCCTTCGGCATGACCATCATGCCCGGCTTCAGCGACGCCAAGATCGAATGGATGATCGCGCCCGCCAGCCTGCTGCACGGCAACCTCGGCTGGCTGCTGCTGTTCATGGTCATCGGTCACGCGGCCATGGCGTTCGTCCATCGCCGCCAGGGCGGCGAGGACGTGCTGGCGCGAATGATCGGGCGCTGACTCAGGGTGGTATGGCAAAAGGCTTACACGGGCTGGCGGCAACCACCACTGTTGCCATTGCGAGCCGATCTCTAATCTACACACATCCCCTGCAGCGACGGATCGCTGAGGATCAAGGACGATGACCAAGTCAGGATTGGCTACCGACAGGATGTCGGATGGTTGGGAAGAAACCCGCTTAGGCGGGTTTTTTGTTGCCTGCGATTTTTATACTGCGCCGGCGCCTTCACTTCTCCTTGCCAATGAATGCCAGCAGTGCCAGCAGCGGCAACCCGGCGGCCAGTAGCGCCGCGCCTGACCAGCCGAAGCGCTCGTAGATCGGGCTGGCCAGTGCCGAGCCGATGGCGCCACCGACGAAGATGCTGGTCATGTACAGCGCATTGAGCCGGGCGCGGCTCTGCGGCTCCAGTGCGTAGATGCTGCGCTGGCCGAGCACCATGCTCATCTGCACGGCGAAATCCAGCACGATGGCAGTGACGACCAGGCCGATCCAGCCCAGTCCGGCGCTCAACAGGTTGGGAGCGAAGGCCAGTGGTGCCAGGATCAGCGCCACCAGGCTGGCGCGCCAGGTATGGCCGGCATCGGCCAGACGCCCGGCGATAGGCGCCGCGACTGCGCCGATGGCGCCGGCCAGGGCGAACAGGGCGATGTCCTGCTGGCTCAAACCGAGGTGACGCGCCAGTTCCAGCGGCGCGACTGTCCAGAACAGGCTGAAGCTGGCGAACATCAGGCCCTGATAGAGCGCACGGCGGCGCAGTGTCGGGTAGCGGCGCAGCAGGTGGATGAGCGAGGCCAACAGTTGCCCGTAGCTGGCGCGGTGGCTGGGAGCGTGGCGCGGGATGCTGCTGATCACCAGGGTGATCAGCAGCATCAGGGTGGCCGCCATCAGGTACACCGCACGCCAGCCAAACTCGCCTGCTACCAGGCTGGCCAGCGGCCGAGCCAGCAGGATGCCGAGCAGCAGGCCGCTCATGATGTTGCCCACCACGCGGCCACGGCTGGCCTCCGGCGCCAGGTTGGCGGCCAGTGGAATCAGCATTTGTACCGAAACCGAGCTGAGACCGATCAGCAGCGCCAGGCCAAGAAACACATCCGGCTGATTCGCGAAGGCCGCCGCCAGCAGGCAGAGCAGGGCGGCTGCGGTGGTGATCAGCATCAGTCGGCGGCTTTCCAGCAGGTCGGCCAGCGGCACCAGGAACAGCAGGCCGAGGGCATAGCCGATCTGCGTCAGCGAAACGATCAGGCTGGCGCGCTCGGCGCTGAGGCCGACATCCGGGGCGATCAGCTCGATGATCGGCTGGGCGTAGTAGAGGTTGGCGACGATGGCGCCGCAGCACAGGGCGAACAGCAGCACCAGTGCCTGCGGCAGGGCTGGCGACTCGCTCGTGAGTGAGGAGGTCTGGCTAGTCATGATGGGATCTCGGTGAGAGGGAACGACAGGCGCAAGGTTAGGCAGGCGACGTCAGGCGGAGAAGCCGTCGAATCGGCAACAGTGCGTTGCGCACTGTGCAAAGGCATTCAGCGCTGCAGCAGCGCCTGAAGGAACTCACTGAACGCGGCGATGCGCTTCGACCCCCGGTGATTGGGCAGGTACAGCAGATGAATAGTGCCTTCGTGCGGGCCAGGGGCAACTTCGTAGTCGGGCAGCAGGCGCTGCAGCTTGCCACTGTCCACATCATCGCGTACCAGCCAGTCCGACAGCAGTGCCACGCCCTGACCGGCCACGGCTGCCTGACGCAGGATATCGGCGTTGTTGCTGCGCAGGCTCCCCGTGACCGGCACCTGCAAGGTCGTTCCGTCCTGCTCGAAGCGCCAGTAGTGCGCCGGGCTGCCGTAGTCGTACTGCAGGCAGGTGTGCGCCTGGAGTGCATCCGGATGTTCGATGGGCGAGGTGCGTGCCAGATACTGCGGACTCGCCACCAGCCAGCGCGTGAAACTGCCGACGCGCTGGCTGACCACGTCGTCGCTGACGATGGCAGAGCCCAGTTGCCGCGCCGCAGCGGAAAAACCACCGCAGCGAACGGTGGCGACGAAGGTGCGCAGAGCCAGCAGTTTGTCCATGGAAACGCCCGAAATACCGATCAGCCTGAAGCTTGCGCGATTGGCCGGCTCGCTGCCAAGCATTGCGTGGCGCCCTGGGCCTTGCGTGTGTACCACAGCACCCGGCTTACGCCACGGGTGATGGCCACATAGGCCAGGCGCCGGGCTTCGTCCTGCATGGCCTGGTCGTAGCTGCCGGCGAAGAAGCCGCAGTGGGCGTAGAATGCGTTGCGCAGCGGGTGCTTCTCCACCGGCAGGCAGTCGTCGAGGATGATCGCTACTTCGGCCTGCAGGCCCTTGGCGCGGTGGATGGTCATGGCTCTGACCGATAGCGCCTTGTCCAGTTGCGCGCGCACCTGCTGCAGTGGCTCGTTGCGCCGGCTGAGCAGCAGCACAGCGGTGCGATCCGCGTTGGCACGCTGGCTGACGTGCTGGCACTGCGCGGTGATTTCCTTGAGCAGCGCCGGCAGGTCGCTGGCCAGGTCGAAACGCTGGATCAGCCTGACGCCATGGTCGCCCGGTTGCATCGCCTTGGCAGCGACGCAGGTCTTGGCCTGCTTGTTGTGCACTTCAGCGAGCACTTTTTCGCCATCGCGGATCACCGGCTCGATGCTGCGGTAGTTGGTGCCCAGCAGCAGGGTGCTGCTCTTGCTGCGACCACGGCTGGGGAAGTGCCGGTCGAAATCGATGAACAGCTCCGGCGAGCTGCCGCGCCAGCCGTAGATCGATTGCCAGTCGTCGCCGATGGCCATCAGGCTGATGCGCTCGCCCGCCGCGTGCAGGCGGCGATGCACGGCCTGCAGCCACAGCACGATCTGCGGCGAGATGTCCTGGAATTCGTCGATCAGCAGGTGGCTCAGGGCGAGTAGGGCCGGGCCGGGTTTTCCATTGTCGGCGTTTTGCAGGCGCTCGCTCAGTTGCGCGAAGGCACCGTTGAAGCTGATCAAGCCCTGGCTCTGCAGTAGGGCGCTGAAGTGCTGGTGGAAGCGTTGCATGGCCTCGATGAAGTCGCGCTCGCGCGTGGAACAGCCCAGGGCTTTCACGTCCAGGCGGTCGAGACGAATCCCCAGGCTCTCGGCGAAGTCGATCTGCCCATGCAGCAGCTCGAACAGTGGCAGGGCGGCGAATTCGCCAGGCAACTTGCAGGTATCCAGTGGCGCCTTGGCTTTGCCCTTTGGTGGCTCCTCCGGGGCTGGCAATTTGAGCAGGCGGTGAGTCAGGACGCGAAAGCGCGCGTCCTCTGCGTAGGCATTCTGATAGGCCTGCTTGAGCAGGCGTTGCTGCGCGGGGCGCAAGCGCCCGCCGGTGAGCGGGTTGTCCGGTTCGTCGCAGGGGTCGTCCAGTTGCTCGAACCAGCGCGGGTTGCCCAGGTGTTCCTTGGCCAGTGTGGCCATGGCCGCATGGAAGGTGCGTACGCACTGGCGCGCATCGTGCGGGTAGTGCCAGAAGTCGAGCAGACGTTGCAGGCGCTCGCGCAGCTCGTGGCAGGAGGCGTTGGTAAAGGAGATCACCGTCAGTCGCTTGGGGTCGACCTCCAGGTGGCAGAGCAGGAACACCACACGTAGCACCAGTGTGCTCGACTTGCCCGAGCCGGCGCCGGCGAAGATGCGTGCCAGCGGCGCGCGACAGAGAATCATCGCCCACTGTTCGTCCGACGGTGCGCCGATCAGCCTGGCGTTCACCGCCTGCGCCACGCGTTCGCGCATCGCCTGTACCTGAGCGTCTTCGACCTTCAGCCGGGTGCCGGGGTAAATCCCTGCAGGGCCGGGTTTACCGCTGTCAGTCTTGCGACCGCTGGCTTTCTTGTTGCCAGTGGACTTCTTCTTGCTTTGCTTGCGCGCAGGTTTACGTGGCTGCGCGGCTTCGCGCTCGGCACGCAGGTAGGCGGTGGTGTGAGGGAAGTAGCGGGCGAGGGCGCTGGACAGCAATTGTTTGTAGCGCGCGACTGCAGAAAGCATGCGTTGAGAATGACCTGACGGATAAAACCCGCATGATAAAGCCTGCAGCGCGATGGCAGGCAGTGATGGCACAGCGATAAATGCGCAACTTTGTGCAAGCGCCTGGCGCCTATCGCTTCCAGACTGTGCTCAGTCTTGGGAGATACTCGATGAACCTGTCGCTTTACCTGCTGACCGTACTGATCTGGGGTACGACCTGGATCGCCATCAAATTTCAGATGGGCGAGGTGGCCGTTGCCGCTTCCATCGCCTATCGCTTCGCGCTGGCATCGCTGGTGCTATTCGCCATGCTCTGGTTCAGCGGCCGCCTGCAGCCGCTGGATCGCCGTGGTCAGGGCATCTGCCTGGTGCAGGGGTTGTGCCTGTTCTGCCTCAACTTCCTGTGTTTCTACACCGCCAGCCAGTGGATACCCAGTGGCCTGATCGCGGTGATCTTCTCCACCGCCACCCTGTGGAACGCGATCAATGCAAGGCTGTTTTTCAAGCAGCGCATCGCCGCCAACGTGCTGCTCGGTGGTGCGTTGGGGCTGGTCGGTCTGGGCTTACTGTTCTGGCCGGAGCTGGCTGGGCACCAAGCCAGCCGCGAAAGCCTGCTGGGCATCGGCCTGGCGCTGCTCGGCACGCTGTTCTTCTCTGCTGGCAACATGCTCTCCAGCCTGCAGCAGAAGGCCGGGCTCAAGCCGCTGACCACCAACGCCTGGGGCATGCTCTACGGCGCGCTGATGCTGGTGGGCATCTGCCTGGTCAGCGGCACGCCGTTCGCCTTCGAGTGGAACGCGCGCTACGTCGGCTCGTTGTTGTACCTGGCGATTCCGGGCTCGGTGATCGGCTTTACCGCCTACCTGACCCTGGTCGGGCGCATGGGGCCGGAGCGCGCGGCTTATTGCACGGTGCTGTTCCCGGTGGTGGCGCTGAATATCTCGGTATTCCTCGAGGGCTACCAATGGACGCCCCCGGCGCTGCTCGGCCTGGGCTTGGTGATGCTGGGCAACGTGCTGGTGTTTCGCAAGCCGAAGCCGGTACTGACCGAGGCGAGGGTATAGGGTCGATCGAAATGCTGGTTGCTCATCGTAGAGCGGACTCATCAGGAGCGCCAGCGAACAGTCCGCCGATCCATGCCAAGCCTGAAAACGGCGTACTGCTTCGCGAGTACGCCCTACGTTAACGGATCGATGCCCGGTACCGTCCCATATCCCGCGAATCAGTGCGTAGTGCGGACCGGGACGCCGGCCGCGCGTAGCGCCAGGGAACAGCGTGTAGGGCGGACTCAGGAGCGCCAGCGAACAGTCCGCCGGTTCATGCCGAGCCTGGTACCGAAACGCTCCATTGAAACTTAAACGGCGTACTGCTACGCGACGACTGCATGGATGCAGGAGGTAGAGCGACGCAGGAAGCCAAAGCCGAGTACGCCCTACATCACTACATCACTGCCTGGGTGATCAACTCCCGCGAATCAACTTGCGCAGCATGAAGCGATTGGGGTGGCAGGCCTCGGCCACCTCACGTGGCAGCGGCAGGGGCTCGTTCTCCAGCCAGGCAGCGATCAGCTCGCCGGCAAGCGGCGCCGTGATCAGCCCGCGCGAGCCGTGGCCGCTGTTGATGTACAGGCCGTGCAGCCAGGGGCAGGGCGCGTCCGGCACCTGGCGGGCGTCCTTGGCCAGTACCGCATAGGTCTCGGTGAAGGTTTCGGTATCGGCCAGCGGCCCGACTATCGGCAGGTAGTCCGGGCTGGTGCAGCGGAACGCGGCGCGGCCTTCCAGCGTCGCTGGGTCGAGTGTCTGTGCATCCAGGCGTTCGGCCAGATCCGTGGAAATTTCCCGCAGCAGCTCCAGGTTGCCGGCATGCTCGGCCACGCTGGGTGTGAGGTCGTCGCTGTGGAAGTCGAAGCTGGCGCCCAGGGTGTGCTCACCGTCGCGTGGCGGCGCGACATAGCCTTCGGCGCAGACCACGGTGCGCAGTTGACTGCTGAGCGAGTTGGCCGGCAGGCGGCTGATCTGCCCACGGATGCGCTTGAGAGGCAGGTTCGCATCCGGCAACAGGCGGCCGATTTCGGCGGCGCAGGCCAGTACCAGCACCGGGGCTTCGACCAGCGTGCCGTTCGGCCCGTCGACGCGCCAGCGGTCATCCTGCCGGCTCAGGCTCAGCGCCTCCTGGTAGGGGCGCAGTTCGATCAATGGGTGTTGCACCAGTTGTCGGCACAGCGCCGGTGGGTGTACCCAGCCGGCGTCGGGGTAGAACAGACCGCCAGCCGGCAGACCAATACCGGCCAGCGCTTCGGCCTGCTCGTGCCCCACGGCGTGCAGCAGATCGGCCGGGAAGGCGGCGGCCAGCTTGCCCTGGCGCGCGGCTTCCTTGTCATCGAAGGCCAGCTGCAGCACGCCGCAAGCGTCCCAGTCGGCACCGCGCTGCAGGCGTTCGAGCAGCCGGCGGGTATGACTGAAGCCAGCGACGATCAACTGCGACAACGCGGTGCCATGGGCCGAGAGCTTGAGGTAGAGCACACCCTGCGGATTGCCCGAGGCCTCGCAGGCAACTGCCGCGTGGCGCTCCAGCAGGCTCACTCGCCAGCCGCGCGCTGCCAGGCTGGCGGCAGTGGCGCAGCCGGCCAGACCAGCGCCGATCACCACCGCGTGTTTTTCCTGCGTGGGGCGAGCGGGGCGGGCGAACCAGGGCTTGCCGACGGTTTGCGGCTCACCGATGAACTGCCCTTTAGCCACTTCCCATTTTTTGCCCAGGCCTGGCACGCGTTTCATCTTGAAGCCGGCTTCATTCAGTGCGCGCCGTACCCGACCGGCGCTGGAAAATGTACCGATGGTTGTGCCGGGGGCCGACAGCCGCGCCAGTTCGGCGAACAGCTCGGGCGTCCACATTTCAGGGTTCTTCGCCGGGTTGAAACCGTCGAGAAACCAGGCGTCGATGCGCGCATCCAACTGCGGCAATTGCTCCATCGCGTCGCCGATCAACAATGTCAGCACCACTCGACCACTCGCCAACAACAGGCGCTGGAACCCGGGGTGAATGGCGCGGTACTGCGCTAGCAGTTCTGTGCTGAACGGTGCCAGCTCCGGCCACAGGGCCAGGGCGCGCTGCAGGTCGTCGTGATGCAGCGGATATTTTTCGACACTGACGAAGTGCAGACGCGCGCCAGCGGGTGCCTGTTGCTCGAACAACTGCCAGGCGCAGAGGAAATTCAGCCCGGTGCCGAAACCCGTTTCGCCGATGTTCAGGCATTCACCGTCGGCGAGAGCGGCGAAGCGCGCCGCCAGATCGTTGTTGGCGAGGAAGACGTAGCGCGTCTCTTCCAGGCCGTTTTCCTGGGAGAAATAGATGTCGCCGTAGCTGCGCGACAGAGGCTGGCCGCGCTCGTCCCAGTCGAGCTGGGCGTGATGGGTGTCTGACATGGCTGGGTTCCGCTGGATCGTGCGGCGATTCTACCGTGCACAGATGTCGTGGCGCTGGAACAAGGCAGCGTGTCGGCGGGCAAAGCGTTGGATGTTCCGTTAGGCTGTGAGGATGGTTCCAGGGAGGTTGCTTTATGTTTGAGTCCGCCGAAATCGGCCGCAGTATCGACAAGGCCACGTTCGAGGCCGAAGAGCCGGCGCTGCGCGAGGCGCTGCTGGAAGCGCAGTACGAGCTCAAGCAGCAGGCGCGTTTTCCGGTGATCGTACTGATCAACGGCGTCGAGGGCGCCGGCAAGGGCGAGACGGTGAAACTGCTCAACGAGTGGATGGACCCGCGGCTAATCCAGGTCAGCACCTTCGATATACAGACCGACGAAGAGCTGGCGCGGCCGCCGGCCTGGCGCTACTGGCGCCAGCTGCCGCCCAAGGGACGCATGGGCGTGTTCTTCGGCAACTGGTACAGCCAGATGTTGCAGGGCAGGGTGCACGGCAAGTTCAAGGACGCGGTGCTTGACCAGGCCATCGACGGTGCCGAGCGCCTGGAGCGCATGCTCTGCGATGAAGGCGCGCTGATCTTCAAGTTCTGGTTTCACCTGTCCAAGCAGCACATGAAGGCGCGGCTCGAAGCGCTCAAGGACGACCCGCTGCACAGCTGGCGCATCAGCCCGCTGGACTGGCAGCAATCGAAGACCTACGACAAGTTCGTGCGCTACGGCGAGCGTGTGCTGCGCCGCACCAGCCGTGACTATGCGCCCTGGTATGTGGTCGAGGGCGTCGATCACTATTACCGCAGCCTCACCGTCGGGCGCATCCTGCTCGAAGGCTTGCAGGCGGCGTTGGCCAGTCCGCAGCGTACCCAGCTGCAACCGCATGCTGCGCCGCTTGTTTCCAGTCTGGACAATCGCGGTTTGCTGGCCAGCCTGGACATGACCCAGGCACTGAGCAAGGACGACTACAAGGAGCAGCTGGCCACCGAGCAGGCGCGCCTGTCGGGCCTGATGCGCGACAAGCGCATGCGCAAGCACGCCCTGATCGCGGCATTCGAGGGTAACGATGCAGCCGGCAAGGGCGGCGCCATCCGTCGCGTCACCGGCGCCCTCGACCCGCGCCAATACCGCATCGTGCCGGTGGCTGCGCCGACCGAGGAAGAACGTGCACAGCCCTATCTGTGGCGCTTCTGGCGGCACATCCCGGCGCGCGGCAAGTTCACCATCTTCGACCGCAGTTGGTATGGGCGTGTGCTGGTGGAGCGGGTCGAGGGCTTCTGCAGCCAGGCCGACTGGCTGCGTGCCTACGGCGAGATCAACGATTTCGAGGAGCAGTTGACCAATGCCGGGGTGATCCTGGTGAAGTTCTGGCTGGCCATCGACCAGCAGACGCAGCTGGAGCGCTTCAAGGAGCGTGAGCAGATCCCGTTCAAGCGCTTCAAGATCACCGAAGAGGATTGGCGCAACCGCGATAAGTGGGACGACTACGGCGATGCGGTGGGTGACATGGTCGACCGCACCAGCACCGAGATCGCGCCCTGGACGCTGATCGAGGCCAACGACAAGCGCTTCGCCCGGGTCAAGGTGCTGCGCACCATCAACGAGGCCATCGAGGCGGCGTTCGCCAGGGATTGATGTCTTGTCGCGGCTAAAGCCCCTCCCACAGGTTACAGGGAAGCCGTGGGAGGGGCTTTAGCCGCGATGCTTTTGTATCGTGCCGGAGTGCATCCGGGCTATGTCCCGGCATCGACCCGTATACGCCAGATCAATGATGCTCGCGCCCAGGGATGGGCTGGATTTATCTTCATGCCATTCGCCATCCAATAACAACGAGGTGCGTCATGCGTGAAGTGGTGATCGTCGACAGCGTCCGGACCGGCCTGGCCAAGTCCTTCCGCGGCAAGTTCAATATGACCCGGCCGGACGACATGGCCGCTCACTGCGTCGATGCGCTGCTGGTGCGCAGCGGCATCGACCCGAAGCTGGTCGATGATTGCATCGTCGGTGCCGGTTCCAACGAGGGTGCGCAGGGCATGAACATCGGCCGCAACGTCGCCGTGCTCTCACGCCTGGGTAATCCGGTGGCGGGCATGACCCTCAACCGCTTCTGCTCCTCGGGCCTGCAGGCCATCGCCATTGCCGCCAACCAGGTGGCGTCCGGCTGCAGCGACATCATCGTCGCCGGCGGCGTCGAGTCCATCACCATGACCCTGAAAAGCATGAACATGGACAACCTGTTCAACCCGCTGCTGCAGCAGGACAACCCCGGCATCTACTACCCCATGGGCAAGACCGCCGAGATCGTCGCCAACCGCTACGGCATCACCCGCGAAGCCCAGGATGCCTATGCCCTGCAAAGCCAGCAGCGCACCGCGCGGGCCCAGGCCGAAGGTCTGTTCGCTGACGAAATCGTGCCGATGACGGTGAAGTATCAGGTGGAAGACAAGGCCACTGGCGAGAAGAAGATCGTCGACGGCGTGGTCGAGGCCGATGACTGCAACCGCCCGGACACCACCCTGGAATCCCTGACCAAGCTGCAACCGGCATTCGACCCGGCTGGCAGCGTCACCGCCGGCAATGCTTCGCAACTGTCCGACGGCGCCTCGATGACCCTGGTGATGAGCCTGGAAAAAGCGCTGGAGCTTGGCCTCAAGCCAAAAGCCTATTTCCGCGGCTTCACCGTGGCCGGTTGCGAGCCGGACGAGATGGGCATCGGCCCGGTGTTCTCGGTGCCCAAACTGCTCAAGGCCAAGGGCCTGAGCGTGGCCGACATCGACCTGTGGGAGCTCAACGAAGCCTTCGCTTCGCAGTGCCTGTACTGCCGCGACACGCTCGAGATCGACAACGAGAAATACAACGTCAATGGCGGCTCCATTTCCATCGGCCATCCATTCGGCATGACCGGCTCGCGCCAGGCCGGCCACCTGGTGCGCGAGCTGCAGCGCCGCGAGCTGCGCTACGGCATCGTCACCATGTGCGTTGGCGGCGGCATGGGCGCTACCGGGTTGTTCGAGGCGTATCGCGGCTAAACCTAGGGTGCGCCGCGTGCACCGGGTGGTTTCCCGGTAGTTGGCGGTGCGCGCGGCGCACCCTACGGTTTGAACGGTGCGCTGTTTATACTTGCGCTCTGCCCTGTGAACGGAGCGCCTGCCAATGCCCTTTGCCGAAAACCTGATCGCCTTCACCCTGGCGGCCACGCTGCTGACCCTGACGCCGGGGATCGACACGGCGCTGGTGCTGCGTACCGCGGCTGTCGAAGGCCGGCAGCAGGCGTTTCGCGCGGCGCTGGGCATCAATGCCGGCTGCCTGCTCTGGGGCGCGGCGGTGGCCTTCGGCCTCGGCGCGCTGCTGGCGGTTTCCGAATTCGGCTACAACCTGCTCAAGTATTGCGGTGCGGCCTATCTGGCCTGGCTCGGGCTGAACATGCTGCTGCGCCCGCGTACCTCGCTGGCGCCAGCGCAGGCGAGCGGCACACCTGATGCCAACTGGTTTCTGCGCGGCCTGCTGGGCAATGTGCTCAACCCCAAGGTGGGGATCTTCTACCTGTCTTTCCTGCCGCAGTTCATCCCGCAGGGGCAGCCGCTGATCGCCTGGACATTCGGCCTGGTGGGCATTCACGTGGCACTCAGCCTGGTCTGGGCGCTGTTGCTGATCGGTGCTACCCAGCCGCTCGGTCACTGGTTGCGGCGCGAGGCGGTGATCAAGTGGATGGATCGCAGCACGGGGCTGATCTTCGTTCTGTTTGCCGCGCGTCTGGCCCTGAGCCGGCGCTGATTCCGGACGTGGCCTCGTCATGAGGTACGCTGCGTCGGTGCAACAGAACAGCAGGCGGTGACGATGGATCGGTTTCAGGAAATGAGAGTGCTGCTGGCGGTGACCGAAGCCGAGAGCTTCGCCGGTGGCGCCAAGCTGCTGGGCATTTCGCCGCCCAGCGTCACTCGCGCCATCGCCGCGCTGGAGGCACGTCTCGGCACGCTGCTGCTGGCCCGCAGCACGCGCAGCCTGCGCCTGACCGAGGCTGGCCAGCGTTATGTCGAGGACTGCCGGCGCATCCTGCTGGAACTGGAAGAGGCCGAGGAGCTGGCCGCCGGTGGCAGTGTGCGCCCGCGTGGGCGGCTCACCGTGACAGCGCCGGTAATGTTCGGCGAGCTGTTTCTGATTCCACGTATTGCCCATTACCTCGACATCCACCCGGACGTGGAGGTCAATGCGCTGCTGGTCGACCGCGTGGTGAACATGATGGAGGAGGGCATCGACGTGGCCGTGCGCATCGGCTCGCTGCCCGAGGGCGATCACCCGGCGTTGCAGGTCGGGCAGATTCGTCCGGTGGTGTGCGCCTCGCCAGATTTTCTCGACCGCGTCGGGCGCCCGCGCCACCCGGATGAGTTGCGCGATGCCCCCATCGTCATGTCCAGCGCCAGCACCCTGCTGTCGCACTGGCAGTTCGTCGGCGCGGACGGCCCGTTCGGCTTCATGCCGCAACCGCGCTTCACCGTCAGCTCCAACCAGGCAGCGATCAGCGTGGCGCGCCTGGGCTGGGGCTATACCCGCGTGCTGTCCTACCAGGTGGCGGCCGCAGTGGCGCGCGGCGAGATCGAGCTGGTGCTCGAGGCGTTCGAGCCGCCGGCCTTGCCGGTGCATATCATTCACCAGGGCGGTCGCCAGGTTTCGGCCAAGGTGCGCACCTTCGTTGACCACTGCGCTGCCAGTTTTCGTGCCGACCCAGCCCTGCGCGCGGCCGGTGCAGCGCCTGTTTCATGAACGCTCATCGCGAGATGCAGGTGTTTCTCGTCGTGGCCCAGGCGGGCAGCCTGGCTGCTGCTGCTCGGCAGTTGCAGCTGTCGCAGGCCACGGTGATGCGCATCGTGGCTGCACTGGAGAGTCGTCTGGACAGCACCCTGCTTCTGCGCGGGCCGCGCGGTGTGAGCCTGAGCGCGGCGGGTACCGCTTTCGCCGACAGTTGCCAGCGCATCCTGCAGCGGGTGGAGGAGGCCGAGCGCTCCGTGACCGGCCTGCACGCCAACCCCGTCGGACAACTGACCCTGGCCCTGCCGCTATTGATGACGCATCAGGTGCTAACCCCCATCGCGGTCGACTACCTGGCGGAATTTCCCGAGGTAAGCCTGGCCACCCTGGCGCGCGAAGAGCCGCCCAGGTTGCTGGAGGAGGGCATCGACCTGGCCGTGGTGGTCGGCCATCTGCCCAGTTCGTCCGGTTTCGCCGTGCCGTTGGGATGGGCGCGACCGCTGGTCTGTGCGGCACCTGCCTATCTGCAGCGCTGGGGCTGGCCCGCCAACCCGCAGGCGTTGCACGCGCATCGCACCATCGCTCGTTCTTCGACCGGTCATGCGGGGGAATGGCGCTTTGTGGACGGCGCGGTAAAGCTCGCGCCACGGCTGACCTGCAGCACGCCGCAGGCCGCGATCCGCGCGGCGCTCGCCGGTTTTGGCCTGACCCGCTGCCTGAGCTACGAGGCCTATCAGGAGTTGCAGAGTGGGCAGTTGCAGGCGGTGCTGGAAAACTTCGCCGCAGCGCCCGTGCCGGTGCAGCTGTACTACCGCGAAGGGCGCCGGGCTGCAGCGCGGGTGCGCAGCTTCCTCGACTTCGCCGTGCCGCGTCTGCGTGCCCATCCGGCGTTTCGGGCGTGATCCGGTTGAGTTGCAGAAAATGAAATAGTGGATTGCCTTGAGTGGTGATTCTTCTCCGAGTTGGATGAGGCGAACATGGCCCCATCGTCGCGAAGGCCAGTCGTCTCGCGGTGACCTTATCCAATCACGCTCGAAGGAGTCATCGCCATGTCCCGTCCCGCCATCAAGCTGTACAACTTCCCTCGTTCCGGCCACGCTCACCGCGCCGAGCTGATGCTCTCGCTGCTGCAATTACCCACCGAGCTGATCTTCGTCGATCTGGCCAAGGGCGAGCACAAGACGCCGGAGTTCCTGGCTATCAACCCCTTCGGCCAGGTACCGGCGATCAATGACGGCGGCACCATCATCAGCGACTCCAACGCCATCCTCGTCTACCTGGCCAAGCGTTACGGCAATGACGACTGGCTACCGCAGGAGCCCGCTGCTGCTGCCCGTGTGCAGCGCTGGTTGTCGGTGGCTGCTGGCCTGGTCGCGTTCGGCCCTGCTGCCGCGCGCCTGGTTACCGTATTCGGCTACTCGTTCAACACCGAAGAAGTGATCAACCGTGCTCATGCGCTGTTCACCGTGATGGAGGGCGAGCTGGGCGAAACCCCATTCCTCACCGGCGACAAGCCGAGCATCGCTGATGTCGCCAACTACTCCTACATTGCCCACGCGCCGGAGGGCAACGTCTCGTTGGAACCCTATCCGAACATCCGCGCCTGGCTGGCCCGCATCGAGGCACTGCCGGGTTTCGTGCCGATGCCGCGTACTGCCGTCGGTCTGCAAGCCTGAGTCACCGTTAGCTGCCGGTTTACCCGGCGGCTTCTTTCGTGGAGGGCAGAACATGCAACAGCTCCCCAGCCATCGGCACTCGCCCTGGCATGCCGGTGAAAAGCAACTGCAGGAAAAGGTCGGCGTCGGCGAACGCATGGAAGTGCTCGGACAGAAGGTGATCCGCGACTACATGCCGGATCAGCATCGCGAGTTCTGCCAGCAACTGCCGTTCATGATCGCCGCTTCGGTGGACGGCAGTGGCCAGCCCTGGGCCACTTTTATCGAAGGCGAAGAAGGTTTCGTCACCTCGCCCGATCCACGTCACCTGTCGTTCGACCTCGCCGCCATGGCGCTCGACCCGCTCGATCCGGCCACTCCCGGTCTGGGCAGCGGCGAGGCCATCGGCCTGCTTGGCATCGAGCTGCATTCGCGGCGGCGCAATCGCATCAACGGGCATATTCATCAGGCCTCGGCACAGCGTCTGGACATCACCGTGGAGCATTCCTTCGGCAACTGCCCGCAGTACATCCAGCTGCGCCATTACCGCCGCGTACCCGAGCGGGGCGTCGAACGCCTGGAGGCGACCGAGCTGGATGCGCGCACTGCCGAGATGATCCGTAGCGCCGACACCTTCTTCGTTGCCAGTTACGTCGAGCATGACGATGGCCGCCGTTCGGTGGATGTCTCGCACCGTGGTGGGCGTGCCGGCTTCGTGCGGGTAGAGGGCAATCGCCTGACCATCCCCGACTACGCCGGCAACCTGTTCTTCAACACCTTGGGCAACCTCAGCGTCAATCCGCGTGCTGGCCTGCTGTTCGTCGAGTTCGCCACGGGCGACGTTCTGCAACTGGGCGGCCGTGCCGAGATCATCCTCGACAGCCCGCTGATCAACCTCTTCGAAGGCGCCGAGCGGCTGTGGACCTTCGACGTCGAGCAGGTGGTGCTGCGCCCGGCCGCGACTTCGCTGCGCTGGGCCTTCGAAGAATATGCGCCGACCAGCCTGATGACCGGCACCTGGGCAGAAACCGATGCGCGCCTGCGCGAACGAGAGCAGCGCAACCAGTGGCAGCGCTGCCGCGTGCTCAGCCTGCAGCAGGAGAGCAGCGATATTCGCTCGTTCGTGCTCGCGCCGGAGCAGGGCGCTGCGCCGCGCTTTGCCGCCGGTCAGCACCTGCCGATTCGCATCACCACCGCCACGGGCGACACCCTGCTGCGCACCTACAGCCTGTCCAGCGCGCCGTCGGACGGCCAACTGCGTATCAGCGTCAAGGCGCAGGGTGTGGTTTCGCGGCATCTGCACGAACAGGTTCAGGTCGGCGATGTGCTGGAGGTGCGTCCTCCACTGGGCAGCTTCACCCTGAACAGTGACAGCAACCGCCCGCTGGTGTTGATCGGTGCCGGCGTCGGTATCACGCCGTTGCTGTCGATGCTGCGCGAGCAGGTGGCGCTGGGGCAGGGCAGGCGCATCCATTTCTTCCAGGGCGCGCGGACGCTGGGCGACCTGCCGTTTCAGTCGGAGCTGCGTGAGCTGGTTCAACGCGCGGGTGGTTTGCTAAAGATTCACCGTGCACTCAGTGCGCCGGAGCAGGGCGCAGTACTCGGGCGCGACTACGAGCAGCACGGGCGCATCGAGCTGGCGCAGATCAAGGCGGCGCTGTCGTTCGACGACTACGACTTCTATCTGTGCGGCCCGGCCGCCTTTACCCAGGCGATCTACGATGGCTTGCGCGATCTGAACATCGCCGATGCACGCATCCACGCCGAGGCGTTTGGCCCCTCGACACTGAAGCGTCGCACGAATGGGCAGGTGACGACCTTCGTGCAGCCGCCAGCGGCAACCGAGCCAGTGCCGGTGTACTTCACCACTTCGAGCAAGGAGGCGCGGTGGACGCCGGGCAGTGGCAGCCTGCTGGAACTGGCGGAAAACCGTGGCCTGACGCCCGAATTCAGCTGCCGTGGCGGTTCCTGCGGCACCTGCAAGACGCGCCTGATCAGCGGCCAGGTGCATTACCCGACCCCGCCAGCCGAGCTGCCGGAAGGCGATAGTGTGCTGATCTGCTGCGCGGTGCCGGCACAGGGTGAAGATGGCGTGCAGCCCCTGGTACTTGATCTGTAAGAGGGCCGAACTGATGAACATTCGATCTGAACGTCGTTACGTCTGGGCTGATGTTGAAGCAGGCGATGCACGCAGCTCGCCTGGGAGTCACGAGCACGACGAAATGGAGGTCGGCTATCTGGCATCGCAGTTGTTACTGCCGCGCGAGTTGCCGAGGTATGCACCTGAACGCTCGAGGTTCTGGCAGCAGGTGGTGCGGTGCCTGCGTTATTGGCCGTCGAGCGATTGTCGGGGCTTGCGGCCTGCTGGCGGGGTAGTTTCGGTGGCTCGGCTGAGGGCGCAGGGTGCGCTGGGCTGAGCGCTTGTCTGAAGCTGTTGCCGTTTCGATCGAAACGGCAACAGCCTCTGCTTATCCTTGCGGCTGCGCGTCTTCCAGCGCTTTGCGGTAGGCATCGGCTTCGTCCTGGGACGGGAAGATACCGACCAGCTCTCCATTCTGGATCACATCCCAGGCCACCATCCCCATGGCACGGGCTTCACGGGAAAGATGTTCGCTGTCACGTTCATGCACGATCACGTTCATGCTTGTCTCCTCGTAATACGAATGCGGCTAAATGTCGCAGTTCGTTTATACGCCTCGTTAGCAAGCTTATTAAACCGGGGATTTGGCAAAGGACTGTTCTTTTAATGCAACGAACGGTGAGATTTTCGTTTTGTCGTTTCCTTTCTGGGACGTTTTGAATCATCTTGAAATATTCAGTGATGAGAATTGGCAGGAAACCCAGTTTCAAGTCTCTGTGTATTACTGACGCCCGTACTGCTGGCGATATTGCGCAGGGGTCAACCCGGTCAGCGCCTTGAACATGCGCCGCAGGTTGGCCGGGCTGCTGAAACCCGAGGTTCCTGGGGGCTTACCGCACCGCGCGCCGCGCCATCCGACGGCGATATTGGCGAGTACGGAAGAGGTCTTTCACCTGCTGCGTCACTAGCGCCCACAAGGGTGATACGCCGGGCTGGGAGTCCCGGCCCTGGCTGAGTTGGTGCAGCTGGTACTTCACCACCGCCATGTTCGCCAGCGAGGCCAGCACCTTGTTGTTCCAGGTGATCGGCGGCAGCTGGGGAGCGCTGCCGAGGCCGAGCTGCCAGTCGCGCGGCAGGTTCGGGTCGATGGCCAGGGCCGTGCCGATGCCGACCATCTCGATGCCGCTATCCAGCACCTGTTGTGCAACCGGTGCACGGCGGATGCCGCCGGTGACCATGACTGGCATGCTCGCCACCGCACGAATCTCACGGGCGAATTCCAGGAAGTAAGCTTCGCGCGCCAGGGTGCGCCCATCGCGGGCCTGGCCCTGCATGGCCGGCGCTTCGTAGCTGCCACCGGACAACTCGACCAGATCCACGCCCTGCCCGTCGAGCAGGCGTACCACCTGCTGCGCGTCCTCGGCGCTGAAGCCGCCGCGCTGGAAGTCTGCCGAGTTGAGCTTGACCGCCACGGCGAAGCCCGGCGACACCACGGCACGCACCGCCTTGACGATCTCCAACAGCAGGCGCGCGCGGTTTTCCAGCGAGCCGCCCCATTGGTCGTTGCGCTGGTTGGTCAGTGGCGACAGGAACTGGCTGAGCAGGTAGCCGTGCGCCGCGTGGATTTCCACGCCCGTGAAGCCGGCCTGCTCGCCCAACTGCGCGGTGCGGGTGAAGCGCTCGATCACGTCCTGAATCACCGCCGGGGTCATTTCCTGCGGCGTGGCAAAACGCTTGGACAAGTTGCCCAGCTCCAGCGCTACGGCCGAAGGCGCCCAGGTTGGCTGGCCCAGGTTGGACTGCATCTGCCGGCCGGGATGGTTGATCTGCAGCCAGAATTGCGCCCCTTTGCCGCGGCCGATACGTGCCCAGCGTTCGAATCGGGCCAGGTGCGTGTCGTCTTCCAGCACCACGCCGCCGGGGCCGGTCATGGCGCGGCTGTCGACCATCACGTTACCGGAAATGAGCAGGCCGGCACCGCCCTCGGCCCAGGCCTGATAGAGGCGCATCAGATGCTCGGACGGTGCGTGGTCGGCATCCGCCATGTTCTCTTCCATCGCCGCCTTGGCAATGCGGTTGGGCAGGGTCGAACCGTTGGGCAGGACAAGGGGATCGAACAGGGTCATGGGGGCTTCCTCGGTTGAGCCAGAGGTGACCTTAACTTTAAAGTTCACTTTAATGTCAATGGGTTTCGCACGCGACGTCGAAGCGTGGCCGCGCCGCCAACGCTTTTCGTAGGAGCCGGCTTGCCGGCGATGCTTTGTGCTTTCAAGCAGATCGCCAGCAAGCTGGCTCCTACGGATATAGCGAGCACTCGCTTATTTCTTCGCGCGCTTGGGCGTCTCGCTCGGCTCGCCCAGGTTCATCTTCGACAGCACCCGCTTGGCGTTGGTGGCGCAGTCGATATCGTCCGGTTTGCTTTCGATCTCGTCGATCAGTGCCAGCAGGTGCGCCTTGCTCTGTGCCAGGCGCTGCTCCAGCGCTTCGATGTCCTTCACTTTTGCCTGCAGGGTATCGAGCAGCTTGCCGTGTTCCCACTGCGCCAGATCCTGCGGCAGCAGGGCGCGCAACTCGTCCAGGCTGAAGCCGGCCTGCTGTGCGGTGGTGATCAGGTTGAGCACCAGCACAGCCTGTTCCGGGTAACTGCGATAGCCGTTGGCTTGGCGCTGCACCAGCTTGAGCAGGCCGATACTTTCGTAGAAGCGAATGCGCGAGGCCGCAAGGCCTGTGCGTTGCGCCAGTTCGCCGATCTTCATCTGGGTGTATCACCGTGGCAGGAGTGTGGTGAGCTCAAGGTTAACTTTAACCTTCGGCTCTGGCCATGAGGCTGCAACATTGGCATAGCGTCTATGCTTGCCGAGCCACCCTGATCAGAGCCGCTCTTGAATCGCATCCCCTCCAGCAGGTACAGCCCGTGAAGCACTCGATACTCATCGCCGCGCTGCTCTGCCTGCTGATGGGGGCGCTTGCCAAGGCCGAGACGTATCAGCTCGTCACCGAGGAGTGGGCACCCTACAACTACCGGGAGAACGAGCACATCACCGGCATGGCCACGGAAGTGGTGCGGGCCATCATGGCGCTGACCGGCGACGACTTCGAGATCAGGATGAGACCCAGCATGCGTGCCTCTCGTGTCCTGCAGACTCAGCCCAGAACCATCATGTACTCGATGTTTCGCACGTCAGAGCGCGAGTCCTAATTCAAGTGGGTCGGGCCCATCGCCGAGGAGTCCATCTACCCCTACCAGTTGGCCGCTGCAGCGCAGCCGATCCACACGCTGGAGCAGTTGCTGAATGCCCCGCGCATAACCACCCGGCACGCCGGCCTGGTGCCAACGATGTTGGCGTCGATGGGGTTCGACAACCTCGACACGAGCGCAACGGAGAGCGAGCAGCTCTACCGCATGCTGTTGGCCGGTCGTACCGAGGTCATCATCGGCGACACCGATGCCGGCGTGGCCTACTACAGTCGCCTACTTGGCATTGCCCCGGGCACCCTCAGGCGGGTGCTCATCGAGCTGTATCGCTCCTCGCTGTATATCGCCTTCAGCCGCGACAGCGACGACGATCTGGTCGCCAACTGGGCCAGAGCGCTGGAGCATCTGCGTGATACGGGTGAGCTGACACGTATCCAGCGCCGCTACGAACGTCGCGACGATCAGTGACCGGCTGAAACGCCCTGATCGATGGCCAGGTCTGCGCCACTGATCGACCTGGCGAACGAATTCCCCCTGCTGGAGGTCGAGGTGCGCTCCGCCTCGCAGGCCGAAGCCGTGCGCCTGATGCACGAAGGCAGTGTCCACCTGGCGCTGGTGTTCGAGCGCCCCGGCATCGATGAGCGGGAAAACTTTCTCGAAGCCGGCAGCCAGCGACTGACAGCGGTAGCGGCACCGGATTACCTCAGGCGGATGGAGGCGCAAGGGATGGTCGAGGCGCGGCAGATCATCGTCGCGGCCGGTTCACCGTCGGCGACCGACCCACAGATGATTCTGTCTCATCACCTGTGGCTCACCGACAGCGACCTGGCCACCCTCAATCTGGTGCAGGTCGGGCTCGGCTGGGCGTATCTGCCGCATCCGCTGGTTGCCGCCCTTATCGAGTCGGGCAACTTGCGGGCGGTGGCCTTCGACAACATGGCCAACCAGCTGCGTCTGTGGGTGGATATCGTCTGGAGCAGCAACCGGCCACACGGGCTGGGCGCGCGGCGCTATTTGGAGCTGATACGCGCGCATGGCTGGGCAACCGTCGCGTGGCTAGGGCGTGCGGATATCGCTGCGACCGGGTTGTCCGGTCGCAGCGGGGCGATCAGATCGCCTGACCGCCGGATACCTCGATGCGCTGGGCGTTGACCCAGCGATTCTGCTCGCCGAGCAGGCTGGCGATCATCGGGCCGATATCGTTCGGCACGCCGACCCGACCCAGCGCCGTCATGTCCGCGAACACCTTGTTCAGGTCCGGCATGTCACGTACGGCTCCCCCCAGGAAATCCGTTTCGATGGCGCCGGGCGCCACTGTATTGACTGCGATACCCCGGCTGCCCAGCTCCTTGGCCATGTACAGGCTGAGCACTTCCACTGTGCCCTTGACCGCCGAGTAGGCGGAGAAACCGGGATAGGACACGCGGGTCAGCCCGGACGAGATATTGACGATACGACCGCCATCGGCCATCAGTGGCAGCAACGCCTGGGTGAGGAAGAACACCCCTTTGAAATGCACGTTCACCAGGGCATCGAACTGCGCTTCAGTGGTGTCGGCAATCGAGGCCATGTCGCCATGGCCGGCGTTATTGATCAGGTGGTCGAAACTATCGCGTTGCCAGGTCTCGTTAAGTGCCTGGCGCAGGCGTTGTACGAAGGCCGGAAAGGTGCTGACGTCGCCTGCGTCGAGCTGCAGAGCGACCGCCTTGCGTCCCTGGGCCTGGATGTCGGCAACCACGGCCTGTGCGGTGTCGGCCTGGCTGTGATAGGTGACGACGACATCGATGCCCTGACGCGCGATATTCAGCGCAGTGTTGCGGCCGAGGCCACGGCTGGAGCCGGTTACGATGGCGATCTTGGTCATGGTAAAAATCCTCTCATGGGTGAACGGGATTTCATTGTGTGGCTCGTGGCGCAACCCCGTCGTTACCGAAACCTCGACGCTTTTTGCCTATTTCTCCAAGAGGAAAAGACATGCTCTGGATCAGCATCAGGAGCCTACGATGAGCGCAGCGCTGCTTGAGGTTGTGCGCGGTTATCTGAATCGACATGGCGAACCCGGCGGGCTTGCCCAAACGCCCATTCCCGGCTTGACCATCATTCGCACGTCAGAGCCCAGCGGGCTGGATTACGCCATCACCCGGCCTCTGGCCTGCCTGGTGTTGCAGGGCAGCAAGCGCGTCATGATGGGCACCCGGAGCTTCAACTTCAGCGCCGGTGATTCGCTGTTGATCACCGCCGACGTACCGACGGTCAGCCAGATCATCCAGGCCAGCCACGAGGTCCCGTACATCTCGCTGGTGATCGACCTCGATCCTGCGCTGCTCACCGAATTGATGGAGGAGATGAAGGCGGTGCCGAGTGCGGAGCTGGAGCCCATCCGCATCGAACCGACCGATAGCGAAGTCGCCGAAGCGGCACTACGCCTGATGCGACTGCTCGAGCGCCCGGCTTCGGCGACGGTGCTGCATGCTTCGCTTGTGCGCGAACTGCATTACTGGTTGCTGGCTGGCCGGCATGGCCCGGCGATCAGTCGCCTGGGCTGGCCGGACGGCCATGCGCAGCGCATCGCTCGGGCGGTGAAGGTGCTGCGCACCGAATTCACCCGGCCGCTGCCGGTGGAGCATCTGGCGTCCGTGGCCGGTATGAGTCCGTCATCGTTTCATCACCACTTTCGCAACCAGACATCATTGACGCCGCTGCAATTTCAGAAACAGCTGCGACTGATCGAGGCGCGTCGCCTGATGACAGGGGAGGGCGCCACCGCCAGCAGTGCGGCGTTCGCGGTGGGTTACGAAAGTGTGTCGCAGTTCAGCCGGGAGTACCGCAGGCTGTTCGGCCTGCCGCCGGCGAGAGACGCCAGTGTCGCCTGCTGACACGAGCAACCGCCTTGCTCACACCTGCCTCAGGGGAAAATCCGCAGGTTCGAAGCGTTCGCTCGCGTCCATGCGAATTCCCCGCAGGCTGCGCGTCTCCAGATAGGACGCGTACAGTGGCTCGGCGAAGTAGCTGATCAGGATCGAGCGGCGACGTGTGCCGAGCCGGTTCAGGCTGCCGGCGTGTATCAGGTCCACATCGAACACCAGGATGTCGCCGGCCGTACCCGCAAGCTGCACTGAGCGGGACTCGTCGTTGAAGTCGAAGGGTGGCTCGCCGGCAGGCGGACGGTGGCTGCTCGGGATGATACGGGTGGCGCCGTTGCCGGGGCCGTAGTCATCGAAGTAGACCATGGCATTGGCGATATCGCCCGGGCGCTGCGCCGACAGATCGCGATGCAGTTGCTGATGACCGCCACCAGCCAGTGGCTCGCGGCCCTCCACCTGGGCGAGGAAGAAGCGTTCGCCGATCAGCTCACTGACCACTGCCAGCAGCTGTGGCAGGCGGCACACGGCCTGAATCATGGCGTCGTCATCCAGCAGCGAGTGATGCCAGTCTGCGCCGCGCGGTACCGGCCACTGATCCGAGGGGGTGATGCCCGCATCGAACCGGGTGCGCAACCCACCCAGCCACCCGACAGGAACCGCCTGGCGCAGCAACGCATAGCCGTCGTGGTGGAGTTGTTCGCGGTCCGTCATGGTCAGGCTCCCGTCATTCATGCATCCCGAAGAAAACAGGTGGAAGTCGAAGAGGCAAGCCCGTTCTTCAATGCATGACTCTCCGTCTGCAAATTCAGCCGCAGGCCATGACCAAGACTGCATACAATGGCGCCTGAACTTTCCGCGCCATGCACATGGCTGTACCGAACGAGGAACGCCCCATGGCCTCCGCAGACAAACAGAAGAAGCGCGCCCAACGGGCCAAAACCAAAGCCAGGCAGAACCGCATGGGCAAGCCCAAGGCGCAGGCCAATGTCGTCCATCCGATTCTCGCCAATCCGTTGATCAACGAGCCGTTCGATGATGTCGAGATCGACCTGAGCACCTTCGATTTCAAGGACATCGAGGAAAACGGCTTCGACCCCGCGCATTTCGATGACCTGTTCCAGGCGATGAAAGCCGGCGAAGGCATCAGCCTGCTCGCCCTGTGCCTGATATTCCTGCAGTACCCGGTGCTGGAGCTGGTGGTCGCCGAGGAGTCGGAAGAGGCCGCGACCGATTTCATGATGGGTCTGCTGATCGTCTACCGCGGCATCTTCCACGATGAAGACGAAGACGCCGCGATCACCTGGATCGGCAGCGACGCCTTCCAGAGCGCCTATAACGAAGCGTCGCTGATCCTGCAGAAGAAGAACGCCCGCGTCTGATCCATCTCGGCAATCAGCCCTTCAGCGCCGCCTCGATTCTGGCGATGTCGATCTTGCTCATGGTCATCATCGCCTCGAAGGCGCGCTTGGCTGCTGCGCGATCGGGGCTGGCGATGGCGGCGCTGAGGATGCGCGGGGTGATCTGCCAGGAGATGCCCCATTTGTCCTTGCACCAGCCGCATTCACTGGCCTGGCCGCCATTGTCGATGATTGCGTGCCACAGGCGATCCGTCTCGGCCTGATCGTCGGTCGCCACCTGAAACGAGAACGCCTCGTTGTGCTGGAATGCCGGGCCGCCGTTGAGGCCCAGGCAGGGTATGCCCATCACGCTGAACTCCACCGTCAGCACATCGCCCTGCTGGCCACTGGGGTAGTCACCGGGCGCATGGTGTACCGCCAGCACGGCGCTGTCGGGAAAGGTCTTGGCGTAGAAGGTCGCAGCCTCCAGTGCGTCGTGGTCGTACCAGAGGCAGATGGTGTTCTTGCTGGTCATCCTGAGTCTCCCACCATGGGTTGAGAATCAGGAGTCTAGACGGCAGTGGGGCGCTGGCTTGTCCTTGCCTGTTCGTCGTTACGGCTGCGGCTCTCTCGCCCAGAACATCGAGAACTGATCGAACGGGTAGTGCTTGCCGTCGTAGCGGACGGTGGTGCTGACCTTGCGTAGCACGGGCTCCTGCCGGCCAGCACGAATATGAGCGGTTACCACCAGGTCGGCGTAACCGTGGGCTTGCTTAGGCCCAAGGCTCAGCGTCAGGTCGGCCTGCTCCGACTCGAAATCACCATCCAGTGCGCAGGCCACGCCCTTTACCGTCGTCCACGAGTACAGATAGGTGGCAAACACCGGCCTCAGCCGAGGCCCTTGCGGCACCACCAGCGTCAGCAGGTCATTGAAGCCGGCATCCGGACAGCTCGCCCCGCGAGCGACACTGCGCACCACCACGCCGAACACGCGAACACCTGGTGCAAGGTGATAACGCGCGGTATCCAGCCACAGGCTACCGGCATCGATTTCCAGTGCGGCATCTTCGCCAAGGTAGTCGTCATAGCGCTCGCGCAATTGCCCGCTCTGCGCGTCCACCTTCGCCACCAGCCAGTTGAGATTGCGCTCGCCCGCTGGCGTGGCGTCCTCGGCGTCACGGTAAGCCAGGGTTACCACGGACAGCGCCGGATCATCCGGCCAGGGCTTGCAGGCGGCCGCCAGCAATGGTCCGTCGCCGCGCCCATCAGGGGGCGTCCAACCTTGCTGTCCCAGTTGGGTGGCCAGTGAGTCCAGCAATGCAGCGTTGCAGGGCTGAGGTTGGCGCGTATCGGCATGAGCGAGAGGCAACAGGCAGAGCGCGAAGGCGGAGACGATGCTGCGTAAACGGTCCATGTTGGTGAGTCCTTGTTCGACCCCATTCGTCTGAGCGGAAACCGCAGGTGCAGGGTGTGGCGACTTTACGCTGAAAGATGGGAGAGGGTGGAGTAGCTGGACTAATTGGGGATGGCTGCTATCGGCCCAGGCTGTGTAAAAAACTCTGGCATCGACCTTGCTGTGATTTGATGGGTTCGAAATCAGCGGGGGCGCCAATGAAGCGTTTTATCCAGGGAGAGCATCGAGGCCAAAGCGCGCTGCTTCCCGAGAGCCTGGATGACTACGTGGCGGACACCAACCCGGTGCGGGTGGTCGATGTTTTCGTCGATGAACTCGACCTTGGCCAGTTGGGTTTCGAGGGCGTCGTCCCGGCTGAAACAGGTCGCCCCGCTTACCATCCTGCCGACCTGCTGAAGATCTACATCTACGGCTATCTCAATCGCATCCAGTCCAGCCGCCGTCTCGAACGCGAGGCTCAACGCAACGTTGAGTTGATGTGGCTGACCGGACGTTTGATGCCGGACTTCAAGACCATCGCCAACTTCCGCAAGGATAACGGCAAGGCCATCCGCGGCGTCTGTCGGCAGTTCGTCGTGCTGTGCCAGCAGCTCGGTCTGTTCGCCGAGGCGCTGGTGGCCATCGACGGCAGCAAGTTCAAGGCGGTCAACAATCGCGACCGCAACTTCACCAGTGCCAAGCTGCAACGGCGGATGGAAGAAATCGAATCCAGCATCAGCCGCTACCTGACGGCACTCGATACCGCAGATCGTCAGGAACCTGCCGTGGCGCAGGTCAAAGCCGAACGCCTTCACGACAAGATTGCGACCTTGAAAACTAAGCTGCAGGAGCTCAAGGAAATCGAGGTTCAGCTCAACGAAACCCCGGATAAGCAGATCTCCCTGACCGATCCCGATGCCCGTTCGATGAAGACGCGGGGCAGCGGAATGGTCGGTTACAACGTGCAGGCGGCGGTCGACGCGAAGCACCACCTGATCGTGACGCACGAGGTCACGAACGACGGGGTCGATCGCGATCAACTGAGCGCCATGGCCAAGCAAGCACGAGAGGCCATGGGTGTCGAAAAGCTCTCGGCGGTCGCAGACAGAGGGTATTTCAAAGGCGAAGAAATCCTGGCGTGCCATGAGGCCGGAATCACCGTTTTCGTGCCCAAGACGCTGACCTCAGGAGCGACAGCGGCGGGCCGCTTCGGCAAAGGTGACTTCATCTATGACGCAGTAAAGAACGAGTACCGATGCCCGGCTGGGCAAAGCCTGATCTGGCGTTTCTCTAGTGTCGAGAAAGGGCTGAAGCTGCACCGTTACTGGAGTTCGCATTGCCAAGGTTGTGCGCTGAAAGAGCAGTGCACACCGAGTCCACAGCCACGCCGAGTGAGCCGCTGGGAGCATGAAGCAGTGCTCGAAGCGATGCAGAGTCGTCTGGATCAAGCGCCCGAGATGATGCGAATCCGCCGTCAGACGGTCGAGCACCCGTTCGGCACGCTGAAATCCTGGATGGGTGCCACCCATTTCCTCACCAGAACGCTTGACCGGGTGAGCACCGAGATGAGCCTGCATGTGCTCGCCTACAATCTCAAACGCGTGTTGAACCTGCTGGGCAGCGGTGCCCTGATGGCCGCGATGAAGGCCTGAGGCCTGTTTTACGGCTCTTGCCGCCCTCCAGCAGGCGCGCCGAGGTCTAAAGTGCCGCATAGCAAAGAATCACCGATTGCACCTGATCGGGCCTCCGACGGCCTTCTGGGCACCGAGAAAATCCCCCGCCAGTTGATTGCCATCGCTTGCTGTGTTTTTACACGGCCTGGGCCGATTGCAGCCTGTCACCCATCCACCGCCAGCATCAGCAGCAAGGCCATTGGAACGTCTAGGCGAACAGGCACATCGCAGGTTGCCAAAGCAGAAACCCATCTCTCGACAGGCTCCTGTCCGGCTCGATGCTGAGCTACTTGGCGGCCGTTTCCTTCGCAGAGTCGTTGCGATACAGCGCCAGGTGGTTGGTGATGCACATGTCCATCGCCTCGACCAGGAATAGATGGGGCTTGTCCTTGATCGGCGGAACCAGGCAGCGGCTGGCAACCCGTTGGCCGAGCATTTCCGCATCGATGTAGATGAGGTTGACCGGCGACTTCTCGGGGTTTTCTTCCGCGCTGAAGAAGGCGCGGGTGTATTCCTCGTCCCCTGCAGTTTTGTCGAAGATGCTGCTGTCGATCCGGGTTGTCAGGACTTCGCCGACAGGTAGTTCCTGGCGGCTGAGGATGGCCACGCCAATCGGGCCGGTCAGCCCTGCGACCAGCGAGCTTTTGCGCAATTGCGATTGCAGGTTGGCGTAGGTCACGAAGTGATGAACGTTGATGGCGGGTTGGCTGCCCAGTTCCGGGAAGGCCTCATAAGCCCGGTGAGCCAGCAGTCGTGGGCCTGTGGGCTTGGTGGCGGTGTCCGGCATGCGGTAGATGGCATAGGCGCTGCTGGTGACCAGCAGGCTGAAGATCTCCTTCTCGCTTTCACTGCTGGGGCGTTGATCGTGGATGACGATCTTGTCGGATTGTTCGATGCCGGGGAATTCCGGTGGTGGCAGCGAAGGCTGACTGGCGCAGCCTGCAATGATCAGTGGGCTGGCGACGAGAAGGTATTTGAGAGCGCGCATACGACATCCTGTTGTCGGGAAAAGGTCTGTTGGCTCATGGCCAGGCATCTGCGTGAGTTGGCGATGCATGATGGCCATGGGCTATGCATGCTGGCTCAAGCCTCGAGCGTTTTCAATGTCTGCCGTGGTAGGTCCAGACAAATGCCCGCTGCGCGCTCAAGCGGCAAGGAGAATATCGATATCGCGCTGCCGGCTCAGCTCACCCAGCGCTGCCTCGCCCAGCCACTCAGAGCATCGACTGCCAGCACCAGCAGGAGCATGGCCAGGATCACCGTGGCCGCCTGGGCTTCCTGGAACAGGCTGAGCGACACGTAGAGCATCTGCCCCAGGCCGCCGGCACCGACGAAGCCGAGCACGCTGGCCATGCGGATGTTGTTCTCCCAGCGGTACAGGGTGTACGCCACCAGTTGCGGCCAGACGCCGGGCAGGGTGCCGTAGCAGAAGGCGAGCATGCGTCCGCCGCCGCTTTCGCGGATGGCGTCGGCCGGCTCGCGTGGGGTGTTTTCCAGCGCTTCGGCGAACAGGCGGCCGAGCACGCCTGCGGTGTGCAGGGCCAGGGCGAGGGTGCCGGCGTTGGGGCCGAGACCGGCGGCCAGCACCATCAGCGCCGCCCAGACCAGTTCGGGGATGGCGCGCAGGGCGTTGAGCAGCAGGCGTGTGAGGTGCAGGGCGACGCCGCCGAAGCGCCCGGCGGCCGGCAGTGCCAGGGCCAGGCCGAGCAGGGCGGCGAGCAGGGTGCCGATGGCGGACATGGCCAGGGTTTCCAGCGCGCCACGGCCGATGGCCTGCAGGTGTGCGGCCGAGAAGTCCGGCTGCAGGAAGCCGCTGGCGTACTTGCCCATCTGCGCCAGACTGTCGCCGGCGACCAGGGCGCCGAGGTCGATGCCCAGATAGACGAACGAGGCAGCCACCGCGCCGAGAATGGCAGCGAGCAGGATCAGATTGCCGGCTCTCATGTCAGCCTCGCGCGCAGCAGGCGGCTGAACTGGTCGGCCAGCAGCACCAGCAAGAGGAAGGTGAGCAGCATGCTGGCCACTTCACCGCCGGCGAACATGCGCAGCGATAGGTCGATCTGCTGGCCCAGCCCACCAGCGCCGACGAAGCCCATCACCACCGAGGCGCGGATGGCGCACTCCCAGCGGTACACGGTGTAGGAGAGCATTTCCCCGGCGGCATTGGGTAGCACGCCGTAGGCGAAGGCGCTTAGGCGGCTGCTGCCGGCACCCAGTAGCGCGCGGGTGGGGCGGGCATCGACTGACTCGAAGATTTCCGCATACACCTTACCCAGCATGCCGGCGTAGGTGATGGCGATGGCCAGTACACCGGCAGTGGGGCCGAGGCCGACGGCACGGACGAACAGCAGCGCCCAGACGATTTCCGGCACGCTGCGCAGGAAGATCAGCAGGCCGCGCACCGGCCAGCGCGCCAGGTTTGCCCACCAGGCCGGGCGGCCACCACGGTGCACGGCCGACAGCGACAGCGCACGGCTGGCCAGCAGCGCGGCAGGGACGGCGATCAGCAGCGCTAGGCTCATGCCGGCGGTGGCGATGGCCAGGGTTTCCAGGGTGGCGCGGCCGAGCAGGGCGAGGAATTCGCCGTCATGCGCAGGCGGCCAGAAGCCGGCGAGGAAGTTGCCCATGGCGCGGGTGTTGTCGCCATCGACCAGCACGGCCAGGTCCAGCTCGCTCAGGCTCAGGCCCGGCCACAACAACAGCAGCGCCAGTACGGTGATCAGCAGGCGCGGCAGGGCGGCGGGGTCGCGTGGGGCGGTGGTCAGCATCGCGGGATATGCGTCGGTTGCGGCGGCACGGGGGAGCTGGGCGTGGTCTGCAACTGCTCGTTGGCGTACAGCGCCTGCAACTGGGCGGGCTGCACCTGCTCGGTCGGCAGGTCGAAGGTGATGCGCCCGTCGCGGATGCCGATCACCCGAGGGAAGTGCGCCAGCGCCAGGTCGACGGCGTGCAGGCTGGCGAGCAGGGTCATGCCGCGCTCGGCGGCCTCGCGGTTGAGCACGGCCAGGGTGTGGCCGGCCAGCACCGGATCCATGGCCGAGACGGGTTCGTCGGCGAGGATCAACTCTGGCGCCTGGTACAGCACGCGAGCGATGCCGACGCGCTGCAATTGGCCGCCAGAGAGCTGATCGCAGCGTTGGTAGAGCTTGTCGGCGATGTCCAGCCGCGCCAGGGCGGCCTGGGCACCGCTGGCATCCAGCGGATGCAGCAGGTTGAGCAGGCCTTTGGCCAATGACCACTGGCCAAGCTTGCCGGCCAGCACGGCGGTGACCACGCGCTGGCGCGGTGGCAAAGGCGGTGCCTGGTGGATCAGGCCGATGCGCGCACGCAGGCGTTGGCGCTGGCGGGCAGCCAGACGCCAGGGGTTGTGCTGCAGCAGGTCGAGCTCGCCGCGTGTGGGTTGCAGGCTGGTGGCCAGCAGGCGCAGCAGGGTGGTCTTGCCGGCGCCCGAGGGGCCGATGATCGCCACTCGTTCACCGGGGCTGACCTGCAGATCGATGTTTTCCAGCGCGACCTTGCCGTTGGCGTGGGCCAGGCCCACGCCACGCAGGGCGATGCTCACTTCAACAGGCCGGCAGCGCGAGCGGCTTCTTCGATGCCTTCGTAGTTCTCGGGCTTGGTCTCGATAAAGCGGCTGGCGGCCTGCAGGTCGAGAATCGCCTTTTGCTCGGGCTTGGCCGGGTCGAGGGCGAGGAAGGCGGCCTTGATCTTCGCCTGCAGGTCGGCGTCGAGGTTGCCGCGCACGGTCCAGTTGTAGTCGTAGTAGGTCGGGGTGGTGGCGAAGACCTTGACCTTGTCGGTGTCGACCTTGCCGGCGTCCACCAGTTTCTGCCACACCGAGGCGTTGAGCACACCGGCATCGGCCTTGCCGGCCTGTACCCAGGCGGCGGTGGCGTCGTGAGCACCGGAGTAGGCCACGCGGCTGAAGAAGTCTTCCGGCTTGATGCCGTCCTGCAGCATGAAGTAGCGCGGCATCAGGCTGCCGGAAGTGGAGGACACCGAGCCGAAGGCGAAGGTCTTGCCTTTCAGATCCTGCAGGGACTTCACCGCCGGGTCGGAGGTGATGAATTTGCTGGTGAACTCGGCGTCCTGCTCGCGCTGCACCAGCGGCACGGCGTTGCCGGTTTTCAGGCGTGCCTGGACGAAGGTGAAACCGCCGAGCCAGGCCATGTCGATACGGTCAGCGGCCAGCGCCTCGACCACGGCTGCGTAGTCGGCCACTGGCACGAACTCCACCTTCATGCCCAGTTCCTGTTCCAGGTAGGCGCCCAGCGGCTTGAACTTGCGCAGCAGTTCGGTGGGGGCTTCGTCAGGAATGGCCGAGACCTTGAGGACGTCGGCGGCTTGCGCGAATACAGCAGATACAGACAGGGCGATGCCGGCGGCGAGCGCCAGGGTGTTCTTGAACATGTCGGATTCTCCGGTTCAATAGCGGGGAAGGCGCGCGGAGTATAGTGGTCCGGCGTTGCCGATGCAGCCCCGGCAGCACACAACTGACTCCGGGGTTAAGATGCGCGCTGGATACGAACTGCCTGGAGTTGATCGATGACCGCAACGCTTCCCGCCCTGGCCTTCGCCGGGATTGGTCTGATGGGCCTACCGATGACCCGCCGCCTGCTCGCCGCAGGCTACCCGCTGACCCTCTGGAACCGCACGCCTGACAAATGCGCGTCGCTGCTGGAGCAGGGCGCGCATCGCGTGGAGAACCCCGCCGAGCTGTGTCGCGATGCCAATGTGGTGATGCTCTGCCTGGCCAATACCGAGGTGGTGCGTGAGGTGGTGTTCGGCCCGGGCGGGATCGTCGAGGGCGCGCGGCCGGGGCAGTTGCTGGTGGACTTTTCCAGCCTGGAGCCGGCGGCCACCCGTGAGATGGCCGCCGAGCTGGAGGCACGTACTGGCATGCGCTGGGTGGATGCGCCGGTTTCCGGTGGTACGCCGGGTGCCGAAGCCGGCACGCTGGCGATCATGGCTGGCGGCCGGGAAGAGGACGTGGAGCGCGTGCGCCCGGTGCTGGCGCATCTGGGCCAGCGCCTGACGCGCATGGGCGAGGTGGGCGCCGGGCAGGTGACCAAGGTGTGCAACCAGATGATCGTGGCCTGCAACGCGCTGGTGATCGCCGAAGTGGTGGCGCTGGCCGAGCGCTCCGGCGTCGACGCCAGCCTGATCGCCTCGGCGCTGGCCGGTGGTTTCGCCGACTCCAAGCCGCTGCAGATCCTTGCGCCACAGATGGCCGCCAGCCAGTTCGAGCCGATCAAGTGGCACGTGCGCACGCTGCTCAAGGACCTCGATACGGCGGTCAAACTATCCCGTGAGCAGGGCAGCGCCACGCCCATGAGCGGCTTGGCCGCGCAGTTGATGCGCCTGCACGGCAGCCAGGGCAACCTGGAATGCGACCCGGCCACCCTGGTGGAACTGCTACGGGAGCAATGCCCATGAAGATCGCTGCCAACCTGTCCATGCTGTTCACCGAGTTGCCGCTGCGCGAGCGCGTGCTGGCGGCGATGACGGCGGGTTTCGATGGCGTGGAAATTCAGTTCCCTTATGAGTTGCCAGCGGTAGCCCTGAAAGAAGTGCTGGAGTTGACCGCTTTGCCGCTGGTGCTGATCAACGTGCCGGCGGGCGATCTGATGACCGGCGGTCCTGGCCTGGCCAGCGTGCCGGCGCGTCAGGCCGAGTTCGACGCCGCCCTGCAGGAGGCGCTGACCTACGCCGCCATGGCGCGCCCGGCCTGCATCAATGTGCTGCCTGGGCGCCTGGCCGAAGGCGTGAGCCGCGAGCAGGCGCTGGATTGCCTGGCTGCCAACCTGCGCAAAAGCGCCGAGGCCTTCGCGACGTTGGGCATCCGCGTGTTGGTGGAGGCGATCAACCCGATCGACATGCCGGGCTTTCTGATCAATACGCCGGAGGATCTGGATGCGCTGCTGCGCGCAGTGGATCACCCGAATCTGGCCGCACAGTACGACCTCTACCATATGGCGCGTCAGGGGCTGGACGTGGCCGCAGGCATGCGCTTGCTGGCCGGGCGCATCGGTCATGTGCAGTTCGCCGACGTGCCGGGGCGCGGCGCGCCAGGTACCGGCGAGCTGGCGTTCCCCGCGCTGCTCGGTGCTTTACGTGACAGCGGTTACAGCGGCTGGCTGGGCGCCGAGTACAAGCCGGGCGAGGTGGGTACGCAGGCCAGCCTGGGCTGGTTGCAGGCGTTCAGGGCTTGAGTGCGAGGCGTGCCTTGGTCGCGGCTGAAGCCCCTCCCACAAGGGCTGCACAGCTGCTTGTAGGAGGCGCTTCAGCGGCGTGCCTTTGCTCTGGGGCGAAGGCTCAAGACCTTGCCGCTACCCGTTCCAGCGGCCGGTAATGCGGCGGGAAGCGGGCCAGGATTTCCTCCAGCGGTACCGGTTTGCTGAACAGATAGCCCTGCACCTGATCGCAGTCGCGTTCCTGAAGGAACGCCAGCTGCTCGGCGGTTTCCACGCCTTCGGCGACGACCTTCAGATGCAGGGCGTGGGCCATGGCGATGATGGCGTGGACGATCTCGCGGTCCTGACTGGAGTGGGCCACGTCCTGAATGAAGGAGCGGTCGACCTTCAGCGTATCCAGAGGTAGGCGGCGCAGGTAGGCGAGCGAGGAATAACCGGTGCCGAAGTCGTCGATGGACAGGCTGACGCCCAGCGCGCGAATGTTTTCCAGCAGGCCGATGGCGCGATTGATGTTGCTCAGTAGCGCGCTCTCGGTCACCTCCAGCTCCAGGCAGTGAGCAGGGCAGCGCGTCGCGTTCAACAACTGCTCGATGCGGCCAGGCAACTGATCGTTGGCCAGGTTCAGCGCCGAGCAGTTGACCGCGATCTTCAACCCCGGATAACCCATTTGATCCAGGCTGTTGAGGTCGAGACAGGCGCGGCGCAGCACCCAGTTGTCGAGCTGATCGATGAAACCGTTGGCTTCGGCGATGGCGATGAAGCGCTCGGGTGTCAGCAGGCCGTGCTGCGGATGATGCCAGCGTACCAGGGCTTCGAGTTTGCTCAGCGCGCCGCTGCGCAGATCGATGATCGGTTGATAGAACAGGGTCAGGCCGCTGTCCTGCTGCAGGGCCTGGCGCAGGTCTTCTTCCAGTTGCAGCTCGAACGAGGCCTTCTGCTTCAGGTGCGGATTGAAGAAATGCACCACGTTGCGCCCGCTGCCCTTGGATTGATACAGCGCCAGATCGGCATGCTTGAGCAACTCGTCGGCGTTGCCGCCATCCTGGGGGAGCAGGCTGATGCCGACGCTGGTGGTCATCACGATCTTGCGTCCGGCAAAGCTGATCGGCTCCTTCATGTGCTCCAGCATGCGTGCGGCCAGCGCGCGTGGGTCGGCGTTGCTGTCGAGGCTGGCGACCACGCAGAATTCGTCGCCACCGAAGCGCGCGATGATGTCGCGCTCACGTAACGCGCTGCGGATGCGCTGTGCCACCACACGCAGCAACTCGTCGCCAGCGTCGTGACCAAGGCTGTCATTGATGCGTTTGAAGTGATCGACATCGAGGAACATCACCGCCAGGCTGCGGCCGGTCACCGCGTGTTCCTCCAGGGTGGCGGCGAACACCCGGTTGAAGCCGCGACGGTTGAGCAGCTCGGTCAGTGGATCGAAATGCGCCACCTGCTCCAGCGATGCCTTGGCCTGATCGAGCTGCACCAGCAGGGTATTGACCCGTTGCAGGTCGCGCTCCTTGTCGTCGAGCTTGCGGCCGATCCAGGCTGCGGCCAGGCTCAGGCTGAGAATCAGCAAGGTGATGGAGGCGACGATCAGCACCAGTTGCACGCTGTTGTCGGCGCTGCGCAACTGCAGCGGCGTGCCGTCCGCTACCACCAGGTTGAGCGCGGCCATGCCGGTGTAGTGCATCGAGGCGATCGCCGCGCCCATGACCAGCGCCGCCGAATACTTCATCCAGCGTTGGCGAAGCTGCGAGCCGTGGCGCACGTAGCGGTTGAGCAGCAGCGCGGCGAAGCTGGCACTGATGGCGATGACGATGGAGAGGGTGAACAGGCCGCCGTGGTAGTAGGCCTGAGCCTCCGAGCGGATCGCCGCCATCCCGCTGTAGTGCATGGCGCTGATACCCAGGCCGATGATGCTGGCGGCCAGCAACTGGCGGCTCAGGCCGGGACGCGGCATGGCCATGTAGTACACGGCGAGGAGTGAGGCGGCCAGGGCCACCAGCAGCGACAGCACGGTGGTGGCGAGGTCATAGCGAATGGCGACAGGCGCCTGGAAGGCCAGCATGCCGATGAAGTGCATGGACCAGATGGCGCCGGCCAGGCACAGCCCGCCGAGCAGCCCCCAGACCAGACGCATGCTGCGCCTCAGGACGTTATCGAGGTGCCTGGCGATGGTCAGCGTGCTGAGGCTGCCGACGCTGGCGATGACGTAGGACAGTGCCACCAGCCAGGGGTCGTGTTCGCAATTGAGCAGGAGCTGGCCCTGCTCGGGTAGGTCGGCGAGAAAGCGGATCGACAGTCCTTCCATAGCCATCTCCCGCTTTGCGGCAGTATGAGTGCCCTAGTCAGTGAAGCACAGGCACGCCCGTACCACCTATTTTCCGTAATCGTTGAGTGAGATCACCCGGGTCTTGCCGATGCGGTGGCGATAGATTTCGCGCAGGTACTTGATCGCCTGTTTGACGCTTTCGCGTGTCAGTCGGATGTCGTTGATCGAGACGAACTTCTCGGCGTCGTGGATCAGCTCGCGGTACTTCTTCTCGTACATCGGTTTGATCGCATACCAGTTGGTGTCGAGGATCTTCGCCGGGTCTTCGTGCTCGTTGAGCATGGCGTCGAGCTGCGCTTCGTTGAAGCGCTCGGAGACGATGAAGTCGAGCATGGCGTCGTCCAGGCTGTCGTCGAAACGGTACTGGTCGCGGGCGAAGCAGCGCTTGATGTAGGCGACGATCAGGGTCAGGAAGTCGTCCGACAGGCACGGGCTCTTGACGATCAGGGTGGTCAGCGAGAGGTTGGCCGAGGCGCCGATCACCAGCGCGTAGCGCTTGAGCGTGGTGTTGGGGAAGAGGTTGTTGAGGTGGGTCTTGAGGCGGTTCAGGTCCATGTAGGACAGCTTGTAGTCCTTGGGCAGCGAGACGATGGACACCACCGAGGAGCAGTTCTTGAAGAAATGCAGGTCGCTCAGTTGCGTGGCGTCGTAGCCGCTGGACTTGTATTGCTCCAGCGCCTGGCGATAGCGCTTGGACTCGATCGGCAGCAGGCTGATGCCTTCGATGGCCTGGGTGACCTTGTTGAAGTGCGGCAGGTCGATGGAGCGGAAGAACAGGTCGTCGATGTTCAGCCGCGGCGGGCTCTGTTCCTTGTCCAGTACGCGGAATTTCTCCGACAGCTGGGCATGCTGTTCGGGCACCACGGATTCGGCATAAGCCACGGCCACTGGGCCGGCCAGGCTCATGAACAGGTCGTTGGCGTCGAGGCGGATGGTCTCGCCGATGTCGATGCCGGCGCGGCGGAAGTAGTTCTGGTCGTAGTCGCTGGTCACCGCCTGGGCAGTGAGGATGTTGAAGATCTGCTGCGAGATGTACTGGTTGGCGTGGCGCTCCATGGCGGTCACGTCGATGTTGTGGATGCTGCCGTCACCGCTTTCCTCGGCGTAACGCATGATGTCGTTGGAAATGAGCATCATCGCGTTCCACGGGCGGATGCGGCGCATCACGCTTTCGGCACTGTTCTGCTCGTTGTCGAAGTTGTAGGAGAAGTCCCATTCCTCGGCCAGGTACTTGCACAGCAGGCGTCCGGCATTGATGTGCAGGGCTTCGGACATCTCGCTGCGCTGGTCGGAAATGTTCGGCAGGATGCAGATGCCGCTGGTGAAGATCGGTTCGAAGACGAAACCACGTTCGCGCTCGGCCTCGCCATCGTCCGGCGTTTTGCTATCGAAGGTCTTGCTCATGTAGGCGAACTGCTGCGCCAGGCCGAACTCCGAGGCCATGCCCGAGCCGGTGCCGCCGCCGGCGCTGAAGATATAGAAGTACAAGCGCGATTGGTTGGCCTTGATCCCGCAGGAGTCGATCAGGTAGCTGTGGATGAACTTCCAGTCTTCGTTGGAGAAGCGCTGGGTGTCCTTGTTGAGGATGATCTTGGCCAGATACTGACCAAGGATCGGCGCGTTGCCGGCACCGCCGGCATGCACCTCGGACAGGTCCATGATCTTCATCTTGCTGTAATCGTCGAGAAACCCACTCATCTCGCCCTTGCGCGAGAAGCGGATGCGCCCGGCGATGTCCTTGTCCAGGTCGCCGAGCATCACCAGCGGCTCGATCAGGAATACCGGTTTGCTGCTCTTGCGCGGCGCGCGCAGCAGGTTGCTGCGAATCCAGCGGCTGGGGCGTGAGGCCTGCTCGATGGTGGCAGTGGCTTCGCTGTGAAACTCTTCCAGATAGAACTGGCGCGCGTTGTAGACCAGGGAGGCGACGTCCAGGGCGATGTTCGAGCCGCAGCGGCCAAGGCCGATCAGGCACACCGAAGGAAATTGCTGGATACGGCTCGACTCGCCTTCGTCCAGCGGCTCGCCCAGCGGGAACACCATGTTGCGCAGGCCATCGAGGTTATCGAGGATGCGCTCGATATCGCGTTCGGTGAAATACAGATACTGCTCGCCGCTAACGCTGTGCCCCGGCAGCGCGGGCGGTGCCAGCAGGTTGTCGGCGATATCGGCCAGGGTGGCTTCCTTTGCGGGGGCTACGGCGTCTTTTTTAGTTTTCATCAGTGACAGTCCGGCGAGTCAGTGGGGTATTGGCCATTGGCCATAAAATGACCAACCCCATAGGTTCTAGCACGGAAAAAAGTACTTTGCCTTATTCCTCACAGATATGAGCTGCTTTGGCTGAGCAGCTTCGCGCTGCGCATAAGCAGGCGAATGGCAGTGGTACTGCCCTGCACAGGGCGTACTCGCCCCAGGCAGTGCGCTGCTGGGGGCGGTAGGAGAGAGGGCGCCCCATGGGAGAAGGGGCGCCGGGTGCACTTCGGAGGCAGGGCGCGCTGTCAGCCTCAGGGCACCAGCAGAATCTTGCCGTCACGCTCGCCGCTGGCGGCTGCCGCCACGGCGTCCTTGATGTGCTCCAGGTCATAAGTCGCCGCGACGCGGGTCTTCAGCTTGCCACTGGCGATCAGTTGCACCAGTTCGCCGAACACCTTCATCTGCTGCGCCGGGCTGGCCTGCTGGAACCACTTGGCCAGCCAGAAACCGCGCAGGGTCACGTCGCGAAACACGAAGGAGGCGGGAGAGACCTGGCAGGCCTGGCCGCTCATCATGCCGTAGTTCACCAGTACACCGCCGTTGGCCAGCACTGCGGCCAGGTTGTCGGTGCTGACGCCGCCGACCGCGTCGATCCCCAGGCGTACTTCGGCGCCGCCAGTGGCTGCGCGCACACGCTTGGCCAGGTCCGGTCCGTCCACCAGCACCAGATCACCGCCCTCGGCCTCGACGCCGGCAACGGCCGAATCACGGCGTACCACGTTGATGGTCTTGAAACCGCGCAGCTTGGCCAGCTGAATCAGGTAGCTGCCGACGCCGGAGTTGGCGGCGTTCTGGATCACCCAGTCGCCCGGTTTGAGGTCGACGAATTCGCTGAGCAGCAGCGAGGCCGTGGGTGGGTTGACGGTAAGCATGGCCAGTTGCAGCGGGTCGGCATCCGGCAGCGGGATGAGTTTTTCCGCTGGCGCATTCAGAGCCGTGACCCAGGTACCGCAGCCGACCGGCAGCAGCACGGTCTGGCCGACCTTGAAGTTGCTCACGCCTTCACCGAGCGCCTCGACCTTGCCGACGCCTTCGTTGCCGCCCACGGCCGGCAGTGGCGGCAGCATGCCGTAGGCGCCGGTCAGGGTCAGCACGTCGGACGGGTTGATCGGTGCTGCCAGTACCTTGACCCGCACTTGTCCGGCAGCGGGTTCCGGCAACTGCAGTGGCACCGCGCTGATCACGTCCTGCGGCACCGGGCCGCGTTGTTGGTATTCGGCTTTGAGCATGGTCTTGATCTCCTGAAGGCAGGCGCAGAATGCGTGCAGCCAGTCTAGCCGCGATAGGGCAAAGCGGAATGAATCGGCCGGCATCCACTCTGGTTATGAAGGCGGCCAGGCGGCTATGCTCTGGCGGGACCGATAGTGGGGTAGAAGATGCTCAGATGGTGGCTGGGGGCGATGCTGGCATGCCTGAGCCTGACGGTTGCGGCCGAGCTGCTGCATGTCGGCTTTGGCACGCACAAGCCGCCTTATGTCTACGAAGGTGAGCCGCGTGGCCTGGAATATGAATTGGTGGAGCGTGCTGCGCACAACGCCGGTTTTGAAGTGACCGCCTATTACGCGCCGATAGAGCGCTTGCACCTGATGCTGCGCCGCGGCGAGATCGACGCCATTACCACCACTCACGAGCGCAGTGGCGTGCAGGCCTTCTATTCGGACGTCTACATCCATTACCAGAACGTGGCGGTGGCGCTGGCCAAGCGCGGTTATCGCATCGAGCAGATCGCCGACCTCGGCCAGTACGCGGTCAGCGCCTTTCAGCGTGCTCGACTGCTGATGGGGCCAGAGTTCGAGCGCATGGCCATGAACAATCCGCGTTATCGCGAGGAGGCGCTGCAGATCAATCGCAATCGTCTGCTCTACAGCGGTCGCACCGATGTGGTGGTGGGCGACAGGCGCATCATTCGCTACCTGGACCGCGAGGTGGATGATCAGGTCGACGTCACCCAGCCACTGGCCTGGTTCGATATTTTCCCACCGACGCCATACCGTGTCGGCTTTCGCCGGGACGAACAGCGTCGGCGTTTCGACGAGGGTCTTCGTATGCTCAGAGAGAGCGGCGAATACCAGCGTATCGAGCAGCGCTACCTGACGGACTGAAACCTGAGGAAACTTTTGTGGGGCTGCCACGGCTCAGGGGCTGTTGCACTATGGCCGCTTGTCTGACGCATGGAGACGCCACGATGCCGCGCCTGAAACCCCTCGCAGCCCTCGGTCTGCTCGCCCTGTTCGGTTATCAGTACAGCTTTGCCGAAGACCGGCAACTGAGCTCCGAACTGGGGCCGTTGAACGTTCACACCGTCGCCGAAGGTCTGGCCAACCCCTGGGCCGTCGCCTTTCTGCCGGATGGCCAGGGTTATCTGGTCAGCGAGCGGCCAGGTGCCTTGCGCCGGGTAAGCGCCGAGGGCGAGGTGTCGCAGCCGCTGCGCGGCGTGCCCAATGTCTTCGCCGTCGGCCAGGGCGGTTTGCTCGACGTGGTGCTGTCGCCTGACTTTGCCGAGGACCGCCTGGTCTATCTGTCCTACGCCGAGGAGGGCGACGGCGCGGCAGGTACGGCTGTCGGGCGCGGCAAGCTGTCGGCTGACGCCACGGCGTTGGAAGGCTTCGAGGTGGTCTTCCGCCAACAACCCAAGCTGTCCAGTGGCACGCACTTTGGCTCGCGCCTGGTGTTCGACCGCGATGGCCATCTGTTCATCGCCCTGGGCGACAACAACAATCGCCCCACCGCGCAGGACCTCGACAAGCTGCAGGGCAAGCTGGTGCGCATCTTCCCGGACGGGCGCATCCCCGAGGACAACCCCTTCGTCAGCCGCGACGGCGCGCGTGAGGAAATCTGGTCCTACGGCCATCGCAACCAGCAGGGTGCAGCGCTCAATCCCTGGAGTGGCCGCTTGTGGACCCATGAGCATGGTCCGCGTGGCGGCGACGAAATCAACGTTCCCGAGGCAGGCAAGAACTACGGCTGGCCGCTGGCGACCCATGGCGTCAACTATTCGATGCTGGCGATTCCCGAGGCCAAGGGCAAAACCGTGGCTGGTACCGAGCCGCCGCATCACGTCTGGGAAAAATCACCGGCCATCAGCGGCATGGCCTTCTACGATGCCGAGCGTTTCCCGGCCTGGCAGCACAACCTGTTCATCGGCGCACTTTCCGGTCAGGCGCTGATTCGCCTGCAGCTCGATGGCGACAAGATCGTCCATGAGGAACGTCTGCTGCAATCGCTCAACGCACGGGTGCGCGACGTACGGCAGGGGCCGGACGGCTATATCTACGTGCTGACGGATGCGCCGAAAGGGCAGTTGCTGCGCCTGGGGCTGGCGAGCGAGTAAAGCTGGAGAGAGGCTGGGTGCGCGATGCGCACCCGAGGCGATCACTTCTTGCTGATGGTGATCTGGCGCGTGCCGCCGTAAGTCTGGCCGCTGACGCCCTTGGCGATCTGCTGGATCTCGCCACCGCCCTGCAGGAAGGCAGCAATCTGCGCCTCGATGGACTCGCGGGTTTCCACGGCTGGGGCGGGTTTGCTGACTTTGCTGGAGGAGGACTTCACGCGCAGGGTGGCCATGACCTTGATCTCTTTCAGAAGGGCGGCCGGCCATTATGCCTCAAGCAGCCCCTTTCTGCTTGGTTAATCGCCCAGTTGAATAGCATAAGGCTGCGCCTGGCCAGCTTTTCGCGGCAACTTATGGCTTGTTTCCCAGTCACTTACACCACCATTCGACCGGCCGTCGATTCGCTACGACGTCGGCCCGGTCGCGGATTAACTCGGGTAGAATGGCCGGCTGTTTTGGTGAGGTGAAACGCGATGGCCTTGATTGGGCGGATGAATTCTTTGCAGGTGGTCAAGCACACCGACTTCGGTCTGTACCTGGACGGTGGTGCGGATGGCGAAATCCTCCTGCCCAAGCGCTACATCCCCAAGGACACGCCGAGCGAAGTCGATGATTGGCTCAACGTGTTTCTCTACCTCGACAGCGAAGACAAGCTGATCGCCACCACGTTGAAACCGAAGATCCAGCTCGGTGAGTTCGCCAGCCTCAAGGTGGTGGATATCAACCGCGTCGGCCTGTTCTTCGACTGGGGCCTGCCCAAGGATCTGCTGCTGCCGCATTCCGAAGAGAAGCGTCCGCTGCAGATCGGCGACTACTGCGTGATCTACCTTTACCTGGACAAGCGCACCCGCCGCCTTACCGCCACCGCACGCCTGGACCGCCACCTGGACAAGGTGCCGGCCAACTACCAGGTCGGCCAGGAAGTCGACCTGCTGGTGGTCGAACGTACCGACCTCGGTTTCAAGGCCATCATCGACGGCAAGCACTGGGGCCTGATCCACAAGAACGAGCTGTTCAAGTTCATCCGCAGCGGCATGCGCGAGAAGGGCTACATCAAGGAACTGCGTGCCGACGGCAAGATCAGCCTGAGCCTGCAGCCCATCGGTCACGAAGCCGCCAGTGGCCTGGCCGAGCAGATCATCGAACGACTGCGTGCGCAGGGCGGTGTGCTGGCGCTGGGTGACAAGAGCCCGCCGGAACTGATCTCCGAGCATTTCCGGGTCAGCAAGGGCAACTTCAAGAAGGCCATCGGCGGCCTCTACAAGCAGGGCCTGATCCGCATCCACGACGATCGCATCGAACTGCTCGACAGCTGACGTCGCAGCGACTTGAGCACGAGCGTGGCAACTCGCATAATGCCGAGGTTTTCCCGCCGGTGTAGCTCAGTCGGTAGAGCAGCGCACTCGTAACGCGAAGGTCGTAGGTTCGATTCCTATCTCCGGCACCATTTCCAGCAAAGGGTCAGCTTCGGCTGACCCTTTGTCGTATCAGCGCTGAAAATTCCCTCGCGTTGCTGTCAAAGCCGGTGTGATGATGATTTTCGGCTCAGGCGCGTGACGTCTGGCCCTGACTCGAAGGGGAGTTGCTCATGTTCATTCGCTCGCTTGTCCTGATCCTGGCGACGGCGTTCGCCAGTGCTGCGTTCGCCGATCAGCCGCAGACCATTCGCGTCATTCCCAAGAGCTACGTCAGCCCAGGGGCCAGTGGCAGCGTCTCGGGCTCGTCCAGTTATCAGCAGCACAATCTCTACGGTGGCCAGCGTCTGCCGCAGGGTAGCGTGCGTCAGGAAAGCAGTTATGGCAGCTATTCCAGCGAAAGCCGTGGGGGCATTCGCCAGAGCACCGAATATCCGGGCGGGCTGATCATCGAGCGCCAGCCCGGCAGTGGTAGTTATCAACAACAGCGCAGCCGCTGACGCCTCAGTGGCTAGCGGCAGTCTTGTTTGGGCCGCTCGGGGCATCGGCGATCACTGCGCGATTGCGCCCCTCGCTCTTGGCGCGATACAGGCATTCATCGGCGCGCTGCAGCCAGCCTTCCCAGTGCTCGCCACTGTGCAGAATGGCGCCGCCGATCGAGACGGTCACCGCGCCGCCTGGGCTTTTGAGCTCCTGCGCCACCCAACTGAGCAGATTCTGCGCCGCGGCCTGCAGGCCCGTCAGCTCGGTGTTGGGCAGCAGCAGGAGAAACTCCTCGCCACCAAAGCGGAACAAGCGATCTTCCTTGCGTGAGCAGCGCTTGATCAGCTCGACGAAGGCCACCAGCACCTGGTCGCCGACGTGATGACCGAAGCGGTCGTTGATCTGTTTGAAGTGATCCAGATCCATCACCAGCAAGCCGTAGCTGTCGCTGTGGCGGCGATGGCTGGCCATGGCGATCTTCAGTTCTTCGTTCATCGCCCGGCGGTTGCGTGCGCCGGTCAGCGGGTCATGAATGGCCAGCGATTGCAGCTGATCGCGCTGGTTGCGGGTGCGGAAGGCGAAGATGAAGCTGAGCACGCTGGCCATCATGCAGGTGACCAGGAACGACACCATCTGGTAGTGGCTTTCGAACACGCTGCCAGGTACCAGCAGAGCGTGGCTGACCAGGCTGACCAGCACCAGCGCAGTGGCCAGCAGGGCCTTGCCGGGGGTGACCATGAAGAAGTTGAAGAGGATCAGCGGATAGATCCAGAACAGGCCGTTGACCCCCAGGTTGATGGCGATCAGCGTGGCGCCGACAGAGAACACGGCCGCCAGGTAGATACCGGGCTTGACCGTGTCGCGAGTGACCCAGGCATAGAGCACGGCGAACAGTGTGGAAAAGACGATGACGGTGTCGGCGATGCCGACCAGGTAGTTGCCGTTTAGCAGCCGGTAGACGGCATAAGGCGAGATGCCGATGACCCCGAACAGCCCCATCAGGGTGATGATCGATAGCTGGAAATCGTTGCGCAGGCGCTTCAGCATACGAGCGGTCTGGGTAGCCATAGCATTTCTTTTCGTTGTTATGGAACAAGCATGCAGAGCTTTGACCGCTAATGGCAAGGGGCATTCCTGAGCAAAGTGCCAGTATTTTCGCCCAGGCCGACAGGCTGCTCAGTGGATGCGCAGCGAGACAAGCGATTTGTTGCGCTGATAGCGGGTCAGCCGCTCGGCCAACTCGGTCGGCAGGCTTTGACAGTCCTCGAAACCCAGGCGCTGATAGAAGTTGCGCAGCTCGGGATGACAGAACAGCCAGACGGGCTCGGGATGCAGCGCCAGGCTGTGGCCGAGCAGCGCTGCCGCCACGCCTTGGCGTCGCAGCGCAGGGGCGACGAACAGGCCGGTCAGCCACTGCCCGCCTGCTAGCGGGCGTAGGCTGAGGGCGGCGACGATCTCGCTGGCGCTTTGCGCCACCCACAGTTCATCCCCCGCCTGGCTGCGCATCGGCGAGCGGTGGTCGCGGTAGAACTTGTCGACCAGCGGTCGCAACTGCAGGGGAAGATGGCGAAAGCGCGGTGTGATCATGGGGTCAGGCGGGAAGCATCTGGCGGCTTATTTAACCATCGCATTTTGGTTAACGGTTGCGCATTTACGGCTTCGCGGGCGGTGACAGCCCGTTCGCGTCGCCGCATCATGGGCAATCGCATTTTGCTCAAGGATTCGCCGCGTGTCTCAGCCTTCCCCTGTATCCGTGGTGTTCGCTGCGCAGAGCGTTGCCGGCCAGGTACGTACGCACAACGAGGATGCCCTGGCCTGCCGCCCCGATCTGGGGCTGTGGGCGCTGGCTGATGGCATGGGCGGGCACGCGTGTGGCGAGGTGGCCAGTGCCCTGGCGCTGGAGGAAGTGGTGGGCGCCGTGCAACAGGGCGAGGAGCTGCCTGCAGCGGTGCATGCCGCCCATCTGGCAATCGTAGCAGCGGCCCAGCCCGTTGCGGGCGAGGCGGGCATGGGCAGTACCCTGGTTGCCGTGCGCCTGGACGGGGATGAGTTCGAGCTGGCCTGGGTCGGCGACAGCCGCGCCTATCGCATCGGCAGCGAACATATCGAGCAGCTCAGTCACGACCACAGCTGGGTCCAGGCCATGGTCGACGTTGGCCGGATGAGCGCAGAAGAGGCGCGTGAGCACCCGCGCCGCAACGTGATTCTGCAGTGCCTGGGGCAGGTCGGGCAGGCGCCTGAAGTCGGTCTGCTGCGGGGCCGACTGGCGCCGGACGAACTGCTGCTGCTGTGCAGCGACGGGCTGACCAACGAGCTGGACGACGCTGCCATCCAGCGCTGTTGCGCCGAAGCGGACACGCTGGAGGCGATGGTCGAGCAACTGGTGGGGCTGGCAAATAGCCATGGCGGCAGAGACAATATCAGCTGCATCGTCCTGGGTCTTGGCCCGACGACCGAACCCCGCGAAGCGCCGACCCCCGGCCTGCTGCGCAAGCTGTTCAAATCCCTTCAACCCTGAGCGCCAGTCGAGCCGCATGAGTCAGCCTTCCATCAGCGTACCCGGTTACAGCATTCATCACCGCCTGGGCAAAGGCGGCATGGCCGAGGTCTATCTGGCTACCGAACAGGCGCTGCAACGCCAGGTGGCGCTCAAGGTGCTGCTGCACCGCGAGGACGCAGCCTTCACCCAGCGCTTCATCAAGGAAGGCCATACCGTCGCCTCCCTGCAGCATCCCTCGATCATCACCATCTACCGTATCGACCAACTGGACGACGGCCGCCATTTTCTCGCCATGGAGTACCTGGCGGGCGGTGATCTGGCCCAGTACAAAGGCCAGCGCCTGGAGCCGGCGCGTGCGCTGCGTATCGTCCGGCAGATCGCCAGCGCCCTGGCACTGGTACACGACAAGGGCCTGGTGCACCGCGACATCAAGCCCGGCAACATCCTCTTTCGCGACGATGGCACCGCGGTGCTCAGCGACTTTGGCGTGGCCAAGGAACTGCAGCTCGACAGCGAGCTGACCCAGTCCGGCATTGCCGTCGGCAGCCCGGCCTACAGCAGCCCCGAGCAGGCGCAGTGTCAGGCGCTGGACGCACGCAGCGACATCTACAGTCTGGGCGTGATCCTGCTGGAGATGCTCAGCGGGCATAACCCCTTTCGCGGCAGTAACTACACCCAGACCCTGATGAATCAATTGCAGTTAGAGGCGCCGCCGCTTCCGGAGTCGCTGGGCGAGCTGCAGTGGTTACTCGACCGCATGCTGGCCAAGGACCCGGAAGATCGCTTCGCCGACTGCCACGTGCTGCTGGCCAGCCTCGATGAGCTGCAGGACGCCGATCAGGACCAGACCCGTCTGAGCTCGGCTGTCAGCCTGCCGCCTCGTCCCTCCCGGCGGCGCTGGCTGCCCTGGGCCGTGCTTGGCCTGCTATTGCTAGCCGTGGGTAGCGCAGGTGGCTACTACTGGCAGCTGCAGCAGCGCATCGCCGGGTTGCTCGCCCTGGCTGAAACGCGCTTGAGCGAGGGGCACCTGCTGACCCCGGCGCAAGACAACGCCGACTACTATTTTCGCCAGACGCTGGCCCTGGACGAGGGCAACCAGAAGGCCAACGACGGTCTGCAGCGCGTGCTGCAGGCACGTATCCAGCAGTATCTCGACCTGGCCGAGCAACGCCTCGGTGAGGGTTTGCTGATCCTGCCCGAGGACGACAGCGCGGTGCATTACTTCCGCCAGGTGCTTGGCTGGGAACCGGACAACCTGCTGGCCCTGGCCGGCATCAACCGGGTGGCGCAGCGTTTCATCGAACAGAGCGAGGCGGCCTATGCGCGGCGCGAATACAACCTGGCGCTTGAGCACATCAAGCAGGGGCTGGAGGCCGAACCCGACAACGAACGCCTGCTGGCGCTCTACGACGGTCACCAGCAGCGCGTGCGCAGCAGCCAGGCGGCGAGTCGGCCGCGCAGCGCGCCGCCGGCCCAGCAGAACCCGATCAAGCGCTTGCTGAACAATCTATTCGACTGACCCGAGGCGACCACGATGCTCAGACTGCAGTTCCTGGATAACCGCCAAGCGCCGGTCTGGCTGACCGACGAACGTTTGACCATCGGTCAGGACAGCCGTAACCAACTGGTGCTTGGCGATGCCGGAATCGCCAGCTTCCACGCCGAGATCCGCCAGGATCACGGCTACTACTACCTGAGCGATGCCGGTCAGGGCGCCACCTGGGTCAACGACCAGCGCGTCGGTACACGCTTTCAGCTGCGTGACGGTGATCGCCTGCGCCTGGGCGCCGTCGAGCTGCAGCTGGTCGACCCGGCGAAGAGCGCGACCCGGCCCGAGGCTGCCGCGCCACGCTGGTTTCTGCAGGTGATCCAGGGCGAGCACCAGGGGCGCAAGTTTCATATCTACGGCTCGATGACCTTCGGTCGTTCGAGCAAGTGCGAGTTGTGCTTCAGCGATCTGGAGCTGTCGCGCCGGCATTGCGAGTTCTTTCTCAAGGACGACGTGCTGGAGGTCAAGGATCTTGCCTCGGCCAACGGCGTACTGGTCAACCAGCAGAAGGTCAGGACCGCGGTACTGCAACCGGGCGATCAGTTGAAGATGGGCACGGTGACGCTGCTGGTGATCGGGCCGAAGGTGAACGTGAGTGATGCGCCCGACGAGGATGCCACCCAGTTCATGCGCGTGGCGGACCTGCCGCCTGCGCTGGCTGCCAAGGCGGCTGGCGGCGCCACGCAGATCGCCCCGGCGCCGCAGGCGGCGCGTGCCAGCGCCAAGGCAGCGCCGGCGGCGGCCAATCCGCTGCGTGCGGCTCAGGCCAAGCCTGCCCCCCTTGCCGCGCCACCTGCGGCCAGTGCGGGCAAGCTGTGGCTGGGTGGGATCGTACTGCTGCTGATCGGCGTTGGCCTCGGTGCTGTCGCGGTGCGGCTATTGGGCTGAGGCGGGGCGCGTCGCCCGATAGAACCGGCATGGCGGGTTGCACCCGCCCTACGGGGTAGCGGTCGTGTCGTAGGGCGGGGGTACCCCGCCGTTGTGGTCCCGGTGGGTTGGTGCGCACCGAATGCCTCGAAACACGCTGAATCTCAGGCCGGCATCAGGCGTCGCCGCTCCGCACGGATCTCCGGCAAATCGCTGCGGCGCAGATAGACGCGCAGCGGCTCGCTAAGATTCACTCGGTCATCGATGCGCTGTTCCTGTAGCCAGGCCAGACGCTGGCGATCCAGGCGCATCAGCTCGCCGTCGTCGGCGTGCCAGACGTATTCACAAGTGGGCGTGATGGTGTCGGCCGGTACATCGAGGCCGAAGCTGTCTTCGGAAAAACGCAGCAGGTACTGCTCGGTCTTGGCGTTGTAGCCGACGAAACCCTGCAACTGGTCGGCGGCCTGGCAGATCTGGGCGGACGTGATACTCATGGCAAACCTCGTTTCCTGTGGGGTTTGCAGGCAAGGCGAATGGTTCTGTTTATCGGCGAAGCCTAATCGCTGGCGTTGTCACCCGCGTTGTCGTGGATCAAGAAACGGCCGGGAGCGGTTTTTGATGTCGCTGGCCACGGTCCTACAGGGACGGCAGGCATTGCAGAGCCGGCAGCACCTGTTCACGCAGCAGCGGTGCCAGGTCATCGGGCAGGGGCAGGGTGGTGTCGAGCCAGCGCAGCTCTTCCAGCTCGGCGGCCGGCTGCACCGCGTGGTGCAGGGCGGCGCGATAGAGGTCTGCCTGCACCCAGGTATCGGCCTCGTTGGCCGCGGGCGCCTGGAACTGGCCGAGCGGTTGCAGGGCGTCTGCGCCCAGTTGTAATTCGAGCTCTTCGAGCAGCTCACGCTCGAGCGCCGACAGCGCGTCTTCGCCCGCTTCACGTTTGCCGCCGGGCAGCATGAAGAATCGGGTATTGCGCTTGCGCACGAGCAGCAGGCGGCCTCGTGCGTCGAACAGGCAGGCAGCAGCGATATGCAGGGTGGTTGGCATGGGGCAAGCACTGTACTGATTGCGTCTCTGGCGAACCCGGACAACGCACGTTGCAAAGCTTCGCCCCGGGGCGGGGCTCCTACAGGGGCTGAAGCCTTGCCTGATATGGGCGCCGGTTCAGGGCGCCCCGTGAGCGTCAGCCAGCGAGGCCGACATAGACATTCTGCACGTCATCATGGCCGTCGATGGCCTCGAGGAAGGCTTCGACCTCTTCCATCTGCTCCGGCGTCAGGCTGCTTACCGGGTTTTTCGGACGGTAGCCGAGCTTGGCCGAGTTGACGGTGAAACCCTGCTCCGGCAGCGCCTTGCACACGGCGTCGAGGTCGGTCGGATCGGTGATGAACAGGGTCGAGCCCTCGTCATCGGGCACGAAGTCCTGGGCGCCGGCTTCGATGGCGGCCAGTTCCGGGTCAGCGCCCTCTTCGGTGGTGGCTTCGATCAGTCCAACGTGGTCGAAGTCCCAGCTGACCGAGCCGGAGGCACCGAGCTGGCCCTTGCGGAACAGCACACGGATCTCGGCGACGGTGCGGTTGACGTTGTCGGTCAGGCACTCGACGATCACCGGCACCTGATGCGGAGCGAAGCCCTCGTACTGGGTACGTTCGTAGTTGACCACTTCACCGGACAGCCCCGCGCCTTTCTTGATGGCGCGATCCAGGGTGTCCTTGGGCATCGAGGCTTTCTTGGCCTGGTGCACGGCCAGGCGCAGCTTGGGGTTCATGTCCGGGTCGGCGCCGTTACGCGCGGCGAGCATGATTTCCTTCACCAGCTTGCCGAAGATCTTGCCTCGGGCATTGGCGGCGGCTTCTTTGGGTTTGGCTTTCCACTGGGCGCCCATCTGGGGTCTCCTGGCCGATAGGTGAGAGGGTGTCGCGGCGCGCAGGGGCGGCCGGACGATCACTTAGGCTGCGGATTCTAGTGCCTTGCGGCGCCGGCGGCACGCGCAATTTCCTGGAGGGTGTTGGCGGCGGGGGAGGGCCGACGCAGCAAGGCTGCGCCGGCAGGTTGGAGCTCAGGCGTCCGGTGAGTGGCTGCCGAGCAGGGTCTGGCCGTGCTTTTTCTCGCGCTTGGCCATGCGTTTCTCGTGCGCCGTTTTCAGCGGCTTCTTCTTGCCTTCTTTGTGTGAATCCATGCTTTTGCTCATGGTCGTGTCTCCGGGAAGTAGGTCATTGACTGGGGGGATGCGTTCGGGTCACTGCCACCTCCTCGGCTCATGTAGCCGACTGCAATGCGGTATCGCCTTTCAAGCATAGCTGGCGGGCAACACCCTGTTGCGAATCGTTGCTCGTCACTGTGTCTGGTTTTTCTATGCTTGCTCTTCGTCGTCATTTGCCCGAGGAACTCAGCATGCCCCGTTTACTTCACCGTTTCGCCGCCGCGCTTGGCCTGCTTGTGCTGCTGGGCGGCGCCCCGGCACTGGTGCAGGCGGAAGCCTTGCGTATCGGCATCATCGGCACCGGCAATATCGGCAGCCCACTGGCGCGGCTGTGGGTCGAAGCCGGGCACGAGGTGATGATTTCCTCGCGCAATCCCGAACGCCTGCAGCCGCTGGCCGAGGAGCTGGGCGAGCGTGCCCGCGTCGGCACCCCGCGTGAGGCTGCGGCCTTTGGCGAGGTGATCATGTTGGCGGTGCCCTATGCTGCGACGCCGCAGGTCGGCCGCGACTACGCCACTGAGCTGGCCGGCAAGGTGGTGCTGGACGCCGGCAACCCACGACCGGGGCGCGATGGTCCGATGGCCGAGGCAGCGGTCGAGATGGGCGCCGGGTTGGCCTCGCAGCAGTTTCTGCCGGGCGTGCGCCTGGTGCGCGCGTTCAACGCCATCTCCGCGCACAACCTGCGCAGCCAGGCCCATCGCAGCGGCGAGAAACTGGCCATCCCGCTGGCCGCGGATGACGAGGCGGCGCTGCAGGTGGCAGCGCGTCTGGTGACCGATGCCGGCTTCGATCCGGTGATCGTCGGGCCGCTGGCCAGCGCCAAGTCCTTCGACTTCAACAGCGGCGTGTCGGCGCGCATGCCCACCGCGCGTGAGTTACGCGAACTGCTGGGGTTGCAGCCCTAGCAGGCGTCAGAGGTAACGCCAGATCAACTGCACACCCGCCATGAGAATGCCCAGCCGCGCGATACGGTAGAACCACAGGTGGTTGACTCGTGACTGCAGCCACAGGCCGCTCCATACACCCAGCGGGACGATGGGTGCGAGCATCAGGCTCAGCAGCAGATTGTCCTGGGTGAACTGGCCCAGCGCCGCGTAGGGGAACAGCTTGGCGGCGTTGGTCAGCAGGAAGAACAGATTGATGGTGGCGACGAAGCGCACCTTGTCCAGCTGCTGCGGCAGCAGGTGCATCATCACCGGCGGGCCGCCAGCGTGGGCGACGAAGCTGGTGAAGCCGGCCAGACTCGACAGCAGTGTGCCGCGCCCTTTGTGCAGTGGGCGTGGCGCCTGGTTGCCAAGCACCAGACCGAGCCCGACGAAGGTGATGGCGATGGCGCCGATCAGCAGGCCGATGGCGCGTTCGTCGAACAAACCGAAGGTCATCGAGCCGATGGCGATGCCGATCACCGCGCCCGGCAGCATGACCTTGAGGTTGGCCATATCCCACTTGCCCCAGTAGGCCTTCAGGCCCACCACATCGGCCAGACAGAGAATCGGCAGCATGACCGCGACCGCCTGTTTCGGCGAAGTGGCCAGGGCCAGCAACGGCACGGCGATGCCGCCCAGGGCGCCGCCAAAGCCACCCTTGGACAGCCCGGTGAGAAACACCGCGGGCAAGGCGAACAGAAGGAAATCGTGCAGAGTCATGGGTTTGGCGTAACGCTACAAAAGCGCGCAGGTTAGCAGCCGTCAGTGTCTGTGTGGCTTTTTTCCTCGGCCTCTGTGTCTGTCTGCTGCGGGGTGAGGCTGCTCTAATGCCGGCTCACTCAACCCGAGGTTCGTGCTCATGACACCCAAGGATCTGCTGCTGGCGCTGCTGGTGATCGTCGTCTGGGGGCTGAACTTCGTGGTGATCAAGGTCGGCCTGCACGGCATGCCGCCGATGCTGATGGGCGCTCTGCGCTTCATGCTCGCAGCCTTTCCGGCGATCCTCTTCGTGCGTCGCCCGCAGGTGCCGCTGCGCTGGATGCTGGCCTATGGCATGACCATTTCAGTGGGGCAGTTCGCCTTTCTCTTCTATGCCATGTACGTCGGCATGCCGGCTGGCCTGGCGTCGCTGGTGCTGCAGTCGCAGGCGTTCTTCACCCTGTTCTTCGCCGCGCTGTTTCTCGGTGAGCGGCTGCGTGGCAGCAATCTGTTCGGCTTGCTGGTGGCAGCCAGCGGCCTGGTGTTGATCGGTCTGCAGGGCGGGCAGGCGATGACCCTGGCGGGCTTCGCCCTGACCATCGCCGCGGCCTCGATGTGGGCGCTGGGCAACGTGGTCACGCGCAAGCTGGGCAAGGTCAATCTGGTCGGCCTGGTGGTCTGGGGCAGCCTGATACCGCCGCTGCCATTTCTGGCCCTGTCGCTGTGGCTGGAAGGGCCGGAGCTGATCAGCCAGTCGCTGCGCACGCTTGGCGTGGACTCGCTGCTGGTGCTGGCCTACCTGGCATTCGGCGCCACCATTCTTGGTTACGGGCTCTGGAGCCGCCTGCTGTCGCGTTATCCGGCCAGCCAGGTGGCACCGTTCTCGCTGCTGGTGCCGGTGGTGGGCATCAGCTCCTCGGCGCTGCTGCTGGGCGAACGTCTCGGCAGCTTGCAGATGGTCGGCGCGGCGCTGGTCATGGCCGGGCTGTTGATCAACGTCTGGGGCGGGCGCTTGCTCGATAGCTGGCGGCAACGGGCTCCAGGGCCTGTTTGACACGCTTGTTGCGGGTACGACACGACAGATTCTGTCGCATGCCAGTGAGTTAAGCGGAGAAGATGAGTGTGTAGGAGCCAGCTTGCTGGCGATCCGGTGTATGGAGCCCACTTACACAAAGCATCGCCGGCAAGCCGGCTCCTACCGACTTATAGCGCTGAGGGCGGTGTTTACGGAATCAACATTAGGCTTGCGGAGGCTGCTCCGGCAGGCGCTCGAGGATCTGATCCAGGCGTTGCTGGATGCGTTGGTCGATCTTCTCGTGCAGGCGCATGATTTCCAGTTCGGCGCGCAGGTTCACCTCGAAGTCCAGGCGTGCAGCCAGACGATCCTTCGTCGCCTGGCGGTTCTGGCTCATCATGATGATCGGTGCCTGGATGGCCGCCACGGTCGACAGCATCAGGTTGAGGAAGATGTAAGGGTAGGGGTCGAAGGCCATGCCGAAGTGCGTTAGCACGTCGGTGTTGAGCAGCATCCAGCCGAGCATGGTCAGCGAAAAACAGATGATGAAGGTCCAGGAACCACCGACCGATGCGACCCGATCAGAAAGCCTCTCGCCGAAAGACGATTGTTTATCCGAGGCGTCGGCGGCATCGCGGCTGATGGGGCGGCGCTGGCGAATCTGTTCGAGCACATGGCTTTCTTCCGGCTCGAGCTCGTGGATTGCCTTGCCAAGCAGGTTCTGGGCGAGGTGTTGCAGCGGGTGCTGGGTGCTGTTGCTCATTATGGCCATTCATCCGAGGCAGAGACGTCGAAGCGATGCTGAACCGCTTCACGAGCCTTGTCACCTCTGCTGTTCAGCATGCACTCCAGCACTTTCCAGACGATTTCGACCATTGTTCTTGGCTCGATAAAGCGCTTGATCGGCCGCCTCGATAAGCGCCAGTGCCTGCCTCGTGCTGTCCCGCTGATCCGCCGTCAGGTTGGCCACGCCGGCACTCACCGTGACCCTCGCGAAGGGACTTGCCTGGTGCTCCAGGTCGCGCTGTTCCAGGCCCTGCATGAAGCTTTGGGCGACGGCTTCAGCCCCTTCAAGTGTGGTGTTCGGCAGGATCACTGCCAGTTCCTCACCGCCATAACGGGCGGCCAGATCGCCGGGCCGGCGTACGCACTGCTTGAGCACCTCTGCCACGGCACGTAGACAGTCATCACCGGCTACATGACCGTAGTGGTCGTTGTAACGCTTGAACATATCGATATCGAACAGCAGCAGTGACAGGGAGGAGCCACGACGCTGCGCGCGGCGAATTTCCATTTCCAGGGTCTGGTCGAAGCTGCGGCGGTTGGCCAGGTCGGTCAGGCCATCCTGTGAGGCGAGGACCTCCAGCCGGGCGTTGGCATCAAGGAGTTCCTCGCGGGCGTTGAGCAGCTGCGCCTCGGCGCGCGAGCGACGGCGGATATCGACGATCAGGTATTGGCCAATGATGCTCACGGCAGCCAGCAACAGCATGATCAGCGCGGTGAACAGCTCGGCGTTGCGGCGCCAGGCTGCCAAGGCGTCCTCGCGGCCGAGTGCGACGACGGTGATCAGCGGCAGGCGATCGTTGCGGCGGAAGGCATAGACACGCTCGACACCATCGATACGTGAGGTCTGTACGGTGGTGCCTTCACGGTGTTCGCGCAGCTGTTGCAGGATGGGTGAGTCGGACCAGTCCAGGCCGACATCCTGCTCACGGAATGGCTGGCGAAACAGCAGTTTGGCGTCGCCGGTAGAGAGGCTCATCGAGCCGTGTTTGCCGAGGTCCAGGCTGCCGAAAAAACTCAGAAAGTGCTCGACGCCCAGCGTCACGGCCACCACGCCGGCGAAACGACCTTCACCATCGTTCAGGCGACGGCTGACGGTGAAGACCCAGTCACCTGTAATACGGCTCTTGATGGTGGGGCCGATGAAGGTGCCGGTGGAGGGATCGTTGCGGTGATGGATGAAGAATGCGCGATCGGCAGCGTTGAGATTGTGTCCTGGCGGCAGGGTCGATGCCAGCAAGCGGTTGCCCTGTTCGTCGTAGATGACGATGGCATTGGCCAACCCAAGCACTTCACTCTGCTGCTGTAGCAATGCCTGCAGGCGTTCTTGTTCGTGGACGGCCGGGCCGTTGTGTTGCATGCGCTCGGCCAGGTCGATCAGCACCAGTTCCGACTGGCGAATGACCCCTTCCGTGTAGTTGTCCAGCGCCTGGGCCAGGTTGAGGTTGGCCACGTTCAGCTCTTGCAGCGCGCGTTCACGCGAGAACCAGACTTGCCAGGCGGTCAGCAACGCCAGCGACAGGCAGATGAATACCAGGAGGATGGACGCGAGCCGAATACCACGTTTCATGGTGAAACCCAGAGCCCTACTACAGGGTGCTGAAAAGGCTTGGGAAAACAGAAGGGCCGCACTGGCGGCCCTTGTGTAGTGAACGATCAGTCCTGACGGCTGGTGACTTCCAGCAGGTGATAACCGAACTGGGTCTTCACCGGGCCCTGCACCACGCCGACCGGCGCGCTGAAGACCACGGTGTCGAATTCCTTGACCATCTGACCGGGGCCGAACGAGCCCAGGTCGCCGCCGCTGCGGCCGGACGGGCAGGAGGAATTGTCTTTGGCCAGTTGGGCGAAGTCGGCCCCACCTTCGATGGCGGCTTTCAGTTCGTTGCACTTGTCTTCGCTGGCAACCAGGATGTGGCGGGCAGTGGCGCGGGCCATGGGAGTACCTCCTATCAATGAAGGTGCAGAGCCTAGCGCAATCGCCTCGACAAGCAAACGGTCGGCCGTTCGTCCATTCGTCAGGAGTCGCCTCGGCGTTTGGCGTGTCCCATCTTCTGTAAGTGGGCATGTGCCCTGAACTCGGGTTTCACTGAGGAGGCTTGCAGATGAACACCCTGAGCATCGACGGTTGGCGCAAGGCCGACAATGACAGCAAATCCATTCCCATCGGGACCCTGCAGTTCTATGTCAGCGAGGCCGAGCACCTGCGTCTGGAGCAGGCCGAGGAGCAACTGCAACGCAGCGGGCTCAGAGACACGATGATCGACGCCGACATGCAGACACTGGAGCTGGTCATGCCCGACGGCTTCGGCCCGCTGAGCGAATGCAAATGGCGCGTGTACCTCGGCGGCGAGGAGGGGCGTGGCCAGTTTCATCTGGTCGGTTACAGCGCCGAGGATGGCTGCCTGATCTACAGCAATGCGGTGATGGTCGATCTGCTGGGGTGACCGGCACAGGCAAAACCTTGCCCCGTGGTGGCAAGTCGCTGCCGCGAATGAGTGTGCAGCCCGCGTGGTGACTGGCCTGCAGCGGCTGGCCCGGAATCTGCTTTGCATGAGGCGAACGGATTTCGCGGAGGTCTCATGACCAGTATCAACAACAGCACGCCTGCCATGCTCAGCTACTACGGCAGTCAGCTCAACAATCGCTCGAGTGCAGCCAGTGGCGAAGCAGGCGACCAGGCCACTCAGGACCCGCTGGCCGACCTGAGACGTTTCGCCAAGCAGGTGGTGGCGCGCAGTGAGGGCGGGCTGCTGCGTGCAATGCATGGCGGCGCGGCGCAGCCCAGTAACACGGTGCAGGGCAGTGGCGACAGTCAGCCTGCGACGCCTTCGGTGATCCAATTGCCGGATGTGATGCAGCTCGATCGCGACGATGCCGCCACGCTGCTGGCGCAGGTACAGAAGATGGTGGACGCCGGCATGGATGGCAGTGTGCGCATCTCCGGCCACAACGGCGACAAGCAGACCGACTCGCTGGAGACCTACCGTCAGTGGTTGCAGGAAAAGGGCGGGGTCAGCATCTACGTCTGATCCGCACCCGTTCAGCCCAGAGCGGGCTCTACGTCCTCTCGGGTAATCACCCGGTTGCGCCCGGCGCGCTTGGCCGCGTAGGTGCGCCTGTCCGCCGCCAGCATCAGCTCGTCCAGTGATTGCCCGTCCACCCCGAAGCAGGCCACCCCGGCGCTCAGCGTCATGTGTAGCGTGGTCTCATCCACCGCCAGCGGCTGTGCAGCCAGGCGTTCGCGCAGGCTCTCGGCGATTTCTCGCGCTTGCGTCGCCTTGCTGCCTGGCAGCAGCACGGCAAATTCCTCACCGCCCAGGCGGCAGAACAGATCAGTGACCCGTAAACGCTGCGCCAGCACCGTGGCGAAGTGAACCAGGGCGCGGTCGCCGACCTCGTGGCCGAAGCGGTCGTTGATCTGCTTGAAGTGATCGATATCGACGAATACCAACGAAAGCGGCGTGCCATTGCGCTGCGCGTGGGCACGCTCGCGCTCGAATACCTCGGCCAGCTTCAGCCGGTTTGGCAAGCCGGTCAGGGAATCGGTGGTGGCCTGGTCGGTCAGACGCTGTTCGTTGAGAAGGCGGCTGCGTTCGTAGATGTGCGCAAAGATCATCACCGCCAGACTGGCCAGACCTAGATTGGCGATGATCTCGACGTTTTGCAGCAATTGATCGGAAGAAAACCGCCGGCTGAAGACGAACAGGCCGATGCCGACGAACAGCACCGAGCCGTACATACCCAGACGCAACCCCAGCAGCAGGTAGCAGATGATCGGAATCGACTGGATCCAGGCGAACACCGCGAAGCTGGTGTGGGTCTGAGCCAGCGCCAAAATCATGATGCTGAAGAACGGCAGCAGGTAAACCGCGGTCAATAGCTGCAGGTTGCGCGTTCGGTCGACAATGGTCAGCAGATACAGCGACACAGCGGCGTAGCCGATCTCCAGACCGGCCAGCAACCAGTTGTCGTGCAGCAGATTGACCACGGAGAAGAACAAACCACCGCTCAAGGTGATCCATAGCAAGGCTTTGAGGACCAGGCGACGATGTTGTTCGTTCTTGGCGAAGTAACCGGGCATCAGTGTTCTCGAGCGGGAGAGGCAAGTGTGTAAATTGTTCGATGACGGCAGAGGGCGTCATGCAGGAACCCTGCCGTTCGGCCGCGATCCCAGTGTACGCGGGCGTTCGATGGGACCAGGAAACCGGCCATGATCCTGCGCCGGAAATTGCGTCAGAATCACGACGTTAGTTGGGAGAGGGCGGTATGACAACAACAATGGACAAATGGGGATGGCAAGGCTGCCTGCTGGTGCTGCTGATGGGCATTTGCGGCGCGGCCCAGGCCGCTGAGGACCTTGCGCTGATCGAGACGATCAACAGCTATCGCAGCGAGGTACAGCGCTGTGGCGTGCAGGCCTCCGAGCCACTGCCCCCATTGACCAACGACCCACGCCTGATCCTGCCTGCCAATGGCACCGCGGATCTGCAGGATTCGCTGAGCGCGGCTGGTTACCCGTTGGTCAACGTACAGGCCATCACGCTCTCCGGCCCGCGCAATGCGCAGGCGGCCATGCAGGCATTGAGCGAGAGTTTCTGCCGCGTGCTGCTCGATCCGCAATTCATCGACATTGGCGTCAGCCAGCAGGATCGCGACTGGCGCATCGTGCTGGCACGGCCGCTGCTCAGCGGGCGCCTGCAAACCTGGCAGACCGAGGGGGAAAGTCTGCTCCTGCTGATCAACTCTGCCCGCGCCGAGGCACGCCAATGCGGTGACCAGCGCTTCGCTGCCACCGCGCCGCTGGTATGGAATGCCGAACTGGGTAGCGCCGCCGAGAGCCACAGCCGGGCCATGGCCAACGGCAACTTCTTCGCCCATCAGGGGCGTGACGGCCTGACGCCGGGTGACCGCGCGGAACTGGCGGGGTACAGCGGTACCAAGGTCGGTGAGAACATCGCCGCTGCGCTCGATACCACCGCCAAGGTGGTCGAGGGCTGGCTGGCCAGCTCCGGGCACTGCGCCAACATCATGAACCCGGAGTTCAGCGAGCTAGGCGCTGCCTATGCCAACGACCCGCAGAGCGACGCCGGCATCTACTGGACGGCGTTGTTCGGCGGGCAATGAGTGAGCGCCTGCTTCAGTTGACGCCGAACACCTGGGCCAGGTGCTGCTCGTAGCGCGCCACGTCGTGCTCGATGTTCGGCACCTTCATCACGTCGTTGCAGATGAAGGTGGGCAGACCAGTCATGCCGAGGAATTCGTTGGCCTTGTGGAAGGGGAAGTACACCGCGTCCACGCCTTTGCCTTCGAAGAAATCGGTCGGGTCTTCGAAGGCCTGTATCGGGGCGTTCCAGGTCAGCGACAGCATGTACTGCTTGCCCTGGATCAGCCCGCCGCTGCCGTACTTCTGCGACGCATCGGAGCGGGTACGGCCGTCGTTGGCATAAAGGCTGCCGTGGCCGGCGGTGAATACCTCGTCGAGGTACTTCTTCACCGTCCAGGGTGCGCCCATCCACCAGCCGGGCATCTGGTAGATCACCACATCGGCCCAGAGGAATTTCTGTACTTCTTCTTCCACGTCGTAGCCGCCGTCGATGAAGGTGGTCTTGACGTCGAAGCCGGCGCGGTCGAGGAAGGCCAACGCCGCGTCGTGCAGGGTGCTGTTGTACTGGCCGTGTGAGTGGGCGAACGCTTTGCCGCCGTTGAGCAGGAGGATCTTTTTCATGGGGGTTCTCCAAAAATGTGGCCGCAGGTTATCGGGCCCTGCGCGTGCGAAACACCCCGCAGCGGTCAAATAATTGTTGACTGAAAATCATGAAAGGATCGTCGAATGCTGCGTTAAGGTGAGGCATCTTCCCGCATCGAGGCGCTTGCACCCATGTACGGCTTCATCCTTCACGCCCACACCAGACCCGAGCAGGCCGAGGCCTTCGAGCAACTGTTCCGTGCTTACGTCGAACCCAGCCGCGCCGAGCCCGGCTGCATCGAATATCACATGCTGCGTGACGCCCAGGACCCGACCCTGTTTATCTTCTACGAGGTCTGGGCATCGCCGGAGGCATTCGCCGAGCACACGGCGCTGCCGCACATGCGCGAGTTCCATGACCAGCGCATGGACTACCTGCGTCGTGATTTCGAGATTCGCGAGATCGAGATGCTCAGCCCGGCGAGCGCCGCGCGGGCCTAGTTCGCGATCCGTAGGAGCCAGCTTGCTGGCGATTGTTGTTGTAGCCCGGATGCAATCCGGGACATACAGGCGCATGCCCCCGGATTGCATCCGGGCTACCGGGGACAGGCGAGGCTAGGCTCAGTGGCTATAGCCCGGCTTCTGGCGAATGGTCTTGAGCAGGTCGTCCGGGCTGATGTGGCCGACCACCTGGGTCGCGGCGCTGCCCGGTTGTGGCAGGTCGAGGATATGGCCCTTCATCTTGCCGATCACGTGCATCTCGCACGGCTTGCAGTCGAACTTCAGGGTCAGTACCTCATCGCCATGCACCAGCTGCATCGGCGCCACCTTGGTGCGCACACCGGTCACGCCCTTGGCCTGCTTCGGGCACAGGTTGAAGGAGAAGCGCAGGCAGTGCTTGGTGATCATCACCGGCACTTCGCCGGTTTCCTCGTGGGCCTCGTAGGCGGCGTCGATCAGCTGCACGCCATGGCGATGGTAGAAGTCGCGCGCCTTCTGGTTGTAGACGTTGTAGAGGAACGACAGGTGCGACTCCGGGTACACCGGCGCCGGGTCGGTCTCGGCCTTGCGGCTACCACGCGGATGGGCGGCCACGCGCGCTGCGGTCAGTGCTTCGATGGCATCGCGGCGCAGCGCCTTGAGCTGTGAGTTGGGCACGAAGAACGCCTGCGGTGCATCCAGCGCCACGCTCTGGGCATGGTAGATGGTGGTGCCGAGCTGGGTGAGCAGGTCGCGCAGGCCATCGAGCGCCTGTTCCGGCTTGTTGGCGACGCCGAACGGGCCGGGCAGGGCGACGTCGACGCTGATGCCTTCTTCGCTGGTGGCGGTGAGCTTGAGTGTGTCCTCGCGCAGCTCGGCCTTCCAGCTCACGCCGATACGGCGTTCGGCGCTGGTGCGTTGCAGCGCCTGCTGCCAGTTGTGGTCGAGGTTGCGCGAGAGCGGATGATTCGGGCGCAGACGGAACAGACCCTCGGGCATCTCGTTGGGCTCGACGCGGTAGCGATAGCGCTTCTCGCCGTCTTCCTCGAACTCACCTTTCAGCTCGGCGATATTGGCGCGGAAACCCACCACCTCGCGCTTGACCAGCACGTTGAGGCCGTCGCCGTTGGACAGCGGCTCGTGGGTGACGGCGATCAGGTCGCGCTTGTTCACTTTCTCGACATGGCCGACGGGCAAGCCAGTGAAGGTCGGCGAGTCAAAGGCGCCGATGTCCACCTTGCGCTCGGTGACGAAGTAATCGGTGCTGCCACGGTGGAAGGTCTTGTCCGGATCGGGCACGAAGAAGTGCGCGGTACGACCGCTGGAGGCGCGGGCGAGGTCCGGGCGATCCTCGAGAATGGCGTCGAGTTCGCGGCGGTAGTGGGCGGTGATGTTCTTCACGTAGGCCACATCCTTGTAGCGGCCCTCGATCTTGAAGGAGCGCACGCCGGCTTCGACCAGGGCGCGCAGGTTGGCGCTCTGGTTGTTGTCCTTCATCGACAGCAGGTGTTTCTCGTAGGCGATCACGCCGCCTTTTTCATCCTTGAGGGTGTAGGGCAGGCGGCAGGCCTGCGAGCAGTCGCCGCGGTTGGCGCTGCGCCCGGTCTGCGCGTGGGAGATGTTGCACTGGCCGGAGAAGGCCACGCACAGCGCGCCGTGGATGAAGAATTCGATGGCCGCGTCTGTGGCATCGGCAATCTGGCGGATTTCCTGCAAGTTCAGCTCGCGCGCCAGCACCAGCTGGGAGAAGCCGGCCTGATCGAGAAACCTGGCCCGCTCAAGGGTGCGGATATCGGTCTGGGTGCTGGCATGCAGCTCGATGGGCGGAATATCCAGCTCCATCACCCCCATGTCCTGCACGATCAGCGCATCCACGCCCGCGTCGTAGAGCTGGTGGATCAGCGCGCGCGCCGGCTCCAGCTCATCGTCATGCAGGATGGTGTTGATCGTGGTGAACACGCGCGCATGATAGTGGCGGGCGAACTCCACCAGCCTGGCGATATCGCTCACTTCGTTGCAGGCATTGTGCCGCGCGCCGAAGCTCGGGCCGCCGATATAGACGGCGTCGGCGCCATGCAGAATGGCCTCGCGGGCGATCTCGACGTCACGCGCAGGGCTGAGCAGTTCCAGGTGGTTCTTGGGCAAGGACATGGTGTTTTCTTTTATCAGGCTGGCACACGGGCAAGGCGCGCATTGTACCGGGCTGACGGCCTGTGGGCACTCGCCAGATGCCGGACGGCTGGTAATACGCACCGATGGCGGTACAGTAGCGGCCTTTTTCAGGCGGAGGCGTGGCGATGGACAACAGAGGGTTGGAGAAGCTCGATCAGTGGCTGCTCAAGTACGGCAACGATGACTCGATCCTGTCCGCCAGCGAGCTGGACGGTTATTTCGCCGCCATCGTCTCCGCCCCGCGCCAGGTCGCGCCTGCCATCTGGTATTCGGCGATCTGGGTCGACCAGCCGCCGCAATGGCCCAGCGACAAGGATGGTGAGCGTTTCATGAAGCTGGCCGTCGAGCTGATGAGCGAAGCCGCCTACATGCTCAGCGAGGAGCCAGATGACTATGAGGCGATCTTCCTGGCTGACAACAACGGCAAGGGCGAGAAGCTGATCGTCTCCGAGTGGTGTGCGGGCTATCTGCGCGGTGCGGCAGTTGCCGGTTGGCTGGAGCAAGCGCTGCCCGAGTCGGCGCAGGCGGCCCTGGCGCTGATCACTCTGCACGGCGACGAAAGTGGCAGCGAGACGCTCAAGGCCATGACCGATGCCGAATACGAAGCCAGCACAGCGATGCTGGAACCGGCCGCCGTCGAGCTTTATGAGTACTGGCAGCAGAACCTGGACCCGCTGCTGCCGGTTCGCCGCGAAGAGACCAAGGTCGGGCGCAACGACCCGTGCAGTTGCGGCAGCGGCAAGAAATACAAGCAGTGCTGCATGCGCTGACCGGTCGCTGTCAGCATGTTTGGCGAGCGAGCCCCGGCGTCGTGCTCAACTGCAGCACGGGTCCTCGCTCATGGCCAACAGCTCCGGCCGAGTGCCGAAAACCTGCATCACGTCATTCATCGACATCCACCAGTCGTCGTGCCACTTGAGTACGCGCAGGCGTTTGTTTGCCGTGTTCAGCTGTCGATAGCTGGGCAGGCTGGAGCTGCTGAACAGGTGCGGCAGCAGGACTTGGCAGAGCCAGCTGCGCAGACGTTCAGCGCGTGGGCTGGTGCTGCTCAGGCTCAGGCGTAGCAGGTTCTCCAGGTCGATCATGGCTTGAGGCGTTTCCTCATTGCCGAAAAGAATGCCCTCCGGTCGACAGTGAAGCAGCAGGGCGGCTTGTTCGTCGGCCAGTTCCAGGGCCTGGCAAACGGTCTGCGCGACGAACCAGAAACGGCCATCGGCGGCGCGCTGCACGGTGAGACGAATGTCTTCGAAGACGGGGTTGATCGGACTGGTCATGGCGCCCTCCCTAGTGCATGAAACAACGGCCTGTTGAATGCGATGAAACCATGAATTTCATTTAATATACAACTGACTGTTCAATCAAGCATGGAAGCGGAATTTAACGTCCGCGTCCATGACCGAAAAAACCGAATTCGCCCAGCGCCTGCGTAGCGCCATGATTGCGGCTGGATATCCAGATCGCCCCGCCGTGCTCGAGCGCGAGTTCAATTCGCGTTACTGGGGCCGTTCCGTGACCTTTCAGGCGGTTTCCCGCTGGTTGCGTGGCGAGGCGATACCGTCGCAGGACAAATTGCAGGTGCTTGCCGAGTGGCTGCGTATCGAACCGCAGGTACTGCGCTTTGGCGCACAGGCCGGTGCCGCCGTACGCGAGCAGCGTGGCCGTTGGGAAGATCCCAAGTTCTATCAGGAACGTGAGGTGATCGAGGCCTTTCTGGCTCTGCCTGCTGCGCAGCGCAAGGTCGTGCGAGAGGTCGTCATGGCGCTGGCCATCGCGGCCAATGCTGACTCCGGCAAGAAGCCAGGCTAAGGATCAGGCTGGAGTCAGTCGTGGTTGTGGTTGTCAATTCCCTTCCGGCAAGGCTTGCCCGGCGCTGACTCGAGGCAGATCACCTGTTGTTTCCAGGGCCGCATCCAAGAACCTGCTCAAAGCTCTGGCTCGCGAGACGTTGAACAGGCTCTTTATTCAGCCCAGCAGTTCGGCAAACGCCTTGTCTGCTTCCAGCACCGCTGGCAAGGCTTCGAACAGCTTGTTCAGGTCGACTTCCTCGAACAATGGGCCTTCCAGGCTCTGCCGTGCCTGTTCGCTGACGCCGTCCAGCTCGATGGTTTCCGCGACGATTACCGACTGTGCGACCAGGCGCGCGTAGCGGCCGTCACTGGGCGCCTGAGTCGGACGTGCCTGATAGGCAATCGCTTGCTGGATAAGCGCCGGCAACTGCCAGCGGCGCGCCAGTTCAGCGCCCACTTCCGGGTAGCCGAAGCCCAGTTGCAGGGTTTCCTCGGCGGCGTGGGCCGCGGCTTCACGTTTCGGATGACGGTTCATGCGCCGGGCGAAATCCGGCGCGCCGGTCTGGATCAGCAATTCGCCGATGTTGTGCATCATGCCGCAGGTGAAGGCGGCGTCGGTGTCCAGCTTCAGCTGCTTGGCCAGGCTGCGGGCGATACTGGCGACGCGAAAGCTGCGAATCCAGAAACCCTTGAGGTCGAAGCCGGTATCGACCTGAAACGCGCCCGTCATCGCCGAGGCCAGCACCAGCGTGCGCAGGGTGTTGAAGCCCAGGCGCATGGCGGCGTCCTCGACGCTCACTGCTTCACGGGCCCCGCGAAAACGTGGCGAGTTGGCCAGGCGCAGTACCTTGGCGGCGATGACCGGGTCGCGCTCGATATTGCGCGCCACGCTTTCCAGGCTGGAGGCAGGGTTGTCGAACTGTTGGATCAGATCCTGCGCAACCTTGGGAATGCTGGGCAGGGTGTGCAGTTGGGCGAACAGACTCTCTATGTCCATGGCAACTCCGATACGTACGAACGCTGCAGTGATGGCTGATGAAAAGTGCTCCTTGAGCATAGCTGTGCCTATCGCTGCAGCCAGTCCCATAACCGCTATCTAGAGCCTTTTTCATGGGTGTTACCCGATTGAAACACCAGCCCCGAGGGGCTGGCATGTCGGGGAGGGCTTATTGACGCGGTGCGGTGCTGGTTTCGGCCGCTGCAGACCACACGCGGTAGCGCACTTCGACATCCTTCGGCGCGTAGATCACCAGTGGTAGCTTGCTGTTGTAGCGCACCAGTTGCGGCTCACCGCCAACGCGCACGAAGGCCTGCTTGCGGCTGCCGTCCGGGCAGGCCATCAGCGTGCTCATGGCCGGGCCGACCTGGCCCAGTTCGTAGTAGCTGTAGCCCCAGCCTTCCACGGTCTTTTCCTGCCACTGACCGCCCAGGCGTTGCTGGTTGCAATCCACTTCCAGGGTCTTGCCGGCGATGATCTCTACCTTGTGCTCGGCTTCATTGCTTTGCGCTGGCAGCTCGATCACATGGCGGTTATAGCCGTCGGCAGCGGCGGGGTAGGGCTTGAGCGCCTCCGGGGTGGCGGCGCAGGCGGCCAGCGGCAGGGCGCAGGCGAGGGAGAGCAGCGGCAGTTTGAGTCGGTTCATGATGATTCCTTGCTGAAAGGCCTTGTGGGCCGTCCGTGATGAGGGAACCGCCAGGTCGGCGGCGCAGCACTGACCGTTGTGAATAGGCCAAGTTCCTGCGCTTTTCAAGCCGGTGCGCCGCTGTCAGCTCAGCGTCAGGCGAACACGAAGTACTTGCGCACCGTTTCCACCACTTCCCAGGTGCCTTTCATGCCGGGTTCGACCACGAAGATGTCGCCGGCTTTGAGGTGAATCGGCTCCATGCCGTCCGGGGTGATGATGCAGTAGCCTTCCTGGAAGTGGCAGTACTCCCACTTCACGTACTCCACGCGCCATTTGCCGGGCGTACAGATCCAGGTGCCCATGATCTTGCTGCCGTCTTCGGAGGTGTAGGCATTGAGGTTGACGGTGTGCGGGTCACCTTCGATGCGCTCCCACTTGCAGGCATCGACGACGGGTATCGGCTGGGTGTCGCGCAGAACGGTGATCGGTTTGTTGGCCATGGGGCGCTCCGGTGAGTGATCAAAGGGGCGTTCACCATAGAGCGGGGGCGGGGCGGTCGATTGCCTGGGGTCGACACGGGGCTGCTCATTCGCGCAGTGCGCGGTGCTTTCTATTCCTGAAAAAACCAAGACCAGCTTATCAGGCCGGCCTTGTGGGGCTGCGCTTGCCATCGAGTCATACGACGTTCTCGATCAGGTCATAGGGAAGGTGTCAGGCGGTGCGGTTTTCGATCAGGCGATCAGAGCCACCTTCGGCAACGCGGTTCTCGATCAGACGATCAGAGCCACCTTCGGCAACGCGGTTCTCGATCAGACGATCAGAGCCACCTTCGGCAACACGGTTTTCGATCAGGCGATCAGAGCCACCTTCGGCAACGCGGTTCTCGATCAGACGATCAGAGCCACCTTCGGCAACACGGTTTTCGATCAGGCGATCGGAGCCACCTTCTGCGACGCGGTTTTCGATCAGGCGATCAGAGCCACCTTCGGCAACACGGTTTTCGATCAGACGGTCGGAACCACCTTCTGCGACGCGGTTTTCGATCAGACGGTCAGAGCCACCTTCGGCAACGCGGTTTTCGATCAGACGATCCGAGCCACCTTCGGCGACTACAGGTTGGGCGGAAGAAGCGGCAAATACGTTGGCTGCCAGTACGGAGAAAGCAAAGCTGAGGATGAGTTGGCGTTTCATGATGTGGTGCTCCAGGGGGTTGTGGTTGGGTATGGAGCAGATGTTACGCACTGGATTTTTTCAGAGAACTTCATTGGCTTGATGGTGAACATCGATGTGGCTGATAGCTGGCGAAAGCCCCGCGATAGAAGGCTTCCAGCTGTTTCATAAGCGTCGCTGGGGCCCGTTCATGGTAAGCGTCGAGCTCGACCAGACCGCCGGCATGTCGACGGCAGCGATAGTGATTTTGCCCATTCGCGGCCTGAGCTATGATGCGCGCCCTTCGTCCTCGCGCCCCTGTCATCATGTCCGGCAATGCCCTCTATACCGACCTGTCGGGTTACTACGATCTGATGTGCGCGGACATCGACTACGCCGCCCAGAGTCATTGCGTGCAGCGCCTGCAACAGCTGTTCGGCAACGGCGGCAAGCGCCACCTCGATCTGGCCTGTGGTACCGGCCCGCATGTGCGCCATTTTCTCGATGCCGGCTATGTCAGCAGCGGCCTGGACATCAACCAGCCGATGCTCGACCGCGCCGCCCAGCGCTGCCCCGAAGCACGCTTTGCCCAGCAGGACATGTGCGGTTTTCAGGTCGACGAGCCGCTGGACCTGATCACCTGCTTTCTCTACTCCATCCACTACAGCGCCAGTGTCGAACGGCTCAAGGCCTGCATCGCCAGCGTGCACGGCGCCCTGGCGGCTGGCGGTGTGTTCTGCTTCAACGCGGTGGACAAGCAACGCATCGACAATGCCTCGTTCGTTTCCCACAGCGCGCAGCATGGCGAAGGGCAGTTCCGCTTCAGCTCCGGCTGGTACTACCGCGGTGAAGGCGAGCAGCAGGCGCTGCGCCTGCGCATCGAACGCAGCGTCGCCGAGCAGACCGAGGTCTGGCATGACGAACACCCGATGGTGGCGGTGGACTTCGCCGAGCTGCAAAGCCTGCTGGCGCCGTACTTCGAGGTGCAGGTGCTGGAGCACGACTATCAGCGCCTGGCGCCGTGGGATGGCGGCTCCGGCAACGCGCTGTTTGCCTGCACCAAACGCTGAGGCGAGGCAGCGTCATCCTCGGCCTGGCCATTGCCTCACGCCGGCTCTTCGACGCGCTCGGCTTGCAATGAACGCTGCAGCTCGGCCACCAGCGCATCGACCTTGCCCAAGGCTTGTTTGACGGATTCGGCAAGCAGTTCACCGCCGACTTCCTGGCCCTCGATGGCGATCTGGTGCACGCGGGTGATGCCGATGAAACCGAGCGCAGTGATCAGGTTCGGCTCCAGATGGTTCATATGCGCCATCTCTCCGCCCACATCGAAACCGACGCCGCCGCGCGCCGTGAGGATCACCGCATGGCGCGGCCGGTCGGCCAGCCTGGGTACATAGGGATCGAGCGGGTTGCTTTCATCCACGTCCACCGTGCGGCCGGGGCGTACCACCTGGTCGATCCACGCCTTGAGCGCGGCGGGCATGCCGAAGTTGTACAGCGGCGTGCCGATCACCAGCACGTCGGCGGCGATCAGTTCATCCACCAGGCGATCGCTCTCGGCCAGGGTGTCGTGCATCCAGGCCTCGCGTTTCGGCTCGGGCGTGAAGGATGAGGCGATCCAGTCATGGTTGATGATCGAGGGCGGATTCTGGCCGATGTCGCGGTAGGTAACGACGTCTTGCGGGCGGCGCGCCTGCCACTGGCTGATAAAGCGATGGCTGAGATTGCGGCTGTGCGAACCGTGCTGATCCTTGCCGGCGAGGCCGGGGCGGGCGCTGGCGTCGAGATGCAGAATATGGGGCATGATGAGTCTCCTGATTGAATTTGAATTCATCTGTGATTGGCAGCAGACTCAGGCTAAGGTCGCCTCAGGCGGTCGACAAACGATCAATATTTTTCGCAATGGATGAGGAAAATTCAGGCATGAGCCGGCGCCGACTCCCTCCGCTTTCCGCCTTGCGCGCCTTCGAGGCGGCCGCACGCCACGAAAGCGCCAAGCAGGCCGCGGAAGAACTTTCCGTTACCGCCACAGCGATCAGTCACCAGATTCGCGCACTGGAAGAATCCCTCGGCGTCGCGCTGTTCGTGCGCAAGCCGCGTCAGCTGGAACTGACCATGGCCGGACGTGAACTGCAGCAGGTGCTGGAAAGCGCCTTCGACAGCATCGGCGCCGCGGTCGAACGCCTCAGCGCGACGCCCAGCCGACAGGCCATTACCCTCAGCACCACGCCGGCAGTGGCCGTGCGCTGGCTGCTGTCCTGGGTATGCATGCTGCGCGACTCCCACCCCAATATCGACCTGCGTATCCACGCCTCGCACGAACCGGTGGCGCTCGATGGTGTCACGGCAGATATCGCCATTCGCTACGGCGACGGCCGCTGGCCCGGCCTGGTGGCGGAAAAACTCTTCGACAACACCTTTGTCCCGGCCTGCAGCCCGTTGCTGGGGCTGCACGATGCGACTGAGCTGCCCAGGCATACGCTGATTCATTTTCGTAACCAGGCAGCGATCTCCTCGCCGATGGACTGGGCCGTCTGGCAGAAACAGGCTCAGGTGCCGGGGCTGGATGTCAGTGCCGGGTTGGTGTTCTCCGACGAAACCCACGCCGTCTCGGCGGCCGTCGGCGCCCAGGGCGTGGCGCTGATGAGTCGGCAACTGATCGAGGATGAGCTGAGAGAGGGACGACTGGTGCAGCCCTTCGGCCCGGAACTGGAAGGCAAGCCGTTCTTTCTGGTGTACCCGGAGAGCCGCATCAATGACCCGACCATTCTCGCGGTGCGGGAGTGGATCATGTCGGTGCCGGGTGGCTTGTGTTCGGTGTGACGACTGTTCTCAGAGGCCGCAGCCACAGCACCCGCTAAGCATCCGTGACACGATTTGCCGGTATACAAGCGAGAGTTGAACCCATGGATCTGCAAAAGATCGAGGATGAAGCCCGGCAGCTTTTCAAGAAGGAGCGGGCATCGCTGATCCAGTCAATGCAGCGCGCGCGAGGGCAGGCGCTCGTCGACCAGTTGCTGAGCCTGAAGGGCGAGCGCGTCGAGGTGCGCGTCACGCTGTTTTTCCGCCTGTTGCATGGCGCGCTGGCCGTGCTGCTTGAGCAGGTAAGCGTGAATCTGCCTGACCTCCGTGGAGGCAAACACCGGCGCCAGGTCGGCGACCGCCACCATACCACTGGAGCGATAGTCGCGGCTGCTCATCACAACCAGCGCACCTTGAGCGGCCAGCACCTGCAAGCGCAGGGCCTCGAACAGCGGCACCTTGGCTGCCACGCAGGCCAGCTCCAGGTGCGGACGATGCGCTAGCACGCGCTGCAGCAGTGCGTGGCCGATGCCCTTACGGCGGTGTGCGGCATCTACCGCCAGATAGGCGAGGGTGCAGGCGGCAGCATCGTCCGGGCTCGGCAGATACAGGGCAAACCCCAGCACACGGGCCGGGTCTTCATCGTCCAGCGCCAGTAGCAACTGCACGGGGCCTTCGGCCTCGCCGTTCATGGTCTGCAGGTGCAGATGCAGCTCATAGCCGATCACGTACTGGTACAGCTGATACAGCGGATTGCTCGGCAGCAGCGGTACTGCGCTGACATCGGCGAAGTAGTCCACCACCATCTGCTGCACCTGGCTCTTCAGGGACTCGGGCGGCGGGCTGCTGAGGTGGGAAAGGGTGAACATCGGTATATGGGTTCCGCTGGAGAATGCGTGGGCCGTGGATTGTAACCCGCAGGCTGCGCGCATGATCCGTCTCCGGCTTACAGTTCGGTGCTGCTGGGTGTTGTTGCCGCTATCCGGTCGGCCGCGACTCGCCACCTGTGCGGTCATCCACCCGCGTGCTGTTGCGGCCGCCGCGCTTGGACTGATAGAGCGCGGCGTCGCCTTGTTCGATCAGTGCTGCCAGGCTGGCCGGTGGTCGGTCGAACAGCGTGGCGCCGATACTCAGGGTGACGGCCTGCGGTGTGGCGAAAGCCTGCGATGCCATGTGATTGAAGCGTTGGCGCAGCGTATCGCCCAGGGCCACGACGCGCTCAGTCGACGCATCGCCCATCAGGATGACGAACTCGTCGCCGCCCAGGCGAGCGGTGAGCGCGCGCTCCGGCAGCAGCGCGCGCAGCATCTCGCCGAGGGCGATCAGTAGGTGGTCCCCCGCAAGGTGGCCGTGGAGATCGTTGGCCTGCTTGAAGTTGTCGATATCGATCAGCAGCAGCGCGCCAGGGCGAGCCGGCGAGGTTTCCTTCAGCAGGTTGCCGGCTCTCGCTTCCAGCGCGCGGCGGTTGTACAGCGCGGTCAGTGGATCGCGAGCGGCCAGGCGCTCGATGCGTTTCTCGCGGCGCCAACGTACGGTGCCGGTCATCGACAGGGCAATCAGCATCAGGGCCATGGCACCTTCCACCAGCGACACCTGGATGATCAAACCACGAAAGGCGCTCAGGTCTATCAGCGTGCCGGGAATCACGGCGGTCATTGCCTTGGCCGCATAGAACAGGCCATGCATCAGCAATACATAGCGCAACTGAACGGCGCCCACGCTCAATGACCTGCCATGAGGGCGCAGCAGGGCGCTGGCCTTGAGGGTGACCAGGGCGACCAGCATCGAGTTGGTGAACAGCATGACTCGGGACCACAGCGGTCCCTCCGGCAGGAGCAGCATCGCCAGCCAGGCGACGAAGATCAGGTACCAGGCTCGCGAGAAGCGCGCCTCGGTGAAGCGTGCAACGCCCAGCAGGAACAACCAGTGGGCCGTGACCAGCAGGCCATTGGCGAACCAGATACCGATCAGGATCAGGCCGCTGCCGCGCAGCAGGGCAAGGGTCGAGCCGATGGCGATGGTCGCGAAGCCCGCACTCCAGAACAGCAAGGGCGACTCCCTTACGTTGCGCCACTCTACCGCCAGGTACAGCGCAGCGGCCACGGCGAGGGCGACGGTGAGGGTCAGCATGGTGGGGGCGTCGAACGCCATGTTCTGCAGGGCCTGTATGGATCGATGACGAGCGCGCGGTGGGCATCACACCGGCGGTCTTTGGGGAGCAGAGTTTAAGGGGTAGTGATGATTTTCCAAGGGCTGACGGTCGAGCAACATCGGCGTTGGGCGCTTTACCTGTGGCTTGAGCAACTCCAGTGCTGCAACCGGGCTTGGTGCGTCTCGGGTAACATGGCGCGCCCTGAACACCGACCCGGACGCGTCTTATGCCATCGCCGAAACGAAAACACTCAGGCATCGAGCGCGAGCTGATCCGCACCCTGACCCTTGCCTGTGAAACGGCGAAAAGCGAAATCGTCGGCTTCCAGTGGCTGACCCATGACGTGGACTACGAGCGGTTTCCGCAGAGCTTGCGCGTGATCTGGATGTTCGACAGCGAGGCGAGCAGGGCGCGCGCACTCGCCAGTTCGGACAAGGCGCGAATGCTGGCGCTGACGTTAGGCGCTTTCGATGAAGTGGGCATCAGCGTTTCCAACATCGCTGAACACGTAGCGTTCTCGGTCGAGCGACCGGCAAGGGGCAAGCGTGGCCAAGGACATTGAGAACCCCTGCGTGTCGCTGTGCCAGCTCAACAGCGAGCTGTGCGTCAGTTGCGGGCGCACGCGTGAGGAAATCCGCAAATGGCGGGGCATGAAACGGCCGGAGAAGATGGCCTGCGTGCAGAAGGCCGCGGCGCGGATGAAGGCGATTGCCAAGAAGAAGGGTAAAGGTCAGTAGGGTGGATGACGCTTTTTTCATCCACCGTCAGCGGTTGTCCGGGCTACTTACTAAGCCGTGCGATCACATCCTCTGATGACATGACCTCAGCATATTCGGCGCCCAGTATGGCCAACGTCAGCTCGTGCACGGTCGAGGCATCCCAGCGGGTTCCACCTGGCCCTGTTACAGGTACGGCAGTTGTGGCATCTGACGGGAGGATGATGCTGTACCCGAGCGCTTTGCCTGCGCGGACGGTGGCATCCATGCTGTTGTGAATCACAACGCCCGTCAGCACGATGCGATTTGCATTCATTCCCTTCAGCGTGGCATCCAGTTGGGTGCCTATGAACGCGCAGTTTTCATGCTTGATGATGACGGCCTCGCCCTCTATCGGCGCGACTTCCTTTTTGATGCCATTCCAGGGGCCGTGAAGGTAATAGCTGGAGGTGGGCGTCTTTTCATCGTGCTTTACGTGAAGAACTGGCCAGCCGTTTGATCGCCAGAATTGCAGGAGACGTTGGATGACGGACAGGTAACCGGGGTGACTTTTGTCATTCCAGACGGGCTGGTCGATGGCGTCCTGAACGTCGAGGATGATCAAGGGGATTGGGCTGGGCGTGTTCGGCATTTGGTGTCGTCTCCTTACGATGTGGGTGCAGTGTGCTGCAGTGTTTTTCTATCAACAACCATGGCAGCTCGATAGCTTCAGCGTTGCCGGCAGGCGTAGGGTGGATGACGCTTTTTTCATCCACCATTGCGATGGTGAGCCAGCTCTCTTCCCTTCGGCGTGAACCCGCCGCTTCTACGTTGTTGCCGATACCGGTTCCGCTCTTACAGCGGCTCACTTTTGGCAGACGCCCCAAAAGTAAGCAAAAGGTCTCTGCCCCTGCCATCCGGCCCGACTTCGTCGGGTTCCCTCGCTCCATCATTGCTCCAGGGGCACGCCGCGAAGGGCCATCCCTGGCCCATCGCGGCTCTCGCGGCATCCATGCCGCTCAACCCCTTACACAACGATTCCACTCGGCCTCCTGACGGGGCGTTTGGCGTTGCCTGCGAGATTGGCGTACCAGAATCCAAAGAAGCCCAAGCATTGCGGCAAAGCCGCAATGCTTGGGCTCTGCTTTTTTCTTTTTGTTTTTTCTGCGCGGACAGGTCAGGCGACTCGGTCTCCGAATCCCGTCAGGAGGCCGAGTGGAGGTGCTGTGGAGAGGGGCGTTTGGCATGGATGCCAAACGAGGAGTGATGGGCCAGGGATGGCCCTTCGCGACGACCCTCGGAGCAGAGCCGGAGCGAGGGGAGTTTCGCGCAGCGAAACCCGGATGCCGGGCGCGCTTTCTCTTTGGTTACTTTCTCTTTCGCGCGAGCAAAGAGAAAGTGACTCGCCGTAAGGGCGAAACCAGTAGAAGAGCGCGACACAGAAAATAAATCTGTCCCCTTTTTCTGCGAGCACTCAAGCGAAGGCCAAAACCCTATCCACTACTAACCCGAGCGCGCCCAGCGCAACGCACGGAAATCCAGAAGAAGGGACATCCAAGGAGGGCTAAGTAAGTGCCATTCAAATCTGTCCCCTTTTTCTCTAGGGTGATCAACGCACTTCGTAGCCTTTTATTTTATTGTGCCCTTGGTTTCTTCTTTCAATCGATTTAGTCGCATGTCTTTTAGGAATTCTTTGGCGAAGTTTGTTAGCTGCCAATATTCATTTTTATCTGATACCGCATGCTTGCGGCTTGATGGCTCCACTAAATTTAATGCGGCTAAGTCTGCCAGCCAATCGGTGACATTGTTTGTGGGTAATGGCCAGGTTCCTCTTATTTCCCTTTTGGGATCATCTTTGAGATGGAATGCAAGAGAGTAATTTATGTCAGTTGATGATTTTTCCTGGATTAGTTCTGGTGCGATCAATGAGAAAATGCTAAGCAGTGTTGATTTTTTCTGGGCTTCCCAGTCTTTTGAGTCGTGATAATAGATATATACTTCCACTTCGGATGTTTTGAGGATTTCTTTTATCTCCCCGTTTGATTCCGTTTTTTGAATTGTCTCTTTTAGGGTTTTCAGCTCTTCACGTAACTCGTGATTTTCTATACTTAGACGCGCTTGTAGTGGTCAACCCATCCCGGACAGTGGGTTAAGTTTTTCTTCGGCAGCGGCGGGCGGCAGCCCGTCGTTGAATTGATGTGGCCTGATCCAGTTGTAGCGGTGCATCAGGTAATGACTGATGTCCCGCTGAGCCTCCTGAGCTGTCAGGTAACCGGTCGGCGGAACCCACTCCGACTTCAGACTCCGGAACAACCGCTCCATCGGTGAATTGTCCCAGCAATTACCTCGACGGCTCATGCTCTGTTCCATCCGATATCGCCACAACCGCTGCCGAAACAGGCGGCTGGCGTACTGGCTGCCCTGATCGGAATGAAACAGCACCTGCTGCGGTTTGCCTCGTTGCTCGTAGGCCATATCCAGCGCCTTGATGACCAACTCCGTATCCGGCTTGGCGGAGAATGCCCAGCCAATTACTCGTCGTGCATGCAGATCCAGCACCACCGCTAAGTAATTCCAGCGGCCTTGCGCCCAGATGTAGGTGATATCGCCGCACCAGACCTGGTTGGGTCGTTCGGTGGCGAACGCACGGTTCAGCCGGTTCGGGATATCTGGCCGTTCAACCGTAGCCTGCTTGTACGCATGCGAGCCTGGTTGTTTGCTGACCAGGCCCAACTCGCGCATTAACCGACGCACGCGAAAGCGGCCAATGCTTACGCCATCCTCACGCAGCATGCCCAGAATGCTTCGGCTACCAGCCGATCCTCGACTCTGGTTGAACAGCTGATTGACCTGACTGCGCAGTGCAACGCGGCGCGCATCAACACGGCAGCGCCGTAGACGATGGGCGTAGTAGCAAGACCGCACCACGTCGAAGGCTGAACAGACCACTTCCACCGACTCCCGCTCACTCAACTGGTCTATCAGCGCGTACGATTGAACTCGTCCGACATCAAGAGAGCGGTAGCCTTTTTTAGGATCGCTTTCTCCCGTTCCAGTCGGTCGATCCTGGCTTCCAGCTCTTGGATTTTCTGCTGTTCGGGAGTCAATGCTTTGCTTTTCGGGGTGACGCCGAGGCGCTCTTCTTGGAGCTGTTTCACCCAGCGGCGCAATGCCGAGTCCACGACGCCCAGCGAACGGCAGGCCTCGATATGGCTGTAGCCTTGATCCAGCACCAAGACCGCAGCCTCTCGCTTGAACTCGGCAGAAAACGTACGTCGTTGCTTACTCATCGAACACCTCTTAGTGGCGAGGATTTTCGCCTAAATTGGTGTCCGGAATCAGCAGACCACTACAGCTAGCTCCTTAGAAGACTCTCTGTTTTCTGCAAGGTTGGCTCTTACCCAGCCGGTTGCGGGAAACATTTTTATAGTTTTTGCCATGCTTAGAGCGACTATGCCAGGTAGATCCTCTGCCGTTTTCCAAAAGCGCACGAGTCGACCTGTTGCAGCTTTTTCTCTAAAAGACTCTAAGAGTTTTCTAGAAATTTCGTTTTGTTCCGATTTTTCATAAGGTATTTCATTAGGTTTTTCGTGGAGAAGCGCAACAACTTTAATGCCTTTTTCTATTGCGTAATCATATTCTTTTTCTGTGTAACTAATGCCTTGTGCAGTTGTTGAGCCATACCGTCCTCCGATTGCTAATAGATAATAGTCGCAGTCATCTATTATGCGTTTTATGAACTCGAATTGTTCCTCGTCAGTTGCTGGAAAAAGCTCCATTCCCGCCGGTATACAGTCGAGTTCCATAAGTGTTTGAAATATTTTGCTTCGTTCTTCTTTTAGGTCGGAATAAGTAGAGCTAATAAAAACTTGATATTTCTTATCCATTTATTCTTCCTAATAAAAGCCCCGCACTAGGCGGGGCTTTTTATTTGGCTTCAACCCCAACATCCCTGGCAGGTGTAGGGTCAATCTACTCTGATGTCAGCGAGCCATCAATCCCAGCTCAACGCCCCACCAGTCTGATACTCGATCACTCGCGTCTCGAAGAAGTTCTTCTCCTTCTTCAGGTCCATGATCTCGCTCATCCACGGGAAGGGGTTGGTAGTACCTGGGTACTCTTCCTTCAGGCCGATCTGGGTCAGGCGGCGGTTGGCGATGAATTTGAGGTAGTCCTCCATCATCGCCGCGTTCATGCCCAGTACGCCGCGCGGCATGGTGTCACGGGCGTATTCGATCTCCAGTTGGGTGCCCTGCAGAATCATCTGAGTCGCTTCGTCCTTCATCTGGGCATCCCACAGGTGCGGGTTCTCGATCTTGATCTGGTTGATCACGTCGATGCCGAAGTTCAGGTGCATGGACTCGTCACGCAGGATGTACTGGAACTGCTCGGCGGTGCCGGTCATCTTGTTGCGTCGGCCCATGGAGAGAATCTGGGTGAAGCCGCAGTAGAAGAAGATGCCTTCCAGTACGCAGTAGTAGGCGATCAGGTTGCGCAGGAACTGACGGTCGGTTTCCGGGGTGCCGGTTTCGAACTTGGGATCGGAGATCGAGCGGGTGTACTTCAGGCCCCAGGAGGCTTTCTTCGCGACGCTCGGGATCTCGTGGTACATGTTGAAGATCTCGCCTTCATCCATGCCCAGCGATTCGATGCAGTACTGGTAGGCGTGGGTGTGGATCGCTTCCTCGAAGGCCTGGCGCAGGATGTACTGGCGGCACTCGGGGTTGGTGATCAGGCGGTAAACGGCCAGTACCAGGTTGTTGGCAACCAGGCTGTCGGCGGTGGAGAAGAAGCCGAGGTTGCGCATGACGATGCGGCGCTCGTCTTCGCTGAGACCGTCTGTGGATTTCCACAGCGCGATGTCGGCGTTCATGTTCACTTCCTGCGGCATCCAGTGGTTGGCGCAACCATCCAGATACTTCTGCCAGGCCCAGTCGTACTTGAAGGGTACGAGCTGGTTGAGGTCGGCGCGGGCGTTGATCATCTGCTTGTCGCCGACCTGCACGCGTGCGGAGGCACCTTCGAGGTCGTCCAGGCCTTCCTGGATGTCGAGGTCGTTCAGGGCTTTCTTGGCGCGAGCCACGGCCTCGGAGTCGTTGGCGTCGACGGCGCGGGCCTGCTCGACCGAGCCGGCAGCTTCGCTGTCGAGCTTGTCGAAGTTGGTGCCGGCGCTCTGTGCGTTGGCATTGCTTGCGGCGGCTGCTTCTGCGCCGTCTTCCTTGTCGAATTCATCCCAGCTCAGCATGGCTTGGCTCCTGCGTGAGGGCCGGCGAATAAACCGGCCTGTATGGATATACAGATAATTTGAATTATGTTCCGTTGCGTGATGCGCGCAAGGGTAAACGGGTACCACTGGTCAGCAGGCGGTGGATTGCTGGCTGACCCTTGCCCCTCGACCCGGGGGAGGAGGGGCGGGAATTTTGTGGGGAGGGGCAGGGCTCAGGTAGGAGCGGATTTATCCGCGAGCTTCGCGGCTGAAGCCGCTCCTACGGAAGAGCCTTGCCCTCTCCCTAACCCTCGGTTCGGGCTTCCTGCTTCACCCTACCTCCTGCATCCCTGCAGTCGTCTCCCGCAAGCGGGAGAGGGGACTGACTGTTGCTTTGCTTTAGAACTACATCAGACTTTCGAGCGTGCAACTGAGCGAGTAGTCGCAAGGCACCTGCTGGAGTGGAGCCCCTGAGCGTACGCATGTACGTGATGGGGGCCGCTCTAGCAGGTAACGCCGCGAATGCCGCTCAGATCCACGCGTCAGCCTTACTGACAAGCTTCGCAGTCGGGTTCGTCGATGGCACAGGCTTTCGGTACGGGCGCCGGGGCCGGGGCGGCCTGCTGGGCAGGAGCCTGGGCCTTGGCCGAGAAGCCTTCGTCGCCACCAGCGGACACTGCGTTGAGCTTGCCGGTGTTGATGGTGGACTTCTCGGTGCTGGTGGCGGCCAGGGCGCGGAGGTAGTAGGTGGTTTTCAGACCACGGTACCAGGCCATGCGGTAGGTCACGTCCAGCTTCTTGCCCGAGGCGCCGGCGATGTACAGGTTCAGCGACTGAGCCTGGTCGATCCACTTCTGACGGCGGCTGGCGGCGTCGACGATCCACTTGGTTTCCACTTCGAAGGCGGTGGCGTACAGGTCTTTCAGATCCTGCGGGATGCGCTCGATCTGCTGCACGGAACCGTCGTAGTACTTCAGGTCGTTGACCATGACGCTGTCCCACAGGCCGCGGTTCTTCAGGTCGCGAACCAGGTAGGGGTTGATCACGGTGAATTCGCCGGAGAGGTTCGATTTCACGTACAGGTTCTGGTAGGTCGGCTCGATGGACTGCGACACGCCAATGATGTTGGAGATGGTCGCGGTCGGCGCGATGGCCATGATGTTCGAGTTACGAATACCTTTCTTCACGCGCTCGCGGATCGGTGCCCAGTCCAGCGACTCGGACAGGTCGACGTCGATGTACTTCTGGCCACGGGCTTCGATCAGGATTTGCTGCGAATCCAGCGGCAGGATGCCTTTGCTCCACAGCGAGCCTTCGAAGGTGCTGTAGGCGCCGCGCTCTTCGGCCAGGTCACAGGAAGCCTGGATGGCGTAGTAGCTGATGGCTTCCATCGACTTGTCGGCGAATTCGACGGCAGCGTCGGAGCCGTAGGCGATGTGTTGCAGGTACAGAGCGTCCTGGAAGCCCATCAGGCCGAGGCCGACCGGACGGTGCTTGAAGTTGGAGTTACGCGCCTGGTCGACGCTGTAGTAGTTGATGTCGATGACGTTATCGAGCATGCGCACAGCGGTCTTCACGGTGCGGCCGAGTTTCTCGATGTCCAGCTTGCCGTCGACGATGTGGTTGACCAGGTTGACCGAGCCCAGGTTGCAGACCGCGATCTCGTCCTTGTTGGTGTTCAGGGTGATCTCGGTGCACAGGTTGGAGCTGTGTACCACGCCCACGTGCTGCTGCGGGCTGCGCAGGTTGCACGGGTCCTTGAAGGTCAGCCATGGGTGGCCGGTCTCGAACAGCATCGAGAGCATCTTGCGCCACAGGTCCTTGGCCTGGATGGTCTTGTACAGCTTGATCTTGCCGTACTCGATCAGGGCTTCGTAGTACTCGTAGCGCTCTTCGAAGGCCTTGCCGGTGAGGTCGTGCAGATCCGGTACTTCGCTCGGGCTGAACAGGGTCCACTTGCCGTCTTCGAAGACGCGCTTCATGAACAGGTCCGGAATCCAGTTGGCGGTGTTCATGTCGTGGGTACGACGACGGTCGTCACCGGTGTTCTTGCGCAGCTCGAGGAATTCCTCGATGTCCATGTGCCAGGTTTCCAGGTAGGCGCAGACCGCGCCCTTGCGCTTGCCGCCCTGGTTGACCGCCACGGCGGTGTCGTTGACCACTTTCAGGAAGGGCACGACGCCCTGGGATTTGCCGTTGGTGCCCTTGATGTAGGAGCCCAGCGCGCGCACCGGGGTCCAGTCGTTGCCCAGGCCGCCGGCGAATTTCGACAGCATGGCGTTGTCGTGGATGGCGCCGTAGATGCCCGACAGGTCGTCCGGCACGGTGGTCAGGTAGCAGGAGGACAGCTGCGGACGCAGGGTACCGGCGTTGAACAGGGTCGGGGTCGACGCCATGTAGTCGAACGAGGACAGCAGGTTGTAGAACTCGATGGCGCGGTCTTCACGGTTCTTCGGCTCTTCGATGGCCAGGCCCATGGCCACGCGCATGAAGAACACCTGTGGCAGTTCGAAACGGATGCCGTCCTTGTGGATGAAGTAACGGTCGTACAGGGTCTGCAGGCCCAGGTAGGTGAACTGCTGGTCGCGCTCGTGGTTCAGCGCCTTGCCCAGTTTCTCCAGGTCGTACTCTTTGAGTTTCGGGTCGAGCAGCTCGAATTGCGAGCCGGCTTCGACGTAGGCCGGCAGGGCCTTGGCGTACAGCTCGGCCATCTCGTGGTGAGTGGCGCTGGCGGTGATGTTGAGGAAGCTCAGGGCCTCGGCGCGGATGTTGTCCATCAGCAGGCGTGCGGTGACGTAGCTGTAGTTCGGCTCACGCTCGACCAGGGTACGGGCGGTCATCACCAGGGCGGTGTTGACGTCCTTCTCGGCGACGCCGTCGTACAGGTTTTTCAGGGTTTCGCGCTCGATCAGCGAACCATCGACTTCGGCCAGGCCTTCACAGGCCTCCGTGATGATGGTTTGCAGGCGGCCCATGTCCAGCGGCTGCAGTTCACCGCCAGCGGTGGTGATGCGGATGCTCGGGTGCGGCTGGGCGATGTCGCTGCCGGCATTGGCGCTCTTGCGCTTGTTGGCCTGGGCTTCGCGGTAGATCACGTAGTCGCGGGCAACTTTCTGCTCGCCGGCGCGCATCAGGGCCAGTTCGACCTGGTCCTGAATCTCTTCGATGTGGATGGTGCCGCCGGACGGCATGCGACGCTTGAAGGTGGCGGTGACCTGCTCGGTCAGGCGCGCGACGGTGTCATGGATACGCGACGAAGCGGCTGCGGTGCCGCCTTCTACTGCGAGGAAGGCCTTGGTGATGGCGACGGTGATCTTGTCATCGGTGTAGGGGACGACAGTGCCGTTGCGCTTGATCACACGCAGTTGGCCGGGCGCGGTGGCAGCCAGATCCTGGGAGGATTCAGCGGCCTGCGGCGCCACGGCCTGCGGGTTCTCGCGAGTAGTGTCGGTATGCATGGAGATCTCCGTGTTCTGTAATTTTTGGTTGGACGTCACGATTAGAAACCGTGCCCTGTCCGCCGTTCATTCCATTAACAACTGAGCCGCACGCGGCAGCGGGGCCGGGTACGGGGTGTCGCAAGAGCGGGCAGGGTGGACACGACTTCAAGTGCCGTCCTGGCGCATAAGTCACAGCGGGGCATTACCACACCCCGCCTACTACATATAGTGGTCGACTGGCGGATAAGACCGCTGTCTGACCGGCTCACACGCAACGTCTGGCGTTGCTGCGCGGCTGTAACCCAGGCCAGGCCTGGGTCAGGGCGAAACGGTTAGCCGGGACATCTGGAAAACCCTGTGAAAAGGGCTTGCGCGATTCGTTCTTTTTGTGTCCCGTTTTCTGCGGTAACCCAACATCTGGTGGGTGCCATGCAATGGGGATACAAGATAGTGCGCTGTTGGAGGCATTGCAAGGCGCTAGAAAAAGAACAGCCTGTGGATAAGCTGTGAGTGCCTTGTGGGTGTTAACAGCGTAGCCCGCGTGTTCTCTGGCTCTGGCTGCTAATGACCGTTCGTCGCTCCTGGCGGAAGGTTTTCAGCGACGTGGCGAAGCTGTTCGGCGGCGCACAGACTACCACTATATATAGTGCTTTTGGCATGTGCTGTGCTTAACCAGGCGCCAGGTCTGGGCGCTGGTTTGTCGCTCGCACCGAGACGCGCTCAGCCCCTAGAATGACGGCGGTGTTTGCGGCACTTGCCGCTATGCAAAGGGGAAAGGGTGTGGAACAAGAAGCGTGGCAGATTCTGATCGTCGAGGATGACCAGCGCCTGGCGCAGTTGACCCGCGAGTATCTGGAGGGCAACGGCCTGCGTGTGGCCATCGAAGCCGATGGCGCGCGTGCGGCGGCGCGGATTCTCGCCGAGCAACCGCATCTGGTGATCCTCGACCTGATGCTGCCGGGTGAAGATGGCCTGAGCATCTGCCGCAAGGTGCGCAGCGGCTACAAGGGGCCGATCCTGATGCTCACCGCGCGCACCGACGATATGGACCAGGTGCTGGGCCTGGAGATGGGCGCCGATGACTACGTGTGCAAGCCGGTGCGCCCGCGTGTGCTGCTGGCGCGCATTCGTGCGCTGCTGCGCCGCCGTGAGGGTAGCGAAAGCGAGCGTGATGAAGGTCAGCCGCGGCGTCTGCAGTTCGGCGCGCTGGCCATCGACAGCGCCATGCGCGAAGCCTGGCTGGGCGAGCAGGGCATCGAGCTGACCAGCGCCGAGTTCGATCTGCTCTGGCTGCTGGCGGCCAATGCCGGGCGCATTCTGTCGCGCGAGGAAATCTTCAATTCCCTGCGCGGTATCGAGTACGATGGCCAGGACCGCTCCATCGACGTGCGCATTTCGCGCATCCGCCCGAAGATCGGCGATGACCCGATGCACCCACGGATGATCAAGACGGTGCGCAGCAAGGGGTATTTGTTCGTCGCTGAGGCTGCCGAGGCGCTGCCGTTCGGTGATGCGCCGCCGATCCTGCGCGATTGATCGGGCGGCCATGAACTCGATCTTCCTGCGCATCTATGGCGGCATGCTCGCCGCGCTGGTGCTGGTGGCGCTGCTGGGCGTCGGCACCTTGCACCTGGTCAACGAGGTGCGCGGTGATCAGTACCGCGAAGGGCTGGCGCGCGGCACCTTTCGCCTGATGGCGGACAACCTGCTGCCGATGAACGAGGTGGAACGCCGGCGCGCCCTGGTGGTGTGGTCACGTCTGCTCGGCATCCCGCTGGAGCTGCAGGCCCTGAGCGAGGTGCCGCTGGAAAGCAGCGAGCGCAACCGCCTGCAGCGCGGCCACGTGCTGGTGCAGCAGACCGGCCCGCACTCGGCCAAGGTCTATGGCCTGCTCGATGGCAAGCAGCCGCTGCTGTTGACTGGCGAGATCCAGCAGATCAGCGAGCAGTTGGCGCGGGCCACCAACTACCTGCTGATCGACGAACTGGTGCGCTACCCGGTGCATGAGCAGCCGCAGCGCCTGGCTGAGCTGAAAGCGGCCAAGCAGTTCGGCTTCAACCTGCAGCTGGTGCGGCTCGAGGACGCCACCCTCGACCTCGACCAGCGCAGGCGTATCGACGAGGGCGATACGGTGATGGCGCTGGGCAAGGGTGGCGACTCCATCTATGTGTTCTCCGGCATCGTCGATACGCCTTGGGTGCTGGAGATCGGCCCGCTGTACCAGATGAATCCCTATCCGCCGCAACTGCTGGTGCTGATCGGCGCGCTGGGACTGAGCCTGATCGGCCTGATCGTCTATCTGTTGGTGCGCTCGCTGGAGCAGCGCCTGCGTGCGCTGGAAAGTGCGGCCACGCATATCGCCAGCGGCCGCCTAGATGCCCGCGTGCCGACGCGCGGCGCGGATTCGGTGGGGCGCCTGGCCAGCAGCTTCAACGCCATGGCCGAGCACCTGCAGACCTCCCTGAGCACCCAGCGCGAGCTGGTGCGTGCGGTGTCCCACGAGCTGCGCACGCCAGTGGCGCGGCTGCGCTTCGGTCTGGAGATGATCGCCGATGCGCCGAACGAAAGTGCCCGGCGCAAGTACATGGACGGCATGGACAGCGATATCCAGGACCTCGACAAGTTGGTCGACGAGATGCTGACCTACGCGCGCCTGGAGCAGGGTTCGCCGGCGCTGAATTTCCAGCAGGTGGAGCTCAAGGCGCTGATCGACCAGGTGATCGACGAGCTGGCGCCGCTGAGCAACAAGGTGCGTGTGGAGTGTGGTGCGGTGCTCAGCGTGCAGGCCGAGGGCGCCTGCTGGGTTGAGGCCGAGCCGCGCTACCTGCACCGTGCGCTGCAGAATCTGGTGAGCAATGCCATGCGCTATGCCGAAGGCAAGGTGCTGATCAGCTGTCAGGTCGGCTACAAGCGTTGCCGCATCGACGTTGAGGACGACGGGCCGGGTGTGCCGGAAGAAGCCTGGGAGCGCCTGTTCAGTCCCTTCCTGCGTCTCGATGACAGCCGTACACGGGCTTCTGGCGGGCACGGGTTGGGGCTGTCCATCGTGCGCCGGATCATCTACTGGCATGGCGGTCGGGCGCAGATCGGCCGCAGCGAGAGCCTCGGTGGCGCGCGTTTCAGCCTGGTGTGGCCGCGACAGCAGGGAGAGTAAGGCGCGATTGCGTGTTGGGCCCGGTGCGCATGGCGCACCCTACCGGCGAAGTGCGGGGTATCGTGGTTTTGTAGGGTGCGCCGCGCGCACCGAGTTATCCACGCATGGTGGGGTGCTGCATGATCATGCCGCCACGGCCACCAGGCTCAGCACCTTGTTATCGAACAGCGCGAATTGGCCATCCAGCTCGGTGCCCGTTCGCCAGTCCGGATGCAGGTCGATCAGCAGACGCAGGCGTGCGCTGTCGTGGTCGATCTCCAGCAACTCGGCGTCATGGAAATAGAAGCGCGTCAGGGTCAGTGGGTAGAGCGCCTTGAACAGGCTCTCCTTGAGCGAGAAGGTCAGGCTGATGCGCACGGCGCGGGTCTCGTCGTCCAGGTTTTGCAGGCGCTGCACTTCGGCGGGAGTGAGAATTTCGCCCTGCAGACGCTGGGCGCGCTCGGCTGGCAGCAGGCGCTCGACGTCCAGGCCTAGGGCGCGCCATTGCTCACGCTGGGCGACCAGCGCCGCCGCCCAGTTGTCGCCGTGGGTGATGGAGCCGACCACGCCGAGCGGCCACTGCGGCGCGCGGTCTGCACCGACGGCCGGCACGCCGGGTTGGCCGGTCACGCGGCGCAGGGCCTCGCGCGCGCACAGGCGTCCGGCCAGGTACTCGGCCTGACGCTTGGCCACGCCGCGCACCGGGGCGATATCGCAGCGAGCGAAATCGTCCTCGGCGAGCAGGGCCGGGTCGAAACGGGTGCTGATCAGCTGCGCGCCGGCAAGCGAGTTTGGCAGCGGGTTGTGCGTGTCGAGTGGGCTGCAGCAGGCGGGGTGGTGAGCGTTCATGGGCGCGATTGTGCCGCGTGGCGGACCGTGCAGTCATCCGCCGTTTACATTTCTTTGCAGGCAGGTAACAAAGCTAAACGGACGCTGAGGCTGGCTTTTGTCAGACTGCGCCGGCATTCCCCAGGGAGTGCAGGTGAGGTTGTAGTCAGTGCGAGGGCACTGACGTTTTCTCCGAGTTCGAGAACGGTAGCCCGATTGGGCTGCCGTTTTTTTTGCGCTGCGTTTGGCGCGCGTTTGCCGGCGCGATAGGGTTAAAGCCTCGTAGGGTGCGCCGTGCGCACCGGGTAATCGCGGGGTCTTGGTGCGCGTGGCGCACCCTACCGGGCCGAGGTTGTCGGGCGTGGGAGGCGCTTAAGCGGCGAGCTTCTTGCGGTTGCTGTCGCGGCTAAAGCCCCTCCCACAAAAAAGGTAATGTAGTTCACACAAGAAGTGGTGGAACGCGATTAGTCCTCTCGTCCCTCTGGGGAGAGGGGAGCTAAGCGCGCATCTTTAAATGAACAGTCTTACCTCCTCGTTAGCCAAGGCGTTCGCATTTGCCTTGTGGCTTTCGTGGGGGGATTTGCAGTCAAATGCCTGTGCGGGTAAATCTACCCCCGCGAGGACCATGGACGATGACCCAACAATCGCAGTTCGCCCTGCTCGGCAAGAAGCGCTTTCTGCCGTTTTTCGTGACGCAATTGCTCGGCGCCTTCAACGACAACATCTTCAAGCAGTCGCTGATTCTCGCCATCCTCTTCAAGCTCAACACGGGCGCCGACCGCGATCTGCTGGTCAATCTCTGCGCCTTGCTGTTCATCCTGCCGTTCTTTCTGTTCTCCGCCCTCGGCGGCCAGTTTGGCGAGAAGTTCGCCAAGGATGCGCTGATCCGCAAGATCAAGTTCGCCGAGATCGGCATCATGCTCGCCGGCGCTGCCGGGGTGCTGTTGGATAACCTGCCGCTGATGCTCGCCGTGCTGTTCGCCATGGGCACGCAGTCGGCGCTGTTCGGCCCAGTGAAGTATTCGATCCTGCCGCAGCACCTGAAGGAAGAGGAGCTGGTGGGTGGCAACGCCCTGGTGGAAATGGGCACCTTCCTGGCGATTCTGGCCGGCACCATCGGCGCCGGCATCATGATGGCCAGCAGCAGTTATGCGCCGATCGTCGCGGGTTCCGTGGTGGGGGTGGCGCTGCTCGGCTATCTGGCCAGCCAGGGCATTCCCAAAGCCTCGGCAGCAATGCCGGAATTGCCGTTGGACTGGAACATCTTCCGTCAGTCCTGGGTGATCATGAAACTCGGCCTGGGCCAGCGTCCGGCGGTGTCGCGCTCGCTGGTGGGCAACTCCTGGTTCTGGTTTCTCGGCGCGATCTACCTGACGCAGATTCCGGCTTACGCCAAGGAGTGGCTGTACGGTGACGAGAGCGTGGTGACGCTGATTCTCACCGTGTTCTCGCTGGGCATCGGCCTGGGCTCGATGCTTTGCGAGCGCATGAGCGGGCACAAGGTGGAGATCGGCCTGGTGCCGTTCGGCTCCATTGGCCTGACCCTGTTCGGCATGCTGCTGTGGTGGTTCTCCGGCGGTTTCCCACAGGGCGCTGCGCCGCATGACTGGCTGGCGCTGCTGGGCTATGGCCGGGCCTGGTGGATTCTCGGCTGCATTCTCGGCATCGGTCTGTTCGGTGGCTTCTATATCGTGCCGCTGTATGCGTTGATCCAGTCGCGCACCGCCGAGCATGAGCGGGCGCGGGTGATCGCGGCCAACAATATCCTCAATGCGCTGTTCATGGTGGCCTCTGCCATCGTCGCGATCCTGTTCCTGAGCGTCGCCGGGCTGTCGATTCCGCAGCTGTTTCTGGTGGTGTCGCTGATGAACATCGCGGTCAACAGCTACATCTTCAAGATCGTCCCCGAATTCAGCATGCGCTTTCTCATCTGGCTGCTGGGGCATTCGATGTACCGGGTCGAGCACAAGGGCCTCGACGCGATTCCCGACGAGGGGCCGGCGGTGTTGGTGTGCAACCATGTGTCCTTCGTCGATGCGCTGCTGATCGGTGGCGCGGTGCGGCGGCCGGTGCGCTTCGTCATGTACTACAAGATCTACGACCTGCCGGTGCTCAACTTCATCTTCCGCACCGCCGGCACCGTGCCGATTGCCGGGCGCAACGAGGATCTGCTGATCTACGACGCCGCGTTCAAGAAGATCGCCGAGTACCTGCGCAATGGCGAGCTGGTGTGCATCTTCCCCGAAGGCAAGTTGACCGCTGATGGTGAGCTTGACGAGTTCAGGTCGGGCGTCGAGCGCATTCTCGAAGAGAACCCAGTGCCGGTGATTCCCATGGCGCTGCAGGGCTTGTGGGGCAGCTTCTTCAGTCGCGATCCGCATAAGGGCATCTTCAAGCGCCTGTGGTCGCGGGTGTGCCTGGTGGCGGGAACGCCGATTGCGCCGGAGCAGGCCAAGCGCGAGGCGTTGCAGGTGCAGGTGGCGGCCTTGCGTGGGGATTGGCGTTGACTTGAGTCATGTGGGAGGGGCTTTCGGCTCGGGCATCCTGCTTCGCTCTACCTCCTGCATCCCTGCAGTCGTAGCCGCGATGCTTTCGCCGCTGAAGCGCCTCCCACGAAGCTGGATTCCGGCTTTCTCAATGGCTCAGCTTGAGCCCGATCAGCCCGCAGACGATCAGTGCGACGCTGGCCAGGCGCAGCAGCGCCATGGATTCGCCGAACAGGATGATGCCGGCGATCACCGTGCCCACAGCACCGACGCCGGTCCAGATGGCGTAGGCGGTGCCCAGCGGCAGTTCCTTCATGGCCAGGCCGAGCAGGGCCAGGCTGACCGGCATGGCGCAGACGGTCAGCAGTGTTGGCAGGGGACGGGTGAAGCCTTCGGTGTATTTCAGGCCGATGGACCAGCCGACTTCGAACAGGCCGGCGAGAAACAGAATGATCCAGGGCATGGTCACCTCCAGAGGTTGAAGGGGCCGTCCCCGGATGAGTCACCCTGGGCTCAGGGTGTGGAGGTCGTCCTCGCATGCACTGTTATTGTGCGTGTTGGTGTGTCCGGGGCAAGGCACTCCGGATTGCTCGAGGCTTTGTATTCGTCACAGGGTTCATCTGGCCCTGGCCGCCCCAGGCGGCTGGTGCCGTTCGCGACTGCAGCCGCCGTGCAGCGTGAGGATGGTCTTACAGCGACTCTTCATCCGCCGGATAGCGGCTGGCAGTCAGGCTTTCCTTGATCCTGCGCAGGTGCGGCTGGAAGTCCACGCCGCGGCGCAGGGTGACGCCGGTGGCGAGCACGTCGAGCACGGTGAGCTGGATGATGCGCGAGGTCATCGGCATGTAGATGTCGGTGTCTTCCGGCAGTGGAATGTCCAGGCTCAGGGTGCTGGCCTTGGCCAGGGGCGAGCCGGCAGCGGTGAGGCCGAGCACCGAGGCGCCGTTCTCGCGCGCCAGGCGCGCCACCTCCACCAGCTCGCGAGTGCGCCCGGTGTAGGAAATGATCACGAACAGATCACCGGTGTGCGCCACCGAGGCGATCATGCGTTGCATCAGCACGTCGGAATGCGCTGACACCGCCAGGTTGAAGCGAAAGAACTTGTGTTGCGCGTCGAGCGCCACCGAGGCCGAGGCGCCGAGGCCGAAGAAATGGATCTGCCGCGCCTGGATCAGCAGGTCGACGGCGCGGCTGATGTGCTGCGGGTCGAGGCTCTGGCAGGCGCTGTCCAGCGAGGCGATGGTGCTGCCGAAGATCTTGCGCGTGTAGGCCTCGGGGCCGTCGTCGGCCGATACCGCACGGCTGACGTAGGCGGCGCCGCTGGCCAGGCTCTGCGCCAGCTGCATCTTCAGTTCCGGGTAGCCGTTGGCACCGAAGGAGCGGCAGAAACGGTTGACCGTCGGCTCGCTGACACCCGCCGCCTGGGCCAGTGCGGCGATGCTGAAGCGCGTGGCCTGCTGCGGATCATGCAGGATCACTTCGGCGACCTTGCGTTCGGCCTTGTTCAGGTCGTCCAGGCGGCTCTGGATCTGTTCCAGCAGGTTGCGCACGCGGTCCATAGGGGCTCCTAACAGGCGGTTGAACGGGCTTGGCGACAGGCGATGGGCGGTAAAACAACCGGCCTATCCTACTGATGCCGCCTGTGGGTCACCACTGGCTTATCGTGATTCTTAAGAATGTTGTTGCTATAACAATATTTTTTCTTGATAAAAGCGCAATCACCCGGTATTTCTAGTGCATCTTGATAAAAGAACAAGCACATGCCCGCAATGAAACTTGAATCCTGCACCTTTGCCCTGTTCGGCGCCCTCGGCGATCTGGCTCTGCGCAAGCTTTTCCCTGCGCTTTACCAGCTCGATCGCGCCGGTTTGCTGCACGACGACACCCGCATCCTTGCCCTGGCCCGCGAAGCCGGCGACCCTCAACGCTACCTCGGCAGCATCGACCAGGCCCTGCGCCTATACGTGCCGGCCAAGGAACTGGAGGAGGGCGCCCTGGCGCGCTTCCAGGCGCGTCTGCATTACCTGACCATGGATTTCCTGCAGGCCGACGACTACCTGGCGCTGACCGAAGTGGCCGGCCACGATCAGCTGATCGCCTATTTCGCCACCCCGGCCTCGGTGTACGGCGGCATCTGCGCCAACCTGGCCGCGGTGGGCCTGGCCGAGCGCTGCCGGGTGGTGCTGGAAAAGCCCATCGGCCACGACCTGGCCTCTTCGCGTGCGGTGAACGACGCGGTGGCGCAGGTGTTCGCGGAGAACCGCGTCTATCGCATCGACCATTACCTGGGCAAGGAGACGGTGCAGAACCTGATCGCCCTGCGCTTCGCCAACAGCCTGTTCGAAACCCAGTGGAACCAGAACCACATCTCCCACGTGGAAATCACCGTGGCCGAGAAGGTCGGCATCGAGGGGCGTTGGGGCTATTTCGACCAGGCCGGCCAGCTGCGCGACATGATCCAGAACCACCTGCTGCAGTTGCTCTGCCTGATCGCCATGGACCCGCCCAGCGACCTGTCCGCCGACAGCATCCGCGACGAGAAGGTCAAGGTGCTCAAGGCTCTGGAGCCGATCAGCGCCGAACAGCTTGGCCAGCGCGTGGTGCGCGGCCAGTACGTCGCCGGCAGCAGCGACGGTCGGCCGGTGCCGGGCTATCTGGAGGAAGATAATTCCAACACCCAGAGCGACACCGAGACCTTCGTCGCCCTGCGTGCCGACATCCGCAACTGGCGCTGGGCCGGCGTGCCCTTCTATCTGCGCACCGGCAAGCGCATGCCGCAGAAGCTGTCGCAGATCGTCATCCACTTCAAGGCGCCGCCGCACTACATCTTCGCCCCTGAGCAGCGCCAGTTGATCGGCAACAAGCTGATCATTCGCCTGCAGCCGGACGAGGGCATCGCCCTGCAGGTGCTGACCAAGGATCAGGGCCTGGACAAGGGCATGCAGCTGCGCAGCGGCCCGCTGCAGCTGAGCTTCTCCGATACCTACCGCAGCGCGCGGATTCCCGATGCCTACGAACGTCTGCTGCTGGAAGTGATGCGCGGCAACCAGAACCTGTTCGTGCGCAAGGACGAAATCGAATACGCCTGGCAGTGGTGCGATCAGCTGATCGCCGGCTGGAAGCAGCTCGGCGAGGCGCCGAAACCCTATACCGCCGGTAGCTGGGGTCCGATGGCCTCGGTGGCGCTGATCACTCGTGACGGGAGGAGCTGGTATGGCGATCTCTGACCTTGAACTGCCCACGGGCGTCGTTGCCCGTAGCGATGCCAGTGCAGAGGCGCATGCCGACGCCCTGGCCCAGCGCGTGGCCGACGCCCTGCGCCAGGCCATCGACAGCCGTGGCAGCGCCACCCTGGTGGTGTCCGGCGGACGCAGCCCGGTGGCCTTTTTTGGCGCCCTGGCGCAGCAGGCCCTGGACTGGCGCCAGGTGCTGGTGAGCCTGGCCGACGAGCGCTGGGTGCCGGTCAATCACGCCAGCAGCAACGAGGCGCTGGTGCGCCGTCATCTGCTGCGTGGCGCGGCCTCCGAGGCGAAGTTCCTCGGCCTGTACCGGGTCGCCGGTAGCCTGGAGCAGGCGGCCGAGTTGGCCGATGCGGCCTTTGCCGAACTGCCGCCGATCGACGTGCTGGTGCTCGGCATGGGCGACGACGGCCACACCGCCTCGTTGTTCCCGCATAGCCCCAATCTGCACCAGGCGTTGCAGCCGGACTGCGCGCGCCGCGTGCTGCCGATGCTTGCCCCGAGCGAGCCGACGCAACGCCTGACCCTGACCCTGCCGATGCTGACCAGCGCACGCCTGCCGCTGCTGGCGATCCAGGGCCAGGCCAAGCTGGCCACCCTGGCCGAGGCGCTGGCGCCCGGCGAGGTGGCGCGCATGCCGATCCGCGCCTTCCTGCATTCCCCTCTCGAAATCTATTGGTGCCCCTGACATGACCAGCCTCGACCAAGGCCAGCGCGCGCGCATGGCCGACAAAATCGCCGAGATCGACCGCATCTGCGCCCAGGCACGGATCATGCCGGTGATCACCATCGCCCGTGAGGCGGACATCCTGCCGCTGGCCGATGCGCTGGCTGCCGGTGGCCTGCGCGTGCTGGAGGTGACCCTGCGTTCCGAGCACGGCCTGGAGGCGATCCGTCGTCTGCGCGCCGAGCGCCCCGAGCTGTGCGTCGGCGCTGGCACCGTGCTCGACGAGCAGATGCTGGCCGCCGCCATCGAAGCCGGCGCGCAGTTCATCGTCACCCCAGGCAGCACCCGTGAGCTGCTGCTGGCCGCTCTGGACAGCCCGGTGCCGCTGCTGCCGGGCGTGAGCAGCGCCTCCGAGCTGATGGTCGGCTACGCCCTCGGCTATCGCCGCTTCAAGCTGTTCCCGGCCGAGGTCTGCGGCGGCATCGCTGCGCTCAAGGCGCTGGCCGGCCCGTTCGGCGGCGTGCGTTTCTGTCCCACTGGCGGCATCACGCCGGACAACCTGCAGCGCTACATGGCCCAGCCCAACGTGATGTGCGTTGGCGGCACCTGGATGTTCCAGCGTGAATGGGTCGAGCAGCGCGATTGGGTGCGTATCCAGCAGTGCAGCACCGAGGCGTTGCAGTTGTTGGGCTGAAATCTCTGATCGGCCTAGTGGTGCGCACAGCGCACCCTACGCTTCGTCACCATCGCGTAGGGTGCGCTGTGCGCACCACCGGTTACCTGGAATCCTTTATGACCGCATTTCCGATCCGGCAACCCCTGCTGCTGGGCATGATGCGCCTGCTCGAATGCGCCGAACTGGCCACACCGCAGGCGCTGCTCGGCTTTATCGAGCGCAGCGTCGAGCGTGGCCTCAATGGTTTCGACCACGCCGACATTTATGGCCTGGGCGAATGCGAAGCGCGTTTCGGTGCGGCGCTGCGTCTGCGCCCGCAATTGCGGGCGCAGCTGCAACTGATCAGCAAGGCCGACATCGTGCCGGCGGCGCAGGACGTCTCGCGCTGGCGGATCAAGCACTACGACACCACGACGAGCTACCTGACTCGCGCAGTGGACGCCTCGCTGCAGCGCCTGGGCGTTGAGCGGCTGGACGGCTTTCTGCTGCATCGCCCCGACCCGCTGCTGCAGGTCGAGGAAGTGACGCGCGCCCTGCAGGCGCTGGTCGAGTCCGGCAAGGTCGGCTGGGTCGGGCTGTCCAATGCCGAGCCGCTGCACTGGCAGGTGCTTGGCCGCGAGCTGGAGCTGCGCTGCAACCAGATCGAACTGTCGCTCGCCGCCCAGCAGGCGGCCTGGGATGGCCGTCTGCAGGCGCTGCAGGCCGACGGCTTGCAGGTGCTGGCCTGGTCGCCGCTGGCCGGCGGCCGCTTCGCCCCGGCGCTGCAACTGGCGCTGGAGGAAGTGGCCGCGGCGCTGCAGGCAACACCGCTGCAGGTCGCCCTGGCCTGGCTGCGCCGCCTGCCGGGACGCCCGGTGCCGATTCTCGGCAGCCTGCGCGAGGCGCGTATCGAGGAGGCCCTGGCCGGTGCCGAGCTGCAGCTGGATGCGCCGACCTGGTTCTACCTCAGCGAGGCGGCGCGCGGCGAGCGCGCGCCCTGAAGAACCCGCCCCGGCGAGCGGGGCAGTCGCACGTGAATGATTGTTCGCGAAATTTTTCCCTGCCTATGTGCCTAGAGCGGCGCGCGGAGCGTCGGCACAGGCCTTGTGCTGGCTCTACAAAAACAATTCTCCAGCTAAACCCGAACTGCCTGTCATCGAACAGTTGGAGAATTGTCATGAATACCTGGTTTGCCAACCTCAGCGTCACCCGCAAGCTTGCCCTTGGCTTCGGTCTGGTGCTGGCTCTCACCCTGGCTCTGGCCTGGACCGCCTGGAGCGGCCTGGGCAGCGTGATCCAGCGCAGCACCTGGATGAGCGAGATCACCCAACTCAACGCAACGCTGACCAACCTGCGTATCGCCCGCCTGCAGTTCATGCTGGCAAAGGGCGACGCCGCCAGCACCGAGCGTCTGCTGACCAACCTGAACCTCTATCTCGAGCAGCAGAAGAAGCTGCTGGGGACCTTCACCAATCCGGTCAACGTCAAGCTGCTGCAGGAGCAGGACCGCTACAACCAGGATTACCAGCGCTCACTGGCGGGTATGCGTGCTGCCTACACGGCCGCCGAGCAGGCACGTGGCCAGGTGAATAGCGAAGACCAGCAGCTGAGCGAACTGCTGGGCGCGATGCGGCGCAGCGTGGAGCTGCTGCCGGAATACGACGGTCGCCGCTTCGAGCAGCTGCAGGCCCTGACGCTCACTCATGGTGAGCTGCTGCGTCTGCATTATCTGCTTGAGCGCTATGAAAGCGCAGCCGATGCCCAGACCGAGCAGGCCCTTGCCGAGCGCATCGGCACTGCCCGCGCCAGCCTCGCTGCACTGGAGCAGGTTTTCGGTAGCGCCCAGCAGGATGCTGTGCGGCGGATCTCCACGGCGCTCGGCCAGCTCGAGCAGACGGTGCAGGCGTTCAAGGCCGCCACTGCCGATATCGCCCGTACCCGTCAGGAAATGACCGATCAGCAGGGCGAAATCGTCCGTATCAGCGATACGCTGTACAAGTTCCAGATGGAGCGCATGGCCATTGAAAGTGCCCAGGCGCGTAGTCTGCAGGTCGGCGCCACGCTGCTGGCCCTGCTCTTCGGCGTTTTGGCTGCCTGGATCATCACCCGTCAGATCACCCGCCCATTGCAGGACACCCTGGGTGCGGTGCAGCGCATTGCCGATGGCGACCTGACCGCCAGCGTGCGGGTCGATCGCCGTGACGAGATGGGCCTACTGCAGCAGGGCATCCAGCACATGGCCACGACCCTGCGCGAGCTGATCGGCGGCATCCGCGACAGCGTCACCCAGATCGCCAGCGCCGCCGAAGAGCTGTCGGCGGTCACCGAGCAGACCAGCGCTGGCGCCAACAGCCAGAAGAGCGAGACCGACCAGGTGGCCACCGCCATGCATGAGATGTCCGCCACCGTGCAGGAAGTGGCGCGCAACGCCGAGCAGGCCTCGCAGGCGGCCAACGACGCGGACGGCCAGGCGCGCCTGGGCGACCAGGTGGTGGCCGAGGTGATTTCGCAGATCGAGCGTCTGGCTGCCGAAGTGGGGCGCTCTTCCGAGGCGATGACTGGTCTGCAGCAGGAAAGCGACAAGATCGGCAGCGTGATGGACGTGATCAAGTCGGTAGCCGAGCAGACCAACCTGCTGGCGCTCAACGCCGCCATCGAGGCTGCGCGTGCCGGTGAAGCGGGGCGCGGTTTTGCCGTGGTCGCCGACGAGGTGCGCGGCCTGGCGCAGCGCACGCAGAAATCCACCGAGGAGATCGAGGCGCTGATCGCCGGCTTGCAGAGCGGTACCCAGCAGGTCGCCGCGGTGATGCGCAACAGCCGTAACCTCACCGACAGCAGCGTCGAGCTGACGCGCAAGGCCGGCGACTCGCTGGGCAGCATCACCCTCGCGGTGTCCAACATCCAGTCGATGAACCAGCAGATCGCCGCCGCCGCGGAAGAGCAGAGCGCCGTGGCCGAGGAGATCAGCCGCAGCATCCTCAGCGTGCGCGATGTATCCGAGCAGACCGCCACTGCCAGCGACGAAACGGCCAAATCCTCGGCCGAGCTGGCGCGCCTGGGCGGCCAGCTGCAGTCCATGGTCAGCCGCTTCCGGGTTTGATTTGAGTTGGAGCCGGTGCGCGCGGCGCACCCTACGAGAATTACGCTGTTCAAACCGTAGGGTGCGCCGCGCGCACCGCCGACTATCCTGAATCTGCTGGCAAGAATTCAGGAGACAAGGAATGTCCAACTACCGCCGCGCTCGCGATGCGGGCGCCTGCTATTTCTTCACGCTGGTCAGCCACCAGCGTCGCCCGGTGCTGACCGAAGCGCCATTGCGCGCAGCCTTGCGCCGTGCCATCGAACGAGTCCGTTTACACCGTCCCTTCATCATCGAAGGTTGGATACTGCTGCCCGATCATCTGCATTGTGTCTGGCGTCTGCCTGAAGGGGATGCAGATTTTGGCTCACGCTGGTCGATGATCAAGCGCCTGACTTCTCAGGCCTTGCCGGGGTTCGGTTCGATCAGTTTGAGTCGCAGTTTGCGTCGTGAGTCAGGGCTGTGGCAGCGGCGCTTCTGGGAGCACCGTATTCGTGATGAAGGCGATTACCAGCGGCATATGGATTACCTGCATTTCAATCCAGTGAAGCATGGCTTGGTCGAACGCGTGGCAGATTGGCCGTGGTCGAGCTTTCATCGTTTGGTGAAGGAGGGTGTGTATCCAGCGGATTGGGGTAGCGATGCCAAAACGGGTGACGGTGAGTACGGTGAATGACGCGGTGCGCACGGCCTAGGCGGCCCCGCGACACCCTACGGCTTAAGCGGCGTCCGCGCGCACCGACTTTTTTCAATGTGCCTGTCTATTCTTCCATCGCCCATTCGACTACTGCATAGAACCCCGCCCTGGGTTCACTGTCAGCCGTAGGGAGACACCCTGCGCGCGACTTCGACTCGAACAAGGAGAAAGGCGATGCGTTTCATGGTGATTGTCAAAGCGACGGCCGATTCCGAAGCCGGTGTGATGCCCAGCGAAGAGCTGCTGACGGCCATGGGCCGTTACAACGAAGAGCTGGCGGCCGCTGGCGTGATTCAGGCTGCCGAAGGTCTGCACCCCAGCTCCAGGGGCGCGCGGGTGCGGTTTTCCGGGGCGCAGCGCTCGGTGATCGACGGCCCATTCATGGAGACCAAGGAGCTGGTGGCCGGCTTCTGGATCTTTCAGTGCGAGTCGCTGCAGGCCTGCATCGACTGGGTCAAGCGTTGCCCCAACCCCATGCCTGGCGAATCCGATATCGAGATTCGGCAGATCTTCGAGGCCGAGGACTTCGGCGCCGAGTTCACCCCCGAGCTGCGTGAGCAGGAAGACCGTATTCGCGCGCGCATGAGCAGTGAAAATCAAGGAGAGTAACGATGAAGATGCATGCCTATCTGATGTTCGATGGCCAGTGCGAGGCCGCCTTCAACCGCTACGCCGAGGTCTTCGGCGGTAAGCTGGAGATGATGCGCTACGCCGACAGCCCCGAGGATATGGAGGTTCCGGCCGAGTACCAGCAGCGTGTCATGCACGTCTGCCTGACCGTCGGCGATCAGTTGCTGATGGCATCCGACAATCTGCCGCAGTACCCCTATGAGGGGATCAAGGGGTGTTCCGTTTCCCTGCAGGTGGACAACGTGCCGGAGGCCGAGCGCCTGTACGAGGCATTGTCGGCCGGCGGTTCGGTGCAGATGGAGCTGCAGGCGACCTTCTGGGCAACCCGCTTCGCCATGCTTACCGACCGTTTCGGCGTGTCCTGGATGATCAACTGCATGGTCGATAGCCAGCAGGGTTGACGGCGAGTTTCTCGGCAAACGTAGCCCGGATGAAATCCGGGGAGACGAGACTGCGCCTTCGCGACTGAAACGGAGTGCCGCCCAGCCGCTCCTACGGCCTGATTGGTCCGTAGGAGCGGCTTCAGCCGCGAAGAGCTTTCTAGCTCACCAGCGTCAGCGGCTCGGGCTCTTCCTGTACTTGCACGCCCGCGAGGAACTCCTCGCCCCAGCGGCGAATGTCGTTGTAGCAGACGATATCGAACAGCTCGCGCAGGCGCGCCTGGGCCTCGCTCTTGGGCAGGTTCAGCGCCAGGTAGCAGGTCTGCGCCAGATCGGCCGGATCATGCGGGTTGGTCAGCAGCGCGCCCTTGAGCTCGGCCGCCGCGCCGGCGAACTCCGACAGCACCAGCACGCCACGTCCGCCGAGCAGGCCTTGCGCTGCGACGAACTCCTTGGCTACCAGGTTGAGGCCGTCACGTAGCGGGGTGATCCACATGACGTCAGCCATGGCGTACCAGGCGCTGACTTCCTCGAAGGGCAGGCTGCGGAAGAAGAACTGCAGCGGTGTCCAGCCAATGCGGGCGAAACGGCCGTTGATGCGACCGACTGCCTGTTCGATCTGCGTTTGCAGTTCGTCGTACACCCTCATCTCGCGCGCTGCCGGTACGCACACGGTGACCAGGGTGACCTTGCCGATCAGCTCGGGGTTCTCGGCCAGCAGGCGCTCGTAGGCGTTGAGCTTTTCCAGAATGCCCTTGGTGTAATCGAGGCGCTCGACCGAGAGGATCAGCTTCACGCCTTTCATTTCCTCGCGCAACTGGCCCATCAGCTCCTTGATCTTCGGCGCTTCCAGCGCATTGCGTACGCGGTCGATATCCAGCCCGACCGGGTGCGCGCCGAGCTTGACCTGGCGCGTGCCGGTATCCAGCGCGGTGGTCATGCGCTCCAGGCCCACGGCGCAGCCATAGGTGATGAAGCGCGGCGCGCAGCTCTGCCGCTCCAGGGTCTTGAGCGGGAACACGCCGCGGGCGACGTCGACGAAGTTCTCCACCTGACGTGGAATATGAAAACCGATGTAGTCGCACTGCAGCAGGCTGCCGATGATCTGCCGACGCCACGGCAGCACGTTGAAGACATCCGCGGAGGGAAAGTAGGTGTGGTGGAAGAACGCGATGCGCAGGTCCGGGCGCAGCTCGCGCAGGTAGGCCGGCACCATCCACAGGTTGTAGTCGTGTAGCCACACGATGGCGCCTTCGGCGGCCTCCAGCGCGGTGCGTTCGGCGAAGGCGCGGTTGACCTTGAGGAACACCTGCCAGTCGTCCTCGTTGAATATCGCGCGTTCCCAGAACGTATGCAGGGTTGGCCAGAAGGCTTCCTTGGAGAAGCGCTTGTAGAAGATGTCGACTTCTTCCTTGCTCAGCTTGACCCGCGCCGCAGTCAGTTTGGGATAACGCTCGGCGTCCACCGTGGTGTGGCTGTCGAACGGCTCGTCGCCGTCCTCGTGTACGGCCCAGGCCACCCAGGAGCCGGGACGGCCATCGCCGAAGAAGCTGAGCAGGGTGGGGATGATGCCGTTGGGCGAGGTCGGGCGGCGACGCTGCAGCTTGCCGGCGGCATTGCGGTATTCCTCATAAGGCAGGCGGTGATAGACCATCACCAGCTCGGCCTTGCCTGGTTGCGCGGCCTGGCGGCGTTCGGCTGCGATGCCGTGCTCGCCGAGAAAACCGAAATGGGCGAAGGCTTCGAGAATGCCGCCGCAGCCAGGGCGGCTGGCATGCAGAGTGCGCGAGTGGTTGGCGGTGGCTTCCAGCAGCGCAGTTTCCGATTGACCGACGCACACTCCGTGGAAGCTGGCGCTGAGCATGGACAGGTCATTGAGCGTGTCGCCGGCTGCCAGTACCTGATCGTGGCTCAGCTCCAGCCAGTCGGCCAGGGCCTGCAAACTGCTGCCCTTGTTCACGCCCTTGGGCAGGAAGTCCAGGTACAGCTCGGCGGAGTACAGCAGGTCGCAACCCAGCTCATCGGCGATCTCGCGCAGTGCCGGGTTGGCCGCCTGTTCAGGCGTGCAGAAGTAGGAGCAGCGCCGTGCCTGCGGCACGTCCTGACGCTCCAGGCCGAACGGCTCGATGACGCTGGCTACCTGGGTTTCGCCGGGCCAGCGGGCATCGACCACACTCTGCAGCGGCTGGATCGGCTGCAGGCTGTCGCCATGCACCAGGGTCGCGCCGACGTCGGCGATGATGTAGTCCGGCTGCGGCAGCGTCGGGTCGGCCAGCAGCGGCAGCACCGCCTCCAGGCTGCGCCCGGTGACATAGGCGAGCTTGATCTCGGGGTGGGCGGCGATGGTCTGGTAGAGGCTCAGGCGATCTTCGGGATCGCCAGCGAGAAAGGTTCCATCCAGGTCGGTGGCTAATAGCATCGTTGTTTCTCCAGAAGTGGCCGCTGCGGCTCGGCGCGAATGCGAGCGGCCGAGGGGCCGGGTTTCTGGCTGCTTGGGGTAGGCTCAAGGCCTTGCCGAAACAGCCTTTAAGAACCCGTCCAAAGACTGCTGCGCGTCGGCCATGCTGCGTTGAAGTCGAGCTCAGAATGCTCATTTACAGCACGTAAACTCCGCTTCTTCGCTCGACTTCGCCTTGCCTGGCTCTAGCTCGCGAGTCTTTGAACAGGTTCTATGACTTCAGGACTGAATCGTCTCCTCTGTCGATTCATGGGGCGGCGCATCGGGCATCAGCTCCAATACCGTGGGGCTGGTGCGCAGCATGGGCGTGAAGTGCGCAGCGTCGCCGCTGACCAGATCGCTGACATGGCGCAGCCGGTAAAAGGTGTAGGCGGCCAGAAGGCCCAGGGTGCAGGCGAAGTAGAGCGGCAGTGCGCTGGCGCCCAGTTGCTCCATCAGCAGGCCGGCCAATAGCGGGCCGCACACCGAGCCGATGCCATTGACCATCAGCAAGCTGGCGGAGCCGGAGAGGATCTCGTCGCTGTGCAACTGGTCGATCAGTTGTGCGACGGCGATGGGGTAGATGGCGAAAGCCAGGCCGCCCCAGATGAAGATGGCGCCGAGCAGCAGTGGGCCGGCCGGCAGCAGGCTCATGATCAGCGCCAGGGCGACTGCCAGTATCACCACCCAGAGCAGTACCTGGCGCCGGTCGTGGCGATCCGAGTAGATACCGATGGGCCATTGCAGCAGGGCGCCACCGAGAATGGTCGCGGTCATCAGCAGACCGACGCCGGAGGTATCGAAGCCGGCCAGACTGGCGTAGACCGGCGCCATGCCCCAGAAGCCGCCCATGGCAAGGCCGGAGAGGCCGGCTGCGACTATCGCCAGCGGCGCAATATTCCACAGTTGGCGCAGGTTGCTCGGCGGTGTCTCGGGCAGGCTCGGCTGTGCCTGGCGGGTCAGGGTAATGGGCATCAACGCGGCGCTGATGAGGATAGCGGCGATGGCGAACAGGGTGAACTGCACCGGGTCGGCCAGGTGCAGCAGTTGCTGGGCCAGCGCCAGGGCGCCGAGGTTGACCGCCATGTACAGGGCGAACACTTGGCCGCGCTTCTCGTTGGGCGCTTTGGCGTTGAGCCAGCTCTCGATGACCATGTACAGCGTCACCAGCGCCAGACCGTAGAGCACACGCAGCAGCAGCCAGACCCACGGATCGATCAGCAGCAGATGGAGCAGGGCGGCAATGGCAGCCAGGGCGGCGCAGCAGGCGAACGCGCGGATATGTCCGATGCGTCGAATCAGCGGAGTCGCCAGCCAGGTGCCGAGGAGGAACCCGACGAAGTACCCGGACATGATCAGGCCGAGCATCGTGGTGGAGTAGCCTTCGGCGACGCCACGCAGGGTCAGGAGGGTGTTGAGTAGACCATTGCCGAGCAGGAGCAGAGCCACGCCGCTCAGCAACGAGCTGATGGGGGCAATCAGGGACCACATGCAAACTACCCTAGGGAACTGTGCCCCTGATAGCAAGCATGAAGTACGCCATGTTTTTTGCGTTTCGTTTCTATCCTATTGATTTTTAAAAGTTATTTTTACTGATAAACGGTCATGCAATTTTCTGGCGGCAAACTTGGCACCATCATGGTGCCTCGTTCACGATTTGCAGGGGCGCCAGCGGTTGCTCCGAGTCCTGCAACGTGCGGTTGATGCGTACGATGAAATGGTTGATTTCCTCGCGATCACGCTGCTCGCTCAGATGGCGCTCGGCGCTATCGCGCACGCTGCGCGCGTGGCGCAGCAGATCGGTGCGCTGCTGCGCGCTGGCGGGTCGATGCAGCAGATTCTTGAAGGCCTGCAGCAGGCTGACCAGTACGCTGACATCCGCTGCACCGTAGGCGCGTATCGGCCCCAGCAGCTGTAGCAGCAATTGATCCAGCGACAGTTCCTGATAGCACAGCCGCGGTGGCTCGTCGGGCAGGCCGGCGAAATCTCGCTCGGATAGCGCCAGGCGCCGACTCAGCAGCACGCTGAGCAGATCCACCGTCTTGATCGCCGTGCCCGGATCGTTGATGCCGGGGCTCAGTGCCTTCACGGCGATCTCCGACATCTGCCGGCAACCGAAGAAGTAATGGGTGCTGGCGTACTCTTCAATGAAGAAATCGAAGCAATCGAGCAGTTGCTGGCAGACGGCTTCATCCAGCGGACGTTCCAGGCGAAACAGCGGATGGCCCTCGCTAACGAAGAAACCGCGATGGGCGAGTACCGTCATCCGTATCTGATGGCGCTGCAGCAGCGTGTTGACCTCTTTGATGTTGAGCTCCTTGAAGTAGCCGTTGCGCTGCGCGTGAACGGTGATCCACTCACTGTCATCCGGCCACTGGGGCGCGGCGTCGCGCGAAGCTGGACTGCCGCCGCAGGCATCTAGCTTTTCCAGGCTGGTGCTGTAGAGGTTACCGAGGATGTGCTCGACCTGAATCGACTGCGAAATCGAGCGGATGAAGTGCACGAACAGGCCCAGGCAGACGATGCCCAGGGCCAGGGTTATGAGCACGCCGAGGCTAGGTATCCGCTCATTGTTGCCCTGCTCGATGGTGGTGATCAGCAGCAGCGCGTAGAGGATGGTGCCGAGGTAGAACCCCAGGGTTTTCTGGTGCCCCTTGTTGCTGACCAGACCGGGAATCACCCGTGGTGACAGCGATGCGGCTGCGTTGTTGAGCACCACCATGACCATCGAGAAACTGAACACCATCAGTGACAGAATGCCCGTGACCAGCGTGCCGAGGATCAGTCTGGCATTGTCGGCATTGCTTACCAGGCCGAGATAGAAACGATCCTTGAACGCCATCATCCACGGCTGGTACTCGGCAGCCATGGTCAGCAGGCACAGCAGGAAGAAGCCGCTGGCGATCAGCGTCGGGTAGAACGCCAGGCTGTGGATGATGCGCTGGTAGGCGCGAAAGAGGATGTTGCTGGGTACGGCCATTGGCGAATCCGTCGTGAATGGCGATGACCGCACTATAGCTGTGAAGCTGGCAGGCGGCGGTCAGTAAGACCTGTCGCCTGTGGACTCAGTTCACGCAGACCCGAGCGATGGCGTCGGCCAACTGGTCCAGCCGGCTGGCATCCAGCCCGGCGACGTTGGCGCGGCCGCTGCCGACCATGTACACGCTGAATTCCTCGCGCAGACGTTGCACCTGTATAGCTGACAGACCGGTGTAGGAGAACATGCCACGCTGCACGGCGATGTGCGCGAAACGCTCGCTCAGGCCGTGTGGCACCAGTGCCTCGACCAGGCCACGGCGCAGGCTGGCGACGCGCAGGCGCATGCTTTCCAGTTCGTCCAGCCAGAGCCCTTTCAGCTCGTCGTCACCGAGTATCTGTGCCACCACCGCAGCGCCATGGGCGGGCGGCGTCGACCACAGGTTGCGGGCGATGGAGGCTAGCTGACTGCGGATGTCGACGAGCTTTTCGGCGTCGCCGGCGCAGACTATCAGGGCACCGGTGCGCTCGCGATACAGGCCGAAGTTCTTCGAGCAGGAACTGGTGATCAGCAGCTCCGGCAGTTCGGCGGCGAACAGGCGCACCGCCCAGGCGTCTTCTTCCAGGCCATCATCGAAGCCCTGGTAGGCGAAGTCGATCAGCGGCAGTAGCTCACGCGCCTTGACCACCTCCAGCACGCGTTTCCAATCGCGCGGAGTGAGGTCGAAGCCGGTGGGGTTGTGGCAGCAGGCATGCAGCAGTACCACGTCACCCTTGGGCAGGTGGGTGAGGGCGGCGATCATGGCCTCGACGTCGAGGCGGTTGTCAGCGCCGACGTAGGGGTAGTGGCCGACCTTGAGCCCGGCCTCGGCGAACAGGGTTTCATGGATCGGCCAGGTCGGATCGCTCAGCCAGATACCGCGCCCCGGCAGGCAGTGACGGATGAAGTCACCCGCCAGGCGCAGGGCGCCGGTGCCACCCGGCGTTTGCGTCGCGCCGGCGCGCTGCTCGGCGAGCAGTGCCGAGTCCGCACCCAGCACCAGCTGGCTGAGCAGCGTGCCGAACGCGGCGTCGCCATGGCCGCCGATGTAGGTCTTGGTCTGTTCGAGGTCGATCAGGCGCTGCTCGGCCAGTTTCACTGCACGCGGGATCGGTGTCAGGCCCTGAGCGTCCTTGTAGACGCCGACGCCAAGGTCCAGGCGCGCCGGGTTGCTGTCCAGCCGATAGGCTTCCATCAGGCTGAGGATAGGGTCGCCCGGCACGCGGACGATCTGGGCGAAATGGCTCACTTGCGGCCCTCGGCGCTGGCAGCCAGCACATCGGTACGCGCGGCCATGATGAAGTCGTTGCGGTGCAGGCCGCGCATTTCGTGGCTCCACCAGGTGACGGTGACCTTGCCCCATTCGGTAAGCAGGGCCGGGTGGTGGCCGACTTCCTCGGCAATGGCGCCCACGGCGTTGGTGAAGGCCAGGGCATGGCGGAAGTTCTTGAACAGGTACACGCGCTCCAGCTCCATATGGTCGCCGCGTACCTCGATGTTCCAGTCGGGGATCTCGCGGATCAGCTCGGCCAGTTCTTCATCAGTCACTTTCGGCGCATCGGCGCGGCAGGCTTCGCATTGGGCTTGGGCAAGGCTCATTGGGGTTCTCCTGGGTAAACAATGTAATGACAGTAGTTGATCATCGAGTGTAGGAGCCGCGCCCTCGCGGCGAATCGCGGGGGCAACGCCGATAAGGGAGTCAGGCCACAATCTTTTCGCGCCGGGGGCGGCGCTCCTACAGGGCGATGCATCGCACCAAGGTGTAGGAGTCGCGCCCTCGCGGCGAATCGAGCGGGCAACGCCGATGATGGAGTAAGGCCGCAATCGTTTCGCGCCGGGGCGGCGCTCCTACAGGACGGCGGATCGCACCATCGTGTAGAGGGTATGCCCACGCGGCGAATCGAGAGGGCAACGCCATTCGTGCGTAATGGGAAGTCACGGGCTACGCCGCTTTCGGCGGAAACTTCGGCGCGTGCAAGCCCAGCGCCATGGCCTGATGCACCAGCGCCATGATGTCTTCCTGAGCCAGCTCGAACAGGCGCTTGAGCTCGGGTAGGACGAAGTACACCGGCTGCAGGATATCGATGCGATACGGCGTGCGCATCGCTTCCAGTGCATCGAAGGGCTGGTGTTCGGGCACGTCGGAAAGCGCGTAGAGGGTTTCCTTCGGCGAGGAGAGGATGCCACCGCCGTAGATGCGTCGGCCGGCCGGGGTGTCGAGCAGGCCGAACTCGATGGTCAGCCAGTACAGACGCGCCAGGTAGACGCGCTGCTCTTTCGTAGCCTTGAGGCCGAGCTTGCCGTAGGTGTGGGTGAATTCGGCGAACCAGGGGTTGGTCAGCATCGGGCAGTGGCCGAATATCTCGTGGAAGATGTCCGGTTCCTTCAGGTAGTCCAGCTCCTCGGGCGTGCGGATGAAGGTGGCGACGGGAAACTGCTTGCTGGCCAGCAGCTCGAAGAAGGTCTGGAACGGGATCAGCGCCGGTACCCGCGCCACGCGCCAACCAGTGCTGGCTTCGAGTACCCGGTTGATCTCGCCGAGCTGCGGAATGCGCTCCAGCGGCAGGCCGAGCTGTTCTATACCGTCCAGGTATTCCTGGCAGGCGCGGTTCTCGATCACCTTCAACTGGCGAGTGATCAGGGTGTTCCACACCTGATGTTCGCTTTCCGGGTAATGGATAAAGCCACTCTCGTCCGGTTCCCGTGCCAGGTACTGCGTACTCTTCATCGCTGCCTCCTTCAGGGGGCTGTTGTTCTTGTCTTGACCCGAGCATGCCGCTGATTGCTCGGGTTGAAAGCAGGCGGATGAGAGGCGGTGTCTTGCGCAGCGCCCAGAAACTGTAAAATTTTGATTACGATTTTGCTGGAATGGCGAATATCCAGCTTGCTGGTTGGTTTTGCTGTCACATATTCTTGACGAAAATTATGCTGCACGCGTCGATTTGTGTGACGCGGCGGCCACAACAACAAGAGCCTGAGCCATGCGTATCAAGGTCCACTGCCAGAACCGGGTCGGCATCCTGCGTGACATCCTCAACCTGCTGGTCGACTACGGCATCAACGTCGCTCGTGGCGAAGTCGGGGGCGAGCAGGGCAACGCCATCTACCTGCACTGCCCGAATCTGATCAACCTGCAGTTCCAGTCGCTGAGGCCGAAGTTCGAGGCCATTGCCGGCGTATTTGGCGTCAAACGTGTGGGGTTGATGCCCAGCGAACGGCGTCATCTGGAGCTCAATGCGTTGCTTGGCGCGCTGGACTTTCCGGTGCTGTCCATCGACATGGGCGGCAGCATAGTCGCCGCCAACCGCAGTGCCGCGCAGTTGCTCGGTGTGCGCGTCGACGAGGTGCCGGGCATGGCGCTGTCGCGCTACGCCGAGGACTTCGACCTGCCGGAGCTGGTGCGCGCCAACAAGACGCGGATCAACGGCCTGCGGGTGAAGATCAAGGGCGATGTGTTCCTCGCCGATATCGCCCCGCTGCAGAATGAACACGACGACAGCGAGGCGCTGGCTGGCGCGGTGCTGACCCTGCACCGCGCCGACCGCGTCGGTGAACGTATCTATCACGTGCGCAAGCAGGAGCTGCGTGGCTTCGACTCGATCTTCCAGAGCTCCAAGGTGATGGCGGCGGTGGTCAAGGAAGCGCGGCGCATGGCGCCGCTGGATGCGCCGCTGCTGATCGAGGGTGAAACCGGCACCGGCAAGGAATTGCTGGCGCGCGCCTGTCACCTGGCCAGCCCGCGTGGGCAATCGCCGTTCATGGCACTCAACTGCGCCGGCCTGCCCGAGTCCATGGCCGAGACCGAGCTGTTCGGCTACGGCCCCGGCGCCTTCGAAGGCGCGCGCCCGGAAGGCAAGCTTGGCCTGCTGGAGCTGACTGCTGGCGGCACGCTGTTTCTCGATGGCGTCGGCGAGATGAGCCCGCGTCTGCAGGCCAAGCTGCTGCGCTTTCTGCAGGATGGTTGCTTCCGCCGTGTGGGCAGCGACGAGGAGGTGTACCTGGACGTGCGAGTGATCTGCGCCACCCAGGTCGATCTGTCCGAACTCTGCGCCCATGGCGAGTTTCGCCAGGATCTCTATCACCGCCTCAATGTGCTCAGCCTGCATATCCCGCCGCTGCGCGAATGCCTCGATGGCCTGGCACCTTTGGTCGAGCACTTTCTAGATTCCGCCAGCCGGCAGATCGGCTGCGCGCTGCCGAAACTGGCGCCGCAGGCCTTCGAGCGCATGGCCCATTACCATTGGCCGGGCAACGTGCGGCAGCTGGAGAACGTGCTGTTCCAGGCGGTTTCGCTGTGTGACGGCGGTACGGTAAAGGCCGAGCATATCCGCTTGCCGGACTATGGCGCGCCGCAGCCGTTGGGCGAGTTCTCGGTGGAAGGCAGCCTCGACGATATTCTCGGCCGCTTCGAGAAGGCGGTGCTGGAGCGGCTGTTCCGCGATCATCCCAGCAGCCGCCAGTTGGGCAAGCGCCTCGGTGTTTCCCATACCACCATCGCCAACAAGCTACGGCAGCACGGGTTGGGCAAGGACTAGGCGTAGGGTGCGCCGCGCGCACCAATGCTCCGCTGGCCGTGGCTGATGCCTGCAATTTTCGGTGCGCACGGCGCACCCTACGGTTTTCAACGACCGCCGCGCCAGGCCGCAACCACGCGCTCGCGCATCGCCCGGCGGTCCTGCAGGCGCTCGATCAGTTGCTCGGCCAGGTCGAGCCAGTAGGGATCGGCCTTGGCCTGAACCACCGCAAGCCCGGAAGCGAGATTGGCCCATGCCGGAGGCAGGCGGCCGTGGCGTAGGGCGAAGCCGCCGTCACGGTCGCGCGCCAGATAGCGTACGCGGGTGATGCCGGCCAGCAGGATACGGCCGTAGCACATCAGGCAGGGCTCGAGGCTGACGTAGAGGGTCAGATCTCGGCGGTCGACCTGCGCATGTTCGCTTTCGAGCTGGTCGAGCACCTGCATCTCGGCGTGGGCGGCGCTGGCGTAGGCCGGGGCGAACACCTGATTTCGACCGTTGCACAGCAGTTCACCTGCGCCATCCACCAACAAGGCGCCGACCGCATAACAGCCTTCCTCGACTGCCAGCAGGGCCTGTTCGCAACAGAGCCTGGCCCAGGTGTCATCGGCATGAGTGCTGGCTGGCGCCTGCTGCAACAGGGCGAGGTGTTCCGGGTGCATGCGTGCCTCCAAGGCCAAAAAGGCGTCTCGGGAGTATGGCCTGCCATGTGACTGGTGCCCTAGGGTCTGTACGAAAAGTCGTCGAGCGAAGGTCAGGCAAGGCAAAAACAGGCGAAGAAGCGGAGTTTACGAGCTGTAAATGAGCATTCTGAGCCTGTTTTTAACGCAGCATCACCGAGCGCAGGCACTTTTCGTACAGACCCTACGACCTTGGTGCAATAGGCAGGGCAAGGGGCTGCGGCGACACTGAGTACGTCCCGATCATCCTGCGTGATTTGGGTGCAAGCGTTTCCGCATTCCTTTCGAGGAATGCCTTGAATGGGCGGGCGACCAATTTGGTCGCCCTTTTTTTGCCCGGAATTTTACCTGGCGCTACACACCCTGGTTCAGCCGGTCGATCAGCGCGCGCACACTGCCCGGCAGCGCATCCAGCTCACGCACCAGCATGCTGCGTTCGCGCACCGCCCAGGCCTCGTCCAGCTGCAGGATGGCCAGCTGCATGGTGCGGCTGTGCCTCCGCGCGGCCGACTCGGGAATGATGCCGATGCCGACGCCACCTTCGATCATCCGGCAGATCGCCTCGAAGCTCGATACCTGGATACGCAGGGCCAGGTTGCCGCCGAGTTTCTCCACCTGTTCACGCAAAAAGCTCAGCAGCGTGCTGCCCTCGTGCAGGCCAATGTGCTGGTAGGCGAGGGTGTCGTTGAAGCTCACCGATTGCCGCCGCGCCAGGGCATGGCCCAGTGGCACCGCCAGCACCAGGCGGTCGGTGCTGAAGTGCAGCACCTGCAGGCCGGGCGTCTGCACCGGGCCGGCGATGATGCCCAGATCCGCCGCGCCGTCCAGCACACCACGCACGATGTCGCGGCTGAGGCGCTCCTGCAGGTCGACGGTGACGCCGGGGCGTTCGGCGAGAAAGCCGGCCAGCACTTCGGGGAGAAATTCGGTCACTGCCGTGGTGTTGGCGAAGATGCGGATATGCCCGGCGGCGTCGGTGCCGTATTCGGTGAATTCGCTCTTCAGATAATCCACCTGGCGCATGATCAGCCGCGCATGCTGCAGCAGGCGCTGGCCGGCCGGGGTCAGCTCGACACCACGGCTGTCGCGGTACAGCAGGCGGCTGCCGAGCTGGTTTTCCAGCGCCTTGATCCGCGCGCTGGCGGCGGCCGGCGAGAGAAACGCTTTGCGCGCGCCCTGGGTCAGGCTGGGCGACTCGGCGATGTGGATGAACAGGCGCAGGTCGGGCAGATCGAAATGCATGGTGGCCATTTCCTGAGGTCATTCGTAGGAGCCCGCTTGCGGGCGATCACTGGCGATCTGTAAAGCATCGCCCGCAAGCGGGCTCCTACAGGATTCGTGTTAAGCATATCCGAACGCTGGTTTAAATAAATGCGGATTCTCTGAACGCGTGCAGCATCGCATGCTCCAGCTCACACAAGAACCGAGCTGGAACCTGCCCCATGAGTGATTCTGCTTTTTCCGCCTGGATCGGTCGTAGTGAAGAAGTCCACGACCAACTCAGCCGCAACCTGGTCAAGCGCATCGCCGCCACCTTCGGCGAAGCCACGCCGGCCCATGGCGAGGCGCTGCCGCCGCTGTGGCACTGGGCGTTTTTTCAAGAGCCGGTCGCCGAGAACGGTCTGGGCGAGGACGGCCATCCGGCGCGTGGTGGCTTTCTGCCGCCGGCCGACAATCGCAACCGCATGTGGGCTGGCGGCCGTATCGAGTTCATCCAGCCGCTGCGGGTGGGTGGCGAAGCCAGCCGGGTATCGACCATCAAGCACATCGAGGAAAAGCACGGCCGCACCGGCGCGCTGCTGTTCGTCACCGTGCAGCACGACTATCTGCAGGACGGCCAACTGGCCATCCGCGAAGAGCAGGACATCGTCTACCGCGAGCCCAGCCCGCCCAAGGCCAGCAGCGGCGAGCCGCTGGTCGCTGGTGACTGGCGCGAGGCGGTCACGCCGTCCAGCACGCTGCTGTTTCGCTACAGCGCAGTGACCTTCAACGGCCACCGCATCCACTACGACTGGCCCTACGTCACCGAAACCGAAGGCTACAGCGGCCTGGTGGTGCACGGCCCGCTGACCGCCACCCTGAACCTGCGCGCCTTCTGCCGCGCCAACCCGCAGGTGCGCCTGCGCCGTTTCGCCTATCGCGGCCTGCGCCCGCTGATTGCGCCGCAGCCGTTCGAGGTCGGTGGGCGCATCAGCGGCGAGGGCCAGGCCGAGCTGTGGGCGGGCAACGAGGCCGGCCTGGCGCAGCGAGCCGAGGTGCAATTCGACTGATTTCTGACGGCAAACACTGATCCGTAGGAGCCCGGCGGGCGGCTAGCTCTTGCGGGCGATCAAAAACGAAGAGCATCGCCCGCAAGCGGGCTCCTACATAGCAAATAGCGCACGACCCGAGGGCGACTGATGAACCACAACAACAACGAAGAACTCAACGCCATCCGCGAAGGCGTGCGCGCCCTGTGCGCGGAGTTTCCTGCCGAATACTGGCGCAAGATCGATGAGGAGAAGGGCTTCCCGGAAGCCTTCGTCACGGCCATGACCGAGGCTGGCTGGCTGTCGGCGATGATCCCCGAAGAATACGGCGGCTCGGGCCTGGGTCTGGCCGAGGCCTCGGTGATCCTCGAGGAGGTCAACCACTGCGGCGGCAACTCCGGCACCATCCACGGGCAGATGTACAACATGTTCACCCTGCTGCGTAACGGCAGTGAGGAGCAGAAGCGCTATTACCTGCCCAAGCTGGCCAGCGGTGAGCTGCGCCTGCAGTCGATGGGCGTCACCGAGCCGACCACCGGCACCGACACCACCAAGATCAAGACCACCGCCGTGCGCCAGGGCGACAAGTACGTGATCAACGGCCAGAAGGTGTGGATCTCGCGCGTCCAGCATTCCGACCTGATGATCCTGCTGGCGCGCACCACGCCGCTGGCCGAGGTGCAACGCAAGTCCGAGGGCATGTCGATCTTCCTGGTCGATCTTCGCGAAGCCATTGGCAACGGCCTGACCGTGCAGCCGATTGCCAATATGGTCAACCACGAGACCAACGAGCTGTTCTTCGACAACCTGGAGATTCCCGCCAGCAGCCTGATCGGCGAAGAGGGCAAGGGGTTCCGCTACATCCTCGACGGCCTCAATGCCGAGCGCACGCTGATCGCGGCGGAGTGCATCGGCGATGGTCGCTGGTTTATCGAGAAGTCCGCGCAGTACGCCCGTGATCGTGTGGTGTTCGGCCGGCCCATCGGGCAGAACCAGGGCGTGCAATTCCCCATCGCCGAGGCGCACATCGAGATCGAGGCCGCCGACCTGATGCGCTGGCGCGCCTGCGAGGAATACGACGCCGGGCGCAATGCCGGGGCTGCCGCCAACATGGCCAAGTATCTGGCGGCCAAGGCCAGCTGGGAGGCGGCCAACGCCTGCCTGCAGACCCACGGTGGCTTCGGCTTCGCCAACGAGTACGACGTCGAGCGCAAGTTCCGCGAAACCCGCCTGTACCAGGTGGCGCCGATCTCCACCAACCTGATCCTCTCTTATGTAGCCGAGCACCTGCTCGAGCTGCCACGCAGTTTCTGAGGCCGCGACCATGAGCAAACATACTCAACAGCTGGCTGCGTTCCTCGCCAAACTGTCCTATGAGCAGATTCCCGAGCACGTGCTGGATCGCACCGAAGACCTGTTCCTCGACTGGCTCGGCTCGGCCCTGGCCAGCGAGGGCGCGCGGCCGATTCCGCTGTTCGAGGCCTATGCGCAGCAGATGGGCCCGGCCGATGGCCCGGCGCGCATCCTGGTCAATGGCCGGGGCACCTCGGCGTACTTCGCCGCGCTGGTCAACGGCGCCTCGTCGCACCTGGTGGAGCAGGACGACCTGCACAACAGCTCGGTGCTGCACCCGGCCACCGTGGTGTTCCCGGCGGCCCTGGCGGCGGCGCAGGACCTGGGCAAGTCCGGGCGTGAACTGCTGCTGGCCTCAGTGGCCGGCTACGAGGCGGGCATCCGCATCGGCGAGTTTCTCGGCCGTTCGCACTACCGCATCTTCCACACCACGGCGACGGTCGGCACCTTGGCCGCTGCGGTGGCCGTGGGCAAGCTGCTGGATTTCGATCAGCAGCAGTTCATCCATCTGCTTGGCAATGCCGGCACCCAGGCCGCCGGGCTGTGGGAGTTCCTGCGCGATGCCGCCGACTCCAAGCAACTGCACACCGCCAAGGCCGCGGCTGATGGCCTGCTGGCCGCCTACTTTACCGAGCAGGGCCTGACCGGCGCGCAGAACATCCTCGAAGGCGAGCAGGGCATGGCCGCCGGCATGTCCCGCGATGCCGACCCAAGCAAGCTGTCGGACCGTCTCGGCCGGCGCTGGGCGCTGGTGGAGACTTCGTTCAAGTTCCACGCCTCCTGCCGCCATACCCATCCGGCGGCTGACGCGCTGCTCGACCTGATGCAGCGCGAAGGTTTGCGCCACCAGCAGATCGAGCGAGTCGTCGCCCGCGTGCATCAGGGCGCCATCGATGTGCTCGGCCGCGTGACCGTGCCGCAGACCGTGCACCAGGCCAAGTTCTCCATGGGCACCGTGCTCGGCCTGATCGCCGTGCATGGCAGCGCGCAACTGACCGAGTTCGCCAACCTGGCGCTGCAGGACCCGGCCGTGGCCGCCTTCCGCGACAAGGTGCAGATGCGTCTGGACCCGGAGGTGGATGTGGCTTACCCGCAGCGCTGGCTGGGCCGCGTCGAGGTAATCACCACCGAGGGTCGCACCCTGCGTGGCGCCATCGACGAGCCCAAGGGCGACCCCGGCAACACCCTCAGCCGCGCCGAGCTGGAAGACAAGTTCCGTCGCCTGCTGGCTTTCGCCGGCCAGCGCAGCAGCGATGAGGCCGGCGTGCTGATCGAGCGGGTCTGGCGCCTGCGCGAAACCGACGACCTGAGCCAGTTGGCCTGACCGAGGACATGGACATGAACAACGCACAACAACCACGGCCACTGGATGGCATCACCGTGGTCAGCCTGGAGCACGCCATCGCCGCGCCGTTCTGCACCCGCCAGCTCGCCGACCTCGGCGCGCGGGTGATCAAGGTCGAGCGTCCCGGCAGTGGCGATTTCGCTCGCGGCTATGACGAGCGCGTCAGCGGTCTGGCCTCGCATTTCGTCTGGACCAACCGCTCCAAGGAAAGCTTGACCCTCGACCTCAAGCAGGACGATGCGATGCAGGTGCTCGGCAGCCTGCTGGCCAAGGCCGATGTACTGGTGCAGAACCTTGCACCGGGCGCTGCCGCGCGCATGGGGTTGTCGTTCGAGGCGCTGCACGAGCGCTTCCCGCAACTGATCGTCTGCGACATCTCCGGCTACGGCGAGGGCGGCCCGTACGAGCAGAAGAAGGCCTACGACTTGCTGATCCAGAGCGAGGGCGGCTTTCTCTCCGTCACCGGCGGCGCTGGCGAGGAGGAGATGGCCAAGGCCGGCTGCTCCATCGCCGATATCGCCGCCGGCATGTACGCCTACACCGGCGTGCTCTCGGCACTGATGCTGCGTGGCAAGACCGGTGTCGGCAGCCGCGTTGACGTATCGATGCTGGAAAGCCTGGTGGAGTGGATGGGCTACCCGCTGTACTACGCCTACGACGGCGCCACGCCGCCGCCGCGCGCTGGCGCCGCGCACTCGACCATCTACCCCTACGGCCCGTTCCCGGCCGGCGACGGCGGCACGGTGATGCTCGGCCTGCAGAACGAGCGCGAATGGCAGGCGTTCTGCGCCAAGGTGCTGGAGCAGCCGGAGCTGGCCAACGATGAACGCTTTTCTGCCAACTTCAAGCGCTCGGCCAACCGCAGCGAGCTGCGTGCGCTGATCGTCGAGGCGTTCTCACGCATGAGCTCGGCGCAGGTGATCGAGCGTCTGGAGCTGGCACAGATCGCCAATGCCCAGGTCAACGACATGGCTGGCGTCTGGGCTCACCCGCAACTCGAAGCGCGCCAGCGTTGGCGCCAGGTCGACAGCCCCAGCGGCAGCCTGCCGGCACTGCTGCCGCCGGGGCGCAACAACGCCTTCGAGCCGCGCATGGACGCCATCCCGGCGCTGGGTCAGCACACCGATGCGTTGCTCGCCGAGCTGGGCTACGGCGCCGGCGATATCCAGCGCCTGCATCAGCAGGGGGCCGTATGAGCGATTCCGTGATCCGCAGCGCCCTGTTCGTGCCGGCTAGTCGCCCGGAGCGCATCCCCAAGGCGCTCGCCGTCGGTGCCGACGCGGTCATCGTCGACCTCGAAGACGCCGTACAGGAGAGCCTCAAGGTCGAGGCCCGGGCCCATCTCGATGCCTTCCTCACGGCCAACCCTGAAGCGCGGCTGCTGGTGCGCATCAACGCCCCGGAGCATGCCGGGCACGGCGCCGATATCGAACTCTGCGGCCGTCATGCCGGTGTCATCGGCGTACTGCTGCCCAAGGTGGAAAGTGCTGCGCAGGTGGCGCGTGTGGCGGCCTGCGGCAAGCCGGTGTGGCCGATTATCGAGAGTGCAGCGGGGCTGCTGGCGCTGGCGGAGATCGCCCACGCTGAAGGTGTCGAGCGCCTGTCCTTCGGCGCCCTCGACCTGGGTCTGGACCTGGGCCTCAGCAGCGGTAGCGCCGCGGCCGAACGCATCCTCGACCAGGCCCGTTATGCCTTGCTGCTGCATTCGCGCACGGCCGGCCTGGCCGCGCCGCTCGACAGCGTATTTCCCGCCATCGAGGACCGCGACGGTCTCGCCCGCACCGCGCGCGATGCCCGCGACATGGGCTTCGACGGTTTGCTCTGCATCCACCCGACCCAGGTGGCGATCGTCCACGACGCCTTGCGCCCGACGGACCAGGAGCTGGCCTGGGCACGCCGGGTGATGGCAGCGGCCAGCAGCGGCGAAGGGGTATTCGTGGTCGACGGCCAGATGGTCGACGCCCCCGTACTCGGTCGCGCTCGTCGTCTGCTGCAACGCGCAGGAGAACCGTAGGAGCCCGCTTGCGGGCGATGCTTCTCAGCAGATCGCCGGCAAGCCGGCTCCTACAAAAAACGGCTGGCTGCCGAGGCAGTCAGCCACCTTGTAACCACGTACCAACCTACAAAAACAATGAGGTAACGTCATGTTCAAACTCACCGCCAAGGCGCTCGCCTGCGCCGCCATCTTCTCTTGTGCCGGCCTTGCCCAGGCTGCTGATGCGCCCATCCTGATCAAGTTCGCCCATGTGGTGGCGGACAACACACCCAAAGGCCAGGGCGCGCTGCTGTTCAAGCAACTGGCCGAAGAGCGTCTGCCGGGCCGGGTGAAGGTGGAGGTCTACCCCAACTCGTCGCTGTTCGGCGATGGCAAGGAGATGGAGGCGCTGCTGCTCGGCGACGTGCAGATGCTGGCGCCCTCGCTGGCCAAGTTCGAGCAGTACGCCAAACCGGTGCAGATCTTCGACCTGCCATTTCTGTTCGACAACATGGAGGCGGTCGATCGCTTCCAGGCCAGCCCCGAGGGGCGTGGATTGCTGACCTCCATGGAGGACAAGAACATCACCGGCCTGGCCTACTGGCACAACGGTCTGAAGGTGATGTCGGCCAACAAGCCGCTGCGCGATCCGGCCGATGCCCGGGGTCTGAAGTTCCGCGTGCAGGCGTCGGCGGTGCTGGAGGAGCAGTTCAAGGCGGTGCGCGCCAACCCGCGCAAGATGAGTTTTGCCGAGGTCTATCAGGGGCTGCAGACCGGCGTGGTCAACGGCACCGAGAACACCTGGTCGAACTACTTCAGCCAGAAGGTGCACGAGGTGCAGAAGTACATGACCGAGTCCGACCATGGCCTGATCGACTACATGGTGATCACCAACACCAAATTCTGGAAGGGTCTGCCGGATGACGTGCGCAGTGAGCTGGAAACCATCATGGCCGAGGTTTCCGTTGAGGTGAACAAGCAGGCTGACGAACTCAACCGCACGGCCAAAGAGGATATTGCCAAGGCTGGCACCACCGAGATCATCGAGCTGACCCCGCAGCAGCGCGCCGAGTGGCGTGAGGCGATGCGCCCGGTATGGCAGAAGTTCGAGAAGGAGATCGGCGCCGAACTTATCCAGGCGGCAGAGAAGTCCAACCAGGGTTGAGTGTTCCCCCTGGCATGAAAACGCCCGGCTTGTGCCGGGCGTTTTCGTGTCGAATGAGGGCGTCGTGGCTAAAGCCCCTCCCACATTATTGCGTCAGTCCCTGACCGCGATTGGCTGTTGCAACTCAGCGCAGACCCTAACGTCGCGACGGTGTGACCTCATTACCCGTGTAGGAGCTCCGCCTCGGGGCGAAGCGATTGCAGCCATTGAGTGACTTTAGCGTTGGCCATGGCATTCGTCGCGGGGCGCGACTCCCACGATAAGCATCAACTCCGTGCTTTTGGGCTTAGCCTTCGGGGGCAGGCGATGTGGGACGGCTAAAGTGGTATGCAGACGGACCGATGCTATCTTGTGGGAGGGGCTTTAGCCGCGACTTGGCAGCCAGCCGAGCCTCAGAGCCCGGCCTCCTGCATCCACTTAGGCTTGGGATAGCGGCGATCGGATTTGCCCGCCTTGAGGATGGCACCCGGCACCTCGTGGCCGATCAGGCCGGGCAGGGTGGCGGCTGCTTCGAGCAGGGCATCGAGGTTCACGCCGGTGTCCAGGCCCATGCGCTGGAACATGTGCACCAGATCCTCGGTGCAGATATTGCCGCTGGCGCCCGGTGCGTAGGGGCAGCCGCCTAGGCCGCCGAGGGAGGCGTCGAAGCGGTCGATGCCGGCGTTCAGCGCTGCCAGGGCATTGGCCAGGCCCATGCCGCGGGTGTTGTGAAAATGCGCGGTGAATACCGCCTCGGGCCAGCGCTGCAGCGACTCGCGGCAGATGCGCTCGACCTGTGCCGGGTCGGCCATGCCGGTGGTGTCGCACAGGGTCACGCCCTGTACGCCGATCTCCAGCAGACGCTCGGTCAGTTCATATACGCGCGTCTCGGGCACATCGCCCTCGAAGGGGCAGCCGAAGGTGGTCGACAGCGAGGCGTTGATGAATACGCCGCTGCCGCGCGTCACTTCGATGATCTCGGCGAACTGCGCGAGCGATTGCTCCGGCGTCATGCGCAGGTTGGCCAGGCCGTGGGTGTCGCTGGCGGACATCACCAGGTTGATCTCATCCACTTCGCACGACAGCGCGCGCTCACAGCCCCTGACGTTAGGCACCAGTACGGTGTATTCCACGCCTGGCACGCGGGCGATGCCGCGCATCACCTCTTCGGCATCGCGCAGGTTAGGGATAGCTTTGGGCGAGGTGAAGGAGGTGACCTCGATCTTGGCCAGGCCGGTGTGGGACAGGCGGTCGATCAGGGCGATCTTGTCTTCGGTGGGTACGAAGGACGCTTCGATCTGGAAGCCGTCGCGGGTGGCGACGTCCTGGATATAAAGGCGTTTGCTCATGGTGTGATCCCGGTTGCTCGAGGCGTAGGGTGCGCTGTGCGCACCGGCTTGTAAGGTGTGGATGTCGTGGTGCGCATGGCGCACCCTACGAAGCTGTCGTGGGTGGTGGTCCCCCGAACGGGGGCTCAGCCGCCCTTGCATCCCGCGCGGCTCAGATGATCCCGCGCTCGCGCAGGCCGGCGACCTGTTCCGCGCTGAGGCCGAGGCCGGCGAGGATGTCGTCGTTGTGCTCGCCCAGTTGCGGGCCGCCGCTGCCGATGCGACCCGGCGTGCGGCTGAGCTTGGGCAGCACGCCCGGCACCTTGAGCGGGCCGACGCTGGTCTGCACCTGCTCGATCATCTGCCGCGCCAGGTAGTGCGGGTCCCGCACGATATCGGCGGCGGTGTAGGGGTAGCCGGCGGGCACGCGGGCGCCTTTGAGCGCTTCGATCACTTCATCGCGACCACGCTGCGCGGTCCATTCGGCGATGGCGCCGTCAATCAGCTCGGCATGCTGGCTGCGTCCGTCGTTCTGCGCCAGGCGCGGGTCGTTACCCAGGTCGTCGCGGCCGATCAGGCTCATCAGGCGCTTGTAGATGCTGTCGCCATTGCCGGCGATCAGCACGTAGCTGCCATCCTTGCACGGGTAGGAGTTGGACGGTGTGATGCCGGGCAGGGCGCTGCCGGCCGGCTCACGGATGTAGCCGAAGGCGTCGTACTCGGGGATCAGGCTTTCCATCATGGCGAACACCGACTCGTACAGTGCCACGTCGATCTCCTGGCCTTCGCCGCTACGCGCCCGCTCTTGCAGGGCCAGCAGCACGCCGATCACGCCGTACAGCGAGGACAGCGAGTCGCCGATGCTGATGCCCACGCGCACCGGCGCCTGGCCAGGGTAGCCGGACAGGTGGCGCAGGCCGCCCATGGCTTCGCCGATCACGCCGAAGCCGGGCAGGTCGCGGTAGGGGCCGGTCTGCCCGTAGCCGGAGATGCGCAGCATGATCAGCCGCGGGTTGATCGTTTTCAGCGCCTCGTAGCTCAGGCCCCAGCCTTCCAGCGTGCCGGGGCGGAAGTTCTCCACCAGCACGTCGGCCTCGGCCACCAGCTGGCGCACGATGTCCTGCGCTTCGGCCTGTTTCAGGTCGAGGGTCAGCGAGCGCTTGTTGCGCGACTGCACGTGCCACCAGAGCGAGGTGCCGTCCTTGATCTTGCGCCATTTGCGCAACGGGTCGCCGACGCCCGGCGGCTCGATCTTGATCACGTCGGCGCCGAATTCGCCGAGCAGCTTGCTGGCGAAGGGGCCGGCGATGAGCTGGCCCATCTCGATCACCTTCAGCCCCTGCAGGGCCATGTTGCTGGTGTTGCTCTGAGTCATGGCTGCACCTGATTTGCCTGTGCGTTTCTCGTGGTGCGCAGAATGGCGCAGCGGCGCGGTGCCGACAATTGCTCAATGGCCAAGCTAGGCTTCGCGTATCACGAAGTGGCATGCTGTAAATCAGCTTTCTGGCAGCTTCGCTTCGCCAGGCACGAAATGGAGACCCTCATGCGCCGCATCGATTTCGTCACCCTCAAGCTGTTCGTCGCCATCGCCGACGAGCGCAGCCTGACCCGCGCTGCCGAGCGTGAGCACCTGGCCCTGGCGGCAGTGAGCAAGCGCGTCAGCGACCTGGAAAACCAGCTGGGCATCGCTTTGCTCTATCGCCAGCCCAAGGGCGTCGAACTGACCCCGGCCGGCCACGCGCTGCTGCACCACGCGCGCAACATGATGGACAACCTCGAGCAGCTCAACGCCGACCTCAGCGAGTTCAGCGAAGGGGTGAAAGGCCATGTGCGCATCCACGCCAACACCTCGGCGGTGATCGAGTTTCTGCCTGAGGATCTGGCCAGTTTCAGCCGCCTGCACCCGCAGGTGAAGATCGACTTGGAGGAGCGGGTCAGCAGCGAGACCATCCGCGCCGTGCGCGAGGGCTTGACCGATATCGGTATCTTCGCCGGGCATGTGCCGGCCGAGGATCTGCAGGTATTCACCTACCGTCACGATCAGTTGGTGCTGGTCACCCCGCGCGAGCATCCGCTGGCCGAACGCGACGGCCTGTTCCTGCGCGAAGCGGTGGGCTTCGACTTCATCGGCCTGCAGCAGGACGCGTCCTTGCACAGCCTGCTGCAACATTCGGCGCACAGCCAGGGCGTGGCCCTGCGCCTGCGCATTCAGGTGCGCAGCTTCGAGGCCATCTGCCGGATGATCCACACTGGCATGGGCGTCGGTGTGTTGCCGGACCTGGCGGTGCGTACCTATTTGCCGGCGCTCGATGTGCGAGTGATCCCGCTGCACGATCCCTGGGCCCGGCGCGAACTCAAGGTGGCGGTGCGTAACCAGGACAACCTTTCGCTGACCGCGAAGCAGATGCTCGACCATCTGCGTAACAGCTCATCAACAGAGGATCTTTCAACACTGCCTTCGTGAATGCCGAAGGCTCGGTTGTTCAAATGTGAATTTCAGCTTGTGGAAGGGCGCAGTAGAGTCCGGGCCAATCGAAGGGTTTCTCCCTCGACGCTCAGACAAAAACAACAGGAGCCTTCCATGAAGTTTTCTTTCGTCCGTCGTGGCCTGGCCGGTGTACTCGCCGGTTGCGCACTGCTTGGCGCACTCTCGGCACACGCAGCCGATCCGATTTTGATCAAGTTTTCCCACATCACCGCCGACAGCACGCCGAAGGGCCAGGGCGCGCTGCTGTTCAAGAAACTGGTGGAGGAGCGCCTGGCCGGCAAGGTCAAGGTCGACGTCTATGCCAACTCCTCGCTGTATGGCGATGGCAAGGAAATGGAAGCGCTGCTGCTCAACGAAGTGCAGATGCTGGCGCCGGCACCGTCCAAGCTGGAGCAGTACACCAAGCAACTGCAGCTGTTCGACATGATGTTCCTGTTCGACGACGTCGCCGCCGCGCAGCGCTTCCAGTCTTCGGAAAAGGGCAAGGCGCTGCTCAAGTCGATGGAGAGCAAGGGCATCACCGGCCTGGCCTACTGGCTCAACGGCATGCGCCAGCTCACCGCCAACAAGCCGCTGGTCGAGCCAAGCGATGCCCGTGGGCAGAAATTCCGCGTGCAGCCGTCCGACCTGCAGGCCGCGCAATACAGCGCCCTGCGTGCGGTGCCGCGCAAGATGGCCTTCGCCGAGATCTACCAGGGCCTGCAGACCGGCGTGGTCAACGCCCAGGACAACCCCTGGTCGAACATCTACTCGCAGAAGTACTTCGAGGTGCAGAAGTACATGACCGAGTCCAACCATGCCATCGGCAACTACCTGCTGATCACCAACACCCAGTTCTGGAACGGCCTGCCGGCGGACATCCGCAGCGAGCTGGAGCAGATCGTCGACGAGGTGACCGTCGAGGTGAACAAGCAGGCCGAGGCGCTGAATACCGAAGCCCGTCAGGCCATCGTCGCTACCGGCAAGAGCGAGATCATCACCCTGACGCCCGAGCAGCGCGCCGTCTGGCGTGACGCCGTACGTCCGGCCTGGAAGAAGTTCGAGGCCGAGATTGGTGCTGACGTGATCGAGGCTGCGCAAGCCGCCAACCAACAGTGAGCCCCATGACCGCCCTGGGCCCACGCACCTGGGGCGGTCTTTCATTCGCCGTCGCCTAAGGCGGCGTTTGCCAATGACGAATATCGCGCCGGTCCAGGCTCGGTTAGATTCGCCCAACTCCTTAGAGCCTGTTCAAAGTCTGCTGCGCGTCGGCCCTGCTGCGTTAAAAACAGGCTCGGATGCTCATTTACAGCTCGTAAAGTCGAGCGCGACTCCGACCGGTCCTCGCCTGTGTTTGCCTTGCATGGCTCTAGCTCGCGAAACTTTGAGCAGGCTCTTAATAACCACAACAATGCTCGGAGATGCCATGAACGCCTTGCGGCGCGTCTGGGAGCACTTCGAGGAAGGCTTTATCGCTTTCCTCCTGGCGACCATGACGCTGATCACTTTCGTCTATGTGATCCTCAACAATTTCTACACCCTGTTCTATTGGCTGGGTGACCATTTCGGCGGTAACGAGACCCTGCTCGGTATCGGCGACGCCATTCTCGACATGGCCCAGGCAATGACCTGGAGCAATGCCCTGACCAAGGCGCTGTTCGGCTGGCTGATCTTCTTCGGCCTGGCCTATGGCGTGCGCACCGCCGGCCACATCGGTGTCGACGCCCTGGTCAAGCTCGCCCCGCGCCACATCCAGCGCGTCATTGGCGTGATCGCCTGCTCGGCCTGCCTGGGCTATGCCGGCCTGATCGCGGTCGGCAGTTTCGACTGGGTGCACACCCTGTTCACCGCCGGTATCGGTGCCGAAGACCTCGGCCACTACGGCGTGCAGCAATGGCATATCGGCATGATCGTGCCGTTCGGCTACGCCATGGTGTTCGTCCGCTTCCTGGAAATCCTCGTCCGTATCCTGCGCAACGAGCAGACCGGCCTCGGCCTGGCTGACGAAGCCGCCGATGCGCTGAAAATCAATGAGCACGAGGAGCCCAAGCAATGACCGTTCTGTTCCTCTTCCTGCTGCTGTTCTTGCTGATGTTCATCGGCGTGCCGATCGCCGCCTCGCTCGGCCTGGCCGGTTCGATCACCATCATGCTGTTCAGCCCGGACTCGGTGCGCTCGCTGGCGATCAAGCTGTTCGAGACCTCCGAGCACTACACCCTGCTGGCGATCCCGTTCTTCCTGCTCTCCGGTGCGTTCATGACCACCGGTGGCGTGGCGCGTCGCCTGATCGACTTCGCCAACGCCTGCGTCGGTCACATCCGTGGCGGCCTGGCTATCGGTGCGGTGCTGGCGTGCATGCTGTTCGCCGCGCTGTCCGGCTCCTCGCCGGCGACCGTGGCCGCAGTGGGCTCGATTGCCATCGCCGGCATGGTGCGTTCCGGTTACCCGCAGGCCTTCGGCGCCGGCATCGTGTGCAACGCCGGTACCCTGGGCATCCTGATTCCGCCGTCGATCGTAATGGTGGTGTACGCCGCCGCCACCGAGCAGTCGGTGGGCAAGCTGTTCATGGCCGGGGTGATTCCGGGTCTGATGCTCGGCCTGGTGCTGATGATCGCGATCTACATCGTCGCGCGCATCAAGAAGCTGCCGGCCCTGCCGCGTGCGAGCTTGCGCGAGTGGCTGCGCGCTGCCCGTGAAGCGTTCTGGGGCTTGCTGCTGATGGTGATCATCCTCGGCGGTATCTACACCGGCATGTTCACCCCGACCGAGGCCGCGGCCGTGGCGGCGGTGTACGCCGGCTTCGTCGCCCTGTTCGTGTACAAGGACCTGACCATCCGCGAGTGCCCGAAGGTGCTGCTGGAGTCCGGCAAGCTGACCATCATGCTGATGTTCATCATTGCCAACGCCATGCTCTTCGCCCACGTGCTGACCACCGAGCAGATCCCCCAACAAATCACCGCCTGGGTGGTGGAGCTGGGCCTGCAGCCGTGGCAGTTCCTGCTGGTGGTGAACATCGTGCTGCTGATCGCCGGTGCCTTCATGGAACCGTCGGCGATCATCCTGATCCTGGCGCCGATCCTCTTCCCGATCGCCATGCAGCTGGGCATCGACCCGATTCACCTGGGCATCATCATGGTGGTGAACATGGAGATCGGCTTGATCACACCGCCGGTGGGGCTGAACCTATTCGTCACCTCGGCGGTGACGGGGATGCCACTGACGGCCGTGATACGTGCGGCGATGCCATGGCTGATGCTGCTGATCAGTTTCCTGGTGATCATCACCTATGTGCCTGCGGTGTCCCTGGCCCTGCCAAATCTGCTTGGCATGTAAGGGTTCGACCGAACGCTACTACTTCGGTACCTTGTGTACCCACTACGCCCGGCCTTGTGCCGGGCTTTTTTATCTGCGCGCCTCGACGTATCCATGACGCTGTCGAATTGGCTCGACATATGCCAGGCAAGGCTTCAAGACCATGGTCTTAGAGCGGTAAGACCATGGTCGAATGGCCTCACGACGGGTCGGGGGATACAAAAGGCACCATACAAAAACAACTCCCCGTCGAGGTGATTCCATGAGTGCTGCGTCTCTTTACCCTGTGCGTCCCGAAGTGGCCGCGCGGACCCTCACTGACGAGGCCACCTACAAGGCCATGTACCAACAGTCCGTGGTCAACCCCGAGGGTTTCTGGCGCGAGCAGGGCAAGCGCATCGACTGGATCAAACCCTACGACAAGGTCAAGCAGACCACCTTCGACGATCACCATGTCGACATCAAATGGTTCGCCGACGGCACCCTGAACGTCTCCTACAATTGCCTGGATCGTCACCTGGCAGAGCGCGGTGATCAGATCGCGATCATCTGGGAAGGCGACGATCCGTCCGAGCACCGGGAAATCACCTACCGCGAGCTGCACGAGCAAGTGTGCAAGTTCGCCAACGCCCTGCGTGGCCAGGACGTTCACCGCGGCGACGTGGTAACCATCTACATGCCGATGATCCCGGAAGCCGTGGTGGCCATGCTGGCCTGTGCGCGCATCGGCGCAATCCACTCCGTGGTATTCGGTGGTTTCTCGCCCGAGGCACTGGCCGGCCGCATCATCGATTGCCAGTCCAAGGTGGTGATCACCGCTGACGAAGGGCTGCGTGGCGGCAAGAAAGTACCGCTCAAGGCCAACGTCGACGACGCCCTGACCAACCCCGAGACCCGCAGCATCCAGAAGGTCATCGTGGTGCAGCGCACCGGTTCCGAAATCAAGTGGAACCAGCATCGCGACATCTGGTACGAAGACCTGATGAAGGTTGCCGGCAGCGTCTGCGCACCCAAGGAAATGGGCGCTGAAGAAGCCCTGTTCATCCTCTACACCTCCGGGTCCACCGGCAAGCCCAAGGGCGTGCTGCACACCACCGGCGGCTACCTGGTATACGCCTCGCTGACCCATGAGCGCGTGTTTGACTACCGTCCGGGCGAAGTCTTCTGGTGCACCGCCGATATCGGTTGGGTCACCGGCCACACCTACCTGGTCTACGGGCCGCTGTCCAACGGTGCCACTACCGTGATGTTCGAAGGCGTACCGAACTATCCGGACGTTTCGCGCGTGGCCAAGATCGTCGACAAGCACAAGGTCAACATCCTCTACACCGCCCCGACTGCCATTCGCGCCATGATGGCCGAGGGCAAGGCCGCGGTCGAAGGCGCCGATGGTTCCAGCCTGCGTCTGCTCGGTTCGGTCGGTGAGCCGATCAACCCGGAAGCCTGGCAGTGGTACTACGAGAACGTCGGTCAGAGCCGTTGCCCGATCGTCGACACCTGGTGGCAGACTGAAACCGGTGCCTGCCTGATGACCCCGCTGCCGGGTGCCCATGGCCTCAAGCCGGGCTCCGCTGCACGTCCGTTCTTCGGCGTACAGCCGGCGCTGGTGGACAACCTGGGCAACATCATCGAAGGCGCTGCCGAAGGCAACCTGGTGATCATCGATTCCTGGCCGGGTCAGGCACGTACCCTGTACGGCGACCATGACCGCTTCGTCGACACCTACTTCAAGACCTTCCGTGGCATGTACTTCACCGGTGACGGTGCGCGCCGCGACGAAGACGGTTACTGGTGGATCACCGGCCGCGTCGACGACGTGCTCAACGTATCCGGCCACCGCATGGGCACCGCCGAGATCGAGAGCGCCATGGTCGCCCACCCGAAAGTGGCCGAGGCTGCAGTGGTCGGTGTACCGCACGACATCAAAGGGCAGGGCATCTACGTCTACGTCACCCTGAATGCAGGTGAGGAAGCATCGGAGCAACTGCGTCAGGAACTGCGTAACTGGGTGCGCAAGGAGATCGGCCCGATTGCCACACCGGACGTTATTCAGTGGGCGCCAGGCCTGCCGAAGACCCGCTCGGGCAAGATCATGCGCCGTATCCTGCGCAAGATCGCTACCGCCGAATACGATTCTCTCGGCGACATCTCCACGCTGGCCGATCCTGGCGTGGTGCAGCACCTCATCGACACGCATCGCCAGATGCAAGCCGCCTGCGCCTGATCGGCAACGGCAACCGAAAGCCCCGCCCGGCCACAAGTCCGGCGGGGCTTTCGTTTTGGGCTATGCCCACCTTCGCCGTCGGCTTCTGCCGGAGCCGGCGGCGCCTCGCAAGGGCGCAGCGGCGCCGAACAACTGGTCGGCGCCGCGCAGAACATCTCCAGCGCCGCCAGCCAGCTGTCGGTGTCCACTCAGGAGCAGTCCCACGCAGCCGCCAGCATGGCCGCCACGGTGGAGCAACTGACCGTCAGCATCAACCATGTCGCCGACAACGCCAACGAGGCGCACGGGCTGTCCAGCGACTCGGGCAGGCAGTCGGCCGAGGGTGGGGCGGTGATCCAGGAAACCCTCGCCAGCATGCAGCGCATCGCTGACACGGTGCAGGGCGCAGCGGCCCAGATCGCCGAGCTCGGCCAGCACTCGGACCAGATCTCCTCGATCGTCAACGTGATCAAGGAGATCGCCGACCAGACCAACCTGCTGGCGCTCAATGCGGCCATCGAGGCGGCACGGGCCGGCGAGCAGGGGCGCGGTTTCGCCGTGGTGGCCGACGAGGTGCGCCTGCTGGCGCAACGCACGGCCAATTCCACCCAGGAGATCGCCGAGATGATCAAGAAGATCCAGAACGGCACGCGCAATGCGGTGGGCAACATGGAAGTCGGCGTGCAGCAGGTCAGCAGCGGAGTGGAGCAGGCCAGCAAGGCCGGCGACGCCATCGTCAGCATCCGCGAAGCGTCGGGGCGCGTGGTCGGCGTGGTCGACCAAATTTCCCTGGCGCTGCGCGAACAGACCGTGGCCAGCCAGGACGTGGCGCGCAACGTCGAGCGCATCGCGCAGATGTCGCAGCAGAACAGCGAAGCGGTGGCGGACACCTCGCGTACTGCGCTGGCCCTTCAGCAGTTGGCGCTGTCCCTGGAAAAACAGGTGGCCTCCTTCCGGCTCTGATGGCGTTGAACAGGCTATCCTCCGTCTGTCGGCCGCGGTGGTTCGCCACCCGGGCCGAGGCGTTGCGCTTTTGTCAGTTACGAAGTGCCGGGCTCCTGCGACGAGCCCGTGCCAACGGTGGTCTTCGCCCCTGACCAGGATGCTCCCATGAACAGTGACAGCCAGAGTTTCTTTCCCCAACCCTTCCGCCCGCTCGGCTGCGCCGAGTGTCGCAACCCCGAGGCACTGGGGTTCGACTTCACCATGGCCTTTCAGCTGATTCTGGATGTCGAGGAGCAGCGACCCTTCGCCTACGAGGCGCTGGTGCGTGGTGTCAACGGCGAGTCGGCGGGGGAGATTCTCGGACGGGTCAACGATGGCAACCGCTACCGTTTCGATCAGGCCTGCCGGGTCAAGGCCATCGAGCAGGCTGCGAAGCTCGGGCTGCTCGACATTCCGGATTGTCTGCTCAGCATCAACTTCCTGCCCAATGCGGTGTATCGCGCCGAGACCTGCATTCGCGCCACGCTGGAGGCGGCGCAGCGCTTTGACTTCCCGCGCGAGCGGCTGATGTTCGAGGTGACCGAGGGCGAGCAGATCCATGATGCCGAGCACCTCAAGCGGATCTTCGCCGAGTACGGCAAGCAGGGCTTCACCACCGCCATCGACGATTTTGGCGCGGGCTACTCCGGGCTCAATCTGCTGGCCGAGTTTCAGCCGCACGTGCTCAAGCTGGACATGGCCCTGACCCGTGGCATCGATCAGGACCCGGTGCGCCAGGCCATCGTCGCCGGTATCGTGCTGGTCGCGCAGCGCCTGGGCATTCGCATCATCGCCGAGGGCATCGAAAGTGTTGGTGAGCGTGATGCGCTGATCGAGCTTGGTATCCGCTACATGCAGGGATTTTTCTTCGCCAGGCCCGCGTTGGACAGGCTCTGCCTGCCCCGCTAGCGACCAGCAATCGGGGCGTCTGGTAATGCCAGTCAGGTAAGCGTCGACGCATCGAATTTGTAGGAGCGGCGCCCCGCCGCGAATAAGGGCGGCGCGCCATTGAAAAGCGTCGCCCCGGGGCGGGGCTCCTACGCAAGGCCGCTTTGGAAACTTATCTGATCGGCATCAGGCGTCCGGGGCTCTTCTCAGAGCGCGCCGAACACCTTCTTCGCCAGGCTGGTAGCGGCACCGGCCGGATTCTGGCGGATGCTGGCTTCCTGCTTGGCAATCATCTCGAACAGGCCATCGAGCGCCTGTTCGGTGACGTAGCTTTCCACCGTGCTGCTCTTGGCGTCGACCACGCCAAAGCTGGCGGCCTGGCCGGCGAAGGCGTTGTACTGCTGGGCCAGACCGACCTGGTCGGTGGCCTGCTTGACGATGGGCAGGAACTTGGCGCGGATCTGTTCGCGGCTGCTCTTGTTCAGGTACTGGGTGGCCGAGTCCTGCGGGCCGCTGAGAATCGACTTGGCGTCGGCCACGGTCATCTTCTTCACGGCGTCGACCAGCAGCGCCTGGGCCTGTGGCACGGCTGCTTCGGCGGCCTTGTTCATGCTCGCTTCGAGCTGATCGACCTGGGCGCCCATGCCCATCATCTTCATGGTCTTGGCGGCTTTGCCGAGTTTGCCGGGCAGCTCGATGCGCACGTCCGGGTTGTTGCTGAAGCCGCCAGGAGTGCCCAGTTGCTTGACGGCCACCTGGGCGCCCTGGATCAGCGCATCCTTGAGGCCACCACTGGCGTCCTGCTGACTCAGGTCGGAGAGGGACAGGGCGAAGACGTTGGCCGAAAGCAGCAGGCCAGCGGCGAATGTGGTGAGGCGCAGCATGGTGTTCATCCTTGCATCGGGGGGAAATGCTGTGAGCTTAACGGAGTCTGCAGCGTAGGCAAGCCAGGCGATGGACGTGGATGGGCAGCGCGCATGGCTATGGCTATGATCAGGGCCATGAATTCACCATTGCCCCTGCGTACTCCCTGCCCACCGGGTGCCTGCGACTGTCAGCGCGACGAGCTGCTGGACAGACCGGGTGCCGACACGCGCATCCTGCTGCTGACCCGCAGCGAGGAGCAGCGCCTGCTCGAGCGCCTGGAAAACCTGCACAGCCTGGAAGACCTCGAGCGCATGCAGCAACGCATGTTCGAGCAGTTGGGCATTCGCCTGCATATCGAGCCGGCCCATGGCGAGGTGCGCAGCATGCGCGGCATCCACATGCATTTCGATGCCCACCCGGGGCTGTGTCGCAAGACCCGGCAGAGCATTCCGGCGGCGATCCGCCGGGCGATGGAGAAAAGGCCGGAAATCGCCTGGCGTCTGCTCGACGCCAACGATCTGCTGGGGGCTGGTTAGGTCGAATACGCTTCGATCGAAAACGACAAGGCCACGCTGATGCGTGGCCTTGTCGTTTGTGGCAGATGAACAGGCTAGCAGGCTGTTGAAAAACTACCTGCGTTGGCAATACTGCGTCAAAAACGGCCTCGTGCGCGAGTCCGATCAAAATGCTCATTTACAACTCGTAAACTGCGCTTTTTCGGCCGTTTTTTCCTTGTCTTGCCTGCCTCGTCTACGTTTTTCAACGGCCTGCTAGCGTTGCCAGCCGCCACCCAGTGCCCGGAACAGATCGGCCAGCGCCAGTTGGCGCTCGGTGCTGATCTGGATCAGCGTGGTCTGGTCGTTGAAGCTGCTGCGCTGGGCATCCAGGTAGCGCAGATGGTCATCCACACCGCCTCTGTAGCGAGCTTCAGCCAGGGCTTCGGCCGCTCGGCTGGACTCGGCCAGGGCACGCCGCGCGGTTTCTTCGCGGCGCAGCGTGTCGGTAGCAGCGAGGGCGTCGGCGACTTCGCGGAAGGCGGTCTGGATGGTGCCTTCGTAGTCGGCCACGGCGGCGTCCTGGCGCACTTGGGCGAGATCCAGGTTGGCGCGGTTGCGGCCGCCGGCGAAGATCGGCAGCGACAGCGTCGGGGCAAAGCTCCAGGCCCGTGAGCCGCCCTCGAACAGCCCGGACAGCTCGGTGCTGGAACTGCCCACCGACCCGGTCAGGGTGATGCGCGGGAAGAACGCCGCACGGGCCGCACCTATGTCGGCATTGCGCGCCTTGAGGCGGTGCTCGCTGGCAAGAATGTCGGGGCGGCGCTCGATCAGCTCCGAGCTGGTGCCGGGGGCGATGTCTTGCAGCACCATCAGCTCGTCGCGTGGGGTCGACGGCAACAGTCGCCCGGCGTCTGGCGTGCCGAGCAGCAGCGCCAGAGCGTTGTCCGCCTGGCGCAGCTGGCGTTCGGTGCTTTCCCGTTCGGCCTTGGCCTGCTCGGCGAGGCCGACCGCTTCCTGATAATCCAGGGCGGTGGCGGCGCCGACTTCGCGGCGTCTGCTGACCAGCTCCAGCGAGGCCAGGCGGCTGTCCAGGGTCTGTTCCACCAGCGCCTTGCGCCGTAGCGCGCCATCGCGGCTCAGGTAGGCCTGGATCACTTCGGCAATCAGGCTGATCTGCGTGGCGCGGGTCGCTTCCTCGGTGGCCAGGTAGATTTCCAGGGCCGCCTCGGACAGGTTGCGCACGCGGCCGAACAGGTCGACCTCGTACTCGGCCAGGCCGAGGCCGACCTGGTACACGCTGGTGACCTCCGAGCGGCCGGTCTGCGACTGGTCGGCCGGCAGGCGCTGGCGGTTGCCGCTGGCAGTGGCATTGAGCGACGGCAGACGGTCGGCGCGCTGGATGCGGTACTGCGCACGCGCCGCCTCGATGTCCAGCAGCGCCTGACGCAGGCTGCGGTTGTTGTTCAGCGCGGTATCCACTGCGCGGCGCAGGTCGGCATCGACGATGAAGGTCTGCCAGTCCAGCGCCTGGGCGCGGGTACCATTGGCGTCGGCCACCTGCCAGTGGGCTGCGACCGGCGCCTCTGGCCGCTCGTAGTGAGGCGCCAGGGAGCAGCCGCCGAGGGCGACGGCCAGGGTCAGCAGAGCAGGGCGCAGCATGAGGTGAGAGGTCATCGCATTACTCCGCTTTGTGCAGGGGATGGTTGTCGGTTTGCTGAGGTTTGGTACGCAGCAGCGACAGCACCCAGACGAAGAAGATCGGCACGAAGATCACCCCGAGCATGGTCGCGCTGAGCATGCCGCCCAGTACGCCGGTACCCAGTGCGCGCTGGCTGGCGGCGCCAGCGCCGGTGGCGATGGCCAGCGGCACCACGCCGAGCATGAAGGCCATGGAGGTCATGATGATCGGGCGGAAACGCAGGCGCGCTGCTTCGATGGCGGCATCGCGCAGCGAGTAGCCGTCTTCCCACAGATCCTTGGCGAACTCGACGATGAGGATGGCGTTCTTCGCCGCCAGGCCGATCACGGTGATCAGGCCGACCTTGAAGTAGACGTCGTTGGGCAGGCCGATGGCGGTCACCGCCAGCACCGCGCCGAGGGCGCCGACCGGCACGATGAGCATCACGCTCAGCGGGATCGCCCAGCTCTCGTAGAGGGCTACCAGCAGCAGGAACACCACGGTGATGGCCAGGGCGAAGAGCATCACGGCCTGGCCGCTGGCGACCCGCTCCTGATACGACAGGCCGGTCCACTCGTAGCCGATGCCTTCCGGCAGTTCGGCGGCGATGCGCTCCAGTTCGGCCATGGCCTCGCCGGTGCTCATCCCGGGGGCGGCGTCGCCGGCGATGCGGATCGACGGATAACCGTTGTAGCGGGCGATCTGCACCGGGCCTTCTTCCCACTGGGTGGTGACGAAGGCGCTCAGCGGCACCAGACCGCCGCTGTCGTTGGGCACGTGCAGCCGGAGCACGCTTTCCGGGGTCATCCGTTCGGCCTGCTCGGCCTGCACCACCACGCGCTGCTGGCGACCGGCGTTGGCAAAGTCGTTGATCACCGAGGAGCCGAAGGCGGTCGACAGTGCACTGCTCACCGACTCGAAGCTCACTCCGAGGGTACGCGCCTTTTCGCGGTCGATGACCAGACGCAACTGCGGCGCCTCGGCCAGGCCTTCCATCATGGCGTAGAGGAACTTCGGGTTGCCGTTGACCTTGCCCAGCACCTCGTCGCGCGCGGCGAGCAGGACGTCGCGGCCGAGACCGGCACGGTCCTGCAGGCGCAGGGCGAAGCCGCCAGAGTTGCCCAGGCCTTCGATCGGCGGTGGCGGCACGGCCATCATGGCGCCGTCGTCGAGGTTGGCGAAGTGCTGGTTGACCGCTGCCGATTCGGCCTCCGGTGATTGTGTGGCGTCACGCTCCGACCAGTCCTTGAGCAGCGGGAAGGCGATGGCAGCGTTCTCGCCCATGCCGGAGAAACTGAAGCCGAGCACCAGAAAGGAGGTCTCGATGGCGTCGCGGCCCATCAGGAATTCTTCCAGTTCCTCGCCGGCTGCCGAGGTGCGCTCACGGGTGGCGCCCGGTGGCAGCTGGATGTCGACGATCATGTAGCCCTGGTCTTCGACCGGCACGAAGGATTCCGGCAGGCGCAGGTAGAAGAAACCCATCAGCACCACGATGCCCAGGTAGATGAACATGACGCGGCCGGCGCGTGGCACCAGTTTGCCGTTGAGCGCGGTATAGCGCCCGGTCAGGCGAGTGAACAGGCGATTGAAGGCGCCGAAGAAGCCGCTCTTCTCGTGATGCCCCTGTGGGATGGGCTTGAGAATCGTCGCGCACAGCGCCGGGGTGAAGGTCAGCGCCAGGAAGCCGGAGAACAGGATCGACACCGCCAGCGACAGCGAGAACTGCTGGTAGATGACGCCGACCGAGCCGGACATGAAGGCCAGCGGCAGGAACACCGCCGACAGCACCAGGGTGATGCCGATGATCGCCCCGGACACCTGGCCCATCGCCTTGATGGTCGCCGGCACCGGCGCCAGGCCTTCCTCGGCCATGATCCGCTCGACGTTCTCCACCACCACGATGGCATCGTCGACCAGGATGCCGATGGCCAGCACCATGCCGAACATGGTCATCATGTTCACCGAGAAGCCCAGCAGGTACATGAAGGTCAGGGTGCCGAGCAGGCACACCGGCACCACGATGGACGGGATCAGGGTGTAGCGCACGTTCTGCAGGAACAGGAACATCACCAGGAACACCAGCACCATGGCCTCGACCAGGGTCATGATGACCTTGTCGATGGCCACGTCGACGAAGCGCGAGGTGTCGTAGGGCACCGAGAACTCGACGTTGTCCGGGAAGTTCACCGACAACTCGGTCAGGCGCTGTTTCACCGCCTCGGCGGTCTGGATGGCGTTGGCACCGGGCGACAGCTGCACGGCGGCGGCGACGGCGGGCTTGCCGTCCTGGCGCGAACCGAAGTTGTAGTCCTGGCTGCCGACCTCGATGCGCGCCACGTCGCCCAGGGTCAGACGCGAGCCGTCCTGGTTGGCGCGCAGGACGATGGCGGCGAATTCATCCGGGTTGTCCAGGGTGCCCTTGACCGCCAGTGTCGCGGTCAGTTGCTGCTCGCTGGAGCCTGGCGTGCTGCCGAAGGCGCCGGCCGGCACCTGCACGTTCTGCGCGCGGATGGCGTTGTTCACGTCGTCGATCGACAGGCCATAGCCGACCAGCTTCTGCGGGTCTATCCACACCCGCATGGCGGCTTCGGAGGCGAAGAACTGCAGCTTGCCGACGCCAGGGACGCGACGGATTTCGTTGTTGATGTTGCGCGCGGCGTAGTCGGCCAGCGCCGTGGTGTTGTCGTTCTTGCCGCCATCCTTGTAGCTCAGCGCGTAGATCAGCAGGAAGCCCGCCGTGGCCTGCTCGGTCTGGATACCCAGGGTGAGCACGGCCTGCGGCATGCGTGCCTCGGCTTTCTTCAAGCGATTCTGCACGTCCACCTGGGCCAATTCGGGGTCAGTGCCCGGCTGGAAGGTGACGGTGATCTCGGCGATGCCGTTGGCGTTGCTGGTGGACTCGAAGTACAGCAGGTTCTTCGCGCCGTTGAGCTCTTCCTCGATGACGCTGGTCACCGAGTCGGTCAGCACCTGCGCCGAGGCGCCGGGATAGGTGGCGGTCACGGTGATCTGCGGCGGCGCCACGTTGGGGTACTGCGCCACCGGCAGGAACGGGATGGCCAGCAGGCCGGCCAGCGAGATGAACAGGGCGACCACCCAGGCGAAATTGGGGCGCCGTATGAAAAACAGGGACATGAGCTTCTCTCCGGCTTACTGCGCCTGGGATTGTGGAGCGTGCGCGTCGGCTGCCGCGGCAACTTCCTCGCGCGGCACGACCTTGGCGCCGGGCTTGATGGCAGCCAGCGAGCTGGTGATCACCTTGTCGCCGGCCTCGAGGCCTTCGGCGATCAGCCAGCGTGAGCCGTGCATGGCGCCGGTGGTGACCTGGCGAACCTCGACGGTGTCGTCTTCGCCGAGCAGCATCACGCTGGCCTGGCCGTCGGCAGCACGCTGCACGGCACGCTGCGGCACCAGGATGGCGTTCTGGTTCAGCCCCTGCGGCGTCAGCACGCGCACGTACATGCCGGGCAGCAGCACGCCTTGCGGGTTGTCGAAGCGGCCGCGCAGGGCGATCTGGCCGGTGCTGCGATCCACCGAGATATCGGTGAACAGCAGGGTGCCTTTGCTCTCGATATCGGTGCCATCGACGCGCAGCGACAAGGGCTGATCGGCTGCACCGGCAACCTTGCCATCGGCGATGGCGGCGCGCAGACGCAGGGCATCGGCGGCCGGCTGGGTGAAGTCGGCGTAGACCGGGTCGAGCTGCTGAATGCGGGCGAGCAGGGTGGCTTCACCCTGGCCGACCAGTGCGCCTTCGGTCACCTGGGCGCGGCCAATGCGCCCGGCAATGGGCGCGCGCACTTCGGCGTAACCCAGGTCCAGGCGTGCGGTTTCCACGCTGGCTTGGGCCGAGCGCTTGTCGGCCTGGGCGCTTTGCAGGGCAGCCTTGGCCACATCGAAGTCCTGCTTGCTGACCGCATCGATCTTCACCAGTGGCTCGTAGCGCTTGACCGTGGCCTGCGCCTGGAACAGCTGCGCCTCGGCCCGGGCCAGTTCGCCCTGGGCACGGGACAGGGCGGCCTTGAACGGCGCCGGGTCGATCTGGAACAGCAGGTCGCCGGCCTTGACGTCGGCGCCTTCCTCGAAGGTGCGTTTGAGCACGATGCCGGCGACCCGGGCACGTACTTCGGCCACCCGCACCGGCTCGATACGGCCTGGCAGTTCGGCGATCACGGTGAACGGCTCGGTCTTGACGGTCAGCACGTCGACCTCGCGCGGTGGCGCCTCACCCCATCCTTGCTCGCCTTTATCGCAGCCGGCCAGGCCGATTGCCGCCAGTAGAGCGACCACTGAAAAAACGTAACGTCCGCGAATTGTGCTCATGCCTGTCACCTGGAGTGAGATCCATTTTCCTTGAAAGGCGCGAATGATCATGCTTTGGCTAAAATGAGTCAATATTGACTCATATGGATCTTCTGTGAGCAAAATTGTAAGTCCCCGTTGAGTCTGGGGACTTTTTCTGCACAATGCGCGCTGCTCAAGCGGAGGGCCTTCGATGTCCAATGATGAAAAACTGCTCAAGGCCCTGGCTGTTGCCATCGTCGATCGCCCGCGGGCGACGCTGAAAGATCTGGCCGAAGCCGCGGGTGTCAGCAAGGCCACCTTGCATCGTTTCTGTGGCACGCGTGACAGCCTGGTCGAGCGCCTGATGAATCACAGTCAGGCAGCGCTCAATCAGGTGATCGAGGACGCCGACCTGCAGGTCGCCGATGTGGCGCAGGCATTGCGCAACCTGATCGAGAATCACCTCAGGCACCGCGAGTTGCTGGTGTTCATGATCTTCCAGTACCGCCCGGACAGCCTCGACCCGAACAAGGACGGGGCGCGCTGGATCGCCTACACCGATGCATTGGACAGCTTCTTCCTGCGTGGCCAGCAGGAGGGCTACTTTCGCATCGACATTACCGCCGAGCTGCTGACCGAACTGTTCGTGTCGCTGATCTATGGCATGGTCGATGCCGAGCGCCGTGGCCGCGCCGCCAGTGCGCGTTCGCTGGCGGTGCTGGAGCAGTTCTTTCTCAAGGGCGCCGGCCAGCCGCGCGCCTGATGGCCAAGCCGCGTTGCCTGGCTGCTGTCACCAGGGCAAGGCCTGGCCGTCGTAGGCGTGGAAGCTGCCGCTGTGCTCGGGCCCCAGCGTATCGATCACCCGCAGCATTTCAGCGGCGGCTAAATCGGCCGGACGCGCAGCGCTGGCACCGCGAAAGGGTTGCGACAGGGGAGAGATGACCGTGCCGGGATGCAGGCTGAGCAGCCGTGCCTTGGGCTTGCTGCGTGCCAGCTCGATGGCGGCGGTCTTGATCAGCATGTTCAGCGCCGCCTTGGACGCCCGGTAGGCGTACCAACCACCGAGGCGGTTGTCGCCGATGCTGCCGACCTTGGCCGACAGCATGGCCATGGCGCCCTGTTTGTCGAGCAGAGGCAGGAAGTGGCGCAGCACCAGAGCCGGCCCCAGCGCATTGACCTGAAATACGGCCTGCAAGGCATCGGCCTCGATGGCGGCCAGGCTTTTTTCTGGCGTGATGCCCGGGCGATGTAGCAGCCCGGCCGTGTGCAGGATCAACTGATACGGCCCTTCGTCCGCCAAGGCTGCTGCGGCTTCGGCGATGCTGGCGGGAGCTTCGAGATCGAGCGCCGGTGAGCTGCTACGGCTCAGCTCACGTACGCTGGCGCAGTTGGGGTCTGTGCGCAGCAACTGGCAGAAGGCCTGGCCGATGGTGCCGCTGGCGCCAATCACCAGCGCCTTGTAGCCATTGCCCAGGCTGTGCAGGGTCATGGCTGAGCGGCGCCACGGCGGAAGAACAGCGTGACCTGGCCGAGTTCGATACCGAACTTGCTCATGACCGAGCGGTTGATCAGGGTGTCGTCGTCCATCAGGTACATCCAGTCGTCGAAGTAGACGACATAGGTGCTGTCACCCACCGGCAGGTTGAGGTGGTAACGCCAGCGCAGGGCGTTACCGGCCACGTCGCCTATGGCTTCGCCGACCACGTCGTCAGCGGTGCCGATCCAGCGTCCCGTACCGTCGGGCGTCAGGGTCCAGACCCGGCGCTGGCGGGTGCCGTCGCTGTACAGGAAGCGCTCGTCGAGGATCAGCTTGTCGCCCTCGCGGCGGCTCTGGATATCGACATGAAAGCGCTTGATCACTTCGCCGGAGCGATCCTGGAACATGCCCCATGCCTGCACCGGCCCGGAGAAGTAGGTGGGCAGGTCCAGCACGGGTTTCTCGTTGGCGTAACGTTCGACCGGGACCTGGCCGCAGCTGATCAGCAGCAGGCTGCTCAGCACAATCAATAGGGCTTTCATGCGATACCTCAGGGGTTGAGACCGAGCAATGCCGCGCGCAGCTTCGGACTGCGGGTCTGCGGATCGAGCCAGATGGAGAAGAAGGCGCGGGCGAACTCTTGATCGTCGATGACGTGCTGCAGTTTGCCGTCGACATAGAAGCGACAGCCCTCGCCGGGCAGGAATACGCCGGTGATGCGCGTGCCATCCTTCACGTCGACGAACGCCTGGCTCATCTGCTGCGTCCACTCGGCCTGCTGTTCGCGGTCGAGGGGTTGGCCGTTGATCCGGCGTATTTCGTCGAGGCTGGTATCGACCAGGGTTTCCCGGCTGATGGTGCGTCGGTAGGTCAGCTCCAGAGCGAAGGGCTGGGAGAAATCCACCTGCTGCACCGGGCTCCATAGCTTGGCGTTGTAGACCGAGAAACCGAACCAGCTGAAATCACCGCTGCCGACCAGGTTGGCCTGAGGCAATTGCTCACGCCAACCAGCCTGGCTATTGGCGTGTGCCACGCTGCAGGCGAGCATCAGCGTCAGCAGCAGGGTCGAACAGAGACGCGACGTCCGGGTGGCCATGATCCCTCCTTGCACAGTGGGTATTCACTGCGGCCAGACACTGGCCGCGAGTACTTAATAAAAAAATCCGACAACCAAAAAGGGGAGAGGTGGGTTGTCGGATTGCGCAGCTTGTCAGTGCCGTCTGCAATCAGGCGGCGAACTCCTCGTCGGTGAAGGCCATCAGTGTCGCCTTGCCTGCCTTGATCTCACTGAGCAGAGCGTCGGCTTCTGGCAGGATGCGGGCCATGAAGAAATCGGCGGACTTGATCTTGGCTGCATAGAAATGGGTTTCCGAACTGCCGGCATCGAGTTGGCGCTGCGCCAGCTGGGCTTGTTGCGACCACAACCAGGCCAGGCTGGTCAGGCCGAACAGGCGCAGATAGGGCGTCGCCGCTGCCGCCGCCTGCTCCGGGTCCTTGCTGCCCTCGCTGGCCAGCCACAGGGTGGCCTGCTGCAGTTGCTTCAGTGCCTGGGTCACCGCAGTGGCATGCGGGGCATCGGCATTGTTCTTGAGCCAGCCTTCGACCAGAGCGAAATAGGCGCGTACGGCGCGACCGCCTCCGAGTGCGAGCTTGCGGCCCACCAGATCCAGCGCCTGGATGCCGTTGGTGCCTTCGTAGATGCGGGTGATGCGGCTGTCGCGCACCAGTTGTTCGATACCCCAGTCTTCGGTGAAGCCCGAGCCGCCAAGCACCTGCAGGCCCTCATTGGCGCAGGTGAAGCCTTCATCGGTGAGGAAGGCCTTTACCACCGGTGTGAGCAATTGCACCAGATCGCCGGCACGACTGCGCGTTTCGGCATCTTCGGCGCCGTGGGCGATGTCCTGCTGCAGTCCGGCGAAATAGGCGAGGGCGCGGCAACCTTCGATCATCACCTTCTGCCGCAGCAGCATGCGCCGTACGTCCGGGTGCACCATGATCGGGTCGGCCGGTTTGTCGGCGGCCTTCGGCCCGGAGATGGAGCGGCTCTGCAGGCGTTCGCGAGCGAAGCCCAGGGCGATCTGGTAGGCGCTTTCGGCCACACCCAGGCCCTGCATGCCGACCATCAGACGCGCCGAGTTCATCATGGTGAACATGCAGCTCAGGCCCTTGTTCGGCTCGCCGATCAGCCAGCCCTTGGCGCCTTCGAAATTCATCACGCAGGTGGCCGAGCCCTTGATGCCCATCTTGTGCTCGAGGCCGCCACAGAAGGCCGAGTTGCGGCTGCCGTCCTCCAGTACCTTGGGCACCAGGAACAGGGAGATACCTTTGACGCTGTCCGGTGCGTCCGGCAGCTTGGCCAGCACCAGGTGGACGATGTTGTCGACCAGATCGTGCTCACCGCCGGTGATCCAGATCTTGGTGCCGGTGATGGCGTAGCTGCCGTCGGCCTGCGGCACGGCGCGGGTGCGGATCAGGCCGAGATCGGTACCGCATTGCGGTTCGGTCAGGCACATGGTGCCGGTCCACTCGCCGCTGATCAGGCGCGGCAGGTAGGTCTCCTGCTGTTCGGGCGTGCCGTGACTGGTCAGGGCGTTGATGGCGCCGTGGGTCAGGCCGGGGTACATGCCGAGCGACAGGTTGGCCGAGCAGGTCATCTCCTCCACCAGCATGTTCAGTACATGGGGCAGGCCCTGGCCGCCGAACCGAGGCGTGCAGGCCAGCGCTGTCCAGCCGCCTTCGGCGAACTGCTGATAGGCAGCCTTGAAACCGTCGGGGGTGCGCACGCTGCAGGTCTGCGGGTCGTACTGGCAACCCTGTTTGTCACCGGGCCCATTGAGGGGGGCGAGTACGTTCTCGGCCAGCTTGGCCGCTTCTTCGAGAATTGCGCCGCCGAGGTCGGCAGTTAACTCACGCTGTTCGGGCAGCGTTTGCAGCAGGGTATAGGCGTCGAGCAATTCTTCGAACACAAAGCGCATGTCACGCAGCGGAGCACGGTAGGACGGCATGTCGATTTACCCAAAGCTGTACAATATTTATTTATGTACAGTTTTTGTATAGCCGTTTGCCCTTCTTTGCAAGCCCTTTCGTGCACGTTCGTGCAGTGGCTGCCGAGTCACGCCGGCGCTTGTGCAGGCTGTACAGGTTTTGCCGGCCCTGAAACGGCAACGCCCGACAGGTCAGAGACGCTGTCGGGCATATGCATCACGGGTGCGAACATCAGGGCAGGGGGTGGCCCTGATGTTCGACAAGGGCGCTAACGTGGCTGCGTGAGGCAGCGCAAAGCTTCAAGGCCACTGCATCTCGCCCTTGAGTACCTTGGCGCTCAGCTCCAGGCTGCTGTCATCCTGCAGCCCAGGAAAGCGTGCCTTCATCGCCGTGATCAGCGCCTGGGCATCCTTGGCTTTCGGCAGTTCCTGCTCCAGAGCCAGCAGGTAGTCGCGGGTGAAGCGCAGGTCGGCCAGATCCATCGCCGGCTCGCCCAGGTAGTGGCCTGGCACCAGGATGGCCGGTTGCAGGGCTTCGAGTTCATCCAGCGACTTGAGCCAGCGTTGCCGGGCCTCGACGCTCTGCGCGTCAGCCACCCAGAGGTGGATGTTGGCGCTGGTCAGCACGCCGCCGACCACGGCCTTGATGCCGGGAATCCACAAGCTGGTGTGCTGCGGGTCATGCCCGACCACCTCGATGCGCTGGCCTTCCAGCTGCAGCTGATTGCCCTGCAGGGCTTCGGGTACAACGGTGCGGGAAGGCGCGCTGTCCTTGAGAATCGGCCCCCAGTAAGCCAGCTTGGGCGCGCGGGTCTTCTCGATATAGGCGACGGTGGCCGGCGTGGCCAGCACCTTGGCTTCGGGGTAGGCGCGGGTCAGAACGTCGAGGCCGAAGTAGAAGTCCGGGTCGCCATGGCTGATGAAGATGGTGGTCAGGCGCTTGCCGCTGGCGCGGATACGTTCGACCAGTTCCTGCGCCTCATCGTTGGAGAACTGCGCATCCACCAGGATGGCGTCCTTCTCGCCGCTGATCAGGGTCGAGCTGACCGGAAAGACTGCGGCTTCACGCGGGTTGTAGGTGTCCAGTGTCAGCGGCTGGGCGAGGGCGCTGCTGGCAGCGGCGAGCAGGCCGAGCCCGACGAGAAAACGGGTGACGTGGGACATGAAGGATCTCCAGGCAGAGTAGGGTGTGGCGCATCTTATGCGCTACCTGCCGAGCGAAAAGCCCCGTAAGCTGGCCATATTTGTTGCATGGATCGAGCAAATCATGGATCGACTGATGGCGGCGCGGGTGTTCGTCGAGGTGCTGGAGCGGGGCAGTCAGACGGCCGCTGCCGAGGCGCTGGACATGTCGCGGGCGATGGTTTCGCGTTATCTCGCCGGGCTGGAAGCCTGGGCCGGTGTGCGTTTGCTGCACCGCAGCACACGGCGCTTGAGCCTGACGGCGGCAGGCGAGCAGATGCTGCCGCAATGCCGCGAGATGTTGGCCCTGGCCGAGCGCATGCAGGCACTGGGGCAAGGTTTGGATGATGCGCCGCGCGGCACCCTGCGTATCACCTGCAGCCAGTCCTTCGCCCAGGCCTGGCTGGTGCATGCGCTGCAGGCCTTCACCGAGCGCTACCCGCGGGTCAGCATCGATCTGCTGGTCGGCAGTGAAGCGGTCAATCTGGTGGAGGCGCGCATCGACCTGGCGCTGCGCATCACCAATCAACTCGACCCGAATCTGATCGCGCGGCGCCTGGCCGTGTGTCGCTCGGTGGTCTGTGCCAGCCCAGATTACCTGGCGCGACACGGCACACCGCAGCGCCCGGAGGATCTGGCCCGGCATAACTGCCTGGCCTACGCCTACTTCGGCCGCAGCCTGTGGGAGTTCGAGCATCGAGGGGAGGCGAGTGCGGTTTCGGTGTCCGGCAGCCTCAGCGCCAACGAGTCGATGGTGCTGCTGGAAGCGGCACTGGCTGGTGCCGGTATCAGCCTGCAACCGCTGTATTCGGTGGAGGCTTTGCTGCGCGAAGGGCGTCTGGTGCAGCTTCTGGCGGATTACCGGCCGCCGGAGCTGGGCATCCATGCCCTGTACGGCACCCGTCGACAGATGCTGCCGGCGATGCGCCTGCTGCTGGACTTCATTGCCGAACGGTTGGCCAGCGAGGCGCACTGGCAGCATTAACAGGCTGTTGAAAAACTACCTGCGTTGCCATTGCTGCGTTAAAAAAAGGCTCGTGCGCGAGTCCGATCAAAATGCTCATTTACAACTCGTAAACCCGAGTGCGGGCCCAGTGCTTTTTTCGCCTGTTTTTGTGGGGCCGCCATCGGTATTGCACTGGCTGCCTCGCCTACGTTTTTCAACTGCCTGTTAACCGCCTGTTAAAAGCTGTGCCGGAAACTTGCATTCGGCCAGGCAGCTTCAAGAATGAAGTGATCAGATCAGGATTTCACCATGCCATCACTCTCGAGCTTCGGCAGGCGCGTTCGTAAACTCTGGCATGGTGCAGACCTGGCTCTGGTCGGTCAGCGCCGCGAGCGGCGCATGCGCATGCTGTCGAGTCTGGTGATGATCGTGATGGGCCTGCTCTGGGGGCTGTTCTTTTCCTCTCGCGGCTACTGGGCCATCGTCATCATGGATGTGACCATCATCCTCAGCGGTGTGGCGGTCTTCGCCCTGACCCTGCGCAACCAGGCCCGCAGCGCCAACCTGATTCTGTTCGGCGCGCTGATCCTTATCGTCGTCGCTTCGACCCTGCTGCTCGACCCGCCGACCCTCATGGCGCCGCGTGCGACACATCTCTATCTGCTACCGGTGGCTGTCGGCGCGTTGATGGCCTTCCGCGATGAGCCCCTTTGGCTGCGTTACGGCATGTCCCTGTTCTGCCTGCTGCTGTTCGTCGCCCTGGCCGCGTCCAACTGGCGGCCCACCGATCTCTATGCGCTGCCGGACGACGTGCGCATCGTCGGCTCCTGGGTGCAGGGCGTCGCTGCCATGGCGCTGTTCTTCCTGCTCCTGCATATCCTGCAGAGCGACACCGCCGAGCGCTCGGAGCTGGATCGCGACCTGCGCGCGGCCATTCGCGAGCAACAGTTCGTGCTGTATTACCAGCCGCAGCTCAATGGTGCCGGGCGGGTCATCGGCGCCGAGTTGCTGATTCGCTGGCAGCACCCGCAACGCGGTCTGCTGGCGCCTGGCGAGTTCATCGATCACGCTGAGAATACCGGGCTGATCATCCCCATTGGTCAGTGGGTGCTGGAGCAAACGGCCGCGCAGTTGCGCCGGTGGAAGGATGACCCGCTCTTCGGCGACCTGGGCCTGGCGGTGAACATCAGCCAGAAGCAGTTCTCGCAAAGCAGTTTCGTCGCCGAAATTCTCGGCCTGATCGAGCGCCACGGTATCGATGCCCGGCGTCTGGAACTGGAGTTGACCGAGACGCTGATCGTGCATGACATGGAGGACCTCACGCGCAAGATGACGGCGCTGGTCGAACATGGCGTGCGCTTCTCGCTGGATGACTTCGGTACCGGCTTTTCTTCCCTCAGCCACCTCAAGCGCCTGCCGCTGAGCAAACTGAAAATCGACCGTTCGTTCATCTGCGACGTGCTCACCGATGCCAACAGCGAAACCATCGTGCGCACGGTGATCGCTCTGGGGCAGAGCATGGGCATGACGGTGATCGCCGAGGGCGTGGAAACCGAGGCGCAGCGTAGGTTTCTGGCGGACAACGGTTGCACTCAGTTCCAGGGATATCTGCTTGGCCGGCCGATGCCGTTGGCGGATTTCTCTACCTTCGTCCAGCGCCACAACGGCTGACGCCACCTTCCGTCCATCTACCATCTCCTGCCTGGAGTGAACTCGAAGCAAGCGGTCAATGTCTGTCTGCTGTCGGCCCGTACCGGCAGGAATAGATGGCTATTGGCCGCTAGTGTGGCGTCTACGTCGCGGATTCTGCCTGGATCATGCTCGAGCGTGTTGTTCAGCGCGTGGCCGGCATCGTTCATCCCGTTCGCCGGGTTCGTCTGACTGCCATGTGAAGATCGCCCCATGTTTTTATCTCGTCATGCTCCACTCCAACCCCGCATTCTCGGTGCCTGCCTGCTGCTCGGTGGCCTGCTCGGCGGCGTGCAGCCGTCACTGGCGGAAGAGGCCGCCAGTAACCAGCGCTGGGTCAGCGACAGCCTGAATACCTACGTACGCAGCGGCCCCACCGATGGCTACCGTATCGTCGGCACGCTGGTTTCCGGGGAGAAAGTGGAGCTGCTGCGCACTCAGGGCGACTACAGCCAGGTACGCAGCGCCAGTGGCAGCACGGTGTGGATTCCCAGCCGCGACCTGCAATCGGTGCCAGGCCAGACCGAACGTCTGCCGCAACTGGAACAGAAAGTCGCCGACCTCAGCGCTGAGCTCAAAGGCATCGACGATGCCTGGAAGGCTCGTGTGCAAGGCATGCAGGAAACCCTCGACACGCGCAAGAACCTGATCGACGAACTGCAGGCCGCCCGCGGCGCGCTGGACGCCGAGCTGACCACCACCCGTTCGCAGCTGCGTGATGCCCAGGCGCAACTGGGTGAGGAGCAGCAGCAGGTACTGATGCGCTACATGGCCTATGGCGGCAGCATCGCCGGCGCCGGGCTGCTGCTCGGGCTGATCCTGCCGACCATGCTGCGGGTCAAGCGCAAGCGTAATGATCAGTGGGTCTGAGCGCCCTCAGAACTCCTGCTGTCCCTGATGCTCGCAGCTCCCGCTGCACGTACCGGGGCAGGCGCAGCCGCGGGTGCTGCGCCCGGTATCGCGCTCGACCCGTCGGGCCACTTCGGGATCGTCGGCAAACGGCAGCATGGTGGCTTCGTTGAGGTCACGCTGGCTGCCGCGCCCGAGGCTCAGTTGCACGCCGAGGAAGAACACCGCCAGGGCGATCATCCACCAGGCTTCAGCTAGCATGAGCGGCCTCTGCGGCATCGTGCGACTCGGTGGCCGGGCGACGCAGCGTCAGCCAGGTGTTGAGCGCCATCAGCAGCATGCCGGCGAGGAAGCACAGACCGCCGACCAGGCGTACCACGAAGCCGGGGTGACTGGCCTCCAGCGCCTCGACGAAGGAGTAGGTGAGGGTGCCGTCCTCGTTCACCGCGCGCCACATCAGGCCCTGGGTGATGCCGTTTACCCACATCGAGGCGATGTACAGAACGGTGCCGATGGTCGCCAGCCAGAAGTGCGCGTTGATCATGCCGGTGCTGTACATGCTGTCGCGAGCGAAGACTTTCGGGATCAGGTGATAGAGCGAGCCGAAGGTGATCATCGCCACCCAGCCGAGGGCGCCGGCATGCACGTGGCCGATGGTCCAGTCGGTGTAGTGGGACAGGGCGTTGACCGTCTTGATCGCCATCATCGGGCCTTCGAAGGTGCTCATGCCGTAGAACGCCAGGGACACCACTAGAAAGCGCAGGATCGGGTCGGTGCGCAGCAGGTGCCAGGCACCGGACAGCGTCATCATACCGTTGACCATGCCGCCCCAGCTTGGCGCCAGGAGGATGATCGACATCACCATACCCAGGCTCTGCGCCCAGTCCGGCAAGGCGGTGTAGTGCAGGTGGTGCGGGCCAGCCCAGATGTACAGGGTGATCAGCGCCCAGAAGTGGACGATCGACAGGCGGTAGGAATACACCGGCCGGTTCACCTGCTTGGGCACGAAGTAATACATCATCCCCAGGAAACCGGTGGTGAGGAAGAAGCCCACCGCGTTGTGCCCATACCACCACTGCACCATGGCATCGGTGGCACCGGAGTAGATCGAGTAGGACTTGAACCAGCTCACCGGCACCGACAGGTGGTTGACGATGTGCAGCATGGCGATGACCACGATGAAGGCGCCGAAGAACCAGTTGCCGACGTAGATATGGCGGGTCTTGCGCTGCGTCAGGGTGGTGAAGAAGACGATGCCGTAGGCGACCCAGACGATGGCCATCCACACCGCGCCGGTGAATTCGATCTCGGCGTATTCCTTGGTGGTGGTCAGGCCCATGGGCAGGGTCACCAGCATGATCAGGATGGTCGCCTGCCAGCCCCAGAAGGTGAAGGCGGCCAGTTTGTCGGAAAACAGTCGTGTCTGGCAGGTGCGCTGCACGGCGTAGTAGCTGGCGGCGAACTGCGCGCTGCCGGCGAAGCCGAAGATCACCAGGCTGGTATGCAGTGGGCGCAGGCGGCCGAAGCTCAGCCAGGGCGTGTCGAAATTGAGCTCCGGCCAGACCAGTTGGGCGGCGATGAACACGCCGTTGCACATGCCCACCACGCCCCAGAAGAGGGTCATGATGGTGAATTGGCGAACGACCTTGTAGTTGTAGGCCGGGTGGGGAGCAGCAGATTGCATCGCGGTAACCTTCCATACAGTAATGCGGGCGAAGCCGCGCGAATGGCGAAACTGTATGGAGGCTGGGGAAAACAAAACAGACTCAGAAACTGCTGTCTGATGCGTATCAGATGGAGCGGCAGGTGACGCGCGCCACGTTCGGCGCGCGCTTGCAGGGCTCAGGCCTGGGCGGTCAGGTGGCGAGCAATGCCCTTCTTCAACGGCAGCAGACCCTGCGCCACACGCAGGCCGGCGCCGCGCAGCAGCCGGGCGGGCAGGTGGTCGTTGGTGTACAGCTCCACCAGCAGGTTGGTGGCCTGGTACAGCGGCCAGGTGGCCAGGCGCAGCTGGCGCTCGTAGCGGGCCAGCGCTGATGTTGAACCGATGTCCTGGTGTTTGCCATGGGCGGCCAGTAGCGCCTCGCTGAGCAGCTGCACGCCAATCAGACCGAAGTTGAAGCCATGCGCGGTGACCGGGTGCATGCCCACGGCGGCATCGCCGAGCAGGGCGCAGCGATTGCCGACCATGCGCCGCGCATAGGCGCCCACCAGCGGGTAAACGTGGCGGCTGCTGAGCAGTTGCATGGCGCCCAGGCGGCGGTCGAAGCGTTGCTCCATCTCGCGGGCAAAGGTGGCTTCGTCCAGCTTCTGCAGACGTTCGATCTCGCGCGGCGGCAAGGTCAGCACCACGGACGATTGCCGGCCATTGAGCGGCAGCAGGGCCAGGGTCTGGCCATAGCCGAACCATTCCCAGGCCACTTGCTGGTGATCCTGTTCATGCTGCATGCGGCACACCAGCATGCTCTTGCCGAAGTCCTTGAGCTGCGCACCGATGCCTAGCTGACGGCGGGTTTCCGAGAAACGGCTGTCGGCGGCGACCAGCAAGCGTGGTTGCAGCACCTGGCCGTCCTGCAGTACCAGCTTCACTTCATGCTCGCCTTGTTGGATGGCGCGCACGCTGGTTTCGCACAGCAATTGCACATCGGCGCATTCGCTCACGGCTTGATAGGCAGCGCGGCGAATGGCCTGGTTGGCTACCAGATGGCCGAGGCGTTCGGCGCCGGCCTGCTCGGCGCGGATCTTCAATGCGAACAGTGAGGGGCCGTTGAATACCTGGGCGTCGCGCAGTACGGCAACGTCTTCGCTGGGCAGGCGTGCCCACAGGCCGAGGCGTTCGAGCAGCGCCTGTGAGCCATGAGTGAGGGCGATCTCGCGGCCGTCGAAGGCCGGTTCGGCCAGGGCCTGCTCGGCCTGGCGTTCCAGTACCACGATGGACAGGCCATGCCCGGACAGGGCGCGTGCCAGGCACAGGCCCGTCGGGCCGGCGCCGACGATGACGATATCGGGTGACATGCTGCAGCTCTCCGTGCGGATGACCAATGGGGCGGTTGATACCCGCCATGCGCCGGTGCGAGTCTAGGTCGCCGCAACGCCGCCGATATTGTCCGGGATCATGCCGAGGGCTGAATCCGTTGAGCGGGTCGATGGCTATGGGTTGGCATTTAATATTGTTGTTATTACTACTTTGGCCGGCTTGATAGGCGTAATTTTCGGGTTTACTGTGGTGTGCGTTGTTTGAACTACAAAAATAATTCGAGTTTGGAGTCGATGCCATGCATCCTCACTTTTCTGCAGTTGCCGATCATCGAACGGCCTTCGCTCCGGAGGCGTTCAAGTGAAACTGGCTCTGGTCGGCGATATCGGTGGTACCAACGCACGCTTCGCACTCTGGCGTGACGAGCAACTGGAGGCGGTGCAGGTTCTGCCGACCGCCGATTTCGCAGGGCCGGAGCATGCTATTGCCGCCTATCTGCAGGCTCAGGGCCTGCAGCCGGGGGCCATCGGCTCGGTGTGTCTGGCCTGCGCCGGGCCGGTCAGCGGCAACCTGTTTCGCTTCACCAACAATCACTGGCGTATCGACCGCACGGCGTTCTGCGAGGCGTTGCAGATCGACCGCTTGCTGATGATCAACGACTTCTCTGCCATGGCCCTGGGCATGACCCGCATCGCCGAGCACGAGCGTGTGCAGGTGTGCCCGGGCGAGCCGCAGGCCGACCGTCCAGCCCTGGTGATCGGCGCCGGCACCGGTCTCGGTGTCGGCACGCTGCTGGAGCAGGCGCAGGGGCGCTGGCTGGTGCTGCCAGGTGAGGGTGGCCATGTCGACCTGCCCATCGGTAGCCCGCGCGAAGCCGAGCTCTGGCAGGCTCTCTATCGACAGCTGGGCCACGTGCGCGCCGAAGATGTGCTCAGTGGCAACGGCCTGCTGGTGCTGTATCGGGCCATCTGCGAGCTCGACGGTCAGCCGCTGCAGCACGCGACGCCGGCGGCCATCACCGCTGCCGGCCTGGCGGGCGAGCCTGTTGCTGGCGAAGTGCTGGAGCAGTTCAGTTGCTGGCTCGGGCGCGTGGCCGGTAACAACGTACTGACGTTGGGCGCGCGCGGCGGGGTGTACATCGTCGGCGGTGTGGTGCCGCGTTTTGCCGAACGTTTTCTCGCCAGCGGTTTTGCCAAGAGCTTCAGCGACAAGGGCTGCATGAGCGATTACCTTCACGGCATTCCAGTGTGGCTGGTGACGGCCGAGTATACCGGCCTGACCGGCGCTGGCGTGGCCTTGCAACAGGCATCGGAACGTAGCCCGGATACCATCCGGGAGAAGCATTGATAGCCCCCCGGATTTGATCCGGGCTATACAGTCATAACAAGAAAGGTGGCGGACCATGAGCCAGCCCGGCAAATCGATTCTGCTGGTCGATGACGACCAGGAAATTCGCGAACTGCTCGATACCTACCTGAGCCGCGTTGGCTTTCAGGTGCGCGCCGTGGCCGATGGCGCCGCCTTCCGCCAGAGCCTGTGTGCGGAGTCGGCCGACCTGGTGATTCTCGATGTGATGCTGCCCGACGAGGACGGCTTCAGCCTGTGCCGCTGGGTGCGCGAGCACCAACGCTTCGCCCAGGTGCCGATCATCATGCTCACCGCCAGCTCCGACGAAGCCGACCGCGTGATCGGCCTGGAGCTGGGCGCCGACGACTACCTCGGCAAGCCATTCAGCCCGCGCGAATTGCTGGCGCGGATCAAGGCCTTGCTGCGCCGCGCGCAATTCACCCAGGAGCGCAGCGGCGAGGTGCTGGCCTTCGAGGACTGGCGCCTGGACATGGTCAGCCATCGGTTGTTTCACCGTGACGGCGAGGAGGTGATTCTGTCCGGCGCCGACTTCGCCTTGCTCAAGCTATTTCTCGACCACCCGCAGCAGATTCTCGACCGCGACACCATCGGTAACGCCACCCGTGGCCGCGAGGTGATGCCGCTGGAGCGCATCGTCGACATGGCCGTCAGCCGCCTGCGCCAGCGCCTGCGCGATACCGACAAGCCGCCGCGGCTGATTCGCACCGTGCGTGGCAGCGGCTATCAACTGGCGGCCACGGTCAGCCTGCAGGCCGGCGATGGGCGTTAACCCGCGGCGCTGGCTGCCGCGCTCGCTGCTCGGGCGCATGCTGCTGCTCACCTTGCTGGCGATATTGGCGGCGCAGACGCTGTCCAGCGTGATCTGGCTGTCGCAACTGCGCGCCACCCAGCTCGAAGGCCTGGTCACCACTGCGCGCAGCCTGGCGCATTCGATGTCCGCCAGCGTGCGTTACTTCCGCTCGCTGCCGGTGGCGTATCGGCCGCTGGTGCTCGATCAGTTGCGTAGCATGGGTGGCACGCGCTTCGTGGTAAGCCTCAATGATCGTCCGCTGCAGATGGAGTTGCTGCCGGCCACGCCGCGCAAGCAGGCGGTGACCGAGGCGGTGGCCGAGGTGCTGCACCAGTCGCTGGGCACTGCCGCGGACATCTCGGTGACCTTCGTCAGTCCGGATGACCTGCGCATCTTCAACGGCGGCCTGAAACTCGACGAGCTGCCACGTTCCTGGGCGCATTACGCGCTGACTCTGGAGCCGGTCAATCCGCCCGTGTTGGTGACGCAGATCCAGCTGGCGCCGGGGGAGTGGCTGTACATCGCCTCGTTGCTGCCCGAACCCTACACCAGCCTGGAAGAACCCATACTGCCGACCCAGCAGCTGTGGTTCATCCTGCTGACCACGGCTTTCCTGCTGCTGTTCATCGGTTTGCTGGTGCACCTGCAGAGCCGTCCGCTCAAGCGCCTGGCGCGCACCGCGCGGCATATGTCGCTGGGCGCCGAGGTGGAGCCGGTGGCCGAGGGCGGCGGCCGTGAAGTGGTCGAGGTGGCCCGCGCCTTCAACGCCATGCGCGAGCGTATCAGCCGCTACCTGACCGAGCGCAGCCAGTTGTTCAGCGCCATTTCCCATGACCTGCGCACGCCCATCACGCGCCTGCGCCTGCGCGTCGAACTGCTCGACGATGAAAGTCTGCAGACCAAGTTCGGTCGTGATCTGGATGACCTCGAGCTACTGGTCAAAGGCGCGCTGCAATGCGTGAAGGACACCGACATCCACGAGAACATCGAGCCGGTGGACCTCAACCACCTGCTGCACGGGTTGACCGAACCCTACCTCGGCTCGGGCCGCGTCACCCTCGACGGCGCCGCGCGTGATCTGTATCCCGGCAAGCCGCTGGCCCTGCGCCGCTGTATCGGCAACCTGCTGGACAACGCCCTGAAGTACGGCGAGCGCGCGCACCTGCACATCGAGGACGATGCCGAGGCGTTCGTCCTGCATGTCGATGACGAGGGGCCGGGCGTGCCCGAACAGAAGCTCGAGCAGGTGTTCGAGCCGCATTTCCGTCTGGCCAGCCAGCAACAGGGCTACGGCATGGGACTCGGCATCGCACGCAACCTGGCGCACAGCCATGGCGGCGAGCTGAGCCTGCGTAACCTGCGCGATGGAGGGCTGCGCGTCACCCTCTGGTTGCCGCGCCAGAGCCGTTGAGCGCCGCCGTGAGCCGCGCCGCACAACTGCAGCGCGCGCGCCGCTGCGCTGCATGTCACCGGCTCGCGGCGCTTTGTAACGACCTGGTGACTATCCAATACCCTTTGTTACCCCCAGGGCTCCGGGGGCTGGGTAGACTCGTTCGCAATGCAAGCACCACGACTTGCTCGCGAATAACAACAACAAGGTGTCTTATCCCATGAAAGCGATCTCTCGCCTGTCCTGTGCCATCTCCCTCGCTGTTCTGCTGCCCCTGTCCGCCACTGCCGGTGAAGTCGAAGTGCTGCACTGGTGGACCTCCGGTGGTGAAAAGCGCGCTGCCGATACCCTGCAGAAACTGGTCGAAGCCCAGGGCCACAAATGGAAGGATTTCGCCGTGGCCGGCGGCGGCGGTGAAGCGGCCATGACCGTGCTGAAGACCCGCGCCGTGTCCGGCAACCCGCCCGCCGCGGCGCAGATCAAGGGCCCGGATATCCAGGAGTGGGGCGAACTGGGCCTGCTCGCCGATCTCAACGACGTCGCTGCCGAGCAGAAGTGGGATGACCTGCTGCCACCGCAGGTCATCGAGGTGATGAAGTACCAGGACGACTACGTGGCGGTGCCGGTCAACGTGCACCGGGTCAATTGGCTGTGGATCAACCCGCAAGTGTTCGAAAAGGCTGGCGCCACGCCGCCGACCACCCTAGACGAATTCTTCGCTGCCGCCGACAAGCTCAAGGCGGCCGGCTTCATCGCCATCGCCCATGGCGGCCAGCCCTGGCAGGACGGCACCGTGTTCGAAGACCTGGCCTTCAGCATTCTTGGCCCTGAGGGCTTTCGCAAGGCTTTCGTCGAGCTAGACCGCGATACCCTGACCGGCGACAAGATGGTCGAGGTGTTTGCTGCTCTGCAGAAGCTGCGTGGCTATATCGATGCCGACGCCGCCGGGCGCGACTGGAACAGCGCCACCGGCCTGGTGATCGACGGCAAGGCCGGCATGCAGATCATGGGCGACTGGGCCAAGAGCGAGTGGACCGCAGCCGGCAAGGTCGCCGGCAAGGACTACGAATGCCTGGCCTTCCCTGGCACCCAGGGCAGCTTCGCCTTCAATATCGACTCGCTGGCGATGTTCAAGCTGAACAACGCCGACAACCGCAAGGCCCAGGAAGACCTGGCGCGTACGGTGATGGGCAACGAGTTCCAGGAATTCTTCAACCAGAACAAGGGCTCGATCCCGGTGCGCATGGACCAGGACATGAGCAGCTTCGACGCCTGCGCGCAGAAATCCATGGCCGACTTCAAGGAGGCCGCTGCCGATGGTGGTCTGCAGCCGAGCCTGGCCCACGGCATGGCCGCTTCCAGCTACGTGCAGGGCGCGGTGTTCGACGTGGTGACCAACTTCTTCAACGACCCCAAGGCCGACCCCAAGCGCGCCGCCCAGCAACTGGCGGCGGCGATCCAGGCGGTGCAGTGAGTGACGGGGCCTCGTAGCCGGGCCTTGCCGTAGGGCGGGTGCAACCCGCCTGTTTCAAGCCTTCTATCCCTGGCGCATGCCCACAGGCACGCGTCACGGGATCGGCCGCGCCGAGATTCAGGTGTCGGGGCAGGGCAACTGGCAGTCGGTAGGGCGGACTCAGGAGCGCAGCGAACAGTCCGCCGGCTATGCGCGCTGGCTGTAATCGCCGACGTACTGCTTCGCGAGTACGCCCTACGGGTCCGCTACGGATGTTTTACGCATCAACGCAGCACGCAACGGAGTCAACCATGAGTTCAAACGCAGTCATCACCAAAGCCTCACCGCTGGACGTCCTGCAGCGCTGGCTGCCCAAGCTGGTGCTGGCGCCGAGCATGGTCATCGTGCTGGTGGGGTTCTACGGCTACATCGGCTGGACCTTCCTGCTGTCGTTCACCAACTCGCGTTTCATGCCCAGCTACAACTTCGTCGGGCTGCAACAGTACGCGCGGCTGTGGGACAACGATCGCTGGTGGGTGGCGAGCCAGAACCTGCTGGTTTTCGGTGGCCTGTTCATCGTCATCAGCCTGGTCATCGGCGTGTTTCTGGCGGTGCTGCTGGATCAGCGCATCCGCCGCGAAGGCTTTATCCGCACCATCTTTCTCTACCCCATGGCACTGTCGATGATCGTCACCGGCACCGCCTGGAAGTGGCTGCTCAACCCCGGTCTGGGTCTGGACAAGCTGCTGCGTGACTGGGGCTGGGAGGGCTTTCGCTTCGACTGGCTGGTGGACCCGGATCGCGTCGTCTACTGCCTGGTAATGGCCGCCGTGTGGCAGTCCTCGGGCTTCGTCATGGCGCTGTTTCTCGCCGGTTTGCGCAGCGTCGATCAGTCGATCATCCGCGCCGCCCAGGTCGATGGTGCCAGCCTGCCGAGCATCTACCTGCGCATCGTGCTGCCGAGCCTGGGCCCGGTGTTCTTCAGCGCGCTGATGATCCTCGCCCATATCGCCATCAAGAGCTTCGACCTGGTCGCTTCGATGACCGCTGGCGGCCCCGGCTACGCCTCCGACCTGCCGGCGATGTTCATGTACGCCCACACCTTCACCCGCGGCCAGATGGGCCTCGGCGCCGCCAGCGCGATGCTGATGCTCGGCGCGGTGCTAGCGATCCTGGTGCCCTACCTGTATTCCGAACTGCGAGGCAAACGCCATGACTAGTCATGCCATTAACGCGCAAGTCGCGCCGCGCCGGGTAAGGGTGATGAGCCTCAGCCGCCTGGCCATTCACGCCACCCTGATTCTGGCCTGCGCGGTGTACCTGGTGCCGCTGCTGGTGATGCTGCTGACCAGCTTCAAGACCCCCGACGACATCCGCAGTGGCAACCTGCTGTCGATCCCGGATGTGTTCACTCTCATCGGCTGGGTCAAGGCCTGGGACGGCGTCGGCGGCTACTTCTGGAACTCGGTGAAGATCACCATTCCGGCGGTGCTGATCTCCACGCTGCTTGGCGCGCTGAACGGCTACGTGCTGGCCATGTGGCGCTTTCGCGGCTCGCAGCTGTTCTTCGGTCTGCTGTTGTTCGGCTGCTTCCTGCCGTTCCAGGTGATCCTGCTGCCGGCGTCCTTCACCCTCGGCCAGCTCGGCCTGGCCAACACCACCGAAGGCCTGGTGCTGGTGCATGTGGTCTACGGCCTGGCCTTCACCACGCTGTTCTTCCGCAACTTCTACGTGAGCATTCCCGAGGCGCTGGTGCGTGCCGCGCGCCTCGATGGCGCGGGGTTCTTCACCATCTTCGGACGCATCCTGCTGCCGATGTCGGTGCCGATCATCATGGTCTGCCTGATCTGGCAGTTCACCCAGATCTGGAACGACTTCCTCTTCGGCGTGGTGTTCGCCAGCGGCGACACCCAGCCGATCACCGTGGCGCTGAACAACCTGGTCAACACCAGCACCGGGGCCAAGGAATACAACGTCGACATGGCCGCGGCGATGATCGCCGGGCTGCCCACCCTGCTGGTCTACATCCTGGCCGGTAAGTACTTCCTGCGCGGTCTGACGGCCGGCGCCGTCAAAGGTTGAGGTAATAACCATGGCTACCCTCGAACTGCGCAACGTCAACAAATCCTACGGCAGCGGCCTGGCGGACACCCTGAAGAACATCGAACTGGCCATCGACTCCGGCGAGTTCCTGATCCTGGTCGGCCCCTCCGGCTGCGGCAAATCCACCCTGATGAACTGCATCGCCGGTCTGGAGGACATCAGCGGCGGGGCGATCCTGGTGGACGGCGCCGACATCAGCGGCATGAGCCCCAAGGATCGCGACATCGCCATGGTGTTCCAGTCCTACGCGCTGTACCCGACCATGACGGTGAAGGACAACATCGCCTTCGGCCTGAAGATGCGCAAGTTGCCGCCTGTGGAGATCGAGGCCGAGGTGGCGCGCGTGGCCAAGCTGCTGCAGATCGAGCATCTGCTGATGCGCAAGCCCGGCCAGCTCTCCGGCGGTCAGCAGCAGCGCGTGGCCATGGGCCGGGCGCTGGCGCGGCGGCCGAAGATCTACCTGTTCGACGAACCGCTGTCGAACCTCGACGCCAAGCTGCGCGTGGAGATGCGTACCGAAATCAAGCTGATGCACCAGCGTCTGAAGACCACCACGGTGTACGTCACCCACGACCAGATCGAGGCTATGACCCTGGGTGACAAGGTGGCGGTGATGAAGGACGGCATCATCCAGCAGTTCGGCACCCCACAAGAGATCTACAACGACCCGGCCAACCAGTTCGTCGCCAGCTTCATCGGTTCGCCGCCGATGAATTTCATTCCACTGCGTCTGCAGGTACGCGACGGCCAGTGCTTTGGGCTGCTCGATTCCGGGCAGGCGCGCTGCGAGCTGCCGCTTGGCGCCGCGGCCGAGATGGAAGGGCGCGAGCTGATTCTCGGCGTGCGTCCCGAGCAGATCCAGCTGGCCGGCGCCGGCTCGACGCAGCCGAGCCTGCGCGCCGAGGTCGAGGTGGTCGAGCCGACCGGGCCGGACACCCTAGTGTTCGTCAGCCTCAACCAGACCAAGGTGTGCTGCCGCCTGGCGCCGGACGCCGCGCCGCAAGCCGGTGCCAGCCTCGATCTGCAGTTCGATCCGGCGCGCGTGCTGTTGTTCGACGCCGCCAGCGGCGAGCGCCTGCGTCCGGGAAAGCGTGAGGCCACTGACAACAAGGTGGCCCAGTTCAAGCTCGGTTAGCCGTGTAGCCCGGATGAAATCCGGGGGCTGCCCAATAACCCCCCGGATTGCATCCGCGCTACAGCTCCTCGAGGCAACGAAGAACCGTCGCTGCGGCGGTAATCCGCAGCATCGCTCAATAAAAACAATCAGGAGCAACGATGAAGACCACACAGCAAACCCTCACCTGTTCACTCGGCGCCCCTTGCTTGCTGGCACTGGCTTTGGCCACGCCGCAGGCGCAGGCCCTCGAGTTCACCGGCTACGTACGCAGCGGCATCGGCGGGGCGGATACCGGCGGCACACAGCAGTGCTTCCAACTGCCGGGCGCGCAGTCCAAGTACCGCCTGGGCAACGAGTGCGAGCAGTACATCGAACTGGACCTGCGCCAGGACCTGTTTCGCCTGGATGACGGCTCGGTGATCAGCGTTGAGGGCATGGCCCAGCTCTACAATCAGTATGGTCATACGCCGAAATTCACCGGCGATTACGGTTTCGCGCGGATGAACCAGATGTACGCCGAGTGGAGCAACATGCCGGCACTCAATGGCGGTTCGCTGTGGGCCGGTCGCCGCTTCTACAAGCGTAACGACATCCACATCACCGACTTCTACTACTGGAACCAGAGCGCCACTGGTTTTGGTATCGACGAGATGAAGATCGGCGACCTCAAGTACAGCTACGTGTTCTCGCGCAAGGACAACTACGACCAGGAGCCCTACATCAACCGCCACGATTTCAACGTCGGCGGCTTCCAGGTCAACCCCGGCGGCGAGCTGGAAGTAGGCGTCAGCTACATCGACAAGCCGGACAGCACCGACGCCAACAGCGGCTGGGCGGTGAGCGCACAACACAAGCAGCAGGACTTCCTCGGCGGGGTCAACACCATCGCCCTGCAATACGGGCGCGGGCCGGGTACCGGTCTGGGTTATACCGGCGACCCGACGCTCGACAGCAGTAACCGCAGCTGGCGCCTGGTGGAATTCTTCGACTTCCAGATGACCCCGCGCCTCGGCGGTCAGGTGCAACTGGTCTACCAGAAGGACAAGCGCCCGGACGGTGCGGATCAGAACTGGCTGTCCATCGGTGGCCGCACCAGCTACGCCTTCACCGAGCAGTTCAAGCTGGTCGGCGAGATTGGCCGCGATCAGGTCGAGGCGCCCGGCGGTACACGCAAACTGACCAAGTTCACCATTGCGCCGACCTGGTCACCATCGGGCCCCGGTTTCTGGGAACGTCCGGAAATTCGCCTGTACTACACCTACGCCAGCTGGAACCGCGCCGCGCAGCAGGCCGCCAACCTGTTGGCCGACGGTTCGGCCTTATCCGAGAACGGCGCCTTCGGCAGCGCACGCAACGGCTCCAACTTCGGCGTGCAGGTGGAGTATTGGTGGAAGTAGAGCGCTCGTAGACTGTGCCCGCTGCAAATCAGTCGGTGCGCATGGCGCACCCTACGCGACCTGCGGGGTGTTCGTAGGGTGCGCCGTGCGCACCAGGACCGTAGCCCGGATGCAATCCGGGGCGATTCCTGCTCCGGCTCCCGGATTTCATCCGGGCTACAACAACCCCGCCACCAGGCGCCCGAGCACTTCCATGGCCTGTTCGCTGCTCGGGTTCCACGGATGGCCGTAGTTCAGCCGCGCGCAATGGCGAAAGCCCTGGCTGGCGGAGAAGATCGGCCCCGGCGCCAGGCTTATGCCCTGGGCCAGCGCCAGGCGCAGCAGTTGCAGTGAGTCCAGACGCTCGGGAAATTCGAACCAGAGGAAGTAGCCACCCGAAGGTCGCGTGACCCGCGTGTTGGCGGGGAAGTGCCGGGCGGCAGAGGCGAGCATCGCGCTTTGCTGCATTTCCAGGGCATGGCGCAGCTTGCGCAGGTGACGGTCGTAGCCGCCGTGCTGCAGGTAGTCGGCCAGCGCTGCCTGGGCCGGCACCGACGGCGAGATGGTGGTCATCAGCTTCAGTCGGGCGATCTGCTCGGCATAGCGCCCGCCGGCCACCCAGCCGATGCGATAGCCCGGCGCCAGGCTCTTGGAGAAGGAGCTGCAATGCATCACCAGCCCTTCGCGGTCGAAGCTCTTCACCGGCTTGGGCGGGTGGCTGCCGAAGTACAGCTCGGCGTACACGTCGTCTTCGATCAGCGGCACCTGGTGTTCGACCAGCAACTCATACAGCGCCTGCTTCTTCTCCTCGCTCATGCTCGCGCCCAGCGGGTTCTGCAGGCTGCTCATGAACCAGCAGGCCTTGATCGGCAGTTGCTTCAGACTCTCCGACAGGGCGCCCAGGTCGATGCCTTCGCGCGGGTGCACGGGGATTTCCACGGCCTTGAGCTGCAGCCGCTCCAGCACCTGCAGGCAGGCGTAGAAGGTCGGCGACTCGACGGCCACCAGGTCGCCTGGCTGAGTCACGCACTGCAGGCAGAGGTTGAGCGCCTCCATGGCGCCGTTGCTGATCACCAGTTCTTCCATCGGCAGCATCACGCCGCTGACCATGTAACGCAGGGCGATCTGCCGGCGCAGGTCGGCGTTGCCGGCGGTCATGTCGGCGATGATCTCGTGCGGCGAGAGCCTGCGCAGCGCGTGCGCCATGCTCTTGGCCAGACGCGGCAGGGGGAACAGGTCGGGGCTGGGGAATGCCGAGCCGAAGGGCACGGTGTGCGGGTCCTTCAGCGAGGCGAGCACGGAGAACACCAGCTCGCTGACGTCGACCTCGGTGGTTTGCGCGGCGTGGGCGGTCAGCTCCGGTTCGTGCAAGGGGCGCTTGGCGTGTTCACGCACGAAGTAGCCGGAACGGGCGCGCGCCTGGATCAGGCCGCGATCTTCCAGCAGGTAGTAGGCCTGGAACACGGTGGACGGGCTGACCCCGTAGGTGCGGCTGGCATGGCGTACCGAGGGCACCTTCTCACCGGGGCCGAGCACACCGGTGCGGATCAGCTCGGCGATCTCGTCGGCGAATTTTTCGTAGCGTTTCATCCTGTCCTGGTTCACCGACGCAAAGGGTAAGGACGAACACTTTACGGGGTGAGCGGCAGACATGGCAGTGCCTCGTGAGGGGGACGTATCTCGGTTGTGGCAACCGTAGCCCGGATGCAATCCGGGGAAGGACCTCGAACCGCCCCGGATTGCATCCGGGCTACGGCTCTGGTGGCCCATTCGCCGCGGGGCGCGGCTCCTACACGGATATCTGTAGGAGCCCCGCCTCGGGGCGAAGCGCTAGCGCAGCGGCGCGAGGAAGGTGCTCTTGGTGCTCACATGGCTCTGCGAATCGGCCTGGTCGCGGACTTCGAAACGCAGGGTCTGCGGCCCGGCAGCGTTGTGCGAGGCCGTCAGCGCGACGCTTACCGGCAGGTCGCGAATCTCCCCCGGCGCCAGGTTCAGCGTGCGCGGGCCGTGCAGTTCGAAGTCACCGGGCTCGACCAAGTCGATGGCGTAGCTGCGCGCTTGCTGGGTCTTGTTGATGATCTTCAGGCTGTAGATGTTCTCGATCTGGCCCAGGGCGTTCTCGCGGAACAGGCCACGGTCGCGGGTTACGTCCAGGGAGATCAGCGGGCGCTCGGCCAGCGCCCAGGCGAAGGCGCCGATCATCAAGGCCAGCATCGCCGCGTAGCCGATCAGGCGTGGGCGCAACCAGTGGGTCTTGCCGCCGGCCAGCTCGTTCTCGGAGCTGTAGCGCACCAGGCCACGGGCATAGCCGAGCTTGTCCATCACGCTGTCGCAGGCATCGACGCACGCGCCGCAGCCGATGCATTCGAGTTGCAGGCCGTCGCGGATGTCGATGCCGGTGGGGCAGACCTGTACGCACATCGTGCAGTCGATGCAGTCGCCCAGGCCTTCGGCCTTGTAGTCGGCGTCCTTGCGGCGCGGGCCGCGGGTTTCGCCACGGGCGGCGTCGTAGGAGATGACCAGCGTATCGCTGTCGAACATCACGCTCTGAAAGCGTGAGTAGGGGCACATGTCGCGGCACACCTTTTCACGCAACCAGCCGGCGTTGATGTAGGTGGCGGCGGTAAACGACAGCACCCAGAACGCGGTGGTCGCGCCCATCTCCAGGGTCAGCAGGTCAGTGGTCAACTGACGTACCGGCGTGAAGTAGCCGACGAAGGCCATCGCCGTGATCAGGCTCACCACCAGCCAAAGTCCATGTTTGGCGCTACGGCGCAGAAACTTCTGCAGCGACCAGGGTGCGGCATCGAGCTTGATGCGCTGGCCGCGGTCGCCCTCGGTGATCTGCTCGACGCGCATGAAGACCCAGGTCCACACGCTCTGCGGGCAGGCGTAGCCGCACCAGACGCGGCCGGCCAGCACGGTGATGAAGAACAGGCCGAAGGCGGCGATGATCAGGATGGCCGAGAGCAGGATGAAATCCTGTGGCCAGAAGGTCGCGCCGAAGATGTGGAACTGGCGGTTATCCAGATCCCAGAGTACGGCCTGGCGGCCGTTCCAGTCGATCCAGGCGGTGCCGAAGAACAGCAGGAACAGGAGGCCGGCGCCGAGCAGGCGCAGGTTGCGAAAGCGTCCGGTGAAGCTGCGGGTGTGAATCGGGCCGCCGGCCTGGGCCGGTGTCAGGCGAATGGGTTTGGCAGGATCGATGGTCTCGACGGCCCGCACGGGGATCAGATCGGTCATATGGTTGCCCTCATCAGGCGTTTATCAGGCTGGCGCCATGATCCGAGGGCAACTGATCGCGAAACAGACTCAGGTTTTCGATAAAAAAGCGGATCAGATGCGCCCCTAGGACTGTAGAAAGAGCATCTGATACCTCTGCGGGTCACGCAGCGTCTGACCTCATGAGCTTTCAAGCCGAGCCGTGCAGGCGTCGCCCTGCGACATCGCGCCGCGCCAGTCAGTGCCCTGCGTCGGCCACTGCCGCCTTTATCTGATCCGGTTTTTTAAGGCTTTTCTGGCGCTGTTTTCAGTGCACGCCTGGCAGGCATAGTCGACGCCCCGTGATCAGGAGGCCTGCCGGCATGTACCAATACGACGATTATGACCGTGCGCTGGTGCGCGAGCGCGTCGCCCAGTTCCGCGACCAGGTACAACGGCGCCTGGCCGATGAACTGAGCGAGGAGGAGTTCCTGCCGCTGCGCCTGCAGAACGGCCTGTACCTGCAGAAGCATGCCTACATGCTGCGCGTGGCCATCCCCTACGGAACCCTGTCGGCCAAGCAGATGCGCGCCCTGGCGCACATCGCCCGCGAGTACGACCGCGGTTATGGCCACTTCACTACGCGGCAGAACATCCAGTTCAACTGGGTCGAACTGGAGCGCGTGCCGGACATCCTCGACTGGCTGGCCGACCACGACATGCACGCCATCCAGACCTCCGGCAACTGCGTGCGCAACATCACCACCGAGGCCTTCGCCGGGGTCGCCGCCGACGAATACCTCGACCCGCGCCCGCTGGCCGAGATCCTCCGCCAGTGGTCGACGGTCAACCCGGAATTTCTGTTCCTGCCGCGCAAGTTCAAGATCGCCCTGTGCGCCGCCGAACAGGACCGTGCAGCCATTCAGGTGCACGATATTGGCCTGCAGCTGTATCGCGACGCGGCCAACGAGCTGCGCCTGCGCGTGCTGGTCGGCGGTGGCCTGGGGCGCACACCGATCATCGCGCAGGCCCTGCGCGAGGGGCTGCACTGGGAGGACTGCCTGTCCTACGTCGAGGCCATCCTGCGCGTGTACAACCGCCACGGCCGGCGCGACAACAAGTACAAGGCGCGCATCAAGATCCTGGTCAAGGCGCTGGGCATCGACGCCTTCGCCGCCGAAGTGGAGCGCGAGTGGCAGCCGATCAAGGACGGCCCGGCGCGCCTCACCGAGGATGAATACCGGCGCGTCGCCGCCTCCTTCCATAAGCCGGCCTATGTGCCGCAGGACGCCCTCGACCTCGACTTCGGCAGCCACCTGGCACGCGACGAGGCCTTCGCCCGCTGGGTCTCGCGTAATGTCATGGCGCATCAGGTGCCCGGCTACCTCAGCGTGGTGCTGTCGACCAAGCCGGGTATCAGTGCACCGCCCGGCGACGTCAGCGCCGAGCAGATGGAGGCGCTGGCCGACTGGAGCGAGCGCTACGGCTTCGGCGAGATTCGCGTTGCCCACGAGCAGAACCTGGTGCTATCCGATGTACGCAAGGCCGACCTCTACGCGCTATGGCGAGAGGCCCAGGCGTCCGGGCTGGGCACGGCCAATGCCGGCCTGCTCACCGACATCATCGCCTGCCCCGGTGGTGACTTCTGCTCGCTGGCCAACGCCAAGTCGATCCCTATCGCCCAGGCCATCCAGCAACGTTTCGACGATCTCGACTACCTGCACGATCTGGGCGAGCTGAGCCTGAACATCTCCGGCTGCATGAACGCCTGCGGCCACCATCATATCGGCAACATCGGCATCCTTGGCGTCGACAAGAACGGTAGCGAGTGGTACCAGCTGACCCTCGGCGGCAGCCAGGGGCGGCAGGCGGCGCTGGGCAAGGTGATCGGCCCGTCGTTCGCCGCCGAGCAGGTACCCGAGGTGATCGAGCGTATCGTGCGCACCTATGTCGATTATCGAGAGGTCAACGAAGGCTTTCTCGACACCTTCCAGCGCATCGGTCTGGAACCCTTCAAGGAGCGCGTGTACAGCCGCGAGGAGGTGGTATGAACAACCTGATTCGTCTGGTCGAGGGCCAGGCCTGCATCGTCGACGACGATCCCTGGCAACTCGACGCTGAGGCTGACGCGCCGCTGATTCTGCCGCTGGCGGCCTGGCGCGAACGGCAGCCTGCCGAGGTGCTGCAGGGCAGGGCGATGAGTGCCGATGGCCTGCTGCTGCAGGTGGACGACGAGCCGGAAGCGCTGCAGCCATTTCTTGCCAGCCTGCCGCTGATCGCCATCGACTTCCCCAGCTTTCGCGATGGTCGTGGCTACAGTCAGGCCTACCTGCTGCGCACCCGCATGGGCTGGCGCGGCGAACTGCGCGCGGTGGGCGACGTGCTGCGTGATCAACTGGCGCACATGCGCCAGTGCGGCTTCGATGCCTTCGCGGTACGCGCCGACAAATCGCTGGAGGATGCACTCAAGGGCCTGCAAGGGCTCAGTGTGTTGTATGGTCGCTCGGTTATCGAGCCGCGTCCGCTGTTTCGGCGGGGACGCCATAAGGAGGAATCGAGCTCATGATGGTGCGTGGCCTGTTCTGGCTGGTAGTGCTGCAGTTGTTCGGCGTGGCCCTCAATCACTGGCTGTTGCCGATGCTGCCGGCATCCATCATCGGCCTGCTGCTGCTCTCGGTCTGGCTGATGTGGCGTGGCGCGGTGCCCGAGCCGCTGCAACAGGCCGCCGGTGGTTTGCTGCCTTACCTGCCGTTGTTGCTGGCCGTGCCGGCGTCGGGGATCATGACCAGCAGTGACCTGCTGCTCGGCGAGCTGCCGGTGATCGCCACGGCGCTGGTGCTGTCGCTGCTGGTCACCGTGCCGTTCTGCGGCTGGCTGTTGCAGACGTTGATCCGCCGTCAGGAGCGCAAGGGATGACGCAGCTGACTCACCACCCACTGTTCGCCATCGCTCTGACCCTGGCCGCTTTTCTGATCGCCGCCTGGCTCTATCGCCGCAGCGGCTGGCTGGTGCTGCAGCCGGTGCTGGTTTCGGTGACGCTGATCGTCGCCGCCTTGCTGCTGTGTGGGGTCGACTACGCCACCTACCGCGCCGGCGCCGAGCCCGTTGCCTGGCTGCTGGGGCCGGCCACCGTGGCCCTGGCGGTGCCGCTGCAGCACAACATCAAGCGCATCCGCCAACTGTTCTGGCCGGTGATGATCACCCTCACGGCCGGCGGCGTCCTGTCGGTGGCGCTGACCCTGGCCATCGGCTGGGCGCTGGGCGCCGACTGGAGCGTGGTGATGAGCCTGGCGCCGAAATTCGTGACCATGCCGATTGCCATGCCGGTGGCCGAGCAGATCGGCGGCGTCGCTTCGCTGGCCGCGGTGATGGTCATGCTCACCGGGGTGATCGGCACGGCCATGGGGCCGCTGTTGCTGCGTTGGGCGGGCGTGGATCACCCGGCTGCCCGTGGCCTGAGCTACGGCATCAATGCCCATGCCATCGGTACAGCTCACGCCCTGCAGGAAGGCGAGGAGTGCGGCGCCTTCGCCGCCCTGGCGATGAGCCTGCTGGGCATCGGCACCGCCTTGCTATTACCGCTGCTGCTGGCCTGATTCGGGCGGGATTCCGCCATTTCCAAGGGGCTCCTCCCGTGGATCTGGCGAGTTCCCGCCAGCCTCGAGCCTGATGTGTGGCAGAAAGCCGCATTTGGGCTGCTGAATCCTTTCAGCGGCACGCATATTGCTCCTCCCGGCGACGCGACTGGAATACGCCCGCCAAGAGGCCTGGAAATACCCTTCCTCCCGCCGCGCCGCAGATCTGCGGCTATCGCCCATGTGCGGCCCAAACGGCCGCTGCCCGAAACCTTGCCTGCACGGCTGTTGTCGTCGTGCGACGAACTGGACTGTCCCATGAAGAAAATCCTGCTGACGCTGCTTTGTTTCAGCGTGATCGGTTGCTCCAAGCCCCGCGAGCCCGAGAAAACCGTCGACGTGCTGCTGATCGGCGCTGGCGTGATGAGCGCCACCCTCGGCACCTACCTCCACGAGCTGCAGCCGGACTGGAGCATCGAAATCTACGAGCGCCTCGACAAGGTAGCCGCCGAAAGCTCCAACGGCTGGAACAATGCCGGCACCGGCCACTCGGCGTTCTGCGAGCTGAACTACACCCCGGAAACCGCCGACGGTGGCATCGACATCAGCAAGGCCATCGCCATCAACGAGTCGTTCGAGATATCCAAGCAGTTCTGGGCCACCCAGGTCGAGCGTGAGGTGCTGAGCAAGCCCAAGAGCTTCATCAACATCACCCCGCACATGAGCTTCGTCTGGGGCGACGACAACGTCGAGTACCTGCGCAAGCGCCACGCCGCCCTGCAACACAGCAACCTGTTCCGCGGCATGGAGTTCACCGAGGACCACGGGCAGATCGCCCAGTGGGTGCCGCTGGTCATGCAAGGTCGCGATTCGCAGCAGAAGGTCGCCGCCACGCGCATGGCCATCGGTACCGACGTCAACTTCGGCGAGATCACCCGTCAGTTGATCGACTCGTTGATCGGCAAGCAGCAGGCCAGCCTGCATCTTGAGCACGAAGTTCGTGATCTGCAGCGCAACGATGATGGCACCTGGCGCGTGATCGTCGCCGACCTGGCCAAGGGCGGCGCCGAGCAGAGCATCAACGCCCGCTTCGTCTTCATCGGCGCCGGTGGTGGCGCGCTCAAGCTGCTGCAGAAATCCGGTATCGAAGAAGCCAAGGGCTACGCCGGCTTCCCGGTCGGCGGCCAGTTCCTCATGACGCGTAATCAGGACGTGGTCGCCCAGCACCTGGCCAAGGTCTATGGCAAGGCTTCGGTCGGCTCGCCGCCCATGTCCGTACCGCACCTGGATACCCGCGTGATCGATGGCGAGAACGTGCTGCTGTTCGGCCCGTTCGCCACCTTCTCCACCAAGTTCCTCAAGCAGGGCTCGCTGCTCGACATGTTCAGCAGCATGACCACCGACAACTTCATGCCGATGGTCAACGCCGGCATGGACAACTGGTCGCTGAGCACCTACCTGATGGGCCAGCTGATGCTCAGCCAGGAAGACCGCATGGCCTCGCTGCGCGAGTATTTCCCGGAGGCGCAGGACGCAGACTGGGAGCTGATCAATGCTGGCCAGCGCGTGCAGATCATCAAGAAGGATGCCGAGAAGGGCGGCGTGCTGCAGTTCGGCACCGAAGTGGTGACCTCGGCCGACGGCAGCATCAGCGCACTGCTGGGCGCCTCGCCGGGTGCTTCCACCGCCGCGCCGATCATGCTGCACCTGATCGAGAAGGCCTTCGCCGACAAGGTCGCCACCCCTGAGTGGCAAGAGCGCCTGAAGGACATCATCCCGTCCTACGGGCAGAAGCTGAACGATGACCTGGCGCTGACCAACCGCATTCGCCAGTGGAGCAGCGAGCGTCTCGAACTGCCGCACATCGAAGTGGCGCCGGACGTGGAAATGGCCGCCGAGCCCGAGCCGGCTGCCGTGACTCTGTAAGGCTTTAACTGCTGTAAAGAAACCCGCCCTGCGTGATGCGCAGGGCGGGTTTTTTATTGGGCTACTGAAAAGTGTGAGCTGGATCTTTCGCGGCTGAAGCCGCTCTTACTCGACGGATAAATACCCGTAGGAGCGGCTTCAGCCGCGATGTTCTGGTCCGCCCCTGCATCCACGTTTCGTAGCCCGGATGAAATCCGGTGCCGTTCGAGCGCCAGAAAAAGCTGTCGCGGCTAAAGCCCCTCCCACCGGCACGATGGGTTCTGTGGGAGGGGCTTTAGCCGCGACTGGACATTGAGTGGTTCCCCGGATTTCATCCGGCTACTCATTGATTATCGCCCGCAAGCGGGCTCCTACGGGGCGTGGTTTGTTCTGTAGGAGCCGGCTTGCCGGCGAGCCTGGCAGTCATCTCTGGCGATGACGCCGGGCGATTATTCGGTCAGCGTCATCAGAATATCGGCATACCAGGTGCAGTTCAGACCCAGGGCCTCGTCCTGATCCTCATCGCGATTGCCCAACAGGCGCGTGGAATGGATGCCGAGCAGATGCCAGGGTAGCTCGCCATCGACGCTGGCGCGTTTGACCACTGGCGCGCCGCTCAGGCCGCGATGGGTGCGCCCGTCGGTGAGGAAGTAGCCCAGCCCGTGGAAACGCAAACCAAAGGACGAAGCCAGCCCGGCATGGCGTGCCACTGGCATGCGGTGCAGGGTGTCCTGAAAACCCAGCGGGAAGCCCACCACCAGCAGCGTCGAGCCGATTTCCACATGCTCGTCTGCTTGCAGCAGGTGCTGTGGGGTGAAGGCCTGGTAAGCGCCGTTGTCGGGAAGGGCGGACTGATCCAGTTCGGTCACCGCCACGTCGATCTCGCCCGCGCCATCCATGCCCTGACGCCACAGGTGCTGGTCGCCGTCGTACAGCGGGATGGAAAAGCTGACGGTGCTGGCCAGGTTGTCTGCGTCGGTATGCAGCTCGATCTGCAGGCTATCCGGCTGATGGCCGCTCGGCTGGTCGAGCATCACGTGACGGCTGGTGACGAGGAACAGCCGTTGATCCCGGCGGAAGAAGAAACCGCTGGCGTTGGTCAGTACCTGCCCAGTCGCCAGCGTGGTGATGCGTGCAGCGCTCAACATCAGGGAATCGATCATGGCCAGGGCCTCCTGCCGGTATGTGGTCTATCACTGACTGCCAAACCCATGACAGGTTCGTCTGTTTGTTCTGAGCCTCCGCCATAGTGGATGTAACACGTGACATCCATCCGAGGCAGTAGCGGGGCGGTAGGGTGCGCTGTGCGCACCGGTGGCTACGGTGATTCGAAGGTGCGCACAGCGCACCCTACACACATCACGGTGCGGCCGGCTCGTCCTCATTGCGATCCAGCGCCACCTGACGAATCGACAGGCGAATCTCCGCCGGCAACACGCGCTTGGCGGCGCCTTCCGCCAGTTCGCTGAGCAGCGGATGATGGCTGAGCTTGCCGGCTTCGTCCTGGCGCAGCACGCCCTGGTCCAGCAGGCTCTGGATGAAGTGACGGAACAGGCTCTTGTCGAAGAACTCCGGCGCATTCAGACCATGCAGGATCGACAGGCGCTGGGCCATGACCGTGCACAGGTCTTCCAGCTCCTCGGCGCTGATCGCGTTCTGCCCGGCGTTGAGCAGCAGGGCGATGGCCATGTAGAAGCGCTGCAGGGTCTGCGCCACCGAACGCGACAGCAAGGTCAGCAGCACGAACTGGCGTGAGCTGGGCGCCGGGCGCACGTACACGTCGCCCTCGACCTTGAGCAGGCCCTGCTCGACGAAGGCCGCCAGCCACTGGTCCACCACCTCGTCCAGCTGTTCGATCTCCCAGCGGATGAACAGCTCGGCCTGCAGGTAGGGATACAGCGCCTTGGTGAAGCGCAGGATCTGTTCGCGGCTGATCCGCGCGCTGCTCTGGAAGAAGCTCGCCAGCAGCGCCGGCAGGGCGAAGATGTGCAGCACGTTGTTGCGGTAGTAGGTCATCAGGACGGCGTTCTGCTCGTCCAGATAGAGAATCTTGCCCAGCGCGTCCTTCTGCTCGGCCAGCAGGTCCATGCCCTTGACGTGCTCGATCAGCGCCGCGCCGTCGCCGTCCGGCAGGGTGGTGTGTGGCGAGTAGGGCACCGCGCGCAGCAGCGCCAGATACAGGTCGAGCACGCGCGCCAGAGCGCGGTCGTCCAGGGCCAGCTTGCTGGTGGACAGCAGCGCCAATGCCACCAAGTTGACCGGGTTGATCGAGGCTGCCTCGTTGAGGTGGCGCGCCACGCGCTCGCCCAGGCGGTTGGTGGTGTCGTTGAGCCAGGCCGGGCGGTACTGCGGGCCCAGCTCCTGCTGGCGCCAGCCGGGTTGCTGCTGGTCGAGGAATTCGGCCAGCTTGATCGGCTCGCCGAAGTTCACCGAGACCTGACCGAAGCGCTGCTTGAGCGCGCCGAGCACCTTGAACAGGTCGAAGATCGACTCCTTTTTCTTGCTCGCGCCGCGCAGTTCGCCCAGGTAGGTGCGGCCTTCCAGCACGCGCTCGTAACCGATGTACACCGGCACGAAGACGATGGGCAGGCGGTGGCTGCGCAGGAAGCTGCGCAGGGTGATGGCCAGCATGCCAGTCTTCGGCTGCAGCATGCGCCCGGTGCGCGAGCGGCCGCCCTCGACGAAGTACTCCACCGGGAAACCCTTGCTGAACAGGGTGTGCAGGTATTCGTTGAATACCGCGGTGTACAGCGGGTTGCCCTTGAAGGTGCGGCGCATGAAGAAGGCGCCGCCACGGCGCAGCAGGCCGCCGATCACCGGCATGTTGAGGTTGATGCCGGCAGCGATGTGCGGCGGCGTCAGGCCGTTGCGGAACAGCAGGTAGGACAGCAGCAGGTAGTCGATGTGGCTGCGGTGGCAGGGCACGTAGATCACCTCGTGGCCCTGGGCGATGTCGCGCACGCCTTCGACGTTGTGCACCTTGATGCCGTCGTAGATCTTGTTCCAGAACCAGGAAAGCACCAGCTCGAGGAAGCGGATCACCGTGTAGGTGTAGTCCGAGGCGATCTCGTTGCCGTAGCGCAGCGCCTGGGCTTCGGCTTTCTCCAGGCTGATCTTCTCGCGCTCGGCTTCCTCGGCAATCGCCTGACGCACCAGCGGGTCGTGCACCAGGCCTTTGACTAGGTTGCGCCGGTGCGACACGTCCGGGCCGATCACCGCCGCCTTCTGGTTGCGGAAGTGCACGCGCAGGATGCGATGCACCATGCGCAGGGTGCGCTCCTGGCCCTTGTCCTGCTCGACCAGCTCGCGCAGGTGAATCGGTGTGGAGAACTGCACGCGGGTCTTGCGCCCGAGAATCAGGATGCTCACCAGCCGGCGCAGGCGCCCGGTCACGGCCCAGCTGTCGGCGAACAGGAGCTTCCAGGCGCTGGTCTCGCGGTCCGGCGACTGGCCCCAGAACACGCTGACCGGCACGATCTGCGCATCGTCCACCGCGTGGCGGGAGAGGGCGGCGATCACCCGATCCAGGGTCGGCGAAATGCCGCGCTTGTCCTGGCGGCCGAACCAGTCCGGCTCCGGCGTCAGGTAGAAGAAGGCCGCCGGCTCGACATGTTCCCCCACCGCCACCGGCAGCACCGGGCGCGGCAGGCCGGCCTTGGTGCACTCGCGGTCGACCACCGCCAGGTCGCTCACCGACGGCTGCTGCAGCACGTAGAACACCGGCTTGCTGCGGTCGAGCTTGAGGGTGAAGGCGGACTGGTTGATGGTTTCCGAGCGTACCCAGAGGTACAGCAGGCGGCGCAACGATCCGAAGACGAGGCGGCGGAAGGGGGAACGGGTCATACGGACTCTGCTTGTGTGGCAAAACGAGCGGTGGCTCGGGAAGGGCGCTAGTGTGCCGCAAGCCCGCCTGGCCGGCAAAAAACTTCCGGGAGAAGTTTTTGACGTCGCTCCGCGACGGCCCTTGAGGTGGCCGCCATGGATGGCAGGACACAAAAAACTCTCGCGTCCAGGCCGTCAGCCCGGCCAGCATGCAGGCAGCGTATGACGAAAAAACGGTCGACTACTCAGCACCCGTTGATCAACAGAACCGTAAAGCGGGTCTCGGGTTCCCGGTCAGAATGCCGAGTCAGACCGACCCGATGGTGCGGATCGCCTCCTGATCTGCTGGTTGCGTTGGTGTACCGGGTAGGAGCGAGCTCTGCTCGCGAAGCTTTTGCGCTCGGGGATTCGCGAGCAGAGCTCGCTCCTACAAATGTCCTTATAGGGGGGCGCAGCGTCGTAGGGTGGGCTTCAGCCCACCAAGTTGTGATTTCGCAATCCACTTGCTGCAACGCGAACCCCTCACGCCAATTTCATCACTACCACACCAGCCGCAATCACCGCGCACGCCAGCAGGCGAATCGGCCGCAATCTCTCCTTGAGCAACACCACCCCCAGCAGCACGGCGAACACCACGCTGGTCTCGCGCAGGGCCGAAACCAATGCCACCGGCGCCTGGGTCATGGCCCAGATAACGATGGTGTAGGCCGCCATCGACATCGCCCCGCCGGCCAGCCCGCCACGCCAATGCGGGCCCAGCTGCAGGAAGGCGCGCGGCCCACGGCTGATGGCCAATACCGCCGCCATCACCACGCCGTTAACGGTGAACAGCCACAGCGAATAACTCAGCGCATCGCCATTGCTGCGCGCGCCCATGGCATCGCTGAGGGTGTAGCCGGCGATGAACAGTGCCGTCATCAACGCACAGCCCAGCATTGCCCCCTGTGGCGCCTTGTGCTGCCCACCGCGCAGCGCCATCAGCCAGATGCCCAGCACCAGAACCAGCAAACCCAGCAACTGCAGGGCACCGAGCCCGTCATGCAACAGCAGCAGCGACAGCAAGGCGACCATCAGCGGCGAGCTGCCCCGCGCAATCGGGTAGACCTGGCCCAGGTCGCCGTACTGGTAGGCGCGGGCGAGGAAGAAGTTGTAGCCGATATGCAGCAGCGCCGACAGCGCGATCCACGGCCAGGCCGAGGCTTGTGGCAGCGCCACCAGCGGCAGGGCGCAAAGTGCTACCAGGCCGGCACCGATCTGGATCAGCGTGGCGGTGAGGAAGCGATCCAGACCAATCTTGAGCAGAGCGTTCCAGCCGGCATGCAGGGCAGCGGCGGCGATGACGGCGAGAAAGACCGTGGTTTCCAAGGCGGGCCTCGAAGGCAGGCGGTTATCGAAGAAATTGAGCAGGAGCCGTGCGGATGCCGCTCGGCTCGACGTGATGTGGCTGAGGCGCCGTGTCGGTCGTCAGTCTGCCGCAAGCTCGATTTTCGGGCAAAACCCGTTACCGCATGATGGCAGCACAGTGGCGCAACAGTGCCTATGATTCAACGCAAGGCGATGGATCACGCCCCGCGACGCTGAACCAAAGGGCATCAGACCCTTGCCCTCGACAACTAGAAACAGCCCGCCCGTGAATGGCTTGGAGAACAAGGCGATGACCCCGCCCAGCACGCCGATCGACGCGCATGACGCCGTCGCTCGACGCCCTCGAATCGCAACACCCTTGAACCTGCTGATCGTTCTGGCGAGCGTATTCGTTGCCGTTGTCTGGCTGATCACCCTGCAACGCATCGCCTTCGAACGTGAGCAGGCGTTGGCTGCGGAAATGGAAGCCAACTCCAGTCTGGCCATCGCTTTCGAGCAGCAGGTGTTCCGCGCGCTGAAGGCGGCCGAGCAGGTGGCGGCTTTCGTGCGCGAGCAGTATCGCCGGCAGGGCAAGGCCATCGACCTGCGCCGCTGGGTCGAGGAGGGCGTGATCCGCGAGGAGATGTTCACCATCGTCAGCGTGGTGGACGAGCAGGGCGATATCGTCAGCAGTAGCCAGAACACCGGCCCGGTCAACTACGCCGACCGTGAGTTCTTCACGGCGCAGCGCGATGCCCGTATCGATCACCTGTTCATCAATCAGCCGGTACTCGGGCGGGTTTCCGGGCGTTGGCTGATCCCCATGTCGCTGCGTATCGAGCGCGATGACGGCAGCTTCGCCGGCGTCGTGGTGATGGCCGTGCGTCCAGAGGACGTCACGCGTTTCTTCCAGCAGGTCGATCTGGGCCCGCAGGGGCTGTTGGAGCTCGCCGGCCTCGACGGCGTGATACGTGCGCGCAAGATCGGCGCACGCAGCGAATTTGGCCTGGGTGCCGAGTCGCTGGCCTGGTTCCAGCGGCAAAAGCTGCATGACGTTGATGATTTCCACGACAGTGGCGAGGGGCTCGATGGCGTCGCCCGTATCGTCAGTTACCGCACCATGAGCGGTTATCCCCTGATGATTACCGTGGCCACCGGCTACGACGAGGAGATGGCGACGACCTTGCAGCGGCGCTCCACCTACCTGATGGCCGCAGTCGGCGTCACCCTGGTGGTCATGCTGTTCGTTGGCCTGCTGGCGCTGATGCTGGTTCGCCAACGTGCGGCCACCGATGCCCTGCAAGGCAGCGAAGCGCTGTTTCGCGCCACCTTTCACCAGGCGGCCATGGGTATCGCCCATATCAGCCCCGAGGGTCGGATACTGCGGGTCAACGAGAAGTTCGCACGCATGCTGGGGCGCCCGGCCGAGGCGCTGCAAGGCGCCAACATTTTCGACCTGAGCGACACTGAAGTAGCTGCCGCAGCCCGCAGCTTTCTGAGCGAGCAACTGGTCAGCGAGGCACGTGCGCTTTCCCCGGAAATCGAGAAAACCTATCGGCGTGAGAATGGCTCGCTGATCTGGGTCTGCGAGGCCTCGAGCGTCGTGCGCAATCGCCAGGGTCACCCGGAGTTCCTGGTGCTGGTCACGCAGGACATCACCGAGCGCAAGCACCTGGAAGCGCGCCTTTGTCATGACGCCGAGCATGACGCCCTCACCGGGTTGGCCAACCGCGTCAGGTTCCACCAGCGACTCGACCAGGCGCTGGAGTCCGTGCGCGACCAGCAGCAGCTGTGCGCCGTGCTCTATATCGACCTGGATGGATTCAAGGAAATCAACGACCGCCACGGTCATACGGCTGGCGATAGCCTGCTGCAGATGGCCGCCAGGCGGCTGGAAGGTTGTGTGCGCAGCACCGACACGGTCGCACGTTTCGGCGGTGATGAGTTCGGCATCGTCCTCGGCAATCTGCACGGCAGTCAGGAGTGCGAGACGGTAGCGCTCAAGGTGCTGGATGTACTGGCCAAGCCATTCGATCTGGACGGCAGCATGGTGCGGATATCGGCGAGCGTGGGCGCCGCTCTGTTTCCGCTGCACGCCGAAGACGGCCAGGACCTGCTGAAACGTGCGGACCAGGCCATGTACGCGGCCAAGCACGCGGGCAAGAACCGTTTTCACAGCGCTGACGGACAGGGCTGATGATGGCCTGAGCGGCCATCGCCGGATCTTCGCCTGAATACCTGTGACGGCTACCGGGCCGCGACAGGCTGAGTCGAAACGCCCTGTTCGCCAGCCACCAGCAGCTGCCTGCGCCATTTCCACTCCAGCATGCCCAGGCCTCCCACGAACGCAGCCTCGCCGAGCACATGGCAAAGCCCCGGTAGCGTCATGAGCGGGGCAAAGGTCGCAGCGATGCCAAGGCATGCCAGCGCCCAGAGTCCGTTGGCCACTGCCAGCAGCTTGATCAGCGCTTCGGCGCGCCGCACACGAATCGCCAGCGAAAAGGAAAAGCAGGCATAGGCGATATTGACCGCGCCGATGAAGCTCAGCAGCTCGCCGGGCAGGGCATACCAGCCGCTCAACCAGGGGGCCAGCAACAGGACCACAACGCCCGCGCTCGCAGCGGCCATGCAGTCCAGCCAGAGGACATGCCTGATCATTCCCATGAGGTTCGCCTCAAGCACTGCGCCGCTTTTGCACGGCCAGCAGAAACAGCAGGGTAAAGATGATCACCAGCAGATCCAGGGCGATGGCGGGCGCGGCCTTGCTCAGATAATCCTGGCCATGGGTTAGCAGCAGCGACACGAAGATGGCCTTGCTCAGCGCGGCAATGATGGCGCAGAGAACCCGATGCTTCGGGCTCAGCGCACCATAGATCAGCAGTACGCCCATCAACCCGACCAGCGCCGACCAACTGCGAACGACCAAGGATTGCAACTGCCCATCGAAGGATGCGCCGAACATCGACTGTAGCGCCTCCTGCGGGGCGAACAGGCCGTAGAACATGGTTGCCGTGAGAACGCCGGATAGCAGCATCAGCCATCTGAAATTGCGTGCAATGAAGTCCATCGATGTTTACGTCCTTGTTGGGATGAGCGGGGGCGAGTCCATATACACTTGCTAGAGGTTAATCCTGTACGGAGAAGTGCTTTTTAGCCAGTTCTTTAGCTAGCTGCAAACCTTCCTCTGTTAAGTAAACTGACTCTGATTTGCCTTTGGGGTCGCTGATATAGCCTTTTTTAAATAGCTCATCCATAACGCTGAATTCTATCCGTTTCCAAGCCCTGCCGTTCTCAAACTCAAACACTCCAAACAGTGCTAGAACAACTTCCGAAATTTTTTGATTATCGTATTTCATGGTTGTTGGCCTCGATATGTATGAGTGGCTTCTAAGGTTTGGTTAAGGGGCGGGGTTTAGCACAATGTCATCAACCTAAGCTGCAGCCCTGCCCAAGGCAAGCCCCCCGAAGCAGCCAGCCGCCATGGCCGTCGGGCGATGACCAGGCCTCTGCCGCTCAATCAGGCGGTCTAACTGGGCTGGCGGTGATGTGATCATCGTCTGTTCCGGCTGTCTAGGCGAGATTTCTCGTTCTCCGGACGAGCCTATGCCGACCGCTTGTGGCCAGCTTTTTTTGCACGGAGGTTGGGCGGTGGTGTTTCTTCAGCGCGTCGGTTTGTAGCCCTCACAACCTCGGCTGGCTGCGCGTTTGCGTTGGCGCGCAAAGCTACGGCCTGAGCGTACGGCACTGAGGCTTTTAGCCATCAAGGCCAGCACATTGCTCAGCCCCTGAGCACAGTGCCGCACCAGCAGCTCGACCAGGGTATTTTTGAGCCGTGACACGCCTTGGGTGAAGTTGACTTTCCATCGCAGCTTGCGACCTTTGTGGCGCTGTTCGATGACCGGCTGTAGCAGGTGCTGCATCAACAGCGCCAGGTTCTTCAACAGTTGAGCGGCATGAAAGTCCTGCTTTACAGCGGTCACGCTGCGGCCGCTGAAGTTGTCCAGCGTCAGGGTTTGTTTGAGGCGACGGAAGTCGGTTTCGATGCCCCAGCGGCGGTGGTAAAGCTCGGCAAACACCTCAGCGGGAAAGGCTTCTCGATCCAGCAGCGAGGTCAGCAATACCTCGCTTTCGCCGTTGGCCAACTCGACCCGGATCAGTCTCAGCTCGATCTGGCTGGCAGGATCAACGCCAGCCTCGGAGCAGAACAGACGTGCTTCAGGATGGTTGGCCACGAAAAGCTGTGTGTCTTCAACTTGGCCAGAGTGTAGAAACGCTTTGACCTGGGCGTTATAGCCACAGGGCAGGCGCATCAGAAAGTGCCGCTGTTGCTGCGCGAACAGCGCGAATAACCAGTGCCCAGGGTAACCACGGTCAAACAGCGTCAGGCTGTCAGCCGGCAGGTGCTCAAGGTGCAGATGGGCACAGTCGCGCTCGCCGACGGTCAGGGGCACGATCAGGCTATGCAAGGTTTGACCGTCAGCGACTTCGTAGAGTGTGGACAAGCGAGCCATGGGAAAGCCAGAGTGACTGCCAAAGAAGGTCGCCATGGTCGACTCCAGGGGTAAATGCACGGTCGAGCCATCCACCGCGAGCACTCTCAGCCCAAGCCACTTCTGGCGCAGCCCGAAGCAGTCAATTTGTTGCTGCAGGAGGCGATTGAGACTTTCAAATACCTCGGGGTTGAGCTTTTTGCGCGCTTTGCAGAAGGCCTGCGCAGTGACCATTTGCGTCTCAGTCGACGCCTGATTGAGTACGCGATAGAACTGATCGAGTTCGGTTTGCAGGGCCGTGCGCGGCTGATTGAGCAGGAACAGGACGAGGTTCTTGAAGGTGAGCTGGCGTCGGCGGGTAAAGTCTTGAGGATTCTGGCGGTGGGCGGCGATGAAGGCGGGACAATCGAGCGGGCTGGTTATTTTTTGTACAACTTTCAAACCAGGGTTTGGCTGGCGGTGTCAAGCGATGCGGTATAGGTAGTCAAAAGGGCTTCTCCCATGCACTGATTTGAGCGCTAATTATATGATATTTATGGATAATTCCCAAAGTTGATGACATTGGGCTTTAGCCCGTCCCAGTGAGCGAAGCGAGCGGTTTGAACCATTTGTTAGGCGCTTATTGCAGGGAAGCACAGACACGCTTGCAAACCTCAATAATTCTCTCATGAGTAGAACGGTTAATTTCAACCTGGCCTGCTGAATACTGTGAGTCAGAGATCGGCCCTGTTATGGCTGGCTTTTCCGAGAAAGAAAAATTGGATAGATGACTACTTAGTTCACTGGCGCGAACTAGCCAATATGATTTTGGAAACGAAATTACTGGCGGCGGCCCCAAACGAAACGCAAAAATATCTAGCATTTCACTATCAGCCCCTTGTAGTTGAAATAGCAATGTTTCAGTGTTTGATTTGCCCAGTGGGCGAAGGTCACTGGATTCGAGGACTTCAAAAATTTCTCGGTATCTCTGCCCGCCCAAGCCGCGGACAAATTTGTCTACCATTTTCTTAGTTTCAGTCACGATTCCTCCTTGCGCCTAACGTTTGGTTAAGGGGCGGGCTTTAGCCCGTCCCAGCGAGCGAAGCGAGCGATTTGAACCATTTGTTAGAACTGGCCCGCCGGACACTGTAGTCGTGGCAACGCGGTTCTGAAAAGCAGAAACCAGCGGTATTGGATGTTGCCCGCATGGATTTTGGATCTGACCGCTGCACTTGGGTGCGGCGCCGACTTTCACGGGCATCATCGGTAATGGATTTGTGCCGCATGGATTCTGGAGCGGGGCGCTGAGCATTAAGGCTGCGCTGCTTTTCATTGGCCGCGATGGCGTTGGTATGCCGGGCAGAATAGTTGCTGACCAAAGACCCTGAGAATGGCTGCTGCTCAACGTTACTTCCATGTGTACTCCGATTATTCGCCCCGGCGCATCTAACGCCTGAGTTGAGGGGCTTTTGCGAAGCAGGCGCAGCCTGTGTAGCAAAAGTCCCTCTCCAACGATTTGTTGGGCAGCAACGCGCCCCAGCACACTGCGTTTCACTATGCCAGGCGCCGACCTTTGTCTCACGCATTACCGCCAGCAAGGCGCAAGCGGACGCCGTGCTGCAGGAAGGCCGCCGCGATGAGGGCCAGGCTTTCAAACACCAGTAGCTGGTTGGCCAGCGTGTTGGGTTGCCCATCCAGCAGCAGGCTGGAGACTCGCCCGGCCACCAGGCCGCCGAGAAAGGCGGCACAAAACCACAGTGCATGGCGCGTCAGGCCGGAGATCAGCGCACCCGCCAGCATCATGCAGCCGAAGCTGAAATGCATGCCGCCGTAGATGGAGCGGATCTCGTTGGATGCCGTCACGGTCCGGGGCGAAAGATCCAGGGCGGCCATGGCCGCCCCCGGATCCAGCGTCGTGTTGATGCCGATGAACATGAACGCGACGGCGTTGAGGATCAGAAAAACCTTGGCCGCGGTTTTCATCGAACCATCACTTCATCATGCCGTTCGACGGTCCAGGTATGGATGGGCTGGTGGCCCTCGCGTTGCCAGGCCGGCGGCTTCCAGAAGTGCTTCAGCCGCTCACCGATCGGCCCGGGCGCCATCGCGTCGCGAAACATGTCAACGAACTCGTGCGTGTTCAACACCCACCAGTTGTGGCTCTTGATCTGCCGCGGGGTGCCGTATTCCACTTTTTCCTGCTCGGGCTCGTAGCTGCCGAACAAGTGGTCATACAGCATGATCACGCCGCCGTAGTTCTTGTCGATGTACTGCGCGTTGCGCCCGTGGTGCACGCGGTGGTTGGAGGGCGTGTTGATCCACCATTCGACCCAGGGGTGCAACCTGGGCACCGATTCGGTGTGCACGAACCACTGGAAGGCGAGGTTGGCGCCGAGCAGGCCGAGCATCAGCTCCGGGGTGAAGCCCGCCAGGACGGCCGGCACATAGAACATCCAGGTGCCGACGATGCCGTTCAGGATGCTCTGCCGCGCGGCGGTCGACATGTTCATGATCTCGCCGGTGTGGTGCGAGACGTGCTGGGTCCAGAACCAGCGCACGCGATGGGCGGTGCGGTGATACCAGTAGTAGCACAGCTCCTGGACGAAGAAGGCCAGGATGATGGTGCCGACGTTGATCGGGATGGTATAGAAACGGTGGTCCCAGACCACCGTGAACAGGGCGGCAACGAACAGCAGGTTCATCAGGCCGCCGGATACGTAGTAGCCCACGCCGAGCGAGAAATTCGCCAGCACCTCGCGCGTCCAGAATGGCTGCCCCTGCCCGGTGTTCCAGCTGCCAGTTTTGCGGCGGAAATACAGCCATTCGAACAGGAATGCACTGCCGAAGACGGGGATCATCGGGATCAGAATCATCTCGTTCATGGTGGGCGGGCGACCGAACAGGGCCGTCATGGCTGCTACGACCGGCTGAAATACTGTTTCCATAAGGGTTTCCTCGTACCTGTTACCACTTGCTTCAGAGGTGGGATGGCGAGGATTTTGTGCTTTTGACTGGTTATGGTCTTGACAGTCGCCTACTATTTTTTGACATGGCGTGCCAAGAGTTTCGGCAATGAGTCACAGCGTTCTGGTTTTCGCGAGGATCGCCCACATCCTGACCCGCTTCATGGAGGCGGAGGGTGTTGCCTGCGCGCCGTTGCAGTACAAGCTGAATGCGGCGACCCGGGCCGAGCGCATCCCCATCGAGCAGTGGTGGGAACTGCTGGAGCAACTGGCCGAGACCAGCGGCGATCCCCTGGTCGGCCTGCGCGTCGGTCGTCACGCCAGGTTGCAGGACGCTGGCGTGCTCGGCTATCTGGCGGCCTCCTGCGCGACGCTGGGTGAGGCCTTGCAGCGCATGCAGCATTATCAGGCCCTGCTGCAGAATCTGTCCTTTGTCTGGCTGCGCGCGGACGGCCCCCATCTGCATCTGGGCTGGGCCGGCGATAAAGGCCCCTCGACCGATGCGTCGAATGATGTGCTGGTGTCCGGCATGCTGACCGTGCTGGATACCCTGGTATCACCACACCGGGTTCGGCCGGTGCAGATCGAATTCCCCAGGCCGGCGACCGCAAACCGGACAATCCACGAGCGAGCACTGGGCTGCCGGGTGCATTTTGGCGGTGACACCCTGGCCATTACCATCCGGCTTGCGGATCTGGGCTTGCCGATCAACAGCCAGGACGCGCATTTGCGTCAGCTGCTGGATCAGCAGGCAGCCGCGATGCTGGAAAGCCTGGCCCACCCCGATGCGTTCCTGATCGAATTCCAGCGCGCCATGATGCGGGGGCTGGAGGAGGGCGCGCTGAGCATGCAGTGGCTGTCGCGGCAGCAGCAAACACCGGTTCGTTCGCTGTACCGCGCCCTGCGGCAACGTGACAGAACCTACAAGGGCATGCTGGATGAGCTGCGCCAGCAACTGGCCAAACAGTACCTGGCCGACCCGGCCTTGTCGCTGAGCGAGATTGCGCTGATGCTTGGCTATTCGGAACAAAGCGCGTTCAGCCGCGCCTTCCGGGGCTGGTACGGGGAGACGCCGCTGCGCTACCGAAAGAAGCCGACGGGCGGAAAGTGCTGAAAGCGCCCACCTGTTTGAGTTACCGCATCAGCTGGTCAGTCGCGATTGCCGTTGCGCCGCAGCCAATTTGGTGACGTGAACTTTCACCATCGTGACGCCCAACTATTAATTAGACGACATTCATGTCGCGTTTCCACGAGACAGCTGTCGCATAATCTTCCTTGTCGTCTTGCAAGTCCTTGTCTAGCTTGAAGGTTGTCGCGGCAAGCGCGACAGCACCCAGGGAGAAACGCGACATGGATGACGGCAAGCCCAAGCTGCTGGATCAACTGCGCCAGCAAATTCGAGTCAGAAACTATTCCATCCGTACCGAAGCTGTCTATGCCGAATGGGTAAAGCGCTACATCCGCTTTCACCACTATCGGCATCCGGCAGAGATGGGCGCGGCGGAGATCGAGGCTTTTCTGACCCATCTTGCGGTTAAGCGCGACGTGTCTGCCTCGACACAGAACCAGGCTTTGGCCGCTCTGCTATTCCTCTACAAGGAAGTGCTCAAGCTGGATTTGCCTTGGTTGCAGGGGGTCGTACGGGCGAAGAAACCCAAGCATTTGCCGGTGGTGCTTACCCGTAGTGAGGTCGATGCCCTGTTGGCCCAACTGCAGGGCGATAGCTGGATCGTTGCGAATCTGCTCTATGGTGCTGGATTGCGATTGCTTGAGGCGCTTCGGCTACGAGTCAAGGATGTCGACTTTACCCGGCGAGAAATCATCGTGCGTGATGGTAAGGGCCAGAAAGATCGGGTAACCATGCTGCCAATGCGTGTCGTCGAGCCGTTACGGCAACATTTGAACAAGGTGCAGCGCCTGCATCAGGGCGATCTGGCCGAAGGCTTTGGCGAAGCTAATTTGCCGTTCGCGCTGGCGCGCAAGTATCCGAATGCGGCGAAGGAGTGGGGATGGCAGTTCGTTTTCCCGTCTGGCAATCGCTCTCAGGATCCACGCGGGTACGGCATTTATCGCCATCACCTGCATGAGAAAACCATCCAGAGGGCGGTGCGTGAGGCGGCGCGGCGTGCTGGCTTGATCAAGCATGCGACGCCACATTCGTTGCGTCATTCCTTTGCCACGCATCTTCTGGAAGCAGGCCAGGATATTCGCACCGTGCAAGAGTTGCTCGGTCATGCGGACATCAGAACCACGCAGATCTACACCCATGTGCTCAACCGAGGTGGCCTGGCGGTGTTGAGCCCTCTGGATCGCTGAGCACATATTCCATTTACCACTTGTTGCGGCCTGCTGACTGAACTTTTCAGTTTTGCTACGGTCTTGCCCACGTCCGGGCCGGTGGTTTTTCGTGCCCGGCGTTCTTGCGGCCTGCGCTCTCGCGATGGTTTCGCTGAGCGCAGGCCATTCGCGACGGTGAGAGGCCATGATCGATATAAGAAACCTGACCAAGCGTTTTGCGCAGCACACGGCAGTCGATGACTTGTCGTTCCAGGTCCAGCCAGGGGAAGTGCTGGGCTTTCTCGGCCCCAACGGGGCCGGCAAATCCACCACCATGAAGATGCTCACCGGCTTTCTCGCGCCGACCTCCGGCACGGCGAGCATCCTCGGTTGCGATATCCAGACCCAGACCCTCGAAGCCCAGCGGCAGATCGGTTATCTGCCGGAAGGCGCGCCTTGCTATGGCGATATGACGGTGCGCGGTTTTCTCGACTTTATTGCCGAGGTGCGCGGTTTTCGCGGTGCCGAGAAGACGCTGCGCGTGCAGCGCGCGGTGGAGCAGGTGGAGCTGGAAAAGGTGCTGGAGCAGAGCATCGAGACGCTGTCCAAGGGCTTCAAGCGCCGCGTCGGCCTGGCCCAGGCGATCCTGCATGACCCGCGCGTGCTGATCCTCGACGAGCCCACCGATGGCCTCGACCCGAACCAGAAGCACCAGGTGCGCCAGCTCATTCAGGGCCTGGCGCGCGACAAGATCGTGATCATTTCCACCCACATCCTCGAAGAGGTCACGGCGCTGTGCACCCGCGCGGTGGTGATCGCCCAGGGCCGCTTGCTGGCCGATGGCACGCCGCTGGAGCTGGAAAGCCGCTCGCGCTATCACCAGGCGGTGACGCTGGTGGCCGATGAGGCACTGGATCAGGCAGCTCTTGCGGCGCTGCCGGGTGTCGCCGGTGTCGAGGAAAACGCCCGCGAACACAGCCTGAGCGTGCTGGCGCAGCCGGGCGAGGTGATCTTCCCGCAGGTCAATGCGCTGATTGCCGAACGCGGCTGGAAGGTCAAGGAACTCAACGTGGAACGCGGCCGCCTGGATGAAGTGTTCCGCACGCTGACCCGGGGAGAGCAGCCATGACCCAGTTGCCCGTGATCTTCAAGCGCGAGCTGGCGAGCTATTTCGCCACGCCGCTGGCCTATGTGTTCATCGTCATCTTCCTGGTGCTGTCCGGGGTGTTCACCTTCTACCTGGGCGGCTTCTTCGAGGGCGGCCAGGCCAATCTTTCCGCCTTCTTCAACTTCCACCCCTGGCTCTATCTGTTCCTAGTGCCGGCCATTGCCATGCGCCTGTGGGCGGAGGAGCGCAAGTCCGGCTCCATCGAGCTCTTGATGACCCTGCCGATCACCCGCTTCGAGGCGGTCACCGGCAAGTTCCTGGCGGCCTGGGTGTTCGCCGGCATCGCGCTGCTGCTGACCTTCCCGATGGTCATCACGGTCAACTACCTGGGCGAGCCGGACAACGGCGCCATCGTCACCGGCTATATCGGTAGCTGGCTGCTGGCCGGCGCGTATCTGGCCATCGGCTCGTGCATGTCGGCGCTGAGCAAGAATCAGGTGATCGCCTTCATCCTGGCGGTCAGCGCCTGCTTCCTGTTCATCGTCAGCGGCTTTCCCATGGTGCTCGACGCCTTCGCCTGGGCGCCGCAGTGGCTGGTGGACGCCATCGCCTCGCTGAGCTTCCTGGTGCGCTTCGATGCCATCAGCAAGGGCGTGATCGATCTGCGCGACCTGCTGTATTTCCTCTCGCTGATCGCCGCCTGGCTGACCGCCACCGCCGTGGTCATCGATCTGAAGAAAGCTGACTGAAGGAACGCGCCCATGAAAAAGCTGATCTATTCCGGCGCCGGGCTGCTGCTGATCGCGGTGGCCTTTCTCGCCTTCAACCTGCTGGCCGGCCTGGGCCTGGGCGGTGCCCGCCTGGACCTGACCGAGCAGAAGCTCTACACCATCTCCGATGGCACCAAGCAGATCCTTGGCGAGCTGGACGAGCCGATCAACCTGTACTTCTTCTACTCGGACAAGGTGGCCAAGGACCTGCCGGCGCTGCGCACCTACGCGCAGCGTGTGGAGGAGATGCTCAAGGCCTATCAGCGTCAGGCCGGCGGCAAGATCCGCCTGCACGTCATCGACCCCGAGCCGTTCTCCGAGGACGAGGACAAGGCTGCCGAATTCGGCCTGCAGGGCATCCCGCTGCAGCAGGGCGGCGACTCGATCTACTTCGGCCTGGCCGGCACCAACGGCCTGGATGACACCCAGGTGATCCCGTTCTTCGCTCTGGATCAGGAGGAGCATCTGGAATACGAGCTGAGCCGCCTGGTGCAGACCCTGGCCAAGCCGGAACTGCCGGTGGTTGGCGTGCTCTCCGGGCTGCCGATGACCGGCGGCTTCGACATGATGGCGCGGCAGCCGACGCCGCCGTGGATGGTGCTGGAGCAGGTGCGCCAGTTGTTTCAGATCGAGCAGCTCAAGGCCGATGTCGATCAGATTCCCGAGAACGTCTCGATGCTCTGGCTGGTGCATCCGAAGAACCTGCCCGAGCAGACCCTGTACGCCATCGACCAGTTCGTGCTGCGCGGCGGCAAGCTGATGGTATTCGTCGACCCTTACGCCGAGGCTGATACCGGCGATATGCCGGGTGAGATGGCGGTGGACAAGGCGTCCGATATCGAGCCTCTGTTCAAGGCCTGGGGCTTGCGCATGGTGCCGGACAAGGTGCTTGGCGATGGCTCCTACGCCATGTCGGTCAACCGTGGTCAGGGCCAGCGTCCGGTGCGTCACGCTGCCTGGCTGAGCCTGCCGCGCAAGGCGCTGGATCAGACCGATATCGCCACGGCTGGGCTGGAGAGCGTCACCGTTGCCACGGCTGGCATTCTCGAACCGGTGGAGGGGGCGAAGACGCGCTTTACCCCGCTGATGCAGAGTTCCGAATACGCCATGCCCTTCGACGCCCAGCGTTTCGCCATGCTCAGCAACCCCGAGGAGCTGATCCGCGAACTGGAGCCGACCGGCGAGCGCTACACCATCGCCGCGCGCATCGATGGCCCGGCGCAGAGCGCCTTCCCCGATGGCATCGAAGGACGCAAGGACGGCCTCAAGCAGGCGGACACCATCAACGTCATCGCCGTGGCCGATACCGACATTCTCAGCGACCGCATGTGGGTGCAGGTGCAGGACTTCTTCGGCCAGCGCATGCCGCAGCCCTGGGCGGACAACGGCAGCTTCACCATCAACGCGCTGGACAACCTGACCGGCTCCGAGGCGCTGATCAGCGTGCGTTCGCGTGGCCGTTTCAGTCGGCCGTTCGTGGTGGTCGAGGAGCTGCAGCGCGCCGCCGAACAGCGTTTCCGTGACAAGGAGCAGGCACTGCAGGCACGCCTGGCCGAAACCGAGCAGCAACTGGCGGCGCTACAGCAAAGCGACGATCCAAACCCGGAGCTCACGCCTGAGCAGCAGGGCGCGTTGCAGCGCTTCATCCAGCAGAAGCTGGAGATTCGCAAGGAGCTGCGCGAGGTGCGCTACCAGCTCAATGCCGATATCGAGGCGCTGGGCCGCACGCTGAAGATCATTAATATCGCCCTGGTGCCGGCGCTGCTGACCCTGGGCGTGTTGGCGTTGTGGCTGTGGCGGCGCCGTCGTCGCGCGTGAGGGTTATCGCTTGTAGGAGGGGCTTTAGCCGCGACCGTCGCCGCGAACCAAGCGCAGGGTGGATCACGCTTTACCGATCCACCGCTGCGGTGGATGTAAAACGCGATATCCACGCGCATAGTCATTCACTTGTGAGGAGATCATGGGACGTAAAGGTCTGATCGCATTGATCATCATCGTGCTGCTGTGCGTGCTGGGTTACCTGGCCGTGCAGCGCGGCCAGCAGCAGAGCACGGCGCAAGTCGAGTCGGCGCCCTGGCTGGCAGCCGAACAGGGCTATCTGAATACGCTGCAGGCGCTGGAGATCGAGGCGCCGGGGCAGCCCTCGGTACGCATCGAGCGGCGTGAAGATGGTTGGGTGGTGCCGGCGAAGGCCGACTATCCGGCGGCGCCGCAAGCGCTGGCCGAACTGCTGCGGGCATTGCGTGAGGCGCGCACGCAGGAGGCCAAGACTGCCAACCCGCAGTGGCATGCTCGTTTGGGACTGGCCGAGGAGGGGGCGGCTGATGAGCAGGCGCTGCGTCTGAAGCTGCACTTCGACGGCCATCCCGACCTGGGGCTGCGCTTGGGTAATCCGTCTCAGCAAGGCAGTGGGCAACTGGTGCGTCGTGCCGGCGAGAATCAGGTCTGGCTGATCGATCAGCAGTTGCAGGTGCCGACGCGTGAGCTGGACTGGCTGGATCGACGTGTCACCGACATTCCCTTCACGCGCATCGCGCGCCTTGAGCTGCGCTACGCCGATGGCGAGAAACTTACCCTGACGCGTGCCGATGCCCAGCAGTACAACTTCGCTGTCGCAGAGCTGCGCAAGGAGCAGAAACTCAGCTTCGAGGGTGCGGCCAATGGTGTCGCACTGGTCTTCTCCAACCTGCAGTTCGCTGATGCTGCGCCGCTTTCGCAGATAGGTTTCAAGCAGGCGCCGGTGCTGCAGTTCAGCCTCAGTGGTTTTGCCGAGGAAAAGCTCGAAGGAGCGTTGTACAAGCAGGGTGAGCAGTATTGGTTGGTGCTTGGCGAGCGTGAAGGTTTCAACGCCGCAGAGGTGAGTGCGCGCAGTGACTGGGCATATCGACTGGAGCCTGATCAGGTGCAGCGGCTGGCGAAGAAGTTGCGCGATCTGTTAGTCAAAAGCCCATAAAACGAGCTGTAACCCGCATATCTTCTGGGTTCGTGGCGGTTTTGAGAAAGTGCTTTTCAGTCACAATCCATGCTTTATACTCGGCCTTCGACTGCAGCAAGAACGCGAATCGCTTGACCTGCTCCATGCTCGATTGCCGGGGGTGGCGAACGCTGAGAAGAGCGTTTTTACCGAGCCGTCAAAGCGCCTTCGGGACAATAAAAACATAGCGAGTTTGGAGAGGTTGGTAATGGCAGATCGTGAGACGGGAACCGTCAAATGGTTCAATGATTCCAAGGGTTACGGGTTTATTCAGCGCGAAAGCGGCCCGGACGTATTCGTTCACTACCGCGCCATTCGTGGCGACGGCCACCGCACCCTGGTCGAAGGCCAGAAGGTCGAGTTCGGTGTGACCCAGGGCCAGAAAGGCCTGCAGGCGGAAGACGTCTCCGCGGTCTGAGCTCCAGCTCGAAATACAACAAGGCCCGTCGATGACGGGCCTTGTTGTTTGTGGCGTTTTATTTCGTAGGGCGGGTGAAACCCGCCGAAAGACGTGGCGGGTTGCTCGGAACGCCCCTCTCCCATAAATGGGAGAGGGACTGGGGGAGAGGGCCGAGAACATCGCGAAACTGCCTGCTGGCTCCAACCTCTGCGAGCGCTGCCCGCCCTAACCCTCTCCTCAGAGGGGCGAGGGGACTGAACGCGTCCGACCGTCGCTTAAGTGAACAGCGTTCCCGTCGATGACCGGGCTTGTTCTTTGTGGTCTGTTCGGGCCGCGAAGGTGAAGAACACTGTAGCCCGGATGAAATCCGGGAAATGCGCTGATCCCCGGATTTCATCCGGGCTACGGGCGAAGATAATGACCCCACGCAGCTTTGCGTAGGAGCCCCGCCCCGGGGCGAAGCTTTGTCGTCCTGATTCGCGGCGGGGCGCCGCTCCTACAGATTTGGCGCTTGCGCCAAGCGGCCGCTATTGATCTGTACGCCAAACGATCTCGGTTTCGCCATCGGCATCGACCTTGATCCAGCGATCGGCTTCTTCATCGCTCTCGTCTTCCACCCAGGTGCCGGGCGCGCAGCGCACCTGCACGCCGAGTGCGGCATGGGCGGCGCGGGCACAGGCCAGGTCGTCGTCCCAGGGGGTGGCATCGCTTTCCAGGTACAGGCTGTGCCATTTGCCCACGGCTTTCGGCAGCCAGGTCACCGGCACGTCACCGGCCTTGCATTTGAAGGTCTGGCCCTTTTGCTGCCAGTCGCTGCATGGGCCGAGAGCTTCGCCCAGCCATTGCGCCACGGCATCGCGTTCGGCGTCTTTCAGGTAGATCTCGATATCGGGTTGGCGCATGGCTTTCAGTCCTGAGAGCGTGGGCTCTGGGTTTTGACGATCCAATCGTAGCGGATTGAAACGGTGACATCGAAGGGCTCGGCAATTACCGCTTCGCGGCGCTCGGCACTGGCGCGCCAGCCGTGCGGGGTCATGGCCAGCAGGTCGGCGCGAGCCTGAGCATCGGCCAGGTGCAGCGGGAATTCGAGGGTTTCGCTGTGGGCCAGGTGCATGCCGGGCGGAATCAGCGCCAGGTGCTTCTCGTCGTCGTAGTCGCGTACTTCGTCGTACAGCTTCTGCCGCAGTTCCATCAGGTGCACGCGGGTCGGGCCCATGCGCAGCAAGCCGCCGCCGGGTGCGAGCAGACGCTTGGCCTCGGCCCAGTCCAGCGGGCTGAAGACGCTGGCCAGTAGGTCGCAACTGGCATCGGCCAATGGCACACGGGCCATGCTCGCCACCAGCCAGCTCAGCTGCGCAGCACGTTTGCACGCGCGCTTCACCGCCTCGCGGGAGATGTCCAGGGCATAACCGTCGGCGGCGGGCAGGCCACGGGCGATCTGTTCGGTGTAGTAACCCTCGCCACAACCGATATCCAGCCAGCGCGCCGGCTTGTACTCGGCAGCCAGTGCGGCCAGGCGTGCGGCCAGCGATGCGTAGTGGCCGCCTTCGAGAAAACGCCGGCGCGCCTCGACCATGGCGGCGTTGTCGCCGGGGTCGCGGCTGTTCTTGTGTTGCACCGGCAGCAGGTTGAAGTACCCCTGGCGCGCGCGGTCGAAGCTGTGCCGGTTTTCGCAGGCCAGGCCGTTGCCGCTGGGCATCAGCGGCGCTTGGCAGATGGGACAGATCAGCATGCGTAAAATCCGTGAATAGGCCGTCGCGAGCGCGCCGAGAGCAAGGCGGACGGAACACAGCGACGAGACATATCGAATAGATAGGCGAGGAGCGAGTACCGCCCAACGCAGCTATCGGTGTGCGCAGCAGGCATATTCATGGATTTTCATGCGAGCAGTTTCACCAGGGTTCGGTAATAGACTTCGGTAAGCAGGTCCAGATCGCTGGCCAGTACGCGCTCGTTGATCTGGTGGATGGTGGCGTTGACCGGGCCGAGCTCGACCACCTGAGTGCCCAGGGTGGCGATAAAGCGACCGTCGGAGGTGCCGCCGCTGGTGGACGGCGTGGTGTCACGACCGGTGACGTTCTTGATGCTGGCGGCCACTGCGTCGAGCAGGTCGCCCGGCTGGGTAAGGAATGGCAGACCGGACAGCGCCCACTCCAGGTGGTAGTCCAGGCCGTGCTTGTCGAGAATGGTGGTGACGCGCTGCTGCAGCTCCTCGACGGTGGATTCGGTGGAGAAGCGGAAGTTGAACACCGCTTTCAGCTCGCCGGGGATGACGTTGGTGGCGCCAGTGCCGGAGTTGAGATTGGACACCTGGAAGCTGGTCGGCGGGAAGTAGTCGTTGCCGTGATCCCAGTGCTCGGCGGCCAGTTCGGCCAGCGCCGGGGCGGCCAGGTGAATCGGGTTCTTCGCCAGGTGCGGGTAGGCCACGTGGCCTTGCTTGCCGTACACGGTGAGTGTGCAACCGAGGGAGCCACGACGGCCGTTCTTCACCACGTCACCGAGCAGGGTGGTGCTCGACGGCTCGCCGACGATGCACCAGTCCAGGCGCTCGTTACGCTCGCGCAGGCGCTCGACCACCGCCTTGGTGCCATGCTGAGCCGGGCCTTCCTCGTCGCTGGTGATCAGGAAGGTGATGGCGCCCTTGTGGTTCGGGTAGTCGGCGACGAAGCGCTCCACCGCGATGATCATGCTCGCCAGGCTGCCTTTCATATCCGCTGCGCCACGGCCGCAGAGCATGCCGTCTTCATCGACGCGCACGTCGAACGGCTGGTACTGCCAGGCGTCCAGCGGGCCAGTGGGCACCACATCGGTGTGGCCGGCGAAACACAGCACCGGGCCGTCGCCACCGCGCTTGGCCCAGAAATTCTCCACCTCTTCGATGCGCATGCGCTCCACCTCGAAGCCGCAGGCGGCCAGGCGGCGCATCATCAGCTCCTGGCAACCTTCGTCGACCGGGGTCACGGACGGGCGGCGGATCAGGTCGAAGGCGAGTTCCAGGGTCGGGGTGAGGGTGGCGGTCATTGCGGCTCCGGTACGGCGGCTAGCGTGAAGGCTGGCCATCTTAAAGCAAAAGTCGTTGGCGATCAGGTCATAAGGCGCGTCGCACGGCGCATTCGCGGTAAATGCAGCTCGATACGACGGGCCGACGGCTGACCTGTTCGACAGGCTTGGGTGGGCAGGGTGCTATCTCTATAATGCGCGCCTTCCTGCAGGGGGTGTGATGGGTACTGACGATCAGCGATTCGGCGGCATAGCCCGGCTTTACGGCCAGGAGGGCTATCAACGACTGGCAGCGGCGCACGTGGCGGTAGTCGGCATCGGCGGCGTCGGTTCCTGGGCGGCCGAGGCGCTGGCGCGCTCGGGTGTCGGCGAGATTTCCCTGTTCGACCTGGACGACGTCTGCATCACCAACACCAATCGCCAGGTGCACGCCATCGAAGGCGCGGTGGGCAAGGCCAAGGTCGACGAGATGGCCGCGCGCATCCGTGCCATCAACCCGGCATGCGTGGTGCACGCCGTGGCGGATTTCGTCACCCGCGAAACCATGGCCGAGTACATCACCGAGCAGCTCGATGGGGTGATCGACTGCATCGACAGCGTGCCGGCCAAGGCGGCGCTGATCGCCTGGTGCAAGCGGCGCAAGATCCAGATCGTCACCACCGGCGGCGCGGGCGGGCAGGTCGATCCTACGCAGATTCAGGTCACCGACCTGAACAAGACCTTCAACGACCCGCTGGCGGCCAAGGTGCGTAGCCTGTTGCGCCGCGATTATGGCTTCTCGCGTACGCCGGGTCGCACCTACAGCGTCCCTTGCGTGTTCTCCACCGAGCAGCTGCGTTATCCCAAGCCGGATGGCACGGTCTGTCAGGCCAAGGGCTTCGTCGGTGAAGGGGTGAAGCTCGACTGCGCGGGCGGTTTCGGCGCGGTGATGATGGTCACCGCCAGCTTCGGCATGGCCGCTGCGGCCAAGCTGGTAGACAAACTGGTGGCTGGCGCCCGTCGTCCGGCAGAGCGCCAATCGAAAACCTGAGAAACGCCCGTGCGCGGTGCGTTTGACTATGCTGGGCGAAGGGAGAGGTTGCAGTAGCCGACAGGGAGACGTCGAACATGATCCGTATCAGAGGTGATTTGTGTCGTACCTGTTTTTTTGCGTCTCGCTGAGAAGACGCTGGGCACGGATGCTCGCCTCCCTGACGCTACCTGTTTTGCTGGTAGCCCTTGGGCCCGTTCAGGCCGAGCCACAGAAGCTGCGTATCGGCACCGGCGACTGGGCGCCCTATGTCGACCAGGAGCGCAGTGATGGTGGCGCTCTGGCGCGACTGATCAGCGCAGTGTTCGCTGAAGCGGGTTACCAGGTCGAATTCATCTTCCATCCCTGGGACCGCAACGTACTGATGCTGCAGCAGGGGCAGTTGCACGCGATCATGCCCTATAGCTGCAGTCCCAGTCGGCTCAATTACGGCATTTGTAGCGACCCGCTGGTGCGCGGGGAGATCGTTCTGTTCCATCGTCGCGATCAGGCGTTCGACTGGACCACGGTCGAGGACTTGTTGAAGTATCACATCGGCACGACGCTGGGTTACTCCTACGGCCCTGCGTTCGACGAGGCGTTGCAGGCCGGCCGCCTGAGCGTCGAGCAAAATGGCAAGGAGGACACCAGTTTTCGTCTTCTGGAGTTGGGTCGTATCGACCTTCATCCACAGGACCGCGCTGTCGGCTATGCCATGTTGAATCGTTTGTTTCCGGAAGATGGCGGTAAAATCGTGCATCATCCGCGGCAGTTGAATACCGAGCCGCTGCGCTTGCTGTTTCGCAAGGGTGATCCTGAGAGCGTCAAGCTGTTGCGCGTGTTCAATGCCAGGCTGCGTGACTTTGCCCAGCGTGGTGACCTGCAGCGTCTACAGCAGGCGCTTAATTCCGGTAACGCCGATGACTGGAAACCCAGCACCTCGGCCCAGGCCGTGCGGGACTGAACCGCATCTGTCTACCTCCTTCCTCCAAGAGTTTTCTGCATGCTCAATAACGATGTACTGCGCAGCTTGCGCTATTTGCTGGATGTCAGCGATGGCAAGCTGGAAGAACTATGCCGGTTGGCGGATTATCCCGTCGAACCGGGCCTGATCTCGGCCTGTCTGCTGCGTGAGGACGAGCCCGGTTATCGTTCCTGCAGCGATGTGCTGCTGGCGCACGTGCTCGAAGGTCTGGTGTTTTACAAGCGTGGCAAGGACGATAGCCGGCCGCGCCTGCCGGTGGAAAAACGCCTGAGTAACAACCTGATCCTGAAGAAGCTGCGCGTGGCCTTCGAGCTGCGCGACGACGATATCCAGGCGCTTCTGCAAGCGGTCGACCTGCCGATGACCAAGGCCGAGCTTGGCGCCCTGTTCCGCGCGCCGGGTCACAAGCACTTTCGCGAGTGCGGCGATCAGATCCTGCGCAATTTTCTGCGGGGGCTGACGTTGCGCGAGCGGGGCAAGAGCGACTAGTGACGTGACCCTGTCGCAATGGTGAAGAGCGTTCGTGGTCTTCGTAGGGGGGGTAGCGGCGCCAAACGTCACACTATCAGACACCGCCATCGTTGTGCGCTGCGTAACCCACCAGGCGCCGTTCCTGCGTTGTACCAATTGGTAGGTTACGGCGCAGCATGTCTTGCGGGCTTCACCACCACCGCCAGCAGGCGCCTAACCCACACTACGGTGTTCAGGTCCCAGCCAGCTCGCGCATACGCTGCAGCACGGCATTGAGGCCGTTGCTGCGTGATGGCGACAGTTGTCTCTGCAACCCCAACTGGATGAACCAGTCGACCAGATCGACACTGGCCAGCTCGGCGCGAGGCAGACCTTCGACACGCGCCAGCAGCACGGCCAGCAAGCCACGCAGTAGGCGGGCGTCGCTGCTGGCGCGAAAGTGCAGGTGCTCGCCGCGTTGTTCGGCTATCAGCCAGACCAGGCTCTCGCAGCCATGCACGCGGTGCTCGTCGACGCGCTCGGTTTCGCTCAATGGCTCCAGACGTTCGCCCCATTGCATCAGCAGGCGCGCGCGCTGTTCCCAGCCTGGGCAGGCGGCAAAGGCTTCCAGTGCTTCCTGAGCGGCGACTGACAGGCTCATGGCGAGAGACTCCCGTAGCATGTAGGAGCGGCTGGGCGGCATTCCGTTTCAGCCGCGATGGTCCGGGTGCCAATATTCGCGGCTGAAGCCGCTCCTACGACGAACCATTGGCCGATCTTCATTGCAGCAGCTCCAGAGCATTATCCAGTGCGCTGAAGAATCGCCGCAGGTCCTCGCCGTCGTTGTACAGAGCGAGCGAGACGCGAATCGCACCACTCAGACCCAGGCTTTTCATCAGCGGCATGGCGCAGTGATGCCCGGCGCGCACGGCGATGCCCTGTTCGCTGAGCAGGTGAGCCAGGTCGGCGTTATGTACGCCGTCGACGCAGAAACTGGCCAGCGCCAACTGCGGCTCGCCGAGCAGACGCACGCCGTTGCGGCTTTGCAGGCCGGCCAGCAGTTCGGCATGCAGGGCCGCTTCATGATGTGCCACGGCGGTGTGATCCAGCCCGTTTAGCCAGTCCAGTGCTGCGCCCAGGGCTATGACCGCTGAAACCGCTGGTGTGCCGGCCTCGAAACCCAATGGAGCAGGGCGAAAGCGCGCGCTCTGGTAGTCGGCATCGAGCACCATCTCACCGCCGAATTGCCAGTGCTGCAATTTGCCCAACGCTTCGCGGCGGCCATACAGCAGGCCGACGCCATCCGCGCCGTAGAGCTTATGTGACGAGCACACGTAGAAATCACAGCCCAGCGCCTGCAGATTGTGGCGACCATGCACCGCACCCTGGGCACCGTCGACCACGCTGAATGCGCCTTGCGCGCGTGCCAGGGCCAGCAGCTCGGCAAGCGGTTGCCAGCGGCCAAGCACGTTGGACAGCTGCGAGACTGCCAGCAGGCGGGTGCGCGGGCCGATCAGCCGAGCCGCTTGCTGCAGATCGATGCTGCCGGTGTGATCCAGCTGCAATACCACCAGCTCGAGATTGCGGCGCTTGGCCAGTTGCTGCCAAGGCAGCAGATTGGCGTGGTGCTCCAGCGCGCTGATGACGATTTGCTCACCAGGCTGAAGCAGATGCTCCAGGCCGTAGGCCAGCAGGTTGAGTGATTCGGTACTGCCGCGGGTAAAGATGATCTCCTCGCTGCTGACTGCATTCAGCCACTGCGCGGCCTTGCTACGTGTCGCCTCGAAGGCGCGGGTGGCACGTTCACCTGGCAGGTGCTGGGCACGATGCACATTGGCCACGCCGCTGGCCAGGTAGCCGAGCAGGGCGTCCAGCACCGCCTGCGGTTTCTGTGCGGTGGCGGCGCTGTCCAGATAGGTCTGGCCTTCGGCTTCGAGGGCGAGAATGCCGGGGAAAGCGGCGCGCCAGGGGGAGATCAGTGACATGAGGAGCCTATCCCGTAGGGTGCGCCATGCGCACCAGGTCGCATGGCTGAGCGGTGCGCACGGCGCACCCTACGTGGGATCAGTTGTGGGCGTGCAGGGCTTCGTTCAGCTCGATGGCCGACTTGTGGGTCTTGCACTCCACGGCGCCGGTCAGCGAGTTGCGACGGAACAGCAGGTCCGGCTGGCCAGCCAGGTCGCGCGCCTTGACCACCTTGACCAGGGCGTTGCCTTCGTCGAGCAGGTTCACCTTGGTGCCGGCGGTGATGTACAGGCCGGCTTCGACGGTGTTGCGGTCGCCCAGCGGGATGCCGATGCCTGCGTTGGCGCCGATCAGGCAGCCTTCACCAACGCTGATGATGATGTTGCCGCCGCCGGACAGGGTGCCCATGGTCGAGCAGCCGCCGCCGAGATCCGAGCCCTTGCCGACGAAGACGCCAGCGGAAACGCGGCCTTCGATCATGCCTGGGCCTTCGGTGCCGCCGTTGAAGTTGACGAAGCCTTCGTGCATCACGGTGGTGCCTTCGCCGATATAGGCGCCCAGGCGCACACGGGCGCTGTCGGCGATACGCACGCCGGCCGGCACCACGTAGTCGGTCATTTTCGGGAACTTGTCCACCGAGAACACTTCCAGCAGCTTGCCCTTCAGGCGTGCTTCCAGCTGGCGTTCGGCCAGCTCAGCGAGGTCGACGGCGCCCTGACTGGTCCAGGCCACGTTGGGCAGCAGCGGGAAAATGCCGGCCAGGCTCAGGCCGTGCGGCTTGACCAGACGATGCGACAGCAGGTGCAGCTTGAGGTAGGCCTCCGGGGTGCTGGTCAGCGCGGCGTCTTCAGCCAGGAAGGTGGCGACCAGCGGGTTGTGGCTTTCGGCCAGACGGGTCAGCAGCGCCGCTTGAGCGGCGTCCACGCCTTTCAGGGCTTCGGCCAGGTCAGCGGCCTGTGTGGTGGTGAAGGCGATGGCCTGGTTGCCGCCCTGGTAGCCGAGCTTCTCGGCGGCCTTGGCTACCAGCTCGCTGGCCGGATTGAGCAGCGGCAGGGCGTAGAAGACTTCCAGCCAGTTGCCCTGGCGGTTCTGGGTGCCAACACCAAAGGCGATGCTGTAAAGGGAGGTGCTCATTAGATGGGGTTCCTTGCAACGAAATCGGGTGAGGTTGATCAGGCCAGCGCGGCTTGGTAGTTATCCGGCTTGAAGCCGACCAGGGTCTTGTCGCCCAGGTCGAGTACCGGGCGCTTGATCATCGACGGCTGGGCCAGCATCAGTTCGATGGCCTTGGCCTGGTCGAGATCGGCTTTCTGCGCGTCTTCCAGCTTGCGGAAGGTGGTGCCGGCACGGTTCAGGACGGTCTGCCAGCCATGCTCGTTGCACCACTTTTCCAGGTTTGCACGGTCGATCCCGACGCTCTTGTAGTCGTGAAAGGCATAGTCGACCTGGTGTTCATCGAGCCAGGTTCTGGCCTTTTTCATCGTGTCGCAGGCCTTGATGCCATACAGGACGTAACTCATTGATCTTCCTCTGATGAGTGGCGTGCCGGAAGGTCCGGGAAATACGGCGGGCCATTATGCCACGTCGCGTCCAGACGTGGCGGCGGCTGTCGCTGCGATGTGTTACAGCGCCGGCGTGCAGCGTGTAGCCCGGATGCAATCCGGGAAGCATTGGCGGGCTATCCCCGGATTGCATCCGGGCTACGGAGCCAGCGGCTCGCGTAAAGCCCCTCCTGCAAGTCAAGTAGCTGTGGGAGGGGCTTTAGCCGCGACGGTTGAAGCAGTTCAGGCACTGCGGATAAAGCGGGCGATACGCTCGGCGGCCTCGATGCACTCGGCCAGCGGTGCCACCAGCGCCATGCGCACGCGGCCGGCACCCGGGTTGACGCCGTTCACTTCACGCGACAGGTACGAGCCGGGCACCACGGTGACATGCTCGGTGGCGAACAGGTCGCGGGTGAACAGGGTGTCGTCACCCGGGGTACGTGCCCACAGGTAGAAGCCGCCATCGGGGCGCTGCACGTCCATCACCGGGGCGAGGATATCCAGCACGGCAGCGAACTTTTCCCGGTACATGTCACGGTTGGCACGTACATGCGCTTCGTCATTCCAGGCGGCAACGCTGGCCAGTTGGGTTTGTACCGGCATGGCGCAGCCGTGGTAGGTGCGATAGAGCAGGAAGTGCTTGAGGATATCGGCGTCGCCGGCGACGAAGCCCGAGCGCAGACCCGGCAGGTTGGAGCGCTTGGACAGGCTGTGGAACACCACGCAGCGTTTGAAGTCGCTGCGGCCCAGTTCGGCGCAGGCGCTGAGCAGGCCGGGCGGTGGTGCGTCCTCATCGAAATACAGCTCGCTGTAGCACTCGTCGGCAGCGATGACGAAGTCGTGTTCGTCGGCCAGGGCGATCAGTTTCTTCAGCGTCTCGACCGGGATCAGGGCGCCGGTGGGGTTGCCTGGCGAGCAGAGGAAGAGAATCTGGCAGCGCTTCCAGATTTCGGCCGGCACAGCATCGAAGTCCGGGTTGAAGCCGTGAGCTTCCAGGCACGGCAGGTAATGTGGCTCGGCGCCGGCGAGGAAGGCCGCACCTTCGTAGATCTGATAGAAGGGGTTGGGGCTGACCACCAGGCCCTTGGCGTTGCGGTCGACCACCGCCTGGGTGAAGGCGAACAGCGCTTCGCGGGTGCCATTGACCGGCAACACGTGGCGCGCGGCATCCAGCCAGCCAGTTGGCACGCCAAAGCGGCGTTCGCACCAGCTGGCAATGCTCTGGCGCAGTTCCGGCAAGCCGAGTGTGGTCGGGTAGACGGCGAGCTTGTCGAGATTGGCGGTCAGTGCCTGGCCGACGAAGTCAGGCGAGCGATGCTTGGGTTCGCCGATGGACAGGGCGATCGGGCGCTTGTTGGCGGCCGGTTGCACGCTGCCGAGCAGTTCGCGCAGTTTCTCGAAAGGGTAGGGCTGGAGCTGGTCGAGGGCTGGATTCATCGTTATCTCGCGTACTTCGGAAAGCGGGGCGGCGCAATCATATGTTGATCTGCAGGGTCTGCGGTTGAGCGCTGGGCTCGGACAGGCGGCGGACGATGGTTTCCTGCAGGCGTGCACAGAGTTCGGGGTCGGACAGCGGCTGGTTGTTGGCGTCGGTGACGAAGAATACGTCCTCGACCCGTTCGCCGAGGGTGGCGATCTTGGCGTTCTGCAGCGACAGGTCGTATTCGAGGAAGATTCGCCCGATCCGCGCCAGCAGGCCAGGGCGGTCCGGTGCGGTCAGTTCGAGAATGGTCACCGGGCGCTGCGCGTCGTTGTGGATGGTCACCTGCGGTGCGAAGGCAAAGTGCTTGAGCTGACGCGGCACGCGGCGCTGGATGATGGTCGGATAGTCGTCCGGGTTCTTCAGCGCTTCGATCAGGCCTTCACGAATCTGCTGGATGCGTGCCGGGTTGTTGCCGATCGAGCCGCCGTCGGCATCCAGCACCACGTAGGTATCGAGGGTGAACTGGCTGGTGGAGGTGATGATCCGTGCGTCGTGAATGTTCAGGTTGAGCTGGCTCATCGCAGCCACGGTCACGGCGAAGAAGTCGTGCTGGTCCGGCGCGTAGATGAAGATCTGCGTGCCGCCTTCGAACTCGCGCTGGGTGGTTTCCTTCATCAGCACCAGCGGTCCGCCATCGTTGGGGTGCTGAAGAATGGCATCGGTGTGCCAGGCCACGTCGGTGGCGGTGTGGCGCAGGAAGTAGTCGTCGCCCAGCTGGCTCCACAGCTGTTCGGCATCGTCCGGGTCGGTGCCGCCGCGTACCAGGGTGTCCAGGGCTGCGCTCTGGGTCTGGCGAATCTGCTCTTCACGGTCCAGCGGGTTTTCCAGGCCGCGGCGCAGGGCGCGCTTGGTCTCGGTGTAGAGCTGGCGCAGCAGGCTGGCGCGCCAGGAGTTCCACAGGCTGGGGTTGGTGGCGTTGATATCGGCCACGGTCAGCACGTAGAGGTAGTCCAGGTGGGTCTGGTCGCCGACGAACTGGGCGAAGTCATGGATCACCTGCGGGTCGGACAGATCCTTACGCTGCGCGGTGGTGGACATCACCAGGTGGTGCTGCACCAGCCAGACGATCAGGGCGCTGTCCCAGGCCGGCAGATGATGGCGGCGGGCGAAGGCTTCGGCGTCTACCGCGCCCAGCTCCGAATGATCACCGCCACGGCCCTTGCCGATGTCGTGATACAGGCCGGCGAGGTAGATCAGCTCGGATTTTGGCAGCTTGTCGATCAGCTTGCTGGCCAGCGGGAATTTCTCCGCCAGCTCCGGCCAGCGGAACTTGCGCAGGTGCTTGATCAGGTTGAGGGTGTGCGCGTCGACCGTATAGATGTGGAACAGGTCGTGCTGCATCTGTCCGACGATATGGCCGAACTCCGGCAGGTAACGGCCGAGAATGCCGTAGCGGTTCATCCGCCGCAGGTTGCGGTGAATGCCTTCCTTGCACTTGAACAGTTCGATGAACAGGCTGGTGTTGCGGATGTCCTTGCGGAACTCGTCGTCGATCAGGTGGCGGCTGTCACGCAGCAGGCGGATGCTGTCGGCACGTACCCCTTTGATTTCCGGGTGCTGCGCCATGAGCACGAAGATTTCGATGATGGCGAAGGGGGTACGCTTGAACACGTTCGGGTGGGTGACTTCGATATAACCGTCGCGCACCTGGAAGCGGCTGTTCAGTGGCGTGGCCGGGCCGCTTTCGCCGGCGCGCAGGATCACTTCCTCGAAGTGCTGGTTGATCAGGTCCGACAGCTCGGAAATCCCCATCACCACGCGGTAGTACTTCTGCATGAAGTGTTCGATGCTGCGCTTGCCGTCGCCGTCCTGATAGCCGAACAGGGCGGCGATCTTGGCCTGGTGATCGAACAGCAGACGGTCTTCGGCACGCCCGGCGAGCATGTGCAGGGCGTAGCGCACCTTCCACAAAAATTCCTGGCTGGAGGACAGCAGGGCGTATTCGCTCTCCAGAAGGAAACCGTGGCCGACCAAGGCCTGCAGGTTCAGCGTGCCGAACTGGCGGCGCGCCACCCAGAGCACGGTCTGGATATCGCGCAGGCCGCCGGGCGAGCCCTTGACGTTGGGTTCGAGGTTGTACTCGGTGTCGTTGTACTTGGCATGACGCGCTCTGCGCTCGTCGCGCTTGGCCAGGTAGAAGTGCTTGCTCGGCCACATCTGATCGGTGCTGGTCACCTGCTGCATGCGCTGGCGCAGGTGTTCGGGGCCGGCGATGGTGCGGCTTTCCATCAGGTTGGTGATCACCGTCAGGTCGGCGCGTGCCTCTTCGGCGCATTCGTCGACCGAGCGCACGCTCTGGCCAACTTCCAGGCCGATGTCCCAGAGCAGGGTGAGAAAGCCTTCGATGGGCTCGCGGAAGATTTCGTGATCGCTGCTGTCGAGCAGGATCAGCAGGTCGATGTCCGAGTAAGGGTGCAGCTCGCCACGGCCGTAGCCGCCAACGGCGAGCAGGGCGATGTCGGCATCCTCGCTCCAGGTGAAGCGTTTCCAGGCTTCCTGCAGGATCTGATCGACGAACCAGGCGCGGTCTTCGACCAGGCGGCGAATGTCACGGCCGGCACGAAAGCGCGCATCGAGCACCTCATGCGCGCCGCGGATGGCCTTCTTGAATGCAGCGATGGGGCTGGATTTCAGGGCCAGCTCGGCCTGGAACTGACCGCGGTCAAACAGTTCGGGGTCCATCTGCGGCATGCAGTTGCCTTCCTTATATAAGGTGGGGTGCGCTATGTGCACCACAAGCTTCAATGGTGCGCACGGCGCACTCTACGAATCGCGGTCAGGCCGAGGTGCGCGGCAGGGTGTCGTCGCTGCGCAGGGTCAGGATCTCATAGCCATCTGCGGTGACCAGCACAGTGTGCTCCCATTGCGCCGACAGCTTGCGGTCCTTGGTGATGGCGGTCCAGCCGTCGCCGAGCAGGCGGGTTTCCGGGCGGCCCTGGTTGATCATCGGCTCGATGGTGAAGGTCATGCCTTCCTTGAGCTCCATGCCGGTACCGGCCTTGCCGTAGTGCAGCACCTGCGGCTCTTCATGGAAGACCGCGCCGATGCCATGGCCGCAGTATTCGCGGACCACGGAGAAACCGTTCTTTTCCGCGTGCTTCTGGATCACTTCGCCGATATCGCCCAGGCGCGTGCCGGGTTTGACCAGCTCGATGCCTTTGTACATGCATTCCTGGGTGACCTTGGCCAGACGCTCGGCCCACTCGGCGACCTTGCCGACCATGAACATCTTGCTGGTATCGCCGTGGTAGCCGTCCTTGATCACGGTGACGTCGATGTTCAGCACGTCGCCGTCTTTCAGCGGCTTGTCATTGGGAATGCCGTGGCACACCACGTGGTTGATCGAGGTGCAGATCGACTTGGGGAAGCCCTTGTAGTTGAGCGGGGCGGGAATGGCCTGCTGCACGTTGACGATATAGTCGTGGCAGATGCGGTCGATTTCCTCAGTGGTGACGCCAGGCTTGACGTGTTCACCGATCATCTCCAGCACTTCGGCGGCCAGGCGGCCGGCCACGCGCATTTTCTCGATTTCTTCGGCGGATTTGATGGTGACGGTCATATGAAGCTCTCGGGCACGAACGGAAAGGGCGATATATTAGCAGCTTCGCCGTGCCAGCCCCAAAGGGCACTGCAACCGCTGCAGGGCGTTACTGCGTTGTTTGCCAGCTTTTGTAGCCTGCGCCGGCTTTGTGTGGTATAAAACGCGCCGCTTTACGGGCACTGCGCCCGAAAGCTCAAACCCACACACGTATCGACACGGTTTCCTGGGTGCCTTTCGACAAGTTCGAGGGTTGGAAGCTGGGATACGTGGAGGCCTAACCCGACTTATCAAGGAACTATCATGTCCCAAGTCAACATGCGCGATATGCTGAAGGCCGGTGTGCACTTCGGCCACCAGACCCGTTACTGGAACCCGAAAATGGGCAAGTACATTTTCGGCGCGCGCAACAAGATTCACATCATCAACCTCGAAAAAACCCTGCCGATGTTCAACGACGCCCTGTCGTTCGTTGAAAAGCTGGCTGCTGGCAAGAACAAGATCCTGTTCGTCGGCACCAAGCGTTCCGCTGGCAAGATCGTTCGCGAAGAGGCTGCTCGTTGCGGCTCGCCGTTCGTCGATCACCGCTGGTTGGGCGGCATGCTGACCAACTACAAGACCATCCGTGCTTCGATCAAGCGCCTGCGCGAGCTGGAAACCCAGTCCCAGGACGGCACCTTCGCCAAGCTGACCAAGAAAGAAGCCCTGATGCGTACCCGTGATCTGGAAAAACTGGATCGCAGCCTGGGTGGTATCAAGGACATGGGCGGTCTGCCGGACGCTCTGTTCGTGATCGACGTTGACCACGAGCGCATTGCTATCACCGAAGCCAACAAGCTGGGCATCCCGGTCATCGGCGTCGTCGATACCAACAGCAGCCCGGAAGGCGTTGACTACATCATCCCGGGTAACGATGACGCCATCCGCGCCATCCAGCTGTACATGGGTGCCATGGCTGACGCCGTGATCCGTGGTCGCAGCAACGCTGGCGGCGCGACTGAAGAGTTCGTCGAAGAAGCCGCGGCTGCCGAGAGCGCCGAAGGCTAAGCGGTAACGCAAAGCATCTAGCGTTACGCGCTGTGCAAGAAGGGGGCTAAGCCCCCTTTTTGCCACTCACAGATTTGATCGCCCGCCACGCGGGTGAATGGTTGAAGACCTACCGAGAGGATTTTCAAGATGGCAGAAATTACTGCAGCCCTGGTTAAAGAACTGCGCGAGCGTACTGGCCAAGGCATGATGGAGTGCAAGAAGGCCCTGGTTGCCGCTGCTGGCGACATCGAGAAAGCTATTGATGACATGCGTGCTTCCGGCGCCATCAAGGCTGCCAAGAAGGCTGGCAACATTGCCGCTGAAGGCTCCATCGCTGTTCGTGTCGAAGGCGGTCGTGGCCTGATCATCGAAGTCAACTCGCAGACCGACTTCCTGGCTCTGCAGGACGACTTCAAAGCCTTCGTCAAAGAAAGCATCGACGAAGCCTTCGAGAAGAACCTGACTGAAGCCGCTCCGCTGATCGCCTCGCGCGAATCCGCTCGTGAAGCCCTGGTTGCCAAGTGCGGCGAGAACGTCAACATCCGTCGCCTGACCGCTGTTTCTGGCGAAACCGTTGGTGCCTACCTGCACGGCCACCGCATTGGTGTTCTGGTTGTCCTGAAAGGCGGCAACGACGAGCTGGCCAAGCACGTTGCCATGCACGTTGCTGCCTCCAACCCGGCCGTTGTTTCGCCGGACCAGGTCTCCGAAGAGCTGGTTGCCAAGGAAAAGGAAATCTTCCTGCAGCTGAACGCCGAGAAGATTGCTGGCAAGCCGGAAAACATCGTCGAGAACATGATCAAAGGCCGTATCACCAAGTTCCTGGCCGAAGCCAGCCTGGTCGAGCAAGCCTTCATCATGGATCCGGAAGTCAAGGTCGGTGACCTGGTGAAGAAAGCCGGTGCCGAAATCGTTTCCTTCGTTCGTTACGAAGTGGGCGAGGGTATCGAGAAGGCCGAGACCGACTTCGCTGCCGAAGTTGCCGCTCAGGTTGCTGCCAGCAAGCAGTAATCGGCGGTTCGGCCAGTTGTCCCAGAGAGGCTGCCCGCTTGCGCGTGCAGCCTCTTTGCCGAATAAGGGGCAACAAATGTACTAACGGCCTTGCAACCTGAGGTCGCCGGCACGTTCGAAGTGCCGGATAATTGCAGCGCCCGAGCGCGTTGCTCAAGAATTTCATATCGCCGCAGGAGAGACTTGCAATGGCTCAGCAGACAACTGGTCGCCAACCTCGCTACAAACGCATTCTGCTCAAACTTAGCGGCGAGGCCCTGATGGGCTCGGAAGATTTCGGCATCGATCCCAAGGTGCTCGATCGCATGGCGCTGGAAGTCGGCCAACTGGTCGGTATCGGTGTGCAGGTCGGCCTGGTGATCGGTGGTGGCAACCTGTTCCGTGGCGCGGCGCTGTCCGCTGCTGGCATGGATCGCGTCACTGGCGACCACATGGGCATGCTGGCCACTGTGATGAACGCCCTGGCCATGCGTGATGCGCTGGAGCGCTCGAATATCCCGGCCATCGTCATGTCGGCGATTTCCATGGTCGGCGTGACCGATCACTATGACCGCCGCAAGGCCATGCGCCACCTGAAGACCGGTGAGGTGGTGATTTTCGCTGCTGGCACCGGCAACCCCTTCTTTACCACCGATTCGGCTGCCTGCCTGCGCGCCATCGAAATCGATGCGGACGTGGTACTGAAGGCGACCAAGGTCGATGGCGTGTACACTGCCGACCCGTTCAAAGACCCGCATGCCGAGAAGTTCGAGCGCCTGACCTATGACGAGGTGCTCGATCGCAAGCTGGGCGTGATGGATCTGACCGCCATCTGCCTGTGCCGTGATCACAACATGCCGCTGCGGGTTTTCAACATGAACAAGCCCGGCGCACTGCTGAACGTTGTAGTGGGTGGCGCCGAAGGAACTCTGATCGAGGAGGATGCACAATGATCAACGACATCAAGAAAGACGCTCAGGAGCGCATGAGCAAGTCCCTGGAATCGCTGGGTCGTAACCTGGCCTCCATTCGAACCGGTCGTGCCCATCCGAGCATTCTCGACAGCGTCAAGGTGCCGGCCTGGGGTAGCGACATGCCGCTGAACCAGGTTGCTGCGATCTCCGTCGAGGACGCGCGCACCCTGAAGATCGTCGCGCATGACAAGACCCTCAGTGCTGCCATCGAGAAGGCCATCATGACCTCCGACCTGGGCCTGAACCCGAGCAGCGCTGGTACCACCATCCGTGTGCCGATGCCGGCGCTGACCGAGGAAACCCGCAAGGGCTATACCAAGCAGGCGCGTGGCGTTGCCGAAGATGCCAAGGTCGCCGTGCGCAACGTGCGTCGTGATGCCCTGGCCGAGCTGAAGAAGCTGTCCAAGGCCAAGGAAATCAGCGAGGACGAAGAGCGTCGCGCCGCTGACGAGCTGCAGAAGATCACTGACAAGTTCATCGGTGATGTCGACAAGGCGCTCGAGGTCAAAGAAGCGGACCTGATGGCCGTCTGACGGCTGGGCGCCCATAAATGGACAAAAACAAGCAGGGGGCGGTGCCGCGGCATGTCGCCATCATCATGGATGGCAACAACCGTTGGGCGAAGAAGCGCCTGTTGCCGGGTGTGGCTGGGCACAAGGCCGGGGTCGATGCGGTTCGCGCGGTGATCGAGGTCTGTGCCGAGTCGGGCGTCGAGGTGCTCACCCTGTTCGCCTTTTCCAGCGAGAACTGGCAGCGTCCGGCCGAAGAGGTCGGTGCGCTGATGGAGTTGTTCCTGGGGGCGCTGCGTCGTGAGGCCAAGCGTCTGCTGGATAACGACATCAGCCTGCGCATCATCGGTGATCGCTCGCGTTTTCATCCCGAGTTGCAGGCAGCCATGCGCGAAGCCGAGCAACTGACTGCCGGCAACCGGCGTTTCACCTTGCAGATCGCGGCCAACTACGGTGGTCAGTGGGATATCGCCCAGGCCGCTCAGCGTCTGGCGCGTGAGGTGCAAGCAGGTCATTTGCAGCCCGAAGACATTACCCCGCAATTGCTTCAGGGTTGTCTGGCTACCGGTGACCTGCCTTTACCCGACCTGTGCATCCGTACGGGTGGCGAGCGCCGCATCAGTAACTTCCTCCTGTGGCAGTTGGCTTACAGCGAACTGTACTTCTCCGACCTCTATTGGCCGGACTTCAAGCACGAGGCCATGCGCAAGGCGCTGGCCGATTTCGCTACCCGCCAGCGTCGCTTCGGCAAGACCAGCGAGCAGGTGGAAGCTGAGGCGCGCTCCTAATGCTCAAACAACGAATCATCACGGCGCTGGTGCTGTTGCCCATCGCCCTGGGCGGTTTTTTTCTGCTCGATGGCGGTGCCTTTGCCCTGTTCATCGGTGTGGTGGTCACGCTGGGGGCCTGGGAATGGGCCCGTCTGGCAGGGTTCGAGGCGCAGCCGCTGCGTGTGGCCTATGCGGCTGCAGTGGCCGTGTTGCTCGGCTTGCTGTACATGCTGCCGGTCGTTGCCCCGCTGCTGCTGGTGGTGGCTGTGCTGTGGTGGTTGGTCGCGACCTTTCTGGTAATGACCTATCCCGATAGCAGTCGTCTCTGGGGCGGTGTGCCGGGGCGTTTGTTGATTGGTTTGCTGATTCTGCTGCCGGCCTGGCAAGGGCTGATCCTGCTCAAGCAGTGGCCGCAGGCCAATGCGCTGATCATCGCGGTGATGGTGCTGGTCTGGGGGGCGGATATCGGCGCCTATTTTTCCGGCAAGACCTTTGGCAAGCGCAAGCTGGCGCCCAAGGTCAGCCCGGGCAAGAGTTGGGAAGGGCTCTACGGCGGTCTTGCGGCCAGCCTGCTGATCACCCTGCTGGTCGGGCTGCAGCAAGGCTGGTCCGCTGGTGGGCTGCTGCTGGCGCTGGCGGGTGCCGCTGTGGTGGTACTGATTTCCGTGGTTGGTGACCTGACCGAAAGCATGTTCAAGCGTCAGTCCGGGATCAAGGACAGCAGCAATCTGCTGCCGGGGCATGGCGGAGTGCTGGATCGTATCGACAGTCTGACCGCAGCCATCCCGCTGTTCGCTGCACTGCTCTGGCTCGCTGGTTGGGGCGCGCTGTGAGCACAGTGCAGCAGGTCACCGTGCTGGGGGCGACCGGTTCCATCGGGCTCAGTACGCTGGATGTGATCGCGCGTCACCCTGAGCGCTACAGCGTCTTCGCGCTGACGGGCTTTTCGCGCCTGGCAGAGTTGCAGGTGCTGTGCGTGCAGCATCGGCCGCGCTACGCCGTGGTGCCTGATGACGCTTCAGCGCTCGAGCTGCAGAACAATCTGCGCGCCGCCGGGCTGGCGACCGAGGTGCTGGTCGGCGAAGCAGGTCTGTGCGCCGTCTCTGCTGACGCCGCCGTCGATTGCGTAATGGCGGCCATTGTTGGCGCAGCGGGCCTCAAGCCGACCCTGGCGGCCGTGCAGGCTGGCAAGAAGGTGTTGCTGGCGAACAAGGAGGCGCTGGTAATGTCCGGTGCCTTGTTCATGCAGGCGGTCAAGCAGAGCGGGGCGGTGCTGTTGCCTATCGACAGCGAGCACAACGCCATTTTCCAGTGTCTGCCCGGTGACTATTCGCGGGGGCTGCAGACCGTCGGTGTGCGTCGCGTACTGCTGACGGCTTCTGGCGGGCCTTTTCGCGAAACACCGTTGGCTGACCTGGAATGCGTCACCCCGGAGCAGGCCTGTGCTCATCCGAACTGGTCGATGGGGCGCAAGATTTCCGTGGACTCGGCCAGCATGATGAACAAGGGGCTCGAGTCGATCGAGGCCTGCTGGTTGTTCGATGCCCGCCCGGAGCAGATCGAAGTGGTCATTCATCGGCAGAGCGTGATTCATTCGCTGGTCGATTACATCGACGGTTCGGTGCTGGCGCAGCTGGGTAATCCGGATATGCGCACGCCCATTGCTCATGCGTTGGCCTGGCCGGAGCGTATCGACTCGGGCGTATCGCCTCTGGATCTGTTTGCCGTCGGTCGCCTGGATTTCGAACGCCCCGACGAGCAGCGTTTTCCCTGTCTGCGTCTGGCGCGGGAGGCGGCGCAGGCTGGTGGCAGTGCACCGGCGATGCTCAACGCCGCCAATGAAGTCGCGGTCGAGGCTTTCCTGCAGCGGCGCATCCGTTTCGTTGATATCGCGCGTATGATTGAGTCCGTGTTGAACGCTCAGCCGGTGCAGGCTGTCGAAGCGCTCGACGCGGTATTCGCGGCCGATGCCCGTGCGCGTGAGCTGGCTGGGCAGTGGCTCGCTGGCCGTTGATGATGCCCGTATTGGTCTGGTGTGTGCTGGAACTTGAGCGGCTCGTAGAGCTGGAGAAGTGAAATGAGTGGGTTGTACATGCTGGTTGGCACCCTGATCGCACTAGGTGTCCTGGTGACCTTTCACGAGTACGGGCACTTCTGGGTGGCCCGGCGCTGCGGCGTCAAGGTGCTGCGCTTCTCCGTTGGCTTCGGCACACCGCTGCTGCGATGGCATGACCGCCAGGGCACCGAATTCGTGGTTGCAGCCATTCCTCTGGGTGGCTACGTCAAGATGCTCGATGAGCGCGAGGGCGATGTGCCCCCCGAGCTCGTCGAGCAGTCCTTCAATCGCAAGAGCGTGCGCCAGCGCATCGCCATCGTGGCTGCGGGCCCGCTGGCCAATTTCTTGCTGGCGCTGCTGTTCTTCTGGTTCGTCGCCATGCTCGGCAGTCAGCAGGTGCGCCCGGTTATCGGCGCGGTGCAGCCGGACAGTCTGGCGCAAGTGGCCGGGTTGCGTGCGGGGCAGGAGATCGTTGCGGTCAACGGCGAGGCTACCAGTGGTTGGGCGGCGGTCAATCTGCAGCTGGTAAGGCGTCTGGGCGAGAGCGGTACGCTCGATCTGCGCGTGCTGGAGCCTGGCTCCACCGTCGAAACGCCAAAACAGGTGCAGTTGGACAACTGGCTGCGTGGCGTCGACGAGCCGGACCCGATTGGTTCGCTGGGCATTCGTCCATGGCGTCCGGTGCTGGAGCCGGTTCTGGCTGAGGTCGATTCCAAGGGGCCTGCCCACGCCGCAGGGCTGCAGGCAGGGGACAGGTTGCTGGCGCTCGATGGCGAGCCCCTGGTCGACTGGCAGGATCTGGTTGATCGCGTAAGGGCATTGCCGGGCGAGGCGGTCACGCTGCGCTTCGAACGCGCCGGGCAAGCGCAGGATGTGCAGCTGACCCTGGCATCGCGCGGTGAAGGAGAGGCCCGCAGTGGCTACCTGGGCGCCGGTGTGCAGGGCGTCGAATGGCCGCCGGAGATGCTCCGCGAGGTGCGCTACGGTCCGCTCGATGGCGTTGTCGAGGGCATGCGTCAAACCTGGTCCATGAGCCTGCTGACCCTCGATTCACTGAAGAAAATGCTGTTCGGTGAGCTCTCGGTAAAAAACTTGAGTGGGCCGATAACCATTGCTAAAGTGGCGGGCGCTTCAGCTGAGTCAGGGCTGGGGGATTTCCTGAAATTCCTTGCATATCTGAGTATTAGCTTGGGGGTTCTCAATCTGCTGCCCATTCCCGTACTGGATGGTGGGCATCTGCTGTTTTACCTGGTCGAGTGGGTGCGTGGTCGCCCCTTGTCTGAGCGGGTTCAGGGTTGGGGGATGCAGATCGGCATCAGTCTGGTCATCGGGGTCATGTTGCTTGCCCTGGTCAACGACCTCAGCCGCCTGTGAGCATTGCTGAATACGTTCTTGAGATTTAAAAGAAGTGTCGCTTAAGCGGCAGTTTTTATCGTCAGTTGGAATAAGAAAGGACTTCATGAAACGTCTGCTGCTACCTGCGGTACTGTCCGCATTGATGATCGCCGAAGTTCACGCCGAGTCCTTCACCATCTCCGATATACGCGTCAATGGCCTGCAGCGGGTTTCCGCAGGCAGCGTATTCGGCGCGCTGCCGCTCAACGTGGGCGAGCAGGTAGATGATCGCCAACTGGTCGATGCCACCCGCTCCCTGTTCCGTACCGGCTTCTTCCAGGATATCCAGCTCGGTCGCGATGGTGACGTGCTGGTGGTTACCGTGGTCGAGCGTCCCTCCATCTCCGGCATCGAGATCGAAGGCAACAAGGCCATCACTACAGAAGACCTGCTCAAGGGCCTGAACCAGTCCGGTCTGGCCGAGGGCGAAATCTTCCAGCGCGCCACCCTCGAAGGCGTGCGTAACGAGCTGCAGCGCCAGTATGTCGCTCAGGGTCGCTATTCGGCCGAGATCGAAGCCGAAGTCATTCCGCAGCCGCGTAACCGCGTGGCGCTGAAAATCACCATCAACGAAGGCACCGTTGCCGCCATCTCCCACATCAACGTGGTCGGCAACACCGTGTTCTCCGATGAAGATCTGGTCGATCTGTTCGAGCTGAAGACCACTAACTGGCTGTCCTTCTTCAAGAACGACGACAAGTATGCCCGCGAGAAACTGTCCGGTGACCTCGAGCGCCTGCGCTCCTACTACCTGGACCGCGGCTACATCAACATGGATATCAGCTCCACCCAGGTATCCATCACCCCGGACAAGAAGCACGTCTACATCACCGTCAACGTCGAAGAGGGCGAGAAGTACAGCGTCCGTGACGTGAAGCTTTCCGGTGACCTCAAGGTGCCGGAAGAAGACGTTCGCGCGCTGCTGCTGGTCAAGGAAGGGCAGGTCTTCTCGCGCAAGATCATGACCACCACCAGTGAGCTGATCACCCGCCGCCTGGGTAACGAAGGCTATACCTTCGCCAACGTCAACGGCGTGCCGGAAGCTCACGACGAGGACAACACCGTTTCGATCACCTTCTTCGTCGATCCGGGCAAGCGCGCTTACGTCAATCGCATCAACTTCCGCGGCAACACCAAGTCCGAAGACCAGGTGCTGCGTCGTGAAATGCGTCAGATGGAAGGTGGCTGGGCCTCGACCTACCTGATCGACCAGTCCAAGGTGCGTCTGGAGCGTCTGGGCTTCTTCAAGGAGGTCAACGTCGAAACCCCGCAGGTACCGGGTACCGACGACCAGATCGACGTCAACTACAGCGTCGAAGAGCAGCCGTCCGGCTCCATCACTGCCAGCGTCGGTTTCGCCCAGAACGCCGGTCTGATCCTCGGTGGTTCGATCAGCCAGAACAACTTCCTGGGTACCGGTAACCGCGTCAGCATCGGCCTGACCCGCAGCGAATACCAGACCCGATACAGCTTTGGCTTCGTTGACCCCTACTGGACCGTCGACGGTGTCAGCCTGGGTTACAACGCCTTCTACCGCACCACCGACTACGATGAGCTCGATGTCGACGTATCCAGCTACTCGGTCGACAGCCTGGGTGCAGGTGTCAACATTGGCTACCCGATCAGCGAAACCGCGCGTCTGACCTACGGTCTGACCGTGCAGCAGGACACCATCGATACCGGTCGTTATACCGTCGACGAGATCTTTGATTTCATCGACTCTGAGGGCGATAACTACCTGAACTTCAAGGGTTCCATCGGCTGGTCCGAGTCGACCCTGAACCGTGGTGTACTGGCCAACCGTGGTCATTCGCAGAGCCTGGTGCTGGAAACCACGCTGCCAGGTAGCGATCTGTCGTTCTACAAGCTCGACTACCGTGGTCAGGTCTTCACCCCGATCAGCGACACCTACACCCTGCGCTTCCATACCCAGCTAGGTTATGGCGACAGCTACGGTTCCACGGCTGAGCTGCCGTTCTACGAGCACTACTACGCGGGTGGTTTCAACTCAGTACGTGGTTTCGAAGACAGCAGCCTTGGGCCACGCAGTACGCCGAGTAGCGGTGCCAAACCGGGCACCTTGCGCGACCCGGATCAGGACCCGCTGCCGTTCGGTGGTAACGTGCTGGTGCAGGGTGGTGTCGAGATGCTCTTCCCGCTGCCGTTTGTCAAGGATCAGCGCTCGCTGCGTACCGCGTTGTTCTGGGATGTGGGTAACGTCTTCGATACCAACTGCAGCTCCAGCCAGAAGAGGCTGAGCGACAGCTGCAATATCGACTTCAGCAGCATGGCCAGCTCCGTGGGTGTCGGCCTGACCTGGATCACCGCACTGGGCCCGCTGAGTTTCAGTCTGGCCATGCCGATCAAGAAGCCGGATGATGCCGATACCCAGGTATTCCAGTTCTCCCTGGGTCAAACCTTCTAAGTTCGTTTCACAGAAAGCCAACAGTTTTGTTGCAGGAGTGCATTGTGCGTAAGTTGACTCAACTGGTTCTGTTCACCGCCGCCCTGATCGCCACTCCGGCGTTCGCCGAGATGAAGGTGGCCGTGCTGAACTATCAGATGGCGCTGCTCGAGTCGGATGCAGCCAAGCGCTACGCCGTCGATGCCGAGAAGAAGTTCGGCCCGCAGCTGAACAAGCTCAAGACCCTGGAAAGCGACGCCAAGCGCATTCAGGATCGTATGGTCAAGGACGGCGAGAAGATGCAGCAGGCCGAACGCGAGCGCCTCGAGCTTGAATTCAAGCAGAAGGCTCGTGACTTCCAGTTCCAGTCCAAGGAGCTGAACGAAGCCAAGGCCATCGCTGACCGCGAGATGCTGGGCAAGCTGAAGCCGAACCTGGACAAGGCCGTCGAAGAAGTGATCAAGAACGGTAACTTCGACCTGGTGCTCGAGCGCGGTGCGGTGATCGATGTCAAACCTCAGTACGACATCACTCGCCAGGTCATCGAGCGCATGAATCAGATGCGTTAAGCATGACTGCGACATTTACCCTCGGCCAGCTGGCCGAGCGCCTGGGCGCCACCTTGCGTGGCGCCGAAGCTAAGGTCATCACGGGCCTGGCCACCTTACAGGAGGCCGGGCCCGAACAATTGAGCTTCCTGGCCAATACCCAGTACCGCAAGTTTCTGGCGCAGACCCAGGCCGGTGCCGTGTTGCTCACCGCAGCCGATGCTGAAGGCTATGCTGGCGATGCCTTGGTCGTTGCCAATCCTTATCTGGCCTATGCCCAGCTTTCGCATGTGTTCGACCGCAAGCCCAAGGCGGCTCCCGGCATTCATGCCACTGCGCAGGTTGCAGGCGATGCTCAGGTCGATCCGAGCGCCAGTATCGGCGCCTTTGCGGTCATCGAAAGCGGTGCTCGCATCGGTGCTGATGTGAGCATCGGTGCGCACTGCGTGGTGGGCGCGCGTAGCGTGATCGGTGAGGGTGGTTGGCTGGCTCCGCGCGTGACGCTGTACCACGATGTGCAGATCGGCAAGCGTGTAGTGATCCAGTCCGGCGCGGTGATCGGTGGCGAAGGCTTCGGTTTCGCCAACGAAAAGGGCGTCTGGCAGAAGATCGCACAGATCGGTGGGGTGACCATCGGTGATGACGTCGAGATCGGCGCCAACACCACGGTGGATCGCGGTGCGCTGTCCGATACCCTGATCGGTAATGGCGTGAAGCTGGATAACCAGATCATGATCGCGCACAACGTGCAGATCGGTGACAACACGGCCATGGCGGGCTGCTGCGGTATTTCCGGCAGCACCAAGATCGGCAAGAACTGCATGATCGCCGGCGGTGTGGGCATGGTTGGCCATATCGAGGTGTGCGACAACGTGTTCGTCACCGGTATGACCATGGTGACTCGTTCGATCACCGAGCCGGGCGCCTATTCTTCAGGGACTGCCATGCAACCGGCGGGTGAGTGGAAGAAGAGTGCAGCCCGTATTCGTCAGTTGGACGATATGGCCAAGCGACTGCGTGAGCTGGAAAAACAGCTGGCCGCCGTGACCCAGACGGCAAACGTCTCATCTGATGCCTGAGCACGGCGTGGCCGTGCTCTTTTCTTTTCTTACAGGCTTAACCGGACATGATGGACATCAACGAAATTCGTGAATATTTGCCGCACCGCTATCCGTTCCTGCTGGTGGACCGCGTGGTGGACCTGGACGTCGAAGGCAAGCAGATTCGCGCCTATAAGAATGTCAGCATCAATGAGCCGTTCTTCAATGGTCACTTCCCCGAGCACCCGATCATGCCGGGCGTTCTGATCATCGAGGCCATGGCCCAGGCTGCCGGTATCCTCGGCTTCAAGATGATGGGCGTGAAGCCGGCCGATGGCACCCTGTATTACTTCGTCGGCTCCGACAAACTGCGCTTCCGCTCGCCGGTGCTGCCGGGCGATCAACTGACGCTGGAAGCCAAATACCTGAGCGACCGTCGCAGCATCTGGAAATTCGAGTGCCGCGCCACCGTCGATGGCAAGGAAGTCTGCGCTGCTGAAATCATCTGTGCGGAACGCAAGCTATGAGTTTGATTGACCCCCGCGCGATCATCGACCCCAGTGCCAGATTGGCCGACGACGTCGTCGTTGGCCCTTGGAGCATTGTCGGGGCCGATGTGGAAATCGGCGAGGGTACAGTCATCGGCCCGCACGTCGTGCTCAAGGGGCCGACCGTGATCGGCAAGCACAACCGCATCTACCAGTTTTCTTCGGTCGGTGAAGACACGCCAGACCTGAAATACAAGGGCGAAGCGACGCGCCTGGTGATCGGTGATCACAACACGATTCGTGAGGGGGTCACCATTCACCGTGGCACCGTGCAGGATCGCAGCGAAACCACCATTGGCAACCATAACCTGATCATGGCCTATGCCCATATCGGCCATGACAGTGTGATCGGCAATCATTGCATTCTGGTCAACAACACGGCACTGGCTGGGCATGTCTGGGTCGATGACTGGGCGATTCTGTCCGGTTATACCCTGGTGCATCAGTTCTGCCGCATTGGCGCACACAGCTTCTCGGGCATGGGCACCGCGATTGGCAAGGATGTTCCGGCTTTCGTTACCGTGTTCGGTAACCCGGCCGAGGCGCGCAGCATGAACTTCGAGGGCATGCGCCGGCGTGGTTTCTCCGCTGAGGCCATCGCTGCCCTGCGCAAGGGCTACAAGCTGGTCTATCGCCAGGGGCTGACCGTCGAGCAGGCGCTGGCCGAGTTGGCCGAGTCCGCTGCTCAGTTCCCGGAAGTGGCGATTTTCCGTGATTCGATTCAGGCCTCCACGCGCGGCATCACGCGCTGATACCTATGAGCAGACCTATTCGCGTCGCACTGGTCGCCGGTGAGGCGTCCGGTGATATCCTCGGTTCCGGCCTGATGCAGGCCATCAAGCAGCGCCATCCGGGTGCCGAGTTCATCGGTGTTGGCGGCGCGCGCATGGAGGCCGAGGGCCTTAAATCCTATTTCCCGATGGAGCGCCTGGCCGTGATGGGCCTGGTCGAGGTACTGGGCCGTCTGTTCGAGTTACTGGGGCGTCGTCGGCAACTGGCTCGCGATCTGATCGCCGCGCAACCTGATGTTTTCATCGGTATCGATGCGCCCGATTTCAACCTGGGCCTGGAGCTCAAGCTGCGCCGTGCCGGCATCAAGACAGTGCACTACGTCAGCCCCTCGGTCTGGGCCTGGCGGCAGAAGCGGGTGCTGAAGATCCGCGAAGCCTGCGACCTGATGCTGACCCTGTTCCCGTTCGAGGCGCAGTTCTACGATGAGCATCAGGTGCCGGTGCGCTTCGTTGGTCATCCGCTGGCCGATGCGATTCCGCAGCAAGCTGATCGTGCTGCTGCGCGCGAGGCGCTGGATCTGCCGCAGGACGAGCCGGTAGTGGCCCTGATGCCCGGCAGTCGTGGTGGTGAAGTCGCGCGTCTCGGTGAACTGTTTCTCGATGCTGCGATTCGTCTGCGCGCACTGCGCCCAGGTATTCATTTCCTGCTGCCTTGCGCCACACCCGAGCGTCGCGAGCAGCTGGAGCAGATGCTGGCTGGGCGTGATTTGCCGCTGACGCTGCTCAATGGCCGCTCCCATGAGGCGTTGGCTGCCTGCGATGCGGTGTTGATCGCTTCGGGTACCGCGACCCTGGAAGCGCTGCTGTACAAGCGGCCGATGGTGGTGGCGTACCGCGTAGCGCCACTGACCTATCGCATCCTCAAACGCCTGGTGAAGAGCCCCTATATCTCGCTGCCAAATCTGCTGGCCGAGCGTCTGCTGGTGCCCGAGCTGATTCAGGATGCAGCGACTCCCGAGGCTTTGGCCCAGGCCGTTGCGCCCTTGATCGACGGTGGGCAAGTGCAGACCGAAGGTTTCGACGTGATTCACCGTGCGCTGCGCCGCGATGCCTCGGTGTCGGCGGCCGATGCGGTGCTCAAGCTGGCAGGGCGTGGCTGATGCAGCTGGGCCTCGATTTTACCCTGGTCGAAGAACTGGTCGCCGGTGTCGACGAAGTCGGCCGTGGCCCGCTCTGCGGTGCCGTGGTCACGGCTGCGGTGATCCTCGATCCGGCGCGGCCGATTCTCGGCCTGAACGACTCGAAGAAACTCTCCGAGGCGCGCCGCGAAGTGCTGTTCGACGAGATTCGCGAAAAAGCCCTGGCCTGGTGCATCGCCCGCGCCGAGGTTGAGGAGATCGACCGCCTGAATATCCTGCATGCCACCATGCTGGCCATGCAGCGCGCCGTCGAAGGGCTGAGCGTGACACCCAGACTGGCATTGATCGACGGCAATCGCTGTCCAAAGCTGGCGGTGCCGAGTGCGCCGGTGGTCAAGGGCGATAGCCGGGTGCCGGCAATTGCCGCGGCTTCGATCCTGGCCAAGGTCAGTCGCGACCGCGAGATGCTCGAGATGGATCGTCTCTATCCCGGTTACGGCATCGCTGGCCACAAGGGCTACCCCACGCCCGTTCACCTAGAAGCCCTGCAGCGCCTGGGGCCGACGCCTATTCATCGGCGTTCCTTCGCACCGGTGCGCGCGTTGCTCGAGCCTGTAGCTGTCGATTGTAGCGCCGCTACAGCTGTGTAGGGCGTACTCGCGAAGCAGTACGCCGCTGGTGTTTCGATGGTGCGTGCTGTGGCGGATGGATTCGGCATGGCCCGGCGGACTGTTCGCTGCGCTACGAGCGGGCGGCGATCCGGGCCGCCCTACCTGCTACAATCCGCGCTTTGTCGTTTTCACCTGCAAGGCCGCCCATGACCCAAGCTTTCGTCCACCTGCGTCTGCACACCGAATACTCCCTGGTCGATGGCCTGGTGCGGGTCAAACCGCTGATCAAGGCCGTGGCCGGTGCCGGCATGCCGGCGGTTGCGGTCACCGACATGAGCAACATGTGCTCGCTGGTGAAGTTCTACAAGGCGGCCATGGGCGCCGGGATCAAGCCGATCTGTGGTGCCGATATCTGGATGGCCAGCGCCGAGGAAGACGGCCCGCTGACGCGCCTGACCCTGCTGGCGATGAACGCCAAGGGCTACCGCAACCTCACCGAACTGATCTCTCGTGGCTGGGCCGAAGGGCAGAGCAACGACCTGGTGATCATTCAGCGTGACTGGGTCAAGGGCGCCGCCGAGGGCCTCATCGCGCTATCCGGCGCGCGTGAAGGCGAAGTCGGCCAGGCGCTGCTGGCCGGTGACGAAGCGCTGGCCGAAGTGCGCCTGCGTGAATGGATGGCAGTGTTCCCGGATCGCTTCTACCTGGAAGTGCAACGCACCAGCCGCGTCGGTGACGAGGAATACCTGCACGCCGCCGTGGCCCTGGCCGACCGCGTCGAGGCGCCGCTGGTGGCGACCAACGACGTGCGCTTCATCAAGCAAGGTGATTTCGAGGCGCACGAAACCCGCGTCTGCATCGGCGAAGGCCGCACCCTGGATGACCCGCGCCGGCCCAGGCATTACTCCGATCAGCAGTACCTGAAAAGCGCCGAGGAAATGTGGGAGCTGTTCTCCGACCTGCCCGAGGCACTGGAGAACACTGTCGAGATCGCCAAGCGCTGCAATATCGACGTGCAACTCGGCAAATACTTTCTGCCGGATTTCCCCACGCCCAATGGCATGGGCATCGACGACTACCTGCGCCACGCCTCCTTCGAGGGGCTGGAAGAGCGTCTCCAGGTATTGCTGCCCAAGGATACGCCGGGTTACGAGGCCAAGAGGCAGGTCTATATCGACCGCCTCAACTTCGAGCTCGACATCATCATTCAGATGGGTTTCCCCGGTTACTTCCTGATCGTGATGGACTTCATCCAGTGGGCCAAGAGCAACGGCGTGCCGGTCGGCCCGGGCCGTGGTTCGGGTGCCGGTTCGCTGGTGGCCTACGTGCTGAAGATCACTGACCTCGATCCGCTGGCCTATGACCTGCTGTTCGAACGATTCCTCAACCCCGAGCGGGTTTCCATGCCCGACTTCGACGTCGACTTCTGCATGGACGGCCGCGACCGGGTGATCGACTACGTAGCCGAGAAATACGGACGCAACGCGGTGAGCCAGATCATCACCTTCGGCTCGATGGCGGCCAAGGCGGTGGTGCGCGACGTCGCCCGGGCGCAGGGCAAGTCCTACGGCCTGGCCGACCGTCTGTCGAAGATGATCCCCTTCGAAGTGGGCATGACCCTGGAGAAGGCCTACGAGATGGAGGAGCCGCTGCGCGAGTTCCTCAAGAACGACGAGGAAGCCCAGGAAATCTGGGACATGTCGCTCAAGCTCGAAGGCGTGGTGCGCGGCACCGGCAAGCACGCCGGGGGCGTGGTGATCGCGCCGACCAAACTCACCGACTTCTCGCCGATCGCCTGTGACGAGGAGGGCGGTGGCCTGGTGACCCAGTTCGACAAGGACGACGTCGAGCAGGCCGGGCTGGTCAAGTTCGACTTCCTCGGTCTGCGTACCCTGACCATCATCAAGTGGGCGATGGAGACCATCCACCGCATCCAGAAGCGCGATGGCGCCTCGGATGAGGAGCTGGTCAACATCGACTTCATCCCGCTGGATGACAAGAAAACCTACGACATGCTGCAGAAGGCGGAGACCACCGCAGTCTTCCAGCTTGAATCGCGCGGCATGAAGGAGCTGATCAAGAAGCTCAAGCCCGACTGCCTGGAGGATATGATCGCACTGGTGGCGCTGTTCCGCCCGGGCCCGCTGCAGTCCGGCATGGTGGACGACTTCATCAACCGTAAGCACGGCCGCGCCGAGCTGTCCTATCCGCACCCGGATTACCAGTACGCCGGCCTCGAGCCGGTGCTCAAGCCGACCTACGGCATCATCCTGTATCAGGAGCAGGTGATGCAGATCGCCCAGGTCATGGGTGGCTACACCCTTGGGCAGGCGGACATGCTGCGTCGTGCCATGGGCAAGAAGAAGCCCGAGGAAATGGCCAAGCAGCGCGGCGGCTTCATCGAAGGTTGTGCCAGCAACGGCATCGACGCCAACCTGGCGGGCAACATCTTCGATCTGGTGGAAAAGTTCGCCGGTTACGGCTTCAACAAATCGCACTCGGCCGCTTACGGTCTGGTCTCCTACCAGACCGCCTGGCTCAAGGCGCATTACCCGGCGCCGTTCATGGCGGCTGTGCTCTCGGCGGATATGCACAACACCGACAAGGTGGTGATTCTGGTGGAAGAGTGCCGCAACATGAAGTTGCGCATCGATCCGCCGGATGTGAACGTCTCCGAGTTCAAGTTCACTGTCAACGACGACGGCCGAATCGTCTACGGCCTCGGCGCGGTCAAGGGCGTAGGTGAGGGGCCGGTCGAGGCCATCGTCGAATGTCGCGCCGAAGGTGGTCCGTTCAAGGATCTGTTCGACTTCTGCAACCGTGTCGACCTCAAGCGCATCAACAAGCGCACCCTTGAGGCATTGATCCGCAGCGGCGCGCTGGATCGTCTTGGTCCGTACTATCAGGACGAGCTCAAAGCCTACCAGGCCAGCGTGGACAAGAACCGCGCCGTGCTGCTGGCGTCCATGGAAGAGGCCGTGCAGTCCGCCGAGCAGACTGCGCGTAGCGCCGAGAGCGGCCACATGGACCTGTTCGGCGGCCTGTTCGCCGAGCCTGAGGCGGACGTCTACGCCAACCACCGCAAAGCCCGCGAGCTGCCGATCAAAGAGCGTCTGAAAGGTGAGAAGGACACCCTGGGTATCTACCTGTCCGGCCATCCCATCGACGAATACGAAGGTGAGATTCGCCGTTTCGCCCGTCAGCGCATCGTCGAACTGAAGCCGGCGCGCGACACCCAGACCATCGCTGGGATGATCGTCAACCTGCGGGTGATGAAGAACAAGAAGGGCGACAAGATGGGCTTCATCACCCTCGATGACCGCTCCGGGCGCATCGAGGCCTCGCTGTTCGCCGATGCCTTCGCTAGCAACCAGGCTTTGCTGCAGAACGATGCGCTGGTGGTGGTCGAGGGCGAAGTCAGCAACGACGACTTCTCCGGTGGCCTGCGCCTGCGTGCCAAGCGCGTGATGAGTCTGGAAGAGGCGCGCACGGGGCTGGCCGACAGCCTGCGGGTGAAGGTCGCCAGTGAGGCATTGAAGGGTGATCGCCTGCGCTGGCTGGCCGAATTGTGCAGCAAGCACAAGGGCGCCTGCCCGGTAACCGTCGACTACAGTGGCGAGGAGGCACGCGCCTTGCTTCAATTCGGCGACGCCTGGCGAATCGACCCGGCCGACACTTTGATTCAGGCATTGCGTGACCAGTTCGGGCGCGACAACGTCTTTTTGCACTACCGCTGATGCAAGAGGGGAAAAATACCCCTTTGTGTTGGCATCGACACCTGCGGGTGTCGACCCGCTGCGTCCTATCCCTTAAGGTAGGGCGCCTAATGGATACAGCTCCCCGGCCACTTGGCCGTCGACGCAAGACGGATGACTATGAACCCGAATTTCCTCGATTTCGAACAGCCGATCGCCGACCTGCAAGCCAAGATCGAAGAGCTACGCCTGGTTGGTAACGACAACTCGCTGAATATCGGCGATGAGATTGCCCGCCTGCAGGACAAGAGCAGCACCCTGACCGAAAGCATTTTCGGCAACCTGACCAGCTGGCAGATCGCTCAGTTGGCTCGCCATCCACGCCGCCCGTACACCCTGGATTACATCCAGCACATCTTCACCGAGTTCGACGAGCTGCATGGTGATCGTCACTTCTCCGACGACGCCGCTATCGTCGGTGGCATTGCCCGTCTGGGCGATCAGCCGGTGATGATCATCGGCCACCAGAAGGGCCGTGAGGTGCGTGAGAAGGTGCGCCGCAACTTTGGTATGCCGCGCCCGGAAGGCTACCGCAAGGCCTGCCGCCTGATGGAAATGGCCGAGCGCTTCAAGATGCCGATCCTCACCTTCATCGACACCCCCGGCGCTTACCCAGGTATCGATGCCGAGGAGCGTGGCCAGAGCGAGGCCATCGCCTGGAACCTGCGCGTGATGGCGCGCCTGAAAACCCCGATCATCGCCACCGTTATCGGTGAAGGTGGTTCCGGTGGTGCGTTGGCCATCGGTGTCTGCGACCAGCTCAACATGCTGCAATACTCCACCTATTCGGTGATCTCGCCGGAAGGCTGCGCCTCGATTCTCTGGCGCACTGCCGAGAAGGCGCCGGACGCCGCTGAAGCCATGGGCATCACCGCCGAGCGCCTGAAGGATCTGGGTATCGTCGATCAGGTCATCGCCGAGCCACTGGGCGGCGCGCACCGCGACCCGGCGGCGGCTTCCGAGTCGATCCGCCAGGAGCTGACCAAGCAACTGGCCAGCCTGCAGAAGCATGACACCGAGACGCTGCTCAAGCGTCGTTATGACCGCCTGATGAGCTACGGCATCGCCTGAGTCTTTTCTACGCATATATCAACGGGCCTTCGGGCCCGTTGTTGTTTAAGCTTGAATGATGACTGCTCTCGAACTTCACCTGCGCCAGGCTCTGCAGCCCTGGCTTACGGCCCCTGCGTGGCGTATTGCCTTCTCCGGTGGCCTGGATTCCAGCGTGCTGCTGCATCTGCTCGCCGACTGGGCGCGGCACGAGGATCTGCCGCCGCTGTCCGCCATTCATGTCCATCATGGGCTGCAGCCGGCCGGCGACGCCTGGCCTGTGCATTGCGCACGTGTCTGCGAGCAGTTGGGCATGGCTCTCGAAGTCGTCAGGGTTCAGGTCGCGCCAGGTGCCAGCCTTGAACAGGCTGCACGAAGCGCGCGTTACCAGGCTTTCTGCGAGCGGCTGAAACCGGGCGAAGTGTTGCTAAGTGCCCAGCATCGCGACGATCAAGCCGAAACGCTGCTGTTTCGTCTGTTGCGCGGTGCCGGCGTGCGCGGGCTGGCGGCGATGCCGGCCAGTCGGCCGTTGGGGCGGGGCGGTCTGTTTCGGCCGTTGCTCGACAGCTCTCGAGCTGAGTTGCGTGAATATGCGCAGAGTCATGGCCTTGCCTGGATCGAGGACCCGAGCAATGCCGACGAACGTTTCAGTCGCAATTTCCTGCGCAGGCGGGTGTTGCCGCTGCTGGCCGAGCGCTGGCCGCAGGTCACGGCAAATATCGCGCGTAGCGCCAGGTATCTGGGCGAAGCTCAGCAATTGCTGGGTGAGCTGGCCGAGATGGACCTGGCGACTGTTCATGGCGTTTCGGCATGCCCCTGGCTGACTCTACCGTCTCTGGAATTGTCGGCAGTGAGCGCGCTGAGCGATGCACGTCAGCGTAATCTGCTGCGCTACTGGCTGGCGCCGCTGACGCGCCTGCCCGATAGCGATCACTGGGCCGGCTGGTGTGACCTGCGTGATGCCGCCACGGATGCGGCGCCGATCTGGAAACTGACCGATGGCGAGTTGCACCGTGCCGATGGGCGGCTTTGGTGGCTCAGTGGCGAGTGGCTGCGGCCGCTGGATCCACTCGATCTAGCCTGCGACTCGTTTTCCGAATCGGTCGAACTTCCCGGCAATGGTCATGTGCATCTACAGGGCGAGTTGCCGCAAGGTCGCTGGCATTTGCGTTACCGCCAGGGTGGTGAGTCGCTGCAGCTGCCGGGGCGCGGCAGGCGTGATCTCAAGCGTCTGCTCAACGAGCTGCGCGTGCCGGCATTCGTGCGCCCACGCTTGCCGTTGCTGTTCGAGGGCGATGAGCTGATGGCGGTGGCGAACCTGTCGCAGTCGTCAGAAATACAGGCCAGCGGGGCGCGTCTGCATTGGTCGCCGCCTATCGGCGCGCAAGGTTTGAGCTGGTAAGGCCTTTCGGGTAGACTACGCTCCCGTCTTACTACAGCTTTTGCCGACTCCCTCAGGGAGCTTGGCGAGCTTGCCATTGTTCGTACTGATGGCGCTCCTTCGCTTTCCCCGGCGGCACTGACCGCTTAAACGCAGACTTCTAGGGTTTTTCATGACGCGCTACATCTTCGTCACGGGTGGTGTTGTTTCTTCATTGGGGAAAGGCATCGCCTCGGCTTCACTGGCGGCCATCCTGGAGGCGCGGGGCCTGAAGGTCACCATGCTCAAGCTGGACCCTTACATCAACGTCGATCCGGGCACCATGAGCCCGTTCCAGCACGGTGAGGTGTTCGTCACCCACGACGGCGCCGAGACCGACCTCGACCTGGGCCACTACGAGCGCTTCATCCGTACCACGATGACCAAGAGCAACAACTTCACCACCGGTCGGGTGTACGAAGATGTGCTGCGCAAGGAGCGCCGTGGTGATTACCTGGGCGCGACCATCCAGGTGATTCCGCACATCACCGACGAGATCAAGCGTCGCATCATCAAGGGCGCCGGCGATGCCGACGTGGCCCTGGTGGAAATTGGTGGCACCGTCGGCGATATCGAGTCGCAGCCGTTCCTCGAAGCCATTCGCCAACTGCGTGTGGAAGTGGGTGCCAAGCGCGCCATGCTGATGCACCTGACTCTGGTGCCGTATATCGCCACCGCTGGCGAGACCAAGACCAAGCCGACCCAGCATTCGGTCAAGGAGCTGCGCTCCATCGGCCTGCAGCCGGACGTGCTGGTGTGCCGTTCCGACCATCCGATCGATGTGTCCTCGCGGCGCAAGATCGCCCTGTTCACCAACGTCGAAGAGCGTGCGGTGATCAGCCTGGAAGACGTCGACACCATCTACAAAATTCCGGGTGTGCTGCATGCCCAGGGTCTGGACGACTTCGTCGTCGAGCGTTTCGGCCTGGAGTGTGGCGGCGCCGATCTTTCCGAGTGGGATCGCGTGGTCGATGCCAAGCTCAACCCGGAAAAAGAAGTCACCATCGCCATGGTCGGCAAGTACATGGAGCTGCTCGATGCGTACAAGTCGCTGATCGAAGCGATGAGCCATGCCGGCATCCAGAACCGTACCAAGGTCAACCTGCGTTATATCGACTCCGAAGACATCGAGAACCAGGGCACCGCGCTGCTCGAAGGTGTCGATGCCATCCTGGTGCCGGGCGGCTTCGGTCTGCGTGGCGTGGAAGGCAAGATCAAGACCGTGCAGTACGCCCGCGAGAACAAGATCCCTTACCTGGGTATCTGTCTCGGCATGCAGGTGGCAGTGATCGAGTACGCCCGCAATGTGGTGGGCTGGACCGACGCCAACTCTTCCGAATTCGACATGGCCAGCGCTCACCCGGTAGTGGGTCTGATTACCGAGTGGCAGGATGCCGCAGGCAGCGTCGAGCAGCGTAGCGAGAGCTCCGATCTGGGCGGCACCATGCGCCTGGGGGCGCAGGATTGCCAGCTGCAGGCCGGTTCGCTGGTGCATGACTGCTACGGCAAGGACGTGATCGTCGAGCGTCACCGTCACCGTTACGAGGTGAACAACAACCTGCTGCCGAAACTGACCGAGGCAGGCCTGAAGGTCACCGGTCGTTCCGGCGACGGCGCGCTGGTGGAAGTGGTCGAGGCGCCGGATCATCCGTGGTTCGTCGCTTGCCAGTTCCACCCGGAATTCACTTCAACGCCGCGTGACGGTCACCCGCTGTTCAGCGGTTTCGTCAACGCTGCGCTGGCGCAGAAAGCGAAGAAGGCTTAACGCATGGCACAGAAGATCATCAAGGTTCGCGGCATCGAGATCGCCAACGACAAGCCGTTCGTGCTGTTCGGTGGCATCAACGTGCTCGAGTCGCGCGACCTGGCCATGCAGGCTTGCGAGGAATACGTGCGGGTGACCGAGAAGCTCGGCATCCCCTACGTGTTCAAGGCCAGCTTCGACAAGGCCAATCGCTCTTCCATCACCTCCTTCCGCGGCCCGGGCCTGGAAGAGGGCATGAAGATCTTCGAGGAAGTGAAGAAGACCTTCGGCGTGCCGGTGATCACCGACGTTCACGAACCGCACCAGGCGGCTGCAGTGGCCGAGGTGTGCGACATCATCCAGTTGCCGGCCTTCCTCTCGCGGCAGACCGATCTGGTGGTGGCCATGGCCAAAACCGGCGCGGTGATCAACATCAAGAAGGCGCAGTTCCTCGCTCCGCAGGAAATGAAGCACATCCTCACCAAGTGTGAAGAGGCTGGTAATGATCAGTTGATCCTTTGCGAGCGCGGCAGCTCCTTCGGTTACAACAACCTGGTGGTGGACATGCTCGGCTTCGGCATCATGAAGCAGTTCGAGTACCCGGTGTTTTTCGACGTGACCCACGCCCTGCAGATGCCGGGTGGCCGCGCCGACTCTGCTGGCGGTCGCCGCGCCCAGGTTACCGATCTGGCCAAGGCCGGCATGAGCCAGGGCCTGGCAGGCCTGTTCCTCGAAGCCCATCCGGATCCGGAAAACGCCAAGTGCGACGGTCCATGCGCCCTGCGCCTGAACAAGCTGGAGCCGTTCCTCACTCAGCTCAAGCAGCTGGATGACCTGATCAAGAGTTTTCCGCCGATCGAGACTGCCTGAGCCGGTCGTAATCCGGTAAAGTGCCGCCCGAGAAAAATCCCCCTGACCCGTGAGTCAGAGTGAGCCGTCGATCTGCCCTCCGGCAGCGACGGCCCAGTGCAGCCTGCTGCTGCCGTCTTATCGTCAACCTTTGGAGCGTTATCAAGAATGGCAAAGATCGTCGACATCAAGGGTCGTGAGGTTCTCGACTCCCGCGGCAACCCCACCGTGGAAGCGGATGTAATTCTGGAAGGCGGTATCGTCGGCAGCGCGTGCGCTCCGTCCGGCGCTTCCACCGGCTCGCGCGAAGCGCTGGAGCTGCGTGACGGCGACAAGAGCCGTTACCTGGGCAAGGGCGTGCTGAAAGCCGTCGCCAACATCAACGGCCCTATCCGTGACCTGCTGCTGGGCAAGGACGCGACCGATCAACAGGCCCTGGACCGCGCGATGATCGAACTCGACGGTACCGAGAACAAGGCCAAGCTGGGCGCCAACGCCATCCTCGCCGTGTCCCTGGCTGCCGCCAAGGCCGCTGCTCAGGCCAAGGGCGTGCCGCTGTACGCGCACATCGCTGATCTGAACGGCACCCCGGGCGTCTACTCCATGCCGGTGCCGATGATGAACATCATCAATGGCGGCGAGCATGCCGACAACAACGTCGACATCCAGGAATTCATGGTGCAGCCGGTTGGCGCATCGAGCTTCGCCGAGGCGCTGCGCATGGGCGCCGAGATCTTCCATCACCTCAAGGCCGTGCTCAAGGCCCGTGGCCTGAACACCGCTGTGGGTGACGAAGGCGGCTTCGCGCCGAACCTGGCCTCCAACGAAGACGCTCTGGCCGCCATCGCCGAAGCCGTTGCCAATGCCGGCTACAAGCTGGGCGACGACGTGACCCTGGCGCTGGACTGCGCATCGAGCGAGTTCTACAAGGACGGTCAATACGACCTGGCCGGCGAAGGCAAGGTATTCAGCGGTGAAGGTTTCGCCGACTACCTGGCGGGCCTGACCGAGCGTTATCCGATCATCTCCATCGAAGACGGCATGGACGAGTCCGACTGGGCCAGCTGGAAAGTCCTGACCGACAAGATCGGTGCCAAGGTACAGCTGGTTGGCGACGACCTGTTCGTCACCAACACCAAGATCCTCAAGCGCGGCATCGACGAGAAGATCGGCAACTCGATCCTGATCAAGTTCAACCAGATCGGCTCGCTGACCGAGACCCTGGAAGCCATCCAGATGGCCAAGGCTGCTGGCTTCACCGCCGTGATCTCGCACCGCAGTGGCGAAACCGAGGACAGCACCATCGCCGACCTGGCCGTGGGTACTGCCGCCGGTCAGATCAAGACCGGTTCGCTGTGCCGTTCCGACCGCGTTTCCAAGTACAACCAGCTGCTGCGTATCGAAGAGCAGCTGGGCGCCAAAGCCCCATACAAGGGCCGTGCCGAGTTCCGCGGTTAACCGTCGTGTAGACTGAAAAGGGCGACGCAAGTCGCCCTTTTTCGTGGTTATCCCAGCGTTGGTGCTGCATGCTGTAGGAGCGGATTTATCCGCGAATTTTCGCGGCTGAAGCCGCTCCTACAAAGGCTGCGTCATTGCGGGCATGGCCTTTTTCGTGGACGCTTCGTCGATCCCAGGGAACCAATGCACGGATGCAGGTACCGAAACCCCATGTCACTCATCAGACGGCTTCTTTTCAAGCATGAACGCAGCCCCTACCATGCCGATGACTCAATCTGCGAGCCGCTCCATGCGTAGTCCGTATTGGCTGTTTATCGTGCTGATCCTGTTGCTGGTCGGTCTGCAGTATCGACTGTGGATTGGCGACGGCAGCCTGGCTGCTGCCAGCCGTCTGCAACAGCAGATCGCCGAACAGGAGGGCGAGAACGAGCGGTTGCTGGAGCGCAATCGTATTCTCGAGGCCGAGGTGATGGAGCTCAAGCGCGGTATGGAAACCGTGGAAGAGCGCGCGCGTCACGAGTTGGGCATGCTCAAAGAGGGTGAAACCCTCTATCTGCTGACCGAATGACCACGAAATTCTGGCTGGTGATCCCGGCCGCTGGCGTCGGCGCGCGGATGGCCGCCGACCGCCCCAAGCAGTACCTGCAGATCGCCGGCCGCTGCATTCTCGAACATACCCTGCATTGTTTTCTCGATCATCCCGGCCTGTTGGGCGCGGTGGTATGCGTTGCCGTGGATGACCCGTTCTGGCCGCAGTTGCCACTGGCGCGTGATCTGCGCATCCGCCGTGCGCCTGGCGGGCGTGAGCGCGCCGACTCGGTGCTGGCCGGGCTGGACTCGTTACTGGCCGGTGGTGCCGATAGCGATGATTGGGTGCTGGTGCACGACGCCGCGCGTCCCAATCTCACCCCTGCGGACCTGGATCGCCTACTAGACAGTCTGACCGATGATCCGGTCGGCGGCCTGCTGGCGGTGCCGGTGCGCGATACGCTCAAGCGTGTCGGCAGCGATGGTCGAGTGTTGGAGACCGTGGATCGTAGCGTGATCTGGCAGGCCTACACACCGCAGATGTTCCGCCTGGGGGCGTTACGCGAGTCACTGGCGCAAGCGCTGGAAGAAGGTGTGGCAGTGACCGATGAAGCCTCGGCCATGGAGTGGGCAGGGCAGTCGCCCCGGCTCATCGAAGGCCGGGCGGACAACCTCAAGGTTACCCGCCCGGAAGATTTGCATTATCTACAGTCCGTATGGTCGCAAGGCCGTTGAACTAGAACTGTCGCATCAGTGTGTCCAGCGCTTGGCATCTTTGCCCAGGTTGCGATCCAGCGCGTTGGTCAGCTTGTTCATGGCGCCGTCGATCGCCTGCTGCAGTTCGCTGGCATCGTGGGAGACCGTCAGTGGATCGCGTCCTTTCATTCGTGCCTCGACCTTGCAGCGCTTGTCCTGTGGGCCACTCTTGAGCGCGTTCTCGTCGGAGAGATGAATTTCGATCCGGGTGAGGTGGTCCTCGTAGCGCTGGAGCTTGTCCCGGATGCGACTGCGAATGTCGTCCTTGAAGTCCATCGAGGAGGTGACGTGCTTACCACTGTTGACCAGAACCTGCATAACCATGTCCTCATGTAGCTGAGTTCGTGAGGCCCCGTTTGGGCGGGGTGCATGGGTTGTGACGCGGTCGTCTCGCTCAAGTTTCGCCCCGGCTTGTGACATTCCATGACCGTTCAGCTGGGTGACAAGGTTGTTGCAGAACCTCAGGAGTGATCGAGGTATTCGGCGCGTTGGCCAAGTCCCTGGCGCAGCGAGTCGATCAACTGACGTACCTTGGGCGAGAGATGTCGCTGCTGCGGATAGAGTGCCCAGACGGCTGTGTTGGGTGGGCGGTGCTGCTCCAGCAGGGAGATCAGCCGGCCGCTGCGCAGGTGTTCCAATACGTAATAGTCCGGCAACTGACACAGCCCAAAACCGCGCAGCGCTGCGTCGAGCACGGCCTGGCCGCTATTGCAACGCCAGTTACCCTGTATGCGCACCTGGGTTTCACGGCCGTTCTGGGCAAAGCTCCAGTGGTCGCTGCTACCTACCAGGCAGTTGTGTCGGGCTAGCTCGGATAACGAGTGCGGACGCCCGTAGCGCTGCAGATAGTCGGGGGCTGCGCACAGGTACATTTCGCGAGGTGCCAGGCGTGCGGCCATCAGACGCGAGTCCTGCAGGCGCCCCAGGCGGATGGCCAGGTCCAGGCCTTCGTGCAGCATGTCGAGCTGACGGTTGGACAGTTCGATCTCCACGCGCAATTGCGGATGCCGCGCCATGAAGTCGTTGACCAGCGGTACGATGAAGCGCTCGCCGTAAGCCACCGCACAGGTCATGCGCAACAGCCCCTTGGGTTCAGCGCCGAGATCACCGACTGCTCGCAGCGCTTCTTCGCGGGCATCCTGCAGGCGCTGGCAGTGTTGTAGAAACAACTGGCCGGCCTCGGTCAGCGCGACCCGTCTGGTGCTGCGGTAGAACAGGCGGCTCTGCAGGCGCTCTTCCAGGCGTGCGACCTGGCGGCTGACCTGCGAGGTGGACAATCCCAGGCGCTCGGCGGCGGCACTGAATTGCCCGCATTCGGCGACGGCAACGAATTCGTCGAGTCCTTCCCAGCGATTCATCGATGCTTCTTCTCCTGTGCTGCCGATTGCATCCGGCTGCCCCTGTAGGAGCCCGCTTGCGGGCAATGTAAGGAGACCCAATATTATCCCTGTACAGCAATAATGTTTTGCTCTTCTGCTGATTATCTCGTATTGGACATGAACTAGACTGCCGACCACTGTCCACGCTCCCCTGAGAGAACTGTCATGATCAAGTCTCGTGCCGCCGTCGCCTTCGCCCCGAATGAACCCCTGAAAATCGTCGAAGTCGATGTGGCGCCGCCCAAGGCGGGCGAGGTGCTGGTGCGTATCGTCGCGACCGGCGTCTGCCACACCGACGCCTACACCCTGTCCGGCCAGGACAGCGAGGGCGTGTTCCCCTGCATTCTCGGTCACGAAGGTGGTGGCATCGTCGAGGCGGTGGGCGAGGGGGTCACCTCGCTGACGGTCGGCGACCACGTGATCCCGCTGTACACCGCCGAGTGCGGCGAGTGCAAATTCTGCAAATCCAACAAGACCAACCTGTGCAGCTCGGTGCGCGCCACCCAGGGCAAGGGTCTGATGCCTGACGGTACCAGCCGCTTCTCCTACAACGGCGAGCCGATCTATCACTACATGGGCTGCTCGACCTTCTCCGAGTACACCGTGCTGCCGGAAGTCTCCCTGGCCAAGATCCCCAAGGAGGCGCCGCTGGAGAAGGTCTGCCTGCTCGGTTGTGGCGTGACCACCGGTATTGGTGCCGTGCTCAACACCGCCAAGGTCACCGAGGGCTCCACTGTGGCCATCTTCGGCCTGGGCGGTATCGGACTGGCGGCGATCATCGGCGCCAAGATGGCCAAGGCTTCGCGCATCATCGGCATCGATATCAATCCGGCCAAGGAAGCCGTGGCACGTGAGCTGGGCATCACCGACTTCGTCAATCCGAAGGATCACAGCAAGCCGATCCAGGAAGTCATCGTCGAGATGACCGACGGTGGCGTCGACTACAGCTTCGAGTGCATCGGCAACGTGCAACTGATGCGCGCCGCGCTGGAGTGCTGCCACAAGGGCTGGGGCGAGTCGACCATCATTGGCGTTGCGCCGGCCGGTGCCGAGATCAGCACCCGCCCATTCCAACTGGTGACCGGCCGCGTCTGGCGCGGCAGTGCCTTCGGTGGCGTCAAGGGTCGTACCGAGCTGCCGAGCTATGTCGAGAAGGCGCAGAGCGGCGAGATTCCGCTGGACACCTTCATCACCCACAACATGGGGCTGGACGAGATCAACGAAGCGTTCGAGCTGATGCACGAGGGCAAGAGCATCCGTACCGTCATCCATTTTTGATGGCGCGCCGCACGGCTGATGGTCGTGCGGATTCTTTCGTAGGGTGCGCGGGCCGCCTGGGCTGCGCGCACCGCTAACTCTTGGTGCGCATGGCGCACCCTAAGGAGTGGTCATGACCCTCGAAATCGTTTCCAGCAACAAGAGTTTCGGCGGCTGGCACAAGCGCTACCGCCATCGCTCCAGCAGCCTCAACTGCGACATGGTGTTCGCCGTCTATCTGCCGCCTCAGGCCGAGCAGGGTGCCAAGCTGCCGGTGCTGTACTGGCTGAGCGGGTTGACCTGCACCGACGAGAACTTCATGCAGAAGGCTGGCGCTCAGCGCATGGCAGCCGAACTGGGGTTGATCATCATCGCGCCGGACACCAGCCCGCGTGGCGAGGGCGTGGCCGATGACGCCAACGGCGCCTATGACTTCGGTCTGGGTGCAGGCTTCTATGTCAATGCCACCCAGGAGCCCTTCGCGCGGCACTACCGCATGTACGACTACGTGGTGCAGGAGTTGCCAGCGCTGATCGAGGCCAACTTCCCCGTCTCGGACAAGCGCGGCATCGCCGGCCATTCCATGGGCGGTCACGGTGCGTTGATCTGTGCGCTGAAGAATCCGGGGCGTTATCAGTCGGTATCGGCGTTCTCACCGATCAGCAATCCGATGAACTGCCCGTGGGGCGAGAAGGCCTTTTCCCTGTACCTGGGCGAGGAGCGTTCGCGTTGGCGTGAGTGGGATGCCAGCGTGCTGATCGCCGAAGCCAGCGAGAAACTGCCGATCCTGGTCGATCAGGGCGATCGTGACGATTTTCTCGAAGGCCAGCTCAAGCCGCAGGCGTTGCAGGCTGCTGCCAAGACGGCCGCTCATCCGCTGACGCTGCGCATGCAGCCGGGCTATGACCACAGCTACTACTTCATCGCCAGCTTCATCGACGATCACCTGCGTCATCACGCTGCCGCTTTGCGGTAGTCGTAGCCCGGATGAAATCCGAGAAATTCGCTCCCCGGATTTCATCCGGGCTACGGGGCAATGCGGTTAGAATCACGCCCTGACTTTTTCAGGGCGTTGTTCTTTATGCGTATCGGTCATGGCTATGACGTACACCGCTTCGGCGAAGGCGATTTCATCACCCTCGGCGGCGTACGGATTCCCCATAAATTCGGTCTTGTCGCTCACTCCGACGGTGACGTGCTGCTGCACGCCCTGAGTGATGCGCTGCTTGGCGCCGTGGCGCTGGGCGATATCGGCAAGCACTTCCCCGATACCGATCCGACCCTCAAGGGCGCTGACAGCCGCGCCCTGCTGCGCCATGTGATGGGCCTGGTGCGGGGCAAGGGCTACGCGGTGGGTAACGTCGACGCCACTATCATCGCCCAGGCGCCGAAGATGGCTCCGCACATTCAGAGCATGCGCGAGCGCATTGCCGAGGATCTGGGCATCGAGCTGGATCAGGTCAACGTCAAGGCCACCACCACCGAGAAGCTGGGTTTCACCGGGCGTGAGGAAGGTATCGCGGTGCACGCCGTGGCCCTGCTGGTCAAGGCATGAACGAGCTGCAACTGCTCGGGCCGCGCGCCCACGGCGAGGCCTGTGGGCGCGCGGTGCTCAAGGCCACGGCCGAGGACTTCCAGGTCGACGAGGTGCTCGACATCCCGCTCACTGGCCAGGGTGAGCACCTCTGGCTATGGGTGGAAAAACGCGGCCTGAATACCGAGGAGGCCGCTCGGCGTATCGCCCGCGCTGCCGGCCTGCCGCTCAAGGCGGTCAGTTACGCGGGACTCAAGGATCGTCAGGCGCTGACCCGCCAGTGGTTCAGCCTGCACCTGCCGGGCAAGGCCGATCCCGATCTGGCGGCTGCGCAGGGCGATGATCTGGTCATCCAGCGCAGCCAGCGGCACAACCGCAAATTGCAGCGTGGCGCCCATGCCGCCAATGGTTTCACCTTGCGCCTGACTGCCCTCGAAGCGGATCGCGATGCGCTGGAGCAGCGTCTACAACGTATCGCCGCGCAAGGCGTGCCCAATTACTTCGGCTTGCAGCGTTTTGGCTTCGATGGCGGCAATGTCGAGCAGGCCCGCGATTTTGCCGCGCGCCTGGAGTTGCCGGTGCAGCGCAACCTGCGCTCGCGACTGCTCTCTTCGGCACGCAGCTATCTGTTCAATCAAGTGTTGGCCAAGCGCGTGGCCGCTGGTACCTGGAACCAGGCGCAGATCGGTGACTTGCTGGCCTTCACTGCCAGCCGCAGCTTCTTCATGGCCGGTGAGACCGAGTGCATTGACCCGCGCCTGGCCATTCTTGACCTGCATCCCACCGGGCCGCTGTGGGGCGACGGGCCTTTGCCGACCGCTGGTGAGACCCGACAGCTGGAGCAGGAAGTAGCCGATGAGGCTGCGCAACTGGTGCAATGGCTGATCAAGGCGGACATGGCGCACGAACGGCGAATTCTGCGCCTCCCCATCGGCGGCCTGTCATGGCATTATCCCGAACCCGATATTCTGCAACTTGCATTCGTCCTGCCGGCCGGGTGTTTCGCCACCGTGGTGGTGCGCGAATTGCTCGATTTGGTGCCAGCAGGGCAGACGGATACTCCATGCGAATTCTGATTTCCAACGACGACGGGGTGAACGCGCCCGGTATCGCTGCGTTGCACCAAGCGCTGGCCGACTATGCCGAGTGCGTGGTGATCGCCCCTGCCGAAGACAGGAGCGGTGCCAGCAGTGCGCTGACGCTCGATCGTCCGCTGCATCCCATGGCTTTGGCCAATGGCTACATCAGCCTCAATGGCACACCGACCGATTGCGTGCACCTGGGGCTCAACGGTCTGCTCGAGCAGACGCCGGATATGGTCGTCTCCGGCATCAACCTGGGCGCTAATCTGGGCGATGACGTACTCTATTCCGGTACCGTCGCCGCCGCGCTCGAGGGACGTTTCCTGAGCAAGCCGGCGTTCGCCTTTTCGCTGCTTTCGCGCCTGTCCGACAATCTGCCGACTGCGGCCTACTTCGCCCGCAAACTGGTGGAGGCGCACGAGCGACTCGAACTGCCACCGCGTACCGTACTCAACGTCAACGTGCCGAACCTGCCGCTGGAACATATCCGTGGTGTGCAGCTGACCCGACTCGGTCATCGCGCGCGTGCGGCGGCGCCGGTCAAGGTGGTCAACCCGCGTGGCAAGGAAGGTTACTGGATTTCCGCCGCCGGTGATGTCGAGGATGGCAGTCAGGGCACCGATTTTCATGCCGTGATGCAAGGTTATGTATCGATCACGCCGCTACGGCTCGATCGCACGTTCAATGAGGCCCTCGAAACTATGGATGGCTGGCTGGAGGGCATCTTCTGATGCGCGGACAGGACGAGATGCAGCGCAGCGGGATCGGCATGACCTCGCAGCGCACCCGCGAACGATTGATCCAGCGTCTCTATGAGGAAGGGCTGTCCAACGCGCGGGTACTGGAAGTGATCCGCCGTACGCCGCGTCATCTGTTCGTCGACGAAGCCCTGGCGCACCGCGCCTATGAAGACACCGCGCTGCCCATCGGCCATAACCAGACCATTTCCCAGCCATACATGGTTGGGCGCATGACCGAGCTGCTGTTGGCGGCGGGCCCGCTGGACAAGGTGCTGGAAATCGGTACCGGTTCTGGTTACCAGACCGCCGTGCTGGCGCAATTGGTCGAGCGAGTGTTTTCGGTCGAGCGTATTCAGGTGCTGCAGGACCGTGCCAAGGAGCGTCTGGCCGAACTCAAGCTGCGCAACGTGGTCTTTCGCTGGGGTGATGGCTGGGAAGGTTGGAACGCGCTCGGTCCGTACAACGGCATCATTGTCACCGCCGCCGCCGCGCAAGTGCCGCAGGCCTTGCTCGATCAACTGGCTCCAGGCGGACGTCTGGTCATTCCGGTCGGCAGTGGCGATGTGCAGCAACTGCTGCTGATCGTGCGTGAAGAGGGTGGTTTTTCCCGTCACGTGCTCGATGCGGTGCGCTTCGTGCCGCTACTCAACGGGCCGCTGGCTTGATCGCTTTTTCGCAGCGGAAGGATCCATGAAGAAATATTTTCTGCTCTATGCCAAGGGCTTGGCGATGGGCGCTGCAGATGTCGTGCCCGGCGTTTCCGGCGGCACCATCGCTTTTATCAGTGGTATCTATGACGAGCTGCTGCGCTCCATCGCCAGCATTCCCGAAGCGTTCCTGCTGCTGCTGCGGGGCCGCATCAAGGATGCCTGGCAGATGGCCAACGCGACGTTCCTGCTGGTGCTGCTGTGCGGCATCCTGACCAGCATTCTCACACTCGCGCGGCTGATCACCTATCTGCTTGAGTACCATCCGATTCCGGTATGGTCGTTCTTCTTCGGCCTGATTCTGGTGTCTACCTATATGGTCGGGCGAGAGATCATTCGCTGGAACTGGAGCCGGGCGGTGAGTTTTCTGCTTGGCCTGGCTTTCGCCTACTGGATCACCGTTGCCGCTCCGATGCAGTGGGGTAGTGATCTGCCAACCCTGTTCCTGGCCGGTGCCATCGCCATCTGCGCGATGATTCTGCCGGGTATCTCGGGCAGCTTCATCCTGCTTCTGCTCGGCCTCTATTCGGTGGTGCTGGGTGCGGTCAAGGACCTCGATCTGCTGGTCATGGCGGTGTTCGCCAGCGGCTGCCTGGTTGGCATTCTCAGTTTCGCGCGTCTGCTCAGTTGGCTGCTGTCACGTTGGCGTGACCTCAGTCTGGCGTTTCTGGTCGGCCTGATGCTGGGTTCGCTGAACAAGGTCTGGCCCTGGAAGGAGACCCTGAGCTGGCGTATCGACAGTAAAGGTGAGCAGGTGCCGCTGCTGCAGAGCAATCTGCTACCGGGGCATTTTGCAGAAATCAGTGGCCAGGACCCACAGCTCTTGCTTGCCGTGGTATTGGCAATCGGCGGTATCGCCTTGGTGCTTGGCCTGGAGTGGCTGGCTGGTCGTCAGGCGCTCGATACTGGTCGCACCGAATAAATACGGCACAATGGGCGCCGTACTCGGAATCATTCAGGGAGCAGTTGGGTGAGTTTCACCGTCCTTCACGTGCTAGTCCGCGCAGTTGCAGCGTTTCGCCTGCCGCTCGCCATGCTTGCCGCCTCCGCGTTGGCCGGTTGCGTCAGCTCGCCACCGGGTGGCGTACAGGTGGTCGACCGTGGCCAGAATCAGGGGCGTGCCCCGGTGGTTCAGCGTCAGCCCGTACGTGATGGCCACTATGTGGTGCAGCGTGGCGATACCCTCTATTCGATCGCCTTTCGTTTCGGCTGGGATTGGAAGGCACTCGCTGCTCATAACGGTTTGCGCGATCCCTATCTGATCCGCGTGGGTCAGACGATCCGTTTCGACAACCGCCCGGTGGGCAGCAGTCAGCCGGTCGTTTCGGCACCGCCTGCGGCCACCTCGCCCGTTGTCACTCAGCCAGTGCCCAGTCGTCCGCCGGTTGCCGTGACTGCGCCGCCTGCAACTCAGCCCGCCCGCCCGCCGGTAGCCAACACGCCAGCGACTACGCCAGTAACACCAGTGAGTCGCTCGGCCAGTGGTTGGTCCTGGCCAACCGAGGGCACAGTGATCAGTCGTTTTTCCTCAAACGGTAGTTTGAATAAAGGCATTGATATCGCAGGGCAATTAGGCCAGCCTGTTTTAGCTGCGTCTGATGGATCAGTGGTGTACGCCGGGAGTGGTTTGCGGGGCTACGGCGAGTTGATCATCATCAAACACAGCGATACCTACGTAAGTGCTTACGGTCATAACCGCAGGTTGTTGGTACGGGAGGGGCAGCAGGTCAAAGCCGGGCAAAGTATTGCCGAAATGGGGTCCACAGGGGCCGACCGGGTGAAGCTGCACTTCGAGATTCGCCGCCAAGGTAAACCTGTCGATCCGCTGCAATATCTGCCACGTCGTTGATCCGTCGCTGACCCGTTCCATCACGTAGGAGGGACGGGCTCAGGTGTGGCCAGGACGGTTCCGCCAGAGTCTGTTGTCGAACTCAGCTAGGGACAACAACAATGGCTCTCATCAAAAAAGAAGCGCCGGAGTTTGACGTCGACGATGAACTGCTCCTCATGGAGCCAGGCATCGTTTTCGGCGAGGTTCAGGGCGATGAGGTGGAAGCACCGGTCGCACGTACCAAGGCCAAGAACGCCACCCCCTCCAAGCAGCACAAATACATCGACTACACCCGGGCGCTAGACGCCACTCAGCTTTACCTCAACGAAATCGGTTTCTCTCCCTTGCTCACTCCCGAAGAGGAAGTGCACTTCGCGCGTCTGGCGCAGAAGGGCGATCCTGCCGGGCGCAAACGCATGATCGAGAGCAACCTGCGCCTGGTCGTGAAGATCGCTCGGCGTTACGTCAACCGTGGTCTCTCTCTGCTCGATCTGATCGAGGAGGGCAACCTCGGCTTGATTCGCGCCGTGGAAAAATTCGATCCGGAGCGGGGGTTCCGTTTCTCGACCTATGCAACCTGGTGGATCCGCCAGACCATCGAACGCGCCATCATGAACCAGACGCGAACCATCCGTTTGCCGATTCATGTGGTCAAGGAGCTCAACGTATACCTGCGTGCAGCTCGTGAACTGACCCAGAAGCTTGACCATGAGCCTTCTGCGGAAGAAATTGCCAACCTGCTGGAAAAACCGGTGGGCGAGGTCAAGCGCATGCTCGGCCTCAACGAACGAGTGTCCTCGGTGGACGTCTCGCTTGGTCCGGATTCGGACAAGACGCTGCTCGACACCCTGACCGATGATCGCCCGACCGATCCCTGCGAACTGTTGCAGGACGATGATCTGTCGCAGAGCATTGATCAGTGGCTCTCCGACCTGACCGACAAACAACGGGAAGTTGTTGTGCGTCGCTTCGGTCTGCGCGGCCATGAAAGTTGTACCCTTGAAGAAGTGGGGCAGGAGATCGGCCTGACCCGCGAGCGGGTGCGGCAGATTCAGGTTGAGGCGCTCAAGCGTCTGCGGGAAATCCTGGAGAAGAACGGCTTGTCCAGCGACGCCTTGTTCCAGTGAGGTTTCGCTTCGATCATGAACCCGGCTCCGGCCGGGTTTTTTATGCGAACCCATGTAAGTCATCGCTTACAGGTGTTGTCAGTGTTTGTGTTGAAAACCCAGCTCTTTTACTGAATTTGTTTTTAAATTATTGTTTTATAAGGTTTTTATAAGATAAGTGAACAGGCGGTATAAATTTTGGCCGGGTTGTGCCGCTGCCCGTAACAGCTAATATCACACCCGTGCTCAGGGACAAGCACAGATCATCAGGATGATGATCAGGAACATCGCAAGAAGCGATTCATCAGGATGATGAGTTGGGAAATAAAGGGATTAGGGAATAAAAGTGGGCGGCGCAAGCCGCCCCTTTTTTGCGCGTGCTGTTTGTGGCGCCAGCCTGGCGGGCAGTCGGCCCGGAGCCTGAAAGTAAAAGACCCGCACTTGGCGGGTCTTTGTGTTTCAGGGCGAACTCAGCGCTCCAGGTGTTGCAGCTTGTCCTTCACGCCATCCCACTCTTCGGCGTCCGGCAGTGCATCTTTCTTCTCGGTGATGTTCGGCCACACTTCGGCCAGATCGGCGTTCAGTTCGATGAACTCCTGCTGATCCTCTGGTACCTCGTCTTCCGAGAAGATCGCCTGCGCAGGGCACTCCGGCTCGCACAGGGCGCAATCAATGCACTCATCCGGGTGAATGACCAGGAAGTTCGGGCCTTCGTAAAAGCAGTCGACCGGGCAGACTTCCACACAGTCGGTGTATTTGCACTTGATGCAGTTGTCGGTGACGACGAAGGTCATGTCTGATTCTCTCCTCGGGCGGCGGCTTGGGCCCTTTCTATGAAGGGCTGCCAGGCGCTCTGTATGTGGCCGCGGCTCAGGCTGTAAACCGGGCGGTCGTAAAATTGCGCGCGATTCTAGCAGTTTGTTGTATTGAACGTTAGATCTGCGTCTTCCATGTATATAACAGCTCCAGCGCCTTGCGCGGAGTCAGATCATCCGGGTTGATCTTGTGCAATTGCTCCAGCAGTGGGTGCGGCACGCTGGCGAACAGGTCACTCTGCATCGGCGCTTGCGGCTGGCCGGGCGCCTGGCGTGGCAGATCGTGCGGCAGGCTGGTGGCCTCCAGGCGCGCCAGGTGCTCGCGTGCGCGGCTGATCACCGTGCCGGGTACACCAGCCAGTTGCGCTACGGCCAGGCCGTAGCTCTGGCTCGCGGGGCCTGGCTGAACGTGGTGGAGGAAGACGATACGCTCGTTGTGCTCGGTGGCCGAGAGGTGCACGTTGGCTACCACCGGCTCGCTTTCCGGCAGCACGGTCAGCTCGAAATAGTGGGTGGCGAACAGGGTGAAGGCGCGCAGGCGCGCCAGGTGCTCGGCCGCCGACCAGGCCAGCGACAGGCCGTCGAAGGTGCTGGTGCCACGTCCGACCTCGTCCATCAGTACCAGGCTACGCTCGCTGGCGTTGTGCAGAATATTGGCTGTTTCGCTCATCTCCACCATGAAGGTGGAGCGGCCGCCGGCCAGGTCATCGCTGGAGCCGATACGGGTGAAGATGCGGTCGACCAGCGACAGTTCGCAGGCCGCCGCCGGCACGAAGCTGCCGATATGGGCCAGCAGCACGATCAGTGCGGTCTGGCGCATGTAGGTGGATTTACCACCCATGTTCGGCCCGGTGATGACCAGCATGCGCCGGTTGTCGTCGAGATCCAGGTCGTTGGCCACGAAGGGCGTGGTTAGCACCTGCTCGACCACCGGGTGACGGCCCTGGTCGATGCGCATGCACGGTTCGTCGACGAAGCGTGGGCGGTTCAGGTCGAGATTCAGCGCGCGCTCTGCCAGGTTGCTCAGCACGTCCAGTTCGGCGAGGGCTGCGGCACTGTCCTGCAGCGGCGCCAGATGGCCGATCAGGCGCTCGAGCAACTCGTCGTAGAGCATCTTTTCGCGGGCCAGGGCGCGGCTCTTGGCCGACAGCGCTTTGTCCTCGAACTCTTTCAGTTCGGGGGTGATGAAGCGCTCGGCACCTTTGAGTGTCTGCCGGCGGATGTAGTCAGCCGGCGCCGACTCGGCCTGCTTGGTCGGCAGTTCGATGAAGTAGCCGTGCACGCGGTTGTAGCCGACCTTGAGGTTGGCTAGGCCGGTGCGCTCCTTCTCCCGTGCTTCCAGATCCATGAGGAACTGTCCGGCGTTCTCGCTCATGGCCTGCAGTTCGTCCAGCTCGGCGTCATAGCCGGTCTTCAGCACGCCGCCGTCACGGATCACCGCCGGCGGGTTGTCGATGATGGCGCGGGCCAGCAGGTCGGCCAGCTCCGGGTAGGTGGAGATGCTGCTGGCCAGCTGTTGCAGGTGCGGGGTATCCAGCGAGGTCATCGCCAGCTGCAGCTCGGGCAGTGCCGCCAGGGCGTCGCGCAGGCGGGCAAGGTCGCGTGGGCGGGCGTTGCGCAGGCCGATACGGGCGAGGATGCGCTCCAGGTCGCCGATTTCCTTGAGCTGCGGCTGCAGCGTTTCGAAGCGATAGCCATCGAGCAGGCGGGCGATGGCGTCCTGGCGTGCCTCCAGCACCGCGCGGTCACGCAACGGACGGTTCAGCCAACGGCCCAGCAGGCGGCTGGCCATGGCGGTCTGGCAGCGATCCATCACCGATTGCAGGGTGTTGTCGCGGCCGCCGGCGAGGTTGATGTCCAGCTCCAGGTTGCGGCGGCTGGCACCATCGAGGATCACCGTGTCGTCCAGGCGCTCGTGACGCAGGCTGCGCAGGTGGGGCAGGGCGGTGCGCTGGGTTTCCTTGGCATAGCTGAGCAGGCAGCCGGCGGCGCCGATGGCCAGGGTCAGGTTCTCGCAGCCGAAGCCTTTCAGATCCTGGGTGCTGAATTGCTGGCACAGGCTCTTGAAGGCGCTGTCGCGGTCGAAATCCCAGGGGGCGCGGCGGCGCGAGCCCTTGCGCTTCTCGGCGGGCAGGCCCTGCGGCCAGTCGTCCGGGATCAGCAGTTCGGCGGGGCTGAGGCGCTCCAGTTCGGCCAGCAGATTTTCCCAGCCCTTGATCTCCTGCACGCTGAAGCGGCCGCTGGTGATGTCCAGCACGGCCAGACCAAACAGGCGCTCATCACCGAGGACTGCAGCAAGCAGGTTGTCGCGGTGCTCATCGAGCAGGGCTTCGTCGCTGATGGTGCCGGGGGTGATGATACGCACCACCTGACGCTCCACCGGCCCCTTGCTGGTGGCCGGGTCGCCGATCTGTTCGCAGATCACCACCGATTCGCCGAGCTTGACCAGCTTGGCCAGGTAGCCCTCGAGCGAATGGAAAGGAATGCCGCACATGGGGATCGATTGGCCGGCCGACTGGCCGCGTGCGGTCAGGGTGATGTCGAGCAGCTTGGCTGCTTTCTTCGCGTCTTCGTAGAAAATCTCGTAGAAGTCACCCATGCGATAGAACATCAACTGATCCGGGTGCTGGTTCTTCAGCTTCCAGTACTGCTGCATCATCGGTGTGTGTGATGAAAGGTCAATTTTAGTCATTAAAATCAATCGCTTATAATTCGTTTGTCTGACTGCTGGGGCAGATTTGGGGTAATCTCGCCGCGACGTGCTTGCCCCACCCGATGTGCTCCAGCTCCCTCAGGGACGCTGAAGCTCTCCACTGGGCATTGACCTTTTCGCGCTTCGAATAGCGCTCTCCGCTCAACGGATCGGGGCTGATGCTCCTGTTGAGCACTCCAGGCGCTTGGCGTGGTTTCGAAACTGGGGTTAGTTCGCCTAGTCGTATTGGCACGAGACTATCCTTGAGGGTCACTGTGTCACGTCATGGTCATCGAGCGACCATTGTCCGGTCTTCAGCATGAACAGCTCGAAAAGACCGGGTGGCATCGTGCGGTCGCCCGCCTCCCATTGCTGCCAGGCGCGCAGCGAGGCCTGAACCGCCTGAGCCGCTTTCGTCTGGGTTAGCCCAGCTGTGACGCGAGCTTTCCGGATGGCGGCCGGCGTGGGGCTTTGTGACTTCAGTGGGGAGTTCATAGAGTGCCGGTTATCCAAGCGCTGCAACAGCGCAGGCCATAAGAATGCGGCCGAATTATATGCTCAACGCGCGTACTGGCTAGGCTAATCGTCAGTGAAACCATGTGGGGTTTACGCTGCAAGAGGGCCCCGTGGATCCATGACGGAATCACAGCACTTTCTCTTCAGCGTCTCAAAAGTAGTTGATGCGGTCGCCGATGCAATGCTTCTCGGCGACCTGAGTGGTGGCATCGGATCGCTAACTATCTTCGCTGGAAGGAAGCGCGAGGACGCAGCTCGCAGAAGTTCAAGCTGCCAGCTTCTCAGGAGTATTCCTAGCCATGCTCAGCATGCCTTCCCATATACGCTCCAACTCCCTGGGGGACTCCGAGTCAATCCAGCGAGCGTACACCTTCACAAGCATGGAGTAGTCGCTGTGGCCCATCTGGTTGGCGATGAACGCCAAGTTTCCACGTGCAGTCAGGTTCCAGCAGGCATAGGTGTGCCGGGTTTGGTAGGGCGGGCGTGGCCGGATGCCTGATCGCCGGATCAGGTTGGCCCACTTGCTGTTCCAGGCGCTTGGTACGAAATAATCGTTCACGTCCTTTTTGCGTGCCTGGGTTTTCGGTGATAGCAGAACCCGCACTCGGTCGGTGCGGGATTCGTGACGGTTGAGCCAGACCCGCAGCTCTGCCGCATTGCGTTGTTCGGCATCGGCGACGAGGATCTTCAGGGCCTCGCGCGCCGGTGGATACAACAGCACGGTGCGATCCTTCTTGGTCTTGGGCACCTTGAATGTGGCCGATTGCGTAATCGAACGCCGCACTTTGATCTTGCTGAAATCTGGAGCCACATCTTCAACGGCCAATGCAAGCAACTCGCCAGGCCGTAGGCCGGTGTAGACGGCGAGCGTGACGGCCGCCTTGTCGATCGGGTGCAGACAACCTTTCTCGATGAGGGCATTGAACTCTTCGAGAGTGAGCGGATCGGGCTCCTTGTTGCTCTTGGTAAAGCGGGTGCAATGTTTGCCGAGTTCGCCGCAGTAGCCGTTGTTCTCGCACCAGTAGAGGAAACCGGCAAAAGTGGCGAGGTAGTGGTTGACCGTCGAAACCGCGCGCGTGGCGATCAGGTCCACTCTTAGCTTTTGTATGTCCTCGGGCAGTAGGGTGTTGACTTGGCGGTTGCGGCCGATGAGCTCTAGGCAAGTATTCAGCGCAATCTCGTACCGCGACTCTGTCTCCGGCGTGAGATCCACTGCCTTGAGCGGTTTGTAGCGATCACAGAGATCGTCCAAGCGCTTGCCGGCAACGGCAAGCGTCTCTGCCGGACGGGAATGCGGGAAGAAATCGGCTTCGTTGTAGTTACCAGATCTCAGTGCGAACAGGGCTGCGCTGCGCAAGCCTGCCGCGTGCTTGAGGTTGGCCTTCGTTGGTTCGATGCCCAGGGTGTGCCGATGTCGGACGCCCTTGTACATGAAATAGACGCGGATCGAGTTTCCGTGGATTTCGATGCCCGTATAACCCGTCTTCCTGCTTTCTTTGCCCGCCATAGTCAGTCCTCCGTATTCCTCCTGATTTGGCCCGCGTAGCATGTCGCGGCCTGATCGAGTGACAGGGTGCGAAGGGAGTCGGTGCCTGCGGGATAATGTGGACTATAATGCGCTCAATGAGCGTATTTCAAGGGCGGGCGAGTACCAGCGGAAGGGCAGATTTGCTTCAGCGGGCATCAGTGTGAAGTTGGATAGCGCTCGCTTTCTACCCAGCGTTCGAATTCAACAAGGTTTACGAACACGCGGCCATCCGGGGCCTTGCGCCAGATGCGCCCCTGTACCCAAATCCCATTCTTGACCTTGTGGCGGACGGCATTCTCGGAATAGCCGGTGACTTCGGCAAATCGCTTGACTAGGACCCATCGGCAAGAGCTGTTCATGACTTTCTCCATGTACGACCTTGTTGGACGTTCGACATGTAGAAATTCTCTTTGTGGCTTCGCGGCCGGAGAACTCGCCTGGGCGTGGATAGGCGTAGGTGGGTATGAAGATGAGGGCGCTTTCTGAAGGGAATCGGCGCCGTAAGGATACGGCGCCTTTAGTTCGGTAGGCTGTTACTGCAGCCAGCTTTCGACGACGTCGGCGCCGAACTCTTCTTTCCAAGCTTTCAAGACTTTGTGATTGCCACCTTTGGTTTCAACAACCTCGCCGGTCTTGGGGTTCTTGTAGCATTTTACTTGGCGAGGACGGCGCGCCCCGGAATCCTGTTTGCTGAGCTTGCCGACTTTGGTTTGCGGATCAAGGATGGCGATGATGTCGCGCAGGCCTTTGTCGTATTTGGACATCAGGGCGCGGAGCTTTTCCTCAAACTCCATTTCCTTTTTCAGGCCATCGTCTTTCTTGAGAGCTTCCAACTCTGCCAGTTGAGCGGCCAATTGCTGTTCAAGGGCGCGAAATTCGGCAAGCTTCGACATTGTGTGTGTTTCCTTTTATGTGGCTGGTCTAAGTATTAGTTATAACCCGATTCCGCGTTTGTTGCAGGGGATGTAAAGAGCGTTCGACTCATAACTGTTTCTGGTGAGCTTTTTCCGTATCTGGTCTACGCATTAAGCCGAATTTGGATCTCTGTGCACTCTTGCATTAGGTCATCAAATGTTCGTGCGTTTCCAATCATCACGCCGTCGTCGAGCATCATCGCATAATCTTGCTCCAGCGCTTCTCGAGCTGCGCCATCAGGGACGATTTGGATGTGCCCTCTTGCAGCAGCATGGTAATCAACTACGGTGCCGTCTATAGACTTTTCTTGGAAGAACCAACTTTTGTGATTCGCAACCATATCGGCGACCTGTCGATCAGCAGCGATCATGTCGAAGTATTCGGTGCGTGCTATTGCGGCAAGATCGTGCCAGTGCCTGGCGAATCGTTCGCTTCTGATCTGCTGTTGTGCGCAGTAGACATGAGTGGCGGTGGCTTTCTCCCAGAATGTTCGGGCGATATCCATGACAATGGGATCTGCTTCGGGGAAAGTCACCCCCTCAACTGCGCCGGCCATGTCGCACAGCACATGCTGAGGTGCGTGGGGTTCGCCAGTGGAGCGGGCTCCGAACTCTAAAGTGACTACGGGAGGGATATAACCGGTTCCGCTGGCCATTGCAGGGTAGCGGAGGAAAAGCTTCTCGCCCGTGACCTCCAACTCAGCATCCAGTTGCTCCTGTTCGAGCGTGGATTGCAGGACGGGGTGGATTGTCTGTTGGATCCAACCCGGTAAGCGCTCACGAACCTTGCTGCTCCAGCGCCGTGCTTCGCTCCTAGAGGAGGGAAGATCCGAGTGCCCTGTGAACTCGGGGATCAGCTCACGGATGTCGTACGTCAGGTCGATGTCTTCCGAAAACCTGTCAATGACTTTGTACGCCTTCGACAACGAGGTGCCACCCTTGAAGGTCAAGCTCTGTCCGATATTTGCTGAGAACAATGCCCGCAGCGTCCAGACTACCCACAAGTCCTTTTCCAGCAGGTGAGCAGGACGCCCAGTTTGGGCCGCGGCGAACTGAAGTGCTTCAAGCTGATCCTGTTTCGAAAGATCGAAGAACTGTTCAGGCATGCGCGTTCTCTCGACCGATGGCCTGCGCCATCCAGGTAGGCAGGATGGTGCGGCTCGCGAGCAGCGAGTTCCATTCTGACTCCGGGAGCGTGCCATGAAGCTTGCCTACCGCCTCGCTGACGTGTGTCTGGCCGATCCAGGCAAGGGCGCGGACTGCTTCACCAGCCAGAGTTGACCCGAGCGCGAGCATCCAGCGAGGAGCGTGTTGCACGAGCACTTCAGTCTTGCCGAACTTCATCGTGCGGGATCGTCCTGTGGTCAGGAACGCTTCCTTGATGGGGACCTGCTGGGTGAGTCCGAGGGCGTTGGCGGCTCGCGCCCCATGCGGCACCAGAGTTTCACCACGTTGTTCTGCGATTGCCCGGATCACTTTATCCGGAGCAGGCGGGCGCGTGCCGAAACGACTGGTGACAGGAGCGGCATAGGTGCCGCGAGCCACACGTACCAGCTTCCCGGCCTTGGCCAGGCGAGATAAGGCTTGGTCTACTGCCGCACGGCTGCCCAGGTGAACGAAATTCTTGGGCGCAAGCACACCGCCTTCAGGGAGCTGCCGGCTTTGTTCAAGAATTGTCTCGGGTAGGGTCTTCACGACGGTTGCCTCAACAGGTGTCTCAACTAATATGTCAGAAGTATATATTTATTTCTGACATTGCGACAATTAATCACCTCCCTTCGCTCCGGCGTCAGCCCTCTTGAACACCCGATCCCTCGCCATGAATGCCTCCAGCATGTGCGGAATGAGGGTCAGGGCGTCGACTTTTTCGCCATAGGTTTGCGAGTGCAGCGCCGCGTAGCGCTCAAGATCGGCCTTCAGGCTGGCCGGACAGGTGAAGGTCAGCTTCAGGTTCTCGGTTTTCGGCAGTGGGCCGAGACGCAGTTTGGTCGTGCTCATTGCGGGCTCCTCTGTTGAGTGGAGAAAGGTTGATAGGGGCGCAGTACCAGGTCGCGGTTGACGATCACGCGCAGGGGCAGCCCAGGGCGCTGGGTCAGCGTGGGCTGGATATCGAGGTTGCGGCGGGTGATCTCCTGGCCGACCTGATTCACCGTGTCCTGCAGGCTGTCGCGTCCGGCGATGATGACGCGGTCGCCGTCGGTGCGACTGGTCGGTGCCGCCAGCTCGGCACCGATGCCCAGCAGGCTGGTCATGGCCGCGCCGGCGACGATCCGATCCCAATGCCAGTCGACGCCATCCTCGAGGCCGGCATAGCCGGCGGCGTCGGTACCGACCAGGTTGTCGAGCTGGAAAGACGAGGTGTCCGGCATGATCACCCGCTGCCACACCACCTGCACGCGGCTCTGCCCGTAGTTCACCTGGCTGTTGTAGCGACCCAGCAGGCGGGCGCCTTGGGGGATAAGCACGTGCTCACCGGTGGCGCTGTCGTAGACCGGCTCGGTCACCGTGGCGATCACGTCGCCGGGTAGATCCGACTTGATGCCGGTGACCAGAGCCGCCGCGATGACGGTGCCGGCCATTACTTGGTAAGGCGACTCAGGCATCTGCAGCAATCCGGAATTACGGATTTGTGCATTTACGGATTTACTGAGAAACGCTTCGTTCCGTTCCTGCTGCGTTGGTGCTCCTGCAGTTGCGGCTACCGCGCCTGACGAGGCCATACCCAGGATCATGGGATCGGGCTGGGCACTCCCAGTGGATGCAACGTTCGATTTCCTCGCGCTGCTGGTCTGGAAAAACACCGAGGACTGCGCTGCTTCCTCGGCTTCCTTGAGCAGGGCCAGGCGCTCCACTTCGGCGGCATCTGGCCCATGTCCATAACCCTGCGCCTGCTGCTCCGCCCTGAGGATTGGCCCGCCCAGATCGCCGGGCAGCGGTGGGCCCAGTTGCGGTATCTCGGGAGCAGGTGGTGGCGGCAGTTGCGAGTAGTCTGCCGGCAACTGTTCCAGCCCCTCGGAGCGTGCCACGCGGTCGACGTTGTATAGCTCGTTCGGGTCGGCGTCCTGGCGGCGCTGCTGAGGCTGCAGCGACCACAGCATGGCTCCGAGTACCGCAGCCGATAGGCCGCCGACCACTACCGCCAGCATGCGCGGATTGAGTCGGGTGACCGGACGCGGCTTGGCTCGCAGCTCCAGCGACTCCGGCGCTTCCTTGGGCGGTAGCGAGATTGCGGCGGTTTGTTTGTCGTCCTTGGCCGTCATGCTCAGGGCCTCCGTGCCACGCCATCGGTGCGCTCGATCCGCACCACGTCACCCTTGTCGGCGCCCAGGCGCAGCTCGGCTGCGCCGAACAGACGGTCGACGATGTAGTAGGGCGAGCGAAAACGATAGTTGACCAGCTGTCCGTCACCTTCGGGGCCAATTACGAACAGCGGTGGCAGCTCGCCTTGGGCGATACCGGCGGGGAACTGGATATACACCTTTCGGCCGTCGTCGAAGGCACGCAGCGGCTTCCAGGGCGGATTGCTGCCGCTGATCGCATAGCGAAAGCGCAGCTGCTCCAGCGCCAGGCCGGTATCCACCGGCGCCGCGGCCTGGGCGGCGCCGGCGCGACGTTGCAGGGCGAGCATGCGGTCCTGGGGGTAGTCCCAGGACACCGACGCCATCCAGGCCTGCTCGGTGGAAGTCAGCTCGATCAGGTAGGTGCGGCGCGTGGTGGTGATCACCAGGTTGGTCTTGAGGTCGACCCGCGTCGGCTTGATCAGCACACTGGTGCGCAACTCGTCGCTGCTGCCGCTGGTGGTGTCGCCGACGATCCAGCGCACGGTGTCGCCGGCGGCCACAGTGATCAACTCTTCGCCGGGCTGCAGGTTGATCGCGGTCACCCGTCCTGGGCTGGCGTATACCTGATACAGCGCGCCATCGGAGTAGGGCCACACCTGGATGGCGTTGATGTAGCCTTCCCGACTCGGCGCGACTCGAGCGTCGCGATTGGCGCGCGAGACCCGGACGCGCTCGTCGGCCGGTTCCTTGGCCGGCTTACTGCGCTGAGTTTCCGGCAATGGCTTGAGCTGGGCGGGTAGGGCCAGTGGCTTGGGTACTTCCACTACCTCGATGGGCTTGGGCGGCTCCGGCAGACGCTGCGCCTCGACCGGTTCATCCAGCGCGATCACTGGCGGCTGCTGGCTGGCACAGCCGGCCAGCACGCTCAGCAGCAGAGGGCAGATGTAAATGCTCTGGGTAGTTCTCATGGCTTCTTGGCTCCTTCCGTAGTGTCCAGCTCACGGCTCCAGGACAGGCCGTTGACGTAAATACCTAGCGGGTTGCGGCGCAGCTTTTCCTCGGTGCGTGGAGGCTGCAGTACCAGTGAGATAACAGCGGTCCAGCGCTCCAGGCCGGCGGCCGAACCATTCACGAAGCGGCGTTCGATCCAGCGCACCTGGAACGAGCTGTCGCTGGCCCGCACCACGCTGGTGACCTCGACCGATACCGACTCCTTGCCGACCCGGGTGAAGGGATCATTGGCGCGGGCATAGTCATTGAGCGTGACGGCGCCGCGGTCGGTGGTGAAGTGATAGGCCTCCAGCCAGTTCTGCCGCACCACCACCGGGTCGATGGACAGCGAGCGCACCCGCTCGATAAAACGCGCCAGATGGTGGGCGATCTGCGCATCCTGCGGTTGATAGGGGCTGGCGGCCTCGCCCACGGCACGCACCTGGCCGGTGTTGTCGACCTCCACCACGTAGGGCGTGACCACCGACTGGGCTGAGCGCCAGAGCAGGCCACCGGCCATCAGCAGGGCCAGGCCCAGGCAACCGAAGGCCATCAGTCGCCAGTTGCGTGCCTGCGCCAGGCTGCTGCCCATGCGTCGGTCCCAGGCCTGCGCCGCGGCTTGGTAGGGCGTTACTGGTTGCGGGGTGTCGCTGTAGCGCGCCCGCGGACGTTTGAAACGCATCTTCGTCCTCCTTTACGAATTCGATGGGTCGCGGATCTGCGGCCCGGGGGATGAGCCACCACCATCGCCAGCACGCAGGGTGTGCGCGACCGTGGTAGCAGCCTGGGTGAGTTGCTGCTTGCGTTGCAGGCGCCTGGCCCAGTCGGGCTGTTTGGCGTGGGGCATGGATGGGCTGTCAGTACTTGGCGCGCCACCAGTCATTGCACCGCAAGCCGCCGACCCAGAAAGCATGCCAGGCAAGGAACGGGCTCCACCCATGGCGAGGCGCGCCGCACCGGGTGCCATACGGGCGCCGGCCAGCACGGCACCGCCGACGCCCGTCGCCACCGCGGCTGCGCCTGCGGCCATGCCCGTAACACCGAGAGCCGTACCGGCGGCTGCACCAGCCCCCAGCTGCGGGGCGCCGGAGACCAGCCCGGTGGCGATGCCCGGACCGAAGATGCCCAGGCCCAGCAAGGCCAGCGCGGCGAGCATGACCACCAGGGCATGGTCGATGGAGGGTTTGTCCGGAACGGCCTGAAACTCTGCGAACAACCCGCTGCCGATGCCGACGATCACCGCCAGTACCAGGACCTTTATGCCAGACGCCACCACGTTGCCCAGCACCTTCTCGGCGAGAAAGGCGGTCTTGTTCCACAGCGCGAAGGGCACCAGCACGAAGCCGGCGAGGGTGGTCAGCTTGAACTCGACCAAGGTGACGAACAGCTGGATGGCCAGAAAGAAGAAGCTGACGATCACCACCAGCCAGGCCAGAAACAGCACCAGGATGGTATGCAGGTTGCCGAAGACTTCGGGAAATCCGCTGAGGTTGCTGATCTGCTCAAGCAGCGGACCTCCGGCATCAACCCCAATGGCGGCCAGCCGCCCCGGCTGCAGAAACTCCGCATGACTCAATGCAGAGCCCGAAGCCAGCAGGCCCAATCCGGCGAAGGAGTTGAAGACGATCTTGGCCAGCACGTTGAAGTTGCCGATGATGAAGGCGAAGGCGCCGACATAGAGGATCTTGCGGATCAGCTTGGCGCTGACGTCCTCACCGCCCATGGCCCAGAACAGCCCGGCCAGGGTCATGTCGATCACCACCAGGGTCATGGTGAGAAAGGCCACCTCACCGCCGAGCAGGCCGAAGCCGGTGTCGATATACAGCCCGAACACCTCAAGGAATCGGTCGATCACGCTGACGTCGTTCATTGCATGTCCTCGTCGAAGCTTGGCGGTATCGCAGGTAGATCAGCAGACCGGAGAAACTCGCCGGGCTGAGCACAGCCTGAGTAGAAACGCTCAGTCGCATCTTCTTGCCGAGCCATGACCCCGTTGTCGTCCTGCCCGCAGGCGACCAGCACCAGCAGCGGCAGCAGTGTCAGGAATCTCATGAGGACGCCTCCCTACCGATAGAACTGCACGGGGTAGGGGGTATAGGGCGTGCCGCTGCCCATAAAGCGCCGCCGCCGTTCGCGCGCCTCTTCGGCCGCAGCAGCCTGGCGGGCCAGCTCCAGGGCGATGGCGCGGTTATGGGTGATCTGCAGTTGCTGCGCCTGGATCGACTGCTTGGCCTGCAGGGCCAGCAACTGGTTGGTGGCCTGGGTGGCCTGCAGTGCACCTCCGGCCGACTGACTCTGCTGCACCAGATCGGCCAGCGCGCTCTCGTCCTGAACCAGGTTCTGCGTCACCTGCGCCTGCACGCGCATGGCGGTGTGCAGGCCGTCGAGACCCTGCTTCCAGCGCTCGCGCGCCTCCTGGGCCAGGCGTTGGCTGCTGACGTCGCTCGTGTACTCGGCCGGATAGAGGCGGGTGAACTCCTGATCCAGACGCTGCACCTCGTAGGCCAGCCCCCGCGCCTCGGCCAGCAGGCGCTCGGTGTTGGCCAGGCTCGCGCGCAACTGGCTGACCACGTTGTAGTCCAGTCGCTGCAGATGACGGGCCTGGTTCAGCAGCATCTGGGTCTCGTTCTGTAACTGGCGAACCTGGTTGTTTGCCATCTCCAGGGTGCGCACTGCAGTCAGGGTGTTCTGCACCAAGTTGGTCGGATCGATTACGGTGAAAGCGCTGGCCGGTTTCACGGCCAGCAGACCCAGTACTAGCAGCGTTGCGCAGGGGAAATGGTGGACAAGGGATCTCATGGCAGGCACTCCTTGCGTGACGAGGGATAAGCGGTGAGCAGGTCGGCGGCCCAGTCCAGGCCGCGGTGATGCAACCAGGCAGGGGCGAAACTGGCGGTGCCGTACGCCAGCAGGATGCGGTCAATCTCGCGCTGCTCGGCCGGGCTGGCCGAGGCGGCGAAGGCCAGCGCCACCGGCCCGAGATCGAGATCGAGATCGAACAGACGATTGCCCAGGCGCGACTGGTAGTAGTAATCACGCTTGGGCGTGGCCTGGGCGATAATCTCGATCTGCCGGTCGTTGAGGCCGAAGCCTTGGTAGATACCTCGGATCTGCGGCTCGCCCGCCTGCGGGTTGGGTAGGAAGATGCGGCTGGTGCAGCTCTCGATAATTGCCGCAGCGATGCTGGAGTCCTTGATGTCGGCCAGCGACTGGGTGGCGAAGATGACACTGACGTTCTTCTTGCGCAGAGTCTTGAGCCACTGACGGATGCGCGCGGCGAACAGCGGGTCGTCGAGAAACAGCCAGGCCTCGTCGAGCATCAGCAGGGTCGGCGCGCCGTCGAAACGTTCCTCGAAGCGGGCGAACAGGTAGCTCAGCACTGCAGCTACCGCCGCCTTGCTGTGCATCAGTTCCTCCATCTCGAAGCACTGCACGTCGGCACTGCCTAGCCGATCCTGATCGGCATCCAGCAACGGGCCATGGGCGCCGCCCAGCACGTAGGGCTGAAGTGCCTGGCGCAGGGCGTTGTCCTGCAGCAGCACGGACAAACCGGTCAGTGTGCGCTGCGCCTCCGGCGCGCCGGCCAGGCTGTCCAGCGCCGTCCACAGCGCGGCCTTCTGCTCGGGGCCGACGGCCACGCCTTCCTGCAGCAGGCGAGCCTCCAGCCACTCGGCGGCCCAGGTTCGGTAGCCATGCTGATCGATGCGCGCCAGGGGCTGGAAGGCCAGGTCGCCGTCGCCGCCCAGGTCGTAGTGCTCGCCCCCCAGGCCCAGCACCGTTGCTCGCAGCGAGCGACCCATATCGAAGAGAAACAGGCGCGCGCCCGGATAGCGGCGAAACTGCAGGGCCAGGGTCGCCAGTAGGACCGACTTGCCCATGCCGGTGGGGCCGGCCACGAGGGTATGACCGACATCGCCGACGTGGGTAACCAGGCGAAACGGTGTGGCGCCATCGGTGCGGGTGATCACCAATGGCGGGCCATCCAGATGTTCGTTGCGTGCCGGCCCAGCCCAGACTGCGGAGACCGGCATCAGGTGCGCCAGGTTGAGCGTGGAGATCAGCGGCTGGCGGACATTGGCGTAGGCGTTGCCGGGGATCGACGACAGCCAGGCCTCCACCGCGTTGAGAGTCTCGGTGATAGTGACGAAGCCGCGTCCCTGGATTACCCGCTCGACCCGGCGCAGCTTTTCGTCCGCGACCTGGGCGTCGGCATCGCTCACCGTCACGGTGGCGGTCACATAGCCGAAGGCGACCTGATCGGCACCAAGTTCCTGCAGAGCCGCGTCGGCGTCGCTGGCCTTGTTCGCGGCGTCGCTGTCGAGCAGTGGGCTTTCATGCTGGAAGATCGCTTCGCGCAGTAGTGCCAGGACGCCCTTGCGCTTGGCGAACCATTGCCGGCGTAGGCGCCTCAGTTCCTTCTCGGCCTCGTCCTTCTCCAGACAGATAAAACGGGTCGACCAGCGATAGTCGAAGCCAAGACGGTTGAGGTCGTCCAGCACGCCTGGCCATGTCGGGGTGGGGAAGCCACGTACCGACAGCGTGCGCAGATGCTGCTCACCGAGACGCGGCGCTAGGCCCGTGGTCAGGGGGCTGTCGGCCAGCAGGGCATCTAGGTGGAAGGGCACCTCGGGTACAGCCACCCGCTGGCGATGGGTCGAAATTGTGGCATGCAGGTAAGTCAGCGTCTGGCTGTCATCGAGCCAGGCGAGCTCTGGCATCACTCCGTCCAGCAGGTCGAAGAAACGATCTGTCTCAGCAACAAAGGCAGTCAGTCGTTCGCACCAGTCGACGCCGCGCTGCGATTGGTGCTCGTAGAGCAGGCCGGCGGCGCGCGAGCGCGATTCCTCCGGCGGCAGGTAGAGCAGCGTCAGGTGATAACTGCTCTCGAAGTGGCTACCCTGGGCCTCGAAGGCGGCACGGCGCTCCTCGTCCACCAGCCAGGACAGCGGCTCGGGAAAGTCACTGTCGGGGTAGTCCGCCGCCGCCAGACGCTCGGCTTCGACAAACAACGCCCAGCCCGAGCCAAGGCGACGCAGGGCATTGTTCAGGCGCGCCGAGGTGGCCACCAACTCGCCTTTGGTGGCGCTGTCCAGGTCTGGCCCGCGAAAGCGCAGGCTGCGCTGGAAAGAACCGTCCTTGTTCAATACGACGCCGGGTGCGACGAGACCGGCCCAGGGTAGCCAGTCGGCCAACTGTGCGGGGCGGCGCTGGTATTCGGTGAGGTTCAGCATGGCGGCCTCCTCACACATCCAGCAGCGACGGCTGCTGGATGTGCCGGGCAAACACCTGCAGGAACTGCGGGTCCAGACGGGCACCCCACACCGCCAGCGAGTGGCCGACCAGCCAGAGCGCCAAGCCCGGCAGCCACAGCTGCAGGCCCAGGCCGACCACTGCCGCCAGAGTGCCGTTGAGGATCGCCACGTTGCGCGGGGCTCCACCGAGCAGAATCGGCTCGGCCAGCGAACGGTGCAGTGGCACCTCGAAACCGGGGATGAGTTCGCGCTCGCCGTTCATGCGATCACCGCCCCGCCGGCAAAGCTGAAAAAGCTGAGGAAGAACGACGACGCGGCGAAGGCAATCGACAGGCCGAAGACGATCTGAATCAGCTTGCGAAAGCCGCCACTGGTGTCGCCGAAGGCCAGCGTCAGGCCTGTGGTAATGATGATGATTACCGCGATGATGCGCGCCACCGGACCCTGTACCGAGTCAAGGATCGATTGCAGCGGCCCTTCCCAGGGCATGCCGGAGCCTGCGGCGAATACCGGAACGCACACGCCCAGGCAAAGTGCGCCCAGTAGGAGTGCGCTGGCGGCACGACGACGAAAAGCAACGAACGTATGGAGGAGAGTCATGGCTGATTCCCTGTCGTGGATGAAGGAGAAAGGAGGGCGTCGATCGAAGTCAGCTGATAGCCGCGCTCGTCATAGCCGGTGACGCGGGCGATCTGCTGGATATAGCGCGTGCGGCCACGCCCGGCGAGAAACACCACCAGGTTGACCGCTTCGGCGATCAACGCCCGCGGAGCGGTCAGGGCGACTTCCAGGATCAATTGCTCCAGGCGCAGCAGTGCGCCCTGTGCAGAGCCGGCATGAAGGGTGGCGATACCGCCGGGATGGCCGGTGCCCCAGGCCTTGACAAGATCCAGCGCCTCGCCGCCGCGAACTTCGCCGACCACCACACGATCGGGGCGCAGACGCAGCGTGCTACGGACCAGATCAGCCATGGACACCACGCCTGGCTTGGTGCGCAGAGCGACGTGATCGCGGGCCGGACACTGCAGCTCGACCGTGTCCTCCAGCACCAGCACGCGATCACCGCTGCCGGTCACTTCGGCTAGCAGCGCATTGGCCAGGGTGGTCTTGCCGCTGCTGGTGCCGCCGGCCACCAGGATGTTCTGCCGCTCACGCACGGCCACGCGCAGGTGTTCTGCCTGCGCGGCGCTGAGAATGCCGTCAGCCACGTACTGCTGAAGCGGGATGACGCCGGCGGCGCGTTTGCGCAGAGCGAAGGTCGGCCCGGCCACTACGGGCGGCAGCACACCTTCGAAGCGCTCACCAGTCTCTGGCAGTTCGGCGCTGAGCAGGGGCTTGCCCCGGTGCACTTCGACGCCGATATGCGCGGCAACCAGGCGGATGATCCGCTCGCCGTCGGCGGCGGGCAGCGTGCCCAGTCTGGAGCGGCCGGTGGACAGGCGATCCAGCCAGAGCACACCGTCGGGGTTGAGCATGATCTCGACCACATCCGGATCATCCAGGGCGGCGGCGATCAGTGGGCCCATCGCCGTGCGCAGCATGCGGGTTCGGCGATCCAGGGAGGCCGCTGCTGCGCTCCGCATCGGGGAGGCGGTGGTCATGGACGGTCCCCCGCAGCCTGGGCTTCTGACGGAGCGGCCTCATGCAGGTCACTGACCAGACTGCGCCCGCGCTGTAGGTGGCGCCCCAGTTGCTCGACGAACTGGGTGAAGCGCAGCTTGCCCTGCGCGCGCGCCGCGTCCTGATGAGCCTCGGGCACTGGTGTGCTGACGGTGAGGTAGTAGCGCACATAGAGCGCCACGGTCTCGATCAGGATGTGCTGGTCGCGCTCCAAGCGCTCGAATTGGCGCGATAGCCGATCCAGCCGCTTGGCCATGGCCACCTCGCGCTGTTCCCCGGAGTCTGGTGACAGCCAGGAAGCGAGGGCTGCGGCAATGATCGAGGACTTCGACACCCCCTTGGTGATCGCCAGCTCGTTCAGGCGTTTGGCGTGTTCGGGTTGGATAAACAGGTTCAGGCGGGCTCGGCTCATAGGGCTATTCCATCGTCAGGGTCGAGGGCGGCCAGCCGCGCCACGCGTTGCAGGCGTGGGTCCGGCTGGGTGGGGAAGGGCGTGGAAATGTCGTCCTCATCGAGCAGCAGCAGGTCGCTGGCCAGCTCGTCGTGATCCGGCAACTGGGCGAGTTCTGCCAGCTCCGGCTGACGGCGCGAGCCGCCGTCCTCGACGGTCTCGACTTCGGCCAAGCCAGCCGGCGCAGCGCCGGCGGCCGAAGGCACGGCCAGGTCGCTCCAGTCGTCTGCGCGTGGCGACGGTGCGTCGGCATAGCGGCCCGGCTGCAAGCGCGGCGCTGGCAGCACGCGGCTCTGGAAATTGGCGTCGGTGAAGTAGCGCAGCTTCTTCGCACGGATCGGCGCGAGACCTGAGAGCATAACCACGGCTTCGTCGCTGGGCAGTTGCATCACCTCGCCCGGGGTCAGCAGCGGGCGTGCGGTTTCCTGGCGCGACACCATCAGGTGGCCCAGCCACGGCGCCAGGCGGTGGCCGGCGTAGTTGCGCTGCGCGCGCAACTCGGTGGCAGTGCCGAGGGTTTCGGAGATGCGCTTGGCGGTGCGCTCGTCGTTGGTGGCGAAGGTCACCCGTACATGGCAGTTGTCGAGGATCGAGTGGTTCTGGCCGTAGGCCTTGTCGATCTGGTTCAGCGACTGTGAGATCAGGAAGGCGCGCAGCCCATAGCCGGCCATGAAGGCCAGGGCCGTCTCGAAGAAATCCAGCCGTCCCAGCGCCGGAAACTCATCGAGCATCAGCAGCAGCTTGTGCCTCCGCTCGATGCCGTCGGAGCCGTCGAGGGACTCGGTCAGGCGCCGGCCGACCTGGTTGAGAATCAGGCGGATAAGCGGCTTGGTGCGGCTGATATCCGAGGGCGGCACCACCAGGTACAGCGACACCGGATGCTCGGCCGAGATCAGGTCGGCGATGCGCCAGTCGCAGCGCGAGGTGACTTCGGCCACCGTCGGATCGCGATACAGGCCGAGGAAGGACATGGCCGTGGACAGCACGCCCGAGCGCTCGTTGTCGCTCTTGTTCAGCACCTCCCGGGCGGCTGAGGCCACCACCGGATGGGGGGCATCGCCCAGGTGCGGCGTGGTCATCATCCGGTGCAGCGTCAGCTCGAAGGTACAGGCTGGATCGGAGAGGAAGTTGGCAACGCCGCGCAGGGTCTTGTCCTGGCCTGCGTAGAGCACGTGCAGGATGGCACCGACCAGCAGCGCATGGCTGGTCTTCTCCCAGTGGTTGCGCCGCTCCAGCGCGCCCTCCGGGTCGACCAGGATGTCGGCGATGTTCTGCACGTCTCGCACTTCGTGGGTGCCGCGACGTACCTCCAGCAGCGGGTTGTAGGCCGCCGAAACCGGGTCGGTGGGGTTGAACAGCAGGCAATGGGAGAAGCGCGAACGCCAGCCAGCGGTCAGGTTCCAGTTCTCACCCTTGATGTCATGGATGACCGCCGAGGCCGGCCAGGAGAGGAGGGTGGGAACTACCAGGCCGACACCCTTGCCAGAGCGCGTCGGTGCGAAGGCCAGCACATGCTCCGGGCCTTCATGGCGCAGGTACTGCTCCTCGAACAGGCCAAGGAATACCCCCGCCGGTTGGGTCAGCCCGGCGCGGCGCACCTCATCCGCCTCGGCCCAGCGTGCCGACCCGTAGGTCGTGACCTGCCGAGCCTGGCGCGCCCTCCAGAGGGCCGTGCCGATAGCCACCACCAAGGCCAGCAGGCTGCTGCAGGCGGCGATGCTGCCGCCGACGTTGAAGACATCCGGCGCATAGGCATCGAAGAAAAACCACCACTCGAACAGACGCCAAGGGTGATAGACGGGCATGCCCAGCCATTCGAACCAGGGCGCTCCCAGGCGAGACTGGTAGCCAAGCGCGGCAGCCGTCCACTGTGTGGCACCCCATACCCCGGACAGGGTAATGGTCAACACCACCAGCACCTGGCCGTACAGCACCGTCGTCGCTTGCATCCCTGAACCCAACCTCTCCGATCAAGCGCTCGGCACGCCGATGTGCCGCGGGCGAGAGGTTCGGCAATGGTGGGGGAGGGGTCAAAGACCGATTCGTGGGTGATTAAGAGCGGGTTGGCAACAGTTCTGACTGCGGCGTCTGGTGGAGGGAATCATAGGAGCAAGGTGTACACGATCGGCAGATGTGGATCAGCAGCCCCAGTTGCATCAGGCAGAAAACGGCCGATTCTATTGAAAAAGCCGGTGTTGGCCAGCGCCACCTGTCCATGGCCCCAAAAGCGGCTGATTTGCGCGTTGCTACCTGAATTCCAGGGCGACTCTGTCCCGGAAGTGACTCAGGTTTCAGCGTAAGCCATGCACTTTTGTGAGCAGAAATCTCGAAGGGATTTTTTCAACAGAATCGGCCATTAGCGAACATCCACTATTCATAGAACTTACGAGCTGATCCCAATGTTGCCTACGGCGATTTCACCGATGGCTCTCGCTCGCAATGGGGCAGTCGCGGAACGTCGCAAAGGATCTGCTGCTCGAACGTGACCCCTCGTGCGGCGGGTACTTACTCCAAGAGTTTCTCGTCTTCCGGGTAAATTGCTTCAAGCTCCAGTCATCTCTTTTCCACTGCGTGAGCTCACGCAGCTTCTTCCCCCCTTGTACTACCTGAATTGGGGGAAAGAGGTGCTCGCTTTCCCTTGGCACGATTAGGCGCACCTGGGGACGCCACGAAAAGCCAAGCCTCGTTGTGTGTTGCGCATTCCCTCTTTTTTGCAGTTGTAGTGAGAGAGGCCAGAGGCGCGGCGTTGGCGATGAGCACATGAAGTGTGAGAGGGGCTACCTGCCATTTCACGATGCTAGTCGACCATTGGGTAATCGCAGTTGCCAGGTGGAACAGAACGATTTGAGCGTTGGGTGGCGCCGCTCCTGGCGCCACTCTTTTTTCTGCCTTGCGCCATATGCTGCTTTCCCCACGAGCCTGTCGCGCTGGGTGATGGCCGCATCTCCCGAGGAGTTTTCCATGTTCCTTTTTTCTACTGCGCGCATTGCAAGGAGAACGCTGCTGCAACTGTCTGGGCTGCTCGGCGAGGAGGTGCAAGATGCCGCGATGAGCGGCCGGCAGCTTGCCCTGCACGCGGAGGTTGCGCTGGCGAAGGTCCGGGACCGGCTGGCCGAGCTGGAGAGATTGCACACTGAGGCCGTGGCCGAACTGTGCAGGTTAAAAGAGCAGAAATCCGAGCTGAGGTCACGACATACCCTGGCTGACGATCGCTTTCAACTGCTGGAGTCCTGCATCGAGGAGTGCCATTGGGAGGCTTCAGTAGGAGAGGGCAGGGCGCTGGACTCGCAGAGTGAACTGGTTCTTTCGCCCAGGCTGAGGGGCTTGCTCGGCCAGGATACTCCCGTTTGCCTGGGCCAATGGCTGGAGCGAGTGCATCCGGATGACCGGCATTCCTTGCAGCAGTCATTGATCGCGAGGGATGGGGCGCCCTGGCCGTTGGAGCTCCGTATAAGGGCGGCTTCCGGTGACTACCGCTGGTTCCTGGCTCGCAGTAGCGTCAGGCGCGGCGAATGCGGGAGTCCGGTTCGCATTCTGTTCACCTTGCGCGATATAGAGATTCCGAGGCAGCAGTCTGCGGAGTTGGATATGAGCAGGCTCCGTTTCCAATTGACGCTCGAAACCATCCACGATGCTCTGTGGGATATGGAGGTCGTCGCGGGAGATCCAGTCAATCCGCGTAACGAGGTGTGGTGGTCGCCCCAGTTCTTGAGGGTCTTGGGATTCGATGGGATTGAGGACTTTCCGAGGGAGCTGAACAGCTGGGCTTCACGGATCCACCCGGAGGATAGGCAGAGCAGCATCAGCGCCTTTGCCGCCTACATGCAGGATCGCCAGGCGGATGCTCCTCTCGAACTCACCTACAGACTGCAGCTCAAGAATGGCAGCTACCACTGGTTCCGCGCGCGAGGGCTCGCGCAGCGGAGCGGGGATGGCACCCCTTTGCGGGTCATGGGCTCTCTGATCGACATCCAGAATGAGCATGAGGAAGCTGAATTGCGGAAAGCGCAGGCGGATCAGCACCAGGTCCTGGAAGAAAGCCTGAGAAGGCTGGGTGGGATCGTCAGTTCCATCCAGGGGATAGCCACCCAGACCAATCTGCTGGCATTGAATGCCGCCATCGAGGCTGCGCGAGCCGGGGAGAGTGGGCGGGGCTTTGCCGTTGTCGCGGACGAAGTCCGTACCTTGGCCATTCGCACCACCGAAGCCACCCGTCAAGCGAAGTCGATGATGGGGCTCGGCGGATAAGAAGCGCTCTCCTTACACCTACCCCCGGTACTCCCGACGGCTAGAGCAAGGCCCCTCCGAGGGCCTGCCGCCTTTCCTGTCTCCCTCCTGCATCGCCCAGCCAGCCTCCTGGCCTGGGCGGCTCCAGCCTGTCTCCGCTGAACATTCTTGAACCTGGACGCGCGCCGCGCGTGATCCCCCCGCCAACCACCTGCCCTGGGGGGAAGCCCCGGCGTGGATGAGTCGTGATGATGAGCTCCACGCACAAGAACAACTACAGGTGCCCCCATGCAAAGTCCGCAAACCGTTCCCGATGCTGGTTCATCGGGCTCCGCCTGCCCGCCGTCGCGCTCCGGCGTCTCCCGTCCTGATCCTCGCTTCAGAACTTCTTCCAGGCCCGCAGCGCATGCCTTTCGCAAGGCGCAGGCGCAAGGCGTGATCCTGCCGTGGATCGGGCGTCTCTCGCCCTGGGTACTGATCGCCGGCCTCGCCTATGCAGCCGTCTTCGTCAAACCCAGCGCCAATGGCGCTCCCTTGTCTCAGCCCGTGCTCGAGCGCCGTGACATGTTCTTCGGCGCGGCAGGCGATCTCGACTCGTTGTGGGTCGTGGGGCAGGACGGCGCGATACTGCATGGCGTGGACGGGGCCACCCAGTGGAGCCGGGAGGTCCTGCCGACCCGCACCAACCTGCAGGCCGTTGCGGTTTCGCCAGCGGGTGTCGTGGTCGCCGTCGGCAACCTCGGTGACCTATGGCTGAAGGCGCCAGGCCAGGCTTGGAGCCATGCCCCGCTGCCAGTGGGGGAGGTGGGCGGCAAGCTGCTCGACGTGGCCTTCATCGATGGACACTTCTGGGTCTCCGGCGAGATGGGCGTGCTTTTCCGTGCCGGTCCGGACGCTGGTAACTGGGAGCGTCTGGGGGATGAGCAGGATGTGGGCTTCAATGCCATTCGCCCCGGGACCGGTGGCGACCTCTGGATCGCCGCGGAGTTTGGTCGGCTGCTGCGCAGCCGTGATGGTGGCCAGAGTTGGAGCACGCTTGAGCTCGGCAGCGAGAGCCTGCGCGCAGTGGCATTCGAGGGCCAGGTGGGCGTTGCCGTCGGCAATGCGGGTCATGCCTATGTCAGCCGGGATGGTGGTGACAGCTGGAATGCCGTCGCGCCTTTCACGACTGACCACTTGCATGATGTCGTGGTCAAGGAGGGGCTCTGGAGTGTGGTGGGCGACCATGGCGTCTACTTCCAGAGCCGCACTCCCAGCGAGGCTTGGCAGGACGTCGCTCCGGCCGGGTTGAGCAAGGGCTACTTCACCCGGGTGCTGCCGGTTGCCGGCGGTAACCTGCTGGTGGGCCAGCAACTGGCGATGATCGAGGCCGGGCGCCTGACCGTCATTACGGCGGGAGGTCGGCCATGAGGCAGCTGCAGAGCTTCGCCGCCCGCCTGGCCGGGTGGTCCATTGCCCATCGCGTTCCGGTCACCCTGGTGGTTGGGCTGATCACCCTGTTCTTCGCACTCTGCCTGGCGCGGCTGGACATCCAAACCCGCTTCTCGGACATGGTTCCCCATGACCATCCGTACGTGAAGGTGCATCAGGCGTACAAGGACAGCTTCGCCGCCAGCAACCGGGTATCGATCCTGGTCAAGGCGCGCGAGGGCGACATCCTCCGGGGCGACATCCTCGAAGAGGTGCAGCGCATCACCCGCGCCTTGCGCAAGGTGGAGGGGGTGAACCCGCAGCAGATCGTCTCCCTCGCCTCGCGCAAGCTGAAACGGGTGAATGCCTCGACTGAAGGTATCGAGACCGAGCCGTTGATGGGCGATCGCGTACCGCGCACGGAAGCTGAACTGCAGGTCCTGCGCCAGGCGATCCTCAATAACTCGATGGTCTACGGCCTGTTCGTCGACCGCGATTTCAACTCGACCCTGATCCAGGTGGATTTCTATGACCATCTGGTGAACTACAAGGCGATCTTCCCGCAGATCCAGGCGATCCTCGATGCGTCGCCGATCCAGGGGCAGGTCAGCCTGCACCTAGTGGGCGAACCGATCCTCTACGGCTGGGTCGCTCATTACCTGCCGGAAACCCTGGGACTTTCGCTGCTGTCGCTCGCCGCAATGCTGGTGTTGCTGTTCGTCTTCAGTCGGACCTGGCGCGGCACATTGCTGCCGCTGCTGGCGGGGAGCATTTCCGGCATCTGGGCGCTGGGGATCAGCGCGCTCCTGGGCTACAACTGGGACCCGCTGGTAGTGGTCGTGGCCTTCATCATCACGGCGCGCGCCTTCTCCCACTCGGTACAACTGATCACCCGCTATGACGACCTGGCTCTGGACGGACAGGTGGTGTCCCGCCGCGCCGCCGAGCAGGCCATGACCGAGCTGTTCCGTCCCAGCATGCTCGGTTTGTATGCCGATGCCGGGGCCATCCTCTGCGTGATGCTCACGCCGATCCCGCTGCTGCACAAGGTGGCGATCATCGGTGCGGTGTGGGTGATGAGCATTGCCGTATCCGCCGTGGTGATGACACCGATCATGTTGTCCTGGGTGCGCCGTCCGCAGGGGTTTGTGCATCCGCTGAATCTCGACTTCATCCTCGCTGCGGTACTGCGCGTCGCTTCGCTGCTGGTGTCCACCCGGGCCCGTTATCTGGTGGCACCCGCCTGCGTGGTGCTGCTCGCGGGGCTGCTGTTCGAGGCCTCACGAATCCAGGTCGGGGATGCCAGCGACGGTTCGCCGATCCTCTGGAAGGAGGCTTCGTTCAACCGTGACAGCGCCCTGATCAACCGCCTGTACCCGGGATCCGAACAGATGTTCGTGGTCATCGAGGGACGTGGGCCGGATTCGCTCAAGGCGCCGGAGGTGCTGGACTGGGCGCAACGTTTCTCGCGCTACATGGAGCGCCAACCGGAAATCGGCGGCAGCGTATCGCTGGCCGACCTGGTGGTGGACATCCGGCGCAACCTCTATGAAGGCAATCCACGCTACCGCGAGCTGGGGGCGTCGCAGACCGAGAACGGCGAGCTGATCAACTTCTACCTGCAGGGCGCGGCGCCGGAGGACATGGCGCAGTACGCCGACCGGCAGTTCCAGAACGGCGCCATCACCCTGTTCTTCCGCGACCACAAGGGCGACACCCTGCGCAACGCGGTGCACTACGCCCAGCGCTTCATCGCCGAGAACCCGCTGGAGCAGGCCGACGTCAAGCTCGCCGGCGGTGGCCTGGGGGTGATCGCCGCGGTCAACGAAGTGCTGCTCAGTGACCAGATCGAGGCCATCGCCCTGGCGTTCCTGGTGGTAGTGGTCTGCTGCCTGGTGGTCTACCGCTCTTCGGTCAGCGGCATCTTCTTCATCATCCCGGTGCTGGTCTCCAACGTCGTCACTTTCGCCTTCATGTCCTGGCAGGGAATCGGCATGAGCATCAGCACATTGCCGGTGGTCGCGCTGGGGATCGGCCTGGGCGTGGACTACGCCTTCTACATCGTCGATTCGATCAAGGAGTACCTGGAGAAATACCCCGAGGCGAGCCCTCTTGAGGCCGTGCTGCAGTCCATCGGTTCGGCAGGGCGCGGGGTGCTGTTGACCGCATTTACCCTGGCGGCCGGGGTATTGCTCTGGGGCTTTTCCTCCCTGCGCTTCCAGGCCGAGATGGGCCTGCTGATCGGCCTCTGGCTGATGGTGTCCGCCTTCACGTCGCTGTTCGTCATGCCGGCCCTAGCGCTGGTTTTCAAACCCCAATTCATCTTCGCCGCACCGCACCGGGAGGAGCGGCGCGACTTCGACTCCAAGCCCGCCGTTTGAGCCGTCGGCGCGGATGAATCCCTGCCATCAATAAGAACAATGAGAGGTGTTTAGGATGCAATCGATAATTCAGGCCCCCCGGCCTTCACTGGCCCTGGCCTTGCTGCCACTGTGCACCCTGTCCGCGGGTGTCCAGGCAATGGACTACGGTAACGACGAGTTCGGCTTCAGCCTGGGCGGCTACGTCCGGGGCTGGTCCTCCTTCAACCTGAAGGACGCTCCGGAAACCCGTGGTGACGACAAGGGCAAGCTGTCGATGCTGCGTGGCTCCCTGCTGCTGGATGCCGATGCCGTCACCGGCCCCCTGAGCTGGAAGGCCATCACCCGCTTGGACAAGGAGCTGATGACCGACTACCAGGACGACCTGCAGGACATCAATCGCTCCATGGCCAATACCGGCGCTCGCGGGCGCGGCAGCGACCTGATGGGCGAGTACGACCGGGCTGAGTTGCGCGAGTTCTATTTCGACTACGAGTACGACCGGGTCAAGTTCCGCGTTGGCAAGCAGCAGGTGGTGTGGGGCGAGACTGACTTCTTCCGTGCCATGGATGTGGTGCATGGCTTCGACTATCGCTGGCGCTCGTTCCTCGAACCGGAGAACGAGGAGCTGCGCAAGCCCCTGATCATGCTCAACACCACCATTCAGGTCCCGGAGCTCGAAGGCTCGCTACAGGTGCTGGTACGCCCTGGGCTGGATGCGCACAACGCCATCGGCAACAGCGTCGACTTCTACGGTGGCCGCTGGGCGCCCCAGCCATATCGTGGGACCGACTTCTTCTCGCTGGTGGATACCGACTACGAGCACCCCGAAGGCGACAACGAGAAGGTCACCGGTGGCCTGCGCTGGTCGGGGATCATCGGTGACGTGAACTACTCGCTGGCCTGGCTCAAGTCCTACCAGGGCGACCCGGTGATCAATTCACGCTTCAATCCCTACAAGAAAGCGCCCAAGGGGGCGCTGGGCGATGCCATCCACCCCGAGATCACAGTGTGGGGGGCGACAGCCAGCACCTACGTGCCCGCGGCGGATGCGGTGTTTTCGACCGAGCTGGTCTACACCCAGGACGCAGCTTTCAACCAAGGCAGCGAGCCCCTGTTCGGTGGCGCGGTGCCGCCAGGGTTTGCCGGCATCAAGCGCAAGGACACCTTCACGTCCATGGTGCGTATGGACAAGACGGTGGACCTGACCAGCGTCCTCGGCACCAGCCGGCCGTCCTTCCTCTCGATGCAGCTGTTCAACACGCGCGTCGTCGGCTTCTCGAAGGATGACGACCTTGTCGAACTGGCGGCGTTCAGCGCCAAGAAGAAGCGCGACAACACGGTGTTCACCACCGTCCTGCAGATGAACTACCGCAACGACACCATCAACCCGTCCCTGGCCGGTGGCGTAGACGTGGGCAATGGTGGCGGCTTCCTGATCCCGGCGGTGGAGTTCGTCATCGGTGACAACTGGCGCCTGCGGGCCGAGGCCGACCTGTTCTTCCCGGCCGGTAACAGCAACGACTCCGCCCAGGGCGACAGCAGTTCCACCCGCCTGTTCGGCTACCTCGACAACCACGACCAGCTGGTGCTGCGTCTGACCCGTCAATTCTGAGTCTGGTGAATCACGATGAACGTACTTTCCCGGTATGCAGCTTTCACTTGCACCCTGCTGGCCCTCGCCACGTCCGCCGTCGCGGCCGATCTGCCGGCGGGAACGCTGGTCGATAAGAGCAATCTCGACCAGGTCCTCAATGACACATTCGAGGGCAAGCCCCTCGGTCAGTTGCTGACCGAGAAGGTGCAGTGGCAGATCAAGAACTACAACTTGGGGCTGACCCTAGCGGCTTCCAAGCCGGTGGCGCTCGATCCAGCTTATCTCAACGCCAGCTCGGGTAATGCCGGCAAGGTGACCTTCGACAAGGCTACCCGCACGGTGCAGGGCTGGGAGAAGGGTGTGCCCTTCCCGCAGATCGACCCGAAGGATCCGGACGCCGGCGACAAGATCGTCTGGAACTTCATCTACGGCCGCCCCATGGGCGACTCCCAGGAACTGAAGAACTTCCACTACATCCTCATCGACGCCAAGAAGGGTGTGGAGCGGGTGCAGCGCTATCGCCTGGACCGCTTCTACACCCGTGGCCGGCTCAACGGCCCGGCCAGCATCGGCGGCGACTTCATGTTGCAGAACACCCTGCTATTCGCCGAGGCGCCACAGGACATCAAGGGTATCGGCACTTACACCAAGCGTTACGCCGATGGTTTCAAGACTGACGACGTCTGGGCCTACGTGAAGTCTGTGCGCCGCGTGCGCCGGATCTCGGGCAACGCCTGGATGGACCCGGTGGGCGGCCTGGACATCCTCGGGGACGATATCGACGTCTGGGACTCGCCGCCCAACTGGTACAAGAGCGTCAAGCTGATCGACAAGCGCTGGATCCTCGCCGCAACCGATACCCCGCAGACCGTCGGGGTTGGCGAGAAGGACCCGGTGGCCCAGTTCCCCTTGCAGGACGTGACCACGCCGCCGCACTGGAATCCCAATCCCAAGCTCGGCTGGCAGCCCCGCGAAGTCTGGGTGCTCGAGGGTACGCCGCCGGATGCCCATCCCTACGGCAAGAAGATCCTCTACGTGGATGTCCAGGCCAATCGTCCGTTGATGTCCGAGATCTACGACAAGAACGGCGAGTTCTGGCGCTTCCACCATATGCAGCAACAGTCGGTCACCGGTGAGGACGGCTACAAGGCGATCCTGCCGGTGCAGGGGCAGCAGATCGACTTCAAACGCCAGCATTCGACCAACTTCGTCTCGACCTACGTGGTCAACCGCAAGGGCGCCAAGGAGTCCGACTTCTCCCTGGGCAAGCTCGAGGCGGCCGGCAAGTGATTTCATCGTCGCCGGCCGGATGGCCGGCGACTCCAGCTCAACAGGAGTCAGCAATATGAACCCTTCCAATCTGCCGACGCAGGAGTGGCCGGCCGAGCCCAAGGTGCAGTTCGGTCCCTGGGCCTGTGAACCACCTCTGGACGATGAGTCCGAGGCTTTTCGCCAGAGTCTGCGCCAGTTCGCCACCAAGGTGATGCGGCCTATCGGCCAGGAACTGGATCGGCTGAGTGCCGAGCAGGTGGCAGCCAAAGGCTCGCGCCTCTACGAGTTCTTCAGTCAGTACGACAAGCTGGGTATCAGCCTGGAACTGCTGTTCAGCCTCAGCGATGAACAACGTGCAGTGATGTTCCCGATCCTCTTCGAAGAGCTTGGTTGGGGAGATGCGGGGCTGGCTATTGCGGCCGCAGCGCGCATGCTGCCCTTCTACATGGCGGCGAAGATGGGTAACCAGTTCGTGCTCAAGGAGTACTCCGAGCAGTTGATCGGCTGCTGGGGAATTACCGAGCCGGACCACGGCACGGACTCGCTGGACGTCAGCCAGCAACTGTTCCATTCCCAGGGTCGTTACGGCCGCCCCAATTGCACGGCGCGGGTCAGCGACGGCCATATCGTCATCAATGGTCAAAAGGCCGCCTGGGTCTCCAATGGCAGCATCGCCGACCTCTGCGTGCTCTATTGCGCTGCCGAGACCGCGAATGGCCCTGATCCGCAGCACGGCTTCTGCGTGGTGGTACCGACCCACCTGCCCGGGGTTTCCCGTGGCAAGCCGCTGGAAAAGATCGGCCAGCGCGCACTGCCGCAGGGCGAGCTGTATTTCGACAACGTCAAGGTCAGCATCGACCACCTGCTGGCCGGGCCGGAGGATTTCAAGCGCGCGGTCTACGCCATCCATACCGATGCCAACCTGCTGATGGGCGCAACTTTCAGTGGCGTGGCGCGCTCTGCCTATGACCATGCCCTGGCCTATGCCCACGAGCGTAAGCAGGGCGGCCTGCCGATCATTCGCCACCAGGACGTGGCACGACGTCTGTTCCACATGCTGCGCAAGGTCGAGTCTGCCCAGGCATTGACCCGCCGTGTCGCCCGTTTCAATGCCTTCGAGCCGGTGCCTGCCTTGCAGGCCGCCATGCTGGCCAAGGTCACCGCTACCGAGCACGCCTTCGAGGTCGCCAGCGATGCGATCCAGATGTTCGGTGGCAATGGCCTGACCTGCGAGTACCCGGTTGAGAAGATCTTCCGCGATGCCCGGGCCTCGATGATCGAGGACGGCTGCAACCAGGTGCTGGCGATCAAGGGCGGCTACAACCTGATCAACCCGGAGTGGCTGTGATGAGCTGGAGCGTGAACGTGGAACTGGACCGGCAACTGGTCCGCAATGCCCGGCAGAACGCCTACGTGATCGGCGTTGGCATGACCCGCTTCGGCAAGCACCTGGGCCGTAGCCTGAACAGCCTGGCGCGCGAGGCAATCAAGCAGGCACTGGACGATGCCGGCATCGAAGCCGGCCAGCTCAACGCCGCCTGGATGGGCACCGGCGCCGCGCCGGTCATCACCGGGCAGGTGTGCATCGCCGGCGAGGCGGTGCTGCGCGGGCTGGGGGTAGGGCGCATTCCGGTGGTCAATGTGGAAAACGCCTGCGCGACGGCCTCCACGGCCTTCCAGCAGGCCTGCACCATGGTGACCCACGGGCTTTACGACATCGTGCTCGCGGCCGGCTTCGAGAAGCTCTATCACGACGACAAGGTGCGCACTTTCTCCGTGTTCGATGGCTGCGTGGACGTGGATGAGCAGGACGCCGTGCTCGGCTTCCTGCGGGAGGGCATCCGTCGCTCCGGGGCTCAGGTCGACCTCGCCCAGGCTGGCAAGGACCGATCGCTGTTCATGGATATCTATGCCACCTGGGCACGCGACTACCTGGCCATGGCCGGTGGCGAACCACGCCATCTGGCGATGGTCACGGCGAAGAACTCCCGGCATGGCGCGCTCAATCCACGCGCCCAGTTCCAGGATGTGCTGACGGTCGAGCAGATTCTCGCCGCGCGCAAGATCGCTGATCCGCTGACCCTGCCGATGTGTTCGCCCATCGGCGATGGCGCGGCGGCGGCAGTGATCGTCTCCGAGGCGGCGTTGAAGCGCCTCGTGGCACGGCAACCCATCCGGGTCGCCGCATCGATGATCGTCAGCGGCTACGACTACGTCGATGAGGACATGCCGGAAGTGGCCCGTTGGGCCGCCGACCTGGCGTACCAGGCGGCCGGAGTAGGCCCGCGTGATCTCAGCCTGGTGGAGCTGCACGATGCTTCCTCCGCGTCCGAGCTCATGTACTACGAGAGCCTGGGCCTCTGCGGACGTGGCCAAGGCGTGGCCCTGCTGGAATCCGGCGCGACCGAGTTGGGTGGACGCATCCCGGTTAGCGTGTCGGGCGGCCTCAACCGCAAGGGGCACCCCATCGGCGCGACTGGTCTGGGCCAGGTCTTCGAGCTGGTCGAGCAGTTGCGTGGCAATTGCGGTGCGCGCCAGGTCGAGGGGGCCCGCGTCGGGTTGGCTGAAAACGGCGGTGGATTCATCGGCGCGGATGCCGCGGTGATGAGCATGACCGTACTGACCCGCTAGGAGGACCCCATGCAGAACAACGCTTCACTGATCCTGGCGAACGTGATCCGTCGCAAGGTCGAAGAAACCCCCGATCTGGATGTGCTGACCTTCGTCCATGTCGATGCTGATCAACAGTTGCGTGACTGCACCCGCAGTTATCGCCAGCTCTGGGAGAACGGCCAGCGCATCGCCGCCGGCCTGGACGACGAGGGCATGGCCCAGGGCGAGGCATTCGCCCTGATCATGTTCAACCACCCCGAGTTCGTCGAGGCCATGGTGGGTTCGTCCATCGCCAACACGGTCTTCGTTCCCATCGATGCCCGTGCGAGTGGCGACAAGCTGCAGTACCTGCTGTCCTTCTCCGGCTGTCGCGGTGCCATAGTCGCCGACCATGCGCTGTCGGCTGTCCTCGAGCTGGTGGATGCCCTGCCGCAGTTGCAGTGGCTCTGGGTGCTGGACACTGGTGGAGACGCTCACGAGTTGCGTGCGCATCCGAAGGTGCGCGTACGCGCCCTGCAGGATGTGCTGGAAGATCGTGTCCCGGATCTTGCCGTTCGGGCAACGGATCTGCGGCAACCGATGCAGTTGCTGTTCACCTCCGGCACTACCGGGAATCCCAAGGCCATCGTGGCCCCCTATGCGCGCTTCGCGGCCATCGCCGGGCTAGGCGAACAGGTGGGATTGCGCCCTGGCGACCGACCCTACACAGGGCTGAGCCTGACTCACGCCAATGCCCAGTGCATCACCTTGGGCAATGCGCTGTACCTGGGGTTGCGCGCGGTAATCAGCCGGCAGTTCACCAAGTCTCGTCTGTGGGAGATCCTGCGTCGTCACCAATGCACGGTCTTCAACTTGCTGGGTGGCATGACTACCGCCGTCTATTCCGAGCCGCCGCGCCCGGACGACGCCGACAACCCGGTTCGCTACGTGTTCAGCGCGGGCATGCCGGCCAGTATCTGGAAGGATTTCGCGGCGCGCTTCAACGTCGAGATTTTCGAGTTCTACGGAACGGCGGAAGGGGGCCTGACTCTCAATCCCCCAGGCGCTGGTCCCATGGGCTCGATCGGCAAGCCGCCGTCCCATCTCAGCTGCGCAATCCTGGATGAGGAGGGGCAGGAGCTGCCAGCGGGCCTGCGCGGGGAAATCTGCTTCCGTGCAGCATCGGGCGACGACCATCCCCCCGTGGCCTACCTGAACAACCCGGAGGCTTCCGCAGCGAAAACCTGTGGTGGCTGGTTCCACTCTGGCGACATCGGACACAAGGACGAGCAGGGCTGGGTGTACTTCGACTACCGCGACGGCAGTGGCATCCGCCGTAACGGCGAATTCATCGACCCGGCGCAGATCGAGAAGGTGATCGCCGAAGCCGATGAGGTCGCCGACGTGTTCGTCTACGGCCGCGGCACGCCGGCGTGTGCGCCAGGCGAAAAGGAAATCGTCGCCGCCGTGGTCCAGGCGCCAGGTCGCGCCCTGGACATTCGCCAGCTGCTGGCGCATTGCGCCCGCCACCTGCCGCGCAACCTGATCCCCAGCCACGTGCAGCGGGTCGATGAAATTCCCAAGACCGCTTCGGAGAAGCCCCTCGAGCGCGTGCTGCGCGAGCAGCTCGAATGCGAACTGGCGGCGCAGGCGGTCTTTTCCAGCAGATCACAACAACAAGCGTGAAACCGGAGAACAAGAAATGTCCGATATCAAAGTCGTGGTGTATGGCGCCAGTGGTTACACCGGGAAGCTGATTTCCCGCCATCTGGCCGGGCGCAACATCCCCTTCATTGCGGCTGGGCGCAGCGCGGCGAAGATCCGTGAGCAGCTCGCTACGCTGCCGGAGCTCAAAGACGCTCGCTACGAGGTAGCCGAGGTAGCGAACGAGAAGGAGGCGCTGAGCGCCTTCCTGGAAGGCAAGAGTGTGATCTACAACACCGTCGGCCCGTTCATGCAGTTGGCCGAGCCGGTAGTCCAGGCGGCCCTGGAGGCCGGCTGCCATTACCTGGACAGCACCGGCGAGCAGGACTGGATGCTGTTCCTGCGCGAGCGTTATGCCTCGGCGTACGCCGAGCGCGGACTGTTGCTGATACCGGCCCTGGCCTTCATGTGGGCTTCCGGCCACCTGGCGGCGGAAGTCTGTCTGGAAACCCCGGGAATCGATACCCTGGACCTTGTCTATGTGACGCGCGGTTCTCTGCCTTCGGTGAGCTCGACCCTGTCCTTCCTGCGCATGTGCTGCCAGCCGCAGTACCACCTGGCGCAGAAGCAGCTGGTGCCCTGGGAGCCGGCGACTGCGTACCAGGCGGTGGCACCGACCTTCCACCAGGTGCTCGATTGCCTGCCGTGGAGCGGCGGCGGTGAGCCGGTGTGGTACGTCGACGATCCGCGCGTGCGCAACTGCAGCATGCTGGTGAACTTCGGCAATCCGCAGGTGATGAGCAATGTGTTGAAGCTGGCGCGCGAGTTCAACGATGTACACAAGCACAAGTCGCCGGAGGAGCAGGAAGCCGTCACCAACGGCTGGGGCCATGAGTGGACACCCAGTGAGCCCCCTCGCGAGAACCCGGACCTCTGCCGTGCAGTGATTTCCTGCCACGGTAGCGGGCCGATAAGCCAGTCGACGGTCATCCTCCAGGGCAACTGCGGCTACGAGCAGGCGGGGTCGGTGGCCGTTGCCGGGATCGAGCGCATTCTGTCCGGGGACTTGACCGCGGCCGGCTTCGTCAGCCCGGCGAAGGCCTTTGGTGCGCGCTATCTGCTGGCAGCCATGGAGCGTGACGGTTTGGCCAAGGTGATCGTGCGCCACTGATCGCTTTGGACTTTTGCGGCGTGAGTGAACCCGCTCACGCCGTTTTTTTTGCTGGTCATTCGCGCAGGACGATTCTTTTGAATGGTGGTAGCGAACGCGTCATTGGGCTGGCGCGCAAAGCATGCTCCTGCGGGCGGTGATTCCACCCTGCAGGAGATTTCCAGGAAATTTTGCGGCTGATGGCTCAGCCCGAGCCCTTGTCGCAGACGAGCTTTTCGCGGCGGGCCTTGTCAATGGCATGCACCCGGTCGCTCACATTCAGCTTGGCGAAGAGCTTCTTGAGGTACCACTTCACGGTTTCCGCCGAGATATTCAGGGCCTGGGCGATGCGCTTGTTCGGCATGCCCTGCACCAGTAGCTCGAGGATGTCCTGTTCGCGGCCACTGAGGTTGTACTCGGTGTGCTGCCGGGAGGGTTGTGCCTGACGAGCCTGCTGGAATCCCCCGAGGATGTTGGCCAGATGCTCTTCCAGGGCTGGGGTGGACAGCTTGCCCGCCATCGCTTGCAGCATCTGCTGCGATTGCAACCCCTCGTCGCAGACGCTGCGGATCATCTGGCAGCGCGCGCTGACCTCCAGGAGTTGCCTCAGCGCGTCGGGCCAATCGGGATCGTCCAACTGGTATAGCGCCAGGCAACGCAGCAGGCGCACCTTGATGAAGTAGTCCAGGCGCAGCTCCGCTGTCAGGCCTGAGAGTCGATCCAGCTGGTCCAGGGCTTCCGGGGCATCCCCTTCGTTCAGCGCACAGCGGGCGCGCGCGAGGAGGGCGAGGACGGGAATGTCGAAGGTGCTCCCCATCGCTGCCGGCGTCAGCGGTGCGTCATACGAGGCCGCCAACTGCTCCAGCTGGGTCTGCAATCGCCTCGCTCCCTGCGGATCGCCGGCCAGCAACAGCAGGCGGATGCGTTCGGCCAAGGCGGCGGCGACAGGCCGGTGCAGGTCCGTGCTCTGGCCAAAGAGGCGCAGGCGCTCCAGCAGTTCGTGGGCGGCATCGTCGTTGCCTTGCAGGTGTTGCAGGCGCGCCCCGGCCAGGAGGGAGCGGATATAGCTCTCGAAGAATACCCGTTCGTTCATGACCTCCAGTCGGCCACTGAGCAGGGCCTTCAGGGCGCCCAGGTCGTTGCTTTCGTAAAGCGATTCGGCCAGGTAACCCGACACCACGCAGGAGGGGGCGGAGCGCCTGCCAAAACTCTCGTCCAACCGCTGCAGTGCTTCGCTGAGGCTACTGCTCGCCTTGGCGAGGTTGCCCTTAAGGAACTGGACCCAGCCGATGATGGATTGCCGGTAGGCGTAGGTGAAGCCGCGCGTGGCGCTGGGCGGTGGTTCGGGGTGGTGGACCAGGATGTTGGGCACGTCGTCGAAGCGCGAGGCGGTGGCCAGGGCGTAGATCAGCGCGTTGCAGGCGACGCCGTTGTGGTAGATGTCGCCACTGGGCGGCCAGTGGTTGAGTAGTTCGAGGGTGGACAGGCTGTCGCCGCTGAGTGCGTCGAAGGTGCGCAGGCAGACCTGGTACTCGAAGGCACTGATACCACCCACGATGCCAACGGCCTGATTCAGCTCGTGCAATTCCTGGCGTGCATTCTGGAGGTGGAGCCCGCCCAGTACCATGGCCCAGAAGCGCGCAACGCGCAGATGCCAACGGCGGGCGAGCTCTGCTGCAGGCACTTTGTCGGTCCAGGCCAGGATGGTGTTGAGGTCGCCGGTTGCCAGCACGTTCATGACGCAGCGGTCGATTAGGTCATAGGCACGCTCTTCACCCTCGGAGGCCAGGGCATGTTGTACGGCCTCGACGAGATGGCCTTTGCGTTCGAACCACAGGCTGGCGCGGTAGTGGAAGGAAGGCAGGTCGATGGCGTTGAGCTCGCTCTTGCACTCGCGCAGGAAGGACGAAAGGCTGGGGCGGGTCTGGGCGCTTTCCGTGTCCAGCCAACGCTGCGCCCGCTGGTGCAGGTCGCCAAGGCTTGCCACCACGCGCTTGGCGAGACGTTGCCGGAGGTGCTCGCTGAACAGGGCGTGGAAGCGATACCACTGTTCGTCGTGGTCCAGCGGCACCAGCAACAGGCCATCTGCAGCCAGGCTTTCGAGCATGTGCTGGGCATTCCTGACGCCCAGCACCTCCTCGCAGAGTTCCACGTTGAACCGATCCAGCACGGAAAGCCGCAGCAGCAGGTCCTGGGTGTCCCGGGGCAGGTTGCTCAGGGTGCTCTCCAGGATGGTTTCCGCCAGGGGATAGAGGCCTTTGTTCCAGTCCGCCAGGTCCGGATCCTTCAGCTCGTTGGACATCGCCAACATCTGGATACCGGCGATCCAGCCTTCGGTGGCCTCGAACAGGGCCCGGCAGGATTCGGCGCTCACCGGGATCGCCATGCGCTCGGCGAGGAAGGCCTGGGTTTCGCTTTCGGAGAAACGCAGGCTGCGGACATTGAGCTCGTTGCCACGGCTCTTCTGGCGCGGCTCCTCCAGGCACGCGGGCAGTTCGGTGCGGGAGGTGATGACCAGGTGGAAGTTGGCGGGCGCGTATTTCACCATGCGGCCAAGCAGTTCATGAATGCGCGGATTGTCTATGCAATGGTAGTCGTCGAGGATCAGGTAGAGCTCGTGCTCGAACTCCGCGAGCACGTTGACCAGCACGGTCAGGAAGTTGTCCAGGGACTCCGGACGCCCGCGCTCATAGGTGTCCATCAGTTGCTGCGGGACCGGGCAGTCGGCCTGCTTCAGGGCCGCGACCCAATAGCCGAGGAACTGGCTTTCTTCACTGTCGCTTTCGTCCAGGTTGATCCAGCCGACCTTGTGCCCCTGCTCGATCAGGACCTTTCGCCATTGCGTCAGCAGGGTGGTCTTGCCGAAGCCTCCGGGTGCTCGAAGATGGATCAGGCGTTGGTAGGCCACGTTGTTCAGACGATCGAGCAGACGCTCGCGCAGCAGTGGGGCTTGGTGGTAACGCGGGGGCAGGAGCTTGGTGATCAACACGGATTGGGGGCCTGCTTATTCTTGTTGTGGTTGGTGCAGCAAAGTGCGCCAACCACTTTAACGCAAGCTCTGGAGCGAGCACAGGTAGCGCTAGAACTGTTCGGTAGCGAGTTCGTAAAGGCAGGCCGCACCACCGCGCAGACAGGCGCTCAGCCCTTCGATGCGCGGCAGCAGGCGCTCGAAGTAGAAGTTGGCGGTGGCCAGCTTGGCCGAGTAGAAGTCAGGGTCAGCGGCAAGATTGGCCTGGGCGGCGCTGGCCATCTTCGACCAGAGGTAGGCGTAGGTCACGTAACCGAACAGGTGCAAGTATTCCACCGACGCCGCGCCGACCTGGCGCGGGTCAGCCGCGGCCCGGTCAGCTATCCAGCGGCTGACATCCTCCAGTTCATTTACAGCCGCCAGCAGCGCATCGCGATGCTCCACGTGGGGCTCAGCTGCGTGCCGGCGGATCTCGCTCAGGAAACCATCCACCGCCTTGCCACCATCGCCGAGGACCTTGCGGCCTAGGAGGTCAAGGGCCTGGATGCCATTGGTGCCTTCGTAGATCTGCGCAATGCGCACGTCACGCACCCGTTGCTCCTGGCCCCATTCGCGAATGTAGCCGTGGCCGCCGAATATTTGTTGGCCATGCACGCAGCTCTCCAGGCCGGTGTCGGTAAGAAATGCCTTGGTCACTGGTGTGAGCAGTGCCACGCGGGTGTCTGCTTCTGCGCGCTGCTCTCTAGTGACGCCATGCTTGGCGATGTCCAGTTGGGCTCCAACGTAGGTAGCCAGAGCCCGGCCGCCCTCAGTCAGGGCTTTCATGGTCAGCAGCATGCGGCGCACATCGGGGTGATGGATGATCGGGTCGGCGACTTTGTCCACGGCAATCGCGCCACTGGGGGAGCGGCTCTGGAGGCGCTCCTTCGCATAGGCCACGGCAGTCTGATAGGACGCATGGGCGCAGCCGACTCCCTGGATACCGACGGTCAGGCGTTCGTAGTTCATCATGGTGAACATGGCCGCCAGGCCTTTGTTCGCCTCGCCAACCAGCCAGCCGGTGGCACCGTCGAAGTTCATCACGCAGGTGGCCGAGGCCTTGATGCCCATCTTGTGCTCGATGGAACCGCAGGACAGGGCGTTCCGCTCGCCCAGGGAGCCGTCGGCCGCGACCATCACCTTGGGCACCAGAAACAGGGAGATGCCTTTCGGGCCCGCAGGAGCGTCCGGCAGCTTGGCCAGTACCAGGTGGATGATGTTTTCGGTCAGGTCGTGCTCACCGCCGGTGATGAAGATCTTGGTGCCGCTTATCCTGTAGCTGCCATCGGCCTGGGATTCGGCCCGGGTGCGGATAAGGCCGAGGTCTGTGCCGGCGTGGGGTTCGGTCAGGCACATGGAGGCGGCCCAGACGCCTGCATAGATGTTCGGCAGGTACTTTGTCTTCAGTTCTTCACAGGCATGGGCGTCGATGGCCAGGGAGGCACCACTGCTCAGCACCGAGTACAGGGCGAAGCTGGAGTTGGACCCATGGAGCATTTCCTCGACATGCACCGCGAGCATCTTGGGCATGCCCAGGCCGCCGAAGGCTGGATTACCGGTGAAACCGATCCAGCCACCGTCGGCATAGGTGGCGAACGCCTCGCGAAAGCCGGAAGGGGTTGTCACCACGCCGTCGCGCCACTGCGCGCCTTCCTCGTCACCACTGCGGTTGAGAGGGGCGAGCACTTCGCCGGCCAGCTTGCCGGCCTCTTCCAGCACCGCGCCGGCGATGGCCTCGTCCAGCGAACCTTCCAGTTTCGGGAAACTTGCCCAGAGGGCGCCCGCGTTGAAGACATCGGTGAGGAGGAAGTTGATGTCGCGTAAAGGAGCTTTGTAGCTGTTCATCGCCTTGTCTCAAAGGTGGGTTGGGTGGCAGTCAGATGGCGCATGAGTGCCGCGCAGCGTTGCCGTTCATCCAGCGGATAACTCGCCAACCAGAGCGGCAGATGCTCGAAAAGCTCCAGCGCCGGAGCATCGACTTGCCCGGGGGCTGCGAGTCCCGCGGCGCACAGCAGGGAATTGAGCTGTTGCCGAAGTTGCTGGCGGAGTCGATCGATGGCGAGTCGCTGGTTTGGTTTCAGGCATCCGGTTTCGCGGGTCGCCAATTGGAAGTGCAGGGGATGCGACTGGTGAAGCGAGACCAACCCCTGGACTACCACCTGCAGGGTGGCAGCGGGGGATTCCCGGCGATAGCGGCGGTCGAACAACGACAGCATTGCCATGTAATGCTCTTCGATGAACTCCAGCAGCAGCTCTTCCTTGCTCGAACAGTGGTTGTAGAGCGAGCCGGCGGTGAGTTCGAGGTGGCTGGCCAGTTCGCGCAGGCTGACCTGGGCGAAGCCGCGTTCGGCGAACAGCTGGAGGGCTTTTGGCCGGTTGCGTGCGAAGCGCGAGCCGGTGGGTGTCGAGGTGGGTTCCATGCACTTGGCTGTGCTCATGTTTCAGGCACCTTTGATGCGGGCCTGGTCCAGGCCGGGTGACGCTGATGCGCAGGCGAGACGCGCCGAAGGAGCCGTCAGGGAGCTCGAGATTCGTGTCGTGGGCTGAATCTCGGCGAACTCCCTGACCGGCTCCATCAGACGCGTTCGAAGATGACGGCGATCCCTTGTCCGCCGCCGATGCACATGGTGGCCAAGGCAAATCGGCCCTTGATCCGCTGAAGTTCATGGACTGCCTTGGTGGCGATGATGGCGCCGGACGCGCCTACCGGATGACCCAGGGAAATGCCTGAGCCATTGGGATTCACCTTGTCCGGATCGAACCCCAGTTCCCTGGCAACTGCGCAGGCCTGGGCGGCAAAGGCTTCGTTGGATTCGATGACATCGATATCATCCACCCTCAGGCCAGCGCGCTGGAGCGCCAGACGCGTTGCCGGAATGGGGCCGAGTCCCATCAGTGTCGGTTCGACACCCGCGTGGGCGTACGTCACGAGCCTGGCCAAGGGACGCAGATTCAGATCCTTCACCGCATCGCCGGTGGCCAGGAGCAGGGCGCTGGCACCGTCATTGAGTCCCGAGGCATTGCCGGCGGTGACCGTGCCACCCTCGGAGAAAGCCGGTTTCATCTTCGCGAGCTGTTCCAGGGTCACCTCCGCGCGTACATGCTCGTCCACGTCGAATTGGGTTACGCCTCTGCGGGTCTGGAGTTCCACAGGAACTATCTGGCTGTCGAAGCGCCCTTCGGCAATGGCCCGAGCGGCTCGCCGCTGGCTTTGCAGGGCAAGTTCGTCCTGATCTTCCCGAGTGATGCCGTACAGTCTGGCCACATTCTCCGCCGTGATTCCCATGTGGATGCGGTGCAGCGGGTCATGAAGTACGCCGAGCATGAAGTCCAACATCGGCGTGTCCCCCATGCGCGCGCCCCAACGTGCGCCCGGTACCAGGTAGGGCGCCTGACTCATGGACTCGGCGCCACCGGCGATGGCGATCCGCCCATCACCCAGCAACAGACCCTGGGCGGCGCTGACGATGGCCTGCAGGCCGGAGCCGCACAGGCGGTTGACCATGAAGGCCGGCGTTTCTTTGGGAATGCCGGCCTGCAGGGCCGCTACACGGCTTATGTAGGCATCCGCGGGGCAGGTGGGGATGACGTTGCCGAACACCACGTGCTCCACCCACTGCGGGTCGCAGCCCGCGCGCGACAGGGCCGCCTGGGCGACCAGCGTGGCGAGGCGAGCGGGTGGCGTGTCCTTCAGGGTTCCGCCGAAGGTGCCGATGGCGGTGCGAACTGCGCTGGCAACGAATATCTCGGGACTGTTCATCGTCGATGTTCCTGGCTGGGGGTGGGGGCAGGATTCCGGGAGAGGCCTTTGGCCACCTGCCCTGGATACTCAGTAGCGGCGCAGAAAGTGGATGAATAGCAGGCTGTAGAGCACGTCGCCAAGCAGTAGCACTGGCAGTTGCCAGCCGATGTTCCCGGCCAGCCAGTGGATGAAGATCGTCAGCGAGGCGAAGGCTTTGCCAACTGCGCCGAGGACGATGTACGGCCGGCCGCGTACGGGATTGATTGCGGCGAAGAAGTATGCGATCCCGAAGGTCGCGACGAGTGCAAGCGCGAGGTCGCGCATCGCCAGGTTGCTGCCGCTGGAGCTATCAAGATGGAGCAGCACGCCGAGTTGGGTGTTCAGGAACAGAAAACCAAGTACGACGGACCAGTTGAAGAGGGCGGCAGTGCCCATGAGCCAGCGAGCATGGGTGATCATTCTGGGAATTCCCGACGGTAAGAAGAAGGCACGGTCCGGGCGATACGGCGGGCGTGCTCTTGTTGTCAATGTTGCCGATTGGCCCGGAAGGCATCAGCGGTGTCCGGGGCTGACTGGACACGACCATAGGGCAGCCCCGACCTCCGACTTTCCGGCCAGATCAGTTCGCCGACGACTGCAGGGCGGCGGTGAAGGGCTCGATGTAGTCCACGAAAAGCTCCTCCAGGGGCGTGCCCTTGAACTCCGGCAGGTACAGTCCGTTCCAGTTGGCCCAGAGCGGCATGCCCTCAGGCTGCTCGGTCGCGGCGACGCCAATGCCGAGGATGGTTTTCATGGGGCCGTCAGGAGCGGCGTTGTAGGCTGCCTTCCATTCAGCGCCATTCATGTACTTGCGCTCGACTGCGCGGCCCAGTACGCGCTCGCGAACATCGAGCAGCTCGTTCCAGGAGCAATAGGCGGTAGCGGCCACGGGGCAGATAGCATTACGTGAAGCGGGATGGGCCAGTACATGGGGAATGATCCGGCCGACATCCTTGCCCGTGGACCAGGAGAATTTCTGGTCGCCGTCACCCATGATCCCCACGGGTTCCTGCATGTAGTACTCGGGCCAGAGCCCGGCGGGAATGATGGTGTAATCCAGGCCTGCCATCTCGATCATCCTCTGGATGAAAACCTTCTGGCGAGCGATCCGGCTATGCACGGTGAGCGTGGGTTGGCGGGACTCCCACTCATAGATGAAACCGAATTCGGAGGGTACGAAACGCTCCACGCCAGCTGCTCGTGCAGCGTAGATCAGCGGGTACTGGGATTCGGTTGCATAAAGCGGCACGCAGGAAACGAGGTAGTCGGTTCCTTCCAGCGCCGGAACCAGTTCTTCGACGTTGTTGATATCCGCTGAGCGCAACTCGACTCCACGCTCCTGCCAATCCGCCCACTTCTTCTGCTTCTCCTCGGTGGTCAGCATGAGACCGGACGAGGACTTTTCGCGGAGATTGCCTTCGCGAAGCAGTACGCGAACGTTGAACAGATCCTGTGCCAGAAGCTCCTCGACGCAGGCGCTACCCGCCACGCCTGTAGCCGAAAAGACCGTTACTGTTTTTCTTGTCATGGAGAAGATCCTTGGGGTGGCATCAAACGAAGCAAACCTGATTGCGCGCACTCCAAGGGTAGGGAAACCGGCGCCAATCACATCCCCCTCAGCCGGGGGGAATGTGGGGGGAGGTGCTGTAAACCGGGACTCAGAGGTTGTCCCGGTAGAAGCTCTGCAACTGCTCGATGGCCTGGGCGACCGCGTCCGGCTGATCGTAGAGGTCGTAGTGGCTGGCTCCCTCGACCACCCGAATATGCTTGTGCGCCGAGCGCGCGCGATTGAACAGCTCGAAACCATCGCGATAGGAGCCGAAGCCACCGGGCACGCTGCCGACAATCACCTGCAGCGGCTGGGTCAGCAGTTGCTCGGCCAGGTGGAAGGCATCGAAGCCAACGGCCGGGGCGCAGCCGGACAGAAGCAGGCGATTGGGGGAGTGACCATGCTGTCCCCGTGGTGTGCGGTAGTACTCGACGGCCTGAACGATGTCGATGTCGGTGATGCCGGCCTGGAGACGCGCCTCCACCGAGTCGGGGATGTAAGTGGTGATAAAAGGCTCTGCGCCACGAGCTTCGGCGGTACGCAGCTGGGCGATGGCGTCCAGCGTTCTCAGCGCCGCGTCCGAACTGTGATCGCCCTCGCGCATGAGGCGGCCATAGTTGGCCGGCACCACGGTTCCCAGTGCCTTGATACGGCGTTCCGTCATGGTTGCACTGGCCGCGTAACCGCCTCCGCCACAGATACCCAGGGCGCCGATACGGTTTTCGTCCACATAGGGCAGGGTAACCAGGTGGTCCACCGCACAGCGGAAATCCTCGATGCGGGTGGCAGGGTCTTCCAGGTAGCTCGGTTCGCCGTCACTGGCGCCCTGGAAAGACGCATCGAATGCCAGGGCCACATAACCCAGCTCGGCAAGTTTGCTGGCGTAAAGGCCGGATGTCTGCTCTTTGCAACTGCTGATGGGGTGCGCGCAGATGATGGCCGCGTAGCGTTTCTGCGGATCGAAGTCCGCGGGCAGGTAGAGATCGGCGGCGACTTCCAGTTGGCGGTTCTTGAAGGTGATGGCCTGTTTCATGGGCGTTTCCCTGGTGGGTTGGACATGACGCACAGGCTATAGATGGAGCGTTCTGTTGATTAGTCGCTAAAATCCGAACGAACACATTAGACGTGCTAATGAATGACTTCCGAAAACCTGAATGACCTGAATGCCTTCATGGCAGTCGCTCGTGCTCGCAGTTTCACTCGGGCGGCGGGCGAACTGGGCGTATCGCAATCCGCCCTGAGCCAAACCATTCGCGCGCTGGAGGCACGTCTCGGCATCCGCCTGCTGACCCGCACCACCCGCAACGTTGCACCGACCGAGGCGGGTGAGCGTTTGCTGGCCGTCATCGGCCCGGCCCTGGAAGACATCGAAGCCGGGCTGGAGACCCTCAGTGAGTTGCGTGACAAGCCGGCCGGCACTGTCCGTATCACTGCCGACGAGTTCGCTGTCGGAACGGTACTTTGGCCTGCCATCAAGCCATTTCTCGCCGAGTACCCCGACATCCGCGTGGAACTGAATACCGACTACGGCCTCAACGAGATTGTTGGTGAGCGTTTCGATGCCGGTGTACGCCGTGGTGGGCTGATTGCCAAAGACATGATTGCCATGCCGATCAGCCCGGATATCCGCATGTTTGTTGTTGGCTCGGTCGAGTACTTCACCGTTCATTCCAGGCCACGCAAACCCCAAGACCTTACCAGCCACAACTGCATCAATTTGCGCTTACCGGGAGGCATTTTCCCCTGGCGATTCACGAAGGGGGGGCGTGAAATCAGCGTACGAGTAGAGGGGCAGGTGGTGTTCAGCAGTATCTTGCCTATTCTCGACGCGGCGCTGGCAGGCTGTGGCCTGGCGTATCTGCCTGAGTCTATGGTCCAGCCGCATCTCGACGATGGGTGTCTGCAGGCTGTGCTGGTCGAGTGGGCACCAAACTTTGGCGGTTATCACCTCTACTACCCGAACCGCCGACAGGCCTCTCCCGCCTTTGCCTTGTTGGTAGAAGCCCTGCGTTATCGGAGGTAAAGCTGTTGGCAGTCTTCAAACAGGTGCTCACTTCCAGCCTGCTTCGCCAGCCTGATTGTAAGTAGACAATTGAGTGTCCGTATATGGCCGGTTTTTGCCTGTTGTGGATAGCAGTTCGTGGTCTTCGTCGGTGGGAACGCGTGGAATTGGCCAAGCAGTAGGCCTGCGGGCTTCCACCTTCCAAGATGGGGAGATCGCTCAGCATCACCCTGGGTACTCCATTGCGCATCAATCTGCCGGAACGGCTCGTACAGCGTGACCATGTCGCCCTGCACCATGATTTCGAGCGGCGTACGCCCATTGAAGAACTCGTTGCGGTTCTCCATCGAGGGGAAGCCGTAGTCGTTGTCGGGGTCGTCGAACACCAAACGCAGGACCGCGTGAATATTCAGCACAAGGCTGATGCGCTGCATCTGATCGGCGTCCAGGCTCACTGCCGGGGCTGAATGCTTCTGGCTGGCACGGTTATAGGTGCTGCGGGAAATCCGCAGTACCTGGCAAGCCTGCTCGCAGGAGACCTTCCACTTGTCCAGGATATTCAGTGCTGCAGGCAGGTCGGCTGTGCATTGGCTTTTCGAAAGGTCCTGAGCTTGGATTGCTGCTGCCGTCAGGGAGAGCCCCTCGATTCTATGTCGAGGCAGATTTGACATATTTGAATCTGTAGATACGGGCGGCGGTCACGAGGATGTCTGGGCTAGCGTCCATCTTCGGCGCCAGAGTGGAAGAGCTTGACGGGGTATGGAGTGTAAGGCGTGCCTTTGCCCATAAAGCGTATGCGTTGGGCGTGGCCAACCGCATTGCATTGGGCCTCACCCAGCTTCGCTTGATCATCTCGACACTGCAGTCGCAACTCATCGAGGCGCTTGGGATTCTCGGCAAGCGTTTCAGCCGATTCAACCGGCATCGGTTTTTCGCATGCGCCCAACACCATGGCGGTCAGCAGCAACGACATCTTCTTCATCAAGCAATCTCCTTCTGTGATGCGTGATCAGGCAGCAACGCCTGGTTTGCTTCCGGACTCACCCTCCCGATAAACCGCGCCAACTGCTCGGCCGGTTCACCGTGTCGCCGTATCAGGTAGGTGGTCAGCATCGCGGGACAGCCGGCCAGCGGCCGGGCCACGACGTCCGGATTGTTGAGTTCGGTGATGCGCGCCAGGCTGGAGAATCCCAGCCCGTAACCTGCCGCCACCAGCGCCATCATCAGGTCCAGGGTGGGGACACGGTCGGCGATGGTCAGGCGCGTATCCACGGCGCCCAGCACACGCTGCAATTGCTGCCAGAACCCTTCGCAGACCTTCGGATCGCAGAGCACCAGCGGGTAGCGCACGACCTCCTCGAGTGGCACGCGTCGATAGCTCAGCAGGGGATGACGGGTCGGCACTGCCACCACCAGCGGATCGAACCAGACCGGCTCGGCCATCAGCCCATCACCGACCTCATCCGACTGAGCCAGGCCAATATCGAACAGGTCGTCATTCAAACCTCGGACCTGTTCGCTGAAGGTGACGTCCGACAGGCAGATCTCGATCTCCGGCTCTTCCTCGCGACATTGGGCGAGCAGGGCGGCCAGGCGTGCCTGGGGGATGCCGTCCGACAGGGCCACGCGGATGCGTCCGCGATACCCAGCCGCCGCGCTCTTCACGCTGGCCTTGGCCTGGTCGACGACCGCCAGCACGCGGCGGGCTTCCTCCAGCAACACCTTGCCCGCCCAGGTCAGGCGCGTGCGGCGCGTCGTGCGCTCGAACAACTGGACGCCCAGGCGGTACTCCAGTTCCTTGATGATCCGTGAGAGGGGCGACTGTTCGATGTGCAGGCGCGCGGCCGCGCGCGCAAAGTGCAGTTCTTCTGCAACGGCGATGAAACAGCGAAGGTGGCGCAGTTCCACAGCCCTTCCTCCTTCTTATGGCTCAGTTGTAGGGTTCGGCTTGAACCCTGCCGGTCCAGCGCGGTTGGCGACGCAGGTTGACGATCTGCAGCAGGGCGCCCAGCACAGCGACACCGCCAGCGAAGGCGGCCAGGGTCCAGGTGGGCATTTGCAACAGCAGCACGAAACCACCTGCTGCAGCACCGATGGCACTGCCCAGGTAGAGCGCCGACTCATTCAGGGCGATGGCGAGGTTGCCGTCGCCCTGGGCCTGGCGCGCCAGGATCAGCTCGTTGTTCTGTGGCACTTGCAGGGCCCAGCCAACAGCGCCCCAGACCGCGATGGGCAGCATCACCAGCCAGGTGCTGAGTGCGGCCGTCAGCGGCAGCGCAAACAGCGAAACGGCGAGGATCAGCATGATGGCGAAGGTCAGCACCGGGCCCTTGATGCGATCCACTAGCGGGCCAATCAGGAAGCTACCCAGCACACCACCGATGCCCCAGACCCAGAGATAGGGCGTCACCGAACGCACCGCGCCATAGGCCGGGTCAGCCAGCAGCGGGGCGATGAAGGTGTACATGCCGAGACTGGCGATGGCGGCGAGCAGGGACACCAGCAGGATCACCAGCACATGACCGTCGCCGAGGATCGCCAGCTTCTGGCCCAGGGTGGTGGCGGTGGCCGCCGGCAATGCCGGGAGCTTGAGCAGCAGGCCGAAGAAGGCCACCAGACCGAGCACCGTGACCAGCCACAGGGCGGCTTGCCAGCCCATCTGCTCGGCGATCAGCAGGCTGAGCGGCACGCCCAGCACCACGCCGCTGGCCATGCCACCCATGATGATGGCGATGGCCTTGCCGCGGCGCTCCGGCGCCGATACGGCGGCCGAGGCACCAATGCCCATGGCCAGGTAGACGCCGGCGCCAATGCCGGCGATCGCGCGCCAAACCATCAGCGTGGTAAAGCTCTCGGCCAGCGCACTGGCCGCGTTGGCGATGACGAACAGGCCCAGGGCCAGCAGCAGGCCGGCGCGCTGGCGATGGGCCGGGGTGAGGGCGACGAAGATCGGTGACCCCAGCCCATAGGCCAGGGTGAAGGCGGTGACCAACTGGGCGGCCACCGCGACGGACACCACGAAGGAGGCCTCGATCATCGGGATCAGGCCGGCGGTGACATAGGAGGCCATGCCGAGGGCGAAGGCCCCCAGCGCTATCAAGTAGATGGGGGATTGGTTGGGTGTGTGCATGCTCAGGCTCGCTTGCGCTCCATTGGAGTTGCGTGGGTGGATGAACCGAGGGATGCAGCCCCGAACCGGGGCCGCATCCGGTTGGGGACTAGAGTTCGAGGCTGACGTCGTATTCGCCCAGCCAGGTGTTGAGGCCGACCACCAGCTCCATGCCCATGCGCTCGTACATGGGCGAGACGCTGCCAAGCGGCCTGGCCAGGGTTTGCTGGATTCGGTCGTTGTCGAGCAGCGGCGTCACCGGCGCGTTCCGATCAGCCTGGATGGCGGCCAGCGCCTCACGCAGCGCCTGCTCGTAAGCCGGGTCCTGAGTCGAGGGGTAGGGGCTCTTGACCCGCTCGCTGATCGACTCCGGCAGTAGGTCGCGGGTCGCCGCGCGCAGGATGCTTTTCTCCCGCCCGTCGAAGGCCTTCAGCGCCCAGGGGATGTTGAAGGCGTACTCGACCAGGCGGTGATCGCAGAAAGGCACGCGCACCTCGAGGCCCACGGCCATGCTCATGCGGTCCTTGCGATCCAGCAGGGTCTGTACGAAACGGGTCAGGTTGACGTAGCTCATTTGCCGCATGCGCCGGTCCACCGCACTTTCGCCCGGCAGTACCGGCGCCTCGGCGATGGCCTGGGCGTAGCTGTCGTGCAGGAATCCCTGCATATCCAGTTGAGCCAGCAGGCCCGGGTCGAACAGGGGCTTGCCGTCGAAGTACTTGCCGGTGACCGAGGTCAGCCAGGGGAAGGTGTCGGCCTGGATCGCCTCAGGGTCGTGGAACCAGCGGTAGCCACCGAACACCTCGTCCGCGCTCTCGCCGGACAGGGCTACGGTCGAGTGTTTGCGTACCTCCTGGAACAGGCGATAGAGCGATGGCCACATGTCGCCCCAGAAGGCGGGCGGCAGGTCAAGGGCGCGGACGATCTGCGCGCGCAACACCGGATCAGCCAGCTCGCGGCTGTCGAGAACGATCTCCTGGTGGCTGGAACGGATCTTCTCCACCAGGTCGCGCACGAAGGGCGCATCCGGCGTGCCGCGTACCGCATCGCCGGTGAAGCCACTGCCGTGGTCGACGAAGTCGACGGAGAAGGAGCGGATATTCTCCTTGCCGGCGGCGAGCAGCTTCTTCGAGGCCAGTGCGGTGATGATCGAGGAGTCGAGGCCACCGGAGAGCAGGCTGCATAGCGGCACGTCGGCGACGATCTGGCGGTCGACGATGTCCTCCAGCAGGTCGCGGGTATGGCGGATGGTCTCGTCCAGGGAATGGGTGTGCTCGCGCGCCTCCAGCTTCCAGTAGTGGCGGCGGAAGAGACCTTGCCGATTGATCCGCACGATCTCGCCCGGCATCACCTCGCGCATGCCGGCGAATACGGCATGTCCTGGCGTCTTCACCATCTCCAGGATCTCGCGCAAGCCATCGGCGCGCACCTTGCGTGGCACCAGCGGATTGGCCAGCAGCGCCTTGGGCTCGGAGCCGAACACCACGCCGTCCGCGGTGGGGTAGTAGTACAGCGGCTTGACGCCCATGCGGTCGCGGATCAGCAGCAACTCTTGCGTGCGCAGGTCCCAGAGGGCAAAGGCATACATGCCGTTGAGCCGCTCGACGAAGCCCTCGCCCCATTCCACATAGGCACGCAGCACCACCTCGGTGTCGCTGCGGGTTTCGAAGTGGTGCCCGCGCCGTTGCAGTTCGGTACGCAGTTCGCGGAAGTTGTAGACCTCGCCGCTGTAGGTGATGGCGGCGACCTCACGCAGGCCGCCATGCATTGCCGTCATTGGCTGACGACCGCCTTCGAGGTCGATGATCGACAGCCGGCGATGGCCCAGCCCGACCGGCCCGTCGATCCACAGCCCGCCGGCATCGGGACCGCGCAGGGCCATGGTGTCGGTCATGCGCTGCAGGGTGTCACGTTGCGCGTCCATGTTCTGGCTGTAGGACAGCCATCCAGCGATTCCACACATAGTCTTCTCCTTGTGAACGTGTTTTATCCGAGGCTTTCCAGGTCGCTGTCCTCGGCCAGCAGCACGCGCGTCTCACCAAGGACGTAGCGCGCCGGTGCTGGGGTTTGGGCATGGGTTTCAAGCTCGTTGAGCAGGCGCTGCAATGTCACTGCGGTGTCGAGGCCGGCGAAGGGCTGACGGGGTGGCTCCTTGAGCGCCACGGCGCGCACCACCTGCCGGCACAGCCGCGAGAGCTTGTGCAGGGTGTCCAGGCCTGGCTCGTCGGGGGCGGTGGCGAACTCGTGCAACAGCTCCTCGGCGCCGTCGGCGCCGCGCGTCCAGATCCGCAACTGGTCTTGATCCCAGCGCGGCGTGTCGAACACCAGGCGCGCATGGATCAGCCGGGCATCGTGGTCGACGAAGCTGTAGTCCAGGGTGCGCTGGCGCACGATGTTGACGAAGCTGGCGTAACCGGTGACCCGTGCTTCGCCCATGCTGGCGGTGAGTTGCACGGTGTCGAGTACCTCTGCGCCGGAGATGGAGAAGTCCGAACGCACGCCGAGTACGCCACCGAGCTGGAGCTGGCCGGCGCGCGGGCAGATCCAGCCGACCAGATCCAGGGCATGGATCACCTCGCTGGTCACACCGCAGGTCGGGCGGTAGTCGTTGATGCGGTCCTTGCCCCAGTGGAAGCTGGCCCGCACCAGTTGCCAGTCGTGACGCCCGACCCAGTCGCGCAACTGCTGGGTTGCGTCCGAGTAGCGCTCCACCAGATCCAGGGCAAAGCCGCCGACCTGATCCAATGCACCGAGCAGCTCGTCCAGGTCGTCGCCCGGCGTGACCAGCGGCTTCTCGCAGAGCACGAAGCCACGGTAGCCGGCCAGTTGCTTGAGCACGGGCGCATGGCTGTGGTCGTTGACGCTGACCACCACGATGTCCGGCGCAAAGACTTCCAGCGCGCGGGGGACGCTGTCGAAGTAGGGCAGCTCAGTCGCCTTCCGCCGGCGCCCGACATAGGCTAGCGACAGCGGCAGGCCGGTGCTCGTGGCGATATGTTCGAAGGCCCGGCGGTAACGGTTGCCGGCGTAGCCCAGGCCGATGATCAGGATCTTCATGCCGAGGCCTCCTGACGGATCAGCAGGCGCTCGTCGCTGGCGGTGAAGCCCAGGGCCTGGTACAGCGTGCCGGCGGCCTCGGTGCTCTGCAGCACCACGCAGCCGACGCCGCGGTTGGCGAACCAGCGCAGCAGGTGCTGCATCAGTTGCTTGGCGATGCCGCGGCCGCGCCACTGCGGCTCCACCACCACCGATTGCACCCAGCCGGATAGGCCGTTGAGGCAGCCCGGCGCCGGCGCGCGCTGGTCGATGATGGCCGTCGCGCAGCCCAGCACCTGGCCGGACTCCCTGTGCTCGGCGGCGAGGATTTGCACGCAGTCACTGTCGTTCAGGCGGCTGTTCAGCCAGGTGCGGTAGGCCGCCCGCCAGCGCGCCGCGTCCTCCGGTGTCTTGCTCGAATAGCTGGCGTTGGTGCCGTCCAGCAGATACGCACGCAGTTCCACCAAACTGGCCAGGTCGGCCTGGGTCGCCGGGCGCACGGTGAGGAAGGACTGGTCCATCTCAGGCCACCTCCGCAGCAAACACCTCGGACGCCAGCGGGATGCTGAAGTGGTCGAAGGTCTCCCTCAGCGACACCGCCAGGTGCTCGATCTGCGCGTCGCTGTGGTTCGGCGTGGCGTTGACGCGGAAGCGCTCCGTCCCTACCGGCACGGATGGATAGTTGATCGGCTGCAGGTACACACCATAGTTATGCAGCAGGCGTTCGGCCGCTGCCTTGCAGCGCTTGGCTTCACCTACCCGCACCGGTAGCACGTGGGTCTGCGAGCAGGGCATCACCGGCACGTCATGGTGCTTGAGCCGCTCGCGCAGCTTGGCGGTCTGGGCATGCAGGCGATCGCGCTCGGTACTGCTGGCCTTGAGGTGCTCGACGCTGGCCAGGCAGCCTGCGGTGATTGCCGGCGGCAGTGAGGTGGTGAAGATGAAACCTGTGGCGAAGGAGCGCACCGCATCGACGATCACCTGGGTCGAGGCGATATAGCCGCCGATTACACCGATGGCCTTGGCCATGGTGCCCTGGATGATGTCCACCTGATCAGCTACACCCAGCTCGGCGGCGATACCGGCGCCACGTGGGCCGTACATGCCCACCGCATGCACCTCGTCGAGGTAGGTGAGGGCGTTGTAGCGCTTGGCGATCGCAACGATTTCAGCGATTGGGGCAATATCCCCGTCCATCGAGTAGATCGACTCGAACACCACGATCTTCGGCTGACCCAGCGGGTAGCTGGCGAGGATCTGCTCGAGGTGCGCAACATCGTTGTGGCGGAAGATCTTGCGCTCGTTGGGCGTGGAGCGAATGCCGTTGACGATGGAGGCGTGGTTCAGCTCATCGCTGATCACCACGCAGTCGGGGATGCGCCGCAGCAGGCACTGGAGGGTGGCATCATTGGAGCCAAAGCCGGTGGGGAAAACCAGCGCCGCCTCCTTGCCGTGCCAGTCGGCCAGGCTAGCTTCCAGACTGGAATACACCTCGTGCGAGCCGCCGATATTGCGCGATCCGCCGGAGCCCGCTCCGTAGGTCTCCAACGCATCGTGCATCTGTTCGCGCACTGCAGGATGTTGCGACATCCCGAGGTAGTCATTGCTGCACCAGACCACCACCGGTTCTTGCTCACGGCCATCCAGTTTGGCCAGCGGGTACTGGCCGCAGATGCGGCTGAGGGTGGTGAAGGTGCGGTACTGGTTGGAGGACTTCAATGTCTCCAGTTGTTCCCGAAGAAGTGCTTGGTACATCCGTTTATCTCCTTAGCGAGTTGATGACACGTCTCTGTGTGGTTCCTCATCAAGCGAGAGCCCTGGCACGGGTAATTGCGGCCAGGTCGGGCTATTCTTCTCGGGATTTATAGGGGTTACAATTTGACTGTTTATCCTAGTACTGGAGGTAACCGGATGAGCGCGCCTCGCACAGCCGAACGCACTCGGGTAGAGCTGGCCGAATTCCTGCGTAGTCGCCGCGAACGAATTTCGCCGGAGGAGGTGGGTCTGCCCGCCGGCAGTCGACGGCGCACGCCGGGGCTGCGTCGCGAGGAGGTCGCGGCCCTGGCCGGGGTGGGTTTGTCCTGGTACACCTGGCTTGAGCAGGGCCGGGATATCAGCGTTTCCGCGACCTTCCTCGACAACCTTTCGCGCACGCTCAAGCTGGATGCCACCGAGCGTCGTCACCTGTTCCTGCTCGCTCACCAGCGCCTCCCGCCAGAGCCAGGGAAGACCTGGTGCACGGTGCCGGCGCTGATTCATCGCCTCATGGGGGATCTGACGTCACGTCCGGCCTACGTGCTTAACCTGCGTTGGGATGTGCTGGCCTGGAACGCCGCTGCAGATCGGGTGTTCGGTTTCTCCGCGCTGCCGGCGGACCGCCGCAACCTGTTGTGGATGCTGTTCACCAGCCCGGCCATGCGCGAGCTCTTCAACCCTTGGGATGAGCAGGCGCTGCAGATCCTCTCCAGTTTCCGCCGTGACTTCGTGCGGGCGACCCAGGATCCGGATATCGCCGCGCTGGTGAAGGATCTGGAGAAGGCCTCGCCGGACTTCAGAGAATGGTGGCGACAGCAGGACATCCACGGCCCGTGCCAGGGGATCCGTCACCTGTACATCGAAGCAGTTGGCCAGGTGGTGTTCGAACACACCACGCTGACCATCGACGAGGACCGCCACCTGCGCCTGGTCTACTATGCGGCCAAGGAGGGTAAGCCGCACAGCCAATCCTTCGAGCAGTGGCTGCAGCAGGAGCCGTCGCTGGTGTAGGCCCCGCTGCCTGTTGCTCAACCAATCGACGGCCCGCGCTGGCGACCCAGTTGCCAGGAGACGCTGTTGCCCTGGATTAGCGCCGACACGCTCTGCCCGAGCCTCTGCTCGATCACCGGCTTCCACGGCACCAGGCTGAAGCCGATGCCATCGTCGAGCAGGGCAAAACGGCCGCTGGTCAACTGCACGCTACGTCGGTAGATCCCATTGACGCGCTGGCCATCGACTGCCGGGCGGTACTGCAGGCCCGTCTGCGCCGAGATCTCGCGCGCTACCGCGGTCAGCTCCCTTCCGCGCAAGGTGGCCAGCAGGTTGCGTGCGAGCACCACGCGTTGGCCCTGGCGTTGGGCCAGTCCCTGTACCACCAGGAAGTCGGCGCGCTGCCGCAACGCTTCGCGCACCTCCTTGCCGAAGCCCGTGTCGACCAGCTCTCGGCTGCCGCCGATCAGCTGTTGGTCCAGCCAGGTCGCACCGACGGCGCGCACCTGCTGCTCGAGGGGCAGCGGCGTGCGCAGCTGGACGGCGACATCGCCCAGGCGGCGAGCATCATGCTGCCGGCCTTGCTCGGGCAGGTCGGCCGGCACCCGCCAGACACCCTCGGCCAACCGCTCGACGATACCGGCCCGGCGCAGGGCTTCCAGACGCCGTACATGGCGCTCGACCAATGCCTCGGTGTCATGCCCGTCGCTCGACTGCGAGCGTGCCAGGGCCAGGTGGTGATCGGTGCGATAAAGGCCGCCCGCAGCCAGCGAAGCAATCGACCGATCCACCGCACGTGGTTCGCTCGGACTGCGTGTTTCCACCAGGCCGCCAATGGGGTAGTCGGCCAGCTCAGCGCGGGCATGCAGTCTCAGGTAGTGGGCCTTGCCGTCGAGTCCATCGACCACCAGATAGCCACGGTCGTTTAGCTCGTCGGCCAGGCCCTTGGCCATGATCCGACCGACCACAACAGAACCATCCTTGCCCGGCTCGAAGACCGCCAGCTCGCGCTGCAGGCTACCCATGGCCCGCTGCATCGTACGCACGATATCGCCGCGCTCGCCCATGGTACGCAGAGTGGCCTCGGCGTCGTCACGCAGGATCCATTGTCCTGGCCGAACTTCATGTGCGAGTTCAAGCTTCTGCAATTGCTGCAGGCGGCCGATCAGCAACTGCCGGCGCGGATGGTTGGCGAGCGATTTCAGGCTGAGCACGCCGGTCTGGTGTTCGCGCAGCAGGGTGCGATCCAGGCTGGTGAAACGCTCCTGCTGCACCTCTCGCTGCAGGCTCTGTTGGATCTCCAGTTCGGTACGCGGACCGAGCCATTCGGTGGCCAGCTCCGAGGCGCGGTTGCGCATGCCCTCGGCGATGTAGTCGCGGGCGATCACCAGGTCCTTGCCGGTGTCGTCCTTGCCACGCAGGACGATATGGGTGTGCGGGTTGTCGGTATTCCAATGGTCGACCGCCACCCAGTCGAGGCGGGTGCCGAGGTCGGCCTCCACCCGGCTCATCAGGTGGCGGGTGTAGGTGCGTAGGTCATCGAGCAGCTCGGCATCCTCGGGCGAGACGATTAAGCGAAACTGGTGGCGGTCGTCCCGGCCGCGCTCCTCGAACGCATTAATGTCGGCCTGGTCGGTCAGCGGCCCGTAGGCCTGGCCCGGATCGCCCTCACGACTGACGCCGTCGCGCTCGATGTAGCGCAGGTGGCTGAGCGTCGAGCGCTTGCCGGCCTGGCACAGGTTCACCAGGCGCGTCTTGATGGTGACGCGACGGGCGTTGGACGGCAGTTGCTGCGCGCTGAAACGGGCGGCGACATGCCCGCGGCCGAGGCGGGCACCGGGCTGGTGGCCTGCCTTGCGCGGCTTGCCGGTACCGGCCTTGTTGGCCTGGCGCAGCACCTGGTTGACGAAGGGTTGGCCGCGTTGCTGCGGCTTGCCTGGCTGCGGGCGAAAGCGTAATTCGTCGTCCGGACGGCTTCCCTTGGTCATGTTTAGACTCCTCCAAGCTGATCGCAGTACGGCGTGTCAGGCACGCTTCTAAGCCAGTGTCGCTGTGGGGCGAACACGATTTCGGCACCTAGCGACGTAGGCTCTGTGTTGCCACCAACCCCCGTGCAGACTGCTCTTCGGGCCAACGAAGTGCCGCCCCCTTTTATCTTGCCCTCCGCTTTTTCCGTGCCTTGGCGCTGCTGAGTTGGGTAATCAGGAGAGGCGGGACGGTGACTTCCAAAGCTCCTGGTCGGCAGGTGAGGGCAGAGGTATCTGCAGCCAGGCGGCCCTCTATCGCACACACCGGGCGCATGCAGTCGGCAGGCGGATCGACACGCAGAAGACCTGCTCATCGACGCGACTCCAGCCACAAGGGCTGCGCCCGACCGATCACCGCGTCGGTGGATATCGGACCGAAGTAGCGGCTGTCGAACGACGCTGGGTTGCTGCTGCTGAGCAGGAACAGCTCATCGCCAACCAGGCGCCGACAGGCCTGCCAGATTGGCAGCGCGCGACCCTGTCGATCCCACCTCAAACGCCTGGCCATAAGCACGCCATCGATACGCACCTGACTGCCTTGCATGCACACCCGCTGCGGCGCCACTGCCGCCAAGGTCTTCAGCAACGGCACGTTCGCCGGCAGGTAGCCGCGTTGCGCTGCCAGCGACCTAACCTCCGGCGGCAGATGAACCAGCACCATATCGCCCGGTGCCAACGAGTTGGCTGGCGAAATGCGATACCAACCGACGGGCACGCTGTCGGACGCGTTGTAGACCAGCCGCGGTGGCGACGTTGTGAGCGCCGCCCAACCCAGGGCAGCCAGGCTGCCTGCGAGCAGCGCCAGTGGCCACCGCACGCCGCAAGCACCAAACGTCATGACGTAGCCTCCGGGAACTGCCGCTCCAGCACTTCGCGCAGCATCTCTGCCATGGTTACGCCACGGTCGAAGGCCGCCAGCTTGATGCGCGTACGCAGTGCTGGCGTGACATCCAATGTCAGGCGGGCGCTATAGCGCTCGACCTTGCCGTTGTCGACGGTGGCGCCCTGACGTATCCAGGCTTCGGCCTGCGGATCGGCCAACGGGCGTGCACCGATACCGATGCGCTTGCCGCTCATGTCGACCACCTCAGCAACTCGTCGACCAGGCTGCTGACCTCGCGCGCGGCGGCGCTGTCCGGCGCCAGTTCACGTGCCAGGCGACCGGCTGCCACGCTTTCGGCAAAGACGATGCGCTGGCGTACCTCGGCCTGCATCGCCGGTAGCGGTTGCTCGGCCAAGGCGCCGCGCGCTTCGCGGCCGATCACCGTGGTGCTGACGCGGCGGTTGATGGCGAACGCCGCGCGCAGCGTCGGCCTGAACACCTGCGCCTCGCGGATCAGGTTGACCATCTCCGCGCTGGCCCACAGGTCGTAGGGGCTAGGCTGCACCGGGATCAACACGCGATCCGCTGCCAGCAGCGCCGAGCGGGCGAGGGCGGCGATGCGCGGTGGTCCGTCGATGATCACGTGATCGGCGCGACGAGCCAGCTCCGGTGCTTCCTGGTGCAGCGTTTCGCGCGCCAGGCCGACGGCGCTGAACAATCTCGGCAAACCTTGCTGGCTGCGCCGTTGTGTCCAGTCCAGTGCCGAGCCCTGTGGGTCGGCATCGAACAGGATGACGTTCTTTCCACGCAGGGCCAGTTCGCCGGCGATATGGGTGGCGAGGGTGGTCTTGCCCACCCCGCCTTTCTGGTTGAGAAGGGCGACGATCATGGCCGGATCTCCCCGGCCAGACTGCCCTGATCAGCACCTGTCCACACATAGGCGCTGCCCCAATAACAAGTTAGAGCTTTTAAGTTAGTTAAGTTAAGGGGAGCTGAAAGCCGCGCCAGTCGTGGCCTGTAGCGGAGTCCGTGCGCCTGATAGCACGATGGGGATGCGCCTGATAGCACGAGCCCGGTTGCGCCTGATAGCACGACTGCATTCACAGCTTTTCCGCAAGTTATCCCCGTGCCGTTTACGGCACGCGCCGGAAGGCGAGCAGCTCGGTCGATGGGGGCAGGTGAACGACCTCCAGGCGATACCCTGGAAGTGGCTGCCGGGCGACCAGAGCACGCACATCCAAAGCAAAGTCCGAATAGCGCGCAGAGCTGCCGGATTTGCGGTACAGGTGGCGAAAGTCGAACTGCCAGCCGTCCTCCTGCTTGCCGCCGTGCTTTCGCACCAGGCGGTACAGCCAGCGCTCGATGCCGCCGGTGAGGCGGAAGTAGGCCGGGTCGATGGTCAGCACCAACGCCTGATCCAGTACACCGCTGTAGAACCAGTCCGGCAGGATCAACTCGATACCCAGTGGCCGGCCATCCGCTGCGGCCAGCTCCTTCCACTCGTTGATCCAGGAGAAACGGTGCAAGCGTCGGCCAGTGGTCTTTCGGATCGAGGTGGCCACGCTGGTCGACTGCAGCCGATCCAGTGCCGCCTTCAGGCGCTGGTAGTCGCGCAGCGAGGTGCCGCGGCCGATGAAGCGCAGGATCTGGAAAGGCGTTGCACGCATCAGTCGCGAAGTGGGGATGCCCGCATCGCGCGCCTCGACAAGCTGGCTGGCCGCCCAGATCAGGATGTCGGCATCCCAGATCGTGGCGATGCCATGCTCCCGCGTGCCCTCCACGCGCACCGTCACCTCGCCCGAGCGAAAGTCGATGGGTACGGTGCGCCGCGACTTGGCCAGCGAGAAGAACGGATGCGCCATCAGATCCTGGGCATCTCGTGGCGCCATATCTCCCGGCAGGGCGCGGAAAAGATCCAGTTGCTTGATCTGCGGAGCCGAATCGAGGTGCTGACGACTCATGAGCGAAGGTTTCACTGATCATCACGCTGCGCTCCCGGGTGGCGGTCGATGTATTCGGGATCGAAGGTGGTCTCGAAGCTGCGCTCACCGGCCCAGGTCTCGAGATCGGCGAGCGCGTACATCACTCGCCGACCGAACTTGTGGAAGCGCGGCCCGCCGCCGATCACCCGCTGCTTCTCCAGCGTGCGCGGCGACAGCCGCAGGAAGGCCGCGGCTTCGTTGTTGGTGAGGTAGCGAGGGGCAGGGCAGGTCTGTGGTGCTTGGGCCTCGTCAGCGCCCTCCACAGGCCGCATGGCATGCGCCGTTGGCCCGGCCTTGCGATGCAGCGGGGCATCGAGATCGATGCGACGCGAGTGATGGGAAAGATTGGTTGACTGCGACATGGTGTGTCCTCCGTTGACGTGGGAGGTGCACCGTGCGGCAGCCATCGCGCTCGATCATGCCGGGTTGGGTCTGGGCGAATGCGCAGGCAGGAGGGGCGAGGATTGATACCGGGAAGGTCTGGACGCTGACCGAGTACGCCCATCTACGCGCGTCACCGGCCATGGTGCCCAAGCACGCCAAGCTCCGCCCACGTAGCCCCGCGGGTATACGGATCTGCGGCTTTCCACAAAACCGGAAAACCGCAACGGCGGATTTCTGTAAATCCGTAAAAACGTAAATCCGCTTCCCCACAAATCCGTAAATCCGTGGTTACGGATCGACGGATTTGGGCAAAACCGTAAGACCGTAACGGTCTCAATCAACTGGCAGCATAATGTGGTTGCTCCAGGCTGATCGACGGGGGCGCGTCCCCGTGCATCAGTCTTCCGGGTGGGGCGCGCGGGTGGCCGGCAGGACAGGGGCGCAAAAAACAAGGCACCGGGTCGCCCCGGTGCCTTCCGCTGGGTTAGCGATTCCAGAACACATGCACCTGCTCGAAGCCGGCCTCCAAAGTGAACACGTCGCCGCTGTATTCCATGTCGCGGGCCATGGCGCGGTAGTCGATATACATAGCCAGGTGTTGTGGAATGCTGGTGGTTTCCTCGGTCAGTTCCTGCGCGTAGTCAGACAGCGAGCTGTAGCAGCCACAGTAATCTTCCTCGGCTGCCTTGCGCGCCTGCTCCAGGTCGTTGATGTGAGCGAGCAGGGCGCCGCCAAACTCGGGGTAATCTTCGATGAAGCAGGCGACCTCGTGGGCGCTTTCGAGGCCCTCATACTCGCCGAGGCGGTAGCCGTCGAAGCCCTCGAAGTCGAGGATGGCGTATTCCTCCGCACTCTCGACCGGTGAGGCTGCCAGCATGGCACTGACCTGCGCCTGAATGTCGTCCAGCCCCAGGGTGGCATCGATCCAGACGCCATGCAGGTGACCGGCGTTGTAGGCGGCCAGGTCGGCAACGTAGATCCTGATGTATTCGCTCATGGATTTCGCTCCTTCGTCTTCAGGGTTCTGCGCTTGCGCTGCGCATGAACCCCTGCCGACTAGGGCGACTAAGGCGGTCGTGAAAAAATCAGGAAAAATCGCGGAGGCTCCACCCAGCGCAGCGGCCGGGTGGAAACCGTCTATTTTTCTTGATTTTGAGGGGGCAAGAACCCCTGCTCTGGTAGAGGGGCAGGAAACAAGTTCTCGCTATGTGATCAATGGTCACCCAGCAGGGTTGGCAAGTGGCCGCTACCGAAATATTCTCCGTTCTCTGGGCTAACGAAGTGCGAACAGGCAGGATGCTGACCCCATGCACTCCGTTAGCTCAGAACCTTCCTTCTTCGCCTGTTTTAACAGGCTACTTCATTGGCATTTGCCATGGCTCAGGTCAGCCCTGACACCTCGCTTCGGCGAGCGTCAGGGTCTTTCTGTGCCCGAAGTAGTCACCAGTAGTACAGGTCTTGGCGCGCTCACCGCAGCCTTGGTACGAGCACATGCGCTGGTGGATACGGCTCATAAAACCCACCTCAAAAGCTCGCCTCTCAATAGCGCAGTGCAGCAGATCGCGCTCGGCGATCATCACTGCCCAGAGCCATCCGCTGCGGGCGTTATCGAGCCAGGTCTGGGCCAGCCTCACGCCCTGGTTGAATGCTTCTCTGCAGTCGGCCGCCCAGGCTATTTCCAGGCCTGGATGGCCGTCGTGAGGTGGAAGGTAGGTCATCACACCCTTGTTCATCTGGCACCTCCTCGCACTTCGGAGAGGGCGCGGCGATAGAGCACGACCATTTCATCGAGCAGAGCCAGCGCAGAGTAAGCAGCGATGCGCACGCGCAGATCCGCAGGCTGCAAGCCTTCAGGTTCAGCCAGTTGATCGAGCAGATTGCCGAGCATGACGCCACGCAGTTCAGCTGCAGCTTCAGAGGGTAGGGGAGAGCGTTCGGATTCATGCAACGGGCTTCGCTGCAGCGGGAAAGGTACAACGCAGGATTCGAACTCAGCCATGGCGCACCTCCGGATCAGAGGTGAACAGCAAGACCTGAAGCCCAAGGCGGAGCTCTCGGGTAAAAAAGGGGTAGCGCATTTTCCTTATGCTCCTTGGTTCGATTAAGGAGCCGCCACCAATCGTTGCTACACAATATGGAGGCGGACCGCACGGGGGTAGCAAACCGGGAACCAAGGGAACCGGCCAGGCAAAAGCCTGCCCCGTACGGCCCGCCATAGAGACGCGATAACGCAGTGCCGGGGCACTGGCTATGCGCTATGACGCTGCCGCATCTTGGTTTCCTAGGTTGCTACACCCGGCCGTGGGATTTACCACGACGGGCGCACTCTAGCCCGAGGGTTTCAGGATGGCAACCTACTGTGGCGTAGTTGGTTGAGAGGTGGGCCAGTCAATCTCGTGGCTTACGGGGTAGGAGGGCAGAGGTCTCACTCCAGATATGGCTATTGGCTTACAGCCTTGCCTCCGTAATCAGCGAACTCATCAGCTACGCTGTAATCAGCCTCTGGAGGAGTACGCCATGTCTGCCAAGGAAGAGCAGTTGATCCAGTTGCTGGGCCTCATGGCTCGCGGCATGACCCACATGACCGCATCCATAACCGCAATGGCCTTCGAACAGCTGCGAAGCCAGGATGCAGCACTGCAGAGTTCAGCCAAGCGCATGATCGAGCGCATGCAGGCTATCAATGAAGAGCTGGATCTGCAGTGGGAGCTGGTCGGCCAGCTAACCGGACAGCGGGATCAGGAAGTGCTGGTAGAGAAGCTGGACATTTCATCGGTTCGAGTGCACCGAGAAGCGGAGACTGCCGAGCTTGAAAGGTTGGCAGGTGGCCGCTAACGAAATGTTCTCCGAACGCTGGGTTAATGAAGTGCGAACCGGCAGGATGCCGACCCGATGTACTTCATTAGCCAGAGCTCTCCTTGCTGGCCAGTTTTAACTGGCTACTTCATTGGCATCTGCCATGGTTCAGGTCAGCCCCGCTCTTCATAGTGCTCAGCAGGTCGTCAGGAGTTGGGTAGCCACTCTTCGTAGCATGAAGGTCTCTCGCTGGATTGATTGACCCATTGAGGATTCCTGGCGACGCATCACTGCCTCGTTATGCGCAATGGCTTCATGCAGATCGACCCAGATGGGACGCATACCGTTGGCGATCTCGTGACTTTCCATTCTGACCGGCTGCAGCTGTTGCGCTATATCGCACACGTAGAAGTGCGAGGTCATGTGCATCAGATCGTACTGCGGCTTCCAGTAAGGTCGGTACTCTTCGATGTAGCCGAAGTTCTGGAGTACTTGTATGTCGCGAGCGCCAGTCTCTTCCTCGAGCTCGCGTACAAGCCCCTCGATGATGTCCTCGTCAGTATCGAGGCCGCCGCCGGGGAAGCTGAAGTCGTTGTATCGTTCTGTGAAGAGCAACAGAATTTGCTCTTCTCGCAGAACAATACCGCGGGCGGCGTGGCGACGAAATACTCTGCCTTGCCTGGATTTGAGTTGGGGGTGAATCAATTCAGTAATCAGTTGCATAGAGGTTTAAATCAAATGGGTTAGGCGTCGCGGGGTTCATCGCTAGGCATTTCTGGGTGGTAATGAGATGACTAATTATCGTCGGCTTTGTTCGCGCACGCGATGCATAGCGGCGTTGCCGGGTCGAAGTTCAGCCTGCCAAGGGCTATAGGTTCATCGCACTGGGCGCAGTAGCCATAATCGCCTTCGGCAATGCGTCGAAACGCTGCCTCAATGCGCAGGCGCTCCCGTCTGCCACGGAACCGGTTGGCATCCAGCATGGCTTGTTGCTGGAGGGCATCCATGCGCGAGAGTCGACCTACCTTGCTCTGATCCAACTCGATGGAGTCCCGCGATTGCGCTGCGGATTCAAGGCTGTCCAGTTCCGCCAAGCGGGCCTGTAGCAAGTCGCGGAAGTGCTCCAGGTCGATCTCATCGCTCATGGCCGCTTCCCTTCAATGCAACAGCAGAAGAGGGGTGCGGGAGGTGCTGAGCATCTTGGTAGTAGTACTGCCGACCAGGAACTCACGGATACGGGAGCGGCTGTACGCACCCATCACGATCATATCGATGGCATGCTCGTTCTGGTAAGCGTGCAGGGTAGGTTCCACTTCGCCAGCACGGATGGCTATCTGGGCATCGAAGCCCGCAGCCTTGAGTTTCTCTTTCGCGGACTTGAGTTGCTCCCAGGCGTCGTTGGTATCCGCGCCGACCAGCACGAGATGGATGGGCAAGCCTTTGAACAATGGGCTGCCCGCAATCAGTTGGACGGCCTTATCCATGGTCGGCCGGCCGTCATAGGCGAGCATCACGCTTTCAGGCTGTTTGAAGGCGGTGGGGGTCACCAGCACCGGACGGCTGAGTGTACGCAATACACTTTCCAGGTGACTGCCGACCTGTGCGCCGGCACTGGTGTGATCGCCTTGCTTACCGATGATTGCGAGGCGGATTTCTTCTTGCAGCTCCACCAAGGTTTCAGCCAAGTCGCCATGACGCTGCTTGACCAGCGGACTGCTGATACCGTCTTGCTGCGCCCGTTGTTTCGCAGCCTCCAGCATGATCCTGCCTTCTTCGAGAGCGAGTTTGCTGCGCCGGGCATCGAGTTCGGCCAGTTCTTCCAACAGATGCTCGCGGCTGCCCAGGCCGATGTTGCCGCTGAGGTTACTGTTGGTTGGGTAGCGGTTCTCATCGAGAACATGCAGGAATGCCAGGGGACAATCGAGTCGCAGGCTAGCCCAGGCCGCGTAGTCGCATACTGCGGTGGCAGAAGGAGAGCCGTCGATGCAAGCCATCACATAGGTCATAACGTTTTCCTTGTATTGGTGCATTGCGTCATGGGGAAGTGCGGATAGGAAACGCACGGAATTGGCAGCCCCATGCAGCAAACCTACCAGAGGTGCCGGGTAATCGCACCCCGCAATCGCGGTGCTACATCACAACCCGTGAGTAGCCTCCTGGGACACCCTCTTTGCTCATCACCCACTGCCAAAGCTGGATATCGCGCGCGCGAAAGGCTCCAGCGCACGACAGCAGGTAATAACGCCACATGCGATAGAAACGCTCGCCGAGTTCGTCAGAGAACCTGGGCCAGGATAGTTCGAAATTTTCGTACCAGGCCATGAGCGTGCGGTCATAGTCGGCACCGAAGTTATGCAGATCCTCGACTACGAAAAGATTGTCCGCGGCATCACCGATCTGGCCAGCTGACGGCAGATCCCCGTTGGGGAAGATGTACCTGTCGATCCAGGGGTCCGGTGTGCTGTGGCGCATGTTCTTGCCGATAGTGTGCAGCAGAAACAAGCCATCGTCGGCAAGGCAGCGATGTGCAACCTCCATGAAGGTGCGGTGATTCTTGCGCCCCACGTGTTCGAACATGCCCACGCTGGCAATCCGATCAAACTGGCCTTCGACTTCACGGTAATCTTGCAGGCGAAACTCCAGCGGCAGACCCGCATAGCGCTGTTTGGCCCAGGCGGCCTGCTCCTTGGAGATGGTCACGCCTATGCACTCGACCCCGTAATGCTCGGCGGCAAACCCCATCAGGCTGCCCCAGCCACAGCCGATATCGAGCAGGCGCATACCGGGCTCCAGTTTGAGCTTGCGACAGATCATATCCAGCTTGGCCTCTTGCGCCTCGGCCAGGGTCGCCGCTTTATTCCAGTAACCGCAGGTGTAGGTCATGCGCGGGTCGAGCATGGCTGCATAGAAGTCGTTGCCCAGATCGTAGTGAGCTTCGCCCACCTGCCAGGCGCGTCTGAAGCTTTGCAGGTTGACTAGGCGCGTGCGCAGTCCATGGAAGATCAGCCGCAAAGGCTGTACGTGTTGGTCGAGGTGGGCTGCGAGCAGTCGATGGAAGAACTCATCGAGCTGCGGAGCGTCCCAAAGGCCCTCCATGTAGGCCTCGCCAAGTCCCAGATTGCCTTGGGCGAATACGCGTTCGGGCAGGCCAGGGCCATTGAGCTGCAGATCCCAGGGGCGATCTCCACCTATGCGGATATCGGCTTTTTCCAGCAGTTCCAACATCAGGCGATGCAGGCTGGAGTCGTTGCGGAGATAGTTGATGCTTGGCGATATAGGTGCCTCGGGCATGCATGAATTCCTCTTTCGAGCCTCGCAGGTCGAGGCTGCTGGAACGAAAAGCGCCGCATCGGTAGTGCGTAGTACCGCAGAGACGCCCGTTGTGGCGGGCCCCTCGTTGTTGTGACCCGCCGGTTTGGGTGGGGGTCAGTGCAACATCAGCAGGGGCAGCTTGGCCCGGCGCAGCATGTTGGTGGTGGTGCTGCCGACCAGGAACTGACGAATCCGCGAGTGACCGTAAGCCCCCATGACCAGAAGGCTGATGAATTGGTCCTGGCAATAGCTTTCCAGCGCATCCTCGACATCACCCTGGCAGGTTTTCGAGTAGGTGGTATAGCCGGCCTGCTGCAATTGGCCAGTTGCCCAGTCGAGTTGCGCCTGATGTTCGGTTGATGGCTCGCCGACCATCAGCACGTGGCAGTCGAGGCCCTTGAGCAGTGGACTCTGAACCAGACGCTCAACCACGCGACGGCCGTTGGCACTGCCATCGAAAGCGACCAGAAAGCACTGCGGCATCACGAAGTCGGTCGGAACCACGAGGACTGGGCGGTGCAGCGTGCGTATGACGTTCTCGACGTGACCACCTATGTGCTCGAAAAGATTTTCGCTGTGCTCGCCCTGGCGGCCGATGACCAGCAGGCGGATGTCGTCTTCCATCTTCTTCAGGCTGTCGACCAGGTTGCCATGCCGCTGTACCGCTTTGGGATGCATGATGCCAAGTTGGTCGAGGCGATGCTTGGCAGCTTCCAGCAGGTGCTGACCGTGTTCGCGCGCCAAGCGACCACGTTTCTCGTCAAGCTCCGCGAGCTCTTGCAGCAAATGCTCGCGGCTACCCAGGCCAATGCTGCCGGTAAAGTCGGTAGGGGCTTTCGGTGTTTCTTCCAGGATATGAACCAGGGTCAGGGGGGCGGCGAGGCGCACGCTGGCCCATGCGGAGTAGTCGCATACGGCGGCTGAAGACGGCGATCCGTCAATACAGGAAATGACAGCTGTCATGGGAATTCCTCGTTGCCTCCATTGGGAATGGAGAACGTGAGTGGTAGGTGCCGCTCCTTGTGGGAGCGGCTATCCGGACTTAATGAAGACTTAGTGGGACATCAGTTTGTCTACGGCGTCTGGTTTGTCATGTACGCCAAAGCGGTCGACGATGGTGGCGCTGGCCTCGTTCAGGCCGAGCACTTCGACCTCAGTACCTTCGCGGCGGAACTTGACGACTACCTTGTCCAGCGCTGCCACTGCAGTGATGTCCCAGAAATGTGCATGAGTAAGGTCGATGGTGACCTTTTCCAGGGCTTCCTTGAAATCAAATGCGGCTACGAACTTGTCCGCCGAGCTGAAAAACACCTGGCCAGTGACGTTGTAAGTGCGGCTTATGCCATCGTTGTCAACCGAGGAACCGATGTGCATGTAATGGCCGACCTTATTGGCGAAGAACATGGCCGCCAGCAGCACGCCAGCCAGCACACCGTATGCCAGGTTGTGCGTGGCCACGACGACGATGACGGTTACCACCATGACGATATTGGTCGACAGCGGGTGTTTCTTCAGGTTGCGCAGCGAATCCCAGCTAAAGGTACCGATGGCGACCATGATCATTACCGCGACCAGAGCAGCCATCGGGATTTTAGTCAGCCATTCGGCCAGGAAAACCACCATCAGCAGCAGGAAAACACCTGCCGACAGCGTTGAAAGGCGAGTGCGGCCGCCGGATTTGATGTTGATGATCGACTGCCCGATCATGGCGCACCCGGCCATGCCGCCGAGCAGGCCGGAGGCGATATTGGCCACACCCTGGCCCTTGCACTCGCGGTTCTTGTCGCTGTTGGTGTCGGTCAGGTCATCGACGATCGTTGCGGTCATCATCGATTCCAGCAGGCCGACCACTGCCAGGGCGGCGGCATAGGGGAAGATGATCGCCAGGGTCTCGAAGGTCAGCGGTACGTCCGGCCAGAGGAAGATGGGCAGGGTGTCCGGCAACTGGCCCATATCGCCGACATTGCGGATATCCATGCCGAAATACATGGCGATGGCCGTCAGCACCACGATGCAAACCAGCGGCGAGGGAATGGCCTTGCCTACCAGTGGTACATAGGGAAACAGATAAATAATGCCCAGACCGGCGGCGGTCATGGCGTACACATGCCAGGTGACATTGGTCAGTTCAGGCAACTGGGCCATGAAAATCAGAATGGCTAGCGCATTGACGAAGCCGGTAACCACTGACCGCGAAACGAATCGCATGAGTGAGCCTAGTCTGAGGTAGCCCGCGACGATCTGCAGTACACCTGTGAGCAACGTGGCCGCGAGCAAGTATTCCAGGCCATGGTTCTTCACCAGTGTGATCATCAACAACGCCATGGCGCCCGTTGCTGCTGTAATCATTCCGGGGCGACCACCAACAAAGGCGATTACTACAGAAATGCAGAACGAGGCGTACAGACCCACTTTGGGGTCGACGCCGGCGATGATGGAGAAGGCGATGGCCTCGGGGATGAGGGCCAGAGCAACGACGATGCCGGCGAGCAAATCGCCGCGTATGTTTGAGAACCAGTCTTGCTTGAGTTTCTGAAGCATGTATAAGTCCGTAGGTTGAAGGTTATGACCGGGTGCCTAGCAATAGGGCTGCCAAGTCGGGTTAAACGAGAAAAATCACTGCCAACAGGCCGACGCCGCCCATTACCAAGGTATAGGGCAATGCCATTACCACCATGCGTCCGTAGGACAGACGCACCAGCGGTGCGATGGCAGACGTTAGCAGGAAGAGGAAGGCAGCCTGGCCATTGGGCGTAGCCACGCTGGGCAGGTTGGTGCCGGTGTTGATGGCGATGGCCAAGCGCTCGAAGTGCGTCCGGTCTATGGTGCCGGCATCCAGCGCTTGCTTGATTTCGCTGATGTAGACGGTTGCAACGAACACGTTGTCGCTGATCATCGACAGTACGCCGTTGGCGAGGAAGAACATCCCCGGTTGCTGTTCAATCGGTAGAGCCAGCACTGCGGTGATGATCGGGCTGAACAAGTGTTGCTCGTGAATCACTGCGACGATGGCAAAAAACACCACCAGCAGCGAGGTGAATGGCAGGGCCTCCTGAAAGGCCTTGCCGATCTGGTGTTCGTCGGTCACGCCGTTGAACGATGCGATCAGGATGATTACCAGTAGGCCGATCAGGCCTACCTCGGCAATGTGAAGGGCGAGGCCCAGCACAAGCACCAGTGCGGCGATGGCTTGGATTATCAGCGCGGCTCGCTGGCTGGGGCCGCGCCTGGATTTCTCACTGGCGGCAAATTCCTCCAACACATGGCGTACGGGCTTGGGCAACTTGGCGCCATAGCCAAACCACTGCAGTTTTTCCAAGGCAACACAAGTTAACAGGCCGGCGGCCAGTACTGGCATGGACACTGGTGCCATCAGGGTGAAGAAATCCTTGAAGTCCCAGCCTGCGGTCTTCGCGATCAGTAGGTTCTGTGGTTCGCCCACCAGAGTGCATACGCCGCCAAGAGCTGTACCAACTGCAGCATGCATTAGAAGGCTGCGCAGAAAGGCACGGAACCCTTCGAGGTCCTCTCGATGCAGCTCGATGACCTCTTTGTCGGAGTTATGGTTGTGTTCGCCGTGATGGTAGCCCTTGCCTGAGGCGACCTTGTGGTAGACGGAAAAGAACCCCACCGCCACGCTGATAATGACGGCCGTGACCGTCAGTGCATCGAGAAATGCCGATAGCAGTGCCGCAGTCATGCTGAACAGCAGAGCCAGCAAGTATTTGGAGCGCACCCCGACCAGGATCTGCGTGAAGGTCACCAGCAACAGGTTCTTCATGAAGTAGATGCCGGCGACCATGAACATCAGCAGCAGAATGACCGGAAGATTGGTGGTCACCTCGGCATACAACGCTTCAGGAGTCGTCATTCCAAGCAACAAGGCCTCCACTGCCAACAACCCGCCAGGTAGCAGCGGGTAGCACTTGAGAGCCATGGCCAGGGTGAAAATGAACTCGGCAATCAACAGCCAGCCGGTGACCTGCGGGCCGAGTAGCCACAAGCAGAACGGATTGAGCAGCAGGAAGGCGACAATCACCTGCTTGTACCAAGTTGGCGCATGGCCAAGGAAGTTGTGCGCAAAGGCAGCGGTTGTCGTTGGGGGCATGGAAGCCTCTTCTAGTCGTTGCGAATGAAATCGGCGCAACACCACAGCCCTGGAAATACAGGCGAACGAATACGGTCTGGCCGAAATTCAGCAGGGCTGGCGGTAAGGAGTAAGAAGAACCGTCGTGCGTGGTCGACGGCGCACACCAATTGCCTGCAGTGAAACGGCAGCAGGCAGTAGCGCTAAAAAGCGGGCGGGTAACTTATGGCGGCGTAACAGCCGGGAGGGAGCAGAAATTCATCATCGCTACGAGATATTTTTAGGTATCGGGTCGTTGGACGGGGCATCATGATAGCAGCAACTGCCTTGTTGTGGGCTTTTTTTGACCAAATGTTGCGTTGTTGTCCATTTATGAATCCGTGGGTATCGCCTGGAGCCCAGGTTTTATAAGGGGTTCAGTTGAGTGAGGTCGGGGCGAGCATAGTCTTCCGCTGGGCGAGCATTAGCGTTCGAGGTTGCATCCGCGAACTCACTACTCCAAGATCCTCGGCTGCCGTTGCATGCCAATTGGCCAGTCCCCGTCTATTTACGCAGTCGAGTCAGACCCTTGTAAGAATCAGCCAAACACTCCCTCTACCATGCCTTTGTCCCTGAGGCTGGTCTCTGGTCGCTTCCCGCCATCCGCAGGAAGTTTTGCGTGTTTGTGCAACTATGGTTTTTTCAATGCGTCCTCAGAAGTTCGGTTTTCTGCCCTCGTGCTTGGCTGTTGTCTCCCTCTTTGCTGTATTTGCTTGCGCCTGGTGGCTCCACCCTGATCGCCACGTGCCCGGTTTTGCCATGGCGGAACGGCCCGTTGAGCTAATTGGCGTCACCCAGACTCCTTTCTACAGCAGCCGTTTCGCCTCTTCGGATCTTGACGAGTTCGTTCATGCATCCTCAGTCGCATCTCTGCCTGATGGCGGACTTATGGCGGTCTGGTTTGCCGGCTCCAGAGAGGGCGCCGCAGATGTTCAGGTTCGCGGCTCGCGTTACGACGCCCAAGAAGCCGAGTGGGGAGAGGAGGTGGTTCTTGCTACGCGGGAATCTACCGAGAGAGCGACCCAGAAACACATACGCAAGCTGGGCAACCCTGTTATCGCGCTGGCTCCCGACAACCGGCTGTGGCTTTTCTACGTCTCTGTGTCCATTGGTGGCTGGGCTGGCAGCGCCATCAATGCCATGTACTCGGATGACCTTGGCGAAAACTGGTCGGCACCCAAGCAATTGATCACTACCCCTTTCTTGAACATCAGCACGCTCGTACGCAACGCGCCAGTGTTCCATCGTGACGGCACCATCGGACTGCCGGTCTATCACGAATTTCTGGGCAAGTTTGCCGAGTACCTGTACATCAGTCCGGCCGGCGTCGTTGTCGATAAAACCCGTATCAGCAGGGGCAAGCACTCCCTGCAACCCACGATAGTACCGATGGACGAGCACAATGCCGTGGCGATGTTGCGCTATGCGGGTGACACTCATCACAAGGTCCTTGCCAGTCGAACCGAGGACGCGGGGCAAACCTGGAGTGAGCCTTATCCTGTCGATCCCGCCAACCCAAATTCCTCGCTTGCAGCAGTGGCTACGCCTGATCACGGATTGCTGGTTGCTCTGAATGATCTTGAAGATGGACGTTTTCGACTGCGGCTGATGGGAACCGATTCCGGTCTCGATTTGTGGAAGCCAGTGATTGATCTGGACGAGTCTCCCGATCCGGATGGCAATCCATTCAGTCTTGAGGTTTATCGAGAAATTATCGGCGACAAGTTCCTCCGTTCCAGCGGACCGCGCAGAGAGAGCCTTGTCGATGAGTTTCTGGCAAATCTAGACCAGCGGGTGTGCAAGGATCACGGCTGCGACTTCGAATATGAATACCCGTACTTCATCAAGAGCGGCGATGGGCTCTATCACCTTGTCTATTCCTGGAACAACACCTTCATCAAACACGTCAGTTTCAATGACGCCTGGCTTGAGGAGCAGCTCTGATGCTTGAACTTTGGCAAGCACATTTGACTTTTGCGCTACTGGCATTCGCCATTATTCCGAGGCTTGGCTTCAGCCCGGCCCTGCAGTTTGTCCGTCTGGTCGTGCTGCTGGGGATCAGTTTCATTCCCGTGGACGGACTTTCGCTGGCGGCTTATATGCGCAGTTTCACGGATGACGTGGCCATCACCACGTTGGTGGCACTGACGTTCGTTGCAGCGGTAAAAATGGGACTGGTGGAGCAACTGGATCGCACTATCCGCTTGCAGGTGTTGGTCCTGATAGCGGCTTTGGCGCTATTTCTCTATCCCGCCACGATGGGGCTGTCCTACTTTGACCCCTATCGGCTGGGCTACAACCCGCGGCCATTGATCCTGATCATAGGCCTGCTGACCTTAGGGCTGTTGATGCTGAGGAACTGGTTGGGGGCCTGCATGCTGGGATTTGCGACTTTGGCATTCAGCCTGGGCCTTAAGCCCTCTCCGAATTATTGGGACTATCTGCTCGATCCGTTTATTGCTCTGTACTGCTGGGGAGCCTTGCTTGGCTACGCGATTAAGTTGCTCGTGAGCCGGTCGAACGCACCTAAAGAGCTGAGGCTGCCGATACGCCCTTGATGGCGGGGCGCCGCACTATTTTGACGATTCTATAAATTTGAGGTTTGGCATGATGGGTTGGCTTCACTCGCGGCGCCTGCACTACTGGTTTGGCGCGGTAACGATCCTGTTCTTGGTGCTCGCGGCATTGCGGGGACTGTTCTTCGTGGGGTTCTCGGGGTTTGAGGCCAGCGCGCTCGGTGAAGTCGAGGCGGTATCGCAAACCCTGGGGATAGGGCTGCGATTCGACCTTCGCTTGGCCATCTTGCTGATGTTGCCAGTCGCTTTGCTGGCCTGGCTGCCGGTGTGGAATCTCATCACTTCGCGAGTGCTGCGCTGGCTAGCGCGGCTGTATCTGGCGTTGGCGCTCGGCGCGGTGCTGCTGGTTTATATCATCGACTTTGGCCACTACGCCTACCTGGGTGTGCGTATCAATGCCACCGTGCTGCGCTTCCTCGAAGACGCGCAAATCTCCACCGACATGGTCTGGCAAACCTATCCGGTTGTGTGGATCAGCCTTGGCTGGGCTGCCGCAACCGCCCTGGTTTGGTGGCTGCTGCTGCGCCTGGAGCGGGTAACCCTCGAACGTCCGGAAAAGCCGATCAGCCGCCTTTCGCTGACTTGGGGCAGCGCGCTGATGGTTGTGGCGGTCTTTCTCGGCATTCTCGGCCGCGTCGACAACATCAACCTGGAAAACCCGGTGCCGTTGCGCTGGAGTGACGCATTCTTTTCGGGGGACAACCAGATCTCGGCGCTCGGCCTGAACCCGGTGATCTTCCTCTACGACACCCTGAAGGTCCCCAGTCAGCCCTATGATCGGGAGCAGGTTGCTGAGCATTACGATGTTGTCAGTCGCTATCTGGGGGTGGACCAGCCGGATGCGCAGAGCCTGAATTTCAGCCGTGAACAAGCATCGCAATCCTATGCCATTGCCGGTAGTCAGCCGCCTAATGTTGTGTTCGTCATGCTCGAATCCCTCGGTACCAGCGCCGTGGGTGCCTATGGCAATCCACTGAACCCAACCCCAAATATCGACCGACTGGCCAAACAGAGTTGGTTCTTCGAAAACTTCTATGTGCCGGTCACCGGTACCGCAAAAACCGTTTGGGCCAGCATTTCCGGTGTGCCCGACGTTTCACGTCAAGAAACGGCCACACGTAACCCGCTGATCACCCGCCAGCACAGCCTGATCAATGCGCTGCAGGGTTACGACAAGTACTACATGATTGGCGGCAACTCCGGCTGGGCCAATATGAACGCGCTGATTCGTCAAAGCATCGACGATGTCCAACTGTTCGAAGAGCGCCATTGGACTTCGCCCATGGTCGATGTCTGGGGCATTTCGGATCTCGATCTGTTCAAGGAGAGCGATCGAATCCTGCGCCAGCAGGCTGAAGGCAAACCCTTTTTTGCCTATATCCAGACCGCGGGCAATCACCGACCGTTCACCATTCCCAAGGAGAACGATGGCTTCGAGGTGCTCGATCTGCCGCTGGAAACCGTGCAAAACGCTGGCTCGCGTAGCTTGGCCCAGTACAACGCGGTGCGCCTGCTGGACTTCAATATCGGGCGCCTGATGGAGATTGCTCAAGAGGGTGGTTGGTATGACAACACCATCTTCGTCATGTTTGGTGACCACAACACTCGCATCAGCCAGATTCCTCATATGCCGCCTGCATTCGAAAAGCTGGGCCTGGAAAGCAATCACGTCCCGCTGCTGATCCATGCGCCCAAACTGCTGGAGCCGAGAGTTATCGAGGAAGCTGTGGGCTTGGTCGACCTGCTGCCCAGCGTGCTGGGCATGGCCGGCATGGAATTTCGCAACGGTGCGATGGGGCGCGATATCCAGCAGCCAGCTCCGGAGGGGGAGCGCGTGGTTCCGCTGGTGCTGCGAGAAGGCACTTTCCCGTTGATCGGGGGTGTGACCAAAGATTTCCTGCTACAGATGCAACACGACGGCAGCCAGCCAACCTTGCATGATCTGGCCTCGCTGACACCGCTGGATAACGTCGCTGAGCAGCACCCCGAAGAGTTTCGCCGCTTGGCAGAGCTCACCCGGGGGCTGCATGAGACCTCGCGCCTAATGCTCTATCAGAACGTCAGAAAGGACTGAGTAAATACCGGGAGAAACTCCCGGTCTACCTCGGATAGATCATCCAATACAGCTTAAAATTATTATGTTGCCCACTTTAATAGAGCGGCTCAGGCCGTTTCTGCTTGTTTACTTTTTTTCATTTTTCATCCTGGTCTTGCTCAGGGTAGTGCTTCTAGTCATCTATCCAGAGTCTTTCGCTGAACTCAGTTGGCGGCAGACACTGGGGGCGTTAATTCATGGCCTGCGATTCGATAGTGGGCTTGTGACGCTGGCTTTCTCGCCTATTCTATTGGCCTTGCTGCTGCCGTTTGGCTCTCACTGGCAGCGCTCGTGGTTGTATCTCGGGGTGATGCCGGTGCTCGCTATCATCTTGATTGGTCTGGCGAGTATTGGCTATTTCGGAGAGGTGGGTCGCCATATTGGCGGCGAGATTGCCTTTCTGGCAGATGACGCTTACTTGCTGTTGGATCTGGCTCTGGATTCTCGTCTGGGGCTTGTTTTATTTGGCTTGGTATTCGCTGCTGCAGTTTTGTTCTGCTGGTGTCGGGTTGTCTCAGCTTACGGAGGGGATGGTCGTTCAGGCTCGCTCCTAGCCAAGTTGTTGTTGTCTGTCTTGCTTATTCCAGTTCTAGTTTTGGCTGGCAGGGGCTGGGTGGTAGATGGGAAACCGTTGAATATCGTGGATGCCTATGCATTGGGCGGTCAGGCTCAGGCCAACTTGGCGCTGAGCGGGGCTTTTACTGCATTGCATAGTTGGCGAAATCTCCGCGGACGAGGCACATTTGCTGGTGATCAATCGGGTGAAGAGTTGAACTCCAGTGGGCTTGGCGCCAATCCGCATCTGCAACAATGTGGGAAACACCCGCTCCAAGGAAAAAATATCGTATTTGTATTGCTGGAAAGCTGGAGCCATCAGTACATAGACGCACTCGCTGGAAATGCCTATGGTGCGACACCGAATATGGATCGACTTATTCAAGATTCGCTTGTTTTTGATCACCATTATGCAGCAGCACAGAGAAGTATTCAGGGAATCCAGGCCATTCTTACGGGGGTTCCCGTTCTACCCGGACAACCAAGGCTTTCCGAGGGGCTGGAACTTGTCGACATGCCGAGAATCGGCAATCTGGCTGCTGAAGAGGGCTATAACAGCGTAATGGTGCAATCTTCCACACGTCGTTCGTTCCGGATGGATGCAGTCGCCGCGAGCCTTGGGATAGGCCAGTATTTTGGCCAGGAAGATCTCCCGCTTTTGCGCGAGTACCCTCAGCCCACGCCGAGGTTTGGCTGGGATTATGAAGCTTTGATGTTTTTTCATAAGCAACTCGAAATTCAGGCGGTTGATAAAAAACCCTTTTTTGGCTTTGTGTTCACCGGCACTACTCATGAGCCCTTTGCCGATCCAGGGGAGTGGTTTCATATTCGCCCCCATGATCCTGGTGGTGAAGACGGTTTCTTGAATACTTTAAAGTATGCCGATTGGGCGCTAGGGGAATTCATGGCCTCGGCAAGGCAGTCCGATTGGTTTGATGAGACCATATTTATTTTTACTTCTGACCATGTGCTGCGTGCTGAAGGGCAAGACCTAAGAAGCAACTATCACGTCCCGCTGGTTATATATGCTCCTGGTCTCGTGGCGCCAGGTCGCAACGAGGGCATTACATCCCAGTACGACCTGCTGCCGACCTTGTTACATCTAATGGGAGTCAAAAGTCCATTTGTTGCGCTTGGTCGCTCGGTGTTTTCCAGCGAACATCCAGGCCAAGCTTGGATTACCCAAGGTGAAATGGTTGGTCTGATTGATGCCGAGGGCTGGTTGCTGCATAGCCTGAAAAACAGAGTCGATAGCTGGCATATTAGAAACAGTGCTAAAGACATTCAGAAAATGGAGAGCCGGTTGCTACGCGTCGTTAAGGAGAGTCAGGAGCGCCTGTCGTTGAATCGTTGGATGCAACAGTAGGGGAGGCGTGCGGCCCGCTGGGTAATTTTGTCAGTGGGCTGCTACATGTGCGAACTAAATCAGAATGGTTGCCCAGGTTACAATCACGACAGCCAGGGCCAACATCTGTGCGGCGCTGCCCATATCCTTGGCCTGTTTCGAGAGAGGGTGTAGGTCTGTCGAGATGCGGTCAATTGCGGCTTCAATTGCAGAGTTCAGAAGCTCCACGATCAGCGTCATCATAGGCACGATTATCAGCAAGACGCGCTCGATACGGCTGACGTCCATCGTGAATGCCAGTGGTATCAGCGCCGCGTTGAGCAGTAACAACTGGCGAAAGGCGGCCTCGCCGATGAAGGCGGCACGAAGACCTGCGATTGAGTAACCGGCTGCTCGCGAGATCCGTGTCAGCCCCCTTTGCCCCTTGAGTGATTTTGCGTCGAGCTCGTTACTGCTGCTCATTGCCTGTTCCTGTGGATACATTGAGTTGACCCCTCTCAGATTTTTCAGGGGTAGATGAGAATGCAGACTGGCTTGCGTGAGTAAATTGCGGACGCGCGTCTGACATGTTCTCAGATAGAGAACTCCTGGCTCAGCGATGCTCACCAGGGTGTTCTCTAGAGTCAGAGGGGTTACAGCATACCCGTCTTGCTCAAACCTGACTCTTCGGTGCTCTCTGCTATCAACGCTTCGGTGGATATCATCAGGCTGCTGGCAGAGGCGGCATTTTGCAGGGCGATGCGGACGACCTTGGTCGGATCCAGAATACCCATAGCGGCCATGCTACCGAACTCGCCGGTGGCAGCGTTGCAACCAAAGTCGCCGCGCCCCTCGCGCACCTTGTTCAGCACTACCGATGACTCCAGACCTGCGTTGGTCACGATCTGGCGCAGCGGCTCTTCCATAGCATGTTGCACAATCCGGATACCAAGGTTCTGGTCATGGTTTCCACTCTTCAGATCCCGGGTGGCTTCCAAGGCGCGGATCAGGGCCACTCCGCCTCCCGGTACAATGCCTTCTTCTACTGCGGCGCGGGTGGCATGCAGAGCGTCTTCGACTCGCGCTTTCTTTTCATTCATCTCAACCTCGGTGGCAGCGCCCACTTTGATCACCGCTACCCCGCCAGCGAGTCTAGCCAAGCGCTCCAGCAGCTTTTCCTTATCGTCGCGGGAGCAAGAGGGATTGATCTGTGCACGGAGTTCGGTAATCCTCGCTGTAACGCCGCTTGCCTTTCCTGCGCAGTCAACGAGAGTGGTTTTATCCTTGGTAACTCTAACCCTGCGGGCCGAGCCCAGATGCGCCTGGACAACCTTCTCCAGCGACAGGCCTAGCTCCTCGGTAATGATCACTCCTCCGGTCAGCACCGCGAGATCCGCGAGCCAAGTCTTGCGGCTATCGCCGAAGCCCGGGGTCTTGACTGCACATACCTTGACGATTCCGCGCAAGTTATTGGCCGCCAGAGTGGCAAGCACCTCGCTTTCGATATCCTCGGCAACGATCAGCAGCGGTTTGCCGGATTCAGCCGCAGCTTCTAGCACCGGTAACAGCTCACGGATGCTGGCAATTTTCTTGTCATGCAGGAGTATCAAGGGCTCGTCCAGCTCCACGATCATGGACTGTTGGTTGGTAACGAAATAGGGTGACAGGTAACCGCGGTCGAACTGCATCCCCTCGACCACCTTTAGCGAGTCTTCCAGACCGGAGCCCTCTTCGACAGTGATCACGCCCTCCTTACCGACCCGCTCCATTGCTTCAGCGATGATCTGGCCAATGGCCGCGTCGCCGTTGGCAGAGATGGCACCCACCTGGGATATGGTTTGGCTGTCTGTGCAGGGGCGAGACAGCTTCATTAGAGCGCTCACCGCGACGGCTACGGCCTGATCGATGCCGCGCTTGAGGTCAGTGGGACTGGCGCCGATGGTCACCATCTTCAGGCCCTCGCGTAACATCGCATGAGCCATCACCGTGGCGGTGGTGGTGCCGTCCCCGGCGGCGTCCGCCGTGGCGATTGCGATGTTTTTCAACACCTGTGCGCCCGTATTCTCGAAAGGATTCTCGAGTTCGATCTCCTTAGCCACCGAAACGCCGTCTTTGGTGACGATGGGGAGGCTGGAAAAACGCGCCAGTACAACGTTACGTCCTTGCGGACCTAGAGTGACCTTCACTGCGTCGGCCAGCTTGGTTACACCGTCTAGCAGGTGTTTGCGCGCCCGCTCACTGAATTCGATTTCTTTTATTGTCACGTCTTGCATCTCCAATTATGTCTGTCGCTTAGCTGGCGATTGTCAACGCGGCTGGCCGGGCCAAGTTGAAGAGGTACTGTGACCGGTATTACCGCCCGGCGAAGAGGCGTTTAGCTCGCTCACGTTCTTCGGCCAGCTCATCAAGACACTCTTGGCACAGTGCTGCGGCCGGATCACGAATGAGCCGGGCCTCCTCCATTGGCAAATTGCAACGGCAGCACAATCCATAGTTGCTGGTATGTACGCGCGATAGCGCTGCCTGCAGGCGATTTAGCTCGATGCCTAGTTGCGACCGACTGGTTTGCAGTAGTCGTTCATAATCTTCTCGATCATGAGTCCCGTTGGGATGTTGCTCGCCATCTTGAGGTGGGATCAACGGCTTGCCTGCTTCAAGGGTCTTGATCATTGCGGCGATCAGCTCATAGCGTGCTTTGAGGTAATCGATCAGTGGCGTGAATTGATCATCTGTCATGGCTCGGACCTCTTACTGGTAAAGGAGAAGGTCGGAGGCAGCCAGCACCGCGGGAGGCCTCTCGTTTGCAGTTCGCTAGCTCTAGTACACACTTGCTTTGAAGGCGTCGCTCCTCCTGTCGCTATCTGCAGCTCAGGGTTATGCGGCAGTAGTACTTTTCAAGCAACGCAGCATCTTGCTGGCGGCGCGGTGGCCCTGCTCATAGCCCTTCTGCAGCCGCCCCAGATCCCGGGTTAAGCGGCCGACAGGAAATTCCAAGTCGGGGGCTAGCACCCTAACCCGGCAGTCTTCTGGAGGTCGCTCTATGAATGTCAGCGCTTCGTTGTAACGCTGGGCGCGAGCCAGCATGGCTGTGGCAAGTTGCGGATGGCGTCGCATCAGGCTGGCAGTCAGCCAGGGCATGCGGCTGGCCTTCTTTCGATAGCCCAGGGGGCGAGAGAGGATTATCGTCATGTCCCGGGCGCCTCTTCTGTACGCCTCCAGCACTGGGATCGAGTCGGCGATGCCACCATCGGTCATCGCAATTCCGTTGTAGGTCGGAAATGCCCGATAGACCAGAGGCAGAGCGCAGGATGCGGGGAATACCTGATCCATGTTCTCCGGCGTAGCTTGCAGGTAATGCGCCTGCCCGGTGGCAACCTCGGTGGTGACAACGAGCAACGGCGTACCGCAGGTTGCAAAACGTTGCACGTCCAGTGGCACGGTGTTCTTGGTCGCCTCCCAGAGCCAGCCGACGTCGACAAGGTGTCCTGCCCGCAGAAAACGAGTCGGGTCGATAAACTCTCTGCGCGTCGCGTATTCGGTCAGAATCCGACGGCTGCGACCATGGTTGCCGGCCAGGTAGCCAACGAGATTGGTCGAGCCCGCTGAAACGCCTATGGCCATATCGAACGGTCGATAGTCCTCTTCGAGAAAGGCGTCCAGTACGCCGCTGGCAAATATGCCACGCATGGCGCCGCCTTCGACTATCAACGCAGAAGGTTTCGTCATCTCACTTGCTCCTTGCGTTGTGATCTCTTGAATACAAAGCTCTGTGCGGCAAAGTCGACAAGATCGAACTCGCGACGAATCAGCTCGGTGAGGAGGGCGCTGCTGTTCGGGGCGCCCAAACTAGGGGCGTGAATTTCGATGATCAGCGTGTCGACTCGTGCCAGGTCGCATCCCTCGAATAGGTGTTGCTCATAGCCTTCGATGTCGACCAGTAGGACATTCGCCTCAGTGAGCTCCAGCAGGCGTGACAGCCGAATGGACTGAACTTGCAGGCTGGTTGCGCCATGTACCGAAAGCAGCGATGACCACCAGTAGCCAGGAGCCACGTTCAGTGTCGTGCGCCCATCGCCTTCGGACTCCTTGACCGCAGCAGCCTGTATGAGGCGTAGCTGTTGTCCGTTCGCGCTGAATGTTCGTCTTATCAAGGGCTCAAGAGTCGGGTTGGGCTCGCAGACAGTCACGCGTTGACCGGTAACTTGCCCAAGTAGCGAGCCCGTTACACCTATGCCGCCGCCGAGTTCAAGCGCTCTATCCCCGGTTTGCACATGCTTGCGGATCAGTTCCAGGTCGCCCTGTTCGTAGTCGCCTATAAGGAAGTAATAGAGCATTCGTGGCGAAAAATGCCGATCTACGGCGATCTTTAAGCCACAGCTCGGACTAGTGAATTCCCGAGTTCCTTCCAGGCACTTGAGCATTACGGAGAGTTCAGCAACCGCCTGCAGATCCTCAGTGCTATCGCTTGGGAAAGACAGCAGGCCTCGCGTTTTGATCTCTGCCTGCTTGAGCCTGTATCGCTCGCTAAGCATCGGTTTCTCCTCGCGCTAGGGCGGTAGTCGTCAGAACAGTCGGTTGAGTCCATCGAACGCCGCCACCCGATAGGCCTCGGCCATGGTCGGGTAGTTGAAGGTGGTGTTGATGAAGTACTTGATGCTGTTCGCCTCGCTCTTCTGGTTCATGATCGCCTGGCCGATGTGGACGATCTCCGCAGCCTGGTAGCCGAAGCAGTGCACGCCCAGCACTTCCAGACTCTCGCGGTGGAACAGAATCTTCAGCATACCCACCGGCTCGACCGCGATCTGCGCCCGCGCCATGCCCTTGAAGAAGGCCTTGCCCACTTCGTAGGGCACCTTGGCCTGGGTCAGCTCGCGCTCGTTCTTGCCGATCGAGCTGATTTCCGGAATGGTGTAGATGCCAGTCGGCACGTCATCAACGAAACGCCAGCTGCCGTTGTCGATAATGCTGCCGGCCGCTGAGCGTCCTTGGTCGAACGCGGCGCTGGCCAGGCTCGGCCAGCCGATCACGTCGCCAGCTGCGTAGATGTTGCTGATCTCGGTGCGGTAGTGCTGGTCGACCTGGATCTGCCCACGTTCATTGGCCTGGATACCGATGTTCTCCAGACCCAGCTGGTCGGTGTTGCCGGCACGGCCGTTGCACCAGAGCAGCGCGTCGGCCTTGATCTTCTTGCCCGACTTCAGGTGCAGGATCACCCCGTTCTCCAGACCTTCGATGCGCTCGTAATCCTCGTTGTGGCGGATCAGTACGTTCTGATTGCGTAGGTGATAGCTCAGCGCATCGGAGATTTCGTCGTCGAGGAAGCTGAGCAACTGATCGCGGTTGTCGATCAGGTCGACCAGCACGCCCAGGCCGCTAAAGATCGAGGCGTATTCGCAGCCGATTACCCCGGCGCCGTAGATGATCAGCCGACGCGGGGTGTGGCCGAGGCTGAGGATGGTGTCGCTGTCGTAGATGCGCGGGTGACGGAAGTCGACGTCGGCCGGACGATAGGGGCGTGAGCCGGTGGCGACGACCACCTGCTTGGCCACCAGCTTTTCCACTACACCGTTGAGGCAGACCACTTCCACGGTCTGCTCGTCGGCGAAGCTGGCGGTGCCGAAGTAGGTGTCGATGCGGTTGCGCGCGTAGTAACCGGTGCGCGAGGTGACCTGCTTGGCGATCACCTTCTCGGCGCTTTTCAGCACGTCAGGAAAGGAGAACCAGCGCGGCTCGCCAATCTGGCGGAACATCGGGTTGGTGTTGAACTGCATGATCTGCCGCACCGAGTGGCGCAGCGCCTTGGACGGGATGGTGCCAAGGTGGGTGCAGTTGCCGCCGACCAGCGGGCGGTTGTCCACCACGGCCACCTTGCGCCCGGCCTTGGCCGCATTCATCGCCGCGCCTTCACCAGCTGGGCCAGAGCCAATTACCACAAGATCGTAGTTATAGGTTGTCAATGTTTTCCCTCTTGGCTTGGCGCCAGCTGTCTGGCGTCGTGGCTTCTTCGACGTTTGCTTTCTAGGCGGTTTTTTAGGCAAGCCTGAGGGGGCTGGGGTCGGGTTGGTCATCGATTTCCTCTTGTTCATAAAGCGCCTTGATCGAGAGCCAGGCGCGGCCACGTTTATCAAGGTCCGTGCACAGGGCGCGCACGGACTCGCCCACCTTGAACTGCTTTTCGGGACTAGCTTGTGGGCTGAGGGTGGCCGACGCGGGCAGCAATCCTGTACGGCCTGGAGCCAGGGTGATCAATGCGCCGCTCTCGGTAAATCCGCTGACGGTTCCCTGATATACCTGGCCTACGCGTATGGGTTTAAGCGTTATCTCTATGGCAGCAACAGCGCGTTGCAAACAAAGGTCATTGCCTGCACTGACCAGCACGCGGCCATCTGGGAATACTTCGATCTGGCTGCGAGTGTCCTCGCATAGGGCGCGAACCGTTGTGCCTCCGCGCCCAACCAGAAGACCGGTTTGATTAGGCGATATCTTGAGGATCTGTACTCTTGGCACCTGAGGGTTGAGCGTTCGTGGTGTTGCCAAGGCATCGCCCATTCGGAGCAACAGCTCCAAGCGATTTTGTCGAGCTTGCTGAAGTACGACGGCCAAGATATCGGAAGTAAGCTTGACGCCTTGGCTGCGTATATGGATGCCCGTCAAGCCGGCCTGAGTACCCGCGAGAGTGGCCGTTAGGTCGCACGCTGGTCGTTCGACATCATCGAGCTCACTGAGCGCCCTGAAGTGTGAGGGTGAACGAAGAAGGCCAACCTCGACAGCCGCTACAGGCGCTTTCAAAGGAACGCCAGCATCCATCAAGGCAAGGGTTGCGGCGCAAAGTGAAACTTGCTTCGAAGCAGAGGCGTCTCCCCAGTACTCGCAGTCCAGCCGGATGGCATACGGAAAGTTTTCAACGGCAGGCATCGCCGGCCGTAGCGCATTGGTCAACCAACGGCTGGTGGCTTCGGCACTCACCGCTGAGGGCGAGCCTTTAGAGTTCAGGTAAACATGCGCGATGAATGCTTCTGCTGCTGCGCCCTGCACTTTATCCAGTGCCGAACGATTCAGCCCCAAGCTGGCGGTGGCGTGAGTTCTTGAACCGTTGGTCGCCACGCTGGCCGAGCCATGTGCTCTGCTGTGATGGCCTACCTCTATTTTGCTGCGGGGACGCAGCTGCTCGGCCGTACGCTGGTCGGGACGCAGATGGCCGCCGAGTATCCGAGACCGAACAACGTCCGTGGTTACCTGCCTGAAGCACGACGTGATTTTCTGCAGGTGGTCGGGATAGTTGTCATTCAGGCAGAGCGAGAGCTGGACGGCTTTGTGTAGGTCATCCCACCTCCTGTCTCGTTTCTCCGCATCTTTGATGGAGAAAATCTCGAACAGAGGCTGTGTCGCAAGGGCTCGAACCTTGTGGAGCAAAGCGGGACAGGATGATGCATCCACAGAGGGGGTATCCAAGTCAGGCTTTCCCAAGCTGGAAAGTTCCCCCAGGACTTGACTGGTTTTCTTGATGCACTCGTGTGCAGTTTCCAGCGCTTTGGTCAGCAGTGCCTCGTCGAGTTCGCGAGCGCTGCCATCGACATGCAGCAGATGGTCGGTGTCACCGAAAACCCAGAGGCTAGCCTGTGCTGATGGAATCATATCCAGGCTCGGATTGAGTCGGCAGCTACCGTTGGCAATCGCGAGCTGAACCAGCGCTTTGGGGCTCCCCTGAACGTGGCCGGTCAAGCTCAGGCAAAGGCTCGCAGCCAAAGCAGTCGCCAGCCTGGCATCTATCTTCGGATCCTCCTCAAGCACTTGGACATCGAGTTTCACGCAGGTTGATGGGGATACTCGAACTACTGGATCGAAAAGCGACTGCAGAAAATCTGCATGGGCCAGGTCGATTGCAGAAGGCTGATCTTCACGACGCGCAAGATTTGCCATAGCTCCTTGGGCGTAGGATCGTTTAAGGAAGGTTGTCTGTAATCTCTGATGCTCGACACCCTGAGCAACTTCACAACGGGCCAGTGCACTACCTTGGCCCAGCCGTAGTAGAACGGAATAGGGTGCAACGTCACCTAGCCAACCAATTTCGGCACAAGCTTCGAGTTGACCGAAGCTGAAGGTTTTACTGCTGATTGACATGGCATAGAGCCCTCTCGCAAGCCAAAGGATGGAATTCCTGGTGCGAGTTGGATCTATGGGGGACTGAGCTCTCGGGTGAAGCCCAATGAGGAGTTGGTCATATATGCGCTGCCATTCTTTTGCAGAGTTTGATCAATTTGTGAGCGCACTAACGATACCTTGATACGAGGAGCAAGGCAAATTGGTGGCGCTGGATCTGGCTGCGGTTCACAAAACTCTCGAGCGCGATCTGTCGCCCTGGGCTATGTGCCAGTGAGCGAGCTTGATGGAGCGATCAGTAGTTATGGCAGCACACGCTGAGCGGATGAGATATGTATCGATCAATCCGGGTGTTTTCCGTAGTTTGCTATGACAGTTGCTACGTCATCGAAAACAGAGAGCATTGTAGGGGGGGCTGAGAGTGCGTCACTTGATGCTAGAAAATGCTAAAAACAAGGATAATTTTATTTAAGTGTTTGATATTTAAAATAAAATAATAAAATCATGTCCAGCCGTCATGATCGAGACCTACGACTTGGTGTATCTGATTCAGGAGAACGGTGACCTTGGCTATCAAGAAGCATGCCGAGGGGGTTGCTCACGTGTGCTCCCCAGAGCAGCAAAAAGGGAGCGATAGCCGATCTTTTCGCCAGCGTGCGCAGCCCTTTAATGGCGAGAACGGCATGATAGGGGGAGAGGAGACAGCAAGACCGTTATTGCTCCGATCTCACCGGTGCCACCTGCAAGTGGGGCGCGCAGGCTCCTGCTGGTGTCAGCGGTAAACGACTTCAATACATTACACTCCACGCTTTGCCCCTGATTGCGAAGCGTTTTCGTGGGGTAAATTTGGGGTAAATCACCCGCCAAAACACGCCTTTTCAGGCCCGCTTCGCGTTATGTCGTAGGTCGGCGTGGCTTGCTTAACTCATTGATTTTTAAGCTATTTATTGTGTTTTATCGGTTTCATGGCAGCAATCTAATTACACAATCGGGGTGTGAGCGGAGAGATCGGTCATGCCGGGCCTTACGTGCGGTGGGTGTGACGAAGCCGGGAATTTTCCCATACTTCGTCCCTCGCGTGGGCTGCGAATCTGACGCAATTACTCTTCAGTCGGTGAAGGTCACCGAGAACTGAGCCACCGCCTCGACCACGCGCTGCGATTCGCTGCGTATCTCGCGGATCACTTCACCAGCCTGGTTGGCCAGGTCTACGCCGGTACGTGCACGCTCTCGCGTGGTTGCCATGCTGGCCACTGCGTTGCGCGTAAGATTCTGGTTCTGCTGAACGACGCCATTGATCTCCTGGGTGGCCTGGCTGGTTCGCGAGGCCAGTTGACGCACTTCATCGGCCACTACGGCGAAGCCGCGACCCTGTTCACCGGCACGCGCCGCTTCGATGGCTGCGTTGAGTGCCAGCAGATTGGTCTGGTCGGCAATACTGCGAATTACCTGAACGATGCTGGTGATCTGCTCGGATTGTTTGTTAAGGCCTTCTATCTGTTCGGCCACATGAGCCAGTTCACTGGCAATATCGGCGACCACCGCAACGGTCTGGGCCACTGTGCGCGTGCCGTGATCGGCGGAAACATCGGTCTCCTTGGCGATGTCATGAGCCAGCTGGGCAGCGGCAGCCTCCGAGTCGCGGCGCTCGACCTGGGCGGTGATGTCGCTGGCGAATTTCACTACGCCATAGACGCGGCCGTTGGCGTCGTAAAGGGGGTTGTAGGTGGCACGCAGCCAGACCTGCTGGCCTTGTTTGGTCACGCGGCGAAAACGATCGGACATGAACTCGCCTTTGTTCAAGCGAGCCCAGAACTGACGGTAGTCATCGCTGCGGCTGTCCTCGGCCAGGCAGAAGAGCCGGTGATGCTGGCCGATCACATCGTCGCGGCGATAGCCCATCAGATCGAGGAAGTTCTGGTTGGCACTCACTACCTCACCCTCGAGGTTGAACTCGATCACCGCCATGGAGCGGTCGATGGCCTTGATGTAGCTCTCGTGCATATGTTCGGCCGCTACCTGGCGGGTGATGTCGGTGGCGATCTTCATTACCTTGGTCACCGAGCCATGATCATCCCGGATTGGCATGTAGGTCGCTTCCAGCCAGACCTCCTTGCCGTCTTGCGTCAGCCTTGGAAAGCGATCGCTGAAGTGCTCGCCTTGGCGCAGGCGCTGCCAGAACTGTTGATAGGCGAGGCTCTCGCTCAGGTTGCGGGAGCAGAACAGACGATGGTGCTTGCCGACGATCTCTTCCAGGCGGTAATTCACCACGCCGAGGAAGGCTGGGTTGGCGTCGAGGATGATGCCGTCCGGGGTGAACTCGATCATCGCCATCGATTGGCGAATGGCCTGTAGCTCTGCCGCTCCCTGATCCTGCGCGTCCTTGTGTTCCTTGTTCCGTGAAAGCCACATCGCAGTGCCTCCTATTGCACCCTAGCCCGTGATAACAGTAGACGAACTTTGCCGTTTCCACTGGCAGGCAAGCTGTGTAGGGTTTGCCGTTCGATGAGTGAGGAGTGGATATGGACAGAATCAGCCAACTGGCCGAACAACTGGGTGCAGCATTGCAGGCGCAAGCTGCCCAGGTCACCACTGCAGAGTCTTGTACAGGCGGCGGTATCGCCGAGGCGATCACTCGTATCCCCGGCAGCTCGGCCTGGTTCGAGGCTGGCTATGTGACGTACTCCAACGTCCAGAAAACCAAGCAGTTGGCTGTATGTGCCGACTTTTTCACCAGTGTGGGCGCCGTTAGCCGAGAGGTGGTCGAGGCGATGGTGCGTGGCGCTCAGGCCAATAGCGGGGCGCGCTATGCAGTGGCTGTCAGTGGGGTGGCAGGGCCGGACGGTGGCTCCGTGGAGAAACCGGTCGGTACCGTCTGGTTGGCCTGGGGCGATGGCGAGCGTCTTTTCAGTATGCGCAAGCAGTTCGCTGGTAACCGCGATGAGGTGCGCCGACAAACGGTCGAGGCCGCTCTGGCGGGGCTTCTGCGCCTGTTGGCGGAGGAAAATCCGCTTGTGGGGTAGGCGGGCGACTTGCCCTGTGGAATAATACTGGCTACTTATACAGTTGTTGGCGGCCCTCGAGGCCCTTGTTAATACGTGAGGATGGTAATGGACGAGAACAAGAAGCGCGCTTTGGCGGCTGCCCTGGGTCAGATCGAGAAGCAGTTCGGCAAGGGTGCGGTCATGCGCATGGGCGACCATGAGCGTCAGGCCATTCCGGCCATCTCCACCGGTTCGCTGGGGCTGGATATTGCGCTGGGCATCGGCGGTTTGCCAAAAGGCCGTATCGTCGAGATCTACGGCCCGGAATCCTCCGGTAAGACCACGCTGACCCTATCGGTGATCGCCGAAGCGCAGAAGCTTGGCGCCACCTGTGCCTTCGTCGATGCCGAGCACGCACTGGATCCGGATTATGCCGGCAAGCTCGGCGTCAACGTCGATGACCTGCTGGTATCGCAACCGGACACCGGTGAGCAAGCGCTGGAAATCACCGACATGCTGGTGCGCTCCAATGCCATTGACGTGATCATCGTCGACTCCGTGGCGGCTCTGGTGCCCAAGGCGGAAATCGAAGGCGAAATGGGTGACATGCACGTCGGTCTGCAGGCGCGCCTGATGAGCCAGGCGCTGCGCAAGATCACCGGTAACATCAAGAACGCCAACTGCCTGGTGATCTTCATCAACCAGATTCGTATGAAGATCGGTGTGATGTTCGGTAGCCCGGAAACCACCACCGGTGGTAACGCGCTGAAGTTCTATGCCTCGGTTCGCCTGGACATCCGTCGTACCGGCGCGGTGAAGGAAGGCGAAGAGGTCGTGGGTAGCGAAACCCGAGTGAAGATCGTCAAGAACAAGGTCGCGCCACCGTTCCGCCAGGCCGAGTTCCAGATTCTGTATGGCAAGGGCATCTACCGTAATGGCGAGATCATCGATCTCGGCGTGCAGCAGGGCCTGGTCGAGAAGTCGGGTGCCTGGTACAGCTACAAGGGCAACAAGATCGGTCAAGGCAAGGCCAATGCAGCCAAGTACCTGGAAGACAACCAGGAAGTGGCGCGCGAAATCGAAGGTCTGATTCGCGAGAAGTTGCTGGTCAGCAGCGCTCCGGCAAAGGCTCCGGCTGCCGATCTGGCTGATGCTGAAGTAGACTTCTAAGCTATTAGAGCATGACCGTCGTACTGGATAACCCGCTCGCCGTCAGGCGGGCGGCCATGGATCTGCTGGCGCGACGTGAGCATGGGCGTGTCGAGCTTACGCGCAAGTTGCGCAAGCGTGGCGCCCCCGAAGACATGATCGACGTGGCCTTGCAGCGGCTGTCAGAGGAGGGCTTGCTATCCGAGGCCCGCTATCTGGAAAGCTTCGTCGCTTATCGTGCGCGTGCTGGTTACGGTCCGCTGCGTATTCGCGAGGAACTCGGCCAGCGTGGGCTCGCGCGTGGTGATATTGATCAGGCTCTGCGTGAAAGCGGTATCGACTGGTTCGAGCAGTTGCGTGAAACCTGGCAGCGCAAGTTTGCCGGTCGGCTTCCGGGTGATGCTCGTGAGCGTGCTCAACAAGGCCGGTTCCTGGCCTACCGTGGCTATTCGCTGGATATGATTGGGCGTCTGTTGCGCGGTTGCGACGAATAGCTCGTCAGTCTGCTCAGACTGGCTGGACGGCCAGCTGACGTAGATGGCTCGGCACGTCTGGTGCGCCGGCCAGGCGCAGTCCCTCGCCAAGCGCAGTGGCTTCCTGATGCTCTTTGGGCAGGAGGAGGAACTCTGGGGTGCCGGCTTTCTTCAGTAGTGACAGGCGTGCATAGGGTATGCCGTTGTCCAGTAGCAGCCCCATGAAGCTGGGGTCGCTCCAAGCCGCTTCTGGCATGGCCAGTACGTGATAGCGCTTTTGCAGGTTGTCCAGGCCCGCTTCATTCAAGCGATAGCGAGCCAGATTGGCTGGCAGTAGCACTTCCAGTTCGCGTCTGCGCGCATAGGCGATTGCTCCAGCGAAGGCTTCGCCTTGCACATCCCCTGACCAGAAGGTGCGCGAGCCGCGCCAGTTGGCCTGACGCAGCTCGATCGGTTCGCCAGCGAGAAAACGCGGCAACGCCAGGCCGATGGTTTTGACGAAATCCTTGTAGCTGATGATGCGCACCTGCTTGCAATGTTCGCTTGCTGCGTAGTCTTCGAAGCTCACGTAGCCTGGCGCAGGGCAAGGGTAGGCGAAGCCGTCGATCAGGCGCAGATCGAAAGACTGCAGTTGCTGCATTTGCGCTTCCACTACTTGAGTCAGTGCGCAATGGGCCTGTGCTTTGTCTTCCTGTACCGGGCCGGAGAGCGCACCGCGAGGCAGGTTGAGCAGAAGCTGCAATTGCGGGCCGTCATGCCAACCAATACTTTCGACCGCTGTAGGCAACGGTTTGAATGGCAGGCGCAGGGCGCTGGCTCTGGCGAATATCTGTCGTGAGCTACGGCCGAGCAGACCCATGCGCTGGGCCAGGGCTGCCAGGCGGCTGCTGAGAGTTGAGGATTCGGACAGGCTCATGGCCGGCAGATCGCTCCTGAAGCGTCTGCTGCAGTGTGGCAGACGCGGATGGCTATTGCCCATATAGCGTAGCGCGGCGCGGGAGTGCCTGTCGCGTTGCGGGTCTGTGGCAAAATAGCCGCATTCATTTGCGAGGGTGCCTCCATGCCCAGCTTGGTGCTGGATATTGCGTTATCGGCCGAACGATTGCAGGCCATCTATCGTGGCCAGGCCAACCGGATTATGGCGCAAAGCCGGGATGGGCGCCGCGTCAGTTTGCCGGCCCACCATCTGCGGCCGTATCTGACTCACGCCGGTATCTTTGGTTCCTTCGTACTGGAATTCAGTAACTCCGGCGAGCTGCTGAGTTTACGCCCTTTGGACTGATCTGGCGCGCTTGCCTCGCGCCGACGACGCCTGCGCGGCTATAATCGCCGGCTGCCAACCCTCTACCTGTCGAGCTGAGCCTGATCATGTACTCCCTGGCCCGCGAGCTGCTGTTCAAACTGTCCCCGGAAACCTCTCATGAGCTGTCCATCGATCTGATCGGTGCAGGTGGCCGGCTGGGGCTCAATGGCTTGCTGACCAAGGCGCCGACCAGCCTGCCAGTAAACGTGATGGGTTTGCAGTTCGCCAATCCGGTCGGTCTGGCGGCAGGGCTGGACAAGAACGGCGATGCCATCGATGGCTTCGCCCAGCTCGGCTTCGGTTTCGTCGAGATCGGCACCGTTACCCCGCGTCCGCAGCCGGGCAACCCCAAACCGCGCCTGTTTCGTCTGCCGGAGGCCGAGGCGGTGATCAACCGCATGGGTTTCAACAACCATGGTGTCGATCACCTGCTCGAGCGGGTCAAGGCAGCGAAGTTCAAGGGTGTGCTGGGTATCAATATCGGCAAGAACTTCGATACGCCAGTCGAGCGGGCGGTAGACGATTACTTGGCCTGCCTGGACAAGGTATACGCCCACGCCAGCTACGTCACGGTCAACGTCAGCTCACCCAATACACCGGGGCTGCGCAGTCTGCAGTTCGGCGATTCGCTGAAGGAGTTGCTCGAGGCGCTGCGTCGTCGTCAGGAGGATCTGGCTCAGGAGCACGGTAAGCGCGTGCCATTGGCGATCAAGATCGCCCCGGACATGAGTGACGAAGAAACCGCGCTGGTGGCATCAGCGCTGCTGGGCGCCGATATGGATGCGGTGATCGCCACCAATACCACGCTCAGCCGTGAAGGTGTCGAAGGTCTGGCCCATGGGGATGAGGCCGGCGGCTTGTCGGGCGCTCCGGTACGCGACAAGAGTACGCATATCGTCAAGGTGCTGGCGGGTGAACTGTCGGGTCGTCTGCCGATCATTGCGGTGGGCGGTATTACCGAGGGCAAGCATGCGGCCGAGAAGATCGCCGCGGGTGCGAGCCTGGTCCAGATCTATTCGGGTTTCATCTACAAGGGGCCGGCGCTGATTCGCGAGGCGGTGGATGCGATTGCCGCGCTGCGTAAATAAGCCGCATAAATAAATAGGGCTCCCGAAGGAGCCCCTGGGCTTGCGCCCGCCGCCCGGAGGGGGTCGGCATGGTGAAGTCGGGTGTGATCCTGATCAGCCGACAGCGTGAAGTTCGTTGAGTCGATGAATACCGGCCGTGCCGGTCAGCCCATCCCAGTTATCGCCACGGCCCTCACGCCAGCCATTGAGCCAGGCCTGACGAACCGAAGGTAGGGTAAAGGGGCAAAGTTCGCGGGATTTACCATTGATGCCGTACTGATAGCCGCGCAAAAAAGCTCTTTCTAACGGATCACGCTTAAGTCTTCTCATAGGGTGTTGCCCTCACTGTTGACTGTTATGTCCCGTTGGCCTTGTGGCAAGGCCGGGCAGAAATCTTCTGCCTACGAAAGTCCGCTGCCGGCGTGGCGAACTTTCTGTGCCTGCGCCGTTGCGGCGAAAGCCTTAAGTAGTGTTCTAACGAATGCACTGGGGCCTGTGAATGATCGATTTGTCATAAGGGCGTAACCTAAATGCAGGTGAGGCCATAAGGACGCTGGAGATACGTCCAGCACCTTTCAGCCAGACGCCGTCGTATCTGGCTATGCGAGCCGATACCGTCATTTTGCTAGTGCAAATGAGAGTGCTTGCTTATTCCGACGAAGGGTCGCGTTGTGACCTTTTGTCACTTATTTTGAGTCGAGGTGCGCCGCTGCACCTCCCTGATTGCCATAGGCAGTGGAACATCCATGTCTGATCGTTACGAAATCGTGCTGACCTGCCCCAAGGGGCTCGAGGGCCTGTTGCTGGAAGAGGCCCGGGGGCTTGGGCTGGAAGATGCGCGCGAGCAAACGGCCGCGGTTCGCGGTCATGCCGAAATCGAGGTGGCCTATCGACTGTGCCTGTGGTCGCGCCTGGCCAACCGCGTGCTGCTGGTGCTGTCGCGCTTTGCCATGAACAACGCCGACGAGCTTTATGACGGCGTGCAGGCAGTGGACTGGCGCGACCATCTGGAGCCGTCCGGCAGCCTGGCAGTGGAATTCAGCGGCAACGGTTCGGGCATCGACAACACCCACTTCGGTGCACTCAAGGTCAAGGATGCGATTGTCGACCGGTTGCGTACGGCCGGCGGCGAGCGTCCCAGCATCGACAAGCTCAACCCGGACCTGCGCGTGCATCTGCGTCTGGATCGCGGTGAGGCGGTGCTTTCTTTGGACCTCTCCGGCCACAGCCTGCACCAGCGTGGTTACCGCCTGCAGCAGGGAGCGGCGCCGCTGAAAGAGAACCTGGCGGCGGCAGTGCTGATCCGTGCCGGTTGGCCGCGCATTGCTGCCGAGGGCGGTGCATTGGCCGACCCGATGTGCGGTGTGGGTACTTTCCTGGTGGAGGCAGCGCTGATGGCTGCCGATATCGCCCCCAACCTCAAGCGTGAGCGTTGGGGCTTCTCCAATTGGCTGGGCCATGTGCCGGCAATCTGGAAGAAGCTGCATGCCGAGGCCGAGCAGCGTGCCGCGGTGGGGTTGGCCAAGCCGCCGCTGTGGATTCGTGGTTATGAAGCCGACCCGCGCCTGATCCAGCCTGGGCGCAATAACGTCGAGCGCGCCGGCCTGTCCGACTGGGTGAAGATCTATCAGGGCGAGCTGGGCAGTTTCGAGCCGCGCCCGGACCAGAATCAGAAGGGCCTGGTGATCAGCAACCCGCCATACGGCGAACGCCTGGGCGACGAAGCCAGCCTGTTGTACCTCTACCAGAACCTCGGTGAGCGTCTGCGTCAGACCTGCCTGGGCTGGGAGGCAGCGGTATTCACCGGCGCGCCGGAACTGGGCAAGCGCATGGGCCTGCGCAGCCACAAGCAATACGCCTTCTGGAACGGCGCACTGCCCTGCAAACTGCTGTTGATCAGGGTGCAGACCGAGCAGTTCGTTACCGGTGAGCGGCGTGCGCGCGAGGACGATCAAGAGCCAGCGCAGGATGCGCCGCAACAGGCACGTTTGTCCGAAGGCGGGCAGATGTTCGCCAACCGCCTGCAGAAGAACCTCAAGCAGTTGGGCAAGTGGGCACGCCGCGAAGGCGTCGAGTGCTATCGGCTGTACGATGCCGACATGCCCGAGTATGCCGTGGCAGTCGATCTGTACCGCGACTACGTACATGTTCAGGAATATGCCGCGCCGCGCTCAATCGATCCGGACAAGGCTCAGGCGCGCCTGCTCGATGCCTTGGCCGCGATCCCGCAGGCGCTGGGCGTGGCGCAGAGCCGCGTGGTGATCAAGCGTCGTGAGCGTCAGGCGGGTACCAAGCAGTATCAGCGTCAGGCCGCACAGGGCGAGTTCATGGAGGTGAATGAAGGCGGGGTCAAACTGCTGGTCAACCTCACCGACTATCTGGACACCGGGCTGTTCCTCGATCACCGTCCGTTGCGCCTGCGTCTGCAGCGCGAGGCCGCTGGCAAGCGCTTCCTCAACCTGTTCTGTTACACCGCGACGGCTACCGTGCATGCGGCCAAGGGTGGCGCGCGCAGCACCACCAGCGTGGATCTGTCGAAAACTTACCTGGACTGGGCGCGGCGTAATCTCGCGCTCAACGGTTTTTCCGACAAGCACCGTCTGGAGCAGGGCGATGTGATGACCTGGTTGGCAGAGAATCGCGGTGAGTACGAGCTGATCTTCATCGACCCGCCGACCTTCTCCAATTCCAAGCGCATGGAAGGCGTGTTCGATGTGCAGCGTGACCACGTCGAACTGCTCGATCTGGCCATGGCGCGTCTGGCCCGTGGCGGTGTGTTGTATTTCTCCAACAACTTCCGCAAGTTCCAGCTCGATGAAAGCCTGGTGGCGCGCTATCAGGTCGAAGAGATCAGCGCGCAGACGCTGGACCCGGACTTCGTCCGCAACCCGAAGATCCACCGCGCCTGGCGTTTCACTGCACGCTGATAGCGTAGCCCGGATGTAATCCGGGGGCTCTTTTGAACCTAAGCCCCGGATTGCATCCGGGCTACAGCGTGGTCAGCGTTTGGGCTGCTTGTAGGTTTCCAGCAGCACCTGATCGAGGATCGAGGTGGCGCCCCAGGGTTTCGGGTCGTTGAGGATGGCCACCACGGCCCAGTCCTGGCCGTTGCTGTCGCGGCTGTAGCCGGCAATGGCGCGCACATTGTTCAGGGTGCCGGTCTTGATGTGTGCCTCACCCACCAGCGGCGTGCGCTGCAGGCGCCGGCGCATGGTGCCGTCCATTGCCACCAGTGGCATCGAGCTGCGGAACTCGGCAGCGTAAGGGCTGCGCCAGGCCGCCTGGAGGATCAGCGCCATTTCCCGTGCGCTGATGCGTTCGGCGCGCGACAGGCCGGAGCCATTCTCCATCACCAGATGCGGCGCCGTGATGCCCTTGCGCGCCAGCCAGCTGCGAATGACACGCTGCGCGGCCATGGCGTCATCCTTGTCGGCTTCCGTACGGAACTGTGCGCCGATGCTGAGAAACAGCTGCCGAGCCATGGTGTTGTTGCTGTACTTGTTGATGTCGCGGACGATCTCCACCACATCCGGGGAGAAGGCGCGCACCAGCATGCGGGCTTTTTCCGGAACAGGGCCCAGACGGTCCTTGCCAAGAATCTTGCCGCCCAGCTCCTGCCAGATACCGCGTACCGCGCCGGCGGCGTAGCTGGGATGGTCGAGCAGCGACAGGTAGGTCTGCGCACTGCAGCCTTCAGCCAGTTGGCCGCTGACGATCAGGGTCGTGCCGTCGTACTGCTCCACCGCGTTGTAGCGGATATCGGGCCAGGCCGGACAGGTTGCAGCCTTGAGCACGCGAACCTGATTGTCGATACGGACAGTGGCGATTGGTGGGTCCATGGCGATATGCGCCTTGCCGCCTTCGGCGCGGGTGATGAAACGCTGCGCCTTGAGGTTGACCAGCAGGGAGTCGGGTTTGACCAGGAAGGGTTTGTTGGCATCGCCACCGTCATCATTGAACGCCGGTAACTGCGGGGCAACGAAGAAGCTGCGATCGAGCACCAGATCGCCTTGAACCTGGCGCACGCCGTTGATGCGCAGATCGCGCAGCAGCAGCCAGAGTTTCTCCATGTTCAGTTTCGGGTCGCCGCCACCCTTGAGGTAGAGGTTGCCATGCAGCACACCATCCTTCAGCGGGCCATCGGCATAGAACTCGGTCTTCCATTGATGGTTGGGCCCCAGCAATTCCAGGGCGGCGTAGGTGGTCACCAGCTTCATGGTGGAGGCCGGGTTGACCGAGATATCGGCATTGAACTGCAGGCCGCCAGCCTGCCCGCCCAGAGGCACGGTCATTACCGACAGCGAGTTGTTGGAAATCTTGTTGGCCTTCAGCGCCTGCTCGACCTTGGCAGGGAGTGCGGCGCTGGCAGCGTGGCAGGACAGGGCGAGGGGGAGAAGCAGGGCGCTCAGCGCCAGTTGGCGAAACCGCTGAATCATCGACAGGAACCTTCCGCAGTCAGGCGGGAGTGACGTGGGAGACAGACAAACGACAGTCCGACTCGGGGAAAAGTTGCCGGCATTATGCCGCAAGATTCTGCTCGCAGTCGGCCCCGCCGGGTTAAAAACAGTCACTGCAAACAGCTGGCGTTCAACATGTTCGAAGGGCCGGCAGGACGATACAAAACGGGCGCTCTGGCGGCGAAACTGCTAGAGTGCCGCGCGTTATTACCTTTGAGGATTGTTTCATGGCGACCAACCGTTCCCGCCGTCTGCGCAAGAAGCTCTGTGTCGATGAATTCCAGGAGCTGGGCTTCGAGCTGACCCTGAACTTCAAGGCCGACTTGAGCGACCAGACCCTCGACGATTTCGTCGATCAGTTCCTCGATCAGGCCATCGCCGGCAATGGTCTGGATTACGTAGGTGGCGAAGACTTCGGTCTGGTCTGCCTGGCCAAGCGTGGCTCGGTCAACGAGGAGCAGCGTGCTGCCGTCGAGGCCTGGCTGAAAGGCCGCGACGAACTGGAGAAGTTCGAACTCAGCCCGTTGCAGGACGTCTGGTACCCGGAAAACCCGATCAACCAGGCTTGATCGCTACTCGGCGCCGGGTTCTCTGGCGCCAGTCATCAGGTAGGGTGCGCCGCGCGCACCCAGCGTTTGACCTGATATCGAAGCTCGGTGCGCGGAGCGCCCCTACAGAGCTCCAGCTTTTTCCAGCAGCGCTTGTTCGTCTACCTTATCGATCTGTTCGGCCTGCATGAAACGCTCGGCGTAGCGCCGGTAGATGCCTGCGCGAATGAACAGAGCGAACAGCTGCGGGTCGATGTGCGCACCCTTGCACATGCCGACCATGATGTTCAGTGCCTCCGACAGCGTCTTGCCCTTCTTGTAGGGGCGATCCACTGCCGTCAGGGCTTCGAAGATATCGGCGATCGCCATCATGCGTGCCGGCAGGCTCATCTGTTCGCGCGTCAGGCGTTTGGGATAGCCCGTGCCGTCCATCTTCTCGTGGTGCCCACCGGCGATCTCGGTGACATTCTGCAGATGCTTGGGGAAGGGCAGGCGGTCGAGCATCAGGATGGTCTGCACGATGTGGTGGTTGATGATGTAGCGCTCTTCGGCCGTCAGCGTGCCGCGGGCGATGCTCAGGTTGTGCAGTTCGCCACGGTTGAATTTGTACTGCGGCACTTCCAGCTTGAAGCCCCAGCGATTGTCTGGCGCGATCACCTCCTGGTCGGCGCGCTCGATCAGATGGTCGAGGCGGTCAGCGAGCAGCGGCTCCTCCACCGGCAGGCTGCTGGGGGCCGAGTGTTCCAGGCGCTTGGCTTCCTCCCAGGAAACGCCCAGGCGATTGTCCAGTGTGCGTAGCCAGCGTCGTTCGGCGATCTGCTTGAGGCGAGCCTGGTCGTCATCGGCCATGGCCTCGCCACCCAGATTGATGCGCGCGATGAAGGCGAATTCGTCGTCCAGATCGCTCAGCAGCTGGTCGCGCAGAGCCGCCAGTGCGCTTTCCTCACCACCTTCGGCACGACCACGCCAATAGGCGACCCAGGCATCGCGCTTGAGTACCTCGAAGCGCATGCGTATTTCGTGGATGCGGTCGTACAGGGTTTCCAGCTTGGTCGCCTTGTCCACCACGTACTCGGGTGTGGTGACCTTGCCGCAATCGTGCAGCCAGGCGGCGATATGCAGCGCCTCCCACTCCTCGTCGCTGGGGTTGTAGTCACGAAACTCGGGGGCGTCGCTCTCGGCTGCAGCACGGGCCAGCATCAGGGTGATTTCCGGTACGCGCTGACAGTGGCCGCCGGTATAGGGACTCTTGGCGTCGATGGCGCCGGCGATCAGCTGGATGAAGGCATCGAGCAACTGCTTCTGCCTGGCCAGCAGGCGTTGGCTCTCGATGCACAGGGCTGCACTGCCTGAGACGGCGTCGACGAAGGCGACGCGATCCGGGCTGAGCATGCTTTCGTTATCCTCGCCGGTATCGCGTTGCAACAGTACTAGCACGCCAACGGTGTCGCCCTGACGGTTATGCAGGCCGGCAGCGATCAAGTGCAGGCGCGGACTGTCCATGGCCGACAGCAGCCCTTGAAATTTACCCGCCTGATCGAAGCCGATGGAGGTGGCGACACTGTCGCCGCCGCTGGCCGGACGCTGCAGCCAGCTGGGTAAGGTTGGGTCATCATGGGCCAGTCCGTGGATGCCCAGATCGGCGAGGCTGCGGCTCTGGCCGTCGATCACCAACCCCTGTGGCTCCAGGCGGCCGCTGTCATTGTCCAGCAGATAAAGCAGGCCGCCCTGGGCCGCGCTGATGGAGACGGTGGCGTCCATCACGCGCTTGATCAGCGCGTCGAATTGGGTTTCCGCCGAGAGGCTGGCAGCGATGTCGAGAAAGCTCGACAGGGTGTCCTTCATGCTGCTCATCGACACCGCTAGCTGGTCGACCTCGAGAATCGGCGAGCGACCGCTGGCCGGATGGGCGAAGTCGAAACGGCGGATGGCCTGCGCCTCCTGCACCAGGCTGCGCAGCGGTTTGACCACCAGACGTGAAGTCAGCCAGCCCAGCGGCAGGCACAGCAGCAGGGTGGTGAGAGTGATCAGCGCGCCCTGCCAGCGGATGCGATAAGCCTCTGCCAGCAGCTCTTGCTCGGGCACCAGCAGGGCCAGATGCAACCCCTGTGGGCCGCCCTCCTGAATGTGCCGGTGAGCCATGGCCCAACGCTGCTTGGCCAGTTCGACGATGCCCTCGTCTCGTTCGTTCAGTTGGCCGGACAGCAGTTCACCCAGAGCCGGATTGAGTTCACTGACCTTGACCAGCGATACCTTGCCATCGACCTCCTTGAGCAGGCGGCTGCTCTCGGGGTAGGCCACGGCATTGCCATCGTTGTCGGCGAGTACCACCTGGCTGTTGGGGGTGACGCGGTGGCTGGCCAAGGTGGCCGAGAGATCGTCGAGCGTCAGGTCGGCGCCAATCACGGTGGTCAGGCCGCTGCGCCTGGCCAATGTGGTGCCGATTTCCTGGGTGGAGAAGAACAGATAGGGCGCGGTGGTGATCTGTCCGCCATCGCCGCGCGCGCGCTTGAACCAGTCGCGCTGCCTGGGATCGTAAGGTTCGCTGAGTTTCTGCCGGCGGCTGAGCTGGTTCAGTGAGCCGTCATAGAACAGGTAATCGCTGTCGGTCCCGGCGCTGCTGCGGTCGATGGCCCAGACCTGATAAGCCGCTTTGTTCGGCGCGTCGAAACGCTGCTTGAGCATGTCGCTGCGCAGCGGTCTGACCATGAAGAAGTCGCCATCCTCATAGCCAAGATAGATCGAGGCCAGTTTGGGGTTGTCGCGCAGGGCCTGAACGAACAGCGGCAGCATTTCCAGGCGTTCATCGAGCGTGTCGGCCTCTGTGGCCGGGTGCAGCGCCAGCAGGCTGAGCAGGTGGCGTATGGGGCGGTAGGTATTGTCCAGATCTCTCTGTACGTCGTGCTGGATGCGCTCGAAGAGTGTCGAACTGCTGGAGAAGATCAGCCGGCTGGTCTGCTGGTAATTGAACAACCCCAGCACGACACCGGTGAACAGCAGCAGAAGCGTGAACAGGACACTGATATGAACGTGCAGGGGGAAACGGCGTTCTCCGGGAACGGCGGTATTGAGCATCGCACTTCACTCCTTGCGGGCGCTGCAGGCTTCCACAGCATAGTGAAGAGTGGGCGAATCTGCCGAAACGTTATAAAGGCTGCCGAGAATTGTCCGCGGCTTTGCTCGGTTTGTTCAGTTGCAGGCGCAGGCCATGGACCAGAAGCGCCACGGTCAGGCTCAAGGCCACGCCGATCAGCGCGTTGAGCAGGCGCACCTCCGCCAGGTGCCAGTCCTGAGCAAGGCTCTCGGCCAGGAGCACAAAGCACAGGCTGGTCTGCAGCACGAACAAGCCGTAGTGATTGGCCTGCAGCGCGCGGCTGAGAATCACCAGCACCAGCAAGGTCATGACCATCGTCGGGGGGCTTTGCAGGCTGTGACCGAAGACGATTAGCAGGCCGGCGGCAGCGAGGCTGGCCAGGCTCGCCTGCAGCGCTCGCACCAGGCTGCCCTGGAATTCCAGCTGTAGCGTGGTGATGACGGTCAGCGTCAGCCAGTAACCGCGCGACAGGCCGGCCAGATTGACGATCAGCCCTGACGCGGCAAACGCCAGCATGCAGGCCAGCGCATGCAGACGCCATTGCTGGCGAGGCAGGCGCTGCGCGTGGCGCTTGAGTACCTTGAGAATGGCCAGGAAGCGCGGCATGTACGGCCACATGCGCAGGCCGTGCAGGCCGCGCAGGCCGAAGGCCAGCAGCATCACCCAGAGCCCGCCGAGTATGAACAGCATGGCCACCGCATAAGGGTTGTGCAGGTTGCCGATGCCGAATTGTCCCTGGCCGAGGCACAGGCAGATGCACAGACCGATACCCAGCTTGCCGGCTTCGCTGCCGAAGCGTTGCAGCCAGGCCAGCAGCAGGCCGAAAGCAGCGAAAATGCCCAGGCTGATCAGCGGGTGGCTGGCGGCCCAGAAACCCAGGCCGGCGCTGCAGGCACCGAGGCCGGTGAGCAGCAGCATGCGCAGCATGCCGAAGCGGTGCAGCGGGTTCGCCTGTGCGGCCTGAAAGGCACCGGCCGATGCCCAGAGAAAACCACTGTGAGCGGTGAACAGGCCGAGCACCAGCGGCAAAGCGCAGCCCAGCCCAGCGACCACGGCCGGCCCCCAGGCCGGCGGGCCGGCATGCCAGGTGAAACTGTTGCGAATCAGGTTCTTCATGCGCTCTTTTCGTCAGAGCGGGCTCGAACGGCCCGTCATTTCCCTCGCCATTTCCGTAGCGTAGCTGTCCGTCATGCCAGCGATGAAGTCGATCACCCGCATGAACGAGCGATACAGGGGCCAACCCGGTTCAGGCGCGTAGTAGCTGAGCAGATCGAGAATACGCCGGTGCTTGAACGACAGCGCACGCCCACTGTGCAGCTCCAGTGCCGCACCGCAGAAGGCGTTGAGGAGGATTTCCAGCGTGGTATAGGCGCCGATCTCATGCAACGTCTTGCGCTTGTCGTGGAAGATCTTCTCGCGCGCCAGTGACTTTGCGCTCTGCACACAGTGCTTGGCGGCGCCATGCATGTGTTCGACCAGATCGCCCTGCAGGCCGCCGTCCAGCAGGGCCTGCTGCTGTTCGACGAAGGCACTGGCAGCCGCGTTGGTCAGGTGTTCGATGGCCTTGCCGCGCAGGATCGCCAGTTTGCGCCGGCGCGAGTCCTTGGGGCCGAGCTGGCGATAGGTCTCCGGCAGGTCATCGCCTACCAGATCGAGCAGCAGCGCCTCGACTTCGGTGTAGTCGAGCAGCTCCATTTCCACGCCGTCTTCCAGGTCGATCAGGCCGTAGCAGATGTCGTCCGCCGCTTCCATCAGATAGACCAGCGGGTGACGCGCCCAGCGCTGCGTTTCCAGTTGCGGCAGTTCGAGCTTGGCGGCGATCTGTTCGAGCAGTGGCAGCTCGCTCTGGTAGCAGCCGAACTTGTGTTTCTTGTAGCCCTGTGCGTCCGCGTGGCGGGCCGTCCAGGGGTACTTGAGGTAGGTGCCGAGGGTGGCGTAGGTCAGCCGTGTGCCGCCGTCGAACTGGTGGTACTCCAGCTGGGTGAGCACGCGAAAACCCTGGGCGTTACCTTCGAAATTGAGAAAATCGCCGCGTTCGGCATCGCTCATCGCATCCAGCCAGCCGCGTCCGGCGGCTTGCTGAAACCAGTGGCGAATGGCGTCTTCGCCGGAGTGGCCGAACGGCGGGTTGCCTATGTCATGGGCCAGGCAGGCGGACTGCACCACCATGCCCAGGTCGCTCGGCGTGCACCAGTGGGGCAGGTCGTCACGCAACATCTCGCCAACGCGCATGGCCAGCGAACGGCCGACGCAGCTGACTTCCAGGGAGTGGGTCAGGCGGGTGTGAATATGGTCGTTGCTCGACACCGGGTGCACCTGGGTCTTGCGTCCCAGGCGGCGGAAGGCACCGGAGAAGATGATGCGGTCATGATCCTTGTGGAAGGGACTGCGTCCCAGCTCTGCAGAGCTGGGCGCAGGTTTACCGAGACGTTCGCGGGTGAGCAGGGTGTGCCAATCCAAGGCCGATCCTCGCCAAGTTGATCCAAGTCTCCTAGCTTCGGCGTTCGCGCAGCGCTGCGCAACCCGAGGCAAGGATGATGAATAATGGGTTGGTCAATAAATTGGCTTTTATGCATATACTTATCGAGCATATTGGAGTCATTTATATAAAGTGACGTGTATTTGACTTTTTGTGATTGGCGAGCTTAAGTGACATCTGTGGTTGCTTGTTATTTGACGGTGTGTGGTGAAGGAGAGGGCTCCGCATACCGGTAGTAGAGGTTGCTAGGGAGAACGTCATGGACAGCTTGCCGTTGTGCCGGACCATGCACCCCGTATCAGCGAGGCGCAGTTGCCACGCCTTCATTGTTCATCTGCCTATTTCCCGTGCACCGACCTTGCTGGAGCCGAGTCGACTCGCTCTGGCGTGCTGCCCCTATGGGCTGTCTGGTCGTTGGTAGTTGTCTCGGCCTGGAGGCCTCAGTCGAGTCGACCGTTTTTCAGACGACGTGCGTATATCGCCCGTGTGCGGCTTAACGCGTACACGCAGGATCGACAGTCGGGCGTCGGGGAGATGCAGTATGAAACCTTTATCACCCAGTTCGGGCCCGAACGAGGCACAGGGCACTGTGTGCCCCGCTGATGGAGAGCTTGCGCCGCCTGGGCAGCTATCACGACGCAGTTTTCTTCAAGGTAGTGCTGCGCTGGCCGCGGCGCCGCTGATCCTGGCGCCCAGTCGCAGCGAGGCAGTTGTACCGCCTAGCCCGCCAACCATTGCCTGGCAGGAATTTCTGCCCAATGAGCCGGCGCTGCTTTACGGCAGCACGCTCAATCCGCCGCCTACCGAGCTGGCCAACACCGCCGCCGGCGAGGCCGGGCGGCCGGCGCATCAGCGCTGGGCCGAGTTCGGCCCGCAGGCCGAGCACTACGAGTTGCATGCGGCGCAGCGCGAGGGTTGGGTGTTCAACCCAGCCTATCCACCACAACCGGTATGGACCTTCCAGGCCGCCGTTGCGGATCTGTCCGTGCTCAGTCCGGTGGTGCACTCGCACTACGGCCATCCGATGATCTGCCGCATCTACAATGACCTGCCGGCCAACCACACCGGTTTTGGTACGCCAGAGATCAGTACCCACCTGCACAACGCTCACGTCGGGTCGGAGAGTGATGGCTTTCCCGGCGACTACTACAGCCCCACCAAGGCCGGGCCCAGCCTGACCGCGCCAGGCGGTTTCAAGGACCACCTTTACTCCAATATCTACGCTGGCTACGACGAGCTGCAGAACGGCATCGGCGACTACCGCGAAGCTCTTGGCACCCTGTTCTACCATGACCACACCCTGGACTTCACCGCGCCCAACATCGTCCGCGGGCTGATGGGTTTCTTCCTGCTGTTCGATCATCTCGACTCAGGCAATGAGAAGGACCCCAACCCGGCTGCCCTGCGTCTGCCCAGTCACCCCTATGATTACCCGCTGAGCTTCTGCGACCGGCGTTTCGACCCCAACGGCATCCTTTACTACGACCAGGTCAGCCCCGAGGGCATCCTCGGCGACAAGACCATAGTCAACGGCAAAATCCAGCCGGTGCTTCGGGTGGCTCGGCGCAAGTACCGCCTGCGTCTGCTTAACGGTGGGCCGAGCCGCTTCTACCAGTTCTACCTGGTGCGGCCGAACAACGTGATCCAGCCCTTCACCTACATCGCCAACGACGGCAACCTGCTGGACAAACCGCTGCTCAATCAGACCAACGTGCGCCTGGGTGTGGCCGAGCGGGCCGATATCGTGGTGGATTTTTCGCGCTACCCGGTGGGCACCGAGCTGTATCTGGCCAACCGCCTGACCCATCGCCCTGAGGACACCCGTCGCCCCTATCAGGTGGTGGCACCCGGCGAATGGGTGCTGAAGATAGTGGTCGACCGCGAGCCGCCGGAGCAGGACCTGAGCCAGGTGCCGGCCAATCTGCGGCCGCTGCCGCCGCTGCCGACGACCGCCCAGCTGGCGGCGCTGCCGGTGCGCAAGTTCCTCTTCGAGCGCCGACAGAACATGTGGGCAATCAACGGTCAGTTCATCAATCTCAATACTCCGCGCGCCCTGGTGCCCATGGGGGCCATGGAGATCTGGGAGCTGTACAGCGTCGATGACGGCTGGGATCACCCCGTTCATATCCATTTCGAGGAGGGCCGTCTGCTGAGCAAGACCACCGATGGCAGGAATGTGGCGATTGCTGCGCATGAGAAGGGACGCAAGGACGTATTCAATATCACTGATCGTACTGTCCTTCGCGTGCTGATGCGTTTTCGCGACTACAAGGGCAAGTACGTGATGCACTGCCACAACCTGATCCACGAAGACCACGCCATGATGCTGCGTTTTGACATCGTCTGAGCCAGCCGGAGGTTTGCCATGAATACGCGAAGAAAGGTACTGGCAGGGCTGGGCGTCGCTGCGTTCGGCTGGGCCGCCTGGCGCTCGGGCAGCAGCCTGCAGCAACCGGCTGCGCCGCTGGCCGGGGTGGGCGGTGCACGTTTTCCCAATGTCCCGCTGCTGACCCACGAGGGTCGTGAAGTGCGCTTCTATGACGACCTGGTGCGTGGCAAGGTGGTGGCGATCAACATGATGTATGCCCAGTGCAGCAACAGTTGTCCGGCTACCACTGCCAACCTGCGTCTGGTGCAGGAGATGCTCGGCGAGCGCGCCGGGCGCGATGTGCACCTGTATTCGCTGACGCTGCAGCCGGAGCTGGACAGCCCCGAGCGTTTGCGCGAGTACGTCGAGCGCCACCATATCGGTCCCGGCTGGCAGTTTCTCACCGGCGCGCGCGCCGATATCGAACAACTGCGCCGCGCCCTGGGTTTCTACGACGTCGACCCGGTGGTGGACCTCAACGATCTGAGCCATACCGGCATGCTGCGCATCGGCAACGCTGCACTGGATCGCTGGACGATGGCGCCGTCGCTGACCGATGCCGCGCAGATCCTGTCTACCATCAATCATGTCGATAGCAAGGTGGTGCACACCGCCTATCGCCCGAGTGAGGCGCCTGCCGAGCAGTTAGCGCAGGCGTAGACGTTCTACCTGCACGCGGCCGCTGGCATCGAGGCGGCCGCGTACCTGCACGTAGGCGCCGGGATGCGGCGCATCATCCAGGCGTGTGCGTGCGTCGATCAGTAGCGCCAGACCGTCCAGCCTGCCGGCATCATCTAGGCGGCCATGCAGACGTACTCGGGCGCCCACCGGCACGGGGGCTGGTTGTCCGGCAGCATCGCGTGCGCCTTGTTCGATCCAGGCCACGATCAGGTCGATTTCCGCATCCGTGAGATAGGGCGGACCGTCGTACGGCATGCGGGGGCGCGCCTGGCCACGAATGCGCCGCACCAGCTCGCTGGCTGCAGGGTTGCCGGGCACCACGCGGGCGCGTTCGCCGCTGGCCAGGGTCGCGGCGTAACTCGACAGCAGATAACCCTCGGGAGCCGGACCCATCAGGCCGCTGGCGGAATGGCAGGTAGCGCAGCGGCGCAGCAAGATGGCTTCGACGTGGCGGTAGTCGACCACCCCGTTGAGGCTTGAGACGGCGGCGGTAGGCTGGGTTGCGCTTTCGCGGCCTGCTGGTAGGCCGGCATTTATCCAGCGTTCTACCATGGCGATCTCGGCGGCTTCGAGAAAGGGTGGGCCGCTCAGCGGCATACGCAGTTGGCTGCTGCCCGTCAGGCGACGCAGCAACTCGCTGCCGGCAGCATCGCCAGCGTGGACCACCGGCCCGCGCTGGCTGCCGCGCAACAGATTCTCCAGGCTGTCCAGGCGCAGGCCCAGCGGGGCCTGCGCGCCGCTGTGGCAAACCAGGCAGCGGTTGGCCAGTAGCGGAGCGATGTCGTCGTGGTAGGTCGGGGATGCGGCGGCCAGCACACTGGCGCTGAGCAGCAGCGGGATGAACAGGCGCAGGGCTAGCCAGAGCATAAGCGCAGCCTCGAAGACTGGGGCAGATCATTCAGCCGTTCGGCGCGAGGCTTCTGTGGGCACGGATGTATCCGAGAAGCGCCTGGCTCGAGGCGCGCCTTGTTCGACTGTACCGAGAGAAGTCCAATAGCCTGTTGCTAAGCCTAGCTGCGTACTCAGAAACCGGCGGCGTCGATGTCCACCAGCAGCAGGCGACGACCATTGTCGATGAACTGCCCGGCGGTCAGGCAGTACTGGTTGGTGGTGGCGTCGCGGTAGGTGGTGGAGAGCGTCAGGCGCCGCTCTTCCCAGCCTTCGGCCAGCAGTTGATAGAAGTAGGGGCGCCATGACCAGTTATGCCCAAGGTAGCGGTCATCGGCCTGCCAGATGTTCTGGCGCCACTGCAGGTTGGGTGTGAGCTGGGTGCCGTGGCGGTCGCACTGATAGATGCGCAACAGCCAGGGATAGTTGTCCGGCGCGTTAAGGCTCGTTGCCGGGGCGCCGCTTTCGGCCCAGAAGCGGAGTTCGGACATCAATTCGGCCAGTTGCTGGCGCAGGCTGACCAGGCGCGCGCGCTCGGCGAGTTTCTGCTGTACGTAGCTGTCACGCAGACGTGCGAAACGGCCGACGAAGGCGTCGCTGGCGAACAGTTCCTCCTCCGGCCTGGCGAACAGGAATCCCTGGACGTAACGGGCGCCGCACTCCAGGGCGAAGTTCAACTCGGCTTCGGTTTCCACACCTTCGGCGATGATCCAGCAACCGGTCTTTTCGGCCATCTGGGCCAGCGCCTTGACCACTTCGCCGCTAGGGCCGCCGCGAGCGGCTTCCTGGAACAGGCGCATGTCCAGCTTGAGGATGTCCGGTTGCAGCGCCAGCACGCGGTCGAGCTGCGAATAGCCAGCGCCGAAATCGTCGATAGCGATGCGCGCGCCGGCGTCGCGGTAGCGCGCCACCACGTCGGGTAAGCGCTGGCTGGCACCGCCCAGCTCGGTGATCTCGAAGACGATGCGCGCAGGGTCGATACCGCTGCGCTGCAGTTGAATCAGGCTGGGCAGTGGCTGTGCCGGGCGCAGGCGGCTGATCCAGCGTGGTGAAATGTTCAGGCTCAGGAACCAGTCCGCCGGAGCCTGGTGGAAGCGCTGCAGGGCATCCTCGCGTACCTGTCGGTCGAGGCGGCGCAGGGCTGCAGGCGGTGTTTTCGGGTCGGCGAACAGCGGCCCGGCCGAGCGCACCTGGCCCTCGGCATCGCGTAGTCGCGCCAAGGCCTCGACGCCCGCGATCCGGCCAGTGGCGGTGTCGATAAAGGGTTGGAAGACGGCAAAAGGCAGTCCGTCGATCACCTGGGATTTCCTTAGCGCTCAGCGGTTGAGCCACCAGATGGTGGCAGAGTGGCTCAACCTAGCAAGATCGCGGCCAGCCCAGGTCTAGACCAAAGGTGAACGCCCGCGCGTACCATGTTGCGCGCGCCGCAGCAGCGGCATGACGATCAACGCCAGGCGCAGCCAGCGGCGCCAGCCGCGTTTGCGGCCAAGCAGCCCGGCCAGAGCCAGCACCCCGCCAGTGAGCAAAAATGGTGCGTTGCCTTTGCGCAGCCGCTGCCCGTACTCGCGTACCTGTTGCAGTGGATGAGTGATCTGCAGGATTTCATGACGCAGTTCCTGGCGATGCATTTCCAGGCGCATGCGCAGCACGGCTTTACGAAGTTCACGGCGCGAGGCGCCTGGAGGCAGGGTCGGCGTCATGGCAGCAGTTGCTCGCGGTCACGTTGCAGTTCTTCAAGGCTGGCGCTGAACGGCGGCTCGGCGTTGCGCAGACTGGTCAGCAGCCAGGCGCCGCAACCGAGCAGGCCAAAAGCGTAGAACAGGCACAGGCCGGTGGCGACTGCCAGGCGGTGCGTATCCCAGTAAACGATCAGCAGCAGAGCGGACAGACCTATCAGCAGGAGCAGGGCGAAGGCCAGGCACAGACCACCAAGGAGCAGCGCACGCAGTGCCTGGTCGCGTTGGTCTTCGAGTTCATGCGCCAGCAGCGCCACGTGGCCCTGGAGCAGGCCCAGCAGGGCTGCTCCCAGGCGCCGTGGCGAGGGGCCGTTGGACATGGGCGCTGTCAACGGCGGCTGATCAGCAGGCCGAGCACCAGGCCGATAGCGGCCGACAGGCCGAGCGCCTGCCACGGGTGTTTGTGCACGTAATCCTCGGTGGCGTCGACGGCGATCTTGCCCTGTTCGCGCAGGCCGGACTCGGCTTTGTGCAAGGTGTCACGGGCACGGTCAAGACTGCTGCGAATGTCATCGCGCAGCGCTTCGGCCTGTTCACCAGCCAGGCTGGCGGAATGTTGCAGGAGCTTCTCGGTGTCGCTGACCAGAGCCTGGAATTCATCCAGCAGGGCGTCCTTGGTGCTTGGAGTAGCGGCTTTGCGTGGCATGGTGAGCAGTCCTCTGCGTTGGGTATGTACTGTTTACGAGTGCTCTGCAGCGTGAGGGTTCCGCAAGAATAGTCGTGAAGTGACCGGTTTGGTGTTTGGTATAGCGATTGCATTTTGCTGGTGCGCGAAGGTCGCGAAATGCCCTGTGATGGGGCCTTCTCGATGCGGCTCAGGATGGTCAATTTCGCGAATAACCATTTGATTAACAAGAAATAAGCATCGATCAGTCGATCTTTGGTGGCGCCATTTTGGGGCCGCCAAACGGCACTTTTCGAGGGCGCGCTGCATGTGCTGGCTGCATTGTGGTGCGTATTTTCGGTTTTGTGCCTTTGTTTGGTGCTTTTTCTTCTGCCTCCGGAGTTTTCTTTCTCGATGGAAAACATCAACAGTGCCGTGGCCACGCTGATCCATGGCTCCAATACCCTGTTCATCCTGCTGGGTGCAATCATGGTCCTGGCCATGCATGCCGGGTTTGCCTTCCTCGAAGTGGGAACGGTGCGGCAGAAAAACCAGGTCAATGCGCTATCGAAGATTCTTTCGGATTTCGCCATTTCCGCCCTGGCGTATTTCTTCATCGGCTACTGGATCGCCTATGGCATCAACTTCTTCGAGCCGGCGGCGGTGCTGACGGAGAACCACGGGTACGGTCTGGTGAAGTTCTTCTTCCTGCTGACCTTCGCCGCGGCGATTCCGGCAATCATCTCCGGTGGTATCGCTGAGCGCGCCAAGTTCGGCCCGCAGCTATGCGCCACTGCATTGATCGTGGCGTTCGTCTATCCCTTCTTCGAAGGCATGATCTGGAACGGCAACTACGGCTTCCAGGCCTGGCTCGAGACTCGTTTCGGCGCGGGCTTTCATGACTTCGCCGGTTCGGTGGTGGTGCATGCGATGGGCGGCTGGTTGGCATTCGGCGCGGTGCTGCTGCTGGGGCGCCGCAATGGTCGCTATCGCGACGGCAAGCTGGTGGCCATGGCGCCGTCGAACATTCCATTCCTGGCACTGGGCTCGTGGATCCTGATCATCGGCTGGTTCGGCTTCAACGTAATGAGTGCGCAGACGCTCGAGGGCGTCAGTGGCCTGGTGGCGGTCAACTCGCTGATGGCCATGGTCGGTGGCACCGTCGCCGCGCTGCTGGTGGGGCGCAATGACCCAGGCTTTCTGCATAACGGCCCGCTCGCTGGCCTAGTAGCGATATGCGCCGGCTCGGACCTGATGCATCCGATTGGTGCCCTGGTCACTGGCGCGATTGCCGGTGCGCTATTCGTCTGGGCATTCACCGCGACCCAGGTGAAGTGGAAGATCGATGACGTGCTCGGCGTCTGGCCGCTGCATGGCCTGTGCGGCATATGGGGTGGCATCGCCTGCGGCATCTTCGGCCTCGAAGCATTCGGTGGCCTGGGTGGCGTCAGCCTGGCCAGCCAGGTGATCGGCACTGCGCTGGGCGTGGTGGTCGCGCTGGTCGGTGGCTTCGTGGTGTACGGCCTGCTCAAGGCGTCGCTGGGCATTCGCCTGAGTCAGGAAGAGGAATACAACGGCGCCGACCTGTCGATCCACAAGATCGGCGCGGTGAGTCAGGATTGAGCTATTACCGGGTGCTGCCAGCCAGCGCCCGGAACAGGCAATAAAAAGTTCTTCGCATAGTTTGTGGAAAGTGCGGGTTGGCACCGGACTGGCAATTAAGTGTTAGCTGTCGATGACCTGGCACTCTCCATTAGCACGCCGCCTGGCCTGATGGGTTTCGCCCCTTACGGGCGAGTCACTTTCTCTTGCTTGCCCAAGAGAAAGTAACCAAAGAGAAGGGCACCCCACCATCCGAGCTAGGCGCCCCCGCCCTGCTGCGCCGGGGTTCCCTCGCTCCATCACCACTCCAGGGGCCCGACCGGATGCGGCCCACCGACGAAGGGCCATCCCTGGCCCATCGTGGCTCTCACGACATCCATGTCGCTCAACCCCTTCCACGGCGACTCCACTCGGCCTCCTGAAGGGGACTTAGACGTCGTCTGTGAGATCGCGCTTCAAGAGCAAAATCCAAACGCTGCCGACTTTGATCTTCCGGAGATTTCGCAAGCTCGCGGCCCGGTCCCCTTCAGGAGGCCGAGCGGAGGTGTTGCGTAGGGGAGCGAGCCGCATGGATGCGGCGAAAGGCTTAAAGGGCCATGGATGGCCCTTGTAAGCCGGCCCCCGGAGCAGCGCCGGAGCGAGGGACGTTTCGCGTAGCGAAACCCGGATGTCGGGGTGCCCTTCTTTGGCACACCTTTCTTGGGCAAGCAAGAAAGGTGTGGCGCCCGTAAGGGGCGCAACCCAAACGCTCAGCGCACGCGGTAACGGATAGTGCTAAGTCAGCAAGCAATACGCACACAAACTTGCCAGTCCGGTGTCAAGCTGTAGTGGTCAACCCATCCCGGACAGTGGGTTAAGTTTTTCTTCGGCAGCGGCGGGCGGCAGCCCGTCGTTGAATTGATGTGGCCTGATCCAGTTGTAGCGGTGCATCAGGTAATGACTGATGTCCCGCTGAGCCTCCTGAGCTGTCAGGTAACCGGTCGGCGGAACCCACTCCGACTTCAGACTCCGGAACAACCGCTCCATCGGTGAATTGTCCCAGCAATTACCTCGACGGCTCATGCTCTGTTCCATCCGATATCGCCACAACCGCTGCCGAAACAGGCGGCTGGCGTACTGGCTGCCCTGATCGGAATGAAACAGCACCTGCTGCGGTTTGCCTCGTTGCTCGTAGGCCATATCCAGCGCCTTGATGACCAACTCCGTATCCGGCTTGGCGGAGAATGCCCAGCCAATTACTCGTCGTGCATGCAGATCCAGCACCACCGCTAAGTAATTCCAGCGGCCTTGCGCCCAGATGTAGGTGATATCGCCGCACCAGACCTGGTTGGGTCGTTCGGTGGCGAACGCACGGTTCAGCCGGTTCGGGATATCTGGCCGTTCAACCGTAGCCTGCTTGTACGCATGCGAGCCTGGTTGTTTGCTGACCAGGCCCAACTCGCGCATTAACCGACGCACGCGAAAGCGGCCAATGCTTACGCCATCCTCACGCAGCATGCCCAGAATGCTTCGGCTACCAGCCGATCCTCGACTCTGGTTGAACAGCTGATTGACCTGACTGCGCAGTGCAACGCGGCGCGCATCAACACGGCAGCGCCGTAGACGATGGGCGTAGTAGCAAGACCGCACCACGTCGAAGGCTGAACAGACCACTTCCACCGACTCCCGCTCACTCAACTGGTCTATCAGCGCGTACGATTGAACTCGTCCGACATCAAGAGAGCGGTAGCCTTTTTTAGGATCGCTTTCTCCCGTTCCAGTCGGTCGATCCTGGCTTCCAGCTCTTGGATTTTCTGCTGTTCGGGAGTCAATGCTTTGCTTTTCGGGGTGACGCCGAGGCGCTCTTCTTGGAGCTGTTTCACCCAGCGGCGCAATGCCGAGTCCACGACGCCCAGCGAACGGCAGGCCTCGATATGGCTGTAGCCTTGATCCAGCACCAAGACCGCAGCCTCTCGCTTGAACTCGGCAGAAAACGTACGTCGTTGCTTACTCATCGAACACCTCTTAGTGGCGAGGATTTTCGCCTAAATTGGTGTCCGGAATCAGCAGACCACTACAAGCGTATCCTCCCCGCGAGAATGCGAAGAACCATAAAAAAACCGGGCATTAGCCCGGTTTTTTGTGCGCTTGCCAATCAGTCGCGACGACCTTCGACCGGCTTGCCGGCGACGGTGCCGTCCTTGAGCATGATCTGGTATTCCTTGCCGTCGGTCTCCACCTGATGCAGGCGCACCAGCAGGTGACCCCAGTCCTTGGCGAACCACAGCACTGTCTTGCGGGTGCTTTGCGTGGGGTCACGCACGCGCTCGACCTTGATCGCGTCGATCAGGCCAGCCTTGGTGCGTACCACTTCTTCGCCCAGTACACGGAAGTCATAGGTTTCGATTTCGTCACCGTCGACCACCTGGTAACTCACGCTCTTTTTGCCCGCCGCGACGTCCTGCTGCAGGGCGACCTGGTAGGTCGACTTGTCCAGCAGGCCGCGATTGAGCGGGAGGCGTACGGCATCGCCACGGTCATTGCCGATGACTTGTTTCTGCTCCCAGTCGAAGTCCTGCTCGACCTTCTTGCCTTTACCCAGGCCGCTGCGGTTGAGGCGGTAGGTCAAGGGCAGCAGGGCGCCGTTGTCGACGCGGAAGGTGCTTTCTTCGGTAAGGCTGGCAACCAGCATCGAGGCTTCGAAGTTGAGGGTCCAGCGGCCGTCGTCCTCACGCTTGAGGCTGCGTTCGGCGCTGCCGCTGACCGGCAGTTGCTTCCAGTCCGCCGTGTAGCTGGCGGAGAAAGGCTGCAGATCCTCGGCAAGGGCTGGCAGGGCGAACAGGGTCAGGGCGAACAGCAGGGCGCGACGCATAGGGTCTCCTAGGTTCGAATCAGGTGGCCGCTGGCAGGCAGCGGCTGGTCATCCAGCATTGCGCCTTGGGCGCCAAGACGCAAGCGGCCTTCGGCAAACCAGCGCACCGCCAGTGGATAAATCAGGTGCTCCTGCTGGTGTACGCGGCTGGCCAGGCTTTCGGCCGTGTCATCGGCCATTACGGGCAGCACTGCTTGTACGACCAGGGGGCCACCATCGAGTTCCTCTGTCACGAAGTGCACGCTGCAGCCGTGTTCGCTGTCGCCGGCTTCGATAGCTCGTTGATGAGTGTGCAGGCCTTTGTGCTTGGGCAGCAGTGACGGGTGGATATTGAGCAGGCGGCCTGCATAGTGCTGAACGAAGCCAGGCGTGAGGATGCGCATGAAACCGGCCAGTACCACCAGGTCAGGCTGGTGGGCATCGATGGCCTGGATCAGGGCGGCATCGAAGGCTTCGCGGCCGTCGAACTGCTTGTGATCAAGCAGTTCGGTGGCGATCCCGGCCTGTTTCGCCCGCTCCAGGCCGTGGGCACCGGCGCGGTTGCAGATAACCGCGGCGATGCGGGCCGGATTGCCGTCGTGGGCGACGCTGTCGATCAGCGCTTGCAGATTGCTGCCTGACCCGGAGATCAGGACGACGACATTGCAGGGCATCAGTGGGCTTTCAGGTTGTTCAGCTGCACCTGGGCTGCGCCTTCGGCTGCTTCGGTGATCTGGCCGATGACCCAGGGTTGCTCGCCGCTGGAGCGCAGGCTGGCCAGGGCGGTTTCGACCTGATCCTGAGCGACGCAGATGACCATGCCGACGCCGCAGTTCAGCACGCGGTGCATTTCATGTTCGTCGACGTTGCCTTGTTCCTGCAGCCAGTCGAACACCGCCGGACGATTCCAGCTGGCCACGTCGATCACCGCCTGGGCGCCTTGCGGCAGCACACGCGGGATGTTGTCCAGCAGGCCGCCGCCGGTGATGTGGGCCATGGCCTTGACCGCACCGGTGTCCTTGATCAGCTTGAGCAGCGGCTTGACGTAGATACGGGTCGGCGCCATCAGCAGGTCGGCCAGGGCCTTGCCATCCAGTTGCACCTGCTTGATGTCGGCGCCGGAGACTTCGATGATCTTGCGGATCAGCGAGTAGCCGTTGGAGTGCGGGCCGGAGGAGGGCAGTGCGATCAGCGCGTCGCCAGTGATGACCTTGGAGCCGTCGATGATTTCGCTCTTTTCCACCACGCCAACGCAGAAGCCGGCCAGGTCGTAGTCTTCGCCTTCGTACATGCCCGGCATTTCCGCGGTTTCACCACCGACCAGGGAGCAGCCAGCCAACTCGCAACCGGCGCCAATGCCGGTGACCACGGTGGCGGCGACGTCGACGTTGAGCTTGCCGGTAGCGTAGTAGTCGAGGAAGAACAGCGGCTCGGCGCCGCACACCACCAGGTCGTTGACGCACATGGCGACCAGGTCCTGGCCGATGCTGTCGTGCTTGTTCAGGTTCAGTGCCAGGCGCAGTTTGGTGCCGACGCCGTCGGTGCCGGACACCAGTACGGGTTGCTTGTAGCCGGCCGGGATCTCGCACAGGGCGCCGAAGCCGCCCAGGCCACCCATGACTTCCGGACGCGCAGTGCGCTTGGCGACGCCTTTGATGCGTTCGACCAGGGCTTCACCGGCATCGATGTCGACGCCTGCGTCCTTGTAGCTGATGGAGGGTTGCTTGCTCATAGATCCGGGCCTTTGGATGGGGAGTTCGTGTAGGCGCCGACGTGGCGCAGGCTCATTCAGGGAACCTGGCGCGCGTACCGGCTGGCGAAGGCGCGCGATTTTATCAGGCTTGCCCGGTAGCGGCCACTCGCGTGCATGCGCTTCGTCGCAGGCGCTGGCTCTGGTTGCCGGGGCTTGAGCGGCTGTTTAAGGTATAGGCCTTTGTGCCCGCCCGCCGTACGGCCATCCCTTGCGAGAGTCCCCCGATGCGTTTGCCCATCCGCCTGCTGTTCGTCTGTCTGTCGCTTCTGAGCCTGCCGGCATTGGCCGCGCCGGTTGCCGGTCTGTACCAGGTGCGTGAGCCTGTGGCGGATCAACAGCCGGAAAGCCGCGACGCGGCCATGCAGAAGGCCCTGCAGACCCTGGTGCTGCGCTTGACCGGTGATGCCAAGGCGCTGCAGAGCGCTGGCTTGGAAGGCCTGCGCAAGGATCCGCAACAGATCGTCAGCCAGTACGGTTATGAAGGCGACGCGCTGTTGGTCGAGTTCGATCCGGCCAGCACCGATCAGCAATTGCGTCAGGCTGGCCTGGCCCTGTGGGGCGCCAATCGACCGGTGATCCTGACCTGGTGGCTCAACGAAGCGCCAGAAGGCAGCCAGCTGGTCGGCGAGAGTCAGAGTGCGTCGGCGCTGCTGCGCGAGGCGGCTCAGCACCGCGGCCTGCTGCTGCGTTTGCCTCTGGCTGATTTGAGCGAGCAGGCACTGGGCAATGCCGATGTGCTGCTGGCCAACGATCCACAGGCGCTACGTGAGGCCTCCGAGCGTTATGGCGCCGATGCCTTGCTGGCCGTGCAGGCGACCGAAAGCGGCGGCAGTTGGCAGGCGACCTGGCGCCTGTGGCTGGGCGACGAGCGTGAACAGGGCAAGGCTGAGGGCGCCGATCAGGCTGCGCTGGCCGATGCAGTGCTGCTGGCCGTGGCCGAGCGCCTGGCGCCGCGGTTCGTCGTCAAGCCTGGCGCGGCGCACAGCCTGACGCTGGTTATCGAAGGTGCTGACCTGGGGCGTTTCGCGGCGCTGGAGCGCTTGCTCGAACCCTTCGCCGCGCGTTTGCAGGAGATCGACGGTCAGCGTCTGGTCTATCAGGTCAGCGCCAGCCCGGAGCAGCTGCGCGCGCAGCTGGCACTGGGGCAGTTGCAGGAAGTCAGCGAGCCGCTCGACGCCGCAGCGCCGGTAGAGGCTCCTGAAACGGGCGCAACCGAGGCTCCGCAGGTGAAACCGCGCACCGATCAGTTGCGCTTTCGCTGGTAGAATTGGCGCCGGCTGGATCACAGCCCAGTTACGCGGCGCCTTCCTGGCGCCGTTTCGCATCGAGGACGCGAGCATGACCGATTCCACCCGCTGGCTATGGATGGCTGGGCTGTTTCTGCTCGGCTGGCTGCTGTACCTGTTGCACCCGATTCTTTCCCCGTTCCTGATCGGTATCCTGTTGGCCTACATGGGCGACCCGCTGGTCGACCGTCTCGAGCGGCATCGCTTGTCGCGTACCGGTGGTGTGGTGGTGGTGTTCACCCTGTTTGCGCTGGTGCTGCTGGTTCTCGTGCTGGTGCTGGTGCCGATGCTGGGGCGGCAACTGGTGCGTTTGTATCAACTGGCGCCGGAGGTGATCGACTGGCTGCAGGGCACGGCATTGCCTTGGTCGCAGTCGCATCTGGGGCTGCAGGATGACCTGCTGCAGGTCGATCAACTCAAGCAGGTCTTTACCGACAACATTGGCAAGACCACCGACGTGCTCAAGGCGGTACTGGCCCAGGCGACATCCTCGGGGTTGGCACTGCTGGCCTGGCTCGGCAACCTGATGCTGATTCCGGTGGTGAGCTTTTACCTGATGCGCGACTGGGATGTGCTGGTCGAGCAGGTGCGGCGCCTGCTGCCGCGTCAACGCGAGGGGTTGGTGGTCAAGCTGGCAGGCGAATGCCATGAGGTGCTCGGCGCCTTCCTGCGTGGCCAGCTACTGGTGATGCTGGCGCTGAGCATCATTTATGCCTCGGGCCTGATGCTGGTGGGGCTGGAGCTGGGATTGCTGATTGGCGTGCTGGCGGGGTTGGCGAGCATCGTGCCCTATATGGGCTTTATCGTCGGCATCGGTGCGGCGTTGACCGCCGCGCTGTTCCAGTTCGGCCTCGAACCCTATCCCCTGATCGGCATCGCTGTGGTGTTCATGATCGGCCAGATGCTCGAGGGCATGGTGCTGACGCCCATGTTGGTGGGCGATCGCATCGGCCTGCACCCGGTCGCGGTGATCTTCGCCATCCTCGCTGGCGGCCAGCTGTTTGGCTTCACCGGCGTGCTGTTGGCCTTGCCGGTAGCAGCGGTGATCATGGTTCTGCTGCGCCATGCCCATGATTTGTATAAACTTTCCGGCCTTTACGGAGAGAGCAGCGGTTCCCACGAGCCCCCCACATGAAACCCATCCAGCTTCCCTTGGGGGTGCGTCTGCGTGATGACGCCACCTTCGCCAACTACTACCCCGGCGCCAATGCCGCTGCGCTCGGCTATGTCGAGCGTCTGTGCGAAGCCGATGCCGGCTGGACGGAAAGCCTGATCTACCTGTGGGGCGCCGACGGTGTCGGGCGCAGCCATTTGCTGCAGGCGGCCTGCCTGCGTTTTGAGCAGCGTGGCGAGGCGGTGGTCTATCTGCCGCTCAGCGAAGTGGTGCAGCACGGCCCGGAGCTGCTCGACAACCTTGAGCTGTGCGAGCTGGTCTGCCTCGATGATCTCGATGCAGTAGCTGGCCGCAGCGACTGGGAAGAGGGTTTGTTCCACCTGTTCAACCGTCTGCGTGACAGCGGCCGGCGTCTTTTGCTCGCTGGCACCATGTCGCCGCGTGAGCTGCCCATTCAACTGCCCGATCTGAAGTCGCGATTGACCCTTTCGCTGGTCTTCCAGTTGCACGAGCTGTCCGATGAAGACAAGCTGCGCGCCCTGCAGCTGCGCGCCTCGCGTCGTGGCCTGCAGATGAGCGATGAGGTCGGCCGCTTCATCCTCACCCGTGGCGAACGCAGTATGAGCGCGTTGTTCGAGCTGCTGGAACGCCTGGATCAGGCCTCGCTACAAGCCCAGCGCAAGCTGACCATTCCCTTTCTCAAGGAAACCTTGGGCTGGTAGCTGCTTCGGGAGTTCATGTGTTGGAGCGAGCTCTGCTCGCGAATTTTTAGCTGCACAAGCGCTTCGCGAGCAGAGCTCGCTCCCACATCAGGACATTTATTCACCTGCGAGTTTACGGTCGTACTGAAAACGCCAGCGGGTGTAGAGCAGGGCGCAGCAGAACAGGCCGAAGCTGATTACCGCCTCCAACGCGCCGAACAGTGCGCGCGCCGGGTCGATGGCGGCCAGTACGCCCTGGATGAAGTAGATGTTGACGACGAAGCAGGTCCAGGCGTGGGCACGGGCGTTGCCCATCAACATCCCGGGGGCGAGCAGCGCCAGTGGCAACAGTTGAATGGCCAGCACCACGCCGACCCGCGCGCCATGCAGATCGGCGAAGGCCAGGTTCCACACCAGCAGCAGGGTCAGCAGGGCGATGAAACTGAACAGGCTCAGTGCTCGACTGAGTTTGACCCGTGGCTCCAGCCATTCAAGGCTGGGCAGGGGCTTCTTCGCTCGGGCCACGTTCAGCGCTCCAGTTTGCTGGCGGTTTGCGCCAGGCGTTGACCCAGTGCACGGCACAGGGCGATTTCATGTTCGTCCAGCGCGCGTTTGCCGTCGCCGCCCGCATGGTGGCTGGGGCCGTAGGGCGTACCACCGCCGCGGGTTTCGAGCAGGGCCGATTCGCTATAGGGCAGGCCGCAGACCAGCATGCCGTGGTGCAACAGAGGCAGCATCATCGACAGTAGGGTGGTCTCCTGGCCGCCATGCAGGCTGGCGGTGGAGGTGAACACGCCTGCCGGCTTGCCGACCAGTTCGCCGGTCAGCCACAGGTTGCTGGTGCCATCGATGAAGTACTTGAGTGGTGCGGCCATGTTGCCGAAACGGGTCGGGCTGCCCAGGGCCAGGCCCGAGCAGTTCTTCAGGTCGTCCAGGGTGGCGTACATGGCGCCGTCCTCCGGCACGCTCGGCGCAACGGCCTCGCATTCGCTGGATACCGCCGGCACCGTGCGCAGGCGTGCTTCCAAACCAGCCAGCTCGACGCCACGGGCAATCTGTTTGGCCATCTGCGCAGTGGCGCCATGACGGCTGTAGTAGAGGACTAGGATGTAGGGCGCGCTCATGCCAGCAGCTCCAGCACTTTTTCCGGTGGGCGACCGATCACCGCCTTGTCGCCAGCGATCAGGATCGGGCGCTCGATCAGCTTGGGATGCTTGACCATCGCCTCGATCAACTGAGCTTCGCTCAAGCTGGCGTCAGCCAGGCCCAGTGCCTTGTATTCGTCTTCACCTGTACGCAACAGGTCGCGGGCGGAGATACCCAGCTTGCCGAGCAGGCTCTTGAGCTCCCTGGCGCTGGGTGGCGTTTCCAGATAGCGCACGACGTGCGGTTGCAGGCCGCGGGCTTGCAGCAGCTCCAGAGCGGCGCGGGATTTTGAGCAGCGCGGGTTGTGGTAGAGGGTCAGGTCGGTCATGGTGGCTCGCATCCGGCTTGAAGTGGCGGCTATTCTAACCGCCTGATGCGCGGATGCACGCAAACCGCTGGGGCGGCTTTGCTGCGACCTTTTTACGCGGCGCATTGTCTGTCTGTTTAGGTTTGAGGGCTAAGGAGAGGTCATGCTGCGTCGTTTGAAGGACTGGATGGGGTTCTGGCTCAGCCTGTATCAGCGTTTCGTGGATAACCGCGGCGCAGGCAACGCAGCGGCGTTGACCTACACCACCTTGTTCGCCGTGGTGCCGATGATGACCGTGACCTTCGCCATGCTGTCGGCGATTCCGGCGTTCAAGGGCGTGGGCGAGGAAATCCAGGGGTTCATCTTCAACAACTTCGTACCTTCCACGGGCGAGACGGTGCAGGAATACCTGCGTGAGTTCACCACCCAGGCGCGGCAGCTGACCTGGTTCGGCGTGGGCCTGCTGGCCGTTACCGCCTTCCTGATGCTGGTGACCATCGAGAAGACCTTCAACGTGATCTGGCGGGTACGCCAGCCACGCCGCGGGATGTCCAGCTTCCTGCTGTACTGGGCGATTCTCAGCCTTGGGCCGCTGCTGCTGGGGGCCGGTTTTGCGGTCAGTACCTATATCGCCTCGCTGTCACTGATCTCCGGGCCGGATGCAGTAATCGGCGCCAAGACGCTGCTTGCTTTCACGCCGTTGTTATCGAGCATCGCGGCCTTTACCTTGCTGTATGCCGCGGTCCCCAACACTCGTGTGCCGTTGTCTCATGCTCTGTTGGGCGGCCTGTTCAGCGCCGTGCTGTTCGAAGTGGCCAAGGCGCTGTTCGGCCTCTATGTGCGGCTTTTTCCCGGTTATCACCTGATCTACGGCGCCTTCGCCACGGTGCCGCTGTTTCTGGTGTGGATCTATCTGTCCTGGTTGATCGTGCTGCTGGGCGCCGAGCTGGTATATGGCCTGTCGCAACCGCGGCACTGGCGCCGCGAGCCTATCCCCAAGGGGCTGATTGTGCTGGTGGTGTTGCGGCTTTTGCTCAAACGTCAGCAGAAGGGCGAGGCTCTGCATTATGGCGACATGCAACGTGCGGGCTGGCGGTTGCCGGAAGACGAGTGGAACCAGGTGATGGACTTTCTCGAGCGTGAGCACCTGGCTTGCAAGGCCAGTGGCGGCGGCTGGGTGCTGTGCCGTGATCTGCACAATTTTTCCCTGCATCAGTTGCTCGAGTGCAGTCCCTGGCCATTACCGAGTTTGTCGCAACTGCCCGCTCAGCTCGACGAACCCTGGTATCCGGCATTGCGCGAGGGACTGGAGCGCCTGCAGGCGGAGCGCGAGGAGCAGTTCGGAGTCAGTCTGGCGGATTGGTTACCGGGCAAGGGCTGAGCAAACTTGCGCGACATTGTGGGCGACGGTGAATGAGAGAAGGCGCCGAAAATGGGTGACAAAAAGCGTCAGTTTCAGGCGTTGTCTAGTCCTGCCGTGGCCTGGACGCAAGGGGTAGGCGCCAAGGAATGCGTTGTACAAGGGCTGGCACGCTTCTAGCTACTGCAGGAGCAGTTGCTATCGAACTGCCAGCAGGGGCAGGGATCGCTGAGGACGCAGGCAGTAATGACGGTAAAAAACAGGGTAATCCACCTTCATCGACGCGATTCGCAGGAAGCGCTGGCGCGGCTCAACCGAATCACTGGGCTGGAGTTCGCGCGTTGGCCGGAGTCGCTGCTCGAACACGTGGTTGCCGAAAACCTGCAGCCAGACGCTGACGGTTCAATCCCGCGGGCTGCGCCCAGCCCCGGAGTTTCCTCTGGCTGAAAGCAAAACCCCGCGTCACTGCGCGGGGTTCGATGTTGCCGTTCTGGTTCAGGCCATGGCCTGGCGGGTCTCGCTGTTGGCCAATTCGACGGCTTGAACGAAGAATTCCTCGACCACCAGACTCTGCGCCGGCACAGCTGAGCGCAGGCGTACCTGCATGTCTTCGATCTTCATCCGCACTGGCATGCGAGCGATCCCGGAGAGCAGGATCTTGCCATGGGCATTGACCTTGCCATGGTCGACATTCACCTCGCGGCGCTTGTCCCCGTCGCGATAACTCACCAGCAGCGATACCGGCAGGTTGGCCAGCCCCGGCAATTGCAGCCAGGTGGCGACGTTGTATTCGGCCACGCGCCCCTCGTAGGGAGTGACCAGCAGGTGAGCGACGTCGACGATGCGCGAGGGCACGGAGCCAATCAGCTTGTCTTGCGCTTGGGACATGGTGAAATTCCAGGCAGGGTGAGACTTGAGTGCCTGGAATTATAAGCAGCCACCTGTTGGCGAAACTGTGTACTCGGCGGACAGGCCGCGTGACTGGAGTCGCAGTTTTGTATATCAGGCCAGGCGTAGCGGGTGGCGGGTAACCGATGAGGTCTGCAGGTTACTGTCGGGCAGCGGCAAAATCGCTTGGTTATGCACGCTGGCCAATTGCAGCCAAAGATGCTCGCCGGAGCTGAACTGGCCGTTGGGCAACCACAGGCCGTGGTGCCAACCGTTGCCCGGTGCCGGGGTGCTTTGCAGTACGCCAGGGTGAGTCTGCGCATTGGGTGCACGCCGCAGCCAGACCGGCCGCGGCAGGCCTTTCAGATAGCGCAGCCCGAGGTGCAGGCCTTCGCTATTGAGATGACGCCAACGCACCAGTGCCAGGGTCGGTGTGGCATTGGTCAGCAGCAGAACCAGTTGCCCGACCTGCAGTTGTCCACCCTCGTTGGCGTTGCACAGCAGGCGCGCGCCGCCCGGGCTGGCGTCGAGAATCTGCGCCTCGGTACGCTGCGGCAGTTTATCCAGCAGCTGCGCATGGATGGCCGGCAGGCCCACTACCAGACTGCACTGGCCGTCCAGTTCGGCGCGCTCGTGGCGACGTTGCTGGCGGCCCAGCCAGTGCTGGCGTACCCGTTCGAGTAATTGGCGTTCCTGCATGCTTTGCAGTGGTGCCGGCTCATGCAGGGCGATCAGCAGCGCGCCCAGTTCGAAGCGGCGCAGGTTGGCGGCTTCGCCTTCGATACGCTGTTCGAAACTGAGGCAAGCCTGTGATTCGCTGAGGTCGACTACCGGGCCTTCGGCATCGTCTTCCTCGTCCCGGGCTTGCAGCCTGGCCAGCGCCGCCAGAGGTGCCAGCGCGCTGAACAGAGTCAGGCATTCGCCTTCATCGAGATGGAAGGGGTTGCTCAGGGCCAAGAGCAGCATCTGCTGGTAGAGGCCGCGCAGGGTGCTGGCCGGTTTCGGCTCGAAGGCCGCCGCGACTGGTTCGTCCAGGCACTGCTGATGCTCGCCGATCCAGTACAGCAGGTGGCTGTCGCGCCAGAGCGTTGCAGGTGGCTCCTGGTACAGCTGGTAGTGGCGCAGCAACTGCTGAGCAAGAAAGTGCTGGGCCATGTACAGGCACCACGCAAGGTGCGGCATCGACGGCTGGCGACCCTGCAAAATTTGCAGTAGCAGGCGTTTGAAACCGATCGCCAATTCGCCGCACAACCGCACGAATAGAGGGCTTGGCGGATGCTGGCGATTGGCAAGGCTGGTGTAATGGCGGTACTCGTCACTGAAGTTTTGCAGCGCACGCTGCCTTTCCAGTAAGGTCAGAGCGCTGCGATTGAGCGAAAACAAAAGGCCCAGCACTTGTTGCAGGCCATGTTCCTGCTCCAGATGGCGAGCAGCCGCGAGTCGCTGGGCGATTTCCGCCGGCGATAAACTGTTGTCCTCGCGGATGTCCGGTACTTCCAGGCGCAGGGCATCCAGCGTCATATCAACCCCGGGTGGACGAGGATCGAGTACATGGGCTTAGGGCTCCGCAAGGTCGGCAAGGCTGTCTTGGTTATCTGCACCGGTTTGCTGCTAACGGCTTGCGCCGAAGATTTCGGCCTTGACCAGCATGGACGAAAGGTAACGGCTGACAGCCTCGATGGCCAGTGGCTGATCATCAATTATTGGGCCGAATGGTGCGCGCCGTGTCGCACCGAGATTCCCGAGCTCAACGCACTGGAAGAAACGCTGAAAAACCAGTCGGCGCGGGTGATTGGCGTCAACTTCGACGCCTTGCAGGGCGATGACCTCAAGCGTGCGGCGGACAGCTTCGATATCCGCTTCACCGTGCTGGCGCAGGATCCGGCGGCGCGCTTCGAACTGCCACCCACCGATGTCTTGCCGGTCACCTACATTGTCGATGCCGAGGGCAAACTGCGTGAGCGTCTGGTCGGTGAGCAGACATCCGCCGGGCTGCTCGCACACCTCGAACGCCTGCGCGGCGAATAGACCAGCGCAAGAGCGGAGCACCGCGAACAAGCGGTGCCTGTCTTACCAGCCCGGCACCCCACTCATGTCCGGTAGCTGGTGGGCGATGCCCTTGTGGCAATCGATGCAGGTGGCTGCGCCGCTGGCCAGGGCGCTGGAGTGCATCTGGCGGGCGCGCGGGCTCTGTTTGGTGAAGTCCATGTAGTCGAAGTTGTGGCAGTTGCGGCATTCCAGCGAATCGTTGGCCTTGAGCCGTGCCCATTCGTGTTCGGCCAGTTCGCGGCGCTTTTCCAGAAACTTCTCGCGGGTGCTGATGGTGCCGAAGATCTTGCCCCAGACTTCCTTGGACGCCTGCATCTTGCGCGCGATCTTGTCCGTCCACTGGTGCGGTACGTGGCAGTCCGGGCAGGTGGCGCGCACCCCGGAGCGGTTGCTGTAGTGAATGGTGTCCTGCAGCTCGACGTACACGTTGTCACGCATCTCATGGCAGGAGATGCAGAACTGCTCGGTATTGGTGGCCTCCAGCGCGGTGTTGAAACCGCCCCAGAAAATGATCCCGGCGATGAAGCCGCCAAGCGTGAGAAAACCCAGGCTGTAATGCACGCTTGGGCGGCGCAGGATGCTCCAGTACTCCTTGAGCAGGGCCATTAACGACTTCATGAAAGGCCTCCTCAGGGTTTTGCCGTGCCGGCTGCTTCGTCGCCGAGCAACTGGTCGATATTGCGGAAGGCGTTGCCGACCAGAGGTTTGACTTCCTGCTGGGTGACGTGGCACTGGGTACAGAAATAGCGCCGAGGTGAAACCGCCGCCAGGGCCTGACCGTCACGATCCATGTAATGAGTGATGCTGATCATCGGCGCCTGGCTGCGGGCGCTGCCGGCGCGGCTGTGGCAGGTCAGGCACTTGTTGCCGTTGGCGTCGACCTGATAGCCGCGAATGCTGTGCGGGATGGTCGGCGGCTGCTCGGGGTAATTGCGCTCGCGCTTGATATCCTTGTTCTCTTCATTGCCGAGCACGGGCGCCGGTAGGCTCTGGCTCAGGGTGCCGCCAGGGCGGCGACCGTCCGGTGCCGGTGCGTCGAGTGGGTAATTGAGCTCGCCGGCGATGGCCAGACCAAAGGCGGCGAGCAGTAACAGAGGCAGAAAACGCAGAGTCATGACGGTTCTCCTCAGGCCAGGCTGACCAGTTCGATCTTCACCGCACACTTCTTGTAGTCGGTCTGCTTGGAGATCGGGTCGGTGGCGTCCAGGGTGACCTTGTTGATCAGTTTGTTGGCGTCGAAGAAGGGCACGAACACCAGGCCACGCGGCGGCTTGTTGCGACCACGGGTTTCGATGCGCGCGCGGATTTCCCCACGACGGCTGATCACCTTGACCTCGCTGCCGCGTCGCGCCTTTAGTGCCTTGGCATCGTCCGGGTGCATGTACACCAGGGCATCGGGCACGGCGCCGTGCAGCTCCTCGACGCGCTGGGTCATGCTGCCGGTGTGCCAGTGTTCGAGCACGCGGCCGGTGCTGAGCCAGAACGGGAAGTCGTCATCCGGTGCCTCCGCTGGTGGCTCATAGGGCAGGGCGAAGATCAGCGCACGTTTGTCCGGGTAGCCGTAGAACTGCACGCCGCTGCCTTTTTCCACGTAGGGGTCGAGGCCTTCGCGATAGCGCCAGCGCGTTTCCTTGCCGTCAACCACCGGCCAGCGCAGGCCACGCTCGGCGTGATAGCTGTCGAAGGGCGCCAGGTCATGGGCATGGCCGCGACCGAACTGGGCGTATTCCTCGAACAAGCCCTTCTGCAAATAGAAGCCGAATGCTTCGGCCTCGTCGTTGGCATAGCCGGCCTCGATCTGTTCGCGGGGGAACTGGTCGACCTGGCCGTTGGCGAACAGCACCTGGTACAGCGTCTTGCCCTTGTATTCCGGGGCCTTGGCCAGCAGTTCGGCAGGCCAGACTTCGTCGGTGGTAAAGCGCTTGGAAAATTCCACCAGTTGCCACAGGTCAGACTTGGCCTCGCCCGGTGCCTTGACCAGTTGATGCCAGAACTGCGTGCGGCGCTCGGCATTGCCGTAGGCGCCTTCCTTCTCCACCCACATGGCGCTGGGCAGGATCAGGTCGGCAGCCTGGGCCGAGACGGTGGGGTAGACATCGGAGACGATGACGAAGGCCTGCGGGTTGCGCCAACCGGGGAGGATCTCCTGCATCACGTTGGGGCCGGCCTGCATGTTGTTGCTGACCTGGGTCCAGTAGACCTTGAGTACGCCGTCCTTGAGTTTGCGGCTCTGCTCCACGGCATGAAAACCGGGTTTTTCCTGGATGGTGCCGGCCGGCAGCTTCCAGATCTTCTCGGCAGTTGCACGGTGTTTGGGGTTGGCCACCAGCATGTCGGCGGGCAGACGATGAGAGAAAGTGCCCACCTCGCGCGCGGTGCCGCAGGCCGATGGTTGGCCGGTGAGGGAGAAGGGGCTGTTGCCCGGCTCGCTGATCTTGCCGGTGAGCAGGTGCAGGTTGTAGATCAGGTTGTTGGCCCAGACGCCACGGGTGTGCTGGTTGAAGCCCATGGTCCAGAACGACATGACCTTGCGCTTGGGGTCGGCATACAACTCGGCCAAGGCCTTGAGGCGCTCGGCCGCCACGCCGCTTTCCCGGGCGGTGCGCTCCAGGGTGTAGGGTTTGACGAAGGCGGCGAACTGCTCGAAGGACATGTCCTCCCAGGTATTGGCCTTGGCCGCGTTCTTTGCCTGCATCTCCAGCGGGTTGTCGGCGCGCAGGCCGTAGCCGATGTCGTCGGCGCCGCGGGCGAACTTGGTGTGTTTGCCGACGAAGTCCTTGTTCACCGCGCCGCTTTCGATGATGTGGTTGGCGATGTAGTTGAGGATCAGCAGGTCGGTCTGCGGTTTGAACACCAGCGGGATATCGGCCAGGTCGAAGCTGCGGTGCTCGAAGGTGGACAGCACGGCGACCTTGGTGTTCGGATGGCTGAGGCGACGATCAGTGACCCGGCTCCAGAGGATGGGGTGCATTTCGGCCATGTTCGAGCCCCACAGCACGAAGGCGTCGGCGGCCTCGATGTCGTCGTAGCAGCCCATCGGCTCGTCCATGCCGAAGGTACGCATGAAGCCCATCACCGCCGAAGCCATGCAGTGGCGCGCGTTGGGGTCGATGTTGTTGGAGCGGAAACCGGCCTTCATCAGCTTGTTGGCGGCGTAGCCTTCCCACACCGTCCATTGCCCTGAACCGAACATGCCGACGGCCTCGGGGCCATGCTCGCGCAGCGCCTCCTTGGTCTTCTGTTCCATGATGTCGAAGGCCTGCTCCCAGCTCACCGGCTGGAATTCACCCTGCTTGTCGTACACGCCATTCTTCATGCGCAGCAGCGGTTGGTTGAGGCGGTCGACGCCGTACATGATTTTCGACAGGAAGTAGCCCTTGACGCAGTTCAGGCCGCGATTGACCTCGGCCTTGACGTCGCCGTGGGTGGCCACCACGCGGTTGTCGCGGGTGGCGACCATCACGCTGCAGCCGGTACCGCAGAAGCGGCAGGGCGCCTTGTTCCAGTCCAGGCGGGTCATGTCCGCTTCGGTGATCAGGTTGCTGGCGGTCGTCACCAACGGCAGACCGGCGGCAGCGGCGGCAATGGCAGCAGCGTTGGCCTTGGCAAATTCACGGCGGGAAAGCTTCATTCTGAGTCTCCTTCTGTGTCGAGGAGTTCGTGGTAAACCAGAGCGGCATTGAGCACGCCTGGCAACGCGTTGATCTGTTCGAGGCGGGCGAGGATGTGGCGCTCGTGTTCGGTTTCCAGCACCACCACCAGCTTGCCTTGCGGGCTTTCCTGATGCAGTTCGAGGCCTTGCAGCTGGCGCAGGTTGGCTTTCACCGCAGCCAGCCATTCGGGCCGTACGTGCACCAGCAGACTGGAAATATGCATAGAGGCGGCCATGTTCCGTGGCTCCGTAGGTGAGGAAGGATCAGGTGGGTGGGCCAGGTGGGCCGAGTAGCATCTGCATGAACCAGATGATGAATCCGTAGCCGCCGACCAGCGCGACCGAAAGGATGGGGAACAGGCAGACCACGAGAAAGACGAACAGGCGAGTTTCCTTGCCTTTCATGGCGCTGCGCTCGGGCGGGGTAGCCATTCGCTCTTCTCCGTTGCGTTCGCAATTAAGGCTAGACCCTAACATTAGTAAGAGCAAAGTCTGTTGAGCTGGATCAAGGAAAAGGAATTGTACGAGCGGTAATGGCACGTGCTCGCGATTATCGATAGCGTGCTAATATTTCGTCTGGTTTCATTCACCTGCAGGCGTCACCCGGTTCGGTCTTGCGGCATGTTCCGGCTATCGCTTGCATCCAGCTTCGTGAGCCAGTCCATCCATGTCCGTGACTCATCTGAGCCGTGGCAGCGCCGGTTATCGGCGTGCCACCCTGGCGCTGTTCTGCGCCGGTTTCGCCACCTTCGCCATGCTTTACTGCGTGCAACCCCTGCTGCCGTTGTTGGCCGCGCACTTTCGCGTGTCTGCGGCCAGCAGCAGCCTGGCGCTTTCGCTGACCACGCTGAGCCTGGCCCTGTGCCTGCTGGTATCCGGTGCACTGGCCGAGAGCTGGGGGCGCAAGCCGGTGATGGTCGCGGCGCTGGGTCTGGCCGCGCTACTGGGGATCGCCTGCGCGCTGGTGGAACAGTGGAGCAGCCTGCTGATTTTGCGTGCGCTGCTGGGGCTGGCGTTGAGCGGTTTGCCGGCGCTGGCCATGGCCTACGTTGGTGAGGAGTTCGACCCTGAAGCGCTACCGGCGGCGATGGGGCTGTATATCGGCGGTACGGCGCTGGGCGGTCTGCTCGGGCGCCTGCTGGCCGGCCTGCTCAGTGACCTGGGCGGTTGGCCCTGGGCCCTTGGCGGCATTGCCGGGCTCGGCCTGTTGGCGTTGGCGCTATTTCTCTGGTTGCTGCCGCCGTCGCGGCATTTCACCGCCCAGCCGTTGTCTTTGCGCGGCCTGTTGCGCAACTTCGCCCTGCACCTGAGCAACCCGCATCTGCGCGTGCTGTTCGCTCTGGCCTTCCTGCTCATGGGCGGCTTCGTTGCGCTGTTCAACTATGTCGGTTTCCGTCTGGCCGGAGAACCATTCAACCTGTCGGCGACGGTCATCGGCCTGTTGTTCACCGTATACCTGCTGGGCATCTTCAGTGCCGGTTGGGCCGGGCGCCTGGTGCCACGCTTTGGCGCGCGTCAGGTGCTCAATGGCGGCATCGGCCTGATGCTGCTGGGGGTAGCCCTGTGCGCTGCGCCGTGGTTGAGCGCTGCGGTGGTGGGGCTGGCGCTGTTCACCCTGGGTTTCTTCGCTGCTCATGCGGTAGCCAGCGGGCAGGTCGGTATTCATGCACAGGGGGCCAAGGCGCAGGCCTCGGCGCTGTACCTGTGTGCCTATTACCTCGGTTCCAGCCTGGTGGGCTATGTTGGTGGTTATGTCTGGGAGCACGCCGGCTGGCTGGCGTTACTCGGCGTTCTGGCTTCGTTATTTATCCTCGCCAGCGCTCTGGTACGGCGTATCTAGGCTGTTTGCCGCTTGTTCAGCGCAGGTTCAAGGAGGGTTCAGCGGGGATTCAGTCGTCTTCCGGCAGACTCGTTGCCAGGTTGATCAAAACCACAACGAGAGGAATGACGCCATGAAAATCACCCTGAACCGTATCGCCTTCGCTACCTGCTTGGCCCTGGGTGCAAGCGCTGCCCAGGCCAACGACAATTTCGTCGGCCTGACCTGGGGTCAGACTGACAACAACATCCAGAAATCCAGCGCGCTGAATGCCAACCTCGGCAACCCCAAGTTGGACAAAGTGATCAATGGCGAGGGCACCTGGGGTGTCCGCGCCGGCCAGAAGACCGCCGATGGTCGCTACTACGCGACTTACGAGAATGTCTCCGGCAGTCACAATGGCTACAAACTGCGTCAGCAGAATCTGCTCGGCAGCTACGACATGTTCGTCCCGCTGGGTAGCAACAACACCAAGCTGTTCGGTGGTGTAACCGCCGGTCTGGTCAAGCTCGAGCAGGAGAGCCGTGGCTTCTCCCGTGACAGTGACATCGGTTTTGCCGCAGGCCTGCAGGCCGGTATTCTGCAGGAACTGAACAGCAACACCTCGATCGAAGCCGGCTATCGTTACCTGCGTACCAATGCCAGCACGGAAATGGCGCCGCATGGTGCAGGCAAGGTCGGGTCGCTGGATCTGCACAGCAGTTCGCAGCTCTACCTGGGTGCCAACTTCGCCTTCTAAAGGTGGCTTAGCGTTACCAGGCCGGGCATCAGTCCGAGTGAAAACGTAGCGAGCGAAGGTCAGGCAAGGCAAAAGCCGGCGAAGAAGCGCAGTTTACGACTTGTAAATGAGCATTCTGAGCCGGGTTTTAACGCAGCATGGCCGAGCGCAGTAGTTTTCACGCTGACTGATTTGCCCGGCCTTCGTACAACTTAAAAGGCTATGTCTGCGCTAAGTGTTGGGAGTGGGTGCAAAGGCCCGTAGGGTGGGCTTTAGCCCACCAACGGTGGTTGGCGTGGGCTAAAGCCCACCCTACAAGGCTCCCGGCCTTCCTTGGAACCCTAGCAACAGTTAACAGGGACATAGCCACTTAAAAAGGGGAAGTCTGATGAAATTGCTGGTGGTGGAGGATGAGTCGCTGCTACGTCACCATCTGTTCACTCGCCTCAGTGAAAACGGGCATGTGGTGGATGCCGTGCGCACCGCCGAAGAAGCCCTGTACCGCGCTGAGTCCTTCAATCATGACCTGGCCCTGGTCGACCTCGGCCTGCCCGGCATGAGCGGTATCGACCTGATCCGCGAGCTGCGCAGCCAGGACAAGAACTTTCCGATCCTGATCCTCACCGCGCGCGGCAACTGGCAGGACAAGGTCGAAGGGCTGTCCTGCGGCGCCGACGACTACGTGGTCAAACCCTTCCAGTTCGAAGAGCTGGAGGCGCGCCTCAACGCGCTGCTGCGCCGCTCATCCGGCTTCACCAAATCGACCATCGAGGCCGGTTCCCTGGTGCTGAACCTCAACCGCAAGCAGGCCACGGTGGATGAGCAATCGCTGCAACTGACCGCCTACGAGTACCGCATCCTTGAATACCTGATGCTGCATCACCAGCAGGTGGTGGCCAAGGAGCGCCTGATGGAACAGCTCTATCCGGGCGACGACGAGCGTGATCCCAACGTCATAGAAGTGCTGGTAGGTCGTCTGCGGCGCAAGCTGGAGTCCGTGCTGGGCGGCAAACCGATAGAAACCGTGCGTGGCCAGGGCTACATGTTCAACGAGCGCTGCAAGTGAGTCGAGCGCGCGCCGTTCTACGCAAGCTGCGTATGCGTTTCGCCTCCCTGCGGCTGCGTTTGATGCTGGCCAGCGCGGCGCTGGCGATGCTGTTCATGCTGCTGTTGATGCCAGTGCTGCAGGGCGTGTTTCTTATGGCCCTGGAGCAGACCATCGAAAAGCGTCTGGCCTCCGACGCGGCTGCGCTGATATTCGCCGCGCGCATCGATGGCGGCCGCTTGAGCATGCCGGAGAAGATGCCGGACGAAGAATTCGACAACCTCGATTCCCACCTGCTGGGCTTCATCTTCGACCGGGACGGCCAGATGCTCTGGCGCTCACGCTCCTCCACCGACGAACAGGTGCGTTACCTGCCGCGCTACGACGGGCGCGGTCACGAATTCATGCGCATCCATGACGAAAATGGTGAGGAATATTTTGTCTATGACGTTGAAGTGGACCTGCTGCGTGGCGACAGCACCGCCCTGAGCATCGTTACCATGCAACCGACCCGCGAATACCAGGGGCTGTTCAATGGTTTCGCCTGGCAGTTGCGCCTGTGGCTGGGCATCGCCCTGCTGGTGCTGCTGGGGCTGCTCTGGTTCGGCCTGACCTGGGGCTTTCGCAGCCTGCGTGGCCTCAGCGACGAGCTCGACGGCGTAGAGGCCGGCACCCGCCAGCGCCTGAGTGACGAACACCCGCGCGAACTGCTGCGCCTGACCAACTCCCTCAACCGCCTGCTCGACAGCGAACGGCGTCAGCGCGAGCGCTACCGCGACTCGCTGGAAGACCTCGCCCACAGCCTGAAAACCCCGCTCAGCGTGCTGCAGGGCATTGGCGAAAGCCTGGCTGTGCAGCCCGACAATCGCGAGCAGGCGCAACTGATGCAGGCGCAGATCGAACGCATGAGCCAGCAGATCGGCTATCAACTGCAACGCGCCAGCCTGCGCCGCAGCGGCCTGGTGCGTCATCGCGAACAGGTCTGGCCGCTGCTCGATAGCCTGTGCCGCTCGCTGGACAAGGTCTATCGCGACAAGCGCGTCGAAGCGACCCTGGACGTGCCCGCGCACAGCCAGATCACCATGGAACGTGGCGCGCTGATGGAACTGCTTGGCAACCTGCTGGAAAACGCCTACCGCCTGTGCCTGCAACAGGTGCGCGTGAGGCTGCAACCCCTGACCGACGGCTGCCTGCTGACCATCGAAGACGACGGCCCCGGCGTGCCCCCGCACCAGCGTGAGCGGGTACTGCAGCGCGGCGAACGACTGGATGCACAGAACCCGGGACAGGGCATCGGCCTGGCGGTGGTGGAAGATATCGTCGACAGCTACGACGGCGAGCTGAGCCTGGTAGATTCGGAACTGGGCGGCGCCTGTTTCAGGGTGCGGTTGTACGACTGAGCCTTGCTGTCAGGCATGTTCTTCCGATTCTTGTACGGAACAGAACCGCTGCCGGACCAGGCGAGTCCTGCAGCGGAACAAGGTCGATACCAAGTGTGATGCCCTGATCGATTGAACGCTTCGCCCTCGCTGCGCGAACTACGGAATGGCCAGGGCGCAAAGGCTCAGAACAGGCCGGATATACGCATGTCATCGCGCTGGCGATAGGTGCCAAAGCAAGGCTTTGCTCACTGCTTGTGGGCAGAGTCCATGTCAGTTGTTAGGTGCTTGGTGTACGGTCTTCGTTATGGTGCCATATACGAAGAATGACGATAGTTTCTGTGTGGGCTGAATAGCGGACTCTATATTTTCCGAAAACTGCGTCTCGAATGGCTTTTGGGCTTGGAGCAAGCTCAACAGCGCGGCCCATTTCTGGATATAGACCAAGATTCTCGATGCGAGAAAGGAGCTCTGCTGCAACGCGTGCAGCAGCAAGAGGATCGTTCTCTGCTATGAATTCGCGCAGGCGAACGAGGTCTGCCACCGCGTTTTCTGAGTAGGCCAGTCTCACTGACCAGCCTTCGGTGGGGATAGCTCATTGTCGGTGCCCCAGCTTTGCAGCCAGGCAGCTACAGCTTCGCCGGATACAACTCGGCCCTGCGCCACTGACTCCATCGCTTGCAGTGTTTCTTGCCAGCGGTTCTGCTCTAGCTCCTGGCGCTCAAAGAACTCTCTAAGTGCTTGATTAATAAGCCAACTTTTACTTCTCTGAAGCTTCTCGGCCATAGCGCCAAGATTTTCTTCGAGTTCCGGTTGAAGCCGGACGGTTGTGACGCTCATGGATATGCCTCCATACTTTTGAATGCAATGTATTACACAGTATTCATGCGGGCAAGCAGGCTCGGCGCGCGAGTGCGCGTGTTGCACTCAGCTCCTGCAACCGCCCGCGACAGCACCCAGGATGAAAAGCGACATGAAGAACGGCAAGCCTATCGCCTCTGGCGCATTGCCAGCAGGCTTGGGTCAGAACCTAGTGCATATCCGCCTGACCTGTCCATCCACGAAGCCCGATGCACAGGCAGCCATGCTGCCTTACCCCTCCTGTGCCCGATACGCCCCCGGTGTCAGCCCCGTCCATTTCTTGAACGCGCGATGAAAGGCCGAGGGTTCGGAGAAGCCGAGTTGTTCGGCGATGTCCTGAATCGCCAGTTCGTCGCGGCCCAGGTGGTAGATGGCGAGGTCGCGGCGCAGGTGGTCCTTGAGTTCCTGGAAGCTGGTGCCTTCTTCGCGCAGGTGGCGGCGCAGGGTTTGTGGGCTGGTGTGCAGGTGCTGGGCGACCTGTTCCAGGTCCGGCCAGGTGCGGCAGTCGCGGCCGAGCAGGCGACGAATCTGGCTGATCAGGCTGTCGCCGCCGTCGGGACGGGCCAGCAGATCGGCGGGGGAGTGTTGGAGGAATTGCTTGAGCGTGCGTTCGTCCTGCAGCAGCGGCATGGCCAGGTAGCGGGCGTGGAACAGCAGGCTGGTTTGTCCGGCGGCAAAGCGCCGGCTGCAGGGGAACAGCAGTTCGTACTCGGCGGCATGCGCGGGTTCGGGGTAGGCGAAGGTGGCTTCTTCCAGGCGGATGCGCTGGCCGATCAGCCAGCTACCCAGGCGATGCCAGATCACCAGCAGACTTTCGACCAGAAAATGGTCCGGATCCCACAGCGTGCTGTCGTCGACGCTCAGCCGCGCCCAGTCGCCTTCGCGTTGCAGGCTGATGCCTGGCGCGTCGGGAAACAGGCCGTAGAACATCGCGCCACGACTCAGGGCTTTTTCCAGGCTGCGGCAGTGGATGATGGCGTGGCTCATCATGGCGAAGGTGCCGCGTTTGCTCGGCTGGCGGCCGAAACCCAGGTATTCGTCGTCCAGCGCTTCCCACAGCAGTTGCATCAGCCGGGAGAATTGCTCCGGGGCGATGCGTGCGCGCGGCTCGACCAGCACGGCGCTCTGGATGCCAGCCTGGCGCAGTATCGGGTCGCAGGCCAGGCCGTGGCGGTCCGCACCGCGCAGGGCGGCGCGGACGAAGTGGCTGGCAATGGTGCGTTCGCGCATGCTGGGTTTCCGAAATCGAGGGTGGTCGATGGTAGGCAGTTGCTCCCAGCCAGGGCAAGCCAACCGAGCGATTGGGTCAACCGAGGCTGAGCGCATGGGTCATTGAGGGGCGGCGGGGCGGCCCTTAACCTCAAGGACATAACAACAGCGGAGGACCCGCCCCATGCAACGCAACCATTTCGACACCGAGCACAACCTGTTCCGCGACGCCTTCGCTGCGTTTCTCGATAAAGAGGTGGTGCCGCATCAGGAAGCCTGGGAAGAGGCTGGTGTGGTGGATCGCAGCGTGTGGCGCAAAGCCGGCGAGATGGGTTTTCTGTTGCCCTGGGCGGACGAGGAGTACGGCGGAGCGGGGCTCAAGGACTTTCGTTACGAGCAGATCATGTGCGAGGAGCTGGCGCGCATCAACGAACCGGGTTTCATGATCCCGCTACACTCGGCGCTGTGCGGCCCCTATATCGCCGAGTACGGCAATGCCGAGCAGAAGGCGCGCCTGCTGCCGGGCATCATCAGCGGTGAAACCATCCTGGCGGTGGCGATGACCGAGCCGTCTGCCGGCTCCGATCTGGCCGGCATGCGCACCACGGCCGTGGACAAGGGCGATCACTGGTTGCTCAACGGTTCCAAGGTGTTCATCTCCAACGGCTACCTGGCTGATGTAGTGATCGTCGCAGCCAAGACCGACCCGGCCAACAAGCACGCCATGGGGCTGTTTCTGGTGGAGCGGGGCATGCCCGGCTTCGAGCGCGGCAAGAAGCTGAAGAAGCTCGGCATGCACAGCCAGGACACTGCCGAGCTGTTCTTCAACGACGTTAAGGTGCCCAAGGAGAACCTCTTGGGCGATGCCAAGGGCGGCTTCTTCTACCTGATGAATATGCTCGCCCAGGAGCGCCTGACCAATGCCTGTGGCGCTGTGGCCGGCGCCGAGGCGGCGCTGCAGACCACCATCGAGTACGTCAAGGAACGCCAGGCCTTTGGCCGCCCGGTGGCGCATTTCCAAAACACCCGTTTCAAGCTGGCCGAGATGCGCACCCAGATCGACGTGGCCCAGGTGTTCACCGACCGCTGCGTGATGGACCACAACCAGAAGAAGCTCACTCCCGAAGTGGCCGCCGAGGCCAAGCTGTTCACCACCGAACTGCTCGGCAAGGTGGTGGACGAGGGCGTGCAACTGCACGGCGGCTGGGGCTACATGTGGGAGTATCCGATCTGCAAGATGTACGCGAATGCGCGCATCCAGCGCATCTTCGCCGGTACGTCGGAGATCATGAAGGAGATCATCAGTCGCGGGATGAAGCTGTAGGATTGTGCAGGCTTCATCCGTAGGGCGGGTGCAACCCGCCATCGGCGCTCTGGCGGGTTGCACCCGCCCTACGGGCAGCTACCTATAACAAAAACCAAGGTCAGCGCGATGAGTCAATCTCTGCAACTGCCTCTCGAACGCTTCAACCATTGGCTGCATCGGCAGCCCGATGCCATCTGGCTGCGCCAGCCTGTAGAGGGCGTCTGGCATGATTACAGCTGGCGCCAGGTCGACGACCAGGCGCGTCGCCTGGCCAGCGCGCTGCTGGCGCTGGGCTGCGTGCCGGGCGAGCGCGTTGCGCTGCTGGCGAAGAACTGCGCCGAATGGTTTATCAGCGACCTGGCGATCCAGCTCGCCGGACTGGTCAGCGTGCCGCTGCATCCGCTGCAGGCGCCGGAACAGATCGCCTATGTGCTGGAGCAGGCGGGCTGCAAGGTAATCCTGGTTGGCAAGCTGGATGAGCCGGACAAGCTGGCCACCGGTATCGCGGCGCATATCACCCGCATCGCCATGCCTTATCCGACCATGCCTGCCGAGCACCAGTGGCAGGCCTTGCTGGCGGCGCATGAGTCGCTGCTCGGCGCGCATCTGCAACGCGGCGAGGATCTGCTGTCGATCCTCTATACCTCCTGCACCACCGGGCAGCTCAAGGGCGTGATGCTCTCGGCCCACGCCATGGCGTTCTCTGCGGCTCACGCCACGGCGGAGCTGAACATGACGCCGCAGATCAGTTCTTTTCCTACCTGCCGCTGTCGCATGCCGCCGAGCGCTTTCTGGTCGAATTCAACAGCCTCTACTGCGGCGCACCGGTGGCCTTTGTCGAGTCGCTGGAGACCTTCGCCAGGTGCGTCCCACTGTGTTCTTCTCGGTGCCACGGTTGTGGACGCGCTTTCAGCAGGGCGTGCTGGAGAAATTGCCGGCGCACAAGCTCGAGAGCCTGCTGCGTATCCCGCTGCTGGGGCGGCTGGTTGCACACCGGTGACCGCAGCCAGCTGGACGAGGCGGGCTACCTGCGCATCACCGGGCGGGTCAAGGACATCTTCAAGACCAGCAAGGGCAAATACGTCGCGCCAGCGCCCATCGAGGGCAAGATCGCCAAGACTCATTGGGTCGAACAGGTGTGCCTGATGGGCAGCAACCTGGATCAACCGTTGGCGCTGGTCGAGCTGTCACCCGCCGCTCGCCAGCAACCGCGTGAGTTGCTCGGCCAGTCACTTGCCGAGCATCTGCATGCAGTCAATCAACGACTGGAGGCGCACGAGCGTGTCAGCCATTTCTACCTGGTCAGCGAGGCCTGGACAGTGGATAACGGCAGCATGACGCCGACCATGAAGATTCGCCGCAACGTGCTGGAGGTGCGTTATGCCGAGGCCATTGCCGGCCTGCCAGGCGAGCAGGTCATTGTCTGGGAAGATTAACTCATCGTCCGGGTGCAAGCCGGCAAGCGTCATGCCCACTTGCACCCTGGCCAACTCGAACACGCCATCTGGGAGTCACCATGTCTGGCCCGTTGTCATCACTGAAGATTCTCGATTTCTCCACCCTGCTGCCGGGGCCGTTCGCCTCGCTGCTGCTGGCCGATATGGGCGCCGAGGTGCTGCGGGTGGAGTCGCCCACGCGTATGGATCTGATCCGCGTGCTGCCGCCGCACGACGGCGGCGCCTCCACCAGCCACGCCTACCTTAACCGCAACAAGCGCAGCATCGCCCTCGATCTCAAACGGCCCGAAGCTGTGGAGGTGGTTAAGCAGTTGGTCAGCGAGTACGACATCGTGCTCGAACAGTTTCGTCCCGGCGTGATGGATAAGCTGGGCGTCGGTTACGAGGCGCTCAAGGCGATCAACCCACGGCTGATCTACGTGTCGATCACCGGTTACGGCCAGAGTGGGCCTTATCGTGATCGCGCCGGGCACGACATCAACTACCTGGCGCTGGCCGGCATTGCCAGCTACACCGGGCGCCGCGACTGCGGCCCGTTACCGCTCGGCGTACAGTTGGCCGACCTGGCCGGCGGCTCGCTGCATGGCGTGATCGGCCTGCTCGCGGCCGTGGTGCAGCGCCAGGCCACCGGTGTGGGGCAGCAGGTCGACGTGAGCATCACCGACTGCGCGTTCAGCCTGCACGGCATGGCGGGGGCTGGTTACCTCGGCGCCGGCGTCGAGCCGGGCATGGAAAACCAGGCGCTCAACGGCGGCAGCTTTTATGATTACTACCGCACCCGTGATGGGCGCTGGTTCTCCGTGGGTAGTCTGGAGCCGCAGTTCATGCAGCAGTTCTGCGCCGCCATTGGCCGGCCTGAACTGGCGGCGCGCGGCCTGTCGCTCAAGCCTGAAGATCAGCAAGCGCTCAAGCGCGAGATCGAAATCGAGTTCGAGAAGCGTGATTTCGCCCAGTGGTGCGAAGTGTTCGCCGGCATCGACGCTTGCGTCGAGCCCATGCTGCCACTGTCCGAGGCGGTCGAGCATCCGCAGGTCAAGGCGCGTGGGCTGGTTGTCGAGGTGCCGCGCGAAGGCTTGCCGGCGCAGCCGCAGCTGGCCTGCCCACTGAAATTCTCCGAAGGTTTGCCACCGCCCAGGCATGTGGGGACGGCAGTCGGCGCACACACCGAGCAGGTGCTGCTGGAGTTGGGTTATGACGCCGAACAGATCGCGGCGTTGAGGGCGTCCAGGGCGCTGGGTTGAGCCGCAAGCTGCAGCGCGTGGTGATTGCCGGTGCGCGCGGCGCACCCTACGGGATTTTGAGGCTAGCGTAGCCGGTGTGGGCGATTTCGATGCTGGTGTAGGGTGCGCTGTGCGCACCAATGCCTTATGGAGGGCCTGCGGTCATTCCTGGCGGTGTTCACCAGCGTTATGGAGCTTCCCTCATCACTCCTGACGCTGCTCACCACTGAAGGTCAGCGTTACCTTGCAACGCCGGCAATAGTAACGGCGGCCCTTGGCGACCAGGGCATGACGCTGGGCCGAGAAGGGGAACTCGCCATCCACGCAACTGCAGCGGTAGATGAAGCGGTTGACTTTGCGGCGTTCGACTTCATAGCTGTGGCAACGATGCGGCGGCAGTTCGTAGACGCCGCGCATGATCAGTTGCCATTCCTCGCCATGCGGCTGAATGCGTGGGCCGAATAGCTGATGGGCGACCATGTGGGCGACTTCGTGCGGCACTGTCTGGCGCAGGAAGTCTTCCTGGTTGGCCCGGTACAGCTGCAGATTGAAGCGCAGCTTGTTTTCCGTCAGGTGCGCGACCCCCGCCTTCTGCCCACGCAGCTTGAAGCTGATCTCGGGGCGGGCAAAGCGTTGCTTGAAGAAGGCTTCGGCCTGCTGGTAGCAGGCTTCGACGCGGGCGTGAATCTGTTCGGGCATAGGCGGGGGAGAGCAGGGGCTGGCTGAGCGCTGATTATGCCGTAAGCCGGCAGCCCGTGCCGCTGCCAATGAAAAGGCCGCCCGAGGGCGGCCATGTCGATACCTCAACTATTCAACTGGTGTAGACCGGGCCGATGCCCATGCCCCAGAGAATGACCGAGCTGGCAATCATGGCCACCAGCACCACCAGGCCTACCGCCAGCACTGAACTGGAGAACATGAAGCCTTCGTCCTCGGGAATGTTCATGAAGGTCGGTATGCCGACGTAGAGCAGGTAAACCGTGTAGCAGATGGCGACCGTGCCGACGATCATGCCCAGCCACAGGTGGGGGTACAGCGCTGCAAGACCTCCGATGAACAGCGGGGTGGCGGTGTAGGCGGCGAACACGACGCACTGGGTCAGACTCGGGTTGGCATCGTAGGTGCGCGCCATCCAGTGGATGAAAGCGCCCATCACGGCTACCCCTGCGAGCATCGCCAGGTAGGACATGATGGCCATCACCATCGCACTGCCTTCGGTCAGCATCACCGGCGCTCGGTCGCCGATGGCCCAGCCGACCTGGGTGGTGCCGATGTAAGCCGAGACGGCAGGAATCGCCGCGAGAATCAGTACGTGGGTCAGGTACATGTGGCTGATGGTTTCTTCCTCGCCACGAATTTCTTGCCATTCTTGGTCGGGATGGGTGAAGAGCCCCCAAACGTGGTGGATCATGCCAGACACCTCCTTTTCTTATGACAGTCGCCCCCCGGCGGAGGCCCGGTGCGCATGGACAGCGTTACCGGGTATCAGGCCAAATCGTTGCGACCTTATGTCGCAGTATAGGCAGAGCCTGAAGCCGGCGTGATGCCTGGCTTTAGAGCAAATTGCTCTGTGCCGGTCAGCGGTAATAGCGCTCTAGAATTTCCATGGCCAGGTTGATCGACTGCAGCCGCTCTGTGCTGCCGCCTCTGTCCGGGTGATGCAGGCTGACCATTTGTCGGTAGCGCTGCTTGATGCGTGACAAGTCGAGGGTTTGTTCGTGGTTCAGCTCGAACAGCTCCAGCGCGGCCTGTTTTTCGTCACCGCCCTGCATGCGTGTCCAGAAACTGGTGAGCAGGCGCTCGACGTCGCGTTCGTCGGTATCGCGCAGCTGGCTCATGTCCAGGTAGTAGTCGCGCAGCTCGTCGCGCTCGCTCAGTGCAGCCGTGCCGGGCTGATAGGGCAGCAGGCGAATGCACAGCGGGCTGATTTCGAGCAGATGCGTCTGCGCCTGCCGGAGCTGATCGCGCAGGCGGTAAAGGGCGTTGAACAGCAGAAAGTGGGTGCGAAACAGCACCAGCTTGTCGGTCAGCGGCAGGTTGGGCAGGTGGCCGCTATGGCGGGCCTTGAGCTGCTGGATCAGGGCGTATTCGGCCAGCCCGTCCGGAGCGGCCTGCAGCAGTTGCAGTACCTGGTCGGCGAGATCCTGGCTGGGGTCGAGGTCGTCATTCATCGGCGGAGCCTAGCATTTAACCGCCGATGGGGTAGGGGCGCGGCGCCTTTGTGCGTAAAATGTCGCGCTTTCGTTCTCACCCCTCGGATTTCGACGCACCATGGGCACCCTTTCGGTCAACCAGAACAAACTGCAGAAGCGCATTCGCCGCCTGGCCGGCGAAGCCATCACCGACTTCAACATGATCGAGGATGGCGACAAGGTGATGGTCTGCCTGTCCGGCGGCAAGGACAGCTACACCATGCTCGACGTGCTGCTGTACCTGCAGAAGGTGGCGCCGATCCAGTTCGAGATCGTCGCGGTGAACATGGATCAGAAGCAGCCCGGTTTCCCCGAGCATGTGCTGCCGGCCTATCTGGAATCCATTGGTGTGCAGTACCACATCATCGAGAAGGACACCTACTCGGTGGTGAAAGAGAAGATCCCCGAGGGCAAGACCACCTGCTCGCTGTGCTCGCGCCTGCGTCGTGGCACCCTGTACACCTACGCCGACGAGATCGGTGCGACCAAGATGGCGCTGGGGCACCACCGCGACGACATTCTGGAAACCTTCTTCCTCAACATGTTCTACGGCGGCACGCTCAAGGCCATGCCGCCCAAGCTGCTCTCCGACGATGGCCGCAACGTGGTGATCCGCCCGCTGGCCTATTGTGCCGAGGCCGATATCGAGGCCTACAGCCAGCTCAAGGAATTTCCCATCATCCCCTGCAACCTGTGCGGTTCGCAGGAGAACCTGCAGCGCCAGGTGGTCAAGGAGATGCTGCAGGAGTGGGAGCGCAAGAGCCCGGGTCGCGTCGAGATCATGTTCCGCGCCCTGCAGAACGTGCACCCCTCGCAACTGGCCGACCGCAACCTGTTCGACTTCAAGAGCCTGAAGATCGACGACAGCGCCACGCCGCGCTTCCTCGATGTGATGAGCCTGTAAGCCATCGCGGCTAAAGCCCCTCCCACGGCTCGCGTCGCATGTGGGAGCGGCTTTAGTCGCGACGCTTGCCAGGCCGCAAAGGCCTGGAGTATGGTTCGGCCATCGCTTTGGAGAATCTCATGTCCGCCAGCCTCAACCTTCTGTCCATGCTGCAAGCCGGTGCCTCACGCGCCGCGTTGGCGCGTGCGCAGTTGGTCGTGGCGGCGGCGTATTACTTCTTTGGGTATTGGTTTAGCCACAGGCGCGCCTGATACCCCACAGGCGGCCTGAGACACCAGGGTCGCCACCAGATACGTTTTCCAGAAAACCCCCGGTCGGCAACCCGACCGGGGGTTTTGTTTTTTCCGGCCGAAAAACGGCCAACCACTTAGAGGATGTGCAGATGAACCGTTACCAGAACTATTACCGCAACGACTGGCGATTTAGCAGCGTCACCACCGCCCTGACACCTTTGCCACGAACACTCAGTTAGCGCCGCCGCGGTATAGACCGCGCCGGCCAAGGAACCGCCAGATCATGAACAGCTCCGCTCAACTCGCTTCTACCGTTACCACCATCGCCCGCCGCAGCGCCCAGCCGCTGCCCAGCCCCGCCGTATTGCGCCAGCGCCTGCCGTTGCCCAACGCCCTTGCCGAACGTATCGCCGCCGACCGCGACGCCATCCGTGCCGTGCTCGATGGCCGTGATTCGCGCCTGCTGGTGGTGGTCGGCCCCTGCTCCCTGCATGACCGCACCAGCGCCCTCGAATACGCCGAACGCCTGGCCGAGCTGGCGGCACAGGTCGATGACCAACTGCTGCTGGTGATGCGCGCCTACGTGGAAAAACCACGTACCACCGTGGGCTGGAAGGGGCTGTTGTACGACCCCCATCTCGATGGCAGTGGCGACATGGCCGAAGGCTTGCGGCAGTCGCGGCAACTGATGCTGGATATTCTCGCTCGTGGCCTGCCGCTGGCCACTGAGCTGTTGCAACCGATGGCCGCGGGTTACTTCGACGACCTGCTCGGTTGGGCGGCGATCGGCGCACGTACCAGCGAGTCGCAGGTGCATCGCGAGATGGTCAGTGGTCTGGATTTGCCGGTGGGCTTCAAGAATGGCACCGACGGCAGTGTCGGCATCGCCTGCGACGCTATGCGCTCGGCGGCACATCCGCATCAGCATTTCGGCATCGATGACCTTGGTCACCCGGCGCTGTTGCACACCGCCGGCAACCCGGACACCCACCTGGTGCTGCGCGGAGGCCACGACGGGCCGAATCACGATGCCGTCAGCGTCGCCGCCGCACGTGAGGCGTTGCAGCGTCAGGGTATCGCACCGCGGATCATGGTCGACTGCAGCCATGCCAACAGCGGCAAGGACCCGCTGCGCCAGCCTGCGGTGCTGGACAGCGTGATCAAGCAGCGCCTGGCCGGCGATGCCAGCCTGCGCGGGGTAATGCTGGAGAGCCACCTGTTCGACGGCTGCCAGGCGCTGTCCGGCGAGCTGCGTTACGGTGTGTCGATCACCGACGGCTGCCTGGGCTGGGAAGGCACCGAAGCGGCGCTGCGCCAGGCCGCCGAGCGTTTGCGCGGGTAGGGCGGGTGTAACCCGCCGGTTCGAGATTGGCGGGTTTCACCCGCCCTACGGTTTTACAGGGCTTGCGGTGTTCGGCGTGCTGCGTGCAGGCTTCGTCATCCGTTTCATGAAGGGTTCGATTCATGCGTGATTACAAGTGGCTGCACGAGTTCTGCCTCAACCGTTTCGGCTCGGCCAAGGCGCTGGAGGCCATGCTGCCGCAGCCGCGCAGCGATGCCGAGCTGCGGGCGCTGAGCGATGACCGTTATCTGTCGCTGATCAGCCTGCGCATCTTTCGCGCTGGCCTCAAGCACAGCCTGGTGGACGCCAAGTGGCCGGCGTTCGAGGAGGTGTTCTTCGGCTTTGACCCGGAGAAGGTGGTGCTGATGGGCGCCGAGCGCCTGGAGAGCCTGATGCAGGATGCGCGGCTGATTCGCCACCTGGGCAAGCTCAAAAGCGTGCCGCGCAACGCTCAGTTCATCCTCGATGTGCGGGCTGGACGCTTACAAGGCAGTCCCTCATCCGGCGCTGCGCGCCACCTTCTCCCAGAGGGAGAAGGGCATCAGGCTCGGCCTGCGGCCGATTTTTCTTTTGGCACCCTGATCGCCGATTGGCCGGTAAGCGATATCGTCGGCTTGTGGAAATACCTGGCCAAGCACGGCAGCCAGCTGGGTGGATTGTCTGCACCGCGCTTTCTGCGCATGGTGGGCAAGGACACCTTCGTCCCTACCGATGACATGGTCGCCGCGCTCAAGGCGCAGGGCGTGATCGACAAGGCGCCGACCAGTCTGAAAGACCTGGCTGCCGTGCAGGCCGCCTTCAACCAGTGGCAGGCCGAGAGCGGGCGGCCGCTGTGTCAGCTATCGGTGATGCTGGCGCACACGGTCAATCACTGAGCGATTGTTGTAAGGCCTCCAGCCATTCCTTGGGTACGTCACGCTTCATCGCCAGTTGGCATTGCTGGCTGTCAGGGTCGAAGACGATAACCGCCTCGCCCTTGTCCAGGGCGCGGCGTACGCGCTGCACGCGGGTTTCCAGCGGGGTTTCATCGCCGTTATCGGTACCGTCGCGGGTGACGAAGTCTTCGATCAGGGCGGTGAGGGTGTCGGCTTGCAGCAGCTCAGCGGGGATCAGCACAACGAGTGACTCCAGTTATTGGCGCCCATGATAGAGCCAGAGGGCGCCCTGCTGCGAGCTCCCTCAGTGCACCATGCCGGGCCGCTTGAGGTGACGCTCCAGCGTGCTGTAGAGCAGGCCACTGTCCAGCGGTTTGCCAAGGAAATCGTCCATGCCGGCGTCCAGGCCGTGTTGGCGGTGCTCTTCGAGGATATGCGCGGTCAGCGCGATGATGGGCACGGCGGCGAGTTGCCGGCTGCGCTCCAGGCGGCGAATCTGCCGGGTGGCTTCGAAGCCGTCCATCACCGGCATCTCGCAGTCCATCAGGATCAAGTGCACGGCAGCCGGATCGCGACCGTATTCATCCACCGCCGCCTGGCCGTCGGTGACCAGGCGCACGCTGTAGCCACGTTTTTTCAAAAAGCCCTGAACCACCAATTGGTTCACCGGGTTGTCCTCTGCCACCAGAATGCAGGGGGCTTCGCTGTTGTCGCTGCGTATTTCTCTGACCAACTGATGTACCTGTGCTCTGGGTTCTTCATACAGCCCGTTCAAGGCCTGGCGCAGTGCGTTGATCGCCACTGGCTGGGCCAGGTGTTGCAGGCGTAGTTCGTAGCTCGCTGGTAGTTGCTGGCAGGCCTCGGGCGGGCAGACCAGCAGCACGCGCTGTTGCGCCTGCAGCTTGGGCCTGAGTGAGTCGAGCCAGTGGTTGACGCCACCTGGCCAGGGCGCCATCAGTACCAGCAGCGGCGGCGCGGCGAAATCCTCCAGGTAGTCCTGCAGGCGCTCCGGCGTCTGGCAGCGCTCGGTACGCATGCCCCAGCGTCCGAGCAAGCGGCTCATGGCATCCAGACCAAGGCCGTCCAGCGAGGCGAGCAGGGCGGTGCGTCCGGCCAGCAGACGACTGAGCTCGTCGGGGGTTTCCTGTTCGGCCAGCAGCGGCATGTCGAAGGCGAAGCGGGTACCCTGGCCCAGGGTGCTCTGTACTTCGATTCTACCGCCCATCATCTCCACCAGTTCCTTGCTGATGGCCAGCCCCAGACCGCTGCCGCCATAACGGCGGGTGGTGCTGGAATCACCCTGGGCGAAGGATTCGAACAATTGCGCCAGTGCCTGCTCGCTGATGCCGATGCCACTATCGCTGACGGCGATCACCAGATGCGGCCTGCCATGGCTGTCACTGCGGCGGCTGACGCTGACCGCGACATGGCCTTCGGCGGTGAACTTCAGGGCGTTGCTGAGCAGGTTCATCAGCACCTGCTTGAGCCGCGTCGGGTCCCCCTGAATGCGCCGTGGCACGCCGTTTTCCAGGCTGACGTAGAGGCGCAGGCGTTTGTCCAGCGCCTGGCCGGTGAACAGGCTGAGCGTTTCGGAAATCATCTCTTCAAGATCGAACTCGATCTGCTCCAGGCTGAGCTTGCCGGATTCGATGCGGGCGTAGTCGAGGATGTCGTTGATCACCGCCATCAACGAGCTACCGGAGCTGGAAATGGTGTCGACGTAGAAGCGCTGGCTGCGATCCAGAGGCGTTTCGCGCAGCAGCTGCAGCATGCCCAATACGCCGTTGAGCGGTGTGCGAATTTCGTGGCTCATCTTGGCCAGGAAGCGACTCTTGGCCTGGTTCTCGAAGGCGGCTTGCTCGGCCGCACGACGCGACTGGAAGCCTTCTTCCTTGAGCAGGTTGATGCGGTCGGCAAGACCGATGGACAGGGTGATCAGCTCAATGGTCACGCCGATCTTCACCACCGTGGCGCCGAATACGCCGAACACTTCCAGGCCCAGCGAACCGGTGGTGGCCTGGATGAAGGCGAACAGCAGGATGGCCCAGGCCAGGGTGTAGTAGGAGCCATAACGCACGCCGCGACGCCACACGTAGATGCCGGTCAGCAGCAGGATCAGCGAAACCAGGGACACGGTAACGCTGGCCAGGATGTTCCAGGCGGCGAAGCCGATCAGCGGCACCGACAGCAGACAGCCGACGCAGATCAGCATCAGCAGGCGCAGGCCGGTGTTCAGACGCGGGAAATACTGGCGTGCATGCAGGAAATGGCGGCTGAACTGGATCGCCGTGAGGCAGTGCACGTACATCAGGATGTAGATGCTGACCGACTGAAAGGCCACGTGCTCGGGTAGCAACTTGAACAGCATGCCGTCGAAGCAGGCCGCGAGCAGACCGACGTTGAGGTTGTAGGCCAGGTACCAGAGATAGGCCGATTCGCGCAGCGACAGGTAGAGGAACAGGTTGTAGCAGAACATGGCGAACAGCACGCCGTAGAACGCGCCGTTGAAGCCCATCAGGTTCTCCTGCGCCGCCGCGCTGGCACCGTAGGTGGCGAAGAACAGCGGCACGAACACCGTGCTGCTGGTTTCCACGCGGATCAGCAGGGTGTTGACGCCAGGCTCCAACTGCATGGGAAACCAGAAGTTGCGTACCTGTACCGGTCGCTGGGAGAAAGCGAAGCTGTCGCCGCTTTCCTGTTGCAGGTGCTTGCCGTCGGGGCCGATCAGGTGAACCTGGAGGCGATCGAGCAGCGGATAGTTGACTTCGAGATAGCCGCCCAGCTCATACTCCAGCGTATTGGCCAGGCGAGCCTTGAACCACCATACGGATGCATTCTTGCCAAGGTTGGCGTGCTCGCCGCCGGGTTTGCGGAAAGCATCGTCATCCAGGGCTCGCACCTGCTCGACGCTGAGGGTGCCGTCCACGTCTTCGTAATAACCGGTGTACGGGCCCAGGGATAGGCGCAGGTCGTCGCTATCCAGCGGCGCAGGTGTAAGGGCCCAACTTGGGCAGGCGAGCCAGAACAGCAATAAGGCCAGACAAAGGCGAGGCATCCGTGAACCTCAGAGGGCCATGGGAAATGGCCGGGAGTCATGTTCAACGTCGCTTGGCGACGGCCCGAAGGTTGGCCACTGACTGCAGGCCAGAAAAAGGGGAGCTGATGCTCCCCTGTCGTCCTTTTGCGTCACTTTGCCTTTATGCGCCGAAGCCTTCAAGCGTCCCGATCATGTTGCCCGACCAGGCTGTCCACCGGTGGGACGCGGGTATCGCTTTCCATCTGCGCATCGTGCTCCAGCTGATGGCTGAAGCGCTCCAGCGAACCCTGTGCCGGCTGGGCGTCACTGGCGAATACCGGCGGGCTCATCATGTAGGCGGTGAGCAGGCGGCTGAGGGCCTTTAGGCTGTCGATATGGGTGCGTTCATAGCCATGCGTCGCGTCGCAGCCGAAGGCCAGCAGCGCTGTGCGAATGTCATGGCCGGCGGTGACCGCCGATTGCGCGTCGCTGTGGTAGTAGCGAAACAGGTCGCGGCGTACCGGTACTTCCTGTTCGGCTGCCAGGCGCAACAACTGGCGTGATAGGTGATAGTCGTAGGGGCCGCCGGAGTCCTGCATGGCCACGCTGACGGCGTGCTCGCTGGACTGCTGGCCTGGCGCGACCGGAGCGATGTCGATGCCGACGAACTCACTGACATCCCAGGGCAGGGCGGCAGCAGCGCCGGAGCCGACCTCTTCGGTGATGGTGAACAGCGGGTGGCAGTCGATCATCGGTTGCAGGCCGTGATCACGAATCGCCTTGAGTGACGCCAGCAGCGCGGCGACGCCAGCCTTGTCGTCGAGGTGACGGGCGCTGATATGGCCGCTTTCGGAAAACTCCGGCAGCGGATCGAAGGCGACGAAATCACCGACGCAAACGCCCAACGAATCGCAATCGGCACGGGTGGCGCAGTAGGCGTCCAGGCGCAGTTCGACGTGATCCCAGCTTACCGGCATGGTGTCGACGGCGGTGTTGAAGGCGTGCCCCGAGGCCATCAGCGGCAGCACGCTGCCGCGAATCACGCCGTTGTCGGTGAACAGGCTGACGCGGCTGCCTTCGGCGAAGCGGCTCGACCAGCAGCCCACCGGCGCCAGGCCGAGACGACCGTTGTCCTTGATCTCGCGGACGATGGCGCCAATGGTGTCGAGGTGCACGGAAACGGCACGGTCGAAACGTTCGTACTCGCTCTGACGCCCGCGCAGGGTGGCGCGGATGGTGCCACGGCGGGTCAGCTCGAAGGGGATTTCCAGTTCTTCGAGACGCTCGGCGACGTAGCGCACGATCGTGTCGGTGAAACCGGTGGGGCTAGGGATGGCAAGCATCTCTAGCAGCACCTTCTGCATGTAGTCGAGATCGGATTCGGGTAGTTGTTGCATGCAAGCTCCTCGGCGTTGGGTTTTCCCCTCTCCCGTACGTGGGAGAGGGCCGGGGGAGAAGGGTCAGCTCGGCATCTGGCTGAGCGGGAACAGCAGATCGACGAAGCGCTCGGCGGTTGGCTGCGGTTCGTGGTTGGCCAGGCCGGCGCGCTCGTTGGCTTCGATGAACACGTACTGCGGCTGGTCGGCGGCGGGCACCAGCAGGTCGAGGCCGACCACGGGTATTTCCAGCGCGCGCGCAGCCTTGATGGCGGCGTCACGCAGGGCCGGATGGAGGATTGCGGTGACATCCTCCAGGGTACCGCCGGTGTGCAGGTTGGCGGTCTTGCGCACGGCCAGACGCTCACCGGCGGGCAACACACTGTCATAGTCGAGGCCGGCACCGTGCAGGGTGCGCAGGGTTTCTGCGTCCTTGGGGATGCGACTTTCGCCGCCGGTGGCGGCCTGGCGCCGACGGCTCTGCGCATCGATCAGCTTGCCGATACTGTGGCGGCCATCGCCAATGATTTCGGCCGGGCGGCGGATGGCCGCAGCCACCACCTCGTAGCCGATCACCAGCACGCGCAGGTCGTGGCCTTCGTGATAACTCTCCAGCAGTACGCGCTGGTCGAACACGCGGGCACGCTCGATGGCTTCCTGCACCTCGCCCGGCGTGCGCAGATCAACTGCCACGCCCTGGCCTTGTTCGCCGTCGACCGGCTTGACCACCACCGAGCCATGCTCGGCGAGAAAAGTGGCATTGTCTTCGGCGCTACCGGCCAGGCGCTGCGCCGGCACGCTGAGGTCGGCGCGCGACAGGGCGCGATGAGTCAGGCGCTTGTCCTGGCACAGGGTCATGCTTACGGCGCTGGTCAGGTCGCACAGCGATTCGCGGCAACGGATGCGTCGACCGCCGTGGCTGAGGGTGAACAGCCCGGCTTCGGCGTCGTCCACCTGCACTTCGATGCCGCGGCGCAGCGCCTCGTCGACGATGATGCGGGCATAGGGGTTGAGCTCGGCCTGCGGGCCAGGGCCGAGGAACAGCGGCTGGTTGATGCCGTTCTTGCGCTTGAGGCTGAAGGTCTGCAGCTCGCGAAAGCCGAGCTTGGCGTAGAGCTTCTTGGCCTGCTTGTTGTCGTGCAGCACCGACAGGTCGAGGTAGCTCAGGCCACGGCTCATGCCATGTTCGATCAGATGACGGACCAGCACCTCGCCGACGCCCGGGCGGCTGCATTGCGGGTCGACCGCCAGACACCAGAGGCTGCTGCCGTTCTCCGGGTCACGGAAAGCGCGCTGGTGGTTGAGGCCCATGACACTACCGATCACCGCGCCGCTGTCTTCGTCCTCGGCCAGCCAGTAGGTCGGGCCGCCCTCGTTGTAGGGCGTGAGCTTGGTCGGGTCGATCGGCAGCATGCCGCGGGTCTGGTACAGGCAGTTGATGGCCTGCCAGTCGGCATCGTTCTGCGCCCGGCGAATACGAAAGCCACGGAAGCTGCGGCGCGCCGGGCGGTAGTCGGTGAACCACAGGCGCAGGGTGTCGGACGGGTCGAGGAACAGTTGCTGCGGCGCATGCGCCAGCACCTGATGCGGTGCGGCCACGTAAAGCGCGATATCGCGTTCGCCGGGCTGCTCGCCCAGCAGGGATTCGGCCAGCGCCGTGGCGTCCGGGTAGGTGTGGCCGATCAGCAGGCGACCCCAGCCGCAGTGGATGGCCTGCGGTTGGCTGGGCTCGCTGGTGTGATCTTCGGCCAGACGCGCCTGAAGACGCTCGTAGGAGGGTGTCTGGCCGCGGATCAGGCGTTGTTTGAAGGCAGGGGAGCGCATGAGTTGTCCTTCGCCGGTCTGAGCCGGATCGAGTGTTGAGTCGTGCCGATCCCGGATTGCATCCGGGCTACGACCGTTCCTTGGCAGCTCACAGGGGCGGCTGAGCGGCATCGCGCTGCAGCCGCTCCTGCGTCGTTACAGGCCCTGCTCGCTCAGCCACAGGTTGAGCGCCGCCAACTGCCACAGCTTGGAGCCGCGCAGCGGCGTCAGTTGGCTCTGCGGGTTGGTCAGCAACTGATCGAGCATGGTCGGGTTGAACAGGCCGCGATCCTGGCTGGGGTCGAGCAGCAGGTCGCGCACCCAACCCAGGGTGGCGCCTTCCAGATGCTTGAGACCCGGCACCGGGAAGTAGCCCTTGGGCCGGTCGATCACCTCGCTGGGGATGACCTTGCGCGCCGCTTCCTTGAGTACATATTTGCCGCCGTCAGGCAGCTTGAACTGCGCGGGAATGCGCGCCGACAGTTCGGCCACGCGATAGTCGAGGAACGGCGTGCGCGCCTCCAGGCCCCAGGCCATGGTCATGTTGTCCACGCGTTTGACCGGGTCTTCGACCAGCATCACCGTGCTGTCCAGGCGCAGCGCCTTGTCTACCGCTGCACTGGCGCCGGGCATGGCGAAGTGTTCGCGCACGAAGTCGCCGGCCATGTCGCCAGTCAGCCAGGCGGGCTGTACGCAGGCGGCGTATTCGTCGTGCTCGCGGTCGAAGAAGGCGGCGCGGTAGGCGGCGAAGGCATCGTCGGCGCCGTCGACCTGCGGGTACCAGTGATAGCCGGCGAACAGTTCGTCCGCGCCCTGGCCGCTCTGCACCACCTTGCAGTGCTTGGCCACTTCCCGTGAGAGCAGGTAGAAGGCGATGCAGTCGTGGCTGACCATCGGCTCGCTCATGGCGCGGAAGGCCTGCGGCAGCTGGTCGAGAATCTCGTGCTCGCCGATGCGCAACTGGTGGTGGCGGGTGTCAAAGCGCTGGGCGATCAGGTCCGAATACTGGAACTCGTCGCCGCGCTCGCCGCCGGCATCCTGGAAACCGATGGAGAAGGTCAGCAGGTTTTCCACGCCGGCTTCGCGCAGCAGGCCGACCAGCATGCTCGAATCGACGCCACCGGAGAGCAGCACACCGACATCCACGGCCGCGCGCTGACGGATCGCTACGGCTTCGCGCATGGTATGCAGCACTTGGTCGCGCCACTCTTCCAGGCCGTAGCCGGCTTCATCGCCTTGCGGGCCGAATTGCAGCGTCCACCAGGTTTTCTGTTCGACCTTGCCGTCGGCATCGATGCGCATCCAGGTGGCTGGCGGCAGTTTCTCCACGCCCGCCAGAATGGTGCGCGGTGCTGGGACCACGGCGTGAAAATTCAGGTAATGGTTGAGGGCGACGGCATCCAGCGTCTTGGCGATATCGCCGCCTTGCAGCAGGGCCGGCAGCGACGAGGCGAAGCGCAGGCGCTCGCCGGTACGCGACATATAAAGCGGTTTGACGCCAAGACGGTCGCGGGCGATGAACAGGCTTTGCTTGTCACGCTCCCAGACGGCGAAGGCGAACATGCCGTTGAGCTTGGGCAGCAGTTTCTCGCCCCAGGCGTGATAGCCCTTGAGCAATACCTCGGTGTCACCGCCGGAGAAGAAGCGATAACCCAGCGCCTCCAGTTCGGCACGCAGCTCGGGGTAGTTGTAGATGGCGCCGTTGAACACCATGGACAGGCCGAGATCGCTGTCGATCATCGGCTGGCCCGAGGCTTCGGCCAGATCCATGATCTTCAGCCGGCGATGGCCCAGAGCGATGGGGCCCTGGCTGTGGAAGCCGTGGGCGTCGGGGCCGCGAGGGGCCAGGTGGTGGGTGATGCGCTCGACTGCCGCCAGGTCCGCGGGGCGTCGATCAAAACGTAGTTCTCCAGCTATTCCGCACATAGTTCCTTACCGGTGTTGCCGTTGGGGAGTGGCTCGTGGTCGAGCCTTTTACACCAAAACAAAATAATGCTTTCATGTCAAAGTTTTGGTTGTTATGAATTGGTGCTTATGACTGATAAAAAAGTTCCTGCTGAAATAGATTTGTCATCTGTCATGGCCTTTGAAATGCCCCTGTTCCAGGCCCTGCGACGCCTGCAGCAGGCGGGGGAGGTGCATGCCAAGCGTCTGGCGCGTTTTGGTGGGCTGACGCCCATGCAGTTGATGGTGCTGCAGGTGCTGGCCAGCGAGACGCGCATGACTGCCAGCGTGCTCAGCAGCCGCGTCAGCCTCACGGCGGCGACGCTTTCCGGTCTGCTCGATCGTCTCGAAGAGCACGGCCTGTTGCAGCGTCAGCGCGATGATCAGGACCGTCGTCGTCAATGGCTGCTGATCAGCGCTGCCGGGCGCGAGTTGATTCAGCAGGCGCCGTCGTTGATGCCGCCGGAATTCAACCAGCGTTTCGCCGCACTGGCCGATTGGGAGCGCCACAGTCTCACTGCCGCGCTGCTGCGCGCGGCCGAGTTGTGCGGGGAGATGGAATGAGGTGGGCGGTGACCCTAATGTCGATCAGATAAGGCTGCCAAAGCGGCCTTTCGTAGGAGCCCCGCCCCGGGGCGAAGCTTTTCAAGTGCGCATCGCCCCGGTTCGCGGCGGGGCGCCGCTCCTACGCATTCGCAGCGGCGACGTTTAACTGACTGGCATTAGGCGGTGCCCCGCCTTTTTCAGAAAAAATTCAAGCAGGGTATTGACTTAGCATCGCCGCCTGCATAAAGTGCGCGCCTCGCTAAGGCACATGGGTGATTAGCTCAGCCGGGAGAGCATCTGCCTTACAAGCAGAGGGTCGGCGGTTCGATCCCGTCATCACCCACCATAGCCTTAGAGAGAAGGACGAAAGTCCACCGACGCGCAGCGGTAGTTCAGTCGGTTAGAATACCGGCCTGTCACGCCGGGGGTCGCGGGTTCGAGTCCCGTCCGCTGCGCCATATTTCCCAGATCGATGTTTCATCGGTTTGAGATGGCAGAGTCCGCAAGGGCGCCATCAGATGCAATAAAGCTTCAAGAGTTTTCTGGACGAAAGTCCAACCGACACGCAGCGGTAGTTCAGTCGGTTAGAATACCGGCCTGTCACGCCGGGGGTCGCGGGTTCGAGTCCCGTCCGCTGCGCCATATACGAAACCCGCTGATCGCGAGATCAGCGGGTTTTTTATTGGCCATCGTTTGTGCATCTGCTTCGCTGTGACAGGTGCTCAAGTGGCGAGCTTTGCGTGCTTGTCATCGCGGCTAAATCCTCTCCTGCGCAGGCAGCGCCCGGTCCTCGTTAGTGTCGATGGCCATTTCACCTGCCCGCGACTTTTCGTCATATTGCCTTCATCCCGCCGTTCTAGCCTGATGGGCATGCATCTTGTTTCGTCGTTGAACGGTTCATGCGGGAGAGTCGAGTAATGGATGATTATCAGGAAGAACTGCTGGAACTGAGCGCCCTTGAGCAGGGCGCAGTGGATGGGGGCGAGGACGCCACCGAGCTGTAACGGGCCATGGGACAGCGGTCAGACGGTTGTGGCTCGCTTTTGTAGCCGGATGCAATCCGGGAGCGGCATCGCCGGCATTTCTGAATTACATCCGAGCGACTTCGCTCAGGGCGACAGGGCGTCCAGCACCTGGCCGATGGCCGTTTCCAGCCCGGCTATGGGGGTGTCCTGGTTGTCTTCGATCAGCACCAGGCGGCTACCGCCATCGCTGATCGCCTTGGCCAGATCGGCTGGCGGCTGGCGCTGGACAAGCACGGCAGCGACGTCGTTGTCCCGCAGGTCGGCGCTCAGTTGCGCCAGGGTTTCTGCCGTCCATTCGGCGTCCTTCGCCACGCTCAGCTCGACAAGGTCGAGGTTGAGGCCGTCGATCAGGTAGTCGAAGTGATCCGACAGGCTGGCCACGCTGAGGTTGTCCAGTTCGGCCAGGCGGCTTTCGCTGGCGGCGCTGAGCTTGAGCAGGCGCTGCTTGAGCGTCGCCAGGTTGGCCTCGATCTGCGGCTTGGCCTCCGGCGCCAGGCGGCCCAGGTCGGCGGCGATCACATCGGCCATGCGCCCCAGGTTGTTGATGTTGAGCCAGGGTTGGCTGGCCAGGGCGTCACCGCCGTCGCTGCGTAGGGCGATGCCGGGCAGGGCGCCGTCCACCGGGCGCGCGCCGTCGACTTCGACGATGCGAATATTGCTGCGCCGTGCCAGCGGGTAGAGCGGGTCGTCCGGCCACAGCGAACGCAGGGCGATCACCGCGTCGGCGTCACGCGAAGCCTTCTCCAGTGCACCCGCGCCGCGGCCGGCGAAATACGAGAGCTGGCGGCTGGCCGGCAGGTTGGCCGGGGCGGCGCGTTGCAGCTGCACGGCGCTGCCGTCAAGCATGTTGGCGCCCAGACCATAGGTGATCGGCAGGCTGGCGAGAATGCGCACGGGCTGTGTTTCGGCGTGCAGCGGGCCGGCGAGCAGGGCGCAGGTGGCGAGGGCGAGGCTCAGGCGTTGCAGGTTCATCCCAGGTTCCCTTTCAGGCTAGGCAGTGTGCCGCGGGCGATGGCGGCGAGGGCGAAGGCGATGCCGGCGACCATGATGATCGCGGCGCCGGAGGGGACCGGCAGCTCCAGGGCGATCGGCAGGAAGATGCCGGCCAGGGTGCTGCACGTGGCGATCAGGACCGACAGCCAGAAGAAGCCTTTCAGCGATTGGCTGAGCAGCCGTGCGGCGGCCGCCGGGATCACCAGCAGGGCGCCGACCAGGATGGCGCCGATGACCTTGACCGCAGCCACGGTAACCAGCGACACCAGCATCACGAACAGGTAGTCCAGCGGCTTCACCGCGACGCCGCGCACGCTGGCCAGTTGCGGGTTGAAGCTGGCCAGCATGATGCGGTTGTACAGCGGCAGCGCCAGGCCCAGCACCAGCAGCGAGACCAGCGCCAGCACGGCGAGGTCCTGGGCGTTGACCGTCAGCACCGAGCCGAACAGCACGTTCTCCAGGATATGGATGTTGATCTTGCCGGCGAGCACCAGCAGCAGGCTGGCGCCGACCGCCAGCGACACCGAGAGGAACACGCCGATCAGGGTGTCCGGCGCCAGGCCGGTGCGGTTGCGCAGGTAGTTGAGCAGGATGCCGAACAGCAGGCAGTAGCCGAACAGGCTGCCGTAGGGGCCGGTGTAGGGTTCGCCGAGCAGGATGCCGATGGCCACGCCGGTCAGCGCGGCGTGGCCGACCGCCTCGGAGAAGAAGGCGAAGCGCTTGACCACCACCTGCGTGCCGAGACCGCCGAGCACCGGGCCGATCAACAGGCCGGCGAGCAGGGCATTGACCACGAAACCGTAGGCCAGAGCCTCGGGTAAATAGCCGGCGCTGGCCCAGGCCTGGATCGCCAGGCGGATGTCTTCGAAACTCATGACGAGGCCTCTTGCTGGCGCGGATGACTGGAGAACAGGTCGAGCAGACGGTCAGGGGTCAGCACCTGCTGTGGCGTATCGTCGAACAGCACGCGGCGGTTGAGCCCGGTGACGCGGTCGGCGAGGCGACCGACGGCCTGCAGGTCGTGCTCGATCCACAGCACCGTGGTGCCGGCCTGGCGCCAGTCGCGCAGCAGTTGCTCGAACACCTGCACGCCGGGCTCGTCCAGCGCCGACATTGGCTCGTCGAGCACCAGCAGCTGCGCCTCGGGCACCAGGCCCTGGGCCAGCAGCACGCGCTGGCGCTCGCCGCCGGACAGCGCGCCCATGCGCCGCTTGCGCTTGTCCAGCATGCCGACCCGTGCCAGCGCCTGTTCGATGGCCGGCGCGTGGCGTCGCGACAGGCCGAGGAAGGCCGGGCGACGCTGGCACATGGCGGCCATGAAATCATCCACCGTCATCGGTAGACCGCGATCGAATTCCAGCGCCTGCGGCACGTAACCGATGGTGCCGGGGCTGGCCGGCCAGTGCAGGCGTAGCTCGCCCTGGTGTGGCATCTGCCCGAGCAGGGTCTTGATCAGCGAGCTCTTGCCACCGCCGTTGGGGCCGACCAGGGCGTGCACGCTGCCGGCGCGCACCTGGAAGCTGACCTTGTCGAGAATCCGCGTGCGGCCGAGGTTGAGATCGATGCCGGTGAATTCGATGCCGGGGCCCTGCAGGCGCGACGGCGCGGTTTCGAGGGCGGTCATACGCCTTCGTCCTGAATGGCGCGTACCACGGTGTCGAGATTGCGGGCCATTTCCTCTTCGTATTTTCCGGCGGTGTACTCGCCATAGGAAATATGCGTCAGCGGGTAGATCTTCACGCCGGACTCACGATGGATGGTGTCGACGTAGCTGGAGGGGAAATCCATCTCGGAAAAGATCACCTGCACGTCCAGTTCCTTGAGCTGGTCGATGGTCTTCTTCAATTGGCTGGGGCTCGGCTCGATGCCGTGGGCCGGTTCGACCACTGCGGTGACTTCCAGGCCGAACTCGCGCAGCAGGTAGTCGTAGGCGGCATGGATGGTGGCCACGCGCAGCTCGCTGCCCTTGGCGTCGGTCAGCTTGCCCAGCGCCTCGGCGCGCAGGCCGCGCAGGCGCTTGCCGTAGGCACGGGCGTTCTGGCTGTAGAACTTGGCGTTGTCCGGGTCGAGCTTGCCGAGTTCGCGGGCGATGTTGTTGATCTGCGCGATGGAGGCGGTGATGGAGAGGAAGGTGTGCGGGTTGACCACCTTGCCGGCGCCGCGTGCGGCCTGGCCGGTGGCGGCGAGCAGGGGCACGCGGGCGTTGGCCTCGATCACGGGGACGTCGGGCTTCTCGCTGACGGCGATCATGCGGTCGGCGAAGTCGTCATGGCCGACGCCGTTGAGCACCACCACGTCGAGGTCGCCGATGCGCTTGATGTCCTCGGCGCGCGGCTCGTAGGCGTGCGGGTTGAAGCCAGCCGGGATCAGCGGCACCACGTCGGCGCGTTCGCCGACGATATTGCTGACGTAGCTGTAGTAGGGGTGCAGGGTAATGCCGATACGCAGGCGGTGGTTGTCGGCACTGGCGAGCACGGGGGCGAGGGCGGCGCCCAGGCTCAGCAGCAGGCTGGCCAGCAGGCGGCGGGAGACGAAGCGAGAGGGCATGGTGGGGTTCCCGATATTCAGTGGCGATGCTGGCGGGTGACGCCGGCGTCGTATTGGCTGGCGACCTGGCGCCAGCCGGCGGCGATCAGGGCATCGGCATGCAGGTTCTGTGGGGCAACGACATCGCTGGAGCGGTTGAGCCAGATGTCGGCATCCGCTGCGCTTGCCAGCAACAGGAAGGAGCCGGCGACGGCGCTGTCGCCGCTCAGACCCTGGTAGGCGTAGTCATCGCCGACATGCAGCAGCTGCCAGACGTGGTGGCCACGGGTGGCGGTGCTGGCGTCGTGGGTAAAAGGCGGAATGCCTTCTTCGGCCAGTTGCTGCGGCTCGGGCAAGGTCTGCTGTTCGTCCCGCAGCATCAGGATCTCGTCGAGGGCCACGACCAATTCGGTATGGATGCCTTGCTCGGCGGCGTTCAGGTCGCGGCGGGCATCGATCTGATGGGCGGCGACGCTTTCTTCCTCGTGGTTCTCGCTGCGCAGGCTGATGACTGTTGCGGCCAGTAGGATGATCGACAGGCTGAGGACGGCTACCCACAGGCTTTCATGCCCAGCGCCGGCCGGGCGTACCACTTGGGTGGTCATTGGCTGGCGATTTCCGTGTGGTCGATTTCCACGACGTGGCCGGGGCCGGCGTCGAACAGTACGTAGAACTCGCCATCCGGACGCTTGAAGCTGAGCCTGGAGTCCTCGCCGAGTTTGCCGGGCACCAGCACCTCTTCTTCGTAGCTGATCACGTCGAGGGTCACGCCGGGGGCGCCACTGCCGTCGGAGAAGCCGCCGGTGCAGATGATTTCGCCGGTGCCGTGCTCCTCGCATTCGCAGATCGGGTTGTGCGCGAGAGCCAGAGGGGACAGGCCGGTACAGAGCATCAGCAGACCGATGCGGGCGCTATGGATCATGGTTTGTCTCCTTGTTGTTTCAGCCAGGCGAGGGTGGCGGGCGAAGCCTCGGCCAGCGGGATGGATGCCTGATGTACTGTGCCGTCCCAGCCCTCGGCGGTGATCCACAACTCGGCGTCTGGCTTGGTGCGTGGCGGTATGGGAATGCTCGTACCCATGCGATAGGGGCTGCCGAAGAACAGTCCGCCGGCAGCGCGCAGGCTGCGCGGCTTGCCGATGCGCAGGTAGACCACCTTGACCTGGCTGATGCACGCCTGGCACAGCGCGGCGTTGAAACTCTTCATATAGCCGGCCGGACCTTCCAGTTGCGGCGGCTGATTGCGGAACTCGGCCAGGCGCAGGCTCCAGGGGCCGACCTGGACTTCGCCGAACTCACGCTCGCCGAGGCCGCTGGCGCCACGAAACAGCGCGACATCCTGGAAATACTTGGGCATGAAGCCCAGGGGGATCAGCACCAGCAGCACATTGAGGTGGAAGCGCCACCTGTACCAGAAACGGCCCAGAGCGGACGGGGCGGGGGCGATTGCGGCCTTGCTCATGGGCGGCTCTCCGAGATTTCACGGGTGGCGACGATCGGGGCCGGCTTGGTGGCGCGTGCCGGCCGCTTGACCGCAGCGACCGTGGCCTGGGCGGTGCGCTTGGTCCAGATCAGCAGGCCGCTGAGCACCATCATGCTCAGCAGCAGGCCGAAGACGAACCACAGCAGCTTGACCCACAGGCCACCGAAGTCGCCGGTGTGCAGCGGCCGCATGGACTCGGTGACGAACTCCAGGCCCGAGCGGTCGCTGAGCAGGCGGGTAGCGTCGATGTCGCCGTTGTAGGGGTTGATCGAGGCGGACTGGAACATCAGCGGATACCAACCGCGGCCCCAGACCGAATAATGGCCGTAGGCATAGCCCGGCAGGCTGACGAAACTTGGCTCCAGGCCCGGGATGACGTCGGTGGCCTTGAGCACGGCGGCGTCCAGGCTGATGCGCGGCACTTCGGCAGCGCTCGGCGCCAGCGGCACTTCCTCGCGCGCCACCACTGGCGGTACGCCTTCGGTGGAGATCGACACGTGGCTATCGCCGAGAATCGCCTGGATCAGGAACCAGATGCCGGTGATGGAAATGACCGCGATGAACCAGATCGACCAGATGCCGGAGAGGCGGTGGAAGTCGCCCCAGAAGATGCGTGCGCCCTGGCCTATGCGCAGGCGTGGGCTGAAGAAGCCCTTCCAGAACTTCTTGTAGACCACCAGGCCGGTGATCAGCGACAGCAGCATCGGCAGGCCCATCAGCGACACCAGGTACCAGCCCCAGCTGTAGCCGTTGGTGAACGGCACCAGCCACCAGCCATGCAGGGCGCGGGTGAACTGGCGGAAGTCGAACTCCGGGCTGACCCCCTGGATCGCCCCGCTATAGGGGTTGACGTACAGCAGCGGCGAGCTGCCGTCGGGATAGCTGACGCGCGCGGTGAGGGCGAAGTGATCTTCGTCCGGGCGGCCGATGGACTGCACGATCAGCTCGGGCTCGGCGCGATTGATCGCTTCCAGTACCTGGCCGAAGCTCAGGCGCTGCGCATCATCGGACGGCTTGCTGGCGCGTACGTCCGGGTTGGCCAGCCAGACGATCTCCTGGCTGACAGTGGCCAGGGTGCCGGTGACACAGATGATCAGCAGGAAGAACCAGACCGGTAGGGCCAGCCAGCTGTGGACGAGAAACCAGAGTCTGGAGCGGGATTTCTTGGACATGTTCGCGGGGTCGTTGGCGCGCGCGGTGGGCCGGCACGGAATGAAAGGAGTAAGAAGCGACCGCAAACGCGGATGAAAAGGATTCTAAGTTGCGAGAGCTTGACGATCAAGGTTGCCGTGCGATCAGCCCGCTCTGCGTTGCGCGCGGCGGTAGTCGCCGGGTGTTTGCCCGAGCCAGCGCTTGAAGGCGCGCTGGAAGGCTTCGGCCGAGGCGAAGCCGAGCAGGTAGGCGATCTCGCCGAAGGCCAGTTCGGTATCGCGGATATAGGCCGTGGCCAGGTCGCGGCGAGTGTCGTTGAGGATGGTGCGAAACTGCGTGCCTTCCTCGGCCAGCTTGCGCCGCAGCGTCCAGCTCGGCAGGTGCAGGCTGCGCGCCACTTCCTGCAGATCCGGCTCGTGGCCGTGCAACAGTGGGCCGAGCAGTTGGATGACCCGTTCGCGCAGGCTGCGTGTGCAGGTCAGCTGTTCCAGTTCGCGTTCGCACAGCTCCAGCAGGTGCCACCAGGTGCCTGGGCAATGTTGAGGGTTGCGCAGGGCCAGGGTTTCGCTGTTCAGGCGCAGGCGATTGGCGCCAGCACTGAACTCGACGGGGCAGCCGAACAGCGCTTCGTAGCGTTCGCCGTAGTCCGGTGCAGGAAATTCGATCTCGACCTTTTCCGCGGTGATGGATCGGTCGACCACCTGCCTCAGGTTGGTCTGCCAGCCGGCCAGCACCGAGTCCACCACGAAACGGTTGTAGGCGTTGTAGGGGCTGATGGAATAGAAATGCAGCCAGGCGCCGCGCGCATCCTCGCTGAAGCCCGAACGGCCGCGATAGTTGGCGGCGTACAACGGCTCGAAGCGGGTCAGGGTGCGTGCCGCTTCGCGCAGATCAGGCGCCTGCGCGGCGCAGATGCCGGCCAGGCCAACCTGGCTGAGGCGGCTGTGACGGCCCATTTCCAGGCCCAGAGCGGGGTTGTCGCACAGGGCGATGGCGCTATGGCCAAGGCGCATGAAGCGCGGGATCGACAGGCGTGCGCGCGGCTCGCTGAGCCGTGCGGCATCTAGGCCAAATTGCTCGAGCAGGGGTTCGGGGCGCTGACCCTGTTCGCGCAATGCGTCGGCCAGCGCCTGGGTGAAGCCGACGGAGAGATCGCCGAGGCGAACGCGTGATGCTTTTATAGCCATAGATTGATCAGTTGCGCGCCGCGCTCGCTGGCGCCTCGTTCGCTGCGTCCGGCATCGAAGGCGAGCGCCTGGGACTGACCGCTACGCTCCCACAATCGGCCGCGCAGATGGACTTTCACTCCCGCACGAATGCCGTGAGCCTGCAGCTGTTCGGTGAAATCGGCGTCGTCCGTCAGGCCATCCAGGTCGCTGGGCATGGCCAGCAGCTCTACTGCCTCGCCATCGATTGCCTTCGCCTGGAACTGTTCGATAGTGCCGCCTAGCAGTACGCCAAGCCGGCCTGCCGGGGTCTCCAGCACCTGCAGGGCTTCCGGCGCTCTGGTGGCGAGTGCGCCGGCACTGAAGGCGTGGCGTTGCGGCTGGCCCTGCGGGTTACCGGCCTGATCGAATACCAGGCTGACGTTGTACAGCGGCCCACGACCGACTTCGAGGCGGCCCCGTTCCACGCGGGGCTCGGGCAGAACGATGGACCCTGCAACCAGGGTGATCTGGTAATCACGGGCCAGATCGCCAAACAGCTGCTGATAGTCGCGCGCCATGGCCTTGGCCTTGGTACGCAACATGGCGTCGTCCAGGCGCGCGTCGCTTCCAGCACTGAACAGTGCGCCGAGAAAATCCAGTGGATTGCTCGCCGCCATCCAGTGCATGGCCTGACGGCGCTCGGTGGCGCGATAGAGCTCTTCCTTCTCGCCGACGGCGAGCAGCCAGGTGCCGATATGTTCGGGCAGCACGACGACGGTGCGTTCGTTGAGCATGCCTTGGTCACGGGCGTGATCCAGGTAGGCGGCCAGCTTCAGGCGCAGTCGCGCGAGGCTCTGGTAGTCGGCGGCGAACAGTTCCGGCTGGATGCCCAGCAGGTTGCCGCGTGTGCCGGGCTCACCAATATCGAGCGCGACCTGGCTGCGCAGGTCGGACAGGTAATGGCTGCTGGGGCGCTGCGCGATCCAGTGGGCGTAGCTGCCAAGACCGGTCAGCAGTGCGAGCGCGAGCAGAAGGGTGATCAGTAGGCGCATTGGTTTTTTCAGTTTGGTTGCGGTGCAGGTTAGGTCGGTCGAGCCGTGCTGCCAACCTCTATTGCTAGTTTTGATCATTATCTTGTTAGTTTTGATCATTGAGCATGGCTGGCAGCCTATTTATCGTCTGGCTCCATAACCGACCGCGTGACCATGAGACCGCGGCAATCCGTGAACTGCACCGCGATGTGGAGAATTCCATGACTGCTCGTTACCCGCACCTGCTGGCCCCGCTCGACCTCGGCTTCACCACGCTGAGCAACCGTACGCTGATGGGCTCCATGCACACTGGCCTGGAAGAGAAGCCGGGCGGCTTCGAGCGCATGGCGGCCTATTTCGCCGAGCGCGCCCGTGGCGGCGTCGGCCTGATGGTCACCGGCGGCATCGGCCCGAACGAGGAGGGCGGCGTGTATTCCGGCGCTGCCAAGCTGAGCACGGTGGAAGAGGCCGAGAAGCACAAGATCGTCACCCAGGCCGTGCACGAGGCGGGCGGCAAGATCTGCATGCAGATCCTGCACGCCGGGCGTTATGCCTATAGCCCCAAGTCCGTGGCGCCGAGCGCCATCCAGGCACCGATCAACCCGTTCAAGCCGCGCGAGCTGGACGAAGAGGGCATCGAGAAGCAGATCGCCGACTTCGTCAATTGCGCGGCGCTGGCCCAGCAGGCCGGTTATGACGGTGTCGAGGTGATGGGCTCGGAAGGTTATTTCATCAACCAGTTCCTGGTCGCCCACACCAACCATCGTACCGACCGCTGGGGCGGCAGCTACGAGAACCGCATGCGCCTGCCGGTGGAGATCGTCCGCCGCGTGCGCGAGGCGGTCGGCCCGAACTTCATCATCATCTATCGCCTGTCGATGCTCGATCTGGTCGAGGGTGGCAGCACCTGGGACGAGATCGTGCTGCTGGCCAAGGCCATCGAGCAGGCCGGCGCCACCCTGATCAACACCGGTATCGGCTGGCACGAGGCGCGTATCCCGACCATCGCCACCAAGGTGCCGCGTGCGGCCTTCACCAAGGTCACCGCCAAGCTCAAGGGTGAGGTGTCGATTCCGCTGATCACCACCAACCGCATCAACACCCCGGAAGTCGCCGAGCAGGTGCTGGCCGAGGGCGATGCCGACATGGTGTCGATGGCGCGCCCGTTCCTTGCCGACCCAGACTTCGTCAACAAGGCCGCCGAAGGCCGTAGCGATGAGATCAACACCTGCATCGGTTGTAACCAGGCCTGCCTGGATCACACTTTCGGCGGCAAGCTGACCAGTTGCCTGGTCAACCCGCGCGCCTGCCATGAGACCGAGCTGAACTACATCCCCACCGCCGCGGTGAAGAAGATCGCCGTGGTCGGTGCCGGCCCGGCTGGGCTGGCGGCTTCTACCGTCGCCGCCGAGCGCGGCCATGCTGTGACCCTGTTCGACGCGGCTGGCGAGATCGGTGGCCAGTTCAACGTGGCCAAGCGCGTGCCGGGCAAGGAAGAGTTCTTCGAGACCCTGCGCTACTTCAAGCGCAAGCTGGAAACCACTGGCGTCGACGTACGCCTGAACACCCGCGTGTCGGTGGACGATCTGCTCAAGGGGGGCTTCGACGAAATCATCCTGGCCACCGGTATTGCCCCGCGCACCCCGGATATTCCGGGTATCGAGCATGCCAAGGTGATCAGCTACCTGGACGCGATTCTCGAGCGCAAGCCGGTCGGGCATAAGGTCGCTGTCATCGGTGCCGGCGGTATCGGTTTCGACGTGTCCGAATTCATCACGCACCAAGGCAAGGCCACCAGCCTCGACCGTGACGAGTTCTGGAAAGAGTGGGGCATCGACACGGCGCTGGAAGCCCGTGGTGGCGTGGCGGGTGTCAAGGCGCATCCGCACCCGGCGGCGCGTCAGGTATTCCTGCTGCAGCGTAAGAAGTCCAAGGTCGGCGATGGCCTGGGCAAGACCACCGGCTGGATTCACCGCACCGGCCTGAAGAACAAGAACGTGCAGATGCTCAACAGCGTCGAGTACGTGCAGATCGACGATGCCGGCCTGCATATCCGCATTGCTGGTGGCGAGCAGCAGGTGCTGCCAGTCGATACCGTGATCGTTTGCGCTGGCCAGGACCCGCTGCGTGAGCTGCAGGAAGGTCTGGAAAATGCCGGCCAGCGTGTGCACCTGGTCGGCGGTGCGGATGTCGCCGCCGAGCTTGACGCCAAGCGGGCGATCAACCAGGGCTCGCGCCTGGCGGCCGAACTCTGATCGAACCGACGCCCCGCCTTGTGCGGGGCGTCTGCTTAGTGGCTGAGAATAACAAGGAGACGCCCATGTCGCTCGATGCTCAACTCAACCCATCCGCCGCAGCCAGCCTGGCACGCTGGCACCAGTTCGTCGCCGCCAAGGACCTGAGTGCCTTGCCCGAGTTGCTGCACCCTCAGGCGGTGTTCCGTTCGCCCATGGCGCACACCCCTTATCCGGGCGCGCAGGTGGTCAATCTGATCCTCAATACCGTGCTCAAGGTGTTCGAAGATTTTGCCTATCACCGCGAACTGGCTACTGCCGATGGCCTCAGTGTGGTGCTGGAGTTTTCCGCGAAGGTTGGCGGGCGCGAGTTGAAGGGCATCGACATGATTCGCTTCGACGAGTCGGGACGAATCGTCGAGTTCGAGGTGATGGTGCGCCCGATGAGCGGACTGCAGGCGCTCGGCGCGGAAATGGCGCAGCGCCTGGCACCCTTTCTCGCAGCCGCCAAGGGCTGAGGGGCGCTCTACTTGAGAACGCCCACCTCACGATAGAAGCGCTCGGCGCCGGGGTGCAGCGGAATCGGCAGACCACTGGTCGCCCGTTCCAGTCTGATGTCCCTGGCGGCTGGATGCGCTTCGGCCAGTCGGTCGAGGTTCTCGAAGAGCAACTTGGTCATCTGATAGGCCACGGCGTCGGAAACGCTGGTCTGACTGACCAGAACGTTGGTGATGGTCGCCGTCGTCACGTCGTTGGCCTGGCCCTTGTAGGTGCCGGCAGGAATGGTGCCCGACTGATAGGCGCTGCTGCCGATACGTGACACCACCTGCTCTGGGATGGCGACGAAGGTGATCGGCACGCGTTCGGCCAGGTCGCGAATCGCCGCCATACCCAGGCCGGCCGACTGCAGGGTGGCGTCCAGTTGGCCTTTCTCGATCAGTTCGACCGATTCGGCGTAGGGCTTGAATTCGACGTGGCCCATATCCGCGTAGCTGAGACCCGCGGCCTTGAAAATGGCCCTGGCGTTGAGCTCGGTACCCGAGCGCGGCGCCCCGACGGAAATACGTTTGCCGCGCAGATCCTCCAGGCTGGTGATCCCCGATGCCTTGCTGGCAACGATCTGGATGTAGTTCGGGTAGATCCCGGCGATAGCGCGCAGGCGATCACGCGGGGCTCTGAAGCCAGCTTCTTCATCGCCTTTCCAGGCATCGGCAACGGAGTCGCCCAGGGCGAAGGCCAACTGGCCACGGGCGATCTGCAGCAGGTTGAGGTTCTCCACCGAGGCCTTGGTAGCCCGCACGCTGGTGGTCGAGTCTGCGATACGCTCGCTGTAAAGCTCGGACAGGCTCATGCCCAGCGGGTAATAAACGCCACTGGTACCGCCGGTAAGGATGTTGATCGAGGTTGGGTTGGCGTGAGCGTTGGGGCTACTGGCCAAAATCGCGGCAGCGGCGAGCAGGCCAAGGCGCTTGGCTAAGTACATGAGAATTCTCCGTTGTTGTTATTTTTAGCTAAGGACGCGGCAGTGCTGTGCAGGCAGTCTTCTGGCGCCGGGATAGGCACTCGCGAAGCGGATTGAACGATGAGGGGTTGGCAGTGAAGTGATGGCGGAACATGGCTGACCTCTTGTCTTTTTTATCAGTCCGGCCGCGCGACAGGCGCGCGAGCTTGTAAGAGCCAGAGCAGGTCACGTGCCAGGTTGTCGGACCACCGCTCTAGAGCGGATGAGCCCAATGGCACTGGCTGGAATAGGCAAAATTCCGCTTGTGAGGCATGGGTGAAAAGCAAGAATCCGCCGATCGAGTTGTGCTTGGCAGGCTGTTAACCATCCAGGCGGACCGGACCGCTGGCAGCTTTCGTACTTTCCGGTCTTGTCACATTTTTGCGCTAAGCGGTGGTCTATTCGGCCTGGCTCGCAGAGTGAGTGCCAACCCAGTCACATTGCTGTGGTCGGGTTTTCCCCTAGACTTGCCTCAGATATCAAGGACGATATCAGTACCGGAGTATGCGCTGCTCCGGCACGCGACTATGCGCGCGCGTATTCCCGGTTGGTCCAGAGGGTCCTCAATGAGCATGCAGAACAAGCCGCAGATGGTGGAAGCCGTGATGTTCTTCAGTGAACGCGGTATCTGCAAACAGATGATGTTCCCTGAGTTCGAAGCCTTGCTCGATGGTGTGGTGAACATGCCCGAGTTCGCCGACGAACAGATGCGCGCGGTATTCGTGGTGATCAACCCGCGGCTGCTGGTGAGGGCGGCGGTATTCTTCTTTCTGGATTTCGACGAGGACGGTCGCCCCGACAAGGGTTGGAACATTCCTCTGCAACATCTGGCAGAACGTGCCGGCCGTGGCCCGGACCTCGGCGCCGGGCCGATTCGTCTGGCTTGTCGCAGTCAGTGCCCGGTGTCCTGGCACCAGATGCACCTGTGGGACCCCAGCCTGGCGCCGGGGCAAAACGATCTGGTTTTGCTGCGCGATGCAGTCAAACGTAACCAGCTAGGGCTCCTGATCGAGGACGACAGTGCCCAGTCGGTGGTTGCCGAGCGTTTGCAGGTAGCTTCCGAAGACAAATGGTATGCGCCGGATCCGGCCAAGGAAGTGGCCGAGCAACTGGCGCAGAAGATGGATCATGAACATCGCGCCAAGACCGCGCAGCTGATTCAGCAGCAGCGCCTGCGCATCACCAGCCTGACCCAGCAGCATGAAGACGAACTGGCCAAGTTCAAACTGGCCAGCGAGGAGCAGAGCAAGAATCTGCAGGCGCAGATCCATGGGCTGCATCAGGCGCTGCGCCAGCAGGAGGAGCTCAACGCCAACCTCAAGGCGCAACTGGCCGCCCAGGCCGAAAGTTTCCAGAGCAGCCGTGAGGAAATGACTCAACAACTGCGTGCCCTCGAGCGTCATGGTCGTACCGAGGGCGATATCCTGCGTGCGCAGTACGATGGTGAAATGCGCGCCAAGGTCGCTGCGGCTGTGGCGGAGTACAAGGAACAGATCGCCATACGCGACGTCGAACTGGCCTATCGCAACGAGCTGGATGCCCAGTTGCAAGCGGAAATCGAACGCCTCAAGCGTGAGCGCGATGCATTCGCCAGTCAGGGCGGTGACCAGGTGCTCGATCGTCTGGCCAAGCTTGGCGTGGTATTCGTGGTGTACCATCCCGGCGCCGGGCACCTGACCATTCCCCTGCAGGATGTCGCCCGCTATCAGGACAATCCCATGGCCTACGCCGCTGGCAAATGCTTCGTTTCCGAAGATCAGTATCGGCACTGGTTGGCGCATTATCAGCAGCCCAGCTGCGACGCATCCTTGCCCAGTGGGGAGCGCTGCGCCATTCCCATCGATCGCGTCGATACGCCCAGCCGTTTCACCCTGGGTGATTCGAACTGCTGCGCGCGGCACAAGGCGAGCAGTCGTCTGCGCACCGTCAGCTGACCTTGCCAATACGGATTCCCACCTGGCGCCCGCGGGCGCCGCTACAACCTCTGCAACTGGACTGGCTCGAGGCCGCCGGCGTCGAGCTCGCTTGCCTGCGCCTGGATCTTGTCGACCCACTGCTGTCCGGCAACAAGTGGTTCAAGCTCGCGCCCTATCTTGAGCAGGCCGCTGCGGCTGGTGCGCAGGGGGTGATCAGCCTGGGGGGAGCGCACTCCAATCATTTGCATGCGCTGGCCGCTGCGGGCCGGCGTTTCGGTTTCGCCTGCGTCGGTCTGTTGCGTGGTGAAGCGCAGCAGACCCCGACCGTCGATGATCTGCAGCGCATGGGCATGGCGCTGCACTGGCTGGGTTACAGCGGCTACCGTGCGCGGCATCAGCCGGACTTCTGGGCGCCCTGGCTCGCCCGCTATCCGGGTTTCCAGGTGATCAGCGAGGGCGGTCTGGGCCTTCACGGCGCTAGTGGCTGTAGCTGTCTGGTGGCGATGGCCGAAGCGCAGTTGGCCGATATCGGCTGGCCTGATTTCGATGCCTGGTGGCTGGCTACGGGGACCGGCACCACCCTGGCCGGTGTGCTGCTGGGTGATGTTCGGCGCTGCGTGTTCGGCGCGCAGGCGGTACCGAGCGACCACGGCGTCGCCACTCAGGTCGCCAGGCTGCTGGACGAGGCCGGGGCGTCGGAGCGACGCTGCCAACTGATCGACGCCGCGCGCGGCGGTTTTGCCCGGCTCGACGAGCCACTGCGCCAGTTCATCCTGGAGACTGAGCAGGCCAGCGGTGTGCCGCTGGAGCCTGTGTATACCGGCAAGGCGCTTATGGCGCTGCGCGATTTCTGCAAGCGCGGTCATCTTGCGCGCGGCAGTCGGCTGATATTCATTCATACTGGCGGCTTGCAAGGGCGTCGGGTGTTGATGGGCGCCAGCGCCGACTACACTCAGGTCTGACCAGCGGAGCCTGGAAATCCTCATGAGCGAACCCCTTACCCCCGAACAACTGCGCAGCCTGACGCCGCTCAACGTGCTTTCCGAGCAGCAGTGGCGCGAGTTGCGTAGCCAGCTGGTGCCGCAGCCTCTGTTGGCCGGGCAACTGCTGTTTCGTCGGGGGGATCAGGCGCGCCTGACCTGCTATCTGCTGGCCGGCGAGTTGCAGCTGCAGGATGCCGAGGGCAGAACGCAGAGGGTGCAGGCTGGTAGCGAGATCAGCTGCCACCCGTTGTCGCCCGGCCTGCCGCGGTTACATGACGCCCGCGCCGTGAGCGATGTCAGCGTGCTGATGATCGACAGTGCCACGCTCGATCGCCTGCTGACCTGGCGCTTGGCGCATCAGGACCTGTTGCTGGCGCTGCAGCAGAGTGGCGCCGATGTCGAGTGGCTGGAGCGGCTGTTGGAAAACCCGTTGTTTGCCAAGGTGCCGCCGGCCAACGTGCAGAACATGCTCGCTCGCTTGCAGAAGATCGAGCTGGCGGCTGGCAGCCAGATTATCGAAGAGGGTGCCACTGGCGATTGCTGCTATTTCCTGGAAAGCGGCCGCGCCGAGGTGATTCGGGGCGCTGGTAGCGAGCACCAGGTGCTGGCGGAGCTGGAGGTTGGCGCTTGTTTCGGCGAGGAGGCCCTGCTTGCCGACCGGCCGCGAAATGCCACGGTGACCATGGTCGAGGCCGGCAGTGTGTTGCGTCTGGATCGTCAGGATTTCTTTGCCCTGCTCAAGGCGCCCGTGGTGGCCGAGGTGTCGCTGGGCGAGGGCGCCAGGTTGCTGACGCAGGGCGCGCAGTGGCTCGACGTACGCCTGCTGGAAGAGTACGAAAAGGCGCATGCGCCGCAAGCGCTGCATATGCCGCTGCAGCTGTTGCGTCTGAAGGCGCGCCTGCTGGAGCGATCACGCACCTACCTGTGCTACTGCGACAGTGGCAAACGCAGCAGCGGCGCGGTGTTTCTGCTCTCGCAGCTGGGTTACAGCGTTTACGCCTTGCGCGGTGGCCTGGACGCCTTGCCGGCGGTGCAACGCGATGCGCTGCTCTGTGAGAGCGGCGCAGGGTATCTGGCCCGTTCCGGTGGGCGTACCGAACGTAGCCGTTGATCGGCGCAGGCTCTGGGGCAAGCGTAGCCCGGATGAAATCCGGGGATTGCAGACGCATGCGTCCCGGATTGCATCCGGGCTACGAGTGCGTCGGCCACTGATCATTGACCAGAAAGATCCGCTCCACCTCCCGCCAATCCCCGGCGTGATCCTCCTCCAGTCGTACCAGCAGTTGCGCCTGAGCCTCCGGGCGCAACGTGCTCAGCCATTGCTGGAGCATTTCATCAGACCAGACCCCGTCGGCATTCACCAGAGCCGGCGCTAGCCAGGCCAGTCGCGGTAGCGGCTGCCAGTGCGCGCCTGGCTTCGTCGCGGCGAAGTCATTCCAGTCGCGCTGGTACAGCCAGCGCCCCCGGCAGTGTTCGGACGTGGCGCCGTGAGGCGCGGGGGAGTCGTCGGGCCAGGGATAGAACAGGTAGCCGCCGAGCCAGAAGGCGGATCGGGTTTCGCCCAGTTGCAGGTCGTTCAGCGCTCCCCGTGCCTCGCTGCGCGAAGACAGGGGTAACTGGTGCTGCGCGAGGTGGCTCAGTTTCAGATCGAGCCGATCATGACTGCCCGGGCCTAGCCAGTCAGCGGCGTCGCTGCCGTCCGTGCCGAGATAGAACTTCACTGCCAATTCAAGATGGTGTTCGCCTTCTGCGTCGCGCAGCAGCAGGTCCAGTTCGCCCAGGGTCTGACCGTTCTGGCGGATCGGCAGGTTGGCGGCGACGACCTCGACATCCGGTGCCGCATGCAGGGCGAACTGCCACAAGCGTTCGTAATAGAGGCCAAGGCGGCGCACCGGTTTCGCGGCCAACCAGGCATGCAGGGCACCGGCATCGTTGTCCTGCTGCACGAGCCAGTCAGCCAGCCGCTGCGGTTGCCGCGTCCAGCAACTGGCCTGTAGCGGATGACGCTGGACTTTCGGGGTCTCACCCAGCATGGGTGGCGAGAACAGCGCCCAGGCCAGGTCACGCACAGCCGGGGTACGCAAGCCCAGCAGCAGATCGTGCAGCGAGTCGGGAGCAGTCATCACCCGAGCATAGCGCAGTAACAGTGCTGGTTTGCTGCCGCCCAGGCCTTTGGCCGATAATCTCTCTTCGTTTCTTATCTGTCTGGCAGGAGTCCCATGGAGCAATTTCGCAATGTCGGCATCATCGGGCGCCTGGGCAGCACGCGGGTGCTGGAAACCGTGCGGCGACTCAAGCGCTTTCTGATCGACCGTCACCTGCATGTGATCCTCGAGGACACCATCGCCGACGTGCTGCCGGGACACGGCCTGCAAACCTCCTCGCGCAAGATGCTTGGCGAGGTCTGCGACCTGGTAATCGTCGTCGGTGGCGACGGCAGCATGCTTGGCGCCGCCCGCGCCCTGGCGCGGCACAAGGTGCCGGTGCTGGGGATCAACCGTGGCAGCCTGGGTTTTCTCACCGATATTCGCCCTGACGAGCTGGAGCTCAAGGTGGCGCAGGTGCTCGAAGGCCAGTACCTGACCGAGAATCGCTTCTTGCTCGAGGCTGAGGTGCGTCGTCAGGGCGAGGCCATCGGCCAGGGCGACGCGCTCAACGACGTGGTGCTGCACCCCGGCAAGTCGACGCGGATGATCGAGTTCGAGCTGTATATCGACGGTCAGTTCGTCTGCAGCCAGAAGGCCGACGGCCTCATCGTCGCCACGCCCACGGGTTCTACCGCCTATGCGCTGTCTGCTGGCGGGCCGATCATGCATCCCAAGCTCGATGCCATCGTCGTGGTGCCGATGTACCCGCATACGCTGTCCAGCCGGCCCATCGTGGTCGACGGCAATAGCGAGCTGAAGGTGGTGGTGTCGGCGGACATGACCATCTATCCGCAGGTGTCCTGCGACGGCCAGAACCACTTCACCTGTGCCCCGGGCGACACCCTGCACGTGGCCAAGAAGGCGCAGAAGCTGCGTCTGATCCACCCGCTGGATCACAACTACTATGAGGTCTGCCGCACCAAGCTTGGATGGGGCAGCCGCCTGGGAGGGCAGGACTGAATGTCCCTCGACCCCCATCGTGGCTATGACCTGATCGGTGATATCCACGGGTGTGCGCAAACCCTCGAACGCTTGCTCGAACGGCTGGGCTACAGCCGCCAGGGTGGCGTGTGGTGCCATCCGACGCGCATGGTGATCTTCCTCGGTGACCTGGTCGACCGCGGCCCGGGCATTCGTGAAACCCTGCATCTGGTGCATGACATGGTTCGCGCCGGCCAGGCGCTGTGCATCATGGGCAATCACGAGTTCAATGCCTTGGGTTGGAGCACGCCGGCGCCGCCGGGTAGTGGCCGTCAGTACGTGCGCGAACACAGCCCGCGCCACCAGCGCCTGATGCGCGAGACATTGGCGCAGTTCGAGGATCATCCGCAGGAGTGGCGTGAGTTCCTGCGCTGGTTCTACGAGATGCCGCTGTTCATCGATGCCGGGCGCTTCCGCGTGGTGCACGCCTGCTGGGATGATGAGTTGATCACGCCGCTCAAGGCGCAATTCCCCGATGGCTGCATCGATGAACATTTTCTGCAGGCCTCGGCGGTGCCCGGCAGTTTCGCCAACATGGCGCTCGATCGCCTGTTGCGCGGGACCGACATGCGACTGCCGCATGGTCTGACCCTGACCAGCGGTGACGGCTTCACCCGCTCGTACTTCCGCACCAAGTTCTGGGAGGAGGACCCGAAGACTTATGGCGATATCGTCTTCCAGCCCGATGCCTTGCCGGAGCTGGCGGCGCAGACGCCGTTGACCGAACTGCAGAAGGACGAGCTGCTCAGGTACGGCGCGCATGAGCCGCTGCTGTTCGTCGGTCACTACTGGCGGCGTGGCAAGCCGGCGCCGATCAGGCCCAACCTGGCCTGCCTGGATTACAGCGCGGTGGTCGGTGGCCGCCTGGTGGCTTATCGTCTGGATCAGGAAACACGTCTGGACGCGGGTAAATTCGTCTGGGTCGATGTCGACCCTCAGGAGGCGCCGCGATGACGGCTGTGGTTGTGTTGCGCTTGCCGCTGGATCGCGATTTGAGCGGTTTCATCGCTCTGCTGCAGCGTTTGCGTGTGCCGCACCGGGTATCGGAAGAGGGCGGCGAGCAGGTGCTCTGGGTGCCGGGGCAGGAGCTTGCAGAGCAGGTGCGCGAGCTCTATGCGCGTCATCCGCAGGGCGATGATGCCGGAGAGCTGCCGCCAAGCGTCTCCCCTGTGCGCGAGAGTTTCGCCACTCAGCTAAGGAGCAGCCCGGTCACGGCGTTGATGTTGCTGACCACCTTCATCGTCTTTGCGGTGACCCTGGCGGGCGAGAACTTTTCCACCATTCGCTGGCTGAGTTTCGTCGATTTTCGCCTCGACGGTGAGCACATCTATCTGACCTATCTGGATGCCACCCTGGGCAGCGGTCAATGGTGGCGCCTGATCACGCCGATGCTGATCCACTTCGGTTGGTTGCACCTGGCGATGAACAGCCTGTGGTACTGGGAGCTGGGGCGGCGCATCGAATTTCGCCAGGGGGCCATCGGCCTGCTCGGGCTGACCCTGTTGTTCGGCCTGGCATCGAACTTCGCCCAATACTGGTGGGCCGGGCCGTCGTTGTTCGGCGGGTTGTCCGGCGTACTTTATGGTCTGCTCGGGCATTGCTGGATTTACCAGCGCCTGGCGCCCAACCCGGCGTATCGCCTTCCGCCCGGCGTGCTGGTGATGATGCTGGCCTGGCTGCTGATCTGCATGACCGGCATCTTCGAGTTGTTGCAGTTCGGCGCGATCGCCAACGCCGCGCACGTCGGCGGCTTGCTCACCGGCTGCCTGACCGGGCTGCTTGGCGGTATGCTGGCCCGACGTAGCGCTTGATTCGACTTTTTGACCTGTAGGGCGGGTGCAACCCGCCAGCTCGGCGTTTCGGCGGGTTTCACCCGCCCTATGATTCACTTGGAGAGCTGTATGTCGTCCTTTCTCGATGCGATTGAAAACATCACCCCGGAAATCTACGAGAGCCTCAAGCTGGCCGTGGAAATCGGCAAGTGGCCGGACGGCCGCAAGCTGACCCAGGAACAGAAAGAGCTGAGCCTGCAGGCGATGATCGCCTGGGAAATGCAGAACCTGCCGGAAGAAGAGCGCACCGGCTACATGGGCCCGCAGGAGTGCAGCAGCAAGTCCGAGCCGGTACCCAACCTGCTGTTCAAGTCCTCGGATACCCTGCACTGATGAGCGAGTTGGGACGTGGCTCGCTGAGCAAGATGAAGGCGCATCTGGATGCGCCGGTGCAATACGCCTTCCGTCTTGGCGACGAAGAAGTGCCGGTCAACCCGCTGGTGGGCAAGCACCTGCGCCTGGAATACCTCGGCGCCATCCATTGCACGCACTGCGGACGCAAGACCAAGACCAGCTTCAGCCAGGGCTACTGTTACCCCTGCATGCAGAAGCTGGCGCAATGCGACGTCTGCATCATGAGCCCGGAGAAGTGTCATTACGATGCAGGCACCTGCCGCGAGCCGAGCTGGGGCGAGCAATTCTGCATGACCGATCACATCGTCTACCTGGCCAACTCCAGTGGTGTGAAGGTCGGCATTACCCGCGCCAGTCAGGTGCCGACGCGCTGGATCGACCAGGGTGCGACCCAGGCGCTGCCCATCCTGCGCGTGGCCACCCGGCAGCAGTCCGGTTTCGTCGAGGACCTGTTGCGTAGCCAGGTGGCGGACAAGACCAACTGGCGCGCGCTGCTCAAGGGCGATGCCGTGCCGGTCGATCTGCTGGCGATTCGCGAGCAGTTGTTCGATAGCTGCGGTTCGGGCATCACCGGGCTGCAGCAGCGCTTCGGCCTGCAAGCCATTCAGCCGCTGAGCGCAGCCGAAGTGCTGGAGATTCGTTACCCCATCGAGGCCTATCCGGCCAAGATCAGCAGCTTCAATCTGGACAAGCAGCCCCTGGCCGAAGGTACTCTGCTCGGTATCAAGGGCCAGTACCTGATGTTCGACACCGGCGTGATCAATATCCGCAAGTACACCGCCTATCAGCTGGCCATCCACGAGATCGCCGCCTGACCCCCGATTGCCACCGGCGCCCGGGGCGCCGCAGACGAGAGGCCAAGAGCCATGCGCACCGAACAATCCAAGACCATTTATCTGAAGGACTATCAGGTTCCCGACTACCTGATCGACGAGACCCACCTGACCTTCGAGCTGTTCGAGGATCACAGCCTGGTGCACGCGCAGTTGGTCATGCGTCGCAACCCCGAAGCGGGGGGCGGGCTGCCGAAACTGGTACTGGATGGCCAGCAGCTTGAATTATTGCACCTCAAGCTCGATGACCGCGAACTGGGCGAGGACGACTACACGCTGACCGACAGCCACCTGACCCTGCAGCCGACGCAGGAACGCTTCGTGGTCGACAGCAGTGTGCGCATCCACCCGGAGAGCAACACCGCGCTGGAAGGCCTGTACAAGTCCGGCACTATGTTCTGCACCCAGTGCGAGGCCGAGGGCTTTCGCAAGATCACCTTCTACCTCGACCGCCCGGACGTGATGAGCACGTTCACCACCACGGTCAGCGCCGAACAGCATGCCTACCCGGTGCTGCTGTCCAACGGTAACCCGATTGCCAGCGGCAGTGAGGAGGGCGGTCGTCATTGGGCCACTTGGGAAGACCCGTTCAAGAAGCCGGCCTACCTGTTCGCCCTGGTCGCTGGTGATCTCTGGTGCGTGGAAGACAGCTTCACCACCATGAGCAGCCGCGAAGTGGCGCTGCGCATCTATGTCGAGCCGGAGAACATCGACAAGGTGCAGCACGCCATGGACAGCCTCAAGCGCTCGATGAAGTGGGACGAGGAGGTCTATGGCCGTGAGTACGATCTGGACATCTTCATGATCGTCGCGGTCAACGACTTCAACATGGGCGCCATGGAGAACAAGGGCCTCAACATCTTCAACTCCAGCTGCGTGCTGGCCAAGGCCGAGACCGCCACCGACGCCGCGCACCAGCGCGTCGAGGCGGTGGTGGCGCACGAGTACTTCCACAACTGGTCGGGCAACCGCGTGACCTGCCGCGACTGGTTCCAGCTGTCGCTCAAGGAAGGCTTCACCGTGTTCCGCGACAGCGAGTTCTCTGCCGACACTCACTCGCGTACCGTCAAGCGCATCGAGGACGTGGCCTACCTGCGTACTCACCAGTTCGCCGAAGACGCCGGCCCCATGGCCCACCCGGTGCGCCCGGACGCGTACATGGAAATCTCCAACTTCTACACCCTGACCATCTACGAGAAGGGTTCGGAAGTGCTGCGCATGATTCACACCCTGCTCGGGCCGGAACTGTTCCGCAAGGGCTCGGATCTGTACTTCGAGCGTCACGACGGCCAGGCCGTGACCTGCGACGATTTCGTCAAGGCCATGGAAGATGCCAGTGGCATCGACCTGACCCAGTTCAAGCGCTGGTACACCCAGGCCGGCACGCCGCGTCTGGAAGTCAGCGAAGCCTATGACGAGGCGGCGCAGACCTACAGCCTGACCTTCCGCCAGAGCTGCCCGGCGACGCCGGGGCAGAGCGAAAAGCTGCCGTTCGTGATTCCCGTGGCGCTCGGCCTGCTCGATGCCCAAGGCTTTGAGCCGCCGCTGCGCCTGCAGGGCGAAAGCGCGGCGCAGGGCACCAGTCGCGTTTTGTCGGTGACTGAAGCCGAGCAGACCTTCACCTTTGAAGCCGTCGCCGAGAAGCCGCTGCCGTCGCTGCTGCGCGGCTTCAGTGCGCCGGTCAAGCTGCACTTCCCCTACAGCCGTGACCAACTGATGTTCCTGATGCAGCACGACAGCGACGGCTTCAACCGCTGGGAAGCCGGCCAGCAGCTTTCTGTGCAGGTGCTGCAGGAACTGATTGGCCAGCACCAGCGTGGCGAAGCCCTGGTGCTGGATCAGCGCCTGGTCGCCGCGCTGCGCACCCTGCTTGAAGACGAGTCGCTGGATCAGGCCATGGTCGCCGAGATGCTCTCGCTGCCGGGCGAGGCCTATCTCACCGAGATCAGTGAGGTGGCGGATGTCGAGGCCATCCACGCCGCGCGCGAGTTCGCTCGCAAGGCGCTGGCCGACGCGCTGTTCGCTCCACTGTGGGCGCGCTACCAGGCCAACCGTGAAGTCTCCAAGGCCACGCCTTACGTGGCCGAGGCAGCGCACTTCGCTCGCCGCAGCCTGCAGAACATTGGGCTGTCCTATCTGATGCTCAGCGAGAAGCCCGAGGTGTTGGCGGCCTGCGTCGACCAGTTCGACAACGCCGACAACATGACCGAGCGCCTTGCCGCGCTGGCCGTGCTGGTCAACTCGCCGTTCCAGGAAGAGCAGGGCAAGGCCCTGGCCATGTTCGCCGACTTCTTCAAGGACAATCCGCTAGTGATGGATCAGTGGTTCAGCGTGCAGGCCGGTTGCCCACTGCCGGGAGGCCTGGAGCGTGTGCATGCACTGATGCAGCACGAAGCCTTCACTCTGAAGAACCCGAACAAGGTGCGTGCGCTGATCGGTGCCTTCGCCAACCAGAACCTGATCAACTTTCACCGCGCCGACGGGGCGGGCTACCGCTTTCTCGCCGACCAGGTGATCACTCTCAACGCCCTCAACCCGCAGATCGCTTCGCGCCTGCTGGCGCCGCTGACCCGCTGGCGCAAGTACGGCTCGGCGCGTCAGGCACTGATGAAGGCCGAGCTGGAGCGCATCCTCGCCTCCGGTGAGCTGTCCAGCGATGTCTATGAAGTGGTGAGCAAGAGCCTGGCCTAAGACTAATGCCGATCAGATAGGGCTCCTGAAGCAGTCTTGGTAGCAGCCCCGCCTCGGGGCGATCGCCGGTTTGCGGCGGGGCGCCGCTCATACACACTCGGTGCGTCGACGCTTGACTGGTTGGCTTTAGGCCTGAAGCGGGTTTTGCTCCACAAAAAAGTGTTACCGATCTCTGGTTGGTAACACTTTTTTGTTACCCAATGAAATATGCACGCACTCCGTTATGCCTTTGCACACTTAAGTTCGGGCTTCGTCGCTTGACAGCGAGGTGATATTCGTCGCCCAACTGCGCTGCGAGGCGCGTGGTAAGTGGCATAAAGCGTCGGATCGTAGGACAAAGTGCGCCAGTTTTTCTGACGTATTGGTCAGTGGCTGATCAGTCACGAAAAGAAACTGGCCAACAGCTCTTCCAAGCCTGTTTGCGCTGATACACCTGTTTGAATTGGCACCATGGTTGCAGTACCGAGCTGGATCTGACCGCGTGCGAGCGCACGCTGGTCGTTGGAACATGTCGCTGCAAATAAAAACAGAAGCCGTCGTCAGTACGGCAATCGCGACCCGGATACGGGATCGCTCAAAAGAATGATCTGTCCACGGAGTGAGTCTCGATGGAAATTAAGTCCCGCAAGCCCGTTCTACGTTTTGCCCCGGCCAAGGCCGGCTTTGCGTTCGCAGGCGTTCTGCCGTTGCTGGTCGCCGCCCAGGCTCAAGCGGTGGAGTTCAGCTTCGCCGATAACGAAATCACCGGTTCCATCGACACCACCGTCTCCTACGGCCAGCTATGGCGCGTACAGGGCCAGGACAAGACCAACAACGACATCAATACCAACGATGGCAACCGCAACTTCGATACTGGCCTGGTTTCCGAGGTATTCAAGATCACCACTGATCTGGAAGCTTCCTATCAGAACTACGGTGTATTCGTTCGTGGTACTGCTTTCTATGACACCCAGATCATGGACAAGCGCAACGACTACTACGACGCAAATACTCCGGCTCAGCCCAGCCAAAGCTATCCGCGCGACAACAGCTTCACTCGTGAAACCCGCCACAAGGCCGGTCGCGATGCTCAGATTCTCGACGCCTATGTCTATGGCAACTGGGACGTGGCCGATATGCCGGTCTCTGGTCGTTTCGGTAAGCAGGTATTCAACTGGGGCGAGGGCCTGTTCTACCGCGGTGGGGTGAACACCACCAACCCGGTCGATGCTGCCAAGTTCCGTTTGCCAGGTTCAGAAGTTAAAGAGGTGCTGGTGCCGGTTGAGGCGCTGAGCTTCAACATCGGTTTGACCGATAATCTGTCGATGGAGACCTTCTACCAGTTCAACTGGAAGGAAACCGCAGTCGATCCGGTCGGAACTTATTTCTCCGAGACAGATCTTTTTGCCGACGGCGGGAATACGGCTTATAACGACTTCTCGCAAACCGCACTCGGGGCCAGGAACCCACTGCTGCTCAATAATACCGTGCTGGGCGTATACAATAACCCAGCCCTCATCGGCCAGAGTCAGGCTGTTTTCGGTGCGTTGGGTTTGTACCAAGGGCCGGGTGGGAAGACGTTCGTTTATCCGGGTGATCAGATTGCGCAAGTGGCTAAGATTGGCGGTGATCTGAATGCAAAGAATGACGGTCAGTATGGTGTTGCGTTTCGCTATATAGCAGAGGAACTCAACTCTACTGAGTTTGGTTTTTACTTCGTAAACTACCACGGCAAAGAACCCAGCATCTACGCGGACTTGAACGGTTATCAAGGTGTCAACGTAGGTGCTCTTGCTGGTGCGCTGGGTAATGCGTCGCTTGCTGGTGGTTTGGCTACTGCGGATCTGTTGGCTAACGTGCAGGCTCGCAGGGAGTATGCGGAAGATATCCGTATGTATGGCCTCAGCTTCAATACAACGGTTGGCCAGACATCGGTCTTCGGTGAGCTTTCCTATCGTCCTAACCTGCCTATCGGTATCGCTGCGACTAACGATTTGTTGGGCGACCTGGTGGGGCAGGGGGCACAGCTTGCCGATAATTCTGGTGCGCTGCCAAACGCCGGAACTGCGGTAATCGCTGGGCAGCAGGTCGCTCGTGATGGTTCCATCAGCAACTACACCCGTGTAGAAGCCTTCAATACTTCCCTTGGGGCCATTCATAACTTTGGGCCGACGCTGAGCTTTGACTCTCTGTTCGGTATCGCAGAACTCGCTTCCGAGCATGTGCGTGGCGATAGCCTGAAGTACACGGATTATCAGGGTAATGTTCGTTATTATGCTGGGCGTCCAAACAATTCCTACATTTCGGACTATGGCCGCGACGACCAGATCAACAAGAACGCCTACGGCTATACCCTGGTGCTCTCCGGCACCTGGAACGACGTTTACGCTGGCGTGAACCTGTCGCCGTTCGCGGTGTTCAAGCATGACTTCGAAGGCAACTCGCACCAGACCGGCAACTTCATCGAAGGTCGCAAGGCGTACACCCTCGGTATGCGCGCCAGCTACCTGAACAGCCTGGAAGCCGAGATCCAGTACACCGAGTTCTACGGCGCAGGCCAGAACAACGGTGCGCGTGACCGCGACAACATCGGCCTGAACGTCAAGTACTCCTTCTAATACCTATAACCAGAAATACGTCGGGCGCTCTCGGGCGCCCGGCAATACTCTTCACGGAGAATTACCCATGCTGAACAAGCACAGGCTGATGGCTGTAGCCGTTGCGCTGGCGTTTTCTGCCGGTTCCGCGCTGGCTGCCGTTTCCCCGCAGGAAGCCGCCAAGCTCGGCGATACCCTGACTCCCTTCGGCGCCGAGAAGGCTGGCAACGCTGCCGGCACCATTCCGGCCTGGACCGGTGGTATCACTCAGGCGCCGGCTGGCTACACCCGTTCGGGCCAGCACCACGTCAATCCGTTCCCGGAAGACAAGCCGCTGTTCACCATCACCGCGGCCAACCTGAGCCAGTACGAGGCTAATCTGACGCCGGGTCAGATCGCCATGTTCAAGGCTTACCCGGAAACCTATCAGATGCCGGTCTACCAGACCCGCCGCTCCGGTTCCGCGCCGCAGTGGGTCTATGACAACACCGTCAAGAACGCCACCAGCGCCAAGCTGGTCGATGGCGGCAACGGCTTCTCCGATGCCTACGGCGGTATCCCGTTCCCGATTCCGCAAAATGGTGTCGAGGCGCTGTGGAACCACATCGCCCGCTACCGCGGTACCTACATCGTGCGTCGTGCCTCGGAAGTGGCAGTACAGCGCAATGGTGCTTACTCGCTGGTTACTTCCCAGCAGGAAGCGCTGTTCAAGTACTACCTGCAGAATGGCTCCTTCGCCGACCTGAACAACATCATGTTCTACTACCTGTCCTTCACTACCAGCCCGGCGCGTCTGGCCGGTGGTGCAGTACTGGTTCACGAGACCCTGGATCAGGTCAAGGAACCCCGTCAGGCCTGGGGCTACAACGCTGGTCAGCGTCGCGTACGTCGTGCACCGAACCTGGCCTACGATACCCCGATCGCCGCGGCTGACGGTCTGCGTACCGCCGACGACACCGACATGTTCAACGGTGCCCCGGATCGCTATGACTGGAAACTGGTGGGCAAGAAGGAAATCTACATCCCGTACAACAACTACAAGGTCACCAGCCCTGACGTTAAGTACAAGGATCTGCTGCAGGTCGGTCACCTCAACCCGGCTCTGACTCGTAACGAGCTGCACCGTGTGTGGGTCGTCGAGGGTACGCTGAAGTCCGGCGCCCGCCATATCTACTCCAAGCGTACCCTGTTCCTCGACGAGGACAGCTGGCAGGCTGCGGTGGTGGATCAGTACGACGGCCGTGGTGAGCTGTGGCGCGTTTCCATCGCCTACCTGAAGAACTACTACGATCTTCCGACCACCTGGTCCGCGCTCGATGTGTTCCATGATCTGCAGGCGCGTCGTTACCACGTGCAGAACCTGGACAACGAAGAGAGCAATACCATCGACTTCACCCAGGCCACTCCCGACGACGGTTATTTCAAACCGGCCGCCCTGCGTCGCCGCGGTACGCGATAATAGTCGTGTAGTCTCACGCGAAGGCCGCTACAGTAGTAGCGGCCTTTTCGTATCAGCTTGGCGAATAGGCTTCTATCACGCGGGTTTTGCCTTAACAAAACATAACGTCACGCCAATTGTCAGGGCTTTCCGAAGCTCGCTAGGATGAGCGGCCTGCTAATCAGCAGTACCGCCTATAACAAGAAAGGGGGAAGGTATATGAGTGAGCCCGTCATGCGGCGCACCCAGTCCGGTCTGGCGCCCATCCTGGCGCGCAAATCGGCGCTCCGTGTCCATTCGCCGCTGGCTAAAGCGCTCTCGCTGTGCAGTGTGCTTTCCATTCTGGCTTTCGCTGCCGCACCCTTGCAGGCCGAGACCTCGGCTGCGGCTGATGCCGGCTATGCCATCGAGTCGCCCAAGGCTGTGCACAGCCTGTTGCTCGATGTGGTCAACACCGGCGAGCGCCTGGTTGCCGTCGGTGACCGTGGCCATGTTCTCTATTCCAACGACCAGGGGCAAAGCTGGCAGCAGGCCAAGGTTCCGACCCGCCAGATGCTGACTTCGCTGTTCTTCGTCGATGCCCAGCATGGCTGGGTGGTCGGTCATGATGCGCAGGTTCTCACGACCACCGATGGCGGCCTGACCTGGACCAAGCAGTTCGAAGATCTTGAGCGCGAAGCGCCGCTGCTGGATGTCTGGTTCAAGGATCTTCAGACCGGTTACGCCGTGGGCGCCTATGGCGCGCTGCTGGAAACCACCGATGGTGGCCAGAACTGGGAAGACGTCAGTGATCGTCTCGACAACGAAGATGCCTATCACCTCAATGCCATCACCGCTGTGAAGGACTCGGGCCTGTTCATCGTCGGTGAGTTGGGCCAGATGTTTCGTTCCGCTGACTGGGGTGAGACCTGGGAGCGCATCGAGGATCTGCCCTACGAGGGTTCGCTGTTCGGTGTGATCGGTACCGACCAGCCTGCCACGCTGTTGGCCTATGGTCTGCGCGGCCACCTGTTCCGCTCCACCGATTTCGGTGACAGTTGGCAGCAGATCACGCTCAACACCCCGAACAATGGTCCGCTGGAATTCGGTCTGGCCGATGGCGCGCTGCTCGATGATGGCAGCGTCGCTGTAGTCGGGCACGGTGGCACCGTGCTGCGCAGCAAGGATCACGGCCAGACGTTCAGCCTGATCAACCGTCCCGACCGCCTTTCGCTGGCCGGGGTAGCTGCACTGGATAACGGCAACCTGATCCTGGTGGGGCAGGGCGGCGTTCACCTCGCCGCCTCGACTGGCGCCGATCTGGGCCAACAATAACAAGCCGGGAGCCTTTGCATGACCAAGCATCAACAACAGCCTGCTTCCTTCCTCGAACGGCTGATTTTCAATAATCGCCCGGCGGTGATCCTGATCTGCCTGCTGATCAGTATCTTCCTGTTCTATCAGGCCGCGCAGGTACGTCCGCAGACCAGCTTCGAGAAAATGATTCCGCTGGGGCACCCTTATATCCAGAAGATGCTCGAACACCGTAACGACCTGGCCAACCTGGGTAACACGGTACGCATTTCGGTGGAGGCCACCGACGGCGACATCTTCAGCAAGGAATACATGGAAACGCTGCGGCAGATCCATGACGAGGCGTTCTACATTCCCGGCGTCGACCGTTCCGGTCTGAAATCGCTGTGGAGTCCGAGCGTGCGCTGGACCGAAGTAACCGAAGAGGGCTTCGCCGGCGGCGAAGTGATCCCGCAGACCTACGACGGTTCTGCAGACAGCCTCGAGGATCTGCGTAGCAACATCCTCAAGTCGGGTCAGATCGGTCGCCTGGTGGCGAACAACTTCAAGTCCAGCATCGTCGATATTCCGCTGCTCGAGTCCTACCCGGACCCGAATGATCAGAGCAAGCTGATCAAGCTGGACTACCAGAAGTTCTCTCACGAGCTTGAAGACAAGATTCGTGAGAAGTACGAGGCGCAGAATCCCAACGTCAAGGTGCATATCATCGGCTTCGCCAAGAAGGTCGGTGATCTCATCGATGGCCTGATCGGTGTGGCGTTGTTCTTTGCCGTGGCCATTGGCATCACCTTCGTGCTGCTGTTGTGGTTCACCCACTGCATTAAGAGCACCTTGGCGGTACTGATCACCACGTTGGTCGCGGTGATCTGGCAGCTCGGTCTGCTGCATACCCTGGGCTTTGGTCTCGATCCCTATTCGATGCTGGTGCCTTTCCTGGTATTCGCCATCGGTATCTCCCACGGGGTACAGAAGATCAACGGGATCGCCATGGCGTCGGGTGAGGCGACCGATGCGCTGTCTGCCGCGCGCATGGCCTTCCGTCAACTGTTCATCCCGGGGCTGGTGGCGCTGCTGTCCGACGCCGTCGGCTTCGTTACCCTGCTGCTGATCGATATCGGCGTGATCCGTGAGCTGGCAATCGGCGCATCGATGGGTGTGGCGGTGATCATCCTCACCAACCTGATCCTGCTGCCGGTCGTGATTTCCTATATCGGTATCGGTAACCGTGCGGTGAAGAAGAGTCGCGAAGAGGCCGCCAAGGATCATCCGGTCTGGCGCGCCATTTCCAACTGTGCCCATCCGATGGTGGCACCGATCTCCGTTGTCGTTGCCGTGGTGGCGCTGGCTGGTGGTGTCTGGTACGGCCAGAACCTGAAGATCGGTGACCTTGATCAGGGCGCGCCGGAACTGCATCCGGACTCGCGTTACAACCTGGACAACGACTTCGTCATCCGCAACTACTCGACCAGCTCCGACGTACTGGTAGTCATGATCAAGACCGGCCCCGAAGGCTGCTCTACCTATGACAGCCTGGCCGCCATGGACGAGCTGATGTGGAAGATGGAGAACACCGAGGGCGTGCAGTCGGCCATCTCCATGGTCACCGTGTCCAAACAGGTGATCAAGGGCATGAACGAGGGCAACCTGAAATGGGAAACCTTGTCGCGCAACCAGGACGTACTGAACAACTCCATCGCCCGCGCTGAAGGCCTGTACAACGCCGACTGCTCGGTGGCGCCGGTACTGGTGTTCCTCGAAGACCACAAGGCCGAGACGCTGTCGCGTGCCGTGGGTGCTGCCGAAGAGTTCGCCGCCCTGCACACCACTGACGAGCTGCAGGTGGTACTGGCAGCGGGTAACGCCGGTATCGAGGCGGCTACCAACGAAGTGATCGCTGCCTCCGAGACCACCATGCTGATCGCGGTCTACGCGGCGGTGAGCATCATGTGTCTGCTGACCTTCCGTTCGCTGGCAGCGACCCTGTGCGTGATTCTGCCGCTGGTGCTGACTTCGGTGCTGGGCAACGCACTGATGGCTTTCATGGGCATCGGGGTTAAGGTCGCCACTCTGCCGGTGATCGCGCTGGGTGTGGGTATCGGTGTCGACTACGGCATCTACATCTACAGCCGTCTGGAGACCTATCTGCGTCAGGGCATGCCGCTGCAGGAAGCCTACTACGAGACGCTGAAGTCTACCGGTAAGGCGGTACTGTTCACCGGTGTCTGCCTGGCGATCGGTGTGGCGACCTGGATCTTCTCGGCGATCAAGTTCCAGGCCGATATGGGCTTGATGCTGACCTTCATGTTCCTGTGGAACATGATCGGTGCGATCTGGCTGCTGCCGGCTCTGGCTCGTTTCCTGATCAACACCGAGAAAATGCGCGCCAAGGCTTGATGCCTATCGCGTAGAACGAAAACCGCGGCCCTTGGGCCGCGGTTTTTTTATGTGCGTAGCGCCGGTATACGAGATGGCAAGCCGACTGCTGGATGGCTGCCTGGGGTAGGAGCCCCGCCTCGGGGCGAATGCTTTTGTTGCCGGCGTGTATGGCCCCCCGACCGTTGCAGCTGAGGTTAGGCAAGCTGCTGTGGGTGTGCAGATTCGCGGCGAGGCGCCGCTCCTACAAATGGACCGCGTCGCCGCTCAACGCATACATAGCACTAGCCCCGTCCGCCAATGTTCAGCCCCGTGTAGCCCGGATGAAATCCGGGGGGCGTCGTCGACAGTCATATCCGCAATGCCAGGCCCAAGTCTCGCGGCTACCGGCCAGGGCGAATGCCCGGCTACTGGCCACGGCAGAGCGAACCCTCTGGCGGGGACAGTGCCATGGTCGATTGGTGCGCGGCGTATCCTGCAAGCCCATCGCACGCCTAGCGCGGATACAGCGGCGGCAGCGCGCTGCTTTCCTGCGGCGCTGCGCTTGGCTCCTGTGCGGCGGGCAGGTTGCGAATCGCCTTCCACAGCTCCTCGCCTTGCCATTGCTGGCCAACTTCGCTGTACAGCGCGCCGTTGAGACCGTCCAGGGCGTCCGACAGCGGCACGTAGCGTGCGGCCATATCGGCGAGGGTTTCCGGTTGTTGGCGAGCCCAGGCGTCGAGTGCATGACGAGTGGCCTGGGCATCGCCGGCCTGGCAGGCACGCTTGATGTCGTCGAGCAGCGTGCGCGGGCTCGGGCCACTCTGCGCCGCGCGCTGGATCGCCGGTTGCCGGCGGGCATGCCACCACAAGCCGAAGCCGAGCAGCGTGGTCAGGCTCAGCACTGCGCAGGCCAGTTGCCAGGGCCACAGTTCCGGCCCCTCGATCACCTGGGTCGTTACCATCGGCGTATTGGGTTGTTCATCGTTCTGCAGTTGCGGGTTTTCCGCGACCTGCAGCGTACGGGCGGAGAGGGTGGTGCGCTCCAGCGTGTCGGTCTGGGTGTTCCACCACAGCACTTCCAGGGGCGGCAGATCGAAACTGCCGCTGCGATTGGGTACCAGCGCCTCGCGTTCTTCGCGGGTACCGATGATGCCCGTTTCGCTCTTCTGGTCGCTCATTTGCGGCTGATCCGGGTAGCGACGCAGGCCGTCGACCTGGGTTGCCGGCAATGGCGGCAGCTGGGCGCTGGAAAGGCCATCGACCTTGAGAATCAGGCGGCGGGTCAGGGAATCGCCAACCTGGCTCTGCTCCGGTTGCGGGTTCCAGGTTTCCGCCAGGCCCAGGGCACGCGCCGGTAGCCAGGGCGCGTCAGCCGGGTAATCGGCCGGCTTGGGTTTGACCTGCAGCGGAATGTCCGGTGATTTGACCCGCGAGACCTTGCCGGTGCGGGGGCCGAAGGGCAGGAAATCATTGTTGCGCGAGCGGTCGACCAGGGTGGCGCTGAAGGTCTGGCCCGGGATCACCAGTTGTCCGCTGCGCTGCGGGTAGATGGCGTATTGCAGCTCGATCACGCCGTGCAGCACGCCGCCAATGCTCTTCTCGTAGGTGCGTGGTTCGCCCAGTTGCTCGACACGCGCATCCGCTATGCGCAGGGGCGTCAGGCTGCTGTCGTCGTACATGGACACCGAGTGGTAGATGCGCAGGGTCAGCACGGCCTGGGCCTGAACGTAGACGTTGTCCTGATCGAGGCTGGCATCGATGAATACCGGTGCCAGCTGTTCGCCGTTGCCGGCGCTGACGGCTGCTTCGACGTTCAGCGTGATCGGCAGGGTTTCGGCGTCTTCCAGGCGGATTGCCGGGATCGTCACCTCGCCGTTGCGGCGTGGCTGCAGGGTCAGGATCCAGCGAGTGCTGGCGCGTGGCGTATCGCCGATGCTGCTCAGGCGATTGACCTGGCGGCTGCCAAGTACCTCGAAGTCTTTATCCAGCGGGCTCAGGTCGGGTCGGCCGAAGCGGGTCGGGTCGGTCGACTCCAGCGTCAGCACCACGGTTTCGCCCTCGCTCAGGCGAGTGCGGTCGACGCTGGCGAAAAAGCCCTCTGCATGGGCCTGCCCCGCGAGCAGTAGAAGAAGCAGGAAGACCAGACGCTTCATTGATTCGAGTCCTGACGCTGTTGCTGTTCGTACCAGAATTTGCGCCGCAGCAGTTCGGCCGGGTCATCCGGGATCTGCCGCAGCCATTGTTCCAGCGCCTGTCGGCGTTCCGCCGCCGTGCCCAGATCGGCTGCCGTGCGGGGTGGCGCAACGGGCTCGGCGTCGCTCGGGAGTTCACTGCTGGTGCTGGGCTGGGTGTCTTCCCCGGCGCCATTGGCGCTGCCCTGTACGTCGCTGTTTTCACTGCTCTCACCGCTACTGCCCGGCTGGGTAGGCTGTGCGGCAGTACTCTCGGCGGGCTGGCCGGCCGGCGATTCATTCGGCTGTGACTGCTCGTTGGCGTGTTCCTGCTGCTCGGTCGAATCACCCTCGCCGGATTGCTGCTGATTTTCGCGCTGACGTAGCGCTTGTTCCACCAATGCTTTGTTGTGCTGCGCCGCGGCCAGCTCCGGCTGGCGCTCCAGGGCCTGCTCATAGGCATCCAGCGCTGCCTCCAGTTCGCCGGCCTTGGCCAGGGCATTGCCGCGATTGTAATGATCGGCTGCGCTGTCGCCCTTGGCGAAACGTTCTGCGGCGGCGGCATAATCCTCGGCCTCATAGAGTGCCTTGCCTTGCCACTGCGGCTCGACGAAGCGTTGCGCGGCCTCGGCCGGGCGTTGCGCCTGAAGCAGGCGCTGGCCCTGCTGATCGGGGCGCAGCCAGAGATCGTCGAGTTCGAAGGCATGGCTGCTCTGTGGTGGCAGCATCAGCAGCAGTGGCAGGCAGAACAGCCAGCCGCGACGACCGGCGCAGGCGGCGAGCAACAGCAGCGGTAGCAGTAGCCAGTAGCCCTGGTCGATATGGCTGTCGAGCTGTGTCGGCTCACCCGCTGCGCGCATGGCCTGCGGGCCGTCGAGCAGGCCCAGGCGACGCAGGTCCTCGTCGTCCAGGCGGCTCGCTGCGTAGCGGCCGCTATGGGCTTCAGCGGTTTCACGCAGGCCGCGCGCATCGAGGCGCGGAATCAGGATGGCGCCGTGCGAATCCTTGAGGAAGCTGCCGTCCTCCTGCACCACCGGCGCGCCTTCGCGACTACCCACGCCGAGGATCAGCAATGGTACCGAGCGCTTTTGCAGCGCTTGCTGGATGCCGCTGCGTTCCTCTTCAGAGAGGGCACTGGTGATCAGCAGCAGGCGACCCTGGCCCAGCTGCGCTTGGTCGAGCAGCTGCAGTGCACGGGCCACGGCCAGGTCGGCACGGCGACCCGGCTCGGGCATCAGCGAGGGCTTCAGCGCTTCGAGCAAATTACGGCTGGTGGCCAGGTCATCGGACAGCGGCACCAGGCTGTGTGCGCTACCGGCATAGACGATGATCGCCGTCTGTGCATCGCGACGCGCTTCGAGCAGATCGAGCAGCTTGCGCCGGGTCTGTTCCAGGCGGTTGGGGCGACCGTCGGTGGCGAGCATCTGCGGCGTCAGTTCGAGCAGCACCACCAACGGATCGGCAGGCTTCTGGTTGCTCTGCTCGACGCGCTGCCAGCTGGGACCGAGCAGCGCCAGTACGGCCAGCAGCCAGGCCAGGCCGAGTGCCAGCCAGGGCAGCTTGCTGGAGCGGCCGCTGCCACCCTTGAGCAGCGCCTGATGGAAGGCCGCTGGTAACAGGAGTTGCCAGCGCCCGCTCTGGCGCTCGCGATGCCACAGGCGCCAGAGCAGCCAGGCCAACACAGGCACTGCCAGCAGCCACAGTGGGCGCAGCCATTCCGGCCAGAGCAGGCTCATGTACGCCTCCGCAGCCGCTGCAGCAGCTCGGGCCACAGTACCTGACCGACCAGCAGCAGCGAGCCCAGTAGCGCCAGCGCCAGCGGCCAGGGATAGAGGGCCAGGACCGGGCGGGCGAGGGTAGGTTGCTGGGCGACCGGCTCGAGACGGTCGAGGGTCAGTTCGATCTGCTCCAGCTCGGCCTGATTGCGTGCACGGAAATACTCACCGCCAGTGACGTCGGCGATCGCGCGCAGGCTGGTTTCGTCCAGATCCAGGGCGCTGAAGCCGAAGCTGCCGAATGCACCGCTTTGCTGCGGATCGGCGCCGATGCCGATGGCATAGATGCGCACGCCCTCATCGGCGGCCAGTTGCGCGGCGACCATCGGATCGATCTCGCCGCCGTTGTTGGCGCCGTCGGTGATCAGCACCAGCACGCGGCTCTGCGCCGGGCGCTGGCGCAGGCGCTTGACCGCCAGGCCGATGGCATCGCCGATGGCGGTGTTCTTGCCGGCGATGCCGATCATGGCTTCGTCCAGCCAGGTGCGCACCGTGTGACGGTCGAAGGTCAGCGGTGCCTGCAGATAGGCCTGGCTGCCGAACAGGATCAGGCCGACCCGATCGCCACGGCGGCCTTCGATGAAATCGCCGAGCAGGCGCTTGACCAGTTCCAGGCGGCTGATGGGCTCGTCGTCCCACTGCATGTCGGCGTAATCCATGGAGCCGGAGACATCCACCGCCAGCAGCAGGTCGCGGCCGCTGGCCGGCAGCGGCAGCGGTTCGCCGACCCACTGCGGCCGTGCGGCGGCGCACAGCAGCAGAAACCAGAGCAGCGCCAGCGGTGCTTGTTGGCGCCAACTGGGCAGTGCGGCGCGGGCGCGGCGCCCGCTCAGGGCCTGCAATTCGTCGAGAAAGCCGACGCGCAGCGCCGCATCGCCGCTGTCGGCTGGAGGCAGCAGCAGGCGCAGCAGCCAGGGCAGCGGCGCGAGCAGAAAGACCCAGAGCCAGGCGAACTCAAACATGCTTGCGAATCCAGATGGCGATGGCCTGATCGAGCTCCACGATGGCCTTGTCGCTCAGGGTGCACTGCGGCCTGTAGCCGCCATCGACGAGGATCATCCAGCGGGTCAGGCCGGCTGCCGGGCAGCGGTTGTCGAGAAACGCCAGCCAGGCGCGGCTGCTCAGGGTGTGGCTGGCGCTCTCAGGATAGCGTTCGCGGCACAGGCGCTTGAGCAGGGCGTTGAGCTGCTGTAGCCAGGGGCCTGCCGGGGCGCCGTCATAGGGTTTGCTCAAGCGTGCCAGCTCATCGAGCGCGGCCTGACGCAGTGGGTCGAGTGTCTGCTCGGCCGCCACTTTGGGCGTAGGCCGGCGCCAGTTGCGTAGCAAACGCCACAGTGCCCAGCCGAGCACCGGCAGCAGCACGGCCAGCACCCACCAGCCCGGAGCCGGCGGCCACCAGTGTACGGGGGGCGGGTCGATCAGCGGCTGCAACTGGTCGATGGGGTTCATAGCGACTTTCTCGAATGCAGGGCGCTGAGTTGCTCCTGCAATTGCTCGACCAGTTCGAACTGGGTGCTCAGCGGCAGCAGCGGCACGCCGAGCTTCTGCGCCAGACGCTGCCAGCGCGCTTCACGGGCCTGAGCCTGGGTGCGGTAGGCCTGGCGCAGGTCACCATTGTGGCTGTCGAGCTCCAGCTGAGCGCCGTTCTGGGTAAAGCGCAGCAGGCCGGCGGCGGGCAGGGCGTGGTCGAGCGGGTCGGACAGCGGCAGCAGTAACAGATCGGTGTGGCGCGCGAGCAGTGTCAGCTGCTGTTCGGCGTTATCGCTGAGGGCGCGTTCGTCGCACAGCACGATCACCAGGCTGCCTGGGCGTAGTACTTCACGAGCGCGGCGCAGGGCCAGGCCGAAGTTGTCGCGGCCCGTGTTGGCCTGGCTCTCCGGGCCGAGCGCCTGGTTGGCACGGGCCAGCAGATTGAGCAGTTGCAGCAGGCTCTGCTTGCTGCGCCGGGGTTTCACTTCGTGATGTTCGTTGTCGGCGAACACCAGGCCGCCGATGCGGTCGTTGTGGCCCAGTGCGGCCCAGCCGATCAGCGCTGCAGCACGCGCGGCCAGCACCGACTTGAAGCACTGGCCGGAGCCGAAGAACAGGCGCTGGCTCTGCTCGGCGATGATGAAGATGGGGCGCTCGCGCTCCTCATGGAACAGCTTGGTGTGCGGCTCCTGGGTGCGTGCGGTGACGCGCCAGTCGATGGTGCGCACGTCGTCGCCCGGCTGATAAACGCGCACCTGGTCGAAGTCCACGCCGCGACCGCGCAACTTGGAGTGGTGCAGGCCGATCAGCGGGCTGCGCCGAGCCGGGGTGGAGAACAGCGGCACTTCATGCACCTTGTGGCGCATGTCGATCAGCTCGCCGAGGGCGATATGGATGCCGGGTTGGCTGGCCGGGGTTTGCATGGGCTTCAGCCCGTAGCCCGGATGCAATCCGGGGAGGCAGCGTGATCAGCCCCGGATTGCATCCGGGCTACGTGGGACAGGCGCATGGTGCGCGGCTGCATCAAGCCACCGCCACCACGTCGAGGATGCGCTGGATCACGCGGTCCTGATCGACGCCCGAGGCTTCCGCCTCGAAGGAGAGGATGATGCGATGGCGCAACACGTCGAACAGCACCGCCTGGATATCTTCCGGGCTGACGAAGTCGCGCCCGGCCAGCCAGGCGTGGGCGCGGGCGCAACGGTCGAGGGAGATGGAGCCGCGCGGGCTGGCGCCATAGGCGATCCAGTCGGCCAGCTCGGCGTCGAACTTGGCCGGGGTGCGGCTGGCCATCACCAGTTGCACCAGGTACTCCTCCACGGCATCGGCCATGTACAGGCCGAGAATTTCCTTGCGCGCGGCGAACACCGCCTGCTGGCTGACCCGGTGCTCGGGCTTGGCCTCACCGTTGAGCGCATCGCCACGAGCCTGGGCAAGAATCTTGCGCTCCACCGCCGCGTCGGGAAAACCGATCTTCACGTGCATCAGGAAACGGTCGAGCTGCGCTTCCGGCAGTGGGTAGGTGCCTTCCTGCTCGATGGGGTTCTGCGTGGCCATGACCAGAAACAGCGGCGACAGGTCGTAGGTGCTGCGGCCCACCGACACCTGGCGCTCGGCCATGGCTTCGAGCAGCGCCGATTGCACCTTGGCCGGGGCACGGTTGATCTCGTCGGCCAGCACCAGGTTGTGGAAGATCGGCCCCTGCTGGAACACGAAGCTGCCGGTTTCCGGACGGTAGATCTCGGTGCCGGTGATGTCCGCCGGGAGCAGATCGGGGGTGAATTGGATGCGATGGAACTCGCCTTCTATGCCTTCGGCCAGTTCCTTGATCGCCTTGGTCTTGGCCAGACCAGGGGCGCCTTCGACCAGTAGATGGCCGTCGGCGAGCAGGGCGATCAGCAGGCGCTCGATGAGCTTTTCCTGGCCGAGAATCTGGGTGGAGAGAAATTGGCGTAATGCGACCAGCGCTTCACGGTGTTCCATCGTCGGGCTCTTCTGGCGGATGGGCGGGCTTTTACTGCCGCGCGTGCAGACCGCCGACTTTAATGCATTTGCGGCTTCGGCCGCTATGTGCGGCGCGGGTCATGAACAGTCTGGCAACAGAAATGCGAGGGATGTCGCCAGCGCTGAAATGACCCGCCGTCGACGAGGGCGGGTCATGCAGCCAGGTGCGACGCTATTGCCACTGCGCCAGGAGCCGGCGCTGGGTGAGCAGGGCGCTGTCCTGCGTGGTGGGAGCAAGCTGTATGGTCTGCCCCGGCAGGCATTGCGCCAGCCGAGCCACGGCCTGTGGCGTCAGCGCGCCGAGACGCGGGTAGCCACCGATGGTCTGGCGGTCGTTGAGCAGGATGATCGGTTGGCCATCCGGCGGCACCTGCACGGCGCCCAGCGGGATGCCTTCGGAGATCATCGAACTGCGCTGGCATTGCAGCTGCGGGCCGTTGAGACGAATGCCCATGCGGTCGGCGCGCTGATCGATCAGCCATTGGCTGTTGAAGGCGTCGAACAGGCTCTGGCCGCGAAAGTCACCGATCTGCGCACCCAACACCAACTGCAGGCGCGGCGCATCCTGATACTCGGGAATGAACTCGGCGGGCATCTGCCGCGTTGCGCTGGTGCTACCGGTCCAGCCCAGAGCATCGCCGACAGAGATGGCGCGGCCATCGCCCTGCAGGCCACCAAGGCCTTCACGTAGCATGCTGGCGCAACTGCCCAGCACCAGCGGCGCCTGGAATCCACCTGGCGCTGCGAGATAGGCGCGCGCGCCCTGGCGCGGCTGGGCGAAGCTCAGACGCTGGCCCTGGCGCACCTCGAAGCTGCGCCACGGCGCCAGCGGCTGCTCGTCCAGACGCGCGCCGAGGTCGGCACCGGTCAGCGCCAGTGTGGCGTCACGGCGGCATTCGAACTCGGCGTTGCCCAGGGTGATCTCCACCACAGCGGCAGTCAGCGGGTTGCCCAGCAGCCAGTTGGCCCAGCGATGGGCGATCCAGTCCAGGGCGCCGCACTGGGTCACGCCGAGGTGGCGTACGCCGAAGCGGCCAGCATCCTGCAGTTGAATGAACGGGCTGCTGCGCAATACGCGCAGGCCGCCATCGATAGCGCTCATTGGCTGGCCTCCAGCGGGCTGTCGTCGCCACCCAGGCGGATGAATTCGGCGCGCTCGATGGGCACGAAACGCACCCGATCACCGGGTTGCAGCAGGCTGTAGCCTTCGATGTCGCTGCCGAACAGGCGGCTCGGCGTGCGCCCGATCAGGTTCCAGCCACCGGGCGAAACCACCGGGTAGGCGGCCGTCTGCCGTTCGGCGATGCCGACGCTGCCGGCGGCGATGCGCTTGCGTGGTGTGCTCAGGCGCGGCGCGGCGAGGATTTCCTCGACCAGCCCCATGAAGGCGAAGCCGGGCGCGAAACCCAGGGCGAATACCTGATAGGCATGGCCGCTGTGTCGGGCGATCACCTCGGCCTCGCTGAGCCCGCTGCGCCGGGCCAGCAGTTGCAGCTCCGGGCCGACGCTGCGGTCGTACCAGGTGGGCAACTGGTGTTCGCGACCGCCTTGCAGATCGGCAGGCTGCAAGCCATCGAGTGCTTCGGCGACCTTCGCTCGTGCCTGCTCGCTATCGAGCTGGCACAGGTCGTAGTGCAGCAACAGCGTGGTGTAGGAGGGGACGAGGTCGATCAGCGCGCCGCCGAACACTTCCTGCAGGCGCGTGCGTGCGGCCAGCATCCACGGCATGTTGGCTTCATCAATAAAGTCGAACAGGCGCAGGATCACACTATCGATGCCGGCGACTTCCAGCCGGGCGTTGGGCGCCTTCATGCCTGAACCAGGCTGTCGAAGGCCTGGCGGATGCGTTGCACGGCAGCCACCGAACTGGCGTTGTCGCCATGCACGCACAGCGTCTGCGCGGCCAGGTGCAGTACGCTGCCGTCGCTGGCCTGCAGGGCCTCGCCACGCGCCAGGGTGACTGCCTGGCTGACGATCACCTCGCTGTCGTGATGCACGGCCCCCGGCAGGCTGCGGCTGACCAGGAAACCGGCGGCGTCGTAGGCGCGGTCGGCGAAGGCTTCGAACCACAGGGTCAGGCCGAATTCGTCGCCCAGTACCTGGGCTGCGCTGTTGTCACGGGTGCACATCAGCATCAGCGGCAACTGGCGGTCGTACTTGGCCACGGCGCTCATCACCGCGCGCAGGGTGGCGGGCTTGCGCATCATGTCCTGATACAGCGCGCCGTGAGGTTTGACGTAGCTGACACGGGTGCCCTGGCTGCGGCAAATGCCTTCCAGTGCACCGATCTGGTAGAGCATCAGGTCTTCGACTTCCTGCGGCGTGCAGTCCATCGAGCGGCGGCCGAAACCGACCAGATCCTGGTAAGCGGTGTGTGCACCGATGCGTACATCGTGGGTCACGGCCAGGGCCACGGTCTTGCGCATCACGCTGGGGTCGGAAGCGTGGAAACCGCAGGCGATGTTGGCGCAGTCGATATAGGGCATGACCTCGGCGTCCAGGCCCATGGTCCAGGCGCCGAAGCTTTCGCCGATGTCGCAATTCAAAAGCAGGCTGTTCAAGTGAGCATCCTAATCATGAGGTGCATGGATATGGCCGGACAGCTTTGAGCTGTTCTGGGAGTTGGCCTCATTTTTCCGGCGTCGCCCAGAGGCGTCCAACTAATAAAAACATCCGCCGGAGATAGGAAAAGCTGATGGTGTCGGACATCGGATTTTCTGATCGCCACACGCCGGTTTTTCCCGTTGGACAGTGCCGACCGTCGCGCTCGACAGTGAGTCGGGTGAACGCTCCTTGGCGCCGTTCTGGTGCACCCCCGGTGTCTCCCGTACCCGGGGGCTTTTGCGTTCCTTTCGAGTCGACTCAGTACCTGGCTACCAGTCTACGGGGGAACCCCAGTGAAGACCGCACCCTGTCTGTCCGCGCTCTGCGCCTTGCTTGTCGCTCTACCCATGGCTTTACCCGTACACGGCAGCGAACGCTGGTCGATGTCGGTGGAACAGCCGGCCGGCAATTTCATCAGCCGTGTAGCGGTGGAGTTTGCCAGGAATGTTCGCCAGGCCACCAATGGCCAGCTGAACATACGCGTTCACCCCAACTCCACCCTGTATCGCCGCCCTGAGGTCAAGCCTGCGGTAACCCGCGGCGATATTCAGATCGGCGATGTGTTCATGTCTGCCCTGGGCAATGAAGATCCGATCTACGAGCTGGACAGCCTGCCGTTTCTCGCCACCGACTACGAGCAGGCGCGCAAGCTCTGGGCGGTGAGCCGTGAGGCGGTGGAGCGACGCCTGCTGGCCGATGGCGTGCGCCTCGTTTACGCAGTGCCGTGGCCGGCGCAGAGCCTGTTCAGCAATCGCCCGTTGCAGGCTGCGGAGGATGTTCGCGATCTGCGTTTTCGCAGTTACAACCCGACCATCTCGCGTCTGGCCCATTTACTTCATGCGCAACCGACGACCATCAATACCGAGGACGTACCGCAGGCCTTCCGCGACGGTCAGGTGGACATCATGCTCACCTCCAGTGCGACAGGCATGGACCTGCGCGCCTGGGACTTCGTCTCGCATTTCTATGACGTACGCGCCTTCATCCCGAAGAACATCGTCATCGTCAACGAGCGTGCCTTCCAGCGTCTACCCGAGGCCCAGCGCAGCGCCTTGCTGCATGCCGGTGAACGGGCCGAGCGGGCAGGGTGGGAGTTATCCTGGGCCTTGACCGGTTATCAGACGCGGATGCTCGCCAGGCACGGCATGACTGTGGTGCAGGACATTGACCCGCAATTGCGCCGGGAGCTGACCGAAGTCGGTCAGCAGATTACCGAGGAGTGGCTGGCGCGTGCCGGCGATGAGCATGCGCAGATCATCGAGGCGTATCTCGACGGGCAGTCACGTTAGAGCGCCTGCGCGAATGCCCGGTCGGCATTGCGACCGGGCTCTAACTGCATTCAGGCCAGTCGGAACTGCCTGGCGCTACGTCCCAGTGCATCGACCTGGGATGACAGCCCCTCGGTATGGCCGCCCAGAGTATGGCGCAGGTCCTTGCTCTGCCCGGTGTGCACGTGGATGGTTTCCATCTTGTCGGCGATGTCCTCGGTGGTGGTGGACACTTCCTCGATGGCCACCACGACCTGGTTCATCTCGCCGGTCAGGCGCTCCATCGCCGAGGTGATGGAGCTGATGGCGTCGGCCACCTGAGCAGCATGTCGCTCGCTGTCGGCAGCCAGGTTCAGGCCGTTGCTCATCAGCTGGTGCATGTGCCGGGTCTGTTGCTGGAACTCACCGACGATGGCGCTGATGTCGGTGGTTGCCGAGACCGTCTTCTGCGCCAGCGAGCGCACTTCATCGGCGACCACCGAGAAGCCGCGGCCGGCGTCACCGGCTCTTGCCGCCTCGATTGCCGCGTTGAGGGCGAGCAGGTTGGTCTGATCGGCGAGGCTGTTGATCACATCGACGATACCGCTGACCCGCGCGCTGCTCTGGCCGAGGGCATCGACCTGGCTGTGGGTGTCCTGAATCAGCTGCGCCAGGCGACTCATGCTGTCGACGCTGGCGGCGATCACTTCGCCGCCGTTACGCGCGGCATCGTAGGCGCTGGTGGTGGCGGTGCCGACTTGCGCCGTGCGCTGCGCCATGTCGTTGAGGGTGGCGCTGATCTGGTGCGAGGCCGAGGCGGCCTGCTCGGTCTGCATTTCCACCTGGGTGCTGTTGTCACCCAACTGACGCATGGCATCGCCCAGGTGATGGTGCAGGCGGCTCAGCTCGCCGTTGGCGCGCACCACTTCGGCAACGATACCGCCGATGCCCTGGATCATGCGGTTGGCGGCGTCGGCCAGCTGGTTGAATTCGTCACGCGGATTGCTGCCCACCGGCAGCTTGCCGGTGAGATCGCCGGAGGCGACCTGAGTGAGCAACTGAATGACGTTGCGCAGGCGGCTGACCAGGGTGCGTGAAGCCTGCAACAGGGTGAAGCAGAGCAGGGCGGCAACGGCGAGGAAGCTCAGCCCCATCATCCACAGTGCGGACAGGCGGGCCTGCTCGGCTTCCTGGGTGCGGCGCAACAACAGGCCGCTCTGCAGCGCCTGCGCTTGTTCGTCGATGCGCGTCTGCAGTTGCTCGCCCAGTTGGCGCAGGCGCTGATTGGTCGCGTTGATGCGCTCGATGTTGCCATGGATATCAGTGAACGCCTGGGCGTAGCCCTGCACGTTCTTGCCGATCGGCGTGTCCTGCCATTCGAGATCCGCGATCTGCTCCTGCAGCTTACCGATCGCCGTCAGGGCAATCTGGGCGAACGCCGGGTCGAAGGTCGACAGATAGTCACGCTGGCTGCTCAGAGCGCTGGTAATGAAAGGTTTGATCAGGTCGAAGCTGATCGCTTCCAACGCCTTGCCTTTTTCCGTCAATGTTTTGCGCTGGCCCTCGAAAGGCGTCAGGCCCAGGGCCTGATTGAGGCTCAGCCACTGGCGCTGCTGGGCCAGTTCCTCGAGCAGCACGGCCTGGATCTGCTGGGCGTGTTGCAAGGTGGCGTCGTCTTCCAGTGCCTGGGCTTGCGTCAACAGTTGTCCGATGAGTTCTTGCAGCTCATTGAGACCGCTGTCGAACGCTGCCTGCAGGTCGGGGGTGATCTGTTGGCGCAGTGCGTTCTGTTGCCACCAGTGGTTCATCAACTGGGTACTGGCGCTGGCATAGGCTGCCGCCTGTTCCCTCGCCTGTAATGCGCTGCTGACGCGATGGTTGGCCCATAACGAAGCGGCCGCCATCAAGATCAGGCTGATCAGGGTGAGCGCGATAAGGGCGCGGAATTTTTGTTGCCAGGACAGTAAAAAGCTCACGATAACGCCTCGCCATCTTCTTCAGGATGATTCTCAGGAGTCGGCAAGTTGTCATACAACTTGATTAAAAGTCTATGGCCTTCTTGCTTCCCGAGAAATGCAAACGGGGCCGTGATGGCCCCGTCATCGGGTTGAAGTGCTTACCAGAGCGCCAGGGTGTAGCTGAGAATCAGGCGGTTCTCGTCGAGATCGTTGCCGAAATTGGAGCGAACGGTGGCGTTACGCCATTTCAGCCCCAGGTTCTTCAGCGGACCGTTCTGCACCACGTAGGCGATATCGGTATTGCGTTCCCATTCCTTGCCTTCGCTGCTGCGGCCGGCGACCTCGACGTTGTCGCCGGAGATGTAGCGGGTCATGAAGGTCAGGCCGGGGATGCCGATGCTGGCGAAGTTGTAGTCGTAGCGCACCTGCCAGGAGCGCTCCTCGACGTTGGCAAAGTCGTTGATCTGCACGAAGTTGACCAGGAACGGGTCGCTGCTGGCGATGTACGGGAACGGATCGTCACCGCTCATGCGCTGGTAGCCGGCGCCGACGGCGTGGCCACCCAGGCTGTAGGTGAACATGGCGCCGAAGGCCTTGTTGTCGAGGTCACGGAAGTTGCCGTCCTCGCGGCTTTGCGAGTAGCGCAGGTCGGTTTTGAACGACTGGCCATCGCCCAGCGGCAGTACGTGCACCAGCGTGCCGTAGTACTGCTGGTAGATATCCTCGAGGGTGCCGTAGTGCAGGCCGGCGGTCAGTTGCGGGGTGATCTTGTACTCGCCGCCGCCGAACACGAAGGAGTCGCTGTTGCCGCCGATGCGGTTGCCGCTCATCTCGGTGTAGTCGGTGGAGCTGTTGGCCTTGATCCGGTTGATCTTGCCGCCCTGCAGGGTCAGGTTGTCGATTTCCTGAACATTCAGCAGTGCTCCCTGGAAGGTCTGCGGCAGCAGGCGTGAATCGTTGGCCGAGACGATCGGGCTGCGAAAGTGCAGGGCGCCAGCTTTCAGTGTGCTGTTGGATACCTTCACTTTGGCGGTCAGGCCGAGCTTGGAGTACTCATCCTGCGAGCCGCCGGAGCCATCGGCCGGGAGCAGGCCGCTGCCAGCGGTGCCGTCACCGGAGTCGAGTTTCACACCGAGCATCCCCAATGCATCGATACCGAAACCGACGGTGCCCTCGGTGTATCCGGACTCCATGCGCAGCAGAAAGCCCTGCGCCCATTCCTCGGCCTTGTCACGGGCGCCGCTCTGGCGGAAGTCACGGTTGAAGTAGAAGTTGCGCATCTCGACGCTGGCCTTGCTGTCAGCGATGAAATCGGCATGCGCGAGGGTTGGCAGGCCGCTGCCGAGCAGCAGCGCGGATGCCAATGGGTAATGGGGTTTCATGGTGCAGTGTCTCCTGTTGGGAGCGCGCAGCCGACGAGAGCGGCTGCTTGGCAGAGCGCGTTTTGAATGATGTTGTTGTGGTCTGCGCAGAGCGCGGCGCCATTCTTCAAAGCGTTGTTCGGCTGCGTCCAACGAGAAAAAACAGGGGGCCAGCGATAGGAAAATTCATCGGCTGGGCGAAAAACCTCTGGCATACAACCTGCTACGCCTGAGGCTGCGTGGGCGCTGCAAATCAGCCCCTGAGAAGAACATTGCGAAGAGGCGTTACGGCATGAATTTGAGATTTCTCGAGACCTTCGTCTGGGTGGCACGGCTCAAGAGCTTCCGCCTGACAGCCGAGAAGCTGTTCAGCACCCAGGCGTCCATTTCCAGCCGCATCGCTGCGCTCGAGGATGAACTCGGCACGCGTCTTTTCCTGCGTGATTCCAAGGGCGTATCGCTGACCCCGGAAGGGCAGAAGGTGCTCGAATATGCCGAGCGCATGATCGACACCATGCAGGCCTTGAAGCAGTCGATCAGCGATACCGGCAACATTCAGGGGCGTATTCGCGTCGGGGCTATGGATACCGTCATTCACACCTGGTTGAGTCCGTTCGTAACACGGGTGATGGAGCGCTACCCCGCGGTGGAGATCGAGCTGACGGCCGACACCGCACGCAACCTCAACGAGCAATTGCTCAAGGGCTATCTGGATATCGTGTTCCAGACCGACATGGTCAACGGCGACAGCGTGCGCAATCTGGAACTGGCTGCCTTTCCGGTGCGCTGGATCGTCCCGACCGGTTCGCTGTACCACCGCTGCTACGCCTCGATGGAGGAGCTGGCACGTGAGCGCATCATCACCTTCTCGAAGAATTCGCGGCCGCATCAGGACATTCTCAACCTGCTGCATGCCGGCAGCGTCAGTGCGCCACGCATCAATTGCGTCAACTCCATCGCCGCGATGACGCGTCTGGTGCGCGACGGTTTCGGTATCGGCGCGCTGCCGCCAGCGCTGGTACATGACGAACTCAAGCAAGGCCTGCTGACCATTCTCGACGAGGTTCCCGAGCCGCCGCCCTTGCCGGTGGTAGCCACCTGGCGTACAGGCGTGGGCCTGGAACTCAGTGAAGACATCATCGCCCTGGCCTGCGAAGCACTGGACGTCTACGCCGAGGAAATGGGCGAGGCCTGCATGGCGCGAGTCGCGCCAGCGCCGGAACAGCAAAGCGCCTGATTAACTTCCATTCGCTGGTCTGCGGGCCCGGAAACGGCTGCCCGCTGCTGGTGCATTTGTCGCGAAAACGCCCCTTTTCATCCCATAACGATTTCCGATCATGCGCCTCCGGTTTTTCTAGTTGGACAGGGTAGTGCGATGCGCTGAGACTCGAAATCGTCTTCCAGCCGCGCCTTGCGGCGCACAAAAAACAATGAACAGGAGAGCACCATGAAAAGCATCGCATCGCGTTTCGCCATTACCGCTCTGGCTTGCGCACTGGGCTTCGGTGCCCAGGCCGCCGAGCGCTGGAACATGACCGCCGAGAACCCCGATGGCAACTTCATCACCACCGTGGCCAAGGAGTTCGCGCAGGATGTGGAGAAAGCCAGTAACGGCGAACTGCTTATTCGCGTGCACGCCAACTCGGTGCTGTTCAAGCGCCCCGAGGTCAAACGTGCCGTACAGACCGGCCAGGTGCAGGTGGGTGACGTGCTGATGTCGGTACTGGGTAACGAAGATCCGATCTTCGAAATCGACAGCGTGCCGTTTCTGGTGCGCAACTACGAGCAGGCCCAGGCCCTGTGGGACGCGAGCCGCCCGGCTGTGGAAGAGCGCCTGGCCAAGCAGGGCATCAAGCTGCTGTACGCCATGCCCTGGTCGCCGCAGAGCATCTTCACCAAGACGCCGATCGCGAGCATGGATGACTTCAAGGGTATGAAGTTTCGTGCCTACAACCCGGCCACTTCGCGCATGACCGAATTGATGGGCGCAGTGCCGACCGTGATCCAGACCGGCGAAATACCGCAAGCCTTCAGCACCGGCATGATCAACGGCATGCTCACCTCGCCGACCACCGGTGTGGACTCCCAGGCCTGGGACTTCTCCTCCTACTACTATGACGTCAAGGCGTTCATTCCGAAGAACTTCGTCATCGTCAACGCGCGTGCCTTCGCCCGCCTGCCGGAAGCGACTCAGGCTGCCGTGCTGGCTGCCGCTGAGCGTGCCGAAAAACGTGGCTGGGCGATTGCCCAGGAAAAGACCAGTGAGCTGGTCAAGACCCTGGCCGACAATGGCATGCAGGTATCCGAGCAAGCCCCGGCGGCGGTAGAGAGCGGCTTCGAGCAGATCGGCCAGAGCATGACCGATGAGTGGCTCAAGCGTGCTGGTGCCGATGGCAAGGCGATTCTCGACACCTACCAGCCGTGATTCTGCTGCCCGCCGCACTGGTTGCGGCGGGCTTTTCTCGTGGCTTGACCAGGGAGCCCGTTGTTAATGACCCCACTGCACAAGCTCTACACCCTGTCCGGATGGTTGTCCGGCGTGTTTCTCGTCCTGATCTGTATGCTGGTCGTGGCGCAGATCGTCGCCCGCCAACTGGGCACCATGGTGCCCGCCGCCGATGAGTTCGCCGCCTACGCGATGGCCGCATCGGGCTTTCTCGCCTTGCCCTACGCCCTGCAACGTGGCGCGCACATCCGTGTGGAACTGCTGTTGCGTCTGCTGCCCGCTGGCGGTCGCCGTGTGGTCGATGTATTGGCCACGCTGGTCGGTTTGGGGATCGCTACCTATATGGCCTGGTACTGCGCGTTGTTCGTTCTGGAGTCCTACGAGTTCAAGGAGGTGTCGTCCGGCCTGTTGCCGATTCCCATGTGGCTGCCACAGCTGCCGATGCTGCTGGGCACGCTGATTCTGGTGGTGGCGATGGCCGAGCGCCTGGTGCTGACCTGCCAGGGCAAGCGCTTCGAAGCTGCCGAAGCCGGTACGGCGATGAGCGAGTGAGCCCGCTGGCTCGACCTTTAATTGCGGCCAGCGCCGCACTGCATTCGTGAGTGAACCCGTGGACTACACAATCATTACAATCACCCTGCTGCTGGCGCTGTTCGTGCTGCTTGGCGGCGGCGTCTGGGTTGCCCTGTCGTTGCTCGGCGTTGGCATCATCGGCATGGAGCTGTTCGGCGGTGCGCCGGCCGGCTCGATTCTCGCCTCCACCAGCTGGGCTTCCAGCGCCAGCTGGACATTGACGGCGCTGCCGCTGTTCATCTGGATGGGCGAGATTCTCTATCGCACCCGACTTTCCGAAGACATGTTCAATGGCCTGGCGCCGTGGATGCGGGGCCTGCCGGGGCGGTTGTTGCACGTCAACGTGTTCGGCTGCGGCCTGTTCGCCGCGGTCAGCGGCTCTTCCGCTGCCACCGCTGCCACCATCGGCCGTATCTCTCTGCCCGAGCTGAAGTCGCGCGGCTACCCGGAATCCATCGCCATGGGCTCGCTGGCCGGTGCCGGCACGCTCGGTTTGCTGATTCCGCCGTCGATCATGATGATTGTCTATGGCGTGGCGGCGCAGGTATCGATCTCGCGCCTGTTCATCGCCGGCATTCTGCCGGGCCTGCTGCTGCTGGCGATCTTCAGCGGCTACCTGATGCTCTGGTCTGCCTGCAATCGCAGCAAGCTGCCGGAGGAGGGCGAGCGCCTGCCGTTCATGGACAAACTGCGCCGAGCCAAACTGCTGATTCCGGTACTAGGGCTGATCGTCGCGGTGATCGGTTCGATCTACGGCGGCATCGCCACGGCCACCGAGGCAGCGGCTGTGGGGGTGGTCGGTGCGCTGCTGATCGCGCTGGTCTCGGGGGCGCTGACTCGCGAAACCTTCATGGCCAGCCTGATGGGCGCGGTGTCCACCTCGTGCATGATCTTCTTCATCCTGCTCGGCGCGGCGTACCTGACCTCGGCCATGAGCTTCACCGGCCTGCCGGCGGCGCTGGCCGACTGGATCATCGCCAAACAGCTGTCGCCATACCTGTTGCTGCTGGCGCTGACGTTGTTCTTCATTGCCCTGGGCTGCTTCCTCGACGGTATCTCGATCATCCTGCTGACCACCGCAGTGATTCTGCCGGCAGTGCAGGCTGCCGGGATCGATCTGCTGTGGTTCGGCATCTTCGTCATCCTGGTGGTGGAAATGGCGCAGATCACCCCGCCGGTGGGTTTCAACCTGTTCGTCATCCAGAACCTCACCGGGCGCAACCTGGGCGCGGTGGCGCGTGCCAGCTTTCCGTTCTTCCTCCTGCTGGTGCTGGCGGCGATCCTGATCACCTTGTTCCCGCAGATCGTACTGGCGCTGCCCCAAGCGATGCGCGGCACCTGATCTCTCTCCCTGGCCCGCTCGCGCTCCGCTGGCGGGCCAAGGCTTTTCTTTTTGCACCGTGCCGGTGCAGCCTTGAAAGAAAATGTCGCAGCGCCGCAAGCGGTTGCGGGCCATCCCTCGTTAAGCTCGCTGGCTATATGTGACCAGTCGGTCGCTCCCTTCACGCCGGTCCGCATGCGACTCGCAAGTGTCATCGTCGCTTCATGGACTAACGTTGAACTAACACCTCACGACAGCGATCCAGACCTCCTGTCGAACCACCAGCCCAATGGAGCAAAACCATGGCGTTCTTTACGGCGGCCAGCAAAGCCGACTTCCAGCACCAACTGCAAGCGGCCCTGGCACAGCACGTGAGTGAGCAGGCGCTGCCACAAGTAGCCCTATTCGCCGAACAGTTCTTCGGCATCATCGCCCTCGAGGAGTTGACCCAGCGGCGTCTGTCCGACCTGGTCGGCTGCACCCTGTCGGCCTGGCACATGCTGGAGCATTTCGATCACGCCAAGCCGCAGGTGCGCACCTTCAACCCCGATTACGAGAAGCACGGCTGGCAGTCCACCCACACGGCGGTGGAAATCCTGCATGGCGACATCCCGTTCCTGGTCGACTCGGTGCGCATGGAACTCAATCGCCATGGTTACAGCATCCACACCCTGCAGAACAGCGTGTTCAGCGTGCGCCGCGACAAGAATGGCCAGCTGCTGGAGATCCTGCCGCGTGGTACCCAGGGCGAGGGCGTGCTGCAGGAAGCGCTGATGTTCCTGGAAATCGACCGCTGCTCCAGCTCCGCCGAACTGAAAACCCTGGAGAGGGCCATTCACGAAGTTTTCAGTGACGTGCGCATGAGCGTCGCCGACTTCCAGCCGATGAAGGCCAAGGCACGCGAGCTGCTGGCCTGGCTGGATCGCGCCAAGCTCAAGGTGGACAAGGCCGAACTGGATGAAATCAAGATCTACCTGAACTGGTTGCTGGACAACCACTTCACCTTCCTCGGCTACGAGGAATTCACCGTCGTGCCGACCGCCGATGGCGGCAGCATCGTCTACGACGAGAAATCCCTGCTCGGCCTGTCCAAGCGCCTGCGCACCGGCTTGTCCGCCGAGGAGCTGCACATTGAGCCTGAGGCGGTGGCTTACCTGCGCGAGCCGCAGCTGTTGTCTTTCGCCAAGGCTGCAGTGCCGAGCCGTGTGCATCGGCCGGCCTATCCGGATTTCGTCTCCATCCGCGAGCTCGATGCCAAGGGCAACGTGGTCAAGGAATGCCGCTTCATGGGCCTGTACACCTCGGCGGTGTATGCCGAGAGCGTATGGAATATTCCCTACATCCGCCGCAAGGTGGACGTGATCAAGCAGCGTTCGGGCTTCGACAGCAGTGCTCACCTGGGCAAGGAACTGGCTCAGGTGCTGGAAGTGCTGCCGCGTGACGACCTGTTCCAGACCCCGGTGGACGACCTGTTCAACACCGCGCTGTCCATCGTGCAGATTCAGGAGCGCAACAAGATTCGCGTGTTCCTGCGTCGCGATCCCTACGGCCGCTTCTGCTACTGCCTGGCCTACGTGCCGCGCGACGTCTATTCCACCGAAACCCGGATGAAGATCCAGCAGGTGCTGATGGAGCGTCTGCAGGCCACCGATTGCGAGTTCTGGACCTTCTTCTCCGAGTCGGTGCTGGCACGCGTGCAGTTCATCCTGCGCGTCGACCCGAAGAACAAGACCCAGATCGACCCCGTGCTTCTGGAGAAGGAAGTCATCCAGGCCTGCCGTTCGTGGAAGGACGACTACGCCAGCCTGATGGTCGAAAGCCTCGGCGAAGCCCAGGGCACCAACGTCCTGGCGGAATTCCCCGGCGGCTTCCCGGCCGGTTACCGCGAGCGTTTCGCCCCGCACTCGGCAGTGGTGGACATGCAGCACCTGCTCAGCCTGAGCAACGACAAACCGCTGGTGATGAGCTTCTACCAGCCATTGGCCCAGACAGGGCAGCAACTGCACTGCAAGCTGTATCACGCCGATACACCGCTGCCGCTGTCCGACGTGCTGCCGATTCTGGAGAACCTCGGCCTGCGCGTGCTTGGCGAGTTCCCCTACAAGCTGCGCCGCAATGACGGCCGCGAATTCTGGATCCACGACTTCGCCTTCACCTACGCCGAAGGCCTGGACGTCGACATCCAGCAGCTCAACGACACCCTTCAGGACGCCTTCATTCACATCGTCGGCGGCGATGCCGAGAACGATGCGTTCAACCGCCTGGTGCTGACCGCCGCCATGCCCTGGCGTGAAGTGGCGCTGCTGCGTGCCTACGCGCGCTACCTGAAGCAGATCCGCCTGGGCTTCGACCTCAGCTATATCGCTGCGACCCTGATCAACCACGCCAATATCGCCAAGGAGCTGGTGCGCCTGTTCCGCACCCGTTTTTACCTCGCGCGCAAGCTCACCGCCGAGGATCTGGAAGACAAGCAGCAGAAGCTCGAACAGGCCATCCTCGCCGCGCTGGACAACGTCGCCGTGCTCAACGAAGACCGCATCCTGCGTCGTTATCTGGACCTGATCAAAGCCACCCTGCGCACCAACTTCTTCCAGGCCGATGCCAGCGGCGCGGCCAAGTCCTATTTCAGCTTCAAACTCAGCCCGCGCCTGATCCCGGAGATTCCACGGCCGGTGCCGAAGTTCGAGATCTTCGTCTACAGCCCGCGCGTCGAAGGTGTGCACCTGCGCTTCGGTGACGTCGCTCGCGGCGGCCTGCGCTGGTCGGATCGTGAAGAGGACTTCCGCACCGAGGTGCTCGGCCTGGTCAAGGCGCAGCAGGTGAAGAACGCGGTGATCGTGCCGATGGGCGCCAAGGGCGGCTTCGTACCGCGCAAGATGCCGGTCGGCGGTTCGCGTGACGAGGTGATGGCCGAGGGTATCGCCTGCTACCGCATCTTCATCAGCGGCCTGCTCGACATTACCGACAACCTCAAGGAAGGCGAGGTAGTACCGCCGCAGAACGTGGTGCGCCACGACGCCGATGACCCCTACCTGGTAGTGGCGGCGGACAAGGGCACCGCGACCTTCTCCGACATCGCCAACGGCATCGCCGCCGAATATGACTTCTGGCTCGGTGACGCCTTCGCCTCCGGCGGCTCGGCCGGCTACGACCACAAGGGCATGGGCATCACCGCCAAGGGCGGCTGGGTTTCGGTGCAGCGTCACTTCCGCGAGCGCGGCATCGACGTGCAGAAGGACAATGTCACCGTGATCGGCATCGGCGACATGGCCGGCGACGTATTCGGCAATGGCTTGCTGCTGTCGGAAAGCCTGCAGCTGGTAGCGGCCTTCAACCACATGCATATCTTCATCGACCCGAACCCGGACGCCGCCAAGAGCTTCGTCGAGCGCAAGCGTTTGTTCGAGCTGCCGCGTTCGAGCTGGGCCGATTACGACGCCAAGCTGATTTCCGACGGCGGCGGCATCTTCCTGCGCAGCGCCAAGAGCATCGCCATCACCCCGCAGATGAAGGCGCGCTTCGACATCGCTGCCGACAAGCTGGCGCCTACCGAGCTGCTCAACGCGCTGCTCAAGGCTCCGGTCGACCTGCTGTGGAACGGCGGCATCGGCACTTACGTCAAATCCAGCAAGGAGAGCCACGCCGACGTCGGCGACAAGGCCAACGACGCGCTGCGCGTGGACGGCCGTGAACTGCGCGCCAAGGTGGTGGGCGAGGGCGGCAACCTGGGCATGACCCAGCTCGGCCGCGTCGAATTCGGCCTGCATGGCGGCGCCAGCAACACCGACTTCATCGACAACGCCGGTGGCGTGGACTGCTCCGACCACGAGGTGAACATCAAGATCCTACTCGGCGAGATCGTGTCCGGCGGTGACATGACCGAGAAGCAGCGCAACAAGCTGCTGGTCGAGATGACCGACGATGTGTCCGAGCTGGTACTGGGCAACAACTACAAGCAGACCCAGGCGCTGTCGCTGGCCGAGCGCCGCGCCCGCGAGCGTGTCGGCGAGTACAAGCGCCTGATGAACGCGCTGGAAAGCGCCGGCAAGCTCGACCGCGCCCTGGAGTTCCTGCCTTCGGACGAAGAACTGAACGAGCGCGCCACCAACGGCCAGGGCCTGACCCGGCCAGAGCTGTCGGTGCTGATCTCCTACAGCAAGATCGACCTCAAGGAGTCGCTGCTCAAGTCCCTGGTGCCGGACGATGAGTACCTGGCGCGCGAGATGGAAACCGCCTTCCCGGCGATCCTCACCGAGAAGTTCGGCGACGCCATGCGCCGTCACCGCCTCAAGCGCGAAATCGTCAGCACGCAGATCGCCAACGACCTGGTCAACCACATGGGCATCACCTTCGTGCAGCGCCTGAAGGAGTCCACCGGCATGAGCGCGGCCAACGTCGCTGGCGCCTACGTCATCGTGCGTGACCTGTTCCGCTTGCCGCACTGGTGGGCGCAGATCGAGGCGCTGGACTACAAGGTCCCGGCCGAACTGCAACTGCAGTTGATGGACGAGCTGATGCGCCTTGGCCGCCGCGCTACTCGCTGGTTCCTGCGTAGCCGCCGTAACGAGCTGGACGCTGCGCGCGACGTGGCGCATTTTGCACCGCGTATCGAAGCGCTGGTCGGCCGTCTGGACGAACTGCTCGAGGGCCCGGCCCGTGAGCAGTGGCTGGCGCGCTACCAGAGCTTCGTCGAGGCCGGTACGCCGGAAGAGCTGGCCCGCGTGGTCGCCGGCACCAGCCATCTGTACACCTTGCTGCCGATCATCGAAGCAGCGGACGTCACCGGCAAGGATGCCAGTGAAGTGGCGACTGCCTACTTCGCCGTGGGCGGCTCCCTGGAGCTGTCCTGGTACCTGCAGCAGATCACCAGTCTGCCGGTGGAGAACAACTGGCAGGCGCTGGCCCGCGAAGCCTTCCGTGATGATCTGGACTGGCAACAGCGTGCGATCACCGTGTCGGTGCTGCAGATGGCCGATGGTCCGCAGGAAATCGAAGCGCGCGTGGCCCTGTGGCTTGACCAGCATCAACGCCTGGTCGACCGCTGGAAGGCGATGCTGACCGAGCTGCGTTCGGCGACCGGCACCGACTACGCCATGTACGCGGTGGCCAACCGCGAACTGATGGACCTGGCGCAAAGCGCCTGAGCCGTGCGCTGAAATAAAAGAGCCCCGCCAAGTGCGGGGCTTCTTTTTGTTGGGCGGTATTCACAGGCTTACGTAGCCCGGATGAAATCCGGGGAATTTGCCGCCGATGTCCCGGATTGCATCCGGGCTACGCACTCACGTTCTACGCAATGTGCTCCCCTCTCCCATTTATTGGGGGCACGCCTAGTGGAGAGGGGCTGGGGGAGAGGGCGGTAGCGCCGCGAGTCGTCTGTCTGTCGCGCTAGACAGAAATCCCAAGCCCGGATGCAATCCGGGATCAGGGAGGTAGGGTGCGCTGCGCGCACCGCCATGCTCCGGATCAGCGCAGCATCTGCTCGACCAGGCGCTTCTCCTCGGAGAGTTCGCGCTGACGGGCATCGATGCGCGAGGCCAGCTGGAAGTTGTTGCTGGCGCGGCGCTTGGCGAAGTCCAACTGCTCGATGGCCTGGTTGTAGTCGCCGACCAGGGCGAAGAACTCCGCGCGTGCCTGGTGCAGGCCGATGGTATTACCACTCAGGCCGCGTACCTCTGCGACCTGATACCAGACGTCCGGGTCCTTGGCGCGAGTCTTGAGCAGATTGTCCAGGGCGCGCTCGGCATCGGCGATGCGTTGCTGCTTGAGCAGCAGATCGACGCGAGCCTGCTGCAATGGGTAGTTGCTCGGATAGAGGGTGAACATGCGCTCCAGACGACGCTCGGCAGCGTCCAGGCGATTGGCCGCCATATCCAGCTCGATCTGCGCCAGGTTGTAGGTGATGTCGTCCGGGGTCTTGCTCAGCAGCGGCGCCAGGGTTTCACCGGCTTCGGCGAGTTGGCCGGTTTTCATCTGCGCCAGTACCAGGCCGTAGCGTGCGGCATCAAGGCCGGGGTTCTCGTCGAGCATGGCGCGGAAACGCTTGGCCGCAACGCCCGGCGTCTCTTCGTAGGTCAGTTGCACGCGGGCGCGCATCAACTGGTAGCGCAAGCTATCTTCGCGGCCCGTGGCCGGGTACTGCTCGGCGCGGTTGCGGGTGTCGGCAATACGCGATTCCGACACCGGGTGGGTCAGCAGGAATTCCGGCGGGCGGGCGTCGTAACGGTACTGACGCATCAGCCGTTCGAACATCAGTGGCATGGCGCGTGGGTCGTAGCCGGCCTTTTCCAGGTTGACCAGGCCAATGCGGTCGGCCTCCTGTTCGTTCTGCCGGGAGAAACGCCGTTGTTCCTGAATGGCAGCGGCCTGGGTCGACATGATCGCTGCCATACCGGCATCGCCGGCGCCGGCCGCCGCGGCGACAATGCCGGCGAGCATGGCCGCCATCATCGGCAACTGCATGCGTTGCTGGGCCTCGACGCCACGGGCGAAGTGGCGCTGCGACAAGTGCGCCAATTCGTGCGCCATGACCGAGGCGTACTCGGCTTCGGTCTGGGCATAAAGGAACAGGCCACCGTTGACCCCGACGATCCCGCCGGGGGCGGCGAAGGCGTTGAGCTGCGGGCTGTTGAGCAACACGAACTCCAGGCGGCGGTCCTGCAACTGGCTGGTTTCCGACAGGCGATAGACGCTGGACTCGACGAAATCCTTCAGTTGCGGGTCGTCCAGTTGCGAAACCTGGCCACGCAGCAGGCCGAGCCAGGCACGGCCGAGCTGGTGTTCTTGCTGGGGCGAGACGATCGAGGAGCTGGCGTCGCCTAGCGACGGCAGGTCACTGGCACCGGTGTGGGCGGCGAACAGGCAGGCCAGCGTCAGCAGGGTGGGGCGCAGAAAAGTCATGCACTCAGGGCTCTCGGGAGGCAAAGGCGTTACTGTAGCCGGCCAGCTACCGCGCTGGCCAGGGTTGTGGCGGCTTGGGTATCCTAGCCGACCTATCAGGAGTAGATGATGACAGACGTACCGGCTTTCGATGCTGAACTCGATGCCTGCGGGCTCAGCTGCCCGCTGCCCTTGCTCAAGGCCAAGCTCGAACTCAATCGCCTGGCCAGTGGCGCGGTGCTCAAGGTCAGCGCCACTGACGCCGGCTCGCAGCGCGACTTTCGTGCCTTCGCCAGCCTGGCCGGGCATGCGCTGCTGCATGAAGAGCTCGAGGCAGGCGTTTACCGCTATTGGCTGCGCAAGGCCTGAACAGCTGTTGCAGCTTGAAACACATCCCCGTGGTCATTCATGCGCGGCGTGCGCCATTTTTCATGTGGCGGGCGTAGTGAAAGAACCGGCACTTCTCTGCGTTAAGGAATTCTGATGGTCAAGGTTTTACGCGATTGGCTGCACCGCTACTTCTCCGACGAACAGGCGGTGGTGTTGGCGGTGCTGCTGGTGCTCGGCTTTGCCGTGGTGCTGACGCTGGGCGGCATGCTCGCGCCGGTGCTGACCGGCCTGGTGCTGGCCTTTCTCATGCAGGGCCTGGTCAACGGCCTGGAGCGCCTGAAGGTGCCGCAGGTACTGGCGGTCTGGCTGGTGTTCACCCTGTTCATGGGCGGCCTGACGGTGTTTCTGCTGGTGCTGATGCCGCTGCTCTGGCAACAGTTGAGTACGCTGTTCAATGAACTGCCGCGTATGGCCGCCGAATGGCAATCGGTGTTCCTGCTGCTGCCGGAGCGTTACCCGAACCTGATCACCGACGCGCAGGTCGTGCAACTGATCGACAGCATGCGCGGCGAAGCTGGCAAGTTTGGCCAGTGGGCGCTGTCGTTCTCCCTGTCCAGCCTGCCGATGCTGGTCAGCGTGATGATCTACCTGGTACTGGTGCCGATCCTGGTGTTCTTCTTCCTCAAGGACCGCGAGCAGATCGGCCAGTGGTTTCGCAGCTACCTACCGCGCGAGCGCTCACTGATTACCCAGGTGGCGCAGGAAATGAACCAGCAGATCGCCAACTACATCCGTGGCAAGTTCATCGAGATCATCATCTGCGGCGTGGTCACCTATATCGCCTTCGCCTACCTGGGCCTCAATTACGCCGCGCTGCTGGCCTTGCTGGTCGGCCTGTCGGTGGTGGTGCCTTATATCGGCGCGGTGGTGGTGACCGTGCCGGTGGCGCTGATCGGTCTGTTCCAGTGGGGCTGGAGCGACCAGTTCCTCTATCTGATGGTGATCTACGGGATCATCCAGGCGCTCGATGGCAATGTGCTGGTGCCGCTGTTGTTCTCCGAGGCGGTCAACCTGCATCCGGTGGCGATCATCTGCGCGGTGCTGCTGTTCGGCGGGCTGTGGGGCTTCTGGGGTGTGTTCTTCGCCATTCCGCTGGCCACCCTGTTCAAGGCCGTGATCAACGCCTGGCCGCGTACCGAACCGGTGTCCGCCGAATAAGGCGTCGATGGCAAAGGCTGTGCCTGGGTTCCAGCGCGGTCTTGTGTAGGAGCCCCGCCCCGGGGCGAAGCTTTTCGATTGCGCTCCACCCATGTTCGCGGCGGGGCGCCGCTCCTACACATGTGCCGCAACGATGCTTGGCTGAGCGGCAAACCAGGCTACCGCCGAACAAAAACGCCGCGACGGCCATTGGCCGTCGCGGCGTTTCATTTGCAGGGCAGGGGCTCAGCCTTTGTTCAGGGCTTCGGCGGCTGCCAGCACCTTGTCGACATGGCCGGCGACCTTGACGTTGCGCCACTCTTCACGCAACACGCCGTCCTTATCAATGAGGAAGGTACTGCGCACGATGCCCATGTATTCTTTGCCGTAGTTCTTCTTCAACTGGTACACGCCGAACAGGTCGCACAGCTGGTGCTCTTCGTCGCTGATCAGCTCGAAGGGAAACGCCTGCTTGCACTTGAAGCTTTCGTGCTTCTTCAGGCTGTCCATCGACACGCCGAAGATCAGCGTGTTGGCCGCCTTGAACTGCTCGAAGCGAGCGCTGAAGTCCATACCCTCGGTGGTGCAGCCCGGGGTCGCGTCCTTCGGATAAAAATACAGCACGACCTGCTGGCCCTTGAGGGCGGACAGCTTTACCTGCTGGCCACTGGTGGCCTCGGCCTGGAAGTCGGCAACGGCTTTGTCGAGTTCAACGGGCATGGAAACTCCTTCATTTAGAGGTTGTCGGCGATCTCGCGAGCTAGAGCCATGCAAGGCAGAAACAGGTGAGGCCGCGGAGTTTACGAGTTGTAAATGAGCAGGCCGAACCTGTTTCTAACGCAGCAGGGCCGACGCACAGCAGATCGTCATGGATTCTGCGGGCGCCAGGGTTCGATCAAGGCATCAAGATTCAGCGCATCGGCGAAATCGAGGAACTGATCGCGCAGCCAACTGATCTGTGTGCCGGCCGGCAGCGTCACGGTCAGGGTGGCGTTGAGCATGGTGCCGCCGGTCTGTGGCGCCTGGTAGGTGTCGCAGGTCAGGGCTTCCAGCTCGACGCGGTGGTCGATGAAGAACTGGCATAGTTCGTTGAGAATGTCCGGGCGGTACACCGCGCTGACGTAGGCCACATAAGGCAGCGCCTGCGGGCGCACTTCGGCGGCGGCGCTGCGCGCCAGGTCCACGCTGAAATCATGCTTCTTGGCCAGCAGCGGCAGGCTCGACTCCAGGCGCGCCAGTGCATCCCAGCTACCGGACACCTGCAGCACCAGGGCGCTGAATTCACCGTGACGGCTCAGGCGAGTGCTGATCACCGCACAACGGTTCTCATGGCTGGTGCGGCTGAGCAGGTTGGTCAGGGCCATGGCATCGCGGCCGAGAGCGCTGATGACGAGGAATTGTTCGCGAACGAGGGGGGTGGACATGCAGCCTTCCTAAAGCGATGAACGGTCCACGCACGAGAAGCCGCAGACCAAAGACAGCAGGTTAGCGAAAAGCACCGCCGAGGGGAATGGCGAAGCCTTGTGCATCGGACGACGGCCTGCGCCGATAGCCGGTCGCGGAAAAACGCAGGTAGTGTTCAAACGACCTGATAAGCCCTTGTCCGTTGCTTGTGCCGGATTGGTGGCACCAGTACCATTACGGCTCAAATTTTCCGGCAGGAGCGGTTGCATGATTGCGGGCAGTATGGTGGCACTGGTCACGCCCATGGATGCGCAGGGTGGTCTGGATTGGGAGGCCCTGAGCAAATTGGTGGATTTCCACCTGCAAGAGGGCACCAATGCCATCGTCGCGGTCGGCACCACCGGTGAGTCCGCCACGCTGGAAGTGCCCGAGCACATCGAAGTGATCAAGCGCGTGGTCAAGCAGGTTGCCGGCCGTATCCCGGTGATCGCCGGCACCGGCGGCAACTCCACCCGCGAATCGGTCGAGCTGACCCGTGCCGCGCAGGAAGTCGGCGCCGACGCCGCCCTGCTGGTCACCCCGTACTACAACAAGCCCACCCAGGAAGGCCTGTACCTGCATTTCCGCCACATCGCCGAAGCCGTCTCGATCCCGCAGATCCTCTACAACGTGCCGGGCCGTACCGTGTGCGACATGTTGCCGGAGACCGTCGAGCGCCTGTCGAAGATCGACAACATCATCGGCATCAAGGAAGCCACCGGCGACCTGCAGCGCGCCCAGGACGTACTGGATCGCGTCAGCAAGGATTTCCTCGTCTACTCCGGTGACGACGCCACTGCCGTCGAACTGATGCTGCTGGGCGGCAAGGGCAACATCTCCGTCACCGCCAACGTTGCGCCGCGTGCCATGAGCGATCTGTGCGCTGCCGCCATGCGTGGCGAGGCTGCCATCGCCCGCGCCATCAACGACCGTCTGATGCCGCTGCACAAGGCACTGTTCCTCGAATCCAACCCGATTCCGGTGAAATGGGCGCTGCACGAAATGGGTCTGATGGGCGATGGTATTCGTCTGCCGCTGACCTGGCTCAGCCCGCGCTGTCACGAACCGCTGCGCCAGGCCATGCGCCAGTGCGGTGTATTGGCTTAACTCAAGGATTCTACGCATGAAGCGACTGGCCGGATTTTCCGCCCTTGCTCTGATCGTCTCCAGCACCAGCGGTTGCGGCTGGCTCTGGGGTGAAAATGGCTACTTCCGTGATCGCGGTAGCGACTATCTGGAAGCGCGTCAGACTGCACCGATGCAATTGCCGGCTGATGTCCAGGCCAAGCGTCTCGATCCGCTGCTGCCGGTGCCTGCCCAGGTGGCCAGCAGCACCGCGACCCCGGCCGAATTCGAAGTGCCGCGCCCGCAAGGCCTGCAGGTACGTGCCGACGAGCGCGAGTTCAGCCTGCAGCGCAGCGGCGATTCGCGTTGGGTCGTGGCTCAGCGCGTGCCGGCCGAAGTCTGGCCGCTGGTGCGTCAGTTTTTCGAGGACAACGGTTTCCGCATCGCCAGCGAGCGTCCGCAAACCGGTGAATTCATCACCTCCTGGCAGCGTTTCGATGAGCTCTCCACGAGCATGGCGCGCAGTCTGAGCAGCCGCGTTTCCGGCGTTGCGGCGGACGCCGAAACCCGTGTGCGCGTGCGCATCGAGCCGGGTGTGCAGCGCAACACCAGTGAAGTCTTCGTCACCAGCGCCGAGCGTCCTGCCGGCAGCACCGCCGATGTCGATTTCGCTGCCCGTAGCGGCAATGCCAGCCTCGAAGCTGCACTGCTCGACGAAATGCTGGTGAGCATGGCCCGTGGCGTGGAGCAGGGCGGCTCGGTATCGCTGCTCGCCGCACGCGACTACGATGCGCCCAGCCGCGTCAGCCTGAGCGAAGACGGCAACGGCAACCCGGTGCTCAACCTCGGCGCCGATTTCGACCGCGCCTGGTCTGGCGTCGGCCGTTCGCTGGAGCTCGGCAACGTGCGCGTCGACGACCTCAACCGCAGCCTTGGCCTGTACTACATCAACATGGCCGAAGGCGCTCAGATCAACGAAGAGAAGCCAGGCTTCTTCGGTCGCATGTTCGGCAGCGCGCCGAGCAAGGAAGAGATCGAAGCCCGCGCCGAGCGCTATCAGGTGCGCCTGACTCCGGTTGGCGATGGCGTCCAGGTCACCGTGGAAAAAGACCTCAACACCGTAGCCCCGGCCGATGTATCGCGCCGCGTGCTGAGCCTGATCCAGGATAATCTCGGCTGATCGGCGCCTGCAGGTCGTTGAAAAACGGCCTGCAGCGCGCTCCAGCCGTTAATCGATGGGCGAAACCCGCAAAGGTTTCGCCTGTTTTGTTTGCCAGAAACGGAAATGCCGACATGAGCACACCCACCACCCTGAGCCTGAAGAAGATCTACTCGGGCAAGGTCCGCGACCTCTACGAAATCGACGACAAGCGCATGCTGATGGTGGCCACTGATCGTCTGTCGGCATTCGACGTCATTCTCGAACAACCGATTCCGGAGAAGGGCAAGATCCTCACCGCCATCTCCAACTTCTGGTTCGACAAGCTGGCTGGCGTGGTGCCCAACCACTTCACCGGTGACAAGGTCGAGGACGTGGTGCCGGCAGCCGAGCTGCCACTGGTCGAAGGCCGTGCGGTCGTCGCCAAGCGCCTCAAGCCCGTCGCCGTGGAAGCCATCGTGCGTGGCTACATCGTCGGCTCCGGCTGGAAGGAATACCAGAAGAGCGGCACCGTGTGCGGCATCGCCCTGCCAGCAGGCCTGAAGGAAGCAGCCAAACTGCCGCAACCGATCTTCACCCCCTCGACCAAGGCCGCCGTGGGCGATCATGACGAGAACATCAGCTTCGCGCAGTGCGAAGCCATCATCGGCGCCGAACTGGCTGCCCAGGTGCGTGACACGGCGATCAAGCTGTACACCACGGCTGTCGAGTACGCCGCTACCCGCGGCATCATCATCGCTGACACCAAGTTCGAATTCGGTCTGGACGAAGACGGCACCCTGACCCTGATGGACGAAGTGCTGACCCCGGACTCCAGCCGCTTCTGGCCGGCCGACAGCTACGCCGAAGGCAGCAACCCGCCGAGCTTCGACAAGCAGTTCGTGCGCGACTGGCTGGAATCCACCGGCTGGAACAAGCAAGCCCCGGCCCCGGCCGTACCGGCAGACGTCGCGCAGAAAACCGCCGACAAGTACCGCGAAGCGCTGACCCGCCTGACCGCTTGAGCCATGCGAGAGAAGGCCGGGCAGCCCCCGGCTTTTTCACAAGCGCCTGATAGAACACGAAAAATTTTCAAAATAAGCTTCGCCAAAGCGCATTCAGCTGTTATGATTCGCGCCGCTTGGGAAGATGCCGGAGTGGTCGAACGGGACGGATTCGAAATCCGTTGTGTCAGCAATGGCACCTAGGGTTCAAATCCCTATCTTCCCGCCATATCTCAAGCCTAAGCCCCTGAAATTCATAGAGTTTCGGGGGCTTTTGCTTTCTACGGCATGCAAGGTGTCGAAAGGTCGCATAGCACCCAGGATTGCGCTTTGCTAGCGTGTAGTGCGGCACCCGCTACATCCTCTGTCACTGCCGATTGCCGGCGAGGGCGTAGGGGGGCTTTAACACTACTCACCAGCTATTTTAAGGAAGAAAAAGATGACTGATAGAAGGCCGATTAACCCTCACGTAAATGTCCCTAAGCCTGGCGGCGGAGAGCAGCCACGTAGCAGGAACAACGACGGTCAAATTCGTGATAAACGAAGCGACGCAGGCAAACCCAAGAAGAAGTAAAAAGTGTCAATTAGGCAGATCTACTGAGCTGTGGTCTGCCTTCACTGCAGGCTCAGCTCTGGGTCGGTGGTGGCCACATTCTGGCGACACGCACCAGAACGAGAATCTAGATCGCGTCACGCTCTCAGTCTGATACACAAGGCCGAAGTGCTCGTGAGGGATCGGCTCACGAGTGTTGGTAGCCGTTCCTTGTTAGCCCGTGCTGCGAGGTCTAAGAGGGCTGTCGGTGACAATGAGATATCCAGCCGACCCTGCAGGGCCTCGGCGTCCAGGTAACCTCCATCCTAGCCCTTGGCACGGCGAGCGGCGAATTCGGCTTCGACGTCATCGTTGGATCGACCACGACCGGCCTCTACCGATGCCCTGGCAACAGCGACCTTTAGTTGCACGAACTCATCATGCTCTCTGATGATCTGCTGCTGGTGGATGAAATCGTACATAAGGTCAAGCATGACCTGAGAGGCTGGCCGGTGTACAGCTTTAGCGGCTGCCGTAAATTCTTCTAGCAGCGCGGGCTCCAGCTTCAATTGGAAGACGGTTTCTTTGGCCATGCTGCTTCACCTCAGACAAGAAACGGGGCAGGTCTTTTCAGGAGCATAACTAACTTGAAATATGCCCCCTTTTCTCGAGAGGCCTTGATGGGTTCCGGTCAGCTCTTGCCGTTCTTCGCAAAGAGTGAAAGATTTTGCATCTTGCTAGTTGATATTGATAGTCTCAATATTCTTTCACTATTTGCACTTATAGGGCGGCGCTTGGTTTCCATGTCTAGGGTGGCACTTTTTCTTATTTCTGCCATCTCTTTGTCTGGGAAATTGCTGGCAGTTATTCTTGAGAGCTGCTTTATGCTAAAGCTCAAGCGCTGCTGTGCAGTGATTATATGTGCCTTGGTGTACTTCGAGTCCTTCGCTGTCCAATAGTCGAGGGATTTGTCCTCGAAGTCTGTTAGTAGTCTTAGTGCGTTGTCTATTGCGTCATGCCTTTCTTTTCGCTGTGCAAGCTTCTCTGCATGACGTATTCGAATGTACAGTACGGAAAAAGTTACGCCGATACCTATCAGGCCAAGAACGAGGCTCAGTAACCAGCCTGCCCATTTTATAAGCTCTTCAGGGTTAGGAGTTTCTGGCATTTTTATTTCGATGCTCTATGGCTTCTTTTATATATTCTGTTATTTCTATTTTTAGGGATGGATCTATTTCTGATATTAAATTGTTTGCTATTTCAAGTGCCACTTCTGATTGTACGCCATCTCGTATTAAGCCGCCGAAAGCTTCTTCTAAAAAAGATGACCCGTATCCAAGTACTCCGTCAAGGTTGACTATTATTTTTTCTGGTTTCTTGGATATTGCTTCTAGCAACACTTCGCGTCTGAAGCGTTCTCCTGAATTCGGTCCGTGCTGCTCATATCGAGGTCCCGGGAATTCACTGAAATCTACAACATTGACATTTATGGTCGTCATTTTTTCATGTCCTTGATGGACAGGTTCCATTCAACAATTGTGCCTAGTATTGACTCGGAAATGTTTGATTTCCATTCACGCTTGTCAGTACCTGCAATGTAGTTTTGCTTCTCGTTTCTATGAGCTTTGGATCGGTGATCTTTACCTTTTAGCACGTACCTGCCCATGTTGCTACGAATGCTGAGCAGGGCTGATGGGAATGTCTCAACGATGGACCTAAGGTCTGGGCCGCCCTTTCCCCTATGACCAAGCTCGGTGCGTGTTCGTTTCACAAAAGTCGACGCGTGAATCAAATCAGCATCCGTATCATTCTTTAGGCCTATCGTGGATGCGATTCTCGATAGTACGTCTTTATCGTGGTTTCGGATTGTGTTCGGAATCCCAACGCCGAGGTCGCATACCAAAATTGCAAGGCTGTCATCTTTTATTCCAACGAACATCCACCAGCGCTTGTCTTGTATATTCAAACCGTCTTTTCGTGGCGCCGGATGAGCATGTTCTACGCAGTTAGCCATTGCTTCAAATGTTCCGCGGTAGAGCTTTGAGCGTGCGTACGCGTTTAGCTCTTTAGGGAGGGAATTGAAAAGTGAAGCAGTTAAGCTGCCATCAGCCATGCTGCCGGAGAGTTGTCTCCAGAACGCGACGCTTGAATAATTTCTGATCTGCCTGGTTCTCTGCCCGATTAGCGTGAAGAAGCCAATTTGTTTTAGCGCACTTTCAACTATGTATTCCTGATTGTTGTGTTTTCCGCCTGGAGACATCGGCGGTAGTGTACATGATATCTTTAGTCCGGGTAAATGCCGCAGTAGTCTATCCGTTTCTGCATATAGTAGAAGGCAAGCCGCTGCTGTAATTCTGCTAGTGTTTCTAAAGCAGATCTGGATTGACTTATTATACCTTGCCTTGATTCTAAAATGATTGAGGAATTGTAGGAATTGAACGGCTGCTTTGGGTGAGTAAATGTCTATCTTTCCAGGTGCAATTATTCTGGTTGTGTCAGTACTTCGCGCTATTGCTGTATTGGTGGAACGTCTTTTGCCTTTAGACGCTTTTCTACTGTTTCTGGTTGCGCGTTTTTCTGCGGCCCTTATTATAAATCTTAGCTTGTCCTTTCTAAGCTTTTTCAATATGACTCCCATGATTTGCATCTTTGGTGATTGGTGCAGATCAATATTTAATCTGGTGGTTGAGGCTTGGTTTAACCCAAGCTTGATGTTTATCAAAATAGAGATGGCCATAATAGGGTGCAGGCCACGATTTACGGAAAATTAATCGTAGTCTGCACCCTGTTGTTTCTGTATTTCTGAAAAGCCAAGCACTTGCCAAGCCTAGTAAGTCATACTTAAATTAAACATCAATAGTATGAGTCCATTGAGGAATCCAATTTTTGGATAGAAAATTCACTAAATTTCTATCTCCATAAAACTGAATTCTTCCGCCAGATTTATACGCTAATGCAGATTGATCAACCCGCAAGCCTGATGCACGTGCGGCCTGAGTTAGCTGATATAACAAACCATCGTTATCACCTGTTGTAGATCTAGCATCAAATACTGCGAAATTTATCCAGCCCCCGCCTGTTGAGCGTTCACGCAAGTGGGCCATATTAATCTTCATGACGAACCTCCTTGTATTATGTGGCGTTTCTTTTGACAGGTGGCAATGTATGTGAGCCACATATCATCTGTCGAGAATCGAGCTGAATGTTACAAAGAAGACTATATACGACGCGAGAGAAGGCTTAATCCCTCATTTGTGATGGCCAAAAGCTACCTATGGCTTTTGAGCTTGTCTAGTCCTGTGTCGGAAAAGTGTCGAAATCAACGGACGACAAAGGGCCGCATAGGCAGAGGGATGGGAGGGAAGGCCTGATTTTGCTGACTTTTGACAACGATGGCCGCGGGCAAAGGCTAAAGCGGGCTCAAATCCCCAATCTTCCCGCCATATCCAAACCAAAGCCCCGAACCGTAATGCGCTTCGGGGCTTTGTCGTTTCCGGGGCTTCGCCTTGGCCTAACGCAAATGGTCGAACGCCCTCGAAGCAACGCTCGCCGCGCTACAAAGCGCGAGCTGGCGCACATTTCTGCAAAGCGCTTGTTGGCGCCAACTCCGTCAGTTTTGGCGCGCTGCTCGCCGCTTCGCTTGGGAAATTCCTTGACGATGAATAGGTGGATAGTTTTTTCTGTTGGTCATGTTTTTTGAAGTCAAAAAAATAGCGTCAGCATGGTGACGGATGGTCGTTAACGGCCGCTGAGTGTGCCGATATTCTCCGCCTCAACGCTCGAAGCGATGCTGGCACGGCCATGGATAGATCGGGCGTAGACCACCGTTTCACCCTCGGAGCACCGTCCCCATGATCGATCTGTCCACCTGGAACCTGACCATCCCTGTCGGTGTTCCCGCCGCCGTTATTTCCACCCCCGTTCTGGCCGGTGGGTATCAGGATCACTACTTTCAGTCCAAGGAGGGCAAGCTGTTTTTCTGGGCGCCGGTCAACGGCACCACGACCGCCAACTCGACCTACCCGCGCAGTGAGTTGCGCGAGACCTTCGCCAACGGCGCTCTGCGTAACTGGCCCTACAGCGCTGCGGATAACGTGCTGACCGCCACGGCGAGAATCACCCAGGTGCCTTCGAACGGGCTGATCGCCTTTTCCCAGATTCATTCGAAGAACAGCATCTCGCCCCCGGTGATGCTGGGCTATCAATCCTTGTCGCCCACTGGCTATGGCAATGTGGTGATTTCGTTTCGCGGCAATCCGGCCAGCGCCAATGCAACCAAGATCGTGCTGTCGAGCAAGATCAAGCTGAATCAGGATTTCAGTTATGAGGTGTTTCTGGCGAAGAACGGCAGGCTGACGATTGGCCTGGTCGAGCCCGGTGGTGCGGTCAAGACCTGGAGCGGGGTACTCAACTCAGCCTGGGCCAGCCACAACCTGTATTTCAAGGCGGGTGTTTACACGCTCGACAACAACGGTAATGAGACCAGCGCCGGGGCTGCGGTGTTCTCAACGCTAAAAGTCGAGCACCGTTAGCAGGCGTTGAAAAACTACCTGCGTTGGCAATACTGCGTTAAAAACGGCCTCGCGTGCGAGCCCAGTCAAAATGCTCATTTACAACACGTAAAGTCGAGCGCGACTCCGAGCGTTTTTCGGCCGTTTTTGTGGGGCCGCCATCGGTATTGTCTTGCCTGCCTCGCCTACGTTTTTCAATCGCCTGCTGACACCGCCTGGCCTGCACTCGGATCAGGATGAGTGCAGGCTTTTTGGCCACGTCTGGCGTAGGTCAGTTGGTGCAGGTGGGGGCGTCTGCGCTGCCAGTGGTGCCGGTCAGGGGCTGGGATATCTGCAGGTGGCAGTTGCGCCGCACGGTGTTGTCGAGGATCTGGCTCTGCAGGGGCAGCAGGTCGCCGATCAGCAGGTTCTGCAATAGCGGGTTGGCGCGGTACTGGTTGCTGCCCAGCACGGTGTTCTGCATGCCTTCCACGCGGATCATGGCTTTGCCGATGCTTTCCAGAGTGTTGCCGGTGATGACCAGTTGGCCGGCGGTGAGCTGCTCGTTGCGCAGGCTGATGGCGTATTCCGGGGTGGACTGGATGCGGTTGTCGATGATCAGGGCGCCGCTGAGCCCGCCGGCGTCGATGGCGCTGAGTCGGCTGTTGGCGATCAGGTTGTTCTCGATCAGCAGCCCGGCGCCGCCGTTGATCTGCCGCAGCATCAGGCCGTAGCCCCTGGACGCACCGAGGCGGTTGTTCTCGATCAGCAGGGCGCCGCTTTGCTCGCTGACTTCGATGGCGCTCTTGCCGGTGTGCAGTATCAGGTTGTTCTGAATGCGCCCGCTGCTGCTACCGCCGATGCGGATGCCGCTGTTGTGTTTTACGTCGTCGATGCGGTTGTCCGTGATCAGGAAGCGGCTGTTGCCCAGATCGATGCCGTACTGCTGCAGGTGGCTGAACTGGTTGTTGCGGATCAGGGCCTCGCTGTGGCGCAGCTCCAGGGCGCTGGCCATGCTGTCGAAGCGGCTGTTGTCGATCAGGATGCGCGCCGCCGGTCGGGTGGCCGATTGCTGCGCGCTGATGCCGCTACTGATGCCGCGAGAGAAGTTGGCGTTGTAGCCGATCTTGACCAAGTGCGAGTCGGCAACCTTTAGACGGCTGCCGGCCCAGTTCATGATGAAGGGCCGGGTAGGGCGGTCGGTGGCCAGCGCGCGGCCGTCGCTCCAGCTTTCCAGGCGCGAGCCTTTTACCTGCAGCAAGCCCTGGTTGATCAGCGCGGTGCCCGACGGGCCGAAGAGGTAGAGCACCTGATCGTCGACGAGCAGGGCGGCGTCTTCGGCGATCATCAGCGGGTAGCTGAGCAGGTAACCGTCTTCATGCTTGCGCAGAACCTGTGGGTCGTTCAGTTGCGCGTGCAGTTGCGTCAGGCTGACGCTGCCACCGCGGATGACCACGGCGCGCGGGTGTTGCGCCTGGTAGCCGGCGATGGCGCGGAACAGGCCGTTGTGCACGAACGGCTCGAAGGGCCAGCTGCCCGCCTGGGCGGAGTACATCGGCTCCAGGCTGGCGTTGCCGCGCTGCGCCGGTGCCTGCAGGTCGAAGGCCGGTGGCTGGCTGTGCTGCATGATCTGCTGGCTGGTGCGCTGTTGCTGCTGCTGTTGCCATTGCGGGTCCAGCGTGTGCAACGCCGCCGGGCCGCCGAGGGCGCTCAGACTGCAGGCTGCGCAGGCCGTCAGCAGCAGCGCGCGGGAGAGGGTCAGTGCCTGGGACATGGTGGCATCCTGAGTCAGTTGAGCTGGGGGTACAGCGGTTTCAGATCGCCGCCCACCTGGCTGTAATGATTGATGGCTTTGCCGTGTGCCTGATACAGGCGTGCGGCCCATTGGTGCTGCGGATAGCGAGTGAGAAAGGGCAGCACCCAGACCATCTTGTGCGGGCCGACTTCGCTCTGGCGCTCGGTCAGTTCCGCCAGGGTCTTGGGCTCCAGTACGGCGCGCGCGGCAAAGTTGGCCAGGCCGGCGAGTTTCTCGCGCTCCTGCTCGGTGAGCGGGCGACCGTTATGTTCGGCGGCCTCCACCAGCAACATCAGCGGTACCAGGGCGTAGTGGCTGTAGTCGGCAGCCAGGCGGCCGCGGGCGACCTCCAGGGGCAGGTACTGGTAGTCGCCCTTGCCGGGGGTGAGCTGGGTAAAGGCGCGGCGCAGCGCGACATCGGCCCAGGCCAGGGCGCGGTCGTCGTCGAGCAGCATGGCGGTGGCGGCCACGGCCCAGGCGGCCCAGTAGTCGTGGTTGTTGAAGTAGATGCCGCTGTCGTAGCGGCGCGGCTCGTACTCGGCCATCACCTTGGCCGACAGCTGGCCCAGCCAGCGCGTCTGAACGGCGCTCAACTGATAGCGCTGATCGCTCAAGGCCTGCACCTTGAGCAGTGTCGAAGCGATGGCGGCCAGCGCCCATTTGCGTGAGGCGACGCCGGTCTTGCTGGCGTCGTCGCTGAGCAGCGCCGATTTACTGGCCCAGGCATCGAGCCACAGGTTCAGGCAGGCCAGGGCGGTGGTGGCTTCGTTGGCCTTGCTGGTGCGCTGGAACACCTGTGTCGCTTTCACCAAGCCGCCGATGTAGTGCTTGACCTGCTGGCGGATGCGTTCGGTGTCCTTGCTCTGGCGTGCTACCAGTCGCGATTTGCTGGCGTCGCTCTGGTCGTACTTGCTGTCCAGTTGCAGGTGCCCGGTGTAGGCGGCAGGCGGTTTTTTCGGGCAGCTCTCGTTGCGGTAGTCGCCCGTCATCTGCGCCGCTATGTTCGGCGTGTGGTTGCTCCAGATCGGCTGCGTGGCGCTGGCGCTCATGGGGCCGGCGAGCAGCACCAGCATGATCGTCAGGCGGCCGGGCGAAATCCTTACAGGCATAGCTTGGTCTCGATCTGGAAGGGCTGCTCCACGACCTGGGTAGGCTCGAGCAGCACTGACAGCAGGTTGGCGTCGCGGAACTCCGCAGCGCGGCTCAGTTCCAGGTAGTACTGGCCGCCGGTGACGATGGCCTCGCGGCGGAACCACACCTTGTCGCGCGTGCCGTTGTCGTAGTAGGTGATGATGTAGAAGTTCTTGATGTTGGGGTCGCTAATGCGGATGTCGAGCACCGCATCGCGGCCCTTGAGGTCCTTGAGCTGCGCACCGGCGTTGCTGAGCAGTTCGAGACGGTCGTTGAGGCCCATGGCCGGGCGTTCGACGCGAGCTTCGAGCAGGCTGTCGCTGGCCTTGCAGCCGCCGTTGACGGCCGGGATCAGCTGGCGGTAGGTCAGGTCGCCATCGAGGCGGTAGTTGGCCGGCAGCTCCCAGATGATCAGCTTGGGCGCCTTGTCCGGGGCGTAGTTGGGCGACAGCAGGTATTCCAGCAGCGAGCCGTCCTGGCCCGCACCGGGCAGGGCGTAGTTGATCAGGTCGCTGCCCAGGTACTGCTTGAGAAAACCGTCGAAGTTGAACTGCTTGGTCTCGTCTTCACGGGCGGCGGAGTTACTGGTGCCGACCAGGACGATCTCCGGGTCGGGCTGCTCTTCGAACAGCAGGGCGGCGTCGTTGTCTTCCGGCACGGTCTGGTAGCCGGGCACGAACTGATAACCGAAGTGGTTGCCGCAGATCGCCGCCAGGCCGAGGTTGAGGGTACCGTCCTTGGACAGGGTCAGGGTTCGCTCGGTGGTGTAGCCCTTGCGCGGGAGTTGCGCGTAGACCGGGTGCTGGCGAATGGCGTCGGCGGTGACCCGGGCGGTGGCCTCTGCACCTACCGGGGTCCAGTGGTGGTCGCGGCGAAAGAAGAAATCCTTCGGCGGTTGCTCCACCAGGGTCATGATGTCCGGAACGATGGCGCCGCCATCACGCATCTGCTGCATGAACTTGCGCAGGTTGGTGCTGGCCCGCGCGTAGTCGAAGCCATGCATCTGCCCTGGCAGCAGCTGGGCGCGATGCATCAGGCCGCGAGTCGGCTGCACGGCCACCGCCACCTGGGTGCCATGGCTGGCGAACGCGCGCATCAGACGGGCGAACTCCGGCTGCATGGCCGGTGGAATGCCGAAATCGTTGGTCAGGTCGACTTCCGAACGGAATAGCCAGCGATCGCTCCCCGGCACGATCTGCTTGAGTGACTTCATGTTGCCTTCGGCATATTCCTCGGGCGCACTGAGTTGCGGGCAGATCAGGCATTGCAAATCCGTGCATTCATCGGTCTTTTCGCCCTGCGCTGCAGCGGAGGCGTTCTGTACACCCGCTGCGATCAGGCTGCCGATGGCCAGTAGAAAATAGTGCTTCATGCTCGTTGGGATCATCGTCCGCTCACTTGTTTGGCCAGCCGTTCGGGTTTATTCGCTGGGGTCGATGCTGTTGGCCAGGGTTATCGCGCGGTAGCCGTTGGCTGCGGGCAGCAGGGCATAGCTGTAGGAGCGGCCCTTTTTCAGGAACAGCTCGTCGAAGCCGATCAGCTGTTCGCTGTCGGCATAGGCGGCGAAGGCGATCTTCAGCTCATTGACCATGCGGCTGCCGGTCTCGTCGCGCTCGATGGTGTCGACCACCACGTGCTGCCCGTCGACGGTCTTCAACGCTGCCGGCTTGTCGGTGAGGTTGTAGAAGGCGATCTGCGCCTTGCGCGGCTCGTTGACGAACTGGTCGGCGATCAGCAGCAGCTGGCCGTCGCGGTAGATCACCGTGCTGGCGGTGTTGGCCTTCAGCTCATGCTCGATCGCCTGGTTGGCCACGGCGATGCGCTGCTTGCCCGGCGCGACGAAGCGATAGCCACCGAACTGCCCGCCGGTGACGACCTGGGGCTTGTTCTTGCCGCTGAGGGTGACTTCGATGTTGCGTTCGCTGAGGTTGAGGACTCGCACGAAAGCCGAGTTGGCCGGAGCCACCGGGTCGTAGAGGTCGGCGTTGCCGTCCTGGGCTTGGGCGGCGGCGCTGGCGATCGTCAGCAGGATGATCAGGGCGCGGGAAATGAGGGCAGGCATACGACGGTACCTCGGTCAGTGTTGGGCAGTTTCTGGCGTAGCCAGGGGGGAAGGAATCTGACGCTGGGCGAGCAGGGTGCGCAGGGGGAACTCCCAGATCACCGTCTGCAACTCACCGCTTTTCGCGGCTGGGCCTGCGAGAAATTCGTTCATCGACTGGAACGGGCCGCGGGCTTCCAGCGCGACGCTTACCAGGTCGCGCTGCAGGGACTCTTTGAGAAAACCGACGAAGTTCCAGTCATCGATACGGGTGTAGCTGGTGCCGACCAGCGCCAGTGACACGGCCTCTTCGCCGAACAGGCTGTCGGCGAGGTCGTTGCGGCTCTGCTGCAGGGTTTCGTAGAGCTGGATATGCACCGGCTCGAAATAGCTGGGCGCCAGCCTGGGGTCGAACTTGAGGTAGTTGAGCAGATCGCCGGTCACCTCTTTTTCGCTGACGGCCTGGGTCAGGTAAGGGGTCTCGCCCTGCAGTTCAGGAAACTGCGCGGCCAGGGTCTGGGCTGCCAGTTCGGCGCCCCTCGGGCTCCAGTGGGTATCGTTGCGCAGGAACAGCTGCTCGGTGGCGGCCGCACTCTGGTAGGCGCTGCGCAGATCCACGGTATCGATGCCGTGGTCGTGCAGGCGCTGGCTGAAGTGCTGGTACAGGCCGCTGATCTGCTGCGAAGGGGTATAGGTGGAGTGTGCGGCGTAGGTGTCCAGCTTCATCGGAACCGGCAGGACGATCAGCCGCGCGCCCTGTTGCGCCAGTTGCGCGCGCACCTTGTCGATCAGCACGATCTGCCGCTCCAGGTTGCCCTCGAGGTCCCTGGGCTGCAGGTATTCCTGGTTGGTGAACAGCCAGCCGTCACGGCCCAGTACCACGCCGCTGGCGCCCTCACGAAAGATCGCGTGCTGGATGTTGGCCCACAGCTCGACGGACGGGTCGCGCAGGAACAATTGCTTGTCGTAGAACTGCTCGAACTTGCGCACCAGTTTGCCGTCGAGAAACAGCGACAGAGCCTGGGTCTGGGCGCCGGCGAAGGCGAATACCGTCGGCAGCGAGTACAGGAACATGGCGCACAGCATCACGCAGAAGAGAATCCCGTTGATCTTGCTGGCCGAGTTCATCACCGGAAACATGGGGGCATCCTCAGAACTGGAAGTACAGGAAAGGTGAGAAGGAGTTCGCGGCCAGGCGCGTCAGCGTCAGCAGGAAACCGACCCACAGCAACAGGGCGCTGAAGCCACCGACGTGCTGCATGAAGTACTGGTCCTTGTGCGTGCCGGCGTAGTAGCGAATGTTGATGCCGCCGGCAATGACGATCCACAGCAGGGCGATCAGGGTGAAGGTCATGGTCATGGCCGAGGTGCCGAACCAGTAAAGGTCCAGCGAGCCGATGCCATTTAGGCCGATCAGCGCCTGATAGACCTGCAGGGCGTGCGGCAGATTGCCGGTGAAGAACAGCGGCATGCAGGAGGCCAGCACGAACATGCAGCGGGCATTGCGCCAGAAGTTGTAGGGCGTGTTGACCTTGGTGGCGATGCCCAGCTTGCGCTCGACCACCATGGCAATGCCGAAGAACAGCCCCCAGAAGATGAAGGCGAAGCTTGGCCCATGCCAGAGCCCGGACAGCACCATGGTGATGACCAGCCCGACCAGCATGCCGGCCAGGCGCTTGCGTACCAGCGGCATGTACACGTAGTCGCGCAGGAAGTCGGCCAGGGTCATGTGCCAGCGTTGCCAGAACTCGGTGATGCTCTGCGCGATATAGGGCTGGTTGAAATTCTCGGCGAAGCGAAAGCCCATCATCATGCCCAGGCCGATGGCCATGTCGCTGTAGCCGGAGAAGTCGAAGTACAGCTGCAGGGCGGAGATCAGCAGGCCGAACCAGGCGTCGGCCATCTGCAGTTCACCACCGCCGCCAATGAACAGGGTATTCATCGGCGCCAGGGAGTCGGCGATCAGCACCTTCTTGATGAAGCCGAGCATGAAGCGGCAGGCACCCAGGGAAAACAGCTCCAGCGAATGGGTGCGGTTCTTCAGCTGCTTGTCGATCAGGCTGTAGCGCAGGATCGGCCCGGCGATCAGTTGCGGGAAGAGGGCGATATAGGCGGCGAAATCGACGAAGCGATTGGTCGGCTCGGCATTGCGACGATAGATGTCGACGATGTAGCTCAGCGCCTGGAACACATAGAAGGAGATGCCCAGCGGCAGGATGATGTGTTCCAGGGTGAAGGTATTGATGCCCAGCGGTTCCAGCACCGCCACCAGCACATCGGCGCCGAAGTTTGCGTACTTGAAGTAGCCGAGCGTGGCCAGGTTGCCGATCACGCCGACGGTCAACAGGCGAAAGGCGATCTTCTTCTCGCCGGCATCGATCCGCGCCTTGATGCGCAGGCCGAACCAGTAGTTCCAGTACGAAATGGCAACGAACAGCAGCAGGAAGTCCGGACGCCACCAGGCGTAGAACAGGTAGCTGCCGAGCACGATCACGTACGAACGCCAGTGGTCCTTGGCTATGTAGTAACAGAGCAGGAACACCGGCAGGAACAGGAACAGGAAGACGTTGGAGGCGAAGATCATGCTAGCGCTGCTCTCGGTCAGTAAGTCAGGGTTATGCCCAGCGTCAGTTGATAGTCATCACCGATCTCCAGCGCGCTGCCGGCCTTGAAGTAGCTCAGGCTGGCCAGGGTGTTGAGCTGTACGCGCTTGCCGTCGTAGGCCAGCGGGAACATGCGCCAGTAGTGGTTGATGTCGAGCACCTGGCCCAGATGGGACGAGCCGGTATCGCGTACCACGCCTTCATTGGTGGTGCGCAGGGGCAGTTGCGCCGAACGGTTACGCAGATGCAGATCGCTGATGCGCATATCCAACGCAGTGCGGTCGGTGGGCTGGGTTTCCAGCACGATGCCGTAGAAGGCCAGGTTGCTCAGGTTGACGCTGACCAGGTTGCTGACCAGGCGACTGCTGTAGCTCAGCGGGTCGTTGCGCCGGTCGGACTGGATGCGGTTGAGGGTGAAACCGTCGCTGCCGCTGTCGTCCGGGCGATCGGTGAGGCCGCCGCTGATGCCAACGCGTGGTGTCCATGGCAGTGTCTCGAAGCGCTTGCCGACATCCGCCACCACGGCCCAGCCGGTCTTGTCGCCGCTGTCGCGCAGGCCATTGTTCTGCGTGGTTTCCAGCCTGCCGTCGAGTGCCGCGACTTCCAGGTGGTAGTCGCTGACCAGCGATGTCAGGTGGCGGGTGTCGCCGTGCAGGAATACGCCGTAGCGCAGGCCATCGAAGTCCTGGCGATCATCCGGCGAGCTGCCCGAGTAGTCGTCCTCGTGCAGCAGGCGCGCGCCGATCCAGTGATCGGCATGCCAGCGCCAGGCGTACTCGGCCATCAGGTAACGGATCTTCTTGTCGCGCGGGTCGAGTCGGTTGTCGTCGGAGTTGTAGTAGTAGAACTTCTCGGCGATGGCGACGAAGCCTTTGCCGAAGCTGTCGTTGTAGTCCAGGCGCAGAGCTTCGATGCTATCGTCCCACCAGATGCCGAAACGATCGCTGAAGCGCTGGCGGCCGAAGGTCGCGGAGAAGCGCGGGTCGTCGCCCAGCAGGTTGCGGCGTACATAGAACTCGCGGGCTTCGCTGTATGCATGGCGCCGGCTCGATAGGTTCTCGTCGTTGCCCTCGTCGCTTTGCAGGGCATTCGGATCGGTGTCGTAGTTGAGCCACAGACGGCCGAAGGCTTCCCACTTGGCCCAGCGTTGTTCGGGGGAGTACCAGCGGTAGGACGGCTCATAGCGCAGGCTGAAGAAGCTGCGACGGTCTTCGCCCAGGCGCGTTTCGTCCGGCCCGTAGCCGGTACGCAGGAACAGCTTGTGCGTCAGCAGCGAGGTGACCGGCTCCAGCTCGGGCGAGGTGATGCTGGCTTCTTCCGCGTGCAGCAGACCGAGTGGCAGAAAGGCGAGCAGCAAGGCTGCGCGGCCAAGGGAATTGGGAGCGCTCACAGTATGGATTCCTCGATAAGACGGTTGCCTTCGGCGGCGGCTATATCGCGCTGTTCAGGCGTGAGCCGGGTGCTGAGCGAGTGCATCAGGTCGGTGGCGCGCTGGTCGCCCAGCTCGTGGGCGGCATAGGCGAAGGCGTAGGCCTTGCCGTTATCGCGGCAGATGGCGCGGCCGTAGGTATAGAGGCGGGCGATGCGCAGCAGGGCGTTCACCGAACCCTGGCGGGCCTCTGCCATGTACAGTTCCAGGGCGCGATCCTGATCGGGCTCGTCCAACCCGCCCTGGCTGTACAGGTCGCCTTCGAGCAGCTGTGCCTCGGGGTACTGCTCGGCCTGCAGCTCGTTGATCAGGCGTTGGCTCAAGCGCGGATCGAGGGTGCGCCACAGCACCATGTGCAGGCTGGCGCGCAGTGCCTTGATGCGCTGCGGGGTGATCGGGTTTTCACGTTCGGCCATGCTCAGGGTCAGGTTCTCGCCCTGGCGTTGTTCCAGTCGTTGGATCAGGGCCAGCACCGGCTCCGGGCTGTAGCGGTCCGGCGCGGTCATGAGGAAGCTGGCCTTGCTCAGCATGGCTGGGCCGAAATCACGCTCGATGGCGTTGTCCAGCCACTGCAGCACTTCCCGGTCGAGCTGTTCGACCAGGCTGGCATGGGCCTTCGCCTTGACTTCGCGGGCCTGCTTTTCTTCGTCGTTCTGCGCGCGAGTGGTCGGGCGGTTGTTGTTGTAAGTGCTGATCTCGATGTTGCGGATGTTCGCCACCTGCTGGGCGATGCGGTGCACCAGGTCGACCGGCAGGGCGTTCATGCGCGGCGTCAGGCGTTCGGCGAAGGCGCGAAACAGCAGGTTGCGCTGCTCGCCAAGAAACTCGTAGTAGCGCTGCACGGCGCGCGGGTCGCTTTCCACGGCCAGCTGGAACCACTTCTCGGCTTCGCTTCTTTCGCCGTAGCGGGCTGCTGCCACCGCTCGGTACAGCGGCGCGTGGCAGTAGATCAGGCAGGCGCGGTCATAGAGCTCGATCAGGCGGGTGACCTCGTCCTGCGTGAACAGCTCGGGGTAGACCAGAAACACTTCGAGGCGCGTGTCGACGGCGATGAAGTCTCGTCCAGCGGTAAAGCGGCTGAGCGCCTGGCGCATGTATGCGCGATTGGCTTCGCGCCAGCGCGGCTTGTTGTCCACCAGGCGGGCCAGGGGGATCAGCGCGCCGATGTCCCCGCGGCCATCGGCAAAGGTCTGCTTGAACAGGTCGATGGCCTGCGTGGTATTCGCTGGGCTGCGGCCGGCCAACACTTCGCCGAGCAGGCGCGTGGCGCCTAGGTCGCCACGCGCGGCCAGATGGCGCAGGTCTGCTTCGACCTCTGCCTGGCTGTCCTGAAACAGCGCATAACGGACCTGCTCGAGGCTGCGCGCCGCATGCGCCGAGCTGGCGAGAGCCAGCGTCAGGGCGGTTGTGCAAAGAAGGTATCTGACCGGCATGGCGACCTCAGAACGTCCAGCGCAGTGGCAGGCCGAGTTTGAAGTCGACGGCAGTCGGCAATTGATAGGCGCTGCGCGGCAACTCCTGATCCGGCTTGATGGTCAGCTCGACCATCTGCCGTTGGTCGTCGACGCGGCTGGCGACGATCTCGCCGCTGTAGATGGCGTCGCTACCCAGCACACGCATTTCGACCGCCCGCACGCGCTCGATCTTGTCCATGCGCTCGAACGGCACGCTGGCCTTGACGTTCAGCGGCTGATCCTGCGGCAGCAGATGCACCAGTTGCTCCTGCTTGTAGGCGAAGCCATCCATGCGCGGGCGGGGGAAGTACAGGCTGCAGTCGCAGGGGCTGGCGATCACCGTCTCGACGGTCACGCGGCCGAGCAGGGCGGCTGCATCCTGCTCGGAGAGGCTGGCCAGGGCGGCGATGTCGGTCGGGCTGGTCAGGCTGCTGGCCAGTTGCGTGGACACGCTGGCCAGTGGCTGGCCGGTGCTCACGCTGGTCTGCTCGGGGCCGATCAGGTACTTGAGGTTGCCGTTCTCCGGCATGCTCACCACGTAGGCATTGGCGCTGACCACCGCCTGTGCGGCCGGCATCTGGAAGAACAACAGGTAGCTCTTGTAGACGATCAGGCTCAGCGCGGCCAGGCCGGCGCCGAGAAACAGCATCGAGCCCAGCGCCGCCTTCAGGCGTTCCGTGGGCGTGCGCGAGCTGGCCTGCTTGGTCTTGCGCTCCTTGATGTAGTTCTCGCGCTGCATCACGTTGAACAGGCCGTTGATGTCGGCGATGTCGCCGGACATGTAGGCCGAGATGATGTAGCGCAGGATGTCGCGCTTCTGCCGATCCAGCTCGACGAACTCGGCACCCACTTCATGGCCGCGCTGGGAGACGATCTTCAGCTTGGTGTCGATGTTCAGGTCGACCTGGTTCAGCTTCAGCTTGATCGAGCCGTGGAACAGGCTACCGAGCTTCAGTGGCTGCTCGTAGGACAGACCGATGCCGCCCAGGGAGATGTCCAGAATCTCGCATTCCACGCCGTTCAGGCCGTGACCTTGCAGGCTGATGCGGGCGGGGATCTTGGCGCGGACGAACTGGCGCTCATCGATCGCTTCGTGAACAACGTTTACAGGTAAGACAGTGGTGCTACTCATAGCATTCGCGCCTTTACTTAAGGTTGCGTGAGTTCTAGCAGGACCGAAATGACCCCGAAGAAGATGGCAATGGAGGACAACAACATCGTCTTCGACGTCCATCGATTAAGGGCCGCATCGAAACTGACGCTGCCGTTGCTGAGCGTGGTCTTTTGCCGGGTCCAGCTCTGCTGGTCCATGTGGAACATGGTGTAAACCTTCATCACCGAGCCGACGATCTGGTTGTAATACAGAACGAAGGGGTACATCGGATGCACCGGGTGCTTGGCGAAGAAGAACAACAGCGTTACCAGGGTGCGCGACAACAGCACCCAGAACAGGTACAGCAACAGGTACTGGATGCCGAACAGCAGGCCGGCCACTACCGAGGCGCTCAGGCCCATCAGGCAGGTCCACATGGACACGCGCTGGTCGTACAGCACGTACATGGTGAACAGGCCCAGACGGTCGAGGCCCAGCAGTCGGGTGGCGCGGAAGTTCTGCCGCAGCGAGTTGCCATACCAGCGGTACATCAGTTGCCGGGTCGCGCGCAGGAAGCTGTTGTCTGGTGGATGCTCCACCGTCAGGGTGTGGCTGTCGGGCACGTAGAAGGTGTCCCAGCCGGCGCGCATCAGGCTGAACCAGGAGGACTTGTCGTCGCCGGTGAGGAACTGGAAACGCCCCAGCCGCCAGTGATCGAGGAAGTCGGCTTCCACGTCCTTGATGAATTCCGGGTTGGTCATCACGCTGGCGCGGAAGAACGACAGGCGCCCGGTCATGGTCAGCACGCGTTTGCTCAGTGCCATCGAGCACATGTTGATGTGCCGCTGGACGAAGCGCATGGTGTGCCACTCCTGCATCAGCTTGCTGCCTTCCACCTCGCAGAACTCGTTGGTGGTGATGCCGCCGACGCTGGGCAGATAGGCGAACATGCTGACGGCGCGCTCGACGCAGCCGGGCAGCATCATGGTGTCGCCATCGACCACACCGACCACGGCGTTCTCCAGTGGCATCTGCCGGGACAGCGCGCGGAAGGCATGCGCCAGACCGTCGCGTTTGCCGGTGCCGCGGGCGCGCACGATGATCAGCTTGATGTCGTCGCGGTCGCGGACTTCCTGACGCATGATGTCCTTGATGAAGTTCTCGTCGCCTTTCTCCACGATCGAGGCGATGACGGTGCAGGGCACCGGCATCCGCTGCACTTCCTGAAACACCGACTGGTACACCTTGAAGGTGGTATGGGTCGGGATGCGGAAGCTGGTCACCACCATGAACATGTGCTCGGGCAGCGCCGCGGCTCCCATGCGCTCGACGGCCTTGCGCATGCGTGGGAAACGCCAGTGCAGGAAGTACATGCCGCGCAGGTAGTGAGTGGCGGCGTTGCCGTAACGCCACATGCCCAGCGCGCCGATCAGAAAGATGAATTTCTGATGCGACGGGTCGAGGTAGCTCGGGTCGACCATTTCCGAGGCAAGCGCGAGCAGGGCGATCAGGCACGCCCAACCGCACAGCTTGCCGATACCGGATGAGGTGTCGACCCCATTGAATAACCTAGGCATGTGACGTGCTTCCTCCAGTGAAGCCGTGTACGAGCGTCAGCCGCTGTGACGCTGAAAGTCGCTAGTTGACCGTGGTGTCGGTGCGGCCGTAGACATCCTCGAAGCGCTCGATGTCGTCCTCGCCCAGATAGCTGCCGGACTGGACCTCGATGATCTCCAGAGGAATCTTGCCGGGGTTGGCCAGGCGGTGAACGGCGGCGATGGGGATGTAGGTCGACTGGTTCTCCCAGAGCAGGAAGGTCTTGTCGTCACAGGTCACCCGTGCAGTGCCGGAGACCACGATCCAGTGCTCGGCACGGTGGTGGTGCTTTTGCAGCGACAGGCTGGCGCCTGGCTTGACCACGATGCGTTTGACCTGAAAGCGGTTGCCACTGTCGATGGAGTCGTAGCTGCCCCACGGGCGATAGACCTGGCAATGGTTCTGCGCCTCGGCACGCCCGTCGCAGGTGAGGGTGTTGACCAGTTGCTTGACGTCCTGCACACGGTCCTTGTGGGCGACCATCACGGCGTCCTTGGTCTCGACCACCACCACGTCCTTCAGGCCGACCAGAGTCACCAGCTTGCTCTGGCTGTGGGCCAGGCAGTCCTGACTGTCGTGGATCACCACATCGCCCGAGCGGCTGTTGCCCTGGTCGTCCTTGTCCTGAACGTCCCACAGCGCGGACCAGGAGCCGACATCGTTCCAGCCTGCTGCGAGCGGCACCACGCAGGCGCGCTCGGTCTTTTCCATCACCGCGTAGTCGATGGAGTTGTCCGGGCAGCACTCGAAGGAGCTGGGGTCGATGCGGATGAACTGCAGGTCGCTCTTGCTGCGGCTGAGCGCCAGCTGGCAGGTGTCGTAGATGTCCTGATCGTGGCGCTGCAGCTCTTCCAGATAGCGGCTGCAGCGGAACAGGAACATGCCGCTGTTCCAGACGTAGTCGCCTTGTGCCACGAACTCTCTAGCTGTGGCCAGGTCGGGCTTCTCGACGAACTGCTCGACTGACAGAACGCCACCCGGCAGTCCGGATCGCTCGCCGGTCCTGATATAGCCGTAACCGGTTTCAGGCCGCTCGGCAGGGATGCCGAACAGCACCATCTCGCCCTGCTCTGCAGCCTTGCGAGCCACGCCGAGAGCGCTGTGGAATACCGGCAGGTCTTCGATCACATGATCGGCCGGCAGAACCAGAAGCAGCTCGTCACGGCCAGCGGCGAGCAGGTGCATGGCGGCGATGGCCACGGCCGGTGCGGTGTTGCGGCCGAACGGCTCCAGCAGAATGGTCTGCGCCTCGTTGCCGATAGCGGCAAGTTGCTCGCTGACGATGAAGCGATGTTCTTCGTTGCACACCACGATGGGCTTGCTGACGCCCTCGATGGCCAAGCGGCCGAGCGTCTGTTGAAACAGGGTCTCACTGCCGGTGAGGGCCAGGAACTGCTTGGGATACAGCTTGCGTGAGAGCGGCCAGAGTCTGGAGCCACTGCCGCCGGACAAAATCAGAGGAATCATGCTGTCACTCCTGTAAACATCGATTCGGATCGTATGGGCAGTGAGCTGGCGACACGCCATAACCAACCAAGCGGCACCTGACTGGTGCCGCCTCTGTTCTTGTTAGCTGTCTGCTACCAGCAGATGCCTTCCTTGTTGGCCTGGGTGGCATGCGCCATGAACCCCACGAGATCGACGATCTGTTTGTCGTCGCCGACGCTGTTCATGACCTCGGCGAAGCGCTGTTCGCCATTGCCGATGATCAGTACATCGGATTGCGAGACCACCTCATCGAGCTCCTTGCACAGCAGCGAGGAAACGTGAGGGATCTTCGATTCGATGTATTCCTTGTTCGCGCCGAACACGCGGGCGTACTCGACGTTGCTGTCGAAAATACGCAGCTCATAGCCTTTGCCGATCAGCATTTCGGCCAGCTCGACCAGGGGGCTTTCACGCAGGTCGTCGGTGCCGGCCTTGAAGCTCAGGCCCAGCAGGCCGATGCGGCGCTTGTCGTAGTGAGTGACGATGTCGAAGGCTTTCTTCACCTGGGCGGCGTTGCTACGCATCAGCGAGCTGATCAGCGGTGTTTCCACGTCCAGGCTGCCGGCGCGGTAGGAGAGGGCGCGCACATCCTTGGGCAGGCAGGAGCCGCCGAAGGCGAAGCCGGGCTTCATGTAGTACTTGGAGAGATTGAGCTTGTGATCCTGGCAGACCACATCCATCACTTCGCGGCCGTCGACGCCGGCTGCCTTGGCGATGTTGCCGATCTCGTTGGCGAAGGTGACCTTGGCCGCGTGCCAGACGTTGCAGGTGTACTTGATCATCTCCGCCACTTCGATGGACTTGCGGATGATCGGAGCGTCCAGCTCGCTGTACAGCTCCTGCAGCAGGTCGCCGGACTGTTCGTCCAGTTCACCGATAACGGTCATGGCCGGGAAGTCGTAATCCTTGATGGCGGTACTTTCACGGAGGAATTCCGGGTTGGTGGCCACGCCGAAATCGACACCGGCTTTCTTACCGGACGCTGCTTCGATCAGGGGGATCACCACGTTCTTTACCGTGCCCGGCAGGACCGTACTGCGCACGACTACGGTGTGACGTTCCTGCTTGTCGCGCAGGGCGGCACCGATCTGCTTGCATACCGATTCCATGTAGCCGAGGTCGAGGTCGCCATTGCGCTTGCTCGGCGTACCCACGGCAATGAAGGACAGCTCGCTGGCCAGTACTGCGGCGCCCACATCGGTGGTGCCACGCAGCAGGCCGGAGTTGACGCCGGCTTCGAGCAGTTCGGCGAGGCCGGGTTCGACGATGGGGGACTTGCCTTGATTGATCAGGTCGATCTTGGTTTGCGATACGTCGACGCCGATGACCTCATGGCCGCGAGCCGACAAGCAACCGGCGCATACGGCGCCCACATAACCCAATCCAAAGATGCTGATTCGCATAGATCCCTCTCTCATATAATTGAGCTGGCCGATTTGAACTGGCCAACATCCGTGTTCATTAAGTACGCCACTAAGATTGCGTAATGGTTACTGCAATCGAATGGCGTGCTCGAATTGGCGCGGATACTAAGTTGGCTGTTTTGGCATTTCAAGCAAAACGTGAACCAAAAGTTATGAATTGTGTATCGATCACTTCCTTTAATATTTTTTCTAGTTAAAACAGTTACTTATAATTGCTATTTTTTAGGCGCCAAAAAATAGTTACAGCTTTTTAGTGTGTTATTTTTATGGCGCCATAAAAACATTATCTTTTGTGCTTAGTTGTATGGCACTGGAGTAAGACCCTGCTCGTAAGTTGTGCATAAGAGCGCTGTGCTGTTCTCAACGTCACGAGAGAGGGTGCTGATCAGCCGTCATGCGAGCGTGCTGGGGGATTTCTGGCGGGGGCGAGAGCTGCCAGGGAAGTGTCTTCGCTCTGTGAAATATGCCGCGCAATTGAGGCTTGGCACATTGCCACTGCCTGGACTACTCTCCGGTTACCGGGCTAACGAAGTGGCCAACAGGCAGGATGCCGACCCCATACACTTCGTTAGCTCGGTGTTTCTTCCTTGCGCTGGCCAATGCCAAGCGAGTGGAAAAGCAAAGCCCTCCGAGAGAGGGCTTTGTCGTTTCTGCAAGACGCCTTGCGCGTCTGCTGTCTGTTAAAAGCATCCCTGCTGCCTTTCCATTCCCGCCCTAAGCATCGTTGCTGGTTAGCCTAGGCGATATCTGGCGTTTTGCCATGTATTCCTGGGCGGTTCGGCGTCAGCTGGTGCGCTGCACCTGCGCCCTGTCGGGTTTGGCGGCGATCAGATGCTCCGGCAGGTCGAGCAGGTCGGTGTCGTAGGTCTCCAGCGGCGGTGGACGCCGCTCGAAGCGGGCACCGAGTACCAGCAGGCAAGGCGTCAGCAGCAGGGTCAGCACGGTGGCGAAGGCCAGGCCGCCAGCGATGGCGCTCGACAGTTGCGTCCACCACTGCGTCGAGGGGGCGCCGAAGCCGAGGCTCGGGGTCACCAGGTCGACGTTGATGCTGAGCACCATGGGCATCAGCCCGAGGATGGTGGTCACGGCAGTCAGCAGCACCGGTCGCAGGCGCAGGCTGCCGGTTTCCAGCGCCGCTTCACGCGGTTCCAGGCCCTGGCGACGCAACTGGTTGTAGGTGTCGATCAGGATGATGTTGTTGTTCACCACGATGCCGGCCAGGGCGATCAGGCCCATGCCGACCATGACGATGCCGAACGACTGGCCATTGACCAGCAGACCCATCAGCACGCCAGCGGTGGACAGGACGATGGCTGACAGTACCAGCGCTGCCTGGTAGAGGCTGTTGAACTGGGTCACCAGGATGATCGCCATGAGGAAGATGGCGACGACGAAGGCGGTCATCAGGAAGGTGGCCGCCTCGCGTTGGTCGGCATCCTCGCCGGCGAACTTCACCTTGACCTCGGCCGGTACATCGCCGAGCGCTTCGCGCAACGCCTTGAGGCGTTCGTCCAGGCGCGCACCTTCGGCCAGGTCGGCCTGCAGGGTGATGGTGCGGTCACCATCGACGCGGCGCAGGGTGCCGACCTTGGGCGCAGGCTGCAGGTCGACGAAGTTGCTCAGCGGCACCTGGCCGGCCGGTGTGTTGAGGGTCAGGCGGCCGAGTTGGTCGAGCGAGCGCCAGTTACCGGGCAGGCGCACACGGATGTCCACTTCGTCGGTGGCATCCTCGGGGCGGTAGGTCGCCAGTTTCAGGCCGTTGGTGATCATCTGCACCGCGTTGCCGACGCTGAGTACGTCCGCGCCGAAGCGCGCGGCGGCCTCGCGGTCGACCTTGATCCGCCACTCGATGCCGGGCAGGGCGCGGTCGTCCTCGATATCGGCGAAGCCGCCGAGCTTGTGCATTTCCCCGCGGATACGCTCGACCCACTGCTCGCCCAGTGCAGGGTCCAGTGAGCTGATCTGCAGTTTCACCGGTTTGCCGTCGGTGGGGCCCTGTTCCTGCTTGCGGAACTCCAGCACCACGCCGGGAATGCCGGCGGTGCGCTGGCTCATTTCGGCGAGGATGTCCTTGGCCGGGCGGCGCTGGTGCCAGTCGACGAACTGAAATTGCAGGGTGCCGATTACGTCGGCGCCGAGTTGGCCTTGCTGGCCTTCCGGCTGGGCCAGGGAGCGCGCATACAGCGCCTTGACCTCACGCATGCCGATCACCTGCTTTTCCACCTGCTGGAGCAGGGCGTCCTTCTCCTGCACAGATAGATCGCCGCGTGCGCGCAGCCAGATCTGCGCGCTTTCCGGTTCGACGTCGGGGAAGAATTCCACGCCATGGTTGAAGCGCCCGTAACCGACGTAGATCAGGGCGATCAGCGCCAGCATGCCGAGCAGGGTCAGCCCCGGGCGCTTGAGCAGCGTCGCCAGCAGATTGCGGTAGGCGTTGCCGGCGCGGCTGGCGCTGGGGGGCTGTGGGCGCGCCTGGCCGCCAGTGACGGCGCCGAGCACCGGCAGAAATACCAGGGCCATGGCCAGCGAGGCCAACAGGCAGAGAATCACGGTGGCCGGCAGGTACTTCATGAACTGGCCGACCACGCCGGGCCAGAACAGCAGTGGTAGGAACACCACCAGGGTGGTGGCGGTGGAGGCGATTACCGGCCAGGCCATCCGTGTCGCGGCATTGGCCCAGGCCTGGCGAGGCGTCTGGCCTTGCTGCAGGTAGCGGTCGGCGAGTTCAGAGACGACGATGGCGCCGTCGACCAACATGCCAGCCACCAGAATCAGGCTGAACAGTACGACGATATTGAGGGTGAAGCCGAGCATCCAGATCAGCAGGATGCCGCTGAGGAAGGCGCCGGGAATGGTCAGGCCGACCAGCAGCGCCGAACGCATGCCCATGCTCGCCACCACCAGGATCAGTACCAGGACGATGGCGGTAAGCACGTTGTTGAGCAGGTCGCCGAGCATGTTCTGCACTTCCTGCGACTGATCCATGATGTAGCTGACTTCCACACCTGGCGGCAGCAGGGGCTTGGCTTGCTCCATCAGTGCCTTGACCTGATCGATGGTCTCGATGATGTTGGCGCCGCTGCGCTTGGCCACTTCCAGCACGATAGCCGGCTGGCCGTTGATACGGGCGAAGCCGGTCGGGTCCTTGAAGGTGCGGCGGATGGTGGCGACGTCGGCGAAGGTGACCACGCTGTCGCCGACCACCTTGATCGGCATGCGCATCACGTCTTCGAGGTCTTCGATGACCCCAGGCACTTTCATGCTCATGCGGCCGGCGCCGGTGTCCAGGCTACCGGCGGCGACCAGACGGTTGTTGCGGCTGACCAGGTTGAACAGCTCGTTGTAATCGATGCCGTAGCTGTCGAGCACTTGCGGGTCGACGACGATTTCCAGCAGGTCTTCACGGTCGCCGCCAATGGTCACCGAGAGCACCTCGGCGATGCCTTCCACGTTCTCCTTCAGGCGCCGGGCGATATACACCAGCTCGGTTTCGGCGATGGGGCCGGACAGGCCCACCGACAGCACCGGGAACAGCGCCACATTGACTTCGGTGACAGTCGGCTCGTCGGCCTCTTCAGGCAGCTTGCTGCGCGCGGTATCGACCTTCTCGCGCACGTCGGCCAGCGCTACCTTGGCGTCGAAGCCGGCGTCGAATTCCAGGGTCACCGAGGCATGGCCCTCATTGGACACCGAGCGCATTTCCTTGACGCCCTCCAGGCTGCGCAGCTCCTGTTCCAGCGGGCGCACCAGCAAACGCTCACCGTCTTCCGGGCTGATGCCTTCGAGGGTCACCGAGACGTAGATGATGGGAATTGCCACATCCGGGTTGGACTCCTTGGGCATGGCAATGTAGGCCACCAGCCCGCCACAGAGCAGGAACAGCAGGATCAGGATGGTGGTGCGGCTGCGGTCGAGTGCGGCGGCAATCAGTGTATGCATCTCAACTGCCCTCGGCGGCGAGTTGAACCATCACCTGCTGGCCGGGCTGGACGAAGCCCTGGCCAAGGGTGATCAGCGCTACCTTCGGCGGCAGGCCGCTGACCCAGGCGCCTTGGTTGTCGACGCTGATCAGCTCGACCTGAGTGAACTCCACGCGCTGTGCGTCGTTGACCCACTTGACGCCGTGGCGGCCGTTTTCATCCAGGCTGAGCAGGGCAGGGGACAGGCGATGGGCCATGCTCTCACCGGTCTGGATATGCAGGGTGGCGCTGGCCCCGGCCAGGCGCAAGCCGTTCGGGTTGTCTACCTTGACCTCGATACGGAAGCTGCGCGAGCCCGGGTCGGCGGCCGCGGCAATAAAGTGCAGCTCGCCTTGCAGCGTGCGGCCATCGAGCAGTTCAATGTTTACCAGTTGCCCCAGTTCGAGCTGGGTCACCTGCTGTTGGGCGATCTGTGCGCTGACCTTGAGGCGGTCGATGTCCACCAGGGTCAGCAGACTTTGACCGGGCTGGACGAAATCGCCCAGCTCGACCATGCGCTGGTCATAGATGCCGGCGAATGGCGCTTTCACCTTGGTGTTGCGCAGTTGCAGGCGGGCGCTGTCGAGTTCGGCGCGGGCCTTGGCCAGCTCGCTCTCCAGACGCATCAGCTCGTTGGCCGACACCAGGCTGCGTTCGCGCAGGCGCTTGGCGGCGGTGACCTCACTCTGACGCTGGCGCACATCGGCCTCGCTGCGTGCGACCTGCGCCGGGCGGTCATCCGGCGAAATGCTCAGCAGCAGTTGATCGGCGGCGACGCGGTTGCCCTTGTCCTGATCCAGCTTCTGCACGTTGCCGCTGACCTGGGCGCGCAATTCAACCCGGCGCCAGGCTTCGATCTGCCCCTGCACCACATGCTGGCGTTGCATGGGTTGCGCTTCCAGCCATTGAATTTCGACGCGCGCCAGATCGTTGGTGGTGGCGGGTTGGTCGGGCTCGACATCGTCGCGAGCGACGAAACGATCGCCGCTGAACAGCCAGGCCAGCAGCAGGACGGCGATGACGATGGCGATGATCCAGGGACGCTTGCTGAGTCGGGCGAACATGTGGGTTTACTCGCTGAGTGCAGGCGCTGCGTGCAGCGCGGCGGCCTGGCCTTGCAGGCCGGCAATGATGAAATCGGTGACGCGCTGGAAATAGGCGTCCAGCTCGATGGGTTCGGCCCAATGGGCGAAGCCGCCGGAGGCGATGCGGGCCATCACGCCGTTGACGCAAGCCTCCACGCCCCACAGCAGGCGTTGGCAATCAGTGGGGGAGAGTTGCAGTTCGCTGAAGCTGCCTTGCAGCAGTTGGTTGAACAGCGCCATGTACTGACCTTCCAGCTCGAGGAACTGTTCACGGTAGGGCGCGTCCAGGCGTTCCTGGAAGGCGGGGCGGTCGCACAGCAGGCAGAGTTGGGCTTGCAGTGGGTCGGCCAGCAGTTGTTCGAAGGCGCGACGAATCACATGGCGCATGGCTTCGCGAGGCGGCGCCTGGTTTGCGGTCTCACGCAGTTCGCTCAGATGCTGGCGCGAGCAGTCCAGCACCAGACGCGCGTAGAGCGCCTCCTTGCTGGAAAAGTGCTTGTACACCGTGCCCTTGCCAATGCCGGCGTGACGGGCCACCTCGGCGATGGTGACGCGATCCCAGGATTGTTCCTGAAATAGCTGGCGAGCGGATTGCAGCAGGGCGTTTTCCCGTTGCTGGAAGAGTTGATCCTGGTAGCGCATGGGCTTTCCGCGAAGAGTTGTGACCGGTGGTCATGCTATGACTGTTGGTCACAATGCGGCAAGGCGGGAGTTGTAACAAGGCAATTGGCGGGTAGCCGTTCACTGCCTCATTCGCCGCGAGGCGGGGCTCCCACAAGGATGTAGGAGCCCCGCCCCGGGGCGAAGCTTCTAACCCACCAGGCGATGAAACGCGTTGCGCCGATGGCGGGTTACGCCGCAACAGACATTGCGGGGGGGGGGGGGGGGGGGGATTGCGGAAGGTGGCTGGCGGCTAACCCGCCCTACGACATTCGCTCGATCCTTGCCCCGTGAGGCGACGCTCAGCGCGCCACGCTGACGCCTTCGAGGCTGGCGAAGGAGGTGTCCTTGGCGGTGAGCAGGAAGTCGCGCATGAATGGCGCGTCGAGCATGTCGGTGCGAATCGCCGCGTAGAGTGTGGCGAACAGCCCTTTTTCGCCCAGGCGCTTGGCCGTCACATAACCGCGTGAGCTGTATTCGTGCAGCGCCCAGTTGGGCAGGCCGCAGACGCCGCGGCCGCTGGCCACCAGCTGCATCATCATCACCGTCAGCTCGGAGGTGCGTACCTGGGCGGGTTCCACATCCGCAGGCTCAAGGAAGCGGGTAAAGATATCCAGGCGGTCGCGCTCTACCGGGTAGGTGATCAGCGTCTCCGTGGCCAGGTCTTCTGGCCTGATGCAGGCCTTGCTGGCCAGTGGGTGCTGGTTGGCCACCGCCAGCATGGCTTCGTAGGTGAACAGCGGTACATAGGTGATGCCGGGCAGTTCCAGTGGGTCCGAAGTCACCACCAGGTCCAGATCGCCCCGGGCCAGCGCGGGCAGCGGGGCGAAGGAGAAGCCCGAGGCCAGGTCCAGTTCCACCTCCGGCCAGGCGTCGCGGAACTGATCGATGGTCGGCATCAGCCACTGGAAGCAGCTGTGGCATTCGATGGCCATGTGCAAGCGGCCAGCGGTGCCACCGGCCAGGCGCGCCAAATCACGCTCGGCACCGCGCAGCAGGGGCAGGGTGGCGTCGGCCAGTTGCAGCAGACGCAGGCCGGCGCTGGTGAAGCGCACGGGTTTGGTCTTGCGCACGAACAGCTGCATGCCCAGACGCTCTTCCAGCTCCTTGAACTGGTGCGAAAGGGCCGACTGGGTCAGGTGCAGGCGCTCGGCGGCTTCCACCAGGCTGTCGGTCTCGCGCAGGGCGTGCAGGGTTTTCAGGTGGCGTAGCTCGAGCATGGCGGTTCTCTAAAAGGTTTCACTCATCCAGTGGCGTGTCTGGATGAAAATGGTTCATACAGCCTACATGAGCAAATCTTTAGATCAAGACGAAAATCTTGAGTTTGTCTCACTCGGTGTCGATGCCGAGAATGGCGCCATCTCGATTGATTCTGGAGTTTCACGACATGGCCCTGTCCCATTCCCTCGGTTTCCCGCGCATCGGCCGCGACCGCGAACTGAAGAAAGCCCTCGAAGCCCACTGGCAAGGTGAGCTGGACGAAGCCGGCTTGCGCGCCGTCGGCCAGCGTCTGCGCGCCGAGCACTGGCAATTGCAGAAGGATGCCGGCATCGATCTGCTGCCGGTGGGCGATTTCGCCTGGTACGACCAGGTGCTCAGTCATTCGCTGGCCTTTGGCGTCATCCCCGAGCGTTTCCGTCCGGCTACCGGCAAGCCGACGCTGGATACCCTGTTCGCCATGGCGCGTGGAGCCGTTGCAAACAAGAGCAGCGGTACTTGCTGTGGCGGCGCCCACGCCCAGGAGATGACTAAATGGTTCGATACCAACTACCACTACCTGGTGCCGGAGTTCAGCGCGGATCAGCAGTTCGCCCTGAGCTGGGAGCAACTGTTCGAGGAAGTGGCTGAGGCGCATGCTCTCGGGCACAAGGTCAAACCGGTGCTGATCGGACCACTGACTTACTTGTGGCTGGGCAAGGTCAAGGGAGGCGACTTCGACAAGCTGGAGCTGCTCGAAAGTCTGCTGCCGGTCTATGGCGAGATCTTCCAGCGTCTGGCCGCGCAGGGCGTGGAATGGGTGCAGATCGACGAGCCGATTTTGGTGCTGGATTTGCCGCAAGAGTGGAAGAACGCTTTCGAGCGCGCCTACAACCTGATCCAGCGCGAGCCGTGCAAGAAGCTGATCGCCACCTACTTTGGCGGCCTGGAAGACAACCTCGGTCTGGCCGCCAACCTGCCTGTAGATGGCCTGCATATCGACCTGGTACGTGCGCCGGAGCAGTACCCGACCATTCTCGACCGTCTGCCGGCTTATAAAGTGTTGTCGCTGGGCGTGGTCAACGGGCGCAACGTCTGGCGCTGCGATCTGGAGAAAGCCCTTGAGGTGCTGCGCCACGCTCACGAGCGTTTGGGCGACCGGCTGTGGGTCGCGCCGTCCTGCTCGCTGCTGCACAGCCCGGTGGACCTGATGCGCGAAGACCAGCTCGATGCCGAGCTGAAAGGCTGGCTGGCTTTTGCCGTGCAGAAATGTCAGGAGGTCGCATTGCTCGGTAAGGCCCTGGAGGTGCCGGAAGACGCTTCTGTGCATGCCGCCTTGCAAGCGAGCCGCTCAGTACAGGCTGCTCGTGCGGCTTCAGGGCGTATTCACAAACCCGAGGTGCAGGCCCGTCTGGCGGCGATTCGTCCGCGTCATGCCCAGCGCCAGTCGGCGTTCGCCGAGCGCATCGAACAACAGCGTGAGTGCCTGCAACTGCCATTGTTGCCGACCACCACCATCGGCTCCTTCCCGCAGACCTCGGCGATTCGCCTGGCGCGGCAGTCGTTCAAGCAGGGCAAGCTGAGTGCGGCCGAATACACCGAGGTCATGCAGAGTGAAATTCGCCAGGCGGTACAGGTGCAGGAGCGCCTGGGGCTGGACGTGCTGGTGCATGGCGAGGCCGAGCGCAACGATATGGTCGAGTACTTTGCCGAACAACTCGATGGCTATGCCTTCACCCGCTTCGGCTGGGTGCAGAGTTACGGCTCACGTTGCGTCAAACCGGCGGTGATCGTTGGCGACCTGAGCCGACCCAAGGCCATGACGGTGGAATGGATCAAGTACGCCCAGGGTCTGACCGACAAGGTGATGAAGGGCATGCTGACCGGCCCGGTGACCATGCTGATGTGGTCGTTCCCGCGCGAGGACGTGTCACGTGAAGTGCAGGCGCAGCAACTGGCGCTGGCGATTCGTGACGAAGTGGTGGATCTGGAGGCAGCCGGTATCAAGATCATCCAGATCGACGAGGCGGCGTTTCGCGAAGGGTTGCCGTTACGTCAGGCCGCCTGGCAGCACTACCTGGACTGGGCCACCGAGGCCTTCCGCCTCACCGCCAGCGGTGTGCGTGACGAAACCCAGATCCACACTCATATGTGCTACAGCGAGTTCAACGATGTGATCGAGGCCATCGCGGCGATGGATGCCGACGTGATCACCATCGAGACGTCGCGTTCGGACATGGAGTTGCTGGAGGCCTTCGAGCGCTTCGATTATCCCAACGAGATCGGCCCGGGCGTCTACGACATCCACTCGCCACGGGTGCCGGACAGCGCCGAGATGGTCGGGTTGTTGCGCAAGGCGGCGCGGCGTATCCCGCTCGAACGCCTGTGGGTCAACCCCGATTGCGGCCTGAAAACCCGCGCCTGGCCGGAAACCGAGGCGGCGTTGGTGAACATGGTGGCCGCCGCCAGGCAGTTGCGCGCCGAGCTGGCCTGATTCCCCGGGAGTGGTCGCGGCTGAAGCCCCTCCTACGGATAGGTAGGAGGGGCGCTCGCGACGCTCTGGATCGCACTTCTGGTCACCGTCTGGGCAACCGTTCGTCCCCCTTCATCAAACTGTCACGCTTGTGTGGCAGCGCCGTCGAACGATTTTCACCAGAATCGCGTTTCAGTGGGGTTCTGCGTTTCTGGTGTTTTCATGCGTGCATTCATTTTCCTGGCCGCTTTGCTGTGCGGTCTGCAGGCTTTTGCAGCCAATCATTGCGACTTGTCCGAGCCGACTCGCTATGTGGATGTCGGTGAGGTGCGTCTGGCTTATCAAAGCATCGGCAGTGAGCGCGACCCGGCGCTGCTGCTGGTGATGGGGCTGGGCGGACAGTTGATCCACTGGCCTGACGAGGTGGTCGAACGCCTGTGTCAGCAGGGCTTTCGCGTCGTGCGCTTCGACAATCGCGATGTCGGGCTGAGCACCTGGCGGCGGCCTGCGCCGAACATCAACCTGCCGTACGAAGTGCTGCGCTATCGCCTGGGGCTGTCGCTTGGTGCGCCTTATCACCTGCGTGACATGGCCGGTGATGCTATGGGGCTGATGGACCAGCTCGGTGTCGAGCGCTTCCATGTTCTGGGCGCAAGCATGGGTGGCATGATCGCGCAGCATTTGGCAGACCTGGCGCCGCAGCGCGTTCTCAGTCTGACGCTGGTGATGACCAGTTCGGGTGCGCAAGGATTGCCCGCGCCCAGCGATGCGTTGGTGGCGTTGCTGGCAAGGCGTGAGGCCGGTAGTCGCGAGGCTGCACTGCAACAACAGGCGGACTTGCTGGCGGCCCTCGGTAGCCCGACGGTGCATGATGATCGTGCCTTGCTCTTGCATCAGGCTGAACAGGCCTATGACCGCGCTTTCAATCCCGAAGGCGTGCAGCGTCAGCTGCTGGCGATTCTTGCCGAGTCGAGCCGCGTCGAGTTGCTCAATCGCCTGAACGTGCCGACGCTGGTGGTGCACGGCACGGCCGACCCGCTATTGCCGGTAATGCATGGGGTACACGTGGCTGCGCATATCAAGGGCTCCGAACTCAAGTTGATTCCGGGCCTGGCGCATCGCTTTCAGGATGCCTTCAAGGAGCCTTTGCTGGCCGCAGTGCTGCCGCATCTCGCGGCGCATCGGGGGGATTTGGGCTTGGCGCGTCTGTAGGTGGGAGCGCTCAAAGCTCCTGATTGTGCTTGATCGCTTCGCGGCGTTGCAGGTTGTCGATGTGCTCGCTGCTATGACGCATCAGCTTGTCGGCCATGACCATGCGCTCGATATAGCGCACGATGCTCTGTTCGGCGTCGTGACGGGAGAGGTAGGGGCCCTCCAGCGTGCCTTCGCGAGTGGCGAAGAAATACTGGCCGTTGACGGCGCTGACGCGTGAGCTGCGGTAATGCGTGCCCGGTTGGGGGTCGACGGTGCGTTGGCCGAACATGGCGGGGACTCCATCTGCAGGTGCTGGATAACCTGAGTCTACTGTGGCCAATGCGGCCTGCTTGGCAAAACGACAGATGGTAGATTTTGGCGGCTTGTTAGAGGCTTTTAGCGGATTTTATGGATTATTGGCGCCGGTCGGCTGGCGTTTCTGGGTTGCCGATCAGTACAGTTTCGCTCGGCAACTGTGCTGAACTGTTGCTGTGTCGGTGTGGTGGCCTCTCCTAGAATGCTCTGCTGCGGTCGACATGCTCTGTTGGCTGCCTGCCAGAGGTTGCCATGCACATTTCTTCCGGCCGTTGGATGTACGGCCTGCTGCTCGCCCTGATCACGTCCGTGCTCTGGGGCATCCTGCCGATCAAGCTGAAAGAAGTCCTGCAGGTGATGGACCCGGTAACGGTCACCTGGTATCGCCTGGCCGTGTCCGGTTCTCTGCTGTTTGCCTATCTCGCTGCGAGTCGCCGGTTGCCGCGTTTTCGGCCGCTGGGACGCAAGGGCGGTTGGCTGCTGGCGCTGGCTATCGGCGGGCTGACGGCCAACTACGTGCTGTATCTGGTCGGACTCAATCTGCTCAGCCCCGGGACCACGCAACTGGTGATCCAGGTGGCGCCGATCCTGTTGCTGATCAGCAGCCTGTTCGTCTTTCGCGAGCGCTTCAGCCTGGGCCAGGCGATTGGCCTGATGGTGATGCTGCTGGGCTTCGGCCTGTTCTTCAACCAGCGCCTGGGTGAGCTGCTGACCTCGCTGACCACCTATACCACCGGCGTGCTGACCGTGCTGGCGGCTGCCTTTGTCTGGACCTTCTACGGCCTGGCGCAGAAGCAACTGTTGACCCTGTGGAGTTCGGTGCAGGTGATGATGGTCATCTACCTGGCCTGCGCGCTGTTGCTGACGCCCTGGGCGCAGCCGCTGCAAGCGCTGCAACTGAGCCCGCTGCAAGGTTGGCTGCTGCTGGCTTGCTGCCTGAATACCCTGGTCGCCTACGGCGCTTTCGCCGAGGCGCTGGCGCACTGGGAGGCCTCGCGGGTCAGCGCGACTCTGGCGCTGACACCGCTGGTGACTTTCGTCTCTGTGGCCCTGGCCTCGACCTGGTGGCCGGACCACGTGCTACCCGAACAGGTCAACTGGATCGCCTACGCCGGCGCCGTGGTGGTGGTGCTCGGCTCGGCGCTCACCGCGCTCGGCCCATCGTTGCTGGCCGCTTGGCGGGCGCGCAGGGCAGGGCGTTAATCCAGCGGCAGCTCGGTGGTGCGCTTGACCTCGCTCATGGCGATATGTGAGTGCGCCTCGTGCACATGCGGGCGCTGCAGCAGGTGGTCACGCAGGAAGCGCTCGTAGTCGGCGATGTCCTTGGCCACCACCTTGAGCAGGTAGTCCGAGCCGCCGGCCATGCTGTAGCACTCCAGCACTTGCGGGTAGCCGACCACGGCCCGCTCGAACTCATCCAGATTGCCGCGGCCGTGTGCCGACAGCTTGATGTCGACGAACACCGTGATGCCGAAGCCCAGGCGCTTATGGTTGAGCAGGGCGACCTTGCGTTCGATCAATCCCTCTTCCTGCATGCGGTTGATGCGCCGCCAGCAGGGTGACTGCGACAGCTCGACCTTTTCCGCCACCTCGGCGGCAGAGAGGTCGGCATCGTGTTGCAGCAGGCGGAGAATCCGGCGGTCGATGGGGCTGAGTTTGTCCTGCATGATTGTTTCCAAATTATTGTGATTGTTGGAAGGATCATGCGGAGTATCGCCTTCGCTACTGGAAAATAGAAAGAAAAAAGCGGAACCCTCCAGTCATGCTTTAGGCAAATCCGTCGCGGTGATCCTGCGGCAGGACTCAACGGAGCGTGTCTACCGTCGCGCTCTATGTGCTCGCCATAACAATAAAAGGAGCGCGCCATGTCACTGGCCGAAATCCGCCTGGATGACAAATATCGCCTCGCTACTGGTCACCTCTACCTGACCGGCACTCAGGCGCTCACCCGCCTGCCCATGCTGCAGAAGCAGCGTGATGCCGCCTTCGGACTCAATACCGCCTGCTTCATCTCCGGCTATCGCGGCTCGCCCCTGGGCGGTCTGGACAAGAGCCTGTGGGATGCGCGCGAGTACCTGAAGGAAAACCACATCCACTTCCAGCCCGGCGTCAACGAGGAGCTGGGCGCCACAGCGGTGTGGGGCAGCCAGCAGGCCAACCTGTTTCCTGGTGCGCGCTACGACGGCGTCTTCGCCATGTGGTACGGCAAGGGGCCGGGCGTTGATCGCAGTGGTGACGTGTTCAAGCACGGCAACTCGGCCGGTGTTTCCAAGCATGGCGGCGTGCTGGTGTTGGCCGGTGACGACCATGGTTGCAAATCCTCGACCATCGCCCACCAGAGCGAGCATGCCTTCATCGCCGCGTCGATGCCGGTGCTCAACCCGGCCAACGTTCAGGAAGTGCTGGACTACGGCATCATCGGCTGGGAGCTGTCGCGCTACAGCGGCTGCTGGGTAGCGCTGAAGACCATCGCCGAGAACGTCGACTCCTCGGCCGTGGTGGACGTCGATCCACTGCGTATCCAGATAAAGATCCCCGAGGATTTCCAACTGCCGGAAGACGGCGTGCACATCCGCTGGCCCGATCCGCCCCTGGCCCAGGAAAAGCGCCTCAACGTCTACAAGATCTACGCCGCGCGCGCCTTCGCCCTGGCCAACAACCTCAACCAGGTCAAGCTCGATTCGCCCAACCCGCGTCTGGGCATCATCACCACCGGCAAGTCCTACCTCGACGTGCGCCAGGCCCTGGATGACCTCGGCCTGGACGAAGCACTGTGCGCCCAGGTTGGCCTGCGCGTGCTCAAGGTGGGCATGAGCTGGCCGCTGGAGCCGGTGTCGGTGCACCAGTTCGCCGAAGGCCTGGACGAAATTCTGGTGGTGGAAGAAAAACGCAGCATCATCGAAGACCAGCTCACCGGTCAGCTCTACAACTGGCCGGTGGGCAAGCGTCCGCGGGTGGTCGGCGAGTTCGATGAACAGGGTAATTCGCTGCTGCCCAACTTGGGCGAATTGACTCCGGCGATGATCGCCCGGGTGATCGCCAAGCGCCTGGCGCCGATCTACAGCAGCCCGACCATCGAAGAGCGCCTGGCCTTCCTCGATGCCAAGGAAAAGGCCCTGGCCGCGCCCAAGCACAAGACCGTGCGCACCCCGCATTTCTGCTCCGGCTGCCCGCACAACAGCTCGACCAAGGTGCCGGAGGGCAGCCGCGCCCTCGCTGGCATCGGTTGCCATTACATGACCCAGTGGATGGATCGCAGCACCGACACCTTCACCCAGATGGGCGGCGAGGGCGCCACCTGGATCGGCCAGGCGCCGTTCACCGATACGCCGCACGTGTTCCAGAACCTCGGTGACGGCACCTACTTCCACTCCGGCCATCTGGCCCTGCGCGCGGCCGTGGCCGCCGGGGTCAATATCACCTACAAGATTCTCTACAACGATGCGGTGGCGATGACCGGCGGCCAGCCCATCGACGGCGAGCTGCGCATCGACCAGCTCAGTCAGCAGGTGCATGCCGAGGGCGTCAAACGCATCGCCCTGGTCAGCGACGAGCCGGACAAGTATCCAACCCGCGCTACCTTCGCGCCGGGTGTGACCTTCCATCACCGTCGCGAACTGGACGCCGTGCAGCGCGAGCTGCGCGAGGTCAAAGGTGTGTCGGTGATCCTCTACGACCAGACCTGCGCCACCGAGAAACGCCGTCGGCGCAAGCGTGGCAAGCTGGTCGACCCGGCCAAGCGCGCCTTCATCAATCCGGCGGTGTGCGAGGGCTGCGGTGATTGCAGCGTCAAATCCAATTGCCTGTCGGTGCTGCCGCTGGAAACCGAACTGGGGCGCAAGCGCGAGATCGACCAGAGTGCCTGCAACAAGGATTTCAGCTGCCTGGAAGGTTTCTGCCCAAGCTTCGTCACCGTCCACGGTGGCAGCCTGCGCAAGCCTGAGGCCGTTGGCCTGAGCGCGCTGTTCATCGCCTTGCCGGAGCCGAAACAGCCGGCCCTGACTCGCCCCTGGAACATCCTTCTGCCCGGTGTTGGCGGTAGCGGTGTGACCACCGTTGGCGCGCTGCTGGGCATGGCCGCGCATATCGAAGGCAAGGGCTGCACCGTGCTCGACCAGGCCGGCCTGGCGCAGAAGTTCGGCCCGGTGATCACCCATATCCGCATCGCCGCGCAGCAGAGCGACATCTACGCCGTGCGTATTGCCGCCGGGGAGACCGATCTGCTGTTGGGCTGCGACCTGGTGGTGTCCTCCAGCGAGGAGGCGTTGGCCAAGCTCAACGACAAGATCGCCCATGCTGTGATCAACAGCCATGAAGCGGCCACTGCCGAGTTCACCCGCAACCCGGACGCCCAGGTGCCCGGCGCTGCCATGCGCGAGGCGATCAGCGAGGCGGTGGGCGAGGGCAAGACTCGCTTCGTCGACGCCACCCGCCTGGCCACTCGTCTGCTCGGCGATAGCATCGCCACCAACCTGTTCATGCTCGGCTACGCATACCAAAAAGGATTGGTGCCGGTATCGGCCGAGGCGATCAACAAGGCCATCGAACTCAACGGAGTGGCTATCGAACTCAATCAGCAGGCCTTCCTCTGGGGCCGTCGCGCGGCCCATGACCTGGCCGCAGTGGAGAAAGTCGCCGCGCCTAAGGTGGTCGAGGCGCCGCATTGCAGCACGCTGGAGGAAATCGTCGCCGATCGTATGCAACGTCTGACTGCTTACCAGAGCGCGGCCTATGCCGAGCGCTACCGTGAGCTGGTCGAGCGCGTACGCAAGGTCGACACCGATGCGCAGCAGCGCCTGAGCAAGGCCGTGGCCCGCTACTACTTCAAACTCCTGGCCTACAAGGACGAGTATGAAGTAGCGCGGCTGTACAGCGATGCCACCTTCCGCAAGCAACTCGAAGCCCAGTTCGAGGGCGACTACCGGCTGCAGTTCCACCTGGCGCCGAGCTGGCTGAGCAAGCCAGATGCGGTGACTGGTGAGCCGTGCAAGCGCAGCTTCGGCCCCTGGATGCTCAAGGCGTTCGGCGTACTGGCGCGCTTCAAGTTCCTGCGAGGCAGCGTGCTCGATCCGTTCGGCCACAGTGCCGAGCGTCGCCTGGAGCGCGAGCTGATCGAGGAGTACGAAGCCAATGTGGCCTACCTGCTCGCCGAGCTCAACGCCGGTAACTACCGCACGGCGGTGGCGCTGGCCGAGATTCCCGAGCAGATCCGCGGCTACGGTCACGTCAAGGAAGCGGCGCTGGCCAAGGCGCGCGAGCAGGCGACGCAGCTCAAGGCACGCCTGACCGTCAGCGAGATCGCTGCTGTGCAGCTGTTCGAACCAGCGGCCTGACCTTTCCCATCCCCTTTGCCACCCTCTCCCGTGCGGGAGAGGGGCGGCTTTTTACATCCGAGGTAACCCGATGTCCGTCTTCACTCACGTCGACTTCGATCAGCACGAACAGGTGGTCTCACGATTCGACAAGCTCAAGAGAAATTACGAGAGCGTGGTGGCCATGGCCTGAGCCTTCCTATGGTTGCCCATGTAAAACGGCAACAGGCCCTAGGAAGTGAGCGGTGGCGACATGACAAATGCGCGTGTCGCCGCTAAGATGCGGCCCGGCCGTTGCCAATACGGCCGTGTCCCCTTAGTTCAACGGATAGAATAAGCCCCTCCTAAGGGCTAGATGCTGGTTCGATTCCAGCAGGGGACGCCAAATGATTGACTCTATCTGTCTATAGAAGTCTACGAATCCCAGTAAAGCCGGCCACTTGAGCCGGCTTTGTTGTATCCGGCTGTCTACTATTGTCTCTGTACATATCCACGTTTTAGGAAGACGTTTAGGGATACGCCGGTTCGATAAGGGTACGTATTCCTATGGTACGCCCAGTCACCCCTCTGACAGATTCCAAGTGTGAGGCTGCCAAGCCGCGCGAGAAGGAATACAAGCTGTTCGATGGTCAGGGCCTGTACCTGGTGGGCGCCACGGCCACCCGCAAGAGTGCCCACCGGCCCGCCTTGCCACTGGATCGCCTACCCGAGCTGCTGCAGCGTATCAAGGCCGATTCCGGCCGGGCGCTGACCCGGCATGCGGTATCGCTCACCCTGCTGGTGTTTATCCGCTCCAGCGAGCTGCGTTTTGCCCGTTGGAGTGAGATCGACACCGTCCGGGCCATGTGGGAGATACCCGGCCAGCGCGAGGCCATCGAGGGCGTCAAGTTCTCCCACCGCGGCGCCAAGATGGGGACTCCGCACCTGGTACCGCTGAGCCGCCAGACACTGGAGCTGCTGGAGCAGGTACGCCAGCTTACCGGCCGTTTCGATCTGGTGTTCCCCGGCGACCACTACCACCACAAGCCCATGAGCGAGAACACCATCAACAAGGCCCTGCGCCGTATGGGTTATGACACCAAGGTGGATCTGTGCGGCCACGGCTTTTGCACTATGGCCTGTTCCGCCTTGGTGGAGTCGGGGCTATGGTCGAAGGATGCCGTTGAAAGGCAGATGAGCCACCAAGAGCGCGACACGGTGCGTGGCGCCTACATCCACAAGGCAGAGCACCTGCAGGAACGCCGGCTGATGTGCCAGTGGTGGGCCGACTACCTCGATGCCAACCGGCAGCAGCACGTCACCTCATACGATTTCGCCCACCGTTGGTAAGGGGTCGGCAACGTGGTGCCGGTCAACTTCGGCAAGTCGGTTTGAGCATGCAAACCCATACCCCTGAAAAATTCCTTGTTCTTGGTGTGATTGGTGCTCCTAGAATGCTTGGAGCCAGTAACCACGGGGCTTTCAGCGATGGAGCACAAGAGCGAACAGACAGGAACACGGGCGGCAATGAACACCTGTTGTGTTCCGGCGTCCTGCCTCAAAAAGGCCGATTCGGCCTGCTCTTGCCTGTAAAGGAGCTGATCTACCAAGAGGTTTGGGGGATTGTTGCTGGCCTGCAACATCATTCGTCGTGAAGCCAGTCAGGCAGCCGTCGCCTTTGGCCGCTCCCCAAGCGACATCCGCTTCAAGCCGGTGGCCCACTACATCGCCGTGCAATTGATCGTGATGGCAGCGGCCAACCCGATTTCAGCAACAGGACAACGCTTATCAGCGTTGAGGGCAGGAGTCGGTGGGCTGTTTCTGGATCACCGCCCAAGGCCATCAAGAGCAAGGACGGTGAAGATTTCATAGACCCGCTACCCGGTGGATCGCAAGGCTGCTCCGCTTAAGTCAACAGCATTACACGCGAGGTGGGCCTTGCTATCAACGCGATGGGTCTCAGCTGTCCTTACGCTCTTGTGCCATGCAGGCAGCGGCGGTGAACAGCACGTCGGTGGAAGAGTTCAGCGCGGTTTCTGCCGAGTCCTGAACGATGCCGATGATGAAGCCGATGGCGACGATCTGCATGGCCACGTCATTGGGGATGCCGAACAGGCTGCAGGCCAGCGGGATCAGCAGCAGCGAGCCGCCGGCGACACCGGATGCGCCGCAGGCACTGATCGAGGCCAGCACGCTCAGCAGCAGGGCGGTGGGTAGATCGACGGGGATGCCCAGGGTGTGCACTGCAGCCATGGTCAGCACGGTGATGGTGATGGCGGCACCGGCCATGTTGATGGTGGCGCCCAGCGGAATGGAGACCGAGTAGGTTTCTTCGTGCAGGCCCAGGCGCTGGCTCAGTTGCAGGTTGACCGGAATGTTGGCGGCCGAGCTACGGGTGAAGAAAGCGGTGATGCCGCTTTCGCGCAGGCAGGTGAACACCAGCGGGTAGGGGTTGCGACGGATCTTCCAGTACACCAGCGCCGGGTTGACCACCAGGGCCACCAGCAGCATGCAGCCGACCAGCACCACCAGCAGGTGCAGATAACCGAGCAGGGCGTCGAAGCCGGATTCGGCGAGGGTGGCGGCGACCAGGCCGAAGATCCCCAGCGGCGCCAGGCGGATCACCAGCTTGACGATGGCAGTCACACCGTTGGACAGTTCGCCCAGCAGTTGTTTGCTACCGGCGCTGGCATGGCGGAAGGCGAAGCCGAGGCCGATAGCCCAGGCCAGGATACCGATGAAGTTACCATTCAGCAGGGCATTGACCGGGTTGTCGACCACGTTCATCAGCAGCGTCTTGAGCACCTCGCCGATGCCGCCGGGGGGCGTCAGTTCAGCAGCCTGGCTGCTCAGTACCAGCGACGACGGGAAGGCGAAGCTGGCCACCACCGCGACCAGGGCGGCGCTGAAGGTACCGATCAGGTACATCAGCAGGATCGGGCGGATATGCGTCTGTTGGCCTTGCTGGTGGTTGGCGATGGACGACATCACCAGGATGAACACCAGTACCGGGGCGACGGCCTTGAGCGCCGAGACGAACACGTTACCGATGAAGCCGACGGACAGTGCTGCCTGCGGGGCGATTACGGCCAGAGCGATACCTGCCAGCAGGCCGATGATGATCTGTGTCACCAGGCTGGTGCGGTTGAGTAGCTGCAGGGCAGGGTGAAGGGCTTGGGACATCGCGAGTTCTCTGGTTGCTGGGCGCGTTGCAAGTGGCGTCGGGCCTGGTTCGAGAGGTTTTTCGGTAGTGCCATGGAGAGCAGGCCGAAAAAATAGCGCGCGACTCTAGCACAGCCGGATCGGGGTTCGTGCGCTGGGCGGGCATCTGGACGACAGGGCGCAAGCCCATGTCGCATCTCTACAAGGCTTGTCTGCCGGCTCTGCCAGGTAGTTGCCGGGGCGGATCAGCAAACCTGCGGCTGGCAGGGTGTGACCCGTGGTCGCTCGAAGAACAGGAAGAATTGAGGCTACGCTGTACCCTGTGCGGCGCAAGCGAGCGTCTGAATCGTGATGAGTTGGCAATCGAACTGTTCGTTTTCCAGGGCATCGAAAGTTGCATCGCCCGCACGCCCCAAGGGCGCCGTCCTAGCCGCGCAGGCCCGCCGCCATTCCCGGTTTCCGTGCACAAGGAGCTTTACCCGTCAATGCGCTTGATCTGGAAGTCATTCCGCTCGCTCTATTTCGCCACCTTGCTGATGTTGCTCGGCTCTGGCCTGCTCAGTACCTACCTGGCCCTGCGTCTGGCTGACACCGTGGATGGTCTCTGGGTCGGTGCGCTGATGGCGGCCAATTACTTTGGCCTTGTGCTCGGCGGCAAGCTGGGGCATCGACTGATCGGTCGGGTGGGGCATATCCGTGCTTACGTGGCCTGTGCCGGCGTGGTCACGGCGGCTGTGCTGGGCCATGGGCTGATCGAGTGGCTGCCATTCTGGCTGTTTCTGCGCATGCTGGTGGGCCTGGGCATGATGTGTCAGTACATGGTCATCGAGAGCTGGCTCAACGAGCAGGCCGAAGCCACGCAGCGTGGCCTGGTGTTCAGCGGGTACATGGGGGCTTCCTACCTGGGCCTGATTCTTGGGCAACTGGCGCTGGTGGTGCATCCGACGCTGGGTCTGGAATTGCTCATGTTGGTCGCCCTGTGCTTCGCCTTGTGTCTGGTGCCCGTAGCGCTGACCCGGCGTTTACACCCGGCGCCCTTGCATCCGGCACCGCTGGAGCTGCGCTTCTTCCTCAGTCGCGTGCCGCTGTCGCTGACCGCTATCGCCGTGGCTGGCCTGTTGATCGGTTCTTTTTATGGCCTGGCGCCTTTGTACGCCACTCGGATGGGGCTATCGACCGAGCAGGTGGGGCTGTTCATGGGCAGCTGCATCCTGGCGGGTCTCCTGGTGCAGTGGCCGCTGGGCTGGCTTTCCGATCGACATGACCGCGTGCGCCTGATTCGTGGCTGTTCGGTCTTGCTGCTGCTGGCTGCCTTGCCGTTGGCGGCACTGCCGGAGGTATTCCTCGGCTTGCTGTTCGGTGTCGGCTTTCTGGTCAGCCTGATGCAGTTCAGTCTCTATCCACTGGCGGTGGCCTTGGCCAATGACCATGTGGAGCCGGAGCGCCGCGTGTCACTGACGGCCATGCTGCTGGTCACCTTCGGCGTGGGCGCCTGCATCGGCCCGCTGCTGGCCGGTGTGCTGATGCGTTTCTACGGCGCCAACATGCTCTATGTGTTCGTCAGCGTTTGCGCGTTGATTCTGGTCTGGCGCATTCGTCCTGAAGTGGTGACCCATCTGCATCAGGTCGACGATGCGCCGCTGCACCATATGGCCATGCCGGGTAACGTCACCAGCTCGCCGCTGGTCGCTGCGCTCGACCCGAGGGTCGATGAGCAGACGGTACAGGAGCAGATGCAGGAGCCAGCTGCGGCGGGCGAGGAGGAGGTTGAGCCGGACGTGAAGCGGGGGTAGTCCGCCGCCAGACTTTGTAGGGTGGGCTTTAGCCCACGGCGGCCTCCCTTGGTGGGCTGAAGCCCACCCTACGGGCTTTGCGCGAATGGAGGGGGTGGGCTCAGAAGGGGCCGTCGCTCTCGGTGCGACGCGCCTCGCGTTGCAGCTGATAGACGAAGCGCTCGACCTGACGTTGCTCAAGGCCGTTCAAGCGATGAAAACGAGTGCCGACGAACGTCATGTCGACCTTGTCCTCGTATTGCACGTGACGTAACTCCACGGCGCAGGTCATGTTGCCGAAGGGCAGATAGGCGGTGAGTCGCTCGTGTACCTGGCCATTGCTCAATTGCTGGCTGAGGTTGCCGGCGAAACGCAGTTTGCAGCCGGTGGCCGAGATGTCCAGCAGATGACCTGACAGCGGCTCGCGCAGCTTGTCGCCGCTGAGTACGACCTTGATCAGATCGCTCTGCTTCAGCGGTGCACGGAAGGCGCTGCGGCGCTGGTGATAGATCACTTCGGTGGGCAACGGTGCCCAGTAGCAGGGGGCTCCCTCGAGCTCGCCAAGCCGCACGTCGTGATCACAGGTCCAGGCTACTCGCACCCCGTCGCGGAACGCCTCGACGTTGAAGGTTTCGCCTTGCTTGAGAAAACGTTCGCCATCGTTAGGGATGATCTCGTCCAGCGCTAAGCGCGCACGGTCTTTATCGATTTCTACAAGGTAACTTTGAAAACGCTGGCCACGATCCTTGAATTGGATAACCAGGGGATCATGGTTCTGTTGCAATTGACGTAGGGTGGCAATGATCTCGACGGATGTCTTGAGCACCTTGGGCGGTTGAGGACCGCTCTCGTCGTTGAACGCGCTGGACACAGTTCGGAACTCTCCGAGTCATGGACTACAACGGCACTAGCATACTGGCAGAGTGCCTGCATGTCCCTGTGCTTTTTGTTGGGGGATGGCTCAGGCCTGGCTGAGCGGTCTTTGCTGCGCGATTCTAGCGGCACTGCCACGACTGTCATAGAGGCCCGGAGTCTCGCCGCCGCGCAGAATGCCCAGAACGCTGCGAACAGAAGCCTGATTGGCGCGGATCAGGCGGCCGTTACGCAAATTGCCCTCCTGGCAGCGCTGCAGCAGAGTCGATAGCGCTTCGCTGCGCTCCAGCAACTGATCGCCGACTGAGGAGTTGCCCGCCAGTGCGGTCAGGCCGTCGCGGTCAGCGCTCAAGCCTGCATCCTGAAGAAGACGGCTGCGCTCACTGCCGTGCTGTTGCAGCAGGGCAAGCAGAGGTTGTTTTTCACTGAGCAGGCTGTCGAGGCGCGGCAGGTCGCGTTCGGTGAGGGCCTGGAATTCGTTATCGATCAGCTCAAGCAATTGCTCGGCGGTGCCGATATCGTTGGTGAAGAGGTCAAGCAAGGCTGTGTCGTTCATGGCGGGCTCTTGGGGGTCGGGCGTCCAACACCCCCAGCGCAGCCCTGAGACTAGCGCTGGGATTCGAAGTCGAGCAGTTTCTGGGCGACGCGTTTGCTGTCGACCTGATAGCTGCCATCAGCAATGGCCTGTTTCAGCTGGGCCACACGCTCCTTGTTGACGATGGGCTGATCACGCAGCTTCTCGCCGATTGTTTGCAACTGCTGTGCCTCACGGCTCAGTTGTACCGATTCACCGCTCTTGGTGTTGGTCTGTTCATCAGTACCGGTGACAGGCGCTTTGTTCGGCTGTGCCGACTCATTGCGATTGCCAGCCTGAGTCGCGCCGGTACGTCCCGCATTGGCGGGCGTATTGGCATTGTTCAGCCGGTTGAAGTCGATGACCATGATGCAGAACCTCGGACGATATGGTGGACGCTTGCCATGCTTCTCGGCTGCTGCCGGGAAAACTTTAGGATTAATTTCATCGCGTCGTTTAACAGTGTAGGGAATCGCCACGTCTTTGCGCTACAAGAAACATGCCTACATGGGTACTTCCACTTGCCCAGGCCCGACAACGCGGGCTCGAACGACTCGCTGCGAACGCAGGTTACGCACGTTGATCTGTTCGCCTGGAGCACCATCGGTCAGAGCTTCGCCGGGCATACGGACACTCACGCTAGCGCCGCGAGCGCTGATCACCACCTGGTCGCCGCGCCGAATGACCTCGGCTATTTGCAGATGAGTCGAAAGAAGAATCTGGTCACTACCGAGCTGGCGCGTCAATTTTTTGCCGATCGCCTGATTCAGGTCGGTGAGAAAGTTCTGACCCAATTGACCGACATCGCGTTCAACCAGGCTCAAATCCGTAGCTTTGACTACGCTCATGCGCTTGAGCGGGCGAGTCAGTACGACAATGGGGCGATACAAGCGCACTTCAGCGGGCACGAATACTGTCCACGGAGCGCTGCCGTCACAGCGCACGCGCGTAGTGACACGGCCCAGCGGCTGCGCCGGGCTTTCCAGCGTGGTGGTCAGCGGCTGATCGCACAGAGGCAGGCGTAACCGTGGGTCGAGACGGTTGACGCGAATCTCATGGCGGCCCTGAATTTCGCTACGCTGTAGATATTCAGTGGTCGCCTGCTCAAGAAAGGCCTCGGTGGCGCCGATAAGTTGTTCAGTGCTGGTGAAGGTGGCAGCCGCCGTAGCGCTGTAGCCGAGTGTCGGCAAAGCGAGTAAAACGGGCAAAGGGGCAAGGCACTTTGCTAGTAGCTGACGGAATGATGACGTTCTCTGCTTCATAAGCAATGCAAAGCAAGCCCCGTGCCGCCTGCTAGGCTCAACGGGGTAGGCGTTACTGGATAAGAAGGAGTCCGGGCATGGCCGGGTTGATGGATTCGGTTAACCAGCGCACTCAGTTGGTGGGACAGAACCGCTTGGAGTTGTTGCTGTTTCGCCTGGAAGGCCCACAGCTTTACGGTATCAACGTATTCAAGGTGAAAGAGGTGCTGCAATGCCCGAAACTCACCATCATGCCCAAATCAAGTCCGGTGGTGCGGGGGGTGGCCAACATTCGCGGGGGCACCATTCCGATTCTCGATCTTTCCATCGCTACCGGCCGTGCCGCACTGGAAGATCTGAAGACCAGCTTCGTGATCATCACCGAGTACAACACCAAGGTTCAGGGTTTTCTGGTGCGCTCGGTCGAACGTATCGTCAACATGAACTGGGAGGAGATCCATCCGCCACCCAAGGGCACTGGACGCGATCACTACCTGACAGCAGTCACGCGGCTCGACCAGCAGTTGGTCGAGATCATCGATGTTGAGAAGATTCTTGCCGAAGTTGCGCCGACCTCGGAAGTGATATCCGCTGGCGTCATCGATGATGAGGTGCAGAGTCAGGCGGTGACCAAGCATGTGCTGATCGTCGATGACTCCTCGGTGGCGCGCAAACAGGTTTTGCGCTGCCTGCAGACCGTTGGCGTCGAGGTGACGGCGCTGAACGATGGCCGCGAGGCACTCAATTACCTCAAGAAAATGGCCGACGAGGGGCATAATCCCGACAAGGAACTGCTGATGCTGATTTCCGACATCGAGATGCCCGAGATGGACGGATATACGCTGACCACGGAGATTCGTAGCGATCCGCGCATGCAGAAGCTGCATATCCTCCTGCATACTTCGCTTTCCGGTGTGTTCAACCAGGCGATGGTGAAGAAGGTCGGCGCCGACGATTTCCTCGCCAAGTTCAAGCCGGATGATCTGGCGGCGCGGGTGGTCGAGCGCATTCGGGTAGCGGATGGGGGCTGAGGGACAAACCTTGGTGAACGTTATGGTTGGTGAGGCGGCACTAGTGTCTTCAGGTAATTTGGATTTCGAGCAGTTCCGGACTTTCCTGGAAAAGGCCTGCGGTATTCTGCTGGGTAGCAACAAGCAGTATCTGGTCTCCAGTCGTCTGAACAAACTGATGGAGCAGAATGGCATCAAGACCCTGGGCGAACTGGTGCAGCGCATGCAAAGCCAGCCGCGCGGAGGGCTGCGCGAGCAGGTGGTGGATGCCATGACCACCAACGAGACCCTGTGGTTTCGCGACACCTATCCGTTCGAGGTGCTCAAGAGCCGGGTGCTGCCGGAGCTGATCAAGGCCTACCCGGCCCAGCGTCTGCGCATCTGGTCGGCGGCCTGTTCGTCCGGGCAGGAGCCCTATTCGCTGTCGATGACCATCGACGAGTTCGAGCGTACCAACCTCGGCCAGCTCAAGGCGGGTGTGCAGATCGTCGCCACCGATCTGTCTCCGTCGATGCTGAGCAACTGCAAGTCCGGCGAGTACGACAGCCTGGCCATGGGCCGCGGTCTGTCGCAGGAGCGTCTGCAGCGTTATTTCGATTCCAGGGGGCCGGGGCGCTGGCAGGTCAAGGCGCCGATCAAGAGCCGCGTCGAGTTTCGGCCACTGAACCTGCTCGACAGTTATGCGGCGCTGGGCAAGTTCGACATCGTGTTCTGCCGCAACGTGCTGATCTACTTCTCGGCCGAGGTGAAGAAGGACATCCTCACGCGTATCCATGCCACCCTCAAGCCAGGCGGCTATCTGTTCCTTGGCGCCTCCGAAGCGCTCAATGGCCTGCCGGACAAGTACCAGATGGTGCAGTGCAGCCCGGGGATCATCTACAAGGCCAAATAGGCGCAAGGCATGTTTGGTATCAGCAGCGGGAGGCCTTTGGCCTAATGCCAGTCAGTTAAGCCGTTGCACTCGATCTTTGTAGGAGCCGGCTTGCCGGCGATCCGCCATAAAAAGCATCGCCAGCAAGCTGGCTCCTACGAAAAACGCCCCTCTACTGCAAGTAGGAGGGGGTGGTGACGAACTTATCTGATCAGCATTAGCCTTTGGCCTCCCGTTTGCGTTTCTGGACTCTGAAAACCATGGGCCCGATCGGATAGGTTTCGCCGTAGGCACCAGCGGTTTGGCCTGGTGCAGAAGAACCGATGCGCATCGCGCGCCCCAGGGTTCGGCGGGGCGGCAATCTGTCCGGTTGGCTTTGCCGCTTGCTTGCCAATAGGCGGTAAAGCCTTGCCGCTTTGCCGCTATTTCCCTGTTCGTCATGCTTTAAGCTATTGATTTTGTTGACTTAAATAAGTTGGCACAGCCTTTGCTGAATGTCTGCCAGGAAAGACCAGACAGCCCCAGCGGCAAAGGTTGCAGACATGAGCATCAACTTCGGCAGGGCACTCGGCATCCACGAACAGGCACTCGGTTTCCGCGCCCAGCGCGCTGAGGTGCTGGCCAACAACATCGCCAACGCCGATACGCCGAATTACAAGGCTCGTGATCTGGACTTCGCCAGTGTCCTGGCTGAGCAAAGCAATCGCATGCAGCGCGGTGGCGTTTCCCTGAACCGCACCGATAGCCGCCATATTCCTGCCGATGGTGTGATCACTGGTGAGGCTGAGATGCCCTACCGTATTCCGATGCAGCCGTCGCTGGATCAGAACACCGTGGATCTGCAGATCGAGCAGTCCAACTATGCCGAGAATGCCGTGCATTTCCAGGCCAGTTTCACCTTCCTCAATAGCAAGTTCAAAGGTCTCACCGCCGCCCTGCGCGGCGAATAAGGAGCGCGACCATGTCCCTTGCCAGTGTTTTCAGCATCGCCGGAACCGGCATGAGCGCGCAGAGCACTCGCCTCAATACCGTGGCCAGCAATATCGCCAACGCGGAGTCTGTCTCTTCGAGTATCGAGCAGACCTACCGTGCCCGTCATCCGGTGTTCGCCACCGTGTTCCAGCAGTCGCAGAACAGTGGTAGTGGTTCGCTGTTCGCCGAGCAGGACGAGGCGGGGAGTGGGGTGCAGGTGCTCGGCATCGTCGAGGATCAGAGCAATCTCGACATGCGCTACGAGCCCAGTCATCCGGCAGCGAATGCGGATGGGTACGTGTTCTATCCGAACGTCAATGTGGTCGAGGAAATGGCGGACATGATTTCGGCCAGTAGAGCCTTTCAAACCAATGCGGAAATGATGAATACCGCCAAGACCATGCTGCAGAAGGTTCTGACCCTGGGTCAGTAAGGACATAGCCATGAGCACCACAGAGACTGTTTCCAGCAGCGTGCTGTCGACATACTCCGGCACCTCGACCAGCAACACCAACGAATCCAGCTACTCCAGCCTGGGCAAGGATGACTTTCTGATGCTGCTGGTGACCCAGTTGAACAACCAGAACCCGCTGGATCCGCAGGACAACAGCGAGTTCGTGGCTCAGCTTGCGCAGTTCAGCAGCCTGGAAAGTCTGACCAATATCTCCGCTTCGATGGACTCGCTGCTGGGCAGCTATCAATCGTCGCAGGCTTTGCAAGCCTCTTCCCTGGTGGGGCGCAGCGTGATGGTTTCCGCCAGCAGCACCCAGGTGGATGGTGTTTCGGGGCTGACCGGCACGCTGGTGGTTCCAACGGCGGCCGACAACGTCTCGGTGAGGGTTTACGACGAGGCGGGCAGCCTGGTCAAAAGCATACCGCTGGATAATCAAAGCAGCGCTGGCCTGGTGGACTTCACCTGGGACGGCACCGATGAGAGCGGCCAACTGCTGCCCGCGGGCACCTACAAATTCTCGGCCTCCGCGTCGCTGGGTGGCACGTCCACCGCGCTGGAAACCTATCTGCCGGCAACGGTCAACAGCGTGACGCTCGGCATCGGGGGCGGCGACATGACGCTGAACCTGGCGGGTGCCGGAAATGTCGCGCTATCCAAAGTCATCAGCGTCGGCCAGTAATCAACAGGCATCGGGAGATAAGACATGACGTTCAATACGGCGCTCAGTGGGTTGAAGGCGGCCAGCACCCACCTGGATGTAACGGGCAACAACATCGCCAACACCGGGACGACGGGCTTCAAGTATTCGCGTGCGGAGTTCGCGGACCTCTATGCCAGCAGCATGTTCGGCACCGGCAGCAACGCGGTCGGCAGTGGGGTGATTACGGCGGATATCGCCCAGCAGCACACCCAGGGCAACATCAGCTACACCGACAACAGCCTGGATCTGGCCGTCAATGGCAGTGGCTATTTCATCGTCAACGATGGCGGCACCCAGCTCTACACCCGCTCCGGCGCGTTCAAGGTGGACAATCAGGGCAACGTCATCGACAACTCGGGCAACAACCTGATGGGCTACGGGGTGGACGCCGATGGCAACCTGGTCAATGGCGTGCTGACCAATCTGACCGTCGACACCAGCAACCAGGCGCCGAATGCCACCTCGACCGTTACCCAGGGGGTGGCGCTCAACTCGTCCGAGACGGTGCCCACCATCGCCTTCGACCCCACGGTCTCCGGTTCCTTCAACTGGTCGACCTCGGTGAGCCTGTACGACTCCCAGGGCAATGAGCACACCATGACCCAGTACTTCGTCAAGGAGGCGAGCAACGAGTGGAGCATGCACGTGCTGATCGACGGGCGCAATCCCGGTGATCCCGCCAGCACCGATCCGTATCAGGCGTCGCTGTCGTTCGACACCTCCGGCAGGCTGCAGGCATCGGCCTCCAGCGACTTCACGGTCAATGCCGATGGCACCATCACGCTGGCCGACTGGGTGCCGGCGACCATCACCGACGCCACCACCGATCCGGTCACCTGGGGCGACAACGGTGCCGCGGCGAGCACATCGGGGGTGACTCTGGATCTACGCAACATGACCCAGACCAATACCCGCTTCGCGGTCAACAGCCTGTCGCAGGATGGCTATACCACCGGTCAGTTGTCCGGGCTGTCGGTGGACGAGACCGGGCAACTGTTCGCCACCTATACCAATGGCCAGGCCAATTTGATTGGCCAGGTGGCGCTGGCCACCTTCGCCAACATGCAGGGGTTGACGCCGGTGGGCGGAACGGCCTGGAAGCAGTCGCTGGCCTCGGGCGAGCCGGTGATAGGTACGCCGGGCTCCGGTACGCTGGGCTCGATCGTCTCCGGTGCGCTGGAGGATTCGAACGTCGACCTGACCGCGCAACTGGTCGACCTGATCATCGCGCAGCGCAACTACCAGGCGAATGCCAAGACCATCGAAACGGAGAATGCGATCGCCCAGACGATCATCAACATCCGCTGACGGCGGCGGGCGGCATATTCTTGCCGCCGTCAAAAGGGCCTTCCGTGATGGAGGGCTTTTTTGTTTTTTAAAAACAATAACTTACTTAAAATTATTAGCCTGGCACGTGCCTTGCTTTGATCTGTCCGAGAGTCGTTTTCACGGCGGAGGTCGAAGTGGACAAATTGCTTTATGTCGCCATGTCGGGCGCGAGCCAGAACACCTATGCGCAAAAGGCGCATGCCAATAATCTGGCGAACATTTCCACCAGCGGGTTTCGCGCCGATCTGGAACAGGCGCGGGCCATGCCGGTTTTCGGTGACAGCTATCCGGCGCGGGTCTACGCCATGTCCGAGCGGCCCGCTACGGATTTCACGCCCGGCGTACTGCAGGAAACCGGGCGGGATATGGATGTTTCGATAGAGGGTGATGGCTGGATTGCCGTGCAGGCCCCGGATGGCTCCGAGGCTTATGTACGCACCGCCAGCCTGTCGATCGATGCCCTAGGCATGCTGCGCACCGGCAATGGGTTGCCGGTCATGGGCAATGCCGGGCCCATCGCCGTGCCGCCCGAGGAGAAAGTCGAGATCGGTCAGGACGGCACGATCAGCATTCGCGCCCTGGGCGAAGCGCCGAATGTCCTGGCCGAGGTCGACCGCATCAAGCTGGTCAACCCCGATACCGCGCAGATGCGCAAGGGGCGCGACGGCCTCATCCATATGAGAGACGGCCAGTTGCTCGAAGCGGATGCCAACGTACGCCTGCATTCTGGCTTCCTGGAGAGCAGCAACGTGAGCGCCGTCGGAGAGATGACGGCCATTCTCGCCCTGTCCAGACAATTCGAACTGCACGTCAAGATGATGAACACGGCCAAGGAGGGCTCCGAGTCCATGGCCCGTGTCATGCAGATCAGCTAACGAGTAGCGCCCGCGCAGGGCGAGGAGATAGACATGCTTCCAGCGCTTTGGGTCAGCAAGACCGGTTTGTCCGCCCAGGACATGAATCTGTCGGTGATATCCAACAACCTGGCCAACGTTTCGACCACCGGCTTCAAGCGCGACCGGGCCGAGTTCCAGGATCTGCTGTACCAGATCCGCCGTCAGCCAGGCGCTCAATCGACCCAGGACAGCGAGCTGCCGTCCGGCCTGCAACTGGGTACGGGGGTACGGATCGTCGGTACCCAGAAGAACTTCACCACGGGCAGCCTGCAGACCACCGACCAGCCACTGGACATGGCGATCAACGGGCGCGGTTTTTTCCAGATTCTGCTGCCCGATGGCACCATCGGCTATTCGCGCGACGGCACGTATCACCTCGATTCCGACGGCCAGATCGTCACGTCGAACGGCTTCGCCCTGGAGCCGGCCATCGTCGTGCCCGCCGAAACCCAGACCTTCACCGTCGGGGAGGATGGCACGGTGTCCGTGACCACCGCCAACAGCGCCGCGGTGCAGATCATCGGCAACCTGCAGACCGCCGATTTCATCAATCCGGCCGGCCTGCAGGCGATTGGCAACAACCTGTTTCTGGAGACCGCTTCCAGTGGCGCTCCGCAAGTGGGAACGCCGGGCCTCAATGGCCTGGGCACCGTTTTGCAAAATACCCTGGAAAACTCCAACGTCAGTGTCGTCGAGGAAATGGTCAACATGATCACGACACAGCGCGCCTACGAAATGAACTCGAAGGTCATTTCCACGGCCGATTCCATGTTGCAGTTCATCACGCAGACGCTTTGAGTCTGATCGGGATCGCTAGGGCGGGCAGAGTGTTGGATGTGAGGTGTGCGATGAAAGGTCTGATTGTGTTGACGTCGGTTTGTCTGCTGCTGGGGGGGTGCGTGGCGCCTGCGCCCAAGGCGGACGATCCCTATTATGCACCCGTGTTGCCGCGTACGCCGCTGCCGGCCAACGCGACCAGTGGCGCGATCTACCAGGCCGGTTTCGAGAGCAATCTGTATGACGATCGAAAGGCTTTTCGCATCGGCGACATCATCACCATCACCCTGGAGGAGCGCACCCAGGCGAGCAAGGCGGCCCGCTCCGACATCAGCAAGGACAGTTCCGCCAATATCGGGCTGACCTCGTTGTTCGGTGGAGGGGTGTCGGCCACCAACCCGCTGACGCGAAACCGGATGGATCTGGGAACCCAGTTCAACGGTTCGCGGGACAGCGCCGGCGATGCCAGCGCGGCGCAGAGCAACAGCCTCACCGGCTCGGTCACCGTGACCGTGGCCGAAGTGCTGCCCAACGGCGTGCTGGTGGTGCGTGGCGAGAAGTGGCTGACGCTCAATACCGGCAATGAAATGGTGCGGATTGCCGGGCTGATCAGGGCCGACGACATCGCCAGCGACAACACCGTTTCATCCACTCGGGTCGCCGACGCCAGGTTGACCTACTCGGGAACCGGTTCCTTCGCCGACGCCAGCCAGCCAGGTTGGCTGAGCCGATTCTTCCTCAGCCCGCTGTGGCCGTTCTGAGGACATGAACATGAAAACCTGGATGACCTCTGTCGCCGTAGGGCGGGTGCAACCCGCCAGATCGCCTGTGGGAGCGAGCTCTGCTCGCGAAGCTTTTACCGAATTGCGGGTTCGCGAGCAGAGCTCGCTCCTACAACGGACACCTGTGCATTCGCAGTCGGCCTCCTGCCGTCAGCAGTTCGCCTGCGCCTATCGCGGCCAGCGCCGCCGTGGTGCCAACGACTGGCTGCTGCTGGCGATCATGCTCGCCTGCCTGCTGATCAGCCAGCAGGCCCAGGCCGAACGGCTCAAGGATCTGGCGTCCATTCAAGGGGTGCGCAGCAACCAGTTGATCGGCTACGGCCTGGTGGTCGGCCTCAACGGCAGCGGCGACCAGACCACCCAGACCCCGTTCACCGTACAGACCTTCAACAACATGCTGGCGCAGTTCGGCATCAAGGTGCCGACGGGCGGCAACGTGCAACTGAAGAACATCGCCGCGGTGTCGGTGCATGCCGACCTGCCGCCGTTCGCCAAGCCGGGGCAGACCATCGACATCACCATCTCCTCCATCGGCAATGCCAAGAGCCTGCGCGGCGGCAGCCTGCTGATGACGCCGCTCAAGGGCATCGACGGCAACGTCTACGCCATCGCCCAGGGCAACCTGGTGGTCGGCGGCTTCGACGCCGGCGGCGCCGACGGCTCGCGGATCACCGTCAACGTGCCGTCCGCCGGGCGTATCCCCGGTGGCGCCACGGTGGAGCGTCCGGTGCCGAGCGGTTTCGACCAGGGCAACTACCTGACGCTGAACCTCAATCGTCCGGACTTCACCACGGCGAAGAACATCGTCGACCAGATCAACGACCTGCTCGGCCCGGGCGTGGCCCAGGCCATCGACGGCGGCTCGATCCGCGTCAGCGCGCCGCTCGATCCCAACCAGCGCGTCGATTACCTGTCGATTCTGGAAAACATCGAAGTCAATCCCGGCCAGGCCGTGGCCAAGGTCATCATCAACTCGCGCACCGGGACCATCGTTATCGGCCAGAACGTCAAGGTGCAGCCGGCTGCGGTGACCCATGGCAGCCTGACCGTGACCATTACCGAAGACCCTATCGTCAGTCAGCCCAACGCCCTGGCCGGTGGCGATACCGCGGTGGTGCCGCGCTCGCGGGTGAATGCCGATGAGGAGGCCAAGCCCATGTTCAAATTCGGCCCTGGCACCACCCTTGATGAGATTGTTCGCGCGGTTAATCAGGTGGGCGCCGCGCCTTCCGACCTGATGGCCATCCTCGAGGCGCTCAAACAAGCAGGCGCCTTGCAAGCCGACCTGATAGTGATTTGAGGTAGCCATGAATACATTGTCAGCAGGCGCACGCAAAACCAGCGATTCTGCCGCCTATACCGACCTGAATCGCCTAGCCGGCATGAAAACCGGAGAGCAGCGCGACAGCGAAGGCAATATCCGTAAGGTTGCCCAAGAGTTTGAAGCGCTGTTCATCAACCAGATTTTCAAATCCATGCGCTCGTCCAACGAGTCGATCGCCAAGGACAGCCTGTTCGACAGCGATACCACGCGCCATTATCAAGAAATGCACGACCAGCAATTGGCCATCCACCTCTCCCGTGAGGGCGGCGGTATTGGTTTGTCCGATGTGCTGGTGCGGCAGATGAGCGGATTGCGCGGTGAGGCGCCGCGCCGCAGCCCATTCGGCCATAGCGTGGAGCAGCCTGAGAACAGCCTTGCCGCGCCGGCCGCGGCCGAGCACAACCGCCTGGATCGTCACTCCGACAGCGCTACCACTCCGGTGTCCCAGGCCGCATTGCTCAACCAGCGCCGGCTGTCCCTGCCGCCGCGCCTGGAAGATCGCCTGTTGGCGGGCATTGTCCCGACTACCGGGGCGCAACCCCCCAGCGGGAGCGACTGGTTGCCGGCCAAGGCCACGGCCGCCAAGCCCACTGAAGCGCTGGACACCTCGGTCCAGCCGGCACGTCAGCAGCCGCCGCTGGCCAAAGGCACGCCGGCATTCGCCTCCGCGGAGGAGTTTGTCGAGACCATGCTGCCCTTGGCCCGCGAGGCCGCCGAGCGCATTGGTGTCGAGCCGCGTTACCTGGTGGCCCAGGCGGCCCTGGAAACCGGCTGGGGCAAGTCGATCCTGCGCCGTGGCGATGGTGGCAGCAGCCACAACCTGTTTGGCATCAAGACCCACGGGCAGTGGCAAGGGGACTCGGCGCGCGCGATCACCAGCGAATACCGCGGGGGCGAAATGGTCCGTGAGCCGGCCAACTTCCGGGCCTACGACTCGTACAAACAGAGCTTCCATGACCTGGTCGATTTCCTGCAGAGCAACCCACGTTACCAGGAGGCCCTGGCGGCCACTGGCAACTCCGAGCGGTTCGTCAACAAGCTGCAGTCGGCCGGCTACGCCACGGATCCGCAGTACGCCCGCAAGATCAGCCAGATCGCCCGCAAGATCGACGCGACCTACCAGACCATTGCCCGCGCCGACGGCGCCTCCACCCGGACGCTCTGAGGTGACTCATGGCTGATCTTCTCGCAATCGGGGTTTCCGGCCTGCGCGTGAGCCAGACCGCGCTGGCCGTGACCGGCAACAACATCACCAATACCGATACTCCCGGCTATACCCGCCAGCAGGCGATGCAGGTTTCCAATAACTCGCAGCAACTGGGCGCGACCTACCTCGGCAGTGGCGCCTCGATCACCGACGTGCGGCGTATCTACAGCGGCTACCTGACCACCCAGGTGCGCACGGCCACCGCGCTGGACAGCGATGCGCAGACCTACCTGACCCAGATCAGCCAGGTCAACTCGCTGCTGGCCGACAGCACCACCGGCATCACCGCGGTGATGGAGAACTTCTTCGCCGCCCTGCAGACCGCCGCGGCCAGCCCCACCGATACCGCCTCGCGGCAATTGCTGCTGACCCAGGCATCGACCCTGGGCGAGCGCTTCAACTCCATCTACAGCCAGTTGGCGGAACAGAACGGCTACATCAACCAGCAGTTGTCGAGCATGGTTCAGCAGGTCAACAGCCTGGCGGCCAGTGTCGCCCAGTACAACCAGGCCATCGTCAATGCCTCCGCTTCCGGCGCCTCGCCCAACGACCTGCTGGACCAGCGCGACGAGGCGGTGCGAGAGCTTTCCGAGCTGATCGGGGTCACCGTGGTCGAGCAGGATGGCAGCTACAACCTGTTCATCGGCAATGGCCAGCCGCTGGTGGTGGGCGGCAGCGCGGCGCAACTCAGCGCGGTGCCGAGCGCCGACGACCCGTCGCGCCATGCCCTGTACCTGACGCAGAACGGCAATTTCACGATAGACGTCACCTCGTCGATCACGGGAGGACAGATCGGTGGCCTGCTGCGCTACCGCGAAGAAGTGCTCGACACCACCCTCAACGACCTCGGACGCCTGGCGCTGGTGCTCGCCGACCAGGTCAACAGCCAGCTCGGCCAGGGGCTCGACCTCAATGGCCAATTGGGCGCCATGCTGTTCAGCGACATCAATGAGCTGACCCTGCAGCAGCAGAGAAGCCTGGGGCAAGCCGGCAACAGCGATACCTCCGCCAACCTGCGCGTGTACATCGACGACACCAGCGCGCTCAGTACCAGCGACTACGAAGTGACCTTCACCAGCGCTACCGGCTACAGCGTCAGGCGCCTGTCCGACGGCAAGGACATGGGCAGCTACGACCTGACCGATTCGCCGCCGCCGGTGATCGATGGCTTCACCCTGGCACTCGACAGCGGCAGCGTGGCGGCCGGAGACCGGTTCACCATCCTGCCGACCCGCCATGCGGCGGGCGACATCAAAGTGAGCATGACCGACTCCAACCAACTGGCCTTCGCCGCCCCCCTGGCGGCGACCCTGACCACCGGCAACGTCGGCAGCGGCAGCGTCAGCCAGCCGAGCCTGATCACCCTGATCGACATCTACGACGCCGCCGCCGTTGCCGACATGCAGAGCAGCCTGGAAAACGGCATGCCGATCAAACTGGTCTACGACGCGCCCAGCGGCGGCGCCCAGGGCTACACCCTGTACGACGTTGCTGGCAACAGCATCGGCAGCGGCAGCATCGTGCCGGGGCAGAGCAACGTCGTGACGGTCAGCGTTCCCGCCAACCCGCCCAGCGTGCCCAGCGAATACGCCTTCGAGATGACCCTGGCCGGTTCCCCGGCGGCGGGCGACAGCCTGACCATCGCCTTCAACGGCGACGGCACCGGTGACAACCGCAACGCCCTGGCGGTGCTGGAACTGCAGACGGCCAAGACCGTCGCGGTCAATGGCAACAACGGCATGAGCCTGACCACCTCCTACAGTTCGCTGATCGAAACCATTGGCGCCAAGACCAGTCAAGCCCAGCTCGACGCCGCCGCCACGGAAGCCATCCTGGCCCAGGCGACCAGCAGCCAGTCGTCGCTGTCCGGGGTCAACCTGGACGAAGAGGCGGCCAACCTGATCAAGTTCGAGCAGTACTACACGGCGGCGGCGCAAATCATTCAAGTTGCGCGCACCACGTTCGATACCCTGATCAACAGTTTTTGACGCCGCATCCTTGATGCGGCCCGTATGAGGCATGACGCCATGAGCACGCGCATCTCCACCTCGCAGATGTTTCAGACCAGCATCTCCGGCTATCAGAAAGGTTACGCCGAGATCGTCAAGACCCAGCAGCAGATCTCCAGTGGCGTGCGCATCCAGACCCCCGCGGACGATCCGGTCGGCGCCGCGCGCCTGTTGCAACTGGAACAGCAGCAGGCCCAGCTCGAACAGTACAGCGCCAACATGACCACGGCCACCAACTCGCTGACCCAGCAGGAGGCCCTGCTCAATACGGCGAATAACCTGCTGCAGCGCGCCCGCGAGTTAGCGGTCTCCTCCGGTAGCGGTTCGTATTCTGACGAGGACCGCAGCTCGGTTGCCAGTGAGCTGGATCAGATCACCGGGCAGCTTTTGGAGGTGATGAACAGCAAGGATGCCAGCGGCAACTATATTTTCGCCGGCTCCAAAACCGACGTGCAGCCGTTTGTGCTCAACCCCGATGGCTCGGTGACCTACCAGGGCGATCAGACCAGCCAGGAGCTGCAGGTGTCCAGCTCGGGTACGATGGCGATCAACGACAGTGGCTGGAGCGTGTTCGAGAACGTGATCAACGCCAGCCGCACCGAGTCGGACTTGAGCAACGACCCCAATACCGACGGCCAGCGCGTCTACCTGTCCCAAGGGCTGGTCGACAATGGTACCCAGTACGACAAGACCTTCCGCGCGGGCGAGCCCTATACCCTGGAACTGGTCAGCAGCACCCAGTTTCGCATCCTCGATAACCTCGGCAATGATGTGACCAGCGAGGCATCGTCCAACAGCGGGGTGTTCGACCCGACGGCGATTGACGGCACCACAATCAACTTTCGCGGCGCCAGTTTCGAGCTGGATGTGGCCCTGCAGGAGGCCGATGGCCAGGGTGACCTGGACAGCCTGCTGACCGGCTACAGCTTCACCTTCGGCGTGGCGGACACCGAGATCGTCACCACGCGCAGCGCCAGCAACACCTCCACCGCGCAACTGACTTCCGGCAGCGTGGTCGACCCGACCGCCTACACCACCCAGTTTCCCAGCAGCGGCGTGCAGCTTCGCTTTACCAGCGCCAGTGATTACGAGGTCTATGCCCAGCCGGTGCTGACGGGCAGCACGCCGATTGCCAGCGGCTCATTGTCGGGTACCTATCCCGAGACCATCGGCTTCGCCGGCGTGGAGCTGCAGATCAGCGCGGCACCGGCGGCGGGCGATACCTTCGTGGTGCAGGGCAAGTCGGCGGAAACCCAGAGCGTGTTCGAGACCATCGGCAACCTCAGTGCCGCGCTGAAGACCCCGGTATCCGGCGACCCTGCCGCGCAACTGGCGCTGACCGAGGCCGTGGCCTCGGCCATCAGCAACCTGGACAACGGCATGAACCAGGTGCTGGCCACCCAGGCGTCCATCGGTGCGCGGCTGAACGTCATCGACACCCTCAGCACCGAGAACGAAAGCCTGCAGATCGCCAATGCCAGCAGCCAGTCCACGATCCGCGACACCGACATGGCCGAGGCCATCTCCAAACTGGTGCTGCAAATGACCAAGATGGAGGCGGCGCAGGCATCGTTCGTGCGGATTTCGCAGTTGAGCCTGTTCAACAAGCTGTAGCCGAAGATTCGTCGGGCGGGTGCAAGCCGTCGTTGTCTGGTTGGTGGCAATGGGTTTTGATGCGATGCAGAGAGTCTGCTGGGGAATCTCGGAAAATGCTGTGTTATAGCATCAGTCGATCTGCCTTGTAGTTATGTCCTGGCGCCAGTCTTCAAGGTGCCCAATTGTTGTACATGCAGGGAATGGAAATGGCCAAGACGGTAATTACCTACGGTACCTTCGACATGTTCCATGTGGGGCATCTGAGTCTATTACGACGCTTGCGTGATATGGGCGATCAGTTGATCGTTGCGGTATCTACCGACGAGTTCAACGCAGTCAAGGGAAAGAGGACGTTGGTGCCATATTCCCAGCGTGCAGAAATCGTCTCGTCAATTCGTTACGTTGACTGGGTGATTGCAGAGAATGACTGGGAGCAGAAGGTCGATGACGTGAAGAAGTACGCCGTCGACGTGTTCGCCATAGGCGACGACTGGCGTGGCCATTTCGATTTCCTCAAGCCATATTGCGAAGTCGTGTACTTGGAGCGTACCCAGGGTATTTCCTCTACAGACCTCAAGTCTTCGCTCGAGCAAATGATGATGATGTCGGCGGATGAGCTGCTCAAGGTATTCGAGGTGCTTGAGCTCGGTCGTAGTCGTAGCAGTGTCCTCGCCAAGCCGCGCTGAGGCGCTGCTCGGTTTGGAATCATTTCGTTCCGGCAGTCCATGGAGGAGTGCCGCTGTTCCAAGGAAACGCTCATGCTTGCCGATACGCTGACCGTCGATGAATCCCTTGCCTTGATCGATACCTCCGGATTCTTCGATCGGGAGTGGTATCTGACGACCTATGACGATGTGCGACAGTCAGGCGTCGATCCGCTGACGCATTTCTTCTTCCATGGTGCGTTCGAGGGGCGCAATCCTGGCCCGGCGTTCGATACGCTTTGGTACAGAACAACCAATGCGCAGGTGATCGAGGATGGGGAGAACCCACTGTTGCACTACCTGCGCATTGGGCGTGACCAAGGTTGTTTGCCCTTGCAACTGCTGACTGCTCAAGTCGATCCGCAGGTGCTTGAGGTCTTGCGCGGCAGTCCACTGTTCGACGCCGAGTATTACACGGCGAACAATCCGATCGTAGCGCTGTGCAAGCTGGATCCGCTTTATCACTTCTGTGCTTACGGTAGCACCAACCTGCTAGACCCGAGCCGTGAGTTCGATCTGCTCTGGTACCACCAGCGCTATCTGCGGGAAGAGGCGCCCGAGATTAATGCGCTATACCATTACGAGACGGTCGGTCGTGCTGCTGGCCATGCAACTCGTCCGGAGCCTATGCCCACCTCGCTGGTCGGGCGGGGCGAACAATACGATCCGTCCAAGCAGGTCTCTCTGAGGCGGGTATGCCTCTTCGCCGGCTATGACGTTGATGGTCTGGTCGATGACTACGTCGTCGAGTACCTCCGCCAGTTGTCTCGATTCGCCGACATCTATTACCTGGCCGACTGTGAGATGGAACCGGGACAGCTCGACCGTCTGGCACCGTTCGTCAAGGGGGCCTGGGCCATACGCCATGGCGCCTACGATTTCGGTTCCTACTCCAAGCTCGCCAGGGAGTTGGTCGGCTGGGAGGTGCTGGACGGTTATGACGAGTTGCTGCTGGTCAACGACAGTTGCTATTGCATCCGTTCGCTGGATCATGTGTTCGCCAAGATGGACGCTCAGCGCTGCGACTGGTGGGGCATGCAGGCGACCAAGGGGATATGGGAAACGCGGTTGTGCATCGAAAACCGTTTCTCTGATCGAATACCGTTGAGTCATGTGAAGTCGCACATGCTCGACGAATTTTCGACTTCTTATCTATACGATTTTCACGTCGGTTCGTACTTTCTAGTTCTGCGCAGGAATGTGTCATCCGATCCGCGGTTCCGGGAGTTGTTGTCGGCTGTCAGAGTGGAGTCGAACAAGCGTCTGATAGTGGTCAAGTACGAGATCGGCTTCTCGCGCTTCCTGATCCAGTCCGGCTACGAGTTTTCGACATACATCGACTATCTGTACCCGCTGCATCCGATGTACTCAATGACGCATTTTCAATTGATTGCCGACGGTATGCCATTGTTCAAGAGGTTGTTGCTAACCGACAACAACTACTTCATTCCAGGGCTGCGTGGCTGGAAGGGCCTGATTAGGCAGGCTTGTCCACAGGCTGATGTGTCGCTGATCGAGGCGAATCTTCAGCGAGTCGCCAATCAGGAGAGGCTTTTCCGCAGTCTGAACATCCAACTGAATGAGGGCGGTGAACTGGAGTTACCCACGATGCTTGGCTATGAAGAGTTCGTCGCTGAAGATACCGTCTTGCCCAAGCACGAGAACTGGTGGGCATTCCCTGTCTGTGGCTTCGACCACTTGCTGACCGGCAACGACCGAGCCGTGTTCGAGTGGGTCAAGGATGATCCCGGCATCAAGAAACTGGTGTTTTACCGCTCCAGGCGGCCTCGGGTCACTGGTGTCAATGTCGAGTATTACCTGCTTAACAGCCTGGAGGGCCAGCGTGCATTGATGCAGTGCCGGGTCGTTTTCGTTAAGCACACGCCCATGCGGAACGCGATGTTTCCATTGTCGGCAGACAGCCATATTTTCATCAACCTGTGGCATGGGATTCCGCTGAAGCGTATCGGGCACGCTTCTCTCGATCAGCAGGACAACCTGCAAAACCTTCATGTTGAGCACGCCCGCTGTTTTTCAGTGATCGCTTCGTCGAAGCTGGATCAGTTGGCCATGGCCGCCGCGTTCTATCCGCTGGCCTATGAGGATGTCTGGGTTACCGGTCTGCCACGCCATGACTTCATCCTGGCGCCGTTCGAGCGGTTGCCCGAAGATTTCCAGGCCGAAACGCACAAGCTCGAAGCACAGCTCGCCGGGCGCCGTCTGGTGCTTTTCACGCCGACCTTCCGCAATCAGCAGGGCGATGCCTATTACCGTTTCAGCGACGCCGATCTCGTCGGGCTGGCCGAGTTGCTCGCCCGTCACAACGCGGTGCTCGGCGTGCGCGAGCATTTCGCCGATTCAGCGCGAACCTATTCGACGCAACTGGAGAAGATCGGTGCCATCGATCTCGGTGACAGGCGCTTCCCCAATATCGAGGTGCTGTTCCGTAGCGCGACGGCGCTGATCACCGACTACTCCAGCTGTTTCTTCGACTTCCTGCTTACCAACCGGCCGGTACTGAGTCTGGCTTACGACCTGCAGCGTTACGCCAACGATGAGCGCGGGATGTTCTATGACATGGAAACGGTATTCCCGGGGCCGATCTGCACCGAGTTTCCGCTTCTGCTCAACGGATTGGACGATGCCATGGCGGCGCCGGACATGAGCCTCGATCCGCACTACCAGCAGGTGCGTAAGCTGTTCTTCAGCTACTGCGACGGCGACAACAGCGCGCGCCTGGTCGAGCGGGTAAGGGCCGTGAGCTGCATTGTCTCGACCCGCCGTAGCGAGGTGAAGGCCCAGCTTGCTGCGCGGGGTGCTGCGCCTCGCTATGCGCCATCGCCGGCGCTGGTTTCCCGTATGCCATCGCCGGCCAAGACTCGCCTGCTTCGTGAATACCTGGGTCGGCAGGGCGGTGGCCCATTGCTGGGTATTTTCGTGATCGATCGCGAAGGTGACCGCGCCAGGGTGGAGGCCACGCTCGCCTCGCTGGCCGAGGGCAGGAACCTGTACCATCGTGTGCAGATCTCCGTAGTGGGGCGTCAGGCATCCACTGTGGCTGAGCGGGCGCATACGATACGGCATGTGGCCTGCAATGGCCGAAGTTATGCCGATACGCTCAATGCGGAGCTGGCCGACGCCACGATCGATTGGTTCATGTTGGTGGAGGCAGGAGAGACCTTTACGGCGTCCGGCCTGTTCATCGCCATGCTGGAGTTGCAAGGCGCCGACGGTTGCCGCGCATTCTATGGCGATGAGTTTTATCGTGACGCCAATGGTGAGTTGGGCGCAGCCTTCAGGCCGGCTTTCAACCTCGACATGCTGCTCAGCTTCCCGGTGGCCATGGCCCGCCACTGGCTGTTCCAACGGGATGCTGCCATCGAGGTCGGCGGCTTCGATGCCGGCTTCGAGGGGGCTCTGGAGTTCGATCTGATCCTGCGTTTGATCGAGCATGGCGGCCTGTCCGATCTCGGCCATGTCGACGAGCCGCTGCTGGTGACTGCGACGCCGCTAATGAAGGACAATCCGGACGAGCGCAAGGCGCTGCTGCGACATCTGCACAACCGGGGCTATGTTGCCCAACTGCAGTCCAGGTATCCGGGCCGCTACCACATCCGCTATGCTCATGCCGGGCAGCCGCTGGTATCGATCATCATCCCGACCCGCGATCAGTTGCCGATGCTGCAGCGCTGCGTCGAAAGCCTCCTCGAGAAGACCCACTACACCGGTTACGAGATCATCATTGTCGACAACGATAGTCAGGTCGCCGAAGCTCGAGAATGGCTGTCGGGGGTGGCTGCCCTGGGCGATGACAAGATTCGTGTGCTGAGCTATCCGGGCGCTTTCAATTTTTCGGCGATCAACAATGCTGCGGCCGGCATCGCCCGCGGTGATTATCTGCTGTTGCTGAACAACGACACCGCAATCATCCAGGACGACTGGCTGGATGAACTGCTCAACCATGCGCAGCGTCCCGAAGTCGGAGTCGTGGGTGCCAAGCTGCTGTACCCCGATGGCCGCGTGCAGCATGCTGGTGTGGTGCTCGGTCTGCGGGGGCCGGCGGATCATCCATTCATTGGCGAAACGCTCGATGCACCGGGCTACATGCAGCGCTTGCAGATCGACCAGAACTACAGCGCGGTCACGGCCGCCTGCATGATGGTACGCAAGTCACTGTACGAAGAAGTTGGCGGCATGGACGAGAGCGACTTCCGGGTCTCCTACAACGACGTCGACCTCTGCCTGAAGATTCAGCAGGCAGGTTATCTGACCGTCTGGACGCCGCATGCTCTGGTCATGCACGAGGGCAGCGTCAGTCAGAAGAGTGTCGACCCGCTGCGCGAGGAAGAGAAACGCGTGCGTTTCCACGACGAGCAGCAGGCGATGTACCACAAGTGGCTGCCGGTACTGGCGCGTGATCCAGCCTACAATCAGAACCTGGGGCTTACCGGTGCGGGATTCAACTTCGATGCATCGCGCGGCCTCGATTGGCGCCCGGTAGGGCCGGCGTTGTTGCCGCGGGTGCTTGGTCATCCGGCGGATGAGGGGGGCTGCGGTCATTACCGCATCCGTCAACCGTTCCAGGCGTTGCAGGCGGCCGGATTGGTAGAGGGTGCGCTCAGTGACACGATGCTGTCTCCAGTGGAGTTGGAGCGTTTCCGTCCGGATGTGGTGCTTCTGCAGCGCCAGACTACCGAGGCGCAACTGGAGCGGATTGCCGAGATCAAGGCATTCTCCAATGCTTTCAAGGTTTACGAACTCGACGATTATCTGCTTGACCCTCCAGAGGGCAACGGTTACCGGGATACCATGGCGGAGAACCTGGAGGTATCCCTGGCCAGGGCCGTTGGCATGAGCGATCGTTTCGTCGTGTCCACCGAGCCTCTCGCCGAGGCACTATCGAGAATGCATGGCGATATCCGCGTGGTGCCCAATCTTCTGCCGGTACAGTGGTGGAAAAATCTCAAGAGTCATCGTGGTGTTGATCGCAAACCTCGTATTGGGTGGGCTGGTGGCAATAGTCATGCCGGCGATCTCGCGTTGATCGCCGATCTGGTGCGTCAACTGGCCGGTGAGGTGGACTGGGTGTTTTTTGGTATGTGTCCCGATGCATTGAAGCCTTATGTTCGTGAGCTGCATGAGGGCGTACCGATTGAGCGCTATTCCCGCAAGCTGGCCAGTTTGAACCTGGATCTGGCCATCGCGCCGCTCGAGGAGAACCGTTTTAACGAGTGCAAGAGCAACCTGCGTCTACTCGAATATGGCGCCTGTGGTTTTCCGGTTGTATGCAGCGCTGTACGCCCCTATGAGGGCGACCTGCCGGTTACCCGGGTGAGAAACCGCTTCAAGGACTGGATGGATGCGATCCGGATGCACTTGTCCGATCGAGATGCCTCGGCCAGGCAGGGAGACGAACTGCGTTCAGTGGTGCGCCGGGACTGGATGCTGGAGGGGGACAACCTGCAGCGCTGGCGCAGGGCGTGGCTGCCGGATTGATCTGTCGCCGGCGCAAGACCGGCCAATCGGCAAGTCGGGCATCCAGATCAAATTGCCCTGCGTGCGCACCAGGGCTGGCGGCATCGATCATTCAGGTGTGCGCGACCTGGACAGCCCGTGACATCCTACGCAGAAGCGCCGTTATCCTCCGCGACACTTGATGGTTGATGCGACACTAGCTCAGGGCGAGGCTGGCGATACTTTTGGCGAAGTCGTCGAAATCATCGAGACATCGGTTGGTAGGGCAATCGCGCTATGGCGTTGTTGTGCGAAAAAGCCTCGATGAACAGCGCTGGAGGCTGAACGAAGCGACAGATTCGTAGGGCGGGTGCAGCATCCTTTCCTTGAGCGCATCGCGCGATTGCCCTGGGATACGCTCCAGACAGCGTTGCAGCGAGTCCAGCTTGCGTTCGATGATCAGCCGATCCATGCCCGTCTCCGTTCGGCCAGCATGCGCCTGACATAAGGCATGAAGTCTTCGTTATTGAACATATGGCGCGTCGTCAGCTCGGCGTGCCGGGCGGCATCGCCAATCAGGCGAATGCCGTGCCTGAGTATTTGCCCCAGCAGCGGCTCCCCAACCGTAGCCAGGTCGATCAGATCCACGGGACGTCCCGTGGCAACGGCAATTTCTTCGATCAGGTGGATCCTGTATTCGACATCCAGGGGGGAGGAGGCCAGTATTGCGACGTCCACGTCGCTGTCTGGCCCTGCGCTGCCAGTGGCGAGCGATCCGAAGACGTAGGCAAGGTGTATGTCGGGGTGGCGCTTCAGTACGGCTGCGAGTGCCTCGATGCTCATGGTGGTTGCTCTCTGCGCAAACTCAGGCGTTAACGATGGCATACAACGCCGCGTGGAGAAAGCTGAGACCTGATTAGCAACGAGCTTCAGCCGTACTAAGCGCGCGCCGGTAGGGCACAGGCGCAATCCTGTAGCCCGGATGAAATCCGGGGCGGTTTGGCATGCCGCCCGACCTTTCCCGGATTTCATCCGGGCTACCCGCTTGGCTGAGCATCGTTGCTAATCAGGAGCTGAGATGATTCGGCGCTGGGAGCAAGACAGGTCGTCGAGGAACTGCGCACGTCTACGACAACCAAGCCCACGAATGATGGTGCGATTGCTCTGTATGCAACGGCTTGTTTCATCAGCACATCCGTGTAAATGTGGGAACGTGTAATTTCGGAGGTCATCCCGTGAGCCGCCTAACCATCGACATGACAGACCAACAGCACCAAAGCCTGAAAGCGCTGGCTGCCTTGCAGGGCAAGACCATCAAACAATACGCGCTGGAAAGGCTGTTTCCCGGCGATTTTGATGCTAATCAGGCATGGAAAGAGTTGAAAGACCTGCTCGGTACCCGCATCCACGAGGGGCTTGCTGGTAATGTGTCTACCAAGAGCATCAGCGAAATTCTTGATGAAGAACTGACCGAGGGTCAGGCTTGACCGGCTACGTTCTCACTGCGGCGGCAGAATCCGACCTGCGTGATATCGTCCGCTACACGCGCAAGCAATGGGGCGATGCGCAGGCGCGCCGCTACATCGCTACGCTGGAACAGGGTATAGCCAGCCTCGCCGATGGTCGGGGTGCGTTCAAAGACATGAGTGCGCTTTTTCCGGCTCTACGGATGGGGCGCTACGAGCATCACTACATATTCTGTCTGCTGCGTGAGGGAGCGCCTGCCTTGATCGTGGCTATTTTCCATGAGCGCATGAACCTGATGGCACGACTGGCCGACCGGCTCAAAGATTGACCTGGACGACAATGAGCGACGCATCTACCAGGAGCGTTATCTGCAGGAGGATAACAGGGCAATCGCGCTATGCGCTCAAGGAGCCGAGGATGGTAAGGATGCTGCATCGGTAGGGCGGGTGAAACCCGCCAATAGCCCAGGGCAATCGGCTGAAGAAAGCCATTCTCATTTATGCGCTCACAATGTCAGCCTTGTAGGGTGGGCCGGGCGGCGTTCCGCTTCAGCCCACCAACGGGGGCTATAAAGGGGTTTCAGGGATATCCACCTGCATGTTCTGGCCTTTTCAGCTTCACCCGATTGCCCTGGCCAATAGCCTCTGGCGGGTTGCACCCGCCCTACGAATCTAGTGTTACGCCACAGATCAACTGTCGGTCGGACGGCCTTTCGTAGGGTGTGCCGTGCGCACCAGGCAAGCACTGCGGTCTTCGCGGTGCGCACGGCGCACCCTACGAAGGCCATCCGTGGTTCTTTCGTGGGCTATTGTTTTAAAAGGGTTTTTATTCTTGTCAAGGCGTCAGTGGATTGACTCGAAAAAAATCGAAAAAAACGCTAAAGGATTGGCCGCAGGAGACGATAAACCCAGTGAAAGCTCTCTAGGCCATCCCGGGCGGTTGCCAAGGCCGGGAGTCGTACAAGCCCACACCACGAGGTTCTCGTCATGGCTCTTACCGTCAATACCAACGTTGCATCGCTCAACACCCAGAAAAACCTGAACAGGGCGTCCGATGCCCTGTCCACCACCATGCAGCGCCTGTCCAGCGGCCTGAAGATCAACAGCGCCAAGGACGATGCAGCCGGCCTGCAGATTTCCAACCGCCTGACCAGCCAGATCAACGGCCTGAACGTGGCGACCAAGAACGCCAACGACGGCATCTCCATCGCCCAGACCGCCGAAGGCGCCATGCAGGAATCCACCAACATCCTGCAGCGTATGCGCGAGCTGGCCTTGCAATCGGCCAACGGCTCCAACAGCGCCGAAGACCGCGCTTCGCTGCAGGCCGAGTACTCTCAGCTGACCACCGAGCTGACCCGTATCGCCAACACCACCACTTTCGGTGGCCGTAATCTCCTGGATGGCTCGTTTGGTACTACCAGCTTCCAGGTCGGCGCCAATGCCAACGAGACCATCAACGTCACTCTGGGCAATGTCTCTGCAACCAATATCGGTTCCCAGCAGGTTCAGACCACGGCGATCACCCCGAGCGCATCCGGCGTTACCGGCGGCAGCATCACCGTTACTGGCAGTGGCACGACCAAGACCGTTACTGTTGAAGAGGGTGCCTCGGCTGCGGAGATCGCCAAACTGCTGGATGGTGCCGTTACCGGGCTCAGTGCTTCTGCGCGTACCGTGGCCAGCCTGGATGTCGATGCAGACACTGCATCGACATCCCCGGCCAACTTCAGCATCAAGGTGGGCGATTCCGATGCTATCGACCTTATCGGTGTGACCGACAACGCCAGCCTGGCCGAGCAGTTGAGCTCCAACGCTGCGGCGCTGGGCATCAGTGTGAACTTCAACGAAAGCAGTGGCGAGCTGTCCATCACCTCCGAAACCGGCGAGAACATCGTCTTCGGCGCTGTGAGCACAACTGGCGTTACCACCGAATATGGTGGTGTCACGGTGAACGTGCAGGATGGTTCGGGCAAGTATGCGGCGTCGGGTACTGCTATTGATGAGGACTTCATCGCTACCGGTGCAGTGGAATTGAACTCCTCCAAGTCGTACTCGCTGGCGGGTAATGGCGTCGGGGGGCTGTTCGCGGCAACAGGCACCACCACTGCCACGTCGAACCTGACCAGCATCGCCGACACCAGCATCACCACGGCCGAAGGCTCGCAAAGCGCCATCGCGGTGATCGACAAGGCGATCTCGAATATCGACACCCAGCGCGCCGACCTCGGTGCCGTGCAGAACCGCTTCGACAGCACCGTTTCCAACCTGCAGAGCATCGTGGAGAACTCCACTTCCGCCCGCAGCCGGATCCAGGATGCCGACTTCGCCGCGGAAACCGCCGAGCTGACCAAGCAGCAGACCCTGCAACAGGCGTCCACCGCGATCCTGGCGCAGGCCAACCAGTTGCCGTCCGCGGTGCTGAGCCTGCTGCAATAAGCCAATCTCTGAGGCGGTGGAGGGGGGAGTGCGCAAGCCTTCCCCCTTTGCCCATTGCGAGGTGCTCTCATGACCATTACAAGCGTTACGCCAATTGGCAGCCTGACGCCATCGGCGCGCCAGGTAGCCGGGGCGGCCGTCGAGCGGCCACGGCAGTCGGGCGAGAATCCCCAGGCGGCCGAGGCCGTGGCGAACGTACCGCGCGAGCAACAGGAGTCGGCGGTGGCGAGCATGCAGAGCGCCATGCAGTCGATTCGCCGCGACATCAATTTCCAGGTCGACGACAGCACCGGCCGGGTGGTGGTGCAGGTCGTCGATGGCGGTTCCGGCGAAGTGGTTCGGCAGATTCCCTCCGAGGTGGCCTTGAGTCTGGCGGCGCGCCTGGAGGACATGCGCAGCCTGCTGTTTCGCGAAGAGGCGTGATTTTCACAGGCGTGAGCCTGCGGTGAACGGGTTCGCGAATAAATTCGCTGCTACACAGGTTGAGTGACTGGCTCGTTAATTGCTGGGCAGTGGCAGGGCGTCAATAATTCGTTGCGAGGAGGTCGACATGTCAGGCACCACTATTACCGGTCTGGGTACAGGGCTGGATATCGACGGCATGGTGACCGCCATCGCCGATGCGGAAAAGGCGCCCAAGCAGGCGCAGATCGACCGGCTGACGACCAAGACGGAAACCAGCCTCTCGGCCGTGGGTACGCTGACCAGCGCGGTCGAGACGTTCGAAGCCTCGCTGACCGCCCTGGAGAGTTCCTCCAGCAGCTTCGAAGGGCTCGGCGTGCAGTCCTCCGCCGATGGCGTGGCCAGCGCCACTGCTGGCGCGGGCGCGGTTCCCGGCAGTTACGAGGTGGAGGTGATCAGCCTGGCCAGTTCGTCGAAAGTGGCCAGTGCCAGCCTGGAGGGCGGTGCTTCCACGACCTTCGATTCCGGCGGCACGCTGACCATCGACGTCGGCGACAACGCCTCCTATGAGGTTCAGGTCGCGCCGGGGGCTTCGCTGACGGAAATCCGCGATGCGATCAACTCCCAGCTTTCCGCCACTGCGGGCATCAGCGCCAACATCATCACCGATGCCAGTGGCGCGCGCCTGGTACTGTCCTCGGAGGTCACCGGGGAGGGCACCGACCTGTATGTGAAGGGCACGGGGGATCTGGCGGCGCTGAACATCAACGTCGATGAGGACGGCAATCACGACCTTACCCAGCAGTCGGGCACCGGGGCTGGCTCCATCACCCTGGCCAGCAATGCTTCCTACAAGATCGACGGCCTGGAGCTGAGCAGCTCCACCAACACCGTCACGGCGCTGAGCGGCCTGAGCATCAAGCTGACGGCCGAGGGCACCACCACCCTGACCGTGGCGCCCAATACCGAGGGCTTGAAAACCTCCATCGAGGCTTTCGTCAGTGCCTACAACAACCTGATCACCGTCACCAATGCCTTGACCCGGGTAACCACCAGCGAAGACGAGACGAGTACCGATGCCGGCGCGCTGGTGGGCGACGCCCTGGTTCGCTCGCTGCTCGGTTCGATACGCAACGAACTGGTACAGCCCTCGACCGGCAGCGGTGAGCTGAGCGTTCTGGCGCAACTGGGCGTGACCACCAACAAGGACGGTACGCTGTCGATCGACGATGCCAAGCTGAGCAGCGCGCTGGAGACCCACTACGATGAGGTTCAGGCGTTCTTCGTCGGCGACGACGGGTTGATTCCGCGCCTGAAATCGGTCACCGAGCCTTACACGGCACCCGGAGGGCTGCTGGCCGGTCGCACCGAGTCGCTGCAAAAGACCATGACGCAATTGAGCGAGCAGCAGCAGGCGCTGGATCGGCGCATCGATTCGCTGACCACCTCGCTGTACACCAAGTACAACAACATGGATATCCTGGTGGCGCAGTTGAATGCAAGCAGCGCGAGCCTTCTGAGCACGCTCGAGGCGCTGAACAATTCCAACAAAAAATGAGTGTCAGGGAGAGCCGCCGCTGTGCGGCTTCCAGCCTAAAGATTCCCGATTGCCGGCCGATAGCCTGTCAAGTCCACGCAGTGACTTGGTTATCGAGGAGCAGTCGTCATGTATGCAGCGTCCGCGCTCAGGCAGTATCAGCAGGTCAGTACCCAGTCCCAGCTTGCCGAGGCCAGCCCCCATCGCTTGATCCAGATGTTGTTCGAAGGCGCCCTGGATCGCCTGGCGCAGGCCCAGGGCGCGCTTGCCCGTGGCCAGGTCGCCGAGAAGGGGCTGCTGATCGGCAAGGTGATCGGGATCGTCGGTGGCCTGCGCGAGGGGTTGGACAAGGGCCAGGGGGGCGAGTTGGCGCAGCACCTCGATGGGCTCTATGAATACATGATTCGGCAGTTGGCCCAGGCCAACCTGAAAAACGATGAGGCGATCCTGCGTCAGGTGGCGCAATTGCTGCGTGAATTGAAAGAAGGCTGGGATGGCATTGCTTGAGGGCCGTGCCGGACAATCCGGGAGAAAATCATGAGTTCGTCTGTCCAGCGTCTGGAAGAAACCGGCTGCGCACTGCGCGATGCCCTGCTCAGGCAGGACTGGGTGGCCATCGGCAAGTTGGATCTGCAATGCCGCCAGGCGGTCGATGCGGCCATGCACGAGGGGGGCGATGAGGCGCGCCTGCGCGACAGCATGCAGGAGCTGCTGCTGCTCTACCGCGAGCTGGTTACGCTGTGCACGGCCGAGCGCAAACGCCTTGGCGATGAGCTGGTGCAGATCAACCAGGCTCGCCAGGGGGCCAAGGTCTATCAGTTGTTCGGCTGATTGTCATGGCTAGCGCAGGTTTCTGCCCCCTCTCCCGCTTGCGGGAGAGGGCTGGGGAGAGGGGAGAAAAAGCTGCCCTGCTGCATCGGTAGGGCGGGTGCAACCGCAGCGAGTACGGGAACGCCACAGGAAATCACGCCATAAATTTGACTGAGTCCAATTTTTTGACTTTACTAGTGGCAAGTTGCCGGTGTGCGCCGAAGAACTGGCGTGCAATTTCCCTAACTCCTCGGGTCAGACAAGCACAAGATGTGGCGTGAAACCAAAATCCTGTTGATCGATGACAATGCTGCGCGCCGCCACGAACTGGCGATCATTCTGAGCTTTCTCGGGGAGGAGCATCTGGCCTGTACAAGCCAGGACTGGCGCAGTGCCGTGGCTGGGCTTGAGTCCAGTCGCGAGGTGCTGAGTGTCTTGCTGGGCGATGTCGAGGCCAAGGGCGGCGCGCTTGAACTGACCAAGCAGCTTGCCGGGTGGGATGAGTTTCTGCCCTTGCTGACGGTGGGTGATGTCAGTATTGCCGAGTGGCCGGAAGACTTGCGTCGGCGCGTGCTGGCCAGTCTGGAGACGCCGCTCAGTTATAACAAGTTGCTCGACTCGCTGCATCGCGCCCAGGTCTACCGTGAAATGTACGACCAGGCCCGTGATCGTGGTCGGCAGCGTGAGCCCAATCTGTTCCGTAGCCTGGTGGGTACCAGTCGCGCCATTCAGCAGGTGCGACAGATGATGCAGCAGGTGGCCGATACCGAGGCCAGCGTGCTGATCCTCGGCGAGTCCGGCACCGGCAAGGAGGTGGTGGCGCGCAACCTGCATTACCACTCCAAGCGTCGCGAGGCGCCGTTCGTGCCGGTCAACTGTGGGGCCATTCCGGCCGAGTTGCTGGAAAGCGAGCTGTTCGGGCATGAGAAGGGCGCCTTCACCGGCGCCATCACCAGCCGGGCAGGGCGCTTTGAGTTGGCCAATGGCGGCACGCTGTTCCTCGATGAAATCGGTGATATGCCGCTGCCGATGCAGGTCAAGCTGCTGCGTGTGTTGCAGGAGCGCACTTTCGAGCGAGTCGGCAGTAACAAGACGCAGACCGCCGACGTGCGCATCATCGCGGCCACGCACAAGAACCTGGAGAAGATGATCGAGGACGGCAGCTTCCGCGAGGATCTGTACTACCGCCTCAACGTCTTCCCCATCGAGATGGCGCCGCTGCGCGAGCGCATCGAAGACATCCCGCTGCTGATGAACGAGCTGATTTCGCGCATGGAGCACGAGAAGCGCGGCTCCATTCGCTTCAACTCGGCCGCCATCATGTCGCTGTGCCGTCACGACTGGGCGGGCAACGTGCGCGAGCTGGCCAACCTGGTGGAGCGCATGGCGATCATGCATCCCTATGGGGTGATCGGCGTTGGCGAGCTGCCGAAGAAATTCCGCCACGTCGATGACGAGGACGAGCAGTTGGCCGCCAGCCTGCGCGACGAGATGGAGGAGCGCGCCGCGATCCTGGCCGGGCTGCCGGGCCTCGATGCGCCGGCCATGCTGCCGCCGGAAGGCCTGGATCTGAAGGACTACCTGGGCAATCTGGAGCAGGGGCTGATCCAGCAGGCGCTGGATGATGCCGGCGGCGTGGTGGCGCGGGCTGCTGAGCGCCTGCGTATTCGCCGTACCACGCTGGTCGAGAAAATGCGCAAGTACGGCATGAGCCGCCGCGAAGAGGATGGTCAGGACGAGGATTGATTCCTCAGCCTCAGGCTAAGGAAACTCTGGAAAACTCGTCATTCCCGCGCAGGCGGGAATCCAGAACCTGCGAAACTCCTGGGCTCCCGCCTTCGCGGGAGTGACGGTAAGTAACTTTTTCAGAACATCCCTAACGCCGCAAAGAAAGCCGGAGCTTTGACGCAAGCTCCGGCTTCGTTTTTTCAAGTGGTTGAAAAATAAGAATAAAAAAGTAGGCACGGGTATTGCTAAGGCTCTTGTATCCGACCGTCTTCTGACGGAACGTCGTACGAGAGAAGCAGATGGAAGCCAACCTTCGTCCTACCGAGTCAGCCGAGCCAGGCGTTACGGCGCCGCTCGAACAAGCCAGCCGTGCAGGACTGGAGCAGGCCTTTGCCCTGTTCAATCAGATGTCCAATCAGCTCAGCGAGTCCTACAGCCTGCTCGAGGCGAGGGTCAATGAGCTGAAGGGGCAGCTGGCACTGGTCAGTGCTCAGCGTATGCAGGAACTGGCGGAGAAGGAGCGTCTGGCCCATCGCCTGCAAAGCCTGCTGGATCTGCTGCCTGGCGGTGTGATCGTCATCGACGGTCAGGGCGTCGTGCGCGAGGCCAACCCAGTCGCGCGTGCGCTGCTCGGCCAGCCACTGGTGGGTATGCTCTGGCGCCAGGTAATCGTTCGCAACTTCGCGCCGCGCGAAGACGATGGTCACGAAATCTCCATGCGCGACGGCCGCCGTCTATCTATCGCCACGCGTTCCCTGCACGGGGAGCCGGGGCAGCTTGTGCTACTGACCGACCTGACGGAAACCCGTCGCCTGCAGGATCAGCTCTCTCGCCATGAGCGCCTATCGGCGCTGGGGCGCATGGTCGCTTCCCTGGCCCATCAGATCCGTACACCGCTTTCCGCTGCGTTGCTCTATGCAAGCCACCTCAATGAACAGGTACTGCCGGCCGAACAGCAGCAGCGCTTCGCCGGGCGCTTGAAGGAGCGGCTGCACGAGTTGGAAAACCAGGTGCGCGACATGCTGATCTTCGCCCGGGGCGAGCTGCCATTGCCGGATCGTCTGTCGCCGTCGGCCCTGTTCGATGCGCTGCGTGCGGCTGCCGACGCGCATGTGGGCGATATGGCTGTGCGCTGGCAGTGCGATGTGCGTGACGGCGAACTGCTGTGCAATCGCGACACGCTGGTCGGCACCGTCCTCAATCTGATCGACAACGCCATTCAGGCTGCCGGGCGCGATGCGCGTCTGAAGATTCATCTATATCGCCGCGACGGCCTGCTGCGCCTGTGCGTCAGCGATAACGGGCCCGGTATGAATCAGGAAACCCTGGCGCGCCTGGGGGAGCCGTTTTTCACCACCAAGACTACCGGGACCGGCCTCGGCCTGGCGGTGGTCAAGGCTGTGGCGCGCGCCCACCAGGGCCAGTTGCTGCTGCAATCGCGTGCGGGTCGTGGTACCTGCGCCATCGTTTCTCTGCCGCTGCTTGATGCGGCGTCTCACTCGAATCAGGAGTAACCCATGGCTGCCAAAGTCCTGCTGGTTGAAGACGATCGCGCGCTGCGCGAAGCCCTGGCCGATACCCTGTGCCTGGGCGGGCATGATTATCGGGCGGTCGATTGCGCCGAGGCGGCGTTGGTCGCGTTGACCGAAGAGCCGTTCGGGCTGGTGGTCAGTGACGTCAACATGCCGGGTATGGATGGTCATCAACTGCTGGCGCAGATCCGTAGTCGTTATCCGCAACTGCCGGTATTGCTGATGACGGCTTTCGGCGCGGTAGAGAGGGCGGTAGATGCCATCCGTCAGGGCGCCGCTGATTATCTGGTCAAGCCGTTCGAGCCGCGCACGCTGCTGGAGCTGGTGGCCAAGCACGCTCTCGGTAAATTGACGGCGGGGGATTGCGATGGTCCGGTAGCGCTCGAGCCGGCCAGCGTGCAGCTGCTGGAGCTGGCGTCACGCGTGGCGCAGAGTGATTCGACGGTGATGATCACGGGTGAGTCGGGGACCGGTAAGGAGGTGCTGGCGCGTTATATCCATCAGCAGTCGCCGCGCGCCTCCGGGCCTTTCATCGCCATCAACTGTGCGGCGATTCCCGACAACATGCTTGAGGCGACTTTGTTCGGGCATGAGAAGGGCGCGTTCACCGGTGCGGTCACCGCTCAGCCGGGCAAGTTCGAGCTGGCCGACGGTGGCACCATCCTGCTCGACGAGATTTCAGAAATGCCGCTGGGGCTGCAGGCCAAGTTGCTGCGTGTGCTGCAGGAGCGTGAGGTGGAACGGGTCGGGGCGCGCAAGCCAATCAACCTGGATATCCGCGTGCTGGCCACCAGCAACCGTGACCTGGCCAGTGAAGTGGCGGCAGGGCGCTTCCGCGAGGACCTCTATTATCGACTGTCGGTCTTCCCCTTGGCCTGGCGGCCGTTGCGTGAGCGGCCTGCCGACATTCTGCCGCTGGCCGAGCGGCTGCTGGCCAAGCACGTCAAAAAAATGAATCAGGCGCCGGTGCGCTTGTCAGAATCGGCCGCGCAGTGCCTGGTGCAGCATCAGTGGCCGGGCAACGTGCGTGAGCTGGACAACGCCATTCAGCGCGCATTGATCCTGCAGCAGGGCGGGGTGATTCAGGCGCAGGATCTGTGCCTGCACGCACCCATAGGTCAGACGGTGCAGAGCGCCGTGCCGCACCTGGCTGTGGTGCCGAGTATGGCCCCGCCGATGACGCAACCGGTCGAGCCGCCGAGTGCGGTCGATGCCGGCGCGCTGGGCGAGGACCTTCGCCGTCGCGAGTTTCAGGTGATCATCGACACCCTGCGTGCCGAGCGCGGTCGCCGCAAGGAAGCCGCCGAGCGCCTGGGTATCAGCCCGCGCACCCTGCGCTACAAGCTGGCGCAGATGCGCGATGCCGGTATGGATGTCGAGGCTTACCTGTACGCCAGCTAATGTTGCTGTGCTGAAGGGGATGCGACGGAGGGGGACGCTGCCTGGGTTCCCGCCTTCGCGGGAATGACTGTGCAGGCTTGAGAAAAATAACACAGGGAAAGCGCGATAAAGGCGGGATATAAAGGAACGAAGGGGAAAATAGCGGGACGGGGTTTGTAACAGTGTTGCCGTAGGTGAAACGGCGGCGGCCGGGGTTACAGGCCGTCGCCGAGGTCGAGTTTGTGCTGATCGCGGTCGAACTTCCTGTCCTGCGTTCTCTTGAGTAGCTTGTAGATCGCATTCTCTGTCATGTCGTACTCAACGGCCAGCGCGTGGTGGTTGCGGCCGTTGAATTTGCCCAGGATCTCCAGATCCCGCTGAGTGATACGCCAGCGGAAGTCCTTCGGGAACGTGACGCAGCTTCCCGCCCAGGTATTGGACAGATGCTCGACCACCGCAGCGCCGGCCTGCTCGGCGATCTTCGCGTCGACACCGTGCTCAGAAACCACAGCCGCAACGTGGTCGGCGATATCGCTGAGTAGTTCGTGGCGCTTCTCCGCCATCGCTGTGGGCTTGTTGCTCATGCGCTCCCCCTTGCCGCTGCTATGCGGCGTTCGGCTTCCTCTTCATTAATAAGGCCCAGGCGGCGATCGGCTTCGATGCGGCCGAGGGCGTCCTGCAGGATCTGTTGAGTGGTGGCAGCCGCGCGGGCCGGCTTGGCCGGCGCGGTTGCTTGAACCTGTACGGGATCGCTGGCGATGCCGTAGACCACCGCACGCAGGTAGTTGTGGTTCTCCAGCGGCAACGTCAGGCGATCGCGGGCGATCAGCATTTGCTCGATGCCGGCCGTCCAGATCCTGGGCGGCGCCGGCTTGGTGTCGTTGGTGCGGGCGTCCTTTTGCACCGTGCCGGCGTTGACCAGGTCGAGCAGCTCCTCCAGCAGCTTGATGGCGCGGGTCATGCGCAGGCTGCGTTTGGCCGGGCTGAACAGGCGCAGGTAGTTGAGCACCGCCCGGCCCAGCTTCGGATCGAGGCCGGCGAGCATTGCCGCCAGCTTCTTGCCGTCAGCGTCTGCAAAGCCGGCCTCGATCGGAAACTGCTCGCCGCAGCAAGGGCATTGCAGCTGCATCAGTCGCCCTCCTGCGCGTTGACCGCCGCATTCAGGGCATCCACCAGGGCCTTGAGGATTGGACGCTGCCTACGCCAACCCTCGGGCAGCTCTTCCAAACCCTCCAGGCGCTCTGGAGTGTCCACCCCGAGGCGCTTGCAGAGGGCTTCCACCTGGTGGAGCAACTGGCGCTTCTCCTGCTCGACGTGCAGAGCAGCGATCAAGGCATCGAGGTGCTCGGCCTTTTTCAGCCAGGCCACCCGCTGAACCTTGAACATCTGCAACGCCATGGCGTCGGCATAGGCCCACGGCAGCCCCATGTCAGCGAGCTGGGCCTCGATCTTGTCGATACGCGGCCCGAGCTGCTTGGCGTTGTGCGGTTTGCCTGCTGCCTTGCTGCTGGGCTTCGGCTTGAAGCCCAGGCGCTCCAGTTCGACCATCAGCCGCCCGGCCTGGCGCTGGTTGAGGTCTTTCGAGGACTCGACGCCGGCCACGCGGCGCAGCAGCGCGCGATAGCTGTCGTCATCCATGCGCAGCTGCTGCTTGGCGATGTGGATCTTGCTGAGTACGCCTTTCGAGATCGACATCTATTTGCCCTCGTGGCCGATCTGCAGGAAGCCGCTACCAGCAACGCCGCCGAGATGCTCCAGGGCCTTCACTTCGACCTTGGCGGACTCAACGATCACTGTACCGACCAGCGCGATGGCCTTGGCACGCTCGATATCGAGTGGCTCATCCTTGTCCAGGAGGCCTTCGATGGTCTCGAACAGGTGATTGCGCAGATCCTCAATTTTGTTCTTCATCTTGCTCAACCTCTCTGATGGTGCGTTTGAGCTTGGCTACCGTGCGGATTGCGGCTTTCAGCTCCGGCGGGTAGCGATGGATGGTGTTTCGCTGCATGCGCTCTGCCCTGGTGAGCAGCTCTAGGTTGTCCAGGGCGATGTTCTGCTTATTGCCGTCCTTGAAGCAGAGGATCAGCCCCTTGGGTACCGGGCCGTTGTGCTCCTCCCACAACATGACGTGCACCTGTTTCCAATCGCTGCGATGACGGGTATCAGTGACCTTTCGCCATAAGTAGCCATCGCGGATCTGCTCGGTACCTACCGGCACCCAGTTGTGCGGCATGTGCCCCTTGCCGAACTGGGTTTCCTTGGCTCGGCCTCCGGCCTTCCAGCCTTTCATGCCCTTGTTCCAGGTTGTGTGGCCCTTCTGGAACCTGAACGCCGCGCCAGTCTCTGGGGTGAGGTTTCGGCAGTGCTTCTCGATGAACGCCTGGGACTTATGCAGGCCCATCTTGTTGGCCTTCGCGAGCACCTTGGATACCGAGCGCCCGAGTTCGCCGGCGAGTACCTCGGTCAGCTCATCTGCGTAGCGCTCGCGAAGCAGCTGCTCCTCCTCGGCCGACCAGAACTGCTTTGTCTGGCGGCCTTCGAGCTGGTCCATACGCTGATGAACAGCCGCAACCATCACCCTCAGGTCGCGCAGGGCTTTGGCTGCATTGCTGGTGCTGCCCATCACTGCGCGCTCTGCAGATCCTGCAGCCCTTCGAGGATGCGACCTGTGGCTTCCAGGTCGTCGGCCAGTACGGCCACCAGGATCAGCTGACGACCGCTGTCGAGTTCCAGACGGATCATGTCGAAGTGGCTGGAGTCGGTAGCTTCTGCAGTTTGGATAACGTCCAGGAGCGTGGTGGTTTCGGTGTCTTTCCCATGGAGAAGGCTCATTGCAGTACCTCCGGCGCCAGATCGTCGTTGTCCTCGAAGTCTTCCTTGAGGATCAGCAGTGTCTCGTCGGCAGCAGCCTCGATGACCTCGCGGAAGCTCTCGAACTGCTTGCCGGTTACAGGATGGTGTGAGGGAGCCCCCATCGCATGCTTGGTCGCGGTTCTTGCCCAGCTGGGCATGGCCTGGAAGCTGCGATCCAGGCGGTCGATCAGGCGTGCGCGGTCTTCGGTAGAAAGTGCCATCTCACACCCCCGCCAAGCCAAGGTTGACGGGTTCGTAGCGGTCATCGCCTACGCGCTTATAGACGCGGATATAGACGGCCTTGCCGTTGACCTGGATCGCATCCTTGAGGGCGCGCATGGCGGTTTTCCACTCGGGGTCATCGATATCCAGGCGCAGCAGGCCAAGCACGTCGTTGGTGCGAATCTGGCCGTTGCGGCCGGTGAAGGCTCGGTCGACCAGAGCCAGCAGGTGCGTGTGAGCACCGGCGCTCCACTTGTGGATGCAGGTGTAGATCAACTCCTTGGTCGCGAGGATCTCTTCGGTGAAGGTAAGGCGATCAGCCAGGGCCTTCTCGATCTTGAACTCGCCGTCATAGGTGGTGATGGAGACGTTGCCCTTCTTGCCGCCCAACTTGACCTGGTAGCGCTCCAGGGAGATGGCGATCAGGTCGTCGATATCGGCCAGGGCCTTGGCCTTGAACGCGGCAAGCGCTTCGCTGATCGCCACGGCTTGTGTGGCCAGCTCGCGGGCGACGCTGTCGCGCAGCTTGTCGTGCTCGCGCACCTGGTGCTCCGGCACCAGGTGGCCGGCGGCGTTTTTGACGAAGCCGGCGGGGATTTCGATTTGGTCAGCCATGGGTTTCTTCCTCGGCTTGTTGGGTATTGACTTCGATTTCGGCCTGTACCGCCTCGCGGAAGCGGCAGATCTCGTCGTTGAGCTTGTGACCACCGATGGTCGGGTAGGCCGAGGCGTAGCCGGCGCTGCGTTTGAGCAGCTCCAGGGCTTCGCGCAGGCGTGCTTCGAGGTTCATCAATGCACCCTCCCGTCAGCGGGCTTGAGGTTGGCGCGGTAGGCCTGGGTGAACTGCTCGACCTGGCGCATGACCAGCGCGTTATCGCCGGCCATGTGGGCCTCGCACATCACAGCGATCTGAGCGCAGAGCAGATTGCTGGCCTGGGTGAGGTGGTGCAGCGCGAGCGAGAGCTGGTTGTAGCGATCGTCCATGCGCTGCATGGACTCCCGCATCTCGGTCAGTTCCTGCTGCAGTTGTTCGGCCTGGCTCATGACGGCAGCCCCTTTGCCGGCGTCAGCCAGCAGACGTAGCAGCCGCCGAGGCGGACGCTGTTGATGGTGTGGACGCCTTTGGTGCTCCAGCTCGGGCTGCGCCATTCGCTGCGGAACGATGCGGCGAGCTGGTCGGAGTCCTCGGCGTTGATGAAGATCTTGCCGTCGAGCGGCGATGCGGCCTCGATGCGCACGCCCACCGCACGCAGGCGGCGGGTCATGTCGTTGAGGGCGCGGAGCTTGTCGGCCAGGTCAGGGGTCAGCACGGTGCACATCGGTAGCGCGTGCTGGATCGAGATCTCGGCGGCGATCTTGGCGCTGAGCGGGATGACGTTGGGAGCGCGCATGGTCACTCCTCCTCGTCGCTGGTGGGAGCTTTGCGCTCGATGGACAGCGGAAACTTCTCGAACTGCTGCTCGGCAATCGCCAAGGCGAAGCGCCAGCCTTTTAGCATCGCGCCCTGCAGGACGATGGGATTGGCATCAGCCTCGCCGAGGCGGATCTCAGTGCCCTCTACCGCCTGCTGCAACTTGCCGAGGTTGCCAATGCGGTGCTGGTGCCACTCGATCAGCGGCTTAGCCAGGTCGAGCTGCGCTTCCTGGGCCCCTGCGGTATGGGCTTCGTCCTCGAAGGCAGTGACCATCTCCAGCAGCACCAGCTTCTCCAGCTCGGCCTGCTCCAACTGATTGCCCTGGTCGAACGGCCCGCCGACCATGCTCCAGGCCGAGGCGTACACCTGGGCCTGTTCCATGACTTGTTCGATGGTGATGGCCATGGCTCACACCCCCTTCACAACATCAGCCGTGATACGGCTTTCGCCGATCTCGGCGGCGAGGTTGAGGGCGGCGTTGAACAGGTTGCCGATGGCCAGCGGGTAGAGCTGGCTGGCGCCGTCTTTGCCCGAGCTGCCCAGGCGCTCGATGATGGCCTGCACGCCGCTGGCGTCGATCAGCTCGTCGAGCTGCTTGCCAGCGTGCTTGCAGCGGAATGCCAGGTGCGCGTCCAGGTCACCGACGGTGATGGGCTGCAGTTGCGCGATCTCGATGCGCTGGGCCACCTCGCGCACGTCGCCGTTGCGTGGGCTGAGCTTGATCAGCAGCTCGGGCTGGCCGATGAGGATGATCGACAGCAACTTGTCGAAGCCGTGTTCGAGCTGGTCACGCATGCGCTTGAGGTGCTTGAGCGTGGGGATGGGCAGCGAGTGCGCCTCTTCGATGATCAGCACATGGCGGAAGCCGGCGCCGTGGCTGGCCTTGAGGGTGGCATGCATCTGCGCGAAGCGGGCCTCGGGGCTGGATTTGGCTTTCTCCAGCGGTGCCACAGCGGCCATCACAGACTCGGCAATGTGGGTGGCCTTCAGGGATTTGCCCTTGGTGTCGTTGTCCTCCATGCCCAGCACGTAGGGTTCGATAACGATCACCGGTTCATTGCGCAGGCGGTGCGCCAGGTCGCGGCGCAGGGTGCTCTTGCCGGCGCCGGATTCGCCCACCACGGCGAGGAAGCCGTCATGCCGGGCGGTCTGGTACATGCTCTCGCGGATGTAGCGGATATCGGGGCTGAGATACATCTCTTCGGCGGCTTTCAGCTCACCGAATGGATCGTGGTGCAGGTTGAACGCCCGCTTGGTGTCTGGTCGCAGCACTTGTTTAGCCATTAGCATGTCGGGGCACTCCTGGGTTTCGTGATTGTTTTCCGGGGTTGCAGGGGCCTGCGCGTTGGCGCGCGCAGGCTCCATCTCTTCGAATGCGGTGCGCGCCTGGCAGAAAAGCGCACCGTTGTTCATCAGGTAGTCCGTGATCTGCCACTGCAGCGAGTCCTGCTCGATGCTTTTGGGCCACTGACCGTGGTTGATCAGCTGCGCGATGGCAGCCGGGCTCAGCTTCACTGCCCTGGCCAGGTCGGCCTGGCCCTTGCCGATATCGGCGAGTACTTTTTTCAGGCGCAGCATCACTCACCCCCAACAAGGCGCAGGCCTGGGCGTGCGGGCGCGGTCAGGCGCGTGTGGATGGCGTCCAGCTCGGCTTCGGGTACGCCGTTGGGGTAGTCGGCCTTGAGAGTGGCCAGGTGCTCGGCGTTCCAGGCGCTGCCCATGCGGGCGCGCAGCGCCTTGGCGGCTTCGATAACGGTGAGCGGCTTGATCTCGACCGTGGCCACGGTGACGCGGGTTTCCAGCTCGGTGCCGCGCTTGGGCAGGTAGGTCGGCAGGCTGGTGTCGGTCAGGTGCTTGTGCGGGTCGATGGTGTTGCCGAACGGCGTTACCTTGGCCTTGCGTGCCTTGGCGGCTGCCTCTTCGCTGTCGGTACCGGTGGCCAGTTGTTCCAGCAACTTGCGCGTCACCTGGGCAGGCGTTTCCGCATGGCGTTTGTGCTCTTCGCCCAGTACAGCTGCGCCTTCCACGAAGCCGTATTCGTCCCGATCCAGGCGCTCTATCACGTACAGAGTCTGGTGGCCGTTTTCGTCGCGCAGCACGGCCTGGGCACTTTCCCCATCACGCCATGGGTTGCGGGTGATCAGCAGTTTCTCGTTGACCATCACGTCCGGCACGCTGCGCACGTCGTACAGGGCGCCACGGTAGGACACCTGCAGCAAGGTGTTGACCTTGCGCAGCTCTGGCGCGCTGATGGCCATTTCCCTGCACACCTCCGCCGGCGGCGCGATGCGCAGCTGCTCGGGCTTGATCTGCATCCACACGCCATAGCGGGTACGGCGTGTGCGGGTATGAATGGCCGTGGCATTGAAGGCGCGCATCCACTCGCCAGCACGGGCATTGATGTGTTCCAGGGATTCGGCTTTCTCCAGCTTCAGGCCGCTCTCGAACTCGCACTCGACGATGTTGTGAGCCTGCTCCACCTGGCCTTTGGCGCGGGCGTTGCCGACTTCGTTGATGATCAGCTCAATGCCCAAGGCCTGGCACAGGTTGCGGAACATCGCAGAGGTCATGGCCGCACCGGGGTCGGTCATGATCATGAAGGGCACGCCGTGGAACGGGTCATGCTCGCCGCGCTTGACCATGGCGCTGATCAGCACATGGCAGATGTTCTCCGCGCTCTCGGCGCCCAGCACGTACTGAACATAGATGGTGCCGCTGGTATGGTCGGTGATCACGTAGCGCCATAGGCGCTTGCGCTCGATCTTCTTGAGGTTGGCCGGCTTGCCGTCGTAGTACTCGGCGGGGTTGATGGTGCGGGCACCGTCGTCGTCCAGGTAGAACTGTGTCGATAGCGAGGCGTCGATTTGCCAGACGTGGTTCGGGTGCTTGCTCGACAGCGAGATGGCCGGTGCTGGGGCCAGCAACTGCTTGGGGTGCTGGCCGTGCTGGTACAACGCACGGCTGATGGCGCTCTCGCTCATGGGCTTGAGTTCACCGGTTTTCTTGTCCAGCACCTCGGCGCGAATCTTGCCATTGGCGCGCAGGCGCGCCACCACCAGCTTGATGGATGAGAGCTGTTTGTCGTTCTTGCGGATGCTTTCGATCCACAGCGCCGAGATGAGCTGCAGCTCGCGCAGCGGAATGCTGGTGTTGCCAGCATCCTTGCGCTGCTTGCGGGGTTTGTCCTTCACGGTCAGTACCTCCAGTTTGCGGTACAGCGTGGCCAGTGACATGCCCAGCCGTGCCGCCGTTTCCGCATACAGCGCGGTGCGGTTGGCGCCGGCCTGCTGGGCCTGGCCGTAGGCCGCCAGAATCTCCTGGGCATGGATGGGGTTCATGGTCAGGCCTCGGGCAGGTCATCGAGGCCGAGCAGGGTCTGCCAGCCGGGCAGTTGATCCGGGTGCAGCTCGGGCAGGTGGAACTCGCTGCGAATGGCCATCAGCGTCACCTCCAGGTTGCGCACCAGGGCGGCGGTAAAGCTGCGGTGATCCTCGCCGGTCTGCTGGGCCAGTTGCTCCAGGTCGGAGAAGGCCTTGCGCAGGGTGCCCTGCAGGGTGCTCTCCACCTCGTAGGCGGTGGCCACCACCTCCTGGCGCAGCTGCTTGGCCTCCTCGACGGGCTGCACCACGATGACCTTGGGCTTCTTGGCCAGGGCGGCGGACAGCTCGTCGATCTTGGCGTTCTTGTCGGCGTTGACCTGGGCCAGGGCCTTCTTGTCCTCGCGGGTTTCACGCAGGGCTTTGCGCAGTTCCTTGACGGACATGGTGGCGACGTCGTCGAGGCTCAGCTCGCCGGTCTGGCCAGTGAGTTCCAGCTCCTGGATCTCTTCGTCGTCCAGGACGAGCATTTCGAAGAGCTTGGACTGGTTGCCCAGGGCCCTGGTCAGGGCGGAGTCGCTGCCGAGGCTGGCGAAGCGGGTAACCGAGCGCATGAACTTGCGCGCCACGCCATCGTCAATGCCCAAGGCATCTAGACGCTCAATGAATTCGCCATGGCCACATGCCTCTCTGAGCACTCGTATGCCACGCCCGACTTCGAGGCAGGCCTCGACGCTGCGGCGCATATTGGCGGCGATGTCGCGCTGGATCAGGTCCGGGTCGGTGCAGTCGGCGGGCAGTTGGTAGCCAATTTGCGCCGCCACGGCGCGCACCTTGGCTTCATGTTCGGCGCTGAGCGTGGCCACCTGGTGCTGCTGTGTCAGCAAGGCCTGGCCTTGCTGCAGGTCGTCTTCGGCCAGCTCGATGGTGGTGTTGGGTTTGCGTGGCATCAGGCAGCCCTCCGCTCATCACCAGCCAGTTGCTGCAGACGCGCGATAGCCTCGGTGCGGTTGCCGTTGGCCTCGACCAGGGCATTGCGGAACTCGTCGGCGCCACGGCGGCAGCCGTAGTAGTAGGCGTCGAACTCAAGGCTCCCCTGCGGGTAGTTGACGGTGGTGGGTTCGCCCTCGATGCGCAGCTTGAGTGCCGCACAGAGGCCCTCGATATAGATGCTGCTGTGGCGGTCGCCGCCGCGTAGCAGGTGCTGGGCCAGTTTCAGGTAGTTCATAGCGTGCTCCTTGGTTAATGGGCGCTGATGCGCGCCTGGATCTCGGTGATACGTGCTTGGCCGCGCTGCAGCTCTTCAGCGGTGGCCATGGCGTACTTCAGAAACGCGATGCTCGGTGCGAAGCGGCCGGTGTCGAGCCGCGTGGCGAAGCCGGCCTCGATCAGGGTGTCCATGTAGCGGGTGATGTTGGCCGGGCTCTCGCCCAAGCCCTTGGCCAGCTCGGTGTTGCTCAGGCCGGTGAGGGTGTGGCCACGCAGCGCGTTGAGTACGCGCAGCACGCGCAGGGCGCTGTCGCTGGTGCGTTTGGTGCTCATGCGCAGCGCTCCATCGGGACGACGACCAGGGCGCCGGATTGGTTGATGCCGGGTTGGCCACCTACGGCGGTCGCCAATTGCTCGTGCAGGCTCATGGCCTCGTCACGCCAGCCTTCGGCGCACTCCTCCATGCGGGCCAGCTCGGCACGCAGGCGGGCGTTCTCTTCGTCCAGGCGTGTAACCTCCTGGCAAAGCTGCTCCAGGGCTTGTTCGTCCAGGCGACGCAGCAGCGCGCGGATATCGATGGCCTTATTCATCGTCAGCCACTCCAAAGTCGAGTTGAGGGGTTTGCGCCTGGGCGACGTTGCCGTGGTGCCAGGCGAGGGATTCGAGGCCGGCGCGGATGGCGTCCAGCGTTTGCTCGGCGGTTTGCTTGCCGTCGTAGAAGGCCATCAACGCGCCGGTGGTGTTGTGCAGCACGCCCTGCAGCTGCTGCAGGTCGCTGGCGTTGCAGGCCTTGCCGACCGGGATGTCGACCAGGAGCTTGCCGTGGGCGGCGGCCAGGTAACGGGTGATCAGCGGCAGGCCGCAGGCTTTCTCCAGTGGCAGCACCATGGTCAGCGGCAGGCGGCCATTGCCCATCCACTTGTAGAGCGAGCTGGCGTTGTTCTGGCACAGATGGTCTGTGGCCAGCCGCTCGATCCCGCGGTTATGGCGCTGCAATGCATGCTCGGCGCAGCCGCTCATAGCCTCGGCGGGCGAGCGCGGTACCCAGTGTTTCCAATTGCGGCGGGTCATTGGATGGGGCTCCTTGGGGCCGCTTGCGGCGGCTTCCAATCAAAAACTCTGTTTCGCCCTTGGCAATGTCGTTACCCAAGGGCCAGTCTGTTGGTGGCATTCACCAACACGGGAGAACAGTGGCCATGGCTGACGACATCAAGCAGTTACGCGCCCAGGTAGAGGCACAGAGCTGTGTGATCCAACACTTGCTGGTGGCTTGCATGCGGCACGGGATAATCGATTCGCATGTACTGGCCGAGGAGTGCCGAACCCGCAGAGACAGCCCTACGTCCATTGCGGCAGAGCCCGGCGCAGGCCGGTTGCTGCTCATAGAGCTGGAGGCCTGGGCGACACTGATCACTGATCAGCACCTGGCAGATGCAGGGCCTCAAGGCGATTGAGTGCCTCGGCTTCGTCAAGGTTTTTGGCCTCGGCTTCATCCTGCAAACGCTGGTAAACCGATTGCACGGAAAGCCCCATGGCATGCGCCAGACGAGCGCAGCGCCCAGCACGGGAGTAATCAACACCAATAAACGGGTCTAGAGCGGCATCCAGACCCTTCAGCTGACGAAGCCTGACGGCAGCCTCGACGATACTGAGGGGGCGTACATCTCGGCTGGTGAGGCGATCCCCCACCAGCCGCCCTGCGCCGATCAGCATCAGGCGGTCAACCAGCTTGGCGGTACCGGGCGTGGCCAGGGTGCGATCAACGATGACCAAAGCCTGCTCTTGGGCTTCTGCCAGGTGCGCGGCAATGGCTGGGCCGTCGCCAGGTGCACAGGCGATCAGGGCGTTCAGCGCGGCGCGCCAGGCGTCCATCGGGTGGGGGATCAGGTCGATGTGTTCTACGTGCATGGCGGTAACCCTCAAGCGGCTTGGTGGGTTTGGGTTGGGTTGGCTTTCAGGCCCAGGGCCACGGCGGCGTGGTGAGCGTCGCCGCGCAGGCCTTTGAGCCGGCCGCGCAGCAGGTCGACCATGGTCATGCGGTCGATACCCAGCTCACGCGCCCAGGCGGATTTGTTGATGCCGTGCGTCACGAACCAGGCGTTGGCGCTTTCCGGCGTTTGTGGGTACGGCAGCGGGGCCGCGCTGGTGGTGGTTGGGTTGCCTTTCATGCTTGGCCTCGTGTGGTAAATTGCGGTTTTCGAGCAAGGAGCGGCGCTGATGGATCAGTTGGAACCATTGCTGGGCGCGATCAGGGAGCGGCATCAGGAGCAGGCGGCTCACCTGCATGGCCTTGAGTGCCTGGTGGGGTTTCTGCTGGCGCAGTTGAAGGCGAGCCCGGGTTGGTCGGCAGAACGCTTGCTGGATGCCCTGGAGGCAGAACAACGAGCACAGCTGGAGCGTGATCCGGAAGCCCCGCAGCTATGGCCGTTCGAACAGCTAGCGATGCAGTTGAGTTGCCTAGCTGGCCGCCCAGTGTGGCCAAGCGACCTGCCCAAAGCGCTTCAACGGGGCTTCCCCAGGCTTGACTCAGCACCGCCTGGGTTGCGGCTCGCAGGTGCTGATATTCAGCACGACGAATGAGTTGGTAGATGGCGTTTGGAGTAGTGCCGAAGCGCTCGGCCAGTTCGGCCTGGTTGGTGCCATTGAAGGCTTGCAGGATTTGCGCGTCCCGTGCGGCAAGTTGCGCTGCAAAGCCCTGCGGGATATGGCACGCGGTGCGCTCGGCTACGTATGCGTCGAGCTGCTCGGCAAAAGCCTGGCCAACACCGGCTGGGTCAACGGTGACGCGGGTAGTTGGGAACAGCAGGCGCATGGCATCGAGCACGGCCTTGAACGCACCAACGACAAAGGTCAAGGGCAGATCGCTGGAGAATTCGATATGTAGGTTGTAGGTGTTCGGCTTGGGGTTCATGGCGGCTTCCTTCGTGGCTAAGCGAGGTGTTGCGCTGTGGTGTGTGGTTAATAATGGGGAACGAATGTTCCCCTGTCAATGCGCAAAGAGGAATATTCGTGCCTCTTTTTGGAGAGCGCTTGCGCGCAGAAAGGGAACGCCTAGGGCTTGGCCAGCAAGAGATGGCCGAGAAATGCGGTGTGACCATGCGTTCGCAGCGGAACTATGAGAAAGGTGAGCGGCAGCCTGATGCCGCCTATCTGGCTGCATTTACTGCGCTTGGTGGTGACGTTCTCTTTTTACTTACCGGGCATGGTGATCAAAAAATGACTGATCAGTCATATCGGTCGACGGCGACCGATATGACCGAAAACACAAATCCAGTCACGCATTCCGTGGCGGCTGAGCCGCTGGGTGAATACCGGTTGAACCGGCGCGAGAAGGCGCTACTGGAAAACTACCGAGGCTCGGACGAAGAAGGACGACGAGCCATGGAGAGCACAGCGAGTGCTCTGGCGCACAGGGACAGTGCGAAGAAGAAGGGACGCCAAGGCGTCGAATGATGACTAGGCCTGCATGGCCATCAAGGAGGGTTACCAATGGCGCTGATCGAATGCCATGAGTGCAAGCGGGAAATCTCTGACCAGGCCAAGGTTTGCCCTGGTTGCGGTGCCAAGGTGCGGGGTGAGCCAAAGAGCTACGCGTGGCTCTGGACGATCCTGATTCTGTTGGCTGGGTTTGTTTGGTACAGCACGGTTACCACCAAGGAGCAGCGCCAGGATCAAATGGCCTATGAGCTATGTCTGCAGGATATGAAGAAGTTTCCAGGCAACCCAATTGTCGCCGGGACCTGCACCATGCTGCGTGACAAGTACAAAGCCAAATACCACCGAGAGCCATGAGGGCACATGAGCGACTACGGCGAAGGTGACCTGGACCTGCTGTTCACCATGTTCGAAGGGGTGATGCAGGCCCAGGAGTACCTGACTATGAGCCTTTTACATACCGGCGCGCTTGATCGCGCAGGCCTGCAAGCCAGGCTTGAAGCCGCGCTAGCCAGGGACGATTTGCGGGTTGGCACGCAAATCCCCCTTTCGCGGATGCTCGAGGTTGTGAAGGGGCAGCAGCCGACCCCGCCGCCCCGCTGGACGCCTCGGCTGATTCCTGGAAAGAAGCCTGACTGAGCCGCTGCTGGGCTGCGCGCTCGACTTCGGCCCGTCGCGCGGGCGCTTCACGGTTGGCGCGCTCGAAGTACTCAATCATGCGCTGCTCATTTTGCGCGGGCGAATGAATACTCAGGGCTTGGCGAAAGGCACCTGGGTTCGCTTCGATTGATGCGAGCAGTTGCTCTATGTCCAGATCACGCTTAGCAGCCTGTCCCGGCTCGCGCAGTACTGCTTCTGCGCGGGCCTTGAAGTCGGCCAGGCTTTCACCGTTCTCAATGCTGTAGTCGATGATCTGGCGAAGTATCGCCAGGCGGTCGGCGTCGGTCGTCTGCATATCGGTTGCCCTCTGCTGGTTTCGGCTGCCGATCCTGCGCCCTTGCCTGGGCAATGTATTTTTGCCGCGTCCAAATTACTCCGCGCGCGCGCGAGGCGAAGCTGTGATCTCTGCCGTTTAAGACCGGCACTTATTAGCACAGCAACGGCCAGGGATTGGCCAACCTCGGAGCGCAACCCATGGCCACCTGCCAGAACAAGCCCAAGCGCCGCTTCCTGCCGCGCATGACCGTATTCGCTGTTATCTCCATCCTGCTGCTGCTGGCCATCTGGTACGTGCGGCCCGAGCAGCTGCAGGTGGTGCTGTACAAGGCCAGCCTGATCACCATCGGCGCCGTGCTGGGTTACTACATCGACCGAGCGGTGTTCCTGGATGAAGCACGCCCGCATCAGTGCATCGGTGGCATCCATATCGTTGGGGCCTGGCTGCGCCGTGCACTGATCGTGCTTGCGTGTGTGCTCGGCATGACGCTGGGGCTGTAGTCGTGAACCGCCTCAAGCGTTGGCTGGCCGAGGCCGGCAACGATCTCGCCATTATCTGGATGATCGAGCCGCGCCTGTTCCTGTGGCCGCTGATCCTGCTGATGTTCGCAGTGGGCCTGTTCATCGTGCCCAGCGCCGACGCTGCGAGCATCCCGACCGCTGCCGAGCAGCACCGCCGCACCCTGGTGCGCGCTGCGCATGCCGAATGGGGCCTGGGTGCGCCTGTGGCGACCTTTGCCGCCCAGGTTCACCAGGAGAGCGCCTGGCGCGTGAATGCCCGGTCGCCTGTGGGCGCCGAGGGCCTGGCGCAGTTCATGCCGGCTACGGCGGACTGGATGGCCGAGATCTACCCGCGCAGCCTGGGCCCGGCGCAGCCGTACAACCCAGGCTGGGCACTGCGGGCGATGGTGGCGTTCGACCGCTGGCTCTACGAACGAAACCAGGCCGTGAGCGAGTGTGACCGCTGGGCCTTCGTGCTGGCCGGATACAACGGCGGCAATGGCTGGGTGAATCGTGACCGCAGGCTGGCATCGGCAAAGGGCGCCGATCCGCTGGCCTGGTTCGATTCCGTCGAGCGGCACAACGCTGGCCGCTCGGCTGCCAACTTCCGCGAGAACCGCCATTACCCGCGCGCCATCCTGCTGCGCTGGGAGCCCATGTATGCGGCTGCCGGCTGGGGGCCTGGCGTGTGCGCCGACAGGTATAGCCGCCATGAAGATTCCGACGCTGTTTCTGCTCGCCACGTTGACCAGCAGTTCGCCTGCCGCCTGCTCCCGGAACTGGTTGGCTGCCGCCGAGCTGTTCGCATCGCCGCCGCCCCGCGAGCGCCACGCGCCGCGGCTGCCGCGCAAGTTCAGGCGTAAGGGGCGGAGATGATCAACCGAATCGTCATCGGCATCTGCGCTCTCGTCGTGCTGTGTATAGCGCTGGCAGTGAGCTGGCTGCTTGGGTCAAGCACGGCCTATGACCTGGGCTACGCCGAGGGCAAAGCAGCTGCAGCCGAGGCGTGCCAGCAGGCCCAGCTCGATGCCCTGGAGGGTGTGATCGACAGCACCAAGGGGTTGATCGCCGACGCCAATGCCGCCAGCCAGGAGCTGGGCAAGACCATCAGCGCACGCCGGCAGGCGGACGCACAGACCACCAAGGAGATCCGCCATGCGCTCGCTACTACTGCGCCTCAGCGTGCTGGCTGTGTGTTCGACGCTGGCGTCATGCAGCAGCTCGACGACGCGCGTCGTCGAGCCGCCGAGGCCGCTGCCGGCGGAGTACGCACGTCAATGCCCGCCGCCCGTTGAACCGCACGATAACAGCGCCGATGCCGCCGTGGTGGCGCTCAAGGAGCTTTATGACCAGTACGGCGAGTGCGCTGGCCGGCTGGTGGACCTGGTGAATTACCTGCAGGAGAAACGCTAGATGGATATGGACTTCGCCCTGCGGCTTGGCCAGTTCCTTTTCACCCTGATTGTCGGGGTGTTCTCGATTACCGCAGCGCGCCGCGCCAGTTCGCGGGCCGAGGCCGAGGAGTTGGCCGGGCGCCTACGCGACCACGACAACCGCATCCTGGTGCTTGAGCAGCGCATGGATCATCTACCTGATGGCAAGCAGCTGGCCGATCTGGCCGGCGATATGAAGGCGATCAAAGCCGAGCTTGCGGGGGTGGCCCGAGAACTGGCCCCTTTGGCCAGATCGGTCGACCGAATCAATGACTACCTGTTGAACGCGAGGCCGCAATGACTACGCCATTTTCTGACTACCTGCGCCAGGATCAGCGCCTGGTGATGCTGCGCATCCTCTCTGAGCTGCCGCAGTTCCGCTCCAACTCTTCGGTGATCGCCAACCTGCTGGGCCAGTTTGGGCACCACCCGAGCCGCGACCAGGTGAAGGGAGACCTGACCTGGCTCGGCGAACAGGGGCTGGTGTCGATCGACGATATCGGCTCCGTCCTGGTCGTAACCCTGACCGAGCGCGGTGGCGACGTGGCTGCTGGCCGCGCCTTGGTACCGGGCGTCAGCAAGCCGAGGCCCTGACCATGGGCCGCAAGTCGAGCATCGACCGGCTAGAGCCGGCAGTCCGCACCCACATCGAGAAGCGCCTGCGCGAGCGGCGCCTCACCCTGGACGAGCTGATCGAGGATCTGCACGAGCACTTCCCCAGCGCGGACAAGCCCAGCCGTTCGGCGATCGGCCGCTACAAGGTCAGCTTCGACGAGATGGCCAAGCGGCTGCGTGAGCAGCAGGCCATGGCCAGCCTGTTGGTCGAGGAGCTGGGCGAGAACCCCAACGACAAGGCCGGCGCGTTGATGGTGCAGTCGATCCAGACGCTGACCACGCACGCCGCCCTGGGCGCGCAGATCGACGACGAAACCACCATTGACGACGTGCGCAAGCTCGCCCGCGCCGCGAAGGACGTGCTGCAGGCCAGTAAAGCCAGTCGCGAGGAGCGTGCTGCGATTGCCCGTGAAGCCCGTGAGGCGCTGATCGCGGAACAGGAACAGCGCCTGGAAGAGATGCGCGGCAGCGACGGTATGAGCGAAGAGTTCGAAGACCGCATCCGCCGCGTACTGATGGGTAAAGCCTGATGAAGCGGCTGGTGCTGATTTCCGTCCTGCCAGTCCTTGTTGCCGAGGTCATCGCCAAGGAAATACGGCGCGCCTGGTTCAACCTGGCGGTACGACAGCTGGTGTGTGCGAAGTACCGTGTGTGGCTCAGCTACTGGAGGGCCAACTGATGGAGTTCTTGGCTGCTATCGGCCTGCTCTGGATCGGCTGGCTGCTGGGCTGGCGCCATGCCCATATCACCGTGGCCGCTGAGTGCGAGCGCCTTGGCGCCTTCTACGTCGGTAAAACCGTTTACCGCTGCACCGCCATCGAGCCGAAGGAAGAGCCCAGTGAGTGAGCCAGAAGCCAAAGCGCTCAAGGCGCTGACCAAGCCGCGCAAGATCGATCTCGCCGCCGAGCTGGAGCTGCATGGCGTAGTCGTGCCCCAGGACATGGCCGATGCAGTACCGGAAGCCGAGGGCGTATTCCTGCCGTACCAGCAGCGGTGGTTCGACGACACCAGCCAGATCATGATCGCCGAGAAGTCGCGCCGTACCGGCCTGACCTGGGCCGAGGCCGGGCGCAACGTGATCAACGCCGCCAAGCCGCGGCGCCGTGGCGGGTGCAATACCTTCTACGTGGGCAGCAAACAGGAGATGGCGCTGGAGTACATCGCCGCCTGCGCGCTGTTCGCCCGTGCGTTCAACGAGATGGCCCAGGCCGACGTCTACGAGCAGACCTTCTGGGATGATGGGCGCCGCGAGGAGATCCTGGCGTACATGATCCGCTTCCCGAAGAGCGGCTTCAAAATCCAGGCGCTCAGCTCGCGCCCGAGCAACCTGCGCGGCCTGCAGGGCGATGTGGTGATCGACGAGGCGGCGTTCCATGAATCCCTTGAGGAGCTGCTCAAGGCCGCCCTGGCGCTGACCATGTGGGGCAACAAGGTGCGGCTGATCAGCACCCACAACGGCGTCGACAACGCCTTCAACAGCTACATCCAGGACGCCCGCGAAGGCCGCAAGGATTATTCGATCCATCGCATCACCCTGGACGACGCCCTCGCCCAGGGGCTCTACAAGCGCATCTGCTACGTCACCAACCAGGAGTGGTCGCCCGAAGCCGAGAAGCAATGGCGCGACAAGCTCTACAAGAACGCCCCCAACGTCGAGTCAGCCGAGGAAGAGTACGGCTGCGTACCGAAGAAATCAGGCGGCACCTACCTGAGCCGGGTGCTCATCGAACAGGCCATGGTCAATGACCACTCGATCCGTATCTACCGCTATGAGGCGCCCGAAGGCTTCGAGCAGTGGACGCCTGAGATGCGCGAGGCTGAGATCCGCGCATGGTGCGAGGAGAACCTTGCGCCCGAGCTGGCGCGCCTGAACGCGCGCAACCGCCATACCTTCGGTGAAGACTTCGCCCGCCGTGGCGACCTCACTGTATTCACGCCGCTACAGATTGACCCGTTGCTGCGCAAGCGCGTGCCCTTCGAGGCCGAGCTGCGCAACCTCACCTACGAGGCGCAGCGCCAGGTGATGTTCTTCATCTGCGATCGCCTGCCACGCCTGAGTGGCCTGGCGTTCGATGCCACCGGCAACGGCGGGTACCTGGCCGAGCAGGCGGCGCTGCGCTACGGCGCCGGCCTGGTCGACCAGGTGCAACTCAGCCTGGCCTGGTATGCGCTGTGGATGCCCAAACTCAAGGGCGAGCTGGAGGCCTTCAACCTGCAGATCGCCCGCCACCAGACCCGCCTCGACGACCTGCTGTCGATCAAGGTGGAAAAGGGTGTGCCGGTGATCGAGAAAGGCCGCACCAAGGATCTGCAGGCGCAGGACAGCAAGGCCAAGCGCCACGGCGACAGCGCCGTATCGCTGGCCATGGCGGTGCGGGCCAGCTTTATGGAAGGCGGCGCCATCGAGTTCACCGCACTGCCGCGCCACAGCCGTGGCTTCGATAACGTCGACGACAACGACTCCGACCTCACTCTCCCGGAACCTTCAGCATGGTGACCACATCCCGCATCCTGGGCCCAGACGGCCAGCCGATCCGCCTGGCCGAGATCCGCGAGCCGCAGACCGCCCACATCACCAGCCTGCACCACGAAGTGGGCAACCACCCCTCGCGCGGCCTGACGCCGAGCAAGCTGGCGCAGATCCTCGATCAGGCCGAACAAGGCGACGTGATCGCCCAGTACGAGCTGTTCGAGGACATCGAAGAGAAGGACGGCCACGTGTTCGCCGAGATGGACAAGCGGCGCCGTGCCGTCGCCCAGCTCGAATGGCAGATCGTGCCGCCGGACAACCCCACGGCCAAGGAGAAGGAAGCCGCCGCTGCCCTGCAGTCGCTGTTGGCCGGGCTGGATGACTTTGAGCTGATGCTGTTCGACGTGACCGACGCCATCGGCAAAGGCTTTGCCTGCCTGGAGTTCGACGGCTGGCACCGCGTAGACGGTGACTGGCTGCCGCGCGCGATCGATCACCGGCCGCAGACCTGGTTCCAGCTCACCCGTGGCGAGCGCCGCCAGGAGATCCGCCTACGCGGCTCGATGGGTGGTGAGGCGCTGCAGCCGTTTGGCTGGATCACCCACGTGCATAAGTCCAAGAGCGGCTACCTGGAGCGCAGTGCGCTGTTCCGCGTGCTGGTGTGGCCGTACCTGTTCAAGAACTACAGCGTCGGCGACCTGGCTGAGTTCCTGGAGATCTACGGCATCCCCATGCGCGTGGGCAAATACCCAGGCGGCGCCACCGAGAAGGAGAAACTGACCCTGCTGCGTGCCCTGGCCCAGCTCGGCCACAGTGCGGCAGGCATCATCCCGATCGGCATGGAGATGGACTTCCTCAACGCCGCCGAGGGTGACCCGGCTGCGTTCAAGCTGATGATCGACTGGTGCGAGCGCACCCAGAGCAAGGCCATCCTGGGCGGCACGCTCACCAGCGGCACCGGCGATGGCACCAACACCAACGCCTTGGGCAACGTGCACAACGAGGTGCGCCTCGACCTGCGCGACTCCGACGCCAAGCAGCTGGCCGCTACGATCAGCCGTGACCTGGTGTACCCGATCGCCGTGCTCAACGGCCTGGCCGACAACTGGAAGCGCTGCCCGCGCCTGGTGTTCCCCACCCAGGAACCGGAGGATCTGAAGGCCTATGCCGAGTCCCTACCAAAGCTGGTCGGGATGGGCTTCAGGATCGGCCGCCAGTGGGCTCAGGAGAAGGTGGCCATCCCCGAGCCGGTCGAGGGCGAGGATGTGCTGCAGTTGCAGGCCGAGCCATCGGCGCCGACGCCACCCGAACCGCCGGCAGTGCGTGCGGCAGCTACCGCACAGAAGCCGGCCACCACCGCAGCCCAGCGCCTGGACGATGACCTGCAGCCCATCACCGGCCAGTGGATCGTGCGCATTCGCCAGCTCGTCGAGCAGGCCGAGAGCCTGGAGCAGATCCGCGATGGCCTGGCCGAGCTGCTGCCGGACATGACCCTGGAGCAGTACGCCGAGGCCATGGCGCAGGCGCTGGCCGCTGCCGCCCTGCAGGGGCGCCTGGACATCGTCCAGGAGGCCGCCAATGGCCGTTAGCGCCACGTCGCTGCCGTTCCGCGAGCAGAACGAGTTCCTGCGCCGCAAGCTGAACCTGCCCACCAACGGCTGGACGGACGTCTACGGCCGCGAGAACGACTATGCGTTCGTGGTGGCCGGTGCCAACCGCAACGACCTGGTGGCGGACTTCCACCAGGCGGTGCAGCGGGCGATCGAGGGCGGCACAACTCTGGAGGCGTTCCGCCAGGACTTCGACCGCATCGTGGCCAAGTACGGCTGGAGCTACAACGGCGGCCGCAACTGGCGCTCGCGGGTGATCTACGAAACCAACATGCGCAGCAGCTACATGGCTGGCCGCTATGAGCAGCTGCTGGCCGTGCGCGAGGAGCGCCCTTACTGGCAGTACCTGCACAGCGACGCGGTCGAGTACCCGCGAGAGGAGCACGAAGCCTGGAACGGCATGGTGCTGCGCTGGGATGACCCGTGGTGGCAGTACCACTTCCCGATCAACGCCTGGGGCTGCCAATGCAGCGTGCGGGCGCTGAGCGATGACGACCTGGTGCGCATGGGCAAGACCGGGCCGGACACGGCGCCGCCGATCGTCTTCGAGCAGCGCACCATCGGCCAGCGCAGCCCGCAAGGCCCGCGCACCGTCGAGGTGCCTGTGGGCATCGACCCTGGCTTCGAGCACATTCCCGGCCAGTCGCGGCTGGAAAGCCAGGTGCCGGTACCGCGCCCGGGTGAGGAGCTGATCCCGTCTGCCGCGCCTGGCCTGCCCAACCGCCGTGCGCCGGATGCGCTGCCGGTACCGCGTGTGATCGACCCCGAGACCCTGCCGCCTGCAGGCATGAGCGATGCCGAATATGCCCGCCGCGCGCTCGATGCCTTCGGCGCCCAGCTCGATGCCGCCGAGCTGCTCACCGACGTCCTGGGCGAGCGCATCGCTGTTGGCCCGAGCATGTTCCAGCAGCCCAGCGGCGCCCCGGCCGTGCAGAGCCAGGGCGAGCTGCTGCCGCTGCTGGCGGAAACGCTGTTACAGCCAGACGAAATCTGGACGCGCCTGGAGTACTCCGAACCGCTGCGCAAATCCCAGGTGCTGCGCCGCTACCTCGGCCGCTTCAACCTGGGCCAGCAGCTGACGCAGCTGGTGGTCATCGAGCTGGCCGGCAACGCCTGGAACTGGGATATCGAGGCCGACCGCGAGGGCGTGGCCCAGCTGCTGCGCCAGGGCGTGCGCCTGTACCGGCGCGAGGACTGACCATGGCCGGCGCTACGCTTGAGTTCGATGCGGTTGCCGCACTGGCGGTGGTCAATGAGGCTGCCGCCGCGCTGGCCGACCCGGCGCCGATGCTGCGCGATATCGGCGAGTACCTGCTGATCGCCCACGACCAGCGCTTCGCCAGCCAGGCCTCGCCAGACGGCACGCCCTGGCAGGCGCTGTCGCCGGCCTACCTCAAGCGCAAGAAGAAGAACCGCGACAAGATCCTGGTGCTTGATGGCTTCCTGAAGAACACCCTGCGTTACCAGGTGAACAACAACGAGCTGCTGTTTGGCACCAACCGCATCTATGGCGCCATGATGCACTTCGGCGGCAGTATCGATATCGCCGCCCGCAGCCAGCAGGCCTACTTCCGCCAGGACGGCAAGACGGGCGACGTGGGCAACCAGTTCGTCAGCAAGCGCAAATCCAACTTCGCCCAGTGGGTCACCATTGGTGCCTACACCATCCAGATCCCGGCGCGCCCCTGGCTGGGTATCAGCGATGACGACAACTACGCGATCGCCGGCATCGCCACCCGTTATCTGATGCCAAATTCCGCATAACGCCAAAACGCGCCAGGAAGGCCCCTAGAGGCGTTTGGGGGCTGCCGTTGTACGCGTCGGGCTGCCTCTGGCCCTTTCCGGGGCTGTTTGGGCGTTTATAAACACGGCTCTGCATCAGGCCTGGAGTGAGTTTTGGGCCAAAGCCTGGGAAAACCGGGAAAATGCCGAAAAATGGTAAAACTGTTGCCAAGGCGGCAACGCTGGGCTAGGGTAAAAGCACTAAACCTTACGGCAGCCACGGCACTGACCACGCCGCCTGCCGCCAGCCCTCGGGCTGGCGTTTGCATTTTTACGGTCGGGATGAGAGCGCGGATACAACACCCTTCGGGGGAAGAAGCGCCAGGGGTCCGTAAGGCCCTAGTTGAGTCCCGACCACCTGATGGGCTACTAATCCATCAGGCATTGACTGAACCTTACGGAGTCCCACCATGACCGCTCTTACCTTCCGCGACACCCGCCTCGACGTGATCGACCGCAACGGCCAGCGCTGGCTGACTGCTGAGCAGATCGGCTTGGCCCTTGGCTACGCGCCAGACAACGCCCGCAAGGGCGTCATCAAGCTCTTCAATACGCATAGCGACGAGTTCACCGAGGCGGATACATTCGTCGCCGTTTTGGCGACGAATTCCCGAGGCAATCCAAACACCCGTCTTTTCTCCTCCAGCGGCTGCATCCTGCTCGGCTTCTTCGCCAACACCGCCCGCGCCAAGGAGTTCCGCGTGTGGGCCAAGCAGGTACTGGCCGCCCGGCCGGCAACCGCCGCCCCGGCACGCGGCCCGTCCGGTCGGGTGCTGATCACCCGTGCCATGGAACGCCAGGTGCTGGAGCTGTTCGTCGCCGGCTGGCGGCAGCGGGCCATTGCCGCTGAGGTGGGGCTATCCGCTGCCGCCATCAACCTGCTGCTGCATGCCAAGTATCAGTTTTCCCCGGCGGCTGGCGAGCCACAGTGCAGCCCCGAGCTGCTCGCCGCTGTGGCGGTTAAGCACCTGCAGAACGAGCAGGCGCGGCTGATCGAGCAGCAACAGCGGTTGGCCCAGCGCTTCTGCAACTCGGCGCACAACCAGCCGCTGGCCGACCAGCTCGACCGCATTGGCCGGCACCTGCAACAGGCCGCCGCCGTCGTCCTGCTGCCGCTGAGCAGCAAGGATGGTGAGCAATGAGCCTGCATGAGCTGCGCCCCGACCAAGTGGCCGCGATTAACGCTTTTGCCGCACGCCGCCTGGCCGAACGCATGGGCGCCCTGAGCGCCCTGAAACAACTGCTGGCCGTGCCGCTGCCGGTGGATGCCGAAGGTGACGAAACCCCGGCCATGCTCGACCATGTGTCGCGCAGCGACCTGTGCCAACTGGTGGACGTGCTGGCCGGCGACCTGGAACAGCAGGCCTACAAAGTGCAGGAGCTGGCCGACCAAGCCCTGCACAACACCCTGGCCCTGCTGGACTACCCCGCCGACCACGCCCTGCGCGTGCGCTGACCCTCCCTAGCCCGGCCTCACGCCGGGCTTTATTTCCTGCCGTAATGCCCTCGCCAGCCGGCGAGATTTTTGCCCCGTCAAAATTACTTGCCCGGCCTGCCGCGCCAAGCTGCCGGCATGAAGACAAAACGCCTCCCTCTCGCCGTTGCACTTGCCGCCTGCAGTTTCGTACTGGGGGCGCCGGCTGCCGACAACACCATCTGGGTTCAGGTGACCCCGGCTGGCCATTTCCTGCCGGCTGATGGCCGCGAGATCAAGGTGCCGTCCTGGCACATCAACCAGGCGGTGGCCACCAAGGTCATCGAGCGCTTCCACGCCACCAAGAACAAGCGCGTGGTCGATTACGAGCACCAGACTCTGCTCAAGGAAGAGAACGGCCAGCCGGCGCCCGCCGCGGGCTGGTACACCGACCTGCAGTGGCGTGAAGGTGAAGGCCTGTTCGCCCGGGTGCAGCTGACCGCCCGCGCCGCGCAGTACATCGCCGAGGGCGAGTACCAGTATTTCTCCCCCGTGTTCCTTTACCACCCGACCACCGGCGACGTCCTGGACGTGCAGATGGGCGCGCTCACCAATGCCCCGGCAATCGACGGCATGCAGGAACTCAGCCTGCGCGCCGCCGCGTCGTTCGGCTGTTTCGATGACTCCCCAGAGGAAAACCCCGTGAACCAATTGCTGCAGGCGCTGATCGCCGCCCTCGGCCTGGCCGAGAACACCACCGAAGAGCAGGCAGTCGCCGCGCTCTCCGCCCACACCACCAACCTGCGCAAGCTGCTGGGCCTGGATGAAAAGGCCGGTGGCGAAGCCATGCTGGCAGCCTGCACCGGCCTCAAGGCCAAGGCGACCGCCACCCCTGATCCGGCGCAGTTCGTGCCGCTGTCCGTGGCCGAAGGCCTGAAGGCCGATATCGCCGCGCTGACCGCACGCCTGGGTGAGCGTGATGACAAGGATCTCGACAGCCAGATCACCGCCGCCCTGGAGGACGGCCGACTGGCCAAGCCGATGGAAGAGTGGGCACGCGACCTCGGCAAGAGCAACCGCGCCGCCCTGACCGCCTACCTGGACAAGGCTGCGCCGATCGCTGCGCTGGCCTCCAGTCAGACCCAGGGCAAACCACCGGTAACGGACGAGAAAAACGGCCTGACCAAGGAAGAGCTGGCTGTTTGCTCGGCCATGGGCCTGACCGCCGAACAGTTCAAGGCCGCCAAGGCCGAGGAGCAATAAGCCATGACCGCGCTCACCAAAGACCGCAACACCCCCCGCCGCGATGGCGTGCAGTTCAACGACCCCGTCGCTGCCTCTACTCGCATCTTCGCCGGTTCCCTGGCTTGCCTGAACGCGGCGGGTTTTTCGGTGCCAGGTAGTACCTCGACCACCCTGAAGGCGCGTGGCCGTGCCGAGGAACATGTGGACAACCGCGATGGTGCTGACGGTGCGTTGCGCATCGAGATCCGCCGTGGTGTGTTCCGGTTCTCCAACAGCGCCTCGGCCGACGAGATCACCCGCGCCGATATCGGCAACACGGCGTACATCGTCGACGACCAGACGGTCGCCAAGACCTCTGCCACCAACACCCGCTCGGTAGCCGGCATCATCCGCGATGTGGATGAGGCAGGCGTCTGGGTCGAAATCTAAGGAGCAAGACTCAGATGATCATCAACCGCGCAAACCTGCAGCTGCTGTTCACCGGCTACAAGGCCGCCTTCCAGAACGCCTTCGCTGGTATCCAGCCCGACTACGCGCCGTTCGTGCTGGATGTGCCCTCGACCACTGGCAAAGAGACCTATCCATGGCTGGGCCAGACCACTGGCTTCCGCGAGTGGATCGGCGACCGCGTCATCCAGAACCTGGCTCTGCATGACTACACCATCAAGAACAAAACCTTCGAAAACACCGTGGGCGTTCCCCGCGAGAACATCGAAGACGACTCTTACGGTGTGTTCAGCCCGCTTATGGCCCAGCTTGGCCAAGACGCCGCAGAGCATCCCGGCTCCCTGGTGTATGACCTGCTGAGCAACGGCTTCACCTTGCCTTGCTACGACGGTCAGAACTTCTTCGACACCGATCACCCGGTGACGAACAAGGCCGGCGCCGAGGTGAGCAAGAGCAACTTCCAGGGTGGTAGTGGTACCCCTTGGTTCATCCTCGACACCTCGCGCGTGATCCGCCCGATCATCCTGCAGCGTCGCCGCAACTATCAGTTCGTGTCGATGGACCAGGAGCGCGACGAGAACGTCTTCATGCGCAAGGAGTACGTGTACGGTGCAGATGGCCGCCTGAACGCAGGCTTCGGCCTCTGGCAGCTGGCCTATGCCTCTCGCGAGACGCTGGATGCCACCGCCTTCAATGACGTCTTCGCTTCCATGCAGACCATGACCGGCGATCGCGATCGCAAGCTGGGCATTCGTCCGCGCCTCCTGGTAGTGCCGCCGACTCTGCGCGAACAGGCCCTGGAGATTGTCCAGGCCGAGCGTGGCGCCAACGGCTCCACCAACATCAACCGCAACGCCGTCGACGTGCTCGTCACGCCGTGGCTGTGATGGGGGTGATGCATGGCTGGTAAATCAACCGCTACCAAGGCGCCTGCAAAGGCGCCTACCAAGAGCGCAGAAAAGGCAGCCCCAGCGGCCGCCGAAAAGCTGGACAACCAGCTGGCGGCACCTACCAAGAGCGAGGCACCCGGCTCGGACGCCGGTTCGAGCGGGCAGGAAGCCCACCCGGTCGTGATCCTGGGCGGTGATGAGATTGGCGCGTATCTGGACATGCTCGAAGCCGCTGGGGAGAACCTGGGCTACCTGATCCAGCTGTCGCAGCTCGATGAGCCGCTGCTGCGCCAGGTCGGCCAGTTCGTCGAGATCGAGGGCTTTGCCGAGTTGCCGCCTGAGCAACTGGCTATGCAGATCGAGGCCAAGGTGGGTATCGGCGCAGCGGTTACGCCTGCGCCGTCCACTGGCGACCCTGATACCGCCCCGGCCGCGCCTGATACGGCGGCCGCCACCAGCCAACCGGCATCTGCCGCGCCCCAGGCGTCTGTGGGCGATGCCGTTGTGACTCAACCAGGTGCGGAGGCGCAGGCAGCGGCATCGCCTGCAGGTGGCAATGCCACTGATGCTGTTGATGGCCTGGACGACGACGGCGATATCGAGGGGCTTTGGGTGGTGGCGATTCCCGAGCAGGGCTTCCGCCGCTGTGGCTTTCGCTTCACCCGCGAGGGCTTCGGCATCGCCCTGGATGCACTGACGGCTGAGCAGATCGAGCAGCTGGAGAGCGAGCCCAACCTCAAGGTTGAGCGCGGCATCTTCTCCGGCCGTGTCGGCGAGCGGGTGGAGTAACCCATGCAGTACATCAGCCTCGACGACCTGGCCGAACGCCCAGGCGCACGCGAACTGGCCCAGGTGGCCACCAAGGAAGGCGTGCGCGCGGTGGCCACCGACTTGATGGAGGCCACCCTGCGCGGCGCTGACCGCAGCGCCTGGGCGGCTGACCTGGTTGCCGTCGCGGATGATGCCCTGCAGCGCATCCAGGACGCCGTCACCGAGGCTGAAAGCCTGATTGACGGCTACCTGGCCAAGCGCAGCTACCCGCTGCCGCTCAGCCCGGTACCGAAACTGGTCACCGGCTGGGCGCGCGATATCGCCCGGTACCTGCTGCACAAGGACCGTGGCGGCAAAGAGGATTCTGACCCGATCGTGCGCAACTACAAGGATGCGCTGAAGTTCCTGGGCCTGGTCGCCGAGGGCAAGTTCAGCTTGGGCGCCGAGGATCCAATCACCAGCAACCCGAACCAGCTCGACGTGCGTTTCGAGTCCGCGCCAAGCGTGTTCGACCGCACCAGCAGGCGGGCGTACTGATGAACTTCGCGCCCCTGGATACCACGCTCGTCGAGAACCGCCTGCGCGACCAGGTGCAGGACTTCGGCGAGGTCAACGGCGCCGCCGCGTATCACACGCTCAAGGGGCTGCAGGACTTCCGCACCGGCGACTGCTGGGTGGTACTGGCTGCCGAGACCAACCCGGCAGCCGATGGCCCGCAACCCAAGCGCAAGGCAGCAGCCGGTGCCGTGTTCGGCGTAGTGATCTGCGCCAGGAACTACCGCGACCTGCATGCGGACGCGGCCAAGGATGAAGTGATGATTTTTGCCGGTAAGGCCCGAGAGGCCCTTATCGGCTGGGCCCCAGCCGGCTGGAAGGATTGCATCTGGCTCAAGGGCCAGGTGCTCGATAGCGACAGCGACCGTGTGCTCTGGATCGACATTTACACCACCACCCACGTACTAGGGGGCAACCCGTGAGCAAGCAACCCGAAACCGCAGCCAAGCAGGCCGCCAAGCCCGAGCTGCACAAGGTGAAACTGGCCAAGCCGCACAAGCATGCCGGCGAGGATCACCCCAAAGGCGCGACCATCACCGTGACCGCCCCCGAGCGCGACTTCCTGATTCGCGCGGGTGTGGTCGCAACCCCTGAAACTACCGACGCCGCCGCTCCGGCTGCCGAATAACGAGGTGCACAATGTCTGAGTCTTACTACTTCGGCCAAGGCAAGCTGTGGATTGCCGAGATCCTCGCGGGTGGTTTGTTGGGCCCCTGGGTCTGGATTGGTGATGTGTCCGAATTGTCGGGCCAGGGCGCCGAAACCCGCGTTCAACACCGGGAGTCGTTCAGCGGCGTCAATGCCATGGTGCGTGACTTTGGCAAAGAGCTGGGCATGACCTGGAACGCCACCATGCACCAGCTCGATGCCGACAACGTTGGCCGCTTCACCCGCTCGCGCATGAGCGCGCAGATCGCCGGCACCGTGACCGGTGAGGAGCTGCCGAACCCGGTGGCAGATGGTGACCTGATCGCGCTCGATCACATGAACGTGACCGACCTGGTCATCACCGACAGCCTGACGCCGACCCCGGCCGAGCTGGTGCGCGGTACCCACTTCGACTATGACGTGTTCGGCGATGTCGAGATCCTGACCCTGCCGACCTCGCCTGCGCCGACTCAGCCGCTGGTAGCCGCTTACAGCCATGGGGCCACCAAGCAGGCCGCCTTCCTGGCCGGTACCGACAAGAACTACGCGCTGAAGTACAAGGGCATCAACCTGGCCGAGAACGGGGCACCGATCCTGGTCGAGCTGTACAAGACCAGCGCCGGCCTGCTGCAACAGCTCTCGCTCATTACCAGCGGCAACCAGTTGGCCGGCTCGCCGGTCACCTTCACCACGCTGCTGGATTCCAGCAAGCCCGCCTCGGGCGACCTGGGTCAGTTTGGCCGCTTCGTTGAAATGGCTGCCTGACCATGGCCCAGCGCAAGAAGAAGCAAGGCATCATCAGCGCGCCCGAGGCCCCAGCGGCCGAGGGCGCGGATGACCTGCAGAAACTTCACCCCAACCTGGAGGCGAAGCTGAACGGGCGCGTTGTCGTAGTGCGCGAGTATGGCTTCGTCGAGGGCCTGCAGGTTCGCCAGCAGCTCAAGCCGTTCCTGGACGGTTTGTACGAGCTGATCAAGGCCGACTCGGTGCCGCCCCTGGAACAGATCATGGAGCTGGTCGTTGCGCACCTGGATGACGTCCTGCAGGCGGTGGCCACCTCGGCCGACATCGAGGTCGAGGAGCTGCGCACGCTCAAGGACCAGGACGAAGGCGATGCCCTGCTTTACAAGTGGTGGACGGCCAACGGCCCTTTTTTCTATCGGCGCGCCCTAAGCCGGATTCTGGCCGAGCGTTACCGGGCGGCCGAGGCGGAAAAGCAGCGCGCTGGGCAGACGTCTATGCCTGCCTCATCCGCGCCGGCTACGGCGACGTCGAGCGAATAGGCCGCTACACCGAGCGGCAGATCCTGCTGCTGTTCGAGGCTGAAAAGCGCCGGCGGCGCACGGAGCGTGCCGAGATGCTGAAGGACATGAACCTGGCCTTCGCCGGTGGTGAGGCCGCCAACAAGCACTTCAAAGAGCTGTTGCCGTAGGAGGCACCATGAAACAGGCCATTGCCGAGCTGCAACGTACTGCAGAGATTGCCGAACATAACCAGCCTTACAGCGAAGCTGAAGGCGACACCGCCCAGGCCGAGCTGCAGCGCACCACCTCGCAGGAATGCCGCGAGGCGATCGAGCAGTTGAAAGGCGACTCTCCCGACCTGTAAGTAACACCCGAACCCTGGCGGCGGGTAACTAGCCGCCATCGACACAGCAAGGTGCATCTATATCGTTAGATGCGCCTGGCTGTGCATGCTTTTGCCTCGTCAAAATTACATCCTGCCCCGCGCGCGCGAGCATGTCGGCATCCCACCCATCTGGATGCTGACCGATGAACAATCGCGGTGATATCGAGTTTGCTCTGCGCCTCAAGACTGACCTGGAACAAGGCCAGCGCGAGCTGCAGGGGCTTGCTCAGACCGTCGAGGGGGTCGGCGCGGGCGCAGCAACATCAAGCGCTGAACTCAATCACCTGGGCGAGACTGCAGATCAGGCAGCCGCGCGCCTGCGTGGCATCGCCGAGGCGGCGGTACAGCAAAAGGTCGCCGCCGACGCTGCTGCGGCCAGCATGATGGAAAGCGCCAACGCCACGCGCCTGGCGGGCGCAAACTGGCAGGAAAACGCAGCGGCTCAGAACGAGTCGATGCGCGCCTACCACGCCGCCGAGCGCGCCGCCCAGGAGAAGGCCCAGGCCGATCTGCGAGCTGCCGAGGCCGCCGCTCAGGCCGCAGCGGCTACCGAGAAAGAAGCCCAGGAGCTGCAGCAGCTGCTCGGCAAGATCGATCCGGTTATCCGCAAGCTCGACGAGCTGGACAACATGGAGCAGCAACTACGCCGCGCTCGTGCCTCCGGCCAGATCGATCTGGACACCTTCGACGACTTCAACGCCAAGCTGCAGACGCAACGTCAGCTCCTGGGCGGTACCACTGATCAAATGCGCGTTGCCGGCATCACGGCTGGGCAGTACCAGCAGGCCATGCGGCAGCTGCCGATGCAGATCACCGACATCACCACCAGTCTGGCCAGCGGCATGCCGATCTGGCTGGTGGCCGTGCAGCAAGGTGGCCAGATCCGCGACAGCTTCGGCGGGTGGGCCAACGCCGGCCGGGCCCTGGTCAGCACCATCAATCCGCTGACGCTGGCCATCGCCAGTGTCACGGCGGCGATTGGTGCGACGGTGATCGCGGCCGTTCAGGGCGCGGCCGAGACTTACGAGTATGAAAAGGCCATTGCCCTGACGGGAAATTCGGCAGGCGTCTCGGCTGACCAGTTGGCGGCAATGGCCCGCCAGATTGATGCGGTCTCCGGTACCCAGCGCCAAGCTGCAGCAGCGCTGGCTGAAGTAACTGCTGCAGGTAAGTTCACCGCCGACCAGATCCAGCTCATCGCGACTACTGCTGTGGTGATGGAGAACAGCATCGGCCGCGCTGTCAGCACCACGGTCGACGAGTTCAAGAAGCTGGCCGAGGAGCCGGCCGAGGCATCCGCCAAGCTCAACGAGCAGTACAACTACCTGACGTTGGCGGTGTACGAGCAGATCGCTGCGCTGGAAGCCCAGGGCGATCAGGCTGGTGCGGCACAGGTAGCGATGGAGGCCCTGGCCGAAGCCATGCAGAGTCGGGCTGCCGATATCGCTGGCAACCTGGGGCTGGTGGAATCTGCCTGGCAGGCGGTCAAGAATGTGGCCGCAGAAGCCTGGGATGCGATGCTCGACATTGGCCGAGCTGACACCTTGGAAGACAAACTCGCCGAGGTGGCGCGTCAACGGCAGACCGCTATGTTCGGCGTGCGTGGAGACCGAGTCGGCGGTGGCATCGATCCGGCGCTGGAAGCGCGCCTGGCTGCCGAGGAAGAAGGCCTGCGCGAGCAGATTCGCCTGCGTGACGAGCAGGCGAAACAGACGGCAGAGGCGGCAGAGGCCGAGCGCGAGGCCATCGCAACCTCCCAGGAGCGCACCAAGGCTGCCGACGCCTTCGTCAAAGGTGCCGAGGCTCAGCTGCAGAGCCTGCAGAACCTGACCAGCGTTGAGCGCGCCCAGCGGGTGATGCAGGAACAGAACATCGAGGCCACCAGTGAACTGGGCAAGCGCATGCTGGAGGCGGCTGAAGCCACCGATAAGCAGCGCGAGGCCAACCAGGCCGAAGCCGATGCCAAACGTGCAGCCACCGAAGAGCAGCGCAAGGCCACTGCCGCCCTGCGCGAGCAAGAACGCGCCGCCCAGGCCGCGCTGCGTGCAACCGAGCAGAGCGTTCGCCAGCAGCTGAGTTACGTGCAGGGCCTGGAGGATCAGGCCGCCAAGATCGGCCTGACCGCTGCCGAAGTGCGCCAGTACGAGCTGGCCGAGAAAGGCCTGACCGGCGCCATGCGTGCGCGGGCCGATGCTGCGCTGGCTCTGATCGATGCCGCCGAGGCACAGCGCCAGGCCGACGCCAACGCCCGCACCAATGTCGGCCTTGAGGCTGAGTTCCTGCGTGCTGCAGGGCGCGAGACAGATGCCGCGCTGCTGGAGATCCGCACCAAGTTTGCCGGCATGCGTACCGAGTTCGAGAAGGCAGGCAACGAAGCCGGCCTAGCGTGGCTGGACAAGCTGATCCCGGTGGCTGAAGCCAAGGTGCGCGTCGATGACGTGCAGCGCGAGATGGACCGCATCCGGGCCGAGCAGCAGCGCCAGGAGCAGTCGGTCAACGTGCAGCAGGATGCTGGCCTGATCACCGAGCTGCAGGCGCGCGAGCGCATCCTGGAGATCCACCGCGAGACTTACGCCCAACTGGAGCAGATCCGCCCGGTGCTGGCCGAGCTTGCTGCGCAACCTGGTGCAGTCGGCGAGGCGGCCTCCCAGGCTCTGTACGCACTCGACGCTCAAGCCCAGCGCCTGATGGCCACCACCACGCTCCTGCAGGAGACCCTGCGCACCGGCATCGAGGGCGGCCTGACCTCGGCGCTTTCTGGACTGGCCCGCGGCACCATGGATCTGCGCGATGCCGTCACCGCCCTGGGCCAGAGCGTAGCCGATGCCCTGGCGCAGATGGCCGCCAAGAACCTGGCTGAAGGGCTGACCAACAGTGTGATGGGCATGTTCGGCAGTGGTGCTGATGCAGCGCCTGAGACGGCCGCTGCTACGGCAACGGCAACGGCCATCACCACGGCATCGACCGCCGGCGCCACGGCAATGGGTACAGGGATCACGGCTGGTGGCACGACAGCGGCAACTGCTATGGCAGGCGCAATCACAACTGCGGGCACAACGGCAGCCGCAGCGATGGCGCAGGCGATCATTGGTGCATCAGCGGCAAGCTCGACCAGCGATGCGATTTCAGGAGTCGCCTCTGTCGCTGCTGTGGCAGCGTCGACTGGTGGCCATATCACCGGCCCTGGTACCACCACCAGCGACAGCATTCCAGCCTGGCTCTCCAACTACGAGTTCGTCACCCGTGCCGCCGTCGTGCAGCAGCCCGGAGCGCTCGCCTTCCTGCACGACTTCAACGCCCGCGGTATGGCTGCTGTGAATGACTACCGCGTGCGCCACTCGACTGGCGGCCTAGCCGGCGTGCCGGCACCGGCCTTGCCGTCGCCTGGGCTGGCAAACACCCGCCTGGCTGAGCCGGCAAAGGAGTCGGGTACCACGCTCAAGAACAGCCAGAACTTCTATCTGATCGACGATCCGCAGCGGATCGGCGACGTGATGTCCGGCCCGGTCGGCAACGAAGCGATCGCCGTTGCCATCTCCCGTGAGCCCGGCAAGTTCCGCCAAATACTAGGACTGAACAACTGATGCCCCATCAAATCGGCTTCGTCGACAACTCGGGCGGTGTGCTCGCCCACTACAAGATGCTGGAGACCATCCGCGACTTCGCCTCGGCGAACGGCTGGATCGTGCTGCGCTATGACACCGCCCCGGCCAACCGTGAATTGATCCTGAAGGGTGTGGGCTACACCGGCGAGGAGGAGATCTTCGTCGGCTTCCGCACCTACCAGGACGCGTCAGCCGACTACTACAACCTGCTGGCTGGGGTGTTCACCGGATACGTCGCCGGCAACACCTTCGACACGCAACCAGGAGCACGTCTGAGTGGCGTGCCGGCACACAACAACCGTATCGATTACTGGCTGACCCTCAACCCGCAGCGCATCGCGCTGGCGATGAAGGTCGGCACTCCTGTGTACGAGAGCTGCTATGTCGGCAAGTGCCTGCCTTATGGTCGGCCGAGCCAGTACCCGTACCCGGTCGTCTGCAGCGGCATGCTCAACGGTGCCGCGACACTGCGTTTCAGTGACACCTCGGCGAACCACGGCATCGGCTACAAGGGCAACTCAGCGCGTCTGGGGCTGCGCAGCAATGACAACTGGCTCAACGCCTACTGCTATCCCTGGGGCAATGATGACATCGCTGGCGTGACCCAACTCCGTGATACCGGCGGTTATTACCACCTGTTGCCAGTCGAGCTGCATGACAACAGCTCCAATCTGTGGGGCTCGTTGGACGGGGTCTTCTATATCTCTGGCTTCGACAATGCTGTGGAGAACACTCTTACCGTTGATGCTATCGACTATGTCGTAATCCAGGACGCTGGTCGGAACGGTTTCACAGACTATTACGCAATGAGGTTGGACGTCTGATGGCCTACTACACCGGTTCGGCAAATGACATGGCGGCGGTCCGGAGTGCCTTGGTTGACGCCTGTGTGGCTGAGGGCTGGGCATGGAATGAAGTGACTGAGGTGCTCAGCAAGGGGGCAATGTTCCTGCGTTTGCAGGTGGTATCTGGTTATTTGTCGTTGCTGGGGCGTACCTCTGCTGCGAGTGGGGATGCACCAAATGTTGTACGGCTTGGGCAGATAGGTAGCGTTCCTATCGTGTTTCCATTGACATACGAAGTCTTCGCTTTTGAAAGCGAGGTCTATCTGGTCTGTAGGTACAGCATCGACTTCTATCAGTGGTGTGCATTTGGTAATTCCACGATACAAGGGTTGCCTGGATCAGGAATGTGGCTTGGCGCATCTATAGGCTCACTGGCCGCCGATGGGGGAATACGTATTGATCCGGAGTCGTCCAACAACGGTGCAAGCCATACAACTGGCGCCCTGTTTTGGTACACGCAGAATAACGGGCTATCTAACCGCAATTCGTTCGTTCATTCGGACTTAGATGGCCAAGGCTGGGCGTTGAGCCAGACACTCGGTGCTTCCTATGTGGGTCCTGGACCATTAGCGCCCCTGATTAGTGTTCTGCCTAGTCGGTGGAATAGTGAGGCTGTGCTGCTGCCTCTGCGATCTTGGAAGGTCAGGCCGTCCAGTAAGTTAAGTCTGACCTCCGAGCTTGAACACGCACGCTACACACGCATAGACAACTATGTTCCTGGAGAGGTTGTCTCGATCGGGCCAGACCGCTGGAAGGTATTCCCGTGGTATAGGAAGGACACGTCGGCCCGTAATGGCGGGAATAACATTGATCATACCGGGACATTTGGCTGGGCTATCCGCTACGAGGGGCCTTAATTGTGGCCGTTCTCAACGGACAAGCAGTGCTCCCGACTCTAGGCGGCATCGAAAACCCGAATCTGACTCAAGATCATTGGACGTTCGCCTGGGTCAATCAGTTTGATCCGTCGCCTTATGTCAGCGATACGCAGCGTGTTGGTGAGGCAACAATTACACCTCATTGGCCAGTGGAGGTGAACGGCCGTGCGTTGTCGGTCAAACGCTTACATGCCCATGTTGACGACTGGTATCACCGCATCCACATCAGCCCGAAACAGCTCGACCTTGGCAACGTTGTATCGGCGCAGACTCAGGACGTTTTTCTGTGGAATGCCTTCCTGGAGCCTCGCACCCTGGTCGATATCGGCGGCACGGACGAAGGCGTGCTCGTCAGCGGCCAGCCCGACCCGCCGCTGCTGTTCCCAGCGCTGAAGGAACTGACCTGGCAGCTCACCGTCACCCCGGATGGCCAGCCGGTGCTTGATACCGTCGTTACCTGGGAGTTCGACAACGGCCGTGAGGCAGGCCTACGCGTCACCGCCAACCGCATCATCGCCTGGACCTTCGTGCCGGACTGGGGCGACAGCATCCGCGAGAGGCTCACGGCCGCCACCGACATCCTGCAGAGCGAGTCCGGGGTCAGCCAGCGCCGCAAGCTGCGCGGCTCGCCGCGGCGTGAGTTCAATGGCGCAATGTACGCCGAGGGTCGTGAGCGCCAGTTGCTCGACCTCGCGTTGTTCGGGTGGAGCGATCGCATCTGGTCGATACCGATCTGGCCTGATATCCAGCTGCTCAATGCCGGCATTGCCGCCGACGTCGACTTCATCCCCTGCAGCACCCAATGGCTCGACTTCCGCGCCGGTGGCCTGGCGATGCTGCGTGGCGAGGATGCTTTCACCAGCGAGACGGTCGAGATCCTCGAAGTACTCCCCGAAGGCCTGCAGCTAAAACGTAACACCCAGCTGGCCTGGCCGGCCGGCTCGCGCCTGTATCCCGCTCGCTCGGCTCAGCTGCTCGAGGAGCCATCGCTAAACAAGCTGACCGACCGGCTGATCGAGGCCGAGGTGCGCTTCCTTGTTGTCGAGGCCTGTGACTGGCCTGAGTGGTTGCCAGCCTCCTTATATAGAGGCCGGCCGGTTTGGGATCGGCGCCCCGACGACACCGAGAACCTCACCCATGCTGCCCAGCGCCTGCGTTCGACACTGGACAGTGGGTTCGCTCAGCCACTGGTCACTGACACCGCCCGCCGGGCGTTCCAGGTACTCGGCCAACGCCATCTCGACCTCGGCCGGGCGGCTCGGGCGCTGGTGCGCTCGTTCATCTATGGGATGTGCGGCAGGCAGAAGGTGGTTTGGGTGCCGAGCCACATGGATGACCTCACCGTCGTCGCCACGGCCTCTGCGGTGGCCACCACCATCGACATCGTGAACATCGGTTACACCAGGTTCAGCAACGGCAAGCCAGGCCGACGCGATATTCGCATCGAGCTGTGGAGTGGCACGGTGCTGATGCGCCGCATCATCGGCGCCACCGAGCTGGATGGCCAGACCGAGCGCCTGGCGCTGGATGCGGCCCTGGGTATCGAGCTGCGGTCTGACGATATCGCGCGGATCAGCTGGATGAACCTGATGCGGTTCGAGAGCGACGTCCAGGAGATCGAGCACATGACGGATAGCCAGGGTGTTGCCGGCTGGGCAACGGTGTTTCGCGAGGAGCGTGACGATGAGTTTTAACAGCCGCGAGAACTCACTGGCTGATGGTGCGCCGATAAGGCTGTACCAGTTCAGCAGAGGCGTCATGCGCTGGCTCTACACCAGTGGAGACCGAGACGAGGTCGTGGGCACACAGATCTTCCGCACGCTTCGCGGCGGTATCTCGGACGATGGGATTCGCCAGACAGGTGAAGCCAGCGTCGAGCTGCTCAAGATCACCGCGCCGGCCGACCTCGACGTGGCCACTCTCTATCGAGGGGTACCGCCGTCGAACGAGATCGCCCTGACGATATTCGACAGGCATGCGGGAGAGGACGAGCAGGTCGTCAGCTGGGTGGGCAGTATTCAGAGCGTCTCTTGGCCCAAGCGTGACCAGGCACAACTGGTCTGCCAGCCACTCTCTGCGCGCATGACCATGCAAGGCCTGCGGCAAGGCTGGGAGCGACCCTGTCACCACGCTCTCTACAGCGTGGCGTGCGGTGTTAATCGTGATCTATACCGCGTCACCACCGAGATTCAGAGCAAGAACGGCCTGGTAATCAGCAGTGGCGCATTCGCAAGTTACCCGGCCGGCTATTTCACGGCGGGCTGGGTCGAGTGGTCGGTTGGTTCGGGTGAGTTCGATCGCCGTGCTATTGAGAGTCACACCGGCAGCAATCTGGCCCTGCTAGGCGGGACGGCCGGGCTGCAACCTGGGCAGGCGATCCGCGTCTATCCCGGCTGCAATCAAACCATCCAGATGTGCAACGACAAGTTCGACAACGCTCCCAACCACGGCGGCGTCCCGCATCTTGCAGGTCGTTCGCCGTTCGATGGCAATCCGGTTTTCTAGGGGGAAGTCATGGATCCGTATACCTGGGCGTATATCGCCATCATGGCGATCAGTGCCTACGTCTCGTACAAGAATCGCCCCAAGTCTGTTGCTCCGAAGCCGGTGGCCTTCGAGGACTTCAGCTTCCCGCAGTTCGAAGAGGGCACTCCCCAGTGCGTGTTCTTCGGGGACAACTACACGCCGGACTGGATGGTGCTCTCCTACGGCAACTATCGCACCCAACCGATCAAGACGAAGAGCGGCAAGTAATGATCAGTGACGACGAGCTGTTCGTGACCCTGGAGCACATGCATAGCGTGCCGGCATTCAATGGTCGGGCGGGCTTCTGCCACAAGGGGGGCCGCGCATTGGCTGCACGGTATGGTCTCGACTGGGGGCAGATCGTGAACGATGGCGGCATCGTGGCCAGCAAGCTGGTCGCCACGGGTGATGCCATGGCCATGCACCTGGTCGAGTTCGCGCGGCAGGAGGTGTGTGATGGGCAGTAAGAAGGCAGTCAAGGTTGGCTATCGCTACTTTTTCGGCATCCACATGGGTGTCGGCAAGGCGATTGATGAGTTGGTTGAGATCAAGGTCGGTGAGAAGCGTGCTTGGTCTGGCAGCGTTACCAGCAACCAAACCATCAACATCAACGCCCCGGAGCTGTTTGGAGGCGACAACGGCGAGGGAGGCATCCAGGGAACGCTCGACGTGATGATGGGCGCGCCTGATCAGCCGCTCAATGGGCGCTTGGCGGCCATGCTGGGCGGTTTGGTACCGGCTTTCCGTGGCGTTTGCACGTTGTTCTATGACGGCCTGGTGACCAGTATGAACCCCTACCCGAAGGCCTGGACGTTCCGTGTGCGGCGCGCATTGAAGGGCTGGGATGGCGCGGTCTGGTACCCGGAGCGCTGCGTTATCGATATGGCCAGCGGTGCGATCAAGGCGATGAACCCCGCGCACATCATCTATGAGTGCCTGACGAACCGCGACTGGGGTGGTGGCATGGATCGTAGCCGGATCGATGATGCCTCTTTTCGCGCTGCGGCAACGGCGTTGCACGCTGAGGGTTTCGGCCTCTGCCTGCGCTGGGTGCGCCAGGATAGCCTCTCGGCCTTTGTCAGCCATGTGCTCGATCACATCGGCGGCAATCTCTTTGTCAGTCGCAGGACGGGGCTATTTGAGCTGACCCTGGTACGCGATGACTACGATCCTGAGCTGCTCCCGTTGTTCGACGAGGACAGCGGCCTGCTGTCGATCATGGAGGATGACAACGCCGCGACGGCAGGTGCAGCGAATGAGGTCATCATCAAGTGGCGCAGCCCGATCGATAACACGAACAGGCAGAAGCGCGAGCGCAATCTCGCCGCGATCCAGGGTGCCGGCCAGATCCTCTCGACCACCATCGAGTACCCAGGCATTCCCACTGATGAGCTAGCCGGCCGAGTGGCTGTTCGTGATCTGCGGGCCAGGTCGGTCGGGCTGAAGCGCTTCAAGGTGCAGCTCGACCGACGCGGCCGCGATATCAAGCCTGGTGGTGCATTCCGCATCCGCAGCCTGAGCCGGGGCATCGAGATGATGGTGGTCAGGGCTGGCCGTTTCGAGGATGGCACCCTCGGCAGCGGGGCGATCACCGTCACGGCTGTGCAAGACGTGTTCGGGTTGCCGGCCACCAGCATGACGCCTCCACAGCCTCCAGGCTGGGTGCCGCCAAACACAACGCCGGCAGCCGCCACTGTCCGGCGACTGACAGAGGTTACCTGGCGCGACCTGGTGCAAACCGTCGACCCCGCCAACGTCGCTCTCTTTGATCAAACCAGCGCATTCATTGCCGCCCTGGCGCTCAAGCCAACACCGTTGTCGCTGGGCTTCGGTATTGAATCGCGGGTTGGCAGCGCGGCCTTTGCCAGTGCCGAGAGCGGTGACTTCTGCCCGTCTGGTCTTTTGGTGGGTGCGATTGGGCGTGCCGAGACCAGCATTCAGCTGACGTCGGTCGAAAGCATCGACCTGGTCGAGGTGGGTACTGCGGCGTTGATCGATGACGAGATCGTTCGGGTTGTGGCGGTCGACCTCGGCACGTTGGTAGTGACCATTGCCCGTGGCTGCGTGGACACGGTACCGGCCGCCCACACGGCTGGTGCGCGCGTGTGGTTCTTTGATGACTATGCGGGGGCTGACCCTACGGAGTACTCCGCTGGTGTCAGCGTGCAGATGCGGCTGCGCACGATCACCAGCAGCGGCATGCTGGCTCCGGAGCTGGCTCCGATCGACACCCTGTCACTGGTTGGGCGTCAGGCGCTGCCGTACCCACCGGGCCGGCTGCTTATCGGCGGCGCCAGCTATCCGGCTTCGGTCGTTGGTGATGTGGTTGCCAGCTGGGCGCACCGTGATCGCATCGTCCAGGCCGACCAGTTGATCGACACCACGACGGGCGATATCGGCCCTGAACCAGGTACCACTTACAGCTGCAGGTTGCTCAGGGCTGATAACAGCAGCGTGCTGGCAAGCCAGACCGGTATCAGTGGCACGACCGCTACGCTGACCACCACCTATGTGGGCCAGGTCATTCTGGAGGTCTGGTCGGTTCGGGGAGGGTTGAACAGTTGGCAGCGGCACCGAGTCCAGTTCAGCAGGACGAACCCGGTGCCGTGATTTGGCAATTCCGTTGCCGTGCGTGAAAATGTCAGCTCACTGCATTTATCGCGCAAACGGCAACAGTTTTTCGCGCGGCGCTACAAATGACCTCGAATGATCCATCGCCGTCATCCCCGCGAAGGCGCAGCTACCGTCATCCCCGCGAAGGCGGGGATCCAGCCGCGGTGCTAAGGTTGTCCTGGCTTGTAGGAGCGATTTTTTCGTTCGGGCTCAAATCAATCGCTGAATAGGCCTTCATACCTATGGAGGGCCCAATCTGCAAAGGACTGCAGCATGAAACAACCCGCCGTTTACATTATGGCCAGTCAGCGTAATGGCACGCTCTATACCGGAGTTACGGCGGATCTGCTGCAGCGTGTCTGGCAGCATAGAGAGGGAGCCGTTGAGGGCTTTACACTCCGCTATGGAGTGAAGTTGCTGGTGTGGTACGAGCAGCATGAAAGTATGAGTGGCGCGATAGCCAGGGAGAAGGCGATCAAGAAATGGAATCGTGCCTGGAAGCTGCGCCTGATCGAAGAGCGAAATCCGCAATGGCGCGATCTTTGGTCAGAGATTGTTGGTGATTCTTCTCTTGCTGCTGGGTCCCCGCCTTCGCGTGGATGACGGTGGCTACCCCATCTATCTGCGTGTTCCCGATCTGATTCCCATAAGCCGCTTTGTTGGCACTCTTGTTGCTAATACCCCTGCATAGCGCCGCTAGTGTCAAAAAGCGGGCAGTGGAGGAAGTCATGAGCCAAGGTGTCGAATTCAATCGCTTGATGCTGGAGATGCGTTCCATGCAGGCTGAGGCCATGGCGCGTCAGAAGCCTGCTGCGAGCGAGCCGGTGCAGGGAGCGCCGAGCTTCTCGGAAATGCTCGGCCAGGCGGTGAACAAGGTCAACGAGACCCAGCAGGCGTCCAATAAACTGGCGACCGCATTCGAGATGGGGCAGAGCGGGGTCGATCTGACCGATGTGATGATCGCCTCGCAGAAAGCCAGCGTATCCTTCCAGGCCATGACCCAGGTGCGTAACAAGCTGGTTCAGGCGTATCAAGACATCATGCAGATGCCGGTCTGAGGGTTGATTGATGGCTGAAGCAGCAGTAGCAAACGTACCGGCCAAGGCCGAGCCAGGTGAGCCGAAGAAGCCCCTGCTGGGTCTTAGCTTCCTGGAAAACCTCGCGGAGATGTCGGTGCTGCGTCAGCTCGGCCTGTTGGTCGGTCTGGCTGCCAGCGTGGCGATCGGTTTTGCCGTGGTGCTCTGGTCGCAGCAACCGGACTATCGTCCGCTGTACGGTAGCCTCAACGGTATGGATGCTTCTCAGGTGGTCGATACCCTGACCACTTCCGGCATCGATTACACCATCGAACCCAACTCCGGCGCGCTACTGGTCAAGGCTGACGATCTGGCGCGTGCGCGCATGCGCCTCGCTGCTGCTGGCGTGGCGCCCACCGACAACAGCGTCGGCTTCGAAATTCTCGACCGTGAGCAGGGCCTGGGCACCAGCCAGTTCATGGAGGCGACCCGGTATCGCCGCGGTCTCGAGGGCGAGCTGGCACGTACGGTGGCCAGCCTCAACAACGTCAAGGCGGCGCGTGTACACCTGGCCATGCCCAAGGCGTCGGTGTTCGTGCGTGACGAACGCAAGCCGTCTGCATCGGTGCTTGTCGAGCTTTACCCGGGACGTGGGTTGGAGCCCAGTCAGGTCATGGCGATCGTCAATCTGATGGCGACCAGTGTGCCTGAGCTGGACAAGGGTCAAGTCACGGTGGTCGACCAGAAGGGCAATCTGCTTTCCGATCAGCAGGAGCTGTCCGAGCTGAGCATGGCTGGCAAGCAGTTCGACTACACCCGCCGTATGGAAACGCTGTTCACCCAGCGCGTGCACAACATTCTGCAGCCGGTGCTGGGCACTGGTCGCTACAAGGCGGAAGTCTCGGCTGACGTGGATTTCAGCTCGGTTGAGTCCACTTCCGAAATGTTCAATCCGGATCAGCCCGCGCTGCGCAGCGAGCAACAGGTCAACGAACAGCGTCAGAGCAGCCTGCCGCCACAGGGCGTGCCGGGCGCGCTGTCCAATCAGCCACCTGGTCCGGCTGCCGCGCCAGAGCAGGCCGCAGGCGCTGCCGCCCCGGCCGGCCCGGTTGCCGCGGGTCAGCCGCTGGTCGACGCCAATGGCCAGCAGATCATGGACCCGGTAACCGGCCAGCCGATGCTGGCGCCATACCCGGCCGACAAGCGTGAGCAGTCGACCCGCAACTTCGAGCTGGATCGGTCCATCAGCTACACCCGTCAGCAGCAGGGGCGCCTGCGTCGCCTGTCGGTAGCGGTGGTGGTGGATGACCAGGTGCGTGTCGATCCGGCTACTGGCGAGAGCAGCCGAGTGCCGTGGACGACCGATGACCTGGCGCGCTTTACCCGTCTGGTGCAGGATTCGGTGGGCTTCGATGCCAGTCGCGGCGACAGCGTCAGTGTGATCAATACGGCCTTTACCGCTTCGCTGGGTGAAGAGATCCCCGATATTCCGTTCTACACCCAGCCCTGGTTCTGGGACATCGTCAAGCAGGTGCTTGGCGTCCTGTTCATCCTGGTGTTGGTGTTCGGCGTGTTGCGTCCGGTGCTCAACAACATCACCGGCGGTGGCAGGGGCAAGGAACTGGCAGGCTCCGGTGATGTGGAGCTTGGCTCGATGGCAGGTCTGGATGGTGAGCTGTCCGATGACCGTGTCAGCCTTGGCGGCCCGCAGAGCATCATGTTGCCTAGCCCCAGTGAGGGGTATGATGCACAGCTGAACGCCATCAAGAGTCTGGTGGCGGAAGATCCTGGCCGCGTAGCCCAGGTCGTCAAAGAGTGGATCAACGCCGATGAGTGATAATCGTACCGCTACCAAGCTGACCAAGCTGACCAAGGTCGACAAAGCCGCCATTCTCCTGCTTTCGCTGGGTGAGACCGATGCCGCACAGGTACTGCGTCACCTCGGGCCGAAGGAGGTACAGCGGGTTGGCATGGCCATGGCCGGCATGCGCAATATTCACCGCGAGCAGGTCGAGCAGGTGATGGGTGAGTTCGTCGAGATCGTCGGCGACCAGACCAGCCTCGGTGTCGGCTCCGACGGCTATATCCGCAAGATGCTCACTGCGGCGCTGGGCGAGGACAAGGCGGGCAACCTCATTGACCGTATTCTCCTCGGTGGCAGCACCAGTGGTCTGGACAGCCTGAAGTGGATGGAGCCGCGTGCCGTTGCCGATGTGATTCGCTACGAGCACCCGCAGATTCAGGCCATCGTCGTCGCCTACCTCGACCCGGACCAGGCGGCCGAGGTGCTCAGTCACTTCGATCACAAGGTACGCTTGGACATCGTTCTGCGGGTGTCGTCGCTGAACACCGTGCAGCCGGCCGCGCTGAAGGAGCTCAACCAGATTCTCGAGAAACAGTTCTCCGGCAGCGCCAATGCCACGCGCGCCTCCATGGGCGGCGTCAAGCGTGCGGCGGACATCATGAACTTCCTCGACAGCTCGGTGGAAGGCCAGTTGATGGACTCCATTCGCGAACTGGACGAAGACCTGTCGATGCAGATCGAAGACCTGATGTTCGTCTTCGACAACCTGGCCGATGTCGACGACCGTGGCATCCAGGCGCTGATGCGCGAGGTCTCCTCCGAAGTGCTGGTGCTGGCACTCAAAGGGGCCGACGACGCGATCAAGGAGAAGGTGTTCAAGAACATGTCCAAGCGCGCTGCCGAGCTGCTGCGCGACGACCTGGAGGCCAAGGGGCCGGTACGCGTCAGCGATGTGGAAGCGGCGCAGAAGGAAATTCTCACCATTGCCCGCCGTATGGCCGAGGCCGGCGAGATCGTGCTTGGCGGCAAGGGTGGCGAGGAGATGGTTTGACAGGGTCTATTCCCGTTTCGCCACGGCCGCGCCGGAGCCAGTTTTTGCGCGGGGCAAGGCATGAGGAGAGAAGTTTGGTCATTCCAAATGAGCGACGAATAACGCCGCAGCGCGCAAAAACTGGCCCGGCCCTCCGGGTTGCGCGGCAAATGGCGCCATGCTGTGTTGCGGGACTTGGCAAGGGAGCAACCATTCCCTGCGTCCCGCGCCTGCGGAACGCCGCCCGACCATGGCGCCATTTGGCGCAGCAACGCGGCTCGCGTCGAAACGAGAATAGACCCTGATGGCCGCCAAGGAGCCTGATAGCGAGCTGATTCGCGCCAAGGATCTCGGCACGTTCGATCGCTGGGCGCTGCCCAGCTTCGACGCGCCGGGTGACGAACCGGCAGAAGCCGAGGCCGCTGCTGAAGAACATATGCAGCCTCCAGCTGAATCCGAGCAGCAGGACGCCGCACAGGTCGAAGAGGTCGCACTCGAAGATGTCAAACCACTGACGCTCGATGAACTCGAAGCCATTCGCCAGGATGCCTATAACGAAGGCTTCGCCACGGGCGAGAAGGACGGCTTTCACGCCGGCCAGATCAAAGCCAAGCAAGAGGCCGACGCGGCCTTGGCGCTGAAGGTCGGCAGCCTGGAAAAACTCATGACGCAGTTGCTCGAGCCGATTGCCGAGCAGGATCAGCAAATGGAAGTGGCCATGGTACGTCTGGTCAGCCATATGGTGCGCGAGGTGATTCAGCGCGAGCTGAACACCGACTCCAGCCAGATCCGCCAGGTGCTGCGCGAGGCGCTCAAACTGCTGCCAATGGGCGCGCAGAACGTGCGCATTCAGGTCAATCCGCAGGATTTCGAAACGATCAAGGCCTTGCGTGAGCGTCACGAGGAAAGCTGGCGCATCCTCGAGGATGACAGCCTGCTGCCCGGCGGTTGCCGTATCGAGTCCGAGCACAGTCAGATCGACGCCAGTGTCGAAACGCGCATGGCGCAGGCGCTCAAGCAATTGTTCGAGCAGCAGCGCGCGCAAGTCTCTCAGCCGCCGGAAGCGGACATCGACCTGGATCTGGATGCCGTCGATGCGCCTTGAGCGGATCAGTTTCGCCAGACGCCTGGCGGGCTATGTCGAAGCGATCAACCTGCCCAGCCAACCCGTGGTGGAAGGGCGCCTGCTGCGTATGGTCGGCCTGACCCTGGAGGCCGAAGGTTTGCGCGCCGCCATCGGCAGCCGTTGTCTGGTGATCAACAGCGACAGCTATCACCCGGTGCAGGTCGAGGCTGAGGTCATGGGCTTCTCCGGCGGCAAGATCTACCTGATGCCGGTCGGCAGCCTGGCCGGTATCGCGCCAGGTGCGCGTGTGGTGCCGTTGCCGGATACCGGGCGCCTGCCCATGGGCATGTCGATGCTCGGGCGAGTGCTTGATGGCGCCGGGCGTGCGCTCGATGGCAAGGGCGGGATGAAGGCCGAGGACTGGGTACCGATGGATGGCCCTGCTATCAACCCGCTCAACCGCGACCCGATCAGCCAGCCGCTGGATGTTGGTATTCGTTCGATCAACGGTTTGCTTACCGTCGGGCGTGGCCAGCGCTTGGGCCTGTTCGCCGGTACCGGCGTGGGCAAGTCCGTGTTGCTGGGCATGATGACCCGTTTCACAGAGGCGGAAATCATCGTTGTCGGCCTGATCGGCGAACGTGGGCGTGAGGTCAAGGAGTTCATTGACGAGATCCTCGGCGAGGAAGGTCTCAAGCGTTCCGTGGTCGTGGCTTCGCCGGCCGATGAAGCGCCGCTGATGCGCCTGCGCGCGGCGCAATACTGCACGCGCATCGCCGAGTATTTCCGTGACAAGGGCAAGAACGTTCTGCTGTTGATGGATTCGCTGACCCGCTATGCCCAGGCCCAACGCGAAATCGCCCTGGCCATTGGTGAGCCGCCAGCGACCAAGGGCTACCCACCGTCGGTATTCGCCAAGCTGCCCAAACTGGTCGAGCGTGCCGGCAACGCCGAAGCCGGCGGCGGTTCGATCACCGCGTTCTACACCGTATTGAGTGAGGGGGATGACCAGCAGGACCCCATCGCCGATGCTGCACGTGGTGTGCTCGACGGGCACTTCGTCCTGTCCCGGCGCCTGGCCGAGGAAGGGCACTATCCCGCTATCGATATCGAGTCCTCGATCAGCCGGGTCATGCCGCAGGTGGTTCCGCCCGAGCAGCTCAAGCAGGCGCAGCGTTTCAAGCAGTTGTGGTCGCGCTATCAACAGAGTCGCGATCTGATCAGTGTCGGTGCCTATGTCCCGGGCGGCGACGCGGATACCGATCAGGCCATCGCCCGTCAGCCAGTCATGGCTCAGTACCTGCGTCAGGGCCTCGACGAGAACGTGTCAATGGCGCAGAGCCGCGAGCAGCTGGCCGGGGTGTTGGGACAGTGACCTGTTACCGTAGGGCGGGTGTAACCCGCCAGGGCGATCTGGCGGGTTGCACCCGCCCTACGGGGCGCGGATGAGCCTGAGCCGCGCAAAGCGTCTGCAGCCGGTCGTCGAGATGGCAGAAAAGGCCGAGCGCGAGGCCGCGCGCCAGCTCGGGCATTGCCAGGGTCTGGTGGGGCAGGCCGAAGCCAAGCTGGGTGAGCTGGAGCGTTTTCGTGGCGACTACCAGCAGCAGTGGATCAGCGAGGGCAGCAAGGGCGTTTCCGGCCAGTGGCTGATGAACTACCAGCGCTTTCTGGCGCAACTGGAGACGGCGGTCGGCCAACAGCAGCAAAGTCTGGAGTGGCATCGCGCCAATCTTGAAAAGGTGCGCGCTGTTTGGCAGCAACGCTATGCGCGTCTCGAGGGGCTGCGCAAACTGGTCCAGCGCTACATTGACGAAGCCCGATTGGCCGAGGACAAGCGCGAACAGAAACTGCTCGACGAGCTGGCGCAACGCCTGATCGACCGTGGTGAACCCTGAATAGTGGTTGTTTCGTCGCCGACCAGATGCTACACCTTCAAGCGTGAATTGCCCTATCTGGCAAAGTCTCGACAAAGGAGTAGACATGGCCATTACCTCGCAGCCCTCGGCCGACGGGCAAGAGCTGACCATTGTGATTCGAGGACGCTTCGACTTCGCCTCCCACCAGGAATTTCGTGACGCCTACGAGCGCGTCAACCTGACGCCCAAGCGCTATCAGGTCGATCTGCGCGACACCAGCTATCTGGACAGTTCGGCACTGGGCATGCTGCTGCTGTTGCGTGACCATGCTGGCGGCGATTCGGCGCAGATCAGCCTGCTCAACTGCAGCAGTGACGTGCGCAAGATCCTCGCCATCTCCAACTTCGAGCAGTTGTTCAAGATCAGCTGAGCATGCCTGAGCGACTTGCCATTCTGATCGCCGAGGACAACGCGGCCGACCGCATGCTGTTGTCCACCATCGTCAGTCGTCAGGGCCACCGCGTATTGACCGCCAGCAATGGCCTGGAGGCGGTCGCCCTGTTCGAGCAGGAGCGTCCGCACCTGGTGCTGATGGATGCGCTGATGCCGGTTATGGATGGCTTCGAGGCGGCGCGGCGGATCAAGGATCAGGCCGGCGAGGCGCTGGTGCCGATCATCTTCCTCACGTCGTTGACCGAGGGCGAGGCGCTGGTGCGTTGTCTTGAGGCCGGCGGCGACGACTTTCTCGCCAAGCCCTACAACCAGGTGATACTCGAGGCCAAGATCGGGGCGATGGATCGTCTGCGCCGTCTGCACGACACGGTATTGCAACAGCGCGACCTGATCGCCCAGCACAACGAGCATCTGCTGCACGAGCAACGTGCGGCCAAGGCGGTATTCGACAAGGTGGCGCATTCCGGCTGTCTGGATGCGCCGAGCATCCGTTACATGCAGTCGCCCTACGCGCTGTTCAACGGTGATTTGCTGCTGGCGGCGTACAAACCGTCTGGCGGCATGCACGTGATGCTGGGCGATTTCACCGGTCATGGTTTGCCGGCGGCTATTGGCGCGATGCCGCTGGCCGAGGTGTTCTACGGCATGACGGCCAAAGGTCATGCCCTTGCCGAGATCCTTCGCGAGATCAATGCCAAGCTCAAGCGCATCCTACCGGTGGGTGTTTTCTGCTGCGCCACCGTGCTCAATATCAGCAGCAAGCGAGGCTTGCTCGAGGTGTGGAGTGGTGGGTTGCCAGATGGCTACCTGCTACATGGCGATGGTCGCCCGCGTCAGTCATTGGTGTCACGCCATCTGCCCCTGGGAATCCTCGAACCAGCGGCGTTCAGTGATCGCTGTGAGGTCTATCCGCTGGCGCCGGGAGATCGTATTTTTCTGCTCAGTGATGGCGTGCTCGAGGCCAGTGACCAGCAAGGGCAGCTATTCGGCGAGGCGCGCCTGCTCGAGCTTCTGGACGCCAATCGTCAACCGCAGGCATTGTTCGAGGAAATCCAGCTGGCGCTGGCGGCGTTCCGTGGCGAGCAACAGGATGACGTCAGCATGGTTCAGGTCGGCTTGGCCGAAGACGACGAGCATCCTCGCCCATTGGCCTTTGCCGACAGCGGTCAGGGCAGCGTGATGGACTGGTCGGCCAGTTTCGAGTTTCGAGCGCTGAGCCTGCGTCACTTCAACCCACTGCCATTTTTGCTGCAGCTGCTGCTGGACGTGCGGGCGTTGCGGCCGCGTGGTGGCGAGCTGTATACCGTGCTCGCCGAGCTCTATTCCAATGCCCTGGAGCATGGGGTAATGGGGCTGGACTCCTCGCTCAAGCAGGATGCCAGCGGCTTTGCCGAGTATTATCGGGAGCGACGTCTGCGTCTGGCGTCCTTGCAGGATGGCTATGTACGATTTCATTTGCAGATGCTGCCGGAAGAAGGGGGAGGGCGACTGATCGTCCGTGTCGAGGACAGTGGTCCCGGATTCGATCCGGTCACCGTCATGGCGCTTGGTGACGAAGCTCTGTGTGGTCGCGGTCTTGCCCTGGTTCGTCAGCTCAGCGACGGTTTCCAGATTGCCCCGGTTGGCCAGGGAGTCAGCGTGGAGTTTTGCTGGTCCTCTGAGGCATAATGCGACGCTGTTGTTCAGGGAGTGACCCGGTGTCCGATATCCATCTCGACGAAGCCGTCCTGGCGGCCCTGCAGGACGTCATGGAGGACGAATACCCGATTCTGCTCGATACCTTCGTGGCCGATTCCGAGGAGCGTCTGCGTCTGCTGCATGTGGCTGCGACCGAGGGTGATGCGCAGGGCCTGCGCCTGGCTGCGCACAGCTTCAAGGGCAGCTGCAGCAACATGGGAGCGGTGCTTCTAGCCAGCTTGTGCAAGGAACTCGAAGACGCGGGGCGGCGCGCGGCCCTGGAGCCGGCTCCGGCCCTGATCGAGCAGATCGAGCGCGAGTTCGCCATCGTCCGCATCCTGTTCAAGTCCGAGCGTCAGCGCTATCGCGCCTGACGCCTTTTCACGAGTTGGCCCGCCCTTTGCTCTGGTCCTGTCACGACCCATCAGACGGAGAGCGTCCATGTCCGCGTTGCCCGACCTACGCCTGCAGGCTACGCCTGAGGTGAAGAGCAAAGCGAAGCAGCCGGCCAAAGCGCTGGAACCCAGGAATAACGGTGCTTCCAGCTTTGCCGAGGTCTATGCAAGGGAGCGTCAGGCCAAGCCTGGCGAGGGTGCTGGCAGCACTGATAAAACCAGCCCGGAGCAGAGCGCTGATACCGCCAGGGAAGAAACCGAGGCTGCCCCGGCTGCCGCCGAGCAGCCTGTGGTTGCCGCGCCCGGCAACTCCTTGCCGGCCCAGGAAGGGGGGGAAGAAGAGCTCGATCCACTTCTGGCGATGGCGCTGGGTGGTATTCAGGTTCCGCTGGAGGAGGCTCCGTTAGCCGAAGTGGCGTCGGATGTGCCGGCTTTGATCATTAGCGGCGCCGCCCCGGCTGCCGCCGAGCAGGGCGAGCCTGTGCTGGAAAATGATGCGCTCGACCCACTGGCGCTGCTCAAGCAGTCGATGGAGGAGGCAGGCAAGGCCCAGGCACCACAGGATGCAGCGGCCAAAAGTACCCGAGTGGCGACCAGTACGGATTTCGCCGCCGCCATGGCAGCCATGGGCAAGGGCGAGCCGCTTGCTGAGAGCAGCGAGGAGTCGATGCTTGAGCTGCCGCTGGAAAGCCTGACCAAGGAAGCATTGGAAAGCCTCAAGGACAGCGTGCAGCCCAATCGCCCGGATCAGTTCGTCAGCAAGCTCAATGCGCTGACGCAGGCGCTCAACCATCAGGCTGGCGCCGCGCAACGCCTGCCACTGGTACCCGGTCAGCCGGTCGCCATGCAACAGGGCGGCTGGAGCGAGGCGGTGGTGGATCGTGTCATGTGGCTGTCCAGTCAGAACCTCAAGTCGGCTGAGATTCAGCTGGACCCTGCCGATCTTGGGCGTCTCGAAGTGCGGGTGAATCTGTCTCAGGATCAGGCCCAGGTGACGTTTGCCAGCCCCAATGCCGGGGTGCGTGATGCGCTGGAAGGTCAGATGCATCGCCTGCGTGAGCTGTTCGCTCAGCAGGGTATGAACCTGGCTGACGCCAATGTTTCCGATCAGTCGCTCAATCGCGGCTGGCAAGGGCAGGGCGAGGGGGGGCGTGGCAGTGCGGCTGGACGCGATGAGCGACTGGGCAGTGAGGAATTGCTCACGGGTGTTCAGCAGGAGGTGCATGGCGAGCGCCTGGTTGCCGGTCGTGGGCTGGTTGACTATTACGCCTGAGTGGCACGCGCACCGGATGGCGTTACACGGCATGGCCCGACGATGGGCGTTGCTCCGCTAGACTTGCATTCGCCCGGGTCATCGAAAGGTGCCCGGGCGCATGTATTTTGGGTGACAGCAAGGGCGCGGCGCTGTTAAATCCGCAGCCCGGAGTTAGCAGGCCGTTGAAAAACGTAGGCGAGGCAGCCAATGCAAGGCAAAAATAGGCGAAAAAGCGGAGTTTACGAGCTGTAAATGAGCATTTTGAGCCTGTTTTTAACGCAGCAGTGGCAACGCAGATAGTTTTTCAACAGCCTGTTAGACAAGTCAGCTCATCTGCTGGCATAACACTTGCTCTTAACCCTTTGAATGCGGAAAGAACGTAGGTACTGACGGATTATTGGCATGGCTAAGAAAGAAGCGGCACCGGCTGTCGACGGACAACCCGCCGGCAAGAGCAAGCTCAAACTGATCATCCTGATCGTGGTGGGCCTGCTTCTGGCCGTCGGCCTTTCCGTGGGCGGCACCTGGTTCATTCTCAGCAAGGGCGACAAGAGCGAGGCGGCTGAGCCCGCAGAGGCCGCGGCACCGGCGGCTCCAGTGCGCCAGCCGGCCATCTACCAGGATCTGATGCCGGCCTTCGTGGTCAATTTCAATTATCAGAATCGCACCCGCTACCTGCAGGTGAGCATGGCCCTGATGAGTCGCGATGCCGCAGGGATGGAGAAGCTCAAGGTACACATGCCGGTACTGCGTAATCGCCTGGTGATGCTGCTCTCCGGTCAGGACTTCGCCGTGCTGCAAACACCGCTGGGCAAGGAAATGCTGTTGCAGCAGGCGCTGGCCAGCGTGCAGGAGCTGGCGCAGAAAGAAACCGGCAGCACTGTGGTCGAGCAGGTGCTGTTCACCAATTTCGTGTTGCAGTAGCGGGAGCCGAAGATGGCCGTGCAAGACCTGCTTTCCCAGGACGAGATCGATGCGCTGTTGCATGGCGTCGATGACGGCCTGGTGGAAACCGAGGACGCTGCCGAGCCGGGTAGCGTCAAGCAATATGACCTGACCAGTCAGGATCGTATCGTCCGTGGGCGCATGCCGACGCTGGAGATGATCAACGAGCGCTTTGCCCGTTATACCCGCATCAGCATGTTCAACCTGCTGCGCCGCTCGGCCGACGTCGCCGTCGGTGGTGTGCAGGTGATGAAGTTCGGCGAATACGTGCATTCGCTGTACGTGCCTACCAGTCTCAACCTGGTGAAGATGAAGCCGTTGCGCGGCACCGGTCTGTTCATCCTCGATGCCAAGTTGGTATTCAAGCTGGTCGACAATTTCTTTGGCGGTGACGGCCGTCACGCCAAGATCGAGGGGCGCGAGTTCACCCCCACCGAACTGCGCGTGGTGCGCATGGTGCTCGACCAGGCGTTCGTCGACCTGCGTGAGGCCTGGCACGCGGTGATGGATATCAACTTCGAGTACGTCAACTCCGAGGTCAATCCGGCGCTGGCCAATATCGTCAGCCCCAGTGAAGTGGTGGTGGTGTCGACCTTCCATATCGAGCTCGACGGCGGTGGTGGTGACCTGCATATCACCATGCCGTACTCGATGATCGAACCGATCCGCGAGATGCTCGATGCCGGCTTTCAGTCCGATGTCGACGATCAGGACGAGCGCTGGATCAAGGCGCTGCGTGAGGACATCCTCGATGTCAGCGTGCCGCTCGCGGCCACGGTCGCGCGCCGCCAGTTGAAGTTGCGCGACATCCTGCACATGCAGCCGGGCGATGTGATTCCGGTGGAATTGCCGGAGCATGTGGTCATGCGTGCTAATGGCGTACCGACTTTCAAGGTCAAACTAGGCGCACACAAGGGCAATCTGGCCCTGCAGGTGCTGGAACCAATCGAACGCCAGCGCTGAAGTGCTGGTCATGCTTCAGGGCCGCTAGGCCCGATGTGAGCGAATAGCTGAAGCCAGGCGAGGAACGACGATGGCAGACGAAGAGAACACCTCCCCCGAGGAGCAGGCACTGGCCGATGAATGGGCCGCGGCGCTGGCCGAGGCAGGTGATGCAGGTCAGGACGATATCGATGCCATGCTGGCCGGGCAGGGTGCCGCTCAGGCGGCGCAACCTGCAGCGCCGCGTGCGCCGATGGAAGAGTTCGGTAGCGCGCCCCCCACCAGCAACCTGCCGGTCAATCTCGAAGGGCCGAACCTGGATGTGATTCTCGACATTCCGGTGTCCATTTCCATGGAGGTCGGCAATACCGATATCACCATCCGCAACCTGCTGCAGCTCAACCAGGGCTCGGTGATCGAGTTGGATCGCCTGGCTGGTGAGCCGCTCGATGTGCTGGTCAACGGCACCCTGATCGCTCACGGCGAGGTGGTGGTGGTCAACGAGAAGTTCGGCATCCGCCTGACGGACGTGATCAGCCCCAGCGAACGTATCAAGAAGCTGCGCTGATCATGGCCCGACTTTTAGCGTTGTTGCTTGCGCTGCCCGGGTTTGCGCTGGCAGCCGAGCCTGCGGACAAGGCCGCCACGCCCATGGCCGGCAGCGATGTGGCCGGCCAGTTGGGGCAGTTGCTGCTGGGGTTGCTGCTGGTCATCGGCCTGATCTTCGTCCTGGCCTGGCTGCTACGCCGCGTGCAGCAACTGGCGCCACGCAGCGGGCAGGTGATCAAGCTGTTGGCCACGCAACCGCTGGGGCCGCGTGATCGCCTGGTGCTGGTGCAGGTGGGCAACGAGCAGATTCTGCTGGGATTGTCTGCCGGACGTATCGCACCTCTGCATGTGCTCAAGGAGCCCGTGCACCTGTCCGATGCCGAGCCCGCTACGCCGGAGTTCGCCCAGCGCCTGATGGAGCTGCTGGGCAAGGATCAGAAGGACAAATCCTGATGTTGCGTTTGTTGCTGGTAGTGCTGCTGAGCCTGGCTGCTTCACTGGCGTTCGCCGAAGATCCGCCGGGTACCAGTTCGCTGATTCAGCAGGGCAGCAACCCATTGTCGATCCCGGCCATTACCCTGTCGACGGATGCCGAGGGGCAGCAGGAATATTCGGTCAGCCTGCAGATTTTGCTGATCATGACGGCGCTGAGTTTCATCCCGGCGTTCGTCATGCTGATGACCAGCTTCACGCGGATCATCATCGTCTTTTCCATTCTGCGTCAGGCCCTGGGTCTGCAGCAGACCCCCTCGAACCAGATTCTCGTTGGCCTGGCGCTGTTTCTGACGATGTTCATCATGGCGCCGATCTTCGACCGGATTAACACCGATGCCCTGCAGCCCTACCTGAACGAGGAAATCATCGCTCAAGAAGCGCTGAGCCGGGCAGAGGTGCCGATTCGCGACTTCATGCTGGCGCAGACCCGTGAGAGCGACCTGGAACTGTTCGTGCGACTGTCCAAACGCACCGACCTGGCCAGCGTGGAGGACGTGCCGTTGACCATTCTGGTGCCGGCGTTCGTCACCTCCGAGTTGAAGACCGCGTTCCAGATCGGCTTCATGATCTTCATTCCGTTTCTGATCATCGACATGGTGGTCGCCAGTATCCTCATGGCAATGGGCATGATGATGCTCTCGCCACTGATCATCTCCTTGCCGTTCAAGATCATGCTGTTCGTCCTGGTCGATGGTTGGGCGCTGATCATGGGCACACTGGCCGCCAGTTTCGGCACCTTATAGCGAGGCTCATGATGACTCCCGAGGTTGCGGTTGATCTGTTTCGTGAAGCGCTCTGGCTGATCGTGCTGATCGTCGGTCTGGCCGTGGTGCCGAGTCTGGTGGTGGGGTTGATCGTGGCCATGTTCCAGGCGGCCACGCAAATCAACGAACAGACGCTGAGCTTCCTGCCGCGCCTGATCGTGATGCTGGTTACCCTGATCTGGGCCGGCCCCTGGCTGGTCAGTCAGCTGATGGAGTACACCCAGACGCTGATCCAGAACATTCCCTACCTGATCGGCTGAGGGTGCCATGTTGGAGTTGAGCGATGCGCAGATCAGCAGCTGGGTGGGCCAGTTTCTGCTGCCGTTGTTCCGCATCGCCGCGATGTTGATGGTCATGCCGATCATCGGCACCCAACTGGTTCCGACCCGTGTGCGCCTGTATCTGGCGCTGGCCATCACCATCGTGCTGGTGCCGGTATTGCCGCCGATGCCGCAGGTTGATGCGCTGAACTTGCGCAGTCTGTTGCTGATACTTGAACAGGTGCTGATCGGCGCCATGTTCGGCTTCATCCTGCAGTTGTTCTTCCACCTGTTTGCCGTGGCCGGGCAGATTATCGCCATGCAGATGGGCCTGGGCTTCGCCTCCATGGTGGACCCGACCAATGGCGTGTCGGTGCCGGTGCTTGGCCAGTTCATGCTGATGCTGGTGACCCTGCTGTTTCTGGCGATCAACGGTCATCTGGTGGCGTTGGAGATTCTGGCGGAGAGTTTCGTCACCTTGCCTTACGGCCAGGGTTTCATGGTCAACCATTACTGGACACTGGCGGGCAAGCTGAGTTGGGTGATCGGCGCGGGCCTGCTGTTGACCTTGCCGGCAGTGACTGCGTTGCTGGTGATCAACCTGGCATTTGGCGTGATGACGCGCGCAGCGCCACAGCTCAATATCTTTTCCATCGGTTTCCCGTTGACGCTGGCCCTGGGCCTGGTGATCTACTGGATCAGCCTTTCCGATTTCGGCAGCCTGTTCCAGGCGCTGGCCAGCGATGCTTTGCAGCAGCTGGGTGAATTCGCTCTGGTGAGGTAGCCATGGCCGAAAGCGAGAGCGGTGCCGACAAAAGCGAGGAACCCACAGGCAAGCGACTTGAAGAGTCGCGCAAGAAAGGCCAGATCGCCCGTTCCAAGGAGCTCAATACCCTGGCGGTCACCCTCACCGGCACCATGGCCCTGATTATCTTCGGTGCCTACATGGGCAACGTGCTGATGGACATCATGCGCGGCAATTTCAGCCTGCCGCGTGAGGTGTTGATGAGCGAGCGCAGCATGGCGCTTTACCTGCTGGCTTCCGGCAAGGAAGCCCTGCTGGCGATGCAGCCATTCTTGATCGCCTTGCTGATCGCCTCTATCGTCGGCCCCATCGCTTTGGGCGGCTGGCTATTTTCCACGGAAGCACTGCAGCCCAAGGCCAGTCGGATGAATCCGCTGGCGGGGCTCAAACGCATGTTCTCGGTTCAGGCGCTGGTCGAGTTGCTCAAAGCGTTGGCCAAGTTCCTGGTCATCCTCGCCGTGGCGCTGGTGGTACTTTCGGTGGATCAGGACGATTTGCTGGCCATCGCCAATGAGCCCATCGAGCCGGCCATCCTGCACAGTCTGAAGGTGGTCGGCTGGAGCGCTTTTTGGCTGTCCTGTGGCCTGATCCTGATCGCCGCCGTGGATGCGCCATTCCAGCTGTGGAGTCACAAGCAGAAGCTGAAGATGACCAAGCAGGAGGTGCGCGACGAGTACAAGGACACCGAGGGCAAACCCGAGGTCAAGGGACGCATTCGTCAGTTGCAGCGTGAAATGGCTGAACGCCGCATGATGCAGGCCGTACCGCAGGCCGATGTGGTGATTACCAACCCGACGCACTTCGCCGTGGCGCTCAAGTACGACCCGGAGAAGGGAGGGGCGCCGCTGTTGCTGGCCAAGGGCGGCGACTTCCTGGCGCTGAAGATTCGTGAGATCGCCCAGGAGCACAAGGTGATGGTGTTGGAATCACCGGGGCTGGCGCGGGCCGTTTACTACTCTACCGAGCTCGATCAGGAAATCCCCGCCGGTCTCTATCTGGCGGTGGCGCAGGTGCTGGCCTACGTCTATCAGCTGCGTCAGTACCAGGCCGGCAAGGGCAAGCGCCCCGGCCCGTTACCGGATTTGCCCATCCCGCCAGATCTGCGTCGTGATTCGTAACGTGCGTCTTGGGCGCTGCCCTGTCATTTATGGAACGCTTCTTGCCATTACCCCTTCAGGACGCACTTTCGCGTCAAAAGATTGAATGGTTTGGGGTAGGGACGTGGCAGTAGATCGCGCACAGCTAATCGGTGACGTACGCAGCAACCTTGCAGGTTTGCGCCACGGCAACCTGGGTATCCCCCTGCTGCTGCTGGTCATGCTCGGCATGGTCATGCTGCCGATCCCGCCGTTTCTGCTCGACACTCTGTTCACCTTCAGCATCGCGCTGTCCATCGTCGTGCTGCTGGTCAGCATCTATGCGTTGCGACCGCTGGATTTCGCCGTGTTCCCTACCATCCTGCTGGCGGCCACGTTGTTGCGTCTGGCGCTGAACGTGGCTTCGACCCGCGTGGTGCTGCTCAACGGCCACGAGGGCCACGGCGCGGCGGGGCAGGTGATCCAGGCCTTCGGTGAGGTGGTGATCGGCGGTAACTACGTGGTCGGTATCGTGGTGTTCGCCATCCTCATGATCATCAACTTCGTGGTGGTCACCAAGGGTGCCGGACGGATTTCCGAAGTGAGCGCGCGCTTCACCCTCGATGCCATGCCTGGCAAGCAGATGGCTATCGACGCCGACCTCAATGCTGGCCTGATCGATCAGAACGAAGCCAAGAAACGCCGCAGTGAAGTGGCGCAGGAGGCAGATTTCTACGGCTCGATGGACGGTGCCAGCAAGTTCGTCCGCGGCGACGCCATCGCCGGCCTGCTGATTCTGTTCATCAACCTCATCGGCGGTATCGCCATCGGCGTGCTGCAGCACGGCCTGCCGTTCGCCGAGGCGGGCAAGGTCTACACCCTGCTGACCATCGGCGACGGCCTGGTGGCGCAGATTCCCTCCCTGCTGCTGTCCACCGCCGCCGCAGTGATGGTGACCCGTGTTTCCAGCTCCGAGGACATGGGCGCCCAGGTCAACCGGCAGATGTTCGCTTCGCCGCGGGCGTTGGCGGTGGCGGCGGCGATCATGATTGCCATGGGTCTGGTGCCCGGCATGCCGCATTTCTCTTTTATCAGCCTGGGCCTGGTGGCCGCTGGCGCCGCCTACTGGATCGCCAACAAGCAGCGCAAGACCAAGGAAGAGGAGGTCAAGGAGGTACAGCGCCAACAGGAGCTGCTGCCGGCGCAGAAGGCGCAGGAGGTCAAGGAACTGGGCTGGGACGACGTCACCCCGGTGGACATGGTCGGCCTGGAGGTTGGTTACCGGCTGATTCCGCTGGTCGATCGCAACCAGGGTGGCCAGCTGCTGGCGCGAATCAAGGGTGTGCGCAAGAAGCTGTCTCAGGAAATGGGCTTTCTCATGCCCTCGGTGCATATTCGCGACAACCTCGATCTGGCGCCCAACGCCTACCGCTTGACGCTCATGGGCGTCAGCGTGGCCGAGGCCGAGGTGTATCCGGATCGCGAACTGGCGATCAACCCCGGCCAGGTGTTCGGCCCGCTCAATGGCATCGCCGCCAAGGATCCGGCGTTCGGTCTGGAGGCCGTGTGGATCGACCCCACTCAGCGCGATCAGGCGCAGTCGCTGGGCTATACCGTGGTCGATGCCAGTACCGTGGTCGCCACTCACCTCAATCAGATCCTGCACAAGCATGCCCACGAGCTGCTGGGGCACGAGGAAGTGCAGCAGCTGATGCAATTGCTGGCCAAGAGTTCGCCGAAGCTGGCCGAGGAGTTGGTGCCGGGTCTGGTATCGCTGTCGACCCTGCTCAAGGTGCTGCAGGCGCTGCTCCAGGAGCAGGTGCCGGTGCGCGACATCCGCACCATCGCCGAGGCCATCGCCAACGTCGCGCCGAAGAGTCAAGATCCCGCCGCGATGGTCGCCGCGGTGCGCGTGTCGCTGGCCCGTGCCGTCGTGCAAGGCATCGTGGGACTAGAGCCGGAGCTGCCTGTGATAACCCTCGAGCCAAGGTTGGAACAGATCTTGCTCAACAGTCTGCAGAAGGCCGGTCAGGGCGGTGAGGATGGCATCCTCCTCGAACCGGGCATGGCCGAGAAGCTGCAGCGTTCCCTGGTGGAAGCGGCGCAGCGCCAGGAAATGCTCGGCAAGCCGGTGATTCTACTGGTGGCCGGACCGGTCCGGGCGATGTTGTCGCGCTTCGCGCGGCTGGCGGTACCCAGCATGCACGTGTTGGCCTACCAGGAAATTCCGGACAACAAGCAGGTCACCATAGTCGCTACGGTTGGCCAGAACTGAGGTAAAGGGTCATGCAGGTCAAACGCTTCTTCGCCGCCGATATGCGGACCGCCATGAAACTGGTGCGTGATGAATTGGGCGCCGATGCCTCGATCATCGGCAATCGCCGAGTTGCCGGTGGTGTCGAGCTAACCGCTGCGCTGGATTATCAGGCGCCGGCGCCGGTGCGCCCGAACCCGGCGCTGGAAGCCGAGCTGCGCAAGACCCAGGCGCGCATCGCCAGCGCCCAGGCGGAGCTGACCACGCGTGCCGAGCAGGATGCCGGCAAGGACCGTCAATTGTTCGCCAATGAATCGCTGCTGGCACCCGAGCTACCCGCGACCCTGGTCAAGCCGCAGCGCCCGGTCGAGGCCCCTGTACCTGCTACGCCTACGGTCGACCCGCGCGCACTGGAAGCCATGCGCTTCGAGCTGCACGGCTTGCGTGAGCTGATCGAAGTACAACTGGGTTCCATCGCCTGGGGGCAACTGCAGAACCGTCGCCCGCAGCAGGCCAATCTGTGGCGCCGCCTGCAGCGTATGGGGCTGTCTGCCGAGCTATCGCAGGCGCTGCTGAGCAAGGTAGCCGGTGTGGCCGAGCCGCGTCAGGCCTGGCGTATGTTGCTGGCGCATCTGGCTCACGCGATCACTACGCCCAAGGTCGAACCGCTGGAAGAGGGTGGTGTGATCGCGCTGGTCGGTCCGGCCGGCATGGGCAAGACCACCACCCTGGCCAAGCTGGCTGCGCGTTATGTGCTTAAGTACGGCTCGCAACAGGTCGCTCTGGTGAGCATGGACAGCTTCCGTATTGGCGCGCAGGAACAGCTCAAGACCCTGGGGCGCATCCTCGGTGTGTCGGTGACTCAGATCGACCCCGGTCAGTCTCTGCTGCAGGCTCTGGCGCCGCTGGCCAAGAAACGCGTGGTGTTGGTCGATACCGCTGGCCTGCCAGGCAACGATCCGGCGCTGCGTCTGCAGTTGGAGAGTCTGGCCTCGGCACGCATCAAGGCGAAGAATTATCTGGTACTGGCCGCAACAAGTCAGAGCCAAGTGCTCAAGGCGGCCTACCATAGTTACAAGCGTTGTGGCCTTTCAGGCTGCATACTGACGAAACTGGACGAAGCTGCGAGTCTGGGTGAGGTTTTAGGTCTGGCTATAGGCCAGCAACTGCCGGTAGCCTATGTGACGGACGGGCCGCGGATACCGGACGATCTGCACGTGCCGCGTAGCCATCAGCTGGTCAGCCGTGCCGTTGGGCTGCAGGCTGCCGAGGAGCCGAGTGAGGACGCCATGGCGCAGATGTTCGCCGGCCTCTATCACAATCCGGCCAAGCGAGCCGGTTGAAGCAGCGAGAATGTTGCACCCTCTCGCCACGTGGTGCGGGAGTGAACGGCCTCAACAGGTGCTTTCCAACGACCTGTAGGGCCAAGTCGAAGTTAGACAAGGTGTAGAAAGAACATGGGTATGCATCCCGTACAGGTGATTGCGGTGACTGGCGGCAAGGGTGGCGTCGGCAAGACCAATGTGTCGGTCAATCTGTCCATGGCCCTGGCCGATCTTGGCCGTCGGGTCATGCTGATGGACGCCGACCTTGGCTTGGCCAACGTCGACGTTCTGTTGGGCCTGACGCCCAAGCGCACCCTGGCCGATGTCATCGCGGGTGAATGCGATCTGCGTGACGTCCTGCTGCAGGGGCCGGGCGGCGTGCGCATCGTGCCGGCAGCATCCGGTACGCAGAGCATGGTCAGCCTCACGCCGATGCAGCACGCCGGGTTGATCCAGGCGTTCAGTGACATCAGCGAAAATCTTGACGTGCTGGTGATCGACACCGCTGCCGGTATCGGTGATGCGGTGGTCAGCTTCGTGCGTGCGGCGCAGGAGATCCTTGTGGTGGTCTGCGATGAGCCCACCTCGATTACCGATGCCTACGCGCTGATCAAACTGCTCAATCGCGATCACGGCATCAGCCGCTTCCGCGTACTGGCCAATATGGCCCACAGCCCGCAGGAAGGACGAAATCTCTTTGCTAAGCTGACCAAGGTGACGGATCGCTTCCTCGATGTCGCCCTGCAGTATGTCGGTGCCGTGCCCTACGATGAGTGTGTGCGCAAGGCCGTGCAAAAGCAGCGTGCTGTCTATGAAGCCTTCCCTCGATCCAAGTGCGCCCTGGCGTTCAAGGCGATAGCTCAGAAGGTAGATACCTGGCCGTTACCGGCCAATCCCCGTGGTCATCTGGAGTTTTTCGTCGAGCGTCTGGTGCAACAACCGACCGCAGACTCGGCCGTATGACAGCAGCCTCTGGACTTCGTATGTACAACAAGGCTCAGGCGCAGGACTCCCAGCACCAGCTGATCGAGCGCTATGCGCCGCTGGTCAAGCGCATCGCCTACCACCTGCTGGCTCGTCTGCCGGCCAGCGTGCAGGTCGATGATCTTATCCAGGCCGGCATGATCGGCCTGCTCGAAGCCTCACGCAAATACGACTCCAGCAAGGGTGCCAGTTTCGAGACCTTCGCCGGTATCCGTATTCGCGGCTCCATGCTCGACGAGGTGCGCAAGGGTGATTGGGCGCCGCGTTCGGTGCACCGCAACAGCCGTATGGTCAGCGATGCCATTCGTGTCGTTGAGGCAAGAACCGGGCGGGACGCTAAAGATCACGAGGTTGCGGCCGAACTCCAATTGAGTCTGGAGGATTACTACGGCATTCTTGGCGACACTTTGGGCAGCCGCCTGTTCAGTTTCGACGACCTGTTGCAGGACGGTGAGCATGGCGGGTTGCACGAAGACGCCGGACACACTCACCTCGAACCTTCGCGGGACCTCGAAGACGAACGCTTCCAGGCGGCCTTGGCCGATGCCATCGCCGGTTTGCCGGAGCGCGAACGTCTGGTGCTGGCGCTGTATTACGATGAAGAACTGAACTTGAAGGAAATCGGTGAAGTGCTGGGGGTTAGTGAGTCACGCGTGAGCCAGTTGCACAGCCAGTGCGCGGCGCGTTTGCGCTCGCGGCTGAGTGAATGGCGTGCTGGCTGAACGCGGCGTACTCGCAGGCGCAAAACGGTTTCACGATTAAAGGACGTAGTTGCAAGCGCAATACGTTTGGGACTGTACGGAGGTCGACTTGGACAAGAACATGAAAATCCTCATCGTTGACGATTTCTCGACGATGCGACGGATCATCAAGAACCTCTTGCGGGACTTGGGTTTCACCAACACCGCGGAAGCCGATGACGGCACCTCGGCGCTGCCGATGCTGCAAAGCGGTAGCTTCGACTTTCTGGTGACCGACTGGAACATGCCCGGCATGACCGGCATCGACCTGCTGCGCGCCGTACGTGCCGACGAGCGCCTCAAGCACCTGCCGGTGCTGATGGTGACCGCTGAAGCCAAGCGCGATCAGATCATCGAGGCGGCCCAGGCCGGTGTGAATGGCTACGTGGTCAAACCCTTCACCGCTCAGGTGTTGAAGGAAAAGATCGAGAAGATCTTCGAGCGGGTCAACGGCTGATGTCAGCCGCGAGGGTGCTATGGAACATGATGACTCCACGCTGGGTGACCTTGAGTCGACCCTGAAAAACAATGCCCGCGATCTGGTCGATAGCCTTGAGCAAGGTAATTTCGGCGCCGCGGTGCAACTGATCAACGAGCTGAACAAGGTCCGCGATCGCGGGCTGTATCACGAGGTCGGCAAACTGACCCGTGAACTGCACAACGCCATTGTCAATTTTCAGCTCGATCCGCGTATGCCGCATACCCAGGAGCTGTCGCAGATCGCCGACGCTACCGAGCGCCTGAACTACGTCGTGACCATGACCGAGAAGGCCGCCAACCGGACCATGGATCTGGTGGAGCAGAGTGCGCCGCTGGTCAACGACCTGAGCAATGAGGCACAGAGCCTGAGCGTCGAGTGGGGCCGTTTCATGCGTCGTGAAATTGGAGTAGACGGCTTTCGTGAACTGGCCAAGCGTGTCGAGCTGTTCCTCGCCCGCAGTGAACGAGATGGCGCCAAGCTCTCCGACCACCTCAACGGCATTCTGTTGGCTCAGGACTATCAGGACCTTACCGGCCAGGTGATCAAGCGTGTCACCCAACTGGTGATCGAAGTGGAAAGCAACCTGCTCAAGCTGATGCTCATGGCCAGTCAGGTCGACCGTTTTGCCGGTATTCAGCACGACTACGCAGCGCTGCGTACCGAACAGGGAAAATCAAAAGAGCCATCGCAGGGTGAAGGTCCGCAGATTCATGCCGATAAGCGTGATGACGTTGCCTCCAACCAAGACGATGTCGACGACCTGCTGTCCAGCCTAGGGTTCTAAGGAGCACACAATATGAGCTTCGGCGCCGATGAAGAGATCCTCCAGGATTTCCTGGTAGAGGCCGGCGAGATTCTCGAACAGTTGTCCGAACAGTTAGTCGAGCTGGAAAGCCGACCGGACGACATGAACCTGCTCAATGCCATCTTCCGCGGTTTTCATACCGTCAAGGGTGGAGCGGGTTTCCTCCAACTCAACGAGTTGGTGGAGTGCTGCCATATCGCCGAAAACGTCTTCGACATCCTGCGCAAGGGTGAGCGTCGCGTCGAGTCGGAGTTGATGGATGTGGTGCTCGAGGCTCTTGATGCTATCAATGGCATGTTCGGCGAGGTGCGTGAGCGCCGCGAGCCGACGCCCGCGTCGCCTGAACTTCTGGCGGCATTGGCACGCCTGGCCGAACCGGGCGGCGCCGAAGCGGCTCCTGCGCCGGTGCAGCAGGCCGAGCCGGAACCCGTGCCGGTGTCTCAGCCAGCTACGCCGTCCGCTGCCGCGGGCGACATCACCGACAGCGAATTCGAGCAACTGCTCGATGCCCTGGGTGACGCGCCGGCTGCCGCCCCGAGTGCACAGACCAGTGCCAGCGATGAGATCACCGATGACGAGTTCGAGTCGCTGCTCGATCAGTTGCACGGCAAAGGGCAGTTCGCCGGTACGGTCGAAACGCCTGCCGCTGCGGTAGTTGCTTCTGCGCCTGCTGGCGCAGCGGCAGGTGATGAGATCACCGATGACGAGTTCGAAGCGCTGCTCGATCAACTGCATGGCAAAGGCCAGTTCTCGGCCACCGCCGAAGCTGCTGCTCCGGTTGCAGCCGTTGCTGCAGCGCCCGCTCCGGCGGGTGATGAGATCACCGATGACGAGTTCGAGGCGCTGCTCGATCAATTGCACGGCAAGGGCAAATTCGTGCCGCCCGCTGAGCCGGCGCCAGCGCCTGCCGCCGCGGCCAAACCTGCAGCAGTGCCCAAGGCCGCCGCGCCTGCCAAGCCCGCAGCAGCCAAACCTGAGCCTGCTGCTGCTCGTGCTTCTGCCGCGCCCGCGCCGGCTGCTGACAAGGCGCCGGCCGCGAGCGAAGCGGAAACCACCGTACGGGTCGACACCGCGCGCCTCGACGAGATCATGAACATGGTCGGCGAACTGGTGCTGGTGCGTAACCGTCTGGTACGCCTGGGGCTCAACAGCGGCGACGAGGCGATGTCCAAGGCAGTGTCGAACCTCGACGTGGTGACTGCGGATCTGCAGACCTCGGTGATGAAAACCCGCATGCAGCCGATCAAGAAGGTCTTCGGCCGCTTTCCGCGCCTGGTGCGCGATCTGGCGCGCAACCTGAAGAAGGAAATCAACCTCGAGTTGGTGGGCGAGGAAACCGACCTCGACAAGAACCTGGTCGAGGCCTTGGCTGACCCGCTGGTGCACTTGGTGCGCAACGCTGTCGACCACGGCGTTGAAACCCCGGAAGAACGCGAGAAGGCCGGCAAGGCTCGCGCAGGCCGCGTGGTGCTGTCCGCCGAGCAGGAAGGCGACCATATCCTGCTGTCGATCACCGACGACGGCAAAGGCATGGATGCTGACGTGCTACGTGCCAAGGCCGTCGAGAAAGGCCTGCTGGACAAGGACGCGGCCGATCGCCTCAACGAGTTCGAATGCTACAACCTGATCTTCGCTCCGGGCTTCTCGACCAAGACCGAGATTTCCGACGTATCCGGCCGTGGTGTCGGCATGGATGTGGTGAAAACCAAGATCTCCCAGCTCAATGGCACGGTCAACGTGTTCTCGCAGAAGGGCCAGGGTTCGAAGATCGTCATCAAGGTGCCGCTGACCCTGGCGATCATGCCGACGCTGATGGTGATGCTGGAGAATCAGGCCTTCGCCTTCCCGCTGGTCAACGTCAACGAGATCTTCCATCTCGACCTGTCGCGTACCAACGTGGTCGACGGCCAGGAAGTGGTGATCGTGCGCGACAAGGCGCTGCCGCTGTTCTACCTCAAGCGCTGGCTGGTGCCGCAGGCATTCCAGGAGGGGCAGGGTGAAGGCCATGTGGTGATCGTCACCGTTGGCAGCCAACGCATCGGCTTTGTCGTCGATCAACTGGTCGGCCAGGAAGAAGTGGTAATCAAGCCGCTGGGCAAGATGCTGCAAGGCACGCCCGGGATGTCCGGCGCCACGATCACGGGCGACGGACGCATTGCATTGATTCTCGACGTACCGAGCATGCTCAAGCGCTACGCTCGACGGTTCTGATGTTTCGCGGCGTGGACCCGAGGTCCACGCCGTCTAGGAGTGTGTATGGTAGTCAAGGTCTTGGTGGTAGACGACTCCGGTTTCTTCCGTCGGCGCGTGTCGGAAATTCTGTCTGCTGACCCCAGTATTCAGGTCGTGGGCACGGCCACCAATGGGCGGGAAGCCATTGATCAGGCGTTGGCGCTCAAGCCCGACGTGATCACCATGGATTACGAGATGCCGATGATGGATGGCATCACTGCGGTTCGAAACATCATGCAGCGCTGTCCGACGCCGGTGCTGATGTTCTCCTCGCTGACTCATGAAGGCGCCCGCGTCACGCTCGATGCGCTGGATGCGGGGGCTGTGGATTTCCTGCCGAAGAACTTCGAAGACATCTCGCGCAACCCCGAAAAGGTCAAGCAGATGCTGTGCGAGAAGGTGCACAGCATCGCGCGCAGCAACCGCCGTTTCAGTGCGGCCGCGGTGGCTCCGGCGCCGACTGCGGCTAGTCCGAGCGCGGCGCCGACCAGTCGTCCTGCTGTCTCGACGCGACCTGCTGCACCGGCTCCTGTTGCTGCGCGTCCGGCGGCAGCGGCCGGTGGCGCAGCCCCTACGTCATCAGCGCCCAAGCGCAAGGCCTACAAGCTGGTGGCCATCGGCACCTCGACCGGTGGCCCGGTGGCGCTGCAGCGCGTGCTGACCCAGCTTCCGGCCAATTTTCCGGCGCCGCTGGTTCTGATCCAGCATATGCCGGCGGCCTTCACTAAGGCTTTCGCCGAGCGCCTGGACAAGCTCTGCCGCATTCAGGTCAAGGAAGCTGAGGATGGCGATATCCTGCGCCCAGGCCTGGCGCTGCTGGCACCTGGTGGCAAGCAGATGATGGTCGATGCGCGTGGCGCGATAAAAATCCGGTTCTTCGCGGACTCTGGGGGAAGAGCGAGTTGACAGACAGGGAAGTGGGTAAATTGGCAGTCGCCAAACACACCAACACCCACACTCTGCTGTCGCCGTGCATCCTATTGATCTTGCCGCTTTCTGGCCAGGCTACGAAGTCGTCGCCTCTCGCTCCGTTGCTGAAAACACCCTGCTGATTGAGCTGGAACCCCAGGCCGCACGACTGCCCCGGTGCGGACGCTGTCAGCAGCCCAGTCCATTGATTCATGAGCGGCGTCTGCGCCAAGTGCGTGATCGTGATCTGTTGGATCAGCGCGTGTTGCTCCAACTGCCCGTACGTCGCGTTGACTGCCTGCGCTGTGGCCGAGTGACCGAGCGGATCGACTGGCTTGAGCCGTCCTCTCGCCTGACTCAGCGTTTACGGGTCTGGCTCGAGGGCTTGCTGCGGATATTGCCCATCAGCCACGTCAGCCAACTCACTGGATTGCACTGGCACACCCTCAAGACACTCGACAAACGCCGCCTGGAGGCCGAGGTGGGGGATTTCGAGCCAGGCACTGTACGTCGCCTGGTGATGGATGAGTTCGCTCTACACAAAGGCCATCGCTATGCCACGGTGATCATGGACGCCGAGCGAACGCGGGTACTGTGGGTCGGTCACGGCAATAGCCGTGAGGCCATTCGTCCGTTCTTCGAATTGCTCGGTGAGCGCTGCCAGCAAATCGAGGCGGTTGCCATGGACATGAACACCGCCTTCGATCTGGAGGTAAAGCAGCATTGCCCTCAAGCCGAAGTGGTGTACGACCTGTTCCATGTGGTGGCGCGCTACGGGCGTGAGGTGATTGACCGCATCCGCGTCGACCAGGCCAACCTGTTGCGCGATGACAAACCGGCACGCAAGGTGGTCAAGCGCAGCCGCTGGCTGCTACTGCGCAATGCAGAAAACCTCAAGGACAGCCAAGCCGTTCAGCTACAGGAGTTGCTTGCTGCCAACCAGCCATTGGCCACGGTTTATGTGCTCAAGGACGCGCTGAAGGAAGTTTGGTACGCCCCGAGCGTATGGGAGGGCTGGCAACGCTGGCGGGCCTGGCTACGGCAGGCCCGTGACAGCGGTTTGGCACCGCTACAGCGCTTCGCCAAAAACCTTAGACGCTATATTCGCGGCATCCTCGCCAGCGCCAATTTCCCTATGCATACCAGCCTGTTGGAGGGTGTGAACAACCGTATCAAGGTGATCAAGCGCATGGCCTATGGCTTCCGGGACTCAGACTACTTCTTCCTGAAAATCAAGGCCGCCTTCCCCGGGAAAGCGCGATGAACCAAAAATCCTGCCGGGTGACGAACGCCTCAACTACAAACCCTGTGTCGATATCACTTTCGGCTCTGCCGCCAAGTCTTACGGTGACAAGGTGCTGGCCGTGGTACTCACCGGTATGGGCGCCGATGGCCGTGAGGGTGCGCGCCTGCTCAAACAGGGCGGTAGCCAGGTGTGGGCGCAGGACGAGGCCAGTTGCGTGATCTATGGCATGCCCATGGCCGTGGTCAAAGCCAATCTGGCGGATGCGGTCTACGGCCTGGATGACATCGGCCGGCACCTGACCGAGGCCTGCCAGTGACGAACGCTAAGTCGGAAACATGCGCATGGATGTACTGAGCCTGATTGGCGTCATCCTGGCGTTCGTTGCCATTCTGGGCGGCAATTATCTCGAAGGCGGGCACGCTGGTGCCTTGCTCAACGGTCCGGCGGCGCTGATCGTCATCGGCGGCACGCTGGGCGCGGCTTTTCTGCAGGCGCCGGTGCAGGTGTTCAAGCGTGCCATGAGCATCATGCGCTGGATCTTTTTCCCGCCGCGTATCGATCTGGTCGGCGGTATCAATCGTGTGACCGGTTGGAGCATGGTGGCACGCAAGGAAGGCCTGCTCGGCCTGGAGGCAGTGGCCGATGCCGAGCCTGACCCCTATGCGCGCAAAGGTCTGCAGTTGCTGGTCGACGGCGCCGAGCCGGAATCCATTCGCAGCATTCTGGAGGTCGATCTCTATACCCAGGAGGCGCGCGATATCCAGGCCGCCAAGGTGTTCGAGAGCATGGGTGGTTATGCACCAACCATCGGTATTATCGGTGCAGTGATGGGCCTGATTCACGTGATGGGCAACCTGGCTGATCCGAGCATGCTCGGCAGCGGCATTGCCGTGGCGTTCGTTGCCACCATCTACGGCGTCGGCTTCGCCAACCTGCTGCTGCTACCGATGGGCAACAAGCTCAAGTCCATTGCTCTGCGCCAGTCGCGTTACCGCGAGATGCTGCTGGAGGGCATCCTGTCCATCGCCGAGGGTGAGAACCCGCGCTCTATCGAACTGAAGCTGCAAGGCTTCATGGACTGATGGAGGTATGGCATGGCGCGCAGGCGGCATCATGAAGAGCACGAGAATCACGAGCGTTGGCTGGTCTCCTATGCCGACTTCATCACCTTGCTATTCGCCTTTTTTGTGGTGATGTACTCGATTTCCTCGATCAACGAAGGCAAGTACAAGATCCTCTCGGAGTCGCTGACGGGCGTGTTCAATCAGCCTGAACGCTCGATCAAGCCGATTCCGGTCGGTGAGGAACGGCCGCGCACCAGTGAGCCTGATAACACCTCGATGGACGACCCCAGCTCGGATTCGGCCCTGCAAAGCATCGCCTCCAGCGTGCGCGAGGTGTTTGGCGAGCTGATCAAGAGTGATCAGCTGACCATACGCGGCAACGAGATGTGGATCGAGATCGAGCTCAGCTCCAGTCTGTTGTTTCCCAGTGGTGATGCCATTCCAAACAATCAGGCGTTCGACATCATCGAGAAGCTCGCCAAGATTCTGGCGCCTTATCAGAACCCGATAAAGGTGGAAGGTTTCACCGACAACGTGCCAATTCAGACAGCGCAGTATCCGACCAACTGGGAGTTGTCTGCGGCGCGCGCGGCGAGCATCGTGCGTATGCTGGCCATGGATGGTGTCGACCCTTCACGTCTGGCTGCTGTCGGTTACGGCGAGTTCCAGCCGGTAGCGGACAATGCCACAGCCGAGGGCAGGGGGCGTAATCGCCGGGTCGTGCTGGTGATTTCGCGCAACCTCGACACGCGACGTGGCGCTGGCAGTGCCGCGACCCAGCAGTCAGAGGCTGGCACGCAACCTGCACCAGCGCCTACGTCGGGGGTTCCACAGTCGTGAGCCGTCAAATCCCAGTCGCCTGCTGCGTGCGTGCGATAGCCATTCTCGGCCTGAGCGCCTCTTGCCGGGAGGATGAGAGAAAATGAAAGTCTGGGCAGTAGCCAATCAGAAGGGTGGGGTCGGCAAGACCACCACCTCCATCGCCCTGGCAGGCCTGTTGGCCGATGCCGGCAAGCGTGTGGTCGTGGTCGATCTCGATCCGCATGGGTCGATGACCAGTTATTTCGGTCATGACCCCGATGCGCTGGAGCACAGTTGCTTCGATCTGTTCCTGCATCAGGGCAATGTGCCGCAAGGCCTGCCCAAGCAGCTGCTGCACAGCACCAGTCACGAGAATATCTCCCTGTTGCCGTCGAGCACCGCGCTGGCCACGCTCGAGCGCCAGTCACCGGGGCAGAGTGGCCTGGGTCTGGTAATCGCCAAGAGCCTGGCGCAGCTGTGGCAGGATTTCGATCATGCTGTCATCGACAGCCCGCCACTGCTCGGCGTACTGATGGTCAATGCCCTGGCAGCCAGCCAGCAACTGGTGATTCCGGTACAGACCGAGTTCCTCGCGGTGAAGGGCCTGGAGCGCATGATCACCACGCTGGCGATGATCAACCGTTCGCGCAAGCAGGCCTTGCCCTACACCATCGTGCCGACGCTGTTCGACCGTCGTACCCAGGCGTCCATGAGCACGCTGCGGGTGCTGCGCAATACCTATCCCGAGCACCTGTGGCCGGCCTATATTCCGGTCGATACGCGCTTGCGTGATGCCAGTCGGGCAGGGCGGACGCCTTCGCAGTTCGATGCGGGCAGCCGTGGCGTGATCGCCTATCGGGCACTGCTCAAGCATCTTCTGACTCATCACCCGGCGGCGCAGGTGGCTTGAAATGAGCGTCTGTGTTGAACTGCGACACTCAAGTCGGAGCATGCAGCGGCCGATAGGCTGTCAAGATCTTATTCCGGGTTCCAGTCATGAGCCGTAACCTCGCCACCGCCACGCGTTCCCAGTTGGCCCTGCAGTCCTACCTTGACGGGCTGCTACAGGAGGCCGCTGCCGAACTGGAGATGTCCGTCAGCCTCGACGAGTTCGAGGCCGCTGTGCTCGAGGAGCAGGTGCGCGATGCGCGGCTGGTTGAGCCGGTTGTGCCCGCTAGCGTGGTTGAACCGCTGGTACAGATGGACGTCGCACCGGTTGAATTACTCGCGCCGATACAGGCTCCGCTCATCGACGAGGCGCCGCCGGCGCTTGCTCCCGCTGCCGAGCTGGCGCCACAGCCGGCTGCGCTGTTGGTCGATGGTCGCCCTGCCTGGGCCGAGGAGCCGTTCGAATGCCTGCTGTTCGACGTTGCCGGGTTGACCCTGGCCGTGCCATTGATCTGCTTGGGGTCGATTTACCCACTGGAAGGTCAGGAGCTGACACCGCTGTTCGGGCAGCCGGATTGGTTCCTCGGTATCCTGCCGAGCCAGGCCGGTAACCTGAAGGTGCTGGACACTGCGCGCTGGGTGATGCCGGAGCGTTACCGAGATGACTTCCGCGAAGGCCTGCAGTACGTGATTTCGGTGCAGGGCTACGAGTGGGGGCTGGCCGTGCATCAGGTCAGCCGTTCGATTCGCCTGGACCCGAGCGAGGTCAAGTGGCGCAGCCAGCGTACCCAGCGGCCCTGGCTGGCCGGCACGGTGATCGAGCACATGTGCGCGCTGCTCGACGTCGCGGCACTGGCCGAGCTGATCGCCAGCGGCGGGGCGAAACGCCTGAATGGCGGCAAACTGCATTGAGAATTGGTGAGCCAGTGCCAACGGGCTCTTATAGTTGATGACAAGCGGGTCGACCCGCGCATGCCGCACTGAGCGGTTTTTGATGAGGCTAGGGACATGAAGAAAAGTTCTGCACAGGGTGCCGAAGATCCGATTCTGCAGTGGGTGACCTTTCGCCTGGATAACGAGACCTACGGCATTAACGTGATGCAGGTGCAGGAAGTCCTGCGTTACACCGAGATCGCCCCGGTACCGGGTGCTCCGAGCTATGTGCTGGGCATCATCAACCTGCGTGGCAACGTGGTTACCGTAATCGATACCCGCCAGCGTTTCGGCCTGGGTTCGGCGCCGGTCACCGACAACACCCGTATCGTCATCATCGAAGCGGACAAGCAAGTGGTCGGCATCCTGGTCGATAGCGTGGCCGAAGTGGTCTACCTGCGTCAGTCCGAGATCGAGACTGCACCGAACGTCGGTAACGACGAGTCGGCCAAGTTCATCCAGGGCGTGTGCAACAAGAACGGCGAGCTGCTGATCCTGGTCGAACTGGACAAGATGATGTCCGAGGAAGAGTGGTCGGAGCTGGAGAGCATCTGAGCCATGTCCGAGTTCGCCATGCTTGCCGCGGCCCTGGCCTTCGTGGCGCTGCTATGCGTGGCATTGGGCATCGTCTGCAAAGGCCTGTACCGCAACCAGCAGCGCCTGCTGGTTGAGCAGGCCAAGCGTGACGCCGTGCGCGATGCGCGGATCAGGGAGCTGAGCAAGCGTCTCGACGCCTACCTGACCGGCAGCATTCGCATGGGCGAAGAGCTGCATGAGCTGCGCCGAGTAGTGGCGCCGCTGCCGGACAAGGTCAGCCAGATCGAACAGCGTGACCCCAGCAGCCTGTCGTTCACCCAGGCTGCTCGCCTGGTGGGCATGGGCGCCAGCGTCGATGACCTGACCCAGTCCTGTGGCCTGAGCAAGGCCGAGGCCGAGCTGATCAGCCGCCTGCACCAGCCCAAAAAACCGTAGGAGCGGCTTCAGTCGCGAAGCTTTGAACCGCTTGGCAACAGCTAACGCAGACATAGCCAAGCTTTTTCTTGCCCTGCATGTGTTCCGTCGCGAAATCAGCGAGTCGGCCCGCTCAAGCGGGGTAGCGTCGGCGTCACGTCGCGCTCGCTGTCCTGCCCCTGCTCGAAACCTTCCGGTGTCTTGCCCTGCAAGTACCAGGCGAAGGCGATGATCTCGGCAATGCAGCGATACAGCGCTTGCGGAATGGCGTCGCCCAGTTCCAGGCGCGCCAGCAGACGCACCAACTCGGCATTTTCGTAAATCGGTACTTCGTATTCGCGAGCGATGGCGAGGATGGCTTCGGCCAGTTCGTCATCACCCTTGGCGCTGAGTATTGGCGCGGTTTGCCCGTCATAGTTGAGGGCGATGGCCTGACGCGCTTCGGACTGCGGCTTGCGGCTCATGCGGTTTCGTCCACCCAGCGTTGTTCCAGCGAGGTCTTCGGCCCTTGCGGCGGCATGCCCTGGCTGCAGGCCAGTTCGCCGACTTCCAGGCCCGCGGCTTGCAGGCGCTCACGCAGGTTGCCCAGTTCGGCGTTGATCAGCGATGCGGTATCGGCGCGTTCGGCCCATAACTGGCTGGAGAGGCTGCCGCGTAGCAACTGAGCCCGAACTTGCAGTGGGCCAAGGTGGTCGAGATCGAAGGCCAGTTCCACGCGCCAGAGTGTTTCCTTCTGTTCCGCTTTTTCCGCCTTGGCGCTGTCTTCGCGCTGCAGTTTGACCTGCAGCGGAATCACCTCCTGCTGATGGCGCATGGGCAGCTCCAGCTGCCAGGTGGTCAGCAGGTTGCCGTTGGCGTCGACCTGGGTTTGCGCGAGGCTCGACAGTTGGTGCGTCTGCAGCCGTGAGACGGCCGCTGCGGCGAGCTTCAGCAGGGTTTCCAGGTCGGCTTCGCCATCCATGTTCTGCAGCAAGCGTGAGGGCAGGGGAAAGGTCAGCGCCTGTTGGCGTGCCGACCCGGCAGCGCCTGCGCCGAGCAGTTGCCGGGCCAGGTTGGGCAGGTTCTGGCCGAGGGCGTTCTGCAGGCCGGCAAGGGGACCGGAAACCCCTGGCAGTTGCGGCATCAGCTGGGCGATCAGACGCAGTAGGTTGGCCTTCAGGTCCTGCGGCAGTGTACCGGTCTGGCCCTGCAGCAGTTTGGCTTCGAGCAGCACACCGCTGCCTTCGAGTGCCTGGGCCAGGCCCTTGGCGGTACTCAGCTGGGTGCTGTCGGGGAGGGCGCCAAGCAGTTTGTCGATACTGCCGCGCAGGGCTTCATCGCCGCCGCTCAGCTTCTGCAGGCCCTTGAACAGACCCTCCAGCGATGCCTGGCGATTCTGCTGGACGGCCAGTTGCTGGCCCAGTACCAATTGATCGAGGCGGCCACTGAGCGGCAGGAAGGCGAGGCTCTGGCTGCCCTGCACCTGCGCGCTGAGCAGGCTGCCGAGCGGCAGCGCCTGCGGACTGTCGAGCGCCAGCTGGCTGCCGGCGAGCGGGGTATTGAGCAGGTTCACCACCAGGCGATAGATTGTCTGCGCATTCTGTGTCGGCAGCGGGGCGCTGCTGACGACCTTGCCCTGCACCAGCGTGCCGGGTGGTAGTTGTTGCAGGTCAAGGCTGGTCAGCGGCTTGTCACCGCCAGCCTGCAAGGCCAGCGCCAGACGAGTGTCCGACAGTGCTGTGACCACCAGTGCGCTGCCCTGGGCCAGTGGCCTGGGGCTTTCGGCTTGCAGAGTCGCCTGCTTGCCACCGGCGAGGGTCAGTTTGAGCAGCAGTTGGAAGCTTTGCGCCTGCTCACGAATCGCCACGACTTCGGCCTTGGCGCTTTCGCCGGCCGCCAGCATGCCTTCCAGCGGCTGCAACAGACGCACGGCCATGTCTGCCGCGGTCGCAGTGTTGCGAATCACCGGCACGGCAGGGGGAAGCGGGCGTGGGCTGCTGATTTCGCTCATGGGCTCTCACGTATCTGATGGTGTACTGCTTCGCGAGTACAGCCTAAGGCCGATTTGCCTGCGACAGATTAACACCCTGTCGAAAATGCTGACTGCGGGGGCAGTGACGCGACATGTATAATGCCGTCCCGTTGCGCAGCGCACTTCCGGCACGCGTCAGTATAGCGGCCGGAGCACCGTCGACTTTAACCCTGCCAGGTATCGATGACCCGTCCCGTTCCCCTTCTCGAAGCCGTGGCGCTCAGCTGTGAGCGGGACTGGCGCATGCTCTTCGAGCAGTTGCACTTCGCTCTGCAGCCAGGCGACATGCTGCAGATCAGCGGCCCCAACGGCAGCGGCAAGACCAGCCTGTTACGGCTGATCGCTGGCCTGCGTCAGCCGACCTCCGGCGACATCCTTTTGCAGGGCCAGGCCCTGGCCGAGCAGCGCAGTGAACTGGCGCGCAACCTGTTGTGGATTGGCCATGCCGCCGGCATCAAGGGCCTGCTGACTGCCGAAGAGAACCTGGCCTGGCTCTGCGCGCTGCATCGCCCGGCCAGTCGCGAGGCGATCTGGCAGGCGCTGGAAGCGGTCGGCCTGCGCGGTTTCGAAGATGTTCCCTGCCATACCCTGTCGGCCGGCCAACAGCGCCGTGTCGCGCTGGCACGCCTTTATCTGCTCGACACGCCGCCGCTATGGGTGCTCGATGAGCCTTTCACTGCGCTGGACAAGAGTGGCGTGGCGCAACTCGAAGCGCATCTGGCCGGCCATTGCGAGCGTGGTGGCGTCGTGGTGCTGACTACTCACCACAGCCTGCAATGCACACCGGCGACCTATCGCAATCTGGATCTGGGGCAGTACGCCGCATGAGCAACGTTTTCACTCAACTGCTGTCGCGCGAAATGCGTCTGCTTGCTCGTCGTCCGTCCGACCTGGCCAACCCCCTGGTATTCTTCGCCATCGTCATTGCGCTGTTCCCGCTGGCGGTGGGACCAGAGACGCAATTGTTGCAAACCCTTTCTCCGGGTCTGGTCTGGGTCGCAGCCCTTTTGGCCGTGCTGCTCTCGCTGGACGGGCTTTTCCGCAGTGATTTCGAGGATGGCTCTCTGGAACAGTGGGTCCTTTCGTCGCACCCCCTGCCTCTTCTGGTGTTGGCCAAGGTGCTGGCACACTGGCTTTTCAGCGGTCTGGCGCTGGTTTTGCTGGCGCCTGTGCTGGCGCTGATGCTTGGTCTGCCTGGGCGTTGCCTGCCGGTACTGCTGATTTCCCTGCTGCTCGGCACCCCGGTGCTGAGCCTGCTCGGCGCGGTGGGCGCGGCGCTCACCGTTGGTCTTAAGCGCGGCGGCCTGCTGCTGGCGCTGCTGATTCTGCCGCTGTACATCCCGGTGCTGATTCTTGGCAGCGGGGCGCTGCAGGCGGCCTTGCAAGGACTGCCGGCTAGCGGTCACCTGTTGTGGCTGGCCAGCCTCACCGCCCTGGCGGTGACCCTGACACCTTTTGCGATTGCCGCCGGTCTGACCATCAGTGTCGGCGAATAAGAACGAACCGTGATGTGCCCGGATGCGATCCGGGAGCTCTTGATAGCCTCCCCGGATTGCATCCGGGCTACGTGTAGATGATGAGTCGACTGAATGAACTGGACGTGGTTTCACAAGTGGGGTTCGCCCAAGTGGTTCTATGAGATGAGCGGCCGCTGGCTGCCTTGGCTCAGTATCGCTGCTGTGTTGCTGATCGCCGCTGGCCTGATCTGGGGCCTGGCGTTCGCGCCGCCGGACTACCAGCAGGGCAATAGCTTTCGCATCATCTACATTCATGTTCCGGCGGCTTTCCTGGCGCAGTCGATCTACGTGACCCTGGCGATCGCCGGCCTGGTCGGGCTGGTGTGGAAGATGAAGCTGGCCGATGTCGCCCTGCAGCAGGCTGCCCCCATCGGCGCCTGGATGACTGCCATCGCGCTGCTCACCGGTGCCATCTGGGGCAAACCGACCTGGGGCACCTACTGGGTATGGGACGCGCGCCTGACCTCGATGCTGATCCTGCTGTTCCTGTATTTCGGCGTCATCGCCCTGGGCAATGCGATCAGCAACCGCGACAGCGCCGCCAAGGCCTGTGCCGTGCTCGCCATCGTCGGTGTGGTCAACATTCCGATCATCAAGTACTCGGTGGAATGGTGGAACTCACTGCACCAGACCGCCACCTTCAAGATCACCGAAAAACCGGCCATGCCGATGGAGATGTGGCTGCCGCTGCTGCTGGCGGTGCTGGGGTTCTACTGCTTCTTCGGCGCCGTACTGCTCTATCGCATGCGTCTTGAAGTGCTCAAGCGTGAAGCGCGCAGCAGTTGGGTGAAAGCCGAAGTGCAGACATTGGTGGAGGGCAAGGCATGAGTTTCGCGTCGTTCTCCGAGTTTCTCGCCATGGGCACTCATGGTGTATTCGTCTGGAGTGCCTACGGCGTCAGCCTGGCGATCCTGGCGTTGAATGTGGTGCTGCCAATCCTGGCGCGCCGCCGTTACCTGCAAGACGAGGCGCGTCGTTTGCGCCGGGAGAAGTCGAAGTGAATCCGGTTCGCAAGAAACGCCTGTACATCGTTCTGGCCATCCTCTGTGGCGTCAGCATCGCCGTGGCGCTGGCGCTGACCGCGCTGCAGGAGAACATCAACCTGTTCTACACCCCGAGTCAGATCGCCAATGGCGAAGCGCCCGAGGGCACGCGCATTCGTGCCGGTGGTCTGGTCGAAGAGGGCTCGGTGAAGCGCTCCCCCGATACCCTGGAAGTCGACTTCGTCGTCACCGATGGCGCCCATGGCGTGACCATTCGCTACAGCGGCATCCTGCCGGATCTGTTTCGTGAAGGGCAGGGCATCGTCGCTCTGGGGCGTGTCAATGCAGAGGGCGTGTTGGTGGCCGACGAGGTACTGGCCAAGCACGACGAGAACTACATGCCGCCTGAAGTCATGCAGGCGCTGGAAAAGAGCGGAATGATGCAGAAGCACAACGAGGCCAAGGCCGCCAAACAAGGCTATCAGCAGGAGAGCGCACAATGATTCCCGAGCTCGGCCATCTGGCGATGATTCTGGCGCTGTGCCTGTGCCTGGTACAGGCGACGCTACCGCTGATCGGTGCCTGGCGCGGTGACCACCAATGGATGAGCCTGGCGCAGCCGGCTGCCTGGGGTCAGTTCGCCTTTCTGTTGTTTTCCTTCATCTGTCTGACCTATGCATTCATGGTCGACGATTTCTCCGTCGCCTACGTGGCCAACAACTCCAACACGGCACTGCCCTGGTACTACAAGTTCAGTGCGGTGTGGGGCGCACACGAAGGCTCCCTGCTGCTGTGGGCGTTGATTCTGGCGGGCTGGACCTTCGCCGTGGCGATCTTCTCGCGCCACCTGCCGGAAGAGATGCTCGCCCGTGTGCTGGCAGTGATGGGCATGATCAGCATCGGTTTTCTGCTGTTCCTGATCGTCACCTCCAACCCCTTCGAACGTCTGCTGCCGAACTCGCCGGCTGATGGCCGCGACCTCAATCCCTTGTTGCAGGACTTCGGCCTGATCGTGCATCCGCCGATGCTGTACATGGGCTATGTCGGCTTTTCGGTGGCCTTCGCCTTCGCCATCGCCGCGCTGCTTGGCGGCAAGCTGGATGCGGCCTGGGCGCGCTGGTCGCGTCCCTGGACCATCGTCGCCTGGGCCTTCCTCGGCATCGGTATCGCCCTGGGCTCCTGGTGGGCCTACTACGAGCTCGGCTGGGGCGGCTGGTGGTTCTGGGACCCTGTGGAGAACGCCTCCTTCATGCCCTGGCTGGTGGGCACTGCGCTGATCCATTCTCTCGCCGTGACCGAGAAGCGCGGCGTGTTCAAGAGCTGGACGGTGCTGCTGGCCATCGCCGCCTTCTCCCTCAGCCTGCTGGGTACCTTCCTGGTTCGCTCTGGTGTGCTGACCTCCGTGCATGCTTTTGCCACCGACCCGGAGCGCGGCGTGTTCATTCTCGCCTTCCTGCTGGTGGTGGTGGGCGGTTCGCTGGCGTTGTTCGCCGTGCGCGCGCCGGTGGTCAAGAGCCAGGTCGGCTTTGGCTTGTGGTCGCGTGAGGCGCTGCTGTTGGTCAACAACATCGTGCTGGTGGTGTCGGCCGCGATGATTCTGCTCGGCACCCTCTACCCGCTGGTGCTCGATGCGCTGACCGGCGCCAAGCTGTCGGTCGGCCCGCCTTACTTCAACGCGCTGTTCCTGCCGCTGATGGCACTGCTGATGGCGGTGATCAGTGTCGGCGTGCTGGTGCGCTGGAAGGATACCCCGCTGAAATGGTTGGGCAGCATGCTGGCACCGGTGCTGGTGGCCAGCGTGGTGCTGGCGGTAGTCGCCACTTTCCTGCATGGCGATTTCCACTGGGCCGTTCTGGCCGTTTGCCTGCTGGCCTTCTGGGTGATCCTGGCTGGCGTGCGCGACATCCTCGACAAGACCCGGCACAAGGGCCTGCTAAAAGGCCTGCCGAGCCTGGGCCGCAGCTACTGGGGCATGCAGATGGCGCACTTCGGTTTCGCCGTATGCGCCCTGGGTGTGGTGCTCACCAGCCTTGGCAGCTACGAGCGCGATCTGCGTATGGCGCCGGGTGACTCGGTGGAATTGGGCGGCTATCGCTTCCAGTTTGAGGGCGCGGTGCATCATGAAGGCCCCAACTTCATTTCCGACAAGGGCACGGTGCGTGTGTTCGACGGCGAGCGGCAGATCAGCGTGCTGCACCCGGAGAAGCGCCTGTACACCGTGCAGCAGGCGACCATGACCGAGGCGGGCATCGATGCCGGCTTCACTCGCGACCTGTTCGTCGCCCTCGGCGAGCCGCTGGAGCAGGGCGCCTGGGCCGTACGCATTCACATCAAACCGTTCGTCCGCTGGATCTGGCTGGGTGCGCTGCTGATGGGCCTCGGTGGCTTCCTCGCTGCAGCCGACAAGCGCTACCGCATCAAGGTCAGAACCCGCGTGCGCGAAGCCCTGGGCATGCAGGAGGCCAGCGCATGAGACGCCTGCTTCTGCTGTTGCCGCTGCTGGCCTTTCTGGCGATTGCCGTATTCCTCTATCGCGGCCTGTTCCTCGACCCGTCCGAGTTGCCCTCGGCGCTGATCGGCAAGCCGTTTCCGGCTTTCAGCCTGCCGGCGCTGGACGATCCCGAGCGCACCCTCAGCGAGGCTGACATCAAGGGCCGGCCTGCGCTGGTCAACGTCTGGGCCACCTGGTGCCCGGCCTGCCGTCACGAGCATCCGGTGCTGAACAAGCTGGCCGAGGCTGGCGTGGTGATCCATGGGGTCAACTACAAGGATCAGCGCGAACCGGCGCAGAAATGGCTGCGCGACCTGCACAATCCGTATCAGCTCAACATCGAGGACGCCAAGGGCAGCCTGGGGCTGGACCTGGGGGTGTACGGCGCGCCGGAAACCTTCTTCGTCGATGCCAAGGGCATTATCCGTCACAAGTTCGTCGGCACCATCGACGAGCGGATCTGGCGCGAGACGCTGGCGCCGATCTATCGAGAACTGGTCGACGAGGCACAGGCACCATGAAAACTACTGCGCTCGATCATGCTGCGTTGAAAACAGGCTGGAGCGCCAGCCCGGTCAAATGCTCATTTACAACTTGTAAACTCCGCTTCTTCGCCTGCTTTCGCCTTGCCTGCTCTTCGCTCGCGACGTTTTCATGGCGCCTGCCTAAACGTCTGCTGATTTCTGCCGGTCTGGCACTGGGGCTGTTGGCCAGCGCCCATGCCGCCATCGATACCTTCGAGTTCGCCAACGAGGCCGAGCGTCAGCGCTATCGCAATCTGATCGAAGAGCTGCGCTGCCCGAAGTGCCAGAACCAGAACATCGCCGACTCCGATGCGCCGATCGCCATGGACCTGCGCAATGAGATCTTCCGCATGCTCGAAGAGGGCAAGAGCAACGAGGAAATCATTGATTTCCTGGTCTCGCGCTATGGCGACTTCGTGCTCTACAAGCCACCGCTGACCAGTCGCACGCTGCTGCTCTGGTACGGCCCGGCCGGCCTGCTGCTGATAGGTTTCGGTGTGCTCGGGGTGATCGTTCTGCGCCGCCGTGGCCAGAACAAAGACCGCTCTGCTGCTGGCCTCTCCGTCGATGAGCAGGCGCGCCTCGCCGCGTTGCTCGAGCAAAACTCTCAGGACAACAAAGACCGATGATCGATTTCTGGTTGCCCGCCGGGCTGCTGTTGCTGACTGCCCTGGCGTTTCTACTGATTCCGGTACTGCGTATTCGCAAGCTGCAGGCCGAAGAAGACCGTACCGCACTTAACGTCACCCTCTATCAGGAGCGCCTGCAGGAGCTGGAAAACCAACTCCAGGCTGGCGTGCTCGATGAAGCGCAGATGGAGGCCGGTCGTGCCGAGGCGGCGCGCGAGCTGCTGGATGATACCGAAGGCGTGCAGCGCCGCAGCAGCGTGCTCGGCGGCAAGATTCCGCTGGTGTCGGCGCTGCTGGTGCCGGTGCTGGGGGTTGCCCTTTATCTGCACTGGGGCGCTGTCGATGAGGTCGTACAGACTCGCCAACTGGCCGCTGCGCAGCCGCAAAGCATCGAGGAGATGACTGCGCGCCTGGAGCAGACCGTGCAGCAACAGCCGGAGTCTGCCGAGGCCTGGTACTTCCTCGGTCGTACCTATATGGCGCAGGAGCGTGCCGGCGATGCCGCCAAGGCCTTCGAGCGTGCCGTTGAGATCGCCGGGCGTGCCCCGGAACTGCTCGGCCAATGGGCGCAGGCGCTGTATTTCGCCGAAGGCAAACAGTGGAACGAGCAACTGCAGGCGCTTACCGACGAAGCGTTGCAGGCTGATCCGGAAGAGGTCACCAGTCTCGGTCTGCTGGGTATCGCTGCCTACGAAAGCCAGCGCTATGCCGATGCCGTGCGCTACTGGGAGCGTCTGGTCGCCGTGTTGCCGGAGCAGGATCCGTCCCGTGCGGCCATCGCCGGTGGTATCGAACGTGCCCGCCAGCAGATGGCTGAGGGCGAGCAGCCCAGCGCTGCAGCCGAGCCGGACGCCAAGGTTCAGGCGCTGCAGGTCAGCGTATCGCTGGCGCCCGACGTGCAGCAGAACGTGCAGCCGGACGATGCCGTGTTCATCTTTGCCCGTGCCCTCAGTGGCCCGCCAGTGCCGTTGGCGGTCAAGCGCCTGAAGGTTTCCGACCTGCCGGCGCAAGTCAGCCTGTCGGATGTGGATGCGATGATGCCACAGCTGAAAATCTCCCAATTCGACCAGGTACAACTGGTGGCGCGTATATCGCGCGCTGGCAATGCCACTCAGGGTGAATGGATCGGCCAGAGCGGTCCGGTGGCCAACACGGCCACTGACTTACAGACGCTACTGATCGACAGCCGCGACGGGCAGCCATAGTGAAGCGTTTGGTGCTGGCCTGCGTACTCGGGCTTGGCCTGAGCGGCTGCGTATTGCAGCAACCGAGTACACCGGTTGGCCAGTTGCCGCCGGTGCAGCAGCCGTCGCACCCGCGCTACGCGCCGCCGCCTGGGGTGAAGAGCCACTGGAACCCGGGGCTGGGCGTCTATGTAGTCGAAGGTGCGCGTGATCTGTACTACCGCGAGCGCATCTTCTACCGCTGGGACGGCGGCTGGAGCTGGTCGTCGCAAGCAGGCGGGCCGTGGAAGGAAACCGACAGTTCGGGTATCCCGCCGGGGTTGTTTCGCCAGTATCAGAACCGCTGATTGCGCGGGGCGGGTGAAACCCGCAAATCGACCTGGCAGGTTGCACTCACCCTACAACCGCACATGAAAACGGCGCCCGAAGGCGCCGTTCTTGTTAGTGCGATCCAGGCTCAATGCGCCCAGATCATGCCCACCAGCACATAGCAGATCAACGTCACCAGCACCACGCCGAACAGGTTGAGGGCGAAGCCTGCCTTGATCATCGACTGTATCTTCATATGCCCGGTGCCGAACACGATGGCGTTAGGCGGTGTCGCCACCGGCATCATGAAGGCGCAGCTGGCGGCGATGGCGGCAGGAATCGCCAGCAGTTCGGCCGGCATGCCCTGCGATACGGCCAGCGCCCCCAGCAGCGGCAGGAAGGCGGCTGCGGTGGCAGTATTGGAGGTGACCTCGGTAAGGAAGATGATCACCAGCACCACCACGCCGATCATCGCGATCACCGGCAGGGCGCCCAGCGCACCGAGGCTCTGTGCGATCCATTCGGCCAGACCTGTGCTGCGAATCACCCCGGCCAGCGACAGGCCGCCGCCGAACAGCAGCAGCACGCCCCAGGGCAGTTTGCTGGCGCTTTCCCAGTTCATCAGAAACACGCGCTGTTTGACGTCCACCGGAATCATGAACAACGCCAGCGCCGCAGCAATGGCGATGCTGGTGTCATTGACGCCGGGTACCCAGCCGGAGATCAGCGGTTGGAATACCCAGGCCAGCGCGGTGACCACGAACACCAGTGCCACCAGCTTCTCGCCACGGCTCAGCGGGCCGAGCTCGGCCAGCTCGCTGCGAATCAGCTGTGTGCTGTCATGACCGGCAAGGTTGAAACCGCCACGGGTCAGCCACCACCAGATGAACGCCAGCATGAGCACCGCCACCGGCACGCCCAGCAGCATCCACTGGCCGAAGCCGATCTGCACGTCATAGTTGTCGGCGAGGAAGGCAGCCAGCAGGGCGTTGGGCGGGGTGCCGATCAGCGTGGCGATGCCGCCGACGCTGGCGGCGTAGGCGATTGCCAGCAGCAGGGCGGTGGCGAAGCGCTCACGGTCGGCTTCGCTGGTGCTCTGCTCGCTGGTGAGCATGCCGATCACCGAAAGGCCAATGGGCAGCATCATGATGGTGGTGGCGGTGTTGCTCACCCACATGCTGAGAAAGGCCGTGGCCATCATGAACCCGGCGATCTGCCTGCTGGGCCTGCTGCCCATGGCCAGCAGCGTCATCAGCGCGATGCGCTTGTGCAGGTTCCAGCGCTCCATGGCCAGGCCCAGGACGAAACCACCGAGGAACAGGTAGATGGTCGGGTTGGCATAGGGCGCGGTCGCAGCGTTGAGACTGTCGATGCCCAGCGCCGGGATCAACAGGATTGGCAGCAGCGAAGTGGCCGGAATCGGAATGGCTTCGGTCGACCACCAGGTGGCCATCAGCAAGGTCAGGCCGATGGTGGCCCAGGCGGTGCTGGAGAGGCCGGCTGGCGGCTCGGTGACCAGGCAGACGAGCAGTAGCAAGGGGCCCAGAATCAGGCCAATCCAGGCAGCCTTGGCAGGTGCCGTGGATTCATTGGTGGTAACGGCCATGGCGCGCTTCCTTCAGCTAAAAAGTCGGGCTTTATAGCCCACAGGGCGACTTTATGACCACGCGATGGCCGATCGGTTTTGCTTCAGTCTGTTTCAGGTGCGTCCGGTGTCGGCGATGAAGTGCCCGTCTGCCGGCTGAACAATGGCCCACCGCAGCGACTGCAGAACGCCGCACTATGCTCGTGACGGTTCTTCCGACAATGCGGGCAGTCGTGCTCCATCAGCCCGTCCTGGCGCATGGCGTTGGCCAGTTCGGCGGTGAAAATGCCGGTGGGCACGGCGATGATCGAGTAGCCGGTGATCATCACCAGCGTAGCGAGCATCTGGCCTACGGGTGTTTGCGGGGTGATGTCGCCGAAGCCCACGGTGGTCAGCGTCACCACCGCCCAATAGATACCGGTGGGAATGCTGGTGAAGCCGTTGGCAGGCCCTTCGATCACGTACATCAGCGCGCCATAAACGGTGACCAGGGTCGAGACGCTCACCAGAAACACCACGATCTTCTGCTTGCTGCCGCGCAGCGCCACCAGCAGGAAGTTGGCCTGGGTCAGGTACTGGCGCAGCTTGAGCACACGGAAGATGCGGATCATGCGGATTACGCGGACGATCATCAGGTACTGCGCATCGGCGAACATCAACGCCAGGATGGCCGGCAGCACCGCCAGCAGGTCCACCAGGCCGAAGAAACTGAAGGCATAGCGCATCGGTTTGGGCGAGCTGTACAGGCGCAAGCCGTACTCGATGGCGAATAGCGCGGTGAAGAACCACTCCAGCGCGCCGAACACATCGGCGTACTGGTTGTGGAAGTGCTCGATGCTGTCGAGCATCACCACCACCAGGCTGGCGAGGATGGTCACCAGCAGCCAGTTGTCGAAGCGCTGCGCCGCGGGCGTGCTGGTTTCGAAGATGATGATGTAGATGCGTTGACGCCAGCTCTGCCGGTTTTCCATGGCAAGGTCCAAATTAAGCGAAAGGGCACAGCCTAGGCAGTAAGGCGCAGTGAGGGCAAGGTCGTGGTTGCGCTTGCTGCTCTGTTCTCAATCCCCTTCCAGCAAAGACTCCTCCCGCGGATCACCGAGCACGAAGGTTTCACCGGTGGCCGCTGTAATCCGCGCGGTGCCCAGATTGAGTAGCTGCCACTGCCATTCACCGTAACGGGTGCTCAAGGTTCCATGGGCCTGGCAGGGGCCGTGGAGGTGCCAGTCGTGCTCATGGCGGTGGGTGATGAGGAGGGCGTGACGCAGGAAATCGGCGACCATTGCTTCGCCGACCTTGAAGCTCTGGCAGTTGTCTTGCTCCGGGCCGAGTCCATCTGCGATCACCACGATATCGCTGACCGGGCCGATCAGGCTCGGGTTTGACTCTGCGCAGGTCGCAGCGGTTGCCAGTAGCAAGCTGAGGCCGAGAATTCGTCTGTCCATGTTCCGCGCGCTCCCTTTGCGGTCGGTTGCGCGATTCTAGAACGTCGGGGTGCTGTCCTTGACTGCCTTTTGCCAACTTTGTGCACCGGCCCTGATCAGCCAGCAGGCGAGGATGAAGGGCATGGTCAGTGCCGGCAGGCCGAGGGCACTGAAACCGGGCTGCAGCAGCAGGGCGAGCAGGATGCCGAGGGCGGGCACCCAGAGGTTGCGGTGTACCTGGGCCAGTGCGATGGAGGCGAGGGTGGCGTTATAGCCGTAGAGGCCGGCGAGGGCACCATCGCTGGGCCAACCATGGAAAATCGCCAGGGCGAAGCCGCTGCTAGAACCCAGCAGCGCCCATAGCGCCATGCGGCCATCGGCCAGGCGCAAGCCGAGCAGGAGGCACAGGCCGGCCAGTGGCGAGTCGAGGAAGATCACCTGACCGAGGCCACGCAGCACGGCGAGTATCAGCTGCAGGAGGTTCAGCGCCGGCGCGTCGGGCGTGCTGGCTGGGGGTGCAGCTGACAGCTCCAGCTGAGCGAGCAGTGCCAGCAGCAGCCAACCCAGCAGCACGAAGGGAAAGGTGAAGGCGGGCAGCCAGCCATGCTGGCGCATGCGCCGCATCCAGGGTGCCAGCAGCAGGCTGGACAGGGTGGCGCTGGCGACGATCAGCCCGGGCAGCAGCGGCGTCCACGGCAGTTTCAGGCTGAGCAGCAGGCCGAGCAGGACGCCGTTGTAGCCGTACAGACCAATGGCGATGTCCGCTTCCGGGTAGCCACGGCGCTGCGCCACCCACGTCGAGGTCAGGCCGCCGAGCAGGGCACCGGGTAGCAGCTCGGGTGCGCCGATCAGAATGGCGAGCAGTACCAGCAGGCCGCAACCTGGGTGCTGTTGCAGGAAGATCTGGGCGAAGCCGCTGAGCAGGGCGCGCAGGCTTTGCAGGGCAGGGTGTGAGGTTGGTAGTGGAGGCATGATGTATGCGCCAAGAGAGCCCTCTCCCCCCAGCCCCTCTCCCGCAAGCGGGAGAGGGGGGGCGTCCGTGTCGTTTGGAGGAGCCGTGTAAGGTGCGCCGTGCGCACCAAAACCGCTTTGCCATAGCAGGTACGCAAGGCCTAGGCGGCCCCGCGACACCCTACGTTGGCTTTATGCGTAGCCCGGATGAAAGCCGGGAAGCAGCAGTCGAGCATTCCCCGGATTTCATCCGGGCTACGGGGTGAGTCAATGCAGCGTTTCGATCCTCAGGCTGTTGGTGCTGCCGGGCTGGCCGAAGGGTTCGCCGGCGGTGATCACCACGGTTTCGCCGCGCTTGGCCATGTCCTGGGCCTGGGCGATCTCCAGCGCGGTGCTGGTGACTTCCTCGACCCGGCGCAGGCGCTCGTTGACCACCGAGTAGATGCCCCAGGCCACGGTCAGGCGGCGGGCGGTGGTCAGGCTCGGCGTCAGGCTCAAGATCGGCGCCTTGGGCCGCTCGCGCGAGGCGCGCAGGCTGCTGGCACCGGATTCGGTGTAGTTGACCAGGGCCGCCACCGGCAGGATCGAACTGATGCGGCGGATGGCGCAACTGATGGCGTCGCTGGCGGTGGCTTCTGCCTGCGGGCGGCCGACGTCGAGCTGGCTCTGGTAGTCCGGGCCGTTTTCCACCTGGCGGATGATCTTGCTCATCATCTGCACGGTTTCCAGCGGGTAGTCGCCGGAGGCGGTCTCGGCCGACAGCATCACCGCATCGGCGCCTTCGGCCACGGCGTTGGCCACATCGGTGACCTCGGCGCGGGTCGGCGCCGGGGAGAAGCGCATGGATTCGAGCATCTGCGTGGCGACCACTACCGGGCGGCCCAGTTGGCGGCAGGTGCGCACGATGTCCTTCTGAATGCGCGGCACGTTCTCGGCCGGCACTTCCACGCCCAGATCGCCGCGCGCCACCATGATGGCGTCGCACAGCTTGGCGATTTCTTCGAGATGCTGCACCGCCGAGGGCTTCTCGATCTTGGCCATCAGGAAGGCCTTGCCGCCAATCAGCTCACGGGCTTCGACGATGTCCTCGGGGCGCTGTACGAAGGACAGCGCCACCCAGTCCACGCCCAGCTCCAGGCCGAAGGCCAGGTCGCGACGATCCTTTTCGGTCAGCGGCGACAGTTGCAGCACCGCCTCGGGCACGTTGACGCCCTTGCGGTCGGACAGCTCGCCACCGGCGATCACGCAGGTGTCTACCGCATCGGCCTGCTTGCCGGTCACTTTCAGGCGCAGGCGGCCGTCGTCCAGCAGCAGGCTCATGCCCGGCTGCAGGGCTTCGATGATTTCCGGGTGGGGCAGGTTGACCCGGCTGGCGTCGCCGGGCGTGGCGTCCAGGTCCAGGCGCAGGCTCTGGCCGTTGACCAGCTGCACCTTGCCTTCGGCGAAACGGCCGACGCGCAGCTTGGGCCCCTGCAGGTCCATAAGGATGCCGATGGGCTGGTTCAGCTCGCGCTCTACCTCGCGCACCCACTGGTAGCGCTGGGCGTGGTCGGCGTGTTCGCCGTGGCTGAAGTTGAGGCGGAACAGGTTGACCCCGGCCTCGACCAACTGGCGGATATGCGTGGCGTCGCGGATGGCCGGGCCGAGGGTGGCGAGGATCTTTACTTTCTTGTCGGCGTTCATTGGTTGTTCTCGAGAATCAGAATGGCGCGGAAATCGTTGACGTTGGTACGGGTCGGGCCGGTGACGATCAGCTCGTCGAGGGCGGCGAAGTAGCCATAGCCGTTGTTGTTGTCCAGTTCGTCGCGGGCGGACAGGCCCTTGATGCCGGCGCGGGCGTAGCTGTAGGGCGTCATGATGGCGCCGGCGTTGTCTTCGGAGCCGTCGATGCCGTCGGTGTCGCCGGCCAGCGCGTAGACGCCGGGCAGGCCCTTGAGGCTGTCGGTGAGGCTGAGGAGGAATTCGGCGTTGCGCCCGCCACGGCCGTTGCCGCGTACGGTGACGGTGGTTTCGCCGCCGGAAAGAATCACGCACGGCGGCTTGATCGGCTGGCCGTGCAGTTGCACCTGGCGGGCGATGCCGGCATGCACCTTGGCCACGTCGCGCGACTCGCCTTCCAGGTCGCCGAGAATCAGCACCGGCAGTCCGGCTGCCTCGGCCTTGGCGGCGGCGGCGTCGAGCGATTGCTGCGGTGTGGCGATCAGCTGGAAGTGGCTACGGGCGAGTACCGGGTCGCCGGGCTTGACCGTTTCCGAGCGTGGGTCCTGCAGCCAGGCGCGCACGTTGGCCGGGATGTCGATGGCGTAGCGGGCGAGAATCGCCAGGGCTTCGGCCGAGGTGGTGGGGTCGCCCACGGTGGGACCGGAAGCGATCACCGTGGCCTCGTCGCCGGGCACGTCGGAGATGGCGTAGGTGTACACGGTGGCCGGCCAGCAGGCCTTGGCCAGGCGGCCGCCCTTGATCGCCGAGAGGTGCTTGCGCACGCAGTTCATCTCGCCGATGGTGGCGCCGGATTTCAGCAGCGCCTTGTTGATCGCCTGCTTGTCCTTGAGGCTGATGCCGTCTGCCGGCAGCGCCAGCAGCGAGGAGCCGCCGCCGGAGAGGAGGAAGATCACCCGGTCGTCTTCGGACAGGTTCGACACCAGCTCCAGCACGCGGCGGGCGACACGCTCGCCGGCGTCGTCCGGTACCGGGTGGGCGGCTTCCACCACTTCGATCTTCTTGCAGTCGGCGCCGTGCTCGTAGCGGGTCACCACCAGGCCGCTGACCTCGCCTTGCCACTCCTGCTCGATCACCTCGGCCATGGCCGCCGCGGCCTTGCCCGCGCCGATGACGATGACGCGGCCGCTGCGGTCGGCGGGAAGAAAGTCGGCCAGCACCTGGCGCGGATGCGCGGCGGCGATGGCGGTGGCGAACAGGTCGCGCAGCAGGCGTTGCGGATCGAAGGTCATGGCGGTGTTCTCTTGTTCTGGGGGTGACGCTGGATGATCGTTCCCACGTCCGCGTGGTAACGCCTGGCGAGACGCTAAGGCGTCTGCTGTTGTGTGACGCGGAGCGTCACGGGATGTATGCCTACGCAGAGCGTGGGAACGATCAATGTTCTCTCGGTGGATCGATTCCAGTCCGCAGGCGCCGCGTGGCAGCGCCTGGGGAATGGAATCGACCAACCTGGCAATCGGGCCGTGACACCTCCTGCCAGGAAGGTCGAAAGGGTGGGCGAAACGCGGCCTTCGGGATCTGTGGGAGGCGCTTCAGCGGCGACAGTCGCGGCTAAAGCCCCTCCCACGGATTTCCTGAGAGGGCGCTCTGTTACTCGCCGCGGATATTGAAGTTGGCCATATGCTCCAGACCCTTGATCAGGGCAGAGTGGTCCCAGCCGCTGCCGCCGAGGGCCGCGCAGGTGCTGAACACCTGCTGGGCGTTGGCGGTGTTGGGCAGGTTCAGGCCCAGCTCGCGGGCGCCGGACAGCGCCAGGTTGAGGTCCTTCTGGTGCAGGCTGATGCGGAAGCCCGGATCGAAGGTGCCCTTGATCATGCGCTCGCCGTGCACTTCGAGGATCTTCGAGCCGGCGAAGCCGCCCATCAGCGCTTCACGCACCTTGGCCGGGTCGGCGCCGTTCTTGGCGGCGAACAGCAGTGCTTCGGCCACCGCCTGGATGTTCAGCGCGACGATGATCTGGTTGGCCACCTTGGCGGTCTGGCCGTCACCGTTGCCGCCGACGCGGGTGATGTTCTTGCCCATGGCCTGGAACAGCGGCAGGGCGCGTTCGAAGGCGTTCGGGCAGCCGCCGACCATGATCGACAGGGTGGCGGCCTTGGCACCGACTTCGCCGCCGGACACCGGGGCGTCCAGGTAGGCGGCGCCGGTGGCCTTGATCTTCTCGGCGAAGGCCTTGGTGGCGGTGGGGGAGATCGAGCTCATGTCGATCACCACCTTGCCGGCACCGACGCCAGCGGCAACGCCGTCGGCGCGGAACAGCACGTCCTCGACCTGCGGAGTGTCCGGGACCATGACGATGATGAATTCGGCTTCCTGGGCCACTTCCTTCGGGTTGGCCAGGGCGATGCCGTTGTCGCCAACCAGGTCGGCCGGCGCCTTGTCGAAGTGCTCGGAGAAGAACAGGGTGTGGCCGGCCTTCTGCAGGTTCTGCGCCATGGGCTTGCCCATGATGCCGGTGCCGATGAATCCGATTTTAGCCATGAGAGATAACCTCGTTGAATTGTTGAATCAGGTGCACAGCCCTGTAGGAGCGGGTTTACCCGCGAAGCAGGCACCGCGGTGACTGGCACCGGCTTCGCCGGTGTTCGCGGGTGAACCCGCTCCTACAGAGCTCCGCTGTCGCCTGTCAGATCGCGTTATGGGTTTTCAGCCAGCCGAGGCCGGCGGTTGTGGTGGTCAGCGGCTTGTACTCACAGCCGATCCAGCCCTGGTAGCCGATGCGATCCAGGTGCTCGAAGAGGAAGCGGTAGTTGATCTCGCCGGTGCCCGGCTCGTTGCGGCCCGGGTTGTCGGCCAGCTGCACGTGGTTGATGGCGGCCAGGTTGCTTTCAACCGTGCGGGCCAGGTCACCTTCCATGATCTGCATGTGGTAGATGTCGTACTGCAGGTACAGGTTGGTGCTGCCGACCTTGTCGCGGATGTCCAGGGCCTGCTTGGTGGTGCTGAGGTAGAAGCCGGGAATGTCACGGGTGTTGATGGCTTCCATGACCAGGCGAATGCCGGCGCCAGCCAGCTTGTCGGCCGCATAGCGCAGGTTGTCGACGAAGGTCTTCTCGACGGTGGCGCAATCCACGCCCTGCGGGCGGATGCCGGCCAGGCAGTTGATCTGCTTGTTGCCCAGCACCTTGGCGTAGGCAATGGCCTGGTCGACGCCGGCGCGGAATTCCTCGACGCGATCCGGGTGGCAGGCGATGCCGCGCTCGCCCTTGCCCCAGTCGCCTGCCGGCAGGTTGAACAGCACCTGCTCGAGCTTGTTGGCGTCCAGGCGGGCCTTGATCTCTTCCACCGGGAAGTCATAGGGGAAGAGGTATTCCACGCCGCTGAAACCGGCTTCGGCGGCGGCGGCGAAACGGTCCAGAAAGTCCACTTCGGTGAACAGCATGGACAGGTTGGCAGCAAAACGGGGCATGGTGTGCTCCTTGTCGTAGCCCGGATGCAATCCGGGGCGATGTTGCGGTCTTCCCGGATTGCATCCGGGCTACGTCGTGGTGGCCGGGTGCGCGTGGCACACCCGGCGTACTGATCAATCCAGCAGCGAGATGGCGGTCGGGGCGTCGACGCCGCGCTCGGCCAGTTCCTCGAACTCGTTGATGGCGTTGATCTCGGTGCCCATGGAGATGTTGGTGACACGCTCCAGGATGATCTCCACCACCACCGGTACGCGGTGCTCGGCCATCAGGCGCTTGGCTTCGGCGAAGGCGTTCTGCAGCTCGTTCGGGTCGAACACGCGGATCGCCTTGCAGCCCAGGCCCTCGACCACGGCGACGTGATCGACGCCGTAACCGTTGAGCTCCGGCGCGTTGATGTTCTCGAACGCCAGCTGCACGCAGTAATCGATGTCGAAGCCGCGCTGCGCCTGACGGATCAGGCCCAGGTAGGAGTTGTTCACCAGCACGTGGATGTACGGCAGGTTGAACTGCGCGCCGACGGCCAGCTCCTCGATCATGAACTGGAAGTCATAGTCGCCAGACAGTGCCACGACCTGACGCTGCGGGTCGGCCTTGACCACACCCAGGGCTGCCGGAATGGTCCAGCCCAGCGGGCCGGCCTGGCCGCAGTTGATCCAGTGGCGCGGCTTGTACACGTGCAGGAACTGCGCGCCGGCGATCTGCGACAGACCGATGGTGCTGACGTAGCAGGTGTCCTTGCCGAAGGCTTCGTTCATCTCTTCGTAGACGCGCTGCGGCTTGGCCGGCACGTTGTCGAAGTGGGTCTTGCGCTGCAGGGTGCGCTTGCGCTCGCGGCAGGCTTCGACCCAGGCGCTGCGGTCCTTCAGCTTGCCAGCGGCTTTCCACTCGCGGGCAACCTCGAGGAAGGCGTCCAGCGCGTTGCCGGCGTCGGAGGCGATACCCAGGTCCGGGTTGAACACGCGGCCAATCTGGGTCGGTTCGATGTCGACGTGGATGAACTTGCGGCCCTCGGTGTAGACGTCGACCGAGCCGGTGTGGCGGTTGGCCCAACGGTTGCCGATGCCGAACACCAGGTCGGAAGCGAGCAGGGTGGCGTTGCCGTAGCGGTGCGAGGTCTGCAGACCGACCATGCCGACCATCAGCTTGTGATCGTCCGGAATCGCGCCCCAGCCCATCAGGGTCGGCACCACCGGTACACCGGTCAGCTCGGCGAACTCCACCAGCTTGTCTTGCGCGTCGGCATTGAAGATGCCGCCACCGGCGACCAGCAGCGGGCGCTCGGCGTCGTTGAGCATGGCGATGGCCTTCTCGGCCTGGACGCGGCTGGTGGTCGGCTTGGCCACCGGCAGCGGCTCGTAGGCGTCGATATCGAATTCGATCTCGGCCATCTGCACGTCGAACGGCAGGTCGATCAGCACTGGGCCGGGGCGGCCGCTGCGCATTTCATGGAAGGCACGCTGGAAGGCGCGCGGCACCTGGCCGGGTTCCATCACGGTGGTGGCCCACTTGGTTACCGGGCCGACGATGCTGGTGATGTCGACCGCCTGGAAATCTTCCTTGTGCATACGCGCACGCGGCGCCTGGCCGGTGATGCACAGAATCGGGATGGAGTCGGCCGAGGCCGAGTACAGACCGGTGACCATGTCGGTGCCGGCCGGGCCCGAGGTGCCGATGCACACGCCGATATTGCCGGCATTGGTGCGGGTGTAACCCTCGGCCATGTGCGAAGCGCCTTCGACGTGACGGGCCAGGACGTGATCGATGCCACCGAGTTTCTTCAGTGCGGCATACAGGGGGTTGATGGCAGCGCCGGGGACGCCGAACGCGGTATCGACGCCTTCGCGGCGCATAACCAGTACGGCTGCCTCGATTGCTCTCATTCTGGCCATAATCTTGTGCCTCTTTTGTTATCAGATTGTATACAAAACACCTGGCTCGGATTCTATGCAGGCCATGACTTCGCGGTCAACATTTTTTCCGATGCAGCCTGTCGCCTGGGCCAAATTCTTTTGAAACGCCCGTTTGACGGGGTTGGCAGTGCAAGCGAAGAGATGTGTCGCGATTAATGTATACAATAAAAAATAATATTGTATGTAGTGGTTGAATTTTTTGTTTCTGGTGGGATAGTGAGGGCGAGCTTTGGATTGCCTAGGGCTGTCGGCGTGCGCAGTGCCGGTTTCGCTCCGGGTGTTTCGTTCCCTTCGTCACTTCAGGAGTCACCAGCATGAGCAACTTGAACCTGCAAACCGCCAACGCCATCGGTAACCGCGCGCTGGCCGTGGGCCGCGAGATAAAGGCGGCGCCGCTGACCGTCGCCGTACTGGATGCTGGCGGGCATCTGATCAGCCTGCAGCGCGAGGACGGCGCCAGCCTGCTGCGCCCGCAGATCGCCATCGGCAAGGCCTGGGGCGCGCTGGCCCTGGGCAAGGGCTCGCGCCTGATCGCCGCCGACGCGCAGCAGCGCCCGGCCTTTATCGGGGCGGTGAACAACCTGGCTCAAGGCAGCCTGGTACCCGCGCCGGGAGGGGTATTGATTCGCGATGAACGCGGCGAAGTGATCGGCGCCGTCGGCATCACCGGCGACACCTCGGATATCGACGAGCAGTGTGCGGTGAGTGCGCTGGAGTCGCTCGGCCTGAAGGCGGATGCGGGGGTGTAGGGTTCCAGAGCAGTCGTAGGGCTGACCGGATCGCCGGCCGCTCGTAGCGACGCGAACAGTCAGCCATTGCAACGGCGTACTGCTGCGCGAGTACGGCCTACGGGATGTGGTCTGAAGGCCGAAGCTGGACGTGAAATCTCAGGGCAGGCGTAGGGCGGACTCAGCGAGCGCCAGCGAGCAGTCCGCCAAAACCCGGAAATGGCGTACTGCGCTCGAGCGCTCGGCGTATGCACGCCCTACGGTGACGGATGTCGGGAAACCCTACAACGGAACAGTCGCCTAGGCGCTGGTCACCAGTTCGGAGGCCATCGACGGCATCGGGCTGACATCACAGCCTTTGAGCACCAGGCGAATGATGGTCTGCGCGGCGGCTTCGTAGTCGGCGTCGTCCAGGCTGGCCTTGCCGGTGACGGTGGAGATCTGCCAGTCGAAGTCGGCGTAGGTCTGGGTCGCTGCCCAGATGCTGAACAGCAGGTGATGCGGGTCGACTTTCGCCATCAGGCCCTGATCGATCCAGCGCTGGATGCAGGCGATGTTGTGCTTGGCCTGGGCGTTGAGCTGTTCGGTCTGTTCCGGCGACAGGTGCGGCGCACCGTGCATGATCTCGCTGGCAAATACCTTGGAGGCATGCGGCAGTTCACGGGAGATGCGGATCTTCGAGCGGATGTAGGCGGTCAGCACTTCGCTCGGATGGCCCGGCTGGTTGAAGGGGGCAGAGGCGGCCAGCAGTGGCTCGATGATGCTTTCCAGGACCTCGCGGTAGAGGTTTTCCTTGGACTTGAAGTAGTAGTAGACGTTGGGCTTGGGCAGGCCTGCCTTGGCCGCAATGTCGCTGGTCTTGGTGGCGGCGAAGCCCTTGTCGGCGAACTCTTCGCTGGCTGCGCGCAGGATGAGCTCTTTGTTACGCTCGCGAATGCTGGTCATAAGGCCCTGTGGTTTGCTCTGCCGCCGGGCGGCGGTCGGGCATGGTAGCACCGGCTTTGCGCGAGGCTCAAGCCAGCGGCCACGGGCTGCTCAGCGTTTAACTGACTCTCGGGTCAAATTTCTGTATACAAGAATTCGCTTTTCTGTTTCTATCGCGCATAGCGTTATCCATGACAAAAAGTCTCGGCGCGTGACGCTGCAGGAGACCCACCGTGAATACCCATCAGCTCGTCGACCCATTCGGTCGGCGCATCACCTACCTGCGTTTGTCGGCGACCGATCGCTGCGATTTTCGCTGCACCTACTGCATGAGTGAAGACATGCAGTTCGCGCCGCGTGCGCAGATTCTCAGCCTGGAAGAGCTGTATGCCGTGGCCGACGCCTTTATCGGGCTGGGCGTGCGGCGTATTCGTATCACCGGTGGCGAGCCATTGGTACGCAAGAATCTGCTGAGCCTGTTGCAGCGCCTGGGTGAGCGTGACGAGCTGGATGACCTGGCCATTACCACCAATGGCTCGCAACTGGCGGAGATGGCCGCGCCGTTGCGCGCGGCGGGTGTGCGGCGCTTGAACATCAGCCTGGATTCACTGCAGCGCGAGCGCTTCGCCGCCTTCACCCGACGTGACAAGCTCGACCAGGTGCTGGCCGGCATCGACGCCGCGCGTGCCGCAGGCTTCGACAGGATCAAGCTCAACAGTGTGGTGCAGAGCGGGCGCAACGACGATGAGGTGCTGGATCTGGTCGAGTTTGCCGTCGAGCGCGGGCTGGACATCAGCTTCATCGAGGAAATGCCGCTGGGCAGCGTGGTCAGCCACAGCCGCGAGCAGACCTTCTGCTCCAGCGATGAGGTGCGCCAGCGCATCGAGCAGCGCCATGCACTGGTGCGTAGCAGCAAGGTCACTGGCGGGCCATCGCGCTACTGGCAGGTGGTCGGTACGCAGACCCAGGTAGGTTTCATCTCGCCGCACAGCCACAACTTCTGCGGCGACTGCAACCGTGTGCGTGTCACCGCCGAGGGCAAGCTGGTGCTCTGTCTCGGCCACGACAACGCGCTGGATCTCAAGCGCCTGCTGCGCGCGCATCCGGGTGACAGCGAGCGCCTACGCCAGGCACTGATCGAGGCGTTGCGTCTGAAGCCCGAGCGGCACCATTTCGCCACCGACGAGCAGGTGCAGGTGGTGCGCTTCATGAGCATGACCGGCGGTTAGTGTCGCGAGACGAATAATCTGTTGCCTATGGGCCGAGACCGCCACATCAATTACAGCAGGCTGCAGAGTCCTTGTAGGAGCCGCGCCCCGCGGCGCATGGGCCGGTTCAGACGACTGAAAAGCTTCGCCCCGAGGCGGGGCTCCTACTCAGGCCTGACGCCTGACCGACATCTAATGCCTGACGCGACACTAAGCCCTCACTGCAATCTCAAAACAACAATAAGGAGGCTTTCAATGCAGCCCGTACGACTGTGCCTGTTTTCCACCATTATGCTGACGCCCGCTGCCCTGGCGCAGACCTATGTAGTCGGCGTCGAGGACCTGCCATTCGCCCCGCACTACAGCCTCGATGGCGAAGGTCAGTACCGTGGCTTCGCTCGTGAGGTGCTGGACGCTTTCGCTGCCGACAGCGGTATCAGCCTGAGCTACAAGGCGCTACCCGTGGATCAGTTGCTGCCTGCCCTGCAGCGTGGCGAGATCGATCTCAAGTATCCCGACAGCCCGTACTGGGCCGGCGCGCAGAAAGCAGGCATGACCTTGCACTACAGCCAGGCGGTGGTCGATTACGTCGACGGCGTGCTGGTGGCGCCGCAGCGGCAGGGCCAGGCGTTGGAGAACATCCGTCGTCTGGCCATGGTGCAGGGCTGGACGCCGCGTGGATACGAAGATGCCATCGACAGTGGGCAGATCCAGCTGAGCTACAGCGATGATCTACGCCAGATGATTCGCCTGGCGTTGAAGCAGGACACTGATGGCGCCTACTTCAACGTGGTGGTGGCCACCCATTATCTGGACAACATCCGGGCGCGACCGGGTGCTTTGGTCTTTGATCCCAAGTTGCCGCATACCCGCGGCAGCTTTCACCTGTCCAGCGCTCGTCATCCACAGCTGATCGCGCGTTTCGATCGCTTTCTTGCCGAGCGCTCGGCTCAGGTTGCCGCGCTCAAGGCGAGCTATCGCGTCGAGGCCAACCTGGATAGCGACTACATCGGTCTGGAACAGTGGAAGGTGGACTTTCTCGAGCGGCAGAAAGAAAAAGCCGGCGCACAGGCGCCGGCTTCGTCTCGTCCGTGATCGTTCAGATACTGGCGTTGGCGCGTTTCAGCGCCTGCGCCTGGCCGTGCATTAGGCCGTAGTGCAGTAGCGCGCCGAGCAGGGCGCCGAGCAGCCAGGAATAACCCGACAGCTGGCTAAGAACGGGCGCCCACACCGAGGCGACGGAAAACACCGAGGCGATGGCAAAGGCGATCAGCGCCTTGCGGTTCCAGCCGCCGTCGAAGTAGTAAGCCGAGCCGACCTCCGCGCTGAACAGCTGCTGCAGATCGAGCTTGCGCTGGCGCACCAGGTAATAGTCGACGACGATGATGCCGTACAGCGGCGCCAGCACGGCGCCCAGGGTGTCGACGAAGGCGGCGATGCCGACGTTGCTGATGAAAGCCACCCACAGCGCGCCGATGAAGAAGGCGATGCCGGCAGTGATGAAGCCACCGGTACGGGCGCTGATGTGTGCCGGCGCCAGGTTGGCCAGGTCATAGGCTGGCGGGATGAAGTTGGCCACCAGGTTGATGCCCACGGTCGCGGCGAAGAAGGTCAGCGCGGCGATGATGGTCAGGGTCAGGTTGTCTACCCGGGCAACGATATCGGTCGGGTTGGTCAGCGTCTCGCCGAACACCACCACGGTGCCTGCAGTGATCACCAGGGCGATCAGCGAGAAGAATGCCAGGCTCACCGGTAGGCCGAGGAAGTTGCCGATGGTCATCTGCTTCTCGCTTTTGACGAAGCGGGCGAAGTCGCCGTAGTTGATCACCACGGCGGCGAAGTAGGCGACCATGGTGCCGACCACGGCGAAGAACGCGGCCACCGGGCCGGCCTTGTACTCGCCCGTGCCACTGAAGATGTTGCCCAGCTCGCTGAGCAGACTCGGGCCGGCCTGATACCAGATCAGACCCATCAGGGCGATCATCACCACATAGACCAGCGGCCCGGCCCAGTTGAGGAAGCGGGTGATCCAGCTCATGCCGCAGACGAACAGACCGACCTGAAATAGGCAAACGATCACGTAGGACAGCCAGCCGATGGCGGTCAGCCCCATGTATACGGCCGGGTCTTGCGGCTGCAACAGCGAGTTGAGCAGCAGCGCCACGGCGGTGGAGGCGAAGTAGGTCTGCACGCCGTACCAGAAGATGGCGACGATGCCACGCACCAGCGCAGGGAAGTTGGCACCGCGCACGCCCATGCTGGCGCGGGCGAACACCGGGAAGGGGATGCCGTACTTGACGCTGGGCTTGCCGGTCAGCTGCACCAGGCCCATGACGATGCAGCCGGCGAGGACGATACCGGCCAGCACTGCCCAGCCATTGAGCCCGTAGGAGATGAACAGCGTCGCCGCCAGGGTATAGCCGAACAGGCTCTGAATGTCGTTCGACCAGACGTTGAAGATCTCGAACCAGCCCCAGGTGCGCTTCTCGGGAGCCAGTGGCGCGAGATCCTCGTTGTGTAGTGAGGGATCGATGTTCTTGATGCGAAAATCTTCGGTGTTGGACATGGACAGCTCCCAGTTTTGTTCTTGCGCCGCGGCGGCGTATGAGGAGATTTGTCTGCAGGTTCCGTTCCGATTTTGTATTCGCGTCATGACTGAATCGATGTATACAGCCATTTCGACAGTATTTCGGTGGGAACCTGACTGTCTTGTACACAGAAAATACGTTGCTGAATATGGCTTTCGGACAAATTGCACACAAAAAATAGAAATATTGTGATCAAAAACTTGACCTTGCGGTCAGTTGCATGCTTGCAAGTCGTTGATGAAGAAGCCTGATAGGCGGCCCGATTCTGCACCGATGCGGTGCCTGGTCTGATTGCGGAGCGCTGGGTTGGTGCGGCGATTCAAGCCGGTTTGATAAAGGCGGTGCGCACGGCGCACCCTACGGCCCGAGGTAGGTGGCTGTGCGCACCGGTCATCTTTCGGCGCAAAGAAAAAGGGGGAAGGGCGCGAGCGCCCATCCCCCTTTTTACCCGGCCGCTGTCCCTACCCGACGTCGGCCAAGTGCGTTGCGGCAGGGGTCAGAAGTGATACTTGACCAGTGCCTGCACGGCGGTCTGGTCAAAACGATCGTCCGACCCATCCACCGGTTTCACGCCGTACTTGGCGCGCCACATGTTGATCTCGGTGCCCACGTAGAGCTGGCGTTCCTTGCCGAACAGGGCCTTGCCCGCATCCCACTTGACCTGGATCGAGGAGCCGACCGAGGTCTGGGTGCCGGCGTCACGCGACGGCGAGCGCCAGTCGAGGAAGCCGTCGACGACGAAGTCCTGATCGCCGAGGCTGAACGGGTAAGCCGCGCTGACGGTCAGCTGGGTGGCGTAGCCGTTGCTGTCACTGTCGGCGAAGAAGGTGTGGTTATTGATCTTCACCTGATACAGGTTGGTCTTGAAGTAGGTGAAGCCGGGCACTTCCCAGTCCAGGCCGACACCATACAGGTAGTTCTCCGGGCCTGGGCCGCCTTCGCCTTTCTCGTAGGTGAAGGCAGCGAACACGTCCTTGATCGGGCCGGCGGCCAGCTTCTGCCCAGTCAGCCAGCTCAGGCTGATGCGCGGGGAGAACTCCATGTAGTAGAAGGAGTTCTTGTCATGCTGACGGAAGGTGCCGTTGTCGAAGCTGCCGCGCGACTGCACGTTGTCGGCGCGGATGTAGTCGAGGAAGTAGAAAACGTCGCCCCAGGCCCAGCCACTGGCGTGCTCGAAGGTGAAGGTGGTCTGGGTGCGCTGTTCTTCGCCGTTGAAGTTCATGCGCTGGAAGTTCTCGCCGTACAGATACGACAGGCTGTTGTCCTGCCAGTAAAGCAGGTCGCCAGCGAGTGCCTGCTGGCCGGAGAACAGTCCGGCTGACAGGGCGAGGCAGTGGGGCAGATGCTTGAGTTTCATCGGTTTTCCTTGTTGTTGTAGTGCAAGCGTGCGTCTCCCGGCGGCGTGCCGCCGGGAGTTGGGTCTAAGCCAGGGGTCAGCTTGGTCGGGCGGCCGGGTCGAGGTCGCGGCTGAGAGTCTTGAGGCTGTTGTCGTCGATGGCTGCATCGTCCGGGCGGTTCTGCAGCACGGTGTGCAGGTGCGCCTCGGGGTCGTATTCGCTTTCATCCTCTTCTTCCAGTTGCGGATCATCCGGCAGGAAGAGATTGAGCAGAATGGCGCTGAAGGCTCCGATGGTGATCGGAGAGCCGAAGATGTTCTTCAGTACGTCCGGCATGTGCGAGAGCACGTCCGGTACGCCGGCTACACCCAGGCCCAGGCCCAGGGAAATGGCCACGATCAGTACGTTGCGGCGGTGCAGGCCGGCTTCGCTGAGAATCTTGATACCGGCCACCGCGACGGTGCCGAACATGATCAGGGTGGCGCCACCGAGCACCGGCTTGGGCATCAGCTGCAGCACCGCGCCTACCACCGGGAACAGGCCGAGCAGCACCAGGATGCTGGCGATGTAGAAACCCACATGACGGCTGGCCACGCCGGTGAGCTGGATTACCCCGTTGTTCTGGCTGAAGGTGGTCATCGGCAGGCTGTTGAACATCGCAGCGACCGCCGAGTTGCAGCCATCGGCCAGCACCCCGGATTTGATCCGGCGCATGTACAGCGGACCTTTGACCGGCTGTTTGGAGATGATCGAGTTGGCGGTCAGGTCGCCTGCGGTTTCCAGTGGGGTGATCAGGAAGATCACCGCGATCGGCACGAAGGCGATCCAGTCGAAGCCGAAGCCGTACTTGAATGGTTGCGGCACGCTGATCAGCGGTACCTCGGCCATGTTGGCGAAGTCCACCCGGCCGGTGAACCAGGCGACCGCGAAGCCCAGGGTCAGGCCGATGATAACCGCCGACAGGCGCAGCACCTGCGAGGAGGCGCGGTTGAGCAGGACGATGGTGCCCAGCACCAGGCCGCCGAGGGCCAGGTGGTGCAGGGCGCCGAGGTCCGGCGCGCCATAGCCGCCGGCCAGATCGGTCATGCCCACCTTGATCAGCGACAACCCCATCAGGCAGATGATGGTGCCGGTCACCACCGGGGTGATCACCTTGCGCAGCTTGTTGATGAACTGACTGAAGGCAATCTCGACGAAGGCGGCGCAGAAGCAGATGCCGAACAGCGTGGCGAGTATCTCCTCCTCGCTGGCGCCGCGCCCTTTGACGATGAAGCCGGCGCTGAGAATCACGCTGAGAAAACCGAAGCTGGTGCCCTGCAGGCACAACAGGCCGGACCCGATCGGGCCGATGCGTTTGGCCTGGACGAAGGTGCCGAGGCCGGAAACGAACAGCGCCATGCTCACCAGATAAGGCACATGGGCGCCGAGGCCCAGCGCACTACCGACGATCAGGGTAGGGGTGATGATGCCGACGAAGCTGGCCAGCACATGCTGTAGCGCCGCGAAGATGGCAGGGGCGAAAGCTGGCGTGTCGTCCAGCTGATAGATCAGGTCGCTGTTGCCGGAAGGCGCAGCTGGGGCTTGGGTGTTGCGGTCTGTGGTCATGTCATAGCCTGCCAGTTGTTTTTATATGGTCATGGGCTTACACGAGGCTTCACGGCACCTCTGCTCCGATCGATCGAAAAATTGTCCGATCGGTCAGGATGTGCCGACTATACAACTTGTGGACATGGTTAAAAACAATTTATTTATGGATTGTGCACAAAAAACTGAACCGCCGGTCAGCTTGCGCTGCCGGCGGTTCATGGCTGTAAAAAGATGTCGCGCCCACTCATGAGCGCGACATGTGTGGCAATCAGTTGATCTGAGCGCCTTTGGCGATCCAGCTGCCAATCAGGTCGCGCTCGTCCTGGGTCATCTGGGTGATGTTGCCCAGCGGCATGATCTGCGTGGCCACGGTTTGCGCGTGGATCTTCGCTGCCTGCGCCTTCATCTGCTCCGGGGTGTCGAGCATGAAACCGGCCGGTGCGGTGCTGAACATCGGGCTAGTGGGACTCGACGAGTGGCACACGGTGCAACGCTCGTGGATCACGCTTTCGACTTGGGCAAAATCGGTGCTGGCAGCAGGTGGCGCGCTGTCAGCGGCAGTGGTTGAATCCTCGCTGGCATCGGCTTTTGCCTGGGTTTCCTCTGCAGCAGGCTCGCTGGTAGTGGAGGGGGTGCCAGGGCGGCCGGTAGCAGGAACGGGAGCGTACTTGATCGCCGGGGCTTGAGCCGTTTCCGGTGCGCTGACCGATTTCGTCTGCGGGCCGGTGACGTAAGCCAGGCAGATCATGCCCAGGGCTGCGGCCGGCAGGGTCCAGACGTACTTGCTGCTGTCGTGGCGGGTATTGAAGTAGTGACGCACCAGCACGGCCAGGATCGCGATACCGGCCAGGATCAGCCAGTTGTACTGGCTGCCGTAGGTGCTCGGGAAGTGGTTGCTGATCATGATGAACAGCACCGGCAGGGTGAAGTAGTTGTTGTGGCGCGAGCGCAGCAGGCCCTTGGCCGGCAGCAGCGGATCGGGCGTAGTGTTGGTTTCGATGGCCTTAACCAGCGCGCGCTGGGCCGGCATGATGGTGAAGAACACGTTGCCGACCATGATGGTGCCGATGATCGCACCGACATGAATGTACGCCGCGCGGCCGCTGAAGATCTGGCTGAAGCCATAGGCGGCGGCGATGATCAGCACGAACAGCACGGCGCCTAGCAGGGCCGGGCGTTTACCCAGCGGCGAATCGCAGAGGAAGTGGTAGATCACATAGCTGATCGCCATGGAACCGAGGCCGATGGCGATGCCCATTGCCGGGGACAGCTCGACGCCCGGCTTGACCAGGTACAGGCTGGGGTTGAGGTAGTACACCACCAGCAGCAGGGCGACGCCCGACAGCCAGGTGGCGTAGGCCTCCCATTTGAACCAGTGCAGGTTCTCCGGCATTTTCGGCGGAGCCAGCTTGTACTTTTCCAGGTGGTAGATGCCGCCGCCGTGAATCGCCCAGAGGTCGCCCGACAGGCCCTCACGGGGATTGCTACGGTTGAGGTTGTTCTCCAGCCAGACGAAATAGAACGATGCGCCGATCCAGGCGATACCGGTGATCATATGGATCCAGCGGATGCCCAGGTTTAGCCATTCGGTGAAATGTGCTTCCACGATCTGTACCTCTTTCCCGGGATAGGCACGCCAGCCCCGGGCTTCTCTTATTGGTGGGGGTTGAGGAGAAGAAGCTCGTCCTCATTGAAGAAATGCTCATCGCAGTTGTTGCCGGAACCACTGCGATCAACCACCAGGAAGTCATCCCGCTTTTCGATCGTCAGCACCGGGTGGTGCCAGACGCCGCGATGGTAATTGATGCCCTGCCTGCCATTGCTGAGGAAGGCACGGACGGACCCTGATACAGGTACATCGCCAACTGGCGCGACCACGATCAGAAAGGGGTTGCCGAGCAGCGGAATGAAAGCCTGGCTGCCCAGCGGATGGCGTTCCAGCATGCGGATGGTCAGCGGCATCTCCAGTGCTTCGGCGCTGAAGATGCTGATGATGGCCTGGTCCTCCGGCTGTGCGGTCTCCACGGTGGCCAGCTTGTGATAGCGGCGGGTGGAACCGTTGTTGATCATGAAGAAGTCGCTGCCGTCGGTTTCGATCACGTCACCGAAAGGGGCGAAGGCTTCTTTGCTCAGGGGCTCGATGGTCAGGCTACGCATGGCTGTTCTACTTGTTCTGTTCGGGTGGGGGGGCTGCAGCGCTTACAGTTGCTGCAGGCGGAACATGGCGATCTTGTTGATCTCGGCCAGGGCGGTCTGGAACTCCTGCTCCGGCGTGTTGTGAATGCGCTCCTCGAAGGCGGCCAGGATCTGATGGCGGTTGCTGCCCTTGACGGCCTTGATGAAGGGGAAGCCGAACTTGGCCTTGTAGGCGTCGTTGAGTTCGGTGAAGCGGGCGAACTCCTCGGCGGTGCATTCGTGGATGCCGGCGCCGGACTGCTCGGCAGTGCTGGAGGCGGTCAGTTCGCCACGCACTGCAGCCTTGCCGGCCAGGTCCGGGTGCGCGTTGATCAGTGCCAGCTGCGCCTCATGACTGGCGGACAGGAGGATATCGGCCATGCGCTGCTGCAGCCTGTCGATGTCGTCCACGCTATCGTCCAGGCCGAGGTCATAGGCTTTCTCGGCGACCCAGGGCGAGTGCTCATAGATGTCGGCGAAGGCTGCGACGAAAGCGTCGCGGCTCAGCTGGGAAGGGGTCAGGGTCTGGAAACGGCTCATGGGCGGCTCTCTTGTTCGGTCGCGCGGAAGGGGTGGGTGGCATGCCAATGCCTGGCGATGTCGACACGGCGGGCGCACCAGACCTTGTCATGGCTCTTCACGTAGTCGATGAAGCGCGCCAGCGAAGCCAGGCGCGCCGGGCGACCGAGCAGGCGGCAGTGCATGCCGATCGACAGCATCTTCGGTGCGCCGGCTTCACCCTCGGCGTAGAGCACGTCGAAGGCATCCTTGAGGTATTCGAAGAAATCGTCGCCCTTGTTGAAGCCCTGTACCTGGGTGAAGCGCATGTCGTTGGTGTCCAGGGTGTAGGGGATCACCAGGTGCGGCTTCTCTGCCGTGCTGGCAGGGTCCCAGTAGGGCAGGTCGTCGTCGTAGGTGTCGGAGTCGTAGAGGAAACCGCCTTCCTCGCGCACGATGCGTCGGGTGTTCGGGCCCAGGCGGCCGGTATACCAGCCCAGCGGGCGTTCACCAGTCAGCTCGGTGAGGATGCGGATGGCCTCGAGCATGTGCTCGCGCTCGGTGGCCTCGTCCATGTTCTGGTAATCGATCCAGCGATAGCCATGGCTGCAGATCTCGTGCCCGGCGGTGACCATCTCGCGGATCACCTCGGGGTGACGCTGGGCGGCCATGGCCACGGCGAAGATGGTCAGCGGGATGTCGTGCTTCTTGAACAGGTTGAGCAGGCGCCAGACGCCGGTGCGGCTGCCGTACTCGTAGAGCGACTCCATGCACAGGTTGCGCTGACCCTGCAGCGGCTGAGCGGCGACCATCTCGGAGAGGAAGGCCTCGGACTCCTTGTCCCCGTGAAGAATGTTGCGTTCACCGCCTTCTTCGTAGTTGAGCACGAAGGATAGGGCGATGCGGGCATCGCCCGGCCAGTGCGGGTGGGGCGGGTTTGCGCCGTAGCCGATCAAATCGCGTGGGTAATCAGCGTTCACTGCAGTCTTCCTATCTGGAACGTTGCGGTCACTGCGTGCCGGGTAATCGACGGCTACGCGACCGGGATGAGTAATTGTATACAAAGTTAGTCGCCGTTTGTAAATCGACTTTTCATCATTTTCTTTACGGTGTGCCACAGCGAAAAAATTGCCGAGGTGGTCAGCAATGCGTGCTGGTTATGCCGTGGTTGCTGGCTGGCGATGATGTGAGCAGTGATCAGGTTTGGTACATGGATAGCATTTCAATTGGATTTATTGTGTACAATTTATTGGAAAAATGTTTTATATTCGATCTGCGTGCTATCCTGCCACTGCGTCGGAGCATTGCGACGAGCCGATTTCAACAGAGTAGAGGAGGTGTGGTGTTCGTAGGGCGCCAGGCGCCGCGGGCATCCGAGACCCATGGGACGTTTGACTACACATGTACTGGATGCCGCGCACGGCTGCCCAGGGAGTGACATCAAGGTCGAGCTGTACCGCGTCGAAGGCGCGCAGCTGGAACTGATCAACAGCGTTACCACCAACCACGACGGCCGTTGCGATGCGCCGGTGCTGCAGGGTGATGACTACCGCACGGGCGTCTACCAGTTGCATTTCCACGCTGGCGACTACTACCGCGCCCGTGGCGTGAAACTGCCGGATACGGCATTTCTCGATGTCGTGGTCCTGCGCTTCGGCATCGATGCCGGCCAGGAGCACTACCACGTGCCGCTACTGATTTCTCCTTACAGCTACTCCACCTACCGCGGTAGCTGAGTGACTGGCGGGCCAGACGCCTGCCAGACGAATGCTTGTCACCCTCAGACTCGTTTGAGTCCTTACGCCCGCTCACACTGCGGGCTTTTTTTTGGGCTGTGTTTCAGGGCTGTGTTGTTGACCGGCTTTTGTAGAGTGGGTTAGGCGCGAACCTGGATCAGGCAAACACCACCACCCCCAGCGCCGTAACCCACCATGGCGGTCTGCCGCCGCGCCGCAATGTTGGCTTACGCGGCGCCCAGGTTGCGTGGCGATCCCCATAACGACCCCCAGCGCCGCTAACCCGGCCTACGCATTGCCGCGTCTCATGCATCGCGGACGATTCACCCCATCGCCCCTTTGCCTGCCAGTTTCTGTACGCCCCTCGCGCCGCCGGATTTGCCTTGGCAACCGCTGCTGCCTGTATTGAGTACATGCCCATGGTCCGGCGCTTGGGCCGCTGCCTTGCGCCAACAAGAGGTATTGAACGGTCAAACGAAAAGCCCCGGCACAGGGCCGGGGCTTCGATCAGCGCGGGGTGTTTGCCGTCAGAGGAAGGCGAACTTGGCGATGAAGATCACGCACAGCGCATAGAGGCTCAGCGACACCTTGTCGCTCTGGCCGGTCAGCAGTTTCAGCGTGGCGTAGGTGAGGAACCCCAGGGCGATGCCGTTGGCGATGGAGAAGGTCAGCGGCATCATCACCACGGTCACGATAGCCGGGATGGTGTCGGTATGATCCTTCCAATCGATATGCGCCATGCCGCTCATCATCAGCATTGCTACGTAGATCAGCGCGCCCGCGGTGGCGTAGGCCGGAATCATGCCAGCCAGCGGGGCGAAGAACATCGCCGCGAGGAACAGCAGGCCGACGGTGATGGCGGTCAGGCCGGTACGGCCACCCGCGGCGACGCCTGCAGCGCTTTCCACGTAGCTGGTCACCGGCGGGCAGCCGACCATGGCGCCCACAACGCTCGAGGTAGAGTCGGCTTTCAGCGCCTTGGACAGGTTCTGGATCTTGCCATCCTCATCTACCAGGTTGGCGCGGTGGGCGACGCCCATCAGGGTGCCGGCGGTGTCGAACATGTTCACGAAGAGAAACGCCAGGATCACGCTGATCATCGCCACGTTGAACGCGCCGGCGATATCCATGGCCAGGAAGGTCGGGGCCAGGCTCGGCGGCATCGACACCAGGCCACCGTATTCCACCAGGCCGAGTGCCCAGCCGGTGGCAGTCACGCCGAGCATGCTAAAGAGGATGGCGCCAAACACGTTGCGGTGGCTGAGCACGGCGATCATCAGGAAGCATACGGCGGCGAGTAGCGCCGACGGGTTACTGAACGAGCCCATGGTCAATAGGGTGGCCGGGCTGTCGACGACGATCCCGGCGGTCTTCAGACCGATCAGGCCGAGGAACAGGCCGACCCCGGCACCCATGGCGAAGCGCAGGCTCATCGGGATGCTGTTGAGCAGCCATTCGCGGATCTTCGACAGGCTCATGATCATGAACAGCACGCCGGAGATGAACACCGCGCCCAGTGCGATCTGCCAGCTGTAGCCCATTTCACCGACGACGGTGTAGGTGAAGAACGCGTTCAGGCCCATGCCCGGCGCCAGGCCCACTGGCCAGTTGGCGTACAGGCCCATCAGGAAGCAGCCCAGGGCCGCCCCGATGCAGGTGGCGACGAAGGCGGCGCCATGATCGATGCCGGCAGTGGCCATGATGTTGGGATTGACGAAGATGATGTAGGCCATGGTGACGAAGGTCGTCAGGCCGGCCAGCAGCTCGGTCTTGATGGTGGTGCGGTGCTCGGTCAGTTTGAAGAAGCGGTCGAGCAGGCCACCTCTTGCCAGTTGATTCGCGTGTTGTTCTTGTTTGACGCTTTCCACAGCGGGTACTCCTCATCTCTCTTGTTGTGTACCGCCCAGAGCCTTGCGCAAGAACAATGCTCTCTGAGGCAGGCGGTGTTTTCGGTGGTGCTTCTTGGCTAAGTTGTTGACCGAGCGGTCAAGAAGTCACTCGAGCGCGATTATGCTGTTGTATACAAAAAATGCAATTAATGTTTTTAATGTTGCATTAATCGCACCAGTCGAACCTGCGGATGGAAAAGCGCATGGATTTGGCGACAATCCCTTCAGGGCTTTAATTAAAATGCTTATAAAACAGATGGATAGGATTTTTGCTTGGCTGAGGCCGACGCTCGATCGAGCGTCGGCCTTAGCAGCCTGACCGGGTTCTTAGCCGCTAATGAACTGAGAAGACGGCTGTATATAAAGAAAGAATTTGTTGTTCTGCGCTCAGAGGTGGGTGATATGCGGGCGAGGGTCAGCTATGACGTCATACAACGAAGGGTGTGAGGGCTGATTGACTTGTGTACAATTGTCTTAATTTTTTTCTGATGTTTTTTCGCTCGGAGCTTGTCAGCTACCGGGTAGAACACAGTAGAGTCGCAGTGTCGCCGACTCTCATTGACGCGAGCCAGAATGAACGATCAATTGCAGCCTCTCAAGAAGCAGCCGCGCGTGGGCAAAAGCAGCCGCAGCGGGACTCAGGACGATGTCGTATATGCCCATATCTTCGATGCCATTCTCGAGCAGCGTCTGGCGCCCGGCACCAAGCTGAGTGAAGAGGCGCTGGGTGAGATCTTCGGCGTCAGTCGCACCATCATTCGCCGCGCCCTGTCACGCCTGGCCCACGAGGGTGTGGTACTGCTGCGCCCGAACCGCGGTGCGGTAGTCGCCAGCCCGAGCGTCGAAGAAGCTCGGCAGATCTTCTATGCACGCCGCCTGGTAGAGCGCGCCATCACCGAACTGGCCGTCGAGCACGCGACAGCCGAGCAGTTGGCCGAGCTGCGGCAGATGGTCAAGGACGAGCAGGACAGTTTCTCCCGTGGTGATCGTGGTGCAGGTATTCGCCTGTCCGGCGAGTTCCACCTGAAGCTGGCCGAGGCCGCACGCAATGCGCCGCTGGTGAGTTTCCAGCGCAGCCTGGTGTCGCAGACCTCGTTGATCATCGCCCAGTACGAAAGCGGCAGCCGCTCACATTGCTCCTACGACGAACACAACCAGTTGATCGACGCCATCGAAGCGCGTGACGCCGAGCGTGCGGTGCACCTGATGATGCACCACATGGATCACATCGACAGCAAGCTCAACCTGGACGAAGAAAGCGCCTCGGACGATCTGCACGCGGTGTTCTCGCACCTGCTGCAGACCAAGAAGAAGCCGGGTCGTAGCGCTGCCAATCGCTGATTCGTTGTGTGTAACAAGAAAGCCCCGCTGCGCGAGCAGCGGGGCTTTTTCATTGGTGGTGTCGGCGCTCTGCAGCTGTTTCGACGCTTGTGTAGGAGCCGCGCCTCGCGGCGAATTGGGTTGGTAGCAACTTCGCCCCGGGGCGGGGCTCCCACAAGTTGGCGTCCGCCTATCCAATTTTAAGGTATCTCCGCGCTCAGTTTCAGGGTGGGTTAGCCGCTTATCACCGCTACTGGCCACAGCACCTTGCTAGATGCGGCGTAACCCACCATCGGCGCAACGCGTTCCATCGCCTGGTGGATTACGCGGCGCACCGCTCTCATCCGCGCCCTTACGATTAGCGTTCAGCGCCGCTAATCCACCCTACGCGGAGTAGCATCCGGCCTCACTTTAGGTGGCTCCACGCAACCTGCGCTCAGCGCTGGTGCACCGATACACCCGCGGCGAAGGTCTCTTTCACGGCGCGGTCATCGCCGAGCATGGTCAGGGCGAACAGTCGTTCTTCCAGGCTCTTGGCCTGCTGCATGCGGTAACTGATCAGCGGCGTGGCGTTGTAGTCCAGCACCAGGAAGTCGGCGTCCTTGCCGGGCTGGAAGTTGCCCAGCTTGTCGTCCAGGTACAGCGCATTGGCGCCGCCCAGGGTGGCCAGGTACAGCGACTTGAACGGGTCGAGTTTCTTGCCCTGCAGCTGCATCACCTTGTACGCCTCGTTCAGCGATTGCAGTTGGCTGAAGCTGGTGCCGGCGCCGACATCGGTACCCAGGCCGACGCGCACGCCATGGGCTTCCAGCTTGTTCAGGTCGAACAGGCCGCTACCGAGGAACAGGTTGGAGGTCGGGCAGAAGGCCACCGCCGAGCCGGTTTCGGCGAGGCGCTTGCACTCGTCGTCGCACAGGTGCACGCCATGGGCGAACACCGCGCGCGGGCCGATCAGCTTGTGGTGGTCATAGACGTCCAGATAGCCCTTGCGCTCGGGAAACAGTTCCTTGACCCATTCGATTTCCTTGCGGTTCTCGGACAGGTGGGTGTGCATATACAGGTCCGGGTACTCGGCCAGCAGCTTGCCGGCCAGCTCCAGCTGCTGCGGCGTACTGGTCGGGGCGAAGCGCGGGGTGACCGCATAGTGCAGGCGGCCCTTGCCGTGCCAGCGTTCGATCAGAGCCTTGCTCTCGGCATAGCCGGTTTCGGCGGTGTCGGTCAGGTAGTCCGGGGCGTTGCGATCCATCAGCACCTTGCCGGCGATCATGCGCAGGTTGAGCTTGTCGGCCTGCTCGAAGAAGGCGTCCACCGACTGCGGGTGTACGGTGCCGAACACCAGGGCGGTGGTGGTGCCGTTGCGCAGCAGTTCCTTGAGGAAGATCGCCGCCACGTCGCTGGCATGGGCCTTGTCTTCGAACTGCCGCTCGGTGGGGAAGGTGTAGGTGTTGAGCCAGTCCAGCAGTTGCTCGCCGTAGGAGGCGATCATGCCGGTCTGCGGGTAGTGGATGTGGGTGTCGATAAAGCCGGGGGTAATCAGCGCGTCGCGATGGTGCTGGATCTCGACGCCGGCCAGCTTCGGCAACAGCTCGGCGGCGGGGCCAACCTGGGCGACCTTGCCGTTTTCGATCAGCAGGATGCCGTCCTCGAAATATTCGTAGGACTGCTCGACACCGACCTCGGCCGGATCGGCGAGGCTGTGCAGGATGGCGGCGCGGTAGGCTTTGGTATTGGTGGTCATCTGTTACGTCTCGATTGAGCGGGCAGTGCGGTGCGCCGTGCGCACCACGGATAATGCGGTGTTATTGGTGCGCGCGGCGCACTCTACTGGGCGCGGCGCGAATTCGTCGCGCCACGGCCCGGCCCGTAGGGTGCGCTGGGCGCACCTAGAGTCAGGACCGGCGCGAGGCCGGCAACAGCTTGGCGACGCTGGATTCGCCTTTCTTCACGTCCTGGCCGAAGCTGGCGTTATAGGTGGCGATCACCTCGCCGGCGATGGACACGGCAATCTCCACCGGCAGCTTGCCTTTCACCTCGGGCAGGCCCATGGGGCAGCGCATGCGCGCCATCAGGGTGTCCGCGAAGCCGCGTTCGCGCAGGCGATGCTCGAACTTGACGCGCTTGGTCTTCGAGCCGATCAGGCCGTAGTAGGCGAAGTTGCCGCGTTTGAGGATCGCCGCGGTCAGCTCCAGGTCGAGCTGGTGGTTGTGAGTCATGACGATGTAGTAGCTGCCGGGCGGCATGTTCTCCACCTCGTCGACCACTTCGTCACCCACGATCTTCTCCACGCCGGCGGGGATGTGCTCGGGAAATTCGTTCTCCCGCGAGTCGATCCAGCGCACCTTGCACGGCAGGCTGGCGAGCAGCGGCACCAGTGCGCGACCGACATGGCCGGCGCCGAACACGGCGATCTGCGCCTGTGGTTGCCCCATGGGCTCGAACAGCAGCACGGTGGCGCCGCCGCAGCACTGGCCCAGGCTGGCGCCGAGGGAGAAGCGCTCCAGGCGGGTGTCCTGGCTGCAGCTGGCGAGCATCTCGCGCGCCATTTCCATAGCCTTGTACTCCAGATGGCCGCCGCCGATGGTCTCGAAGATGCGATCGGCGGTGACCACCATCTTCGAGCCGGCATTACGCGGCGTCGAGCCGCGTTCTTCGATGATGGTCACCAGAACGCAGGCTTCACCTTTTTGCTGCAGCTCGGCGAGGGCACTGATCCAGCTCATTTGCTCAGCCTCCAGGAAGGCGTGGTCTGTCCCGGGCGCGGCAGGCGCCAGTTGCTCGGCGACGGGTCGAGAATCGGCTCCGGCGCGGGGCGAGCGGGGCGGTTATTCGGTTCGGTGTGTTTTGTCATTGTTGTACACCCATTCATCATTCGTTCGCGGTTTGTGGGAGGCGCTTCAGCGGCGACCGTCGCGGCTAAAGCCCCTCCCATGGGGCCAGAGCCTTCAGTAGGGTGGGCTTCAGCCCACCAATACGCGCCGTCGACCTTGGTGGGCTGAAGCCCACCCTAGGCTCCGACCGTTTCCATTTCGACGGCGCTTGTTCTGGCTTTCTTCAGCTTGCGCATCTGCTCCACACCCCAGAGCACGCGCTCGGGGGTGGCCGGGGCGTCGATCTGCGGTTGCACCTTGTAGTCCGCCAGGCTGGCCACGGCGTCCTTGAGGGCGCACCAGGCGGCGATGCCGAGCATGAAGGGCGGCTCGCCCACGGCCTTGGAGTGGAACACGGTGTCTTCCGGGTTCTTGCGGTTCTCCACCAGCTTCACGCGCAGGTCGATGGGCATGTCGGCGATGGCCGGGATCTTGTAGCTGGCCGGGCCGTTGGTCATCAGCTTGCCCTTGGCGTTCCACACCAGCTCCTCGGTGGTCAGCCAGCCCATGCCCTGGACGAAGGCGCCTTCGACCTGGCCGATGTCGATGGCCGGGTTCAGCGAGTCGCCGACGTCATGCAGGATGTCGCCACGCAGCATGCGGTATTCGCCGGTCAGGGTGTCCACCAGCACTTCCACGCAGGCCACGCCATAGGCGTAGTAATAGAAGGGGCGGCCGGCCGCCTTGTCGCGGTCGTAGTAGATTTTCGGCGTGCGGTAGAAACCGGTCGACGACAGCGAGACCTGGCCGAAGTAGGCCTTCTGGATCATCTCCTCGAAGGACAGGAAGTGATCGCGCACGCGTACCTGGCCGTTGCGGAATTCGACGTCTTCCGGGGTGACCTTGTACTCGCGCACCAGGAAGTCCACCAGGCGCTGCTTGATGGTCTCGGCCGCGTTCTTCGCCGCCATGCCGTTGAGGTCGGCGCCGCTGGAGGCGGCGGTGGGCGAGGTATTGGGCACCTTGTCGGTGTTGGTGGCGGTGATCTGGATGCGCTCGATATCGACCTGGAACACCTCGGCGACGACCTGCGCGACCTTGGTGTTGAGGCCCTGGCCCATCTCGGTGCCGCCGTGGTTGAGATGGATCGACCCGTCGGTGTAGATGTGGATCAGTGCGCCGGCCTGGTTGAGGAAAGTGGCGGTGAAACTGATGCCGAACTTCACCGGGGTCATGGCCAGGCCTTTCTTCAATACCGGGCTCTTGGCATTGAAGGCGCGGATTTCTTCACGGCGCTTGGCGTACTCGCAGCTCTGCTCCAGCTCGGCGGTCATCTCGTGGATGACGTTGTGCTCGACGGTCTGGTGGTAGTGGGTGACGTTGCGCTCGGTCTTACCGTAGTAGTTGAGCTTGCGCACTTCCAGCGGGTCCTTGCCGAGGTGGCGCGCGACGGCATCCATCACTTCCTCGATGGCGACCATGCCCTGCGGGCCGCCGAAGCCGCGGTAAGCGGTGTTCGACGCGGTGTTGGTCTTGCAGCGATGACCGTTGATGGTGGCGTTGCCGAGGAAGTAGGCGTTGTCGGAGTGGAACATGGCGCGGTCGACGATGGAGCCGGACAGGTCCGGCGAGTAGCCGCAGTTGCCGGCCAGGTCCATCTCGATGCCATGCAGCAGGCCGTCGTCATCGAAGCCGACGTCGTACTCGACGTAGAAGGGGTGACGCTTGCCGGTCATGCTCATGTCTTCCATGCGCGGCAGACGCATCTTGGTCGGCCGGCCGGTGAGATGGGCGATCACTGCGCACAGGCACGCCGGGCCGGCGGCCTGGGTTTCCTTGCCGCCGAAACCACCGCCCATGCGGCGCATGTCGATGACGATCTTGTTCATCGGCACGCCGAGCACTTCGGCGACCAGCTTCTGCACCTCGGTGGGGTTCTGCGTCGAGGTGTAGACCAGCATGCCGCCGTCTTCGGTGGGCATGACCGAGGAAATCTGGGTTTCCAGGTAGAAGTGCTCCTGGCCGCCGATATGCAGGGTGCCCTGCAGGCGACGCGGGGCGCTGGCCAGCTTGCTGGCCGAGTCACCGATGCGGTGGGTGTGGCTGGCGAGCACGAAATGCTTCTTGCGGTAGGCCTCGACGACGTCGAGCACCGGCTCCAGATCGTCGTATTCGACGATGGCGGCCATCGCCGCCTTGCGCGCAGTTTCCAGACTGTCAGCGGCCACCGCCAGCACCACCTGGCCAACGTACTCCACCTTGCCGTCGGCCAGCAGCGGGTCGCCGGCGACCACCGGGCCGATATCCAGTTGGCCCGGTACGTCATCCTTGGTGATGGCGATGGCCACGCCTGGAATCTCGTAGCAGGGGCTGGTGTCGATGCGCAGGATGCGCGCATGGGCGCGATCGGACTGGCGCGCGTAGACGTGCAATTGATTGGGGAATTCCAGACGGTCGTCGACATAGACCGCTTCGCCGGACACGTGCTTGTCCGCGCTCTCGTGCTTGACGCTGCGGCCCACGCCGCTGGTCATGCCGGCGCGGAACAGGGCGGCCAGCTCTTCCTGGGATTTGTGTTCGATATGACTGGACATCTTCGCCTCCAAAACTTCGCATGCCGCCGGTCGCGCCGGCGGCGGATCAATTCACTGCGCCATCAGGCGTAAGCGGTAACCCGGGTCTCGACCTCGGGCGACTGCTGCTCCAGGAAGAACTTGCGCAGCAGGTTCTGGGCAGTGAGCAGGCGGTATTCCTTGCTGGCGCGGAAATCCGACAGCGGGGTGAAGTCCTCACCCAGTGCGTTGCAGGCACGTTCGATCACGCCCGGATACCAGGCCGAGCCGACCAGGGCCGCTTCGCAGGCGCTGGCGCGTTTGGGGATGGCGGCCATGCCGCCGAAGGCGATGCGCGCGTCACGCACCACGCCGTCGACGATAGTCAGGTTGAAGGCCGCGCAGACGGCGGAAATGTCGTCGTCCAGGCGCTTGGACACCTTGTAGGCGCGGAACGCCTGGTTCGGTTGGGCACGCGGCACGATGATCTTCTCGATGAATTCGGCTTCCTGGCGCGCGGTCACCTTGTAGTCGAGGAAGTAGTCCTGCAGCGGCAGGATGCGCCGCGTGTTGCCCTGGCGCAGGGCGATCTGCGCGCCGAGGGCGATCAGCAGTGGCGGGGCGTCGCCAATGGGCGAGGCGTTGCCGATATTGCCGCCCAAGGTGCCTTGGTTGCGGATTTGCAGCGAGGCGAAGCGGTGCAGCAGCTCGCCGAAGTCCGGGTACTCGCGCGACAGCGCTTCGTAGCAGTCGGACAGCGCCGCCGCGGCGCCGATCTCGATGTCCTTGTCGGTCACCTCGATGCGCTTCATGTCTTCGATATGGCCGACGTAGATCATCACCGGCAGCTCGCGGTGGAACTGGGTGACTTCCAGGGCCAGGTCGGTACCACCGGCGAGCAGGCGCGCCTCGGGGTTGGCGGCATAGAGGTCGGCCAGGTCGGCCACGGTCAGCGGCACCAGGCAGCGCTTGTCGCCACTGTTGAGCTCGGCAGTTTCACGCGGGGCGATGGCCTGGAGCTGAGCCACGGTGTTGCTTTCGAAGGCATCGAACTGATCCGGCTGCTTCTGGCAGCAGGCCTGCTCGGCGGCGTCGATGATCGGGCGGTAGCCAGTGCAGCGGCACAGGTTGCCGGCCAGCGCTTCCATCGTCGCGCCCTTGTCGTAGCCGCTCGAATTCTTCTGCAGGGCGAACAGCGACATGATGAAACCGGGGGTGCAGAAGCCACACTGCGAGCCATGGCAGTCGACCATCGCCTGCTGCACGCTGTGCAGCTTGCCCTGGTGCTTGAGGTCTTCGACGGTGATCAGTTGCTTGCCGTGCAGGCTGGAGACGAAGGTCAGGCAGGAGTTGAGGGTGCGATAACGAACGCGGTCGCCATCGAGCTCGCCTACCACCACGGTGCAGGCACCGCAGTCGCCGGAGGCGCAGCCTTCCTTGGTTCCGGTTTTGCCGACGTGCTCACGCAGGTAGTTGAGCACGGTGACGTTGGGGTCCAGGGCATGCTCGGTGCGCAGCTCCCGGTTGAGTAAAAACTGGATCAAGGACGACCTCCAGGCACTTTATTGTTATGAATCGTTTGGCTCGCCGGGTATGTGCACGCATTGCAAGGCCCGGACGTGATTGGCCATGGAGGCAATCTAGAGTTTTCTGACTTTTGGGTCAACAAATATTTGACCTCGTGGTCAGCTGCTTGTCATGCGTTTCGGTTATGAGCGCGGCGGGCGGGATTTATGCTCTGAGAGTAGCGGTTTTCGTGCCAGCGAGGGCTCTGCTGCGGGACTTTCGTAGGCGCGCGCGGGGCCGCCTGGGTCGTGCGCACCAGCCGGTCGAAGTCGAAATGGTGGGCGCATGGCGCACCCTAGGTGACAAACGAAACCCCGGGAGCCTGCGCTGCCGGGGTTGATTGGGTGTGCTCGAACAGGGGGCTCAGGTCGGTTGCGACTCACTCAGTTGGTGCTCTTCGCCGGCGTAGTAGGCGCGCACCTTGGGGTCCATCACGGCGCGCCACAGCGGCGGGAACACCGCGAGCACGATCATTCCGGCATAGCCATTAGGCAACTGCGGGCTGTCGTCGAAATGGCGTAGCACCTGATAGCGGCGCTTGGCATAGGCGTGGTGGTCGGAATGGCGCTGCAGATGGAAGAGAAACAGGTTGGTCAGCAGGAAGTTGCTGTTCCAGGAGTGGTGCGCATTGGTGCGCTCGTAGCGGCCGTTGTCCAGTTTGCGCCGGTGCAGGCCGTAGTGTTCGACATAGTTGACGATCTCCAGCAGGGTAAAGGCGATAACCGCCTGGCCGAGGAAGAACAGGGCGCCGAGCGCGCCCAAGGCCAGGGTGAAGCCGAGCAGGAACAGCGCGCTGATGGCGTACCACCAGATCAGCTCGTTGCGCCAATGCAGGGCCGGTAAGCTGCGCCGCTTTAGACGCTCGGCCTCGAGCTTCCAGGCGTTGAGAAAGTTGTGCTTGTAGGCATGCGGCAGAAAGGCGTACAGGCTCTGGCCGAAGCGTGAGGAGGAGGCATCTTCGGGCGTCGATACATGCACATGATGGCCGCGCACATGTTCGACCTTGAAGCCGGCGTAGCACACCGCTGCCAGCAGCAGGCCGCCGGCGTTCTGCTCCAGTTTCGGGTCCTTGTGGATCAGCTCGTGCGACACGGTGATGCCGATGGCGCCCATCACCGTGCCGACCGACAGCACCCAGCCGAGCTGGCCGATCCAGCTCCAGCCCTCGTAACTGGCGAATATCCAGCCGCTCCACACCAGCATCGCCAGCAGCAGCGGCACCGTGGCCAGACTCAGCAGTCGGTAGTAGCCCTGGGCTTCGAGGGCCGGCACTTCGTCGCACTCATCCGGGTTGGCCGGGTCGCGACCGACAATGAAGTCCAGCAAGGGAATGACACCGAACACCACGCTGATCACCAGCCAGGGCCAGGCGTCGGCGTGCGCGCTGCCCTGCGACCAGTAATAGCTGAGGGGGATGCCCAGTACCGGGATCAGCCAGATCCAGTAGCCGACCTTCTTCAGGGCGAGCATCCAGCGCGACGGCAGGCGTTCGAACATCGGATTCTCCAAGTCATTATTGTTCTGGGTTTTACCTCGGATTGTAGGACAATCCATTTTCGTGACCAGACTTCCACGGCCAACCTTTAGAACGGAAAGTGCCCCGCGGGGACGCTTGGCGGGGTAACACCCTGTGTTACACTCACCGCCAGATTTTCTTGCTCCCGCCCAGCCGTGGCGGGGCTCCCAGACTCGACCGCCTGCCCCTGGATCGACGCAAATTAAGGAATGCCATGACGTTCAAGGCCCCGGACAGCCTCGCCGAGCAAATTGCCCATTACCTGGCCGAACGCATCATTCGCGGTGAACTCAAGGAATGTGAGCGCATTCAGGAGCAGAAGGTTACCCAGGCCCTCAACGTCAGCCGTGGCTCGGTGCGCGAAGCGCTGCTGATTCTCGAACGCCGCCACCTGATCGTGATCCTGCCGCGCCGAGGCGCCCAGGTCAGCGAACTGACCCCGCACCACGTCACCAGCCTCTACGCACTGAGCATCGAGCTCTACATCATGCTGGCGCGCGCGGTGATCGAGCGCTGGAAGGTGGAGACCGACCTGGCGCCCTTCATCGATATCCAGCAGCGCCTGCTGGCCAGCCTGGAGCGTGGCGATATCGGCGCCTTCGTTGAGAACAGCTTCGACGTGATGCGTGCGGCCTTTCCCTTCGCCGACAACCCGTACCTGCAGGAAACCCTGGAGAACCTGCTGCCGGCCATCAGCCGCACCTACCACCTGGCGCTGGAGCGGCGCAAAGGCGAGATGGGCCAGTTCATGGGCACCTTCGCCAGCCTGCTGCAGGCGATCATCGTCCGTGACAACGAGCGTGCCCGCGAAGTGCTGCAAGCCTACGGTCAGCACAACTGCCAGCTGGTGCTGGCAACCCTGGCCGAGCGCTAAGCCCAGATGCGCCTGAAGAGCATCAAGCTGGCGGGCTTCAAGTCCTTCGTCGATCCGACGACGGTAAGCTTTCCCAGCAACATGGCGGCGGTGGTCGGGCCCAATGGTTGCGGCAAGTCGAACATCATCGACGCCGTGCGCTGGGTGATGGGTGAAAGCTCGGCGAAGAACCTGCGTGGTGAGTCGATGACCGACGTTATCTTCAACGGCTCCAACACACGCAAGCCGGTGACCCAGGCCTCCATCGAGCTGATCTTCGATAACAGCGACAACTCGCTGGTGGGCGAATACGCGGCCTTCGCCGAGATTTCCATTCGCCGTCGGGTGACCCGCGACGGGCAGAACACCTACTTCCTCAACGGCACCAAGTGCCGGCGCCGCGATATCACCGATATCTTCCTCGGCACCGGCCTGGGGCCGCGCAGTTACTCGATCATCGAGCAGGGCATGATCAGCAAGCTGATCGAGGCCAAGCCCGAGGAGCTGCGCAATTTCATCGAGGAAGCCGCCGGCATCTCCAAGTACAAGGAGCGCCGCCGCGAGACCGAGAACCGCATCCGCCGTACCCAGGAGAACCTGGAGCGCCTTAGCGACCTGCGCGAAGAGCTGGAGCGCCAGCTCGAGCGCCTGCACCGTCAGGCCCAGGCGGCTGAGAAGTACCAGGAATACAAGGCCGAGGAGCGCCAGCTCAAGGCGCAACTGCTGGCCCTGCGCTGGCAGAGCCTGAACCAGCAGGTCGGCAGCCGAGAGCAGGTGATCGGCGATCAGGAAGTGGCCTTCGAGGCCCTGGTGGCCGAGCAGCGCAGCGCCGACGCCAGCATCGAGCGCCTGCGCGATGGCCATCACGAATTGAGCGAGCGCTTCAACCTGGTGCAGGGCCGCTTCTATTCCGTGGGTGGCGATATCGCCCGCGTCGAGCAGAGCATCCAGCATGGCCAGCAGCGCCTGCGCCAGTTACAGGATGACCTGCGCGAGGCAGAAAAGGCGCGTCTGGAAACCGAGTCGCACCTAGGCCACGACCGCACCCTGCTGGCCACCCTCGGTGAAGAATTGGAAATGCTCCTGCCCGAGCAGGAGATGACCGCCGCTGCTGCCGAGGAGTCTGCTGCCAGCCTGGAAGAGGCCGAAGTCGCCATGCACGGCTGGCAGGAGCAGTGGGACGGTTTCAACCAGCGCAGCGCCGAGCCGCGTCGCCAGGCCGAAGTGCAGCAGTCGCGCATCGCCCAGCTGGAACAGAGCCTGGAGCGTCTGGCAGAACGCCAGCGTCGTCTTAACGAAGAATTGCAGCAACTGGTGGCCGACCCCGAAGACGCCGCCATTCTCGAACTGAACGAACAGCTCGCTGCCGGTGAGCTGGAGCAGGAAGCCCTGCACCTGGCCGAAGAGCAACAGGCCGAGCGCCTGCAGCAACTGCGCGAGGAATTGCAGCAGGCCGGTCAGGCCCAGCAGCAGGCGCAGGGCGAGCTGCAACGCCTGAGCGGTCGCCTGGCCTCGCTGGAGGCGCTGCAACAGGCGGCGCTCGATCCGGGGCAGGGTGCTGGCGAGTGGCTGCGTGAGCAGAACCTGCTGCAACGCCCGCGCCTGGCCGAAGGTCTGCGGGTGGAAGCCGGTTGGGAGCTGGCGGTGGAAACCGTGCTCGGTGCCGACCTGCAGGCCGTGCTGCTGGACGATTTCGCCGGCCTGGATTTCGCCGCGCTGGAGCAGGGCGAACTGCGCCTGGCCAGCCCCGCCAAGGGCGGCGCGCGCCGTGCCGGTAGCCTGCTGGACAAGGTCGAATCGAGCCATGACCTGTCGCCCTGGCTGGCCGGCGTGCGCCCGGTCGAATCCCTGGAGCAGGCGCTGGCCGCTCGTGGGCAACTGGCCGATGGCGAGAGCCTGATCAGCCGCGACGGCTACTGGGTCGGCCGGCATTTCCTGCGCGTGCGTCGCGCCGCCGAGGCCGATAGCGGTGTGCTGGCGCGTGGCCAGGAGCTGGAGCGCTTGCAGTTGGAGCGCGAGGAACGTGAGGCGGCCCTGGCGCAACTGGATGAACGCCTGCTGGCGCTGCGCGACGAGCAACGTCTTCAGGAAGAACAGCGTGAGCAGCAACGCCGTCATGGCCAGGAACTGGCGCGCCAGGTAAGTGAGCTGAAGGCAAAGCTGTCCGCCAGCCAGGCCAAAGCCGAGCAGTTGGGCCTGCGCCGTCGCCGTCTGCAGGACGAACTGCAGGAAGCGGCCGAGCAGCGCGAGATCGAGCAGGAGCAACTGGGCGAATCGCGCCTGCAATTGCAGGATGCGCTGGACGCCATGGCGCTGGATAACGAGCAGCGTGAAAGCCTGCTGGCCAGCCGCGACAGTCTGCGCGAGCGTCTCGACCGTGTGCGCCAGGACGCGCGTCAGCACAAGGACCATGCCCATCAACTGGCGGTGCGCGTCGGCTCGCTCAAGGCGCAGCACGACTCCACCCGTCAGGCGCTGGAGCGTCTGGAGATGCAGGCCGAGCGCCTGCATGAGCGGCGCGAGCAACTGTCGCTGAATCTGGAAGAGGGCGAGGCGCCGCTGGAAGAGCTGCGTATCAAGCTCGAAGAACTGCTCGAGCGGCGCATGGCGGTGGACGACGAACTGCGTCAGGCGCGTTTGGCGCTGGAGGACGCCGATCGCGAACTGCGCGATGCCGAGAAGCGCCGCACCCAGGCCGAACAACAGGCGCAACTGCTACGCAGCCAGCTGGAGCAACAGCGCATGGATTGGCAGTCGCTCAACGTGCGGCGCAAGGCGTTGGCTGATCAGCTCGCCGAGGACAACTACGACCTGCACGGGGTGATCACCACGCTGTCGGCCGAAGCCAGCGAGAGCGCCTGGGAGGAAGAACTGGAGCGCATGGCCGCACGCATCGCCCGTCTCGGGCCGATCAACCTCGCGGCCATCGACGAGTATCAGCAGCAGTCCGAGCGCAAGCGCTACCTGGATGCGCAGGACGCGGATCTGGTCGAGGCCTTGGAAACCCTGGAGAACGTCATCCGCAAGATCGACAAGGAAACGCGCAATCGTTTCAAGGATACCTTCGATCAGATCAATGGCGGTTTGCAGGCGCTCTTTCCAAAAGTTTTCGGTGGCGGCAACGCTTATTTGGAACTCACCGGCGAAGATTTACTCGATACCGGTGTGACCATCATGGCGCGGCCCCCGGGCAAGAAGAACAGCACCATTCATTTGCTCTCCGGTGGAGAGAAAGCGTTGACTGCTTTGGCACTGGTGTTTTCCATCTTCCAGCTCAATCCGGCGCCGTTCTGCATGTTGGACGAAGTGGATGCACCGCTGGACGATGCCAACGTCGGGCGCTATGCGCGGCTGGTCAAGGAGATGTCAGCCACGGTGCAGTTCATCTACATCACCCACAACAAGATCGCCATGGAAATGGCCGATCAGTTGATGGGGGTCACCATGCACGAGCCGGGTTGCTCGCGTCTGGTGGCAGTGGATGTCGAGGAGGCGCTGGCGATGGTGGAGGCGTGATGGCAGAGCGCCGCGAGATTAACTGAATACAGGCAAAACCTTATGTGGCTCCCTGTGTAAAGTTGCCTTTCGTCGTGCTAGCTTATTGCCCACTTTTGTTACACGCGGAAAACGTCAGATAGAACATCAAGTTGGCGCCGCGTTTTATAGTCGAGTTGTGATCCGGTTGATTGGATCTTTTTTTCACCAGAATTTTTAAGGGTCAGGTATTTCATGGAATTCGGTCTGCGCGAGTGGCTGATCGTTATTGGCATCATCGTTATCGCTGGCATCCTTTTCGACGGCTGGCGCCGTATGCGCGGTGGCAAGGGCAAGCTCAAATTCAGGCTCGACCGCAGCTTCGCCAACATGCCTGATGACGACAGTGACCCAGATTTGCTCAGTACGCCACGTGTGGTAAATCGCGACCACGAGCCGCAGCTGGACGAAGACGAACTGCCGTCGATGACTGCCAAGGACCTGCCGCGTCGTCCACGCAACGAGCCACAACAGGGCGACCTCAATCTGGCCGTCGATGAGCCGGTGCCGACTCTGCTCAACCCGGTCGATGACGAACCCGTCGAGCCGAAGAAAGCCTCCAAGCCGGCTGCCGATGCCGCACCGGTAGAAGAGGTGCTGGTGATCAACGTGGTCGCCCGCGACGACTTCGGCTTCAAGGGCCCGGCGCTGCTACAGAACATCCTCGAAAGCGGTCTGCGCTTCGGTGAGATGGACATCTTCCATCGTCACGAGAGCATGGCGGGTAACGGCGAGGTGCTGTTCTCCATGGCCAACGCACTCAAGCCCGGCACCTTCGATCTCGACGATATCGAAGGCTTCAGCACCCGCGCGGTGAGCTTCTTCCTCAGCCTGCCTGGCCCGCGTCATCCGAAGCAGGCCTTCGACGTGATGGTCGCTGCTGCACGCAAGCTGGCCCACGAGCTGGGCGGTGAGCTGAAGGACGACCAGCGCAGCGTGATGACTGCGCAGACCATCGAACACTATCGCCAGCGCATCGTCGAATTCGAGCGCCGGCAACTGACCCAGAAACGCTGACCCGTACACGAAGTCGAAAGAGAGCAGCCAAGGCTGCTCTTTTCGTTTGAGAGACCGAGCATGACCGACGCCGCCCAACGTATTTCCGAACTGCGCAACGAGCTGGACGCGCACAACTACCGTTACTACGTGCTGGACGAGCCGAGCGTGCCCGATTCCGAGTACGACCGCCTGTTCCGCGAACTGCAGGCGCTGGAGGCCGAGCATCCGGAGCTGGTCACGCCGGAGTCGCCGACCCAGCGCGTTGGCGGCGAGGCGCTCAGCGCCTTCGGCGAGGTGCGTCACGAAGTGCCGATGCTCAGCCTGGGCAATGCCTTCGATGAGGATGATTTGCGTGCTTTCGACCGCAGCGTGCAGAACGGCCTCGGCGTGCAGGGCGGCGACTTGTTCGGCGGCGGCGCCGAGATCGAGTACAGCTGCGAACCCAAGCTCGATGGTCTGGCCGTCAGCCTGCGCTACGAGAACGGCCAGCTGGTGCGCGGCGCCACGCGCGGCGACGGCAGCACCGGCGAAGACATCACCAGCAATGTGCGCACCATCCGCAACGTGCCGCTCAAGCTGCAGGGCGAGGGCTGGCCGCAGGTGCTGGAGGTGCGTGGTGAGGTATTCATGCCCAAGTTGGGCTTCGAGGAGCTCAACGCACGCCAGGCCGAGAGCGGCGGCAAGACCTTCGCCAACCCGCGTAATGCCGCTGCCGGCAGCCTGCGTCAGCTCGACCCGAAGATCACCGCCAGCCGCCCGCTGGAGTTCTGCTGCTATGGCGTTGGTCAGGTCAGCGGCGAGCTGCCGGGCACCCAGGTGGCCATGCTGCAGCAGCTCAAGGCCTGGGGCGTACCCATCAGTCGCGAACTGAAGCTGGCCAGGGGCGTCGAGGCCTGCCTGGATTACTACAGAGATATCGGCGAGCGGCGCATGAGCCTGGCCTATGACATCGATGGCGTGGTGTTCAAGGTCAACAATATCGAGGACCAGCAACAGCTGGGCTTTCGTGCGCGCACGCCGCACTGGGCCATCGCCCACAAGTTCCCGGCGCAGGAAGAGCTGACCGAGCTGCTCGACGTGGAATTTCAGGTCGGGCGTACCGGTGCGGTGACGCCAGTGGCGCGTCTGAATCCGGTCAAGGTGGCCGGTGTGATGGTGGCCAACGCCACCCTGCATAACATGGATGAGGTGGCGCGCCTGGGCGTGATGATCGGTGACACGGTGATCATCCGCCGTGCTGGCGACGTGATCCCGCAGGTGATGGCCGTGGTGCCCGAACGTCGCCCGGAGAACGCGCGCCCGGTGCACATTCCCGAGCAATGCCCGGTGTGCGGCTCGGCGGTGGAGCGCACGCAACTGGTCAAGCGCAGCAAGGGCAAGGAGTCGATCAGCGAAGGTTCGGTGTATCGCTGCGTCGGTCGCCTCAGCTGCCAGGCGCAGCTCAAGCAGGCGATCATCCACTTCGTCTCGCGTCGCGCCATGGATATCGAAGGCCTCGGCGACAAGACCATCGAGCAACTGGTGGACGAGAAGCTGATCGCTTCGCCGGCTGACCTGTACAAGCTGAATTTCGAGCAGATCATCGGCCTGGAAGGCTTCGCCGATGTCTCCAGCAACAAGCTGCTGAAGGCCATCGAGGACAGTAAGCGGCCGACCCTGGCGCGCTTCATCTATGCGCTCGGTATTCCCGATGTGGGTGAGGAAACCGCCAAGGTGCTGGCGCGCTCCCTGGCCTCGCTGGAGCGTGTGCGCCAGGCACTGCCGCAAGTGCTGACCTATCTGCCGGACATTGGCCTGGAAGTCGCGCATGAGATCCACAGCTTCTTCGAGGATGAACACAATCAGCAGGTGATCAACGCCTTGCTGGGTGAGTGCGGTCTCGAACTGCAGGAAGAGGGAGAGCTGAGCGCCGAGTTCTCGGCTGTCGCCACCCTTGGGGGCATGCTCGACAAACTGAATATTCCCTCTGTTGGCCCAGGCGCGGCGCAGAAGCTGGCGGAGCGTTTCGGCAGCCTGGAAGGCGTGCTTGGCGGCGATTGGCTGGACATGCGTCAGGCCCTGCCGGAGAAACAGGCCAAGGCTGTACGCGAGTTCTTCGACAATGCTGATAATGCCCAGCTCGCGCGCGCTATCGAGCAGCAGCTGCGCGATTTCGGCATGCACTGGGAAAGCGAGAAGAAAGTCGCTGAAGGTCTGCCCCTGGCCGGCCAGACCTGGGTGCTCACCGGCACCCTGGAAGTGATGAGCCGCGACGTGGCCAAGGAAAAGCTGGAGAGCCTGGGCGCCAAGGTGGCCGGTTCTGTCTCGGCCAAGACCCACTGCGTGGTGGCCGGGCCAGGTGCCGGCTCGAAGCTGACCAAGGCCAGCGAGCTGGGGGTGAAGGTGCTGGACGAAGCGCAGTTCCTCGACCAGCTCAAGACCTACGGCATTGAAGCGTAGGGCGCTGTTCGCGAGCAGAGCTCGCTCCTAAAGAGGCAGGCGAAGATACGCCGATCTTGTAGGAGCGGCTTCAGCCGCGAAATGACCGGTGCAGGGTAGCTCCAAGGCTCCCGGATTGCATCCGGGCTACAGGACTGGACGAAGTTTAGGTGTCGAGCTCTGAACCTGTAGGAGCCGGCTTGCCGGCGATCCTTTACGCAGAAGCATCGCCGGCAAGCCGGCTCCTACGAAAGCGCGGTTCAACCGGCGAAACGCTGATCCAGATAGGCGATGATCGCCTTGGACTCGTACAGCCAGGTGCTCTGGCCGTTTTCCTCGATGCGCAGGCACGGCACCTTGATGCGGCCGCCTTGCTGCTCCAGGGCCTGACGATGTTCGGCGTCGTTCTTGGCGTCGCGCAACTGCACCGGCAGGTTCAGGCGGTGCAGAGTGCGCCGCACCTTGACGCAGAACGGGCAGGCGTGGAACTGGTACAGCGCCAGATTGGCCGTGGCGCGTTCGACCTCGGCTTGCGCCTCGGGGCTGCGCTTTAGCTTGCGCGGGCGGCTGATCCAGTCGACGAACACGACGAGCTGACCCAGGCCAATACGAAGGGCTTTGAGCAACATGTTTCTAACTCCTGAAGTGCCGACGGCCGTTCACCGAAGTGAGCGGCCGCCGTCTGGGGCTTGGCTCAACGAACCAGATTGAGGAATTCGCCGCGGGTCGCCGGGTTGCTGCGGAATTCGCCGAGCATCACCGAGGTGACCATGGAGGAGTTCTGCTTTTCCACGCCGCGCATCATCATGCACATGTGCTGCGCTTCGATGACCACCGCCACGCCGAGTGCGCCGGTGACCTGCTCAATGGCTTCGGCGATCTGCCGGCTGAGGTTTTCCTGGATCTGCAGGCGGCGGGCGTACATGTCGACGATGCGCGCTACCTTGGACAGGCCGAGCACCTTGCCGTTGGGGATGTAGGCAACATGAGCCTTGCCGATGAACGGCAGCAGGTGGTGCTCGCACAGCGAGTACAGCTCGATGTTCTTGACCAGCACCATTTCGCTGTTGTCGGAGCTGAACAGCGCGCCATTGGTGACCTCTTCCAGCGTCTGCTGGTAGCCACGGCAGAGGTACTGCATGGCCTTGGCGGCGCGCTTGGGCGTGTCCAGCAGGCCTTCGCGGGAAACGTCCTCGCCAAGCTGGCCAAGGATCGCGGTGTACTGTTGTTCCAGGGACATGGAAAATCCTGTTGGGTATCGAATGGGCGCAGGGTAGGGCGCCGACAGGGGCCTGGCAAGAGTGCCAGGTTCTCTGATTACTCGTCGCGACCATCCATCATGGTGCGCTTGAGGATGATATACACCGCGCCGGTGCCGCCGTGCTTGGCCAGGCAGGAGCTGAACCCCAGCACCTGCGGGTGCTGGCGCAGCCAGGTGTTCACATGGCTCTTGATCATCGGCTTGCGCCCATCCATGCGCACCGCCTTGCCGTGGGTGACGCGTACGCAGCGAATCTCCAACTTGGTGGCTTCGGCGAGAAACTCCCACAGCGTGTCGCGCGCTTTCTCGACGTTCATGCCGTGCAGGTCGAGGCTGCCGTCGAACGGAATCTGGCCCAGCTTGAGCTTGCGCATCTGACCGTCCTGCACGCCGTTGCCGGCCCAGTACAGCGGGTCTTCAGCGCCAACGTCGATGACGAACTGGTCGGACAACCCGTCCACCTTGGTCTCGCCCTGGCTGATGGTCGCAGCCTGGCGCAGGGTGTTGAACTGTTTACGGTCAGTTTTGGGTTTGCCGGTATCGGCGCGGTCGTGCTTGATCGGCTTGACGCCGCGCAGCTCGGCCTGGAACAGGGAAAAGTCGTCGTCTTGCATCGGTGGCTCCGCGGAACAGGCTGGCATTTTACCCAAATGCCAGCCGTGTAAGCGTAGAAAGACGAATTTGTAGGAGCCCGCTTGCGGGCGATCATCAATTCGATTGAAGAAGAGCATCGCCGGCAAGCCGGCTCCTACGGTTTTTGGTGCTGTGTTTTCGGGTGATCAGTCGCGCTTTTTCATCAGTGATGGCGACAGGCTCAGATCGCTGGGGCGACGCAGGCGTCTGCGGCAGCGACGCCAGAAAGCGATCCCGGCCCACAACAGGAACAGGCCGAGCAGCAGCAGGACGCTGGCCTCGCCAGCAGAGTCGTTGAGCGTACCCAGTACTGGCGCGCGGCCTGCCAGCGAGGCGACGCCCGCCATCGCCAGCAGAATGCCGAAGGCGGCGAGCAGGGCGCCCAGGCCGGCCCCGATACGCAGGCGCCAGTTTTTCGGCCGGCGTGGGCGCAAGCGGCGTGCATCGAAATCGTCGGACAGCTTCATTCCGATTTCCTTTGACTTATCGCCGGTATGACCGGCTGGTCGCGTCCGGGTTCCGCAGCGCTGGCGATACTGCTACAGGTTTCACACCAGCGATTTGGCGTGCGGCACCAAGGTGGCGAAATTGTCGCCCAAGGCGATCATCTCGATGCGGTGCACCTCGGCGGCGGCTATCACGCTGCCATCCGGTGCAGGCAGGTCGCGGGTAGCGCAGGCAGCATCGACCAGGGTACAGCGATACCCGTAGTCCTTGGCTGCGCGCACGGTGGTGCTGACGCTGGAATGGGTCATGAAGCCGCAGACGATCAGGTCAAGATGGCCGAGCGCCTGCAGGCGGTCATGCAGTTCGGTGCCAGCGAAGGCGTTGGGCAGGCGTTTCTCCACGACGATCTCGCCCGCCAGCGGGGCTGCTTCCGGCAGGTGACGACCGCGCGGGCCGCTGGGGTCGAGCAGGCCGCCGGGAATGCCGAGGTGTTTGACGTGAACGATGTCGGCACCGGCACTGCGCGCTGCTGCCAGCAGACTGGCGATCTCTGCCAGTGCGGGGTCCAGGCCCGGCAGCGCGAGGACGCCGCTGCGGTACTCTTCCTGGGCATCGATGATCAGCAGGGTCGCATTGTTCAGGCTGGCCGGTGCGTGGCCACGACCGGTGAGCTGGAACATGGTTTGCGGATGGGACATCTCGGGCTCCTGGCTGATGGTGATAATGTGCCATTGTCCGCTTGCCAGGGCGCTCTGTGAACCTCTATCTGCGCCAAGGCTTGCTCGGTGCATTTTGCCGGAGCAGAATCGGAACTGCCCTGAAGGACTCAGGGTCGTACGCAAAAGGAGTTGCCATGTCACTTTTGTCGCAGTTTTCCCCGCATTTCTGGCTTTTGTTCTCGATCGCCGTGGCCATCGCCGTTCTGCGCGAGCTGCGCCGTCCTGATGATGATGCACTGCGCAAGAAGCGCGAGCGCTCATGAACACTCGTTAACCCGTCATTCATGCGCTGGCCACCCGCACTGGGCTAAACTTCCGCACTTTTCACCCGGAGGCCGCCCGTGACTGCTCTCACTACCCGTTTACGTACCCTGCGTGATTACATCCGCTGGGCCGTCAGTCGTTTTCAGGCCGAGCAACTGTTCTTCGGCCACGGCACCGACAATGCCTGGGATGAAGCCCGCCAGCTGGTGCTCGGCGCGCTGCACCTGCCTTGGGAAATCTCCGACGCCTATCTCGATTGCCGCCTGGAAGACGACGAGCACACCCACCTGCAGGCGCTGCTCAAGCGCCGCATCGAAGAGCGCGTACCCACCGCCTACTTGTTGGGCGAGGCCTGGTTCTGCGGTTTGCCCTTCGTCGTCGATGAGCGTGTGCTGGTGCCGCGCTCGCCGATCGCCGAGCTGATCGACCGTCATTTCGCCCCCTGGCTGCCTACCGAGCCGGCACGTATTCTCGATCTGTGCACCGGTTCCGGCTGCATTGGCATCGCCTGCGCCTACGAATTCCCCGAAGCGGAAGTGGTGCTGGGCGATCTGTCGTTCGACGCGCTGGAGGTGGCCAACCTCAACATCGAGCGCCACGGCCTGGAGGAGCGCGTGTACTGCGTGCAGGGCGATGGCTTCGCCGGGTTGCCGGGGCAGCGCTTCGACCTGATCGTCTCCAACCCGCCTTATGTCGACGCCGAGGATTTTGCCGACATGCCTGCCGAATACCAGCACGAGCCGGAAATGGGCCTGGCCTGCGGTCATGATGGACTGGATCTGGTGCGACGCATGCTGGCTGAAGCGGCCGATCACCTGACCGAGCGTGGCGTGCTCATCGTCGAAGTGGGCAACAGCCAAGTGCATGTCGAGGCGTTGTACCCGGAAGTGGAGTTCACCTGGCTGGACTTTCAGCACGGCGGTCACGGCGTGTTCCTGCTGGCGGCCAAGCAGTGCCGCGAGCATCAGGAACTGTTTCGTTCGCGGGTGAATGGCTAAGCGGATGATTTTTCGTGGCTGAAGCCGCTCCTACAGAGAGGTGAACGTAGGAGCGGCTTCAGCCGCGATATCTATCAGCGTGTGGCGATCCAGATCAGCAGCCCCGCCTGAAACAGGCTGAACGCCACCAGGCAGGTGATGGTGAAGCGCAGGCCACTGTCTTCACGCTTGAGGCGCTCGAGCCGATCTTCCAGCTTGCGCAGTTTGACGTCCTGCTCCTGCAGCGTCTGGTCGGCCTGCTGCAGCATCGCAGCGGCGTCCAGCAACTCGATGATCTGCACCTTCTCGGCATGCCAGTCGCCATGCAGCGAGCTGACGCGCGGTGCGCTGTAGAAGGGTTTGAGTTGCAACGGGTCGCTGTACTCGATGGTGAAACCCTGCGCCTTCAGCGCGTGGTCACGGCGGGCGCGGGCGGCGTCGTTGAAATTGTCCTTGGTCGGCAGGGCGGCGCCCTCGACTTGATAGTGCGCGTACTGCTTACGCGCCCAGGCAATGCCCTGGGCCATGAGAAAGCGCCCCAGGCCGCGATTGGCCGGCTCCACGCTGAGGCCCTTGTCCGGGCCGAAGCGAACCTCCTTGCGCTGATGGTCGGCCCAGACCTCCAGCAGGTTTTGTTGGCGATGCAGGCGCTGGCCGGGCACCTGGATGGTCAGGCGCAGCAGGCTCGTGTCTTTGCCATGACGCTCCACCCGGCCGAGCTGGACGAAACGCAGCGGCCGCGGACCGGTTTCCCGATCGACGGGCAGTGGCGCCAGACGCAGCAGGCTGAATTGCTCGGCTGGCAGGTCCGCCCAGGGATGCGGCGCGGCAGGCGTTTCGCTTGTCGCAGCTTCGGCATCTGGCGCTGGTGCCTGCGGGGCTGGGTTTTCGCTCATGGGCGTCCTGTGTACTGTTCGGTGGCCTTCGATGCGTTATCGGCCATTTTCCTCAGCACTGGAGCGAATGAAGGACAGGATTCGCTCGCCCAGCGCACGGGCCAAGGGTAGCTGCGGATCGTCGTAGGACGCCAGCTGTTCGTTCCAGGGCGCCGGGGTGATGCGCATGACATGGTTCATGCCGGCGATCATCGCCAGCTCGGCATCGGGCTTGGCCTGCTTGAGAGCTTCGGCGTTGTCCGGGCTGACCTGGGCGTCGTGGGTGCCTTGCACGATCAAGGCGGGAATCTGCAGCGCGGCGAAGTTTTCCGCCGGGTCCTGGCGCAGCAGGCTGATCAGGTAGGGCTGTACGCTGGGGCGATAGATCGCTTGCAACTCCTTGGGCACCTCGGGCTGCAGCTTGCCGCGGATCAGGTTGGCGAGGATGTGCCGGCTCTCGGCCAGGAGCGGCGGCGGCAGGCGCATGGCCAGTTGCATGTCCAGCACCTGGCCGATGGGGTAGGCGGGGCCGGCAATGGACACCAGGGCATCGGCCTGGCTGCCAGGCGCGGCCAGGCTGGCGATCAGTGCGCCTTCACTGTGACCGATGAGAATCAGTCGATCAAAACGCGGATCGTCCCTGAGCAGCCTGGCCCAGTCTTCGACATCGGCCACATAGCGCTCGACGCTGAGGTCCTTTTCGTCCGGCGTGGCGGCGCGGCTGGCGGCGACGCCGCGCTTGTCGTAACGCAGGCTGGCGATGCCATTACGCGCCAGCACCTGGGCCAGCTTTTTCAGCGCATCGTTATGGCCGCCTTGAGGGTTGTTGCCGTCGCGGTCGGTGGGGCCTGAACCGGCGATCAGCAGCGCCACCGGCACCGGCTTGTCGCTTAGCGGCACCAGCAGGCTGCCGTACAGGGTGCCCTGGTCGGTGTCGAGGGTGATGGGTGATTGCTGGGTGGTGTTGGCCTGAGCCAGGCCGGTGATCAGGGTGAGGGACAAGAGCAGAGCTCGTAGCATGATGAGGGTTGGGTAGTGGCAGACTGGCATTGGACGCGTTCGGCTGGCCAAGGTTCGGGGTGAACTGCAAGTTATCGGCAGGTATACTCGCCCACCTTGTGAATCGGGCCTGCGCAGCGCCGGGCCTGAGCTGAATTTCGCGGAGCGTCTCCCCATGTCCGGCAATACCTACGGCAAGCTGTTCACCGTCACCACCGCTGGCGAAAGCCATGGCCCGGCGCTGGTCGCCATCGTCGACGGTTGCCCGCCTGGTATCGAGATTTCCCTGGAAGACCTGCAGCGCGACCTCGATCGCCGCAAGCCGGGCACCAGCCGCCACACCACGCAGCGCCAGGAAGACGATGAGGTGGAAATCCTCTCCGGCGTGTTCGAGGGCAAGACCACCGGCTGCTCCATCGGCCTGCTGATTCGCAACACCGACCAGAAGTCCAAGGACTACTCGGCGATCAAGGATCTGTTCCGCCCGGCCCACGCCGACTACACCTACCACCACAAGTACGGTATCCGCGACTACCGTGGCGGTGGCCGCAGCTCGGCGCGCGAAACTGCCATGCGCGTGGCGGCCGGCGCCATCGCCAAGAAATTCCTGGCCAGCCAGGGCATCGTCATCCGCGGCTACATGAGCCAGCTCGGCCCTATCGAAATCCCGTTCAAGACCTGGGACAGCGTCGAGCAGAACGCCTTCTTCAGCCCCGACCCGGACAAGGTGCCGGAGCTCGAGGCCTACATGGATCAGCTGCGCCGTGACCAGGATTCGGTCGGCGCGAAGATCACCGTGGTCGCCGAAGGGGTGATGCCGGGCCTCGGCGAACCGATTTTCGACCGCCTCGACGCCGAACTGGCCCATGCACTGATGAGCATCAACGCGGTCAAGGGCGTGGAGATCGGCGCCGGCTTCGCCTGCGTTGCCCAGCGTGGCACCGAGCACCGCGATGAGCTGACCCCGGAAGGTTTCCTCTCCAACAACGCCGGCGGCATCCTCGGCGGTATCTCCAGCGGCCAGCCGATCATCGCCCACTTGGCGCTCAAACCGACCTCCAGCATCACCACGCCGGGTCGCTCCATCGACGTCGATGGCAACCCGGTGGATGTGATCACCAAGGGTCGTCACGACCCCTGCGTGGGCATTCGTGCCACGCCGATCGCCGAGGCGATGATGGCCATCGTGCTGATGGATCACCTGCTGCGTCACCGCGCGCAGAACGCCGACGTGCGCATCACCACACCGGTGCTGCCACAACTGTGACCTGGGCGCGCGCGGCCCTGCCTTACTGGCGGCTGTCCGGCTTCTACTTCTTCTACTTCGCTCTGCTCGGGGGTACGGCGCCGTTCCTGGCGCTGTACTTCGACCATCTGGGCTTTTCCCCGGCGCGGATCGGCGAGTTGATCGCCATTCCCATGCTGATGCGCTGCCTGGCACCGAACTTGTGGGGCTGGCTGGGTGACCACACCGGTCAGCGCCTGTTGATCGTGCGTTTCGGCGCGCTGTGCACCCTGGTCTGCTTCGCCGGCATCTTCTTCAGCCAAAGCTACGCCTGGCTGGCGCTGATCATGGCGACCCACGCCTTCTTCTGGCATGCGGTGCTACCGCAGTTCGAGGTCATCACCCTGGCCCACCTGCGTGAGCAGGCGGCGCGCTACAGCCAGATTCGCCTGTGGGGCAGCATCGGCTTCATCGTCGCCGTAGTCGGCCTCGGCCTGTTGTTCGAGTGGCTGAGCCTGGATGCGTATCCGGCGGCGCTGCTGGTGATCATGGCCGGTATCGTCGTCAGCAGTTTCTGGGTGCCCAATGCACAGCCTGTGCTGCGCCCGAGCACGCTGGAGTCGGAGGGCTTTGTGCGCCAATTGCGCCGCCCCGGCATCCTCGCGTTCTACTTTTGCGTCGGGCTGATGCAGTTGAGCAACGGCCCGTACTACACCTTCCTCACTCTGCACCTGGAGGGTGTTGGCTACAGCCGTGGCGCCATCGGTCTGTTCTGGGCGCTGGGGGTGGTGGCGGAGATCCTGCTGTTTCTGGTCATGGCGCGTCTGCTGCAGCGCTACTCGCTGCGCGCCGTGTTGCTGGCCAGCTTCCTGATCACCGCCGTGCGCTGGCTGCTGCTGGGCAGTCTGCCCCAGTACCTGCCGGTGCTGCTGCTGGCGCAGTGCATGCACGCCGCCACCTTCGGCGCGTTCCATGCCGCCTGCATCCACTTCGTGCAACGCAGTTTTGCGGACCGCCAGCAGGGCCAGGCCCAGGCGCTCTATGTCAGCCTGGCTGGCATCGGCGGTGCGTTGGGCGCGCTATATGCCGGTTACAGCTGGAAGGGCCTGGGCCCGGCCTGGACCTTCGCCATCGCCAGTCTGGTAGCCTTTCTGGCAGCCTTCATCATTGCCACCCGTCTGCCGCCCGAGCGGCCCTGAATCGAGTGAACCCTTCATGAGCAGCCTCGCCGTCCACCTGCACACCTCCCCGGAACTGCCGAACAAGGTTCTCAACCACGCCGACGATATCGCCAGCACCCTGTCCGCGGTGGGCATCGACTATCGCCAGCTGGAATTGCCGGCTGCGTTGCGCCCTGGTTGCGAGCAGGCCGAGTTCGATGCGGCCTATGGTCTGTGGCTGCAGGCATTCATGGGCAAGGAAGGGCATGTGCAGCAGGAGCTGTTCAACCTGCAGCGCAATCATCCGCAGAAACTGGAGCTGCGTGCTCGGTATCTGGACGAGCAAGTGCAGTCTAGCGCCAGTACCTGGTTGTTCCTGGGTGGTTTCGCCCAGCTCAGCGTGCATCTGGATGGCTACGTGTATGTGCTGCAGGGTGAGCGTGGCGACCTGCTGACGCTGCCGGCCGGCACTCGTCATTGGTTCGACCTGGGTGAAGAACCGCACGTGCTGGCGCTGCGCCTGAGCCTTGGCGACGAGACGCCAGAGCGGACGGGCGACGATATCGCCAGCCGTTTTCCGCGCCTGGGTGATTGAGGGAACCCCAGCCAATCAACGACTATCCTATGCAGGCAACCTTTCAGACAGGAGTGTCGTCATGGGTTCCACCTTCAATGGGCTGCTCGGCCTGGTTATCCTGGCCCTGGATATCTGGGCCATCATCAACGTGGTCAAGAGCAACGCGGAAACTGGAATCAAGATTCTATGGATTCTGCTGATCGTGCTGTTGCCGGTGATCGGTCTGATCATCTGGGCGCTGATGGGGCCGCGCGGCAACGTCAGAATATGACTCGCCTGTGGTTGCTGGCCCTGGTGCTGCTGCCGCTGTTCAGTGTGGCGGCAGATAACGCCGATGCCTGGCAGGCATTGCGCGAAGGTCGTGCGCTGATACTCATGCGTCACGCTACCGCGCCGGGTACGGGCGACCCGGCGAACTTTCGCCTGGGACAATGCGAAACCCAGCGCAACCTCAATGCTCAAGGGCGTGCCGAGGCCCGGCGCTGGGGCGAGTTGCTCGCGCGTCAGGGGATCGAACAGCCGCGGCTTCTCAGCAGTCGCTGGTGCCGCGCGCTGGACACGGCCAGCAACATGCAGCGCGGCCCGGTACAACCATTCGCGGCGCTGGATTCGTTCTTCGGCAAGCCCGAGGATGGTGCCGAGCAGACCGCCGAGCTGATTCGCTCGGTCAACCAACTGCCTGCTGGCGCGCCATTGGTGCTGGTTTCCCATCAGGTCAATATCACCGCCCTGACCGGCATCTTTCCCGCTTCGGGCGAAGGGCTGATTCTGGCTTTGCCCCTGCGTCCGCGTGCTGAGCCTCTGGCGCGCATACCCGCGCCCTAGGCTACAAAGCCAGTTGCGCCTGCTCTGGCGGCAACACGCCTTCAAGTTCCAGCAACTGCTGCTTGCGCGGCAGGCCACCGGCATAACCGGTCAGGCTGCCGTCCCGGCCGATCACGCGGTGGCAGGGCACGATGATGGAGATGGGGTTGGCGCCATTGGCGGTTCCCACCGCGCGTACGGCCTGCGGTCTGCCGATGACACTGGCCAGCTCCGAATAGCTGCAGGTGCGACCGTAGGGAATGGCCAACAGCGCCTGCCAGACCGCCTGCTGGAATGCCGTGCCCCTCGGCGCCAGGCGCAATTCGAATTGACGGCGCTTGCCGGCGAAGTATTCATCGAGCTGGCTGCACACGGCATCCAGCTCACGGCCAGCGGGCCGCCAATGGTCTTCGATGCGCCAGGGCCGGCTGTCCAGCTCCATCAACAGCAGTTGCAGGCCGCTGTCGTCGGCTGCGATCAGCAGCGGACCGACGGGGCTGTCGTGGTAGCGGTAATGCATGACTCAGCCTCCCGAATAGTTATGCCAGAGATGCGCCGCCGCATAAGCGCGCCACGGGCGCCAGGCTTCCGCGCGTGCTTTTAGGCGGCGCGCATCGATACCTTCCGTTCCCCATACCGGCGCCTTGAGCAAACCCAGGTCGCTGGCGGGAAAGGCGTCGGCCTCACCGAACGCGCGCAGGGCGATGTACTCCGCTGTCCACGGGCCAATGCCTGGCAGTGCGCATAGCTGCTCGATCAGTGCTGCACTGCCGTCGGCCAGATGCAGTGCCAGGCTGCCATCGGCAATGCGCGCGGCGAAATGCTGCAGGCACTGCACGCGTTTGCCGGGCATACCGATGCCGCTCAGGTCGGCCTCGGCAAGTGCCTGTGCTGAGGGGAACAGATGGCTGATGCCCAGCGTTTCCGGTGTCTCGATCCGTGCGCCGACACGTTGCACCAGGCGCCCGACTATGGTGACCGCCGCCTTGACCGTGACCTGCTGGCCGACGATGGCGCGCACCGCCTGTTCGAACGGATCGAACGCCACCGGCAGGCGCAGGCCGGGATTGCGCTGCAGCAGCGGCGCGAGCAGTTCATCAGTGCTCAGGTGCAGGGCAATCGCCTCGGGCTCGCTGTCGAGATCGAACATGCGCCGCACGCGCTGTTCGAGTTGATCGAGATGTGCGGGCGAGGCCTGGCGGCAGCGCAGTTCCAGCGCGTTCTGCCCTGGCAGCGGGGCAACCCGAAACCAGCCGGGTGTGCCGTCGATGCTGAAGCCGCGGCAGTAGCTGTCCGCGCTCAGTGACTCCAGCCCAGGAATCGCGCGCAGGGCGAAATGGCTGTGGAACTGTTGCCAGTCCCAGGGCGGTTGGTAGGGCAGAAGCAGCGTGATGATATTCATGGCTGGCACCCTAGCTCGCAGTCGGCGAGTTGTCAGCGTGAAGATGACTTTCAAATTTCGGGAGGCCCGCGAAGGCTGCATGGACGTGACTCCGATGGATCGTAAAGCCGGCCAATCGTAGCTCGTAGGGTGTACTCAGGAGCGCAGCGAACAGTCCACCAAAACCATTGGTTACACCATCATGCCCCGTTGATAACGCCCCGGCGTTACGCCTTTCCAGCGCTTGAAGGCGTGGATGAAGTTCGACAGCTCGCCATAGCCCAGGCGCTCGGCAATCTCTTCCAGACTCAGACCGCCGGCGGCCAGCAGCTCTACGGCCAGCGCCTGGCGCACTTCGTCCTGCAGGGCACGGAAGCTCGTGCCTTCTTCGATCAGGCGCCGGCGCAGGGTGCGGCTGCTCAGGTGCAGGCGCTCTGCGACCTGTTCCATATCGGCGATCTGTCCCGGCGACTGCAACAGAAGTTGGCGCACCCGCCCGGCCAGGCCCTGATGCCATTGATGGCGCGCCAGCAACGTCTGGCATTGCTGTTCACAGGCGCTGACCAGTTGCGGGTTGGCTCGTGGCAGTGGGTTGTCCAGCAAATCAGCGGCAAAACCCAGGCGATTGTGCGCCGCGCCGAAGCGTGGCACCTGGCCGAAGGCGGCGATAAAGGGTGAAACGTCAGCCGGTGCAGGCTGGCGCAGCTCCACGGTCAGCAATTGCAGCGTGCTGCCCAGCAGCTCACGCACGACCACCAGGGCACCGAGCATGTCGCGCTGCACGATGAAATCATGCAGCGCCGGGGGCAGGGCGCTGTCGTCGAAATTCAGGCTGGCGATGGCGTCATCCACGCTCAGGCTGATGCGGGTGAAGGCATAGGTCAGGCCGTGATAGCGCAGGCCCAGCTCGGCGGCCTGGCGTACCGTGGCGCTGCTGAGAATGGCGTAACCCCAGGCGCCATAGGTTGTCAGGTGGTAGCGCCGACCGGCCTGCAGGCCAAGGTCTTCGACTGCGGGCAGCGCCTCGATCAGGTTGGCGATCAGCTGCAGCTCACGCTGCGCTTCGATTTCCCCGTTCAGGCTGGCCAACTGCACTGGGCTGAGCCCCGTTTCATGCAGGCACTTGTCCAGGCTCAGACCCAGATCGAGCCCTAGCTGGGTGAGCAACTGAATGCTGGTGATGCTGCGGCGTGCTGGCCAGGGCGCTGACATAGATTGTCCGAAAATCACAATATCCTGGCCGACTATGCCATAACCCGTGCTGGGCGAGGCAAGTAGCATCGGTTCATCGTCATACACGGGTCATCACAATGAACAACAACCCCCGTACGAACGCGCCCTGGCGTGTGTTGATCATCGGCAGTGGCTTTGCCGGTCTGGGCCTGGCCATGCAGTTGCGCAAGGCCGGTGAGGACGACTTCCTGATGCTGGAAAAGGCCGGCGAGGTCGGCGGTACCTGGCGCGACAACAGCTATCCGGGCGCCGCCTGCGATGTGCCTTCGCACCTGTACTCCTTTTCCTTCGAGCCCAAGCACGACTGGTCGCGCAAGTTCGCACCGCAGGCGGAGATCCACGCCTATATCCTGCAGTGCGTGGAGAAACACCGGCTGCGCCCGCACATCCGTCTGAACAGCGAAGTGCTCGGCGCCGAGTTCGAGGCCGCGCGCGGCATTTGGCGTGTCGAGCTGGCGGCAGGCGAAGTGATCGAGACGCAGGCGCTGGTCAGTGCCTGCGGCCAGCTCAATCGGCCGGCCTACCCAAAACTGCCCGGCCTAGAGCATTTTCGCGGCGAGGCTTTTCATTCGGCGCGCTGGCGCCATGATCTGGATCTGACCGGCAAGCGCGTGGCGGTAATCGGCACCGGCGCTTCGGCGATCCAGTTCGTGCCGCAGATCCAGCCGAAGGTAGCCAGCCTGAGCCTGTTCCAGCGTTCGGCTGCCTATGTGCTGGCCAAGCCGGATCGTGCCTATCGACCCTGGGAGATTGCTCTAAAACAGCGTTTGCCCCTGCTGCAACGCGCCGACCGCCTCCTGCAATACCTGCATCACGAGGGCCGGGCGCTGGCCTTTATCCGCTTCCCCTGGCTGATGCGCCTGTTCCGCCACAGCTTCACCCGTCACCTGCAGCGGCAGATGCCCGATGCCGGCAAGCGTGAGCGCTTGCAGCCGAACTACCCCATGGGCTGCAAGCGTATCCTGATCAGCAACGACTACTTTCCGGCGCTGGCGCAGACCAATGTCGAGATCGTCGACTCGGCGATTCGCGAGGTGGGCGAGCAGTCGCTGGTGACGGCCGATGGTCGTGAGCACCCCTGCGATGTGCTGATCTACGGCACCGGTTTCACCGCCACCGATTTCCTCGCGCCGATGCACATTCGCGGCCTCGATGGGCTGGAGCTGAATCAGGCCTGGAAGGAGGGCGCCGAGGCCTACAAGGGCATCAGCGTCAGCGGCTTTCCCAACCTGTTCCTGCTCTACGGGCCGAACACCAACCTCGGCCACAACTCCATTCTCTATATGCTGGAGAGCCAGTACGTCTACGTAATGGGCTGCCTGCAGGCGCTGCGCGAACAGGGGCTACGCTATCTCGACCTGCGCCCGACGGTGCAGCGCAGTTACAACGCCGAGCTGCAGCAGGCGACTCATCGAACGATATGGGAACAGGGCTGCGACAGCTGGTACAAGACCGCGACCGGCAAGAACACCAACAACTGGCCGGGGTTCACCTTTACCTATCGCCTCATGACCCGTACTCCGGAGCTTGCCGACTATGACTGCGTCCGCTGACTTCAAAGCCCCCGCTGCCGAGCAGATGCTGCTGCGCGGCCTGTTGCGCGGCTTTCTGCGCCTGTTCTTCCGCGGCCTGGTACGGCCACCGATGCCGGTGGCCGGGCAGCGGCGGGTGCTGCGTGCACTCACCGCCATCACCCTGACGCCGCGCGGCGTCAGTCGCAGCGCCGATACCCTGGCCGGGCGCCCGTGCGAATGGCATCGGCCGCCTGCCAGCAGCGGCAGTGTGCTGCTCTATCTGCACGGTGGCGCCTTCATGATCGGCGGGCCGGACACGCACCGGGGCATCTGCGCCAGCTTGGCCAAACGCGCTGTACTTGAGGTCTGTGCCCTGGATTACCGCCTGGCGCCGGAATATCCCTATCCCGCTGCACGCGATGACGTGGTGGCGGCTTACCAGGCGCTGCTGGACGCTGGCTATAGACCCGAACAGATCGCCATTGGCGGCGACTCGGCCGGCGGCAACCTGAGCCTGGTCGGCTGCCTGCGCATTATCGAACTCGGTCTGCCGGCGCCCGCCGCCCTGGTGTGCTTCTCGCCGGTCACCGACTTCACCGGCGAGCATATGCACGAGCCGCCTGCCGGCGATCCGCTGCTCCACCCCAGCTGGATTGAACAGGCCGCGCAGCTGTATTGCCCGGACGACCTGCCGCGCAATGATCCGCGCCTGTCGCCGCTGTTCGCTGACCTCAGCCAACTGCCGCCGACGCTGATCCAGGTAGGCGAAGACGAGTTGTTGCTCAATGACAGCCTGCGCCTGGCCGAGCACGCCAAAGCGGCTGGGGTCAACCTGTGCCTGGAGCGCTATCCGGGGTTGTGGCACGTGTTCCAGGCGCATGTCGGCATGTTACGAGCGGCGGATTACGCCATCGCCCGTGTGGCGGCCTTTCTCCGTGAGCGGGGTGTGTGATGAACAACATTCTCATCAGCGGCGCCGCATCGGGCATTGGCGCCGCCACCGCGCGGCTGTTTCACGCACGGGGCTGGCGCGTCGGGTTGCTCGATGTCGATGAAAAAGCGCTGGCAGCCTTGGCCGCCGAGCTGGGCGGCGCCTGGCATGCGCAGCTGGATGTGGTCGATGCTGCGGCGGTAAACGCCGCGCTGGCTGACTTCTGCGTGCAGAGTGGTGGCCAGTTGCGCCTGTTGTTCAACGGCGCAGGCATTCTGCGCACCGGCGCCTTTGCCGATATCGAGCTGGAGCAACACACACGGCTGGTACAGATCAATGTGCTCGGCGTGCTCAATCTCTGCCATGCGGCCTTCGCCTATCTCAAGGTCACGCCGGACGCGCAGGTGATCAATATGGGCTCGGCCTCGGGGCTTTACGGCGTGCCACAGCTCGCCAGTTACTCAGCCAGCAAGTTCGCCGTACGCGGTCTGACCGAGGCGCTGGAGCTGGAGTGGCGCGAACATGGCATCCGCGTGGGTGACCTGATGCCGCCATTCGTCGACACGCCGATGGTGCGCAGTCAGGCGCAGCGTCCGCCGGTGATGCGTCGTCTGGGCGTGCGCCTGGAGGCCGAGCAGATCGCCGAAGCGGCCTGGAAGCAGGCCCACGCCAGCACCGTGCATCGCCCGGTGGGGCTACAGTTCGGGCTGTTGTTCAACCTTGGGCAGATCACGCCGGGCTGGATCAACAGGTTACTGATGGCCTGGCTCAGTCGTTCATGATTTCCGGCAAGGCGTTCAGGCTGGCCAATTGCCGTCGGTCGTCGGCTTTGTCACAAAGGCTTTCTGGGCGACGCCAACCTCGCGTTTAGCGGCTACTCTTGGGGTGACGGTTTTCAGCCCGGCGTTCTGTCGGGCAGTCGTCGATACGCTTGCAGTAGACACATCGAGCACCAGCTCGATTCTCGGGGCGGCGCCACTTGGGTGCTTCTGTAAACGCAGGGCGTTTTCAGAGGTTTCCGGTAGAGGCCGCGACACCGTCTGTAGGACGGTCGCATTGGGAAAGCGGTTAATCCATCCATAGCCTGAGAGGGGGTCGTTTATGAGCACAGCCTTCCACGAAGACTCCAGCACATCGGTGCTGCGTCGGATGAAAGAAGGGGGATTCGACTTCGCCCAGTTTCACCCGATCGAGTTCTACGCCATCTTTCCCGACGAAGAACGGGCCAGAACGGCGGCCAGAAACTTTCGCGGCGAGTCGCTCAACGCTCAGATATCCGCCCGTGAGGACGGCATCTGGCACCTGCAAATCAGCAAAGTGATGTATGCCACCCATGCCGGTATCGGCGAGTTCGAACATGACCTGGAGTCCATCGTCGTCCCGCTGGGCGGCAAGATGGATGGCTGGGGCGTTACCCAGGAGGTGAAAGCGTCAGCCATGCGTTAAAGGTGAATGCAGCGGTATTCGCCAATACAGACCATCGGCCTGCTGTCCGGCCGATGGCTCCAACTTTCAGCCCACCTCGACTTGCCAATCCTTCTCGCGCAGACTGCGCGGCGGAGGTAGCTATGGCCGATGTTCTGATCCTGACTCATATCGATTATTGCCCGCCAGCTCACCTGGCGCAGGTGCTGCAGGCGCGTGGCTGCAGTTTCGACGTGCTGCGCGTCGATCTGGGTGAACTGCACGGTTACGACCTGGGGCGGCCCAAGGCGGTCGCCGTGATGGGCGGGCCGATGAGCGTCAATGACCCGTTGCCCTGGATCGCCGACGAAGTGGCTGCGTTGCAGCGCTTTATCGAGCGCGACATTCCCATCATCGGTCACTGCCTGGGCGGCCAGCTGCTGGCCAAGGCACTGGGTGCCGGCATCCGTCGCATGCCCTACACCGAAGCGGGTTGGCAGCACATGCAACGTCGTACAGAGGCTGTCGATAGCCCCTGGCTGGCGCATTTGCCTGCAGCGTTCAGCATCTTCCAGTGGCACGGCGACACCTTCTCGCTGCCTGACGGCGCCCAGCCTCTGTTGAGTAGCCAGTGGTGCGACAATCAGGCCTTCGCCTGGGGTGGCAAGGTGCTGGCGCTGCAAGGGCATCCGGAAATGACTGAGAGGTTGATCGAGCTCTGGCTCGACAACTGGGCGCATCTGCTCGATGCCAGCCAGCCCAGCCAGCAGAGCATCGCTGAGATGCGTGACGACCTGAGTGGGAAGGTCAGGGCATTGAACCAGGTCGCCGAAGGTTTCTACGCACACTGGCTGAAACTGGCTGGCCTTTGAGCCTGAAGAGGACCGGGTGCCATTGGCACTTGGCCGCAGCTCAAAGCTCGTCAGGGATCAATGCCAGCAGATCGGTCACACCCATATCCACGCCCGCCTGGGTTAGTAGCGTCGTAGCCTGCCCGCGGTGATGCGTCTGGTGGTTGAACAGATGCATCAGCAGGGCGAAGAAGTGCTTTTGCGCGGCTACGCCCTTCATGTTTCGGTAGCTCAGCGGTTGATCCAGCTGCTCTTCGCCCACCTCGGCGGCCAGGGCTTCGATGTAACTGTCCAGCTGTTTACGCAGTGCGGCCAGCTCGCGTATATCCGCACCCATCGGTTGATCCAGGCGCGTCGGAGCTTCCAGCTCTGCGAGCGCCCGCAATGCCCGGAAGTTCGCCGGGTGTGCGCTATAGCGCCCCAGCCAGATACGGTCAGCCACCAGCAGATGATTGAGCGTGCCGAGGATCGAGCCGAAGAACGCACCGCGCTCGGCACTCAGCGCTTCGTCAGGCAGGGTGGAAGCCGCTGTGTAGAGCCGTTCGTTCATCCAGGTGTTGTAGCGTGCCATCAGGCGGATATGGTCGATTCTCTGCATGTTTTCACCTGTTGCGTACGACTTACCGTTGACTTTGGCGGCTGCGCCAATCTTCGCTCAGGAGCCCGAAGAGTGCCGAGTCCGACACCTGTCCGTCGATGATCCAACGCTGACGTAGCAATCCTTCCTGGCTGAAGCCCAGGCGCTCCAGAGCACGACCGGAGGCGCTGTTGGTTGGGTCGATTTCAGCCTCGACACGATTCAGTTCCAGAGCTTCGAAACCATGGCGCAGTAGCTCGCCAGCCGCCTCCTGAACGTAACCCTTGCCCCAGGCAGACGATGCAATGCCAAAACCGATCTCTGCACGACGCGACACCGGCTCATAGTTGAACAGCAGGCATTTGCCGATCAGCTCGGCGCTTTCCCTGTCGACAATAGCCAGGGTCAGGCGTTGGCCATCGTGCATGGCCTGTTGCTCGGCGCGGATGAAATCCTGCGCCACGGCTTCGGAGTTCCAAGGTGGCGTGTTCCAGTACTGCATGACCTGCGGATCGGAAAAGATCGCGAACAGCGCCGCAGCATCCGCTGCTTGCAGAGGGCGCAGGACAAGACGTGGCGTCGTCAGAGTGACGTAAAGATCGGGCATCGGATTTCCTCGCGTGCTCAGGTGTTCAAAAGCGCTCGTCGGCGATGGCCGGTAGCACCAGCTCACGCACGTAACTGGCATCGGACAGACTCAGCAGCGTTCGCACCAGAGCGACGACATCGTGCAGCGGAATCAGCTGACCTTCGCCATTTTGCGCCGCCTGTTCAACCGGTGTTTGCAGGCCATCCTGGGTATTGAGGTAGCCCAGTTGCAGGCAGGTGACGGCCAGACGCTGATCGCGAAAACCTTCGCGCAGGGTCTCGGCAATGCCCTTGAGGGCAAACTTGCTGGCGCCGAAGGTGACTTCCGGGCGGCCGCTCTGTGGCAGGGCCGAGGTGGAGCCGGTGAGGATCAATTGCGGCTTGGCGCCGCCTAGCAGGCGCGGTAGCAGGCGTTTGAGCAGCAGCAAGGTCGCGCCGATATTGACGCTGACCATCTCGAGAATCTGCGCGTCTTCGTCTTGCAGAAAGCTGTAGTCATCCTCGAACGCGCGAGTTTCCCAGATCCCCAGGTTGTAGATGATCGCGTCCAGCTTTTGCGGTGCCTGGGCTTCAATGGCGTCCACAGCTCGCAGCGGATCGCTCATATCCGCCTCGATCCACTGGATACCCGTGGCCAGATCGGCCGGGCGGCTGCGTGAAATCCCGATCAACTCGTGGCCTTGCGCCAAACCTTCTACCAACGCACGGCCGAGACCTCGGCTGGCTCCGATCACCATTATTCGCATCGTGTCGTTCCTTGCATCACCCTTAGGTTACTGGTTGTAGCAGCAGGAATGCCGCTGTCCATGCGCTGTCGCCATCCTGGTAAATATCGGAGGAGAACTGGCGAACGCGGAATTTGCCCGCGGTTTTTTCACTGACGAGGTGCTTCATACGCTCCAACTTGCGCAGCACCTTCTCCTCCGCACTGTATTGGCTGCCATCTACGGCCGAGTAGTAATAGGCGAATGCGCCGAACTGCATGCTGGTGCTGTCACGGCCGATACTGAGCACAGAGGTGATGCGTTCGATGTCATGGAACCAGCCGGATTGTCCACGTGGCTGATTCTTGACCTCGATGACCGCGCGCGGAGTCGAATTAGCCCACCACAGAAGCATGTCGAAGCGTCCGCGTAGCCTGGCCTTGCGCGGTTTAGGGCCGGGAACGGTGGCTCCGGCATCGGTGATCGCGCTCTGTCCATGGGATTCAATAGTGACGAATTTGGCGCCAGGCAAGGCGTCGAGTTCGCGGGCGATGTACGTCGTTAGCACGTATTCGGCTGCGGCCCACAACCATTCGCCCCCCGACATACGTTCGTAGTCCTTTTGGGCCTTTTCGATTCCGCCAATGATCGCTCCCGCGATCACATCCATCGCGATGGTTGCCATCGCTCAGTTAGACCACACAGCAAACTCGTTGCCGCCCGGCTCGACGAAGTGAAAGCGTCTGCCTCCGGGGAAGGAAAAGATCGGTTTGACGATGTCTCCGCCGGCGGCCTTGATCTTGGCCAGGGTGTCTTCCAGCTGTGCGCTGTAGAACACGATCAGCGCGCTGCCGTTATCGCTGCGCGCGGACACCTCGGCGCTGAAGAAACCGCCATCCAGGCCTTCGTCGGCGAAGGCGGCGTAATCGGGGCCGTAGTCCGTGAATCGCCAGCCGAAAGCAGTCTGGAAGAAGGCCTTGGTGGCCGGCAGATCGCGGCTGGGGTATTCGACGTAATTGATCTTCTCGTGAGCAGGCATGCCGGGTTCCTTGGCAGTGAAGGCGATGGGATTTAACTAGATCAATAGCCGTCTGAGTAGACACGTATGTCTACCAGTTGAGAGCTATTTTTCTGTAGGTAGAGCCAGCGCTGGTTGACCCCTATGTTACTTGAATAATGACTTTATATTGTGGGGTTGGTATGAGCTTAGGGCGTGGTGGCTTGTTATCCTTTCTTTTGGAAAACCAAGTTTTCCCAATCGCTCCAGTTCACCTTATTGTTCTCAATAAAACTCTCTTCCCACTCTGTATCGCTGTCTTCTAAATTTAGGGCGATAGTGGTGTTGCTAGTTTTTCTAATGTCAAGGTTGTTTTGGCCATAAAATTGAGCGCTACAGGCATACATGTGACAGCCCATGCAGTCACACGTGCCGCCGGTGCATTCATCGCTAAGCAGTAGCGTTAAGTCGCTATCGAAGTCTCTGAATAAGTGCGTAAAAGTACCATTTTTATTGTCTATGGTGAACAAAATTGAATGAATTTCTGATGGGGCGACCTGATGGTTAAGGTTCTCCATATCGTTGACAGTTGCGCCTTTTAAAAGCTCTCCGGATTTGTCGAAAAAAGGATCAACAAAAACACTAAAGCCCTCCGCGGTAGCCCAGTGCATGAATTTATCAAAATCTTCATCGGCTTCGATGATATTAAGCCTGTACGATTTAAGAGGGAAATCAATGCTAGACCAATTTTCAATGTAAAATTTGAGATCCATTGGTGTTGTGATAAGAAAAACAGAATTATCTACCACTAATGGTTGGTTGCTGTTCTCGTCGAAAAAATAAACCAATGGAGTGTAGAAGTTTTTTATCTTGTCATGAAGTTGCGATATTCCTCTGGTGTATTGAGTGACTTCAAATCGCAAGCACTCAATTAGGTTGATTGGTTGGGTTGAGTTGCTCTGTATGTCATCATGTCTTCCTTGTATGTTTCCATCCGATGAATAGCAAAGGGGGTTGCCTTTTTTCTTTGAGTCTGCAATCCACTTGTTAAGTTGGCTACATACTATTTCGGATCTTTCTGTGTTGTAGCGTTGGACACGACCGCGCTCCTGAACATATCGAATATCTCCGTTGCTCAGAATGGCTTTTATACAAAGGTGACCATTTTTATCAATGGAGGATTTAGAGTTCCACAGAACAGACTTTATTGGCTGGTTGATCGCTGAAAGTCCAGCCCATAAAGCTTGTCCGTGGCCAAGGCTTAAAAACCATCGCTGATAGTCGAAGTCTTTCAACTCAGGATATTTATCCATGCCAGGGTTGTTTGCAATGCCAAGAACTCTGTCCGACGCGCGTAGGCATTTTTGATGAATTATCCCGGCGTCGAAAGGTAAGCCTTCCTCGCTAACTTCAATTAAGATTGAATGGTTAGAAAGTCCTCCCTGGCAATGGATGCATTTCGATATTTCGTTGTTGCTGATAATTTTATTTCTTACTTTTTCTGAATATGTTAGAGCTATCGGACTGGCATCAAAGTCGTATTCACCGTTTATTGGGCCTAACATGATTTTTTTATCCTTAATCCATTTTTGCTCTTCTATAAATCTCTTCGCTCCTGAGTAAGTTGAAAATCGTCCATGCAGTTTATGTCTAGAGCCATCTCCCATTTCTATTTCATGGTCATGAAATTTGAGTCTAAATTCACCGCTATCGTTGAACCTGTATAGCTCTAAGAGGGCGATCTCAAAGTCAGGTAGGAAAGAGTCTATTATGATAACTTCTCTTCCAGAGCATATTTCATAATTTTCTGGGTCAAACTGCATCTGAAAAAGAGCGTTGTCTTCTTGGTTGGTGTTGTTTTCGGAGTCGTTGCTCTTAATGAATTTTTTCATTACAGAGTTGATTCCGTTGATGTCAAGCGATTGGCGCTCCTTAGACCAGTCTAGTGTCTTTGAGATTAAGTATCCCCAGAGTAGGTTGGGATTGGTGCATAGTTTACTAGAGATTGATGCCAGGAAGGCCTTTTCATAGTTTCCGTTATTTTCTATGTCTAAGGCGATGATGTGTATATTTCGTATTAAGTCGTGGGCGGTCTTGATATGGTCGTCTGCGAATCCATTGTTATTTAATGATCTTGTTATGCATTTTAAGAGGATCTTGTATGTTAGTTCTTCTGACTTAGACATGGGGTTGTCTTGAATGAATGCCCCGCTAAGTCGTGCTGAGATCGTTATTTTTCTGAGGTCGGAAAGAATTTTTCTAGACGACTCATTTGATGTGATCAGTACATAGCGCTCGCATTTGTTCTGAGCTGTTTTATATTGCTTGGTGAATTGGTTGATGGTTTTGTAAAACTCAGAACCCACCTTGTCAGAGAGGGAGAGCTTTCTTTTTACTTGTAGGTATGTTTTGGAGCTTTTATGGGTGATGACAATATCGTCTATGGCGTCCTCTGTCTCGAATGCAACTTTGTATATTTTCTCTTCGTGCTCCCGCTCAAGAACGTTGGCGCAATCTAGTTCTAAGCCCATTGACAAGACAAAGAAAGCTGCGACTCGTTGCTGAAAGTCAATGCCACTATTCGTGGCTGCTCCGCCTCCGGTTCCTTTTGTCATTTATTTACTCTGATATTTGGTTTGGTTTTATGGATTTAACAGCTTGACGCTCATTCGGATAACTACAGCAAGGCGTTAAATGCTGCATAGCCTGCGCGTAGTTTTGGAGGGCAAACTTCCTGGTTATTTAAAAGCCTTCTCCAGCTCGCAGCCTGTAGTGAGGCGGTAGGGGTGTTTGGCAGGTTATACACCACGTCGGATAACTGCTGGCAAGTGGCAATTACGCGAAAGCGGGGATGGTTGGGAAGGGCGTAAGGAGATCGCGAGCAAGCTCGCTCCTACAAAAAGCAGGGCGGGGAGGGAAAGGCGCAGCGGTGAGCCGCTGCGCCTTTCGTTTCAGCGGTTGAAGCGTTCGACTAGGGCGTATTGGCCCTGTGCGGTGTTGGTCAGGGCTTCGCTGAGTTTGGCGGTATCGTTGGCTTCGCCGGCGGTCTGGTCTGCCAGTTGGGCGATGGTGGTGATGTTCTGGTTGATCTCGTCGGCGACGGCGCTTTGTTCTTCCGCCGCTGCGGCGATCTGGTTGGCCATATCGGCGATATTGGCCACCGAGTCGCTGATGCCGGCCAGGGCCTGATCGGCCTTGAGTACTCGCTCGACGCCTTCATCGGCCTGCTTGCGGCCGATTTCCATGGTTAGCACGGCCTCTTCGGCGGTGCGCTGCAGTTTGGCGATCAGGGCGTGGATCTGTTCGGTGGACTCGGCGGTGCGTTGCGCCAGCGAGCGCACCTCGTCGGCAACCACGGCGAAGCCACGGCCCATTTCGCCGGCGCGGGCGGCTTCGATGGCGGCGTTGAGGGCGAGCAGGTTGGTCTGGTCGGCGATGCCTTTGATCACGTCGACCACGCCGCCAATCTCGCTGCTGTCCTGGGCCAGGCGGGTAACCGTCTCGCCGGTATCGCCCACCGATTGCGACAGGCGCTGGATGGCTTCGCGGGTTTCAGCGGCGATGGTGCGGCCTTCGCTGGTCAGGCGGTTGGCTTCCTGGGTGGCGATGGCGGTGCGGGCGACGTTGCTGGCCACTTCCAGAGTGGTGGCGGCCATTTCGTTGACGGCGGTGGCGACCTGCTCGGTCTCGCTGCGCTGGCGCTCGAGGCCGGCCGAGCTGTTGTGCGCCAGCTTGTCAGCTTCACGCGCTTGCAGGGTCAGTTGTTCGGCGGTGTCCTGCAGGCGGGTGAGGCAGGTTTTCAGGCGCGCTTCCTGGCTGAGCATGGCCATTTCCAGGCGTGCTTCGGCGCCACGGCTGTCGGTGTACATCTGCGCGATCAGCGGGTCGGAGGTGGTTTGCTCGGCAAGGCGCAGCAGGCGTTTGACGCCGCGCGTCTGCCAGGCGATGCCAGCCAGACCCAGCGGCACGGAGAGCACGGCAGCGAGGATGAAGCCCCAGTTGCTGCCCATCCAGTGGCCGATCATGAAGCCGATCTGGCTGACCAGGATGAAGGGCATCCACGCCTGGACGATGGGCAGCCATTGATTGCTGGCCGGAACGGCCGACTTGCCGGCGTTGATGCGGGCGTACAGCGTTTCGGCGCGGCGCACTTGCTCGGCGGTCGGTTTGACGCGGACGGATTCGTAGCCGACGACCTGGTTGTTTTCGGTCACGGGCGTGACGTAGGCGTTGACCCAGTAGTGGTCGCCGTTCTTGCTGCGGTTCTTGACGATGCCCATCCACGGCCGGCCCTTCTTCAGGGTCGTCCACATATGCTCGAACACGGCCGAGGGAACGTCCGGGTGGCGCACGATGTTGTGTGGCGCGCGCAGCAGTTCTTCACGACTGAAGCCGCTGATGTCGACGAAGGCGTCGTTGCAGTAGGTGATTTGCCCTTTGAGATCGGTGGTGGATATCAGGCGTTGTTGTGCAGGAAAGGTGCGCTCACGCTGAGTGACCGGCTGGTTGTTACGCATGGCAGGTATCCGTCGTTGTAATGCCCTGTCATCGGCCGGCGAGCGGCGAAGTTGAGGGCTGAATCCGTTTTGGCGAGTTTAATCGCTTTTTGAATGACGTCACATTTTTGTCACGGCATGAGCCGTCCCTGGCCCGACGGTGAGGCCCTGCCGCATGGTACGGCAGGGCAGGTGCATCAGCTGGCGATCATCTGGCGCAGCACGTAGTGCAGGATGCCGCCGACCTTGAAGTACTCGACCTCGTTGAGGGTGTCGATGCGGCACAGCACTTCGACTTCCTCATGGGTGCCGTCTTCACGGGTGATGATCAGCGTCAGTGGCATCTGTGGGCGCAGTTCCACGCCTTCCAGACCTTCGATGGCCAGCACTTCCTTGCCGGTCAGTTTCAGGCTGGTGCGGTCGGTACCGGGTTTGAACTGCAGCGGCAGTACGCCCATGCCCACCAGGTTGGAGCGGTGGATGCGCTCGAAGCTTTCGGCGATCACCGCCTTGACCCCCAGCAGGTTGGTGCCCTTGGCCGCCCAGTCGCGGCTGGAGCCGGTGCCGTATTCCTTGCCGGCGATGATCAGCAGCGGCGTGCCTTCGGCCTGATAGCGCATGGCCGCGTCATAGATCGCCAGCTTTTCGCCGCTGGGCACGTGCAGGGTGTTGCCGCCTTCCTCGCCGCCGAGCATTTCGTTGCGGATACGGATATTGGCGAAGGTGCCGCGCATCATCACTTCGTGGTTACCGCGGCGTGAGCCGTAGGAGTTGAAGTCGGCCTGGGCTACGCCGTTATCGCGCAGATAGCGCCCGGCCGGGCTGTCGGCCTTGATGTTGCCGGCCGGGGAGATGTGGTCGGTGGTCACCGAGTCGCCGAGCAGGGCAAGGATGCGCGCCTGGCGGATATCGGTGATACGTGGCGGATCTCCGGCGATGTCCTCGAAGAACGGCGGATGCTGGATGTAGGTGGAGTCGCCCTGCCAGGCGTAGGTGTCGGCCTTGGGCATGTCGATCGCCTGCCATTTCTCGTCGCCGGCGAAGACTTCGGCGTATTCCTTGCGGAACATGGCGGTGTCGACCTGGGCGATGGCCTGGGTGATCTCGGCCTGAGTCGGCCAGATGTCCTTCAGATATACCGGTTGACCATCCTTGCCGGTGCCGAGGGCGTCGCGGGTCAAGTCGAGGCGCACGCTGCCGGCCAGGGCGTAGGCCACCACCAGGGGCGGTGAGGCCAGCCAGTTGGTTTTCACCAGCGGGTGCACACGGCCCTCGAAGTTGCGGTTGCCAGAGAGCACCGAGGCGACGGTGAGGTCGGCCTGGGTGATGGCTTTCTCGATGGGCTCACGCAGCGGGCCGGAGTTGCCGATGCAGGTGGTGCAGCCGTAGCCCACCAGGTCGAAGCCGAGCTTCTCCAGATAGGGCGTCAGGCCTGCGGCATTGAAGTATTCGGTGACCACCTTGGAGCCGGGGGCCAGCGAACTCTTCACCCAGGGCTGGCGCTGCAGGCCTTTTTCCACGGCTTTCTTGGCCAGCAGACCGGCGGCCATCATCACGCTGGGGTTGGAGGTGTTGGTGCAGGAGGTGATGGCGGCGATCACCACGGCGCCGTCTTTCAGGCGATGGGTATGGCCGTCGTCTTCATAGTCGACTTCGCCGCTCTGCTTGTCGCCGCCCACGGCGGTACCGCCGCCGCCTTCGCTGAGCAGGCGGCCCTCTTCCTTGGCGGTGGGCTTGAGCTGCAGGCCGACGAAGTCGTCGAAGGCCTGGCTGACCTTGCCCAGGGAGACGCGGTCCTGCGGGCGCTTGGGCCCGGCCAGGCTGGCTTCGACGCTGCCCAGATCCAGGCTCAGGCTGTCGGTGAACAGCGGCTCGGCGCCTGGCTCGCGCCATAGCCCCTGGGCCTTGCTGTAGGCCTCGACCAGTTGCACGGTGGCGTCCGGGCGGCCGGACAGACGCAAGTAGCCGAGGGTTATCTCGTCCACCGGGAAGAAGCCGCAGGTGGCGCCGTACTCGGGGGCCATGTTGGCGATGGTGGCGCGGTCGGCCAGCGGCAGATCGGCCAGGCCGTCGCCGTAGAACTCGACGAATTTGCCCACCACGCCCTTCTTGCGCAGCATCTGGGTGACGGTGAGCACCAGGTCGGTGGCGGTGATGCCTTCTTTCAGCTTGCCGCTGAGCTTGAAACCGATCACTTCGGGAATCAGCATCGACACCGGCTGGCCGAGCATGGCCGCTTCCGCCTCGATGCCGCCGACGCCCCAGCCGAGCACGCCGAGGCCGTTGATCATGGTGGTGTGCGAGTCGGTACCGACCAGGGTGTCGGGGTAGGCGAGGGTGACGCCGTCTTCCTCCTTGGTCCACACGGTGCGCGCCAGGTACTCCAGGTTGACCTGGTGACAGATGCCGGTGCCTGGCGGCACCACGCTGAAATTGTCGAAAGCGTGCTGGCCCCAGCGCAGAAAGGCGTAGCGCTCGCCGTTGCGCTGCATTTCCAGCTCGACGTTGTCGTGGAAGGCGCTGGACGAGGCGTAGCGATCGACCATCACCGAGTGGTCGATGACCAGGTCCACCGGCGACAGTGGGTTGATCCGCTGCGGGTCGCCACCGGCCTTGGCCATGGCATCGCGCATGGCGGCCAGGTCGACCACCGCCGGAACGCCGGTGAAGTCCTGCATCAGCACGCGCGCCGGGCGGTACTGGATCTCGCGGTCGGAGGCGCGCTGGTCGAGCCAGTCGACCATGGCTTGCAGATCCTGCGGCTGCACGGTTTGGCCGTCTTCGTTACGCAGCAGGTTCTCCAGCAGGACCTTGAGCGATTTGGGCAGGCGGTCGATGTTGCCGAGGCGCTGGGCAGCCTCGGGCAGGCTGAAGTAGTGGTAAGTGGCGTCGCCGACTTTCAGTTCGCGGCGGCAGTTCAGGCTATCGAGGGAGGGCATTGCACATCTCCTTGGGCCCGCACGGTTCGGGCTGTGTCTGATGGCGGCAGACCTTCAAGCTAGTTCGGCTTGGGCAGTCTGGCTAGCGCATATCCTTTATCGGTTGCTATGCGCTGCCTGTTCTGGGTGGCCGGGCCTCATCGAAACGCGATGGCTGGCGGCTCCCTAGTCTGGGGCAGCGCATATGTAGCTGGACAGGTTTAGCGGCTCTGGGTTCCGGTCTCGGGTATCATGCGCGCCTTGAGGAGACCCTTTGATGAATACCCTGTTTCTGCATTGCCGCCCCGGTTTCGAAGGGGAGGTTTGCGCCGAGATCAGCGACCTCGCCGCACGCCTGGATGTACCGGGCTATTCCAAGACCAAGCCCGGTAGTGCTTGCGCCGAGTTCGTCTGCAGCGAGGCGGCCGATGGCGAGCGCATGATGCGTAGTGTGCGCTTCAACAGCCTGATTTTCCCCAGGCAATGGGCACGCGGTGGTTTCGTCATGTTGCCGGAGAGCGATCGCATCAGTGTGCTGCTCGACGCCCTGGCGGACTATCCGGTGTGCGGCAGCCTGTGGCTGGAAGTGGTGGATACCAACGACGGCAAGGAGCTCTCGACCTTCTGCAAGAAGTTCGAGGTGCCGCTGCGCAAGGCGCTGCTCAAGGCCGGCAAGTTGGTGGACGACGCGAAGAAGCCGCGCCTGCTGCTGACCTTCAAGAGCGGCCGTGAGGTATTCGCCGGTATCGCCGAGGCGGACAACCAGGCGATGTGGCCGATGGGCATTCCGCGCTTGAAGTTCCCGCGCGAGGCGCCGAGCCGCTCGACGCTCAAGCTGGAGGAGGCCTGGCACCATTTCATCCCGCGCGAGCAGTGGGATCAGCGCCTGGCGCCGGGGATGACCGCAGTTGACCTGGGGGCAGCACCTGGCGGCTGGACCTGGCAACTGGTCAATCGGGAAATCCGCGTCACCGCCGTGGACAACGGGCCGATGGCCGAAAGCCTGATGTACTCCGGCTTCGTCGTGCATCAGCGCGCCGATGGCTTCACCTTCCGTCCACGGCATCCGGTGCACTGGATGGTCTGCGACATCGTCGAGAAGCCGGCACGCACGGCGGCGATGATCGAAACCTGGCTGGGCGAAGGGCTTTGTCGCGAGGCGGTGGTCAATCTCAAGCTGCCGATGAAGCAGCGTTACGCCGAAGTGCGGCGCCTGCTCGATCGCATCGAATCGGGGCTGGCCGAGCGCGGCCTGAAGGTCAGCATCGGCTGCAAGCAGCTGTATCACGACCGTGAGGAAGTGACCTGCCATCTGCGTCGGCATGGCAAGTGATGATCTGCGCGCAGGTCTCAGGATTGTGCGCGCAGGTGACCTGAAGGTCAGCTTTGCGCGACAATGCGCGCCTGTTTGTGGAGCCCCTTATGTCCGAAGCCCTGACCCTCAATCACGATGACCTGCTCGACGCCAGCGGCCTGAATTGCCCGGAACCGGTGATGATGCTGCACAACAAGGTGCGCGACCTGTCGCCGGGCGGCCTGCTCAAGGTGATCGCTACCGATCCGTCGACCCGTCGTGATATTCCCAAGTTTTGCGTGTTCCTCGGTCACGAACTGCTCGGCCAGGCCGAGGAAGACGGCACCTACCTGTACTGGATTCGCAAGAAGGCCGACTAGACAGTTATCTCGTAGGGCGGGTGCAACCCGCCAAATAGCGGATGTTGTTGGTCGCGATGGCGGGTTACACCCGCCCTACGGTTTGCTAGCTTTCGCTGTGCCATCCCGCCTGTCCCGGCGCCAGGCCGCAGCTGTTTAGCAAAGCCTGCCAGGCCTTGACGTGACGCGCCGTGGCGGCGCGGAAATCCTGCCATAACGAATCCTGTTCGCCTGCCAAACGCTGCAGGTGCTCGCGGGTGGCGGTGGGAATACCGTCGATGCGCTGCAATTGCAGCAGCGCTGCCTGCCACTGCTGGCCGCGTTGGTCGACCTGTGCCAGGTAGGGTTGCAGGCCGCCAGCGTAGAACTTGATGAAGATGTTCTGCAGGATGCGCCCGCGTGGCGTCGCCTGACCCAGCGGGCAGAGTGGGCGATTGCGCTGGCGTTGCTCCAGCAGTTCGCTGCCTGCGTCGAGGCTGTGGCGCAGGCTGGCCAGGCTGGTAATCAACTGGCCGCCTTGCTCGCTGGCGTAGAGGGCGAAGAACTGCGGTTCCAGCTCACTGGCGCTCGGCGGCAGTTGCGCAGGCAGGGCGGCGCCGATGCTCGCCAGCCGCTGCAATGCGTCCAGCGCGGCGCTGTCTTCCAGCATGTCCACCGGCAAGGCTTTATCAGCGAAACGCAGGTAGTTCTCGAACTCCGGACTGCCATTGAGCGCATTCCAGAATACTGCAGGCAGTTGCTGGCGCTTGTCGTCGGCCAGGCGTTGCAGGGTGGCCTTCAGGCTGGAGTCGTCCTGCAGATGCGGCAGGCAGTCGTCGATGGCGCGTAGCAGATCGCCTTCGTAGCCCAGACGCTGGCTGGGCATCAACTGTTTGCCCAGGCTGCTGTTGCGTCGGCTGATCAACTGCTGCAGATGCGGACAGCGCCGCGCGTCGATCACCAGATCGAGCAGGCCGATGCGCAGTTCGGGGATATCCGAAAGCCGCTCGCGCCGGGCTGGCAGGCGGTACTGACTGATGCTGCGCTTATCGAGCGAGCTGACGTTCGGTGCATCGAGCGAGCGCTGCAGGCGTTCGAGGTAATCGCTCTGCAGGGCCAGGCCATCGTTGGCCGGACCGCAGCCGGCGAGCAGAAGGAAGCAGAGGAGCAGGGCAGGTCGAATCATGCGCTCAGTCTAGAGCTGATTTCCTGCCTATCCAATGACTCAGACGGCCCGGCGGATGCGCTTGCGCGCGCTGCGCGCCAGGCGCACGGTGAGCATCGCGGCGGCGCAGGTCAGCCCCACCACCAGCCCCTGCCACAGGCCACTGGGGCCGCTGGGTTCGCCGAACAGGTCGGACAGCCCCAGCGCATAACCCACCGGCAGGCCAATGCCCCAATAGGCGAACAGCGTCAGCAGCATGGTGATGCGCGTGTCCTGGTAGCCGCGCAGCGCGCCGGCGGCTGTCACCTGGATGGCATCGGAGAATTGGAACAGCGCCGAATAGACGATCAGCGTTGCCGCCACGGCGATCACCGTCTTGTCCGGGGTGTAGATCTGCGCGATCTGTTCGCGCAGCAGGAACATCAGGCTGGCCGATACGCAGGCGTAGCCCAGCGCCGCCGCCATGCTTACCCCGGCAGCGAAGCGCGCCTCGCGCGGCTGACCACGGCCCAGTGCCTGGCCGACGCGCACGGTGGCGGCCATGGCCAATGAGTAAGGGATCATGAACACCATGGAGCTGAAGTTGAGCGCGATCTGGTGCCCGGCAACCACCGTGGCGCCGAGACCGCCGATCAGCAGGGCGATCACCGCGAAGATGCTCGATTCGGCAAATACCGCGATACCGATTGGCACACCGATGCTCAGCAGGCGTTTGATCACCGTCCACTGCGGCCATTCGAAGCGGGTGAACAGCGCGCTGGCACGGTAGTAGGGCGCCCACTTCACCCAGAGCAGCATGCCGATCAGCATGAAGCCCATCACCAGCGCGGTCGCCCAGCCGCAGCCGACACCGCCCATGGCCGGCAGGCCGAACTTGCCGTAGATGAAGATGTAGTTGGCAGGAATGTTCAGCAGCAGGCCGATGATGCCCAGCACCATGGCCGGGCGGGTGTGGCCGAGGCCATCGCTGAAGCAGCGCAGCACGTGATACAGCGCCACCGCCGGGAAGCCGCAGGCCACGGCGCGCAGGTAGCCCATGGCCGGAGTGATCAGCGCCGGGTCGACGTTCATGGTGCGCAGGATGAACTCGGCGTTCCACAGCAGCGCCGCAGCACTACCGCCGACGGCCAGCGCCAGCCAGAGTGCCTGACGCACCAGTGGGCCGATATCGGCCTCTTCGCCAGCGCCGAAGCGCTGCGCCACCTTGGGCGTGGTGGCCAGCAGGATGCCGGTCATCAGCAGGAAAACCGGCACCCAGATCGAGTTGCCCAGCGCCACGGCTGCCAGGTCCTGCGGGCTGACGCGCCCGGCCATCAGCGTATCGACGAAGCCCATGGCGGTGTGCGCCAACTGGGCGATGATGATCGGCGTGGCCAGAATGAGCAGGCTGCGCAGTTCCGTGCGCACGCGGCCAAGGCGGGTGTCGGTGGACATTTCGATTCTTCGGGATAGCAGGAAACCGCTTAGTCTACGCCTTGACGTGTCGGTCAGGAAAGGACGATGTGCCCCTCTGTCTGGCGGCCTGTGGGGCGACGCTGAGGTGCCGGCTGACTTAGAATGGCGACCTGCCCGATGGAGCCTGTCATGCACATAGTCGCCGACGAAAACATTCCCCTGCTCGATGAGTTCTTCGCTGCGTTCGGCAGCATCCGCCGCTTGCCAGGGCGCGCCATCACGGCGGCCGATGTGCGTGATGCCGACCTCTTGCTGGTGCGCTCGGTGACCCAGGTGAACCGCGCCTTGCTCGAAGGCAGCCGGGTGCGTTTTGTCGGCACCTGCACCATCGGCACCGACCATCTGGATCTCGAATACTTCGCCGCAGCCGGCATCGCCTGGAGCAGCGCACCGGGCTGCAACGCCCGTGGCGTGGTGGATTACGTGCTGGGCAGCGTGCTGACCCTTGCCGAGCGTGAGGGCGTTGACCCGGCTGCGCGTGTCTATGGCGTGGTCGGGGCGGGGCAGGTCGGTGGGCGTCTGGTCAATCTGCTGCATGGTCTCGGCTGGCAGGTACGGGTGTGCGACCCGCCGCGCCAGGCCGCCGAGGGCGGCGACTTCGTCAGCCTGGAGCAGATCATCGGCGAATGCGATGTGATCAGCCTGCACACGCCGCTGGACGCTTCGACCCGTCACCTGCTCGATGCGGCGCGTCTGGCTGCGCTCAGGCCTGGCACCTGGCTGATCAATGCCAGTCGCGGTGCCGTGGTGGACAACGCCGCGCTGCGCAGCCTGCTGCCACAGCGGCCTGATCTGAAGGCCGTGCTGGACGTCTGGGAAGGCGAACCGCAGGCCGATGTCGAGCTGGCCGCGCTGTGCCAACTGGCCACGCCGCACATTGCTGGCTACAGCCTGGACGGCAAGCTGCGCGGCACGGCGCAGATCTACCAGGCCTGCTGCCGGGCGCTGGGCGTAGCCGAGCAGGTGAGCCTGGCCGATCTGTTGCCGGCGCCCTGGTTGAGTGAGCTGAGCATCGACGGCAGCGCCGATCCTGCCTGGGCGCTGGCCAGCATTTGCCGCGCGGTCTATGACCCGCGCCGCGACGATGCCGACTTTCGCCGCAGCCTGGTTGGCGATGCCGATACCCGTCGCGCCGGCTTCGACCGCCTGCGCAAGCATTACCCCATGCGCCGCGAGATCGATGGCTTGCGCGTGCGTATTCAGGGGGATTCAGCGCCGCTGGCTGCTCTGGTACGAGCCCTGGGCGCCACCGTTTCGTAGGGTAGGTTGGCCGCCTGTCACGCTTGCAGAACAGTTTGCTAAGCCCGGTGCGGCGTAACCCACCATCGGTGCAACGCGACACACCGCCTGGTGGGTTACGTGGGGCGGCCATCCGAGCGCGCTGGGTTCATCTGCGTTTGGACGCCCTGCATTCGGCGCCGCTAACCCACCTTACGAGATAGCGTGTATTCGCATGCCTTATTTTGCATTAATTAAATTGCATGCAATTTAATTGCTCGCTACTTTGTTCGTCACTTCAAGCCCATTCAGGACGATTCCCCCATGAGCAACGCACTTTTCGATATTCCGGTCACCACCATCAAGGGCGAGCAGAAGACCTTGGCCGACTTTGGCGGCAAGGCTGTGCTGGTGGTCAATACCGCCAGCAAATGTGGCTTCACCCCGCAGTACAAAGGCTTGGAAAACGTCTGGCAGCAATACAAGGACAAAGGACTGGTAGTGCTCGGTTTCCCCTGCAATCAGTTCGGCAAGCAGGAGCCGGGTGACGAGGGCGCGATCTCCGAGTTCTGCGAGCTGAACTTCGGCGTCAGCTTCCCACTGTTCAAGAAGGTCGACGTCAATGGCAGCGATGCTCACCCGCTGTTCGTGCAGTTGAAGAAGCGCGCGCCGGGCCTGCTGGGCAGCCAGGGCATCAAGTGGAACTTCACCAAGTTTCTGATTGGCGAGGACGGCAAGGTGGTCAAGCGCTTCGCCCCGACCACCAAGCCCGAAGAACTGAGCAGCGAGATCGAAGCCCTGCTGAAATGAGTGCTTTCGACACCGCCGGGCTGCAGCTGGACAATCAGCTGTGCTTCAAGCTTTACGCCGCCTCGCGCGCGGTGATCCGCGCCTACAAGCCGATGCTCGACGCCCTCGGCCTGACCTACCCGCAGTATCTGGCGATGCTGGTGCTGTGGGAATGGCAGGAGCGGGCGCCCGAGCAGCCGACGCTCAAGGCGCTCGGGCAACGCCTGCAGCTGGATTCCGGCACCCTGACGCCGCTGCTCAAGCGTCTGGAGCAGATGGACCTGGTGCAGCGTCGTCGCGCGCAGACGGATGAACGTGAGGTGCATCTGGCCCTGAGCGAGGCTGGCAGGGCGCTGCAGGCGCAGGTCCTGCCGCTCAAGGCGCAGTTGCTCTGCCAGTTCGGCGATCAGGATCTGCTGGAGATGGAAGGGCTGCGGCGCAGCCTGGATCGGCTACTGGCTCGGCTCAGCGATTGACCTCATCGGGCAGCCAGGTGTCGAGCATGACTGCCAGTTCTTCACGGCGGAAGGGTTTGGCCAGGTAATCGTTCATGCCAGCAGCGCGGCAGCGCTCGCGCTCGTCGGACAGCGCATTGGCGGTCAGGGCGACGATGGGCAACTCCGGCCAGCGGCCATTGCTGCGGATGCGTCGGCTGGCTTCGTAGCCATCCATCACCGGCATGTTGCAGTCCATCAGGATCAGGTCGATGGGCTCCTGCTCCAGCACCTCCAATGCTTCAGCGCCGTGTGCGGCGACCAACACCTGGTAGCCGAGCTTGGCCAGCATGCCTTTGGCGACCATCTGGTTGACCGGGTTGTCTTCGACCAGCAGCACGCGCGCTGTACTTTCTCGCGCAGCTTGCGTCTGGGCGCTGCTGTGCAGGTTGCCGTCGTCGCTGTGGAGGATGTGCCGCAGCACCTGTAGCAGGCCATTGCGCGCCAGCGGGCGGGCGATCTGCAGCAGCGGCATGAGACGCTGCGCCTGCTCGTGCGGCAGGAAGTTGCCATAGGCGGTGACCAGCAGTATCGGCGTGCTGATCGCCGGGCGAATACCCAGCAGGCATTCCGGGCAATCGCTGATCAGCAGGTCGGCATCCACGCCGTGCAGGCTGGTATCGGTATCCAGGCGCTGATAACCCAGGCCCCAGGCTGGCAGCCACTGGCTGAGCATCTGCTGCAGGCCGCTGCTGGCCGGCGTCAGCGCGACGATGCGGCCGTCCAGCACAGGTTGGGAACCGGCTTGCGCATGGGCGGGCAGCGGCAGTTGCGCGCAGAACTCGCTGCCGAAGCCCTCTTTCGACTGCAGCGTCAGCTTGCCATGCATTGCTTCGCACAGGCGCCGCGTCAGCGCCAGGCCTAGCCCGGTGCCGCCGTACTCACGGGTGATGCCGACTTCGGCCTGGGCGAAGGGCTGGAAGATGCGCGCCTGAGCATCTTCGGCGATGCCGATGCCAGTATCGCGCACGCGGATGCTGATGCCGTCCTTACTGCAGGCGACGATCAGGTCGACGCGGCCGAAGCGGGTGAATTTGAGCGCGTTGGACAGCAGGTTGCTGACGATCTGGCGCACCCGTGTCGGGTCGCCCAGCACCTGGGTCGGCAGTGCCGGGTCGATCAGGCAAGTCAGCTCGACTGCGCTGGCGGCGTTCTGTGACAGCAGGCTGGCGGTTTCCTCGGCCAAGGCGCCGAGGTCGAAGGGAATTTCCTCCAGTTCGAGCTGGCCTGCTTCGAATTTGGACAGGTCGAGAATGTCGTTGAGTAGTTCCACCAGCACCTTGCCGGAGTCATGGGCAATGCCCAGCTGCTGGCGCTGCTCGGCGCTGAGTGGGCCGTCCAGAGCCAGCGCGAGCATGCCCAGCAGGCCGTTGAGCGGCGTACGGATCTCGTGGCTCATGTTGGCCAGAAAGGCCGAGCGCGCCTGCGCCATGTTCAGGGCGGTGGTACGCGCTACCTCCAGTTCGCGGTTGGACTGGCTGAGGCGGGCGTTGGTGGCCTTGAGCTCGGCGGTGCGCGCCGAGACGATATTTTCCAGTTCGTTCAGGTACTGGGTCAGGCGGTCTTCGGCGTTGCGTCTTTGCTCGATCTCCTGGGCGATGCTCGACAATTGGCGGTTGGTGACCTCCACCAGGGTACCGATCTCGTCGCGCTCGTGGCCCTTGGGGCAGGGCACGGGGCGGTGCTGCGGGTCTTGCGGGTTGCGTTCGCTGAGTGCACGAATCACCCCGGTCAGGGGCTTGGTCAGCATGAAATAGAACAGCACCAGCAGGATCAGTGACAGCAGCAGGCTGCGCGCGAAGCCGGTGAGCAGAGTCAGCAGCGAACGTCTGAGAAAGTGACTGCCGAAGGCGTAGGTGTCGACTTCCAGGCGTAGAAAGCCCAGGGCTTCGTTGGGTGCATGGCTGACGTGGAGCGGGTCCTGGAACTGCCGCTGGGCCCCGAACAGGCTGTCGCTGAAGACCCGGTAGCGGCTTTCCCGGCGTGGGCGGCTGACGCTGGCCAGCACCAGGCCGTTGTTGTCGATCAGTTCGGCGCGGGTCACCGCGGGCGAGCGCAGCAGGCCGAGGACCAGCTCCTGCGCCAGTTCCGCGTCGATGTTGTAGGCGATACGGGCGGCGGGGTTGTGGCTGATTTCCAGCAGCGCGCGAATCTCGCGGTTGATGGAGGCCTCTTCGCTGGCATAATCGACCGCCACCTGGGTGACGCTCAGCAGCGTACCAAGGATAAACGCCACCAGGACGGTCAGGCCGGCCTGTTTGAACGACAGGCGATTGGTGAGCGAAATGTCCATAAAGGCGTGCGTGGTCTCTGATCCTTGGGCGCCTGCCAAGCATAGCTGATAGCGACCCTGTACCGGCAGAGCCTGCAACGTGCGGCTCTGCGCAAAAGGAGTAGTAGATCGTGGATTCCCGGTTACTGGATTTTCTTGCCCGCGCCGAGCAGGTGCTGGAGCGCATCGAACCCCTGCTGCCTGCACTGCGTCCGGAGGTGGACTGGAGCAAGTGCGTGGCGGCGCGCTGGGTGCGTGATGGTCGCAGTGGCTACCTGCTGCCACTGGATGTCAGCCTCGACCTGTCGCTGAGCGACCTGCTGGGTGTGGACGCCCAGCGCGAGCAACTGGCACGTAACACCCGTCAGTTCGTCAGCGGCATGCCGGCCAACCATGCCTTGCTCTGGGGCGCGCGTGGCACTGGCAAGTCGTCGCTGGTGCGTGCCCTGCTCGCCGAGCACGCCAAGGCCGGCCTGCGCCTGATCGAGATCGAGCGCGATCATCTGGCCGACCTGCCGCGCGTGGTCGAGCTGCTGGCCGGCTTGCCGCAACGCTTCGTGCTGTTCTGCGACGACCTGTCGTTCGAAGCGGGCGAGGGCGACTACCGGGTACTCAAGAGCGTGCTCGACGGCTCGTTGGAGCAGGCGCCGGACAACGTGCTGCTGTACGCCACCTCCAACCGTCGCCATCTGGTGCCCGAGCATCAGAGCGATAATGAGAACTGGAAGCGGGTCGACGGCGAGTTGCACCCTAACGAGGCGGTGGAGGACAAGATCGCGTTGTCCGACCGCTTTGGCCTGTGGCTGTCGTTCTATCCCTTCAGCCAGGATCACTTCCTGCTCGTCGTGCGTCACTGGGTAGAGGTGCAGGCGCGTCAGGTAGGGCTCGACTGGAGCTGGGACGAGGCGCTGGAGAAAGCCGCCATTCGCTGGGCGCTGGGTCGCGGTAACCGCAATGGCCGCTGCGCCTATCAATTCGCCCGCCACTGGGTCGGGCTGCAACTGCTGGAGCAACAGGCATGATCGATCTTTCTCAGACTGGTGGTGATCTCAACGGTTACCCGCTGCTGAGTGCACAATTGCAGGCATTGCTTAGCGGCGAGCGCGACTTCATCGCCAATGCTGCGCAGTTTTCCGCCTTCCTGTTTCACGAGCTGGCCGATCTGAACTGGGCTGGCTTCTATCTGGTGAAGGATGGCGAGTTGGTGCTCGGCCCGTTCCAGGGCAAGGTGGCCTGCGTGCGCATCGCCTTCGGTCGTGGTGTCTGCGGTGCCGCGGCGGCTAGCCTGCAAACGCAGCGAGTCGAGGATGTGCATGCCTTCCCAGGGCACATTGCCTGCGACAGTGCATCGAACAGTGAGCTGGTGGTGCCTCTGGTCAAGGAAGGGCGGCTGATCGGCGTGCTGGATCTGGACAGCCCGTCGGTGGGGCGTTTCACCGAGGTGGATCAGGCCGGTATCGAAGCGCTGGCAGCGATATTCCTGGCCGCCAGCGACTGCTGAATACGCCTTTGGCGATGCGGGGAGACTTGATCCGCTAGGTGCGCTGCGCGCACCGCTGGTTTGAGACGTTGCCGAAGCTGATTTCGCAATCGGTGCGCACGGCGCACCCTACGAAGCGGGCGTGGTCAGCGCTTGGCGCCGATCTTCTCCAGTGTGCGCAGTTCGCGCGGCAGCAGTTGCTGTGTGGATGCGCGGGCCTTGATGCGCTCGTAGTGCGCCAGCAGGTTCGGCCAGCGGCCGGCATCCAGGGTTTCCCCGCCGTGCTCCATGTTGATCAGTTGGCTGGCCAGCGCCAGGTCGGCCATGGACAGTTGTTCGCCAAGGAAGTAGGGCGCGTCACCCAACGTGGCCTCGAAATAGTCGAAGTGATTGGGCAGCTTGTCCTTGAGCGTCTGCTGCACCTTTTCCTCATCGCATGGCTGACCCATGGTGGCTTTCAGCACGCGGTTGCGAAACACGGTGAAGGTACACAGCGGCGCCAGCTCGTAGTCCGCGTATTTTTCCAGCCAGCGTACCTTGGCGCGTTGCTCCGCACCGTCGCCATATAACGGCATGTGCTCAGGGTAGCGCTCTTCCAGGTACTGGCAGATGACGCTGGAGTCCGCCAGCTTCAGGTCACCATCGCGAAAGGCGGGAATCCGGCCTAGCGGATTGAGCTCGCGAAACCAGTCCGGCTGGCCGAAGGGCATGACCACCTCGAGCTCGTAATCCAGGCCCTTTTCGATCAGGCACAGGCAGAGTTTGCGGACGAAGGGAGACAGGGGTGCTCCGTAAACGGTCAGGCTCATTACAACTCCTATCGGCGGTCAACGTGGTTGACTGAGTGAAGGCGGTCGTCTGCTCAGTCGTAGATGTTCTTCTTCTTCCAGTCGTCTTCCAGGTCCTTCAGACCTTCTGTCAACTGGCTGGGTTCATCCGCGTTGGGTACGCTGTTGTTGAGCACCATGGCATTGGCGCGCGCCAATTGCTCTTCGAAACGCTTGAGTTGCGTCTGGTAAGGGGTTGGGTCAGGTTGCTTGCGCAGGTATTGCACGCCGCGTTCGAAGGCCAGGCGGGCCTGGCCGGGTTGATTCTGCTGCATGGCCGTCTGGCCCAGGGTGCTGAAGAACTCGATATGCACCAGTACCAGCATCTGACGAATCTGCTTGAGCCAGTGCTTGCCATCGTTGGCGGGCAGCAGGCCGCCCTGTACCGAACTGGTGATCAGGGCGTGCAGGTTTTCCAGAAGGAAACGTACGTCCTTGGCCTTGGCTTCGTTGGCGATGGGCTGTGGTGGGTTCTTTACCGGGATGGATTCGCCCTGAGCGACCTGAGCCTTGAGGGTGTCGATATCGGTCTTCAGTCTGGCGTTCTGCTTGTCTAGCGGCAGCAGGCGTTCGCTGACTTGCAGCTGCAACTGGCTCAGCAGCAGCTTCAACTGCGGTGTCATCAGCTGCCCAGGCATGCGTTCGGAGATATCCTGGCAGCGACGAATGCGGTCGAGCAGATCAGCGCGCTGGCGCGCTTTTTCCAGCTTGCTGTTCTCGACGGCGTGGTTGATGTAGGCAATCACCATCAGCAGGGCGATGCCGCCGACGATCAGCATGGTTATCACGAGTGCGGACACTGCTTGGGACCTCTCGAGAATCGACTTTTCGACCGAGTGTAGTGGCTTGGCTGCATGGCTCCTAGTGGCATATCGATTTATGGGCTGAAGTCTTTGATTTTAAAAATTTTTTAGAGAGAGGTTGACGACCCTCGAAAGGCTCCATAGAATGCGCGCCACTTCCAGCGCAATGCTAGAAACAGAGCGAAGGAAGCCGGAAAGTTGCTTGATGTTCCGGGGTGTGTCCCCTTCGTCTAGTGGCCTAGGACACCGCCCTTTCACGGCGGTAACAGGGGTTCGAGTCCCCTAGGGGACGCCACTTTCAAGTTGTAATGCGGGAATAGCTCAGTTGGTAGAGCACGACCTTGCCAAGGTCGGGGTCGCGAGTTCGAGTCTCGTTTCCCGCTCCAAAATTTGGAAATGCTGCTTCGGCAGGATTTCAAACGAAGTTCCAAGGTCCCCTTCGTCTAGTGGCCTAGGACACCGCCCTTTCACGGCGGTAACAGGGGTTCGAGTCCCCTAGGGGACGCCATTTTTGTTGTACCAAGTTGTATTGCGGGAATAGCTCAGTTGGTAGAGCACGACCTTGCCAAGGTCGGGGTCGCGAGTTCGAGTCTCGTTTCCCGCTCCAAATAAATGAAAACGCCGCTCAATCGAGCGGCGTTTTCGCTTCTGTCGTTTGTACAGGCACAAAACAACAGGCCCGCCGGTTTACCGTGCGGGCCTTTTGTTTATTGGCAGATCAGTGCTTGGAGCCGTCGGTGGGCAAGGCCAGCAGTTGCTTTTCCTGGTTCCAGTCGAAGGGTTCGTCGTTCTCCTCGGCTTCGAAACGGCGCTCGTCGAGGGCCTGGTACAGGGCGATTTCCTCGTCGGGCATGAAGTGCAGGCAGTCGCCGCCAAAGAACCACAGCAGGTCGCGCGGTACCAGATGGGCGATCTGCGGGTAGCGGTGGAACACCTGGCTGATCAGATCCTGGCCCAGGTACTGGCTGGACACCGGGTCGCGCGGCAGTTCGGCGAGCAGTTCGTCGTAGCGCTCGAGGAACAGGGCATGGCTGTCGTCGAGCACCTGTTCGGCTTCGCCCAGGGCGACGAGGATGCCGCGCAGGTGGTTGAGCAGGGCGAGGTGGTGTTCTAGATGGCTGGCCATGGTGCGGTTTCCTGAAGGGTAAAACGGGCGCAGGAGTATAGAGTTCCTGGCGCCCGCTGTCCCGTTTGGCTGGCCTTCGTGTAGGAGCAGCTTTTGGCGCGGCATCCTGCTTAGCTCTACCTCATGCATCCCTGCAGTCGTAGCCGCGACACAAGAAACTCGCGGCTACAGCCCCTCTCTCGAGCCGTTCGAGTTAACGCACCTTGCCGCGGCTCAGCTTGAGCTCTTCCTTGGCGAAGTCGTCGACGTCGATCACCCGGCGCCGCGCCGCTTCGGCCGCTTGCAGGCGCTGGCCCTGTTCGCCGTCGAGGATGCCGGCAGCGATCGCCGCCTCGATGGCGTCCTGGCCCGGCGCTGGTTGCAGGCTGCCATCCTTGAGCGCCTGGTGCAGACGCTTACGCGCATCCTGGCTGGCTTGCACCAGGTTCAGCGCATGTTGCAGGGCACCGACCGAATCCTGATCGGCCTGCGGCCGGTAGCAGCCTTCCAGTACCGACTCCAGTGCCGGGTCGCCGGCCTGGCGGCCAATGATCGCGGCCACTTCGGCGTCCAGTTCGTCGCTCGGGCCGTGATGGCGGCGACCCAGCGGGAACACCAGCACTTTCAGCAGGCAGCCGAACAGGCGGTTGGGGAAGTTGCTCAGCAGGTCATCGAGCGCCTGCTCGGCGTGGTAAAGGTTTTCCTCCATGGCCCAGCGCAGCAGCGGACGAATCGCTTCCGGGTAGTCCAGGTCGTGGTAGCGCTTGAGCGCGGCCGAACCCAGGTAGAGATGGCTGAGCACGTCGCCCAGGCGTGCAGACAGGCGCTCGCGGCGTTTCAGGTCGCCGCCGAGCAGCATCATGCTGCTGTCGGCGCACAGCGCGAAGGCCGCCGCCAGGCGATTGAGCGCGCGGTAGTAAGGCTGGCTGAGGTCGTCGCCGGGCACCTGGCCCAGGCGGTTCAGGGTCAGCCCCAAGAGGAAACTGCTGGCGGCGTTACCGACGGCGAAGCCGATATGGCTCATCAGCAATGCGTCGAACTCGGCCAGTGCCTGATCCTTGTCCTCGCGGTCGGCCAGGGCCATTTCCTTGAGCACGTAGGGGTGGCAGCGGATGGCGCCCTGGCCGAAGATCATCAGGTTGCGCGAGAGAATGTTGGCGCCCTCGACGGTGATGAAGATCGGCGCGCCCTGCCAGGAGCGGGCCAGGTAGTTGTTCGGGCCCATGATGATGCCCTTGCCGCCGTGCACGTCCATGGCGTGGCCGATGCACTCGCGGCCGCGTTCGGTCAGGTGGTACTTGAGAATCGCCGACAGCACCGAGGGCTTCTCGCCCAGGTCGACGGCGTTGGCGGTAAGGATACGCGCGCTATCCATCAGCCAGGCGTTGCCGCCGATGCGCGCCAGGGCCTCTTGAATGCCCTCGAAGGCGGCCAGCGGCACATTGAACTGCTCACGCAACTGGGCGTACTGGCCGGTGGCGAGGCTGGTGAACTTGGCCGCGCCGGTGCCGACTGCCGGCAGCGAGATGGAGCGGCCGACCGACAGGCAGTTCATCAGCATCATCCAGCCCTTGCCCAGGTACTCCTGGCCGCCGATCAGGTACTCCAGCGGAATGAAGACGTCCTTGCCCGAGTTCGGCCCGTTCATGAAGGCAGCGCCCAGCGGCAAGTGGCGACGGCCGATTTCCACGCCGGGGGTATCGGTGGGGATCAGCGCCAGGCTGATGCCCAGGTCTTCCTTGTCGCCGAGCAGGTGATCCGGGTCGTAGGCCTTGAAGGCCAGGCCGAGCAGGGTGGCCACCGGGCCGAGGGTGATGTAGCGCTTTTCCCAGTTCAGGCGCAGGCCGAGCACTTCCTCGCCGTTGTACTGGCCCTTGCAGATGATCCCGGTGTCCGGCATGGCGCCGGCGTCGGAGCCAGCCAGCGGGCCGGTGAGTGCGAAGCAGGGGATGTCATCGCCGCGCGCCAGGCGCGGCAGGTAGTGCTGGCGCTGCTCATCGGTGCCGTAGTGCAGCAGCAGTTCGGCCGGGCCGAGGGAGTTGGGCACCATCACGGTGGAGGCCAGGTCGCCGCTACGAGTGGCCAGCTTCATTGCCACCTGCGAGTGGGCGTAGGCGGAGAAGCCCTTGCCGCCGTATTCCTTGGGAATGATCAGGGCGAAGAAGCCGTGCTGCTTGATGTGCTCCCAGGCTTTCTCCGGCAGATCCATCTGCTGGCCGACCTGCCAGTCGCTGATCATCGCGCAGAGTTCTTCGGTGGGACCGTCGATGAACGCCTGTTCCTCTTCGCTCAGCTTGGCCTTGGGGTAGGCCAGCAGCTTGTCCCAGTCCGGTTTGCCGCTGAACAGCTCGCCATCCCACCACACCGTGCCGGCTTCGATGGCATCGCGCTCGGTCGTCGACATTGGCGGCAGTACGCGCTGGAACCAGGCGAACAGCGGGCTGGTGAACAGTTGCCGGCGTAGATCGCCGAGCAGGATGAACGCGGCGACGGCGCCGGTGACGATCCACAGTAGCAGTTGCAACCAGCCCGGTACCGGGCTGAACAATGCCATGGCCACCAGATAGGCTGCGGTGATGCCGAGGGCAGGTAGGGCGGCGGTACGGCTATGGGCCAGGTAGGCGACCCCGAGCAGCAGAACCAGCAACCAGATGACGAGCATGTGCATTCCTCCATGATTCGAGCGGGCGACGCCCCGAGCATAGCCATAAATGGCGGCAGGGGCGGTGAGCTTGGCCGGATCGTCGTCAACGTGGCGCAATCGACGGGATTAGACTGAAGCAAACTTCAGGAGTCCCCCGTCATGCAGACCTGTCTACGTCCCGGCCGCTTCATTGACAGTGACCATCCCGCGGTAATCGAGTTCGCCGAACGTTGGCGTGGCGCCTCACGAGAACCGATCAGTCAGGCCGTGGCGCTATATCTCGCGGTACGTGACGAGATTCGTTACAACCCCTATGCCTTCAGTCTCGATGCGCAGACATTGAAGGCCAGCCATGCGCTGGCGAGCGGTGAGTCTTACTGCGTACCCAAGGCCAACCTGCTCGCTGCTTGCGCCCGGCATTGCGGCATTCCCGCGCGCATCGGCCTGGCCGATGTGCGCAATCACCTGTCCACGCCGCGCCTGCTGGAGTTGCTGCGCAGCGAGGTGTTCGCCATGCACGGTTACACCGAATTGCACCTGAACGGGCGCTGGGTCAAGGCCACGCCGGCGTTCAACGAGGCGTTGTGCCGGGTATTCAAGGTGGCGCCGCTGGAGTTCGACGGCGTGCATGACAGCGTCTTCCATCCCTACAACGACAAGGGCGAGCGCTACATGGAGTATCTGCATGACCACGGCCAGTTCGAGGATCTGCCCGAGCAACTGTTCTTCGAGCATCTGCGTGGCTGTTATCCGCACCTGTTCGAGACCGGTGCGCTGCAACTCAGTGGCGATATGCAGCGTGAGGCCAGTGTTATCGACTGAGTCGATAATCAAGATCGGCAGGACGGCCTTTTCTCCGCGCGTCAGGGTCGGTAGGGTGCATGCCAGCAATGAGCGGGCGAAACACACCGTTGCAATCGAGCGTCTTCGCCCTCATCTATAACCACCTCACTCTCGCGCGGGAAACCCCATCTTCATGAGCTCCGCCCTGACCATTCGCCAGTTGACCAAGACCTACGGAAACGGCTTCCAGGCCCTGCACGGCATCGATCTGGACGTCGCCGAAGGGGATTTCTTCGCCTTGCTCGGCCCCAACGGTGCCGGCAAATCCACCACCATCGGTGTGCTCTCCACGCTGGTGAACAAGAGTGGCGGCACGGTCAGCGTGTTCGGCCATGACCTCGACCGCGAGCCTTATGCGCTCAAGCGCTGCCTGGGCGTGGTGCCGCAGGAGTTCAACTTCAACCAATTCGAGAAGGTGTTCGACATCGTCGTCACCCAGGCCGGCTACTACGGTATTCCGCGCTCGATCGCCAAGGAGCGCGCCGAGCAGTACCTGACCGAACTCGGCCTGTGGGACAAGCGCGACGTGGCATCACGCGAGCTGTCCGGTGGCATGAAGCGCCGCCTGATGATCGCCCGCGCCCTGGTGCACCAGCCGCGCCTGCTGATCCTCGACGAGCCGACTGCCGGGGTGGATATCGAGCTGCGCCGTTCGATGTGGAGCTTCCTCACCGAGCTGAACAAGCAGGGCACCACCATCATTCTGACGACCCACTACCTGGAAGAGGCCGAGCAGTTGTGCCGCAACATCGGCATCATCGACCACGGCCGTATCGTCGAGCTGAGCAGCATGAAGGATCTGCTGAAGAAGCTGCACGTCGAGACCTTTCTCTTCGACCTCAAGGATTCCTACAGCTCAGTGCCGACGCTGCAGGGCTATCCGGCGCGCCTGGTCGACCACCACACCCTGGAAGTGCAGGTGGAGAAGAGTCAGGGCCTCAATGCGCTATTCCAGCAACTGGCGCAACAGCAGGTCGAGGTACTCAGCCTGCGTAACAAGAGCAATCGCCTGGAGGAGCTGTTCGTCTCCCTGGTGGAAAAGAACCTGGCCAAGGTGGCGCAATGACTTCTCAGTACCTCAACAGCGAATTCGCCGCCAACCTGGTGGCCCTGCGTACCATCGTTCACCGCGAAATCCGCCGCTTCGTGCGCATCTGGCCGCAGACCCTGCTACCGCCGGCGATCACCATGGTCCTGTACTTCGTGATCTTCGGTAACCTGATCGGCCGGCAGATCGGTGACATGGGTGGCTTCAGCTACATGGAGTACATCGTGCCGGGGCTGATCATGATGTCGGTGATCACCAACAGCTACGGCAACGTGGTGTCGAGCTTCTTCGGCAGCAAGTTCCAGCGCAACGTCGAGGAGCTGCTGGTGTCGCCGGTGTCACCGCATACCATCCTCATCGGTTTCGTCGTCGGTGGCGTGCTGCGCGGGCTGGCGGTGGGCTTCATCGTCACGCTGCTGTCGTTGTTCTTCACCCACCTGCAGGTGCATCACCTGGGCGTGACCGTGCTGGTGGTGCTGCTGACGGCGACCATCTTCTCCCTCGGTGGCTTCGTCAACGCGGTGTATGCGCGCAACTTCGACGACATTTCGATCATCCCGACCTTCGTGCTGACGCCGCTGACCTACCTGGGCGGGGTGTTCTACTCCATCACCCTGTTGCCGCCGTTCTGGCAGACGGTGTCGCTGGGCAACCCCATCCTGCACATGGTCAACGCCTTCCGTTACGGCATTCTCGGGGTGTCCGACATCCGTATCGGCGTGGCGGTCGGCTTCATGCTGCTGGCCACCGCTGCGCTGTATGCCCTGTGCATCCGCCTGCTGGTCAGTGGTCGTGGCATGCGTCAGTGATGTTTGCCGCTCATGTAGGAGCGGATTATCCGCGATTCTCGCGGCGCAACCGCGCCTAAACGTTAATGTGTAGCCCGGATGCAATCCGGGGGGCAGCTATGCTCCCCGGATTTCATCCGGGCTACCGTTGAATGCTCGCGGCTAAAGCCGCTCCTACAGAATGTGGCGGCGACCGAAAAAACATAGCGAAATAACTTGCGCCCCTGTCAGTAACGCAGCAGCCGGTTAGACTCCGCCTCTACCAAGAAAAAGGGGCTGATCATGACCGTGCTGTTGCGTGCTCTTCCATGGCTGTGTCTGGGCTTGTTCACGACGCCTGCGCTGGCTGCCGAAGGGCCAATGGTCGAGATCGTGCCGGTACGGCAGATGGAGGTGCGTGACGAGCTGATCACCTTCGGTTCGCTGCGTTCCGACGAATCGGTGATGATTCGCCCGGAAGTGGAAGGGCGCCTGGCCACCCTGCATTTTCGTGAAGGCCAGGCGGTGACCGCTGGCGATCTGCTGATCAGCCTCGATGATGCGATTGCCCGCGCCGAATTTGCCCAGGCGCGGGCCAATCTTGATCTCGCCGAAAAAAATCACCAGCGCGCGCAGATGCTGTTTCAACGTGGTGCCAGCAACGCCCAGGCGCTGGACGAGGCGCAGAGCCAGCTGCAGGCCGCCCGTGCCAGTCAGGCCCTGGCCCAGGCGCGGCTCGACAAGACCCAGATCAAGGCCCCTCATGACGGCACGCTCGGCCTGCGCCAGGCCAGCGTCGGTGACTACCTCAGTGCCGGGCAGAACATCGTCAACCTGGAAGTGCTCGACCCGCTCAAGGTCGACTTCCGTATTCCGCAGAAGGCCGTGGCCCAGGTGCGCCTCGGCCAGACCGTGGAAATCACCCTAGATACTTACCCCGGCGAACGCTTTCGTGGCGAAATCTTCGCCATCAACCCGCGCCTCGACGAAGCCGGGCGCAGCCAGGCGATCCGCGCGCATATCGGCAACGATGACCGCCGCCTGCGTCCCGGACAGTTCGTCCGAGTTTCGGTGATTCTCGAAGAGCGGCCCAATGCGCTGGTTATCCCGGAAGAGGCGGTGATGCCGCAGGGCGACAAGTTGCTGGTCAATCTGGTGGTCGATGGCAAGGTCGAGCGCCGCGAAGTGACGCTGGGCAAGCGTTTCGACGGGCTGGTCGAGGTGCGTGAAGGCCTGCAGGGCGACGAAACCATCATCAGTGCCGGTTGGCAGCGTGTGCGCGAAGGGCTGGCCGTACGCACCAAGAGCGGGGAGCGCCAGCCGTGACACTCTCCGATGTCTGCATTCGCCGGCCGGTATTCGCCACTGTTCTGTCGCTGATCGTGGTGCTGCTGGGGCTGATGGCCTACGACCGTCTCAATGTGCGTGAATACCCCAATATCGACGTGCCCATCGTCACCGTGCAGGTCACCTACCCAGGGGCCAGCCCGGAGATCATGGAGTCGCAGGTAGCGCAGCCGGTGGAGGACGTACTCTCCGGCATCGAGGGGTTGGACTTCGTCACCTCCATCAGTCGTGCGGAAAACACCCAGATCACCGCGCAATTCCGTCTCGGCCGCAGCGCCGACGAGGCGGCCAACGACGTGCGTGACCGCCTCGGCCGAGTGCGCAACCTGCTGCCGGATGAGGTCGACGAACCCATCGTGCAGAAGGTCGAGGCCGACGCCCAGCCGGTGATCTGGATCGCCTTTCACAGCCAGCAGCACAGCGCCATGGAGATCACCGACCTGCTGGAGCGGGTGATCAAGGACCGCCTGCAGACCATTCCCGGTGTGTCCGAAGTGCAGGTGCGCGGTGCGCGGACCTTCTCCATGCGTATCTGGCTCGATCCAGAGAAGCTCGCCGCGCACAACCTCACCGTGCAGGACGTGGAGGATGCCCTGCGCCGGCAGAACGTGGAGATTCCGGCCGGGCGCATCGAGTCGCGTGAGCGTGAGTTCAGCGTGCTCTCGGAGACCGATCTGCGCACCCCGGAGCAGTTCAACGAGCTGATCCTCGACGACTCGCAAGGCTACCTGCTGCGCCTGTCCGATGTCGGCCGCGCCGAAGTGGGGCCGCGCGACGAGCGCACCGTGGTGCGCTTCAACGGCCTGCCGGCGGTGACTCTGGGCCTGGTCAAGCAGGCCACGGCCAACCCGCTGGATATCTCCGACGGGCTCGAAGCGGCCTGGGACGACGTCCAGGCGCTGCTGCCCGACGGCATGAACATGACCGTGGCCAACGACAACTCGCAGTTCATCCGCGAATCCATCGACAACGTCTTCACCACCATCTGGGAGGCGGTGGCGCTGGTCATCCTGATCATCTTCATCTTCCTGCGCTCGTTGCGCGCGACGCTGATTCCGCTGGTGACCATCCCCGTTTCGTTGATCGGCGCCTTCGCCCTGATGTCGCTGATGGGCTTCACCATCAACACCCTGACCCTGCTGGCCATGGTTCTGGCCATCGGTCTGGTGGTGGACGACGCCATCGTCATGCTGGAGAACATCCATCGCCATATCGAGGCCGGGATGAAGCCCATGCAGGCCGCTTTCAAGGGCAGTCGCGAGATCGCCTTCGCGGTGATCGCCATGACCCTGACCCTGGCGGCGGTGTTCGCCCCCATCGGCTTCATGCAGGGCACCACCGGCAAGCTGTTCACCGAGTTCGCCTGGACCCTGGCCGGCGCCGTGCTGGTCTCCGGTTTCGTGGCGCTGACGCTGACGCCGATGATGTGCGCAGTGATGCTCAAACCGCATCAGCATGGGCAGCGCCATGGTCGCGTGTACAACCTGATCGAAGGCTTCCTCAATGGCCTGACCTACAGCTACAAGCACAGCCTGGACCGTGCCCTGCACGCCTGGCCGCTGGTGCTTGGCGTGCTGCTGGGTGCCTTCGTGATGTGCGCCTGGCTGTTCGGTGGCTTGCGTTCGGAGCTGGCGCCGACCGAAGACACCGGCACCATCGTCGGCGTGTTCAATGGCCCGGACGGCGCCACCATCGACTATACGGCGCGCTACGGCCGTGAGGTCGAGGCCGCTTACGCGAGCATCCCGGAGACCAATCGCTACCTGATGATTGCCGGTTTCCCAACCGTGGCTCAGGGCATCTCCTTCATGAAGCTGGAGGACTGGGGCGACCGCTCGCGTACCCAGTTCGAGATTCGCAACGAGTTGTTGCCAAAGTTGCAGGATATCGCCGGCATGCGCGTTACCCCGGTCAATCGCCCACCGCTGGGACAGAGCGCGCGTAACCAGCCGATCAACTTCGTCGTGCGCTCGTCCATGGAATACGCCGAGCTGCAGGTCTACGTCGATCAACTGATGGAGCGCATGCGTGATTATCCGGGCCTGGAGGGGCTGGACAGCGACCTCAAACTCAACTCGCCGCAGCTCAAGATCACCGTCAATCGCGAGCAGGCAACGGCGGTTGGCACCGATGTATCGGTGATCGGCCGCAGTCTGGAAAGCCTGTTCGGCAGCCGCCAGGTGACCCGCTTCAAGCAGAATGGCGAGCAATACGACGTCATGGTGCAGCTGCAGGATATCGATCGCAGCAATCCGCAGGACCTGGATCGGGTGTACGTGCGTGATCGCGACGGCGGCATGGTGCAGCTGTCCAACCTGATCGAGGTGCGCGAGACGGTGGCGCCGCGCGAGCTCAATCACTTCAACCAGCTACGTGCGGTGACCATCAGTGCCAACGTCGGCACCGGCTACACCCTGGGCGAGGCGCTCAATCATCTGGAAGTCGCCGCCCGTGAGGTATTTCCGCCAGAGACGCAATACGACTACACCGGCACGTCGCGCGACTTCAAGGAATCCAGCTCGGGCATTCTGCTGATCTTCGCCCTGGCCCTGGCGTTCATCTTTCTGGTGCTGGCGGCGCAGTTCGAGAGTTTCAGTGACCCGTTGATCATTCTGTTCAGCGTGCCCCTGTCGATGGCCGGCGCCTTGCTGGCACTGAAGCTGTTCGGCGGCACCTGGAATATCTACTCGCAGATCGGCCTGGTGACCCTGATTGGCCTGATCACCAAGCACGGCATCCTTATCGTCGAGTTCGCCAACCACCTGCTGCGTGAGGGCAAGGCCCTGCGCGAGGCGGTGATCGAGGCCTCGGTGCAGCGCCTGCGGCCGATCCTGATGACCACCGGCGCCATGGTACTCGGCTCGCTGCCGCTGGCCATCGCCAGCGGAGCCGGCGCGGAAAGCCGTCAGCAGATCGGCCTGGTGATCGTCGGCGGGCTGCTGGTCGGCACCTTCTTCACCCTCTACGTGATTCCGACGCTGTACCTGCTGCTGCGCCGCTGGGCGCCACTGCGCAAGATCGAGGAGGAGCCGGTGGCGGTCTGAATCCTGTAGGAGGCGCTTTAGCGGCGAGCTTTTGCAGCCTCTCACAGTTCACTGGGCTACTGATTTTTGTTGTAGGAGCGAGCTCTGCTCGCGAAGCTTCTGGCTGTAAGGCAATTCGCGAGCAGAGCTCGCTCCTACAGGTAGTCTGCGTAGTGCTTCGCGGGTGCGGCGTGGCGCTCAACCCGTTAAACTTGCGCGGTTTTTCGCCACCCTGGATTGCGCGCCATGCAGCACCCCGCCGAACATTCCCCGCTGGGCAAGTCCAGCCAGTACATCGCCGAATACAGCCCAGAGCTGCTATTCCCCATCTCGCGCACCACCAAGTGGGCGGAGCTGGGTCTGGATGGCGCCAGCCTGCCGTATCAGGGCGTGGACTACTGGAACTGCTACGAGCTGTCCTGGCTGCTGCCGTCCGGCAAGCCGGTGGTGGCCATCGGTGAGTTCGCCATCCCCGCAGACTCGCCGAACATCATCGAGTCGAAGTCCTTCAAGCTGTACCTCAATTCCCTGAACCAGTCCGCTTTCGCCGGTTGGGACGAGCTGCAAGCGACGCTGGTGCGTGACCTGTCGGCGGTGGCCGGTAAGCCGGTGGCGGTGCGCCTGCGCTCGCTGGCTGAAGTTTCTGAGGAGGGCGTGGCGATCCTGCCTGGTCAGTGCATCGATGAACTGGACATCAGTGTCAGCCAGTACGACCACCCGCAGCCCGAGCTGCTGCGTTGCGACGCTGGCCGGGTGCTGGAAGAGAGCCTGCACAGCCATCTGCTCAAGTCCAACTGCCCGGTTACCGGCCAGCCGGACTGGGGCAGTCTGGTAGTCGAGTACCGCGGCGCGGCGCTGGATCATGCCAGCCTGCTGGCTTATCTGGTGAGCTTCCGTCAGCACGCGGATTTTCACGAGCAGTGCGTCGAGCGCATCTTCCTCGATCTGCAGCGCCTGCTGCAGCCGCAGTCGCTGACTGTCTATGCGCGCTACGTGCGCCGTGGTGGGCTGGACATCAATCCGTATCGCAGCACCGAGGCGATCACGCCGGAAAATGGCCGCCTGGCGCGCCAGTAAGCCATGAAAAATGCCGCTTAGATAATGCTGCCAATGCGGCCTTTGTAGGAGCCCCGCCCCGGGGCGAAGCTTTTCGCGTCAGCCCCGCCCGGGCTCGCGGCGGGGCGTCGCTCCTACACGTTCGATGCATCGACGCTTGGCTAAGTGGCATTGGCCAAGCGGCGACATTTTGCTTGAAACGCCGGGCCTGAGCCGGGGCAGGGCATTCAGATGCCCATATTGGCCAGGCTCTGCATAATGTTGCGCAGGGTGCCGGCGAGGGTAGGGTGGCTGGCCTCGAAACGTTCCACCGCCAGATTGACGCCATCGATCAGCGTGGCGTCAGGCGCTGAGGCGGCTTCACGCGCCAATTGCACTTCGATTTCCTGGGTCAGCAGGTAAAGCGATGCGCGTTCTTCCTCGCTGAGCGGCGTGTCCTGGGCCAGGTGTTGCTGGAGGGCTTCCAGTTGCTGCTGCAGGTCGCTTGCTGGCATAGAGTTCTCCTTATCGAATCAGCTTAGGCATTGACCCCCAGCGGCGCTGGAAGTTTTCAACCCGTACCTGAAGGTTAATCCAAGCGGGCCGGCTTTGCCTGATCCGAGTCAAAGGCTCAGGGCTTTTCGCCCTTGCTCCGGCGCACGCCGATATCGTCCAGGCTGGCCTCGATTTCTCCCAGATGATCGACCACCGAGTGCACGCCCAGACGATAGAGCTGCAGCGTGGCCTCGGCGCGCAGGTGTTCCTGATCGCTCGCGCCCAGTGCCTGCCAGTCGGCCAGGGCGTAGCCGCACAGTGGCCCGCAGGCCGCCAGGCCGATGGTCCAGCAGCCGGCATTGAGCCCGGCTTGCAGCAGTAGCGGATTACCGCTGACGACAACACAGCCATCCAGGCGCCCGACGTCCAGCTGGCTCAATGCCTGCCAGCAACTGTCCGGCGCCGGCCACGGCCTGGCCTGACGCGCCAGCACCGCTTCGATGGGCGTGGGCAGCGCTTCGGCCAGGCGCAGGCTGGCGTCGGCTGGCAGGTCATCCAGCCAGGCACAGGGCGTGCCGTTGGCATGCAGGGTTTGCAGCAACTGTGCAGCACCCGGGGTCAGTTCGGCATGTTCTCCGGCCACCTCGCTCAGCGCCTGTTGCAGCGCCTGCAGTTGTGCGCTGGTTGCCGACTTGCCTAACCATGCATCCAGCGCCTGTTGCGGCGTACCGGCCAGGTTCGGGGGCGTGCACTCGGGATGCAGCCGCTGCAGCGCGACAGGTAGCGTGCGGGCGCCGAAGTCGACCAGGCAGCCGGACAGTTGAAAGATCAGGGCAGTGCAGGGGGAGGGCATAGGATCATCCGTGGCATTGGCCTAGGCCAATCTAACGCCGACGGATGACCGTAATGTGACCGCTAGGTGACGTTGAACAGGCCGCGTACATGCTCCGGCAGGGCTACCGACTTGCCACTTTCATGGTCGATCCACACCAGTTTGCAGTAACCCTCACCGTAGACCGTGAGCGGGTCTTCGGCGATGGTCAGCCGGTGTGCGATCACCAGGCTGCTGCGCCCCACCGCGCCGGCCCGCAGTTCCACCACCACGGTGGCGGGGTGGATCACCGGTTTCAGGTAGGTGTGCTGGGTCTGCAGTACCACCGGACCGAATGGCACGTTGCTCAAGGCTACGCCGGCCAGCTCGAACCAGGCGACACGAGCCTCTTCCAGGTACTGCATGTAGATGATGTTGTTGACGTGCCCGTAGCTGTCCATGTCGCCCCAGCGTACGGGGATGTGTGCTGTATGCAGCAAGGTTTCGTCGGTCATCGCTTTTCTTCGCTATGCTTCCCAATCAGGGCTCAAGGCTTTATACTACGCGGCATTCGGCCCGCTGGCGGTGGCCACATTATTATCCTCAAGGAGAGATTTAAATGCATGTGATCGGTGCTCGCTGGATCGCGCGCCTGGGTGGCCTGATGGCCCTCGTTGGCCTGAGCCTGCTGCCTGCGATGAGTCAGGCAGCTTCGGAAGAAGATCCTTGGGAAAGTTTCAATCGCCCCATCTTCCGCTTCAACGATACCGTCGACACCTATGCGCTGAAGCCGATCGCCCAGGGTTACCGGGCTGTCACGCCGCAGTTTCTCGAAGATGGCGTGCACAACGTCTTCGGCAATATCGGCGACGTTGGCAACCTGGCCAACAACCTGCTGCAGGGCAAGTTGCACAACGCCGGCGTCGATACCGGTCGCCTGATCTTCAACACCACCTTCGGTGTGCTGGGCTTCTTCGACGTGGCCAAGCACATGGGCCTGCAGAAGAGCAACGAAGATTTCGGTCAGACCCTGGGTGTCTGGGGTTTGGAAAGCGGCCCGTATCTGGTCATCCCGTTTCTTGGCCCAAGCACCGTGCGCGACGCTGCCGGGCGTGTACCGGATAGCTTCCTGACCCCCTATCCGTACATCGACCATGTGCCGACCCGCAACGTCACTCGTGGCGTACAGGTGGTCGACACCCGTGCCAATCTGCTGCAGGCCGAGCGACTGGTCAGCGGCGACAAGTACATCTTCATCCGCAACGCCTACCTGCAGAGCCGTGAGTTCAAGGTGAAAGATGGGCAGGTTGAAGACGACTTCTAAGTCCTGATAGATGCAAAAAAGGCGGCTCTAGATCCGCCTTTTTCGTAAATGCAGATTTCAGCTCATGGATATGATTGCCAAGCCCAGCGATTGACGACCGTCGCCCAGATCGCTGATCCGAACCACTTCGGCCTGGGCGTCGAGGCCGGCGAGCTCGCTGTGCTCTGAAGGGATGTGGACCTTGACCTTGTCGCCCATGCTCAGGGCCGCTTCAGCCTCGATTTGTATGCCGGTACTGGAAAGATCCAGGCACAGTGCAGGGATTTCCCGGCCAGCGTGATGGAGGACGACTGCAGCTTCCAGTCGCATGCGGATGTAGTCGCGTTTCTCGCTGTACGCTCGATCATTCTGACTCATGGACCCTGTCCTCGTCTTCTTATGAGCTCTCCCGCGGCTCTTATAACCCTCGTCGATTTGACCTGTAAAGCCGCCGAACGACGACCGGTTCCGGCTTGAATCGGCCGGCAGATGGGAGTACCGTCTGCCCCTTGAAATCGCCCTGGCGCCATAGATGCGGCGCCGCGCCATGGGCAGTGACCAAAATTGCCCTGGCGCAGTTTGCCTGGATACCCCATGCACAAAACCAGTGCCACTCTGCTGATCATCGACGACGACGATGTCGTACGTGCAAGCCTCGCGGCCTACCTCGAGGACAGCGGCTTCAAGGTGTTGCAGGCCACCAACGGTTTGCAGGGGCTGGAAGTGTTCCAGCAGGAAGGCCCCGACCTGATGATCTGCGACCTGCGCATGCCGCAGGTCGACGGTCTTGAACTGATTCGACGTATCAACGCGCTGGGTGTCGAGGTGCCGGTGATCGTCGTTTCCGGCGCCGGCGTGATGAACGATGCCGTCGAAGCCCTGCGTCTCGGCGCTGCCGACTACCTGATCAAACCTCTCGAAGACCTGGCGGTGCTGGAGCACTCGGTGCGTCGCGCGCTGGACCGTGCGCGTCTGCGCGTCGAGAACCAGCTCTATCGCGAGAAGCTCGAAGCGACCAATCGTGAGCTCCAGGCCAGCCTGCATCTGTTGCAGGAAGACCAGAATGCTGGCCGTCAGGTGCAGATGAACATGCTGCCAGTGACGCCCTGGCAGGCCGATGGCCTGAACTTCGCGCACCAGATCATTCCGTCGCTGTACCTCTCCGGTGACTTCGTCGATTACTTCCGTATCGACGAGCGCCGCATCGCGTTCTATCTGGCCGATGTCTCCGGCCATGGGGCGTCCTCGGCATTCGTCACCGTACTGCTCAAGTTCATGACCACGCGCCTGCTCTACGAGTGGCGGCGTGGCGGTACGCTGCCGCAGTTCAAGCCCTCGGATGTGCTCGGCCACATCAACCGCGGCCTGATCAACTGCAAGCTGGGCAAACACGTGACCATGCTCGGCGGCGTTATCGACGAGGAGAGCGGCATGCTCACCTACAGCATCGGCGGGCATTTGCCATTGCCGGTGCTGTTCGAGAATGGCCAGGCGCGTTACCTGGAGGGGCGCGGCCTGCCGGTCGGCCTTTTCGAAGAAGCCGAATACGGCGATCTGGTGATGCAGTTGCCTGAGTCTTTCAGCCTGACCCTGCTCTCCGACGGCATTCTCGACCTGTTGCCCGGCGACACGCTGAAAGAGAAGGAATTGGCGCTGCCACAACTGGTTAGCCAGGCTGGCGGTACGCTGGGCGGTTTGCGTCAAGTTCTCGGTCTGGCCAATCTGGGCGAGATGCCGGATGATATCGCCTTGCTGGTGTTGAGCAGGAACCTTGCATGAATCCTGGGATAAGCCCCGGTCGCATCCAATTCGCCGAGCAGGATGGAACCTTCGTCCTGAAGTTTGTCGGTGAAGTCCGTCTGACGCTGTGTTCAGCTCTGGATGCCACGATTGAAAAGATTTTCACCGCGTTGAATTTTTCGGCCATCGTCATCGACTTGACTGAAACGCGCAGTATCGACAGCACGACTCTCGGTTTGCTGGCGAAATTGTCCATTCTGTCGCGGCAGAAGGTGGGCCTGTTGCCGACCGTTGTCACCACTCACGACGACATCACCCGTTTGCTGGAGTCCATGGGTTTCGATCAGGTGTTCAACATCGTCGATCGGCCGATTCCCTGCCCGGATTGTCTGGATGATCTGCCTTCGCAGGATCAGTCCGAAGAGGTGGTGAAGGCCAAGGTGCTGGAAGCGCACCGCATTCTGATGGGGCTCAACGACTCCAACCGCGAGGCCTTTCACGATTTGGTCAGCGCGCTCGAGCGGCACTGATCGATTGTTTTCCGTAGGGTGCGCTGCGCGCACCGATATCTGCCGAGAAAGTCGTTGGTGCGCACAACGCGCTCTACTTTCTAACTCGCGATGAAAAGGGGCGTCAGCCAAGCTGACGCCCCCTTTGTCATTCAGGCCTTGGCGGCCAGCAGGGCTTCGAGTTTCTCCTGATCGCGGGCGAACAGGCGGATGCCTTCGGCCAGTTTCTCGGTGGCCATGGCGTCTTCGTTCAGCGCCCAGCGGAAGCCGCCTTCATCGAGGCTCTGGCGAGGTTCGCCGTTAGCACCCAGGGCGAGCTGGCGACTCAGTTGGCCATCGTCCTCAGCCAGTTTCTGCAGCAGGTCGGGGCTGATGGTCAGGCGGTCGCAACCAGCCAACGCTTCGATCTGACCAAGATTGCGGAAGCTTGCCCCCATCACCACGGTGTCGTAGCCGTTGGCCTTGTAGTAGTCGTAGATGCGCGTGACCGATTGCACGCCAGGATCATCGTTGCCTACGAAATCACGGCCCTCGGCCTTCTTGTACCAATCGTAGATGCGCCCCACGAACGGCGAGATGAGGAATATGCCGGCATCGGCGCAGGCCTGTGCCTGGGCGAAGGCGAACAGCAGCGTCAGGTTGGTCTGCACGCCGGCTTTTTCCAACTGCTCGGCGGCGCGGATGCCTTCCCAGGTCGAAGCTATCTTGATCAGTACGCGATCGCGGCCAATACCCGCTTTTTCGTAAAGGCCGATCAGGCGCTCGGCGCGGCGCAGGGTCGCGTCGGTGTCGAACGACAGGCGCGCATCGACTTCGGTGGAAATGCGCCCCGGAATGACCTTGAGGATCTCCTGGCCGACGGCCACCGCGAAGTGATCGCAGGCCAATCCCAGGTCTCCCTTGCCGGCACTCACTGCCTGATTCAACAGATCGGCATAGCGGGGTAGGGCCGCCGCCTTGAGCAGCAGCGAGGGGTTGGTGGTGGCATCCACCGGTTGCAGGCGGGCGATGGCGTCGAGGTCACCGGTGTCAGCGACTACGGTAGTGAACTGCTTGAGTTGTTCCAGCTTGGAGGTCATGACGAGGCCTTGTCGTTGCAGATGGCATGACCTTACCCGAGGCGCTGCAAGCGCTCAACGGTCGGGTCACTGACAAAATTTACCTTTTCGGGCTGCGCTTTTCGCTGGCTCGTTCGTCTTTAGTAATGACGGTACGTGAGAACGTACCGAAGTCGGTGGAGTCCGACTGTAGACGAGCTGCCAAGGAGCCCGAACATGTCGACCCAAACCCTGCTTTCTCGTTCAGTTTCCGCAGGCCTGGATACGCGTCAGTGCCGTGAGTGGCTGCAGGCCGCCGGGCTGCGCCTCAGCATGCCCCGGCTCAAGGTGGTGGAGGCGCTGTGCAGCGCCAATGACGAGCAGGAAATATCCGCGCGCGCACTCCACCAGCAATTGAGTGAGGCCGGCGAACCGCTGTCGCTGGTCAGCGTGCGCCAGGTGCTGCGCAGCAGGAGGAGAATGGCCTGGTGCAGACGACGGGGCGTAGCCGCTATCGTCTGAGCGCGCCGGATCAATGACCGCGTAGCAGTTCGGCTGCCTGATCGAGCAGCGCCAGCGGGTCTTGCACCTTGTGAATGTCCACCGACAGCAACTGGCGGAAGCGCCGCGCACCTGGGAAGCCTTGAGCCAGGCCCAGCACGTGACGGCTGACGTGATGCAGGGTGCCGCCCTCGCGCAGATGCTGTTCGACGTAGGGTTTGAGTGCGAGCAGGGCGTCCATGCGGGTAATGCCCGCGTCCGCGGCGCCGAACAGGCGACTGTCCACCTGCGCCAGCAGATAGGGGTTGTGATAGGCCTCGCGGCCGAGCATCACGCCATCGAAGGTCTGCAGGTGCTGCTCGCATTCCTCAAGGGTCTTGATGCCGCCGTTGAGGATGATCTCCAGGTCGGGGAAGTCCTGCTTGAGTTGGGCAGCCACGTCGTAACGCAGCGGCGGGATCTCGCGGTTTTCCTTCGGCGACAGGCCTTCGAGGATGGCGATACGCGCATGCACAGTGAAGCTGCGGCAACCGGCATCACGCACCTGGCCGACGAAATCGCACAGCTCGGCGTAACTGTCACGGCCATTGATACCGATGCGGTGCTTGACCGTCACCGGGATGTTCACGGCGTCCTGCATGGCCTTGACGCAGTCGGCTACCAGCGCCGGATGGCCCATCAGGCAGGCGCCGATCATATTGTTCTGCACCCGGTCGCTGGGGCAGCCGACGTTCAGGTTCACTTCGTCATAGCCGTGTTCTTCGGCCATCTTCGCGCAAGTCGCCAGGTCCTGTGGGTTGCTGCCGCCCAACTGCAGGGCAATCGGGTGTTCGCACTCGCTGTAACGCAGGAAACGCTCGCGGTCGCCATGGATCAGCGCGCCGGTGGTGACCATCTCGGTGTAGAGCAGGGCATGGCGCGACAACTGACGGAGAAAGAACCGGCAGTGGCGATCCGTCCAGTCCATCATCGGCGCTACAGAAAAACGCCTAGATAAAATCCCTTTAAAATCAGTAACTTGAGAGTGAGAATTTTCCACAAAAACCCCATAAAACTGTATTTAGTGAACACGGAGTGTACACGCGGTGCGTGTTCAGTGTAGATTTAGTGTACGTCTGAGCGAACACGGAGTGAACACGAATGGCCTCTATCACTAAGCTACCCAGCGGGAACTGGCGCGCATTGATCAGAAAGCGGGGAAGCGAGGCACTCAGTGAAACGTTCAAGAAGAAGAAAGACGCAGAGAACTGGGCAAAAGCTCAGGAGCTCAAGATTGATTCAGTCAGGAGAAATGGAAAAGCAGCGCCGCCAGCAGGCTCGACATTCTCTGATTTTATACGCAAGTACACAGAACAAGTCGGAGCAGTAAGTCCATTTCTTAAGAATAAAGCAGCATGTCTGAAGCGGCTGAGCGAAGAGTTTGAGGGCGTGCTGATGTCTGACATGACAGAGCTGCGGCTTGATCAGTTCGTAGACAAGCGATCACGTGACAGAAATGAGGATGGAGAGATTATTTCCGGCGTCACGATTGCTGGAGACCTGTCATACATCGGAGTTGTTCTGAGCTGGGCTAAAGATGTCAAGCACTACGATGTTGATGAGACAGTTGCAAAAAAAGTACGAGCTAAACTAAAAAAGAGGGGCTTTAACACAAGAAGTGAAGAAAGAACACGGGAGATTACAACGGAGGAACTTGAGGAGATTCTTGCAGAGTACGAGAAGAAAGCAGGAAGGCAAATAATCCCGATGCAGGACATTATTCTTTTTGCGCTGCACTCAGCTATGCGGCAAGATGAAATATGCCGGATAAGAATTGAGGATTTCAAAAGGGATGCGAAGACTGTAATGATTCGCGATAGAAAGCACCCAGAAAAAAAGAAGGGAAATAATCAAACCGTTCCGCTTTTTGAGGGGGCTATGGTGCTTGCAGAAAAATATGCGGGAGACAGAAAAGCAGGAAAGATCTTTAACTACAACAGCAAGTCTGTATCTTCATCATTTACGAGGGTCTGCAAAAAATGCGGCATCGAAGACCTGCATTTTCACGACTTGCGGCACTCTGCCATCGGAATTTTGTTTGAGCTCGGCCTGCAAATTCATCAAGTCGCAGTGATTTCAGGTCATAGCGACTGGAAAATGCTTAAGCGCTACACTCATATTGATGCGGAAGATGTGCATGCCGCCCTTGAAAAGCGCGAAGCAAGGCGGCGAAATCGTCAGGCGCTGATGGAATATCTCAACATTTCATCAAATTGAGCGGTAAATTGCTTCCCTTCCGCGCTCCTTTTTGAGTGATTTCATGTAGTCTCTGACGTCAGAAACCTCATAAAAGTACGCGTTTCCGAAGCGGATATGGGCTGGCCCATTGCCCCTTTTGCGCCAGTCCTCTACCGTTTTCGATGTTGCTTTTGTAAGCGATATGACCATTTCTTCAGTCATAAAGCCCATCTCATTAGCAATGCGACGGCGTTCTTGTTCAACTTGATCAATCAAAACTAAATCAATGGCAGTACTCATCTCTGTTATCTCGACTTCGTGCAACGTCTCTCACGGTGCGCTGCAACGCTGTCAATAATATCGAATCGTTAACGGCTGTCTACAACTTTTTTGCATTCGACTATTGACAAGTTGTCAATACGCAGGGTCAAAACCGAGCGCCAGAGTATAGAAATCGCATACGCTGCAAAGCCCGCTTATTAATTGATTATTTGCCAATAAACTTTTTCGCAGGCAAGAAAAAGCCCCGCTGGCGGATGTGAGAGAACCAGTGGGGCTAACAACAAGAGATGATGTGATCGGAAAGGTGATTAACCAACCACACCTTTATAATAGCACAATGCAATCTCTTGTGTGCAACAAAAAACCCTTATTTATATGTATTTTTGAGCGCAAAACATGGCCTGTTTGTTGTCAAAACAAAGGCTAATTATGGTGCATTGTGAAGTGCTTTCAGAGCGGGAAGCCGCATGGGCACTGATGAAAAAGCCCCTACGGTGAGGGGCTGGTGGGCTTGAGGGGTTTAGCGGATTACTCGATGTAGATATTTCCGATTTCGTTCTGGTCTGGGAATCCGTTAGTTCCTGGCCTTCTTTTGATGCGGGCCTTCACGATTTTTCCGCTCAGTTTGATCATATCTTGGATGCTATTAATTTCTTGCTTCGTTGCAATTGAAGCACGCTCGGCCATCTCTTTACTTACTTTGATCGCGCTGTCGCTGTAGCCTGCTCCGAAAAGTGTATGCCAGAAGATCGCCCCGGCATGGTCTCCAGACACGATTTTGCAGCTCAATTTTGCGGATTCTTTCCCGTTTTTTGTCGTGTGTTCAGCCTTAAAGACCTGGATAACTGCATCATGCTGAGGCACTGCGCCCCGGTTTTCGCCACGACAGTTAACGATTTTGAAGTCTGTTTGGGTCTTGCGACGCAGCCAGCTGATGTGAGATTTAACGAATGCACGGCAAGAGCGGAGTGATGCCTGGGCTTGGTTTTCGCCTGCTCTGGGTCTGTTTCTGCTGTATTCATGGTCAGCGAAGTATCCGAAGCCTGGTGTTGTTTGGTCGTGCTCAAGCAGGCGCTTGGCAATCTGCTCTTCTGTGGAGCCACGGAACATTGCGCCAAGCAGGCGGTTGAGTTCGTAAGAGCGGCCCTTGGCCCCAGCTGCGGTGCCTCCTGTTTTGCGGGGCTTTGATGGCTGGGCGTAGTCGAAGTCCTGGCCGTATGTTGACTGGCGCATCTTGAGGTCAAGCACGTCGGCGGGGTGGCCGGGGTTGTAGAAGCTGATGCTGCCATTCAGGCGTTCAGGGTGCACAGTGAAAGTGAAGTAGCAGCGCGACACTTCGTTCTTCCAGCAGCGGTCTAGGACTTTTGAGAAACGACCATCTAGGAAGTCGTCAAAATCCTCTACCAGGGCCGACATTAGAAATGGGTATTCCTCGGGGTAAGCTGGCTGATTGAACGGGATTAGCAGGCGGAAGCGTGGGCAATCAGCTGTGTTTGAGAAACTTGTGCAGACAGCGTGCTCGTAGCCGAGATCAAGGCATACGTCCTCTATTTCTTCGAGGCCGATGATGTCGTCTTCTGGTTTCTGATCGATGTCGAAGACTGCAATGCTGATTGCCTTGACGTTTTCAGCTGTTCTTTCTAGAGCGCGGAAGCTTGATGGGATGAACGTTTTGCCATCTTTGATTTCGCTGACGCGCATGTCTGCCAGCTCGTTTTCGAAGAAGTCTTTGAAACTGGCCGCTTCTTTATTAGCTACGGTATTCGTTCTTGCTGAGTATTGGGTTGCATATTGGATCTTCATCTCTTGTCACCTTTTATTATGGTGTCAGTCTCTCGCTGACATTTCTATTATCACTATGAGATATCATCCATGCAATACACTGATCTATTGACACTTAGTTAATAAATGGTATGTAAGTGGGAATTCAGTGGTGTATATGTGGGAATTCGGTGTGTGCCAAGTGGTGATTAGGTAGTGAAGAATATTTCAAAGTGGATGTCGGCGGGCGGATAATCAAAGTTAGCTAGCTGCGCTGTTTAAGAGTTTTTCAAAGCCAGGAGAAACAGCTAGCCTTGCCGCGTTGTCTAACCGGAATCCTGCAATCTGTCCACGGGCTACACTCGTATTCCGCCTCTATAATAAAAATAATAGAAGAGGGCAGATTTTTGGTTCGCGGGGTAGACTCAATTGCATAGCGCAGCGAGACCCGCCAGATCTTGCGCCGTTGGTTTCCCCTGGTTTTTCGAAACTCGTATGCTTTGAAGCTTGCTTGATAAATCCAGCTATTTTTTTATCTACACCGAATCACCACTTGGCACCCACCGAATTCCCACATATACACCACTGAACTCCCACTTACATACCCTTTATTAGCTAAGTGTCAATAGATAAGGCCATTGAAAGTGCGCAGGATCATTGCAATACTGTATTTGCAGTTGTGAGAGACTGTAACTACAAAGAGATGAATACCATGTTCGCTATCAACACTGAAATCAAAGGCTACACAACAATACAGTCAGATGACGTTTTAGCAAAAGCTAAAGAACTCCGCGCTGATTACTCTTCTGCGAAAAGAATCATCGGCATTAAAGACTGCGTTACCGACGCTATTGATGCCGCATACAAAACAGCGTCAGGAATTGCCGACATCAACGGCACAATCATCGCTGACTCTATCTACAAAATGAGCAAGCTCGACGTAGCAATACTGATCGCTCGTAACGACAGCTCTGAACGCGCAATGCACAAAGCTGCTTATGAGCTAGCACGTGATGCTTTCTTGACTGGCGACATCAGCGGTAAATCAAAAATGCTGGCAAAAGCCTCTGGTCGCTCCGCTGCTGAATGCCAATACCTCATCGAGCGAAAGCTCGAGCGCATGAATTCTGAGCTGTATCGCAGAACACAACGAGTCTCTTCTGTCTATGAAGATGTATACACCGTAGCCCCTGAAAGCCCGGCAGATATCTTCGAGGACATCAAAAACGGTGGGAAATTTCTGCTGAACCTGCCGACCGGGTACGGCAAAACGTCAGAAGTAATCGAACCTCTTGTTCGTGACGCAATTTACTTCAATAGAAAAGTACTGGTAATTAGTCACCGCCGCTCGATCAACGCAAACATCTGTAACGGCATCCCCGGCCTGGTCTCTTACGACGAATGCACTTCGCCAGAAATCATCAGAAATGCTATGGGCATCAAGATCGTTGTTAACTCACTCAGCGCAGCGAAGTTCAAGGATTTCATCGAGAGCGCTGACACAGTGATCATCGACGAAGCTAGCCAGGTAATTTCCCATGTCCTCGGCGGCGAAGTTAAAGCCCGCGAAGCTGTCTGGAACGCCCTGGATTTTGTTGTCAAAAACGCGCCCACCGTCGTTATGGCCGACGCCGATATCAATGCACGCTGCGTTGAAATGATCGGCTGGGATCACACGCTGTATAGCATTAAGCGCGATCACAGCGACATCAGCGTTAAGACAGGGGATCTCGATCATGTGCGTGGCCTTGTAATCGAAGCTGCCGCTGGCGGCGAAAACGTGCTGGTCTCGTGTGACGGCGCCAAGGCTGCCAAGGCCCTTGCTGCCGCGATCAAAAAGCGCACTGGTGTGGAAGCCTTGGTGATCACTTCTGAGAGCGCAAAGTGGGAAGCCCAAGCCGCCTTCATTGCTGACCCAAATTCGACGGCTCACCAGGTCGTCATCTACAGCCCAGTCATTACTTCCGCGCTCTCGATCACTTCCGGTCACTTCAATCGCCACTTCGGCCTCTTCACTGGCCAGGTGGTTCCTTCTGATGCCATTCAGATGCTCCGCCGCGACCGCACAGCCAAGCAGTTCATCGTAGGCATGAAAGCCCCTGAATACAGCAAGCAAGAGCAGCTGGAAGCGTTTGAAGTGCGCTCTGATGCCCCAGCGACTCGTGCCGCTATCGAAGCTGCAAATCTGGATGAAGTCACCAAGGCGGCGATTATTGAAGCCCTTGATATTGACATCAAACCATCCGCGTTCGAGAAGACCCGTCGTGAGCACATGAGTGACGAGGCTTGGCTGCGCGACCACATCCAGAACAGTTTGCCAGCAACGCTGATCGCACAGGGCTTCAAAGTCGAAGTATTGGCGCACAACGACGAGCTGTCGCTACTCGGCTTCGTAGCTGATAGCCAAGGTCGCAAGGCGGTAAACAGAAACGCAGCTAAGAAGCTAATGGCAAGCAAGAAAGCAGGAGCCGACCTGGTTGCACATGTGGCCGACGCTGGATCTGCTAACGAGCAGGAATACTTCGAAGTCCTCCGCTCGCGAGCTGAAGAGGTTATTGGCCGCACCATTGATAAAGCTAGTGCCAGGCTCTGGAAAGAGGGCGAAGGCGAGGGTGCCATTAACCGCTTCCGCAAGCTCATGAAGCCCTCCGCTGACACCCCCGAAGGCAAGGTGTACGGCATGATCAAAGACGCCGTAGAGCGTATGCTGAAAGACGTAAAAATCAAGCTTAACGACGAAGGCAATGTACCCGTAGAGACGCTGGAAAGACTGTGGAAGTCTGAGCAAAGCACGCAGCTCTTCGACAAGCTAAACGCCATGCGCCTGGAAGTGATCCGCCAGGGCCTGAGCATCGGCAAAGCCAGCACCCCGGTAGCGAAGCAAGCCGCGATCACTAAGATCATGAGCCAGCTCGGTTTGAAGACAAAGAAAGTCAATGGTGGCAAATCGGGCTACTACTACGTGATTAAAAGCGACAGTTTTGAGCAAATGATGAAGCATGTGGGGTAAGTGAGTAATGGGGCTGGGATGTCCCGTTATTTGGAGTTAGGAGTTGTGGGGTTTGTTGCCTGTAATAGTGAAAGTTGTTCGAAACTGTAAAAGTTGGAATATACCCCTAAATAACAACTTGGCTAGTTTACTTGTCAATGGATGATTGCCATAATGTGCTCATGGGCTCAGAGAAGAAATCAATAAACACAAGAGAATAAGGTTATGACTAACAAAGCTTCGATGTACATGAGCGTGGGGACTGGCAGTGTAGATACAATGGAAAATTGGATTGCCGAGTCTCCTTATTTTTACACGGAGCACAAAAGCGCAAAAGCGCAGCTGGATAGCTTGGTAGAGGTAGAGCTAGACGAAGATGGTCACTGGGTAGAAGTATAAGTGACGGTGGCAAGTACAGCGCTGTAACGACAGGTAACCGCTTTCCCAAGGATTTTATCCATTTAGTGCCTGGGCATGCGGGGCCTGTTGCACCGGGTGAGTTCTTCGCAGCTTGAATCTCAATGGAAATGGCTTAGTAAGAGTTTTTCAAAGCCAGAAAAATAACGGGCCCAGCTGGCCCGTCTTTCATCACGCCAGGAAGCTCTTATCTAAGAACAGCTCCGCAACTTCCCGGTTTGGATTCTTGGTGTAAGACTCCATTGCCGTGCTAAGAATCTCCTGCTTCAGCATCTCTACAAAACCGATTGGGAACATGATCTTGTAGTTGTTGCAACCAACACCCGTCGAAACCTTCTTAAACCGGGCCAGCTTCATTACGCGGCCTACATTTTTTGAACTCAAACCCAGCTGCTCGCGGGCATTGCCACGGCCTTCAATCTTGACGTCAGCCAAGGCTTCGGAGGTTTTGATAATCAGGGCATTCAGGATGTCTTCACCAAGGGTTTTGCGAGCAGTGTTGAAGATGGAATTGTTAGTGGAGTTAAACATGTTGGTCACCTTTTCTGTTCTTGTTGTAGAGTGCTTCTCAATTCTTATGTATAGATTAACCATCATCCTTGAGGTTGTAAATATAGACAAGTGACTAGTTTTAGTTGTTTTTTGAATTTTTACAGTTTCGAACAACAAGGGACTGATGGGGTGCTTGGCTTTGGTTCTTCTGGCTTTGAGAGGCTCTGTTTGATTTCAATAAAAAGTCCTCGTGAGGGACTTCTATTCTGACGAGGTTCGTCATTAGGCATAGCTAATTTAGCTTGTTGTTATTGTTATGCTCTATAGTCTCGTTGAGTCCCAATTTAAACTACTCCCCAAACCCCGAATATGTCCAAAGCCAGTTTTCCGTCAAACATTGCTCAACAGGCATCCGGCTGCTATTTTTATAAAGTAACAGTTTTGCGCTCAAATCTAAAATGAGGTCAGCTACATGACTCAAGACGCAAAAGAAAAGACCATTAAAGAAAACATGGCGAAGATAAGGACACAGGGCTATCCGCTCATTCGTGACGTAAAAGCAGAGAACGCCGTCGAGATAATGAGGGAGATCCTGGAGCGCAAAAGAAGCATGGACAAAGCCATTAACGTCATCGATTACATGCGCGAATTGCCAGATTCAATGAAAATCGAGGCAGTTTGCTGGCATGCTTTGCGCCAGGATTGGTATGCACTGCGCCATATTCCGCACCATTTGCAGACAAAAGAGATGCAGATCTACGCGCTAAAGCAGAGTCCCGATGCGTTGTTTTGCATTAAAGGAGAACTATGGGACGAACTGATTGAGATAATAAATGAGGGAGAATAGGGCGTTTCTGCGATAGATCCTGAGATCTCTTTCTGGCTTTGAACGCAAGGCTTGCGGCAGTGAGTGGCTACCTGACATCATCTCCGCTTCTGAGAAAAGGAGCGTTGTATGAAGAGGACTCTGGCACTCGTGCTGATCGCTGCTGCTGCACCAGCTGGCGCTACGCAGTATGTCGAACACCAGGGCGTAGGCCTTCAGGAGCGCGTCCTGATGCGCGGCAGTGACTATGTAGAGCTGTGCGCTCAGGCCGTGCAGGCGATCAAAGCAGGCAACTCCCCGCGCATTGACGGATGCATGCTGTACACCGAGGGGCTGCGCACGGGCTATGGAAAGGCGACTACCGAGGTCGTCATGCAAGGAGCCCTCTATCACGTGTCACCAGCTGGTGATGACTGGGAGGGCGCGCTAAATTCCCCGTTCTACGACAAGCTCAAAGCCACAATGACCCGCTGCGACCTGGCCGAGTCTACTCCAGCCATGGCTCAGAAGCTTTCTGCGTACGTGCAGGCTAAAGGAAAGGGCGCAGACGTAATGGCCTCGATCTTCTACAACTTCTTAAAAGACAACTACTCGGGGTGCAAATAATGGCAACTGCGCTCTCCGTACTGTCGAAGATCCTGTGGGTTCTACTGGCCCTTTTCGTCGGCGTATACGTGCTCAACTTCATCTTTGTTGGTGAGGCCCTAGCAACCTGGGATTTCTACACATGGCTAGCACACGGCATCGTAGTTTCGATCTGGGCATTGCTGGCCTTTGCTCTGGGTTTTGGTGCCAAAAAGCTGCGCTCCAGGGCTGCCTAAGCGCCAGGCTTCAGCTCTACAGATCGAACGAACCCTGTGTTGTCGTAGATATCCAGACGGTCGCCACTGATCTCGTAGCTAATGCCTAGTGGATCGTTCTTCATTAGCCGGTCGCCGCGACGAGATAGCGGGAATTCAGCACGATAGCCGCCGCTGGCAATCCAGATCAGCTTGTAGTTGTCACCATGTCGCTCAATAGTCGTCGTGGCACCCCCGGCCTTGTCGAACCATGAGCCCAAAACTCCCTGCTTATCGATGCGCTTCTGTGCTGAAAATGCATAGCTACTTATAATGCTGCACGCCACGGCGGCCAGAATTGCCGTAATCGTGATCAAGATAATCTTGGCGCTGACTAGCATTTCATTCTCCAGTGGCATTGGAATTGGCTATTTCTGCGCTAGATATTGAGATCGTCTTCAAGTTTTGAGCGCAAATAGATGGCGTATTCTTGGCGTTCTGGGTTTTTTACATAGATATCAGCTAATACATCGCGAAACTCAGCGAAAGACTGCTTATCGAGAGTGTTGTGGTACCCGAATTCCTTAATAAAATCGAAGTAAGCACGGATATTAATCTCCCCGTAATCCGCAAAATATTTCTTCTTTTTTTTGGAGTTGTGCCTGTGCTCAATTGTAAATAGCAGGAACTTCGCTTCATCAGAGTTCAGTAGCCTGGTCATCTCAAGTAGCCTCTCTTGCCGCGAATTAGCACGGCATTAATACGCTTTCCGTGCTGAATCGTCTCTGTAATGTCCTGCTTTTGCTCTGTCGTGAGATGCCATCCACGATCATTTAAGTCAGTTTCAAACTGATATTGGCCATTAAAGTCTTCTGGGTTCTTCACCTGCACGACCTGGATTTGCTGCAATTCATGCACGGAATCAACGCCATTTTCATAGCCATCAACTAGGATTTCAGAGTCTTTTGGTAGCAAAAGCAGGGCGTCGATAAGGTCTTGAACGGTCATAAGCCAAGCTCCGCAGCTAGCAAATTTTCTGTGTATTTCTCTCGCAGATCGATGCGCCTGCTGCGTTTGATGACTGCTCGCATATACATTAGCGCATTGCCGAAGCTGATAAATGAGTAATACGGTTCTTCGTCAGGCACTTGAAAGCTGATCTTGATATCGTCGTGCGTCACTTTGACAGTCAGCAAGTGAATTTCTGCGCTGATTAGAGTCTCAAGATAGTCTCCAAGCAGCTCGCACATGTAGTCGATTTTGTAGCGGATTTCATGGCTCTGGCGTTTGCGCTCAAAGCTGAAAAGATCCGTTGGAACTAGACTCATAGCTCAAGATCTCTTTCAAGTTTCATTCGCATAAACACATGCAAATGGGTCTTTTCCGGGTTTCTTTCGTACTCGTCGCACAGCTTTTTTAGCGCATTATTCACGCCAATCTTCTCTTTTATTTCGCCGAATTCGCGTTCAAGGCCAGCAGCAATTTCATAAAAATGGTCTGGAAATTTGTATTGCTGGGCCCGGCCAAGATTGTAGTGAAAGAGAAAGGCGTAGAACTCGTTGTCTTCAAGAAGCCGAAGCAGTTTCATGTTAGCGCAATGCCTCAAACTGACAGATCTCTTTCAAGACGCATGCGATTGAAGATTTGTAGGTGTGTTTTCTCCGGGTTTTGTTCCAGATGCTGACAAAGCTCGTCAATTGCCTGATCAATTCTCATTGGTTTATCGAAACTTTCTGGCCCAAATTCCATCAGCATTGCGTGAATAATTAGCTCAAAAAGCTCTGGAATATGACGGTCTGGCCAGTAACCGCGTGATACGCACATACATAGCTCAACGAATTCCAACTCATTCACAACCGCTGGATGTCTCATAGCCCCAAATCCCCCTCTAGCTGTTCTCGCAGATACTTTGCCAAGTGCTTCTTCTCTGGATTTCGTAGATATTCAGCGGCCATTTCATCTCGAATAACATCTTCTAGCGACAGATCTTCTGACACAAACAGCAAGCTTTGGGCTCTTTTGCTGCCAAACTCCAACTCATATTCGAAGTAGAGCTGGGCGTAGTCAGGCATTCTGGGGTTCCTGGTTCTGGTTTAGAATCAGCTCAAGAGGCAGGTCAATCAGCATGCTTTCGAAGTCTTTGAGCCATGTTCTTGCTGGGTTTTGCCAGTAAATCTCGCAGACTTTCAGCGTGAGAATTGCTTCGAGCTCGGGTGATTTGAGAGCAAATTGCTTGGCTTCATAGTCGTTTCTAGCGCCGTGAAATGGTGCCAGCTGGTTCAGCAGCTCCAGGTTTGACGAGCCCGTCTCTCTGCGTGCTGCGCTCAATACCAGGTGCCTGCGTGCGTAAACAATGGCCTCACGGCGTCTCATGAGCTGCTGAAAATTCTCGCGCATGTCAGATCTCCAGTTCGTCTCGCAGTCGCTGATATAGGTACTTGCGCAGATGCTCTTTGCTTGTATCTTGTAGATAGATATCAGTCAGGCCTTTGATAACATCGGCGTATGACTCGCACGCGTGCAGATCGCCGCCTTCGTTTATGAAGTGCTCGCAAGCAATGATCTCTTTGACAAGCTTTCGCGACGGCAGACCGACGAAAAACAACTTCTTAAAAAGAGGGAAGTTCGACTCAGCATCTAAGTCATAAATGCCATTGTGCTTGCCGTCGCTAAGAACTCGAATATGATGCATGCCAATAGCCTTTCAGTTGTGCGAAGCTGACCGAGGTTTTTAGCTAAATGCCAAGTTCTCTTTCGAGCTTAATGCGCATAACTCCAGCCAGATGCTCTTTGCTCGGATCTTCAAGATACTTTGCGCTCAAAGCCTCAATCATCTCGTCAATCTCCAGCTGCGCTTGAGAGTTAAAGTCATGCTCAACCATCCCAAATTCCAGCAGATAGGCATCTAAAACGACTGCAAAATAGTCAGGAAATTTCCCTTTTTTATGGCCGTATACACGCTGAAAGACGTACATAGTGAAGTCGCATGACTCAATTGTTTTGCTCCAGTTTTCACTCACATAGCTTTTCATGTCACAATCCCAGATCGTTTGTTAGCAAAAAGCGCTTGTCTTCGAGACTGGCTTTTTCGCGAGTGAGTCGTTTTCGAGCTGCTTGCATGCCCAGGATTAAGGCTTTTTCTGTAGATATTTCGAGCGTCCCGCCCGCGTGATGAATGATAAGTGTGTATTCATTTCGGCTTCTTTCGAGAGTGAAGTCCTGAATCTCGTAGTCGTCGTGCTTTTCTTGAAGCACTTCTGATACATAGTCGTCGAAATAGCGGGCCGCTTTGCGCACTCTAGCTTCGGCTTTCTCGCCAGCAAAGTGCAGAAAGAGCAGGGCCTGACGTGTCCATTTCAATGCATTGATCCCCAAAAGCGGCGTTAATGACACTTTTTAATGAGTTATGGATCAGATGGAAAGCTTGTTGGATAGACTTTGGACGTAGTACTGCCGCAGATTCTCTTGAGACCTGTCTTGCATGTATGCTTCAGAAAGCCTGTCAGTGAGCGTTTTTATGAGAAGAATGGAATCGTCATGGCTCATAAAAAACCTGATGTTCTTGCTGTCCAGTCTTTTTAGAGTGCGGAATTTGCCCTGATTTGACTCATCTGCCGGGCAGGTAAAGAAGTGATATAGATCCAGGTCGGCATCTACAAAGTCAGGCTCGCTAGTGATGTGCGCGATGATGCCGGAGAGCACGTTAGCGCCAAGAACGGAGCTTGCGGCCTTCAGAATGGCCTGAACTTCGTCGTATCTGTAATCGATAGTCACTGAGATGGCGTCCGCTTGGGGCTACGGACACCCCATTGTAAGGCATCTCTTGTCCGTGTCTACCCCATTTTGATGTCAAATCCTGTCGCAGGAATGGCGCTTATGATGTCGATCTTGCGATTGAAAGCGGCCTTTATGATGCGGTTTATAAAAAATAACTTGCATTGAAAAGGAGACCCCATATATTCGAAATCCTCAAAACAAAGGAGCATCACAATGTCCCGTCTTGCTGAATTCCGCGCACTCGAAGCTCAGATCGCCGAAGAAATGGCCCGCCTTGAGAGCATGAAAGAAGATAAAAAGCTCCAAGTGGAGATTGATTTTGAGCGCAAATTGATCAGTTTGATGGCCGCGTACGACAAGAATCTGCGCGATATCATCATGATTCTTGACCCTCATGTCGGTCGTTCCAGCGCGAAAAGCGACGAGGGCAAGGGCAATCGCAAAGCTCGTGCAGTCAAGATCTACGAGCACCCCGACACGAAAGAGCGCATCGAGACCAAGGGTGGCAACCACAAGACCCTGAAGGTATGGAAGGAGGAGCACGGCAGCGAGATGGTCGAGAGCTGGCGCATCCAGTAGAGTCGTGGTCTTTTGAGCTTGGCCGGGGTGCACAGCCCTGGCCGGGATAGCTTGCGTTGAGGGGGTGCTTGCGTGAACGATATTCAAAAAGCTATTGCAAAACGTCTTAAAAAGAAGATTGGGGCTTCTGGTTATGTTCTCGATGCCGGTCAAGCGCTCGGGGCAATGTCCGAAATTTGGCTTTACAGCTGCAATGTCGCGGGTAAAAAAATTAAGCAGCGTGCTTCTTTTCAGCTCACTTTCGATGCATGCCGAGCAATCAATGAGCGCAGTGAGCATCTTTACTGCGAACTAGAAGAAGATGAGCAGATGCTTTTGCATTCGCTCTATTCTAAGTACGACAATGACGGTAACTCTGTAAGCGCAGAAGAAAAACAGCTGCTGTCATTTCTGCTGCTCAAGTTCGCGATCTCAAATGAGCTTAATCATGACCATGAAATTGCACCAGGTATGCACTTCATTGTTGTAGATATTCCGAACGATTCGGGTTTTGGGCTATGCGGCTTTGCTGTAGCGGATCATCCATGCATTCTCACGAATGATGAAGTAGTAGAAGCAGTAGAATTTTTTGTAGAACAAGTGAATTTTGTTTGACCAGAACCCGGCATCGCCGGTTTTTTATGCTTTGGTGCGCTTGCCGCCATAGTGGTCGCGTGGAGGGGAAATGATTCAGCTCGATCTCAATACCAATGATGCTGAGGCGCTCCTGCATCACGCCCGGACATTCAGGCCGAACAGCTCTGATCCGCGCGAAGACATGCGCCTACAAGACGCTCTGGATGACTTAGTTGAGGCGATTGAGCGGCATTTCCATGAGACAGCTTTACAGCGCTGCGATTGATTCAAATTGCTCATTCATAAAGCCAGGGCTTCAGGTCATCCAGATTAGCCACAACGATTTGCTGCGCGCTGGCACGAGACTGGATCTTGTGCGGATCGAGCTGATAGCGCTGCAACACATACTGAACAAGCGCGCCGCGACTCTCAACGATTAGCTGACCATTTTGCATGCCGTAGTCCGCTTCGATCACGGCGCGCTGGGCAGGCTTCAGGCGTGGGTCAGGTTCTATGATGATGCTGACTTCAGCTTGCCAGTCACCGTCCATCTCCCGCGCCATTTCTGAGTGATCAAGTACGTCCGGATCACCTCTGAAGCGGCTCAACACAAAATCCCGATAATCACTGTTCTTTTCGCAGTACGCCCTTACGTGCCAGCGCATGCCAGTAAAGATCAGCGTGTGTGGGACGATCAGACGTGTTTCAGGCTCTGGGTTTGCCAGGGACACATACTCGCATTCCAGACGAAGCCCATCCCGGCAGGCCTTGAGTAGCGGTCTCAAAATCTCTGGGCGAATGGAGCGATCCGGCACCTGAAGAACCTCGGTATGTGCATATGCCAGGGCAAGGCCTTCGATATGCGGGGCCCTTTCATAGTTCTGATTGAGCAGGTGCAGGTAGGCGCTTGCACTGTCATCAATGAAGAGCGATTTAAAGCCCTTTGCCGGTACGTAGCCCTTCAGATGCTTGTCATATGTAAGGTTTCTAGGCGCATGCTCAGCGATGTACGTGTTGATGTCCTTTGAGGCCTGCTGCCTGCTGATGCCAAAGCTCTGCATCAGATGATTAGTCGTTAGGCGACCCTCCCACCAGGCGACGGTTTCTATAAGGCGATAGCGAAGGGCCAAATCCCAGCGAACCTGTGCGACTGTCTGCGACCTTTTCATGTCCTCTCCATGTGCTCCATTTGTTTACCTGTTTATGTAAACACTATAGATGTGTAAATACAGATTGCATATTGTTGGTGCGCGGTAAGGATGAGCAGCCAGAGGATTTGAGATGGAGTCGTTCGCACAGCCATGTGTCATTGCGGGCCTATCAGTATCAGTGATCGCGTTTCTCGCAATCATCTTGCTATGGCAGCAACTGCACATCTCAGGTTTACGCTCAACCTGCCAGGGCTTGCTCAAGCAAGTTGAGGATTTGCTACAGCGCCAGAGCGAGCTTCAGGAGCAGCGCCTAGAGATGCTGTCGGCGCTACGTGCGGAGCGTCTACATGTAGAACAGTTGAAGCGTAAGGCTCTGCTGCTGGAGATGGCCATGCAGGATGCATCACTGTGCGGAGGCCGAGAACGATGAGCTTGTCGGCTTGGCGATTGAATACGCTGCGCAGACCACGATACCAGGGCTTAGCCCGCGAAAATTGCTCACTCTTCGACCCGAAACCGGCCAGGCCAGCAATGGGAGGGAGGGTTGGGCGAGGGCTGACGCAAGACGCCGATTTGGCTGTTGGAAGCAGGCGCCAGATGCTGTCGTGGCCAGCGCATTTGTGGCTGGCGCTCAGTCCAGCCTGCACTCAAAATAACCACTTTTATGTGGTTGATGAGTGCGAGTCCTTTATGAGCAGTGTTTACCTGGCCAATTTCACCAAATGCTCATTAATCGTGCCCGAGACCCGGATCATTGCTGGCTTGCTGTTGCAGAGCGTGGAGCCTCGGGAGTGGGAAAGGCAAGTCTATGAGCTGAATGTGCTGCAAAAGCGCACAGCCAAGACGGCTGCTACCTATGCCAATTTGGCGAGAGCTCGCTTGCAAACGATGGATGTCGAGCTCTGGAAGCTGGTGCATGAAGGCAGCATGCCGGTTGCTACTCATGCGGTTTTGGCCGCAACTGTAAAGTTTTCGCCCTTGTTCGGTGATTTTCTGCGGACGGTCGTGCGGCACCAATTCCGCCGTTTTTCGACCCACCTGGAGCTCAGGCATTGGGATGCCTATATCGAAGACTGCCAGCGTGCTCAGCCGGATATGCCTGGCTTGACCGACTCTACGCGGGGTAAGTTAAGGCAAAATGCCATACGGATGTTGGCGGAAGCTGGCTTCATCGAAGATACCCGCAGCCTACGCTTACGCAGCCAGGCCATCGAGCCAGCTGTTCTTAATTATCTTCGTCAACAAAATGAGCAGTACGTGCTCGATTGCCTTCAGGTATGCCCGTGAACGACCTCGACGAACGCCTCAATAAAATCCTGGAGAAGATCACCTCTGATGACTTCCTTGGTGGTCAAGGTCTGGGCAACGAGGTGCCATTCTATGCCTTTGACTATCCACCTCAGGATGAGCTGAGGGTGCGCGAGCACGTCTTATTTCTCGAAGGCGCTATCAGCAAACGCCGCCCTGGGCTGAAGGTCGCGTTCATCAACCTGTTTGAGCTGCTGCTGGACATGCTCAACAAACGAAACCTGTTGGATAAGTCCATCGACCTGCAAGCGCAGAAGGGCGATGAGGCTCTGCAAAAAGCCCTAAAGGCACCACTGGATGCAGGTAAGGTCGCCAAAGAGCTGGTTGATCGCTACCCGCCCAGTGAGTTTGGCCTCCTGGTCATCAATGGTGTCGGAAGTGCCTATCCGCTGATTCGTACCCACAACCTCCTGAACAACCTCCAGCCTTTCATGGGGCAGACTCCGCTGGTGGTGTTTTATCCAGGCCTCTATGACGGCCAATCGCTCAAGCTGTTCGGTCAGCTGGGTGAGAAACCTTACTACCGTGCTTTCCGACTGGTGAGCTGAAAAGGATGTCCACCGTGCAAATCAAGAGTCTGTTTACCCGCTCCATCCACCGCTCCATCAACGGCGTGATCAAGGCTGACCAGGATGATGCTGAGTCCGTCTGGCAGGAGCTGGATGAGTACGTCATCACCCGCGAGTTGGATCAACACCTGCGCAGCTTTTTTGAAAGCTATCTGGCGGCCCTGGACAACCCCCAGGAGGCGTCCGGGCGAGTAGGGGTGTGGATCTCTGGTTTCTTCGGGTCGGGTAAATCGCACTTTCTGAAGATTCTCTCTTACCTGCTGGAGAACAAGCGGGTCAGCAAGAATGGCGAAACGCGTCAGGCCATCGATTTCTTCGAGCGCAAAATTGCCGACCCGATGCTGGCTGCCGACATCAAGCGCGCCATCGCCGCTGACACTGACGTGCTGCTGTTCAATATCGACAGTAAGGCCGACAGCACCGATGGCCGTGATGCCATCCTTCGCGTTTTTCTGAAGGTCTTTAACGAGCGCCTGGGCTTCTGCGGGGATCACCCACACATCGCCCACATGGAGCGTCACCTGGATGATCTGGGCAAGTTTACTGAGTTCAAACAGGCATTCGCTGAAGCGTCGGGCTCCACCTGGGAAGACGAGCGCGACGCCTACCACTTCCAGGTTGATGCACTGGCAACTGCTCTTTCGAAAACCCTGGGGCAGGAGATCAAGGACGCCGATGCTTGGGTAGAGCGGTTTGAAAGTGACTTCAGCCTCAATGTCGAAAGCTTCGCCCGGTGGGTGAAGGAATACCTGGATAAACGCGGCAAGGATCAGCGCATCGTGTTCCTGGTGGACGAAGTCGGCCAGTTCATTGGCCAGGACACCCACCTGATGCTGAGCCTGCAAACCATCACCGAAAACCTCGGCACGATCTGTGGTGGCCGCGCCTGGGTTCTGGTCACCTCGCAGGAAGACATCGATGCCGTTTTGGGTGAAGTGCGCGCCTCCAAGGCCAACGACTTCTCCAAGATTCAGGGTCGCTTCAAAACGCGTCTGTCGCTGTCCAGTGGTAACGTTGACGAAGTTATTCAGCGTCGTTTGCTCGACAAAGAACCTGAGCCCAAAGATGCCCTGCGCAAGATCTACCGCGAAAAGGCCGACATCCTGCGCAACCAGCTCAGCTTCACCAATACCGGGCGCACCTATAAAGCGTTCACCGACGAAGACAACTTCGCCGCCGTTTACCCCTTTGTGCCGTACCAGTTCCAACTCGTGCAGCGCATTTTTGAAAGTATCCGCAAGGCCGGTGCCACCGGCACGCACTTGGCCCGTGGTGAGCGCTCATTGCTGGATGCCTTCCAGTCTGCCGCCAAGGCCGTCAGTGAAAACAACGTCGGTGTCCTGGTACCGCTTTACCGCTTCTATCCCTCCATCGAAGGCTTCCTTGAGGGCGTGGTCAAATCGACCATCGATAACGCCGCCAGCAACCCAAGCCTGCAAGAGTTCGACCCCTTGGTGCTGAAGACCCTGTTCCTCATCCGCTACGTTGATGAGATCAAGGGCAATGTCGATAACCTCATCACCCTGTTTATCGATGAGATCGACGCCGACCGCCAAGGCCTGCGCAAGCAGATCGAAGACAGCCTCCAGCGCCTGGAGAAGGAAACCCTGGTCAGCCGAAACGGTGATGACTTCTTCTTCCTAACCAACGAAGAGCGCGACATCAGCCGTGAGATCAAGGATGTCGACCTCACCAGCGCCGATGAGGCACGTGAGCTGGGTCAGCTGCTGTTTGATGAAGCGCTACGCGGTCAGCGCAAGTTCCGTTTCCCTGACAATGGCAAAGACTTTGGTCTGAACCGCCAGTGCGATCTGCATCCCCTGGGCAACCGTGTTGATGGCGATCTGCTGATCTCGGTTATCAGCCCGTTGGTGGATGACCGAGACACCTGGAGCGAGCAGCGCTGCATTCTTGAATCCAGCCAGGGGGAGGGCAGTGTGCTCCTGCGCCTGGAAGACGAACGCGACTTGGCCCGTGAGCTGCGCCTGTACCTGCAAACCGACAAATACATCACCCGCAAAAACGACGGCACGCTGCCGCATAACACCAAGCGCATCCTTCAGGATCGTGCCGAGGAAAACCGCCAGCGCCGGCAGCGTCTGAGTACCACCGTGGATCGTCTGCTGCGTGAGGCCGAGGTCTATGTGGCAGGCAACAAACTGGAGACCAAGGCTTCCAGCGCACCGATGTTGGCCGAAGAGGCGCTCGACTACCTGGTGCGTAATACCTTCAGCAAGCTGGGCTATATCCAGCACCTGAGCAGCGATCCGCAGAAAGAAATTCAGGCCATGCTGGCCACGCCGCAAACCCCAGGTTTAGGTCTGGAAAGTACTGGTGAAGCTAATCCGCGTGCGCTCAAGGAGGTTAGCCAGCACATTGAACTCCTTGCCTCGCAGTCACGCCGCATCGTTCTGCACGACCTTGCGGAGACCCATTACGGTCGCCGGCCCTATGGTTGGCCAGAATGGGAAACCATATTGCTGATCGTACGGCTGATGCTGAAAGGCGAGGTCAGCCTTATCGGCAATGGTGGCCCGCTGGCTCCGCATCAAGTCTGGAATGAAATCTCCACGCCGGCCCGCTGGCGCACCACTGAAATCCAGAAACGCCAACAAGTCGGCTCTGGAGAGCTGCAAAAGGCCCGTCAGCTGTTTAAAGAGGTGTTCCAGAAGATCGCCCAGGATGGCGAGGACAACCTTTACAGCCTTCTGCAAAGCAGTCTGGATAGTTGGGAGAGCGAGTTCAAACAGTGGCGCGCATTGGCCCAAACTGGGCAGTACCCGGGGTTGGACGACATCGACCAGGGCCTCAAGCTGATTGGCAAACTCAAGGCAGCGCCGGACAGCTTTGATGCCATCCAGTTGTTCCTCAAAGAGCGTAGTGCGCTGCTAGACCTCTCTGACAGCCACGGTGACCTGGATAACTTCTACAGCAGCCAGAAAACCGCCTGGGACAAGCTAGGTGCGGCGCAGCGTGACTTCCAGCCCAACCGGCCCAAGCTGGAGAAGGATGAAAAGGCCGCTCGTGCTCTGGCTCGCATCGACGAAATCCTCAGCGCCAAGGCTCCGTTCAATCTGATTCGTGAGGGTGAGGGGCTGATCCAAACGATCACCCAGATTAACGACGGCTTCCTCAAGGAGGCCCACGAGCGCGCGGATGCCTGGTTGGACAAGCAATTGGCCAAGGTCAATGCGGAACTGGATGACCTGCAAGCCAGCACGGATCAGCGCAACAAGAGCCTGCTCGCCCTGCAAAACCTCCGGCAGAAAATTACTAAACAGCGCAGCCTGGCCCACATCAGCCAAATGCAGGATGAAGCCCGCGACCTGGCCGATGCGGCCATCGATCATCTGCACCTGTTAGCTGAACAAGCTGCCGCCAAAGCTAAGGCAGCAGCCAGTGCACCGGCACCAAAGCCCGTGGTCTCGGGCAGTGGTAACCCGGGCGTGCCAGTAGCCGAGCCTCCTGTGGTTAATACGCCTGCGGCTGTTGTCGCGCCGGTCGTACCGGTCAAAAAGCGCAAGGTAGTGGATGCTCAACTGCTCGCAGGCTCTGGTTACATCGAGACCCAAGCTGATATCGACAACTTCCTGGCCAAGCTGCGTAAAGAGCTTGAGCAGGCAATCGCTGACAATCAACGCGTTGAAATTCGCTAAGGAACAGCCATGTACAAGCCAGGCGGTACGATCAAGCAGCTTTTGGACAAGGTTGCATCTCAGGAATACATCTTGCCTGCGATCCAGCGTGAGTTCGTTTGGTGGCCAGAGCAGATCTGCCGCTTGTTCGACAGCCTGTTGCAGGGCTATCCCTTTGGCACCTTCCTGTTCTGGCGTATCGCACCGGAGAAGCGCCAGGAGTACCAGTTCTACGACTTTGTCCGTGATTACCATGAGCGCGACAACTATCACTGCGCGCTATTGAATACCCTCCCCGAGCGAGATCTCGTTGCGGTGCTCGACGGCCAGCAGCGCATGACGGCTCTGAACATTGGTCTGCGCGGCTCCTATGCCTGGAAGCTGCCAGGCAAATGGTGGTCAAGCAATGATGCCTTTCCGATCCGTCATCTCTACCTGGATCTGCTGGGTGAGCCGGATGCGGAAACAGGCTCAGAGTACCGCTTTGAGTTTCTTACTGAGACCACGACGGAGTTAACAGGAGATGGCCAGCTGTGGCTTCGCGTCAGTCGTATCCTGATCGAGAGTGAGGATGATTTGCTCGATAGCCTGGACGATCTTGATCTCAGCCTCGACCAGCGCAAGCAAGCGAAGAGGGTGCTGCGCCATCTCTACCGCACGGTTCACCTTAAAGAAATCATCAGCTACTACGAAGAGACCGAACAGGATCTTGAGCGTGTGCTGAATATCTTCATTCGCATGAACAGTGGTGGTACGCCGCTTTCGTACTCGGATCTCCTGCTCTCCATTGCTGTGGCGCAGTGGTCGAAGCTCGATGCCCGACAGGAGATTCATCAGCTCGTTGACCAGATGAACAAAGAGGGCGACCAGTTCAACTTCAGTAAAGACCTGGTGCTCAAGGCCGGCTTGATGCTGTCGGACATCGGCAGCGTTGGGTTCAAGGTGGAAAACTTCAACAAGGCCAACATGACGCTGCTGGAAGAGAACTGGTCGCGCATACGTGAGGCCTTGCTGCTATCCGTTCGCTTGCTGGCCAGCTTCGGCTTCAACAGCCAGAACCTGCGCGCCGACAGCGCCCTGTTGCCCATCGCGTACTATCTGTTCGTGAGCCAGCCTGGTGAAGGCTACTTGTCTCGCACTGAGTACGCGCAAGACCGCGAGAATGTGCGCAAGTGGTTGATCCGCAGTCTGCTCAAGGCTTCGGGAATTTGGGGAAGTGGGTTGGACACCCTGCTAACTGCCCTGCGTGATCAGATTCGTACCCATGCCCAGACCGGCTTCCCGGTAGCTCAAATCGAAAGCGTTATGTCCTCGCGCGGTAAAACGCTGTCTTTCACGGAGGAGGAGCTGGATGAGTTGGTCGAACTGCCCTATGGCGACAAGCGTACCTTTGCTTTGCTCTCGCTAATCTTCCCTGGCTTCGACCTGTCCAAGCACTTTCATGTAGACCATATCTACCCGCAGGCCCGTTTTACCAAGCCTCAGCTGCGTAAAACGGGTATCCCAGAGGATCAGGTGGCGGAAGTGGCCGATAAGGCCAACCGTCTGGCCAATCTCCAGTTGCTTGAAGGCAGCATCAACAATCAAAAGCGCCAGAAGATGCCGCATGACTGGTACGCCCAGTTCAAGCCTGATGCTCTCGCACGTCAGCAGTACCTGGCTGGCCTGGAGATCACCGACCTTCCGGAGTCGCTGGCTGACTTCCCAGTGTTCTACGAGCAGCGTCGCAAGGCGCTCAGGGCCCGAATCGTTTCAGCCCTTCAGTAGTCACAGTTACCGAGGAGAAATGCCGTGGGCATGGACGAGCCGATTAAGGCAGTCGAGTGGCAGCGAGTGCTGAACGAGGTGAAAGCAACCTACACCTCCCACCTGGTGCTCTACAGCTACCAGAAGTACCCGGCGCACGAGTATGAGGGCTTCAAGAAGACCTTCTCTGCGTTAGCAGAGAAGGTGGATCTATCTGCGGCGCTGCTGTGGAAATGGGGGCACTGGGGCAAGGACAACTTCCCCTCAAAGCAGAGGCTCTTGATCAGCGAGATCGAGAGCCTTTGGCCGTCTTTCCGACGCTGGGCGTTGTCTGCTGGTGCTCAGTTCACCCCTGAGGCCACTTTTCAGTGGTGGGATAAGCGCTTGGGTCGGCTGCGCTATATCACCATCGCCTACCTGACCCACCTGATCCATCCGCTACAGGTGCCGATCATCGATCAGCACAACTTCCGCGCGATGAATCATTTACGGCAAACCCCGTCTGCTAAGAAAAAGCCATCCAACTGGTGCGATATCGTCCAGCTCAAGCTCTTCCTCAAGGAGGCGAGTGAACGGTATCAACGCCCTGATAGTGAATTCGATAAATACCTCATGATGTATGGCCGTGCGCTGAAGTCGCGCAAGGTCAGGTCGCCCCGTAAGGAACAGGCATGAACCGCTCCGCACTCAAAAAATACGCCCCTCAGGCCCGTCTCGATTTTATCGAGGCCGTCACCCTACGTGCTCGTCGTCTCGGGCTTGATCCGACATTGCCGGTCAGTGTCGAACAAACGGGCGACGTTTTGCTGATTGGGGGGCAGCCTTTTCCGGCCAGCGTTGCCAAGCAGCGCGCCGAGCTGGCTCGCCGCATTCAGCAGCAAGGCTTTGCTACTGTGGTTGAAGCCTTGGCCTATACCTGGTTTAACCGCTTTGTGGCTATTCGCTTTATGGAGCTAAAGGGCTACCTGAGTCACGGCTACCGGGTGCTCAGCCATTCGGAGGGACAGCAGCCTGAGATCCTTGAACAGGCTCATCACCTCGATCTGCCAGGCTTGGATAGGGAAGAAGTTATCCGCCTGAAAACCGCAGGTAATCAGGATGAAGCGCTCTACCGCGAGCTTCTGCTTGCCCAGTGTCACGAGCTGCACCGCAATATGCCTTTCCTATTCGAGGCGTTGGACGATGCGACCGAGCTGCTGCTCCCGGACAACCTCCTGCGTACCGACTCGCTCATTGCTCACCTGGTTAGCGATATCGAAGAGGCCGACTGGCAAGAGGTCGAGGTCATCGGCTGGCTCTACCAGTTCTATATCAGCGACAAAAAGGACGAAGTGATCGGTAAGGTGGTCAAGAGCGAGGACATTCCCGCTGCCACCCAGCTGTTTACCCCCAACTGGATCGTTCAGTACTTGGTGCAGAACAGCCTGGGGCGCCTCTGGCTGATGGCCAACCCTGGCTCCAGCCTCAAAGAAAAAATGCCGTACTACATCGAGCCCGCCGAGCAAACGCCGGAAGTACAAGCCCAGCTCGATGCCTTGATCATGGTACGGATGGATGAGGATGGCGGCACGCTCAATCCGGAATCGCTGACCGTGCTCGATCCTGCGTGCGGCTCTGGGCATATCCTGGTAGAGGCCTACAACCTGCTCCGTGCCATCTATGAGGAGCGGGGCTATCGCCTGCGCGAGATCCCTCGGCTGATCCTGCAAAAGAACCTTTATGGTCTGGATATCGACGACCGTGCGGCTCAGCTGGCTGGTTTCGCCTTGTTGATGAAGGCGCGCGAGGATGATCGCCGGCTATTCGATGAGGAAGGAAACCCGCCACATCTCAATGTGATGGCCATTCAGCAAAGCGCTGGTTTGCCGGATGAGGAAATGGCTCGGGTCATTCTCAATGCCGCTATCCAGATCGAGGGTGGTGATGCATTCCACTCGGGGCAGCTATTTGGTGGTGGGCAGTTGGAAACTCAGCATAGTTCGGGTCTGACTGTGCTCGACCTGCGGCAGTTGATTAAGTTGTTTGAGCATGGAAAAACCTTTGGTTCGCTGCTGGATGTTCCAGAGGTTCTCAGGATAAAACTAGGCAGAATTATTCATCTGCTTGATATCGTTCGGTGCAAGGGAGACGACTTATCACGCAGCTATGCCAATCAGGTAATTGAACAGTTTGCTTGGCCCGCTAGTATCTTGGCGTTGAGCTACGATGCAGTTATTGCGAATCCTCCCTACATGGGGGGGAAGGGTATGAATAATGAACTGAAAGAATTTGCTAAAAGAGAATTTCCCCAGAGCAAGTCTGATTTGTTTTCGGTTTTCATTGAGCGGGCATTTCTTTGGTGCAAGGTTTCTGGCCTAAATAGCATGGTTACTATGCAGACATGGATGTTTTTATCTGCATATGAAAGAATGCGCTGTTCGATAATTGATAAGCACAGTTTGTTAAGCTTGATGCACCTTCCATATGAAGGGCGTGGGCCTACAGCTATGGGCATAAATTTTGGTGTTTCAGTCCAGATATTTATGAATTCCAAGGTCTCTAGCGTTAATGGGGATTTTGATTGTTTTAGGTATTTTGAGCTCGGGGAGGATGGTGTGCCTCCGAGGTTTCCAAGTGAAAATGAGAGGAATGTTCATGCCCGTAGTGATGATTTTTTGAAGTTGCCGGGTTCTCCAGTTGCTTATTGGCTAAGCGGGAGTGTTAAAGGTATTTTTGAAAGCGGCGTGAAATTGGGTGATATCTCTAAGCCTTCCAATGGTGTGCAAACGGGTAATAATTCTAAATATGTAAGGTATTGGCACGAGGTTGACTTTGGTAAGTTGGGTGGGAAATGGTTTCCGTATAATAAGGGTGGAAAGTTCAGGAAGTGGTACGGAAATATAATTGATGTCGTTGATTGGGAGTGTGATGGCGAAAAAATTAAAAGTGAGTCAAATTCTTGTATTAGAGGTGAGGAAAATTATTTTAGTGTAGGCTTGACATGGTCTGATGTCACTTCTGGAGCATTGTCGTGTAGGTTGTTGCCTGCTGGGTGCGTATTCGATGCTGCTGGGCCGTCTGCATTCTTTAAGTCTGAGGATGAACTGTACGCCTCGATAGCATTGATGAATACAAATTTCGCATTGGATTTTTCGAAGATTCTTAATCCAACCATTCACTTTCAGGCTGGCGACTATAAAAAAATGCCTGCATATCCCTCTGCATGTATGTTAGAGGCATCTACTATTGCGCAATCGGCTATCAATCTAGCCAAAAAGGACTGGGCGCTATATGAGGAGGGTATGGATTTTTGCTCGTTATCTATATTGCATTGCGGATCGGTGGGGCTGATAAGTGACTCTTGGCTAAAGTTTTCAGATGAGGTCGATAGAGATTTCTATTCGCTTAAGGCTCTAGAGGAACAAAATAACATTGTATTTTGCAAGGCTAGTGGTATCGAGGATTTGGGCTATATTGATGTGCCGGATGCTAGAGTTACGCTATATCGCCCTGATCGTGAAAGGGACGTTTACCGGCTAATTTCTTATGTGGTCGGATGTATGATGGGCCGCTATAGTCTTGACGAGCAGGGCGTTATCTATGCGCATTGCGGTGGGCATGGCTTCAATCCTTCACGCTATCGTAAATTCCCCGCAGATGCTGATGGAATAATCCCAATAACTGACGAGCCCTGGTTCGAAGATGATGCTGCCGAACGAGTACGCGAATTCGTCAAGGTGGTCTGGGGTGCTGAGACACTTGTAGAGAATATGGAGTGGCTGGCCGATAGCCTAGGCCGTAAAGCTGGCGAGACCTCCGACGATGCGATCCGCCGCTATCTGTCCACGAGTTTCTTCAGTGACCACCTGCAAACCTACAAGAAGCGTCCGATTTACTGGCTGTTCTCCAGCGGTAAGCAAAAGGCCTTTGAGTGCCTGGTTTACTTGCACCGCTATAACGAGGGCACGCTCTCGCGTATGCGCATGGAATACGTCGTGCCGCTGCAAAGCCGCATGCAGGCTCGTATCGACAAGCTCACCGACGACATCGACAGCGCTACCAGCAGTGCCCAACAAAAAGCCCTGCAAAAGCGCAAAGACAAACTCACCAAACAACTCGAAGAACTCCGCCGCTTTGACGAAAACCTACGCCCCTACGCCGACCAACGCATCACCCTCGACCTGGATGACGGCGTTAAGGTCAATTACGGAAAATTCGGTAATCTGTTGGCCGAGGTTAAGACGATTACTGGTGGCAAAGAAGAATAACCAACCAATACTACGCAGTTTTGCATTGGAAGTACGACATGGAACTAATCGATTTTTTCAAAGACAAGAAATTTGCCGGCTGTGAACGAATTTATATTCGCCCGCATATCCCCGCCAAACAGTTAAGTAATGCTGTAGGCGCTTACAGTGTGCGCGTTGAGCCGAAGGAGGTGGTCGTTTTGATCGACGACACAGCCTTCGGCAGTGGCAAAGACGGGATCTTGATTTGTGAGAATCGATTGGTCATACGCGAAGTGTTCTCCAGTGCACGTGCCTATGATTACGATGCAATCGACTCCATCAGCTGCGAGGGGCGGCGGCTCTTTATTAATGAGCGCGAAGCTTACAAGCTGGTTCAGCCTGACAAGCATGATTTGGCTGATTTTTTTGAACTGATGAACCAATGGATTTCACGTCGTGGTGCGTCGGCCGCGCAGATCCGCGAACCTCGTGCAGCTGCACCTACAAGCGGCAAAGCCAATGCGGGTATGGGCGAGTTCCTCTATGACGTGGGCCGCAAGGTTGTTTCCGACAAGGTCTACGTCCGTCCCCATATTCCAGCGAAAAAGCTACAGTCCGCCATTAATGCATACGGTAATGGGCTATCCCCGGAGGATGTGATAATCCTGGTCGACGATACAGCCTTTGGTAGCGCCAAAGACGGTATCTTGATTACGGATAAGAGCATTTATATAAAAATCTTCACCGAATCCCTGCGCGCCTATGAATGGGAAGTAGTGGAGTCAATTGATATTGAAAAACGGACGATTTATATCAATGGTGCTGCTTCAGGAAAGCTTGTGCAGGCTACAGAAAAAGACATTGGCCAGCTATTTGACAAGATTGAAGAGTTTTTAGCTGGTCAGAGCCACTCAGGTGAAAAAAAATCACTAGGCCAAGCGTCTACAGCCCAGCGCGAGGCGTCTCTGGAACTAAGTTTCGACCTGGAAGAGGTGTTGCCGCAGGCTAATCGGCCTGAAAGCGTGCTTGAGACGGGGCAGGTAGCAGTCGCTACTAATACTGTCATCAATGCTGTTGAAGCGGAAGGGGGTAGTCAATCAAATAATAAATTGGCCAGTTATGTCTCCACGCTAATTGCTGATAATAAATCAAAGATAATCCCGTTGCTAAAACAAAAGGCAGGCAACACTTCGTTAGCTGCGTTGCAGGATGATGCCAGTATTCAGCGTTTGTCAGAATATTTATATGAGCGTTTGCCTTCAGTTGTGAAGCTCGCAGTGAGCGTGGATGCATTCAATCAATTTATGATGAATAACCGCGAAAAACTGCTCGCGAAGCTGTTGATTGAGGAGCAATCCACCCAAGAAATTTCTGTTGTCTCAGTGCAGGATATTGGTTCCTCCACTGTACAGAGTGAAACACAGGCAATAGTCTCAGTGGTAGAGGCTGAAGTCATCGCCAACCACCCAGGTGAAGGATTTGTTGCGTCAGCCAAAACTTCTGAACACGTGCCCCCCAAAGATTCGAAGGCCAAAGACAAACTACTGGGTTATGTCGCGACTGCGATTGAGCAAAATAAGTCAAAAATTATTCCCTTGCTCAAGGAAAAAACCGGTGAAGCGTCTTTGGCAGCATTGCGTGATGACGCCAATGTCGAAAAGCTTGCTGGCTTTCTTTATGCATTTTTGCCGGCAGTAGTCAGGCTTACCTTGAGGGAAGAAATTTTTGTTCAGTTTATGCTGGATAACCGAAACAAGCTTTTAGATAAGCTTGTTCAGAGCGATTTGCTGCCTGCTCCTTCTGCAAGTCAGCAGTTCTTAGGGCAATCGCTAGAAAAGTCAGATGATTACGAAAGCCAACTCATGGACTTGCTGAGCGATGATCAGCCTTCTGGTGATTCTGGTGGTTCTGGTGATTCTGTAGTCGCCATTCTTGAACGCGTGGTTCAGAGCTTGAGGCGTGAGGCCGTAGATGACCCCGAATCTAAATTTCTGTTCGATCTGGCGGTTAGTCACCTTTCTGTGTTGATTTTGAAGGCGAAAAATATTCAATCTTTTTCACGGGAGAAAGTAGAAAGTCAAGTTGGGTTTATGCTCGCGTTCATGTATGGATTCTCCTTCCATAAAATTCCGGAATCGATTCGTAGGCAGGATAATATTTTTGAGGCTTACATGACGCCTCTGCTTATGACTCTGGATAAGTACAAGGAGTTTTGTGGTTACGACCTGCTTGAACAGGACGGTGAGTCGTTTACCATTTTTGCGTATGGCATGGCAAAAATGCTCAGCAAGGATCAGCTGAATCAGATGGTGAGAAAGATTATTGATGAGCATAAGCACAAATCTGTTCCGGGGGATTTTGCGCTTGACGATATTATGTCTCTGCTGAGGGACGCTAATGCCGCTGCTGAGCGTTGGGTCGTTGAGTTGACCAAGGAAGCTATTGCGGATGAGCGAGAAGTACAACGCAAATGGGGTGATCTACTGCGTTGATAGGCAGGTCGATACATTGGGCTCTAACTGATTTTTGATTTTTGATTTTGTGGTTTGGGGGTGGTTATGGTCGGTGCTGTTATTGTTGCATTGTTTTTGTATTTCAGGAGCCGGCTTTGGAATAGCAAGTTGGTTCGTGGTGATTATGGTGTAGCCGCTACATATTGGTTATTTGCGTTTTTGGGGTCGTTTCTGGTTGTAGGTTTGGCCTATTTGTACATTGCATACAAGGTCGGCTCCATGGAGTCCGCAGGTTCAGATAATGGACTGCTAGGGCTTATGTCTATTATGGGGGCGTTGTCTGCGCCAGCCACCGCAGCCGTAGTTGTCCTGCTTTATCAGGTCATCGCAATTGTTTCTGTTTGGCGAGCAACTGCTCAAAAGCACGTTTCATTTTGGGGGCGATGGTTAACTAGATATGCAATCTGTTTCAATGTCTTTGTTGCCGTATTGGTGGTTTCGTTTTGCCTGGTTGGTCTGGGTCTTGGGTTGATTCTATATTTTGCTGTCCGTCATTTCGTCTTGAAGAGGAAAACGCCAGCGACTGAGTTGCAAGATGAAATAGCGAAGCTGGCATCTGCTACACCTGTTGAGAAAGCAGATGGTGGAAGTGTTGAGATCGTGCTTGGTGATCTTTCTTCTGGTGAGCCAATGTTGGAGCAATACGTTCAGTGTTTGAACTCCACCGGGAGTTTGGCTGAGCGTATTCATGTAGTTCCAAATATTTCTCCAGAAAGACTGAGGGCTGCTATTCGTGCTCGTCATTTTGCAGCGGCCCTGGGTAAGCAAAAAGCATTGCTTCTTATTGATGACTCACGAGGTTTTACAGGAAAAGAAGGCTTGCTGGTAACTGATCAGAATTTTGACTTCAAGCCTGTCTCAGGTAAAGCCTCTTCCTATGGATACAGATTGGGTTTTGATGGGTTTGAAATTAAAGGCGCTTCGATTTTCAGGATGGGGGAGGAGTGTATTTCCTTTCGTAATGTAGACGCTGAATCTGTGGAAAAAGTCTTCATGCTATTGAATTCGTATTTTTCTGATCACCGGTCTTGGTGCGAGAGAATGGCTAACGAAGGTGACAGGGACGCGCAGTTCAATATGTCCATGTATGCGAAAGATAAAACTGAAGCTCTTGAGTGGCTACGTATGGCTGCCGAGCGAGGCCATGCTATTGCGCAGGGCAACTTAGGCGCTGAGCTGGCAGGAAGCAACCTTGAGGATTCTTATTATTGGCTGTCTCGGGCCGCTGAGCAGGGTAATGAGGTTTCTATTCAGAGGCTGTCTTCGACGCGATATGACATTTTCCGTTGAGCCTGCTTTGTCGTCTTGACCGCGCTCTTTGACTCCAGAATCCCTTTACTTTGGGCGGAGCGCGGCCCGATGCCTAGTGTATACTGTCAGAAGTGGTGAGCATGGCTTGATCTATAAAAGCTATAAAAATCAATAGGTTTCCTGCTATTTTTTCTGAGGTGAGGAGGGTGTATGCAAGTTGAAGAGCGGTTGAAACGTGCCATCGCCTTGCGCAAGGACGATGTGTTCTTGCGATCCGAGTTTGCCCGGTTTGGTAGCCCGGCTCAGCTCTCTCGCGCCATTAGGCAGCTCATTGCTGAAGGCGTGCTGGTGAAGCTGGGCCTTGGTGTGTTCGCCAAGGCTAAGCCCAGTGCGCTGACCGGCAAGCCTATCCCTGTTCAACCTCTGGAAGTGCTGGCACCTCTGGTCTTGCAAAAGCTCGGCGTCAAGGTCGGGGCATCTCGTGCAGTGCGTGAGTACAACTCAGGCGCATCTCAGCAATTGGCCGCTGGCATTGTGCTGGACACGGGGCGTCGCCGAATCACTCGCAAGCTGGGCTTCGGTAAGCAGACGGTGGCCTATGAAAGCCATCACGCCTGATCAGGCTGAACTGATCGAGGCGGTACTGGCTGAGCTTGATGTCGGCCTTTTGACTGCCAGCATCCTGGAGAAGGATGTTCACGTTACCGATGCCCTGCGTGTGGTTTTGGATATACAGCATCCAGCTACCCGCTTGGTTTTCTGTGGCGGCACGAGTCTATCTAAGGCTTATGGGTTGATCGAGCGTATGTCCGAGGATGTCGACCTCAAGGTCGTGCTTGATGAGCCGAAAATTGGCGGGGCTTCAGCCATCAAGAATCACCTGAGTCAGTTGAAGGCTGAGGTGACTCAACGTCTCGAGTCTTTAGGCTTTGTCGAGGATAAAGATGCTCGTATTGCCCGTAACCAGAATCGCTATTTTGCTACCCGCTGGCTGTATGCATCCCGTTATGCGCATGACACCAGCTTGAGGCCCTATTTAAGCCTTGAGCTGACGGTTCGTGCCCCGCAGTTTGTTACCACCATTCAGCCCTTGGGTTACCTCGTAGACCGCCTGGCATCTCGCCCACAACTCCAAGGGCGGATTGAGTGTGTGGCGATTGAGGAGACGCTGGCAGAGAAGGTGATTTCTTTTTTGCGTCGTTATGCCCAACATCGTGCAGGCGCGATGCACCAGTCGTGGGATAAAACGCTGGTTAGGCACGTTTACGATGTGTTCTGCATCTGCCGTATTGATTCGCAGGTCACGGTAAAGGCCGCCGAAGGTTTCCGGGCATTGGTGCAATTCGACACTGAGGAGTTTGGCCAGCAATTTCCGCCGTTCGCCGTTGCGGCAAAGGACACGCTACACGCAGCGCTAGTGCAAGCTGAGCAAGATCCAGCGATACGCCAGGAATATGAAAAGCACCTGATTCCGCTGGTGTTCGGCTCGGTGCGTCCGAGTTTCGATGAGGCCTATGGTGTTTTTCGCCAGCAGGCTGAATACCTGATTGGTAGGCTTTGACGTGCCGACATGTCGGCGTTGTTTATTTCTTCTACAGAGAGGGGCACTTTAGGTGCCTTTTTTCAGTTTGAACCATACCGCTGGGGTCGGTGATTGATGTCTGAGCTATCCGCACAACTCGCCAGGATCATCGATGGTCTGCAACAGCAGTTCGCATCCAGCCGTGTGGTGTGGTGGGAGGATCCGCAGGGCGAATTCAGTGAGACCCTGGATACCCTGTCACTGGAAAATGTGCAAATTGTGCGTCGGTCAGTTATGCCGGCGCTCGCGATCAAGCAGCAGATCGAGCTGCTGAACCCTGTCGGTCATTTTCTGATTTACGAAGACAATGCTCGCCCTGAGCCAGAGCAGGATTGGCTGCTGGATATTCGTTTGTATGCAGCGCCATTCGCCGCAGACCGGACGTCCATGCTCTTGCAGGAACTGGGGCTGCGTCAGCAGACTTTGCGTGAGCACCTGAAACTGCGTAGCGCGTTCTTTGCCAGTAAAGATCGAGTTACCAAGCTCCAGCGACTGCTCAATCCAGAGGACGATGAGGCGTCGCTGGATCTGAAGATCCTCGCGGTACTGGCCAAGGTTGAGCAGGCTGAATTGTTTGCGGTGCTCACGGCCATTTTCGCCACCTTGGCCGAGGCTGAGGAGCTGGAAAACAACCCCCTGTGGGAGTCGATCTGTAAATTCGACATGCAGCCGGTGTTCTGGCAGTTGATGTTGCAGGCTTTCGGTTATCAGCATGGTGAGCCTTCCCTGCGTCATTTCTTGGTGCGTCTGTTTGCTACTGACATCGGGCATGCCTTGCATACCCATGCTCCGGCCAACCTCAAGGCCCTTCAGCTCAACCCCGCACGCGCTGCCAATGTCGCGGTATTCCTGTCGCAGTGGCGCGACAGCACCTTGCGGCAGCGTGCTTATGATCGCTTGTCGAAACGAGTGGCGGCAGATTTGCGCCCGACTGAACTGTTGGCTCAGGTGCCAATGGAAGCGCTGATGGCCGTCAGTACCTTTGTTGATGTTGAGCGTCAGATTGCCGAGCGTTTGCGCGATGCCGTGCTCTCTAACACCAGCCAAGCGGTTGGCCTGACATTGCGGGATATGGCCAGCCGGCGCATGGATGGTTACTGGGCCAATCCTCGCTGGCCGGATAACGAGGATGCCAACCGGTCGGTGTGGTACGCCTATTACCGTTCGCTGATTGCAGCATCCGAGCTGTTCGAACTGAAGTTGCATTATGCCGGTGGCTTTTCTTTTGCGTCCGCTGAAGCCTGCTATAGCGCCTATACCAGCGAGCTTTATCGTTTCGATCAGCTCTATCGGATGTATCACGAAGCCGCTGATGCTGTGTACGCGCGCAGCCCGGATGCCTTGTCCCCGTTGACCTCACGGGTTGAGCAGGACTACCTGAACGGCTTCCTGCAACCACTGGCGCAGAAGTGGGGCAGTTTTGTCGATGGTGGCCTGCTGCAACAGTGGCAATTGCCTGAGATACCCAATCAGCAAAACTTCTATGCGGAGCAGGTGGAACGCTATCTGAAAGGTGGCGAGGATCGCCGGGTGTTCGTGGTGATCAGTGATGCGCTGCGCTATGAGGTAGCTCAGGAGCTGAGTGAGTCGCTCAATGGTAAGTATCGGTTCGCCGCAGAGCTAAGTAGCCAACTTGGCGTGCTGCCGTCCTACACGAAGCTCGGTATGGCCAGCCTGCTGCCGCACAAGGCACTGAGCTACACCGATGTGGGCCTGGTACAGGTGGATGGACTGAGCAGTGATGGTCTGGAGGCGCGCAACAAGATTCTAGCCAGCGTGAATGGTCTGGCCATGCGTGCCGAAGACTTCCTGACTATGAACAAGACTGATGGGCGAGAGCTGATCAAGCCTTACCGTGTTATCTACATTTATCACAACAGGATCGATGCGGTTGGTGACACCTCAAGCACCGAAATCAGCACCTTCGCTGCTTGTCGTGATGCCATTGAGGAGCTGGAGTCCATCGTCAGTCGCATCATCAATAACCTGAACGGTCATCGGGTGTTGGTCACAGCGGATCATGGCTTCCTGTTCCAAGACTCAGCGCTTGAAGCTCTAGACAAGAGCAAGCTGGTCACCAAGCCCTCTGGGGCTGTGGTCTCGAAGAAGCGCTATCTGATTGGTCGCAACCTGGGCAGTAGCGAGCAGGTGCATGCTGGCTATATTAGGGACACCGCAGGCATCAGCGACGACATGATGTTCTGGTCACCACGTGGGGTGAACCGGTTCCATTTTGTCGGTGGCGCACGCTTTATTCATGGTGGTGCTGCGTTGCAGGAAGTGGCTGTACCAGTGCTCAAGGTGCAACAGGTACGCGGTCAGAAGGCCAAAGACACGACAGTGCGTAAGGCGCAGGTCACGGTGTTGGGTAACAACTTCACCATCACCACCAACCGTTATGTGTTCAATCTGTTGCAGACGGAGGCGGTCTCCGAGCGGGTGCTGCCGGCAGTGCTGCGCGTAGGGCTATACGATGATGCTGGTGAGGCCGTATCCGCCGTGGAGCTGGTTTCCTTGGACAGCGACTCTCAGAATCTCGACCAGCGCCAACGCAAAGTCATTCTGACGCTATTGAACCGACCGTTCTCCTCAAGCGAACGCTACTTCTTAAAGCTGCTTGACGCCGAAACCGACGTTGAGCAGTTCCGAATTGATGTCCGTATCAACCTGGCGATTAGCAATGACTTTGACTTCTGATAGCGGCAATCTTGACCTGGATCTCGACGCTTTGCTGAACCGGTTCTTCACCGGCAAGGTAGTACGCAAGGATCTGACCAAGCGTTTGAAGGAAGGCATCAACGTTCCGGTGTACGTGCTTGAGTATCTGCTCGGCATGTACTGCGCCTCGGATAACGAGGAGGTCATTGCCGATGGCTTGGAAACCGTAAAGCGCATCCTTGCTGAAAACTACGTTCGCCCCGACGAGGCCGAAAAGGTTAAGTCGAAGATCCGCGAGCGCGGCAGTTTCAAAATCATCGACAAGGTTTCTGTAAGCCTGAACGAGCGCAGGGATATCTACCAGGCGCTATTTATGAACCTGGGCGTCAAAGATGCCGAAATCCCCAGCCGCTTCATCAAGGAGTTTGAGAAGCTCCTTGCGGGTGGGATCTGGTGCATCGTTACCTTGAATTACTTCTTCGAGGAAGGGGCCAAAGGTTCGCCTTTCACGGTGCATGATCTCAAGCCCATCCAGATGCCGAACATGGATATGGACGCGTTGCTTGAGGCGCGCAAGGCGTTCAGTGAAAGCGAGTGGATTGATGTGCTGCTGCGCTCAACGGGCATGGAGCCAGCTCATTTCAATGACCGCACGAAATGGCATCTGCTGACGCGGATGATTGCCTTCGTCGAAAACAACTTCAACTGCTGCGAGCTTGGCCCCCGAGGGACAGGTAAGAGCCACATTTACAAGGAGGTCAGCCCGAACAGCATCTTGGTTTCCGGCGGGCAGACCACCGTTGCCAACCTCTTTTACAACATGTCGCGCAGGCAAGTCGGGTTGGTCGGGATGTGGGATGTGGTGGCCTTCGACGAGGTGGCGGGCATCTCGTTCAAGGACAAGGACGGCGTCCAGATCATGAAGGACTACATGGCCTCGGGCTCCTTCGCCCGTGGGCGTGACTCCATCTCAGCGTCTGCGAGCATGATGTTTGTCGGCAACATCAACCAACCGGTGGACACCTTGGTCAAGACCAGTCACCTACTGGCACCGTTTCCAAGCGCGATGATCGACTCTGCGTTTTTCGACCGTTTCCATGCCTACATCCCTGGCTGGGAGGTACCGAAGATGCGCCCTGAGTTTTTCACTAATCGCTACGGGCTGATCACCGATTACCTGGCCGAGTTCATGCGCGAGATGCGCAAACGAAACTTTGCCGATGCCATCGACCGTTTCTTCAAACTGGGCAACAACCTAAATCAGCGTGACACCATTGCTGTACGCAGGACTGTATCGGGGCTTCTGAAGCTTCTGCATCCTAGCGCTGACTACGACCGCGAAGCTGTGCGCCGCTGCCTTGAGTACGCTTTGGAGACCCGTCGCCGTGTGAAGGAGCAGCTGAAGAAAATCGGTGGGATGGAGTTCTTCGATGTGCACTTCTCATACATCGACGTCGACACCCTGGAGGAGACTTTCATCAGCGTGCCGGAGCAGGGTGGTGGCGGCCTGATCCCAGAGGGGCAGGGCAAGCCAGGAACAATGCACCTGGTGTCTACCGGTGCCAGTGGGCACTTAGGACTTTACCGCTTGGAAACCCAGATCACTGGCGGTAGCGGCAAGCTGAATATGTCTGGCCTCGGAAGCAGTTCATCAGCGAAAGAGGCCCTGAAGGTCGCATTCGACTACTTCAAGGCCAACATCAATCGGGTGAGCGCAGCGTCAAAGGTGGGCGACCATGACTACCACCTGCATACCGTTGAGCTTCACAACACGGGCGCTCCCAAAGCCCTGACCCTCGCTGGCTTCGTTGCTTACTGCTCAGCATTGATGCAGCGGCCACTGCAAGCGCAGATGGTGGTACTTGGCGACATGAGCCTTGGGGGAAATGTGGTGCCAGTAGAAAACCTGGCCGAATGCATGCAAGTGGCTTTCGATGCGGGAGCGAAACGTATCCTCCTGCCTATGGCCAGTGTGACGGACATTCCAACCGTGCCCGGTGAACTGTTCGCCAAGTTCCAAACCAGCTTCTATAGCGATCCTGTGGATGCAGCGTTCAAGGCGCTTGGTGTGAGCTGAGTGTCTTTTATTCAGAGGGGGCGCTCGTTCATCGCATTTGCAAGCCATATTTTCGCGTGCCGCTCTCGTAGCGGGGCCCTACAAGAAACCAATTGGCTGGCTAATCCGAGATTTCCCTCAGTTCCTATGCGTAGAGCGATCTGCAAATCATTGAGCGTAACCGGATGGCGAACACGCCTTCCTAATCCCAGTATTAGGGGCGATGGTGTCCGCGTATTTTTAAGCGGACGCGATAACCCTTATCGCCGGGATTTCCATGCGCCAACGAAGCTCTTACCCCAAACCGTTCAAGGCCCGGGTTGTTCAGGAGCCGGTTTCGCTACGCAAGGCGTGATCGCCGGACGCATACCATTGAGCTAGCGCCATGCCACCATATGCTGCCGAGGCATGACCGTGGCCATATTCGATAGGCTCACCCGCCTGGCCTGACTTTCCGCAGGACAAAAAAACCGCCCACGGAGGCGGTTTTTCACCTCTAACCCTCAGTCGAAGGTTTCTCCTCCTGCATACTCGGCGTACATGTCCACCGTAGCCTTCGCTATCTCTGCCGCGTCCGTGAGGGATAGTCTCAGCTGGTCATTGTAGGCCTTGAGTTCGGCCCAAAGCTCACTCTCGGGTAGTGGCGGGAGGTTTCTGACGTGCTCAATCTCTCTACCCTGCTCATCGCACTTTATAAGGGAATGTGGATTCCGCGCATCATCACTTTCAACCAAGCAATAGCCTTTGCGATTGGCGGGCTCTACCCCAGTAATCGTCTCAACAATGCTGTTGTACATAGGTTTGTGCGAGGCACCGTTGAAGTAAATCGGTGAATCACTTAGGGCGTAGAAAGTGACTAGCCAGATGGTCAGTTTGAAAGAAAATTTTCCTGTCTGATCTGCGAAGGTCACCACGATAGGTGTGTGGTTCTGGTGGCAGTAACTGATGTCGTTGGGATCTAGCAGCTCTCTGTGCTCGGTGTACTCATCGACAGTGCTGATCACGCGAGTGGTTAGGAATCGAGGCTTCGGCTCCCCCACAGGGTCAGGCCTAGTGTAGCTGGTAACCCCAAACCCGTCAGGGTTCAATGATTGGGCGACAAGGTAATCACGAACCACCAATGGCAAATTCCATGGCGCAGCACGCCCATGCGCGAGAAAGGTCATTGGCGACTGCCCAGAAATCTCCAGCAAGGCGATTGCTACCGCAGTTTCCTCTGGGATTGTGCCTGGAAGGTCAGCACTTGCAGCATTCCAATGAGGGTAGCCCAGCAAATGACTGAGTTTTTCTTGATGTGCAGCTAGCTTGCTGCTTTGTCCAAGGGCTTTGGTCGTTGAATTCAGGATTTTGGCTAGTTCAAGGACTTGTTTGCGAGATATGGCCATACGAGGTTTCCTCAGATCTGGTGCACATCTGCTCCCCCGTTCCAGACATACAAATGATCGAAGGATTGACCCATTGTATGGTTTGACGCGATCCGCTGACGCGGAGAAAGGAAGGCATTCACCGTGGCGCATCTTGCGCAGGGGAAGGGCAGGGGCTTCCGAAACCTGCTTTTAGGTTATGTCCTACTCGACGTAGATGCAACTGGCGCTTACCGAGGCCGGTATCGTCTTCTATAGGACGTGTACATCGGTTTTGACGGATCAGGGCTATTCAGATTGCCCATGTCGGGGTAGTCGTTCGCACCTCAGCTTGCGGCTGTGCAGTCGCCTGGCCGCTGATAACACCGCTGAAGAGCCCGTAGAGGTGCCATCTCTTAAGCGATCAATAAAGCCTATGACCGCCCGGAGAAACGGGCCATGGGCTGACATGGTATCTACCCGCATTTGTAGCGTGTTATTCGTCTCTGTTGCGATCCCACTGGGCGACCAGATCATCGGTACGATCTGGGATCCGTGGTGTCTTGCTGAGCACAAGGCAACGGGTAGTGCCAACGTATTCCTCGATCACATAGAGCGTGTCGCCGACATCGATGCCGAGCTCTTGAAGTGCTTCATCGGGAATGCGGATAGCACCATCGCCGTCCCAATCCTCGATAGTCACTTGCTTGGTGCCCATTTCATTTCTCCAACTGCATGATCGTTTCGATGTGGTCGACCTTGAGCCAGCAGAGCCAGGCCAATAACCGAGGTCATACATTGTGACAGACAGGACAGGCCGACTCCCTGATGCGACAGGCAAAAAGCGGCAAAAAGCAGAAGTTCACATCAGCACCTTATGCATCGGTGTATCTGGCAGCGACCTCATAATGGGGTCGTCGAACGCAGAGCAATGCACCACCACACTCACAAAGCTCTGATATCTCTGCCCGATACAGTTTGGGCGTAGAAATATGAACAATAGCTCTTAATTGCGTTTTGATTTAACCCGGATAAACCAATATTTGGGAGCTACTCAGGCTCGCTTTGCCCGGCGATGGCCGGCTCCACATTCGCATTTAATGCAGAATCCTCCGGCTGATTTGTAGCAATGCATTGTTCGATGTATAGCAGCTCCTGAGTGGCCTCTGCCGCAAGATCTTTCAGCTCCTGTAGTAATCGGGCATGTTGCTGTTGTACTTCAGTAGGGGCACCGCCGAGCCCCGCTATTTTCCGGTTTCCACGCTCTATGCGCTGATTTATGTCGATGAGAAGCTTCTCACCAGAAGCTTTCTTTGCATGAGGGAAAAGCTGGCACTGGAGAAGCCGGAGCGCGTCATAGATCTTGATGACTTCTCTGCTGGTTTTTGAATGGACGAAGTTAAGACTGCCCTCTTCAAACGCATGATGCTCCTGATTTTGTCCGCGCCAATTCACCAAATCGCTTTTAATCAAGCTGAAGTGAGTAAGGTCGTAGGAGAGGCGCTGTTCGACAAGTCTGAACGTTTCTTCGAGGCTGAGCTGTAGGTACATGTTCTGCTTGAGCTGTGCTTTTCCAAATTTGGCCGTTACAGATAAACCGCTTTCTACGCAGTACTCCACCACCATCGATTCAAACCAAATACGGCAGTACACCAGAGCTTGCCTTATATCGAACACCGCCAGCGCCCGGTAGACCTTTTCCTGAAACCCCCCGGGGTGATCTACCAGAACTATGCCCTTATTCGTGTAACTCATCACATTACTTGTGTGTTGATCTGCCAGCCGGTGCCGTTCAGCGATGATGCAGAAGCGCTCCCAAAAAAGACGGTCGTGTGTCGTCACGATCATCTGGGTGCGGCACAAGTAAGGGTCTGAAAAAATAAGGTCGATGATGTTCGACCTGTGGTCGCTATCGATAGCGTTGACCACATCGTCGAAAACTATCAGCGGAAATTTGTTTTTCTCGGCAACAGCCAAAAGAAGCGAGAGGCCCAGGGCTCGCAAATGGCCTTCACTCAGTACCGAGAAAGCATCAATCGACGTCCCGTCGCTATTGGAGATTTTTATCCGGTAGCGGTCGCTGATCTTTTCAAAGCAAAGTGCATCAATACGCTCGTGCTCGTCATCGTGGTTATTGATCGCTTTGTAGTACTCGGCAGCTTTCGACTCGATGCCTGAGAGACGGGCTTTCTCAAGGGATAGCTTGTAGCTAATCAGATCGTGATAGAGGTTTCCGTATTCGACCTGAAGTGCATGGATGAATGAGTTGAAATGCACATTGTCCGCATTACTGGTAGCAAGCTCAGCGCGTTGACAGGCAAGATCTGCCATTTGAGCACCTGTCGGCTCCAACTCTCTTTGCGCTGCTTTTTTTTCATCGAAGAGTACTCGAAGTGACTCCTCGGTTAGCTTGATGGCGTTAACCTCGGAATCAAGTTCGGCTACAGCGACATCAGCTCGGGATACTTCAGCGAGCTTACGGTCGCACGCACTGACATACCGTCGTAGCTGTTCGTCATTGCCTACCATCAGCTCATTGAAAGCCTCCAACACTAGCACCGCAGCATCCGTCCTCGTGATGGCGTTTTGAAAGGCTGTAGTCGCTGCTCGTAGCCCTTCGAGAGAGACCATGCATGGTACGCCCTGCCTGGTATTTGAATCCACGCCGAGTACGCCGGCAGTAATCCTGTTGGCCAGTTGGATGACTCGACCCTGATTCTGTCGATTAGCAGCCTGCAACTTGGTTAGATTATTGAGGGCCTGGAGCTCTCGTCGAGCCTTTTCGAATGGGTTCTCGGTAACGCTGCGCAACGGCGTTGTGCATGCGGGGCAAGCATCTACGCCCTCAGTACCATCGCGCTCTATCGCCTGTATGGCCTCAAATACCGCCCTGTAGTTCAGTGCTGAGGCATCTTTAAGGAGTGCCGATTCGATTTTGGCTTTGCGCTCCAGTAAGCGCGTTGAGATGGATGCCACCCGAGCCAACCGCCTCAAGGTGAACGGGACGGGACTCTCTAAGTTCTTGAGCCTTTCCGCTGCTTTTACTTTCAGTTCCCTGAGCACTTCCAAGCGCACAAATCTGGCCTTAACTGCGTGGTGGTGCCCGGATGCCAAGCCAAGCATCTGACAAACTCTTGAATTGAGGTCATTGATTGCCTCGAAGAGCGCTCTACGCTTCTCGATAAGTACGTCCCGTCGCTGCACCAATGTAGCCATAGCCACCGCATTGTCGGATCGCAGGTAGCTAGTCAAATTGAAGCTTTCCGGTCTGACGAAGCGCGAGATGACTTCCTGGAGCTCTTCGAGTCCGAACAGGGTGGCAAGGACATCGCTTTCTGCACTACCGGTATCCTTGGAGCCCAGCAATGAGAATTCCTGTAATCGGTTGCGGTCAACGAAGCAGCTTGACCAAGTTATGCTTTGTACGACTTTCGCCTTGTTCGCCCCCCTCAGAGTTAAGCTCTCCTTGGCCGAGCCTCGTCTGATGTATTCCCGAATCTTTGTCTTGCGACGTTCTGCCTCTTTGATATGTCCCGTTGTACCGTACTCCAGCGCCTCGCACAGGGACGTCTTCCCGCCGCCATTCGGGGCGTAGAAGATATTTTTGCTCTTACTAAATCGCAGCAGCGTCCCTTTGTCGTCGCCCCCGAGGTCACCAAATCCTCGGAAGTTTTTGGCCTGCAAACTGGCTAAGGGTGTAAGACCCGAAGGTGCAACCCAGTCTAATTCAGGCTTTGCATCAAGGACGGTCTTTATCCGGCGAGCGAGTCTTTGATAATCGGTGGAAAGCAAGCGCTCGGACGCTGCATTCAGATGCGTTTTGATATGCTCAGAATATCGGCCCTTGGAGCCATTGACTTGGTAGATGCACCAAAGCAAAGCCAGGTAAGCGTCTGGCTTATCATTAAGATTTTCCCTAGCGAAGCTCAACAGGTACTGACTCATCCATGCTCTCCCTGACAGCAATATCGAGCCCCTTTAGCCTGACACCATAATGCCATCTCGTCATAGGGCGTGGTGACTGGATGTTGTATCCACTTCCGCCGAAATCCGCCGCCTCCGCATTTGGCCGATTCTGTTGAAAACGCAGCCATAGCGGTTTGCCGGCTGGGCAGGCTGGTGGAGCGGCTGCCGGCACCGTGTCGATCACTTCCAGCGGGATATGGCGGTCGCCTTCTTCCAATGGAACCAAGGCCCTTTCGTCCAAAATCGGCATATCGACCTTGGGCAATTTTCAATCATCAGGGGGGGCAGTTTTCTGTTAGCGGTAACACCCAAGTAGCCCAATGAAGCAGCTGACCTCCACCGACCACGAGTACGCCGGCAAGCGCAATCAGACCCGCAAGGAGCTATTTCTGATCGAGATGGGGAGGGTGCTGGGCATCGATCAATCTTGGGTCGAAGCTCTGGAGGTAGACCGGGAAGAGCTCTATCATGCCATGACTGTAGTGCTCGCCACCTTTCACGATCAGTGGTGTTCCTGCGCTGCCGCTAGCCACTGACTTGTCTGCGGAAACCCGTCGCCGAAATAGTGCTCGATCACCGGCTCGCCCAAAAAACTGTTCGTGTCAGCGCCGACCATAGACCTTCACGTTTTCGGTGCGCCGATCTCGGCAACAAGGAGCCCGTGAGCCTCCTTCTTTTTGAACTCAAACAAAATATTTTCCAAATCTTCCCGCATTTCACGGCGTAGATCCAGGATTTCTTCTTCGCTGAGCTGGCAATTGTTATTCATGGACTTTCGAGTCCGACCGTGATTATTCGAATTTCGGGACTTTACCCATGATTGCACAGTTGCTGTAAGTGATAAGCTGCATAACGATTGCGTTAGTTACTTCTTCATCTTCGCATTCAATTGCCATCATCTCCTGCATTGCCAGTCTTTCTTTATCACCCAGCTCTTGCGGAAAAAGAATGAATGCCAGGCAGTTAAAGACGGTATCAAGCAGATCATGTTGATACCCAGACTGTTTCTCAGAAAGGAGCATGTAATTAGAGGTAAGGTCATCTGGTACATCTACGCCAGCTCCTCGGCAAATCTTTACGCTTGCCAAAAAAACATACTCATCGCGTTCTTTTTTTGTCATATCTGCAGGCGATATAAGTTCCATTTATTTTCTCCAGTGTTTGAGCGCAAACATGCATTTTGCTCAAATTTCGCTCTGGGTCAAGATGTGTGGTGGCCGTGTAGCATAAATAATAAAAGAAGTGCTGTTTTTTTGATGATTTAAAGAGTTGATTTTTTGTTATTGCCTAGGCAGGGGCCTTTTATGGCTCGTATCCGTGGTCTGGAATTTTTAGTGGCTTACCAATTTCATAGTCGATGAAATAGTCACCTGGCTCCGCAATTACTACCGAAAATTGAATTCCGAAAAGTGCTAGCAAGAGAGATAAAATCAATGTAATTACAGCAGTTAGGTCTTCGTCTTTTGATTTGAAAGTGATAGGGTACTTTCTTGTTTTTGTGACGAAGAAGAAGTAGTGTCTCCTGCTGTAGGTTGTAACGACTTCATATTCGCCTTCATCTCTTTTTTGAATTTCTGCCTCAAGATCTGAAATGGTTTCGGGGTCATAGTGAATATTCTCTTGTGTAATTAACTTTTGCCACGTCAAACGTGATCTTTTGAGCTGTCTGCCGCTGATCATTCTTCCATCATTCTCAAATGTGATGCCTTTAGGCTGACCGGTTTCGTCCAGGGTTAAGTGGATGAAAACCTTTTGGCGGCGCAACAGGCTAGCGAAGGTGAACATGTCGCCATTGGTCTCGTTGGTCTTTTCAATGCAGCTGGCGATCTTCGCGATCATCTTGTGCTTGAATGGCAAGTCATTTTCCGCAATGGCTGACTTCATCTCGGCATGAGTGATGGCGGTACCCCAGGTCTCCTTTGGCTTAGGGCATTTATCAAGGGCGTACAGATCTTCGATGTCTGACACGGCGTCAACGCTGATTGATCGCTCGTTGCTATCACTGACCATGCGAAACCCTTCTTCGAACTTGATGCGGTTGCCAACAATATGAAGGTGCTGATGGTTAGTATCTTCGTGCAGCACTGCTACGTATTTATTGGCATAGGTAAATCCAAGGCATTGCATGTACTGATGGGCAATATTATTCCACTCTATATCACTCAAATGCTCTCCGGGACGCAGCGAAAGAACCGCATGAAAGACAGGTTTGATCTTTTTTTCTGAGTCGATAGAAAGCTTACGTAGTTTCTCGATCTCGTCGAATTCAGCTACTAGGGCGTCGATCTTTATCTTGTTGCCAGAAAGCAAAGCAGGAAGCGGATCGGCAGAGAAGTAGTTGCCGCCGATGGTTTTTATTTTGCTAATGGCATGGTCATGCTTAGAGTAGCCGAAAATATACTGAATTCTTTTCTTAAATGATCCAGAGCTTTTAGGGAATATTTTTCCGATCATTTAATTCCCCATCACGTTTTTCGAGATTTTTGAAATTAGCTCACTGGCAAGTGGGCGAGTTGTACCTCTGTTAATTTCTGCGCTTAGCTGTGTAAGAGCGGACATGATCTCGAAGGTATCTGGGGGAATTGAGATCTTTTCTTTCGGATCTTCGTTGATAACATAATCACGAAAAAATGCAGAGAGAGTCTTGTATCCCGCTCTATCGGCTTTGGCTTTTGCTAGATATTTCTCTTCTTGAGTAAGTCTAATGGTTAGAGAGGTTTTTTTATTTTCAATGGTCATAATGCACCTGTTTTTATTATTATTAGCGCAACCCCCGAAGGGGAGTGAGCAGGCCAGTTAACTAAGAAGCCCTTCTTAGTTGTCGTGCAAAGACACAACTGGCTAAGAGCGTCTTATGTGCTTATTATTGCATTGCAGCTTTTGGTTTGTCAGGATTTTTTATTAACTATAACCAAAGATAGTTATATGGAAAGGGAGGGGTGTCGCAAGTATAACCAAGTTTCTTGTGCGACATAGAGGCAGTGTCGCAATATAACTAACTTTGCCATGCGACATAGCGGGAGTGTCGCAATATAACCAACTTCTGCGTGCGACAAAGAGGTAGTGTCGCGGAATATAACTAACTTTCATCTGCGACATAGTAAGAGTGTCGCATATATAAGCAATCGACATGCCATGTATATCGCAAAGTTACAATGCGATACAAATAGAGTGTCGTAAAGAGTGAGTGCGACATGAAAGCCCAGGTATCAGTTTGCGCTCAAAAACACCAATTAAAAACCATTGACTTAATGCCTTATTTTGGTTGGGTTATTTGGAGTTTTCAGCGGCGAAATCGCTGATCAATACTGGGTTTTTGGGTTTCAGTTGATCAAAAAATGATCGAAAAAACGCTGCCACAAATGGCACTGTTTGAGCCTGAAATGGCATCAGCTGCGCCTGAAATGGCATCAGCGGTGACGCAATTGGCAGTGGAAGTGGCGGTAGTGACGGTCGGTAGTGCTGTGTATTGGAGTGACAGCTTGTTCAGTGCGTCCAATCCTTTTTGCTCTCTGTCAGTCCAGTCAGCAGCCAGGTGGTTGATCGGTGTAGCAGCGGTGTATCGCTGAGTGAACACAAAGTGAACACGCAATGCCATGAAGCCCGCATGAATAGTGCTTCTTCAAGCCAATCCATCATGGGCGCGACGGAGAAGCGGCGGGACAGGGCGAGGCGGTTGGAATCCTGGGACATGGGACGCTGTGACGGGCTGAAAAAGGCTGCGTATTCTAACAGCATGCCCGCGCGGGACGGGCTTTTGTTGCCGGCCATAGGAGGGCTTTGCACCAGCGTATCGGTTTGTCTCGGCCCAAAGCAGCATTGCCGGACCGGGGGGCAAGGGGGCAAGCTGGCGACAAGCTGCCCAGAGAACCGACGATGTCCAATCAAGCTCCCGTTACCCGGCGCCTGGCCAATGGCGCCGAGCTGCGCGTGCAGCAGCAGCCCTGGGCGCAGCAGGTGGGGTTGTGCCTGCGGGTGGCGGCGGGCAGTCATGACGAGCCACCGGCCTATCCGGGCCTGGCGCACTTTCTCGAACATCTGTTGTTTCTCGGCAGCCGCGATTACCCGGGAGAGCAGGGGGTGATGGCCTTCGTCCAGCGCCATGGCGGGCTGGTCAATGCCTCGACTCAGGCGCGGCACACCGATTTCGTCTGCGAGGTGCCGGCCGAGCTGCTGCAGCCGGCGCTGATGCGTTTGCTGGATATGCTCGGCCAGCCGTTGCTGGAGCTCGACGCGCAGGTGCGCGAGCGCGAGGTGCTGCACGCCGAGTACCAGGCGCGCAGCCAGGATGCCGACAGTCGCATCAATCATGCCCTGGGCCAGGCGCTCGCTGCCGGGCATCGCTGCGGCGCGTTTCTGGCCGGCGATCGCAGCACGCTGGTTGTGGAGTCTGCGGAGTTTCAGCAGGCGCTGCGTGATCACCATCAGCGCCACTACCAGGCTCGGCATATGAACCTGACTCTGGTTGGGCCACAACCGGCCGAGCAGTTGCTGGATATCGCCGAGGCGCTACTTGGAGCGTTGCCGGCAGGCGAGGGCGACGCTTGTTTCGTGCCACCGGCTGACCTGCTGCCGCTGCGAGCGCCGTGCCTGCACCTGCAGCACAGTCGCTCGGGTGTGCACCTGGGCCTTGCCGTGCAGCTCGACACCCCCCACCTGAATGCATCGTTGGATCTGTTGCTGGATGCCTTGCAGGACCCTGCGCCCGGCGGCTTGCTCGACGGCTTGCGTGAATTGCAGCTGTGCCGGCAGTTGCAGGCGCGGGTGCTGTATCAGCACCGGGGGCAATGCCTGTTGCGTCTGGACTTTCCTGGCGCCACCGCGGAGCAGGGCGCCGCGTTGCGCGCTGCCGTGCAGAGTTGGGCCGCGCAGTTGCAGGGCGATGCAGATTGGTCATTGCGGCTGTTGCACCAACAGCAGGCAGCAGCGCTCAGGTTGCTTGGGCTAAGCCCGTTGGCGGCGGCCAGGGAACTGCAATCGCCTGCTCAGGACGACAGCCACACCTTGCGCGGCCTGAATGCCTTGCTGGCTTGCCTGGCTCGCGGTGATGGGCTGATCGAACTGCAGTGCGACGAACAGGTGCGACCCCTGTGGCCGGCAATCGGCTTGGATTTGCCATTGCAGGCCTTGCCGATGCCATCGCCAACTCCAATGTCGAACCACCCGTGGCGGCTGCCTGGCAATGATCCGTTACTGGCCGGCGCTGCCGTGGCATCGGCCGTTTTGCCGTTGGCCGCGCTGCGACATCATCCGGGGCGGACTAAGGGTGGGCCGGCTGCGCTTTACTGGCGTGGCCCCTGTTCAGGTGTGGGCGACGCGGCTGCCATCGAAACTGGATTGCTGGCGCGCAGCGCCGATCTGCGCTGGCGTGGTGAGCGGCTTGGCATCTCCTGTCAGCTGAGCGTACAAGCCGCTGGCTGGAGCCTTTCATTGCGCGGGCCGGCGCCGCTGTTGCCGGCCTTCAGTGCCTTGCTGGTGCCGTTGCTGTTGGCCGCGCTCGATGACCCAGCCGAGCCCGCTCCCCAGGGCATGTTGTTGCGGGCGCTGCTGCAGCGTTTGCCGCAACTGTGCGAGATGCCCAAGACCTCGCGGCTGGAAGGGCTGAGTGTCGGGCTCGGAGCGAGCGAACAGGCACAACTGGCCGAGCTGTGCTCGGCTGTCGAGGCGCTTGCGGATATGTCGCCAACGGCCCGCATCGCGACCGGGATCGACTGGCAGCAGGTCGTGCAGCCAGGTACGGATGCTGCGTTGCTGCTGTTCTGCCCCTTGCCTGCCGGCGATGCCTGCACTGAGGCTGCCTGGCGTGTGCTTGGGCAGGTGTTGCAGGGGCGTTTCTACCAGCGCCTGCGTGGTGAGTTGCAACTGGGTTACGCGCTGTTCGCCGGTTTTCGCCAGCTCGAGGGTTGCCGGGGGTTGCTGTTTGCCCTGCAGTCACCCGTCTGCAAGGCGGCCGACATCTTCGAGCATATCCGCGCCTTTCTGGGCGAGCAGCGTCAGTTGCTCGCAGCACTGGACGATGAGGCCGTGTCGCGGTATCGCGATGCCTTGCTGCCGGCGCTGAGCCCGGCCGAGGCCAACCTGGCGCGTGCCGAGCAGCTTTGGCAACTGCATCTGGCGGGCTTGCCCGAGGCGCATCTGCAGCGGGTGCAGCTGGCGCTGACAGCCCTGACCAAAAACGATCTGCTCCTGGTACATGAGCAGCTGCTAAGCGCCAGCGACTGGCGCGTACTGGCCAGCGGAGCACCGTCGCCGGCCTAGGCTGCGTTCTCTTCAGCGCTCTTTGCGCGACTGCGCGCGAATTTCCAACGCCCTTTTTCTGCAGGAGACCCGGTCCGGTGCGAGGCTCTGGCTTTGCCGCGTTCTTTCGATTCGCCGCGGGGCGCGGCTCCTACAGGATGAGGCAGCATCTGGTGGCTGTGTAGGAGCCCCGACCCGGGGCGAAGCCTTGTGCAGCCGCGCCGCCGCCGTTCGTTGCGGTGCGCGACGCCTGCCGCTTCGTTACTGGCGCATTTCTACGCCCTAGGGCTGGCCCGGTACTAATACCTTTCTCCCGCTACCGGTAGCAGGTCGGTCGCGAGTCGGCGGAAGCGCGACGGTAGCGCCCGGCCAAAGCAGCAGCGAATCGCGGCCAAGGCAGCGTATGGCCCGCCGGACCCGCTTTCGATAATCGCCTCCGACACGACTGCCCTGGCGGTCGCCACTCAAGCGGAGAGCGTTATGCACAACAACAAGATCGCCATCACTCGACTTCTGCCCCTGACCCTGGCTACCGCCGTCGCTCTGGCGACCGCGCAGCAGGCCGCCGCCGAGATCGTCCTGTATGACAAGGACGACACCACATTCTCCACCGACGGCTACATCAACGCCTTCTACGTCAACAGCGACGTCGATCGCGACGGCGAGCAGTTCGACCGTCGCCAGTCGCGGGTGAAGATGGGCTTTCTGCCCAACTGGATCGGTTTCAACTTCGGCAAGCAGATCGATGGTCTCAAGCTGACCGGCCGCTCGTCCTTCTGGGTCACCATCAACGACAGCGAAACCAACGGCACCGATACCGCCATCGACGTTCGCCAGTTCTACGGCACCGTTTCCAGCCCGGAGTGGGGCGAGGTGCTGGTGGGCAAGGACTTCGGCCTGTTCTCGCGCTCCAACATCTTCCTCGATGAGCTGCTGGCCGGTTACGGCAACGTGTCCGACACCCTTGGCCTGGTGGACGGCAACGGCGTGTCCTTCGGCAACATCGGCACCGGCTACCCGTATCCGTTCCCGACCTCGCAGATCACCTACCGCAACAACAACCTGGCTGAAGGCCTGCGTGTCGCGGTCGGCATCATGGACCCGGTCGACACCAACGACGACAGCCCGACCGGCAAGGCCTACCAGGAAAACCCGCGCTTCGAATCGGAGGTCAGCTACCAGTTCGATGTGGGCGGTTCGACCATCTACACCTGGGTCAACGGTGCCTACCAGACCTCCGAAAACACCGACGACACCGTCGACAAGGTCACCTCCAAGGGCCTCGGCTATGGCGTGCAGGCCAAGTTCGGCGGCCTGTCGCTGACTGGTTCGGGCTTCCAGGCCAAGGGCATCAACCCGTTCTTCACCAACAACCTGGGCGAGCCGACCCTGCGTGACATCGACAGCGACGGCTACCTGCTGCAGGGCTCCTACACCTGGGGCAAGAACCGCGTGGCGCTGTCCTATGGCAAGACCGAGGACGACGGCAACGGCCTGGGCGTGGCGGCGGACTACGAGACCCGCGGTATCGCCTACTTCCGCACCATCAACGACAACCTCAAGCTGGTCGCCGAGTACAACCAGTACCAGATCGATGCTGCCGAAGGCAGCGGTCTGAACGAGGACACCGACACCTTCGCCGTCGGTGCGGTACTCAGCTGGTAAGCCACACGGCTTGCGGACGACGGGAGGCCCAAGGGCCTCCCGTTCTTTTAGGGATCGAAAGAGAAAAAACTGATGATCGGACTCTGGAGCGAATCGGCTCAAACCTATCTGCTGGTGCTGGCGATCAGTACCACGCTGCTCTTCGCGCTACCGATCTTCCTCGTACCGCTGACCTGGGCGCGCCTGATGCGTTGGCGCATTCCGCAGGATGTGGACCTGGCGGTGTACTTCGGGCGCTGTCTGGGTGCCTTCATCCTGATCGTCGAGGCGCTGATGCTGCGCGCCGCGCTGACCGGTGAAGCGCTGCACACGACCTTCGAGGTGCTGGCCGCGGTGGCCCTGCTGATGGTGCTGGTGCATGTGCATGGCGCGATCAAGCGCATCCAGCCGTGGACGGAAACGCTGGAGATCGGCTTCTACGCCGGGATGTTCGTGCTGACCCTGATGTTCTGGCCGGCTCCGTAAGAACGCTGGTGCGCACGGCGCACCAGTTTGTAGGGCGGGTGCAACCCGCCGTTGCCCCACTGGCGGGTTACACCCGCCCTACCTATTGAATTGCAGCGGGTTGTCGACCCATGCATGGCGTGACCAGGGTTGCGGCGGGCCTCGCGTACTGCTTCGCGAGTACGCCCTACGGATCGACTACCCAGTACTCAAGTAGCATGGGGCGGGCAGCGCCGGCCTCGTAGAATTTCCCCATGATCAGCAGGTGCATTGGGGCGTGATATGGCCTTGGAACAGTCGGAGGGCGTGCTCAGCGCCGTCTCCAGCACGAAGGATGTGGAATTGGCCGCCCAGGAACTGGCACGTCAGCTGATCCATCCCTATCTCGGTTTCGTGCTGTTCTTCTGCTCGGCTGAATACGACCTCGACGGCCTCGGCCAGGCGCTGGAGGCCCACTTCGGCGGCGTCAGCCTGGTCGGCTGTACCAGCGCCGGCGAGATCACCCCGCAGGGCTATGGCCGTGGCTGCGTGGTAGCGCTGGGCTTCGACCTGCGCTGCTTCTCCATCGCCAGCGTGCTGATCGACGAGATGGAACGCTTCAATCTGCTCGATGCGCAGCAACTGGTCGATGGCCTGGTCAAGAACTGTCGCAGCAACGAGCTGGCCTCGATCAAGGGCCATAGCTTCGCCCTGACCCTGCTCGATGGCCTTTCCAGCCGCGAGGAATTGGTGCTCGGCGCACTCAGCGCGGCGCTGGGCAGCATCCCGCACTTCGGCGGTTCGGCTGGCGACGACAACCACCTGACCCATACCCACGTCTATCACGGCGGGCGCTTCCACAGCGGCGCGGCGGTGGTGGTGCTGTTCAATACCTGGCTGGAGTTCGAGGTGTTCAGCACCCATCACATCCAGCCCAGTGCGGAAAAGCTGGTGGTGACCCGTGCCGACAGCGCCACGCGCCGGGTGTACGAGCTCAATGCCGCGCCGGCCGCGCAGGAATATGCCGACCTGATCGGCCTGCCGATCGAGGCTCTGGATCTGCGCGCGTTCGCCGCCTATCCGCTGGCGGTGCGGATCAGCGATCACTACTACGTGCGCTCGATCCAGCAGGTGCACGACGACCTCAGCCTGACCTTCTACTGCGCGGTGGAGAACGGCATCGTCCTCACCGCCATGCACCCCGGCCCCTTGCTGCCGAACCTGCAGCAGTTGTTCGCCGGGTTGGTGCAGCGACTCGGTCCGCTGCTGCTGACCATCGGCTGCGACTGCTTCCTGCGCCGCCTGGAGATCGAGAACGATGGCGGCGTCGAGTCGGTCGCCACACTGCTGCGCCAGCAGCGGGTGATCGGCTTCAACACCTACGGAGAGCAGTTCAATGGCATGCACATCAACCAGACCTTCACCGGTGTCGCCATTGGCCGACCTGTTGGGCGTGGCGAGCGCTGAGCTGCAGGCACGTTGTGCGGCGCTGGAGCAGGAGAACGCCAAGCTCAAGCGCATCAACGCCGCGCTGATCGAACGGGTTGAGTCGATCCATTCCCGTGGCGATGACGCCTACGCGGCCTTCCAGCATTCGGTGGTGCTCTCCGAGCAAGTGCGCGAGCGCACCGATGCGCTGAACCAGGCGATGGCTGAGCTGAAATCCAGCAACCAGTTGCTCAGCGATGCGCGCTTGCGTGCCGAGACTGCGCACCAGCATTTGATCGACGCCATCGAGAGCATCTCCGATGCCTTCGTGCTGTTCGATGATCGTCAGCGCATCGTGCTGTTCAACAGCCGTTTCAAGGCGCTGTGGGCGCGTAGCCGCGCGCGCATCGGCACCGGCACGCGGCTGGAGGAAATTCGCCGGCTGAGCCGCAGCACCGGTTTGGTGGTAGAAGCGCAGCTGGGCAAGGAAGGCGAGCCGAGCCTGTTCCGCCTGCAGGACGGGCGCTGGGTGCAGGTCAGTGAGCGGCCGACCCGCGAAGGTGGGCTGGTGATCCTCTACACCGACATCACCGAGGTGAAGCAGAGCGAGGCGCTGCGCCGCGAGCAGGCCCTGGCGCAGAAGTCGCGCCTGCTGCAGCGCGCGGTCGACAACCTGTCGCAGGGCATGGCCATGGTCAATGCCGAGGGCGCGCTGGAATTGTGGAACCACCGCTTCCTCGAGCTCTGCGGGCTGGCGCCGATCAACGCCCATCGGCCGTTCGCCGAAGTGATGGCGGAAAGCGAACTTGAGCCGCTGACCCCGGACAGCCGCGATGCCGCCGGCAATCCGCTGCGCCAGGTGGAGGTGCGTCTGTTCGACGGGCGCATGCTGGAAGTGCGCACCCATCCGCTGCCCACTGGTGGCTTTGTCAACACCTTCACCGACATCACCGAGCGCCATCGCCAGGCCCAGGCGCTGAGCGACAGCGAGCGCTGGATTCGCCTGATCACCGACCACGTGCCGGCGCTGATCGCCTACCTGTCGGCCGACCTGGTCTACGAATTCACCAACAAGGTCTACGAGGAGTGGTACTGCTGGCCACGCGGCGCCATGCTCGGCCAGAGCCTGCGCGAAGTGCACAGCGAGGAGCATTGCCAGCGCCTGGAGCCCTACGTCGAACTGGCGCTGTCCGGCGAGAGCGTGACCTTCGAATTCGCCGAAACCAACCACAACGGCCAGGAGCGCTACATGCTGCGTTCCTACGTGCCCAACCGTCAGGCCAGTGGCGAGGTGGTCGGCATCTTCGTGCTGATCCGCGACATCACCGAGCGTCGCCGCACCGCCGAAGCACTACACCAGGCTTATCAACACCTGGAACAGCGCGTGCGCGAGCGCACCGCCGAGCTGACCACGGTGAACGACCAGCTGCGCCGCGAGATCGACGAGCGCACGCAGATGGAAGCGCGCCTGCGTGATGCCAAGGGCGAGGCCGAGCAGGCCAACCTGTCCAAGACCAAGTTCCTCGCCGCGGTCAGCCATGACCTGCTTCAGCCGCTCAATGCTGCGCGGCTGTTCACCAGTGCCTTGTTGGAGAAACGCGACCTGTCAGGCTGTGCGCCGCTGGTGCGCAACGTCAGCAACTCGCTGGAAGACGTGGAGAGTCTGCTCGGCACGCTGGTGGACATTTCCAAGCTCGATGCCGGGGTGATCAAGCCTGATATCGCACCATTCGCCGTCAGCGAGCTGCTGGAGAACCTGGCCGCCGAGTATCACCAGATCGCCCGCAGCGAAGGCCTGCGCCTGGATTACCTGCCCAGCTCGGCCCTGGTACGCAGCGACGTACAACTGCTGGCGCGGATCCTGCGCAACTTCCTCAGCAACGCCATTCGCTACACCGCCAGCGGGCGCATCCTGCTGGGCTGCCGACGGCGCGGAAACAGCCTGTCCATCGAAGTCTGGGACACCGGCATCGGCATCGCCCAGGACAAGTTGGTGGAGATATTCCAGGAGTTCAAACGCGGCGATAACGTGCAGCGCAAGCAGGATCGCGGCCTGGGCCTGGGCCTGGCGATCGTCGAGAAGATTGCGGGCATGCTCGGCCACCGCATCCGCGTGGCATCGCAGCAGGGCAGGGGCTCGATGTTCGCCGTGGAAGTGCCACTGACCCGCCGCGCGCCGCGTGTGCGTACGGTGCAGGACAGCCCGAATCAATTGCTCGAACGCCTCAGCGGTGCGCGGGTATGGGTGCTGGATAACGACGCGGCGATCTGCGCCGGCATGCGCACCCTGCTCGAAGGCTGGGGCTGCCGCGTGGTTACTGCGCTGAGTGAAGAAGACCTGGCGCGCCAGGTGGACAACTACCACGCCGAAGCCGACCTGCTGATCGCCGACTACCACCTCGACGACGAGCGCAATGGCGTCGACGCCGTGGCGCAGATCAACGCCCGGCGCAGCACGCCGCTACCTGCGCTGATGATCACCGCCAACTACAGCAACGAGCTCAAGCAGCAGATGCGCGAGCTGGGCCACAGCCTGCTGCACAAACCGGTGCGGCCGATGAAGCTGAAGGCGGCGATGAGTCACCTGATGGAGCGTGGGGCGGGGACTTGATCGCGGGTCATATCCGTAGGGCGCTGCCTGTTCAGCGGGCAGGTTTACAGGTCGTGAGTCGCAATCGGACGGTATTTGTAGGAGCCGGCTTGCCGGCGATCAGGCCACGGATACATGGATCGCCCGCAAGCGGGCTCCTACAAAAAGCAGCACCCGCAAGGGGGCTATATTTGTGAGTCGTGAGTAGCTGTTGCTGGCGTCTGCTCAGCGAGCCCGTAGCCCGGATGCAATCCGGGAAAGATCACGCCGTTCTGCCCCGGATTGCATCCGGGCTACGATACGGGCACCTCGTCAATCATCCGCGATCAGGCGCTTGCCCAGGCTGACGGATGCATCGACCTTGTAGCCAAGCCGCTCATAGAAGGCCAATGCCGCCGCGTTGGTATCGCGCACCTGCAGGCTGAGCTTGGGGCAGCCCAGGGCCAGCAACTGTTCTTCGATATACGCCATCAACTGACGGGCCAGGCCTTGCTGGCGTTGCTCCGGACACACCGCCAGATAGTTGACCCAGCCGCGATGGCCCTCGTAGCCGGCCATGGCCGAGGCCACCAGCTTGCCGTCGATCTCGCCTACCAGAAACAGCTCGGGCTGCACCTGCAGCTTGCGCTGGATGTCCTTGTGCGGATCGTTCCAGGGGCGGGTCAGGTCGCAGCGTTGCCAGAGGTCGACGACGGCGGCTTCGTCGGAGAGCTGGAAGGGGCGGATGTGCATGGTGGACTCCAATCGGTGAGGCCGCCGTTTTAGCACGGGTTGATGACGGGAGTCAGGACAGCCTCGTGTGTCACTCCCGCGAAGGCGGGAGCCCAGGTGCTATGCGCGGGATCGACGCTCACTCTTGCCGAGCTAGCGCCGCAGATAGGACGCGAAATCGATATCGCCAGCCGAGAGAATGGCCTGCACACGGTTGTGCACGTTGAGCTTGCGCAGGATGGCCGAGACGTGCGCTTTGACCGTGGTTTCGGCGATATCCAGGCTGTAGGCGATCTGCTTGTTCGACTCGCCCTTGGTCATGCGTTCGAGCACCAGCAACTGCTTGCGCGTCAGCGCCTGCAGCAGCTCCGGCGAGATGCTGTGGTGGTCGGGGTGGTGGCGATGGCCGCCGCTCTTCTGCGAGCGGATGATGTCCGGCGGCAGGTAGACGTTGCCGTCGAGGATCTGCGCGATGGCCTCGGTCATCTGCGCGCGTGGCGAGGACTTGGTGATGAAACCCACTGCGCCGTAGGTGATGGCCTGCAGCACGATCTGCTTGTCCTGCTCGGCGGAGACGATCACCACCGGGATGGTCGGCGCCTCGTTACGCAGGTTCATCAGCCCGCCCAGGCCGTGCATGCCGGGCATGTTCAGGTCGAGCAGGATCAGATCCAGGTCGTCGTGGCTTTGGGTCAGCTCCAGGGCGCTGTCCAGGTCGGCGGTTTCCATGATCTCGCTGCCGGGAAAACCGTCGGCGATGACGTTATGGATGGCTTCACGAAACAGCGGATGGTCGTCGGCAATCAGAATCTTGTACATGGCCTTTCACCTCGTTGTTGTGATTATGGGGTGGCAGTGGGCGTGAAGAAAGCGGCAGGCAGTTCGGCTGGTTGCGCGGGCACCAGGGGCAGGCCGGCCTGCTCCCAGGCGTCGATGCCGTCACGGTACCAGTAGAGCTGGCGATAGCCCATGGCATGGGCGCGGCGCGCGGCATTCCAGCTCAGCCAGCAGTCGGAGCGGCAGTAGAACACGAAGGGTTGGCGCACGTCGCCACGGCTCTGCTGGTGTAGGTAGTGGGTGAAGTAGCGCTGCCATTGCGGGGCCAGGTTGCCGTCGCCGACGTTGGCCAGCCACAGGCTGTCGGGCAGGTTCGAGTGGGGCGCGTCCTCGACGAAGCGGTCCTGCACGAAGGGGCGTCGATAAACGTCGATCAGGCGGGTGTCCGGGCGCTCTGCCAGGAGCTTTTGCAGGGCGGGAGTATCGACGATCTGTACGCCTTCCAGGCTGGATGGGGTCGGGCTGCGGTACTGGCTGCTGCGATAACCATCGGCGTCGAACAGATCTTCGGCTTGCGCAAGGCAGGCCAGTAACACCGAGGCGAGCATCAGGCCTGCTTGCGCGGGCAGACGGTACTTCATGGCAAGGTCTCTACTTATTTTTGTAGCGGTATTACAGGCCATGGTCGCAGGCTTGGGAATTCTACGTTGGAGAGGAAAACCAGTACCAAAGTAGTAGAGGGGCTGCTGAGACGTTCGTAGGGCGGGTGCAACCCGCCGTCGCGCTATTGGCGGGTTGCACCCGCCCTACGGATTTGGGCTGCATTCGGCAGCGGACGCAGAGCCATTCCCACGTGGAGCGAGAGCAACGATCAAGTGCATTGCTGGTTTCAGCCCGCTTTGCGCAGCGCCGCATGTTGCGGATTGAAGCTGGCTACGGCGAGCAGCGTCAGCAGCACGGTGAGGCCGGCGCAGATCAACAGCGCCTCGACATGCAGGTGCAGGTACAGCGCGTTGCGCACCAGCTCCACGGCATGGGTAAAGGGATTGGCCGCGCACAGCCAGTACAGCCACTCGCTGGACTCGCGCATCTTCCACAGCGGGTAGAGCGCCGAGGAGAGGAAGAACAGCGGGAAGATGACGAAGTTCATCACCCCGGCGAAGTTCTCCAGCTGGCGGATGCCGTTGGACAGCAGCAGGCCCAGGGCGCTGAGCAGCAGCGCCACCAGCAGCAGCGCCGGCAGGGCGGCGAGCAGGCCCCAGGCCGGCGGTTGCACGCCATACACCCAGGCGATGGCGAGGAAGGCATAGACCTGCAGCAGCGAGATCAGTGCCGTGGCCAGCAGCTTGGCGGCGAGCAGGAAGGCGCGCGGCAGCGGGCTGGTGAGCAGCACGCGCATGCTGCCCATCTCGCGATCGTAGACCATCGACAGCGAACCCTGCATGCCATTGAACAGCAGGATCATGCAGGCCAGGCCCGGCACGATGTAGGTGTCGTAGGTGATGTAGGTGTCGTACGGCTCGATGATGGCGATGCCCAGCGCGGCGCGGAAACCGGCGGCGAACACCAGCAGCCACAGCAGCGGGCGCACCAGGGCGCTGAGAAAGCGCGAACGCTGCAGGACGAAGCGCAGCCATTCGCGCAGGACGATGCCGCGCAGGCATTCCCAGTAGGCGGTCATGGTTGCGGCTCCTCGGCGGGGTGTTCGCGGCTGAAGCCGCTCCTACGGGCCTGGGTATCCAGGTTCGGCCGGATCGCTTCGCGCACATGGCCACGGCCCAGCGCCTCGTCGCCGGTCAGGCGGGCGAAACTGGTGGCCAGGTCGCCGAACTCGGCGGCCTTGCCGCTGGCCACGCGCTCGCCGCGATGCAGAATCAACAGGTCGTCGCTGGACTCGATCTCGTCCAGCAGGTGGGTCGTCCACAGCACGCACAGGCCCTGTTCGCGGCATAGGTTGCGCACATGCCGGCCCAACGCCAGGCGGCTGGCTGGATCGAGTCCGGCGCTGGCTTCGTCGAGCAGCAGCAGGCGCGGCTGATGCAGCAGGGCGCGGGAAATTTCCACGCGGCGACGGTGGCCGCCGTTGAGCGTGCGCACCTTGTCGTGACGACGTTCGGCGAGATCCTGGCGTAACAGCTCCTCGTCGATACGCGCCTGCGCCTCGCGGCGCGGCATGCCGTGCAGCGCGGCGTGGTAGGCGAGGTTCTGCTGCACCGAGAGGTCGAGATCCAGCGTGCTCTGCTGGAACACCACACCCAACTGGCGCAGCGCCTGGCGCGGCTCATCGCGCAGGCTGTGGCCGAAGATCTGGATATCGCCCTGCTGCAGCTCAAAGAGGCGGGTAAGCAGGGCGATCAGCGTGGACTTGCCGGCGCCGTTGGGGCCGAGCAGGGCACCGAAGCGCCCCGGCGCCAGCTCGAAGGCCAGGTCGTTGAGGGCCTGGCGGGCGCCATAGGTGAAGCCGACGCCGCTCACCTGCAGGGCGTTCATGGCGTCACCACCACGCCCCAGGGATAGCGGCCGACCTGGATCGACTTGCTCACCTTGAGCGAGTCGACGTCGATCACCGACACATCGCCGCTGACGCCGTTGGTGGTCAGCAGGCGTCGCTGATCCGGGGTAAAGGCCATATGCCAGACGCGCCGGCCCACCAGCAGGTAGTCGAGCACCTCGTAGCTCTGCGCATCGACCACCGCCACATGGTTGGCCGGGCCGAGGGCGACGAAGGCGTACTTGCCATCGTCCGTGAGCTTGACCCCCACCGGCTGCACCTTGTCCGGGTGCACGCCCTTGATGGCGAAGTTGAGCACCTTGAGCACCTGGCGCGAGTCGACGTCCAGCACCGTCACCGTGCCGCCGATTTCGGCCGAGGCCCACAGGCGCTTGCCGTCCTGGTCGAACTCGACGTGACGCGGGCGCTGGTCGACCAGGGTGTTGTCCACCAGTTGATTGGTGGTGGTGTCGATCCAGTGCAGCATGTTGGTGGTCTCGCTGGTGTTGACCGCCCATTTGCCGTCCGGGCTGACGGCCATGCCTTCGGGCTCCACGCCGACTTCGATCTGCGCCAGCACTTCGTCGCTCTGCGCGTCGACCACGGTGACCAGGGCGTCGTCCTCATTGGAGATGTACAGCCAGCGGTCGTTGGGGTGCAGGGCGAACTGCTCGGGGTCGGCGCCGGAGGGTAGTTCCTTGATGATCTTGCGCGTGGCCAGATCCATCACCTGCACCCGGTCCGAGTCGCTGGCGCAGATGTACAAAAGCTTGTTGTCGGAGGACAGCAGCAACCCGCGTGGGCGCATGCCGACGTCGAGGGTGGCGGTGACTTCGAGGCTGTCGAGGTCGATGACGCTGATGCTGTCGTCCTTCTCGTTGGACACGTAGGCGGTGGCGGCAAGGGCCGAGTGACAGGCCAGGCCGAAGGCGACGGCGCAGGCGAGACGGGTCAGGCGCATGGGGTTGATCCTCTTGTTGTAGTGGTTGGTAGCCGTTGCTTTTGTGGGAGGGGCTTTCGACTCGGGCATCCTGCTTCGTTCTACCTCCTGCATCCCTGCAGTCGCAGCCGCGACAGTCGCCGCTGAAGCGCCTCCCACAGGTGTTCTGCTTTTCTGTAGGAGCCCGCTTGCGGGCGATACCTTGCGATGATCGCCGGCAAGCCGGCTCCTACAGAGGTGTTCCCGCCAGATCACAGCTCACCTCAGGCCTGTCGTAGCCGAGGCTGTCCATTTCGTTGCTCGGATGGAGAAAACCGTCCTGCGGCGAGGTGCTGACCAGCGCGCGCGGGTGCACCAGCGGAATCGGTTGGCGCAGCTCGCCGTTCCACGGGCGGAAACTCAGCTTGCGGCCCTTGAAGCCGTCCAGCGGTAGTTGTTCGTTCAGCAGCAGGTAGCGAATGCCCTGCGGCTCGGCGGCGCGCTGCTTGGTGATGGCCGTGGCCAAGCTGCGCACGGCCATCCAGGCGGCGAAGTCGCGGTCGTTCATCCAGCGGCCGGCCAGTTCCTCGAAGCGCTTCTGCAACTGCGCGGCGCCAAAGGTTTCCACTGTCTTGTGCCAGGCAGTCGGGGTCAGGCCCTGGGTTCCGGCCACCGGGCGCGGGTACCAGGTGTTGTAGGGCAGGTATTCGCCGAAGTCGCCGCGCTCGTCGGCCACCAGCACCACGTCGTACTCGCTGGCCTGGGTGAACAGCGGCATTTCCGCCTGGGCGCTGCGGCGCTGGTCGTTGTCGAAGCTCCAGGGCTTCTCGGCGACGATTTTGTGACCGAAGCGCTTGGCGGCGCGCTTGAGCGCATCGGCATAGGCGAGGTCGTCCTCGGTATTGCCGCTCACCAGCAGCCAGCGCGTCCATTTGCGCGCGGCGAGAAACTGCGCCAGGGCATCGGCCAGCATGGCGCGGCTGGGCAGGGTGTGCAGCACGTTGCCCAGGCACTGCTCGCGGCGCAGGCCGTCATCGCTGCTGCCGGCATTGAACAGCAGGCTGTCCGGCAGGCGCTGGCTGAGCTGGCGCAGGGTATCGGCTGGGGCGTTGACCACGAACAGGCGAATGCCTTGCGCATGCAGGTTATCGGCCGTGGCCAGTAGAGTCGCCGCATCCTCGCTTTCGACTGCCTCGAGGCTGTAGCTCTGCTTGAGAAAGCGCCCGGTGCTGTTGCTGTCGGCGATCGCCAGCTCGGCGCCACGACGGCCGGCATCGGTTGGTTCGGGGATGACGTTGGACAGCAGCGGGCCGTGCGGCGGCAGGTGGCCCAGGTAGCCGATGCGTATCTGCAAGTCGTTCGCTGCGGCATTGGTCGCCAGGCCGAGTGTGGCAACGAGGCAGAACAACAGGCGGCAACTGATCTGGTGCATGGGGCGACTCCTGCAGAGGTTGTCGCCAGCATAGGAAGCGTCGCCAGGTCGGGAAATATGCCCAAGGTCGCGCCGGCTTAGTACAAAGGTCGTAGCTCTTCAGGGCCGTTCTTCAAGGCCTTCACTCGCCTTGTTGGCGGATATCCAGGCGCAGGCCATGGATGCTGGCCTTGCCGTCGCGGACGCGTAACTGGGCGTCTTCGCGAATTTCCAGTTGCTGTATCCGGTCACCGCGTTTCAGCTTCTCCCGGATCAGCGAGAAGGCCAGGATAGTGCCGCCTGCGTTTATCAGTTCGGGCTCATTGCGCTGGTAGCTGTACTCGTCGGCCTGGGCAAAGGTCTGCTGCCAGAGCGTGCGCAGCTGCGCCTTGCTCAGATGCTGCCAGTTACGCTCGTGCGGCAGTCGCACCAGGATCTGTGCGTCATCGTCGATCAGCATCACCAGTGCCTCGGCATCCTGGCGTTGGGCTGCCTGGTCGACCGTCGCGAGGGCCGCCAGTGCGGCGCGGCGTTCGTGCTCGGTCAGGGTGATGGTGGTGCGGCTGCCTTCGCGGCTGGCGAGAAACTGCTGGGCCTGCGGATGTTCTCCCTGCCTGGCCGCGGCCCGTATCCAGCTCAGCCCGGCACTGTGCTGGCCTTGCTTGTACAGGCGTTCACCCAGCGTCCACTGCGCTTCGGCGTTGTCCTGCTCGGCAGCACGTCGATACCACTGCGCCGCCTGGTCCGGGTCGGCCTCGGTGCCCAACCCCAGGTCATGGGCGCGGGCCACCTCGTACATGCCGATGGCGTCACCCGCATCGGCGGCGCGCTGGTACCAGGCCAACGCCTGCTCGAGGTCGGCTGCGGTGCCCAGGCCGGCGGCGTACATGTTACCGAGGTTGAGCATGCCCTGGCGGTTACCGGCTTCGGCAAGCTGGCGATAGCGCTCGAAGGCCTCATCGAAGTCGCCCATCTTGTATACCGCATAGGCGTCCAGCACCTGGATCATCTCGCGGGCGATACGCGTCTGTTCGTCGTCGCCGGCACTCAGCGGCGTGCTCAGCAGTGTGCCCAGCAGCAGGCAGGCGAGATGACGCATGGCTGTACTCCAAGAGGGTGAAAGCGGTGAGTCAGGCTAACAAGCCGGGTACGTGCGGTATTTAGTTCGATGGTGGCGGATGGATGCGCCGATGGTGGCGGGTAGGGCAGGGGCGATGGGCATTGGGCCCGGATCTGGCGGGAAATCTGCCCAAAGTACCAGTTGGGCAGTACCAAGGTAGTAACCCGGTGCGGGCCTTTACTTCCTAGCATGGCAGGCGACGTCCAATAACAAGAACAGGTGAACGCCATGCGTATTTTCAAGGCCCTGCTACTGCCGCTGTTGCTGATCATCAGCCTGCTCGGTGTCGATCAACTGCATGCCGCTGGTGACATGACCCGCCGCCCGGTGGCATTGCCCGACCTGGTGCTGGGTAACGACGACAGCGACTACTTCATGTCGCAGACCGAGTACCAGCTGCAGACCGGCCAGGCCTACCAGCTCAAGATCATCGCCAGCGGGCAGAAGGAATACGCCTTCCAGGCGCCGGAGTTCGCGACCTCCATCTACCTGCGCAAGGTCGAGGCCGGCGGCGTGGAGATCAAGGCGGTCACCCTGACCGAACTGGAGTTCGAGGAGGCCGGTGAGGCGGAGATCTTCTTCCTGCCGGTCAAGCCGGGCAAATACCGCTTCTACGCCAAGGGCCTGGAAGGCAAGGGCATGCTCGGCCATTTTGTTGTCAAGTAGCGTGGTCAAGTAGATGACCGCCCTCGGCCGCATCAACCTCGGCGTCAGCCTGCTGTTCGTGCTGGTGACCCTGGCCGGGCTGGCGCTGCTGTTGCGCCAGGCCGGCCACGACGTGCGCCGCGAGTTGCTGGCGGCCGAGGCGGTGGTCGAGTACCTGGGCGAAGTGGCGCGCAGCAACCCCGGCAGCCTGCGTCCGGAGCTGACCGAGAACCTGCGGCATATCCGCGTGAGCTGGCTGCGCCCGGGCGAAGAGCCCAAGCAGCAAACCGAAAGTGCCATCGAGCACTGGATCGCTGAGCGCCTGCTGGGCTCGGCATTGCTGGTGGCCGATGCCTGGCCGTTGGATGATGGCCGCGAGTTGCGCATCGCCCTCGATCCCTACGACGAGATCGAGGAAATCCAGGACTCGCTGCTGCAACTGCTGCTGCTCAGCGCCTTCGCCCTGATCCTCAGCCTGCTGACCATCCGCTTTGCCGTGCGCCGCGCCCGCCGTGTGCTGGACGAGCTGCTCGCCGGCCTGCGCGAAGTCGGTGCCGGTCACTTCGATACGCGCCTGCATGACCACGGCCTGGCCGAGGCCAAGCACCTGGCGGCGCACTTCAACGAGATGGCCATCACCCTGCAACAGGTGCAGGCGGACAACGCCGAGCTGACCCAGGCGCTGCTGGAGCTGCAGGAGCGCGAGCGCACGCGCCTCGGTCAGACCCTGCATGACGACCTCGGCCAATACCTCAGCGGCATTCGTGCCCAGGCCTGCCTGCTCAAGGTAATAGCCGATCGGCCGCAGCAGGTGCAGGACACCGCGCGCCTGCTCGACGACAACTGCGAGCGCCTGCAACAGGGCTTCCGCAGCCTGATCCGCGATCTGTATCCGGTAGTGCTGGAGCGCCTGGAACTCGGCCCGGCGCTGCAGCAACTGGCCGCCGACTGGCAGCAGGCGCAAGGCATTCGCTGCCGCCTGCAACTGGGCGAGCAATTGCCAGAGCTGCCGCTGGCGAGCAAGGCCCATCTCTATCGCCTGGTGCAGGAGGCGCTGACCAATGTCGCCCGCCATGCCGATGCCAGTGAAGTGCGCATTCGCCTGCAACGCCGTGGCCAGGGCTTGCGCCTGTTGGTGCGCGACAACGGCCAGGGCACTGCACTGCCGCTGCGTCCTGGCATCGGCCTGCGCTCGATGCGCGAACGCAGCCGCAGTCTCGGCGGCGAACTGCGCCTGCACAGCCGTCCGCAAGCGGGCTGGGCGCTGTGCCTGAACATTCCCTTGGAGGCGACGCGATGAAGGTTTTACTGGTGGACGATCACGCCGTGGTGCGTCAGGGCTACGCCAGCCTGCTGCGCGCCCTTTTGCCCGAGGTGCAATTGCGTGAGGCCTGTGATGGCGAACAGGCCCTGCAGCGGGTGCAGGAAGAGATTCCCAATCTGGTGATCATGGATATCGGCCTGCCCGGCATCAGCGGCCTGGAAACCACCCGGCGCCTGCGCCAGCGCCTGCCGCAACTGCGCGTACTGTTCTTCAGCATGCACGACGAGCTGCCCCTGGTACGCCAGGCACTGGACGCCGGCGCCATCGGCTACCTGACCAAGAACTCCTCACCTGAAGTGCTGGTGGAAGCGGTCAAACGCACCGCCGCCGGCCACGCCTATATCGAGCAGCCACTGGCCACCCAACTGGCCTGCAACCCCGCCAGCGCAGGCGGCCTCGACCCCCGCCTGCGCGAACTGACCCAGCGCGAGTTCGAAATCTTCGTCATGCTCGCCCGCGGCCTGCCACCCCGGCAGATCGCCGAGAAGCTGTGTATCAGTAGCAAGACCCTGTCCAACTACCAGACCCTGGTGAAGAACAAACTGCAGATCAGCTCGCAGGCGGAGCTGGTGCATTTGGCGATTGATAGTGGGGTGGTAAGGGTGGGGTTGGAGAGTGCTTGAGAGGCTAAGGCGGGCTGCAATAGTCTGCTTGCTGAGGTGCTTCCTACTAAAGCCGTAACTTCTGCGGAACGGTCTAAATTGGGCATCGCCTGTAGGGTCGCCGCAAGCTGTTGATTAGGTGTAGATTGCTGGCACTGAGCCATGGCGGGCTGTGCGGTTTTGGGCCGAATTGTCGTGGAATGGATTGAATGAGTTCTGTTTAATTACTGTTAGGCTTGCAAGTAATAAAATTGCAATAAATAGAGCGCCAGACATCGTGGGGAATATGATGCAATCTCAAATTGATGGTGAGTTTAGCGGCTGGGAGGGTGATACCTTGATCAAGCTTGTCAATGGTCAAGTTTGGCAGCAGACAGAGTATTGGTATCATTACCACTACGCTTATATGCCAAAAGTAACCATCACTAATCAGGGTGGCTACAAGATGCAAGTGGCTGGCACTCCTCGTGCGGTAGGAGTCGAACGCTTGAAGTAGCGCCTAACAATTGGTCGACTAGTTGCTGTGTTTGTTACTGGGCGCTCCTTAACTAAAAATTAGGTGCTTAAAGCTATGCCGAGACGTACCAATGCATTTCAGCGCTTAGTTACACTTCTTACAGCCACGCTTGCTGAGCGTGCGGAAGTGACAGAGTCTGCAATGCTCATGGATCGCGTTAGCGGTGAGCCTCGCGAAGTGGACATCTTGGTTGTAGCTATTGCCGGGGGGTTCAATGTGCAGCTTGGCGTTGAGGTTATCTCTTGGGCGCGCCCGGCCGATACTCCATGGGTCGAAAAGATGCGTGCGAAGCATGAGAACCTCCCGACTGACAAGCTAATCCTCGTATCAGAAAATGGCTTTTATGAGCCTGCACGACGAAAGGCCGAATTCTATGGCATAGAGGTCCTTACCCTAGAAGAGGCCACTGAAGCGGACTGGCCGCTTATCGCTACTCTGGAGGCATCCGGAGTTTTTGAAGTGATGACTATCGACTTTACTGTCTCCGGTGTCTTGCAATTGGGCAACGGAGATCGTGTGTTGGTGCCGATTTCAAGGTTGGCCACTTTTCCTAGCGTAAATGGGTCAGCCACAATCGGCCAGTTTGTCCATTCGATCTTGGATATACAAGAAGTGCGAGACGTTCTGCGAAAGAACACCTCACTTGGTAAGCAAGATGATTTCTGGCTTAGCTATTCACATCCGAACGGGCTCTGGCGTTTTGAAGAAAACGAAGAGTCTGGCCAGTTTTCCGAGTTGCGGGTGGGTTTGAAGGTGCTGAACTCAGCTACTCCTGTGCGCTTCGCATCAGGAAAGTTTCGATCAGTACCTTTCATCTCTGGCGCTTCAAGCGTCAATAGTCCCATGCAATTCGTTCTAGCAAGAAACGTAGATGGCAGTGCGTCTGGATATCTCATCGACGAGTCTGGTGTACGAGCACTTTCATCAACTATGTCGGATGCAAATCTAGTAAGTAGCCCGGACATTGACCCCGCCAATGGTGGATGAAAAAAGCGTCATCCACCCTACGCAAAGGGATGGGTAGGGTGGACAACGCGAAGCTTGTCCACCATCTTTGCGGCCCAGATATTGAGGATGGAAACGCTTGGCCGCTTCCATCCTCAACGCTTCATTCGGCGCCTTGATCATTCCCACGCTCTGCTTGGGAATACAGCCCTCGACGCTCCGCGTCCGCTTGTAGATCGTGGCGCGTATGCAGCCGCTGGCGACGCAGAGCGTCACGGGCTATCTCCCACGCGGAGCGTGGGAGCCATATGCCGCTTTCCTCAGTCTCACTCGCTATCTTCCCGCACTACCCGCCAAACCGTATTGGCCAGATCATCCGCCACGATCAGCGCGCCGCGCGGATCGACCGTTACGCCCACCGGGCGGCCGCGGGTTTTGCCGTCTTCAGTGCGAAAGCCGGTGACGAAGTCGATGGGATCGCCTGAAGGGCGGCCATTTTCGAAGGGCACGAAGATTACCTTGTAGCCCACCGGGTTCTTGCGGTTCCAGCTGCCGTGCTCGCCGACGAATACGCCGTCGGCATATTGTTCGCCCATCACCTCGCTGGAGAAGTCCAGGCCCAGCGCGGCGACGTGGGCGCCGAGGGCGTAGTCCGGGGCGATGGCGCTGGCGACCCTGTCCGGATCCTGCGGTTTCACCCGTGGGTCGACGTGTTGGCCGAAGTAGCTGTAGGGCCAACCGTAGAAGCCGCCTTCCTGCACCGAGGTGAGGTAGTCGGGCACTAGATCCTCGCCCAGTTCGTCACGTTCGTTGACCACCGCCCACAAGGTGCCGGTGCCCGGCTGGATGGCCAGCGCGGTGGGGTTGCGCAGGCCGGTGGCGTAGGGTTTGTAGGCGCCGGTTTCGGCGTCGACCTGCCAGACCAGAGCGCGGTCGACTTCAGCCTCCATACCTCGCTCGGTGATGTTGCTGTTGGAGCCGATGCCAACGTACAGGTAGCGGCCGTCTTCGCTGATGGTCAGTGCCTTGGTCCAGTGATGGTTGATTGCCGATGGCAGGTCGGCGACCTTGCTCGGCGGGCCGCTGGCTTCGGTCTGGCCTTCTTCGTAGTCGAAGCGCACCAGTTCGTCCTGGTTGGCCACGTACAGGTTGCCTTCGTGCAGGGCCAGGCCGTAGGGCGCGTTGAGGTCTTCGGCGAAGACCGTCTGCAGCTCGTAGCTGCCGTCGCCATCGGCGTCGCGCAGCAGGGTCAGGCGGTTGCCGCTTTCCACCGTAGTGTTGCCGCGTGCCTTGATCACGCCGGCGATCACGTCCTTGGGCTTGAGCTTGGCCGCGTTGCCGCCACGGCCTTCGGCGACGAGGATATCGCCGTTGGGCAGCACCAGGGTTTGCCGGGGGATCTTCAGGTCGGTGGCAATGGCAGTGACGCTGAAGCCTTCGGGCACGGTCGGTCGTTGATCACCCCAGGGCGTCGGTTCGGCAATGGTCATGCTCGGCAGGATGCCGCGTTCGGGGGAGGGCAGGTCCGGCTGGGCTCCGTAGAACTGTTGGTTGCTGCCGGGCTCTTCGCCGCAGGCGGTCAACAGCAGGGCGAGGGGCAGGGCGGTCAGTGCGATGGCAGTTTTCATCGGGCATCTCCTATGCGTGGCTGGGCCATGCCGATCCAGGTGGCGGCAATGGCCAGCAAGGTGACGATCACCGACAGGGCCAGGCCCATGGGCATCACGGCCCAGGCGTCCTTGGCGTGCTCCAGCGCATTGATGAAGCCCAGCACCCAGGTAACCAGGAGCAGCAGGAAGTAGGTGAGCGGGCGCGGATTGCGTCGACGGAATAGCCCGACCAGAGCGAACAGCATCGCCAGGCCGGCGAATACCAGAGCGCCGGCGATCAGCCAGGAGGCGAAGTTGCTCCACTGGATCTGGTAGCTGCGGTAGTAGGCGATGTCGGCGATCAGGGCGCCGAGAAACAGCGGCACCTGGCCGCACAGCAGGGTGGCGTGCAAGGGGCTGAGGATGTTGGGGTAGGCGTGTGGAGTTGCGGTGCTGGTGGTCACGGCAGATCCCTCTTGGGCAATGACTGATGACGGCCTGGATGCTGCCGCCTCGATCTGGCTGTTCCTAAGAAGGGATTGCCCTGTGTGGGCATGGTTCAGGTTGTTTTTGCACCGAGTCAGATGGGCGAGGCCCTCGATGAGAGCTGTATAGCCTGGCGCTCGGATGATGTAGGAGCGGCGCCCCGCCGCGAACCCGTACGACGGGCACTCGAAGCGCTTCGCCCCGGGGCGGGGCTCCTACGGGAAGCGGTCTGGAGGCTTAGTTGATCGGCACTGGCGTGTAGTCCGGATGAAATCCGGGGACCGCAGACATATTGCTCCCGGATTCATCGGGCTACGAAGCTAACCTTGGGAGGCGCCAGTCGCGGCTAAAGCCCCTCCCACAAGAGCAGCCTGTAGCCTAATGTTGCAGCCGGCCTGTAGGAGCGGCTCTAGCCGCGATGTTAAGGCGTGCATCGCGGCTGAAGCGCAGTGCCGCCCAGCCGCTCTTACGGGGTGTGGGTGTTTGCGAGCGGGCTCAATCCCACCCTTTGGGGCATTGCACGCAGCCGGGCATGTTGGCGTCCTGGAAGTTGCCGAAGCGGGTGCGCGCGCCGGTGAGGTTGGCGTTTTCCAGGTTGGAGCCGCTGAGTTTCACTTCCTGCAGGTTGGCATCTTCCAGATGCGCACCCTTTAGGTCGGCCTTGCTCAACCAGGTCATTTCCAGGTTGGCCGCCTGCAGCTGGACGTTGTGCAGCTTGGCGCCGGAGAGGCGGGCGAATTCCAGGTTGGCGGCGCGCATGTCGGCGCCTTCGAATTGCGCAGCCTGGGCGAAAAGGGCCCAGCCACTGATGGCCACCAGGCTGGCGCCAGACAGGTCGGCCAGGCGCAGGTTGCTCTGTTGCAGGCTGGCACGGGTCAGGTTGGCGCCGCGCAGCTTGGCTTTCTCCAGGTTGGCCAGGTCGAGGTTGACGTGGCGCAGGTCGGCGCCGGAAAGATCGGCACCGGACAGGTCCATGCGGCGCATGTCGAGGTTGCGCAGGTCGGCGCCGCGCAGGTTGGCGTTGGGGCATTTGCTGTCGGGTTCGATGCGGCAGCCGTTGATCTGCGGCACGCCGTCGTTCTGGGTTTCGGCGCCGATGGCGTGGCTGCCGATTACCAGTAGCAGGACCGGGATAAGCAGGGGCAGGTAGTTCATGGCGAGTCCTCGAATGGGATGATGGGTGAGGCAGTCGCGGCTAAAGCCCCTCCCACAGGTAGCGTGCATGGCGCACTCAGGTGCGCCATGCGTTGGGCCTTTAGCGTTGGGCGCTGGCCTTGTCCCAGCTCGGCAGCTTGAACACCCAGAAGGAGCCGCCTTGAGCGACCGGTTTGGTCAGGTCGGCCATGTCGCCGCCCCACAGCGGCACGGCGCCCCCGTAACCGGCGGTCACGCCGATGTACTGCTCACCGTCCTGCTCCCAGGTGACGGGCGGGGAGATGATCCCGGTGCCGACCTGGAACTTCCACAGCTCCTTGCCGTTCTTGGCGTCGAAGGCCTTGAAGTAGCCGTCGCCGGTGCCGGTGAACACCAGGTTGCCCTTGGTGGCGAGCACGCCGGCCCACAGCGGCAGGCGCTCCTTGTGTTCCCAGGCGACCTTGCCGGTGGTCGGGTTCATCGCGCGCAGAATGCCGACGTGGTCGTCGAACAGACGCTTGATGCGAAAGCCCATGCCCAGGTAGGCGGAGCCCTTCTTGTAATGCGCCTCTTCGGCCCAGTAGTCCTCTTTCCAGTGGTTGGCCGGGACGTAGAACAGGCCGGTGTCCTGGCTGTAGGCCATCGGGTTCCAGTTCTTGCCGCCGAGGAACGGCGGGGAGACTTCGACCACTTCACCCTTGCTTTCACCGGGCTTGGGCTTCGGCGGGCGCTGGCCTTCGTTCTCGACCGGGCGACCGGTTTCCAGATCGATATGGCTGGCCCAGGTGATCTTGTCGACGAAGGGGAAGGCGTTCTTCAGCTTGCCGTTGGCGCGGTCGACCACGTAGAAGAAGCCGTTGCGGTCGGCGTGGGCGGTGGCCTTGGTGACCTTGCCGTCCTTGTCCTTGTAGTCGAACAGCACCAGCTCGTTGTTGCCGGAGAAGTCCCAGGCATCGTTCGGGGTGTGCTGGTAGAACCACTTCACTTCGCCGGTGGTGGGATCGACGCCGACCTGACCGGAGGTGTACAGGCTGTCGTAATCCTTGGGATTGCCGCCGTCGCTGGTGCGTGCCCAGCCGTTCCACGGGGCCGGGTTGCCGGCGCCGATGATGATGGTGTTGGTCTCGGCATCGAAACTGGCGCTCTGCCACGGCGCACCGCCGCCCTGGCTCCAGGCTTCCTTCTTGCCGGTCGGGTGGTTGGGATCATCCGGCCAGCTCGGCGCTTTGACGTCGCCCGTCGGGGTGCTGTCCTTACCGTTCAGGCGGCCCATATGGCCCTCGACGAAGGGGCGCATCCACACTTCTTCACCGGTATCCGGATCGCGGGCGAACAGCTTGCCGACCACGCCGAACTCGTCACCGGAACTGCCGTGGATCACCAACACCTTGCCTGTCTTGCCGTCTTTGACGATGGTCGGCGCGCCGGTCATGGTGTAGCCGGCGGAGTGATCGCCGAACTTCTTGTTCCAGACCACCTTGCCGGTGTCCTTGTTCAGCGCTACGACGCGGGCGTCGAGGGTGCCGAAGTAGATCTTGTCGCCATAGATGGCGGCGCCGCGGTTGACCACGTCGCAGCACGGGCGGATGTCGTCGGGAAGGCGGTGACTGTAGGTCCACAGGCGCTTGCCGGTTTTCGCATCGAGAGCGAAGACGCGCGAGTAGGAGCCGGTCACGTAGACCACGCCGTCGTGGATGATGGCCTGGGACTCCTGGCCGCGCTGCTTCTCGTCACCGAAGGAGTAGCTCCAGGCCGGGGTCAGCTTGAACACGTTTTCGGCGTTCACCTGAGCCAGCGGGCTCCAGCGCTGGGCGTTGGTGCCCATGCCGTACTGCAGCACATTGGTGGTGGTGGTGTGGTCGTTGGCGATGTCTTCCCAGGTGACCGGCTTGGCGAATGCGCCCTGGCTCAGCGCCAGGCCGCCGGCCAACATCAGGGCAAGCGCCAGAGGGCGCGGGGTGCTGGGTAGGTTTCTTGTTGTCATCGTTGTGCTTCCCATTGGAGGTGGTAGGTCGCTGCAGTGACACCGCGAAAACTGGGTTCCGGGGATGTCCAGCAGAGGCAAGCCGATGGTGGTGCCCGGCCACCTTCGCGCCTACGGAAAAACTCCCGCCTTTGCCGGGAGGATTTCCCGGTCGGCCCATGACTTGGCCTTGCTGCCAAGGCATCGCCAACACCCCCTCACAAGCCCTACTACCAAGGGACTAGAACGCGACCACCAAAGCAGCATTCGGCGCGTTGCACGGCCTTTCTAAGATGGTCGCCACGAGCTCTTTATGGGCTGTATTGCGTGCATTAGATGAGGTCCTAGCCATGAACAAGAAGATCCAATCCGCCCTGGCGCTGCTGTTGCTCGCCGCATCGACCAACCTCTGGGCGCACGGTGATGTGGTACCGCAGGCGGTGAACACCGATGGCCTGGAACCGCTCGGTGAGCAATGGCTGGACGAGAACCCCTATCGCGACAACCCGCGCGCCATCGAGATCGGCTCTTCTGCCTACAACCAGAACTGCGCCGCCTGCCACGGCCTGGAAGCCAAGTCCGGCGGTATCGCCCCGGACCTGCGCCTGCTCGAGCTGGGTGCCATGGGTGACGAGTGGTACAAGGAACGGGTGATCAACGGTGCGGTGCGCGATGGCCGTGTGTACATGCCGAAGATGGCCGACTTCCTCAGCCAGGAAGCGCTGTGGGCGGTGCGTACCTATCTGGAGAGCGTGCACGTCGAGGAGTAAGCGCTTGATGATAAATCTGCTGCGCTCGGCATCTCGCGTTTCGGCGGTGCTCGCAATGCTCATGTATTTCAATACATTCCGCTTGCTGCGCGCAGGCCCAGCGCGACCTGACATCGCTCACGACGATTTCTTCATAAGCGCTCGCGTCATGCGCCGGCTGATCCTCCTGTGTGGCCTGCTGCTAGGCCTGGGCATTGCCCAGGCGCAGGTGCGCGACTTCGACCGCATCACCGAGTCGGGCATCCTGCGCGTGGCGCTGTACCAGAACTTCCCGCCCTACAGCTACGAGCAGGACGGTCAGCCGCGTGGCGTCGACTACGAGCTGGCCAAGGCGCTGGCCGAAGGGCTTGGGCTGAAGCTGGAAGTGATGTGGGCGCCGCCAGGCGAAAAGCTTGACGACGACCTGCGTGACTACATCTGGCGTGGTCGGGTGACCGCGCAGGGCCAGCTGGCCGATGTGATGTTGCGTGTGCCATACGACCGTGACTACGCGCAGATGCGCAATGAGCTGGGCGAGCTGGTCAACGAACGCGTGGTGATGTTCGGCCCCTATCAGCGCGAGCGCTGGCAGCTGGCGTTCGACCGTCGGCGGCTGGCCGAGGTGGCGAGCATCGTTGCGTTGCGCCAGCATCCGGTGGGCGTGGAAGTCGAGAGTGTGCCCTCGTTCTACCTGAGTTCGGTGCAGGGCGGCATGCTCAGCCAGGAAACCCGCCATTACCCAACGCCGAAGCTGGCCTTTGCGGCCATGCAGGGTGGTGAAGTGGATGCGGTGATGGCGCTGCGTGGCGAGGTGGACTGGCTGCTGCACGAGGCCGATGACCCGCAACTGGCGCTGGCCGAGAACGCCTACCCGGACATGGGCCGGCAGATCTGGGAAATCGGCATGGCGGTGCACGAAACCAATCGGCAATTGGCCTATGCCCTGGAAGAACAGCTGGAAACCCTGATTCTCGACGGCTCGCTCGAGCGCCTGTATGCGCGCTACGGGCTGCGCTACGAGAAGCCAGAACAATACCAATAAGAGTCGAGCCGGAGGTGGGCGATGGATTGGCGTAGCCTGATGTTGCTGGCCCTGTTTGCCTGGGCCTGGGAAGCGCGGGCCGCCGCGCCCGATCCGGTCACCTCGGTGATGTGGGACTACTACCACCAGCGTCTGCTCAACGGTGAGGCCTTCGTATTCGACGACAAGATTCGCCTCGAGGTGCCGCCATTCGCCGAGGATGCGCGCCAGGTGCCGATCCAGATCGACGCCAGCGCCTACCGTGGCAAGGTCAAGCGCATTCTGGCTTGGGCCGAGCTCAACCCGATCCCGCGTATTCTCGACTTCGCCCCCGGCGACCACCTGGAACCGAGTCTGGCTATTCGTATCCGTGTCGAGCAGGCCACGCCGATTCGCGCGGCGGTGCTGACCGACGATGGCGTCTGGCATATCGGCTCGGCCCGCGTCGAAGCGGCGGGTGGCGGCTGTACCGCGCCTAGCGTAGTGCGTGCCGAGGCAGGCTGGGAGGAGCGCCTGGGCCAAGTGTTGGGCAAGCGCTTCGTACGCGGTGAGGACAGCCGGCTGCGCCTGCAGGTGTCGCACCCGATGGACAACGGCCTGGTCGGCGGCATCCCCGAGTTCTACATCGAAGAAGCCGAGCTGCGCGATGCCGATGGCCAGGTGCTGGGGCGCATCGAGCTGTTTCCGGCGGTCAGCGAGAACCCGACGCTGAGCTTCGACCTGCGCGGCAATCGGCACGCCGAGCTGTGGCTGCGCGACAACAACGGCAACGAATTCCAGGCCGCGTTCTGACGACGGTTCTATTCGCCGCGGGGCGCGGCTCCCACAAGAACCAACAATGCTCGCCCAGTCTGTAGGAGCCCCGCCTCGGGGCGAAGCTCGCGGCTCAGGCCGATTTCGAGGAGAAAAGCATGCGCTGGATACTGTTTCTGCTGGCTCTCGGTACCGGGTTTGCCCAGGCGCTCGACTACCACCTGCAACCCCGGCAGATTGCTGACGGCGTCTGGTTGCTGGAAGGCAGCACCGATAATTTCGCCGCGGACAACGGCGGCAATATCGTCAACGTGGGCTTCATCGAAACCGCTGACGGCGTGGTGGTGATCGATACCGGCCCGTCGCGCCGCTACGGCGAGGCGCTGCGCCAGAGTATCGAGAAAACCACCGGCAAACCGGTGGTGCGCGTGTTGCTGACTCACCATCACCCCGATCATGTGCTCGGCAACCAGGCTTTCGCCGGGGTGCCTATCGCGGCGCTACCCGAGACCACAGGGTTGTTGGCCGAGCAGGGCGATGCCATGGCGGAGAACATGTACCGCCTGGTCGGCGACTGGATGCGAGGTACCGAAGTGGTGTTGCCCACCGAGGACGTGCAGGAAGGCACGCTGGAGATAGGCGGCAGACGCCTGCAACTGCTGGCGCTGCGTGGCCACACCGGTGCCGATCTGGCGATTCTCGACGAGCGCACGGGCGTCTTGTTTGCCGGCGATATCCTGTTCTACCAGCGCGCGCTGACCACACCGAACAGCCCGGGGCTGGACGTGTGGCTGGCTGATCTGGATCGGCTCGAAGCAATGCCCTGGAAGCAGATCGTGCCCGGCCATGGCCCGGTGACCACCGATGCGGCGCCGTTCGTGCAGATGCGTGATTACCTGGGCTGGCTCGATGGCATGCTGCGTCAGGGGGCGGAGCAGGGCGCGGAGATGAACGAATTGATCCGCGCGCCCATCCCTGAGCGCTTCGCCCAGGTCAACCTGTCGCGCTACGAGCTGATCCGCAGCGTCAGCCACCTCTACCCGCGCTACGAGCTCAATGCCATGGGGCGGGTTGATCGTCAGGATTAGAAACCTGGGGTGTCATCGGTGCGCGCGGCGCACCCTACGCGAACGTCGCCACGGCTTGGTAGGGTGCGCTGCGCGCACCAGCATGTGCTGGAAATACCCTGTGGGAAGGGCTTTAGCCGCGACTTGCGTATAAAAGAGTCGCCGCTGAAGCGCCTCCCACTCTCAGCGATCAGAGCTCTTCGTCATCACGAATCAGCACGTAATGACGGCCGTGCTCGGTCTCTTCGTGGTCGTAGACGTAATACATCACCACGTCGCCCTGGCTGGACTGCACGGCCACGTAGTCACCGCTGTCGGGCATGAAGAATTCCCGGGTGGCTGGCTTGGCCAGGCATTCGATATGGGCGCTGACGAAGTGCGTGGGATCTTCCTCGCCGTAGTAGTCCTCGCGCTGGTGCGCGTCCCACTCCTGTGGCGGCTCGAAGGCGCCGGTGATCAGCACCTTGGCGTCGCCCAGGTCCTGCTCTTCGGCATCCGGGTCCTGCTCGTCGGGGCGATAGACCGTGCAGTCCAGTGCATCGAGATGGTTGAGAATTTCCTGGCGAGGGTGGGGCACGGGCGTCTCCGATCAGAATGTGCGGGCGGCCAAGTGTCGGGCAAAGCCGGGGCCGCCGCAATCGTCATGATCATGGCCTGTGGAGCAGGTATTGCTACCAAGGAACGAGGAAAATCGGCTGGGGGTGCAATTGTTGGGTGACCCGGGTGAGCCAAGAATTTGCGGCAGACCGGGAAAATTTCCCGGCAATAACAATGAACCCGCAGAGGTAGCCGCAATGAAACACGCCGGTCTTCGCCAGCCTTTCCTCCTCACCGCACTCTGTGCCGCCATGCTGTTGCCGTCCGCCGCCGCGCTGGCGGTCACCGACGCCGAGATTCTCAAGGACGCCACCACCACCGACGAGATCGTCACCAATGGCCTCGGTCTGCAGGGCCAGCGCTACAGCCCGCTGAACATCCTCAACGATCAGAACGTCAAGGAACTGCGCCCGGTCTGGACCATGTCCTTCGGTGGCGAGAAGCAGCGTGGTCAGCAGGCGCAGCCGCTGATTAAGGACGGGGTGATGTACGTCACCGCTTCCTACTCGCGGGTGTTCGCCGTCGATGCGCGCACCGGGCGTGAGCTGTGGCAGTACGAAGCGCGCCTGCCAGACGATATCCGCCCCTGCTGCGACGTGATCAACCGGGGTGTCGCCCTGTACGACGACCTGGTGATCTTCGGCACCCTGGATGCCAAGCTGGTGGCGCTGAACAAGGACACCGGCAAAGTGGTATGGCGCAAGAACGTCGCCGATCACAAGGCGGGTTACTCCATCACCGCGGCGCCGCTGGTGGTCAACGGCAAGCTGATCACTGGCGTCTCCGGTGGTGAGTTCGGCGTGGTCGGCAAGATCGAAGCCTACGATCCGAAGAACGGTGAGCTGCTCTGGAGTCGCCCGACCGTCGAAGGTCACATGGGCTACGTCTACAAGGACGGCAAGGCCGTCGAGAACGGTATCAGCGGTGGCGAGGCCGGCAAGACCTGGCCGGGCGACCTGTGGAAGACCGGCGGCGCCGCGCCCTGGCTGGGCGGCTACTACGATGCCGACACCAACCTGCTGTTCTTCGGTACCGGCAACCCGGCACCGTGGAACTCGCACCTGCGTCCTGGCGACAACCTCTATTCCTCGTCGCGCCTGGCACTGAACCCGGACGACGGCAGCATCAAATGGCACTTCCAGACCACGCCGCACGACGGCTGGGACTTCGACGGCGTCAACGAGCTGATCTCCTTCGACTATCAGGAAGGCGGCAAGACCGTGAAGGCTGCGGCCACTGCCGACCGTAACGGCTTCTTCTATGTGCTCGATCGCACCAACGGCAAGTTCATCCGTGGCTTCCCCTTCGTCGACAAGATCACCTGGGCCAAAGGCCTGGACAAGAACGGCCGGCCGATCTACGACGACAGCAACCGTCCGGGCTCGCCTAGCGCGAAGGAGAAGGGCACGAGCGTGTTCTCCGCTCCGGCCTTCCTCGGCGCGAAGAACTGGATGCCCATGGCCTACAGCCAGGACACCGGCCTGTTCTACGTGCCGTCCAACGAGTGGGGCATGGACATCTGGAACGAGGATATCGCCTACAAGAAGGGCGCCGCCTACCTGGGTGCCGGCTTCACCATCAAGCCGCTCAACGAGGAATACATCGGCGTGCTGCGCGCCATCGACCCGAAAACCGGCAAGGAAGTCTGGCGCCACAAGAACTACGCGCCGCTGTGGGGCGGCGTGCTGACCACCAAGGGCAACCTGGTGTTCACCGGCAACCCGGAAGGCTACCTGCAGGCGTTCAATGCCAAGACCGGTGAGAAAGTCTGGGAATTCCAGACCGGCTCGGGCGTGATCGGCTCGCCCGTGACCTGGGAAATGGACGGCGAGCAGTACGTTTCGGTGCTGTCCGGCTGGGGTGGTGCGGTACCGCTGTGGGGTGGCGAGGTGGCCAAGCGCGTCAAGCACCTGAACCAGGGCGGCATGCTCTGGACCTTCAAGCTGCCGAAGGAGCTGGTGGCCAAGCGCTGATCGCTTGAGGTGTCAGACGATGGCCGGACTCTGTCCGGCCATCGTCGTTTCTGGCGCCTGCCTGCCAGCGCTGAGCTGCTGCGACATACCACGGGCGAAATTTTCTGGTCGGGAACGCAAGACCAGGCCAACGGGTCTAGCCTTTAGCTTCCACAGCCTCGTGCCTCGCTGCCAAAAGCCCGTGCCAGACAGCTCTACTACCAAATGACTAGGTGATCTATGCCATGGGCGCATACCGAGGTTTTCGGGGGCTTCCTAAGATCGAACCATGACTCGCTTCCCCGATTGGCAGCGGGCTCCGACAACAAGAGAGGTCAGCATCATGATTTACGCGAAACCGGGTACCGCAGGCGCCGTCGTCACCCTCAAACCACGCTACGGCAACTACATCGGCGGTGAGTTCGTCGCTCCGCTCAGCGGCCAGTACTTCAGCAACACCAGCCCAGTCGATGGCTCGGTGATCGGCGAATTCCCCCGTTCCAACGCTGCCGACATCGACAAGGCGCTGGACGCCGCGCATGCCGCCGCCGACGCCTGGGGCAAGACTTCGGTGCAGGAGCGCTCGCACATCCTGCTGAAGATCGCCGACCGCATCGAAGCCAACCTCGAGCTGCTGGCCGTGGCCGAAACCTGGGACAACGGTAAGGCCGTGCGTGAAACCCTCAATGCCGACGTGCCGCTGGCCGCTGACCATTTCCGCTATTTCGCTGGCTGCATCCGCGCCCAGGAAGGCAGCACCGCCGAGATCAACGAAGGCACCGTGGCCTATCACTTCCACGAACCGCTGGGCGTGGTTGGGCAGATCATCCCGTGGAACTTCCCGTTGCTGATGGCCGCCTGGAAACTTGCGCCGGCCCTGGCTGCCGGCAACGCCGTGGTGCTCAAGCCGGCCGAGCAGACGCCGCTGTCGATCACCCTTTTCGCCGAGCTGATCGGCGATCTGCTGCCACCGGGTGTACTCAACATCGTTCAGGGCTTCGGCCGCGAAGCCGGTGAGTCGCTGGCCACCAGCAAGCGCATCGCCAAGATCGCCTTTACCGGTTCGACTCCAGTGGGTTCGCACATCATGAAGTGCGCCGCCGAGAACATCATCCCGAGCACCGTCGAGCTGGGCGGCAAATCGCCGAACATCTTCTTCGCCGACATCATGAACGCCGAGCCGGCCTTTATCGAGAAGGCTGCCGAAGGCCTGGTGCTGGGCTTCTTCAACCAGGGTGAGGTGTGCACGTGTCCGTCGCGCGCCCTGGTGCAGGAGTCGATCTACGACGCCTTCATGGTCGAAGTACTGAAGAAGGTCAAACAGATCAAGCGTGGCAACCCGCTGGACACCGAGACCATGGTCGGCGCCCAGGCTTCGCAGCAGCAGTACGACAAGATCCTCAGCTACCTCGAAATCGCTCAGCAGGAAGGCGCCCAGGTGCTCACCGGCGGTGCGGCCGAGCAACTGCAAGGAGACCTTGCCAGCGGCTATTACATCCAGCCGACCCTGCTCAAGGGCACCAACAAGATGCGCGTGTTCCAGGAAGAAATCTTCGGTCCGGTGATCGGTGTGACCACCTTCAAGGACGAAGCCGAAGCCCTGGCGATTGCCAACGACACCGAGTTCGGCCTCGGCGCCGGCGTGTGGAGCCGCGACATGAACGTCGCCTACCGCATGGGCCGCGCAATCAAGGCCGGCCGCGTATGGACCAACTGCTACCACCTGTACCCGGCGCATGCCGCCTTCGGTGGTTACAAGAAGTCCGGCGTCGGCCGTGAAACCCACAAGATGATGCTCGACCACTACCAGCAGACCAAGAACCTGCTGGTGAGCTATGACATTAATCCGCTCGGCTTCTTCTGATAGCCAGCACACGATCTGCTGCGCGTCGGCCCTACTGCGTTAGAAGCAGGCTCGGAATGCTCATGTACAAAAGTACACTCCGCTTCCTCACCTGCTTCTGCCTTGTAGGTCTCTAGCTCGCAAGATCGTGAGCCGGCTATGTACCAAAGGTGGCGCGCTCGCTCCGGTGCGCCGCCTCTTGCCAGGCGAACAACCCTACCCGGGTGGATCTGCAGGCAGCCATGGGCCTGAACGGCAGCAGATCCTTATCGCGACGCGGCTTCGGCCGCGTTTTTTATTGGCGCATGTTTCAGGCCAGGCGATGACTGGAACCTTCCAGGCGTGAGGCATGCCTACTGATAGCGTCACCTACCAATGCCAGTGCCGATTCATCCCAAAGTACCATTTGGCCTCTTGCCTGGCGGGGGCTTAATGGGGTTGCCGGAATGCCCCGGCTTCATAACAAGAGGACCGCATCATGTGGACTAAACCCGCCTACACCGATCTGCGCATTGGCTTCGAAGTGACCATGTATTTCGCCAACCGTTGATCGCTCCTGGCCCCGGCTCGTCCGGGGCATCCCCGCTGGTGACTTCCATGCATATCCAGATTCTCGGTTCCGCCGCTGGCGGCGGCTTTCCCCAGTGGAACTGCAACTGCCGCAACTGCCGCGGCGTGCGTGCCGGTACCCTGCGGGCGCAGCCGCGCACGCAATCGTCCATCGCCATTTCCGATGACGGTGAGCAGTGGATCCTGTGCAATGCCTCGCCGGACATCCGTGCGCAGATCGAGGCCTTTCCGGCGCTGCAACCAGCGCGCAAGCTGCGTGACACCGCCATCGCCGGCATCGTCCTGCTCGATAGCCAGATCGACCATTGCACCGGTCTGCTTACCCTGCGCGAAGGCTGCCCGCATCAGGTCTGGTGTACCGAGATGGTGCATCAGGACCTGACCACCGGTTTTCCGCTATTCAACATGCTCAGCCACTGGAATGGCGGCCTGCAGCACCAGTTGATCGAGCTGGATGCAAAACCCTTCAGCATTCCCGCCTGTCCGGCGCTGAGCATCACCGCCATTGCCCTGCGCAGCAGCGCGCCGCCGTATTCGCCGCATCGCGGCAATCCGTACCCGGGGGACAACATCGGCCTGTTCATCGAGGACCGTCGCAGCGGCCGCAGCCTGTTCTACGCACCAGGCCTGGGCCAGGTAGACGAGCACCTGCTGGGCTGGATGCGCCGCGCGGACTGCCTGCTGGTCGATGGCACGCTGTGGCGTGACGACGAGATGCGCGTGTGTGAGGTGGGCGACAAGCTCGGCAGTGAGATGGGCCACCTGTGCCAAAGCGGCCCTGGCGGCATGATCGAGGTGCTCGACGGCCTGCCGTCCGCGCGCAAGATCCTTATCCATATCAACAACACCAACCCGATTCTCGACCTGGATTCGCCCGAGCGCACCGAACTGGACGCCCACGGCATCGAGGTCGCGTTCGATGGCATGAGCATCGTTTTGTAGGGTGTTCGGGGCCGTTCAGGTCGCGCGGACCTTAAAGAATGCTGGTGCGCACGGCGCACCCTACGCAACGCGTATCGGAGATACTGATGAGCCAACCTGCCATGACCCCTGCCGAGTTCGAGCAGGCGCTGCGCGCCAAGGGCGCGCTGTATCACATCCATCACCCGTTCCATCGCGCCATGTACGAAGGGCGCGCCACCCGCGAGCAGATCCAGGGCTGGGTGGCCAATCGCTTCTACTACCAGGTCAATATCCCGCTGAAGGATGCGGCGATCCTCGCCAACTGCCCGGATCGCGAAACCCGGCGCGAGTGGATTCAGCGCATCCTCGATCATGACGGTGCGCCCGGAGAAGAGGGCGGTATCGAGGCCTGGCTGCGCCTGGCCGAGTCCGTCGGTCTCTACCGTGATCAGGTGCTGTCGCAGGAGCTGGTGCTGCCCGGCGTGCGCTTCGCCGTCGATGCCTACGTCAACTTCGCTCGTCGCGCCAACTGGCAGGAAGCGGCCAGCAGTTCGCTGACCGAGCTGTTCGCCCCACAGATCCACCAGTCGCGCCTGGATGCCTGGCCGCAGCACTACCCATGGATCGACGCCACCGGCTACGACTACTTCCGCAAGCGTCTGAAAGAGGCGCGCCGCGATGTCGAACACGGCCTGCGCATCACCCTCGAACACTACCGCACGCGCGAAGCGCAGGAGCGCATGCTGCAGATCCTGCAATTCAAGCTCGACGTGCTGTGGAGCATGCTCGACGCCATGAGCATGGCCTACGAGCTGCAGCGTCCGCCGTATCACACCGTGACCAACGAGCGCGTCTGGCACCGGGGAATCGAGCTATGAACCTCGATGTGTTGGTGCGCACGGCGCACCCTACGGCCGAGTCCTTTGTAGGGTGCGCCGCGCGCACCAGTGAGGAGTCTGAACAATGACAGCTGTCATCCTGCCCCCCAGCGTACCCGCTATCCGCCGCGGCTTCCGCCTGCAATTCGAGCCGGCCCAGGGTTGCCACGTGCTGCTCTATCCGGAAGGCATGATTAAGCTCAACGACAGTGCGGGCGAGATTCTCCAGCAGGTCGACGGTAAGCGCTCGGTGGCCGAGATCATCGGCAACCTGCACCAGCGCTTCCCCGATGTGCCCGGTATCGACGAGGACATTCTTGCCTTCATGGAGGTGGCCCATGCCCAGTTCTGGATCGAGCTTCGCTAAGGCAGGTCATGAACCAGGGCCACCGCTGTGGCTGCTGGCCGAGCTGACCTACCGCTGCCCGCTGCAGTGCCCGTACTGCTCCAACCCGCTGGACTTCTCCCAGCAGGGCCCAGAGTTGTCGACCGCCGAATGGGTCGAGGTATTCCGCCAGGCCCGTGGACTGGGGGCGGCGCAGCTGGGCTTCTCCGGTGGCGAGCCGCTGGTGCGTCAGGATCTGGCCGAGCTGATCGCAGCGGCGCGCGGCCTGGGCTACTACACCAACCTGATCACCTCCGGCATCGGCCTGACCGAAGCACGTATCGCCGAGTTCGCCGATGCCGGCCTCGATCATATCCAGATCAGCTTCCAGGCTGCCGATGAGGAAGTGAACAACCTGCTGGCGGGCTCGAAGAAGGCCTTCGCGCAGAAACTGGCGATGGCCCGCGCGGTCAAGGCCCATGGCTACCCTATGGTGCTCAACTTCGTCACCCACCGGCACAACATCGACAATATCGAGCGCATCATCGAACTGTGCCTGGAGCTGGAGGCGGATTTCGTCGAGCTCGCCACCTGCCAGTTCTACGGTTGGGCCGAGCTGAACCGAGCCGGGCTGCTTCCGACCCGCGCGCAACTGGAGCGCGCCGAACGCATCACCAATCAGTGGCGCGACAAGCTGGCGGCCGAGAACCACCCGTGCAAGCTGATCTTCGTCACCCCGGACTACTACGAGGAGCGCCCCAAGGCCTGTATGAACGGTTGGGGCAACCTGTTCCTCGACATCACCCCTGACGGCACGGCGCTGCCTTGCCACAGCGCGCGGCAGTTGCCGGTGCAGTTTCCCAACGTGCGCGAGCACAGTCTCGAACATATCTGGCGGCATTCCTTCGGTTTCAACCGCTTCCGCGGTGACGACTGGATGCCCGAGCCGTGTCGTTCGTGCGACGAGAAGGACAAGGATTTCGGCGGCTGTCGCTGCCAGGCCTTCATGCTCACCGGCGATGCCAGTAACGCCGACCCGGTATGCAGCAAGTCGGCGCACCATGGCGTTATTCTCGCTGCACGTCAGCAGGCCGATGAAGCACCGCTTGGGCTGGGTGAACTGCAGTATCGCAACGAGAAGGCCTCACGAATCATATGCAAAGCGTAGGGTGCGCCGTGCGCACCGATCCTGACGCGATCTGGAGCGCCGAGCAGGCTGCAGCCGCCAGTGCCGACTTCGCCGAACTGCACGCTGCCCACGGTGGCGTGTTGTGGGTGGCATTCGACCCACAGTTGGCGCGTTGCGGGCTGTTCTTCTGCCGCAACGGTGTGGTGTGTGAGTTGACCCCGCCAGGGTTCTCCGTGCGCAGCCGCGTCTACGAGTACGGCGGTGGCGCTTGCTGTGCCACGGAGCATGGCGTGGCGTTCGTCAATGAGCGTGATCAGCAGGTCTATCGTATCGATATCGGCTTGGACGGCGGTGCGTACGGCGCACCCTACCTGATCACCAGTCACTCCCACTGCCGTTATGGCGACCTGTCCTTCGTGCCCGCCTGGCAGGCGTTGCTGGCTGTGGAGGAAAGTCATGAAGGCGGCGCGGCGGTGCATCGCCTGGTGCGCATCGGTCTGAACGGCAAGCGTGAGGTACTGGTCGAGGGTGCCGATTTCTATGCGGCGCCGGTGGCTGACCCCACTGGCCAGCGTCTTGCCTGGATCGAATGGGATCGACCACATCAGCCCTGGATCGCCACGCGCCTGTGCCAGCGTGAGTCCGGCGAGCGCACTCGGGTGCTGGCCGGGCAGGGCAGCGATCAGGCCCTGCAGCAGCCGCGGTTCGATGCCCGGGGCCGGTTGTGGGTGTTGAGCGACAAGGCAGGGTGGTGGCAACCCTGTTGCGTCGATGGCGACACAACGTTGCACGCCGAGCCCTATGATCACGCGCCAGCGCCCTGGCAACTGGGCGGTCGAACCTATCTGCCGCTGGAAAACGGCGAGCTTTTACTGACGCGTTTCGAGCAAGGCAAAGGCGTTCTGGTAGGGTGCGCTGCGCGCACCAGCGATCTCGGCGACAACACAATTGTTGCGCACAGCCTGGGCGGCCCCGCGACACCCTATCCAAAGGCGGAGCGGTTGTTGGCCGAAGGGTTTACGCGTTTCCGTAGCCTGGCTGCCGACAACGAACATTTCTACTGCATCGCTGCCGCTCCTGATCGTCTGCCAGCGGTGCTTGCCATTCGCCGCAGCGATGGCGCATTGCAGATGCTGGCTGGCGGCGAGCAGCCGCTGGCGGAAGCACAGCTATCACGACCCCAGCCATTCAGCTGTGGGGTCGGTGAGGGCGAACGCAGCCATGGTTTTTTCTACTCGCCTGCATCAACCGGGGAGCGCCCGCCGCTTTTGATCTTCCTGCACGGCGGGCCGACTTCAGCCAGCTACCCGGTGTTCGATCCGCGTATCGCCTTTTGGACGCTGCGCGGCTTCGCCGTGCTCGACCTCAATTACCGGGGCAGCAGTGGTTACGGTCGTGCTTATCGGTTGCGTCTGGCTGACCAGTGGGGCGAGCTGGAAGTCGAGGACATCCGCGCCGCCATCGACGCACTGGCCGGTGATGGCCGTATCGATGCGCAACGTGTGTTCGTGCGCGGTGGTAGTGCTGGCGGCTTCAGCGCGCTGCGTGCTCTGGCCGAGCTGCCGCAGTTACGTGGCGGCGCCAGCCTCTATGGTGTCAGCGACCCGCTGGCGCTGCGCCGGCTGACCCACAAGTTCGAGGCGGATTATCTCGACTGGCTGATCGGCGACCCCGAGCAGGATGCCGAGCGCTACCGGGATCGCACACCCTTGTTGCAGGCCGAACGGATCAAGGCACCAGTGATTTTCTTCCAGGGCGCACTGGATGCGGTGGTGGTGCCGAGCCAGACCGAAAGCATGATCGAGGCACTGCGTCAGCGCGGTTTCCCGGTGGAATACCACCTGTTCGCCGAGGAACGCCACGGTTTCCGTCAAGCCACCAACCTGGCCGAGGCTCTGCGCGCTGAGCATGCCTTTTATCAGCGGCTGAGCTGATCGCAGGTCGCATTGCATTAACCCGGCAATGCAGTAGGCTGATCGCCATTCCATAACAATAAATTTCAGGCCGTTGTATGAGCCACGAATTGAATCAGCTGCGAAAGTTCGTTTCCCCCGAGATCATCTTTGGCGCCGGCTCCCGGCATAACGTCGGCAATTACGCCAAGACCTTCGGTGCACGCAAGGTGCTGGTCGTCTCCGATCCCGGTGTAGTCGCCGCGGGCTGGGCTGGCGATGTCGAGGCGAGCCTGCAGGTCCAGGGCATCGCCTACTGCCTGTACACCAAGGTGTCGCCCAACCCGCGCGTGGAAGAGGTGATGGAGGGCGCCGAGCTGTATCGCAGCGAGGGTTGCAACGTCATCGTCGCGGTCGGTGGCGGCAGCCCGATGGACTGCGCCAAGGGCATCGGCATCGTCGTCGCCCACGGTCGCAGCATTCTCGAATTCGAAGGCGTGGACACCATTCGCGTGCCCAGCCCTCCGCTGATCCTGATCCCGACCACCGCCGGCACGTCGGCCGACGTGTCGCAGTTCGTGATCATTTCCAACCAGCAGGAGCGGATGAAGTTCTCCATCGTCAGCAAGGCAGTGGTGCCGGACGTGTCGCTGATCGATCCGGAAACCACCCTGAGCATGGATCCGTTCTTGTCGGCCTGCACCGGCATCGACGCCATGGTGCACGCCATCGAAGCGTTCGTTTCCACTGGCCACGGCCCGCTGACCGATCCGCATGCGCTGGAAGCCATGCGCCTGATCAACGGCAACCTGGTGCAGATGATCGCCAACCCGGGCGACATCGCCCTGCGCGAGAAGATCATGCTTGGCAGCATGCAGGCTGGTCTGGCGTTCTCCAACGCGATCCTTGGCGCGGTGCACGCCATGAGTCACAGCCTCGGTGGCTACCTCGACTTGCCGCACGGTCTGTGCAATGCAGTGCTGGTCGAGCACGTGGTGGCGTTCAACTACAGTGCGGCGCCGGAGCGTTTCAAGGTCATCGCCGAAACCCTCGGCATCGACTGCCGTGGGCTCAACCATGCGCAGATTCGCCAGCGTCTGGTCGAGCACCTGATTGCCTTCAAGCACGCCATGGGCTTTCGCGAGACGCTCAGCCTGCACGGCGTCAGTACCTCTGACATTCCGTTCTTGTCCAGCCATGCGATGGACGACCCGTGCATCCTCACCAACCCGCGTGAATCGACCCAGCGTGACGTCGAGGTGGTGTATGGCGAGGCGCTCTGACGAAGCGCTTGCCGGGCTGCTGGGGCTCGGCAGCCAGTCGGCGCGCAAGAGTCATTACCCCGAGCTGCTGGCGCGCCTGGAAGAGCTGGAAGTCGAGCGCAATCGCTATAAATGGCTGTTCGAACACGCCGTGCACGGGATCATCCAGGCCAGCCTGCAGGACGGTGTACTGGCGGCCAATCCGGCGATGGCGCGCATGCTCGGTTATGACGACCCGCAGCAGGTGCTATGGTCGCCGGGCGATCTGGCTCGGCACCTGTTCGTCGGCGGCTTCGACGAGCTGGAGGTGATTCGCCAGGGGCTTAGCCAGGGCCAGGCTCTGCTCGGCTACGAGACGCGCCTGCGCAGGCGCGATGGCAGCACCATCGACGTGCTGATGAACCTGCTGCTCAAGCCTGAAGGCGAGGGCATCTTCGAAGGCTTCGTCGCCGATATCACCGAGCGCAAGCAGGCGCAGCAGCGCCTGCAACAACTCAATGACGAACTGGAGCGCCGCGTCGCTGCGCGCACCTTCGAGTTGCTCGAATCCAACCGCAATCTGCAGCGGCAGATCGAGGAGCGCGAGCGCATCGAGCTGGCCCTGCGCGAAGCGCGCGACGCGGCCGAAGCGGCCAACCGCAGCAAGGACAAGTACCTGGCCGCGGCCAGTCATGACTTGCTGCAGCCACTTAACGCGGCGCGCTTGTTGATCTCCACGCTACGTGAGCGTGAATTACCGAGTGCCGAGCAGAACCTGGTGGAGCGTAGCCACCTGGCCCTGGAAGGCGCCGAAGATCTGCTGGCGGATCTGCTGGATATTTCCAAGCTGGATCAGGCGGCGATCAAGCCGGATCTCGATGTCTATCGCCTTGAAGAGTTGCTCGCTCCGCTGGCGTCCGAGTTCGAAGGTGTGGCCTCGGCCAGCGGTTTGCGCCTACGCGCGCGAATTGCCAATTGCGCGGTGCATACCGATTTCCGCTTGCTGACGCGCATCCTGCGCAACTTCCTCAGCAATGCCTGCCGCTACACCGAGCGTGGCGGCGTGCTGCTTGGTGCACGTCGGCGTGGCGCTTTCGTCGAATTACAGGTGTGGGATAGCGGCCGCGGCATCGCGGCCGATCAACTGGACAAGATCTTTCTCGAGTTCAGCCAGCTTGAGGTCGGGCGTGCGGCCGAGCGCAAGGGTGTCGGCCTGGGGCTGGCCATTGTCGAGCGCATCGCGCGCATGCTGGGCTACCCGGTGCAGGTGTACTCGCAGCCAGGGCGTGGTTCGGTCTTCAGTATACGCGTGCCGCTGGCGCAGGAGGCTCCGCGGCGCCAGGCACAATCCGCGACGCAACCGGTTCTCGGCAATCCCCTGCCGGGGAGGCGCCTGTTGGTGATCGATAACGAAGTCGACATCCTGCACAGCATGCAGGCGCTGCTCGGGCAGTGGGGCTGCGAGGTGGTCACGGCGGTCGATTTGAGCGAGGCCCTGCAGCGTCTGCAGGGCAGGGCGCCAGAGGTGATTCTGGCGGATTTTCACCTCGATCACGGGGTGCTCGGTTGTCAGGTGATTCAGCAGCTACGTGATGAGTTTTCCAGTCCGATTCCGGCGCTGATCATCAGCGCCGATCGCAGCGATGACTGTCGTCGCGAATTGCAGGCGCTGGGTGCGCCTTTGCTGAACAAACCGGTCAAGCCGGGCAAGCTGCGTGCGGTGCTCAGTCAGCTTTTGATGGAAACGTGAACGCGCGCAGACTGGTGGAGTGAACCTGAGCGATTTGGATGCTGTCTATTGGCTACCTCGTCCCTCAGGAGATAACCACAATGACAATTTCCATGAACCCCGTTATGCGCCGTCTGGCGGCTATTACCGCGCTGTTTCACCTGCTGCTGGTGGTCCAGATTCCTGCCGCGAATGCGGCGATGGTCGGCACTCACGAGGTGATCGCCGAGCAGCAGCACAAGGTGGATCAGGAACAGTTGATGGCCATGCTCGATGACGAGCAGGTGAAGGAGAAACTGGTATCGATGGGCGTCGACCGTGATCAGGTCGAATCACGTATCGCGAGCCTGACCCCGGCCGAACTGGCGCAGTTCAACCAGCAGTTGGATCAGGCACCAGCCGGTGCGGGTGTGGTCGGCATCATCGTGTTGTTTCTGGTGATCTTCATCATCACTGATATGCTGTGCGCCACCAACATCTTCAATTTCGTCAAATGCATAAATCGCTGATTCGCCTCTGCTGTATCGCATCGATCGTTCTACTCACAGCCTGCGCTCGCTCCCCGGTGTTATCACCGGTGGGCGAGCGTTTGCCTGAGCGGGTGGAGCTCACCGACGTTCCCTTCTTCCCCCAGGACGCCTATCAGTGCGGCCCGGCCGCCTTGGCCACCATGCTCAACCAGCGTGGCGTGCTGACCACGCCTGGTGCGCTCAAGGACAAGGTCTACATCCCCAGCCGTGAAGGCAGCCTGCAGGTGGAGATGGTCGCCGCCGCACGCAATCACGAAATGCTGGTGTATCCGCTGCAGCCACGCCTGGAGGCGGTGCTCGCCGAGGTGGCCGCCGGCAACCCGGTGCTGGTGCTGCAGAACCTGGCATTCGACTGGTATCCGCAATGGCACTTCGCGGTGGTGGTGGGTTACGACCGCCGCGAGCGCACGCTGATTTTGCGCTCGGCCACCACGCGCAGGCTCGAAGACAGCTTCAACAGCTTCGACAGAACCTGGGCGCGCGGTGGGCGCTGGGCGGTAGTGACCCTGCCTCCGGAGCGCTTGCCGGCACAGGCCGACATGCATGTCTGGATGAAGGCTGCCAACGACCTTGAGCAAACCGGCAATGCTCAGCCGGCTCGGCGCGCCTATCGCCGCGCCGCCGAGGCCTGGCCGGAGCAGTCATTGCCGTGGTTCGCCCTGAGTAACAGCCGCTACGCCGATGGCGACCGCAAGGGCGCCGAGCAGGCGTTGCGTGAGAGCCTCAAGCGCGAGCCGGGTTTTGCTGCGGGTTGGTTCAACCTGTCGCAAGTACTGGGTGAGCAGGGCTGTGCTGCTGAGGCGCAGCAGGCCCAGGCCTGCGCACAGCGTCTGGCGCCGGAGGATGGGCGCTTCGCCGCACCGCCGAAAGCCAGTGGTTCTGGTGGGCAGTGTCAGGCCTTACCGGCCTGTCCGTGATGCAAAAGAAAACGGCGCCCGAGGGCGCCGTTTTCGTTTATGGCGGGATTACACGCCAAGTTTGTCGCGCAGCGTGTAATACCAGGCGCCAATGGCGCTGAACGGTACCTGGAACAGGCGACCGCCCGGGAAGGGGTAGTGCGGCAACCCGGCGAACGCATCGAAACGCTCGGCCTGACCACGTAACGCTTCCGCCAGCACCTTGCCCGCCAGGTGCGTGTAGGTGACGCCATGGCCGCTGCAGCCTTGCGAGTAGTAGATGTTGTCGCCGATACGACCGACCTGCGGCAGGCGCGACAGCGTCAGCAGGAAGTTGCCGGTCCAGGCGAAATCGATCTTCACGTCCTTCAACTGCGGGAAGGTCTTGAGCATTTTCGGCCGGATAATCGCTTCGATGTTCGCCGGATCGCGTGCGCCATACACCACACCACCGCCGTAGATCAGGCGCTTGTCACCGGTTAGGCGGTAGTAGTCGAGCAGGTAGTTGCAGTCTTCCACGCAGTAGTCCTGCGGCAGCAGGCTGGCGGCGACTTCATCGGACAGCGGTTCGGTGGTGATCACCTGGGTGCCGCACGGCATCGATTTGGACGCCAGCTCCGGCACCAGGTTGCCCAGGTAAGCGTTACCTGCGACGACCACGAACTTGGCTTTGATACGGCCTTGCGGGGTGTGTACCACCGGGTTGGCGCCACGCTCGATGCGAGTCGCTGGAGACTGTTCGTAGATCACTCCACCGAGCGACTCGACAGCGGCAGCTTCGCCGAGCGCCAGGTTCAACGGATGGATATGGCCGCCGCTCATGTCCAGCATGCCGCCGATATAGTTGTCGGTGGCGACCACTTCGCGGATACGCTTGGCGTCCATCAACTCCAGCTGGGTATGGCCGTAGCGCTCCCACAGTTTCTTCTGCGATTCCAGATGGCCCATCTGCTTGCTGGTCAGCGCGGCGAACACGCCGCCATCCTTCAGGTCGCACTGGATGTCGTACTTGGCGATGCGCTCACGAATGATGCGGCCGCCCTCGAAGGCCATCTGTCCGAGCAGTTGTGCTTGCTTGGGGCCGACCGTGCGTTCGATCACGTCGATATCGCGGCTGTAGCTGTTGACAATCTGTCCGCCGTTACGACCCGATGCGCCGAAGCCGACCTTGGCCGCTTCAACAATGCTCACCTTGAAACCGTTTTCCAGCAGAAACAGTGCAGTGGACAGGCCGGTGTAACCCGCACCGATGATGCACACATCGGTTTCCACTTCGCCTTGGAGGGTAGGGCGTTGCGGGACGGGGTTGGCTGAAGCGGCGTAATAGGATTGTGGATATGCCGTGTGCGCCATCTTGAACCTCTGTTCTTTATTTTTTACGAATGATCCGATGCTACCTGAGTTGAAAATGGCCGGCTAGTGTCCGTGCAAAATATTCAACGATCCGGTTTCGATAAAAAATTGGCCTATTTCAGTGAGTTAGCGAAAAAACCTGTTGACGGCCAAAAAGATCTGCGTAGAATGCGCACCCATCGAAGGCACATAGCTCAGTTGGTTAGAGCACCACCTTGACATGGTGGGGGTCGTTGGTTCGAGTCCAATTGTGCCTACCAAATCGATAAAAAGGGGTCGCTAAGCGACCCCTTTTTTTATTGCTCGGATTTTTCGAGCAGGTTTTACGTGTTTGTTTCAAACGGCAGCTTGTCAGGGCTCAGGCTTTCTGAAAGCATCCGCACTCTTTTACTTCCAGTGACTCTGGTTCGGTCTGGTTGGCCTTCGGGCTCCTGCCATCGTTAGGTGGGTACACCGCTGAATCGCTTCCTGGCTCATCCCAACCCACGTGACCTTTCGTAGGGGTCACCACTAGGAGAGGAGGCGCCATGCCCATCATTACTCTTCCCGACGGCAGTCAACGTTCGTTCGATCATCCGGTATCCGTGCTGGAGGTCGCTCAATCCATTGGTGCGGGCCTGGCCAAGGCCACCCTGGCTGGCAAGGTAAACGGCAAGCAGGTCGATGCCTGTGACGTGATCGATACCGATGCCACCTTGCAGATCATCACGCCGAAGGACGAAGAAGGGCTGGAAATCATCCGCCACTCCTGCGCTCACCTGGTTGGGCATGCAGTCAAGCAGCTGTATCCGAACGCCAAGATGGTGATCGGCCCAGTTATCGATGAAGGCTTCTATTACGACATCGCCATCGACCGCCCCTTCACGCCGGAAGACATGGCGGCCATCGAAAAGCGCATGGCCGAGTTGATCGAGAAGGACTACGACGTCATCAAGAAGATGACGCCGCGTGCCGAGGTCATCGAGCTGTTCAAGTCCCGTGGCGAGGAATACAAGCTGCGTCTGATCGACGACATGCCGGACGAAACGGCCATGGGGCTGTATTTCCATGAAGAATACGTCGACATGTGCCGCGGCCCGCACGTGCCGAATACGCGCTTCCTCAAGGCGTTCAAGCTCACTCGTATTTCCGGCGCCTACTGGCGAGGCGACTCGAAGAACGAGCAGCTGCAGCGTGTTTACGGCACTGCCTGGGCTGACAAGAAGCAGCTGGCTGCCTATATCCAGCGCATCGAAGAAGCTGAAAAGCGCGATCACCGTCGCATCGGTAAGCAGCTCGATCTGTTCCACCTGCAGGAAGAAGCGCCGGGCATGGTGTTCTGGCACCCCAATGGCTGGACTGTCTACCAGGTGCTGGAGCAGTACATGCGCCAGGTACAGCGTGAGAACGGCTACGTGGAAGTGCGCACGCCGCAGGTGGTCGATCGCATCCTCTGGGAGCGTTCCGGGCACTGGTCCAACTACGCCGAGAACATGTTCACCACGGCTTCGGAAAACCGCGACTATGCGGTCAAGCCGATGAACTGCCCGTGCCACGTGCAGATCTTCAATCAGGGCCTGAAGTCTTACCGCGACCTGCCGCTGCGTCTCGCCGAATTTGGTGCTTGTCATCGCAACGAACCGTCCGGCGCGCTGCACGGCATCATGCGTGTGCGTGGCTTCGTGCAGGACGATGCGCATATCTTCTGCACCGAGGATCAGGTCAAGAAGGAAGCGGCCGATTTCATCAAGCTGACCCTGCAGGTCTATGCGGACTTCGGCTTCAGCGATATCGCCATGAAGCTTTCGACCCGTCCTGCCAAGCGCGTGGGCTCCGACGAGCTGTGGGATCGCGCCGAAGGCGCGCTGGCCGAAGCGCTGAACGAATCCGGCCTGGCCTGGGAATATCAGCCGGGTGAGGGCGCCTTCTACGGTCCGAAGATCGAATTCACCCTGCGTGACTGCCTGGGGCGTAACTGGCAGTGCGGTACGCTGCAGTACGATCCGAACCTGCCTGAGCGCCTGGATGCCAGCTACATCGCCGAAGACAACAGCCGCAAACGCCCGGTCATGTTGCACCGTGCGATCCTCGGTTCGTTCGAGCGTTTCATCGGTATGTTGATCGAGCATTACGCCGGTTCCTTCCCGGCTTGGCTCGCTCCGACCCAGGCGGTGATCATGAATATCACCGACAAGCAGGCCGATTTTGCCCGTGAAGTCGAGAAAACTCTCAATCAAAGCGGTTTTCGTGCCAAGGTTGACTTGAGAAACGAAAAGATCGGCTTTAAAATCCGCGAGCATACCTTGCTCAAGGTTCCCTATCTCTTGGTTATTGGAGATCGGGAAGTCGAGACTCGATCCGTTGCTGTCCGTACCCGTGAAGGCGTCGATCTGGGCTCTCTGCCCATCGAGCAGTTCGCCTCGCAGTTGCAGCAAGCGGTTTCCCGGCGTGGTCGCCAAGATTTGGAGTAATAACTATTAAGCGTGAAATGAGACAGGACAAGCGGGCCGCCCCTAAGGCGCCGATCAACGAAAACATCACCGCTCGTGAAGTGCGCCTGATTGGTGCGGACGGCGAGCAGGTTGGTATTGTTTCGATCGATGAGGCATTGCGCGTGGCTGAAGAAGCCAAGCTGGATCTGGTAGAGATCTCTGCTGACGCACTGCCGCCAGTTTGCCGCATCATGGACTACGGCAAGCACCTGTTCGAGAAGAAGAAGCAGGCTGCTATCGCCAAGAAGAACCAGCACCAGCAGCAGATTAAAGAAATCAAGTTTCGTCCAGGGACGGAAGATGGGGATTACCAGGTAAAACTACGCAACCTGGTACGTTTCCTTGAAGATGGGGACAAGGCCAAGGTATCTCTGAGATTCCGCGGCCGTGAGATGGCTCACCAGGAACTGGGTATGGAGCTGTTGAAGCGGGTCGAAGCTGACCTCGCTGAAATCGGCACTGTAGAACAGCATCCTAAGCTGGAAGGACGCCAGCTGATGATGGTCATCGCACCCAAGAAGCGTAAATAATCTACCGGGCACTGGCAGGCCTGATGGTTATCAGTTGTTAATGAATGCGGAGTACAAAACATGCCAAAAATGAAAACCAAGAGCGGTGCTGCGAAGCGCTTCCTGAAGACTGCTACAGGCTTCAAGCACAAGCACGCTTTCAAGAGCCACATCCTGACCAAGATGTCCACGAAACGTAAGCGCCAGCTGCGTGGCAGCTCGCTGATCGGTCCGTCGGACAAAGCTAAAGTCGAGCGCATGCTGCGCGTTCGTTAATCGGTCAAGATACTTAGAGGTAATTACTCATGGCTCGTGTTAAGCGTGGCGTTATCGCTCGTGCTCGTCACAAAAAGATTCTGAAACTGGCTAAAGGCTACTACGGCGCTCGTTCGCGTGTGTTCCGTGTTGCCAAGCAGGCTGTCATCAAGGCTGGTCAATATGCCTACCGTGACCGTCGTCAGAAAAAACGTCAGTTCCGCGCACTGTGGATCGCTCGTATCAACGCTGGTGCTCGCGTCAACGGTCTGTCCTACAGCCGTCTGATCGCTGGCCTGAAGAAAGCGTCGATCGAAATCGACCGTAAGGTTCTGGCTGATCTGGCAGTGAACGAAAAAGCGGCGTTTGCTGCGATTGTCGAGAAGGCCAAGGCCGTTCTGGCTTAAGTCCCCCGACAATCACCGGGCTCGCCCGGTGGCAACGTCAAAGATAGGGGAAGAGCCTTAACAGCTCTTCCCCTATTTCGTATCTGGAGTCTGTAAATGGAAAATCTGGATGCATTGGTCTCGCAAGCGCTTGAGGCCGTGCAACGAAGTGAAGATGTCAATGCCCTGGAACAGCTCCGGGTTCAGTACCTTGGCAAGAAAGGCGAACTGACCGCCCTGATGCAGACTCTGGGCAAGCTGTCGGCCGAAGAGCGCCCGCAGGCTGGCGCCCTGATCAACACCGCCAAGAATCAAGTGCAAGACGCCCTGAATGCCCGCAAATCCGTGCTTGAGCAGGCCTTGCTCGCCGAGAAGCTGGCCTCCGAGCGTATCGACGTCACCCTGCCAGGCCGTGGCCAGGCTTCCGGTGGTCTGCACCCGGTCACGCGCACGCTCGAGCGTGTCGAGCAGTTCTTCACCCATATCGGCTACAACGTGGCCGAGGGCCCGGAAGTCGAAGACGACTACCACAACTTCGAGGCGCTCAACATCCCTGGCCACCACCCGGCGCGGGCGATGCACGACACCTTCTATTTCAATGCGAACATGCTGCTGCGTACCCACACCTCGCCGGTTCAGGTACGCACCATGGAATCGCAGCAGCCGCCGATCCGCATCGTCTGTCCCGGCCGTGTCTATCGCTGCGACTCCGATATCACTCACTCGCCGATGTTCCATCAGGTCGAAGGCCTGTTGGTCGACGAAGACATCAGCTTCGCCGACCTCAAGGGCACCATCGAGGAATTCCTTCGTGTGTTCTTCGAAAAGCCCCTGGGCGTGCGTTTCCGTCCGTCTTTCTTCCCCTTCACCGAGCCGTCGGCCGAAGTCGACATGCAGTGCGTGATGTGTTCCGGCAAGGGCTGCCGCGTGTGCAAGCAGACCGGCTGGCTGGAAGTGATGGGCTGCGGCATGGTGCATCCGAACGTGCTGCGCATGAGCGGTATCGACCCGGAGAAATACTCCGGCTTCGCCTTCGGCATGGGTGTCGAGCGCCTGGCCATGCTGCGTTACGGCGTCAATGACTTGCGCCTGTTCTTCGATAACGACCTGCGGTTCCTGGCGCAATTTCGCTAGCCGCCGCCCCTCGTGATCGAATTCGTTTAAGGAGAACAGACAACATGAAATTCAGTGAACAATGGCTGCGCAGTTGGGTGAATCCCGATGTATCCCGCGAGGATTTGGTCGCACGCCTGTCCATGGTCGGCCTCGAAGTCGACGCGGTACAGCCGGTGGCCGGCGCCTTCAGTGGCATCGTGGTCGGTGAGATCCTCAGTGCCGAACAGCACCCGGACGCTGACAAGCTGCGCGTATGCCAGGTGAGCAATGGTGCCGAGACCTTCCAGGTCGTTTGCGGTGCGCCCAATGCCCGCGCTGGCATCAAGATTCCGTTCGCCATGATCGGCGCCGAGCTGCCGGGCGACTTCAAGATCAAGAAGGCCAAGCTGCGTGGCGTGGAGTCACAGGGTATGCTGTGCTCGGCGTCCGAGCTGCAGATCAGCGAAGACAACAGCGGCCTGATGGAGCTGGCGGCCGATGCGCCGGTGGGTAGCGACATTCGCGCTTACCTGCAGCTGGATGACGCCAGCATCGAGATCGGCCTGACCCCCAACCGTGGTGACTGCCTGTCGCTCGCCGGCCTGGCTCGGGAAGTCGGTGCGATGTACAGCGCCGCTGTTTCACCGGTCGCTATCGACGTCGTTGCTCCTGCACATGACGAAGTACGCCCAGTCGAGGTGCTTGCGCCCAAGGCGTGCCCGCGTTACCTCGGTCGCGTTATACGTAACGTTGACCTGTCTCGCCCGACCCCGCTGTGGATGGTCGAGCGCCTGCGTCGTTCCGATATTCGCAGCATCGATGCAGCGGTGGACATCACCAACTACGTGATGCTCGAGCTCGGCCAGCCGATGCACGCCTTCGACCTCGCCGAAATCAATGGCGGCATTCGCGTGCGGATGGCTGAAGAGGGCGAGAAGCTGGTGTTGCTCGACGGCCAGGAAGTCAGCCTGCGTGCCGATACTCTGGTCATCGCTGATCATGGCCGCGCGCTGGCCATCGCCGGCGTGATGGGCGGTGAGCACAGCGGTGTGAGCGACAATACCCGCGATCTGTTCCTGGAAAGCGCCTTCTTCGACAACATCGCCGTTGCCGGCAAGGCCCGCTCCTATGGCCTGCACACCGACGCGTCGCACCGCTTCGAGCGTGGTGTGGATTCGCAACTGGCGCGCCAGGCAATGGAGCGCGCGACTGCGCTGCTGCTGGAGATCGTTGGCGGCGAAGCCGGCCCGGTCATCGAAGTCAGCAGCGAGGCCGATCTGCCGAGCGTGGCGCCGATCACCCTGCGCGCCGAGCGCATCAACCAGATGTTGGGTATGGAGATGGACAGCGCCGAAGTCGAGCGTCTGCTCACCGCGCTGGGGCTGGGTGTCAGCGCTCAGGGCTCCGGCCAGTGGCTGGTCAGTGTGCCAAGTCACCGTTTCGATATCAGCCTGGAAGTGGATCTGATCGAAGAGCTGGGGCGCCTGTACGGCTACAACCGTCTGCCGGTGCGCTACCCGCAGGCCCGTCTGGCGCCACAGGCCAAGTCCGAGGCGCGTGCTGAGCTGCCTGCTCTGCGTCGCCTGTTGGTCGCCCGTGGCTACCAGGAAGCTATCACCTATAGCTTTATCGATCCCAAGCTGTTCGAGCTGTTCACTCCGGGTGTAGAGCCGCTGCAACTGGCCAACCCTATTTCTGCCGATATGGCCGCTATGCGTTCCTCGCTGTGGCCAGGGCTGGTCAAGGCGCTGCAGCACAACCTCAATCGTCAGCAGTCGCGCGTGCGTCTGTTCGAGAGCGGCCTGCGTTTTGTCGGTCAGCTGGAAGGTCTGCAGCAGGAAGCCATGCTCGCCGGCGTGATCACCGGCAGCCGCCTGCCTGAGGGCTGGGCCAACAGCCGTGATAACGTCGACTTCTATGATCTGAAAGCCGATGTCGAGGCGCTGCTGGGTTATGCCGGTGCGGCCGATGCCTTTAGCTTCGTGCCTGGCGAGCATCCTGCTCTGCATCCAGGCCAGACCGCTCGCATCGAACGGGAAGGGCGCCTGGTTGGCTTCATCGGTGCTCTGCATCCTGAACTCACCAAGACCCTGGGCTTGGATCAGCCGGTATTCCTCTTCGAGCTGGTGCTGGCCGAAGTGGCTGCTGGTCGCATGCCTGTATTCAGCGAATTGTCGCGCTTCCCTGAAGTGCGTCGTGACCTCGCGCTGCTGGTCGACCGCGAGCAGCCGGCCGAGGCTGTGCTGGGCGCAATCCGTGAAACGGCGGGAGAATGGCTGACGGACCTCAAGCTATTTGACGTCTATCACGGTAAAGGCATTGATCCGCTTAGAAAAAGCCTTGCCGTCGGCTTGACCTGGCAACATCCATCGCGCACTCTTAATGACGATGAGGTGAGTACTACTACGCAAAATATCCTCACCTGCCTCGAACAAAGGTTCAACGCCACGTTAAGGAAGTAGCGTATGGGGGCTCTGACGAAAGCTGAAATGGCGGAACGTCTGTATGAAGAGCTCGGCCTGAACAAACGGGAAGCCAAGGAACTGGTGGAGCTGTTTTTTGAAGAGATCCGCCAGGCTCTTGAGCTGAACGAACAGGTCAAGCTGTCCGGGTTCGGCAACTTCGACTTGCGCGACAAGCGCCAGCGACCCGGCCGTAACCCGAAAACAGGGGAAGAGATTCCAATCACGGCTCGCCGTGTGGTCACTTTTCGTCCAGGGCAAAAATTGAAAGCCAGGGTCGAGGCCTATGCTGGAACCAAGTCATAACGACGAACTACCGGCAATTCCCGGCAAACGCTACTTCACCATCGGTGAGGTCAGTGAACTCTGCGCGGTCAAGCCCCACGTTCTACGTTACTGGGAACAGGAATTCCCACAGCTGAATCCGGTAAAGCGGCGGGGTAACCGTCGCTATTACCAGCGTCAGGATGTGCTGATGATTCGGCAGATTCGTGCGCTCCTGTACGATCAGGGCTTCACCATCGGTGGCGCACGTCAGCGCCTTTCTGGTGACGAAGCCAAGGACGACACCACTCAGTATCGTCAGCTGATCAAACAGATGATCGCCGAGCTCGAGGATGTTTTGCATGTACTGAAGAAGTAAGGACAAGAAAAAGTTGCCTTATTTCAAAAGCTTAATGTATAGTTCCTCCCGCTTTCGGTCACCCGGAAGCATCGTCGGGGCGTAGCGCAGCCCGGTAGCGCACTTGCATGGGGTGCAAGGGGTCGAGTGTTCGAATCACTCCGTCCCGACCAAAAACCCTAAAAAATCCAGTCACTTAGCGGTGACTGGATTTTTTTATGCCTGATGATTTTCTGTCTTGTGCCCTCAGTGATGTATTCTGGTTGCCAATTGAGATTCGCTTACTCGACGGGCCGTAGAAGGAGCTTGTGCCGTGTTTACTGCTTATCATGCAAAGTACTACGCCCAAGAACTCGTACGGCATCATGCTTCTAACGGTGTTGGCCGCCTATCTCAATCCCTATTTGATGCCAGCGTCGATCTGAACCCGCACCAGATCGACGCAGCGCTGTTCGCCCTTCGGAACCCGTTGCAGGAAGGCGTACTGCTGGCTGACGAGGAAGTCCTGAAAAACACAAAAGCGCGCATCGCCCAGTTGAGGTGCGATGCCCACAAGGCCGTCACCTTGCAGGAGCAAGACAGTATCCAGCGCGAACTGTCTGAACTGGAACGCAAGCACCGTAAACAGCGCCAAGAAATTTTTGATGTGGAAGACGAAATCATTGCCAAGCGGGACGAGCTGGTTGAGATCCTGCAACATCGGATGCAGGAAAAAACCGAAACCCGAACACTTTTCACTCTGCGCTGGCAGTTGGTGTAACCGAAATAAACCTGAAGATCACAGGATGTTGCATATGCAATACAGCAATACCGAGCTGGGTTACAGCCCTGATGCACTGGCCGAGCGCCAGGCTGAGTTGCTGGCCCTGCTGCGCCAGAGCGCGCCGGAAGTCATCAGTGACAATCAAATAGATATTGAAAAGCTCAAAGAGCTGATCGGGCAGGACCGAATTGCCCCGGCTGAACACTACGAGCTTTCATGGGCAGGTAAGGCTGCCGCGCGGCGCGAAATCCAGAAGACCACCAGCCACACTTTGCTGCCCGCTGCCAGCAACCCGCCTCAAGCGCCGCACATGCTGATCGAAGGCGAAAACCTCGAAGTGCTGCGCGCATTGCAAAAGTCCTATCACGGTAAGGTCAAGATGATCTACATCGACCCGCCGTACAACACCGGCAACGACAGCTTTGTGTATCCCGACGATTATTCCGAGACGCTTGACGAATATCAGAAGCGCACGGGGGAAAAGAACGAAGCGGGTTATCTGAATAAGCAAAGCCTGTGGAAAAAAAATAGCAAGGAAAGTGGTCAATATCACAGTGCTTGGTTGTCGATGATGTATCCGCGCTTGTATTTGGCGCGGAATTTGTTGCGCGACGACGGTGTGATTTTTATTAGTATTGACGATCACGAATCTTCGAATTTGAAGCTGATTTGCGATGAGGTTTTCGGTGGGGAAAATTTCATCGACACAATAGCTGTCGAATTGTCAACCACATCTGGACCGAAGACGGTTAATGCACAGCAAGGCACTATCGTAAAAAACGTCGAATTCGTTCATATCTACTGTAAGTCCTCTAGGTTCGATAGTGCTCCGCATACGCCTCTTCTGGATGGTATCAGCTCTTATGATACACACTATTCTGTTTGGCTAAATGACGATGGTACTCTTGGAAGTCTCGCTGATCAGCTACTAATTGATGAGGCTGTCGGTAATGATATCCGTCGTTATGGGCTTTCTGAGCGAGGAAGATTTAGTCTAAAAAGTATAGACAAGTTGCTCTCTGTATCAGAAGTGGCCAGAAACTTTATTGCAGCAAATCTACAGAAAATCGCGAGTATTGACAGGCCGCCAGTATCCGCCTCTGGGAAAATTATCCGGCCTGGATGCTGGGAAGCATTTGAGACAGACCACAGAACATATTTTTTAACAACGCTTGAAAATGGCACGCTCAGAGCGTTGATCCCTCTAGCTTTAAACTATCGTACTTCGGATGATTATCGGCCAAGGTTCGGCCGAACCGTTATTCGCGGTGATCTTTGGAAAGGCTTTCATCAAGATATGGGAAATGTTGCGAAGGAGGGAGGTGTCGCATTTCCTAATGGAAAAAAACCCGTTCGTCTTGTAAAGCAGTTGATTAAATGGGCTAGTACTACTCCAGACGGGATCATTCTAGATTTCTTTGCAGGCAGTGCGACAACAGCGCAAGCTGTCATGGAGCTCAATTTGAATGACGATGGCACTCGGCAATTCATTTGCGTTCAGATGCCAGAAGTAATAGATAGCGGTTCTGAGCTTCATAAAGCTGGTTATAGAACTATTACTGAAATTACGCGTGCTCGTATTGATAATGTAATTTCTGAACTCAAGGCCCAGCACCCTGCCAAAACCACTGATCTGGCCTGCGCCCATTTCACTTTGGCGCCTTCAAATTTTAAGGTCTGGCGCGGTGATGTAGCTGACGCGGCAGCGGCTCAGTCTGTTCCAGAGCGCGGAGAAGAGTGGACATTCACCCAAAACGGCAGATGTCCAGACGGCGATGCTCGCCGAACTTTTGCTGAAGCATGGTTTGGGTGCGCTCGGCGTGCATGCGATCAGCAAGCCGGCGCAGCTTGCCGGGGTAACGGTGCATCGTGTACTTCTGCACGACGATAAACAGCTCTGGCTGTGCTTTGAGCCTTATTCCTCGGCCTTGAAGGATGAAATATCCAAGGCACGGCCGGCTCAGGTGGTGTTGCTGAATTCCTGCTTTGTAGGAGACAAGGCCGACGAGTTGCTCTCAAACCTGCAGCTGGAATTGGTAGGGCTGGATATTGGCCTGACTGTGATCTGAGGGGCCGCGCTATGACACAAATAATGAAGTTGCAGTTCTCGCATCAGGCCTACCAGACCCGTGCGGTTGAGGCGGTGGTGCAAGTGTTCGACGGTCAGCCTTTGGCCAAGTCAGATTTCTCGCTGGCCGGGCAAGCCGCCAGCGTGGAATATGCTAACGACGGTAGCATTGGCAACGCGCTCAAGCTTTCGGAGGAAGCCTTGCTGGCTAATGTGCAGAAGGTGCAGCAAGCCAATGGCGTGGAGGTGTCGAGCGAGCTGGTAAGGTCCCTCTCCGACAACGGCAAAGAAGAATTTTGCCCACTGAACTTTACGCTGGAGATGGAAACCGGCACCGGCAAGACCTACACGTTTATCAAGACCATGTACGAGCTGAACAAGGTGTATGGGTTCAGGAAGTTTGTGGTGGTGGTGCCAAGCGTGGCGATTCGCGAAGGCACGATGAAAAACCTGCAGATCACTCGCGAGCACTTTGCGCTGGATTACGCCAATGTGCCCTGCGTGCCGATGCTGTTCGACAGCAACCAGCTCAGCGACCTGCGCCACTTCGCGCAGAGCGATGCTCTCAGCGTGCTGGTGATCAATATTGACAGCTTCACCAAAGACAGCAACAAGATCAACCAGAAGGGCGAGCGGGCGTTTGCGCCAATTGAATACATCAAGGCGGTGAATCCCATTGTGATCGTGGATGAGCCGCAGAACTTTGAAACTGACATTCGCCGCCGTGCCCTGGTGGAACTGAACCCGCTATGTACGTTGCGTTACTCCGCTACCCACAAGAAACATTACAACTTGCTGTATTCATTGAACCCGGTGCAGGCATACGATCTGGGCTTGGTCAAGCAGATCGAGGTGGACGGCGTGCTGGCCGACGAAAGCCACAATCAGGCCTTCATTGAGCTGGTGAGTATCGATGCGAAAGCCAACGGCATCAGCGTCAAGGTGAGTGTCGACGTTAACGAGAAGACTGGGGTGAAGCGTAAGAAACTCACCCTGAAGCTGGGCGACGACCTGTTCAAGAAATCCAAAGGCCGCGATGTATATCGCGATGGCTACATCCTCAACGAAATCCGTGCAGAGGATGAAGAGATCGAGTTTTCGGGCGGGCGAGTGCTGAGCCTACACGCGCAGCAAGGAGGGCTGGAAGACGACGTGATGCGCTTTCAGATCGAGCGCACGGTCGCCGCGCACTTTGCCAAGCTGAAGAATCTGCAAGACATCGGCGTCAAGGTGCTTAGCCTGTTCTTTATCGACAAGGTGGCCAACTATCGGGCTTTTGATGCAGACGGTAATCCCGTGCCAGGCAAGTTCGCGGTGTGGTTTGAAGACGCTTTCATCAAGTACGCCAGCAAGTCTCAGTACAAGGGCTTGATTCCCCATGCCCCCGGCGACGTACACAACGGTTACTTCTCTGGCGATAGAAAGGGAAAAGGCGCGACCGCCAAGACTATTTGGGTGGATACCAAGGGCAATGTGGCGAAGGACGACGACACCTACGCCCTGATCATGAAAGAAAAAGAACGTTTGCTGAGTGTGGATGAGCCGTTGCAGTTCATCTTCAGTCATTCAGCTCTGCGCGAAGGTTGGGACAACCCGAATGTGTTCCAGATTTGCACGCTGAACGAAAGCCACAGTGTCCTGAGAAAACGTCAGGAAATCGGCCGGGGGCTGCGCTTGTGTGTGAACCAGAAAGGCGAAAGGGTACAGGACAAGCGCGTTAATGTCCTGACCGTGATTCCGAACGAAAGCTACGAAGCCTTTGCCAAAGCACTGCAGACCGAAATCGAGGAAGAAACCGGTGTGAGCTTTGACAAACGTGTGAAGAACGCACGCGCCAAGGCACGGGTGAAACGCAAAAAACTCAGCACGGAAGAAGAGGCGCTATTCAAGGCGATCTGGCAAAAAATCAGCTATCAGACGCGCTACACGGTCAATCTCGATACCCCAGAGTTGATCAAGCAGTGCATAGAGGCGCTGGCGGATTTGAATCAGTACCCCAAGGTTCAGCCGGCAAAAATCCGTGCGTTGAAAGCGAAGATCGTCATGCGCGAGGATGGTGTGCATGGCGTCGAGACGGGTGTGGGTAGTTCCGATGCGCAAACGGAGCATATTGTTGTGCCGGATGTGTATGCCTACATCCAGAACCGCGTGCATTTATCCCGCTCATCCATCTTTGCGATTTTGGATGGGTCGGGCAGGCTTGGCGAGTTGTTGATCAATCCACAGGCGTTTCTCGATACCGCTATTGCGGCGATCAAGAATTGCCTGCAAGCACTACTGGTGAAAGGAATCGAATACCACCAGATCAATGGGCGGCGCTATGAAATGTCGCTGTTCGACGATGAGCTGGAAACCTATCTGAGCAGTGTGTACCCGCCTGCAACTGACGAGCTGACGACGCCGATCCGCAAGACACTGCTTGAGGCCCAGCCGGTTGATGAAGACAAGAACCCCTTGGGCGACGCCTTTACTTGCGTGCTGAGTGAAAGCGATCCGGAAAGCCAGTTCGCACACGATTGCAGTATCGACGATCGAGTGAAGTTTTTCTTCAAGCTACCCGGTGAGTTTAGGATCGCAACCCCGCTGGGAAGCTATAATCCGGACTGGGCGGTGGTATTTGAAAACGACGCCCGTGTTTATTTCGTCGCTGAAACCAAGTCGAGTACTGTTACGGGCGAGCGAAGAAGCAAGGAGAACTTGAAGATCGAATGTGGCCGCGAGCACTTCAAGTTGATGTCGGATGTCGTTTTTAAGGACGTTAAGACGCTGGAGCAGCTTGTTGTCTAACGAGTGACGCGGTGGGAAAACATACTTGGGTAAGATGTTTGGTCTGTCCCGGAACTCGTGGACAGGTAGTTAAGAGCTACTGCTCGCATTTCGCCGCTCAAATTCCATCGGACTGAGATAGCCCAACGTCGAGTGGCGCCGACGGTTATTGTAAAAGCGGATGTAGTCGAACAGGTCGGTTTTTGCCTCCTGGTAACTGGCGTAGCGCGTCAGGTACACCCGCTCGGCCTTCAGCGAACGGAAAAAGCTCTCCATCGCGGCGTTGTCCCAGCAGTTCCCCGGACGTGAATGGCTGGGCACGATGCGATGGCGCCGAAGCAAGGCCTGGTAGTCGTACGCGCAGTATTGGCTGCCACGATCCGAGTGCAGCAGCACCTCTTCTTTCGGCTGTCGGCGTGCCACGGCCATCTCCAGCGCGGCGTGTACCAAGGCCTGCTGCATGCGGTGGTGCATCTCCCAACCGACAACGGCGCGTGAATAGAGATCGAGCACGACGGCCAGATACAGCCAGCCTTGGGCCGTCCGCACGTAGGTCATGTCCGAGACCCAGTGCCGATTGGCGCGATCCGAGGCGAACTGGCGATCCAGGTGGTTCGGGGCAATCGGCAGAGCATGACGACTGCTGGAAACCAGCCGCCAGCGCTTGCGCGAGCGAACGCGCAGACCTGCTTCGCGCATCAGTCTAGCAACCCGGTGTCGACCACACGCATGCCCCATGGCCGCCAACTCGACCTTGATGCGGCGATGGCCATAGATCCCATTCACCTCATGGTGGATGGTGCGGATCTCCTTGCTCAGACGCCGATTCGCCATCTCTCTCGCCGAAGGTGGCCGCTGCTGCCAGGCATAGAAACCGCTGCGGGATACCCTCAGCAGCCGGCACATCGGCGCTACGGGATAGCGACCGGCCAACGCCTCGATGGCGCGGAACTTCACTTCGTGGGCTGCGAGAAGATGGCGAGCGCCTTTTTTAAAACATCGCGCTCCATGGTGACCTGAGCCAGTTGCTGGCGTAGCCGACGCAGCTCCGCACTCTCACCGCGCTGCTTGCCATTGCCCGGAAAGGCATCGTCACCTTGCTATTCGTACTGGCGTTTCCATTTGCCCAGCAGGCTTTCAGCGATGCCGAGCGTCTCAGCGACATGACGAAGCGGTGTACCGGCAAGCACCTGGTCTACCGCCTCGCGTTTGAAGGATTCGGGAAAACGTCGTCTAGTCTGGGTCATGAACACTCCTTGCGGTGGGCATTATCCACCTTAAGTCAGTGTCCACTCAGCCCGGGACAGACCAGATGAACCGGCTGAACGCGCTGCACACGCCTGAAAGGGCGCAGCAAAAATGGGGGCTCAGCCCCCCTTGGTTCATAGCAACCCAAACTCGGCGAAAGATGCGGTGCGTTCGCCTGCCACGATGATGTGATCCAGCGAGCGGACATTCACCAGCACCAAGGCTTCTTTCAAGCGCTGTGTGAGCACCGTGTCAGCCTGGCTTGGTTCTGGATTTCCGCTTGGATGGTTGTGCGCGAAGATCACTGCCGCGGCATTCAGGCGTAGCGTTTCCTTGGGGCGCTTTGTGTCAATGAGTTGGCTAGGGCAATCGAGCCAAGCAGCAAGGGTCTGTGTTGGTCACAGACCTCCAAGCCTGCTCGGCGACCAGGGCTGATGCGTTAGCTTTCATACTCTCGGTGTGTTATTCGCCACCATCGTTCTCCACTCCCTGACACTTGATCTTTCTTGCATGCGGGCGTGCCAGGCTCGTAGGGCTGCACATTCATCGGGTACGGCAAGCTTGACCAATGACGCGAAGATCATCCCCCCGAGCACTGCAATATCTGCCATGGAGAAGGTGTCACCGGCAACGAATGGCTGTCGCTCAAGCACTCTATTGAAGTAGTGCATGCCCTTGATGGCTTTATCGCGCATGCGATTTCCCCACTCAGGGTTTTGGTACAGCTCCACGTCTGCCCCCAACCCTGGCGTTGCATGATGAAAGTAAACGCTGACCGCATCGAGAAATTCGATTTCAGCGCGCTTTGTCATCATGTGAATGAGGCCTTTCTCTTTTGCCGTCTGCCCAGTAAGCGTGGGGCTGTCGTCGAGTACGTCCAGGTATTGGGTGATCGCTGTGCATTCGGCAATGAGTGTGCCGTCATCGAGTTCCAGCACAGGCAATGTTCCTGAGTAATTGATCGCGAGGAACTCCGGTTTCTTATGCTCCCCCGTCCAGAGGTTGACGGAGATGAACTCGACACGGTCAAGCAGTCCTTTTTCCGCCAAGGCGATTCGCACGCGAGCGGGATACGGGCCATCGAACCAGTCGTAGATTTTCATTGCAGGGAGAACGGATATGTCGGAGTTGCGAGATGTAATGGTCATGGTTTGCCTACCTGTCAGTTGGTAGGTAAAGGTTGTGCGAGAAAAAGCACCCTGTCAACCCCTACCTTCCAGTTGGCAGGTAGAGAGCGCAGCAGTAAACTGCCAAGGTCTATCGAAGGTGCGAGGAGTTGATCGTGACCGGCAATGCTCGAGAAGCCATCCTGGCTGCTGCGACAACGGCGGCTCAGTTGCATGGATACAGCGGTATCAATTTCCGCAGCATCGGTGAAACCGTAGGTGTGAAGAACGCCAGTATCTACTACCACTTTGCGAGCAAGGCCGACCTTGGTGCCGCGGTCGCAGAACGCTATTGGCGAGACACCGCCGAAGCCTTGCGATTCATACGCGATTCGAATCCCGACCCGCTCGGCTGTTTGCGTGCTTACCCTTCGCTCTTTCGGAGATCGTTGGAGAACGGCAATAGACTTTGCCTCGCCAGCTTCATGGCTGCGGAATACGAAGACCTGCCGGAAGAAGTCGAGCGAGAGGTCAAGGCGTTTGCAGACATCAACGTGGAGTGGCTGACGCAGGTATTAGTTGAGGCAGGGCTGGAAGATGTCGAGCGCCGCGCAGGCGCCATTTACGCTGCGGTTGCCGGTGCTCAACTGATTGCACGAACCCGCGTCGACCTGAAACTGTTCGACGAGCTGATCGACAGCTATCGAGAGTCAGGCCTCATTCCTACTCACGCTTCCACGAGCAATGAGCGCTACTGAAAGAATTGCGGTTGCAGCAGCAAGCTCAGGTATATCTGTTGGTGAACGATCCAATCGGCGTGTTCAGCCAGTCTCGTTAGCCGTTTTGTACAGCTCGTCTCGCATCAACTGCGGTGGCTTGCCATAGGCACGCAGAAACGCCTGGCGCATGCGTTCTCGATCGCCAAAACCGGTCTCGCGAGCAATCACCTCTACGGGGTGACGGCTCGTCTCCATCATCACGCGTGCGGCCTCTACTCGCAGTCTTTCGACTGCTTTTGCTGGAGTTTTTCCGGTTTCCTCGCGAAACACCCGGCTGAACTGGCGAGGGCTCAGTCGCGCGACATCTGCCAGAGCTTCGACCGACAGATCGCTGCGCAGGTTTTCGCGCGCATAGGCCATTGCCAGTTGCACGCGGTCGGATTTCGGGTCTATCTCCAGCAGCGCCGAAAGCTGTGATTGCTCGGCGCCTCTGCGCTGGGCGATGACCAGTTTGCGGGCTACGCGGCGGGCCAGGTCAGGGCCCAGGTCGTTCTCGACCATGGCCAGGGCAAGATCCACTCCGGCACTCATGCCTGCACCCGTCCAGATCTGCCCGTCGACCACGAACAGTCGATCATCATCGATTCTGACGGTGGGGTGACGTTTCTTGAACTCGGGTACGTGCAACCAATGAGTCGTGACCCGTTTGCCCTCCAATAGGCCGGCTTCGGCGAGTACGAATACACCTGTGCACAGTGATGCAATACGCCGCGATTGCGAGCTGGCGCTGGACAGGCAAGTCAGCAGTTCGGGACTGGGTTCACCCAACTCCAGGTAGCCGCTGACGATGATGGTGTCATAGCCAGCCAGGCCGAGAGCCTCGGTATTGACCGAGAAGCCCTGAGACGACAGCACGGGTCCACCTGTCTCCGATACCAGGGTGAATCCGTAGACCGGCTCGCCATGCAGAAGGTTGGCGCACTCGAATACGGAACCGACCGACAGGCTCAGCGCTTGGAATTGCGGGTAAACCACCAACGCCACGGTATGCATCGATCACGTCCTTTCTGCGGGCATTTACCGATTGTCGGAGGGCCAGGTGGTTTGCGCAATCGGCTTACCGTACATGTCCTAAATCCTTGCGGATATGACATTGCTGCTGTCGGTGGCGATTCCTAACATGGCCCTAACGAACTAGACGACTGGTCTACTGAGACGGATAGCCATGACAACCACTGACAGCAACCAGACCCGGCAGCGTATTTTCGACGCCGCTCAATCGATCATCGCCCGCAAAGGTTTCTCTGCCGTTGGGCTGAACGAGGTGCTGAATGCCGCGGGTGTGCCGAAGGGGTCCTTCTACCACTACTTCGCTTCGAAGGACGCGTTCGGCACGGCGCTGCTGGAGCACTACTTCGAGACCTATTTCGCTGACATGGATCGTATTTTTCAGGACTCGGCAACCAGCGCCCACGACGCGCTGATGCGTTACTGGCAACTGTGGATCTCCAACCAGACCAGTCAGGTCGAGTGCGGTAAATGCCTGGCCGTCAAGTTGGGCGCTGAAGTCGCCGATCTTTCCGAACCGATGCGATTGGCACTTCAGCGCGGTACCGCGCAGATTATCGAGCGGCTGGAGGCTGCGATCAGCAGAGGTATGGAGGAGGGCACGGTAACCATCGTTGCTACGCCCGCTCAGTTGGCATTGAGGCTCTATGCCCTGTGGTTGGGGGCCAGTGTGATGACCAAGATCACCCGTACGACCGATTCGTTCGAAGAAGCACTGCAGCAGACGCAACATCTTCTCGGTAACCAGTGAACCCATGACCGGCAAGGGTCGGTCGAAACCAATGCAATGCCCACTATGAGGTAATGATCATGAAAGTTCTGATGGTTCTGACATCCCATGACAAGCTGGGTAACACCGGCAAGAAAACCGGCTTCTGGCTGGAAGAGTTCGCCGCCCCTTACTACGTCTTCAAGGACGCCGGCGCCGACATCGTGCTGGCATCGCCGGCAGGTGGTCAGCCACCTCTGGATCCCAAGAGTGACCTGCCGGACTTCCAGACCGAGGCGACCCACCGTTTCGCTGCCGATCCGGCCGCGCAGCAAGCCCTGGCCAGCACGGTGAAACTCAGTGAGGTGAAGGCTGAGGATTTCGACACGGTGTTCTACCCAGGCGGCCATGGCCCTCTGTGGGATCTGGCGGAGTCGAACACATCCATCGCTCTGATCGAAAGCTTCGAGCGCGCCGGTAAGCCAATCGGTTTCGTCTGCCATGCTCCGGGCGTGCTGCGCCACGTCAAGGCTGCGAATGGCGAGCCGCTGGTCAAGGGTCGCCGGGTGACGGGTTTCACCAACAGCGAAGAAGCCGCTGTCGATCTGACTGACGTGGTGCCTTTCCTCATCGAGGACGAGTTCCAGGCGCTGGGCGCACACTATGAGAAAGCCGGCGACTGGCAGCCGTTCACTGTCGTCGACGGGCGCTTGGTCACTGGTCAGAACCCCGCCAGTTCCGAGTCCGCTGCCAACGCCTTGCTCAAACTGCTGGCTTGATTCGGCCAATCTGCAGGGCTCAGACGAACCCGTGCAAGTAATGAGAGGGCGCACTGTGCGCCCGCTCTGAGCGCCTTCACGCCGCTACCGCATAACAACAGCGCAGCAGCAGTCGCCTTTTGGGTGACGGGATTTCTGCTGCCTGAAGAAAGTTGTCTTGATCAGTGAGATCAATAGATTTTCATTTGGATTCAAGGAGATAGGCTAATGTCTACTGTCATGAAAGATTCCCGCTCTACTAGCATTTTCGATGGCCCGTACTACCTGTCCATCGCCGGTGAGCTGGTCAGCACCGATGCGCATTTCGATGTGTTCAATCCGGCGACTGGCGAGGTATTCGCCAAGGCTCCGTCGGGTTCGCCTGAACAACTGGAGGCGGCGATCGCTGCTGCCAAGGGCGCGTTCAAGACCTGGTCGGTCTTGAGTTACGAGCAGCGCCAGAGCTATCTGGATGCCTATGCCGATGCGCTTTTGGAGCACCGCGATGAACTGGCTCGCTTGCTGACTTTGGAACAAGGCAAGCCGCTGAAAACCATGGCCGAGCCGGAAGTTGACCAAGCGATCTCGTGGATTCGCCAGATCGCTGCGCGGCGTATTCCGGTGGAGATCGTCGAGGAGAACGACAACCACATCGTGGAGCTGCATCACACACCGCTGGGTGTGGTCGGTGCGATCACGCCGTGGAATTTCCCGGTGCTGCTGGCGCTGTGGAAAGTGGCGCCTGCGCTGATCACCGGCAACACCATGGTCATCAAACCGTCGCCATTCACACCCCTCACCACCTTGCGCTTTGGGCAGATTGCTCAGTCCGTGCTGCCTGCTGGTGTGCTTTCAGTGGTTTCAGGTGGCAATGAACTGGGCCCGCAAATGACCGCTCACCCGGACATCGCCAAGATCAGCTTCACCGGCTCCACCGAGACCGGCAAGCATGTCATCCGTTCGGCTGCAGGCACCGTCAAGCGGCTGACCATGGAGATGGGCGGTAACGACGCGGCAATCGTCATGCCTGATGCCGACTGGCAAGCGATCATCCCGCAACTGTACTGGGGCGCCGTCGGTAACTCGGGGCAGTGGTGTGTGGGTATCAAGCGCCTTTACGTGCATAGCAGTTATCGCAATGAGTTCGTGGCAGCGTTCGTTGAGTATGCGCGGCAGCAGGTCATGGGTGACGGTCTCGACCCGAACGTGACCGTCGGCCCCGTGCAGAACAAGATGCAGTACGACAAGGTTCGTAGCTTCTTGGATGACATCAAGGCCAATGGTTACAAAGTGGTATTGGGCGGTGAGGTAGACGAGAGCCGTCCTGGCTATTTCATCCCGGTAACTGTGCTCGACAACCCGCCAGAGAGCTCGATGATCGTGCAGCAGGAGCAGTTCGGACCGATCGTGCCGATCATCGCTTACGACGACGTCGACGATGTCGTAGCCCGCGCGAACGACAGTCCATTCGGCCTGGGTGGCTCGGTCTGGGGGCGTGATACCCAGGCAGCGGTGGCTGTGGCCAATCGCCTGGAAACCGGGATGGTCTGGGTCAACGAGATCCACACGCAAGGCGTCGACATTCCTTTCGGTGGCCACAAGCAATCGGGTATCGGCACTGAGCACGGCCATGAGGGCCGCCTGCTGTTCACCAACCCGAAAACCGTGTTGATCAAGAAGTAACGCCTGAGCGGCCTCTCCAGCAGAGCGGCCGCACTCCCACTCATCAAGCCCATTGGGCGCCAGGTGCGTCCATTCGAGCCCGTGCGCCTGTCGATTCGTGCCGGCGCCTGCACAGAGGATAGAAATCATGAAACACGCCGCTCTGTTTACCCCCATCGATATGGGGCGTATCACTCTCAAGAACCGCATCGTGCTGCCGCCGTTGACTCGTCAGCGCAGCGCCCAGCCAGGTGATATCGCGACTGATCTGATGGCCACTTATTACCGCCAGCGTGCTGGTGCCGGTTTCATGGTCAGTGAGGGCACCCAGATCGAACCGCGTGGCCAAGGCTACGCCTGGACGCCCGGGATCTACAGCCAGGCTCAGGTCGATGGCTGGCGCAAGGTGACCGAAGCGGTGCATGCCGAAGGTGGAGTGATCTTTGCCCAGCTCTGGCACGTCGGTCGCGTTTCCCATAACGCGCTTCAGCCTGACGGGCAGGCGCCCGTGGCGCCATCCGCCATTCAGGCGCAGAAGGTCAAGGCGTTCATTCAGACCGGCCCTGGTGTCGGCGAGCTGGTTCAGCCGTCGCTTCCACGCGCGCTGGAGCTGGCTGAAATCCGCGATCTGGTCGGGCAGTACGCCCAGGCGGCGCGCAATGCCATCGACGCCGGTTTCGATGGCGTGGAGATTCACGCAGCCAACGGTTATCTGGTCAACCAGTTCATCTCCGCACATTCCAACCAGCGCGATGATGCTTACGGTGGCTCGCTGGAAAACCGTCTGCGCTTTTTGCGCGAGATCGTAGACGCCGTGGCCGCTGCCGTAGGCGCGGATCGCCTTGGTGTGCGCTTCACCCCGTTGTTCACCGGCACCGATCAGGACCGGGTGTACATCGGTCTGGTCGAAGAGGACCCGCACACCACCTATATCGAAGCCATCAAGGTGCTGAAGGCAGCAGGTGTGGCCTATGTGTCGATCGCCGAGGCGGACTGGGACAACGCGCCGGATCTGCCCGAGAGCTTCCGCCGCGACGTACGCGCGAACTTCAGCGGGAAGATTCTCTACGCCGGTCGTTACACCGCCGAGCGTGGTGAGCGGCTGATCGAGGCCGGGCTGGCCGACCTGATCGCATTCGGTCGTCCCTTCATCGCCAACCCCGATCTACCCGAACGCATCGCCAATGGCTGGCCGCTCAACCCGCTGGATCCTGCCACTGTCTACGGTGGCACGGAGAAGGGCCTGACGGATTACCCAACCTACTCGGACTGACGTTCACATCTGGCGGCGTGACCTCGACGCGAATTGACGAGGACACGCCTGCGTAACTGCTCACTGCGTAGGAAGTCTTCGTCATGTCTGTCAAATCCGTACCGATCAAACGCGATGTTACGCCTGGTCTGGCGTATCCGGCCTTGGCTGGCAGCGGCGTCCGTGCTCCGTCAGTCGCAGCGGTGGTCGTGTGTATCCTGCTCGTCGCGCTCACGCTGCGCCCGGGCATCGTTTCCATGGGGCCATTGCTGACCTCCATCATCGATGAGCTGGGATTGACTCATACCCAGGCCTCGCTGCTGACCGCGATTCCTACCTTGCTGATGGGATTGCTGGCATTGCCCGCACCCTGGCTGGCGCATCGATTTGGGCGTGACCGGATCATCCTGCTGGCGCTGATCGTGCTGGGCGCCGCGATCATCTTGCGTGCGCTGGCTGGCTCCATTGGGCAGTTGTTTGCCAGTACTGCGGCAGTCGGGGCGGGTATCGCGGTCGCCGGAACCCTGTTTTCCAGTTACGTGAAGGCGCGCTCGCCGAATCGTATTGCGTTGTTCATGGGTATTTATGCAACGGCCATCGGCCTGGGCAGCACAGTCGCTGCGGTGGCGACCGGGCCGATCGAACAGTTGATTGGTGATTGGCGTTGGGCGGGCGGTTTCTGGGTACTGCCGGCACTGCTGGCGATCATCGCCTGGGTGGGCATCGAGCATCGGAGCCTGAGAGCGCCGGTATCCACCTCTTCGACCCAGATGCCCAGGATGCCGCTGCGCAATCCCACGGCCTGGCTGATCGCACTGTTCTTCGCCTGCAACAACCTGGTGTTCTACGCCCTGATTGCCTGGTTGGCACCGATGTATATCGAGCGTGGCGAGAGCGCCAGTTCGGCTGGCTTGATCCTGGCCAGTTATACCCTGGGGTTCATGCTGGCCAACCCAGTGTTTGGCTTGCTCAGCCGCAGCGATGATCGACGTCTGTTGCTTGCCGCGAGCTCCAGTATCGCCTTGCTGGGCAGCCTGGCGATGGCCGTTGCGCCTGATGCCATGCCGCTGGTGACTGCCGCGATTGCGGCTTTTGGCACCGGAGGTGCCTTCACCCTGGGCATGACCTTGCCGCTGGACAATGCTTCGACTCCTGAGGAGGCTGGCGCCTGGACTGCTTTTGTGATGTTGCAGAGTTATCTGGTCGGCGCTGCCGGTCCGTTGCTCATGGGATATCTGCGCGATAGCGCGGGCCACTTCCAGTCGGCCTTGTGGCTGCTGGTGGCAGTAGGGGTGCTGATGTTGATGGTGACCCCGTTCTTGCAGCCTTACCGTAATCGCAGGCTGAAAGAGTGTTGCTGTGGTTGATGTTTTGATTGCAGATTTGACCTGCAACTCGATCAAGGCGCAGGGCGATGAGGTCGTTGCCGCTATCTGGCAAGCAGGCGCAAGCGCCTTTGTCTTTCATGCCGACCTTGTCGATGCGCCGGCGATCCTTGCCTTGTTCGAAGCCATCGATGCGCAAATCATTGAGCGAACAGGTAGCAATCGCTGGATATTCGGGTCAATCGCTGGAGCTGCCGGCTGAGGCGACCTTGCGGATACTACGTAAGGCGGCTGAGACAGGCTATTCGCGGTGCGCGCTCGGGGGCTGTTCTTCGTGATGCAGTCGGCGTTGAGCCGTCTTTCCGAGGGGGCAGCGCCAGTAGCTGCTGGGCCGCCATCAAAAGATCAGCACCTGTGAGCCTTGGCTTGAGGTTATTGAACTGGGTGGGTGCGTCATTCCAGGCCGACATCTCTCTCAGAGAAATCAGCGTCTACCAGGGTAGAGCCTCCCCTCGTTTCTCTACCAGAAAGTCGATCAATGCACGCATCTTGGCGGGCATTTGTTCCCGTGAGGATACGTACAGGCAGAAGGCAGCATGGTGATAGGTCCAATCGTGCAGGACGCGCACCAGGCGACCCTCTGCCAGTGGTCGCTGGATGGCAATGTCGACGATCTGCATCAGCCCAAGTCCCTGAAGGGCAGCCCGAGTCATGCAGCCATCGTCGTTGACGGTCAGGCTTCCGGTTACCGCTTGGGTGAAGTGGCGTCCGTTCTTGCCGGGTTCGGTGAAGTCCCAGTCATGCAATGCACCACTACCCGCGAACCGATAGTTGATGCAGTTGTGCGCGGCCAGATCCGCGGGTGTCTTCGGGGTGCCATACCGTTCGAGATAGGCCGGGGATGCCACAACCGCCATAGACAGAGGCGGGCTGATCGGTACGGCGACCACATGCTCAGCCAGCGCCTGCCCCAGTCGTATGCCTGCGTCACAACCGTCGGCGATGATATTCGACAGACCATCTGCCATGACCAGCTCGAGTGCCACCTTCGGAAAGCGCGCGTAAAACTCTGTCAGATGCGGTTCGATCAGAGCCTTGGCGGCCAGGCGTGATGTGTTGATCCGGATCAGGCCGGAGGGTACCCCTAGTGCGTCGCCAAGATTACGAATGGCAGATTCGATCTCGCCAAGACTGGGCCGCAGGGTGTCGAACAATTGCTGTCCCGCTTCGGTCAGGGACATGTGTCGTGTGGTGCGGTTTATCAACCTCACCCCTAGCTCCTGCTCCAAAGCCTTGAGGTTTTGCGATAGCGCCGCCCGTGAAACCCCCATTGCCTCTGCTGCACGCGAAAAGCTGCGGTGCTGGGCTATGTGGGCAAACCACGCAAGCGAGGGGAGCAGTGATGGAGTCATGCACGTATTGTAAATAAATACTTAACACTGATGTGGGTTTTTGGCTCTTTTTCAAGATCAATCGTCGGCGTAACGTCATTTCCATCGAGCAAGCAACTGCGTACACCAACGTGCGCCGACGTGTACCGCTCACGTCTCCATCTCTCTTCTCACTGGAAGGAACATGCCATGGCAAACATGCCTCTGCGCATCGGCATCATCGGCGCTGATATTCGGGCCAGTTGGGCCGGCGCCTCCCACATTCCCGCCATCCAGGCGCAACCAGGACTGAAACTTGCGGCTGTCGCTACCCGCAAGGAAGAAAGTGCCAAGGCGGCCGCCGATGCCTTCGGTGCCGAACGCTGCTACGCGAACCCGTACGATCTCATCTGCGACGACAGCATCGATATTGTCACCGTTGCGGTGAAAGTGCCGGCGCATAGGGACCTGGTTCTGGCAGCTCTGAAGGCTGGCAAAGCCGTGTATTGCGAAGCCCCGCTGGGCGCGACGCTGGTGGAGACTGAAGAAATGGCCGCTGCCACGGGGTTGCTGCATACCGCAATCGGACTGCAGGGGCGGTTGAACCCTTCTGTAAGGCGCGCCATCGAGATTATCGCGTCGGGCAAGCTCGGAACATTGCTCTCGGCGAACGTGAAAGCCACCACATTCGGCTACGGCCCGACCACGTTTAGCAACTACGACTATTTCAACAAGGCCGCATCCGGGGCGAGCTTTCTGACAATCACGGTCGCGCATGTGCTCGACGTGGTCGAGGCTGTACTAGGCCCCATCACTGAGGTCGATGCGCGGACAAAACTCATCTGGCCGACCGTCAGTGTGGTCGATACCGGCGAAACATCTCACCGTGAAATTGCCGATCACCTGGACCTGATCGCCGAAACGAGCCAGGGCGCTTCTGTGTCCGTGCAGGTCCTCGCAGGCATTGAAAACGACCCGCAGTTCGTGATGGAGGTCCGCGGAGCGAAAGGCACGCTCATGCTGCGCGGCCATCACCTGGCAGGCGTCCAGGTTGGGGACCTGACTCTTTCGGCAAGTGTGCCGTTTGCATTGCCCGACCGCCCCGTCGCAACGGGGAACAGCCCGACGGCCGAGTTTTGGGCCGGCGCAGCAATCAATGTGGGCGAGGTTTACGCAAGTCTTGCACGCGACCTCAGGACGGGCACGTACCACACCCCAGGTTTCGCCCACGCATTGCACAGCAGTCAACTGATCGCAGCGGTCGAGCGTGCCGCCGTGACAGGGCAAAGACAGCTGGTCCCGAACGCCCTGTGCTTGGAGCGTGCGGCAGCAGTTCGATAACGACCCTATCTTGCGCCCCTATTCGGCAACAGACGATCAACCGACGAAACGACCACAAGCGAGGAGACTTTCATGAGCGAGATCCCCCTGACCAGTATCAGTAGACGCAGCATGTTGATGACGGCAGCAGCAGGCGTTGCCGCCGCCACGCTCCCCAGCTTAGCTGCGGCTGCGAAACAAACCGATACTGCCGGAGAGCAGAATGGCGCTGCACGAGCAGCGGAGTTGCAGGGCAAGCGCGCCTTGGTGACGGGGGCCTCGCGCGGGATCGGTGCAGGTATTGCTCTCGCGCTGGCTGACAGAGGCGCCGATGTCGCGATCACCTTTTTGAACTCGCCGGAACGTGCCGCCGAAGTGGTTCGCATGATCGAAGCCAAAGGTCGGCGTGCCGTCGCCATTCGAGCCGACAGTGCGGACCCTGCTGCGGTACGGCGGTCGATCGAAGAGACGATCGGCGGTCTTGGTGGGCTGGATGTTCTTGTCAACAACGTGGGCATCTCCAGAGACGGCACATTTGCGGAGATGAGCCTCGAAGACATAGATGCGCTGCTACACGTAAACACGCGAGCCGCCGTGCTCGCTTCCCAGGCAGCCCTGCCTCATCTGAAGCGGGGCGCGCGCATCATCACTATTGGCTCCTGCGTTGCCGAACGCGTGCCTTTTCCCGGGTTGACCGTGTACTCGATGACGAAGTCCGCAATGCTGGCATTGACGCGAGGGCTTGCCCGCGATCTTGGCCCACAGGGGATCACTGTCAACCTGGTACAACCTGGGCCGATCGACACCGACCAGAATCCAGCGAATGGCCCCTGGGCGGACATCAATCGACAGTTCACCGCACTGGGACGCTATGGCACGCCAGCTGATATCGCCGCCGCCGTCACCTTCCTGGCGAGTCCGGCCGCCAGCTTCATGACCGGGTCTGTAATCACAGTGGATGCGGGCTTCAATGCGTAAAGAAATGAGGGGCGGCAGGAGTCGAATCACCGCCGCCCCCGTTTCGGCTGGTATTGATAATGAAATCGGCGAGTAAGTCACGTGAGCGAGGACTTGAGGGTTTTGAGCTGGGTGGAAACTCATTTTGGCGTGCGGTACCAAGTGCTGGAGCGATGAGCACCAGAGCATCAAGGGTGTGTCCATTGGACTCGAACATGCTCAAGCGGACGGTGCCGTCATAAGCTCGCTCCAGCCATCCATCCGCATGTTCATGAGGATTAGAAAAGCTGGAGCTGTCCACTACGATTTGACAGTGAGGAAATAGCGTCTAGGTTCAAGAACGAGCCTAACGTGCTCGTCTTACTCACTTACAAGGAACGTTAAAATGATGAAAATCTACCTTTCCTCCGTGCTATTCGCCGTTCTCACCTCCCTCTCCCTCGCTGCTTCGGCAGTAGAAACCTCGAAGACCGAACCAGCCAAGCCGGCCTCTGTGCAGGTTGCCCAGGCGGTCACCGTTAATCTGAATACCGCTGATGCCGAGACTCTCCAGCGCGAGTTGGCGGGTATCGGAGCAACCAAGGCGCAGGCAATCGTGGCTTATCGTGAGGCTCACGGTAACTTCGCTTCGGTTGACGAGTTGCTTGAGGTCAAAGGTATCGGTGAGGCGACTCTGGATAAGAATCGCGACAAACTCATGGTTGATTGACGCCTGCAGCTGTCTTTACCACCAAGGCCGGTCGTTGACCGGCCTTTTCGTTTTGGGTCGGTCTCAAATGCTTCAGGTCGTTTGTGACATAGCCGTTGATGACGCACCTTGTCGCCAAATGCTGGCAAACTTGTGCTTCGATTTTCGACAGGAGTCAGTCGATGCCCGCCAGCCCGGAGCTGTCCCCCGGCCTTATCGTTATTCACGGCAACCACCTCGAAGAGTTGCGTGCGCTGGCCGTGCAGTGGATGCGCCGCTACCCGCTGCGACCACTGGAGAACGAGGTGCTGCTGGTGCAGAGCAACGGCATCGCCCAGTGGCTCAAGCTGGCGTTGGCCGAGCGTGACGGCTGTGGCATCGCTGCGGCGCTGGACGTTGACCTGCCGGCACGATTTCTCTGGCAGGCGTACCGCAATGTGCTGGGCAAGGATGCGATTCCGCAGCAGTCGCCGCTGGACAAGGCACCGCTGACCTGGCGTCTGATGCGGCTGTTGCCGGGCCTGCTGGCCGAGGAGGCGTTCGCTCCGCTGCGCCGCTTCCTTGCTGATGATCAGGACCTGCGCAAGCGCCACCAACTGGCCGAGCGCCTGGCCGATCTGTTCGATCAATACCAGGTCTATCGCGCCGACTGGCTGGCGGATTGGGCGGCAGGACATGATCGTCTGCGTACCTCGCGCGGTGGTGAACGGGTGCTGGAGGGCGATTCCCGTTGGCAACCCGCACTGTGGCGTGCCTTGCTGGCGGACGTTGGCGAACAGCACCTGGCTGAAAGTCGCGCCGGCGTGCATCCGCGTTTCGTCGCGCGCATGGGCGAGCTGGATGCAGCGCCCCCTGGGCTGCCTCGGCGCATCACCGTTTTCGGTATTTCCTCATTGCCGGCCCAGGTGCTGGAAGCGCTGGCGGCCATGGCGCGTTTCAGTCAGGTCATGCTCTACGTGCACAACCCTTGTCAGCACCACTGGGGCGATATCGTCGAAGACAAGGATCTGCTGCGCCACGAATACCGCCGTCAGCAGCGCAAAGGCAAACCAGGCGCCCAGATCGGTCTGTTCGAGCAGGAAGACATGCACCAGCACGGGCAGCCGTTGCTCGCAGCCTGGGGCAAGCAGGGGCGTGACTACATCAATCTGCTGGATCAGTACGACGAACCGCAGCGCTATCGCGAGCAGTTCGACCGCATCGACCTGTTCAGCCCGGCCAGCGAGGACAGCCTGCTCGGCCAGTTGCAGAACGATATCCTCGACCTGCGTCCGCTGGCGGAAACGCGCAGCACCTGGCCGCCGGTCGACCCCGCGCGTGATCATTCGCTGCGCTTTCATATCGCCCACAGCGCTCAGCGCGAGGTGGAGGTGTTGCACGATCAACTGCTGGCCAGTTTCAGCGAGGATGCCACGCTGCGGCCGCGCGATGTGATCGTCATGGTGCCGGACGTCAATGCCTACGCACCGCATATTCAGGCCGTATTCGGCCAGTTCGCCAGCGACGACCCGCGGTTCATTCCCTTTACCCTGGCCGACCAGGGGCTGCGCGGTAAGGAGCCAATGATCATCGCGCTGGAGCATTTGCTGCGTCTGCCGGACAGCCGCTTCAGCGTCAGCGAGATTCTCGATCTGCTGGATGTCGCCGCGTTGCGTCAACGCTTCGCCATTGCCGAGGATCAGCTGCCCACGTTGCGTCGCTGGCTGGAGGGTGCCGGTGTGCGCTGGGGGTTGGACGCGACTCAGCGGCAGTCGCTGGGCCTGGGTGAGAACCTGGAGCAGAACACCTGGCGCTTCGGCTTGCGGCGCATGCTGCTGGGCTACGCAGTGGGCTCGGCCGACGCCTTTGCCGGTATCGAACCTTACGACGAGATCGGCGGGCTCGATGCTGCGTTGATCGGCCCGGTAACGCGCCTGCTGGAAACCCTCGACCGCCACCTGCAACAAATGCGTGAGCCGGCCACACCGGTGCAGTGGGGCGAACGCTTGCGCAGCGTGCTCGACGATTTCTTCCTGCCACAAAACGACCGCGAAGACGTGCTCACGACTCAGTTGCTCGATGCGCTGGATGCCTGGCTGGAGCTGTGCGAGGCTGCGACGCTGGACGAAGCGCTGACCCTGCCGGTGGTGCGTGAAGCCTGGCTGGGCGGGCTCGATCAGGGGCGCTTGAGCCAGCGTTTTCTCGCCGGCGCGGTGAATTTCTGCACGCTGATGCCGATGCGCGCGATTCCGTTCCGCCAGGTCTGCCTGCTGGGCATGAACGATGGCGACTACCCGCGCAGCCAGATACCGCTGGATTTCGACCTGATGGCTGGTGATTACCGCCCCGGTGACCGCTCGCGCCGCGAAGATGATCGCTACCTGCTGCTTGAAGCACTGCTGGCAGCGCGTGATCGTCTCTACATCAGTTGGGTAGGGCGCAGCATTCGTGATAACAGCGAGCGTCCGCCGTCCGTGTTGGTCGGCCAGTTGCGCGACCATCTTGGCAGTACCTGGACGCTGGCCGATGGCGGCGACGTTCTGCATGGCCTGACCACCGAGCATCCCTTGCAGCCTTTCAGCCGCCGTTACTTCGATGGCGAGGCGCAACTGTTCAGTTATGCCCACGAGTGGGCCGCCCTCCATGGCCAGGCCTTGGCGGGTGAGAGTGCTGCGCCGTTATTGGCCTGGGAAGAGGGGCAACAGCTCACGCCCGAACTGTTGCAGTCGTTTCTGCGTGACCCGGTGAAGTGTTTTTTCACTCGCCGCCTCAAGGTGTTTCTCGATGAACAAGAGCAGGCGCAGCTCGACAGTGAGCCGTTCGCCCTCGACGGCCTGCAGCGTTACCAGTTGCAGGAAACATTGCTCAAGGCGGCGGTAGCAGGCGACGGGCATCGCGACGATGCGCTGAGGGCGGCAGCTGATCGCCTGCAGCGCAGTGGTGTTCTGCCGTTGGCTGGTTTCGGCGAGCAGTATCGCAACGCTTTGTTGGAGCCGCTGCCGGCGCAGTTGCGGTGTTATCAGGGGCTCTGCCTGTGCTGGCCGACCCCGGTCGAGTCGCCACAGCGTCTGCGCTTCAGTGCAGCCGGTGTTGAACTCGATGGCTGGCTCGCCGGGCTGAGGCAGAAGGCCGATGGCGGCCTGGCGCGCTTGGAGCTGCTGCCGGGCGCATTGCTCAAGGACAAGAGCTGGAAATGGCATCGCCTTCTGCGCCCCTATGCGCTGCATGTCATCGCGTCGGCCTGTGGTGTACCGCTGACCACCTTGCTGGTCGGTGAGGATCGCAGCCTGGCGTTCGAGCCCCTACCTGCTGAGCACGCAGCCCGCGTACTGAACACTTGGCTGCAAGCCTGGAGTGCCGGTATGCAAGCACCCCTGCCGGTCGCCCTGAAAACCTCGTTGGCCTGGTTGCAGGACAATAACGAGGACAAGGCCCGTAGTGTCTACGAGGGCGGCTACAACCTCACAGGTGAAGTTCAGGGCAGCGCCAGTCTGGCCAGGCAGTTCCCGAATTACGCCGCGCTTACCGCCGATGGTCAGTTTCCGGTATGGAGCGAGCAGCTCTACCAGCCTCTGCTCGACAGTCATCCCCAGGCGCTCGAGGAGGACGCAGCATGAGCCAGCAGCGCCCATTGGCCCTGACGTTTCCCCTGCACGGCAGCCGCTTGATCGAGGCCAGTGCTGGTACGGGCAAGACCTTCACCATTTCCGCGCTCTACCTGCGGCTGATTCTCGGGCATGGCGGCGACGCCGCGTTCCGCGAGGCGTTGCTACCGCCGCAGATTCTGGTGGTGACCTTCACCGATGCGGCCACGCGTGAACTGCGCGACCGGATTCGCGCATGCCTGGTCGAGGCGGCGACTGTGTTTCGTGGCGACGCGCAAGGTGATGATTTGCTGCGTGAGTTGCGCTCGGATTTCGCCCAGACGCAGTGGGACGAGTGCGCCCGCCGCCTGGAGCTGGCAGCGCAGTGGATGGACGAGGCCGCCGTGTCCACCATTCACGGCTGGTGCCAGCGTATGCTGCGTGAGCACGCCTTCGACAGCGGTAGCCTGTTCAGCCAGACCCTGGAGACCGACCACAGCGAACTGTTGGCCGAGGTGGTGCGCGACTATTGGAGGCAGAACTGCTATCCGTTGCAGGGTGCGGCGTTGCAATGGGTGGCAAGTGTCTGGGGTACACCTGCCGAGCTGGGGGCGAAGCTACGACCTTTACTCAGTGAAGAGAGCGAGGCTTCGGTGCAGGCTTTGGGTGAGTTGCTTGATCTCGTTCTGGAGGAGCGTGATCGGCAACTGCGCGTGCTGAAACAGCCTTGGCCGATCTGGGCTGAAGAGCTGGAACTCTTGCTCGATGGGGCGCGCGACGCTAAAGCTTTCAACGGCAGTAAGCTCAAGCAGCCGGACTACAAACGTTGGTTCGTCAAACTCAAAGAGTGGGCGTTTGGTGATGCAGCGAGCCTGGATCTCGGCAAGGGCTTCGAGCGTCTGACCCATGACGGCTTGGCCGAAGCCTGGAAAGGCGAGCCGCCAGATCATCCGGCATTGGCTGCCATGACTTTACTTAAGTCTCAGATTGATGCGCTGCCTGACCCCGCTGACGCGGCTTTGCGTCATGCGGCGGCTTGGGTTCGCCAGCGCTTCGACTGGGAGAAACGCCAGCGCGCGGAGATGGGCTTCGACGACATGCTGGTGCGCCTGGACGCTGCCCTGCAAGGCAGCAATGGCTCGCGCCTGACCGAGGTGATCCGCCGCCAGTTCCCGGTGGCGATGATCGATGAATTCCAGGACACCGACCCGCTGCAGTACCGCATCTTCGATACGCTCTACGAGGTCGAAGCCAATCGCGACGACTGCGGCCTGTTCATGATCGGTGACCCCAAGCAGGCCATCTATTCTTTCCGTGGCGCCGACATTCACACCTACCTGCGCGCGCGTCGTGCAACCGTCGGCCGCCACTACAACCTGGAAAAGAACTTCCGCTCCAGCCAGTCCATGGTCGATGCCGTCAATGGCGTTTTCCTAAGGGCTGAGCAGCGCGAGGGCGGTGAGGGTGCGTTTCTGCTGCGCGATGATCTGCCTTTTATCGAGGTGGGCGCGCAAGGTCGACGCGAAGTCTGGAGTGTCGACGACCAGGCGCAGCCAGCCCTGACGGTGTGGCAATTGGAAAGCGACGAGCCAACTGCCAAAGGCGCCTATCTGGACGCCATGGCGGCGGGTGCAGCCAGTGAGATCGTGCGTCTGCTGGATCTGGGCCAGCGCGGGCAGGCCGGCTTTAGCAAGGAGGGTGCGCTCAGTGCTCTGCGGCCCAGCGACATCGCGGTGCTGGTGCGCGACTTCAATGAGGCACAGGCCATTCGCGGCGAACTGTCGGCTCGTGGCGTGCGTAGCGTCTACCTCTCCGACAAGGACTCGGTGTTCGCCGCCCAGGAAGCACGCGACCTGCTGCTGTGGCTGCGTGCCTGCGCCGAGCCTGATCAGGATCGCCCGCTACGCGCGGCGCTGGCCAGCGCGACGCTGGGGCTGGAGTTGTCGGAGCTGGAGCAGCTCAACCTCGACGAGCGCACCTGGGAGCGCCGCGTCATGCAGTTCCGCGACTACCGCCAGCGCTGGCAGCGCCAGGGCGTGCTGCCGATGCTGCGTCAGTTGCTGCAGGACTTCGAGCTGCCACAGCGGCTGATGGCCCGTGATGATGGCGAGCGGGTGTTGACCAATCTGTTGCATCTGGCTGAACTGCTGCAGCAGGCCGCCGCCGAACTCGATGGCGAGCTGGCGCTGATTCGGCACTTGAGCGAGCTGCTGGCTGGCGAGGGGCAGGCTGCCGATGAGCAGGTGTTGCGCCTGGAGAGTGACGAAGCGCTGGTGCGCGTGGTGACCATCCACAAATCCAAGGGCCTGGAATACCCCCTGGTGTTCCTGCCATTCATCTGCGCCTTCCGCCCGGTGGATGACAAGAAGCCGCTGCAGATCCATGACGGCGAACGCCGCCGACTGGTGCTCAAGGCCGATGAAGACAGCCTGGAGCGCGCCGAGCGTGAGCGTCTGGGTGAAGACTTACGCCTGCTCTATGTGGCGTTGACCCGTGCCCGTCATGCCTGCTGGTTGGGCGTAGCAGACCTGAAGATCGGTAACGGCAAAAAGTCGCGTCTGCATGAGTCGGCCTTGGGCTACCTGCTAGGTGGTGGCGTATCGCTGGGCGCCAGTGGTGAACTCGCCAACTGGCTCGCACCCTTTGCCGCCGGACTGGAAAGCACCGTGGCGCCGGTGCCACCCGCCAGCGAGCAGCGCTATCGCATGATCGAAGATGAGCGGTTCGAGCCACAGTGGCGCACGCCAGCACGACGCGCCGCCGAACATTGGTGGATCGCCTCCTATAGCGCGCTGCGCCTAGACGAGGAGGTGCCTAGTCAGGTCTGCCGGCATGAGGATGCAGCCCCTGACAGTCCGGCGATGCAGAACGCCATCGACGACGAGGATCCCATGCTGGCTCTGGCGCCGCTGCCGGCATCGGCTCAGGGGCTGCATCGCTTCCCGCGAGGGCCGAACCCCGGCACCTTCCTCCATGGTCTGCTGGAAATGGCGGCGCAGGAGGGTTTTGCAGCCATGGCAGAGGATCCGCCGAGGCTACGCGAGGCGTTGGCCAGACGCTGTCAGCGTCGCGGCCTGGAAAGCTGGATCGAACCCTTGCAGGACTGGCTGCTGGCGCTGCTGACCCAACCGCTCCCGCTGGCGGGCGCGGATAGTCTGGTGTTGGCGCAACTGGCCCAATATCAGCCTGAACTGGAGTTCTGGTTCGAAGCGCGTGGGGTGGACGTCAGGCTGCTGGATCAGTGGGTGCAACAGTGCGAGTTGCCGGGTATCGCTAGGCAGCCGCTGCGGGCCGACACCCTCAATGGCATGTTCAAAGGCTTCATCGATCTGGTATTCGAACATCAGGGGCGTTTTTACGTGGCGGATTACAAATCCAACTGGCTCGGCAGCGACGACAGCGCCTATACCCGTGACGCGATGGAAACGGCCATCGCCAGCCACCGTTATGACCTGCAATACGTGCTCTACGTGCTCGCATTGCATCGGCAATTACGCCTGCGCCTGCCGGATTACGACTATGACCAGCATGTGGGGGGCGCGCTCTATCTGTTCCTGCGTGCGCCGCAGCAAGGCGCCTACCTGGCGCGACCGCCGCGCGAGCTGATCGAGCGTCTAGATGCGCTGTTCATGGGCGAAGCAGAGGAGGGCGCAGCATGAGTGCGATGCTGGCGCCGGCGCTGCGTGATCGCGCCGAACTCTTTGCCCTGCTTTCTATATGGAGCGAGCGTGGCTGGCTGCGCGAGCTGGATCGGGCGCTGGCGCAGTTGTTCGCCGAGCTGGACGCGGACGCTTCGCCCTTGCTCCTGCTCGGCGCCGCACTGGCCAGTCATCAGTTGGGGCAGGGGCATGTCTGCCTGGATCTGGCGGCTACGCTGGCTAACCCGGACTTCACCCTGTCCCTGCCGCCGGAAGGCGAGGACGCAGAAGAGGCGATGATCCTGCCGTCGCAGGTACTGGCTGGGCTTAGCCTGGAGTCCTGGCTGGCAGCCTGTGCGGGCAGTTCGCTGCTGGAGTCCGAGGGGGCGCCGTTGGTGCTCAGCGGCGCCTGTCTATATATGAGGCGCTACTGGAGCTACGAGCGCCAGGTGGCTGGCGATATCGCCCGGCGTCTGCAGGCGAGCGCCGCGGCGCCGAGCGATCTGGCTGTGCGCCTGGCTTCACTCTTTCCTGATGCGCTGGTGGTGGACGGCCAGCGCCTCACCGACTGGCAGAAACTGGCTTGTGCTATGGCGGCGCAAGGGCGCTTTACCCTGATTACCGGTGGGCCGGGAACCGGTAAGACAACCACAGTGGTGCGCCTTCTGGCGCTGTTGCAGGAGGCGGCCATGGCCACTGGCGAGCCCCTGCGCCTGAGTCTGGCGGCGCCCACCGGCAAAGCGGCCGCGCGGCTGACCGAATCCATCGGCGCGCAGGTGCAGTCCCTGGCGCTGGACGAGCGAGTGCGTGAGCAGATTCCAACCCTGGTGATGACGCTGCATCGTCTGTTGGGCAGTCGTCCTGGCAGCCGTCATTTCCGTCACGATGCCGCCAACCCCTTGCCACTGGATGTGCTGGTGGTCGACGAAGCCTCGATGATTGACCTGGAAATGATGGCCAGCCTGCTGGGCGCGTTGCCAGCGCATGCGCGTCTGATTCTGCTGGGCGACAAGGACCAACTGGCGTCGGTGGAGGCCGGTGCGGTATTGGGGGACCTGTGCCGAGAGGCGGAGAGCGGTGGCTACAGCGAGGCGACGCGTGCCTGGCTGGAAAGCCAGACGGGCGAACGGCTGGAAGATCCGGCGTTGGTGCCCGGTGACAAGGCTCTGGCGCAGCATATCGTCATGCTGCGTCACTCGCGTCGTTTCGGCAGTGGTTCGGGTATCGGGCGTCTGGCGCGTGCGGTGAACCTGGGCGATGCGCAGTCGACCCGCGCGACTCTGGCAACCGGTGCACATGATTTGTACGTGTTGCGTTTGTCAGGTGAGCAGGATCGTGCGCTGGAGCGACTATTAATAGAGGGGCAGGGCGGCGGCGAGCTTCGTCCGCAGGGGTATGCGCATTATCTGCAGGTGATGCTGGCGGAGCGTCCTGCTCCAGATGCCGACTCCCAGGCCTGGGATAGTTGGGCCGGTCGCGTCCTGGCAGCGTTCGATCAGTTTCAGTTGCTCTGTGCGGTTCGTAAAGGTACATGGGGCGTGGAAGCGCTCAACGAACGTATTACCGAAGCGCTGGTAAAGCGGGGCCTGCTTGAGCAGTCGCATGGCTGGTATGAAGGTCGACCTGTGCTGGTAACGCGCAACGACTACAGCCTGGGGCTGATGAACGGCGATATCGGCATCGCGCTGCGTCTGCCGGAGCCGCCGGAGTCCCTAGGCGCACCTGTGCGCGAGGTATTGCGAGTGGTATTCCCGCGCAATGACGGCAGCGGCGCCTTGCGACATATCCTGCCCAGCCGTCTGAGTGCGGTGGAGACCGTGTTCGCCATGACCGTGCACAAGTCGCAGGGCTCGGAGTTCGCCCATTGCGCGCTGATCCTGCCTGACAGCCTCAATCCGGTGTTGACCAAGGAGCTGGTCTACACTGGCATCACACGGGCTCGTCACTGGTTCAGCCTGGTCGAAAGCCGAGCGGGCATCTTCGAGCAGGCTGTGCAGCGGCGCGTGGCGAGACGCAGTGGCCTGCGCGAGGCGCTGGAAAAGCAATAAAACTGCAATTAAAGCTTGACGCGCATTCTACTGGCGGTAGAATGCGCGCCACTTCAGCGATGAAGCGCTTCAAAAACTTCTTGTTAATCAATAAGTTAAGTTGAATGAAGGGCTTGCAAAACTGGATCTGGCGTGTAGAATGCGCGCCGGTCGACAGGGTGGTGGTAAGGCTCTGTTGGTGGTTCGGTCGAATGGATCGAAAGCGGTAGAAAAGAGGTGTTGACAGCGGTTTTGAACGCTGTAGAATGCGCCTCCCGCTGGAGAGAGGAGGTTCGGATCGAAAGCGCAAGTGGTTGAGTAGAAAGAAGTTTCTCCGGAAACAAAATCGAAAAACAGCTTGACAGATAGAGGGGCTGCTGTAGAATGCGCGCCTCGGTTGAGACGAAAGGCTTAACCAACTGTTCTTTAACAACTGAATCAAGCAATTCGTGTGGGTGCTTGTGAGGTAAGACTGATAGTCAACTGATTATCAGCATCACAAAGCAACACTCGTTAATTCGAGAGTTACCTTTCATTAATTTGAAAGTTTTGCGATTGCTGAGCCAAGTTTAGGGTTTTCTCAAAACCCAAGCAGTATTGAGCTGAAGAGTTTGATCATGGCTCAGATTGAACGCTGGCGGCAGGCCTAACACATGCAAGTCGAGCGGATGAGAGGAGCTTGCTCCCTGATTTAGCGGCGGACGGGTGAGTAATGCCTAGGAATCTGCCTGGTAGTGGGGGATAACGTTCCGAAAGGAACGCTAATACCGCGTACGTCCTACGGGAGAAAGCAGGGGACCTTCGGGCCTTGCGCTATCAGATGAGCCTAGGTCGGATTAGCTAGTTGGTGAGGTAATGGCTCACCAAGGCGACGATCCGTAACTGGTCTGAGAGGATGATCAGTCACACTGGAACTGAGACACGGTCCAGACTCCTACGGGAGGCAGCAGTGGGGAATATTGGACAATGGGCGAAAGCCTGATCCAGCCATGCCGCGTGTGTGAAGAAGGTCTTCGGATTGTAAAGCACTTTAAGTTGGGAGGAAGGGCTGCTGGTTAATACCCTGCAGTTTTGACGTTACCAACAGAATAAGCACCGGCTAACTTCGTGCCAGCAGCCGCGGTAATACGAAGGGTGCAAGCGTTAATCGGAATTACTGGGCGTAAAGCGCGCGTAGGTGGTTCGTTAAGTTGGATGTGAAAGCCCCGGGCTCAACCTGGGAACTGCATCCAAAACTGGCGAGCTAGAGTACGGTAGAGGGTGGTGGAATTTCCTGTGTAGCGGTGAAATGCGTAGATATAGGAAGGAACACCAGTGGCGAAGGCGACCACCTGGACTGATACTGACACTGAGGTGCGAAAGCGTGGGGAGCAAACAGGATTAGATACCCTGGTAGTCCACGCCGTAAACGATGTCAACTAGCCGTTGGAATCCTTGAGATTTTAGTGGCGCAGCTAACGCATTAAGTTGACCGCCTGGGGAGTACGGCCGCAAGGTTAAAACTCAAATGAATTGACGGGGGCCCGCACAAGCGGTGGAGCATGTGGTTTAATTCGAAGCAACGCGAAGAACCTTACCTGGCCTTGACATGCTGAGAACTTTCCAGAGATGGATTGGTGCCTTCGGGAACTCAGACACAGGTGCTGCATGGCTGTCGTCAGCTCGTGTCGTGAGATGTTGGGTTAAGTCCCGTAACGAGCGCAACCCTTGTCCTTAGTTACCAGCACCTCGGGTGGGCACTCTAAGGAGACTGCCGGTGACAAACCGGAGGAAGGTGGGGATGACGTCAAGTCATCATGGCCCTTACGGCCAGGGCTACACACGTGCTACAATGGTCGGTACAAAGGGTTGCCAAGCCGCGAGGTGGAGCTAATCCCATAAAACCGATCGTAGTCCGGATCGCAGTCTGCAACTCGACTGCGTGAAGTCGGAATCGCTAGTAATCGTGAATCAGAATGTCACGGTGAATACGTTCCCGGGCCTTGTACACACCGCCCGTCACACCATGGGAGTGGGTTGCTCCAGAAGTAGCTAGTCTAACCTTCGGGGGGACGGTTACCACGGAGTGATTCATGACTGGGGTGAAGTCGTAACAAGGTAGCCGTAGGGGAACCTGCGGCTGGATCACCTCCTTAATCGAAGACATCAGCTTCTTCATAAGTTCCCACACGAATTGCTTGATTCATAGTCGAAGACGATGCTGTAACGCGACCCTGTTATAGGTCTGTAGCTCAGTTGGTTAGAGCGCACCCCTGATAAGGGTGAGGTCGGCAGTTCAAATCTGCCCAGACCTACCAATTGCTTGGTGCAGAAGATTACGGGGCCATAGCTCAGCTGGGAGAGCGCCTGCTTTGCACGCAGGAGGTCAGCGGTTCGATCCCGCTTGGCTCCACCACTCTCTACGCGTTGCGGTGAAGGAAAGAGTTCAGAAATGAGCGCTTCAGGGTAGACCTGGTGAGTGCTGATTTCTGGTCTTTTGACCGGTAAGAAAATCGTTCTTTAAAAATTTGGATATGTGATAGAAGTGACTAACAGCGTGTTTCACTGCACGTTGTTAATCAAGGCAAAATTTGTAGTTCTCAAGACGCAAATTTTCGGCGAATGTCGTCTTCACGATTGAGACAGTAACCAGATTGCTTGGGGTTATATGGTCAAGTGAAGAAGCGCATACGGTGGATGCCTTGGCAGTCAGAGGCGATGAAAGACGTGGTAGCCTGCGAAAAGCTTTGGGGAGTCGGCAAACAGACTGTGATCCAGAGATCTCTGAATGGGGGAACCCACCTAGGATAACCTAGGTATCTTGTACTGAATCCATAGGTGCAAGAGGCGAACCAGGGGAACTGAAACATCTAAGTACCCTGAGGAAAAGAAATCAACCGAGATTCCCTAAGTAGTGGCGAGCGAACGGGGACTAGCCCTTAAGTTGGTTTGAGTGTAGTGGAAGGCTCTGGAAAGTGCCGCCGTAGTGGGTGATAGCCCCGTACACGAAACGCTCTTATCAATGAAATCGAGTAGGACGGGGCACGAGAAACCTTGTCTGAACATGGGGGGACCATCCTCCAAGGCTAAATACTACTGACTGACCGATAGTGAACCAGTACCGTGAGGGAAAGGCGAAAAGAACCCCGGAGAGGGGAGTGAAATAGAACCTGAAACCGTATGCGTACAAGCAGTGGGAGCCCACGTTGTTGGGTGACTGCGTACCTTTTGTATAATGGGTCAGCGACTTATATTCAGTGGCGAGCTTAACCGAATAGGGGAGGCGTAGCGAAAGCGAGTCTTAATAGGGCGCTTTAGTCGCTGGGTATAGACCCGAAACCGGGCGATCTATCCATGGGCAGGTTGAAGGTTAGGTAACACTGACTGGAGGACCGAACCGACTACCGTTGAAAAGTTAGCGGATGACCTGTGGATCGGAGTGAAAGGCTAATCAAGCTCGGAGATAGCTGGTTCTCCTCGAAAGCTATTTAGGTAGCGCCTCGTGTATCACTGCTGGGGGTAGAGCACTGTTTCGGCTAGGGGGTCATCCCGACTTACCAAACCGATGCAAACTCCGAATACCAGCAAGTGTCAGCACGGGAGACACACGGCGGGTGCTAACGTCCGTCGTGAAAAGGGAAACAACCCAGACCGTCAGCTAAGGTCCCAAAGTTATGGTTAAGTGGGAAACGATGTGGGAAGGCTTAGACAGCTAGGAGGTTGGCTTAGAAGCAGCCATCCTTTAAAGAAAGCGTAATAGCTCACTAGTCGAGTCGGCCTGCGCGGAAGATGTAACGGGGCTCAAACCATACACCGAAGCTACGGGTTCATCCTTTGGATGAGCGGTAGAGGAGCGTTCTGTAAGCCTGTGAAGGTGAGTTGAGAAGCTTGCTGGAGGTATCAGAAGTGCGAATGCTGACATGAGTAACGACAATGCGAGTGAAAAACTCGCACGCCGAAAGACCAAGGTTTCCTGCGCAACGTTAATCGACGCAGGGTTAGTCGGCCCCTAAGGCGAGGCAGAAATGCGTAGTCGATGGGAAACGGGTTAATATTCCCGTACTTCTAGTTACTGCGATGGAGGGACGGAGAAGGCTAGGCCAGCACGGCGTTGGTTGTCCGTGTTTAAGGTGGTAGGCTGGTTTCTTAGGTAAATCCGGGAGATCAAGGCCGAGAGCTGATGACGAGCGTTCTTTTAGAATGCGAAGTGGTTGATGCCATGCTTCCAGGAAAAGCTTCTAAGCTTCAGGTAACTAGGAACCGTACCCCAAACCGACACAGGTGGTTAGGTAGAGAATACCAAGGCGCTTGAGAGAACTCGGGTGAAGGAACTAGGCAAAATGGCACCGTAACTTCGGGAGAAGGTGCGCCGGTGAGGGTGAAGTATTTACTACGTAAGCCCATGCCGGTCGAAGATACCAGGCCGCTGCGACTGTTTATTAAAAACACAGCACTCTGCAAACACGAAAGTGGACGTATAGGGTGTGACGCCTGCCCGGTGCCGGAAGGTTAATTGATGGGGTTAGCGCAAGCGAAGCTCTTGATCGAAGCCCCGGTAAACGGCGGCCGTAACTATAACGGTCCTAAGGTAGCGAAATTCCTTGTCGGGTAAGTTCCGACCTGCACGAATGGCGTAACGATGGCGGCGCTGTCTCCACCCGAGACTCAGTGAAATTGAAATCGCTGTGAAGATGCAGTGTATCCGCGGCTAGACGGAAAGACCCCGTGAACCTTTACTATAGCTTTGCACTGGACTTTGAGCTTGCTTGTGTAGGATAGGTGGGAGGCTTTGAAGTGGGGACGCCAGTTCTCATGGAGCCAACCTTGAAATACCACCCTGGCAACCTTGAGGTTCTAACTCTGGTCCGTTATCCGGATCGAGGACAGTGTATGGTGGGTAGTTTGACTGGGGCGGTCTCCTCCCAAAGAGTAACGGAGGAGTACGAAGGTGCGCTCAGACCGGTCGGAAATCGGTCGTAGAGTATAAAGGCAAAAGCGCGCTTGACTGCGAGACAGACACGTCGAGCAGGTACGAAAGTAGGTCTTAGTGATCCGGTGGTTCTGTATGGAAGGGCCATCGCTCAACGGATAAAAGGTACTCCGGGGATAACAGGCTGATACCGCCCAAGAGTTCATATCGACGGCGGTGTTTGGCACCTCGATGTCGGCTCATCACATCCTGGGGCTGAAGCCGGTCCCAAGGGTATGGCTGTTCGCCATTTAAAGTGGTACGCGAGCTGGGTTTAGAACGTCGTGAGACAGTTCGGTCCCTATCTGCCGTGGACGTTTGAGATTTGAGAGGGGCTGACCTTAGTACGAGAGGACCGGGTTGGACGAACCTCTGGTGTTCCGGTTGTCACGCCAGTGGCATTGCCGGGTAGCTATGTTCGGAAAAGATAACCGCTGAAAGCATCTAAGCGGGAAACTTGCCTCAAGATGAGATCTCACTGGAGCCTTGAGCTCCCTGAAGGGCCGTCGAAGACTACGACGTTGATAGGTGGGGTGTGTAAGCGCTGTGAGGCGTTGAGCTAACCCATACTAATTGCCCGTGAGGCTTGACCATATAACACCCAAACAATCTGCGAAGGCATAAGCCGGAGACAGAGGGTGTCGATGGTGAAGTCGACAGAAAGCCGAAAATTTGCAAGAACTACAAATCATCTATCACGTATCCAAGGGATAGCGCCTAACCGCGAGATCCCAACCGAATTGCTTGACGACCATAGAGCGTTGGAACCACCTGATCCCATCCCGAACTCAGTAGTGAAACGACGCATCGCCGATGGTAGTGTGGTGCTTCACCATGTGAGAGTAGGTCATCGTCAAGCTCCTATACGAAACCCCAGATCGCGCAAGCGGTCTGGGGTTTCTTCTTTGCAGCGCGGAAAACTTCGCGGCAGAAGTCGTTCCTGCAAGCGCGTAGGGGGCGCTGCGCGCACCGACAAGGACGCGGTTACAAAGGTGCGCATGGCGCACCCTGCGGTTGATCCGCTGACGCTTCGCGAGCAGAGCTCGCTCCTACAACTTCGCAGTGCACTGTGCGCACCGCCAATGGTGCGGTCACACCGGTGCGTGTGGGATTGCGGTGCTTTGTCGGCATCAATAAAAAGGCCACCTTGAAGGTGGCCTTTGCTGTTTCTGGGCGCTGATCAATCGCCGCGATATTCGCAGCCGCTGGTGCAGGTCTCGTGGATGCGTACGCGCGACAGCTCCGGCAGCAGTGGCTTGACCTGTTGCCAGATCCACTTGGCCAGCACTTCGCTGGTTGGGTTTTCCAAACCGGGGATGTCGTTCAGGTAGTTGTGGTCGAGCTGCTCGTAGATCGGTTTGAAGATCGCCTTGATCTCGGAGAAGTCACGAATCCAACCGGTATAGGGATCGACTTCACCTTCGATATAAATGGCGACTCGGAAGGAGTGGCCGTGCAGGCGGCCGCATTTGTGGCCTTCCGGTACGTGTGGCAGGCGATGGGCCGCCTCGAAGATGAACTCTTTGAACAATTCCACTGAACAGCGCTCGCGTAAATGATTCCGCCTGATTGGCGTTGAGCGACACAGTTTATCAGGTCTGACCCGATTGCCGCCTAATCACGTCCGCTCAAAAGGTTGACCGGATCAATCAGAGGGGTTGCAGGCGTTCGGCCAGGCGGCCGCTTTCGACCAGTTCGAGAAATTCGTCGCCGAGCCGCGCGCTCTCGGCCATGGCCTGTCGCCAATAGCGTTCACGTCCTTCATCATTGCCCAGGTAACGCTTGAAGTCGGTACGATCCGGAAGTTTGCCGTGTGGCAGGCGCGCCAGGTAGGCGCGTGATGGTGCCAGCAGCAGTACGTCCTGCAAGCGCGTGCGGTCGCCACGGCGCCATGGCATGCTCTTGTCGAACCAGCCCGGTATCACCCGGTCGGTAAAGTGCGGATAGAGCACGATATCTTCGCCGTTGTAGGGCAGGTCGAGGTGATAGTCGAGCAGGCCGCCATCGCGATAGGCACCCGGTTCCAGGCCCGGGATCTCACGAATCGCCTCCATCACCATGGGGATCGAGCCCGAAGCCAGCAGGGCGTGGCGCAGGTTCTCCGAGGTCAGCGCATGGAAGTGCGAACGGAAGTCGCTCAACTGAGCCAGGGGCGGCACCTGCCGTGCATCATGGAGGATCACCCGGTCGAAATGGCGGCTAAGGCGCTGGCGAGCGAGGAAGTTGTTGCCGATGACCGATGACAGGCCGAGGCTGAGTTTGCCGCGATGATCGTGTTGCAGCAGGCCGTGGCTCTTCACTACGACAATGTGCAGACGGTAGTGCGGGTTGGCGATGATGGCGGCATCCTGATCGGCGAGCAGCTCGTTGAGCATCTGCCGGCAACTGCCCGACACCTGAGCCATGCTCACGCCCTTGGCGAAGCGTTGAGAGGTGTACAGCTCACCGAGTCGTCGAATCCCCGCTGCCGGATCGGGCAGGCAGGCACTGGCGAAGCGCCAAGAGCCAATGGAAGCGCCGATCAGCGCGCGTTCACGCGGCGCGCGAAGCAACCAGTCACCAAACAGCGCCAGATCCAGGCCTTGAATGCCGATGCCCTTGGGCCCGCCTGCCGCGCCAGGCAGGATGCCCACATCCGCCGGGCTCAGGCCATTCTGGCGAATGCGCGCCAAGGCCCTGGGGCCGGCCTTGAGTGTCAGGGCAGGGGGTTTGATATGGATCGCGCTCATCGGTGCCTCCTTTCGCAGCAGGCGATTATAGAGGGCTGAGTGAGCAGGCCAAGCTACTTCATGCGGTGAATGACGTGAGTGAATTCAGCTTGAATTAAGTGCCTGGGCCTAGAGTGGCAGTCACTGATTCACTGCTGGAGAACCCCATGAAACGATTGATCAGCCTCGCAACACTTGCCACCCTCGTCAGCGCCGCTACCATTGCCCAGGCGCGTGATCTCGGCCCGGACGAGGCCCTGCGTCTGCGTGATGCCGGGACCATCAAATCCTTCGAACAGCTCAATGAAGCGGCACTGGCCCAGCATCCAGGTGCGCGCATCGAAGAAACCGAGCTGGAAGACGAATACGGTCGCTATATCTATCAGATCGAGCTGCGCGATACCCAGGGCGTGCAGTGGGACCTGGAGCTGGATGCCAGCACCGGGGAAATTCTCAAGAACCACCAGGACGATTGATGAAGTTTCGACGTACCACCGCGCTGTTGCTGGTTCTGGCATGCGGTCTCGCCAGTGTGCCGGGGATTGCGCGCGATCTCGACCAGGATGAGGCGCTGCGCCTGCGGCGTGAGGGTGTCATCATGCCCTTCGAGCAACTGATGCAGCACATCGGCAATGCCTACCCCGGTTCCACTTTGCTCGAAGCGGAGCTGGAGGAAGAGGATGGCGTGCTGGTCTATGAAGTCGAGATTCTGACCACATCCGGCGTGGTGCGTGAGCTCGAACTGGATGCCCGCAACGGCAATATTCTGAAGGATGAGGAAGACGACTGATGCGCCTGTTGCTGGTGGAAGACCATGTACCCCTGGCCGATGAGCTGACCGCCAGCCTGACTCGCCAGGGCTATGCCGTGGACTGGTTGGCCGATGGTCGTGATGCGGCCTATCAGGGCGCCAGCGAGCCTTATGACCTGATCATTCTCGACCTTGGCCTGCCAGGCAAGCCGGGGCTCGAGGTGCTGCAGGAGTGGCGTGCCGGCGGACTGGCTACACCGGTGCTGGTGCTGACTGCGCGAGGTTCGTGGGCCGAGCGCATCGAAGGGTTGAAGGCCGGCGCCGACGACTACCTGACCAAACCCTTCCATCCCGAGGAGCTGGCCCTGCGCATCCAGGCGCTATTGCGTCGTGCCCATGGCCTGGCCAACCAGCCGCAACTGGAGGCCGCCGGCCTGCAACTGGACGAGAGCCGCCAGTGCGTGACCTCGGGCGGCGAGGCCATCGATCTGACGGCCGCCGAGTTTCGTCTGCTGCGCTACTTCATGCTGCATCCCGGGCAGATTCTCTCCAAGAGCCATCTCGCCGACCATCTCTATGACGGCGAGACCGAGCGTGATTCCAACGTCATCGAAGTGCACGTCAACCGCCTGCGCGGCAAGCTCGGGCGCAACGTGATCGAGACCCGCCGCGGGCAAGGTTACCGCTTTACCGGAGAGCAGGGTTGAGGTCCATTCAGCGTCGGCTCGGTATTGGCCTGGCCGCGACGCTGCTACTGGTCGGACTGGTTCTGGCGCAGGCCAGCCTCTGGGTATTCGACCGTGGCCTGCGCGCTTATCTGGAAGAGGATTTGCGTGACGAGGCGCAAGGCCTGTTGGCTGCTCTGGTCCGTGGTCCGGCTGGTTTGCAACTGGATGAGCGGCGTCTCGATCCCTCGTTCCAGCGGCAATTCTCGGGGCATTACTTTCGCATCGATTTTTCCGATCGCAGCTGGCGTTCGCGCTCGCTGTGGGATCGTGAACTGCTCAAGCCCAATGGCATTGGCATGCAGGCCGAGCTGGGCGACGGCCCGCAAGGCCAGTTGCTGCTTATCTACCGCGCCGACTACCGCCGCTATGGCGAGAATCTGTCGATCAGCGTGGCGCAGGATTACCAGCCGATACTGCAGAGTTTTCGCCGCATGCAGTGGGTGGGTTTGGGCCTGGGAGGCGCTGCGCTGCTGCTGATCCTTGTTGCCCAGCGCTACACCGTTCGCCGTGCTCTGCGCCCACTGGAACAGGTGCGTCAGCAGATCGCGCAACTGCAGCAGGGTCGACGTACCGATCTGGATGCCGAGGTGCCCGAGGAGCTGGAGCCTCTGGTCGCACAGATCAACCACCTGTTGGCGCATACCGAGGACACCCTCAAGCGCTCGCGCAATGCATTGGGCAATCTTGGCCATGCGCTGAAAACGCCGCTGGCCGTGTTGATCAGTCTGGCAGGTCGCGAGGAGTTGGCGGCTCATCCGGCCCTGCGCGCGAGCCTGCGTGAACAGTTGGAGCAGATCGAGCAGCGTCTCAGCCGCGAGCTGGGGCGTGCGCGTCTGGCTGGCGAGGTGTTGCCGGGGGCGCGCTTCGATTGCGCGCAGGAGCTGCCGGGGCTGTTCGCCACCTTGTCGATGATTCATGACCGCGGCCTGAGTCTGGACTGGCAAGCGCCGCCAGGCCTGGTGCTGCCGCGTGATCGTGAAGACTTGCTGGAGCTGCTCGGCAATCTCTTGGACAACGCCTGCAAATGGGCCGATCAGCGCGTGCAGTTGACGGTGGAGGAGAGTGCCGATGGCTATCGCCTGTCTGTCGATGACGATGGCCCCGGCATCGATGCCGAGCGCCGCGAGGCCGTGCTGGGCCGCGGCACTCGTCTGGACGAACAGGTGGCGGGGCACGGCCTGGGCCTCGGTATCGTGCGCGACATCATCGAGGCCTGGCATGGCCGTATCGAGCTGCAGGACAGCCCGCTGGGCGGGCTGCGAGTGGTGGTCAGTCTGCCACGGCGTTGAGCCTCAGGCTCACGCCGGTCACACCATCGTCTGGTAGGCTACGCGGCGCAGCATGTTCGCTGGCGTCTGCAAACGCTGCGTTCAGCGCCGCTAATCCACCCTACGGATCCCTTACATACCGTTGGCGAAGGCCGAGTTGTCGAAGCTGATGGCGGCGCGTACCGGCTGCAGGGCGTGGGCGTAACGCACCAGTACATCGAGCGCGTAATCGATGCGGGCGCGGATGCGCTCATCGGCTTCGTCCACCGCCTGCGGACCGTTCAATACCTTCTCGACCTGACGCACGATCAGGTGCTCCGGCAGGTAGCACAGGCGGCAGTTCTTGTAGCTGGAGGCGCGCAGCTCGCTGATGGGGTAGGCGCCACCAATTCCCGAGGAAACGCCAACCAGCAGGCCTGGCTTGTGCGCCAGTTCGGCCTTGCTGGCGTAGATGAAGAAATTCTTGATCGCCGGGCAGGCCATGCCGTTCCACTCCGGCGCGATGATCACCACCGCATCGGCGGCGGCCAGTTGCTGCTGATACATGGACCAGGGGCCGGCATCTTCAGCAGGCCAAAGTGGCAGCGGCGCCAGGCCCAGATCGATGATGCTGCTGGTGTCCTGAGTGGTTTGCCCCATCTCGATCAGGCGCTGACGCAGCACGCGAGCGACCTTTCCCGATTGGCTGTTGTTGCGGCTGGAGCCGGCGACCAAGGCGATATTGAGCATGCTGCTTCCCCCCGAAAAAAGAACGCAGGCTAGGCGATTGCCTGCCTGCGCCGCAAGGGAAGCGCCGCCAGATCGAGGATGATTTGGCGTCATGTCCACCTGTGCGCGGCCCGGATTTGAGGTGCGCGCGGTGCACCCTATCTGAGGTTACACGCGGAACTGATCCATCAGGCTCTGCTGGTGATTGGCCAGGCGATTGAGGTTCTGGCTCACCTGCGCCGACTCGTCGGCCTGTGCGGTGATGGCCTCGGTGACGTCGCGAATCGAGGCAACGTTGCGGTTGATCTCCTCGGCCACCGAACTCTGCTCCTCCGCCGCGCTGGCGATCTGCAGGTTCATGTCGGTAATGGTGCTGACCGCCTGGCTGATATGCTGCAGCGCGGCCACGGCCTGCTGCACCTGCTCGACGCTGCCCTGGGCCTGGCGATGGCTGCTGTGCATGGTGCTGACCACCTCGCGCGTGCCGTTCTGCAGGCCTTCGATCACCTGGCGGATTTCCTCCACCGAATCCTGGGTGCGCTTGGCCAGGTTGCGCACTTCGTCGGCGACCACGGCAAAGCCGCGACCGGCTTCGCCCGCTCGCGCGGCCTCGATGGCGGCGTTGAGGGCGAGCAGGTTGGTCTGCTCGGCAATCGAGCGAATCACCTCCAGCACCGAGCCGATCTGCTCGCTGCTGTTGGCCAGGCCTTCGACTTCCTGCATGGCCACGTTCATTTCATTGGCCAGCAGGTCGATGGTGCTGGTGGTGTGGTCGATCACCTGCAGGCCTTCGCGGCTGGCCTGGTCGGCATTGCGCGCGGCTTCTGCGGCCTGCGCGGCGTTGTGGGCGACATCCTGGGCGGTGGCGCTCATTTCCTGGAAGGCGGTCGCCACCTGGTCAACCTCGCGGTACTGCTGCTGCATGCCGGCGCTGGTCTGGCTGGCGATGGCTGCGGACTGATCGGCCGTGCTGCGGGCGTCGATCACGCTGTTCTTCACGTCGGCGATGATGGGCTGCAGCTTGTCGAGGAAGCGGTTGAACCAGCCAGCCAACTCGCCCAGCTCATCCTGCCGGGCGTATTGCAGGCGGCGGGTCAGGTCGCCTTCGCCGCTGGCGATATCCTTGAGCATGGCGGCCACGCCGAGAATCGGCCGCGTTACGCCGCGTGCCGTCAGCCACATCAGCAGCAGGCCGGCGATCACCGCGACAAGCCCCATCAGCAGCGCGACCAGGCTGTCGCTGGCACGGTTGGCATCGAGCTGTGCGCCCAGCGTGATGGCACGCTCGAGCAGTACGTTCTGAGGTACTTCGAGCAGCACTGACCAGGGCTTTGACTCGGGGATGGGTTTGAACGGGCTGATCTCGCGGAGCATGTCACCGTGATGCAGCTCGGCATCGCTGCCGCTCTGGATCAGGCCGCGCAGTTCGCTGGCGTTTTCGGGAAAGGCGCGTTCGACCGGCTGGCTCAGCAGGCTGCCGTCGCGGCTGTGGCCCGCCAGCAGGGCGCTGGGGCTGAAGATGCTGATATGGCCCTGGCCGTCATACAGCTCGCGATTGGCCTCCTGGCTGATCTGTTGCAGGTTGGCCAGGCTGATATCGACGCCCATCACGCCGATGATCTTGCCGTCTAGTTCCAGCGGGAAGGCGATGCTGGTCATCAGCGTCTTCTGCCCGCCGACCTCGTCGTAATAAGGCTCCAGTACGCAGGGCTGACGGGTCTCGCGCGGGCAGGTGTACCAGGCGTTGTAGGCCACGCCGTTGTCACCCGGCGTGGTGTCGCCGAGCAATTCTTCGGTCATGGCCTCGGCTTCCAGCTTGCCGATCGTGGGTTGTGCCCAGTACAGCGCGAAGCGCCCTGCGTCATTGCTGCCCAGGTCGGGCTGGTCGGCGAACAGCTCGTCCTTGCCGTCCAGAGCGTTGGGTTCGAACACCAGGTACAGGCCGAGCAGGGTGGGGTTGGCTTCCAGGCTGCTGCGCACCTGGCGGGTCAGGTCCTCACGCAGGTCGAAGGCATCGAGAAAGCGCTTCTCAGCCTGCTCGCGCAGAAACAGGATCTGCCGGGAAAACCCCTTGCCGTACTGGTAGGCGTCCATGAAGTAACGCTGGATGCGAATCGCCTGTAATTCACTGCGCGCCTTCAGGCGCAGTGTCGCGCTCTCTTCCAGCATGGCAGAGCTTGCGTCGCGCACCAGGCTGGCGCTGCGGCTGGACTGATACTGCGAGGCACCCACCAGCAAGGTGACGATGGCGAGCAGGCACAGGCCGGCGAGCAGGGTGATCTTCCATTGGATCGAAAGACGGCTGAACAGCATGGTGCGTTCCTTTCTACATGGACTAACAGGGTTATCGGTGTGCGGCCCGTATTCTTGATCGATACGTGTGTGGTCGGAATTATGCACGTTTCGATTTAAATAATGAACGAGCATGCGTTTTGACAGGTGTGGCTCGCTTACGGCAGAGTACGCGGCTTTTTGCGCCGTGCAGGTGGAGTGCTTTATGAACGCTGTAATCGCTGCGGTCGGCATCATGCTGGTCCTCAGTCTCTGTCGCGTACACGTGGTCGTGGCGCTGATCATTGGTGCGCTGGCCGGTGGGCTGCTGGGTGGGCTGGGCGTCGAGGGCACGCTGAAGGCGTTCAACCAGGGGCTCGGTGGTGGGGCGACCGTTGCCCTGTCTTACGCGCTACTGGGCGCTTTCGCCGTTGCCATTGCCAAGGCGGGCCTGGCCCACGCCCTGGCGGACAAGGCTCTGGCGCTGGTCGGCAAGCAGCAGGAAGGCGCCGGTGGTGCGCTGAAGTGGCTGCTGATCGGGCTGCTGCTGGCGGTGGCGATCTCCTCGCAGAACCTGCTGCCGATTCACATCGCCTTCATTCCGTTGCTGGTACCGCCGCTGCTCTATGTATTGAGCAAGTTGCAACTGGACCGTCGCTTGATCGCCTGCGTGCTGACCTTCGGTCTGATCACGCCGTACATGTTCCTGCCGGTGGGTTTTGGCGGCATCTTCCTCAACGACATCCTGCTGGCCAATGTCGCCAAGTCTGGTGTCGACGTCACGGGCATCAGCATCACCCAGGCCATGGCCATTCCGGCACTGGGCATGCTCTTCGGTCTGCTCGTGGCGGTGCTGTTCAGCTATCGCGGCAAGCGCGTATATGACCTGGAAAAGGTCGCGCAGGCCGAGCGCGTGGACGTGCAGTACAACCCGTTGAGCCTGCTGGTGGCAGGGCTGGCCATCGCCGCGGCGTTCGTCGTGCAGCTGTGGCTGGACTCGATGATCATCGGTGCGCTGGTCGGTTTCGTGATTTTCTCGGTGTCCGGCGTGGTGCGCTGGAAAGAAGCGGACGGCCTGTTTACCGAGGGCATGAAGATGATGGCCATGATCGGCTTCATCATGATCGCCGCTGCAGGTTTCGCCGAGGTGATGAAGACCACCGGTGAGGTCAAGACGCTGGTCGATAGCTCTGCAGCCCTGATTGGCCACAACAAGGCCGTTGGCGCGCTGCTGATGCTGCTGGTCGGGCTGCTGGTGACCATGGGCATTGGCTCTTCCTTCTCGACCATCCCGATCATCGCCGCGATCTTCGTGCCGCTGGGCGTGCAACTGGGTTTCAGCCCGCTGGCCATCGTCTGCATCGTCGGCACGGCCGGTGCCTTGGGTGACGCGGGTTCACCTGCCTCGGACTCGACGCTCGGGCCAACCTCGGGGTTGAACGCCGACGGTCAGCACAACCACATCTGGGACAGCGTGGTACCCACCTTCCTGCACTACAACCTGCCGCTGCTGGCGTTCGGTTGGGCCGCCGCTATGCTGCTGTAAAGGCGTGAACAGACGCCGGGTTAAGTTCTCGGCGCCTTGGGTCGCTTAATTCTTCCACGGGGTTGCCGATATATCGGTAGCCCCGTTTTTGGTTTCGCACACAAGGACAATAAGAATGCGCCTGACATTGAAAGCCAAGGTAATCCTGCTTGCGCTGGTTCCCGTCATCCTCTTCGCGCTGGTGCTCAGCGGAACGGCGGCGAGGGTGTTGCAGAATCTGGCTGCTGACGAAGTGGCCGAGACCCGTGAGCGTCTGCTGCAGGAGAAACGCAGCGAGCTCGAGCACTACATCCAGATCGCACTGGGCTCGGTGAAGGGGCTCTACGATGGCGCCGCGCAAGGCGACATGGCCAGTCGCGAACAGGCCATCGCCATCCTCTCGAAGATCAAGTACGGCGCCGACGGCTACTTCTTCGGCCACGACTCCAACGTAGTGCGCCTGTTCCGTGGCGACAGCCCGGTGGATGTCGGCAAGAGCCTGGCCGACCGGCGCGACCCGAACGGTGTGTACATCAACCGCGAGTTGGTCAACGTGGCGAAGAACAACAGCTACTTCGTCAACTACTCCTCGCCGCTGCCGGGTAACGAATCGGTAATGGTGCCCAAGCTCGCCTACAGCTACTACCTGCCCAAATGGGACATGGCCCTTGGCACCGCGCTCAACCTCGACGGTATCGAGGCGCAGATCGCCGAAGTACAGGCCGAGATCGACCGCCGCATCGGCACCATCATCACCAGCATCATGGTAGTGGCGGCGGTCCTTCTGCTGGTGTTTGGCGTGATAGGTGTCTGGCTGAGCAACGCCTTCCTGCGTCCGCTGCAGCAAATCAAGGCCAACCTCGACGATATCGCCGCGGGGGAGGGCGATCTGACCCGCCGCCTGCCCGTCACCAGTGAAGACGAGTTGGGCCAGTTGGCCGGGTCCTTCAACCGGTTTGTCGAGAAGGTGCATGGCCTGGTGCGGCAGATCGTCGAAATGACCGGGCAGCTTACCGAGCTGGTGGGCCAGGTTTCGGAACAGGCGCAGCGCTCCGAGCAGGCCATGGGGCAGCAGCGCCATGAAACCGATCAGGTGGCCACGGCGATCAACGAAATGTCCGCCGCCGCGCACGAAGTCGCCAAGAGTGCGCAGAACGCCGCCGAAGCCGCGCAGCAGACCGACCGCGAAGGGCAGGCAGCCAAAAGCGTGGTCGATGGCAGCATCCAGCGTATTCACTCACTGGTCGAGGACATCCGCAGCAGCGGCGTATCGCTCGACAACCTGCAGCAGGAGGTGCTGTCCATCGTCAGCGTGCTCGACGTGATCCGCTCCATCGCCGAGCAGACCAACCTGCTGGCGCTCAACGCCGCCATCGAAGCCGCGCGTGCCGGTGAGGCCGGGCGCGGTTTTGCCGTGGTCGCCGATGAGGTGCGTGCGCTGGCCAGCCGCACCCAGCAGAGCACCCAGGAAATCCAGGGCATGATCGACCGCCTGCAGCAGGGCACGCAGCAGTCAGTGACCTCGATGCGCCGTTCCAGCGATGCCGGTGAGCTGACCAGCGAGCAGGCCAACAAGGCCGGCGAGTCGCTCGATGCCATTGCCCAACTGATCGCCACCATCAATGCGATGAACGCGCAGATCGCCAGCGCCGCTGAAGAGCAGACGGCAGTGGCCGAGGAGATCAATCGCAGCGTGCATCAGATCGCCGTTGCCGTGGACAGCGTTGCCGACGAAACCGAGCGTGGCGCGCAGACAGCGCGCAGCCTGGCAGGCCTGGGCGATCGCCTCGGGGCACTGGTGCGTCAGTTCCGCATCTGAGTCAGAGCGGGAAGCTCCAGCGACTGAATGCGTCGCTGAGCAACTCGATCCAGGCGCGGACCGCCGGCGACATGCCGCGCCTGTGGGTGTAGGCCAACTGGACATAGCCCTCAGGCACCGTCCAGTGCGGCAGCAATGACACCAGGCTGCCATCGGCCAACTCCTCGTGGCAGTAGGTGGTGGGCAGCAGGGTAATGCCTACCCCGGCCAGTGCCGCCGACTTGCGCATGGGAAAGTCGTCGACGGCCAGGCGCGCTTCCAAGGCGATTTCGCGAGCCTCCTGCGTCGTGTTGTGATGAAAGCGCAGATGAATGCGCCGGTTGGCTCCGATGACGCCCAGCGCGGGCAACTGCTGCAGATCTTCGGGCTGCTCCAGGCACAGCCCGGCTATCAGATCCGGGCGCGCTACCACCAGCGCGCGCGCCGGTAGCAGGCGGCGAGTGATCAGGCCCGGTTCTTCGTCATCGGCGTTGCGCACGCGCAGGGCGACGTCCACGGCCTCGTTGAGCAGATCGATACGGCGGCTGGTCTGCACGACCTCCAGCTGCACCCTGGGGTAGCGCGTCAGAAAATCATTGATCACGTCGGGCAACAGGGCCACGCCCGGTGGGGTGGAGAAGCGCACCCGACCACGCGGCTCGCTGGTCAGGTTGGTCACGGTTTCCTCGGCCTGTTCGGCCTCCAGCAGCATCGCCTGGCAATGGCGCAGGTAGCGTTCGCCGATATCGGTCAGCGCCAGTTTGCGTGTCGAGCGCTGTAGCAAACGCGCACCCAGGCGTTGCTCCAGCTCGGCGATGCGCCGCGACAGACGCGATTTGGGAATGCCCAGGGCACGCCCGGCAGCAGCGAAACCACCGGCTTCCACTACCTTGGCGAAGTAGAACAGGTCATTAAGGTCATGCATGTCATCGTCCTATCAATGGGACGAACTATCGCATTTTTGCCGTCTTATCGGCTATTGGTTACATCGGTAGCCTCTGTGCAATTGCGTCACCACGTCGCATAGCACTCTGGAGAGCACCTATGAAACTACTGCACCTCGATTCCAGCATCCTCGGCGATGCTTCCGCTTCCCGTCAGCTCAGCCGTTCTGTAGTCGAGGCCTGGAGCGCTGTTACTGCAGATGTTCAGGTGACCTACCGCGACCTGGCCAGCGATGCGCTGAGCCACTTTTCCGCTGCCACCCTGGTAGCCGCCGGCACCCCGGCCGAGCTGCGTGACGCCGCGCAGAAACACGAGGCCGAGCTGGCCGAACGCACCCTGGAAGAGTTTCTCGCTGCCGATGCCATCGTCATCGGTGCGCCGATGTACAACTTCGCCATTCCCAGCCAACTGAAAGCCTGGATCGACCGCATTGCCGTCGCCGGCAAGAGCTTCAAGTACACCGAGAACGGCCCGGTAGGGCTGGCTGGCGGCAAGACCGTGGTGATCGCCTCCAGCGCCGGTGGTATTCATGCCGGCCAGCCGTCTGGCCAGGCGCATGAGGACTATCTGGTGCGCATGCTGAATTTCGTCGGCATCGACGACATCGAGATCGTTCGCGCCGAAGGCCTGGCCTATGGCGAAGAGCCGCGCGCCGAAGCCATGAAGGGTGCTGCGCAGCGTATCTCCGAGCTGTTCGCCACTGCCTGAGCAGGGCGCTGAAACAACAAAGCCCGCGAAAGCGGTAATGCTGTTCACTTAAGGTTGCACACGTTTGGCTCCCCTCTCCCATTTATGGGAGAGGGGTTGGGGGAGAGGGCTGAAAACACCGCAAAACTGCCAGTTTTCCCCTCTCCCTAACCCTCTCCCCAAAGGGGCGAGGGGACTAATCGCGTCCAACCATCGCTTATGTGAACAGCATTACGCGAAAGCGGGCTTTGTTGTTTCTGTAGCCTGTGGTCAGACGATGATGCCCTGGCTGCGCAGGTAGTCGTCGTAGGTGCCGGAAAAGTCGGTCACGCCGTTGTCCGACAGCTCGATGATGCGCGTGGCCAGGGAGCCCACGAACTCGCGGTCATGGCTGACGAAGATCAGCGTGCCCGGGTAGTTCTCCAGCGCCAGGTTGAGCGCTTCGATCGACTCCATGTCCAGGTGGTTGGTCGGTTCGTCCATCACCAGCACGTTGGGTTTCTGCAGGATCAGCTTGCCGAACAACATGCGGCCTTGCTCACCACCGGAGATCACCTTCACCGATTTGAGGATCTCGTCGTTGGAGAACAGCATGCGCCCGAGGGTGCCGCGGATCACCTGTTCACCGGTGGTCCACTGGCCCATCCAGTCAAACAGGGTCACGTCATCTTCGAAATCGTGGGCGTGATCCTGAGCGTAGTAGCCAACCTCGGCGCTCTCGGTCCATTTCACCGAACCGGCATCGGGCTGCATTTCGCCGACCAGGGTGCGCAGCAGGGTGGTCTTGCCGATACCGTTGGGGCCGATGATCGCCACGCGCTCGCCGGCTTCGACGGTGAAGCTGAAGTTCTTGAACAGCACCTTGTCGTCGAAGGCCTTGGACACCTTCTCGATGGTCACGGCCTGGCGGTGCAGTTTCTTGTTCTGCTCGAAGCGAATGAACGGGCTGACACGGCTCGACGGCTTGACCTCGGCCAGCTGGATCTTGTCGATCTGCTTGGCGCGGCTGGTCGCCTGTTTGGCCTTGGAGGCGTTGGCCGAGAAGCGGCTGACGAAGCTTTGCAGCTCGGAAATCTGCGCTTTCTTCTTGGCGTTGTCGGCCAGCAACTGCTCGCGCGATTGGGTCGCGGCAGTCATGTACTCGTCGTAGTTGCCCGGGAACAGGCGCAGCTCGCCGTAATCCAGGTCAGCCATGTGGGTGCAGACCGAGTTGAGGAAGTGACGGTCGTGGGAAATGATGATCATGGTGCTGTTGCGCGCCGTGAGGATCGTTTCCAGCCAGCGGATGGTGTTGATGTCCAGGTGGTTGGTCGGCTCGTCGAGCAGCAGCACGTCCGGGTCGGAGAACAGCGCCTGGGCCAGCAGCACGCGCAGCTTCCAGCCGGGGGCGACTTCGCTCATTGGGCCGAAATGCTGCTCGAGCGGAATGCCCAGGCCCAGCAGCAGTTCGCCCGCGCGCGATTCGGCGGTGTAGCCGTCCATCTCGGCGAATTCACCTTCGAGCTCGCCGACCTTCATGCCGTCTTCTTCGCTCATTTCCGGCAGCGAGTAGATGCGGTCGCGCTCGGCCTTGACCTTCCACAGCTCCTCGTGGCCCATGATCACGGTGTCGATCACGTTGAATTCTTCGTAGGCGAACTGATCCTGGCGCAGCTTGCCCAGGCGCACGTTCGGCTCGAGCATCACCTGGCCGCCGGAAGGCTCGAGGTCGCCGCCAAGAATTTTCATGAAGGTCGACTTGCCGCAGCCGTTGGCGCCGATCAGGCCGTAGCGGTTGCCGTTGTTGAACTTGACGGAAACGTTCTCGAACAGCGGCTTGGCGCCGAACTGCATGGTGATGTTAGCGGTGGAAATCAAAGGACTTACCTATCAATAACTTGAGGTGCGCTGTTTAAAGGGTGATACCGCTTTCGAGCCTTTCAGCCCGGCCCGAACCGAGGAAGACGAACCTGCGCATATAAGTGAACGCTACGCCCCTGCCGGCAGACGAGCCGATAGGCTGGTGAGGCATGGGGGGAGTGTCGGGCATCGTGGCGCCGGTTGCCGTCGGTGGACGGGGCGGCGTCGAAGCGCGCAATGGTATCACTTGGCACTTCGAACCACAGCCCGTCATGGGCCGCTCGATATAAAAGGTGGCAAGGCGGCGGTCATTTTAGTGCCTACCGCTAGCTGAAAAGAGCGAGGTGGGACGACCTGACTCGCCAGGCTGGTGCTTCGCAAGCTGAAAAATTTGTAATAAGAATGATTCGCTATTAATGTTCGCAGCGGTCGCCATGCTCCTCCATGGTGTTTTCAGTCTGCTGGTATGCGCCGCTTTATGTCCCCGTCCGAAACCGATTCGATCATTCCTCTTGAGGTGTTGTACGGCACGCATCAGGGCTGGCTGCATGGCTGGCTGCGGCGTTCGGTCGGCTGTTCGCAGCAGGCGGCGGATCTGGTTCAGGACACCTTTCTGCGTCTGCTGGTGCGTGACCAACCTGTCGACAATCGAGCGCCTCGTGCCTTGCTGGCGCGTATCGCACGTGGCCTGTTGATCGATCACTGGCGGCGCGATGCGCTGGAGCGCGCGTATCTCGAAGCCCTGGCGCTGTTGCCCGAGGCGAGCCATCCGTCGCCGGAGGTTCGCTACGAGGCCTTGCAGTCCCTGGAGCGCATCGCGCAGCTGCTCGAAGGGTTGAAGCCCGCCGTGCGCGAGGCATTTCTGCTGTATCAGCTCGGTGGCCTCAACCATGCGCAGGTGGCGCGGCAACTGGGGGTTTCCAGTCGTACCGTTGAGCGGCATGTAGCCCACGCCTTGCTGCATTGCTATCGCCTGTGCTTCGAGGTCGCGCCGTAATGGCCGTCGTGCAGCCTTGCGAGTCCATCGTCCGTGCGGCCATCGAATGGCAGATGCGCCTGCGCGCCGAGCCTGCCAGCGCCGAGCTGCAACGCCAGTTGCACGACTGGCTGGCGCAGGACGAACAGCACGACCAGGCCTGGCAACGCCTGCAGCAGATGGCCGGGCTGTTTCGGCTGAATCCGCTGGGCGATGCGGCGCAGGCCATCCCCTTGTTGCAGCGGGCCGAGGCTGATTTGAGCCGGCGACGCATGCTCAAGCTGCTTGGCCTGACGGCTGGTAGCGCCACGCTGCTGGCGGCGGCCTCGGTACCGGTGTGGCGCGCTGACTTCGCCACGGCCACCGGCGAAACACGGCGTTTCGAACTGCCGGGTGATGTTGAGGTGCTGCTCAACACGGGTAGCGCGATCGATATTCACGGCCAGAAGCTCTCGTTGCGTAGCGGCGAGGCGCTGGTCGAGGGCGAGCAATGGCAACTGCGCTGCGCCTTTGCCGAATGCGTGGGGCACCGCGCGCGCATGTCGGTGCGCGAGTACGACAACCGCAGCGAGATACGAGTCGAGCAGGGTGAGGTGCAGGTTCGCGTCGCCGCGGGGCAGCATCAGTTGCAGGCGGGCGAGGGGCTGGCGGTATCGGCGAGGGGTGTGATCCCGCTGGGGCGAAGCGCGCTCGATCCCTTCGCCTGGACACGTGGGCTGCTGGTAGTCAACGACATTCGCCTGGCGGATTTTCTCGCCGAGGCCGGGCGCTACCGGCATGGCTGGCTGGGTTGTGATCCGGCGATAGCCGACTTACGCCTGTCCGGCGTTTTTCGCCTCGCTGAACCCGAGCTGATGCTGCGCAACATCACTCATCTGCTGCCGGTAACGTTGGTGGAGCGAACCCGCTGGTGGGTGCGCGTTGTGCCCATCGCTTAAAAATTTTTGTCGGACTTTTGCTGCTCATCCGGTTAGGGGTGATCACTCCCTGAATGGATACCCTCATGCGCTCTACCTGCTCTCTGCCGTCGCGCCTGCAACCGCGCAAGCTGTCCACTGCCATCTGTATCGCCCTAGCGCTGTGCGGCGTTGCCACCAGCCCCGCGTTGCTGGCGGCCGAGCCGACGCCACGTGCGGCCGCCGCTGATGTACCGGGCGGGGCGCTGGACCAAACGCTGAGCCTCTATGCCGAGCGGGCTGGCATTACCTTGTCGTACTCGCCGGAGACAGTCCGCGGGCGGGTCAGCCCCGGCTCGGCAGGCGCACAGTCGGTCGAGGAAGGCTTGTCGCAGATTCTGGGCGGCACCGGGCTGGTGGCCGAGAAGACCGCGTCCGGCTATGTGGTACGGCCGCTGCGAGCCGACGACAGCTACCAGCTGCAGCCTGTGACCGTCGAGGCCGCGCCGACGCAAAGCGCCTTTGCGCCGCTTCCGGGGTATTTCGCCAGCAATGCCAGCACCGCGACCAAGACCGATCTGCCGATTCTGCAGACCGCGCAGAGCATCAGCGTGGTCACCGCCGCGCAGATCGCCGATCGCAAGGTCGACCGCGTCGAAGACGCCGTGGCCTACAGCGCTGGCGTGCGTACCGGCGGCTCGGGGCTCGATCCGCGCTTCGATCAGATCAACATACGCGGCTTCGACACCACCATGTCCGCTGACTTCCTCGACGGTCTGCGCCAGCCCTACAACGGCTGGTTGTCGATCTACGGCACGGAGGCCTACGCCCTGGAGCGCATCGAGGTGCTAAAGGGCCCGGCTTCGGTGTTGTACGGGCAGATCAGCCCCGGCGGCATGGTCAACCGGGTGAGCAAGCGGCCCAGCCTGCAGGCGAAGAATCAGGTGGAAATCCAGGCCGGCAATCATGATCACCGGCAAGGGCAGTTCGATGTCGGCGGCAAGCTGGACGAGACGGGCGACGTGCTGTTTCGCACCGTCGGCGTCTATCGTGACGCCCACTACGACATCGAACAGCTGAACAATGACGTGCGCATGCTGGCGCCGTCGCTGAGCTGGCAGATCGATCCGGCCACCAGCCTGACCCTGCTGGCGCAATATCAGGAGCGCGAGACCGCCGCCTCGCCAATGCTCTATCACGACGGTAACCGCCTCACCGATTTCTGGCAGGGCGATGAGTACTTCGACAAGCTCGGCCAGCGTCAGTGGACCTTCGGCTACGAGTTCGAGCACGCCTTCAACGACACTTTCAGCCTGCAACAGAATCTGCGTTACGGCCAGCTGGATACCACCAACCAGTATCTGCAGCCCTACGGTACGATCACCAACGGGGTCATGGAGCGTTATGCCGTCGGTGTATACGAGGATATGGAGTCGGTGAGCAGCGACACTCGCCTGGTCAGCCGTTTCGCCACTGGCGAGCTGCAGCACACCCTGCTGACTGGCTGGGATTACGCCTGGTTCGACAGTTCGGTGCTTTACGCCACCGGGCCGGCGCCGTCGATCGACATCAACGCACCGGATTATCACCAGCCGGTCAGTCGTCCCGGCAATTTGCTGGCTGACCAGGACAGCCTGACCCAGCGTAGCGGCATCTATCTGCAGGACCAGATCGAACTCGACCGCTGGCGTCTGTCGGCCGGCGTGCGCCGCGACTGGGTGCATGTACGAACCAGCAACAACCTGAGCGATAGCAATAGCAAGCGCAGTGACTCTGCTACCACCTATCAACTGGGGGCGTTGTACCTGTTCGACAATGGGTTGGCGCCCTATGCCAGTTATGCCGAGTCCTTCCTGCCGCAGAGCGGCAGCAACGCTGGCCGCCCGCTCAAACCGACCGAAGGCAAGCAGTACGAGATAGGCCTCAAGTACCAGCCGCCTGGCACCAGTGCACTGTTCACCGCGTCGCTCTATCACCTGACGCAGGAGAACGTGTCGACCCGCGACCCACTCAATTCGCTCAACACCGTACAGACCGGCGAACAGGTATCACGTGGTCTGGAGCTGGAGGCCGTGGCCGACCTCAGCGAGCGCCTGCATCTGACCGCCAGCTACAGCTACAACGACCCCGAGGTGACCAAGAGCAACGATGGCAACCAGGGCAAGGACCCGAAAGACACGCCGCGCCACATGGCGGCGCTGTGGCTCGATTACAAGCTACCGTTCGGTCTCGGTTTCGGTGCTGGCGCGCGTTACACCAGCAGCGTCTACGGCAACAACATGAACACGGTGAAAAGCGAGGACTACACCTTGTTCGACGCCGGGGTGCACTACGACTTCGCTGGCGACCTGGACGGTGTGCGTCTAGCCGTCAATGCCCGCAACCTGACCGACAAGCAATACGTCAACTGTCAGGACGGCTATTGCTATCGTGGCGAGGCGCGTAGCGTGATCACCAGCCTGAGCTACAGCTGGTGAGTGCGCTGAGCTGGCTGCGCGGCGCCGTGACGGCGCTGCTGCTGGGTGGTTTTGCCTCTGCCCAGGCCGACCAGGTGAGTCTGGACGGTAGTGAACAATGGCTGATGAAGAGTGCCGAGGGCCGTGACTACCGCATCATGGTCAGCCTGCCGGAGGGCGACGTGCCTTACACCGGCGGCTACCCGGTGGTCTATCTGCTCGACGGCAATGCCTACTTTCCGGCATTCCATGCCGCCAAGCGGGCACAAAAGCAATGGCGCAAGGCGATTATCGTCGCCATCGGCTACCCCAGCAGCACGCCGCTGGATTTCGAGCGTCGAGCGTTCGACCTGTCGCCGCCGCAACTGCCCGAGCGCAATGATCCACCGCAGGGTGGCCAGGACCTGTTTCTCGATTTCATCGAGCAGCGCCTAATGCCGCGGGTCAACCAGAGCTTCAAGGTCGATCAGGACCAGGTCAGCCTCGTCGGCCATTCCTTTGGTGGCATGTTCGGCATCTACGCGTTGTTTACCCGGCCGCAGCTTTTCCAGCATGTGGTCGCTATCAGTCCCAGCCTGTGGTGGCGTGACCGCTACCTGCTGGAGCATGAGCGGGCATTCACCAAACGAGCGCATGCAGGAGAACTGGATCTGACCCACCGCAGCCTGAGCATGTGGGTGGGCGACCGTGAAATGCCGCAGGAAATTCAGGATGTGCGCTTACTGCAGCTGCGTCTGGAATCCCTCTCGCACTACGGTCTGCGCAGTGATTTCCAGCTAGAGGCGGGCGAGGACCATATGTCGATACCGTTTCGTGTCACTACCCGGGTGCTGGAAGAGCTGATGAGCACGCGGCGCTACTGAGTAGAGTCGTATCCGGTGCTGAGCAGGGTGTGCAGGGGGCCTGATCGGGCTGATTCAGCACCCATGCATAGACTAGGCGACGGCTGGCGCCTGTGCGAGCAGTAGGCAAGCTGCCGCACAGCGCCATGCAAAGTAGCTACAGTCTGAGCTCGCTGCACCTGGCGTATTCGTCAGGCTTTGCAACGGGGTCAATTGTTGAACAGGGGCAGATAGCCGAGTTCGACGAGCTTCGTGTCCAGCGTACCGACAATTCGGAAGTGCTCTCTATTGCGTTCATCCATAACCTGGGCGCAGCTCACCAAAACTGTGCCGCGGCCCGGTATGTCAATCAGTTCATCCGCATCCGGAAAGTCGCTGGCCTTTAGCGAGTGCGGGCAAAAACCGATCCAGCCGATGGTTTGCCGTTCGTTGAAGGTCTGGCCATCTAGGTAGTACCTGCCGGGGGCGATCACCCCCCAATCGATTTCGGGCCAGATGGATACCGCTTGTCGCAGCATTTCCACCAACACCGGACGTGGGTTCTCGATTGCTGAAACCAGAGCACCGGCATCTTCGAAATCCATGCTGGATATGGACTCCATGTCGTGTGCGTCGTAACTGAAAGCCAGACCCCCTTGCAGCGGATCTTCTTGTCCATTCCACACGGATAGCGACAGCCATGACGGATACTCGGCGTCGAAACTTGCGGCTGCAGCCGTGGACAATGCTTGAGGAGCGCTCAGGACGTCATTGCTCAATGCGTCCTGAACTGAGGCGCCTTGTAGATACCATTTACCAAGAAGTGGATGTAATTGGCCCAAGGTGCTCAGGTAGTAGCGTATGCGTTCCAACTGCTCCTCATGGGAGACCGTGGCGATCGCGTGTTTGTTGAAGCGCATCTTGAATACAAAGGACCGGAAAGAACTTGCCATGCTGGCTCCTTAGGCAATCAGATCGGGATTATCCCGGTAGTACTCGTCGAACTCACGTTGTTCACGCTCACGGTGTTCTTGGTATTCGTCGTGCTCAGGGGTGTTCGGCATTGGATTCCAGAAGGCGGTCAGATTGGTCAGACCCAAGCGGCGATATTGACTGGAGCAGTGCTCGTAGACGATGCGCTGGAGAAAGTGCCATTCGACTCTGACGGGTGGTGTAGGCCTCGCCTTGGCCGAGTGGCGACGCGCCGGGTCTACAAGGACTGATTTGACCGGTGCCCAGGGCTTTGGAACACCCAGCAACGGTACAAACATGAAAGCGTAGTTGGCCTTGGCCTCCAGTAGGGTACAACGCGGTTCTTCGAATCCATCCCACCACGTTTCGTTCCATCGCCATTCGTAAGGCGGAGGAAATCCGGTTACCCAGGCCTGGTATCGCGAAGACAGATCCGACATGGAGTGGCCTTTGCCGTTGTTGGCCACAGCCATGGTGCCCTCTGTGGGAGGACAATCAATGCATTCGTCGTCTCGTTCTGCATCGCAGGTGCGTGTGCGCTCGTCCGCCTTGTCAGCAGTACGCGTTTGCGGCAGTACCTGAGGCTGTGGAATGGGGCGTGGAACGGGCCGAGCTCCCGACTGGGGAAGTGTCTCTGGCACAGGGCGAGGGGATGGCCGAGCTGTAGGCATTGGAAGGCGGGGAGCCGGTGGGCGGGCCAGAGGCATACCCGGCCCGAACCGAGGTGTCGCGCGAAGACCCATGGTTGCGCCGGGACTACCCAGCGCGGTTCCTGCAGCGGTGATCAAACCACCCATATCCGACTCCTTGTCAGTTCCATGTGGCGTTCTTAAGCTTCCAGACGAACCTCATCACGCTCTGATAGTCCTTGAAACGTTGCTCAGGCGAGTCATCGACCGGACGTGACATCCAAGACACGAACGCATCATCTCTGTGAAAGTCTGGGAACATGAGCCCGTAGCGCATGAAGTCCTCTGTCGACTGAGGATCGGTTAGTCCGAACTCCTCGGCGTTCCGTCGATATCTGGCCAGGTAGCTCGTGCCTCCCGTGAGGCCGTGCTGAGCAAACCAATTCGGATCCTGTGCCCGCACCTCCAGGAGCAACTTCTCGATGACTTCGTCGCGGCGTACTGCGTCAAGCTTTGCTATCTGCTCGCTCGACAGTTCAAGCATGCTGCCCCCCTTGAGTATCTTCATCCAGAGGGAGGTAGCGGGACTCCAGCGGCTGCCATACCAGCCAATGCTCGATAGGTCGCATCATTTGTTGGCGCTGCTCCTTGTTCAGGACGCTATCAAGTGCCCGCCGAACAACGGGATTGTAATAACGGAAGAGTGACTTTCTACCGTCGGTTAGCCGAGTGAACAGAAGCGAGCCAAGATGCTGGGACAGAACCTCGAAGCTCTTGGTGCTCAGTAGCCATGACACCAGGGGTTCTTTGCGGTCTCGGTCTACGAGCCAGTTCTGCAAATCGCTGCGCTCTTCCAGCTGAACAAGAGCTGGTCCACCTTGCTTGATCGCATCTAACTCCGTGCCGTCCAACAGCCACTGCCATCTATCAGAGGCTTGATCTAACCGTTTACCCAAAGTCAAGTAGCGAGCCCCGTCTACAAGCGCGAAAAGCTTAAGCCCTGGCTTGTCCGAGAGGCGTATCCGCAGTTCGTCTTCGATACTGCGAAAGCCGTTGGTCATACTCATCCCCGGACTCCGATTGATTCCAGCGGTACGAATGTTTGGTTGCGACTGGCAGCGAGAAGTAAGCAGGGCAAGCAAATCTTTGGAGCCATGGGCACAGCAAGCGGAGTCGTAAAGGCGGCAGCCGCATGTGTATTGCCGATGATTACTGTTCCCGACCCACCGACTACCACATTCCCGTGACTCCCTGTGCTGCCTAGAGTTGCAACGGGCAATCCGTCGATAAACACATTGGCAACAAGGTTGTCCACCAGCGCTGAGCCGCAAGCAGTGGGGTCGCCTTGGCGGGCCGCTGGCAAACCATCGAATAGGACGTCTGGGGAGCCAGAAACGATGGGGTTGGTGCCATGGCCTGGCAGTGGGCAGGCAGTCGGATCGGTAACTCGTGCTGCTGGTTTTCCACTCATTCTGCAGATCCTTGCATGAGCGCGAAGTCGCTTCGAAGACGATGGCCAGAGGAGCTGGCGGGTTCTATCAAGAAGCCCGAATACGACTCGCTCCAGCCAGATTTCGCACGCGACCTTAGCAGGATGAAAGTGCGCAAAATATTGCGCGAATGGCCCCGGGGCAGCGAGATATGCGGGCTTGCTGAGAATGTAAGGAAATATTACTTTGCGTGAGCCGTCGTGTGACTGGCGCCTGTGCGATCACCCCGCAAGCTGCCGCACAGCGCCACGCCGGTTGCCTACAGCCTGAACTCCGTGCGTTTGGCTCCGTGCTCGCCACCCAGGGGCGAACACAAACGCTGGTGGATGCGACTGAGAAAGCCCAGCTCGAAGGCGTGGCGCTGCGCACCCGGCGGGTACAGCTGGCGCTCCAGCAACAGGTTGGCCCATAGCCAGCCGCTGTTGGCATCGTCCAGCCAGGCCTGAGCGGTTTGTACGCCGTGACCGAAGCTGGCCTGGCAATCTGCATTCCAGCCAAATTCGGCAGGCGGCTGCCCGTCATGACCGGGCAGGTGGGTGAGGTAGCGTTGCAGTTCAATCATGCTCGGCCCTCCCGGCTGCCTGGGCGATGGCTCGGCGATAGAGCACCACCAACTCGCTCAGCAAAGCATTGGTGGTGCTCGCCAACTCCGGCTCCGGCACCCGCCGCAACAGCTTGGCCAGCAACGCCGCCCGATACTCAGCCGCAGCCTGGTGCGGACACTCGTCGGCCACATGGCTATGCAAGGGGTTGCGTGGTGTGGGGAAGGGGATAACGACGGATTCAGACCTGGCCATGCGGCACCTCCAGAACGGAAGTCGACACGACAGCCAGCAGCCCAGGGCGGAGCCCTTGGGTAAAAGGGGGATAGTGCATTTTCCTTATGCTCCTTCGTGGATTTAAGGAGCCGCGTTCCATTCGCTACCACACGATATGGAGGCGGACCGTGCAAGGGTGGTAGACCGACCCACGAAGGACGCCGGCCAGGCCGAAGCCTGCCTCACACGGCCCGCCATAAATGCGCGAGAAAACAGCAGGCACAAAAAAAGCGCCTGCTCTCGACTATGGCGCTACCGCGCCTTCGTGTGAATCGGGCTACCACACCCGGTCACGGGATTGACCGTGACAGGGCGGACTGTAGCCTGGGGGCGGGAGGAGGCAAGGGTTGTTAGCGGCCAAAAGCGGTCACGGCATTTCCTCATAAAATAGAGGCGTTTTGGGCGGGTTAGGTACGAACGGCATGGTTATATCGAGTGCCCGATCTCGCGTTCGCATTTGTATTCAAATGTTAGAAATTCGGCTCACAGTGCTAGAAACCACAATCTACGGGCCTGCGTAAGCAGTTTCTGCATTGATCATCAAAGTGGCCTGGGGCCTGGGAAGGAATATAATGGCGGCCCTTTGTCACTTCGGATCCATTGTGGACACATCAAGCCCCAGCGGTTGTAGACGCTCTTCTGAAACGAAAAATGATGAGGTGATGCGGTGATCGAGCCGACCCTCACTCTCCTGTTCGGTACCCTCGTTATCCTGGCGATCATTGCGGCAAACGGCTATTTCGTCGCCCAGGAATTCGCCTACATGGCCGTCGACCGTACGCGGCTTGCCGTACTGGCTGCCGACGGTGATGCCTCCGCCAAGCGCGCGCTTGAAGTGACGAAGCGAACCAGCTTCATGCTGTCGGGTGCCCAGTTGGGTATCACCGTGACAGGCCTGATGGTCGGTTTCGTGGCCGAACCATTGGTTGGTCAGTCGCTCGGTGTTCTGCTGGGCGGGGTCGGCATTCCGTCCGAAGTTGGCGTAACCGTCGGTACGCTGCTTGCCCTGGTGGTTGCCACGATTATCCAGATGATTTTTGGCGAGCTCTATCCGAAGAACCTGGCAATCGCCAATGCCGACCCTCTGGCCAGAGGTCTTGCCCGCTCGACTCTGATTTACCTGACGGTATTCGGTTGGTTGATCGGCTTTTTCGACAAGTCCGCCAACCTGTTCCTGCGCCTGCTGCGTATCGAGCCTGTCCATGATCTGGATGTAAGCGTCTCGGCTGATGACCTGCCGCGCATCATCTCTGACTCGCGTGACAGCGGAGACCTTCCTGTAGAGCTCTCGCTGATGCTGGATCGTATTCTTGACTTCCCCCAGCAGGACGTCGAACACGCCATGATTCCGCGGTCACAGGTTGACTGGCTCACGCCTGAGACGACGTTGGTCAAACTGCGCGAACTCATGGCCAGAGGTCATACCCGCTACCCCGTCATCCACGAGGACACCCCTGTCGGCGTCGTTCACCTCACGGATGTCCTGTTGCGACTATTAGCAGGGGATACTGAAGACACTGTTGAGTCGGTGATGAGACCGGCCACGGTTATGCCTACCCTCATGGCGCTACCGGATGCCCTTGCTGAATTGATTCAGACCAACAACCAGCTGGCCTGCGTCATCGATGAATACGGCAGCTTCGTGGGTGTGCTGACCCTTGAGGATCTTGCCGAGGAAATCGTCGGCGAAATTACCGATGAGCATGATGAAGATAACGCCGATCCGCTCATGCCTGGCGGTGACGGCATCTGGATCATGGATGGCGATGTGCACCTGGACGAAGTCGAGCGTGCGCTCGGCTATGACCTACCTCATGAAGAGGTTGAAACTATCGCAGGCCTGTTGATCGCGGAGCTGGGGGCTTTGCCCGCCGAAGGCGACACCGTGACGATAACCTTGCCTGAGGATCCCTCGGAGCTTGTTTCCGATCTGCCCGTGGAGCGTCAGCTAGTGATCGAGGTGCTGCGGGTTGAGCGCTATGTACCGACGCGGGTGCGTGTCACGCTTGTCGAGACGATTAAGCAGGAGGAAGCGCAATGAATGATCCTCTGATCGTCACGTTGGTGACCATTGCCCTCATCGTGCTCAGCGCAATCTTCGTCATCATCGAGTTCGCGTTGCTCGGTGCGCGCCGTCACCGTCTCGAAGAGCTGGCGCCTACCAGCAGCTCTGCACGCGCCGCGTTGCGCGGCATGAACGACCTGACCCTGATGCTGGCTGGTGCTCAGCTGGGCATCACGTTCTGTACCTTCGCACTGGGCGCCGTGACCAAGCCTGCTGTCGACAACTGGCTCGGCCCGCTGCTGATCGTCTGGGGCGTGCCCGAGTGGGCGGCGGGTGGTGCGTCCTTCGCGCTCGCGCTCTTCGTGGTGACCTTCCTGCACCTGGTCGTTGGCGAGATGGCACCGAAATCCTGGGCGATTGCACACCCGGAACGTTCGGCACTTGCGGTGGGGCTCATATCACGCGCTTACATCTGGCCGTTGCGCCCCCTGATGAGGTGGGTCAACCGGATTGCGAACCGTCTGGTCAAGGCGTCCGGTGTAGAGCCTGTCGAGAGCGCTGCGGTGGGCGGGCAGGACATCGCCACCATTCGTAGACTCGTCGAGCACTCAGCTGAGGTCGGAACGCTTCAGCCTGGCCTTCAGCAGCAGATTTCCAGCCTTATTGATCTCGGCACCTTGCCGATCGAAGAGCTGGTAACGAGTAGCGCTGTCCCGGTGCATGTCACGTTTGATGCGTCCGTAGCGGATGTACGTGCCATCGCTGCTCAGTCAGGCCATCTGCGTATCCTGATACTTGGCGCCAGCGACAAGCTGCCTCTGGTCGTTCATCTGCGTGACACTCTGCTTGAGCCTGATACGCGTCCGGCGCGGGAAATCGCCCGCCAGGTTTTCGTTCTGGACGCGAAAACGCCGGTCTATGAGTCCCTGGCGCTCATGCGTAAGTCGAGCGTTCAGCTTGCGGTGGTCATGCAAGACGGGCAGTTGAAAGGGGTGGTAACGCTCGCGGACATACTGGAGCGTATATTGCCTCTTGCGACCGCCTCCTAGCCGGCTTTCCTGTCAGCCAGGTGTTCATGTGATCAGGCGTGTACTGACAGAGCTTGCCGTTGCTGAGGCCTGATGCATCAACACCTTCTGGCTTGTTGTTCTTCCAGCACAGGAGGGTTAGCTACCTCTGGCTAACCCTCCTGCAGCCTGTTCAGATGCATGAGATGGATCTGCGATTTCGATGATAGAAACCTTGGTGGTACAGGCAGCAACGGGCTTCGGTCTTGGCCAGCTACCGTTCATGCCTGGAACCTTCGGGTCGTTGCTTGGTTTGCCTCTGGCCTGGTGGTTATTGGGTCACCCTCCGAGGCGCCAGGCTCTCATCGCGGTGATACTGCTGGCATTGGCTGTGCCGCTCTGCCATTGGGCATCGCTGTGGTTGGGGGGCGGGGATATTCCACAGATCGTTGCAGACGAGTACCTGGTATTTCCGGTCTCAATGATCGGGCTCGCTTCAATCCGCCGCCCCTGGATGTTCCTGATAGCGTTCGCACTATTTCGCTTGTTCGATGCCCTCAAATTACCGCCGCTGAATCTTCTTGAAGCTGTCGGCGGTGGGGTGGGTATCGTGCTCGACGATCTAATGGCGGCTTTTTACACCTGGATCGTGATCGCGGTTGCTATTCGTTTACGGCAGTGGTTCTGTAAAAAACAGGCCATATGAGCTCAAAGAGAGCCTATCGCATCCGCCCGTATCGTTAACAATATGACCTCCTCTGGCCTTAAACGGCCCAAGAAAAATTCGCTTGCTCCCACTCTCACCTCAACCGGTTCCCCCACCAACTTCTGGACGTATTCACCGACGCTACGACTGACTAAAGCGAGCGGTCGAGCAGAAACTTGCTGAGAAACTGCCGCGTGCGTTCGTGTTGGGGCGCGGTGAACAGGGTCTTGGCCGGGCCCTGTTCGACGATGTGCCCTTGGTCGATGAAGATCGCCCGATCCGCCACGTCGCGGGCGAAGGCCATTTCGTGGGTGACGATGACCATGGTGCGCTTTTCTTCAGCCAGATCGCGGATGGTGGTCAGCACTTCGCCCACCAGCTCGGGGTCGAGGGCCGAGGTGGGTTCGTCGAAGAGGATCACCTGCGGGCGCATGGCCAGGGCACGGGCGATGGCCACGCGCTGTTGCTGGCCGCCGGATAGACGTTTGGGGTAGGCGTCTTCCTTGCCGCTCAGGCCCACCTTGGCGAGCAAGGCGCGGGCATGGGCGAGGGCCGCTTCGCGCGGCTCCTTCTTCACCTGCACCGGGCCTTCGATGACGTTTTCCAGTGCCGTGCGGTGGGGGAACAGGTTGAAGTTCTGGAATACGAAGCCGGCCTGCTGGCGCAGTTGGCGAATCAGCTTCTGCTGGCCCTTGAGCGGTTTATCCGCATCGATATGGATATCGCCCACGGTGATCTGCCCGGCGCTGGGTTGCTCCAGCAGGTTGAGGCAGCGCAGCAAGGTGGTTTTGCCCGAGCCGCTGGGGCCGATGATGGCGACCACCTCGCCAGCGGCCACATCCAGGTCGATGCCCTTGAGTACTTCGTTGCTGCCGAAGGCTTTTCGCAGATTGCGCACGGAAATCATCAGTTGTCCTGCTCGTGCCGGTTGACCCTGGCTTCCAGGCGCGCCTGGAAGTGCGCGAGGATGCTGGCCAGCGCCCAGTAGATCAGCGCGGCTGCCAGGTACATGGTGAAAATCTCGAAGGTGCGCGCGGTGATCAACTGCGCCTGACGGAACAGTTCCGGCACCTGGATGGTGGCGGCCAGGGCGGTGTCCTTGACCAGCGAAATGAAGCTGTTGCCCAACGGCGGCAGGGCGGTGCGCGCGGCCTGCGGCAAGATCGCCCGATACAGCGTCTGCGTCTTGCTCATGCCGATGCTGGCGGCGGCTTCCCATTGACCACGGTCGATCGAGGCGATGGCCGCACGGAGAATCTCCGAGGTGTAGGCGGCCATGTTCAGCGAGAAGCCGATCAGCGCGGCCGGCAACGGATCGAGCTGAATGCCCAGTTGCGGCAGGCCGTAGTAGATCAGGAACAGCTGCACCAGCAGCGGCGTGCCACGAAAGAAGGAGACGTAAAGGCGGGTGAGCCAGCGCAGTGGCGCTGGCCCGTACAGGCGTCCGACGGCGAGGGCGAAGCCCAGCAGCAAACCGAAGAACATGCCGCCCAGGCTGAGTACGACCGTGTAGTAGGCGCCCTTGAGCAGAAAGGGCGCCGACTCCAGAGCCAGCTGCAGGGCGGACTCGATCATCGGGTGACGTCAGCCTTGAACCATTTCTCGGACAGTTGTTTGAGGGTGCCGTCGGCACTCAGCTTGGCCAGCGCCTGGTCGATGGCGGCGAGCAGGGCAGGGTCACCCTTGCGCAGCGCGATGCCTGCCTCCTGACGGGAGAAGGCGTCACCAGCGACGGCGAGGCGGCCACCGGTTTTCTCGACCATTTCGAAGGCTGCCAGGCGATCTACCAGAATCGCATCAATGCGACCGACGTTGAGATCCTGGAACTTGGTCGGATCGTCATCGTAGGTGCGGATGTCGGCTTGCGGCACGTTGTCTTTCAGCCACTGTTCGTAGTTGGTGCCAAGGCCTACGCCGACCTTCTTGCCGGCCAGATCCTGGGCGCTCTTGATGCTGTCGGCGTCGGCCTTGCGGGTCAGCGCCTGGATGCCGGAGACGGTGTAGGGGGTAGAGAAATCGTATTTCTTCTTGCGCTCGTCGGAGATGGTCACCTGGTTGATCACCACGTCCAGGCGCTTGGACTCCAGCGCGGCGAGGATGCCGTCCCACTTGGTCGGCTGGAACTCGGCCCTGACCCCCAGCTCCTTGGCCAGCGCCTCGGCCAGCTCCACTTCGAAGCCGGTCAGCTTGCCGTTCTCGTCCTGGTAGTTGAAGGGCGGGTAGGTACCTTCCAGGCCGACCTTGATGGCGCCACGGGCCTTGATGTCATCGAGCAGGTCGGCGGCGAAACTCGGCGCGCTGAGGCTGGCGCCCAACACGAGGGCCAGGCTGCCGAAGAGGAAGTGGCGACGCAGGGTGGAGAATTTCATGGTGACCTCGTGCAAGTGGGAAGGTGGCGTCACTCTAGGTGAAAATTCTTATGCCTTTAAATAATTAAAAATTATCTATGTATTCATTTTTGTTTGTAGGCGAAAAGAGCGGGCGAGCCGCCCGTGTGCAGGAACAGCAACGGCCCGTTGCCAGGGAAGGAGCCTCGCTTGAGCCCGTCGAGCAAACCAGCGAAGGCTTTGCCAGTGTAGACCGGGTCGAGCAGGATCGCTTCCAGGCGCGCCAGCAGGCTGATGGCCTCGAGGCCGGCGGCGTTGGCTTCACCGTAACGCGGGGCGAAATAGGCATCCCATAACTCCAGGTTCAATCCGCGCGGCACTTCAACCTCCAACAGTTCAGCAGTGCGCTGGAGTAGACCCTCGACCTTGGGCTTTTGTGCCGCCTCGCTACGCGAAACGGTGACGCCGATCACGCGTGTGCCGGGGCGCGCACTTTCCAGCGCGAGGGCCAGCCCCGCATGGGTGCCGGCGCTGCCGGAGGCCAGCACCACGGCGGCGAAGTCCTGGCCGCTGGCGGCGATCTGCTCGGCCAGCTCCAGCCCGCCACGCACGTAGCCGAGTGCGCCCAGGGCATTGGAGCCGCCGATGGGCACCAGGTATGGCCGACGCCCGGCTGCACTGAGGCGTCGGCAGGCGGCCTCCAGCAGCTGATCGGCGTTGTCCAGATTGGCGACGTTTTCCACCTCGGCGCCGAACAGGTCCAGCAGCAGTCGATTGCCATTGCCCAGGTAGTCGTCGCTCTGGCTGTCTATGGGGTTTTCCAGCAGGGCCAGGCAGCCCAGGCCGAGTTGCGCGGCGACCGCTGCGGTTTGCCGTACATGGTTGGACTGGATGGCGCCGGCTGTGACCAGTACATCGGCCCCTTTGGCCTGCGCATCGGCGGCGAGATATTCGAGCTTGCGTGCCTTGTTGCCGCCGAGCGCCAACGGGGGTGAGGTCGTCGCGTTTGATCCAGATATCGCGGCCCAGGTGCAGGGACAGGCGTGGCAGATGGTGCAGGGCGGTGGCCTGAGGGATCAGTTGCAGGCGGGGGAAGCGGGCGAGGGCGGCGGTGAGCATGGGAGCCTCCAGGGAGCGAAGGCTTTTCACTCTAGGCGGGAGGAGGCTGGGCTCACAAGCAGAAGGGGAAGATTATTTTTGGCATAAGAAAATAATTAATAATTATTTTATGGAATAAAAATTTCTTCGTACTGTCGCGCTCAGCCCGGCACATCCGCCGGGCGCCTGCCAAACGCGCCGGACTGCTGATCCAGCCGGTGCCACAGACCGAGAACAAGGACATCATGAAGAAGACCCTGCTGTTGACCGCCCTGGCCGCTGCCCTGACTGCCTCCCTGGCCCATGCTGGCGAAAAGCTGAGCGTTGCCGCCACCCCGGTGCCGCACGCCGAAATTCTCGAACTGATCAAGCCCGAGCTGGCCAAGCAAGGCGTGGATCTGGATATCAAGGTCTTCACCGACTACGTTCAGCCCAACCTGCAGGTGAGCCAGAAGAACCTGGATGCCAACTACTTCCAGACCAAGCCCTACCTGGACACCTTCAATGCGCAGCGCGGTACCGAACTGGTGATCGTGCAGGGTGTACACGTCGAACCCTTCGGCGCTTATTCGACCAAGTACAAGTCCCTCGATGAACTGCCGAACGGCGCCACCATTGCCATACCCAACGAAGTCAGCACCAGCGGCCGTGCGCTGCTGCTGTTGCAGAAGGCTGGCCTGCTGACCCTCAAGGATCCCAACAGCGCCCAGGCACTGCCGCGTGACATCGCCGATAACCCGCGCAACTTCAAGTTCCGCGAACTGGAGGCAGCCACCGTACCGCGCGTGCTGAATCAGGTCGACCTGGCGCTGATCAACACCAACTACGCGCTGGAGGCCAAGCTCAATCCCAAGCGCGACGCGCTCGTGATCGAAGGTAGCGATTCGCCTTACGTCAACTACCTGGTGGCCCGCCCGGACAACCAGGACAGCGAGGCGCTGAAGAAATTGTCCGCCGCGCTGACCAGCCCGCAGGTGAAGGCGTTCATCGAGAAGCGTTATGAAGGTGCGGTACTGCCGGCCTTCTGATCGAAACTGTAAGGCGGCTCTTTTTGTGGCTCGCCATCCCTGGCAGCCACCCTGCGGGCCGTCGCGGCGCGACGTCAAAAACTTCTCCCGGAAGTTTTTTGTGTCCTAGCTGCCCACCGTTGAACACGGTAGTAAACCTGTGCAAACGGGTTTGCGTTTACGCCGAGCCGGCTCAGCCGACTCGGCGTTCTTTTTTTCGCACGATGGGGCAGCGCAGCCAGGCTGCCCCTGCCGGCGTGCATGAATGGCAAATTGCCTTCCCGGCGCTATGTGCCTACGATTCGCTGGTTTGAAATGCCATGCCGATGGCCTCTGAAACGCAGAGAGAGGCTAGGGCGCACATGATTTGCGTCAAAGCCTCAGTGCTAGGCTCCTGTTGCCACCTCTCAACTTGCGCGAACCCATGGTCACTACCGTCATCCTTGGCATGCTCTGCGTGTACCTGCTGTGCTTTTCCGTGATGTTCCTGCTGATCAGCACCCGGCTGAACGGCAAGAAAATGGGCGTGGAAGTCTTCGCGCTGGGCAACCTGCTGCTTGGCCTCGCCTACATCCTGCAGTTGTTCGGCGGCCCACCGGATGAGGTACTGGTGAGTGTGGTCAACCACACGCTGACGCTCAGTGCCCCTGTCGTCTATGTGCTGGGTGCCATGCACTTTTTCGAGCGTCCGACCCCGGTGCTGCGTCCGTTGCTCACACTGGCGGCCGGTTACACGGTGTTGCAGCTGCTGGTGCAATGGCTGCTGGGAACCGAAGCCCGCCACGCCATGCTGGCCGCGGCCTGCGCTTCACTATTTCTGGCCATGACGGTGGCGGTGCTCTACGGCCGGCGAACCTTCGCCAGGGACCTGCGTGTCGAGATGCTCGTGTTCGCCGTGCTGATCGGCGGCATCTGCATCCTCAATGCCATGAAGTTCGCGGTGATTCTCGATGGCGGCCTGGCTGCCATCGACATGAGCAGCGGCTTCCAGAAGATCTTCTATATCTACATGTCTTTCCTGGCGACCGTGCTACCGCCCTGCGCCGTTTGGCTGGTGCTGCGCCGCCTTACCGATGAACTGCGCAACCTGGCAGCGCATGACCCACTGACCCAGTTGCTGAACCGGCGCGGACTGATGGATGCCCTGGACGCGTACTTTCGCTCGCGCACAGCCGGCCCGGTGTATCTGCTGATCGTGGATATCGATCACTTCAAGCGTATCAACGACACCCATGGCCACAAGGCCGGTGACCGTGTTCTGAGCCACGTCGCCGCTGTGCTCAAGGCTACGGCACGCCAGGGCGACCTGGTCTGCCGCTTGGGCGGCGAGGAATTCGTGGTCATCGCCCTGGACACCGACAGCGCCGGCGCTCAGCAACTCGCCGAGCGCATGCGAGCGGCGATCGAGCACAACGAAGTGGCCGGCACAGGCGTGAAGCAACCGATTCGCTGTACGGCGACCCTTGGTGCTTCGGGGGCTTTTACAGCTGCGCAGGACTTCGACGCGTTTCTGCAGCAGGCGGATGCCGCCCTGTACCGGGGGAAGACACAGGGGCGGAATCGGGTGGAGTGGGCAGGGGGAGTAGAGCGGTCAGTGCAGATGTACGGGCTATAACGGCTGGCCAAAAACGGTCACGGCATTTCCTCATAAAGTAGAGGCGTTTTGGGCGGGTTAGGTACGAACGGCATGGTTATATCGAGTGCCCGATCTCGCGTTCGCATTTGTATTCAAATGTTAGAAATTCGTTTCACAGTGCTAGAAACCACTATCTACGGGCCTTTGTAAGCATTTTCTGCACTGATTATCAAAGTGGCGTGGAGCCTGGGAAGGAATATAATGGCGGCCCTTTGTCACTTCGGATCCATTGTGGACACATCAAGCCCCAGCGGTTGTAGACGCTCTTCTGAAACGAAAAATGATGAGGTGATGCGGTGATCGAGCCGACCCTCACTCTCCTGTTCGGTACCCTCGTTATCCTGGCGATCATTGCGGCAAACGGCTATTTCGTCGCCCAGGAATTCGCCTACATGGCCGTCGACCGTACGCGACTCGCAGTACTGGCCGCCGACGGTGATGCCTCCGCCAAGCGCGCGCTTGAAGTGACCAAACGAACCAGCTTTATGCTGTCGGGTGCCCAGCTGGGCATCACTGTGACAGGTCTGCTGGTCGGTGTCGTGGCAGAGCCGTTAGTTGGACAGTCGCTCGGTGTCTTGCTGGGCGGGGTCGGCATTCCGTCCGAGGTCGGCGTAACCGTCGGTACGCTGCTTGCCCTGGTGGTCGCCACGATTATCCAGATGATTTTTGGCGAGCTCTATCCGAAGAACCTGGCAATCGCCAATGCCGATCCTCTGGCCAGAGGTCTTGCGCGCTCGACCCTGATTTACCTGACGGTATTCGGTTGGTTGATCGGCTTCTTCGACAAGTCGGCCAACATTTTCCTGCGCATGCTGCGCATCGAACCCGTCCACGATCTGGACGTAAGTGTCTCGGCCGACGATCTACCGCACATCATCTCTGACTCGCGTGACAGCGGAGACCTTCCTGTAGAGCTCTCGCTGATGCTGGATCGCATTCTTGACTTCCCCCAGCAGGACGTCGAACACGCCATGATTCCGCGGTCGCAGGTTGACTGGCTCACGCCTGAGACGACGTTGGTCAAACTGCGCGAACTCATGGCCAGTGGTCATACCCGTTACCCCGTCATCCACGAGGACACCCCTGTCGGCGTCGTTCACCTCACGGATGTCCTGTTGCGACTATTAGCAGGGGATACTGAAGACACTGTTGAGTCGGTGATGAGACCAGCCACGGTTATGCCTACCCTCATGGCGCTACCGGATGCCCTTGCTGAATTGATTCAGACCAACAACCAGCTGGCCTGCGTCATCGATGAATACGGCAGCTTCGTGGGTGTGCTGACCCTTGAGGATCTTGCCGAGGAAATCGTCGGCGAGATTACCGATGAGCATGATGAAGAGAGCGCCGATCCGCTCATGCCTGGCGGTGACGGCATCTGGATCATGGATGGCGACGTGCACCTGGACGAGGTCGAGCGTGCGCTCGGCTATGACCTGCCTTGCGAGGACGTCGAAACCATCGCGGGCCTGTTGATCGCGGAGCTGGGTGCTTTGCCCGCCGAAGGCGACATCGTGACGATAGCCTTGCCTGAGGATCCTTCAGAGCTGGTTTCCGATCTGCCCGTGGCGCGTCAGCTAGTGATCGAGGTACTGCGGGTTGAGCGGTACGTGCCGACGCAGGTGCGTGTCACGCTCGTCGAGACGTTGCAACAGGAGGAAGCGCAATGAATGATCCCCTGATCATCACATTGGTGACCATTGTCCTCATCGTGCTCAGCGCAGTCTTCGTCATCATCGAGTTCGCACTGCTCGGTGCCCGTCGTCACCGCCTCGAGGAACTGGCTCCGACCAGCAGCTCTGCACGCGCCGCGTTGCGCGGCATGAACGACCTCACCCTGATGCTGGCTGGTGCTCAGCTGGGCATCACGTTCTGTACCTTCGCACTGGGCGCCGTGACCAAGCCTGCTGTCGACACCTGGCTGGGCCCGCTGCTGATCGCCTGGGGTGTGCCCGAGTGGGCGGCGGGTGGTGCGTCCTTCGCGCTCGCGCTCTTCGTGGTGACCTTCCTGCACCTGGTCGTTGGCGAGATGGCACCGAAATCCTGGGCGATTGCGCACCCGGAACGTTCGGCACTTGCCGTGGGGCTGATATCGCGCGCGTACATCTGGCCATTGCGCCCCCTGATGAGGTGGGTCAATCGGATTGCGAACCGCCTGGTCAAGGCGTCCGGTGTCGAGCCTGTCGAAAGCGCTGCGGTGGGTGGGCAGGACATCGCCACCATTCGCAAGCTCGTCGAGCACTCTGCTGAGGTTGGAACGCTCCAGCCTGCTCTTCAGCAGCAGATCTCCAGTCTTATTGATCTTGGCACCTTGCCGATCGAGGAGCTGGTAACGAGTAACGCTGTCCCTGTGCATGTCACGTTTGATGCGTCCGTAGAGGATGTACGCGCCATCGCTGCTCAGTCAGGCCATCTGCGGATCCTGATACTCGGCGCCAGCGACAAGCTGCCTTTGGTCGTTCATCTGCGTGACACTCTGCTTGAACCGAATACGCGACCTGCGCGGGAAATCGCCCGCCAGGTATTCGTTCTGGACGCGAAAACGCCGGTCTACGAATCCCTGGCGCTCATGCGTAAGTCGAGCGTTCAGCTTGCGGTGGTCATGCAAGACGGGCAGTTGAAAGGGGTGGTAACGCTCGCCGACATACTGGCGCGCATACTGCCTCTGGCGACCGCTTCCTAGCCGACTCTCCCGTCAGCCCCGGACCAAGTTACTCCGGGGCTGACGGGATCGGGCTCGCGTTGACAGGCTGCCCCTGGCTAACCGACCTGTAGCCTGTTCCAGATGCATGAGATGGATCTGCGATTCTGATGATAGAAACCCTGGTCGTGCAGGCAGCGACGGGCTTTGGCCTCGGCCAGTTGCCGTTCATGCCCGGAACCTTCGGCTCGTTGCTTGGCTTGCCTCTGGCTTGGTGGCTGCTGGGTCATCCACCGAGGCGGCAGGCTCTCATCGCGGTGATCCTGCTGGTTGTAGCTGTACCGCTCTGCCACTGGGCTTCGCTGTGGCTGGGGGGCGGGGATATTCCACAGATCGTTGCAGACGAGTACCTGGTGTTTCCGGTCTCGGTGATGGGGCTCGCTTCAATGCGCCGTCCCTGGGTGCTCCTGACAGCGTTCGTGCTATTTCGCTTGTTCGATGCCCTCAAGCTGCCGCCGCTGAATTTTCTCGAGGCAGTCGGTGGTGGGCTGGGTATCGTCCTGGACGACCTTATGGCGGCCGTTTACAGCTGGATTGTGATCGCGGTTGCTATTCGTTTATGGCGTTGGTTCTGTAAAAAACAGGCCATATGAGCTCAAAGAGAGCCTATCGAATCCGCCCATATCGTTAACACCATGACCTCTTCTCGCCGATAGCCGACCCTCTTAACGACAACTATCTGCTAGTCGAGGCCGGCTATTTGCGATTGATTCATCGGTCTAGGCCGGTCCTGTTTGCCTAAAGCAAGTGACTGTCTGGCTGACGAAGCGCCCGATAGTGGCGGCGAGCGTGACACCTGATGGCGCGACTCGCTGACAGGTCATATGAATATTCTTATTCGGTATTTAAAGTAATTTTCTTATACCTATAAAGTCACATCCCATGCGTACCTGCCGACCAATCGGCGCGCCGCACTGAACACATGGCCGAACCCTCGGCCGGTCAAAGTGACGCGCCGATTGGCGCCTATGCATGGAGTTATCTATGTCGGCAGTAGCCCATACCATCACCGCGGCGTCGGCACAGTCGTTCGAAGTTCGTCCCTTCGATGCGCCCGTGGGCGCCGAGATCATCGGCCTGGATTTGACCAGGCCGCTCAGTGATGACGACTTCGCCCGTGTCCATCGCGCCCATCTCGATCACGCCCTGCTGGTATTCCGTGACCAGCGCATCACCCCCGAACAGCAGATCGCCTTCAGCCGCCGTTTCAGCCCGCTGCAGATCCACGTGCTCAAGCAGTTTCTGCTGGCCGATCACCCGGAGATTTTCATCATCTCCAACATCGTCGAGAACGGTCAGCCCATCGGCCTGGGCGATGCCGGTAAGTTTTGGCATTCGGATCTCTCCTACAAGGAATTCCCCAGCCTGGGTTCCATGCTGCTGGCTCAGGAGCTACCGGAGGAGGGCGGCGATACGCTGTTCGCCAGCCAGCAACTGGCCTATGAGACCCTGCCGGCGGAGCTGCGCCAGGCCATCGAAGGCAAACGTGCCGCGCATTCCTACACCGCGCGCTATGCCGATGAAGTGTTCGCCGGAATTCGTCGCCCGACGCTGACCGAGGCGCAACTGGCCGAGGTCAAGTCGGTCGTTCACCCGGTAGTGCGCACCCACCCGGAAACCGGGCGCAAGGGCCTGTTCGTCAACGAGAACTTCACCACGCACATCCTCGATATTCCCGAGGACGAGAGCCGGCAGATCCTCGCCGAGCTCTATGCCCACAGCGCCAGACCCGAGTTCATCTACCGCCACCAGTGGCAACCCCACGACATGGTGTTCTGGGACAACCGCGCGCTGATTCACCTGGCCACCGGTTGCCCGAGCCACCTGCGCCGGCGCATGCACCGCACGACCATCCAGGGCGACGTGCCGTTCTGATTGACCGCAACACCCTAATTCCCTTTTCGCTTTCATCCGAATGGAGTCACACCATGTCTCTAGGCAAACGCTTTCCCTTCATTCCGCGTTTTGGCCGGCTGGCCAGCGGTATCGGGCTTTCCCTGAGCCTGCTGGTCGGCTCGCTGGCGGCGCCTCAGGCGGCGCAGGCCGAGGGGCAGATTCGCATTGCCGAGCAGTTCGGCATCGTCTACCTGTTGCTCAATGTGGTCCGTGACCAGCAGTTGATCGAGAAGCACGGCAAGGCCGACGGCCTGGACATCAAGGTCGACTGGCAGCAGCTCTCCGGTGGCGCGGCGATCAACGACGCGCTGCTGTCCGGCGCCATCGACATCGACATCGCCGGTGCCGGCATCGGCCCGCTGCTCACCGTCTGGGATCGCACTCACGGCAAGCAGAACGTCAAGGGCGTGGCCTCGCTGGGTAACTTCCCGTACTACCTGCTGAGCAACAACCCCAAGGTCAAGACCATCGCCGATTTCACCGAGAAGGATCGCATCGCCGTGCCGGCGGTGGGCGTCTCGGTGCAGTCGCGCTTCCTCCAGTACGCCGCCGCCAAGCAGTGGGGCGACAAGGAATTCGACCGCCTGGACAAGTACACCGTGGCCCTGCCGCACCCGGATGCCACCGCCTCGCTGCTGTCCGGCGGTACCGAGCTGACCGGGCATTTCTCCAACCCGCCGTTCCAGAACCAGGCGCTGGAGAACCCCAATGTGCACGTGGTGCTCGACACCTACAAGCTGCTCGGCCCGAACTCGCCGACCGTGCTCTATGCCACCGAGAAATTCCGCAACGACAACCCCAAGACCTACAAGGCCTTCGTCGCCGCGCTGGCCGAGGCTGCCGAATTCGCCCAGAACGACAAGGGCGCGGCAGCCGACACCTACATCCGCGTGACCGGCGCCAAGATCAGCCGCGAGGAGCTGCTGAAGATCATCGACAACGAGCAGTTCCAGTTCAGCGTCACGCCGACCAACACCTACCCGCTGGCCGAATTCCTCCAGCGCGTCGGCGCAATCAAGAACAAGCCGGCCTCCTGGCAGGACTACTTCTTCGAAGACCCCGCCATCGGTCAAGGAAGCTGACCCCCATGAATGCCCCCTTGCAAGGCCACACGGCCAGCACGCAACGCACAGGCGCCTTCGACACCCTGCTTGAGGTGGAGAAGGTCAGCCTTGAATACCGCACCCCACAGCGCGTAGTGCGCGCCACCCACGAAGTCAGCTTCGAAGTGGATCGCTCGGACCGTTTCGTGCTGCTTGGCCCTTCGGGGTGCGGCAAGTCCACGTTGCTCAAGGCCGTGGCCGGTTTCATCAAACCGGTCGGCGGCCGCATCCGCCTGGATGGCGCCGAGGTGCGCGAGCCCGGCCCGGATCGCATCGTGGTGTTCCAGGAGTTCGACCAGTTGCCGCCGTGGAAGACGGTGAAGCAGAACGTCATGTTCCCGCTGCTGGCATCGCGCACCCTGGGGCGCCGCGAGGCCGAAGAACGGGCGCTGCACTATCTGGAGAAAGTCGGCCTGGCCGCCTTCGCCGATGCCTACCCGCACACCCTGTCCGGCGGCATGAAGGCGCGCGTGGCGATTGCCCGGGCGCTGGCCATGCAGCCGAAGATCCTGCTGATGGACGAGCCGTTCGCCGCGCTCGACGCACTGACCCGTCGCAAGATGCAGGAGGAGCTGCTGCAGCTGTGGGAAGAAGTGCGCTTCACCTTGCTGTTCGTCACCCACTCGATCGAGGAGGCGCTGATCGTCGGCAACCGCATCCTGCTGCTGTCGCCGCACCCGGGGCGCGTACGGGCGGAGGTGGGCAGTCACCAGTTCGACCTGCACAGCCTGGGTGGCGCGGCGTTCCAGCAGACAGCGCAGCGCATTCATCGCCTGTTGTTCGAGGAAGACAGCGAGGAGGGCGCCCGCGCCGCTGCCGAGCTGGGCTTCCACGACATCCGCATCGCCTACTGAGGAGAGCGCAACCATGAGTCTTTCCCCCGCACGGCGTGAGGAATACGAAATACCGCTGCAACCCTTGCCGGACCTCAAGCTGGAGCGCGAGCTGCCTCTGGCACAGCGGCTCTGGCAGCAGGGCTGGCTGCGCAAGACCCTGATCCTGCTGGCCCTGGCGCTGATCTGGGAGCTGGCAGCGCGTTACCAGGGCAACGACCTCCTGCTGCCCAGCTTCCTGCAGACGGCCAAAGCCTTCTTCGAGGGCATCGGCACTGGCGAGTTGCTGGAGAAGGTGGTGATCTCGCTGTCGGTGCTGGTCAAGGGCTACCTGCTCGGTATTGGCCTGGCCTTCCTGCTGACCACCCTGGCGGTGTCGACCCAGCTGGGGCGCGATCTGTTGTCGACCCTGACTTCGATGTTCAACCCGCTGCCGGCCATCGCGCTGCTGCCGCTGTCGCTATTGTGGTTCGGTCTGGGCGAGAACAGCCTGATCTTCGTGCTGGTGCATTCGGTGCTGTGGGCGCTGGCGCTCAATACCTACGCCGGGTTTCTCGGCGTGTCGGAGACTCAGCGCATGGCCGGGCGCAACTACGGCCTAAGGGGCCTGCGCTTCGTGCTGTTCATCCTGATCCCGGCGGCGCTGCCGTCGATCCTGGCGGGCCTGAAGATCGGCTGGGCCTTCGCCTGGCGCACCCTGATCGCCGCCGAACTGGTGTTCGGCGCCTCCAGCGGCAAGGGCGGCCTGGGCTGGTACATCTTCCAGAACCGCAACGAGCTGTACACCGACAAGGTCTTCGCTGGCCTGGCGGCGGTGATCCTGATCGGCCTGCTGGTGGAGAACCTGGTGTTCGCCACGGTGGAGCGGGTGACCGTGAAACGTTGGGGGATGCAGCGTTGATACGTAGGGGGCCACGTCACCGATCCACCTGTGCGGTCCGAATCGTAGGGTGGGCCGGGCGGCGATCCGTTTTAGCCCACCAACTGGACGCACCGCCGGTGGGCTGAAGCCCACCCTACATACGGGGTCGGATCACCGCCTGGCCCACCTACACACGAATAATTCACTGATCACATAACGAGAAACGACCATGACCAACACCTTCACATTCGGCCGTCTGGCCGCCGCACTGGGCTTGCTCGGCGCATTGGCAACTCCGCTGGCCGCGCAGGCCGAAGGCAAGATCAGCATCGCCCAGCAGTTCGGCATCGGTTACCTGGTGCTGCACGTGGTCAAGGATCAGCAACTGATCGAGAAGCATGCCAAGGCCCAGGGGCTGGACAAGGTGGAGGTCGAGTGGCGCACCATCTCCGGGGCCACCGCCATGAACGAGGCGCTGCTGGCTGGCGCCATCGACGTGGTCTCGGCGGGAGTGCCGCCGATGCTGACCGTCTGGGATCGCACCCATGGTCGGCAGAACGTCAAGGCGGTCGCCTCGCTTGGCTCGCTGCCCAACTACCTGTTGAGCAACCGTGAAGAGGTGAAGACGCTGGACGATCTGTCCGAGAAGGATCGCATCGCCGTGCCGGCCGCCGGCGTCGGCTTCCAGTCGCGCACCCTGCAGATCGAGACCGCCAAACTGTATGGCAAGGACGATTTCCAGCGTTTCGACAATATTTCCGTCAGCCTGCCGCATCCGGACGCCACGGCCGCGCTGATCAAGGGCGGCTCGGAAATCACCGCGCATTTTTCCAGCCCGCCATTCCAGTACCAGGCGCTGGAGAACCCCAAGGTGCACAAACTGATCAGCAGCTACGACATTCTCGGCGGCCAGGCTACGTTCAACGTGCTCTATGCCACCGAGAAATTCCATGACGAGAATCCCAAGACCTACAAGGCCTTCTATGACGCGCTGGTGGAAGCCGAGCAGATCATCAAGGCCGACAAGGCCGCCGCGGCAGAGACTTACATCCGTGTGGAGAACTCCAAGCTGCCGCTGGACTTCGTGAAGAAGATCATCGAGGACCCGGAAAACGACTTCACCATCTCGCCGCAGCGCACCTTCATCTATGCCGAGCAGCTGCATGAGCTGGGGGTGCTGAAGAACAAGGCGGCGTCCTGGAAGGACTACTTCTTCGAAGAGGCCTACGCCCATCCGGGTAGCTGATCACCGCCGCTGTTCGTACAAGGCTCCCATCTGGGAGCCTTGTTGTTTGTCGACGGCCTACAGGCGTGGGCGCAGCTTGAGTTCGGGCGTGGGTTTGGGCGCCCCCTTGGCCGGGTGGCTTTCCGGGTGCTGTTCGATCATCTGGGCGATCTCCCGCAGTTTGCCAAGCATGGCCTGGGCCAGGCCGGCCTGGGTGCGGTACAGGCCAGTGTCCGGGTCCTGTTCCAGGTCACTAAGACCTTTGAAGGGATAGCTGTAGCGTTTGGCATCGGCGGTGAAGAAGCGCTGGTAGTCCTGTTCGGTGCCGTGCAGTTCGCGGCAGGCTCTTTCCAGGCTCTGCAGCTGTTCGGCGACGCTGGCCAGTTGCAGGCGCAGACGAATGATCTGGTGGTTCTCCCAGTTCATTGGCGAGGCCTGGGCGCCCGGCTGCCAATGCTGCGGGTCGCCGAAACGCAGGACGAACTGCTGGCCGGCTTCGCGTCCGTAGCGGGTCAGCCGTTCGATGCGCTCGGTGGGCATGGTCAGGTTGAGGCCGCCTTCTTCGCGGGTCAGCTGGATCAGGCCGATACGGTCGCGAAAGCCGGGCATCAGCGACAGGGTTTCGTGGTTCCAGTCCTTGGCGACGTTGCTGAGCAGGGCGAGGAAACCGCGCAGGGCTGGCAAACCCTTCTGCGGGAAACGGCGCCAGTAGGCTAGCCGTGCATCGCCATTGTTACGTGGGAAGCGCACGCGTTGTTCGTCGGCACCATCGGTCGGTCCCAGATCGAGGCCGAAGGTGGGGCGCCTGGGCAGCGCGGCATCGAAGAAGTGGATGGGAAAGTTCGAGCTGATGCCGCCATCGGTGAACCAGCAGCGCTCCAGCTTCTTCCCGTTCTTGCGGTAGTCCACGGCGTGCAGTGGTACGGCGCTGAGCAGCAGGGGAAAGCTCAGACTCATGCGTACGGCCACGATTACCGGCAGGTCATCGGGCAGTGGCAGGCGCAGATACCCGTCGCCGCGATCATCGCCGGGGCGCTGGTGAGCGCTCATCCAGGCCACCACGCGGTGGGGGAATAGCCGCGCGAACTCCTCCTGGCGGAAGTGGAACTGGTTGTTCTCGCGTACCTGCTCGTCGTCACGAAAGGGCAGGCGGAAAGGCCGCGCCATGCTCAGGCAGGTGGTCATCACCTGCAGGTCGATGCCATGGCGACGCAGGTCGCCGAAGGTCAATGGCCGTTCGCACTCGATGGCATCCGCCCGACTGGCGCAGTATTCGCGCTGACCGCTGAGCTGATCGAAGTACTGGGTCAGCCAGGTGGTAAGGGCTTCATCCGGGGCATCGTCATCGGCCTCTGGCATGCCGCTGCACAGGCCGAAACCGCTCGCTGGTAATTCACGCGATGCCACCAAGGCCAGGCGCACGATCACGGCGAGCACGCCACCCAGCGCTGCGAACAGCAAGACCCAGAGCCAAACCAGCACGCTGGCGCTGCTGGCAGCACTCCACCACAGCGGCCCGCCTGCCAGCAGGGCGCCGACCAGGGCGGCGAGCTTGTGGCGCATGAGCATGACCTTCAGTGGTGCGAACAACCGCGTCCAGGGACTTTTTCCCTTGACCTCGAGGATGGCGATGAAGGTATCGAACAGGGCGCGCACTGCCGGGGCAGGCTTGAACAACGCCAGCAGTTTGGTGCCATGGCCATTCGCTGCGGGCACGCAGAGGTGCTGAGGCAGTCGTTCGATTGTCGCGAAGCCGGCTGGGTCGCTGCTCAACTCACCCTGCTGATAGCGCTGGCGGCCCAGTTCGGCAGCGGCCGCTGCAGCCGCGGCGATGGCACCAGCGCTGGTGCCGCCGATGCTGCGCAGGCGAAACGCCTTGGCGATTTCGGTGATGGCCAGCGGGTAGACGATGCCGCTGGTTATGCCACCTTTCATGATCAGGTCGCATTCCCGGGCAAAGGCCGCCTGGCGCGAATCGCTCATCTACTGCTCCTTGTCGTCATGCCGAACGCTGGCGCGGGCATGATAACGCGGCTTTGACGGCTATATGCCAGTATTGCGAGCGATTGCCAATAATGAACGGTTGCATAGGCGTTGATCGCTAAGTTGTACGCATTTGCTCATTTCCACGGCAAATTGCCATCCTTGGCGTCACTGGCGTTATGTCAGTGCCCTTTACTGCAGGCATCAGAGAGAGCCTTGAATTTCAGGGTCTGGATGTTTCCAGCTGAGTCTATGTATTTCATCAGGTGATCCACAGGCTTGCAGGTATGGGTTTTGGGCTTTGATATGGACAGAACCTTGGCTACATCAAGTTTCAATCCATACTTGTAAGTGGTGGCCGGGCTTTCAGCGAGTGCATTGCCGCATAGAAGCAAGGCAAGGCTGGTAATTAAAATGTTTGCCAGGTTTTTTGCATGTTTGCTGATCATCTTTAAATTCCGAAAAAGCTAAATGGATGTCGAATGCCTCCAGGAGAGTTGAGCGTGGTTGCCAACTCACTCTCGGAGCAAAACGACGGAATTGTGTTCAGGTAAGTTGATCTGACAGTCTTGTATTTCAAATACTGTCAGATCAAATGGTGGCCATGAGTAGCGGCGAAGTCAGGGCTGCAGGCTTAAGCTTTTGGCACTGCAATATCGAAGGCCTGATCGTTTCCATTGGTAAAGGCGGCCCCCTGAATGTGGTAGACAGTCGGCTCTTGCGAGAAGTATTCCTCCAGGCCCTGCATGAAGGTCTGATGGTCGTCACTCGCTTCGAAACCCGGCGCATGGTCCTCAAGTGAAGCCCAACGCACGATCAGGTTGAACGTCTCGGGGCTTTCGATTCCCTGCGCGAACATATGGCCGTGGTAGCCCTTGGCGCGTTGGAGCAAGTGAACCACTTCGGCAAATGCTTGTTTGAACTGTTCGATCTGTGCACTGTGAACAGGCAGTACGGCGATTTCATAAATCATTGCGGTATTCCTCTAGAGTCATTTTGGTAGTTGAACCTATGTACTTACGGGGCGAGCGAGGGCTCGACGGCAATCGCGACTTTGCCGCGAAGACCGTTGTTGGGCGTCTCCAGCAGCGCATGGGCGCTTGAGATATCAGCGAGCGAATAGACCGCGCCAATATGGGGGCGCAACTGGCCGCGCTCGACCAATGCCTTCAGTTCATCGAGCTTGCCGCGGTTCTGGCGGGTGAAGACGAAGTGGTAACTGGCGTTCTTGCCCCAGGCCTGAATCAGGTTCTGCGGCTTGGCGATGTCCACGATCGAAACCACACGGCCGAGCTGGGCGAGTGCGTCGGGGCTACGGGTCAAGGTGTCGCCGCCGATGGTGTCGAAGATCACATCGACGCCGTGGCCATCGGTTTCCCGCAGGACGGCGTCAACGTAATCCTCTTGTTCGTAGTCGATGACCACATCGGCACCCAGACCCCGGGCAAACTCGAAGTTCGCTTCGCGCACGGTGGTGAACACCCGAGCGCCGATGGCTTTTGCCACCTGGATCGCGACATGGCCGACGCCACCCGCACCGCCGTGGATCAGAATGCTTTCCCCGACCCTCAGCGATACGCGCCCGATCAGTGCTTCCCAGACCGTCCCGCCTACCAGCGTCAGGCTTGCCGCCTCGAGATGGCTCAGCGATGCCGGCTTCTTGCCGATGATGCTTTCGGACGCAACGTGGTACTCGGCATAGCTGCCGTCGCCTTCGAAAATCTGCGTGGTGTACCAGACCTCATCGCCTGGCACGAAGCTCGTCACACCTGGGCCGACCGCTTCGACGACGCCGGAGACGTCATGCCCGGTAATGGCGGGGAGAGGCACGTAGTCGACGTAGTCACCACGACGTACCTGGTAATCCAGTGGGTTGATGGAGGTTGCGTGAACCCGCACCAACACTTGTCCTGCCTGCGGTACGGGTTTGGCCACTTCGCTCAGTTCGAACGCGTTAGGGCCGCCAAAGGATTTGAGTACTTGCGCTTTCATTGTGTGGTTCCTTGTTTCTGGAAAAAGGGATATAGAGAATTTTCGATATACTGATGCAAAAAATTACGCGCCTGTGCCTAAGGTCTCTCCATTGTCAGTCCTTGTTTCGGCTAAAAGAGATATCGGGAATAATCGATATACAAAGTTAAAAAATTACAGCTCCTTGCCTATCAGCTCGGCCAGAGCACGGATATTGGCTTCATTGCGCTTGTAGTAGGTCCACTGTCCGATCCGACGGACTTCGACCAGACCGACTCGTTGCAGCGTCGCGAGGTAGTCGGACACCGTCGACTGCGACAGACCGACACCTTCCTGAATACTGCTGACGCACACGCCCACGGTATGAACGTCCCCTTCATCCTGGGGAGGAAAGTTCTTCACCGGATCCTTCAACCCCTTGAGGATTCCAAGGCGGGTGGGATTCGAGAGGGCTTTGAATACATTGATCAGGTCCATGGGCGGCGATAATATCGACATTTACCGATATGTCAATGCGTGAATCAACCGTCTGTCGGGCGCCCGGTTCGAGGGCATTGTCCGGAGTGTCAGCAAGTCTTGGTAGCACACCTCAAATCTCTGGCTTGCGTGAGGCGTTCAAGCTGTTGCGACATAACTCAGCCGCTAGGCACCGTCTCTAACAGTTCGGCGCTTGAACAGGTAGTGGTATGCCCGGGCCGCTTGGCGAATAATCTGCGCCTCGTCGTACCCAGCCAGCAGAGATCGTCATGAGCGCCACGCTACCGCCCCTCGTTCTGTCCATTCAGTCGCATGTCGCCTGGGGCCATGTCGGCAATGCTGCTGCGGTTTTTCCGTTGCAGCGGTTGGGCTTCGAGGTGCTGCCGCTTCACACCGTACAGTTCTCCAACCACACCGGTTACGGCCAGTTTCGCGGCCAGGTGTTCGCTGCCGAGCATGTACGCGAGGTGCTGTTGGGGCTGCGTGAGCGTGGGGTGCTGCCGCGCCTGGCGGCGGTGCTGTCCGGTTACCTGGGCGATGCCGATACGGGGCGGGTGATTCTTGAGGCGGTGGGCGAGATTCGTCAGCACAACCCGTCAGTGCGTTACCTGTGCGACCCGGTGATGGGCGACGTCGGGCGCGGCGTGTTCGTCAACCCGGCGATTCCCGATTTTCTCCGTGATCAGGCGATTCCCTTCGCCAATATCATCACGCCCAACCAGTTCGAGTTCGAACTGCTCACGGGCTCTAAACCGGCCAATTTGCAGGAGGCGGTGAAAGTCGCCCGGCAGTTGCGTGGTCGAGGCCCTGACGTGGTGATCGTCACCAGCCTGGCGACGCCGGATATCCCTGAAAGCGAATTGGGCACGCTGGCGGTGAACGGCGAGGGCGCCTGGCTGGTGAGCACCCCGCGCCTGGCGCTGCATCCATTGCCCAATGGCATGGGCGATGTGTTCTCGGCCACGTTGTTGGGCCGGTTGCTGGCCGGGCAGGCGTTGCCGCAGGCTCTGGAGCTGGCCACGGCAACGCTATACGCCTTGGTCGAGCAGACTGCGGACGGCGCGCGCGACCTGCCGTTGGTCGCCGCGCAGGAGCAGATCGTGATGCCGGGCAAGCGCTTCGTGGCCCGCCAGCTTTCCATGGGTTAAGGCTGAAGCCTACTGACCCCCGCAATCACCGGCGTGCCGCTCATTGGATCGCGCAGCAGCGTGCAGCGTACGCCGTACAGGCGTTCGACCAGCGCCGAGGTGACGATCTCGTTGGGGCGGCCGCTGGCGACGATCCGGCCCTGGTGCATGGCGATCAGGTGGTCGGCGTAGCGGCAGGCGCTGGAGAGATCGTGCACCACCATGACGATGGTCTTGCCGGCGGCGGCCAGTTGGCGGATCAGTTCGAAGACTTCGATCTGATGGCCCAGATCCAGTGCCGAGGTGGGTTCGTCGAGTAGCAGCAGAGGCGTGGCCTGGGCGATGGCCATGGCGATCCAGGCGCGCTGGCGCTGGCCGCCGGACATCGACTCCAGTGGTCGGTCAGCCAATTCGATCAGATCGGCCGCCGCCAGAGCGGCGTCGACGATGGCCTGGTCTTCCTCGCTCCACTGGCGCAGCAGGCTCTGGTGCGGTTGGCGGCCGAAGCGGATCAGTTCGCTGACCGTCAGGCCATCGGGAGCTGAGGCGTCCTGGGGCAGCAGGGCGAGCCGGCGCGCCACTTCACGCGACGGCAGGCTGCCAATGGCCTTGCCGTCGAGCAGTACGCTGCCGGAGATGGGCTTGTGCAGGCGAGCGAGACCGGCCAGCAGGGTGGATTTGCCGCAGCCGTTGGGGCCGACGATGGCGCTGACCTGGCCACTGGGCATCAGCAGGTTGAGGTCTTCGATGATGCGGGTCTGGGCGTAGCCCAGGCTCAGGTTGCGGGCTTCGAGGCGCACGTCGGACTGGCGCGCGTCGCCGAGCAGTGAGGAAAGCAGGGTCATGTCGAACTCCGTGGGGCCTGACGCAGCAGAATCCACAGCAGGTAGGGGCCGCCGACCACGGCGGCGATGATGCCGACCGGGATTTCGATGGGCGCCAGCAGGGTACGGCCGAGCCAGTCGGCGAGGATCATCATCAGCGCGCCGGACAGCGCCGCGTTGAGCACCGGCACGCCGTGTCGGTTGCCCAGGTGGCGGGCCATTTCCGGTGCCGCCAGGGCGATCAGACCGACCGGGCCGACCACGGCAACGGCCAGCGCCGTGAGCCAGACGCACAGCGCCAGGGTGAGCAGGCGCATGCGTTGCAGGCGCACACCGAGGCCGATGGCGACGTTGTCGGAAAAGCGCATCAGGCTCAGGGCATTGACCAGCAGCTTGGCCAGCGGCAGGCCCACGGCCAGGCCGATGCCGAGCAGCAGCACCGAGTCGGCCGGGCGCGCATTGAGGCTGCCGACCGTCCAGGGGTAGGCGGCGTTGGCGGCGTCCATGTCGCTGCGTGCCAGCATCAGGTTGGTCAGCGCCCCGAACAACGCGCCGATGGCAATGCCAACGACGATGAAGCGATAGCCGCGCGCGCCTCCGCCGGCAGCCAGGGCGAACGTCAGCACCGCTGCGGTGGCGGCGCCACTCAGCGCCAGGGCCGACGGCGCCAGGCTGGTGGGTACGGCGACGATGGAGGCGACGGCGAAGGCGGTGGCGCCGTTGTCGATACCGATCACCCCAGGCGTAGCCAGGCGGTTGCGCGCCAGGGTCTGCAGCAGGCAGCCGGCAGCACCGAGGGCGGCGCCGCTGAGCAGGCCGGCGATCAGCCGCGGCAGGCGCAGCTCCTGAATCAGGAACACCTGCAACGCCTCGCCCTGGCCGAAGGCGGCCTGCAGGGCTTTGCTGGGCGTCAGGGTGTCGTCGCCTGCCGCCAGTATCCAGGTGGCGACAGCGACCAGCAGCAGACTGAGGAACAATGCGACGATCATGCTGCGCCGGTGCAGCAGCAGGCTGTAACCACCCAGGCGCAGCAGATAATGGCCGGCCGGGGCGAGCAGGGGGCGTGAGGAAGAAATGTTCATGTCACAGGGTCGGCAGGCGGTGGTTGCGCACCACGGCAATCAGGATCGGCGCGCCGACGAAGGCAGTCACCACGCCCACCGGCAGTTCGTAGGGGCGCACCAGCAGGCGCGAGATGACGTCGGCCAGCAGCAGGACGCAGGGGCCGAGCAGCATGCTCAGGCCCAGGGTGCGGCGGATATCGGAGCCCACCAGGCGGCGAGCGATATAGGGCACGATCAGGCCGATAAAGGCGATTGGGCCGGCGGCAGCCGTGGCAGTGCCGACCAGTATCGCCACGGCCAGCAGGGTGCCCAGGCGCGTCAATTGCGGATGGTGACCAAGGCCGCTGGCGACGCGCTCGCCCAGCGCCAGGGCGGCCAGCGGACGCACCACCAGCAGCGCCATCAACAGTCCGCCGAGCAGCCCCGGCAGGCTCCAGTCGAGCGTGTCCAGTGGGCGGCCCGCCAGGGCACCGATGACCCAGAAGCGCATTTCATCGGCGGTGCGCTGATCCCATAACAACAGCAGGCTACTGAGCGCGCCGAGTATGCCGGAGAAAGCTGCGCCGGCCAGCACCAGGCGCACGGGGTCGTCACCGACGCCACGCATACGCGTGACCAGCAGCACCAGCACGCAACCCACCAGCGCACCCAGCATGGCGACGCCCAGATGCATGCTGGCAGCCGAGGCGCCCAGGTTGATCGCCAGCACCACGGCGAACGAGGCTCCAGCGCTGACCCCGAGCAGCCCAGGTTCGGCCAGCGGATTGCGCGTCACCGCTTGCAGCAGCACACCGGCCGCGCCCAGGGCGAGGCCGACCAACAGGGCCAGTTCGGTACGTACCCAACGCAGTTCGAAGACGATGAAACGGGCATCGTCATCGCTGCCACCGAGCAGGGCTTGCAGGCTGGGCAGGATGCCGATGTCACCCGCGCCCAACAGCAGGCTGGCGACGCACAAAAGCAACAGGCACAGAGCCGCATAGCTCAGCGCCTGAGGGACGGAAAGGCGTGCTGCGAGCATCAGTCGAGCAGGGCCTTCTCCACGTCATCGAGTACCCGCTGAGCCGCCAGGTAGCCGGAGCTGCTGCTCCAGATCTGGCCGTCGACGGTCACCACATGACCGTCGGCGACGGCTGACAGACGGGTGAAGGCAGGCTGCTTGCGCGCGTCTTCCAGGGCCTTGCGACCATCCGGATTGAGCGTGGCGAGGAAGATCCAGTCGGCGTTGATGCGTGACAGGTTCTCCAGGCTCAGCACGTCGCTGTGCGGCTTCTGCGCCTGGGCTGCGGCCAGTTCGTTGGCACGCAGGCCGAGGTCTTTCAGCAGTTGGCCAACGAACAGGTGGCTGGACATGATCACCGGCCCCTGCGGGTTCCAGCGCACTACGCTGACTGCCTGGCCCTGCGGCAGACGCTGGCGCAGTTCGGCGCTGCGTTTCTCGATCTCGGCAAGGCGTTGCTGGCCTTCTTCCTGTTTGCCGAGGGCCTGGGCATAGGTCATGTAGGTCTCGCGCCAGTCCTGGAAGGAATTGCCGGCGGGTACCACGGTGGGCGCCATCAGGCTCAGTTTGGCGTACAGGTCGCGTGACAGATCGCTGGAGGCCAGTACCAGGTCCGGTCGCAGGCGCAGGATGGCTTCCAGGTTGGGTTCACGCACGCTGCCCACCAGGGTGATCTTGCCTGCCGTGGTCTTGAGATAGTCCGGCACGTCGTCGCCGCCGCGACTGGCCAGGGTACCGACCGGTTGCACGCCGAGCGACAGCGCCGCATCCAGGGCGCTGTCGCCCAGTGCCACCACGCGCTGCACAGTGCCGCTGATTGTCACTGGACCGTAGGCGCTGTCCAGCGTGCGTTCGCTGGCATGCAGGGGCAGGGCGAGCAGCAGCGACGTGGTAATCGTCGCCGCTGTGCGTTGCAGTTGAGAGCAGATAGACATGCTGGACTCCGGGGCGAAACGAGCAGCGGCAAGCGCTGCTTCAGGCAGGATCGAAAGCAAGCTATCTTTTACTAGGCGAGCTAATGAAAATCCATCGCATTTACGAAGTGTTTACAGGATGCAGGCGCTGAATGAGCCGGCGGTGCCCGAGCCTTGTTATGAGGCTCGGGCCTGCTGCCGTGCTCAGTGCTTCAGCTTGGTGAGCCAGGCGCCTAGCATGATGGTGCCCGCTTGCTCGAGGGCGCTGGCATGACGCTTGGCGTCGTGACGCAGGGTGACGGGATCGATGCCCGAGCTGGCCAGTTCGCTGGCATGGCCCAGCAGCCAATGCTCGAAGCGGTCGCCGCGCACTTCCGGGTGAAATTGCAGACCCAGCACGTTCTGCCCGCGAGCGAAGGCCTGCTGGCGGCATAGCGGGGTCGAGGCGAGCAGGGTGCAGCCTTCCGGCAGGTCGAAGGTGTCGCCATGCCAATGCAGCACGGCGATATCGCGCAGGGCGGCAAGTGGCTGATAGTCGGAGGCTGCCAGCTCCAGGGGCGACCAGCCGATTTCCTTGGCTGGCCCTGGATAGACGCTGGAGCCCAGTGCTGCTGCCATCAGCTGCGCACCGAGGCAGATGCCCAGCGTCGGCTTATCGGCTGCCAGGCGTACGCGCAGCAGTTCCAGTTCAGCGCAGAGGAGCGGGTAGCGGTCGTGGTCATAGACGCCGATAGGGCCGCCAAGCACCACCAGCAGGTCGGCTGCGAGCGGGTCGAGTTGGCTGAGGTCACGTTCCGCAGCGTCGATGTACTCGATCTGGTAGCTGGCAGCGCGCAGCGGTGCCTCGAAGCTACCGAGATCCTCGAAACCGACGTGGTGGATGGCTTGCAGGGTGCGTTGGGTCATGCGCAATGTCCGTCAATAAAGCAGGGGGGAGCGCCCCCTGGCCTGGAGAATATGTTCGAAGTCCTTTAGCGCGGCGGCAGCGGTGGCGAGGGGTTCAGCGCCGCCGCCGATGGCGATCGTCTCGCCCATGGCGTCGCTGCTGATGCGGATCGCCTTGTTTTTCCCGTTCACCTGAGCGAAGGGATCGGACAGCGGATAGGTCTTGATCCCGACGCTGGCGCGGATCGCGCCGTCCCTGTAGCTGAGGTTGCCGACCAGACGGGGAACCAGGCCCTGTGCTCGCCAGGCTTCGATACGTTGCGCGGTGATCGAATGGATGCCATCGACCTCGACGTCAGCCATGGTCAGCTCGGCGCCAAGGCCGAAGTTGGCCAGTAGCAGGAGCTTGCAGCCGGTGTCCCAACCTTCGGTGTCGTTGCGTGTATCCGCTTCGGCGAAGCCGCCGGCCTGCGCCTCACGCAGTGCAGCGTCGAAACCGAGCCCCTGGGTGCGCATGGCATCGAGCAGGTAGTTGGTGGTGGCATTGAGAATGCCCTCGATGCTGAGCACCTTGCAGCCGGCCAGGCTGTACTCGAGCAGGTCGAGCGTGGGCAGGGCGGCGGCCGCTGCGCCACTGAGTTTCAGCTGCGCTCCGGAGGCGCGCGCCAGTTCGCGCAGGCGCGGCCCGCTGTGCACCAGCGCGCCCTTGGAGATGACGACGCAGTCGCGCCCGGCGGACAGCGCCGCACAGAGGTAGTCCAGGCCTGGCCCGCCGCTGCGAAAATCGCTGGGGCCGGCCTCGATCAGCACCTCGGCACCGCTCGCTGCGACGAAATCCGGGCCGGACAGCCCAGGCTGCAGGTCGTCCAGCTGGTTGGCCTGCAGGCCATTGGCATCAGTCAGGCCGGCGCGTGAGCCACATACGGCAACCAGTCGCACGTCCACGCCATAAACCTGGCGATAGTGGTCGCGACGTTGCAACAGCAGGTTGGCGGTGGCGCGGCCAACACCGCCGAAACCGGCGATTGCAACCTTGAGCGTTTGCATGGGGCGTTCCTTTCGCTGTCAGCGGGCGAACAGGTTGTTGATGTCGGCGAAGGCCTTCATTTCGACGGCGTTGCCGCTCGGGTCCTTGAAGAACATCGTCGCCTGTTCGCCCGGCTCGCCCTTGAAGCGGATATAGGGCTTGATGATGAACTCGACACCGGCGGCGCTGAGTTTATCGGCAGCGACCTGCCAGTCGTGCATCGGCAGGACGACGCCGAAGTGGCGCACCGGCACGCCGTGGCCATCGACCGCGTTGGCCGGTACCGCGCCTGCTTCGTCAGGTGCCAGGTGGGCGACGATCTGGTGGCCGTAGAAATTGAAGTCGATCCACTCTGACGAGCTGCGACCTTCGCTGCAACCGAGCAGGTTGCCGTAGAAATTGCGGGCGGCGGCCAGGTCGTCAACCGGAAAGGCCAGGTGGAACGGGCATAGTGCGGCCATCGGGGTTCCCTCGTTGGTGAGTGGAATCATCCTATTCGGCGACAAGCCTCTTAAAAAACTATATGTTCTGATCATGAGCAAAACAAAATATTATCAATCGCCATGATCATCGAACTGCGAACCCTTATCGCGGTAGCGCGCTATGGCACCTTCAGCGCCGCTGGTGAGCGTATCGGCCTGACCCAGGCGGCCGTCAGTGGGCATATGCGCCGCCTGGAAGAAAGCCTGGGGTTCGCCCTGTTCGATCGCACCGGTCGCTCGGCCACGCTGAATGCTGCAGGGCTGCGTACGTTGGCGCGTGCCGAGGCGCTGGTCGCCGGTTTCGATGCCTTGGGCGAGCCGACTCAAGACGAGGAATGGGCCAAACCGCTGGAGATCGGCGCGATCGCCTCGGTGCACGCGACCATCCTCACGCGCGCGCTGGTGCCGTTCCGCCAGCGCTTTGCCAACTGCCGGGTGAATCTGTCGCCTGGCGTTTCCCTGCAGTTGATGGATCGAGTCGAAGCGGGGGAGCTCGACCTGGCGATCCTCATTCGTCCGGCGTTCGAGCCGCCGCGGGAGCTGGAGTGGACGCCGCTGGCATGCGAGAACTACGTGCTGCTTGCCGCCAGCAACGTGGCTGGCGATGACTGGCTGTCGGTGATTCGCGAGCAGCCCTTTATCCGCTATAGCCGCTCCTCCTTCGGTGGTCGCCAGGTGGAGCGCTTTTTACGCGACCACTCTTTAACGTTGCAGGAGTGGATCGAGGTCGACGATATCCAGGCGATGCTGTCGATGGTCGAGAGCGGCCTTGGCGTGGCCGTGGTGCCGTTGACGGAAACCATCCTGCCGCTGCCGGTGAGCGTTCGCGCCATCAGGCTCGGCCCGACGCCGATCCATCGCGAGATCGGTGCGTTGTATCCCAAGGTCAGCCGCTCTGCGGCCGTGGCGGGTTTTATCGAGTGTTTGCAGAGCGCTGGCTTGGCTCGCTAGCGAGTCGATGCCTGCATTTTCATCTGTGCTTTGAAACTCCTAGCGGCTTTGCCTGCTTTTTTCATGCACAGGCATGTTGCAGACTGGCGTCCATTTCGCGTCATCTACCGATCAGGAGAGTGTTCATGAGCCCCGTTTCTTTCGCGCGTCAGCGTTACACCACCAAGGCTTACGATGCCAGCCGCCAGGTGGATCAGGCGATCATCGACGAGCTGCTGGAGTTGCTGCGCCTGTCGCCGTCTTCGGTCAATTCGCAGCCCTGGCATTTCGTCGTGGCGAGCACTGCCGAAGGCAAGGCGCGCCTGGCCAAGGGCGCTCAGAGTGGCTTCGCCTACAACCAGCCGAAGATCCTCAATGCCTCGCACGTGATCCTGATCTGCGCCCGTCGTGACCTCGATGATGCGTACCTGGCCGATGTGCTGCAGCAGGAGGCCGATGATGGCCGCTTCCGCGATGACGCGGCGCGCACCACCCAGCACAACACCCGCAGCAGCTACGTCGAACTGCACCGCGGCCTCGGCGATATCCCGCATTGGGCGGAGAAACAGGCTTATCTGGCGCTGGGCACCTTGCTCCTGGGCGCTGCGGCCAAGGGCGTGGATGCCACGCCGATGGAGGGCATCGACCGCGAGGCGCTGGATGAAGAGCTGGGGCTGGCCGCTCAGGGGCTGAGCAGCATGGTCGCGGTGGCGCTGGGGTATCACAGCGACGGCGATTTCAATGCGGCGCTGCCGAAGTCGCGTCTGCCAGCTGAGCGCGTCTTCACTCACCTCTGAGCCTTTCAGTCGCGCCCTCGTCTGCAGGGGCGCAACCGCTGCTTATTGCGGCAGTTTGGCGATCACCTTGATCTCGAAGTCGAAGCCGGACAGCCAGGTCACGCCGATAGCGGTCACTGTCGGATACGGGGCTTCGCCCCAATAGTCGGCTACCACCTCCCAGATGGTCTCGAACTGCGCGTGCGGGTCGACCATGAACACGGTGGTGTCGACCACGTCTTCGAAGCTGCAACCGGCCTCGGCAAGGATCGCATTGAGGTTGGCGAAGGCCAGGCGTACCTGCTCCTTCAGGTCGGGCTCGGGCGAGCCGTCCTTGCGACTGCCGACCTGGCCGGAAACGAACAGAAAACCGTTGGAACGAATCGCCGGTGAATAGCGATGAAGTTCATACAGGTCATGGCGGTCGGCCGGGAAAACCACATCACGTTTGCTGGTCATTGTTGCCTCCATCTGGGCCACTACGGCCCGCTGTTAACGATGGAATCACTTTAAAAACACGGCAGGGCTGGATAAACGAGCAACTCTGGTCATGACTGTTTGTAGAATCCAAACAATCAAGAGCCGAGAGAGACGTGAAATGGATCGTTTCGATGCGATGCAGGCCTTCGCCCGCGTGGTGGAAACCGGCAGTTTCACCAAGGCAGCCGCCACCCTGCACATGAGCAAGACCAGCGTGACCCAGCTCGTTCAGCAACTCGAAGCACGGCTGCGCGTGCGCCTGCTCAACCGCACCACGCGCAAGGTCAACGTCACCGCTGACGGAGCCGCCTACTACGAACGTGTGGTGCGTCTGCTGGCGGATGTCGATGACGCCGAGACCAGCCTGTCCAGCGCATCGATGGCGCCGCGCGGCCGTCTGCGCGTGGACGTGCCCAGCCCCTTCGCGCGCATGCTGCTGATCCCGGCCTTGCCGGGGTTCTATGCGCGCTATCCGGAAATTCAGCTGACCCTGGGCGTGAGCGACCGTCTCATCGACATCATCGGCGAGAACGTCGACTGCGTGGTGCGCGGCGGTGAGATCACCGATCAGTCGCTGATCGCGCGGCATCTCGGCGATCTGCAACTCGGCATCTACGCCACGCGGGGTTATCTACAACGCGCCGGCACGCCGATGCATCCGCGCGAGCTGGAGGCGGCTGGTCATCACACGGTGGGTTTTCTCTGGTCGCGCACCGGCAAGGCCTTGCCCTATGCGATGCAGCGGGGTGAAGAACGCATCGAGGCCCATGGCCGCCCGCTGCTGACGGTCGACGATGGCAACGCCTATCTGGCTGCGGGCCTGGCGGGCCTGGGTATGCTCTGGCTGCCGCACTACATGGCCAAACCACACCTGGCCAGCGGGGAGCTGGTGCGTTTATTCGAGGACTGGCAGATGAAACCGATGCCGATGTACCTGGCCTTCCCGCCGAACCGCCATGTCAGTGCCAAGCTGCGGGTATTCATCGACTGGGTGGTAGCGCTGATGGCCGAGCATGCGCCAGTGTTGTCGCGGCATTGAGTTATAGCCCAGCGACTGGATCCACCCCTGGAACCGGCGCGGTTGGCATCGGACCAGGTGTCGCGGGTCTCAGCTGAAGCCTGGTTGAGATGCCGTTGATCCTGCGTTTCGAGAATTGAGTTGATTGACGAGAATGATCGTTCTACCTTGTCGAGAACGATCATTCTCTGCGGTTGAACCCCATGCTAGAAGACGCCTCGACCCAACAGCGTTTGCTGCAAACCACTGAAAGCCTGATCTATGCCGGTGGTATCAACGCCACCGGGATGGACGCCATCGTCAAGGCATCAGGGGTGGCGCGCAAAAGCATCTATCGCCTCTATTCGACCAAGGAAGCGCTGATCGCTGCCGCGTTGCGCGCGCGTGATGAGCGCTGGATGCAATGGTTCATCGCCGGCACTTCTGCTGGATCGCCGAGCGAGCGGCTACTGGCCGTGTTCCCACTGCTGCGCAGCTGGTTCTCCGCACCTGATTTCCATGGCTGTGCCTTCATCAATGCGGCAGGGGAGGTCGGTGATCCCGACAGCGAGATCCGCGCCGTCGCGTTGCTGCACAAGCAGCGCTTGCTGGCCTATCTGAACGAGCTGACCACGGCCTGCGGCTTTGCCGATCCCGAGGAGATGGCCAGGCAGTTTCTCCTGCTGATCGATGGCGCAACGGCCGTCGCCATGGTCACCGGCCAGGCCGACGCGGCCGACAGTGCTGGTCGCACCGCGCAACTGCTCCTGCAAACCCTGTCGCCCAGTGATGGGCTAAATCCCCCGCAAGCCTGAGGTGCCGTCATGTCGTCAACTACTGAAGTTCGTCCTCCGTTGCCGCCGTTCACTCGCGAGAGCGCCATCGAGAAGGTCCGCCTGGCCGAGGATGGCTGGAACAGTCGTGATGCCGCCAAGGTAGCCCTGGCCTACAGCCTCGATACGCGCTGGCGCAACCGTGCCGAGTTCGCCAATGGTCGCGATCAGGCGCGTGCCTTCCTCGAGCGCAAGTGGGCCAAGGAGCTGGAGTACCGTCTGATCAAGGAGCTCTGGGCGTTCACCGACAACCGCATTGCCGTGCGCTATGCCTACGAATGGCGCGACGACTCGGGCAACTGGTTTCGCTCCTACGGCAACGAGAACTGGGAGTTCGGCGCCGACGGCCTGATGATCAATCGCTATGCCTGCATCAACGACCTGCCCATTCAGGAGTCCGAGCGCAAGTTTCGCTGGCCCCAGGGGCGTCGTCCTGACGATCATCCGGGGCTATCCGAGTTGGGCCTCTGATCCGGGCTATGTGGCACGGAGGTTGCCGCTTTAATGCGTCGATCACACCGTGCTCCGAGACCCCTGAATGAATCGCAACGACCTGCGCCGCGTCGACCTGAATCTGCTGGTGATCTTCGAAACCCTGATGTTCGAGAAGAACCTGACCCGTGCCGCCGAGAAACTCTTTCTTGGCCAGCCGGCAGTCAGTGCGGCGCTGGCCCGGCTGCGTGATCTGTTCGACGATCCGTTGCTGGTGCGCAACGGCCGTGGTTTCGAACCGACGGCGCGAGCGCTGGCGATTCTCAAGGAGCTGCAACCTGCGATGGACACCATCTCGGGCGCGGTCAGTCGTGCTCGCGAGTTCAATCCAGCGACCAACCGCGACACCTTCCGCATCGGTCTGTCCGATGATGCCGAGTTCGGCCTGTTCCCGGCCTTGCTCAAGCAGATTCGCGAAGAGGCGCCGGAGGTGGTGATCGTGGTGCGCCGGGTTCACTTCCTGTTGATGTCAGCGATGTTGGCCTCGGGGGAAATTTCCGTAGGCGTCAGCTACACCACCGAGCTGCCGGCCAACGCCAAGCGGCGCAAGCTGCGCGAGATGAAGGTCAAGGTGCTACGCGGCGATGACCGCCCTGGCGCACTGACGCTGGACGAGTACTGTTCGCGTCCGCATGCGCTGGTGTCGTTCTCGGGGGATCTGTGCGGCAACATCGACAACGACCTGGCGCGTCTGGATCGCTCGCGCCGTGTGGTGCTGGCGGTGCCGCAGTTCAGTGGCTTGCGCTCGATCATCGCCGGTACGGAAATGCTCGCCACGGTACCGGATTTTGCCGCGGCGGCGCTGATCGAAGGGACCCGCCTGCGTGCCGATGACCCGCCATTCGAGCTGGTCAATTCGGATCTGTCCATGGTCTGGAGCGGGGTGACCGACAACGATCCCGCCGAGCGCTGGCTGAGGAGCAAGATCATCGAGTTCATGGGCGAGCCAGGCGCCTGAGCAGGGCTCAATCGCGATAGAACACCTGGATCAGGTGATAGCCGAACTGGGTCTTCACCGGGCCGTGCACTTCACGCAGCGCCTTCTTGAAGATCACCTGATCCACTGCACGCACCATCTGCCCGGGCCGCACTTCACCGAGGTCGCCACCTTTCTTGCCGGAGGGGCAGGTGGAGTGCTTGCGCGCCAGCATGTCGAAAGCCTCGCCGGCGGCAATGCGCTTCTTCAGCGCGGCGGCTTCCGCTTCGGTCTTGACCAGGATGTGGCGGGCCATTGCCTTTGCCATTGATGGGTTCCTCAAATCTGTCAGGGCGCTATTGTGCCAGCATTCATTGCGCCAGCAGAATGGCGTCAATTTTATGGGTTGTGTGTTGTCCGCAGCGCGGATCAATCATGGCCTATGGTATTTCAATCGCGCTCACGGAAACGCCGCCATGGATCTCCAAGCAATGCTGAAAATCCTGTCCACCCAGGATGGTTCCGATCTCTATCTGTCTACCGGCGCGCCGCCCTGCGCGAAGTTCAATGGCGTGCTCAAGGCGCTGAGCCAGGAGCCGATGAAGGCGGGCGATGTGGCTGCCATTGCCGATTCGATCATGGACAGTGCCCAGCGTGAGGAATTCGAGCGCGAACTGGAGATGAATCTGGCGATATCGCTGGCCGGTGTGGGGCGTTTTCGCATCAACATCTTCAAACAGCGTAACGAGGTGTCCATCGTCGCGCGCAACATCAAGCTGGATATTCCGCGCTTCGAAGACCTCAAACTGCCCGAAGTGCTGCTCGGCACGGTGATGGAAAAGCGCGGCCTGGTGCTGTTCGTCGGCGGTACCGGTTCGGGCAAGTCGACCTCCCTGGCGGCGCTGATCGACTACCGCAACCGCAACAGCGGTGGCCATATCATCACCATCGAAGATCCGGTTGAATACGTGCACCGGCACAAGAAGTCGATCATCAACCAGCGCGAGGTGGGCGTGGACACTCGCAGCTTCCATGCCGCGCTGAAGAACACCCTGCGCCAGGCGCCGGACGTGATCCTGATCGGCGAGATCCGCGACCGCGAGACCATGGAGCATGCCCTGGCCTTCGCCGATACCGGGCACCTGGCGATTTCCACGCTGCATGCCAACAACGCCAACCAGGCCCTGGATCGCATCATCAACTTCTTCCCCGAGGATCGCCGCCCGCAACTGCTCAACGACCTGGGCAACAACCTCAAGGCGTTCGTTTCGCAGCGTCTGGTCAAAACCGTCGATGGCAAGCGCCGCGCCGCGGTGGAGGTGATGCTGGGTACGCCGACGGTGCGCGACCTGATCAAGCGCAACGAGTTTTCCGAGCTCAAGGAAATCATGGAGAAATCCAAGAACCTTGGCATGCAGACCTTCGATCAGGCGCTGATCGACCTGGTGCACGAAGGTGCGATCGACGAAGAAGAAGCGGTGAAGAACGCCGACTCGGCGAACAACGTGCGCCTGAAGCTCAAGCTCCATCGCGACAATCCGGCCAATGCCAGGCCTGCACCCGCCGCCGCTGCGCCGGTGGTAACGCCGGCTCCCGCAGCGAAAGCCGCTGCTGCAGGCGACTGGGGGCTGGAGCTGAAACTGGAGGACATCGAGCAGGAGCAACCGCCGGAAGACCCGGGGCGGCAGGGGATTTAGGGTCTGTACGAAAAGTCGCCGAGCGAAGGTCAGGCAATACCGATGGCGGCCCCGCAAAAACAGGCGAAGAACGGACTGGGCTCGCATTCGAGTTTACGAGCTGTAAATGAGCATTTGACCGGGCTGGCGTTCCAGCCTGTTTTTAACGCAGCATCACCGAGCGCAGGCATTTTTCGTACAGAGCCTAGGGGTCGGGCTGCAGCGGCAAATAGGCCTGACGCAGCCGCTGGCTGACGCCTTCCTCTTCCAGTTCGCTGATGGCGGCGCGCAGTTGTTCGACCAGTTGCGCATCGCAGTCCTTCGAGCAGCCCAGATACAGGCCGGTACTGGCCAGGGTCGGGCTCCTGCGCAGATTCTGCTCGCGATAGGCCGAGCTTTCCCAGATGTACAGCGCCTCCGGCACCCCCGGTGAACCAGGCGTCGATACGTCCAAGGCCGAGCAGATGGGCCGGGTTTTCGCCCAGCTTGAGTTGCACGATCTGCTCGTCGCTGAAACCCTGGCGCTGCAGGATGCCCACCTGCGCCGTGCCCATGCCGACACCTATGCGGCGATAACGCTGACGGGCCTGCATGAAACTGGTGACCGGCTCGTCGAGGCTGAAGAAGGCGCGCTCCAGCTCCATGATCGAGGCAATCCAGGTATATAGCTCCTCGCGCTCTGGCGTTCGCGACAGGGGAATGATCAGCATGTTCCTGCCCCTGGACACGTTGACCTGGGCGCGTGGCCAGGGCTCGGCGACGATGTCGGTGAGTTTGCCGATCCTAGCCAGCGCAGCCAGTACCACGTCACCTGCCATGCCATGGCCGCCCTCGTAATGATGCAGAGTCAGCGGCGGCGCCTCCGGCATGTAGAGCTTGATAGGCTCATCGGCTGATGCAGCTCCGGCCACCAGCAAGGCAAGCAGCAGGCAGAAAAACGTGTTCACGACGAACATCCTGTTGTCATTGTCGCTCCAGTATAGGAGGCGTTTGCAGCCCGATGCAGCGACCGAGCCTGAGCCGGCTACTCGTGCCGAATGCTGCGATTCCTGCCCTGGGCTTTGGCTGTGTAAAGGGCTTTGTCGGCTGCCGCCAGCAGACGCTCCAGGTAGCGGTCGCAGGGTTTCAGGCTGGCGATGCCGATGCTTACCGTGACCGATTCGTTGGCGATCTCAAGCGCCTTGACCTGATCATGCACGCGCTCGGCGATATCGCTGGCTTCAGCGAGATCGGCGTTGGGTAGCCATATCGCGAACTCCTCGCCGCCGTAGCGCACCACGCTGTCGCCACTGCGCACGCTGGCCAGAAGACGTTGCGCCATATCCACCAGAACTCGATCTCCCTCGGCGTGGCCGAAGCGATCGTTGATCTGTTTGAAGTGGTCGATATCAATCAACAAAAGGCTGCCGCAAGCCAGGTCGCTGACGCTGCCGAGCCACTGCTCGACATGCACTGACAGCGCTCTGCGATTACTCAGCGCAGTCAGTGGGTCGGTATGGCTCAGTTGTGCAAGCTGCTCGGCTTCACTCTGAATTTCCACCGCGTAGTTGGCCAACTGGGCGTAGGCGCTCTGCAGCGCCAGGTTGGCCTTGGCCAGTTGTGCTGCGCTTTCCTGCGCCTGTTCGCGAGCCTTGAGCAGCTCTGCCTCGAAACGTTGGCGATCCTTGGCGACGAAGAACAGCCAGATAACCTCCGGCGTGGCATCGACTTCGCTGATGCGTGCGTTGGCCATGACGGGTATTGCCTGGCCGTTTTCTGATTGCAGTTGCAGGTAAAGCTCACTGAACTCGCCGTTGCGCAGCAACAGGGGCCAGGCGTGGGTATGCAGGAAGATGCGACTGGCCGGCGGAAAGAACTGATCCATGCCTTCGGCCGCGCCCGCACCTGCCAGGCGCTTGAAATCGCAATTGGAGTGCTTGATTCGGCCGTTGCAGTCAGTGACCAGTACCGGGCCGGGTAGGCGATCAAGATAGAACACGTGTGCGTGCTCCCTGCAGGTAGCGATGCATGGTGGCGCTCACCAGTTCAGGATGGCTCATGTGCGCGCAATGGCCGCTGACGTCCAGCGTTTCCAAGGTGCTGCCCGTGAGTGCGCTATGCAGATAGTCGGCAACTGATGTGGGAACCAGTGCATCACGCTGGTGGTGCAGGATCAGGCTGGGCGACGGACACGACTGTAGCGCCGGGCGGATATCGGAAAAGAAGGTAGCTTGAGCGAAGGCATGGGCCATGATGGGGTCGGTCGAGCAGAAGCTGTCGGAGAGCTGCCGGGTGACTGCGGGAGTCTCGTCGGCCGATACCAGTGGTGCGAACTGCTGGGCCCAGCCCAGATAGTTATGGGCCATCAGCTCCAGCAGTCCTTCCAGGTCACTGCGTTCGAACCCACCGCGATAGTCGGGCGGATCGTTGAGAAAACAGGGGGAGGGGCCGAGAAGAATCAGCCGGGAGAACAGCTCGGGCCGCCTGATGGCAGCAAGAATGCCGACGCTGCAACTGATCGAGTGGCCAACGAAGGTCAGATCACCCGAGAGTTCGAGCGCGTCGCATACCTCCAGAAGGTCTTCTACGTAGCCCTCCAACTGGGCATAGCGGGCAGGGTGGAAGGCGCTGGCATCGGAGCGGCCGCTGCCGACATAGTCAAACAGCACCTGGTGCCAGTGCTGGCTGAAGGCTGGCGTGACCTTGCTCCACATCTCCTGATTGCAACCGAAGCCGTGGCCGTAGATGAGCGTTGGGGCATCGGCCGTTTCCGCTTTCAAGCGTTGAACGTTGTTGCGCTGGATGATGTTCATGCCGCCACCTTGCCATGTGCCGAGTTGGCCTTGGCCAGGGCTCAGCTGCTGTGAAGACGAAAAAATGGCGTCAGTATAGTGATTTTTCTGACTGGTGGCTTTTGGCTACAACTCGTTTCGCAGCTCTGCCAGGCTGCGATACAGCTCCAGCGCTTGTGGGTTTGCCAAGGCATCGGTGTTCTTCACCGGGCGGCCGTGGACGACGTTGCGTACTGCGAGCTCGACGATCTTGCCGCTGAGGGTGCGCGGGATATCGGCGACCTGGATGATTTTCGCCGGCACGTGTCGCGGCGTGGTGTTGGCGCGGATCATTCGGCGAATCTCTTCGCGCAGGGTGTCGTCCAGCGTCACGCCATCACGCAGACGTACGAACAGCACCACGCGCACATCGCCCTGCCAATCCTGGCCAATGACGATGGACTCCAGCACCTGCGGCACCTTTTCCACTTGGCGATAGATCTCTGCGGTGCCGATGCGTACGCCACCCGGGTTGAGCACGGCGTCGGAGCGGCCGTGGATGACCAGGCCGCCATGAGCGGTTTCCTCGGCATAATCGCCGTGGGCCCAGACGCCGGGGAACGTGGCGAAATAGGCAGCGCGGAATTTCTCGCCGTCTGCATCGTTCCAAAAGCCCACTGGCATTGAAGGAAAGTGTCTGGCGCAGACCAGTTCACCTTTTTCCCCTGTCAGCGCCTGGCCATTGTCGTTCCACACCTGCACGTCCATGCCCAGGCCCTTGCACTGCAGTTCACCGCGCCAGACTGGCAGGGTCGGGTTGCCCAGGGCGAAACAGGAGACGATGTCGGTGCCGCCGGAAATCGACGACAGGCACAGGTCACGTTTCACGTCGCGGTAGATGTACTCGAAGCTCTCGTGAGCCAGTGGCGAACCGGTGGAAAGAATGACCTTGAGGCTGCTCAGCTTGTGGCTTTCACGAGGTCTGACGCCGGCTTTCTCCAGTGCGGCGATGAACTTGGCGCTGGTGCCGAAGATGGAGATGTCCTCGGCGTCGATCAGATCGATCAGGCGGGCCGGTTCGGGATGGAAGGGCGAGCCGTCGTAAAGCACCAGGGTGGCGCCCAGGGCCAGGCCGGAAATCAGCCAGTTCCACATCATCCAGCCGCAGGTGGTGTAGTAGAACAGAGTGTCGTCGGGCCCAAGGTCGGTATGCAGGCCCAGCTCCTTGACGTGTTGCAGCAGGGTGCCGCCGACGCCGTGGACGATGCACTTGGGCACGCCGGTGGTGCCGCTGGAGTAGAGGATGTACAGCGGCTGGTCGAAGGGCACAGGGGTGAACTGCGGCGCGCCGCCGGGTTGGTAGAAATCCTGCCAGAGGGTCGTTAGAGCAACTGACTTGTAATCAGTAGGGCTGGCCTCGTCGCGCGAGTAGGGCACGATAACCAGCCGTTCCAGGCTGGGCAGTTGCGGGAGGATTTCGTTGAGCTTGTCGGTGAGGTCCAACTGCTTGCCGGCGTAGCGGTAGCCAGCAGCGGCGATCAGCACCTTGGGCTCGATCTGACCGAAGCGGTCGATCACCCCCTGGGTGCCGAAATCCGGCGAGCAACTCGACCAGGTGGCGCCGAGGCTGGCGGTGGCGAGCACGCCCACCACGGTCTGCCAGGTGTTGGGCATGAATGCAGCCACCCGATCACCGATGCCCACGCCCGCGTTGTGCAGGGCGCGTTGCAGCCCGGCGACATGGGCAGCCAGTTGCGCATGGCTGAGTTGCTCGCGGCTACCATCCTCGCCGATGGCCACCAGCGCCGGGTGACCGTCACGGCGACGTAGCAAGTGTTCGGCAAAGTTCAGGGTGGCACCGGGAAACCACTGTGCATCGGGCATTGCCGGGCCTTCGCGTAGTACTCGTTCGGCGGGCGCGTGGAAGTGGATCTGGAAGAAATCGACGATGGCCTGCCAGAAGGCTTCGCGTTGCTCGACGCTCCAGGCATGCAGGGCAGGGTAGTCGGCCAGGTGCAGGGCATGGCGGTCGTTTATGAAACGGCGGAAGGCATCCAGGCGGGTATGAGCGATACGCTCGGCGGAAGGCGTCCACAGAGGTTGCTGCATGGTCAGTCCTCGTCGTTCTTGTCCCTGGGCTTCAGCTTAGTGCGTTCGGGGCATTTGACCTTTAACTCAGACGACCTTTGCTGCTATCGCACCGACTTTCTCATCGGTTCCGAAACTCTGGATAAAACGACGGGGCGATACGCTGCAGCCCCTTGTAGGAGCGGCTTTAGCCGCGAAAATCGCGGATGAATCCGCTCCTACAGTGCAGAAGGCGATGACATCTATCGGCTCAGGCGAGCACGCGCCACCCGCGAGCCATTGGCCTTGCCCAGTACCTCGCAGATGCGTTGGCCCGCGGCGATCAGCTTATCCATGTCCATGCCGGTTTCGATACACAGGCCCTGCAGCAGGTAGAGCACGTCTTCGGTGGCGACGTTGCCGGTGGCGCCCTTGGCGTAGGGACAGCCGCCCAGGCCGGCCACCGAGCTGTCGAACACATTGATGCCTTCGAGCAGGCTGGCGTAGATGTTGGCCAGGGCCTGGCCATAGGTGTCGTGGAAATGCCCGGCGAGCCTGTCGCGCGGGATGTCGCGGCCGACCACCTCGAGCATCGAGCGCGTCTTGCCAGCGGTGCCGGTGCCGATGGTATCGCCCAGCGACACCTCGTAGCAGCCCATGGCGTACAGCTCACGGGCGACGCTGGCGACCTGCTCGGGCGCGATTTTGCCATCGTAGGGGCAGCCCAGTACGCAGGACACGTAGCCGCGCACACGCACGTTCGCCGCCTTGGCCGCCTCCATCAGCGGTACGAAGCGCTGCAGGCTGTCGGCGATGGAGCAGTTGATGTTCTTCTGCGAGAAGGCCTCGCTGGCGGCGGCGAACACCGCCACTTCCTCGACCTTTGCCTCCAGCGCGGCTTCGAGGCCTTTCAGATTGGGCGTCAGGGCGGCGTAGGTGACGCCTGGCTGGCGCTGAATGCCGGCGAACACCTCGGCAGAGCCCGCCATCTGCGGCACCCATTTGGGCGAGACGAAGCTACCTACCTCGATATAGCTCAGACCGGCTGCTGTTAGATCGTCCACCAGGCGCACCTTGTCGGCGACGCTGATCGGTTGCTTCTCGTTCTGCAGGCCGTCGCGCGGGCCGACTTCGACCAGGCGTACGGATGTGGGCAGGTTCATCGGATGTCCTCGTTTTCATCGTAGGGTGCGCCGTGCGCACCTTCTGCAAAACGGTGGGCTGAAGCCCACCCTACGCGACTGAAGCGGATCGCCGCCCGGCCCACCCTACGAAGATCTGCTGGTAGGGTGGGCTTCAGCCCACCTTATCCAAGGCGAATGCGGTAGATCGGTGAAGCGTGATCCACCCTACGGCTCTAGTTCCACCAGCACCGCACCTTCGCTGACCATTTCCCCTTCACGGCAATACAGCGCCTTGACCGTCCCGGCTTCGGGCGCGCGGATGCTGTGTTCCATTTTCATCGCCTCCAGTACCACCAGGGCTGCGCCGGCCTCGACCGCCTGGCCGGGTTCGACCAGTACACGGACGATGCTGCCGTTCATGGGCGCGCTCAAGCCACCGTGCTGGGCATGGCTGGCTTCTGCGGCGGCAATGGGGTCGAAGCGTGTGATCGCGTGCAGTTCACCGCGCCATTGCAGGTAGAGGTTTTCGCCACGGCGAATGGCTCGTAGACGCTGGCGCGTGCCGTCGATCTCCGCCAGCAGCTCTTCGCCCTGCAAGCACGCCCGGTTGCTCGCGCGTACCTTGCGGCTCTCGCCCTGACTGCTCAGGTGCAGCTCGATTTCCGTCACGCCACCGGCGCGCCAGCCACTGCGGGTCGCCCAGGGCGAATGCGGGTCGTCGTCGCGCTCTATCGGCGCCTCGCTCTGTACCCAGGCATCGGCTGCCAGTTGCCAGAAGGCCTCCGGCAACTCGCCCGGTGCAGGCAGCAACTGCTGCTGATGGCGCGGGATAAAGCCCGTATCCAGCTCGCACGCGGCGAAGGCCGGATGGGCGAGGATGCGCCGCAGGAACGCCAGGTTGGTCTTCACGCCGCCGACCAGGGTATTGCCGAGCATGGCCAACAGGCGCAGGCGCGCCTGCTCGCGGTTCTCGCCCCAGGCGATCAGCTTGCCCAGCATCGGGTCGTAGAAGGGCGAGACGCTGTCGCCCTCGGCCACGCCGCTGTCGACGCGCCGGCCGTCGCCATTACCCGCCTCGCGGTACAGCGCCAGGGTGCCGGTGGCGGGGAGAAAATCGTGATCCGGGTCTTCGGCGTACAGGCGCACCTCGATCGCATGGCCATTGAGCGGCACCTGCTGTTGGGTTAGCGGCAGCGGCTCGCCACGGGCGACGCGAATCTGCCAGGCCACCAGGTCGAGGCCGGTGATGGCTTCGGTGACAGGGTGCTCGACCTGCAGGCGGGTGTTCATCTCCATGAAGAAGAAGTCGCCACGCTCGTCGAGTAGGAACTCCACGGTGCCGGCGCCGACGTAGCCGATGGCCTGCGCCGCCTTGACCGCAGCTTCGCCCATGGCGCGGCGCAGCTCGGGGCTCAGGCCCGGCGCCGGCGCCTCCTCGACCACTTTCTGGTGGCGACGCTGGATGGAGCAGTCGCGCTCGTTGAGGTACAGGCAATTGCCGTGCTGGTCGGCGAAGACCTGAATCTCCACGTGACGCGGCTTGAGCACGTATTTTTCCACCAGCATGCGCGAGTCGCCGAAGGCCGACTGCGCTTCGCGCTGCGCGGATTCCAGCGTCTCGGCGAGCTGCGCCTCCGACTCGGCCACCTTCATGCCCTTGCCCCCGCCGCCGGCAGCGGCCTTGAGCAGTACCGGGTAGCCGATACGTGCGGCGGCCTCGCGGAAGGTACCAAGATCCTGCTTCTCACCGTGGTAGCCCGGCACCAGCGGTACGCCGGCAGCTTCCATCAGCGATTTGGCCGCCGACTTGCTGCCCATGGCTTCGATAGCCGAGGCGGGCGGGCCGAGGAAGATCAATCCGGCCTGTTCGATGGCGCGGGCGAAGCCGGCGTTCTCCGAGAGAAAACCGTAGCCCGGGTGGATGGCCTGCGCGCCGCTGGCCTTGGCGGCGGCGATGATCTTGTCGATCAGCAGGTAGCTTTCGCCAGGCTTGGCGCCGCCGAGATTCACCGCGACGTCGGCTTCACGCACATGCCGTGCATTGGCATCGATGGCGCTGTGCACTGCGACGGTACGGATGCCCATGGCCTTGGCCGTACGCATCACACGGCAGGCGATTTCGCCACGATTGGCGACCAGCAGGGTGTCGATCATGGTCATTGCTCCTGCCAGCTAGGTTGGCGTTTTTCCAGGAACGCACGCAGGCCTTCCTGGCCCTCGGCGCTGACGCGCAGGCGGGCGATGGCGTTCTCGGTGTAGCGGCGCAGGGCTGGGGTCAGCTCGCCGCTGCCGATTTCGCGCAGCAGATCCTTGCTGGCGCGCATGGCTTGCGGGCTGTTTTGCAGCAGATTGACGACCCAGGCTTCGACCTGAGAGTCCAGCTCGCCAATCGGAAAGCACTCGGCGAGCAGGCCCAGTTCGCGGGCACGCTTGCCGTCGAAGCGCTCGGCGGTCAGCGCGTAGCGCTTGGCGGCGCGCTCGCCAATGGCCTGCACGACGAAGGGGCTGATCACCGCCGGGGCCAGGCCGATGCGTACCTCGGACAGCGAGAACAGGGCATCCTCGCTACCGATGGCCATGTCGCAGCAACTGGCCAGGCCTACCGCGCCACCGAAAGCCGCGCCTTGCACCACGGCCAGGGTCGGGATCTTAAGACCGTGCAGGTTGTACATCAGCTCGGCCAGTTCGCGGGCATCGTTAAGGTTGGCGTTGTAATCCAGAGTCGCCGCGTGCTGCATCCAGGCCAGGTCGGCGCCAGCGGAAAAGTGCTTGCCACGGCCACGCAGGACGAGGAAACGCAGGCTCTTGTCTTCACCGACGGCATCGAGGGCGAGGATCAGCTCGCGGATCATCTCGGCGTTGAAGGCGTTGTTCTTCTCCGCGCGGTTCAACCACAGGGTGGCGAAGCCGCGCGGGTCTTTCTCAAGCTGTACGGTGGTGAAGTTGGTCATCTGAACTCCGGCGTAGGGCGGGTGCAACCCGCCGGAAAATGGCGGGTTGCACCCGCCCTACGGTTAATTGGGAGTGTCGGGTCACATGCGGAACACGCCGAAACGAGTCGGTTCGATCGGTGCGTTGAGGCTGGCGGACAGGGCCAGGGCCAGCACCTCGCGGGTCTGCGCCGGATCGATCACGCCGTCGTCCCATAGCCGCGCGCTGGAGTAGTAGGCGTGCGCCTGCTGCTCGTACTGCTCGACGATGGGTTGCTTGAGGCGCTGTTCGTCCTCGTCGGAGTACGGCTGGCCGGCACGCTGCGCCTGCTCGCGCTTGACCTGCACCAGTACGCCGGCGGCCTGCTGCGCACCCATCACGCCAATTCGTGCGTTGGGCCACATCCACAAAAAACGTGGGTCGTAGGCACGGCCGCACATGCCGTAGTTACCGGCACCGAAGCTGCCGCCGATGATCACGGTGAACTTCGGCACCTGGGCGCAGGCCACGGCGGTGACCAGCTTGGCGCCGTGTTTCGCAATTCCGCCGGCTTCATATTTCTGCCCGACCATAAAGCCAGTGATGTTCTGCAGGAACAGCAGCGGAATGCCGCGCTGGCAGGCCAGTTCGACGAAGTGCGCGCCTTTCTGCGCCGATTCCGCAAACAAGATGCCGTTATTCGCCAGGATCGCCACCGGGTAGCCATTGATGCGGGCGAAGCCGCACACCAGGGTGGTGCCGAACAGCGCCTTGAATTCATCCAGTTGCGAGTCGTCGACGATACGCGCGATCACCTCGCGCACGTCGAACGGCTGCTTGGAATCAAACGGGATCACCCCGTACAGCTCCTCGGCCGGGTAGCGCGGGGCGATGGGCGCGCGGACGTCGAGCTGGCCGAGCTTGCGCCAGTTCAAATTGCTGATGCTGCGCCGGGCCAGAGCCAGGGCGTGCTCGTCATTATCGGCATAGTGGTCGGCCACGCCGCTGGTCTTGCAGTGCACATCGGCGCCGCCGAGTTCCTCGGCGCTCACCACTTCGCCGGTGGCGGCCTTTACCAGCGGCGGGCCAGCGAGGAAGATGGTCGCTTGTTCGCGCACCATAATGGTCTCGTCACTCATGGCTGGCACATAGGCGCCGCCGGCGGTGCAGGAACCCATCACCACGGCGATCTGCGGAATGCCCATGGCGCTCATATTGGCCTGGTTGAAGAAAATCCGGCCGAAATGCTCGCGATCCGGGAACACATCGTCCTGACGCGGCAGGTTGGCGCCGCCGGAGTCCACCAGGTAGATGCACGGCAGGCGGTTCTCGCGGGCGATGGCCTGGGCGCGTAGGTGTTTCTTCACCGTCAGCGGGTAGTAGGAGCCGCCTTTTACCGTGGCGTCGTTGGCCACGATCATGCACTCGACACCTTCGACACGACCGATGCCTGCGATCACCCCGGCGGCGGGCACGTCTTCGCCGTAGACCTCATGGGCGGCGAGCTGGCCGATCTCGAGAAAGGGCGAGCCGGGATCGAGCAGGCGATTGATGCGTTCGCGCGGCAGCAGCTTGCCGCGCGAGGTGTGGCGCTGCTGCGCCTTGGCGCCGCCGCCTTCGTGGATGCGGGCGAGCAGGGCGCGCAGCTCGTCCACCAGAGCGAGCATGGCCGCCTGGTTGGCGGCGAACTCCGGTGAGCGGGTGTTGATCTGGGTATGCAGGATGGCCATCTGGCGCGCTCCGTTTCTGGCTACCGTCTGTAGGGTGCGCCGTGCGCACCAAGTCGTTGTGGGTGGTGCGCACAGCGCACCCTACGGGTCAGTGGCCGTTGTTATTTCGTTTGGTTGAACAGCTCGCGGCCGATCAGCATGCGGCGGATCTCGCTGGTGCCGGCGCCGATCTCGTAGAGCTTGGCGTCACGCAGCAGGCGCCCGGCCGGGTACTCGTTGGTGTAGCCGTTGCCGCCGAGCAGTTGAATGGTGTCCAGGGCCATCTTGGTGGCCATCTCGGCGGTGTAGAGGATCACGGCGGCGGCGTCCTTGCGCGATTCCTCGCCGCGGTCGCAGGCCTTGGCCACGTTGTACAGGTAGGACTTGGAGGCATTCATGCCGGCGTACATGTCGGCGAGCTTGCCTTGCACCAGTTGAAATTCGCCGATCGACTGCTTGAACTGCTGGCGCTCATGCACGTAGGGCAGCACCACGTCCATGCAGGCGCTCATGATCCCGGTGGGGCCGCCGGAGAGCACGGTGCGTTCGTAGTCCAGGCCGCTCATCAGCACGCGCACGCCGCCGCCTTCGCTGCCTAGGATGTTCTCTTCCGGCACCTCGCAGTCCTCGAACACCAGCTCGCAGGTGTTGGAGCCGCGCATGCCCAGCTTGTCCAGCTTCTGGTGGCGGGAGAAGCCCTTGAAGTCGCGCTCGACGATAAAGGCGGTCATGCCGCGCGAGCCGGCGTTGATGTCGGTCTTGGCGTAGATCACGTAGGTGTTGGCGTCCGGGCCGTTGGTGATCCACATCTTGTTGCCGTTGAGCACGTAACGGTCGCCGCGCTTCTCGGCGCGCAGCTTCATCGACACCACATCGGAGCCGGCGTTGGGCTCGCTCATGGCCAGGGCGCCGACGTGCTCGCCGGAGCACAGTTTGGGTAGGTACTTGAGCTTCTGCTCGTGAGTGCCGTTCTTGCGGATCTGGTTGACGCACAGGTTCGAGTGCGCGCCGTAGGACAGGCCGACCGAGGCGCTGGCGCGGCTGATCTCTTCCATGGCCACCACGTGGGCCAGGTAACCCATGTTGGTGCCGCCGTATTCCTCTTCCACGGTCATGCCCAGCAGGCCCATGTCGCCGAACTTGCGCCACATGTCCATGGGGAACTCGTTGTCGCGGTCGATCTGCGCCGCGCGCGGGGCCAGCTCGGCCTGGGCGAAGTGGTGGACCGCATCGCGCAGCATGTCGATGGTTTCGCCGAGGCCGAAGTTGAGGGTGGGGTAGCTCATGGGACACCTTTTGTTGTTTTGAGGTGCGCCGTGCGCACCGGGTCGGTTGGGGGCGCGACGCACCCTACATGTCGGTTTCGGCCAGGGCTGCCAGGCAGCGCTCCTCGGCGGTATCGAGCTCCAGCTGCATCTGCCGGATGTCCAGCAACTGCTGCTCGAGCTGGGCGCGGCGTGCGGCGATCTTTTCCATGAAGGTTTCCAGCTGCTTGCGGTTGCCGCTGCTGGGGTCATAGAGGTCGATCAGCTCCTTGCACTCGGCCAGGGAAAAGCCGATGCGCTTGCCGCGCAGGATCAGCTTCAGGGTGACCAGATCGCGGGGGCTGAAGATGCGCTCCTGGCCGCGGCGCTCGGGGGCGAGCATGCCTTGCTCCTCGTAGAAGCGGATGGCGCGCGGCGTCACGTCCAGTTCGCGGGCCAGGTCGGAGATGGAGTAGGTGGTGGGCATCGGGGTGTTCTCGTTTACCTTTACGTTAACGTAAAGCTGGAAAAGCACCCCTGTCAAGTGCGGACGATGCCGTCAGAAGGCGTGAACGGCCATGCCGAGCGCGCCAGCCAGCGCGCCCAGGACCATCTCCTGCTGCAGGCGCAGGCGGCTGGCGGGCTCGTCGCAGGCAGCCTGGGTCCAGGCCGGCAGTTGGTTGAGCAGCGAGACGATGGCCCGTACCGCACCGCGACGGACAGCGTCGGGCGTCTGGCCGCACAGCTGCGCCACTGCCTGCAGCCAGTGCTGTTCGTAGCGCTCGCGCAGCTCGAGGATCTGCTCCAGCGGCTCGGGCGGCAGGCAGCACAGCTCGTATTCGGCCAGGCGAAAGTGCAGGGGCATGCTCTGGTGCAACTGCAGGTGGCGTTCGAGCAGCGCGCGCAGCCGACTCCTGGCGTCGGGCTGGCTCTTGAGCAGTTGTTCGGCGCCCAGCGTCAGGGCGCTGTAGAACTCCTCAATGAACTCGAACAGCAGCGCCTCCTTGCTCTCGATATGGTTGTACAGCGAGCCGGCGGCAATACCCATGTGGGCGGCCAGGTCGCGCATGCCGACGCGACTGAAACCACGCTCGGCGAACAGCTCCAGCGCCGCACGCTGGGCATCCTGATAGCGTATTCCGGCCTTGCTGCGCGGCGCCGGGCGTGCCACCGGGCTAGACACGGAACTGCTCCGGGGCGCTGTCCTCGGCCTGGGTGACCTTCTGGTTGATATCTTCGCTCACGTGGGCTTGCTCCAGGGTAGTGCTGGCGATGGATGTAGCGAGGTCGCCGAGATTGCGCAGCGCCTCGCCGGTTGCAGGGCGAGCACGGACAACTCCGCAGCAGGCTCGGCAGAAGGGCGGGTGCGTGGCGCCCGCCGTTGCGTCAGAGCGGGTAGTGCGCCAGCTCGCGGGCGATCAGCAGCCGCTGGATCTCGCTGGAACCCTCGTAGATCTGGGTGATGCGTGCGTCGCGGTAGTACTTCTCCACCGGGAAGTCCTCCAGGTAGCCGTAGCCGCCGTGGATCTGGATGGCCTTGGAACACACCCATTCGGCCATTTCCGAGGCGAACAGCTTGGCCTGCGAGGCCTCCGACAGGCAGCTCAGGCCGGCGCTCTTCAGCTGCGCGGCATGCAGGATCAGCAGGCGCGCGGCGTTGAGCCGGGTGTGCATGTCGGCCAGCAGGTTGGCCACGCTCTGGTGCTCGGCGATCGGCTTGCCGAACTGCACGCGCTCGCGCGAGTAGCCCAGCGCCGCCTCGAAGGCCGCGCGGGCGATCCCCAGGGCCTGGGCGGCAATGCCGATGCGCCCGCCCTCGAGGTTGGCCAGGGCGATGGCCAGGCCCTTGCCGCGCTCGCCGAGCAGGTTGTCTTGCGGAATGCGGCAGTCCTGCAGGGTCACCGCGCAGGTGTCCGAGGCCTTGATGCCCATCTTGTGCTCGCTGCGCTCGACCACGAAGCCGGGCGTGTCGGTCGGCACCAGAAAGGCCGACAGGCCCTTTTTGCCCAGCGCAGGATCGGTCACCGCGAAGACGATGGCCAGCTGCGCACGCTTGCCGTTGCTGACGAACTGCTTGGCGCCGTTGAGCACCCAGTGACCGTCCTGCAGCAACGCCTGGGTACGCAGGTTGTTGGCTTCGGAGCCGGCCTGCGGTTCGGTCAGGCAGAAGCAGCCGATGGCCTGGCCGCTGGCCAGCGCCGGCAGCCAGGCGTCCTGCTGGGCCGCGCTGCCGTACTTGAGCAGCGGCCCGCAGCCCACCGAGTTGTGGATGCTCATCAGCGCGCCGAGGGCGCCGTCGCCGGCGGAGATTTCCTCCACGGCCAGGGCATAGGCCACATAGTCGGTGTAGCTGCCGCCCCAGGCGTCCGGCACCACCATGCCGAGCAGACCCAGCGCGCCCATCTGCGCCACCACGGCGTCGTCGATCCAGCCGGCCTGCTCCCAGGCCTGGGCGTGCGGCGCCACCTCGCTGCGGGCGAAGTCGCGCGCCATGTCGCGGATCATGCGTTGTTCTTCGGTCAGTTGCAGATCGTTCATCATGTTCTCCTGCGCTCAGGCGGTGCGAAGGGGCTTGCCGGAGGCCGGGCGGAAGCCGTTGAAGAAGGCCTGCACCCGCGCCGGCGCCAGTTCATCCAGGGTGGGCGGGTTCCAGCGCGGTTGCTTGTCCTTGTCGATGATCAGGGCGCGCACGCCCTCCATCAGGTCGCCCTTGGCGAACCACTGATAGTCCAGGTGCAGCTCCAGGGCGAAGCAGTCGGCCAGGCTCAGGTAGCGACCGCGGCGCAGCAGCTCCAGGGTCACCGCCATCGCCAGCGGTGAGCGGCTGTCGAGTACGCGCAGGGTTTCCTCGGCCCAGTCGCGCAGCTCCGGGCGATTCTCGCGGTGCAGCGCGTCGCGAATCGCCAGCAGGTCGGGTTGGGCGAAATGCTGGTCGATCGCCGGGCGCAGGGCCTTCAGCTCGGAGCCGGGGATGCGCACGGTGGCCAGCTCGGCGAGCAGTGCGCGCAGATCCTCGCGGGGCGAGGCGCTCCACTGCAGCTGGTCGAGACGGGTGTCCAGTTCGGTAAGCCGCTCGCTGGCCAGGCAGTAGTCGGCCAGGCCGGCGTAGAGCGCGTCGGCGGCGCGCACCTGCACGCCGGTGACACCCAGGTACACGCCCAGCTCGCCCGGCAGGCGTGGCAGGAAGTAGCTGCCGCCGACATCGGGGAAGAAACCGATGCCGACCTCGGGCATGCCCATCCGCGTGCGCTCGGTGATCACCCGCAATGAGGCGGCCTGGGCCAGGCCCATGCCGCCGCCGAGCACGTAGCCGTCCATCAGCGCCAGTACCGGCTTGGCGTAGCCGTGCAGGTATTCGTCGAGGGCGTATTCCTCTTCGAGGAATAGCACGTTCTGGTTGTCGCCGGCGCGCTGGCTCTCGTACAGCATGCGGATGTCGCCGCCAGCGCAGAAGGCCTTGCCGCCGGCGGCACGCAGGACCACGGCGACTATCGCCGGGTCCTGCTCCCAGGCCCACAGGTGGCGGCAGAGCAGGCGCACCATGGGCAGGTCGAGGGCGTTGAGGCCCTCGGGGCGGTTCAGCGTCAGATGGCCGATGCCGTTGCGCACCTCGGCCAGTACCGCTTGCTCCTGGCTCATGTTCAGGCTTCCCGACGGAACAGGTTGATGATCGCGGAGAAGTCCAGGCCGCCATGGCCCTGCAGGCTGAAGGTTTGGTACAGCTGCTGGGCGGTGGCGCCGAGCGGCACCGGCTGGCGCGCGTGGCGTGCGGCATCGGTGGCCAGGCCGAGGTCCTTGAGCATCAGGTCGCTGCCGAAGCCACCGCTGTAGCCGCGTGCGGCGGGCACGTTGTCCAGCACGCCGGGGAAGGGGTTGTACACCTCAGAGCTCCAGCAACGACCGCTGGAGGTGTTGATGATGCCGGCCAGCACCTTGGCGTCCATGCCCAGGGCCACGCCCAGTGCCATGGCTTCGGCGACGCCGACCATGGAGATGCCCAGCAGCATGTTGTTGGCGATCTTGGCCACCTGGCCGTTGCCGGCGCTGCCGCAGTGCACCACGTTCTTGCCCATGGCCGAGAGGATCGGCAAGGCCTGGTCGAACACGCTGACCGAGCCGCCGACCATGAAGGTCAGGGTACCGGCGGCGGCGCCGCCGGTGCCGCCGGAAACCGGTGCATCGAGCATGGGATTGCCCTGGGCGGTGGCCAGGGTCGCCACCTCGCGGGCGCTCAGCGGGTCGATGGTGGAGCTGTCGATCAGCAACACGCCCTGGCCGACATGGGCCAGCAGGCCGTCCTTGCCCAGGTAGACCTGTTTCACGTGGGCGGCGGTCGGCAGCATGGTGACGATCACCTCGACCCCCGCCTTGGCCACCGCGGTGGGCGAGGCGGCGGCGCTGGCGCCGGCCTCCACCAGCGCGGCGACCGCCTGGGTGAAGGGGTCGAAGACGGTCAGGCTGTGGCCGGCCTTGAGCAGGTTGCGGGCCATGGGGGCGCCCATGTTGCCGAGGCCGAGAAATCCGATATGCATGGTGGATACTCCGTAGATGAGGGTGGCGGCAGCGATTCAGTGATGGCGGAAGTTCGGCGCACGCTTGGCGACGAAGGCCTGCATGCCTTCCTTCTGGTCGTGACTGGCGAACAGCGAGTGGAACAGGCGGCGCTCGAAACGCACGCCTTCGGCCAGGCCGATCTCCTCGGCGCGGTTGACGCATTCCTTGATCATCATCGCCGCCGGCAGCGATTTGCCGGCGATGCCGCGGGCCGCTTCCAGGGTGCGTTCCAGCAGCTCGGCGGCCGGCAGCACGCGGGCCACCAGGCCGGCGCGCTCGGCCTCTTCGGCATGCAGCTGGCGGCCGGTCAGGCACAGCTCCATGGCCTTGGCCTTGCCCAGCGCGCGGGTCAGACGCTGGGTGCCGCCGATGCCGGGGATCACCCCCAGGCTCAGCTCCGGCAGGCCGAAGCGGGCGTTGTCGGCGGCGTAGATGAAGTCGCACATCAGCGCCAGTTCGCAGCCGCCGCCCAGGGCGTAGCCGGCCACCGCGGCGATGATCGGCTTGCGCCGCGCGGCGATGCGGTCGGCGGCGGCGAAGAAATCGTCCAGGTAGATCTGCGGGAAGCCCTTGTCGGCCATTTCCTTGATGTCGGCGCCGGCGGCGAAGGCCTTGGCCGAGCCGGTGACGACCAGGCAGCCGACCTCCGGGTCGGCCTCCAGGCGGTCGAGGGCCTGGTTCAGTTCTGCGATCAGCTGGCTGTTCAGCGCGTTGAGCGCCTGCGGCCGGTTGAGGGTGATCAGGCCGACGCGCTCGCGCACCTCGACCAGCAGGGTTTCGTAGTTCATCGGCGTGTTCCTGGCGGGGCCGGCGCGCGGGCGCCGGCCCGGGTGGTCATTTCAGGGTGATGGTGGTGTTCACCGCACCGCCGTCGGCATCCTCGTCGAACCAGCGCTGGGTGACGGTCTTGGTCTGGGTGTAGAAGGTCACCACCTGCTTGCCGTAGGGGCCCAGGTCGCCGAGCTTGGAGGCGCGCGAGCCGGAGAAGGAGAACAGCGGCACCGGCACCGGGATCGGCACGTTGATGCCCACCTGGCCGACGTCGATCTCTTCCTGGAAGTGCCGCGCGGCGGCGCCGGAGCGGGTAAACAGGGCGGTGCCGTTGCCGTTCGGGTTGGCGTTGATGATGTCGATCGCCTCCTGCAGGCTGGCGGCCTGCATCACGCACAGCACCGGGCCGAAGATTTCCTCGCGGTACACGGTCATCTGCGCGGTGACTCCGGAGAAGATGGTCGGGCCGACGAAGTTGCCGTCCTGATAGCCCGGCACGTGCGGGTTGCGACCGTCCAGTTCCAGCTTGGCGCCTTCCTCGACGCCCTTGGCGATCAGGCCGGTGATGCGCTCCAGGGCGGCGCAGGAAATCACCGGGCCGATATCGGTGCCCGGCTCGGTGCCGGCATTCACCTTGAGGGTCTTGGTGCGTTCGATCAGCTCGGGCAGCCAGGCCTGCGCCTCGCCGACCAGGATCACCACCGGCAGGGCCATGCAGCGCTGGCCGGCGGCGCCGAAGGAGGCGCCGAGCAGGTTGTTGAGGGTCTGCTGCTTGTTGGCGTCGGGCAGCACGATGGCGTGGTTCTTCGCCCCCATCATGCACTGTGCGCGCTTGCCGTTCTGGCTGGCGCGGTTGTAGACGTGGGTGCCGACCTGGGTCGAACCGACGAAGGACACCGCCTTGATGTCCGGGTGGTCGCACAGCAGGTTCACCGCATCGACACCGCCATGGATGACGTTGAGCACGCCCTTGGGCACGCCGGCCTCCAGGGCCAGTTCGACCAGGCGCATGGTCACCAGCGGGTCCTGCTCGGACGGCTTGAGCACGAAGGTGTTGCCGCAGGCGATGGCCATGGGGAACATCCACAGCGGGATCATCGCCGGGAAGTTGAACGGGGTGATGCCGGCGCATACGCCCAGGGGTTGCAGCAGGGTGTAGGTATCGACGCCGCCGGCGACGTTGTTGGCCAGCTCGCCCATCTGCAGGGTGCCGATGCTGGCGGCATGCTCGACCACTTCCAGGCCGCGGAACACGTCGCCTTCGGCATCGGGCAGGGTCTTGCCCTGTTCGGCGGTGAGCAGGGCGGCCAGCTCCTTGATGTTGTCGCGGATCAGTTGCTGGTATTTGAGGAAGATCCGCGCGCGGGCGCCGATCGGGGTCTTGCGCCAGGTCTTGAAGGCTTCCTTGGCGGCGGCCACGGCGGCGTCCATCTCGGCGGCGGTGGCAAAGGGCACGCGGGCCAGCACCTGCTGGGTGGCCGGGTTGACCACGTCGCGCCACTGGGTGGTCTTGGATTCGACGAATTCGCCGTTGATGAGCAGCTTGACGCTGGGAACGCTGGAAGAGGTCATTTTCGGTCCTGCCTGCTTTCTTGAGGTCGAGTGGGTCCCCTCGGCCGATGCGGCCGAGCGGTCGGGGTGGTTTGCGGAGGGCCGGCGTGCCGGCCCGGTTTCAGCCCTTGAGCTGCGGGAAGTCTTCTTCGAAGTATTCCTGCGCGCCGCGTTCGCCCTGGCGGCGCTGCACTTCCATCTGCCGCAGTTCGACCCGGCGGATCTTCCCGGAGATGGTCTTGGGCAGCTCGGTGACGAACTCGATGCGGCGCACCCGCTTGTAGGGCGCCAGGTGCTCGCGGGCGAAGGCCAGGATGTTTTCCGCCAGCGCGGCGCTGCCGGGCTCGTCGTGGGCGAGGATGAGGAAGGCCTTGGGCACGGCCAGGCGTACCGGGTCCGGGCTCGGCACGACCGCCACCTCCATCACTGCCGGGTGCTCGATCAGTGCGCTCTCCAGCTCGAAGGGGCTGATGCGGTAGTCGGAGGCCTTGAACACGTCGTCGGCGCGGCCAACGAAGGTGACGTAGCCGTCGGCGTCGACCGACGCGGTGTCGCCGGTGCGGTAGTAACCGCCGCGCATCACCTCGGCAGTCTTCTCCGGGCTGTCCTCGTAGCACAGCATCAGGCCCAGCGGATGGGGCTCCAGCGGCAGGGCCACCTCGCCGTCGCTGGCCGGCTGGCCGTCGGGGTCGAGCATGCACACCCGGTAGCCGGGCAGCGGACGGCCCATCGACCCGGGTTTGAGCGGCTGGCCGGGGGTATTGCCGACCAGGGCGGTGGTTTCCGACTGGCCGAAACCGTCGCGCAACCACAGGCCCCAGGCATGCTGGATCTGCTCGATGATCTCCGGGTTGAGCGGCTCGCCGGCGCCCACCAGTTCGCGCAGGCGCAGGCGGCCTTTCAGGCTGGCCAGGTCTTCCTGGATCAGCATGCGCCATACCGTGGGCGGCGCGCACAGGCTGGTGACGCCGTATTTTTCCAGCACGCCGAGCAGGGCCGGAGCGCTGAAGCGGGCGACGTTGTGGATGAAGATGCAGGCGCCGGCGTTCCACGGCGCGAAGAAACAGCTCCAGGCGTGCTTGGCCCAGCCCGGCGAGGAGATGTTCAGGTGCAGGTCGCCCGGCTGCAGGCCGATCCAGTACATGGTCGAGAGGTGGCCGACCGGGTAGCTCTGGTGGCTGTGCAGGACCATCTTCGGTTTGCTGGTGGTGCCGGAGGTGAAGTACAGCAGCATGGGGTCGGTGGCCAGGGTGGTGCCCTCGGCAGTGAACGCGCTGGCGTGCTCCGCGTAGGCCTGGTGCGGGGTCCAGCCCGCCACTGGTGCACCGACGCAGATGCGCGTGCAGTCTGCGGCCAGGTCGGCGAACTTGCCGGTGTGCTCGCTGCCCACCACCAGGTGGCGTACCTGGCCGCGATCGATACGGTCGCGCAGGTCCTCGGCGGTGAGCAGGGCGGTGGCCGGGATCACCACGGCGCCGAGCTTGAAGGCGGCGAGCATGGTTTCCCACAGGGCGATATGGTTGCCCAGCATCAGCAGCATGCGTTCGCCACGGCGCACGCCGAGGGCGCGCAGGTGGTTGGCCACGCGGTTGGAGCGCTCGGCCAGTTCGGCGAAGCTGTAGCGCTGCTCGCTGCCGTCTTCCTCGACTATCCACAGCGCCGGCGCCTGGTTGCCCTCGGCCATGGCGTCGAAGTAGTCCAGTGCCCAGTTGAACTGGTGCAACTGCGGCCAGCGGAAGTCGCGCACCGCGGTGGCGTAGTCGGTGCGGTGGGCCAGGAGGAAGTCGCGTGCGGCGACGAAGGGTTGGCTGTTGCGGTTCATGGCGGTTCTCCTGCGATCGGCGCGGTACGGGCGGTCAGGCGGCGCGGTGGCCGGCATGGACGAGGCACATGCGGGCGGTCGATGGCGGGAGGAGGGTGGCAGCGGAGGATGGTTTCATGGCGAGTGCCCTTGTTTATTTTTGTTGGGACTGGCCCGGTTTTATCACCAGGCTGGTGAGTCCAGTATAGGTAGGCATTGTTAGGATAAGAACACGTATGGATTCAGGTGCGATATGCAAAAATGTTGCATGTCGCGCAGCGATGTCCCCCATGGCTTCTCGACGGTCCGGCCTGGCGGTGGGGATGAAGGGAAGGACCTGATACGCAGGCATAAAAAAGCGCGACGCAAGGAACTTGGTCGCGCTTGGGGCCTAACGCCCCAGGGAGGCGCCAGGGGTTGGCGCCACGTGGGTCGCGTCAGTGACTGCTGGCGGCGGCTGCGCCGAAGCCGGTCTGGGCCCGCACGAACTGATCGGCGTAGGCGGCGCGCTCGGCCTGGGCACGCTTGCTGCGGTCCAGCTTGGAGACCAGCACTATGGTGACGAAGGCCAGCGGCATGGAGAACAGCGCGGGCTGGTCGTAGGGGAACAGCGCCTCGGCATGGCCCAGCACGCCGACCCACACCGAGGGCGAGCCGATCACCAGGGCCAGGGCGCTGATCAGGCCGGCCAGGCCGCCATAGACCGCACCACGGGTGGTCAGGCCGTCCCAGTACATGGCCATGATCAGCACCGGGAAGTTGGCCGAGGCGGCCACGCCGAAGGTCAGGCCGACCAGGAAGGCGATGTTCATCTGCTCGAAGAGAATGCCCAGGCCGATGGCGACCATACCGATGGCCACCGTGGCGATGCGTGAGACGCGCATCTCGTCCTTCTCGTTGGCGCGGCCTTTCTTCAGCACCGAGGCGTAGAGGTCATGGGAGATGGCCGAGGCGCCGGCCAGGGCCAGGCCGGCGACCACCGCGAGAATGGTGGCGAAGGCCACGGCGGAGAGGAAACCGAGGAACAGGTCGCCGCCCACCGCCTTGGCCAGGTGCATGGCCACCATGTTGCCGCCGCCGATCAGGGCGCCACCGAGCTTGCCGTCGACGAAGTACTGCGGGTCGCCGCCGACGATGACGATGGCGCTGTAGCCCAGGGCGCAGACCACGAGGAAGAAGAAGCCGATGAACAGCGTGGCGAACAGCACCGAGCGTCGCGCCTCGCGGGCGTTGGGCACGGTGAAGAAACGCATCAGGATGTGCGGCAGGCCGGCGATGCCGAAGACCAGGCCGAGCGACAGCGACACCGCATTGATCGGGTCGGCCAGCAGGGAGCCGGGGCCCATGATCTGCGCGCCGCTGGCATGCAGGGCCACGGCCTGCTCGGCCAGCGTCTCGAAACTGAAGTCGAAACGCGCCAGTGCCAGCACTGCCAGGGTGGTGCCGCCGCCGAGCAGCAGCACCGCCTTGGTGATCTGCACCCAGGTGGTGGCGAGCATGCCGCCGAAAATCACGTAGACCAGCATCAGCGCACCGACCACCACCACCGCGGTGCTGTAGTCGAGGCCGAACAGCAGCTTGATCAACTGGCCGGCGCCGACCATCTGCACCACCAGGTAGCAGCACACCACGGTCAGCGAGCCGAGCGCGGCGAAGCTGCGCACGCGGGTCTGGTCCAGCCGGTAGGAGACGATGTCGGCGAAGGTGTAGCGGCCCAGGTTGCGCAGGCGCTCGGCCATGAGGAAGGTGACGATGGGCCAGCCGACAAAGAAGCCGATGATGTAGACGAAGCCGTCGTAACCCCGGGCGAACACCAGGCTGGACAGGCCCAGCAGGGTGGCCGCCGACATGTAGTCGCCGGCGATCGCCAGACCGTTCTGAAAGCCGCTGATACCGCCGCCGGCGCTGTAGAAGTCGGCGGCCGAACGGGTGCGCCGCGCCGCCCACCAGGTGATCGCCAGGGTGGCGATGACGAAGACGAAGAACATGCCGATGGCATGCAGGTTGAGCGGCTGTTGTTCGGCCGTCAGTGGCGCGGCCTCGGCCAGTGGTGCGCAGAGCGCGAGCAGGAGGGCTGGACGTTTCATACCTGGGACTCCTCGAGGATCTGCGCGCTGAGCGTGTCGAAGTGCAGGTTGGCGCTGCGTACGTACCAGAGGGTGAGCAGCCAGCACAGCAGGATCAGCGCGGCTCCCAGGGGCAGGCCCAGGCTCAGGTTACTGCCGGCGTACAACGGCAGGTGCAGCCAGCCGGGAGCGAAGGCCACCAGCATGATGAAGCTGTAGTACAGGGCCAGCACCAGGCCGCTCAGGGCCCAGGCGAGGCGGGCGCGGCGGCGAGCGAGGTTCTGGAACTTGGGATTGCTGCGTATCAGTGCGCAGGTCAGCGCATGCTTGGCGTGACTACTCATGCTGGTGCTCCGTGGTTGTTGTTGTCGGATCGGTGCGGTTGCCGTCGCGCATGGCACGCGAACGGCGCGGTGAGGAGATCAGTGCCTGGGCGGGCGAGGGCGGTGCGGTTGTCGTCGACGGCGCAGTGAGCGCATGACGGCGCGGCGGCAGTGCGATCCGCAGCGGCCATAAGCGCCGGTGGTCGACCATGCGTTCATGCGATAAGCCCTGAATTGTTGTTGGAGGGGCCGGCCCGATCTGGTCAGGCGTTGTGTCAGGGAGTATATGTAGGCGTATTTACTCTATGTATTGACAAATAAGCCTGACTCATATGCAAAAAAACATGGTACTGGGGCGGATCAACTGGGACGACCTGCGCTTCTTCCTCGAAGTGGCGCGCACTCGCACCGCCAGTGCGGCGTCGCGCAGGCTGGGGGTGGACTACACCACGGTGTCGCGGCGCATCCGCAGCCTGGAGCAGAGCCTGGGCGCGCTATTGTTCGAGAAGTCGCGCAGCGCCGGCTTCGTTCTGACCAGCGAGGGGCAGCGCCTGCTGGGACACGTGGAGAGTCTGGAGGGCACGCTGCAGGTCGCCTGCGAACAGGTCTCCGGCAGCACCGGCGGGCTCGCCGGGCATCTGCGCATCGGTTGCACCGAGGCTTTCGGCTCCTGCTTCGTCACGGCGCAGATGAGCCATTTTCTCGACCACTACCCGAACATCTCGGTGGACATCCTGCCGGTACCGCACTTCATCAGCCTGTCGCGGCGCGAGGCGGACATCGCCATCACCCTGGAACGCCCGGAGCGCGGCCCCTATGTCTGCTCGCGGCTGTGCGACTACCGCCTGCGCCTGTACGCCACGCCCGGCTACCTGGCCAACCACGCGCCGATCCGCAGCCGCGACGACCTGGCCGGGCATGCCTTCGTCACCTACGTCGAGGACCTGGCGTTCAGCTTCAAGTTGCTGTACCTCAACGACCTGCTACCCGGTGCGCACAGCCGCCTGCGCAGCACCAGCGTGGTGGCCCAGTACCATGCGGCCCTGGAGGGCCGCGCGCTGGCGATACTGCCGTGTTTTCTCGCCGGCCCCGATCCGCGCCTGCAGGCGGTACTGCCGGACGAAGTCGAGGTGATGCGGCAGTTCTGGATGTACTACAGCGAGGATCTGCGCAAGCTCAAGCGGGTCACCCTGGTGGCCGAGTACCTGCGTGCCTGCGCCGAACTCAACCGCGGCCTGCTGCTGGGCGAGTCGACGGAGATGGCGTACCTGCCGAGCCTTTAGGCCGGCGGGCAACCTGCTCGGCGCCCCAGATGCTGTCGGGATCGGTGCGCACGGCGCACCCTACGCCTTGCATATGATTCGCGAGGCCTTCTTGTTGCGGTACTGCAGCTCGCCCAGCCCCAGCGGCGCCTCGTCGGCCTGGCGGCGCGCCGCGAGAATCACCTCATGGTGCGCCGACTTGCTGCACACCGGGTCGGCGTTGCTGGCATCGCCGGTGAGCATAAAGGCCTGGCAGCGGCAGCCGCCGAAATCCTTGTGCTTCTCGTCGCACGAACGGCACGGCTCCGGCATCCAGTCGTCGCCACGAAAGCGGTTGAAGCCGAAGGAATGCCGCCAGATATGTTCGACGCTGTGCTCGCGCACATTGGGGAACTGCACTGGCAGCTGCCGCGCGCTGTGGCAAGGCAGCGCGGTACCGTCTGGAGTGATGTCGAGAAACAGGTTGCCCCAGCCGTTCATGCAGGCCTTGGGGCGCTCCTCGTAGTAGTCGGGAGTGACGAAGATCAGCTTGCAGGGGTGGTTCTCCGCCGCCAGCTTGTCGCGCCACTGGTTGGTGATGCGCTCGGCGCGCTCCAGCTGCGCACGGGTTGGCAGCAGGCCGGCGCGATTGAGTTCGGCCCAGCCGTAGAACTGGCAGGTGGCGAGCTCGACGAAGTCCGCCTCCAGCTCCAGGCACAGCTCAATGATGCGCTCGATATTGTCGATGTTGTGCCGATGGGTGACGAAGTTCAGCACCATCGGGTAGCCATGGGCCTTGACCGCGCGGGCCATGGCCAGCTTCTGCGCGAAAGCCTTCTGCGAGCCGGCCAGGAGGTTGTTCACCTCCTCGTCGGCGGCCTGAAAGCTGATCTGGATATGGTCCAGCCCGGCCTCGGCGAATTCGGCGATACGCGCTTCGGTCAGGCCGATGCCGGAGGTGATCAGGTTGGTGTAGTAGCCCAGGCCGCGCGCGGCCGCAATCAGCTCGGTCAGGTCCTGACGCACCAGCGGCTCGCCGCCGGAAAAGCCCAGCTGCGCCGCGCCCAGCTCACGGGCCTGGCGGAACACCTCGATCCACTCGGCGGTGCTGAGCTCGGCGCCCTGCTGGGAGAAATCTAGCGGATTGGAGCAATACGGGCACTGCAGCGGGCAGCGGTAGGTCAGCTCGGCCAGCAGCCAGAGCGGCGGGCCGACCTCGACGGAGCGTTGCAAGGCTCTCTGCGTGGCCGAGGCACCGTTAGGAACGGGGTGGATCGCCGGCTCGGTCGCATGCTCTTGTACGTGTTGCACGCCGTGCTTCTTCGCCTGCTCCTGCGGGGCCGTCATCGGTACAGCCTCGGCGGCTTCGCCGACGCCTTGCAACGGTCCGCGGTCAGCGCAGTTCGATCCAGAACTGGGCATGAGCCACCTCGATGAACTGCTGCACATCGTCGCCCAGCTCCGCGACGTCGGGATAGCGCGCCTCCAGCTCGGCGACGATGTCCGCGACGCTGCGCTGGCCGTCGATCAACTGGAGAATCTCGCCGGCGCTGTCGTTGAGTTTGATCATGCCCTCGGGATAGAGCAACACGTGGCAGCCCTGGGCCGGCTCGAACTGCAGGCGGAAGCCGCGGCGGATGGCGGGGACGTTGGGCAGGATGGTCGAGGTCATGGTTGCGGCTCCGTCGTGGTGCGCGCGGCGCACCCTACGTGGAATGCGGCCGTAGGGTGCGCCATGCGCACCGCTGTCTTGATCATAAAGCGATCCCCCGATGCCAGACGCGCTCGGCCGTCACCGTGTGATACGGAGGGCGCTCCAGCTCGTAGGCCATACTCATGGCGTCGAGCATGCTCCACAGTACGTCGAGCTTGAACTGCAGGATATTCAGCATGCGCTCCTGTGCCTCACGGGTGCGGTAGTGTTCGAGGGTGATGCGCAGGCCATGCTCGACGTCGCGCCGCGCCTGGCTCAGGCGATTGCGGAAGTAGTCGTAACCGGCCGCATCGATCCACGGGTAGTGCTGCGGCCAGGCGTCCAGGCGCGACTGGTGGATGGTCGGGGCGAACAGCTCGGTCAGCGAGCTGCTGGCCGCCTCCTGCCAACTGGCGCGGCGGGCGAAGTTGACGTAGGCGTCCACGGCGAAGCGCACGCCGGGCAGCACCAGCTCCTGCGACAGCACCTGCTCGCGGTCGAGGCCGACCGCCTCGGCCAGGCGCAGCCAGGCTTCGATACCGCCTTCCTCGCCTGGCGCCCCATCATGGTCGAGGATGCGCTGAATCCACTCACGCCGGGTCTCGCGATCCGGGCAGTTGGCCATGATCGCCGCATCCTTGAGAGGAATATTGACCTGATAGTAGAAGCGGTTGGCCACCCAGCCCTGTATCTGCTCGCGGGTGGCGCGGCCTTCGTACATGGCGCGATGAAACGGATGATGGATGTGGTACAGCGCGCCCTTGGCGCGCAGCGCCTGCTCGAATTCGGCAGGGGTCATGGCAGCTTGGCTCATCAGGATCTCCGATACGCGTTGCCGTAGGGTGCGCCGTGCGCACCAGCATTCTTTGAAGTGCGCACAGCCTGGGCGGCCCCGCACACCCTACAAATGGATGCTCATGCCATCGAACGCGACCTCGATGCCGCGCGCGTCCAGCTCGGCGCGCTCGGGCGAATCCAGGTCGAGAATCGGGTTGGTGTTGTTGATATGGATCAGGATCTTGCGCGCCGCCGGCAGCCCCTCCAGCACCTCGAGCATGCCGCCTGGGCCGCTCTGCGGCAGATGGCCCATCTCGCTGCCGAGCTTGTCGCCCACCTCGCACCGGCGCATCTCGTCGTCGCGCCACAGCGTGCCGTCCACCAGCAGGCAATCGGCGCGGCGCATCCAGCCCAGCAGCGGCTCGTCCACCTGACCCAGGCCGGGGGCGTAGAACAAGGTTCCCCCCGTGCGCAGGTCCTCGATAAACAGGCCGATGTTGTCGCCCGGATGCGGATTGCCGCGGTGCGGCGAATACGGCGGCGCGCTGCTGCGCAGGGCGATGGCGGTGAGGCGCAGCCCAGGACAGGCGGGGATGGTGAACGGCTTGGCATCCAGCTCGATCAGCTGGTGCTGCAGGCCGCCGTTCCAGTGGCTGAGCATGTTGAACAGCGGAAAGCCGCTGGTCAGGTCCTGATGGACCATCTCGGTACACCAGACCTGGTGCGGGCAGCCTTCGCGCAGGGTCAGCAGGCCGGTGCAGTGATCGATCTGGCTGTCGAGCAGGACGATGCCGGCGATCGCCGTGTCGCGCAGCTGGCGCGCCGGTTGTAGCGCCGGGAAGGCCTCGAGCTGGGCGCGGATGTCCGGCGAGGCATTGCACAGGACCCACTCGCCGCCGTCATCGGAAAGGGCGATGGACGACTGGGTACGCGGCTGCGCCCGCAGGGTGCCGGCGCGCACGCCGCGGCAGTTGCGGCAGTTGCAGTTCCACTGGGGAAAACCGCCGCCGGCGGCGGAACCGAGAATCCGAATATGCATCTGGGCCTCGCGCGGCAAAAATCAGGCCCCGGCAGGCCGGGGCGGGAAACGCGGCGCGCCAGGCGCGCCGCGGCAGGCTCAACGGTTGGCGAAGTACAGGGTCACTTCGAAGCCGATGCGCAGGTCGGTGTAGCTAGGTTTGGTCCACATGCTGCTGTTCCTCCGGTGCTTGGGGTGGTGTCCACGGGCGGGCCGAGCCCGCCCATGGGGGTCAGGGTCTGGCGGCTTGCTGCGCCTTGAGATGGTCCTCGTACTCGCGGCTCATCACATAGGCCTTGATCTGTTCCACCTCGGCCGCGCTCAGCGAGTTCTTGAAGGATGGCATGCCCAGCGGACGGAGGATGCCGTCCCGGACGATCTGCTGGAAGTTGTCGCGGCGCCATTGATCCGTATGGCGCAGGTCGGGGATCAGGCCGCCGCTGACGGCGCCGACGCCGTGACACATCGAGCAGTAGTTGCCGTACAGCAGCTTGCCGGCGTCCAGGTCCGCGGCACTCGCTTGGACCGCTTGCGGCGTGCGCTGCACGGCGGCCGTGGTCGCCTGCGGCAGCGGCGGCAGGCTGCTCTGGCCGCCGAGCTTGAACACCAGCAGGCGGCTGAGGTTGCGCACCCCGGGCGCCAGCGCCGCGTCGCCGCCGATCAGCGGCGCCACGCCGCCCCAGCCGGCCATGACCGCCACGTACTGTTCGCCGTCCAGGCTGAAGCTGATGGGGGCGGCGACTATGCCGGTCTGCGCGGCGAAGCTCCACAGGCGCTGTCCCTTGTCCGCCGAGTAGGCGTGCAGCTGGCCGTCGGCGGTGCCCTGGAACACCAGGTTGCCGGCGGTGCTCAGGGTGCCGCCGTTCCAGTAGAAGCTATGCGGCACGCGCCAGGCCTCGCGCTGGCGTACCGGGTCCCAGGCCAGCAGGGCGCCGCTCACCGCATCGCGGGGTATCTCGTGGGTGTCGCTGAAGCCGGTACCGGTGTTGAAGCCGTCGATCTTTTTGAACGTGGCCCCCTCGTTGCGATAGACGCCGGGGATTTCCTGGTAGGGGATGTACATCAGCCCGGTCTGCGGGTTGAACGACATGGAGTGCCAGTTGTGCGCGCCGAACGGGCTCGGCCACATCACCACCTGCTCCTTCTCGTAGCGCGAGCCGGGCACCTCCACCGGGCGGCCGGTGGCCAGATCGACCTTCTCGGCCCAGGTCACCTTGCCGAACTTTTCCGCCGAGAGCAGTTCGCCGGTGGCGCGATCGAGCACATAGAAGAAGCCGTTCTTCGGCGCCTGCATCAGCACCTTGCGCGGCTTGCCGTCCAGCTCCAGGGTGGCCAGGGTGATCTGCTGGGTGGCGGTGAAGTCCCAGGTTTCGCCCGGTGTGGTCTGGTAGTGCCAGAGCAGCTTGCCGCTGTCCGGGCGCAGCGCCAGGATCGACGATAGGTACAGGTTGTCGCCGCCGCCCGGACTGCGGATCTCGCGGTTCCACGGCGAACCGTTGCCGGTGCCGATGTACAGCAGGTCCAGCTCCGGGTCGTAGGCCATGCTGTCCCACACGGTGCCGCCGCCGCCGAGCTTCCAGTACTGGTCGCCCTTCCAGGTCTTGGCCGCTTCGGCCAGCTCAGGGTGCTCGTAGGGCTGGGCCGGATCGCCCGGCACCGTGTAGAAACGCCAGGCCATCTTGCCGGTCTCGGCATCGTAGGCGGAGAAGAAGCCGCGCACGCCGTACTCGGCGCCGCCGTTGCCGATGATCACCTTGCCCTTCACCACCCGCGGCGCGCCGGTGATGCTGTAGGGCTTGGCCGGGTCGGTGGTCTGCTCGCTCCACAGCTCGCGGCCGGTCTTGGCGTCCAGGGCGATCAGGCGGCCGTCCAGGGCGCCGACGTAGACCTTGCCGTTCCACAGGGCGACGCCGCGGTTGACCGCGTCGCAGCAGGCGTAGCGAGAGCGGCCGCGATCCACCTGGGGATCGAACTGCCACAGGCGCTTGCCGCTGCGCAGGTCCACGGCCATCACCCGGCTCCAGGACAGCGAGGCGTAGAGCACGCCGTCGGACACCAGTGGGGTGGCCTCCAGGCCACGGTTGTTTTCCAGATCCAGGTACCAGGCCAGGCCCAGCTTGCCGACGTTGCCGGCGTCGATCTGCTTGAGCGGGCTGAAGCGCTGCTCGGCGTAGGTGCGGCCATGGCTGAGCCATTCGCTGCCGTCTTGCTCGCTGGCACGGATGGCGGTCTCATCGACCTTGGCGGCCTGGGCGCCTGTGGCGACCAGCAGTGCGGTGAGCAGGCAGACGAAACGGCGTGATTGGATGAGGTTAGGCATCACGCGAAACTCCTGTTGTTGTTGGAATGGGAAGGCAGGCGGCGGTGCTTAGAAAACGTGTAGCAGGCGCAGGTTGACCCGTCCCTGCTCCTTGAAGCCGTTGTCCACCGAGAGGTCGCGGCCGAAATTGACCAGCAGCTGGTCGCGCGGGGTGAAGAACCAGCTGGCGCCGACGTTGAACTTGCTGGTGTTGGGTTTATCGTCCATGTCCAGGCCATCCACCTCGGTCTCGCCGCCCCACAGGCGCGAGACGCCGGCGCGCAGGTCGAAGCGCTCGTTGACGTGGTAGCGCAGGAACGCCTGGGCCTGGAACAGCGGCTTCTGCTTGAGAGTCTGGCTGGCGGGGCCGAAGTCGTCGTTCTTGCCGAAGAAGGTCACGTCGCCCACCAGGTCGAGGCTGAACTTGTCGCCCAGGCCCTCGATGTAGCCGGCCTGCAGCGCACCTTTCCAGCGGTTCTCGCCGAGGTTGATGGCGCGGTCGTTGTCGTAGCTGCCGGTGGGCAGCCAGAGGTAGGGGGTGATGCCGAAGTAGCGGCGCTGTTCCGGCTGGTTCACCAGCCATACGGTGGCGGCCAGGATCAGGTCGCCGGTGCCGCTGTCGCTGCCCAGGGCCGACAGGTCGTCCTTGGCGCGCACGTTGCCGAAGGGCAGGAGGAACTGCGGGTCGACGATGTAGCCGCCCAGTTCCATGAAGTGCACGCCGCGCAGGATACCGATATCCGAATCCAGGCCGGCATCCAGTGGCAGCTTGTCGCCGTTGGCGTAGAGGCGGTTGCGTTCGGCGTGCTGGTAGTAGAGCAGGCCCAGGTTGGTGCCGGCGGGCAGGGCGGTGTAATCGCCGGCGTCTACGTCGAGCGCCGAGGCACTGGCGCAAAAGCCGCTCAGCAGGCCGAACAGCGAAGCATGCAGCCACTGCCGGGCCGGTTTGGGCCGAGCCGCATCTATGCTCATTTTCATGACATCACCTTTATTGTTTTGGTTTAAGATCTTGGCGCTGCCGGTTTTTTCTCCGGAGGCTGTGAAGTCATTGAGCAGAGTCTGTGCCAGCTTTTTTGGCTGGAAGAAAATCAAGCTGAATCAATGATTTGTATAACAACAAGAGTCCTCGAACAGGGCGCGGGCGCCGTCTCGCCGTGAGGCTGTCTCGAACTGAGACAGTGGCCCTGGGGCGGGCTGGCCCAGTTCGAGACACCCGGCCGTGAGACGCATGCCATGCACAGATCCAGCGACCCTTCCGCAACGCCCACCTCGGGCAAGCATCTGGTCGATTCCCAGGTAGTCGCCCGCTCCTGGCAGCGCTCGCAGCACTACGGCCTGTGCCAGCGCGACAAGCTGCTGTTCGAGGCGCCATTGGTGGCCAGTGGCAAGCAGATCGCCGAGCGCGACCGTCTGCTGCTGGACTGCGCGATGCCCGAGATGCAGCAGTTGCACGCGGCGCTGGCGCCGCAGGATTGGGTATTGGCCTGCATCGATCTGGAAGGCGTGGTGCTCAGCAGTCTGAGCGGGCGCGGCGCCGGCACCCGTGAGCTGAGCCAGGTGTTTCGCATCGGCGCGCAGCTTTCCGAGCAGAACGTCGGCACCACGGCACCGGGCTGCGCCCTGGCCGAGCGCGAGTCGGTGTTCTTCGTCGGCGAGGAGCACTATCTGGAGGAGGCCCGCCAGTTCTCCTGCCTGGCCACGCCGATCTTCGGTCTGGACGGCGGCATAGTCGGGGTGCTGGACGCCAGCAGCCGGCAGGGCGCGCCTTCGGTCTACACCCTGGAGTCGCTGGTGTTCGCTGCCCGCGCCATCGAGAACCGCTTGTTCGCCCAGCTTGGCGAGGTGCTGCTGGTGCATCTGCACCATCGCCTGGACATCCTCGGCACGCCGCTGGAGGGGCTGCTGGCCTTCGACCCGGCGGGCAAGCTGCGCTGCGCCAACCGCATCGCCGGCCAGTTGCTGCGTATGGGCGAGGTGCGCGCGGGCCTGGACTTCGCCGAACTATTCGACATGCCCTTCGCCCACGCCGCCTGTTTTCGCCGCCATGACCTCAGTGCGCCGCTGCGCCTGCGCAGCCACCACGGCGGCGAACTGCACGCCTGCATCACTCAGGGCCCGCCTCAGCGAACGGCGCCGATGCTGGCCGAGGCACCGCGCCCGCGGCGCAGCGCCGAGCCACTGCCGACACCGCACAGCGGTGCCTGCCTGCAGGACCCGGCGCTGCAGGATGCCCTGGCGCGGGCGCGCAAGGCCTTCGCCCGCGACATCCCGGTGCTGATCAATGGCGAGACGGGCACTGGCAAGGAGGTCTTCGCCCGCTTGCTGCACGAGAGCAGTGCGCGGGCCGGCGAAGCCTTCGTGGCCATCAACTGCTCGTCGATTCCGGCCAGCCTGATCGAGTCGGAGCTGTTCGGCCATGTCGAAGGCGCCTTCACCGGCAGCCGCAAGGGCGGCGCCATCGGCAAGATCGAGCAGGCGCACAAGGGCACGCTGTTTCTCGACGAGATCGGCGACATGCCGCTGGAGCTGCAGGGCCGTCTCTTGCGCGTGCTGCAGGAGCGCAGCCTGAGCCGCCTGGGCAGCAACCAGCTGATCAAGGTGGACTGCGCGCTGATCTGCGCCACCCACCGCGACCTGCAGCAGCTCAGCGCCGAGCAGGGCTTTCGCGAGGATCTCTACTACCGCATCAACGGCCTGCGCGTGAGCCTGCCGGCACTGCGCGAGCGGCGCGACCTGGCGGCGCTGATCCAGCACCTGCTGCGCGCCGAGACCACCGCACAGCAGCCTCTCCAGCTGAGCCCGGCGGCGCTGCAGGCGCTGCTGGACTATCACTGGCCGGGCAATATCCGCCAGCTCTACCAGTGCCTGCGCCTGGCTGCGGCGCTGGCCGAGGACGACGGCGAGATCGGTGTGCAGCACCTGCCGGACGAGGTGCGCGCCGGCCGCGGCGAACAGGCCGCGACGGTGGCGGGGGAAGGGCTGACGTTGGCGGCGGGGAGTACGCTGCAGCTTGCCGAGGCGCGGGCCATTCGCGCCGCGGTGGAGGCCGCCGGCGGTAACCTCTCGGCCGCCGCGCGCAGCCTGGGTATCGCCCGCGCGACGCTGTATCGCAAGCTCAAGGGGATGGAGCAGGGGTAGCAGGCCGCTCGCCTGCGTGATGTCTGGCACGTCACCGGCGCGCCCGGAATAAAAAAGGGCGGAGGGCCGCTCGGGACAGCCCCCCACCCGTAAAACTCACAGCTTGATCATCACCGTCTTCAGTTCGGTGTAGTGCTCGATGGCGGCGGCGCCCATCTCGCGGCCGATGCCGGAGAGTTTGTGGCCGCCGAACGGCAGGGCCGGGTCGAGGGCGCTGTGGCAGTTGACCCACACCGAGCCGGAGCGGATGCGCGGAATCATCCGGTGCACCGCGCCGAGGTCGTTGGACCAGATGCTGGCGCCCAGGCCATAGGGGTTGTCGTTGGCCAGGCGCACCACCTCGTCGATATCGTCGAAGGGCATGGCCACCAGCACCGGGCCGAAGATTTCCTCCTGGACCAGGCGGTGGCGCTGGTCGACGTCCACCAGCACCGTCGGCTGAACGAAGTAGCCGGGGCCGAAGCCTTCGCCGCCGCAGGCGACGGTGGAGCCAAGCTCGCGGCCCAGGTTGATGTAGCCGGTGACCCGATCCTGCTGCTTGGCGGAGATCAGCGGGCCCATCTGCACGCTGGGGTCGAGGCCGTTGCCCAGCTTCATGCCGTTGGCGATGGCGGCGATGTCGGCCACCACGTTGTCGAAGTGCTTGCGCTGCACGTACAGGCGCGAGCCGGCGCAGCACACCTGGCCCTGGTTGAAGAAGATGGCGCTGGCGGCCCCGGCGGCGGCCTGCTGCAGGTCGGCATCAGCCAGCACGATGGTCGGCGATTTGCCGCCCAGCTCCAGGGTCACGCGGGTCATGTTGTCCATGGCCGCCTTGCCGATCTGCTTGCCCACCTCGGTGGAGCCGGTGAAGGTCAGCTTGTCCACTCCGGGGTGGCTGGACAGCGCGGCGCCGGCGTTCAGGCCGGTGCCGGTGACCACGTTGAACACCCCGGCCGGGTACCCAGCCTCCAGAACAAGCTCGGCCAGTTTCAGCGCGCTCAGCGGGGTTTCGTCGGCCGGTTTGAGCACCAGGGTGCAGCCGCTGGCCAGCGCCGGACCGAGCTTCCAGCAGGCCAGCAGCAGCGGAAAATTCCAGGCCACGATGGCGCCCACTACGCCCACCGCCTCGCGGCGGATATAGGCGTGGAAATCCTCGTTCGGCATCAATGGCAGAGATGGCTCAACCGTGCTGCCTTCGATCTTGGTGGCCCAGCCGGCCATGTAGCGCAGGAAGTCGATGCACAGTTGTACGTCCATAGCGCGGGCGACCTGGGCGCTCTTGCCATTGTTCAGGCATTCCAGCTCGGCCAGCACGTCGGCGTCACGCTCGATCAGGTCGGCCAGGCGCCACAGCAGGTTCTGCCGTTCGCGCGGGCGGGTGCGGCTCCAGGCGGAGTCGTAGAAGGCAGTGCGGGCGGCCTGCACGGCGCGGTCCACGTCCGCGGCGCTGGCCGAGGGGACGCTGGCCAGCGGCTCGCCGGTGGCCGGGTTGCGCACCTGCAGGCTATTGCCGTTGGCGGCATCCAGCCACTGGGCGCCGATCAGCATGCGTTGCGGTCGGGCAAGGAAATCGAGGGTTTTGCGGTGTAGCGGTAGGGTTTCCATGGACGAAGCCTCTTGTTGTGGTTTTGTGTCGGGGCTTGAGCAACGCCTGTGCCAGTGCCGGCAAGGCCGTGCCAGATTGCGTCTGCGGGCTTCCGCTGGCGGTCGCGGGGCTGGCCAGGCTGTATCGAAGACATACAGCTGTCGCAAAACGAGACAGCTGCACCGCTCCGATTGAAACCGCGCAGCGGTAGCAGGCGCTGGGAACAGACGGCTTGCGTCTCCTTGGCATGCTTCCTGTTGGGAGTGCCGGCGATCTCCGCGCTCGCGGATTCCCCATAACAAGCACAACAAATGGGTACCGACATGACTCAGCTCAGCTACACCCGCGGCCCGCAGGACAACCCCCTGCTGGCCATGACCATAGGCGAAGCCTTCGACGCTACGGTGCGCCTGCACGCACGCAGAGAGGCGCTAGTAGTGCGCCATCAGAGTCTTCGTTACAGCTGGGGCGAACTAGCCGAGGTAGTCGAGGGCTGCGCCCGCGGCCTGCTCGCCCTCGGCCTGCTGCCGGGCGATCGGGTCGGCATCTGGGCACCGAACTGCGCCGAGTGGTGCATCGCTCAGTTCGCCATGGCGAAGGTCGGCGCGATCCTGGTCAACATCAATCCGGCCTACCGTCTTAGCGAGCTGGAGTACGTACTGAAGCAGTCCGGCTGCCGCTGGCTGATTTGTGCCGAGCAGTTCAAGAGTTCCGACTACCACGCCATGCTCGCCGAGCTGATCCCGGAGTTGGCCGATAGCCCGCCCGGTGGGCTGCATGCCACGCGGCTTGCCGACCTGCGCGGAGTGATCAGCCTGGGGCGCACGCCGACCGCCGGGATGCTCGGCTGGGCCAAGCTGCTTGGCCTGGCCGGGCAGATCTCGCGCGACGTGCTGCGTCGTCGTCAGGCCCAGTTGCAGTTCGACGACCCGATCAACATCCAGTACACCTCGGGCACTACCGGCTTTCCCAAGGGTGCGACGCTGAGCCACTACAACATCCTCAACAACGGCTACATGGTCGGCGAGAGTCTGGGGCTGAGCGAACAGGACCGCATGGTGATCCCGGTGCCGCTGTACCACTGTTTCGGCATGGTGATGGGCAATCTCGGTTGCATGACCCACGGCAGCACCATGATCTATCCCGGCCCGGCCTTCGAGCCGCTGAGCACCCTGCAGGCGGTGGCCGAGGAGCGCGCCACGGTGCTGTATGGCGTGCCCACCATGTTCATCGCCGAGCTGGATCACCCGCGCCGCGCCGAATTCGATCTGTCCAGCCTACGCACAGGAATCATGGCCGGGGCGACCTGCCCGATCGAGGTGATGAAGCGGGTGATCGGCGAGATGCACATGGCCGAGGTGCAGATCGCCTACGGCATGACCGAGACCAGCCCGGTGTCGACCCAGACCGCGGCGGACGACGACCTGCAGCGCCGCGTGGCCAGCGTCGGACGTACTCAGCCGCACCTGGAGAGCAAGGTGGTCGATGAGCACGGGCGCATCGTCGCGCGCGGGCAGATCGGCGAGCTGTGCACCCGCGGCTACAGCGTGATGCTCGGTTACTGGAACAACCCCGAGGCCACCGCCGAGGCGATCGACGGCGCGCGCTGGATGCACACCGGCGACCTGGCGGTGATGGACGAGGCGGGCTACCTGAGCATCGTAGGGCGCAACAAGGACATGATCATCCGCGGAGGCGAGAACGTGTACCCGCGCGAGATCGAGGAGTTCCTGTTCGGCCACCCGGCGGTGGCCGACGTGCAGGTGATCGGCATTCCCGACAGCAAGTACGGCGAGGAAGTGGCCGCCTGGGTCAAGCTGCACCCGGATCAGGTCCTCACCGCCGAGGCGCTCGCCGAGTACTGCAAGGGGCGCATCGCCCACTTCAAGGTGCCGCGCCATTTCCGCTTCGTCGAGGAATTCCCCATGACCGTAACCGGCAAGGTGCAGAAGTTTCGCATGCGCGAACTGATGCAGGCCGAGCTGGCACCGCCGCTGCGCCTGGTCGGCCGCTGAGCGGCTGGCCTCGCGTCGGCGGCGCAGGCAAACTGGCCCGCGTTGCAGGACGGGGCTGACGCGGGGCGGCATGGCAGTGGAGAAGGGCACCATCTCGGTACAACTGGTCGGCGAGGCGTTGCTCGAGGCGCGCCGCCGCGGGCTCGACGTGGCGGCGCTGCTGGAGCGCGTCGGCCTGCCTGCACAGGCGCTGGAGCGCCCCTACGGGCGTGTGCCTTCGGCGCTCTACGGGCAGCTCTGGCGCGCCCTGGCGGCGAGCATGGACGACGAGTTCTTCGGCATGAACGCCCGGCGCATGAAGGCCGGCAGCTTCGCCTTCATGGCTGCCATCGCCCTGCGCGAGCCCACCCTGGGCGCGGCGCTGGAACGGGTGCTGGCCTTCTGCGGACTGGTCTTCGACGGCCTCAGCCCGCGTCTGGTGCAGCAGGGCAGCCTGGCCGAAATCGCCCTGGACGAGCCGGACGGCCAGCACAGTCGGGCCTTCGCCTACTTCACCCTGTGGCTGATGGTGCATGGCCTGCTGTGCTGGCTGGCCGGCCGGCGCCTGCCGATCCTCGGCATCGACCTGCGCTGTCCCGCGCCGGGCTATCTCGAGGACTACCGGGTGATGTTCTGCGACAACCTGCGCTTCGAGCGCCCCTCCAGCCGCCTGCTGTTCAACGCCGACTGCCTGGCGCAGCCGGTGCGCCGCAGCGAGCGCGAACTGAAGCGCTTTCTGGCCGGCGCACCAGCCAATATCCTGGTGCGCTACCGCGACCCGCAAAGCCTGGGGGCGCGTATCCGTGCCTATCTGCGCTCGCTGAGCGCCGCACGCTGGCCCGACTTCGAGGCGCTCAGCAGCCATTTCTACATGGCGCCCTCGACCCTGCGCCGCAAGTTGGCCCAGGAGGGCCAGTCGTACCAGGGGCTCAAGGATCAGGTGCGGCGCGAACTGGCTATCACCCGCTTGGATGCCGGCGAGGGCGATTTCGTCGAGCTGGCCGGCGTGCTCGGTTTCGCCGACATCAGCGCCTTCTACAAGGCGTTCAAGAAGTGGACCGGCTCTACGCCGGGGCAGTACCGCGCGCTGATACACCCGACGCCCGATTGTCCAAAGCGCTCAGAGCGATAGACGACTTTCGCCATTGTCGACGGCGGCGCTCGGCGCGAGCATGGTTCTGACTCGTTGCTGGAGCGTGCTATGCGTATCGAAGATTCCGTATTTCTGATCACCGGTGGCGGCTCCGGCCTGGGCCTGGCCGCTGCCCGTCAGCTGCTCGGCCAGGGCGGCAAGGTGCTGCTGCTGGACATCAATGCCGAAGCGGGGCAGCGCGCTGCCGCAGAGCTGGGCGAGGGCGCCCGCTTCGTGCAGGCCGACATCATCCGCGAGGAGGATGGCCGTGTGGCCGTGGCGCAGGCACTGGAAGCCTTTGGCGCCGTGCACGGGCTGGTCAACTGCGCCGGTATCGCACCGGCCGAGAAGGTCCTGGGGCGCAGTGGCGTGCATGGCCTGGACAGCTTCCGCCGCACCGTCGAGGTCAACCTGGTCGGTAGTTTCAACCTGCTACGCCTGGCCGCCGAGGCCATGGCGCAGAACCCGCCGAATGCCGAGGGCGAGCGCGGGGTGATCGTCAATACCGCTTCGGTGGCGGCTTTCGACGGGCAGATCGGTCAGGCCGCCTATGCCGCCTCCAAGGGCGGGGTGGCCGCCATGACCCTGCCGGCGGCGCGCGAGCTGGCGCGCTCGGGCATCCGCGTGATGTGCATCGCCCCGGGCATCTTCGAGACGCCGATGATGGCCGGCATGCCGCAGGAGGTGCGCGACTCGCTGGCCGCCGGCGTGCCGTTCCCGCCGCGCCTGGGCCGCCCCGAGGAATACGCCGCGCTGGTGCGCCACATCGTCGAGAACCCCATGCTCAACGGCGAGGTGATCCGCCTCGATGGCGCGCTGCGTATGGCGGCGAAGTAACCGACACATGACCCGGATTGCATCCGCCCGGGGTGAGCTGATCGACCTGGCCGCAATCCATGGCACACCAACGACTTTCAGGAGACAACCATGTCTGCAACCGATCCGGTCGTGATCGTCAGCGCCGCCCGAACTCCCATGGGCGGTTTTCTCGGTGACCTGGCCGGCCTGTCCGCCGCCGAACTGGGCGCCGCCGCCATTCGCGCCACCCTGCAGCGCGCCGGACTCGCGGCCGAGGCGGTGGATGCCGTGCTGATGGGCTGCGTGCTGCAGGCCGGTCAGGGCCAGGCCCCGGCGCGCCAGGCGGCGCTCGGCGCGGGCCTGAGCCAGGCGGCGCAATGCACCACGCTGAACAAGATGTGCGGCTCGGGCATGCAGGCGCTGATGCTCGGCCACGACCAACTGCTGGCTGGCAGCGCCGAGGTGCTGGTGGCCGGCGGCATGGAAAGCATGTCCAACGCGCCGTACCTGCTACAGCGCGCCCGCGCGGGCTATCGCATGGGCCACGGCCAGGTGCTCGACCATATGTTCCTCGACGGCCTGGAAGACGCCTACGAGCGCGGACGGCTGATGGGCACCTTCGCCGAGGACTGCGCGCAGAGCTACGGCTTTACCCGCCAGGAGCAGGACGCCTACGCCCTGGAGTCGCTGCGCCGGGCGCAGCAGGCGATGGAGGCCGGCCATTTTGCCGACGAGATCGTCGCGCTCGAGGCTCCTGCCGGGCGCGAGCGGCGCCTGATCGCCGCCGACGAGCAGCCGCCCAAGGCCAGGCCGGAGAAGATTCCCACGCTCAAGCCGGCGTTCCGCGACGGCGGCACGGTGACCGCGGCCAACTCCAGCTCGATTTCCGACGGCGCTGCGGCCCTGCTGCTGATGCGCCAGTCCGAGGCCGAGCGGCGAGGCCTGAGTCCGCTGGCGCGCATCGTCGCCCATGCCGGCCATGCCCAGGCGCCGAACCTGTTCACCACCGCGCCGGTCACCGCGATCCAGCGCGTGCTGGCACGCAGCGGCTGGAGCCTGAACGAAGTGGACCTGTACGAGATCAACGAGGCCTTCGCGGTGGTGCCCATGGTGGCCATGCGCGACCTGGAGATCCCCCACGCCAAGCTCAACGTGCACGGCGGCGCCTGCGCCCTCGGCCACCCCATCGGCGCCTCCGGTGCGCGCGTGCTGGTGACCCTGCTCAATGCCCTGAGCCAGTACGGACTCAAGCGTGGCGTGGCCTCCGTGTGCATCGGCGGCGGCGAGGCCACCGCGGTGGCCATCGAAAGGTTGTGAAGCAAAAACCATTGATGCGCACGACCCGGGCGGCGCCGCACACCCTACGAATCGCCTTCGGTACGTAGGGTGCGCCGTGCGCACCGCTGACTACGGAAAATACTCTCGGTGCGCATGGCCTAGACGGCCCCGCGACATCCGAGCGGTCCTGTCATTGATCAACCCGCATTATCGGAGCCAGCCATGCTGCCCAACGAAGAACAACTACTGATCCGCGACATGGCCCGCCAGTTCGCCCAGGAACGGCTTAAGCCCTTCGCCGCCGACTGGGACCGCGAGCATCGCTTCCCTGCCGAGGCCATCGCCGAGATGGGCCAGTTGGGCTTTATGGGCATGCTGGTGCCGCAGCAGTGGGGCGGTGCCGAAACGGGTCATCTGGCCTACGCCATGGCCCTGGAGGAGATCGCCGCGGGCGACGGCGCCTGTTCTACCATCATGAGCGTGCACAACTCGGTGGGCTGCATGCCGATCCTCAAATACGGCAGCGAGGCGCAGAAACAGCGTTTTCTCCGTCCGCTGGCCGAGGGCAGCATGCTCGGTGCCTTCGCCCTGACCGAGCCGCAGGCCGGCTCCGACGCCAGCGATCTACGCACCCGCGCCCGGCGCGATGGCGATCACTACGTGCTGAGTGGCGCCAAGCAGTTCATCACCTCCGGCAGCCATGCCGGCATGGTCATCGTGTTCGCCGTCACCGATCCGCAAGCCGGCAAGAAGGGCATCAGCGCCTTTATCGTACCCACCGACACGCCAGGGTTCTCGGTGGTGCGGGTCGAGGACAAGCTCGGTCAGCACGCCTCCGACACCTGCCAGCTCCAACTCGACGACGTGCGCATTCCGGCCGACCTGCGCCTGGGTGAGGAGGGCGAAGGCTATCGCATTGCCCTGGCCAACCTGGAAGGTGGGCGCATCGGCATCGCTGCGCAATCAGTGGGCATGGCCCGCGCCGCGTTCGAGGCGGCGCGTGATTACGCCCACGAGCGGGTGACCTTCGGCAAGCCGATCATCGAACACCAGGCGGTGGCGTTTCGCCTGGCCGACATGGCCACGCAGATCGCCGTGGCGCGGCAGATGGTGCACCACGCGGCGAGCCTGCGTGAGGCAGGCCAGCCATGCCTGACCGAGGCGTCGATGGCCAAGCTGTTCGCCTCGGAGATGGCCGAGCGGGTGTGTTCGGCGGCGATCCAGACGCTAGGCGGTTATGGCTACCTGAAAGATTTCCCGGTCGAGCGCATCTACCGCGACGTGCGCGTCTGCCAGATCTACGAAGGCACCAGCGATGTGCAGCGGATGGTGATCGCGCGCAGTCTGTAAGCGTAAGGTACGCATCCTGCGCACCGATGCCTTGCAAAACAGCCTAGGGTTCGAGGCTCTCGAGCAATTGCAACGCCAGGCGCACGCGCTCGGCATTGGGATAGTTACGGTTGGCGAGTATCACCAGACCGGTATCGCGCGCCGGTAGCAGCAGAATGTAGGCGCCGAAACCGTTGGTCGAGCCGGTCTTGTTCAGCAGCAGGTCACCTTCGGCTGGCTTGGGCACGCTGAAGCGCTCCACCGGCTGGGGTTGCAGCGCCATTTCTGCAGAGTTGCCGGCCTGCAGCTTCGTCAGGCTGATGGGGTAGGCATAGCGCTCCCAGCCCAGAGCCTGGGCCATGTCAGCAACCTGGTAGTAACCGCGATGGGTGGAACTGACGGCCTGACGCAGCGGTGCGGGCAGCTTGTCCGGGTGCAGGTTGGCGTCGATGAAGCGCAGCATGTCGGCGGCAGTGGATTTCAAGCCGTAGGCCTCGGCATCCAGCACGCCGGGACTCACGCGCACGGCCTTGTCATCGCGGTAGCCCCAGGCATACCGCGTCATCTGCTCGGTAGGTATCTGCACGTAGCTTTCCTGCATGCCCAGTTGCGGCAACAGGTCCTTCTCCATCAACTGCTGAAACGGCTTGGCCATACTGGCCGCTGCCAGGTGGCCGAACAGGCCGATGCTGGGGTTGGAATACAGCCGCTGCATACCCGGCGCATAAACCGCCTGCCAGTTGCGGTAGTAGTCGAGCATTTGCCGTTCGCTGCTGACCGCGTCCGGAAATTGCAGTGGCAGGCCGCCGGCGGTGTAGGTGGCCAGATCCAGCAGGCTGATGTGATCGAAGGCAGTGCCGCGCAGCTCTGGCAGATATTGGCTGGCGTTGTCGCTGAGGTTCAGCGTGCCGCGCGCTTCGGCGTAGGCGCCGAGGGTGGCGGTGAAGAGTTTGCTGATCGAGCCCAGTTCGAACAGGGTGTGGCGATCCACCGCCTGGCCGCTTTCACGTGAGGCGACGCCGTATTCGAAGAAATGCTGCTGGCCCTTGTGGCTGATGGCGATGGCCATGCCGGGGATGGCATAGGTCTGCATCATCGGTTTCACGGCAGCATCGACGGCCTGGTTCAGCTCGGCGAAGGCCGATTGGCTACCCAGGCAAAGGCCGAGCGTGACGAGCAGGGGGCGAAGGGATGGGCGCATGATCGTTCCTTGTCAGTTCATCGGGGGCAGGCGGCGGGGCACCGAGGTCTTCTTGACGATGGCAGTGTTGGTTTCGGCGTAGCCGTTGATGCGGTCGAGCACCTCGTCCAGTTGCTCCATGGAGCGCACGTGCAGGCGAGCCACGAAGCAGTCCTCGCCGGTGACCTTGTCGCATTCGGTGAACTCGGGCGTGGCCTGAATCAGTCGCTCCACTTCATGCAGCTTGCCGGGCAGCGGCCGCACGCGAACGATGGCCTGCAACTGATAGCCGAAATGGCGCGGATCGATCTCCACCGTATAGCCCTTGAGCACGCCGCGTTCCTCCAGGCGGCGCAGCCGCTCGGCCACGCTGGGGGAGGACAGGCCACTGATCTGCGCCAGGGCTTTGAGTGAACGCCGCGAGTCTTCCATCAGGGCGGCGATCAGGGTCTGGTCGATTTCATCGGTCATTGCAGGCCTCGTTAGGTAAAAGCCGGAATATGCCGTTGTAAAAAAGGCGAGGACTGGATTCTGCCTCAGATTCTCCATGGAGAGGGAAGTTGCACCTTCGGATAATTATCGTCATCTCTCGAAGAGGCTCCCCTCATGGATAACAACCTCAAACGCGGTTCGCTGGAAATGGTCGCCGCCATGCTGATTTCCGGCACCATCGGTTGGTTCGTCCTGGTATCCGGCCAGGCCGTGGTGGATGTGGTGTTCTGGCGCTGCCTGATCGGCGGCGGCATGTTGCTGTTGGTCTGCGCCGTGCTCGGCCTGCTGCGTGCCGAGCTTCTGGGGCGGCGCGTATTGCTGCTGGCGGTGCTCAGCGGCGTGGCCATCGTCGGTAACTGGTTGCTGTTGTTCGCCTCTTACGCGCAGGCCTCCATCGCCGTCAGCACCGTGGTCTACAACGTCCAGCCTTTCATGTTGGTGGGCCTGGCGGCGCTGTTTCTCGGCGAGCGCATCACCTGGCTCAAGCTCGGTTGGCTGGCGCTGGCTTTCATCGGCATGCTGGCCATCGTCAGTGCCCACGGGCGGGGCGCGGTGGCCGGTGGCAACTACCTGCTGGGCATCGCCCTGGCGCTGGGGGCGGCGCTGCTCTATGCGGTCGCGGCATTGATCGTCAAACGCCTCAGCGCTACGCCGCCGCATCTGATCGCGCTGATCCAGTTGCTGACCGGTGTGCTGATGCTGGCGCCCCTGGCTGGGCATCAGCTGCCGCAGGGCGAGGTGGCCTGGGCCAGCCTTGCGACCCTGGGTGTGGTGCATACCGGGCTGATGTACATGCTGCTCTACGGCGCCATCCAAAAACTGCCGACGGCGCTGACCGGCGCGCTGTCGTTCATTTATCCGGTGGCGGCGATCCTCGTCGACTGGCTGGCCTTCGATCACTGGCTCAGCCCGCTGCAGTGGCTCGGTGTGGCGGCCATTCTGCTGGCAGCCGCGGGCATGCAGCAGGGCTGGCGGCTGGGCATAAAGACCCGGCGTGCCGTCAGGGTCTGACGCCCTGTTCGCGTAGGCGCTTGTACAGCGTGTTGCGGCTCAGACCGAGGTGGCGGGCAAGGTAGGAAATGTTGCCGCCGCAGGCCTGGTACTGGCTGGCCAGATCGTCGGGCTCGGGGTGTGCTTGCAGGGTCGTGTCCGTCGGCAGGTCGAGAAAGAAGTCGTCCGGCAGGTGTTCGGCGCGTATGGGCTGGTCGTCCGCCATGGCCAGCGCCACGCGCAGCACGCTGCTGAGTTGGCGCAGGTTGCCTGGCCAGGGGTGGTGCTGAAACAGCTCCAGTACCTCGCGGCTGATACCCGCGCGCTGGTGGGGTTCACGGTGCTGCTCCCACAGTTTATGGAACAGCGCCTGCTTGTCGCTGCGTTCGCGCAGTGGCGGCAGCTCGAGGTTCAGGCCGCTGATGCGGTAGTACAGGTCGGCGCGGAACTGGCCGCTGTCGACATCCTGGCGCAGCGGGCGGTTGGTGGCAGAGACCAGGCGCACGTCGACCGGATGCAGCTCGCTGCTGCCCAGCGGCTGCACGCAACGTTCCTGCAGCACGCGCAGCAGGCGCGCCTGCACGCGCAGCGGCATGTCGCCGATCTCGTCGAGAAACAGCGTGCCCTTGTGCGCCTTGCGGATGAGCCCGATGTGGCCCTTCTGGCTGGCGCCGGTAAAGGCGCCTTTCTCGTAGCCGAACAGCTCCGACTCCACCAGCTCGGCCGGAATGGCCGCGCAGTTGACCGCGATGAACGGCTGACTGGCGCGCGAACTGGCCTGGTGCAGGGCCTTGACGAAAACCTCCTTGCCGGCACCGGTTTCGCCCTGAATCAGGATCGGAATGTCCTTCTCCAGCAGGCGTTCGGCCTGGCGCACGACCTTGTCCATCCGCGCATCACCAGCGCTCAGAGTATGCAGGCGTGGCTCTTGCGGCGTTCTCTGGGTAGCTTGCGGGCGGAAGTCGCGAGGCTGGATCGGAGCGGGTCGGGCAGGGCGACGTACCCGAGCATGGAAGCGAAAATGGCCACTGGTGCGCAGGCTGAAGGGCTGGCCGTCCGGTTGGTTGAGCAGCTGTTGCAGCGGCACGTCGAACAGCTGCTCGATGGCGCCGTAGGTCAGGGGTTGGCCCAGCAGGTTGTCGGCGCGGCGGTTGGCGGACACCACGTGGCCTTGTTCGTCGAACACCACCAGGCCGGCCCAGGGGCTGTCGAGGTTATCGAGGCTGGTGTTGAAGCTGAGCAGGTGATACTGGTCGGCGAACAGCTTGAGGATCAGGCGGTTCTCCACCGACTGGCTCATCATCTTGACCATGCCGAGGGTGTGCGCCGGCGGCAGGTAGCTGTCGCTGGACACGTCGAGCACGGCGATCATGCGCCGTTGCTCGTCGAAGATCGGCGAGGCCGAGCCGGTCATGAAACGGTTGGCCTTGAGAAAGTGCTCGTCGTGCTGGATATGCACGGCCTGGCCGCAACTGAGCGCGGTGCCGATGGCGTTGGTGCCGGTGTAGCGCTCCAGCCAACTGGCGCCGGCAATGAAACCGGCGGCCTGGCGCGGCTCGATGAAGCGCTGGTCGCCCCAGGATTGCAACAGCCGGCCCTGCTCGTCGGCGAGCATGATCAGGCAGTTGGAGTTGGCGAGGATGGTGCCGTAGTAGGGCAGAACTTCCTGGTGGGTGGTCTGCACCAGGGCCTGGCGGCTTTCCAGCAGGGCCGAAAGTTCGCCGGCAGGCGGTGGGTCGAAGCGCGGCGAGCTCTGATGGGTCAGGCCATAGTCACGACAGCGCGACCAGGACTCCTGGATGAGGGTGTCGTGCGCCGGGGCGCGGGCAGCTTCTGTCATACATGATCTCTTCTTGTTGGTTCGCGATCTGCGCCGCGATCAATTCAGTTTCGTTCAAGCCTGTTCAAAGTCAACGAACGAATTGTTCAGTTGTTCACATTCGACTGTTCAAAAGTGTTCAGCGGAATACCAGCGTGCTAATGAGCTTGAATGGCTTTTTTGATTTCTATCAAAGAGATACGTCTGATTTTTGGGCACTGGCACGCTTGTCGCTATCGATGTTCGCAACCGAATGGCACGACAAGAAAAAGGACAGGCCATGTCGCTCAAGCTCGAACACGTCACCCGTATCGTCGATGGCCAGGTGCATATCGACGATGCCTGCCTGAGTTTCGAACCCGGCTCATTCAACGTCCTGCTCGGCCGCACCCTGGCCGGCAAGACCAGCCTGATGCGGCTGATGGCCGGTCTGGATCGGCCCAGCAGCGGCCGTGTGCTGATGAACGGTGCCGATGTCACGGGTATGCCGGTGCGCCAGCGCAACGTGTCGATGGTCTATCAGCAGTTCATCAACTACCCGACCCTGACGGTGTTCGAGAACATCGCCTCGCCGCTGCGTCAGGCCGGTGTGGCCAAGGAGCAGATCGTCGAGAAGGTCGAGGCCACCGCGCGCATGCTGCGCATAGAGAAACTGCTGTCGCGCTACCCGCTGGAGTTGTCCGGCGGCCAGCAGCAGCGCACGGCCATGGCGCGGGCGCTGGTCAAGGACGCCTCGCTGATTCTTTTCGACGAGCCTCTGGTCAACCTCGATTACAAGCTGCGTGAGGAGCTGCGCCAGGAAATGCGCGAGCTGTTCCAGGCGCGCCACACCATCGCCATCTACGCCACCACCGAGCCCAACGAGGCGCTGGCCCTGGGTGGCACCACCACCATCCTGCATGAGGGGCGGGTGGTGCAGAGCGGCAAGACCGCCGAGGTCTACCACCGTCCGCAGCAGATGCTGGCCGCCGAGCTGTTTTCGGAACCGGCGATCAATCTGCTGCCTGGACGCATCAGTGGCACTGAGGTGAGCTTCGCCGATTGCGTGCATTTTCCGCTCAACCCCGATCTGCGCGGCATCGCCGAGGGTGAATATCGCTTCGGCGTGCGCCCCAGCCATATCGGCCTGGTGCCGTCCAATGACGATGATCTGGAGTTGGCGGTAACCGTCGAGCTGGCCGAGATCAGCGGCTCGGAAACCTTCCTGCATGTGCGCAACGAGCAGTTCGTGCTGGTGCTGCATCTGCCGGGCGTGCACGAGTACGCGGTGGATACACCGATCCTGATCTACATCCCCACCCACAAGCTGTTCGTGTTCGCCGCCGATGGGCAGTTGGTGCAGGCGCCCAGTCGCCGCCAGGGGAGGGCTGCCTGATGGCCGAGATTCGCTTGCACAACCTCGCGCACAGCTACAGCGGCGTGCCGAAGGCGCCGGAAGACTACGCGATTCGCGAGATGAACCATGTCTGGCAGCAGGGCGGCGCCTATGCGCTGCTGGGGCCGTCAGGCTGCGGCAAGTCCACGTTGCTCAACATCATCTCCGGCCTGCTCAGCCCGTCGCAGGGTGAAGTGCAGTTCGACGGCAAGGCGGTCAACACGCTGTCGCCGCAGGAGCGCAACATTGCCCAGGTTTTCCAGTTTCCGGTGGTCTACGACACCATGACGGTGTTCGACAACCTGGCCTTCCCACTGCGCAATCAGGGCATGGACAAAGCGCGGGTGATGAGCAAGGTGCACGAGATCGCCGAGGTGCTGGAGCTGCATCCGCTGCTGCACAAGAAGGCGCGCAACCTCACCGCCGACGAGAAACAGAAGGTCTCCATGGGCCGTGGTCTGGTGCGTGACGACGTCTCGGCGATCCTCTTCGACGAGCCACTGACGGTGATCGACCCGCACCTGAAATGGAAGCTGCGGCGCAAGCTCAAGCAGATCCACGAGCAGTTCAACATCACCATGGTCTACGTCACCCACGATCAGCTGGAGGCCTCCACCTTCGCCGACAAGATCGCGGTGATGTATGGCGGACAGATCGTCCAGTTCGGCACGCCGCGCGAGCTGTTCGAGCGCCCGGGGCACACCTTCGTCGGCTATTTCATAGGCAGCCCGGGCATGAACCTGATCGAGGTGCAGCGCTGCGAGGGCGGCGTGCGTTTTGCCGGGACGATGTTGCCGCTCTCCGCCGCGCTCAACCAGCGCCTCGCCGAGCTGGACGGCAAGCGCCTGCAGGTGGGCATCCGTCCCGAGTTCGTGCATCTCTGGGATGGCGCCTATGAAGACGCGCTGTGTGGTCGGGTGCTGCATGTCGAGGATCTCGGCACCTACAAGATTCTCACCTTCGATCTCGACGGCCAGGTGCTCAAGGTGCGCCTGCAGGAGGATCAGCCCGTGCCGCGCGAGCAGGTCTACCTGAGCTTCCCGGCGCAGTGGCTGATGCTCTATGCCGACGACTACCTGGTGGAGGTGGCGCCATGAGGGTGCAGAACAACAAGGCCTGGTGGCTGGTGCTGCCGGTATTCCTGCTGGTGGCGTTCAGCGCCATCGTGCCGATGATGACGGTGGTCAACTATTCGGTGCAGGACATCTTCGATCCGTCCACGCGCTACTTCGTCGGCGTCGACTGGTATCGCCAGGTGTTGCAGGACCCGCGCCTGCACGACTCGCTGCTGCGCCAGTTCATCTTTTCCGCCTGCGTGCTGCTGATCCAGATCCCGCTGGGCATCGCCATCGCCTTGTGCATGCCGACACGCGGGCGCTGGGCGTCGCTGTGTCTGATCCTGATGGCCATTCCGCTGCTGATCCCGTGGAACGTGGTGGGCACCATCTGGCAGATCTTCGGCCGCGCCGATATCGGCCTGATGGGCTGGGCGCTGAACAAGCTGGGCATCAGCTACAACTATGCCTCCAACACCATGGACGCCTGGGTGACGGTGCTGATCATGGACGTCTGGCACTGGACCTCGCTGGTGGCGCTGCTGTGCTACTCCGGCCTGCGCGCCATTCCTGACGTCTATTACCAGGCGGCGCGCATTGACCGCGCGTCGAACTGGGCGGTGTTCCGCCATATCCAGCTGCCCAAGCTGAAAAGCGTGCTGCTGATCGCGGTGATGCTGCGCTTCATGGACAGTTTCATGATCTACACCGAGCCCTTCGTGCTCACCGGCGGCGGGCCTGGCAACGCCACCACCTTCCTCAGCCAGACCCTGACGCAAATGGCCATCGGCCAGTTCGATCTGGGCCCGGCAGCGGCGTTCTCGCTGGTGTACTTCCTGATCATCCTGCTGGTGTCCTGGTTGTTCTACACCGCCATGACCCACGACGACAAAACCCGCTGAGGCCGACCATGACGCTACGCAAACGCCTGGTACTGCTGATCTATTTCCTGTTTCTGCTGGTGCCGATCTACTGGCTGCTGAACATGTCGTTCAAGAGCAATACCGAGATCCTCGGTGGCCTCAGCCTGTGGCCGCAGAGTTTCACCCTGGACAACTACCGGGTGATCTTCACCGACCGCAGCTGGTACGAGGGCTACCTCAACTCGCTGTACTACGTCAGCCTCAACACCCTGATCTCGCTCAGCGTGGCGCTGCCGGCGGCCTATGCCTTCTCGCGCTATCGCTTCCTCGGCGACAAACACCTGTTCTTCTGGCTGCTGACCAACCGCATGGCGCCGCCAGCGGTGTTCCTGCTGCCGTTCTTCCAGCTGTACTCGTCCATCGGCCTGTTCGACACCCATATCGCCGTGGCACTGGCGCACTGTCTGTTCAACGTGCCGCTGGCGGTGTGGATTCTCGAAGGCTTCATGTCCAGCGTGCCGAAGGAAATCGATGAGACGGCCTATATCGACGGCTACAGTTTCCCCAAGTTCTTCGTGAAGATCTTCATTCCGCTGATCCGCTCCGGCATTGGCGTCACCGCCTTCTTCTGCTTCATGTTCTCCTGGGTCGAGTTGCTGCTGGCGCGCACCCTGACCTCGGTGGACGCCAAGCCCATCGCGGCGGTGATGACCCGTACCGTGTCCGCCTCGGGCATCGACTGGGGCGTGCTGGCTGCTGCCGGGGTACTGACCATCCTTCCGGGGATGCTGGTGATCTGGTTCGTTCGCAACCACGTGGCCAAGGGCTTCGCCCTCGGTCGCGTGTAAGGGAGGTTCGTCATGAGCTGGATGGCCTGGACTCTACCAACCGCGCTGTTCTTCGCCGGCATCGCCGTACTGCTGGCCGGCATGACGCTGGTCGAGCTGCGCTGGCCGTGCGTCGAGCGCAAGGGTTTTCTGCCGATCACCACCACCCGGGGTGATCGGTTGTTCATCGGTCTGCTCGGCAGCGCCTACCTGCACCTGCTGGTGATAGGCGTGACCGACTGGAGCGTGTGGATAGCGTCGCTGCTATCGCTGTTGTGGTTGTGCGCAGTCATGCGCTGGGGCTGAGCCGGGCTGCCGCCGGTATGCCTCTCCCCAAATCCTGAGATGGAGGTCTCTATGTTCGACAATAACAACAAGACCCGACATAGCATGGCGTTGGCCGCCTTGCTGGCGTTGTCCGGTTTGAGCGGTGCGGCCTGGGCGGATGCCTATGAAGAGGCCGCGAAGAAATGGATCGCCGATGAATTCAACCCATCGACTCTGACGCCCGAGCAGCAGCTCGAAGAGCTGAAATGGTTCATCAAGGCCGCCGAGCCGTTTCGTGGCATGAATATCAGTGTGGTGTCGGAAACCATCACCACCCACGAGTACGAGTCCAAGGTGCTGGCCAAGGCCTTCAGCGAGATCACCGGGATCAAGCTCAAGCACGACCTGCTGCAGGAAGGCGACGTGGTCGAGAAGCTGCAGACGCAGATGCAGTCGGACAAGAACATCTACGACGGTTGGGTCAACGACTCCGACCTGATCGGCACCCACGCGCGCTACGGCAAGGCCGTGGCGATCAGCGACATGATCAAGGGTGAGGGCAAGGACTTCACTTCACCGACCCTGGATCTCGAAGACTTTATCGGCACTTCCTTTACCACCGGGCCGGACGGCAAGCTGTATCAATTGCCCGATCAGCAATTCGCCAACCTCTACTGGTTCCGCGCCGACTGGTTCGAGCGCCCGGAGCTCAAGGCCAAGTTCAAGGAGATTTACGGCTACGAGCTGGGCGTGCCGGTCAACTGGTCGGCCTACGAGGACATCGCCGAGTTCTTCTCGGTGCACGTCAAGGAAATCGACGGTCAGCGCGTCTACGGCCACATGGACTACGGCAAGAAGGACCCGTCGCTGGGCTGGCGTTTCACCGATGCCTGGTTCTCCATGGCCGGCGGCGGCGATAAGGGCCTACCCAACGGTTTGCCGGTGGACGAGTGGGGCATTCGTGTTGACGGCTGCCGGCCGGTGGGTTCCAGTGTCGCCCGCGGTGGTGACACCAACGGGCCGGCGGCGGTGTTCGCCACGCAGAAATACGTCGACTGGATGCGCCAGTACGCGCCGCCGGAAGCGCAGGGCATGACCTTCTCCGAATCCGGCCCGGTGCCTGCGCAGGGCGCCATCGCCCAGCAGATCTTCTGGTACACCGCCTTTACCGCCGACATGACCAAACCGGGCCTGCCGGTGGTCAACGAAGACGGTACGCCGAAGTGGCGCATGGCGCCTTCGCCGAAAGGACCGTACTGGGAGGAGGGCATGAAGCTCGGCTATCAGGACGCCGGTTCCTGGACCTTCCTCAAGTCCACCCCGGAGAAGCAGCGTCTGGCCGCCTGGCTCTACGCCCAGTTCGTCACTTCCAAGACCGTGTCGCTGAAGAAGACCCTGGTCGGCCTGACGCCGATTCGCGAGTCGGACATCAACTCCCAGGCCATGACCGACGCCGCGCCCAAGCTCGGCGGGCTGGTGGAGTTCTACCGCAGCCCGGCGCGCGTGCAGTGGACGCCGACCGGTACCAACGTACCGGACTACCCGCGTCTGGCTCAGCTGTGGTGGCAGTTCATTGCCGAGGCCGCCAGCGGCGACAAGACCCCGCAACAGGCACTGGATGGCCTGGCGGCTGCGCAGGACACCATGCTCGGTCGCCTGGAACGCTCCGGCGTGCTGGGTGAATGCGGGCCGAAGCTGAACGAGCCGCGTGATCCGCAGTACTGGTTCGATCAGCCGGGCGCACCGAAGCCCAAGCTGGCCAACGAGAAACCCAAAGGCGAGACCATTGCCTACGACGAGTTGCTCAAGTCCTGGGAACAGTCGCGCAACTGAATCTCAGGGGCGCAGTGGCTGAAGCCCTTCGGCGAGGGGGCTTCCTTCCTTGTGGGAGCGGCTTCAGCCGCGATAAAAAACGGCACCCTAGGGTGCCGTTTTTCATTCAGCCGTACCGCTTATTTATGCAGATGCTCCGCCGCGTGCAGGGTGTTTTCCAGCAGGCCGGCGCGGGTCATCGGGCCAACGCCGCCTGGAACCGGGGTGATCCAGCCGGCGCGGGGCAGGGCGGCATCAAAGGTCACGTCGCCGACCAGCTTGCCGTCTTCCTGGCGGTTGATGCCGACGTCGATGACGATGGCGCCTGGCTTGATCCACTCGCCCTTGACCAGCCCAGGCTTGCCGGCAGCGACCACGACGATATCGGCCTGGCCGACGTGAGCAGCCAGATCCTTGGTGAAGCGGTGGGTGACGGTCACGGTGCAACCGGCCAGCAGCAACTCCATGGCCATTGGTCGGCCGACGATATTGGACGCGCCAACTACCACTGCATGCATGCCGTAGAGATCGGCGCCGGTGCTTTCCAGCAGGGTCATGATGCCCTTGGGGGTACAAGGGCGCAGCAGCGGCATGCGCTGGGCCAGGCGGCCGATGTTGTAGGGGTGAAAGCCGTCCACATCTTTATCCGGGCGAATGCGTTCGAGCAGCAGGGACGAGTCGAGATTCTCCGGCAGCGGCAGCTGTACCAGGATGCCGTCGATGGCCGGGTCTTCATTGAGCTCGTCGATCAGGGCGAGCAGATCGGCCTGGCTGGTCTCTGCCGGCAGATCATAGGCGCGGGAAACAAAGCCGACTTCTTCGCAATCCTTGCGTTTATGTGACACATAGACCTGGGAGGCAGGATCGGTGCCGACCAGGATCACGGCCAGGCCTGGCGCACGAAGGCCTTGCTGGCGGCGTTCGGCGACACGTTGGGCAATCTGCTGGCGGAGGCTGGCGGCGATCGCCTTGCCGTCGATCAGTTGTGCGGTCATTGCGCTGGTTAACCATGTAAGAAGGATGAAAAAAGGACGCGCATTCTCGCATGGGCGCTCACTTGGGCAAAGGCGCCTACCGTCGTTTTCGCGTAACTCCTTTAAATCGCTGAATTTTTTTGAAAATTTCTGTTGACGAGGTTGGGAGCCGTCTATAACATTCGCCCCGCTTCTCAGGAACAGCCACTCGCTGGGTGAGGCGGCAAGAGCCAAGCCCTGGTGGTGAGGTTGGAGCCAAAAGCTTGTAAGTCTGCGCTAGCAGATGGATAAGTGCCCGTAGCTCAGCTGGATAGAGCATCCGCCTTCTAAGCGGATGGTCGCAGGTTCGAGTCCTGCCGGGTGCGCCATTTGGCGGTCAGGCAAGTTGAGTAAGCAAATGCAATATGGTGGGCGTAGCTCAGTTGGTAGAGCACAGGATTGTGGCTCCTGGTGTCGTGGGTTCGATTCCCATCGTCCACCCCATATTCCAAAGCGCCAGGCCAAAAGCCTGGCGTTTTTGTTTTAAGCTGCAAAGCCACGCGGACGTGGTGGAATTGGTAGACACACCAGATTTAGGTTCTGGCGCCGCAAGGTGTGAGAGTTCGAGTCTCTCCGTCCGCACCATCTTTATATAGCCCCTCCCGACTGCCGCCTGCTTCTAGGGTGACTTCTGCACATTGACCCTCTAGAATGCTTGGCCTTGATTCGGGGCCGGTTCGAGCCGGCTTATGTCTGTGCAACGAGGAATATCCATGCAAGTTTCTGTTGAAAGCACTTCTGCTCTTGAGCGCCGCATGACTGTCGGCGTACCCGTCGAGCGCATCGAGACCGAAGTCAACAAGCGTCTGCAACAGACTGCCCGTCGTGCCAAGGTTCCTGGCTTCCGTCCTGGCAAGGTGCCGATGAGCGTGATTCGTCAGCGCTATGAAGATGCCGCTCGTCAGGAAGCGCTGGGCGACCTGATCCAGGCTACCTTCTATGAGGCCGTGGTCGAGCAGAAGCTGAACCCGGCCGGCGCTCCGGCTGTAGAGCCGAAGTCCTTCGAGAAGGGCAAGGATCTGGAATACGTCGCTACTTTCGAAGTATTCCCTGAGTTCCAGGTAACCGGCCTCGACACTATCGCCATCGAGCGCCTGCAGGCTGAAGTCGCCGACAGCGACGTCGACAACATGCTCGACATCCTGCGCAAGCAGAACACTCGTTTCGAAGCTGTTGAGCGCGCTGCCGAGAATGGCGACCAGCTGAACATCGATTTCGTCGGTAAGATCGACGGCGAAGCATTCGCTGGCGGTAGCGCCAAGGGCACCCAGCTGGTGCTGGGCTCCGGCCGCATGATCCCGGGCTTCGAAGACGCCCTGGTCGGTGTCAAGGCTGGTGAAGAGCGCGTGATCAACCCGACCTTCCCCGAGGACTATCAGAACCTCGATCTGGCCGGCAAAACCGCCGAGTTCACCGTTACCGTAAACAGCGTTTCCGCTCCGCAACTGCCTGAGCTGAACGACGAGTTCTTCGCCCTGTTCGGTATCAAGGACGGCGGTCTGGAGGGTTTCCGTGTCGAAGTTCGCAAGAACATGGAGCGTGAACTGCGTCAGGCCATCAAGTCCAAGATTAAGAACCAGGTAATGGACGGTCTGCTGGCTGCCAACCCGGTCGAGGTGCCGAAGGCGCTGATCGGTAACGAAGTGAATCGTCTGCGCGTGCAGGCCGTTCAGCAATTCGGTGGCAACATCAAGCCTGACCAACTGCCGGCCGAGCTGTTCGAAGAGCAAGCCAAGCGCCGTGTGGTGCTGGGCCTGATCGTCGCTGAAGTGGTCAAGCAGTTCGAACTCAAGCCTGACGAAGCCCGCGTGCGCGAGCTGATCGAAGAGATGGCCTCGGCTTACCAGGAGCCTGAGCAGGTCGTTGCCTGGTACTACAAGAACGACCAGCAAATGAACGAAGTGCGTTCGGTTGTACTGGAAGAGCAAGTTGTAGATACTGTTCTGCAGAAGGCCAACGTGACCGATAAAGCGGTTTCCTACGAAGACGCAGTCAAGCCGGCGGAAGCTCCTAAAGCCGACTGATCTGGTAACCTCGTTCGAGTACACCACCTTAAGCCAGCCTCCGTGCTGGCTTATGTGTATTTGAGACATGACTATTAGGGAGTGAGCGCAAGACATGTCCCGCAATCCTTTTATGCAAAACATGCCTGAAATCCAGGCCGCTGGCGGCCTGGTGCCGATGGTCATCGAGCAATCCGCTCGTGGCGAGCGTGCCTATGACATCTATTCGCGTCTGCTCAAGGAGCGCGTGATCTTTCTGGTTGGCCCGGTCGAGGACTACATGGCCAACCTGATCTGCGCCCAGTTGCTGTTTCTGGAAGCAGAGAATCCGGACAAGGACATCCATCTGTACATCAACTCGCCGGGTGGCTCGGTGACTGCCGGCATGGCGATCTACGACACCATGCAGTTCATCAAGGCGGATGTGTCCACCACCTGCATTGGTCAGGCCTGCAGCATGGGTGCTTTCCTGCTGGCTGGCGGCGCCAAGGGCAAGCGTTTCTGCCTGCCGAACTCGCGCGTGATGATTCACCAGCCGCTGGGCGGCTTCCAGGGGCAGGCCTCGGACATCGAGATCCACGCCAAGGAAATCCTCTTTATCCGTGAGCGCTTGAACGAGCTGCTGGCTCAGCACACCGGTCAGAGCCTGGAAACCATCGAGCGTGATACCAACCGCGATAACTTCATGAGCGCTTCGCGCGCCGTGGAATATGGTCTCGTCGATGCCGTGCACGAAAAGCGTCAGATGCCGGTCTAGATAAGGCACTGGTCGCGGGCATCCTTCACTGACGCGAGCTGCGCCCTTGAAAATGCCCGCATTTGCCTTCATCTTGTGTTTCAAGCCTACCGTATTGGATTGATCGAATGACTGATACCCGTAACGGTGAGGACAACGGCAAACTGCTTTATTGCTCCTTCTGCGGCAAAAGCCAGCATGAAGTGCGCAAGTTGATCGCCGGTCCTTCCGTCTTCATCTGCGACGAATGCGTCGACCTGTGCAATGACATCATCCGCGAGGAGGTGCAGGAAGCACAGGCCGAGAGCAGCGCGCACAAACTCCCGGCACCCAAGGAAATCAGCGGCATCCTCGATCAGTACGTGATCGGTCAGGAGCGCGCCAAGAAAGTGCTGTCGGTAGCGGTATACAACCACTACAAGCGTCTCAATCAGCGCGACAAGAAAGACGATGTCGAGCTGGGCAAGAGCAACATTCTGCTGATCGGTCCGACTGGTTCGGGCAAGACGCTGCTGGCCGAAACGCTGGCACGCCTGCTCAATGTGCCGTTCACCATCGCTGACGCCACCACCTTGACCGAAGCCGGTTATGTCGGTGAGGACGTCGAGAACATCATTCAGAAGCTGCTGCAGAAGTGCGATTACGATGTCGAGAAGGCCCAGATGGGTATCGTCTACATCGACGAAATCGACAAGATCTCGCGCAAGTCCGATAACCCGTCGATCACTCGTGACGTGTCGGGCGAGGGCGTGCAGCAGGCGCTGCTCAAGCTGATCGAGGGCACCGTGGCCTCGGTTCCGCCGCAGGGCGGGCGCAAGCATCCGCAGCAGGAGTTCCTGCAGGTTGATACGCGTAATATCCTGTTCATCTGTGGCGGTGCGTTCGCCGGCTTGGAGAAAGTCATTCAGGCTCGCTCCACCCGAGGTGGTATCGGTTTCGGTGCAGAAGTGCGCAGCAAGCAGGAAGGCAAGAAGATCGGCGAGTCTCTGCGCGAGGTCGAGCCGGACGATCTGGTCAAATTCGGCCTGATTCCCGAGTTCGTCGGTCGTCTGCCGGTGATCGCGACACTGGAGGAGCTGGACGAGGCTGCTCTGGTGCAGATTCTCACCGAGCCGAAGAACGCGCTGACCAAGCAGTACGCCAAGCTGTTCGAGATGGAAGGTGTGGATCTGGAGTTCCGTTCCGATGCGCTGAAATCCGTGGCGCAGAAGGCACTGGAACGCAAGACCGGTGCGCGTGGCCTGCGTTCGATTCTCGAGGGCATTCTGCTCGACACCATGTACGAGATCCCGTCCCAGCAGGACGTGAGCAAGGTGGTGATCGACGAGAGCGTCATCGAGGGTTCGTCCAAGCCGCTGCTGATCTACGAGAACAGCGAACCGCCGGCGAAGGCCGCGCCAGACGCCTGACGGCTGTTACACGATGCAAAGAAGGGGCCCCTCGGGCCCCTTCGCTTTTGTGGACATTGCGCTTGTTTTTTACGGGAGCTACCCCCATCTTAAAAGCCAAGGGTAATCCCGCCTGTTTACGGCCTTATGGCCGCCGCTGAGCCGAAATCATGAAGACAACCATCGAATTGCCTCTCCTGCCATTGCGCGATGTAGTGGTCTATCCGCACATGGTCATCCCGCTTTTCGTCGGGCGTGAGAAATCCATCGAGGCCCTCGAGGCGGCGATGACGGGTGACAAGCAGATCCTGCTGGTAGCCCAGAAGAACCCGGCCGTCGATGATCCGGATGATCAGGATCTTTATCGCGTTGGCACCGTTGCCACCGTCCTGCAGTTGCTCAAACTGCCCGACGGCACCGTCAAGGTGCTGGTCGAGGGTGAGCAGCGCGGCTCGATCGAGCGTTTCATCGATCTCGATGATCATTGCCGTGCCGAGGTGCAACTGATCGAGGAGGGCGAAACTGCCGAGCGCGAATCGGAAGTCTTCACCCGCAGTCTGCTCAGTCAGTTCGAGCAGTACGTGCAGTTGGGCAAAAAGGTCCCGGCCGAAGTCCTGTCTTCGCTCAACAGCATCGATGAGCCCAGCCGCCTGGTCGACACCATGGCCGCGCACATGGCGCTGAAGATCGAGCAAAAGCAGGAAATCCTCGAAATCACCGCGCTGTCCGCTCGCGTCGAGCACGTACTGGCCCTGCTGGATGCCGAGATCGACCTGCTACAGGTCGAGAAACGTATTCGCGGCCGCGTGAAGAAGCAGATGGAGCGCAGTCAGCGCGAGTACTACCTGAATGAGCAGATGAAGGCCATTCAGAAAGAGCTTGGCGATATCGATGAAGGTCATAGCGAACTCGACGAACTACGCAAGCGCATCGATAACGCGGGGCTGACCAAGGAAGCCTTGACAAAAGCCAATGCCGAGCTGAACAAGCTCAAGCAGATGTCGCCGATGTCCGCTGAAGCCACTGTGGTGCGCTCCTACATCGATTGGCTGGTGAACGTGCCGTGGAAGGCCGAAAGCAAGGTGCGACTGGATCTGGCGCGTGCCGAGAATATTCTCGATGCCGATCACTACGGCCTTGAGGAGGTCAAGGAGCGCATTCTTGAATATCTCGCCGTGCAGAAGCGGGTGAAGAAGCTCAAGGGGCCGGTGTTGTGTCTGGTTGGCCCGCCCGGCGTAGGCAAGACCTCGCTGGCCGAGTCCATCGCCACCGCGACCAACCGCAAGTTCGTACGCATGGCCTTGGGCGGCGTACGTGACGAGGCCGAGATTCGGGGGCACCGCCGCACCTACATCGGCTCGATGCCGGGTCGCCTGATTCAGAAGATGACCAAGGTCGGCGTGCGCAACCCGTTGTTCCTGCTCGACGAGATCGACAAGATGGGCCAGGACATGCGCGGCGATCCTGCCTCTGCATTGCTCGAAGTCCTCGACCCTGAGCAGAACCATAATTTCAACGATCACTATCTGGAGGTCGACTATGACCTGTCGGATGTGATGTTCCTTTGCACCGCCAACTCGATGAACATCCCCGGCCCGCTGTTGGATCGGATGGAGGTCATTCGTCTGCCGGGTTACACCGAGGACGAGAAGGTCAACATCGCCATCAAGTACCTGGCGCCCAAGCAGATACAGGCCAATGGCCTGAAGAAGGGCGAGCTGGAGTTCGACGAGTCGGCGATTCGCGACATCATTCGTTACTACACGCGTGAAGCTGGTGTGCGCAGTCTGGAGCGACAAATCGCCAAGGTCTGCCGCAAAGTGGTCAAGGAGCATGTACGCGAGAAGCGCTTCCAGGTCACGGTCAGCACCGATTCCCTGGAGCACTTCCTGGGTGTGCGCAAGCATCGCTATGGCCTTGCCGAACAGCAGGATCAGATCGGTCAGGTGACCGGGTTGGCCTGGACTCAGGTCGGCGGTGAGCTGCTCACCATCGAGACGGCCGTGGTGCCTGGCAAGGGCAATCTGATCAAGACCGGTTCGCTGGGTGATGTCATGGCAGAGTCGATGACGGCAGCCATGACGGTGGTTCGAAGCCGTGCAAAAAGCCTGGGGATCCCGGCTGATTTCAACGAGAAGCGCGACGTTCACATCCATATGCCCGAAGGTGCCACGCCCAAGGATGGCCCGAGCGCGGGCATTGGTTTGTGCACGGCACTGGTATCGGCCCTGACGCAGATTCCGGTACGGGCGGACGTGGCCATGACCGGGGAAATCACCCTGCGTGGTCAGGTGCTGGCAATCGGTGGGCTCAAGGAAAAACTTCTGGCGGCTCATCGGGGTGGGATCAAGACCGTGATCATTCCCGAAGAAAATGTGCGTGATCTGAAGGAAATTCCGGAAAATATTAAGCAAGACCTGCAGATTAAACCGGTTAAATGGATTGACGAGGTCCTGCAAATTGCGCTGCAATACGCCCCGGAGCCCTTGCCCGATGCGGCTCCGGAGATGGTTGCAACGGATGACAAGCGCGAGTCTGATTCCAAGGAGCGAATCAGCACGCATTAGCCGGGGGGCTTCCTTGACACAATTTTTGAGCCCTTGTTATAAAGCGGCTTTTATTGTGTCGGCAGGCCATCCAGCACCCGCTTTGCTTACACTAAAAATCAAGAAACAAACTCAACAGAAATAAGGGGACTTAGAGTGAACAAGTCGGAACTGATCGATGCCATCGCTGCATCTGCTGATATCCCGAAAGCTGTTGCTGGCCGCGCGCTGGATGCAGTGATTGAATCCGTCACTGGCGCTCTGAAGGCTGGTGACTCCGTTGTGCTGGTAGGCTTCGGTACCTTCGCTGTCAAAGAGCGTGCTGCTCGCACTGGTCGCAACCCGCAGACCGGCAAGCCGATCAGCATCGCTGCTGCCAAGATCCCAGGCTTCAAAGCTGGCAAGGCTCTGAAAGACGCCGTCAACTAAGCGTCTTCTGGGTTTGCCTCGCCGTCAGGCTCTGTCTGGCGGCTGTTAGGGGGCAGCGCAGGTAGTCCTAGACTCTTCTGCTCTGACCGCTTAACGCGTTACGAGAAGGCGCATCCAAGGATGCGCCTTTCTTCTATCTGGACATTACCCACACTGCGCGGCTGGTGACTCTGTACAGTCGTTCTGGGGGAAGCATGCTGCAAAACATCAGGGACAATTCACGCGGTTGGATTGCCAAAATCATCATCGGCCTCATTGTGATGCTGATGGCGTTTACCGGTTTCGAAGCCATCGTCACGGGGACCAGCAATCGCAACAATGCGGCTGACGTGAACGGTGACACCATTACCCTCAACGAGCTCAACCAGGCCGTTGAAATGCAGCGTCGTCAGCTGCTGCAGCAACTGGGTCGCGATTTTGATGCCTCGCTGCTCGACGACAACCTGCTGCGTGAGGCTTCGCTCAAGGGCTTGATCGAGCGCAAGCTGCTGCTTCAGGCAGCCGGTGACGCTCATTTCGCCTTCTCGCAGGGATCGCTGGACCAGGTGATTCTGCAAACTCCCGAATTTCAGGTAGATGGCCGCTTCGATGCCGCGCGCTTCGATCAGGTCATTCGCCAGATGGGCTACACCCGCCTGCAGTTCCGCCAGATGCTGGAAGAGGAAATGCTGATTGGGCAGCTGCGTGCCGGTCTCGGCGCCAGCAGCTTCGTCACCGAGCAGGAGGCGCGTGCCTTCGCCAATCTCGAGCGCCAGACCCGTGACTTCGCGAGTCTCACCATCAAGGCCGATAGCGCTGCGATCGAGTTGAGCGACAGCGACGTCAACGCCTATTACGACGAGCACGCTGGCGAGTTCATGAGCCCTGAGCAGGTCGTGCTGGAGTACGTCGAGCTGCACAAGGACAGCTTCTTCGATCAGGTCGAAGTCAGCGATGAAGATCTGCAGCCGCTGTACGAGAGCGAGATCGCCAACCTGGCTGAGCAGCGTCAGGCTGCGCACATACTTATCGAGGGCGATGACCAGGCTGCGCGTACCAAGATCGAAGAGATCAAGGCGCGTGTGGATGCTGGCGAAGATTTCGCTGCCCTGGCCAAGGAGTTCTCGCAGGACCCAGGTTCGGCTGCCGATGGCGGTGATCTGGGTTACGCTGGCCCTGGCGTTTACGATCCGGCCTTCGAGGAGGCGCTCTATGCGCTGCAGCAGGGCCAGGTTTCCGACCCCGTGCAGAGCGAGTTCGGCTGGCACCTGATCAAGCTGCTGGGTGTTCAGGCTCCAGAAGTGCCAAGCTTCGACAGTCTGAAGGACAAGCTGGCGCGTGACTTCAAAGCGCAACAGGTCGAGCAGCGCTTCGTCGAGGCGACCAAGCAGCTGGAAGACGCCGCGTTCGAAGCATCGGATCTGGCTCAGCCTGCCCAGGAGCTGGGTCTTGAGGTCAAGACCAGCGAAGCCTTCGGTCGTGAGGGTGGTGCAACTGGCATCACTGCCAACCGCCAGGTGCTGCAGGCTGCATTCAGTCCTGAAGTTCTGGAAGATGGCACCAACAGCTCGACCATCGAGCTGGACCCGAGCACCGTGGTCGTCGTGCGCGTCAAGGAACACAAAAAGCCCGAGCAGTTGCCCCTGGAGCAGGTTGCTGAAAGCATTCGTGCCCATCTGCAGCAGGAGCGTGCCAGTGCCGCGGCCAAGGCCGAAGGTGAGAAGCAACTGGCTGCTGCCCAGGCCGGTGAGCAGTCTGCTGCTGATTGGCAGGTTCAGGAGGCGGCCACTCGTAGCCAGGACGGCATCGAGCCCAAAGTGCTGCAGGCGCTGTTCCGTATGCCCAAGCCAGCGAAGGCGGGCGAGCCCACCTTCGCCGGCGTGACGCTGAACAATGGCGATTACGTCGTGCTGCGCCTCGATGGTGTGAATGTGCCGGAAGAGGCGCTGGCTGACGAAGAGCTCGCTATGTACCGCAACTTCCTGGCGTCGCGTGCCGGCCAGCAGGACTTCGCCGCGCTGCGCAAGCAGCTGGAAGCCAAGGCTGATATCGAGCGTTTCTGATCGCTGTCCGTCACGAGAAAGCCCCGCCAAGTGCGGGGCTTTGTTGTTTCTGGGTTACAACAACCATTCGATGGGCAGCCACGAGAGCAGATGAATGCCCAGGCGTTTGAGCAGGCCTGTACCGGGCTCGCTATCGAATCGCCGTTGCCCGCCATCCACGCGCTGCAGCCAGTAGATTCGGTCGTGTTCGTCCAGTCGCAGCTCGTAGGCATTGGCCGGGATATCGCTTTCGAATGCCTGGCCGATGGCTGCCGCCAGTTTCGGGCTTTCGATAAGAAAACCCATTTCCGTATTGAGGCTGGCAGAGCGTGGATCGAAGTTGAATGAGCCGATGAATACTCGCTGGCCATCGAGGGCGAAGGTCTTGGCGTGCAGGCTCGAGCCGGAGCTGCCGAATGGGCCGGCTTTTTCCCGGTGGCCTTCGTCGTCCGCACCCAGGCGCATTTCATAGAGTTTGACGCCGCCTTCGAGCAGGGCACGCCGGCGCTTGGCGTAGCCGGCGTGTACGGGCGTCACGTCCGTTGCCTCCAACGCATTGGTCAGGATGCGCACTTCAACGCCGCGTTGTACCAGGCCGGTAAAGATATCGACGCCGGTTTGCGTGGGGACGAAGTAGGGCGATACAAGGTCGACGCGTGCCTGTGGAATATCGAGCATTTCGCCCAGGTGGCTGATCAGCAGCTCGCCGTCACTGGCATTGCCAAGGCCCTTGGCGGGATCATCGCTGACCAGTGTGGTCTCGCTCCATTCAAAGCCAAGCTTCTTGTCCAGCAGGCGCTGAATGAACTCGCTTTCCTGCAGGGTTTTCACGTAACCGCTGGCTGCAGGCGAGCTGGAAAGGTCTGCCGCGATATCGTGCAGGGGTTGTGGAGCGCTCCGGCTGCGAGACACGATCAGCTCCAGTGGGTAGCTGGAGTCGCTGGCCCAGTAGCGGTCGAAGTCGGCGGAGGTATCGGCCACGACCGGGCCGATTGCCAGTACATCGAGGTCGGCGAAGAGCACCCCCTCACTGGCGTCGAAGTATTCGTCGCCGATATTGCGTCCACCGATGATGGTGGCCTGGTTGTCCACGGTGAAGGACTTGTTGTGCATGCGCCGGTTCGCGCGTGGAAAGTGGGTCAGATAACCCAGCGCCTTGGCCTGGCGCAGGGAGAAGGGATTGAACAGGCGCACTTCGATGTTGGGGTGGCGATCGAGCGTGCTCAGGGTCTGATCGAGGTCGGCGATGCCATTGTCATCCAGCAGCAGGCGAACGCGAACGCCTCGTTCGGCGGCTCTGAGCAGCGCATCGAGCAGCAGGGTGCCGGTAATGTCGTTGCGCCAGATGTAGTACTGCACATCGAGACTGCGCTCGGCCGCTTCGACCAGGAGCATGCGCGCGGCAAAGGCATCGCGGGCAGCCGCCAGCGTAAGAATGCCGGACAGGCCGGGGTGGGCGTCGCGTTCGCTGCCCAGTGCTTGCCCCAGCGTGGTATCGGCCGTTTCGGCCTGGGTGAAGGCCTGGCTCTCGGTACGGCCATCCAGCGGTGGCAAGGCGCAGCCGACCACAAGGCTGCATAGTACGCAGATCAGGCAGGTGCGCCATTTGTTTGTCGGGATCATTGACCCATCTCGGTTCCAGGCTTCCAGCTAGGACAACACCAGCGTTGAAGCGTGCCGAGTAGTGGTGGCGTTTCGGTTCGGGTAGCTGAATGCTGACAAAAGCCAGAAACGACAACGCCGCACTTGCTGAGCAATATGCGGCATTGTGGGTTCAGGCACGGCTTGGCCGTGCATGAGGTGCGGCAGAGCCGGGCATCGCTCTACGATGTCCGGCGACCTTCTCAGTCTTCCATGGCGCCCATGGCGGTGGTGTTGAAGCCGCCGTCGACGTACATGATCTCGCCGCTGATGCCCGAAGCCAGGTCGGAGCAGAGGAAGGCGCCGGCATTGCCGACTTCCTCGATGGTGACGTTACGGCGCAGCGGAGTCTGCTTCTCGTTGGCAGCCAGCATCTTGCGGAAGCTGGCGATGCCGCTGGCGGCCAGGGTGCGGATCGGGCCGGCAGAGATGGCGTTGACGCGGGTACCTTCCGGGCCGAGGCTGCCGGCCAGGTAGCGTACGCCGGCTTCCAGGCTGGCCTTGGCCATGCCCATGACGTTGTAGTTGGGCATGGTGCGTTCGGCGCCCAGGTAGGAGAGGGTGAGCAGGCTGCCGTTGCGGCCTTTCATCATCTCGCGACCGGCCTTGGCCAGGGCGACGAAGCTGTAGGCGCTGATGTCGTGGGCGATCTTGAAGCCTTCACGGGTGGTGACGTCGGTGAAGTCGCCATTGAGCTGGTCGCCCGGAGCGAAGCCGACCGAGTGGACGATGCAGTCCAGGCCATCCCACTTCTTGCTCAGTGCTTCGAACACAGCGGCGATTTCCTCGTCGCTGGCCACATCGCAAGGGAAGCACAGGTCGGCGCTGGAGCCCCAGCCGGCAGCGAAGTCTTCGACGCGGCCTTTGAGCTTCTCGTTCTGGTAGGTGAAGGCCAGCTCGGCACCTTCGCGGTGCATGGCGGCGGCGATACCCGAGGCGATGGACAGTTTGCTGGCAACGCCAACGATGAGTACGCGCTTACCGGTTAGAAAACCCATTGTGCTATTCCTCTTCCTGTTTCAAGGATCAGTGAGCCGTTGCCGGGGCCAGAAAAGCGGCTTCCAGCAACTGCTGCGTATAAGGGTGTTGCGGTGCACTGAAGATCGACTCGGCAGACCCCTGTTCGACCACCTGGCCCTGCTTGACCACCATCAACTGGTGGCTCAGCGCTCTGACTACCGCCAGGTCATGGCTGATAAACAGATAGGTCAGGTTGTACTTGGCCTGCAAGCCGCGCAACAACTCCACCACCTGACGCTGTACCGTACGGTCGAGCGCCGAAGTGGGCTCGTCCAGCAGGATCAGCGCCGGTTTCAACACCAGTGCCCGGGCAATGGCAATCCGCTGCCGTTGCCCGCCAGAAAACTCGTGGGGGTAGCGATGCCGCGTCTGCGGGTCCAGCCCTACCTCCAAAAGCGCGTCGATGATGGCTTGTTCCTGCTCCGCCTCGTTGCCCATGCCGTGAATGCGCAGACCTTCACCGACGATCTGGCTCACCGACATGCGTGGGCTCAGGCTCCCAAAGGGGTCCTGAAACACCACCTGCATCTGCCGGCGCAGCGGACGTACTTCCTGCTGGCTGAGGCCCTGCAACTGCTGGCCCTGGAAGCGAATATCACCGCGACTGGCGAGCAGCCGCAGAATGGCCATGCCCAGCGTGGACTTGCCGGAACCACTTTCACCGACGATGCCCAGGGTCTGGCCCTGGGGCAGGCTGAAGTTGATGCCGTCCACCGCTTTGACATGATCCACCGTCCGGCGCAGCAGGCCCTTTTTGATCGGGAACCACACACGCAGGTCGTCCACTTCAAGCAACGGCTGGCCCACGGGGTTGGCCGCAGGGTCGCCGCTGGGCTCGGCGCCTAGCAGTTCCTGAGTGTAGGGATGCTGCGGAGCCTGGAACAATTCTTCACACGACGCCTGTTCGACGATGCAACCGCGCTGCATGACACATACGCGGTGGGCAATTCTGCGAACCAGGTTGAGGTCGTGGCTGATCAGCAGCAGCGACATGCCCAGGCGCGCCTGCAGATCCTTGAGCAACTCGAGGATCTTCAACTGTACGGTGACATCCAGGGCGGTAGTCGGCTCGTCGGCGATCAGCAGTTGAGGTTCATTGGCCAGGGCCATGGCGATCATCACGCGCTGCCGTTGGCCGCCAGAGAGTTCGTGCGGGTAGGCCTTCAGGCGCTTCTTCGGTTCCGGGATGCCGACCAGTTCCAGCAGTTCCAGGGTGCGCGCGCTGGCGGCCTTGCCGCGCAGGCCCTTGTGCAGGGCAAGCACCTCGTTGATCTGCTTTTCGATGCAGTGCAGCGGGTTGAGCGAGGTCATCGGCTCCTGAAAGACCATGGCGATGCGGTTGCCGCGAATGCCGCGCAGGCGGCCTTCGCTGAGCTTGAGCAGGTCTTCGCCGGCGTACTCGATGCTGCCGTGCGGATGGCGCGCGAGCGGGTAGGGCAGCAGGCGAAGGATCGAGTGCGCGGTGACCGACTTGCCCGAGCCACTTTCACCGACCAGGGCCAGGGTCTCGCCTTTATGAATGTCGAAGCTGACGTTCTCGACCACACGCTGGCACTGCTCGCCCGTGACGAACTCGACGGCCAGGTCGCGTACTTGCAGCAGGGTTTCGTTCTGGCTCATGTCATTTCCTCGGGTCGAAGGCATCGCGGGCGGCTTCACCGATGAATACCAGCAGGCTCAGCATGATCGCCAATACGGCGAAGGCACTGATGCCCAGCCAGGGTGCCTGCAGGTTGCTCTTGCCCTGAGCGACCAGTTCACCCAGCGATGGCGCGCCAGGGGGCAGGCCGAAGCCGAGGAAGTCCAGAGCCGTCAGGGTGCCGATCGCGCCAGTGAGGATGAAGGGCATGAAGGTCATGGTCGAAACCATGGCGTTGGGCAGGATATGGCGGAACATGATGGCGCCATTCTCCATGCCCAGCGCCCGCGCAGCGCGCACGTACTCGAGATTGCGCCCGCGCAGGAACTCAGCGCGCACCACATCGACCAGGCTCATCCAGGAGAACAGCAGCATGATCCCCAGCAGCCACCAGAAATTCGGCTGCACGAAGCTGGCGAGAATGATCAGCAGATAGAGCACCGGCAGGCCTGACCAGATTTCCAGAAAGCGCTGACCGATCAGGTCGACCCAGCCGCCATAGAAGCCCTGCAGCGCGCCGGCGATCACGCCGATCACCGAACTGGCCAGGGTCAGGATCAGGGCGAACAGCACCGAGATGCGAAAGCCGTAGATCACTCGTGCCAGTACGTCACGGCCCTGATCGTCAGTGCCCAGCCAGTTCTGCGCCGAGGGCGGTGCAGGTGCCGGTACTTCCAGGTCGTAGTTGATGCTCGAATAGCTGAACGGGATGGGCGGCCAGATCATCCAGCCGTCCTTTTCCGCGATCAGGTCCTGAATGTAGGGGCTCTTGTAGTTGGCCTGCAGCGGGAATTCGCCGCCGAACACGGTTTCCGGGTAGCGCTTGAGCACCGGAAAATACCACTGCCCGTCGTAGCGCACGGCCAGCGGCTTGTCGTTTGCGATCAGTTCAGCACCGAGGCTCAGGCCAAACAGGATAAGAAACAGCCACAGCGACCACCAGCCACGCTTGTGCGCCTTGAAACGGTCGAAGCGGCGTCGATTGAGAGGGGAAAGTTTCATGCTCAACCCTCCCGGCTTTCGAAGTCGATACGCGGATCGACCAGGGTGTAGGTGATGTCACCGATCAGTTTCACGATCAGCCCCAGCAAGGTGAAGATGAACAGGGTGCCGAACACCACCGGATAGTCGCGGTTGATCGCCGCTTCGAAGCTCATCAGGCCCAGGCCGTCGAGGGAGAAGATCACCTCGATCAGCAGGGAGCCTGTGAAGAAGATGCCGATGAAGGCGGCGGGGAAGCCGGCGATGATCAGCAGCATGGCGTTGCGGAATACGTGGCCGTAGAGCACGCGATTGTTGGTCAGGCCCTTGGCGCGGGCGGTCACCACGTACTGTTTGTTGATCTCGTCGAGAAAGCTGTTCTTGGTCAGCAGGGTCAGGGTGGCGAAGTTACCGATGACCAGCGCCGTAACCGGCAGCACCAGGTGCCAGAGGTAGTCGAGAATCTTGCCGCCGAGGCTCAGTTGCTCGAAGTTGTTCGAGGTCAGACCGCGCAACGGGAACCAGTCCCAGTAGCTGCCGCCGGCAAACAGCACGATCAGCAGGATGGCAAAGAGGAAAGCCGGAATGGCGTACCCGACGATGATCGCCGAACTGGTCCAGACGTCGAAGGCGCTGCCGTGGCGGGTGGCCTTGGCGATCCCCAGTGGGATGGAGACCAGATACATGATCAGGGTGCTCCATAGCCCGAGCGAGATCGACACCGGCATCTTCTCGATGATCAGGTCGATGACCTGGGCGTCGCGGAAGAAGCTGGAGCCGAAATCCAGCTGGGCGTAGTTCTTCAGCATGATCCAGAAACGCTCGGGCGCCGGCTTGTCGAAGCCGTACATCTTTTCGATCTCGGCGATCAGCTGCGGATCGAGGCCCTGGGCGCCGCGATAGTTGGAGCCGGCCACCGACACTTCGGCGCCGCCTCCGCCGATGCGTCCGGTGGCGCCGCCAGCGGCCGCATCGAAACCCTCCAGCTTGGCGATCATCTGTTCGACCGGGCCGCCGGGCGCGGCCTGGATGATGATGAAGTTGATGACCAGAATGCCGAACAGGGTCGGGATAATCAGCAGCAGACGGCGAAAGATATAGGCCAGCATGTTATTGCTCCGCCTGTTCTGCGGCTGGCTGCGGGGCCTCGCTCGGCTGCTCCAGATCCGGGCGCACCCACCAGGTGTGCAGGCCGATGTCGTAGAGCGGCGTCACCTTCGGATGCTCGAAGCGGTTCCAGTAGGCGACGCGCCAGGTCTTGATGTGCCAGTTGGGGATCACGTAATAACCCCACAGCAGCACGCGATCGAGGGCGCGGGTGTGGGCGATCAGATTCTGCCGGGAGTCGGCGTTGATCAATCCCTCGACGATCTGGTCGATGGCCGGGTCCTTGAGGCCGATGAAGTTGCGGCTACCGGGATTGTCGGCGCTGGAGGAGTGCCAGTATTCGCGTTGCTCGTTGCCCGGCGAGTTGGACTGGCCGAAGCCGCTGACGATCATGTCGAAGTCACGTGAGCGCAGGCGGTTGACGTACTGTGAAACGTCGACGCGGCGAATCACCAGATCCATGCCGAGATCGGCCAGGTTGCGCTTGAATGGCAGCAGCACGCGCTCGAACTCGGTTTGCGCGAGGAGGAACTCGAAGCTGACCGGCTGACCATTGGCGTCGAGCATGCGATCACCTTCGATACGCCAGCCGGCTTGCTGCAGCAACTGGTAGGCGCGGCGCTGTTGCTCGCGAATGATGCCGCTGCCGTCGGTGACCGGTACACGGAATTCCTCGCTGAACACTTCGGCCGGAATCTTGCCGCGCAGCGGTTCTAGAATCGCCAGTTCGTCTTCGCCGGGCAGCCCCTGCGAGCCCAGTTCGGAATTGTCGAAATAGCTGCGGGTGCGGGAATAGGCGCCGTTGAACAGGCGTTTGTTGGCCCATTCGAAGTCGTACAGCAGGCCCAGCGCCTCACGTACGCGGCGATCCTGGAACTGCGGACGGCGGGTGTTGAAGATGAAACCCTGCATGCCGGTGGGATTGCGGTTCTGGATTTCTTCCTTGATCAGCTGGCCGTTGGCGACCGCCGGGGTGTTGTAGGCCGTGGCCCAGTTCTTCGCGCTGGTTTCCAGCCAGTAGTCGAACTGGCCGGCCTTCAGCGCCTCCAGGGCCACGGTGTTGTCGCGGTAATAGTCGATCTGGATGCTGTCGAAGTTGTAGAAGCCGCGGCTCACGGGCAGATCCTTGGCCCACCAGTCGTCGACACGCTCGTAGCGGATGCTGCGGCCGGCCTGGACGCGGCCGACCTTGTACGGGCCGCTGCCCAGCGGTACCTCGAGATTGCTCTTGGCAAAGTCGCGTTCGGCCCACCAGTGCTTGGGTAGCACCGGCAACTGGCCGACGATCAGCGGCAGCTCGCGGTTGCCGGCGTGCTTGAACACGAAGCGCACGCTGTGCGGCGATTCCACTTCCACCTGCTCGACGTCGGCGTAGTAGCCGCGGTACATCGGCGCGCCTTTTTCCATCAGCGTATCGAAGGTGAACTTGACGTCCTCGGCGGTGATCGGCGTGCCGTCGTGGAAGCGCGCTTCCTTGCGCAGCAGAAAGCGCACCCAGGCGTTGTCAGGTGCCTTCTCGATCTTTTCCGCCACCAATCCGTAGGCGGTGAAGGGTTCGTCCATGCTTTGCACGGCAAGGGTGTCGTAGATCAGGTTGATCTCGTCGGCGGCCACGCCTTTGCTGATGAAGGGGTTGAGGCTGTCGAAGCCACCGAAACCCGCTTCGCGAAAGGTGCCGCCCTTGGGCGCGTCGGGATTGGTGTATTCGAAGTGCGTGAAGTCGGCGGGGTATTTGGGCGGCTCGTCGTAGAGGGTGACGGCGTGTTTGGGGGCGGCGAAGGCAAGGCCGGCCAGGCCGAGCAGAATGAGGCTGCTACCGTGAAGCAGGAAACTGCGCAGCGGGTGGGTCATCGAGTGTTCTCCGTGGGCTTCAGCCACCAGGTGCGCAGGCCCAGTGTGTAGGGCGGCGTGGTGACGAAGGCGAACCGATTGCGGTACGCCAGGCGGTGATAATTGATGTACCAGTTGGGAATGCTGTAGTGCTGCCAGAGCAGGACTCGGTCCAGGGCCCGCGTGGCGGCTACCTGTTCGTCTCGAGTCTGCGCCGAGAGCAGCTTGTCGATCATCTCGTCGACCACCGGATCGTTGACGCCTGCATAGTTCTTGCCGCCCTTGATGTTCACCTGGCTGGAATGGAAGTACAGCGATTGTTCCAGCCCCGGGCTGAGGGTTTGCGGCAGGGTCAGCAGGATCATGTCGTAGTCGAACTGGTCAAGGCGCTGCTTGTACTGGGCGCGATCGACAGTGCGCAGGTTGGCGCGTATGCCGATACTGGCGAGGTTGGCAGTATAGGGCTGGAGAATGCGTTCGAGGCTGGGGTTGACCAGCATGATCTCGAACTCGAGGCGTTGACCGCGAGCATTACGCAGCTCCTGGCCGGAGGGTTTCCAGCCGGCATCGGCCAATAGACCGAGGGCGCGGCGCAAGGTTTCCCGAGGGATGCCGCGACCGTCAGTTACCGGTTGTGTCGGTGGCTCGGTGAGCAGGCGTGCGGGTAGCTTGTCGCGATGCGGCGAGAGCAACAGCCACTCCGCGCCTTCGGGCTTGCCAGTGGCCGAGAATTCGCTGTTGGGGTAGTAGCTGGCGGCGCGCACGTAGGCGTTGTTGAACAGCGTGCGATTGGTCCACTCGAAATCGAACATCAGCCCCAGCGCCTCACGCACCCGGCGGTCGCTGAACAGATCGCGGCGCGTGTTCATGAACAGCGCCTGGGTCTGGGTCGGAATCTGGTGCGGTATCTCGGCGCGAATCACATCGCCGCGGGTCACGGCCGGAAAGCGATAGCCGTTGCTCCAGTTCTTTGCCTGGTTCTCGATGTAGAAGTCGAATTCGCCGGCCTTGAAGGCTTCGAAGGCGACATGGTTGTCGCGGTAGAACTCCACCTCGACGCGGTCGAAGTTGTATTTGCCGCGATTGACCGGCAGATCCTTGCCCCACCAGTCCTTCACCCGCTCGAACACCAGGCGCCGGCCAGGTACCACCTGAACGATGCGGTAGGGACCGCTGCCCAGCGGCGCCTCGAAGGTGGTGCTCTTGAAGTCGCGATCTTTCCAATAGTGCTGCGGCAGGACCGGCAGTTCACTCAGGCGCAGGATCAGCAGCGGATTGCCGGCACGCTTGAAGACGAAGCGGATGCGGTGCCGGCCCAGAATGTCGACGCGTTTCACTTCCTGCAGGTTGGTGCGGTACTGCGGATGACCGTCGTTACGTAGCAGGCGATAGGAAAAGGCTACGTCGTAGGCGGTGATGGGCTTGCCATCGTGAAAACGCGCTTCCGGACGCAGATTGAACACCACCCAGCTGCGGTCCTCGCTGTACTCGACGCTTCTGGCGATCAGGCCATAGCTGGAGGCAGGCTCATCCCCCGAGGGGTCGTAAGCGCCAGTGCCGACCATCAAGGGTTCGTTCAGCTCATTGGCGCCGTACTGCAGGAAATGCGCGGTCGAGATCGGGCTGCTGCCCTTGAACGTGTAGGGGTTGAGCGTATCGAAAGTGCCGGACGCCATGATGCGCAACGTGCCGCCTTTGGGCGCATCGGGGTTGACCCAGTCAAAATGACTGAAGCTGGCAGGATACTTGAGTGTCCCGAACTGGGCGTAGCCGTGGCTCTCGCTGATAGTCGCAGAGGCGGGAAAGCTCAAGGCCAGGCTGAGGAACAGCAGTAGGAGGGGACGCATCGGGCGTGAGATCCGATCCATGGCGGCGTTTGGGCTTCTGGGTCGGTACAGTAACAGCTTGTATGGACAGGAAAAAGAGTGCAGCGGTGGGCGCTCGCTTGCGACGCTATGGCATACACTTCAGGGACACGCCATGAGGGTACGAATTTGTCGGAACGAAGCCATAGTTTGCAGTCATGGATCGATCGCCTGAACCAAGCCGAACTGCCCGCGCTGGCTGCAGTGGTGCAGGATCTGCAACGCCTTGCGCAGCAGGATTCTGCTTCAGTACAGCAGTTGGCCGATGTGTTGCTGCGTGATGCGGCGCTGACCAGCAAGGTGCTGCGGGTCGGCAACAGCGTCTACTACAACCCGTCCCAGGAAACCATAAAGACCATTTCGCGGGCCATCGTACTGATCGGCTTCGACAATGTACGCCTGATCAGTCTTTCGGTGAGCCTGATAGACGGGCTGCTTACCCGTGCGCCGCGTGAGCAGTTGCAGATGTTACTCGCGCGTTCTTTCCATGCCGCGGTGCAGGCGCGCAACCTGGCTGGCTATGTCATTTCCGGGCACAGCGAAGAAGTGTTCATCGCTGCGCTGCTCCATCATCTGGGCGAGCTGGCGTTCTGGGGCTGTGGTGGGGCGCAGGCTGACGAACTGGCCGATGCCCTTGAGCGCCCCGGTGTCGATGTCGATGAGGCAGTGCGTGAGGTGCTCGGTGCCAGCTTTCGTCAACTTACCCAGGCGTTGCTGAAAAGCTGGAACCTCGGCGAAACCACCATCCTCGCCCAGGCGGGCGCCAGCCAGCATGATCCGGCCGCCTACGCCGTACAGTTGGGCGTGCGCATCAGCGAGGCGGCGCTGGATGGCTGGGATTGTGCAGAAATGGAGGGCGTGCTGGGCAAGGTCGCAGCGTTTATCGAGCTGACTCCGGAGGAAACCCTGCAGCAGGTGCTGGCCAGTGCGGATGAGGCGGTCAAGGTCGCCTCGACCTTCGGTGCCAGCAAGTTGTGCCGGCTGATTCCCAATACCGATCCCGAGCAGATTCGCCAGCAGCAGGAGGAGCGTCGTGCGTGTTTGCTGCAGCCGGATCTGTTGGTGATGCAGCAGGCATTGCAGGATCTCGGCCTGATGGTCAATGCCAGGGCCGATGTCGGGCTGGTGCTCGACACCTTGCTCAAAGGCCTGCATCGGGGCGCTGGCCTGGAGCGGGTGATGCTCACGGTGCTGGCCGATGGGCAAAGCCGCTTCCGCGCCAAACGGGTGATCGGTGAAAAGTCTCAGCAATGGCTGGAGGACTTCGTGCTGCCTGCCGAGCAGGTGGAGCAGCCGCATATCTTCAGTTATGCGCTGCGCCATCGCGAGGCGATCTGGATGGGCGTGCCCGCCAGCTACAACCTGGCCGAGCTGGTGACCCAGCCGATTCGGCGCAGTCTTGGCGCCGGCATGTTCTTCATTGCACCGATCATCGCGGGTACGCGGGAAATCGGCGTGCTGTATGCCGACAGCAGGCTGTCCGGGCGGGCGCTGCGACACGAGCAATTCGTGGCGTTTCAGCGTTTCACGCAACTGGCGAGGCGTTGCCTGGAGGCGATCAGCAAGCGCTGATCACGGCAGATAGAGGGTCAGCTTTTCCCCTGGTTGCAGCTTGCTGCTGCGTGGATTCCAGGCCTGCAGGCGCTTGAGGTCTATATTGAAGCGCTTGGCGATCACATACAGTGAGTCGCCATGCTTTACGCGGTAGTAGGTGGCCTTGTCTCGTGAGGTGGCGGTGCTGCGAGTGGTGCTGGCGACGCGCGCGCCGCTGTCGGCGGCTGCCAGTGTGAGCACCTGGCCGACTTTCAACGCATTGCCCTGCAGCTTGTTCCAGCGCTTCAGGTCGTGCACCGCGACCTGGTTGGCGCGAGCGATCTGCCACAGGTTGTCGCCGTTCTTCACCTGATAGGTCCGCGTGCTCGCGCTCTGCGCGACGCTGCGCTGCTGATACAGCGGTTCGCTCGGTTGCGCGCCGGGCTGGGCGGGAATGGTCAGCACCTGGCCGAGGCTCAGGTTGTTGCTGCTCAGGCGGTTTACGTCCTTGAGCATGTTGACTGACAGGTGATGACGGTTGGCGATGGCGTGCAGACTATCGCCGGAGCGCACGGTGTAGCTCTGCCAGTCGACCATTTCCTGCGGTTTCATCAGGGCCAGGTTGGCGCTGAGCATTTCTGCCTTATCGGTCGGCACCAGCAGATGTTGCGGGCCGTCGAGGGTAATACCGCGCTTGTAGGCGGGGTTGAGCTGCAGCAGCTCCTGTTCATCCAGGTCGGCCAGTTTGGCGACGCGCGACAGATCCATGTGCTGCTTGATTGCGATCTGTTCGAAGTAGGGTTCGTTGGCGATTGGCGAAAGGCTCACGCTGTAGGCTTCCGGCGTCAGGATCACCTGTGACAGCGCCAGTAGCTTGGGCACGTAGTCCTCGGTTTCCTTGGGCAGCGACAGGTTCCAGTAGTCGCTGGGCAGGCCGAGCTTCTCGTTGCGCTCGATGGCGCGGCTGATGCGGCCTTCGCCAGCGTTGTAGGCGGCCAGGGCGAGCAGCCAGTCGCCGTTGAACATTTCATGCAGGCGGCTGAGATAGTTGAGCGCTGCCTCGGTCGATGCAGTGACGTCGCGGCGGCCGTCGTACCAGTTGGTCTGGCGCAGGTTGTAATGGCGGCCGGTCGAAGGAATGAACTGCCAGAGGCCGACCGCATGTGCCGAGGAGTAGGCCAGTGGATCGTAAGCACTTTCGATCACCGGCAGCAGCGCCAGCTCCATCGGCATGTCGCGCTCGGCAAGGCGCTCGACGATGTAGTGGATATAAGGCGCGCTGCGTTCGCTGACGGTATTGACGTGTTTTGGATTGCTGGCGTACCACAGGCGCACACGTTCGATGCGCGGGTTGATGCCGATTTCATCCTGCAGCTTGAAGCCGTCGCGTACGCGTTCCCAGATATCGGCGTATTCGCGCGGCTTGACCTGGTCGTTGAGCCACTCCGGCTCGCGCTCCAGGCCCACGGCTCGAGAGGTATCAGCCGAACGGTCCGGAGTATCGCTGGGCAGGCTCTGACAGCCGGCCAGGATCATGCTGCACATCACCGCGAGCGCTCGTGAGCTTCGCGCCAACGCCTTTATATTCAATGGCTTGCGTGATGATAAAGGCATTGGGTGAGGTGTATGTCCCGGCGAAAAGATCGGGCGATTCTAGGAATCGGGCCGGGGGTGGTCAAGTTTTCACCAGTCTCAATCTGGTCTTTTGCGGGCTTGTCGACCTTTTTCTCAGCGACTAAAACCTGTCTTTCCAGGCACGCAGGCTAGCGAATACGGCGCTTGGCTCGCTCGACTGCCGGTCGTCGCGTCCGTTGGTCGCAGCGACGACCGCAGGCTCGCCAACACGCAGGAAAGGATTGGTGGCCAGTTCCAGTTCGATGTTCGACGGCAGGCTGATGCGGCCCTCATCGCGCCAGCGGGCGACTTCGGCCAGGCGCGCACTGACGTCCGGGTTGTGCGGCTCGACGGCATGGGCGAAGCGCAGGTTGCTCAGGGTGTATTCGTGGGTGCAGTAGACCCGTGTTGCACCGGGGAGCGCTGCCAGGCGGCTCAGCGACTGGTGCATCTGTTGCGGCGTACCTTCGAAGAGGCGGCCACAGCCACCCGCGAACAGGGTGTCGCCACAGAACAGCAGGTTCTGTTCGGCGTGGTAGTAGGCGATATGACCGAGGGTATGCCCAGGTACGGCCATGACCTCGAAGCGCAGGCCGAGCAGCTCGATTGCATCGTTATCCTTGAGGTCGACGTCACGGGCTGGAATCTTTTCCGCCGCCGGGCCGGCGACACGGGCGCCGGTAGCCGTCTTCAGTTGCTCGACACCGCCAACGTGATCGAAGTGATGGTGAGTGATCAGGATATCGCTGAGTGTCCAGTCAGGATGGGCCTCGAGCCAGGCCATGACCGGCGCCGCATCACCGGGGTCGACCACGGCGCAGCGCTTGCTGCGGGCCTCCTGCAGCAGCCAGATATAATTGTCATTGAAGGCGGGTAGCGCGTCGATCTGGATCATTGCGGGTCGCTAAGCTGGTGATAAAGGTGCATCTTAGACAGGACATGCAGAACCTGTCATGCGGAGGCAGCGATGACTGATCAGGCATTCGCCCAGGCCGACCCTGAGTGGCTCAAACTCATCGGTGAGGCGCGCGACTGGCTTGCCGGGCCGCTCGGCCAGCTGTTGCTGGAGGAAGAGCGGCGCTTGCTGGAAGAAGAGCTGGCGCGCTTTTTCGGTGGTTATCTGGTGAGCTACGGCCCTGGCGCCGAAGGCCCACCCAAGGCGGGGCAGATCCAGCACAACGTGCGCCTTGGTGCGCCGATGCCTGGCGTGCAGATCGTCTGTGAGGAGCAATCCTGGCCCTTGGGTGAGCACGCCGCCGATGTGGTGCTGCTGCAGCATGGCCTGGATTTCAGCCTGTCGCCTCACGGTCTGCTGCGTGAGGCGGCTCGCAGCGTCAGGCCTGGCGGGCATCTGTTGATTCTGGGTATTCACCCCTGGAGCGCCTGGGGCGTGCGGCGCCTGTTTGCCCAGGACGGTTTGGCCAAGGCGCGTTGTATCGCCCCGAGCCGTGTCGGCGACTGGCTGAGTTTGCTGGGCTTTGCGTTGGAGAAACGCCGGTTCGGGTGCTATCGTCCGCCGCTCGCTTCGCTGGCCTGGCAAATGCGCCTGCGGCGGATGGAAAGCTGGGGCGATGCCTGGCAGTTGCCGGGCGCCGGTTTCTACCTGTTGGTGGCGCGCAAGCTGGTGGTTGGCTTGCGCCCGTTGCGGCAGTCGCGTCGCGAGCCGATGGGCAAGTTGCTGCCAATGCCGGTGGCCAAGGTCAGTCGGCGCGATCTCGACAACTGATTGCGGCAATTGGCTGCCGGTCAGGCTCCGGCCAAACAATTCTGTACAGAGTCTATGAATGTCTGAAACCCATGATGTGGTGATTTACACCGACGGCGCCTGCAAGGGCAATCCTGGCCCCGGAGGTTGGGGCGCGTTGCTGGTGTACAAAGGTGTGGAGAAGGAGCTTTGGGGCGGAGACCCCAATACCACCAATAACCGCATGGAGCTGATGGCGGCGATTGCCGGCCTGATCGCGCTGACCCGGCCGTGCTCGGTCAAGCTGGTGACCGACTCGCAGTACGTGATGAAAGGTATCCAGGAATGGCTGCCGAACTGGAAGAAACGCGGCTGGAAGACCGCTTCGAAAGAGCCGGTGAAAAACGCCGACCTCTGGCAGAAGCTGGATGAGGAAGTGAATCGCCATCAGGTGAGCTGGCAGTGGGTGCGTGGGCATACTGGTCACCCCGGCAACGAGCGTGCCGACCAGTTGGCCAATCGCGGCGTCGATGATGTGCGTGCGGCGCGCTGAGCGGTGATACAGCACCTGAGTTAAGATGCTGCGCTGAATGTGCGGCAACCCGAATTAGATGAGAGAGGCAAGGCGTGACAACCGAGAACACCGTCAAACGCTACGTAGTGCTGGATACCGAAACCACGGGTATGCCGGTCACTGACGGGCACCGCATCATCGAGATCGGTTGTGTCGAATTGCTGGGCCGCCGCCTGACCGGGCGTCATTTCCACGTTTACCTCAACCCCGATCGTGAAATCGACGAAGGCGCCATCGCGGTTCACGGCATCACCAACGAGTACGTCGCCGACAAGCCGCGTTTCAAGGAGGTTGCCGATGAATTCTACGAGTTCATCAAAGGCGCCCAACTGATCATCCACAATGCGGCGTTCGACGTTGGTTTCATCAACAACGAATTCGCCCTGCTGGGGCAGAGCGAGCGTGCCGACGTCAGCGATTACTGCTCGGTACTCGATACCCTGATGATGGCTCGCGAGCGCCATCCGGGGCAGCGCAACAGCCTGGATGCGTTGTGCAAACGTTACGGGGTCGACAACTCCAACCGCGAACTGCACGGCGCCTTGCTCGACTCGGAGATTCTCGCCGACGTCTACCTGGCAATGACTGGTGGGCAGACCAATCTGTCTCTGGCCGGTGAGGACGCCGATGGCGATGGCAGCGGGCGCCAGCAGGCCACGCCGATCCGCCGTCTGGACGCCTCTCGTCCGCGCACTCGCGTCATTCGTGCCAGCGAAGAGGAGCTTGCAGCGCATCTGGCGCGCCTGGCCGTGATCGAGAAATCCGCCGGTGGCCCGTCGCTATGGGCGCAACTGGAAAAAGCGCCGGAATAACCGAACAGCGCAATTGCGACCTTTTCTTATAGCGTGATGCACAGGGGGTTCCGCCGATCAGGGGGAGCCTCTAACCTGAGGCGATGGGCAGGCCAAGCCTGCCAGCCTTCAGGACGTCACAATGTATAAAGATCTCAAATTCCCCGTCCTAATCGTGCACCGCGACATCAAGGCCGACACCGTGGCCGGTGATCGCGTGCGCGCCATCGCTCAGGAGCTTACCCAGGACGGTTTCAGCATTCTGCCCACGGCGAGCGCCGCCGAGGGGCGTATCGTCGCGTCCACTCACCACGGTCTGGCCTGCATCCTGGTGGCGGCCGAGGGGGCGGGGGAGAACAGCCGCCTGTTGCAGGACATGGTCGAGCTGATCCGCGTGGCGCGAGTGCGGGCGCCGCAATTGCCGATCTTCGCCCTGGGCGAGCAGGTCACTATCGAGAACGCGCCGGCCGAGGCCATGGCCGATCTCAACCACCTGCGTGGCATCCTCTATCTCTACGAAGACACTGTGTCCTTTCTCGCCAGGCAGGTGGCGCGCGCGGCGCACAACTATCTTGACGGGCTGCTACCGCCGTTCTTCAAGGCGCTGGTGCAGCACACCGCGCAATCCAACTATTCCTGGCACACGCCGGGTCATGGCGGCGGCGTGGCCTATCGCAAGAGCCCGGTGGGCCAGGCCTTCCACCAGTTCTTTGGCGAAAACACCCTGCGTTCCGACCTGTCCGTGTCGGTGCCGGAGCTGGGCTCGCTGCTCGATCACACCGGACCATTGGCCGAGGCCGAGGCGCGCGCGGCGCGCAACTTCGGCGCCGACCACACCTTCTTCGTGATCAATGGCACCTCGACGGCGAACAAGATCGTCTGGCATTCGATGGTCGGTCGCGATGACCTGGTGCTGGTGGATCGCAACTGCCACAAGTCGATCCTGCACTCGATCATCATGACCGGCGCGATTCCGCTTTACCTCTGCCCGGAACGTAACGAGCTGGGGATCATCGGGCCGATTCCGCTCTCTGAGTTCAGCAAGGAATCGATCCAGGCCAAGATCGACGCCAGCCCGCTGGCGCGTGGTCGTGCGCCCAAGGTCAAGCTGGCGGTGGTGACCAACTCCACCTATGACGGGCTCTGTTACAACGCCGAGATGGTCAAGCAGGCGCTGGGGGATTCGGTCGAAGTACTGCACTTCGACGAGGCCTGGTACGCCTACGCCGCCTTTCACGAGTTCTATGCTGGCCGCTATGGCATGGGCACCCAGTACGACGAGCGCTCGCCGCTGGTGTTCACCACCCATTCAACGCACAAGCTGCTGGCGGCCTTCAGCCAGGCCTCGATGATTCACGTGCAGGACGGCGGGCAGCGGCAGCTGGATCGCGACCGTTTCAACGAAGCCTTCATGATGCACATCTCCACGTCGCCGCAATACGGCATCATTGCCTCGCTGGATGTAGCCTCGGCGATGATGGAAGGACCTGCCGGCCGTTCGCTGATCCAGGAAACCTTCGACGAGGCGCTGAGCTTCCGCCGTGCCCTGGCCAATGTGCGGCGCAACCTGAGCGCCGAGGACTGGTGGTTCAGTATCTGGCAGCCGGGTGAGGCCGATGGCGCCGACAGCCTGAAGACCTCCGACTGGGTGTTGCAACCGGACGCCGACTGGCATGGCTTCGGCGAAGTGGCCGATGACTATGTGCTGCTCGATCCGATCAAGGTCACGTTGGTGATGCCCGGCCTCAATGCAGCCGGCAAGCTGGAGCAGCAGGGGATTCCTGCAGCGGTGGTCAGCAAGTTTCTCTGGGAGCGCGGCCTGGTGGTGGAGAAAACCGGCCTGTACTCCTTCCTGGTGCTGTTCTCCATGGGCATCACCAAGGGCAAGTGGAGCACGCTGCTGACCGAGCTGCTGGAGTTCAAGCGCAGCTACGACGCCAATCTGCCGCTGATCGACGTGCTGCCTTCCATCGCCCACGCTGGCGCGGGCTGCTACCAGGGCATGGGCCTGCGTGACTTGTGCGATGCGCTGCATGGCTGCTACCGCGAAAACGCCACGGCCAAGGCGCTGAAAAGCATGTACACGGCGCTGCCCGAGCTGGCGATCAAACCTGCCGATGCCTACGACCGCCTGGTGCGCGGCGAGGTCGAGGCGGTGCCCATCGATCAGTTGCAGGGACGTATCGCCGCTGTGATGCTGGTGCCTTACCCGCCTGGCATTCCGCTGATCATGCCAGGCGAGCGCTTCACTGCCGCCACGCGTTCGATTCTCGACTACCTGGCCTTCGCGCGGACCTTCGATCAGGCCTTCCCGGGTTTCGATATCGACGTGCACGGCTTGCAAACCGAAGCGGGTGAGTACTGCGTGGATTGCCTGGTGGAGTAAACCTGTTGTGGGTCTGTCGGGGAGTAAGATCCTCGGCAGATCAATCTCTTATCTCTGACATTCAAAGCGGTTGTTAACGTCCGGGGCGTGCCCTGCGTCACAGTGGCAAGCATCGACTTTTATGGCGTGCTTGTTATAGTTGCTCGGTTATTAATCACAAAATTGTTACTGTGCTGCCGAGCCGCGGCTGAGGATGCCTGCCATGTCCGACTACAAAGCCTTCCGCGTCGAGCTGGCGGACAAGATCGCCCATGTGCAGATCAACCGTCCGGACAAGATCAACGCCATGAATGCCGACTTCTGGCGCGAGATCATCGAGATCTTTCAGTGGGTCGATGACAACGATGCGGTGCGTGTCGTGGTGCTCTCCGGTGCCGGCAAACACTTTTCTTCGGGCATCGACCTGATGCTGCTGGCCTCGGTCGGGGCCCAGCTGGGCAAGGATGTTGGTCGTAATGCCTCGGCGCTGCGGCGCAAGATTCTCGAGCTGCAAGCCTCTTTCAACGCCGTCGACAACTGCCGCAAGCCGGTGCTGGCTGCCATTCAGGGTTACTGCATTGGCGGCGCCATCGATCTGATCAGCGCCTGCGACATGCGCTATTGCAGCGTCGATGCGCAGTTCTCCATCAAGGAAATCGACATGGGCATGGCCGCTGACGTCGGCACCCTGCAGCGCCTGCCGCGCATCATCGGCGACGGCATGATGCGTGAGCTGGCCTTCACCGGGCGCACCATCGACGGTAACGAGGCTGCGCGCATCGGCCTGGTCAATCGCACCTACGAAGATCAGGAAGCGCTGCTGGCCGGGGTGATGGAAATTGCCGCACAAATCGCTGCCAAGTCGCCGATTGCCGTGCGTGGAACCAAGGAAATGATTCGCTACATGCGCGATCACCGGGTCGATGATGGCCTTGAATATATCGCTACCTGGAATGCCGCCATGCTGCAGTCGGAAGACCTGCGCCTGGCCATGGCGGCGCACATGACCAAGCAGAAGCCGGAGTTCGCCGACTGATGCCGTATTCGCTGATGTTCGCTGCGAGGCCTAGAGCATGGTAAGTGGAGCCACATCCCTGAATCTGGTGCGCGACGAGCTGTTCGTCACCATGGAAGAGGCCGAGCAGAGCCTGGAGCATTTCATCGCCGAGCGGCATAACGGCAGCCTGTTGCAGCAGGCGGTGGAAAGCCTTCATCAGGTGCGCGGCACGCTCAACCTGATCGAGCTGGCCGGTGCCGAGTTGCTGGCCCAGGAAGTGCTGGATCAGGCGACCGATATTCCAGCCGGAGCAGGTGAGGAGCGCGACGCGCAGCTCTCGGCACTGAGCAATGCCCTGCATGTGCTGCGCCGTTATCTGGAAAACGTCGACGCTCATCGCCAGGAAATGCCTGAACTGCTGCTGCCGGCGATCAACGATTTGCGTCAGGCTGGCGCGCAGCAGCCGCTGCCGGAAAGTTTCTTCTTCAGCGTGCGCCTCGATCATGCGCGGCCACATACAGCTACCCAGCCACTCGATGGCGCGGCCAAACTGAGCGAAGGCAAGCGCCTGCGTCACATGTATCAGGTAGGGCTGCTGGGCTTCATTCGTGAGCAGAATCCGCAGGCCAGCCTCAAACTGATGGTGCGTGCGATGGCGCGCCTGGACAGCCTGTTCGCCAATGAGCCGCGTGGGCGCATGTGCTGGATTGGCGCTGCCGCCATCGAAGCGCAGTGCGATGGTCAACTGCTGCCACGCAAATCGCGCAAGCAGCTGTTCTCGCGGGTCGATCGCGAACTCAAGCTGATGCTCGGCAACCCGCAGTACGAAGCACCGCGCAGTTTGCTGAAAGAGCTGCTGTATCTGGTCGCGCTGGCTGACAGCCACGGCCCGCACGCCAGCGCCATGCGCGGAGTGTTCGGCCTCACGCCGTTGCCGTTCACCGACCACCTGCTGGAAGAGGAATACCGGCGCCTGGCAGGGCCGGGCCAGGCGGTGATGCGTTCGTTGTCCACGGCGATTCGCGAAGAGCTGGCCAGCGTCAAGGACATGCTCGACCTGCTCGAGCGCGGCACCTTGCAAGGCGAAACCTTGGGCACCCTGCATGCATTGCTGGGCAAGTTGGCCAAGACCTTAGGCATGGTCGGTCTGAACTCTGCCGGCAACTCGCTCGGCGCGCAGTTGCCGCTGGTCGCTGCCTGGAGCGAAGACACGCCGCCACAGGCTGAGCAGTTGCACAAGCTGGCCGATGCCGTGCTCTATGTCGAAGGCATGGTGGCCAGCCTGGAACGTGGCGAAGGTCGCGATATCAGGCCGGCTGCCGTCGAGCCGGGCAATGAGGCCGACTCTTTCGCCACTCATCAGCTCAACGAAGCCCGTATCGTCGTGGTCGACGAGGCCCAGGCCGGTCTGGCTCTGGCCAAGCGCGCGATCACCGCGTATCTGGAGTCGGCTGGCGACAAGATGCACCTGTCCAACGTACCGTTCAGCCTGCAGGCCGTGCGTGGCGGCTTGTGGTTTCTCGAGCAGCGCCGTGCCGCGATACTGGTCGGTGCCTGTGCCGACTATATCCAGGCGCGCATGCTCGAGTCGGCGCAAATGCCGTCGGAGCAGATGCTGGAAACCCTGGCTGATGCTTTGAGCAGCCTCGAGTACTACCTGGAAGCGGGCGCGGTGATGCGTCCTGAAACCCGTCCCAGCGTGCTCGACCTGGCTGAAGAAAGCGTCAAGGCACTGGGCATGCCGGTGGCAGCCTGATGGTCTGGCGCAATACCTTTCTCGATCCTGCCCAGCCTGGCGGCTGGGCGCTGCTCTATAACCAGCAGCACTTTCTCGCCGACAGCAATGGCGTGCTGTTCCCGCGTGATTGGATCAAGCGCCAGGACCTGCCTATTCTCGGCGAGCAGGGTATCGGTCATTTCGGTGACGATGCCGTTTACCTGCTGCAACTCAAGCCCTCGGCGACGCTGGAGGGCTGCAGCTGGCAGAGCCTGCGTCAGTTCATGCTGCAGGGCGACGCGGAAACCTTTCGCATGCTGGCCTACGCCGCGCAGATCGGCACCTGGTACGCCGAGCATCGTTATTGCGGTAGTTGCGGTGCGCCGACGCGCCAGCTTCCTGGCGAGCGGGCGATGCGGTGCGACAGCTGCGAATCGCAGCACTATCCGCGCATTTCGCCGAGCATGATCGTACTGGTCACACGGGGCGACGAGATACTCCTGGCACGTTCACCGCGGTTCGTCACCGGCGTATACAGCACCCTGGCCGGGTTCGTCGAGCCGGGCGAGTCAGTGGAGCATTGCGTGGCGCGCGAGGTGCGTGAGGAAGTCGGCGTCGAGGTGAAAAACCTGCAGTACATCGGTAGCCAGGGCTGGCCGTTTCCGCATTCGCTGATGCTTGGCTTCCACGCCGAGTACGCCAGTGGCGAGATCATCATGCAAGAAGACGAGATCGAGGATGCGCGCTGGTTTCGTGTCGATGACTTGCCGCCGTTGCCAGCGTCGCGTTCCATCGCCCGCCATCTGATCGATCTTTACGTTGCGCGTCGTCTTGGCTTGCCTGAGCCCAGTCTGCCGTAGGGCGGGTGTAACCCGCCAAATCGATGCTGTGGCGGGTTGCACCCGCCCTACGCGACCCAGTGCTGCCAGACCAGGCGTGTGGTCAGCGCCAATACCACCGTAATGAACACCGGGCGAATGAACTTCGAACCGCCTTTGATCGCGGTGCGCGCACCGAGAAAGGCGCCGACCATCAAAGCGGCGCCCATGCTCAGGCCGAGTACCCAGGCTACCTGACCGAAGGCGATGAACACCGCCAGCGCCGCCGCGTTGCTGACGAAGTTCATGGTGCGCGCCACGCCGCTGGCACGCACCAGATCGAGTGGATACATCAGCAGGCTGCTGACCGTCCAGAATGCCCCGGTGCCGGGGCCCGCCACCCCATCGTAGAGTCCCAGGCCAAGCCCTTGAGGCCATTGCCGACCGCGCGCTATCGGTAGGTCGTGTTCGGCTGGTGCCTCCGGCATACGTCCGAACAGCAGGTAAACACCGCAGGCGAAGACGATCACCGGCAGCATCTGGTTGAGCCAGGCGGCCGGCATCCAGTGTGCGATGACGGCGCCGAGCAGGGCGCCGATCAGGGTTGCCAGCAACGCGTTGCGCCATTGCTTCGGGTCGAACAGCTTGCGGCGATAAAACGTGAGAGCCGCGGTGCCCGAGCCGAAGGTGGCGCACAGCTTGTTGGTGCCCAGCACCAGGTGCGGCGGTAGACCTGCGGTAAGCAGAGCAGGGATGGTCAGCAGGCCGCCACCACCGGCAATGGCGTCGATGAAGCCGGCGATGAAGGCGACCAGGGCGAGTATGGCTAGCGTGCTGGGATCGATGGCGAGCTCGAGAGCGAATGGCATATAAAGTGTCGACTTGTGGGCGAGTGCGCAGCCCGCTGGCTGTTCGTCGTGGGGAGAGCTGCGCATAATGCCGGGATTTCGTCAGAGAAGGAACGCAATCGATGCAATACGACGGGTTGGCCTGGGCCGTGGCGCTGTTGGCCGTATTGGCGCTGCTGGTGGCATTGCGCATTCTGCTCAATACGGGCTGGTTCCTCGGCTGGTTGCGTGGCACCTGTGGTCTGGCATTTCTCGCGTTGGCCGGCTTGGTCGGTCTGGTGGCTTACGATCTGTATGCCTACGAGCCGCTGCAGCCGGGCAAGCCGCTGGTGACGCTGAGCTTCAAGGCTGATGGTCCGCAGCGTTATCAGGTGACGCTGCTCGAAGGGGGGCGCGAGCGCACTGTCACGCTCGAGGGCGACATGTGGCAACTCGACGGCCGACTGATTCGCTGGAAAGGCCTGGCCGAGTTGATTGGTCTTGAGCCGGGTTACCGTCTGGAACGCCTGTCCGGGCGTTTTCTGGCCATCGAGCAGCAGGCGTTGGCGCAACACGGTCGCGTGCAGTTGGCCGAGAGCCCTTATGGCGTGGACCTGTGGCGCTGGTTGCGTCTGAGTCAACGTGACCTGCTGCTGTTTGACCCGCAGGCGCTGCGCGTCACCTACCTGCCCAGAGTGTGTAAAAACGCCCCCGGTAAACCCTTGCTATAATTTCCAAGAGTCTCATCGCAAGGGATGCCCATGAAACGGTTTATCCAGGGTGAACACCGAGGTCAAAGCACCTTACTTCCCGAAAGCCTCGACGACTACGTCAGCGATACCAATCCGGTTCGGGTGGTTGACGTTTTCGTCGATGAACTCGACTTGGCCAAGCTAGGTTTTGATGGCGTCATTCCAGCCGAAACCGGCAGACCTGCTTACCATCCCGCTGTCCTGCTAAAGATCTATATCTACGGCTACCTGAACCGCATCCAATCGAGTCGCCGTCTTGAGCGAGAAGCTCAGCGCAACGTTGAACTGATGTGGCTGACCGGGCGCTTGACGCCCGATTTCAAGACCATCGCCAACTTCCGAAAAGACAACAGCAAGGCCATTCGCGGCGTCTGCCGCCAGTTCGTTTTGCTCTGCCAGCAGTTGGGGTTGTTTGACGAAAACCTGGTTGCCATCGACGGCAGCAAATTCAAGGCAGTGAACAACCGTGACCGCAATTTCACCAGCGCCAAACTGAAGCGGCGCATGGAAGAAATCGAGGCGAGCATCAGCCGTTATTTGGCTGCGCTCGATGCGGCTGATCGACAGATTCCTAGCGCCTCCGCGCCAGACATTGCCAGCCTGGAAGATAAAATCGCCAAGCTCAAATCGCAGATGAAAGAGCTTGAGGGGATCGAAACTCAGCTCAACGATTCCCCTGACAAACAGGTTTCGCTGACCGACCCGGATGCCCGTTCGATGATGACGCGCGGCAGCGGTATCGTTGGCTACAACGTGCAGACGGCTGTCGATACGCAGCACCATTTAATAGTTGCTCATGAGGTCACCAACAGCGGTTCAGACCGTGACCAACTCAGTTCAATGGCGAAGCAGGCTCGTGAAGCTGTCGGCGCAGAAACGCTGTCCGTGGTGGCTGACCGAGGCTACTTCAAGGGTGAAGAAATCCTTGCCTGTCACGACGCAAACATCACGGCCTACGTGCCTAAGCCAATGACTTCAAGCGCCAAGGCTGATGGCCGATTCAACAAAGATGCCTTCGTGTATGACTCGACGAAAAACGAATACACCTGCCCGGCGGGAGAGGCACTGATCTGGCGATTCTCCAGCGTTGAGAAAGGCATGAATATGCACTGCTACTGGAGTTCAAAGTGCCAGAGTTGCACGCTGAAAACCCAGTGCACGCCAAGCACAAATCGTCGAGTAAGGCGCTGGGAACATGAAGCTGTGCTGGAGGAAATGCAACGCCGGCTGAACCAAGCACCGGAGATGATGCGGGTTCGAAAGCGGACTGTTGAGCATCCATTCGGGACGCTCAAACAATGGATGGGGGCAACGCACTTCCTGACTCGAAAACTGAACGGGGTGAGCGCAGAAATGAGCTTGAATGTGCTCGCCTATAACTTGAAGCGGGTGATGAAAATCATCGGCACCGAAGGCTTGTTGAAGGCGATGGCGGCGTAAAAGCCCGGCTTTTACTGCCCCAAAGAGGTGCCAAAGCGCTTCATACGCGCTCTGAAGCGTTACCGGCGCTGATCCTGGTAAATAATCGGGAAGTCGCCACGCCCAGGAGCAATGGGCTGAAGCACGCACGATAAGAAAGAGTTTTTACACACTCTGTGCCAATTGCCGCCGATGCGGTGTACAGCGTCAGCCTGACGCCGACCGGCCTGCTGGCTGAGCCGATGAACCCTGCGGCCGAAGCCGCGCTGAAGGATTGGTAGCGGCCGGGCGGGTGGATGTAGGGTGGGCTTTAGCCCACATTGCAGAGTCATTGGTGGGCTGAAGCCCACCCTACAAAAATTGATGAACCTCTCCCGCTTGATGGGGAGGGTGCGTGAAGGGCGGGAGAGGGGAGCGAAGTTGGCGTTCGCGTTGGTGACGTAGGGTGGGCTTCAGCCCACCGCGATCTTCATTGGTGGGCTGAAGCGGAGCGCCGCCCGGCCCACCCTACAATTGCGCTGCGCTAGGCCTATCCTGTTTACGACAAAGGCACCCTGAGGTGCCTTTGTCGTTTATGCCGTCTGGCCTCAGGAGAGGAAGCCGCCGTCCACGTTCAGTGCCACGCCGGTGGTGTAGCTGGATGCTTCACTGGCCAGGTACAGCACCGCGCCGGCCATCTCGCTCGGGTCGGCCACGCGCTTGAGCGGGATGCGCTGCAGGGCATGCTTGAGGATGGCGTCGTTCTTGGTCAGTGCCGAGGCGAACTTGGTGTCGGTCAGGCCCGGCAGCAGCGCGTTGCAGCGAATGCCGAACTGCGCGCACTCCTTGGCGAACACCTTGGTCATGCTGATCACCGCGGCCTTGGTCACCGAGTAGATGCCCTGGAATTCGCCGGGGGATACGCCGTTGATCGAGGCGACGTTGATGATCGAGCCACCACCGCCTGCCTTCATCAATTTGCCGCCTTCGATGGACATGAAATAGTAGCCGCGGATATTGACGTCTACCGTCTTCTGGAAAGCGCCCAGATCGGTATCCAGCACGTTGCAGAACTGCGGGTTGGTCGCGGCGTTGTTGACCAGGATGTCGAGGCGACCGAACTGTTCCTTGATCTGCGCGAAGACATTGGTGATCTGTTCCATTTCACCGATGTGGCAGGCGATGGCGGTGGCCTTGCCGCCTTCCGCGACGATGGCGTCGGCCACGGCCTGGCAGCCTTCGATCTTGCGGCTGGAGACGATCACGTGCGCGCCTTGCTGAGCCAGCAGCTTGGCAATGGCCTCGCCGATGCCGCGGCTGGCGCCGGAAACGAAGGCGATCTTGCCGTCGAGGTCGAACAGTTGGGTCTTGGACATTGTGATTACCCCGGGGTTAGAGAGTGGATTTGCCGATGACCTGCAGGCACATCTGCTCCAGCAGCTTGTTCATCTGAATGAACTGGGCGAAGCGCTTGTCCTGGGTCTGGCCGTGGTAGAAGCGGTAGTAGATCTGCTGCACGATGCCGGCCAGACGGAACAGGCCGTAGGTGTAGTAGAAGTCGAAACTCTTGATCTCGATGCCGGCTTTTTCAGCGTAGTAGTCGACGAATTGCTGGCGGGTAAGCATGCCCGGCGCGTTGCTCGGCTGGCGACGCATCAGTTGTACGGGGGCCGGGTCGCCGGCCTCGATCCAGTAGGCCAGGGTGTTACCCAGGTCCATCAGCGGGTCACCGATGGTGGTCATCTCCCAGTCGAGCACACCGATGATCTGCATCGGGTTGCTGGGGTCGAGGATCACGTTGTCGAAGCGGTAGTCGTTATGCACGATGCCCGGCTTGTGGTGATCGGCCGGCATCTTGTCATTCAACCAGGCCTTGACCGGCTCCCAGGTCGGTGCGTCCGGAGTCAGGGCTTTCTCGTAGCGCTCGCTCCAGCCCTTGATCTGACGCCCGACATAACCCTCGGGCTTGCCCAGATCACCCAGGCCGCAGGCGTTGTAATCGACGTTATGCAGCTCGACCAGCTTGTCGATGAAGCTCTTGCACAGCGTGCTGGTCTGCTCGGCGCTGAAGTTCAGCTCGGCCGGCATCTCCGAACGCAGGATGATGCCCTTGACCCGCTCCATCACATAGAACTCGGCGCCGATCACCGACTCGTCGGTGCAGTGCACGTAAGCCTTGGGGCAGTAAGGGAAGCCAGCGTTGAGCTGGTTGAGAATGCGGTACTCACGGCCCATGTCGTGGGCCGACTTGGCCTTGTGGCCGAACGGCGGGCGGCGCAGGACGAATTCCTGCTGCGGGTATTCGATCAGGTAGGTCAGGTTCGAAGCGCCGCCGGGGAACTGGCTGATCTTGGCTGTGCCGCTCAGGCCCGGAATATTGGCTTTCAGATAAGCGTCGATGACGTCGGCATCGAGTTCTTCGCCAGTGCGGATGCGGGTGGATTGGTCGGTGAGCGCCATGCTTATCCCTTCTGCTTATGATGGGTGCCCTAGATAATTGGTTAATCTAATGCTGTGCTCAGGCTGTCACAAGCAATACGCGCCGTTATAGGCGGGCGTGTTGCACCTCGATCAAACTGCCTGATCAGTCATTTCGGTTTGTCACCTTGGCCGCAAATCACGGGCAAAAAAAAACCGGAGTGCCAGGACTCCGGTTTTCGTGTTTTGCGCTCAGCTCGCCGATCAGACCGGGAACAGTTCGCCCAGCTTCATCGCCAGCATCATGTCGCCTTCGGCGCGCAGCTTGCCGGCCATGAAAGCCTGCATGCCGTCGGTTTCGCCGCTGACGATGCCCTTGAGGGTTTCGCTGTCCATGATCAGGGTCACGTTGGCGTTCGGGTTGTCGCCTTGCTCGAGGGCGCAGGTGCCGTCTTTTACGATCAGCGCGTAGTTCTCGCCATCTTCGATGTTGAATTGGAATACCAGATCCAGGCCTGCAGCGGCGCTGGCGTTGAACTTGGACTGCATGGTTTGGGCGATGTCAGCAACACTCATGGTCTTATCCTTTTTCGGTTTTTTCGCGCAGCCTCACGGCCGCAGTGGGCTGGAGCTCATCGGTAGGTGATGAGCTCCGGCGCCTTCAGCAGCTGTAAATGCACATGGCTGTTGAAGGAAGCCAGACTTACCTCGCTGCCGCGGAATTTCAGCTGGCTGAGCGAGGTATTGACGATTTGCCAATTCAGTTCGAAGGCCTTTGCCGCCGGGACGCCGGTAATCAGGCGGAGCAGGGCGGTGATGGTGCCGCCGGAGGTAAACACGGCGATATTCTGTTTGCTGGTGGCCTGTTCGAGGATGCGCCGCAGACCGCCTTCGACCTGTTCGACATAGGCCTGCCAGCTTTGCAGGCCGGGGTTGTCATGCTCCCCGGAAATCCAGCGGCCGATCAGCTTGGCGAACAGACGCTGGAACTCGGCGCGGTTCTGCGCACCGTTACGCAGGATATGCAGGGCTTCGGGTTCTTCCGGCAGCAGATCCGGCAGCAGCGTGCGAATCACCGCATCGGCGTCGAATTCGTTGAAGGCTTCGTCGATATCCAGCGCCGGCGCCCTGCTCATGTGCTGCAGGGCGGCGTAGGCAGTGTGCTGCTGGCGGCGCAGGCTGCCACTGACGCAACGATCGAGACTGATGCCGAGTTGCTCCAAGTGCTTGCCCAGCACTTCGGCCTGGCGCACGCCGACGGGAGACAGGACATCGTAGTCGTCTGCACCGAATGAGGCCTGGCCATGTCGAATCAGATAGATGCTGCCCACGTCCGTATTGGTCCCGGCACGTTGAATGTTTCGCGAGGGTATGAGGAAGCTCGGGGGCTGTCAACGAAAAAACATACGCTTGTTTGAATTGCTTGTATGTCCATTGTGCAGTGCTGCCGCGCTTGGCCGGCGAGGCGCTGCGCCGGTATGCTTGGGCCTTTGTGCGCTCAGGCGCCGCTGCATTGTCCAAGGGGGATCCGTGGAGTTTCTTAGCGAGTACGCCAGCTTTCTGGCGAAAACCCTGACCCTGGTGGTCGCCATCGTCGTGGTGCTGGTGGCGATCGCCGCCACGCGCAGCAGAGGGCGGCGCGGCAGTGGTCAGTTGCAGGTGCAGAAGCTCAATGATTTCTACAAGGATCTGCGCGAGCGCCTGGAGCACAGCGTGCTGTCCAAGGATCAGCTCAAGGCCACGCGCAAGGCGCAGGCCAAGGCGGCCAAACAGGAAAAGAAAGCGCCGCCCAGCAAACCGCGGGTGTTCGTGCTGGATTTCGATGGCGATATCAAGGCCTCAGCCACCGACAACCTGCGCCATGAGGTGACGGCGCTGCTGTCCATGGCCAAGGCCGAGGACGAAGTGGTGCTGCGCCTGGAAAGTGGTGGCGGCATGGTGCATAGCTACGGCCTGGCTTCGTCGCAACTGGTGCGTATCCGCGATGCGGGCATCCCGCTGACGGTGTGCGTGGACAAGGTAGCGGCCAGCGGCGGTTACATGATGGCCTGCATCGGCCAGAAGATTCTCAGTGCACCTTTTGCCATCCTCGGCTCCATCGGCGTGGTGGCGCAGTTGCCTAACGTGCATCGTCTGCTGAAGAAGCACGAAATCGATTTCGAGGTGCTGACGGCCGGCGAATACAAGCGCACGCTGACCGTATTCGGTGAGAATACCGAAAAGGGCCGGGAGAAATTCCAGGAAGACCTGGAGACCACCCACGAACTGTTCAAGGGCTTCGTTGCCCGTTACCGCCCTCAGCTGGACATCGATGCCATCGCCACCGGTGAGGTCTGGCTGGGCATGGCGGCGCAAGAGCGCCTGCTGGTTGACGAACTGAAGACCAGCGACCAGTACCTGGCCGAGCGCGCCGCCGAGGCTGAGCTGTTCCATCTGCATTTCGCTCATAAAAAGAGTTTGCAGGAGCGTGTCGGGCTGGCGGCCAGCATGGCGGCAGATCGCTTCGTCCTGACCTGGTTGAGCAGGCTCAATCAGCAACGTTTCTGGTAAGAGCACGCCACCGAACAACGACAAGAGGAGAAGGTGATGACTGAATTCAAGGCTTTGCTGGTCAGCGAGGGTGCCGATGGCAGTTTTCGGCGCCAGGTAGTAGCCCGGCAGATCGAGGATCTGCCGGCAGGCGATCTGCTGATCCGCGTGCGCTATTCCTCGCTCAACTACAAGGATGCGCTGTCGGCCAGCGGCAATCGCGGGGTCACCAAGCAGTATCCGCATACGCCGGGCATCGACGCCGCTGGCGTGGTGGAGGCGTCCGCCGTGGCCGAGTTCGCCGTGGGCGACGAGGTGATCGTCACTGGCTACGACCTGGGCATGAACACTGCCGGTGGTTTCGGCCAGTACATCCGCGTACCGGCCGCCTGGGCGATCAAGCGCCCACAAGGCTTGCCGCTGCGCGAGGCGATGATTCTCGGCACCGCCGGCCTGACGGCCGCGCTATGCGTGGACAAGCTGGAGCAGGCCGGTGTTACGCCGGAGTCCGGCACCATGCTGGTCACCGGTGCCACGGGCGGCGTTGGCAGCATCGCCGTGGTGCTGCTCAAACAGCTCGGTTATCGCGTAGCCGCCGCGACCGGCAAGGCCGAACAGGGCGATTTCCTGCGTGGTCTCGGTGCTGACGAGATCGTCAGCCGCGAAGAGCTGCAGCAAGGTAGTGAGCGGCCGATGCTCAAGGAACGCTGGGCGGGAGCGGTAGACACAGTGGGTGGCGACATCCTGTTCAATGTGGTCAAGTCGCTGCGCCACAGCGGCAGCGTGGCCTGTTGCGGGCTGACTGCTGGCGTCGGCTTCCAGGGCAGCGTACTGCCGTTCATCCTGCGCGGGGTCAACCTGCTTGGCGTGGATTCGGTGGAGCTGCCTCTGGTGGTCAAGGCGTCGATGTGGGACAAGCTGTCGTTGCAGTGGAAGCTCGATCTCTCGGCGCTGTGCCAGGAAGTCGGTCTGGAAGAGCTGCCGGCGGCCATCGAACGGATACTGGCTGGCGGCATGGTCGGTCGCGTACTGGTGCGACTCGATTGAGTGGATCAGAGGCCCGTCGATGACGGGCCTCTGCATTTCAGGCCTGGCTGACGTACATGGTGATTTCGGCGCGGAACACCGGCTTGTCACCGACGTAGGCCATCACCGGCACCTTGATGTCGCCGGTCTGATCCCAATCCACCGCGCTGCCATCGGCCACCGTGCGGATGTCGCCGTCGGCCTTGGCCAGGTATTCCACCGTCATCCCTTTGGGAATCCAGCGGCAACCGTCAGGAATGGAGGCGTCGGTCATGCTGCCGGCGGCAAGCTCGGCAGCATTGCACAGGGCTATGGCGTGCACCGTACCGATATGATTCAGCACTTCACGGCGTTTGGCGAAGCGGACCTCGGCATAGCCGGGGCGCAGCTCGACCATCTGCGGGGCGATGCTGGCGAAGTAGGGGGCGACCTGGCCGATCATCGCGCTGAATTGGGCAGCGCCGGCCTGCTGGAACATCTGCAACATCTGACTCATGACTCTCTCCTGCGTGTTTGCGATTGAAGATGAGCGCGCGCCGGAGCAGTATACGAGTATTGGAAAGTTATTCTAGAAAAATATTCTAGTCATAAGGAGCGGCATGGCCCGTCCATCACGCAAAGACGAGATCCTGCAGGCTGCGCTGGCCTGCTTCACCGAGCACGGTGTCGATGTCACCACCATCGAGATGATCCGTGACCGTTCTGGTGCGAGCATCGGCAGTCTGTATCACCACTTCGGCAACAAGGAGCGGATCATCGCCGCGCTCTATCTGGCCGGCACCGCACAATACGCCGACCTGCTGCAGCGCGGATTTGCCAGCGCGGCCAGCGCCGAGGCCTGCGTCAAGTTGCTGGTGACCAGCTACATCGACTGGGTGGTGGCCAATCCTGATTGGGCGCGTTTCATCCTGCACAGTCGTAGTCGGGTCGAAGCGGGGGAAATGGGCGATGCACTGCGCGAAGCCAATCGTCAGCATTTTGCGCAGATTCTCACGGCGCTCGCCGAGTACCGTCGGCAGGGACTGTTCAAGGCGCTACCGGATGACTGTTTCGCCTCGGTGGTAATCGGCCCGACGCATGATCTGGCGCGCAACTGGCTGGCTGGCCGCACCCAGAGCGAGCTGGGCGAGTGCCGCGAGCTACTGGCGCAGATCGCCTGGGATAGTGTGAAAAACAGCAGCTAGCCGAAGCGATAGATATCCATCCCCAGGGCGCCGTAGGTGAAACCGCTGTGCTCAATCGTGAAGGTACCGCCAGCACCTCGGGCGAAGAACAGCGGTAGCAGGTGTTCTTCGGTGGGGTGATTGCGTACGGCATCCGGCGCCAGCAGGCGGTAATGGTGCAAGGCCTCTTCGTCGTTCGCTTCGAGCTTTTCCACCACCCAGTCGCGAAACGCCTTGGCCCAGGGCGTGATGACGTCCGGGCCGGCACGCCAGTTCAGCTCGCCCAGGTTATGGGTGATGCTGCCGGAGCCAATCAGCAGGATGCCTTGTGCACGCAGGTTGGCCAGCGCACGGCCCACGCGGGTCTGTAACTCGGGGCCGAGGCGGCTGGGTAGCGATAGCTGCAGAACGGGGATGTCGGCTTGCGGATACATCAGCGACAGCGGCACCCAAGCACCATGGTCGAAGGGGCGTTGCGCATCGAGCTGTGCGGACAGACCTGCGTCGTTCAGTTGCTGGGCGATCTGCTCGGCCAGCTTCGGTGCGCCGGGGGCCGGATACTGCACGGCATACAGCTCGGCTGGAAAGCCGCCGAAGTCGTGCCAGGTCTGCGGGTGCTCGCCCGCCGTCAGCAGCAGGCGCTGGCTTTCCCAGTGCGCCGACACCACCACTATGGCGTTGGGTCTGGGTATATCGGCGGCCAGTTTGGCCAGCGCCGGGCCGCTGGCACCGGGCTCCAGGGCCAACATGGGGGAACCGTGGGAAATGAATAGACTGGGCAGCATGACGACCTCCAGGAATGTGCTCACATTCTCTCCGAGGTCTTCATCGATTAATAATGATGTTTTTCCGCGGTATCAATCGACTGGTTAGATGTTTAGCGCAGGTTGTCGCCAAAAGCGGTCTCGATATTGATGCCCAGGCTGAGCACGCCGAGAAACTGCCCATCCCGTGGGTCGTGGATAGGCGCAGAAACCTTGCTCTGAAAGCTCTGGGTCGAACCATCGTACTCGATATCGCCGATATGGATCTGGCCAGGCGCCAGGCGCATGGCTTGTCGAAAGTCATCTTCGTCAGCTTGCCAATAATCGCTGGTGACCTCGCTGATGGCGACTAATTGGCCGGAGTGGTCGCTGAGGAAGATCTCATTGAACAGGAGGTGATGTTGACGCGCTATGTTGGCCAGCAGGCGTGACGGCGGCGTCTGCAGCAGGCGACGGATCAGTGGCTTTTCCTCAAGCAGGAGTTCACGCAGCCATTGCCTGTTCAGTTCGTTAATGCGCTCCATGCTCGTATTGCGCGCGGCTACCTGGCGAAGGGCGTTCAACAGTTCGTCATGGTAGGCCCAGCGCTTCAGATGCTGGGCGGTCAACTGGCGCAGATAATGGGCTTCGGCGTCAGTCAGCGCGCTACCTTTGGGGGCGCAGTGTTCGACCTGACGGTTGAAGGCGCTGAGGAAATCAGGGTGGTGCTGCAGGAAATCGTGAGAGAAATAGACGCCCAGTGGTGAGTAGCGTACGAAGCGTCGCTGCAGAGCCTGTTGGGGTGGCTGCTCAGAGAGGGCGCTACGCATGGCATTGTCATCGGCCAGGAAAAGATCGATGCGCCCACGTTGCAGCAATTCGATCAATTGCTCCAGGCGCGGTACCTTCTGCGCTACGGCGATGCCGCGAGCCTCCAGCCAGGTCATGCTGTTGCTTCCCAGCACGCTGCCGATGCGCAGCTCGCGGTCCCAAATCGGCTTGTTGAGGATCAGCGAATCCTGGGCATACCAGTACCATTTCTCCATCAGAAGCGGGGCGGACAGCTGCGCGTAGCCATCGACCTGGCTGTCTGGTGCCGAGCTGAAGAAACCATCGGCGATGCGTCTACTGACATTCTGCCGGGCTCGACTCAGCGATGTGAGCTGGATCTGATAAGGCCGCTGCAATCGATTGAAGATGCATTCGAGTACAGTTACCGAACTACCGCTGAGTTCGCCGTCTACCACCAGTTGGTAAGGATCCTCGAGGCTGGTGTCGAGGCGCACGGTTGAGTTGTCTTGGTCATTGGCCTGCGCCAAGGTCGAGACAGCCAGTAACAGGCAGGGCAGCAGATGGCGTGCTGGCATCGAGTCATTTGGCGTATGGGTTGTTATTTCCAGTTTAGGTGAGGGGAGTGGATATGCACGCGACATTCTGGCAGGAGCGCTGGGCGCGCGATCAGATCGGTTTTCATCAGGAAAAGGTCAACGGCTACCTGCGTCGTCACTGGTCCGCGCTCGGGCTGGCGAAAGGTGCGGCGGTGCTGGTGCCGCTGTGTGGCAAGAGTCTCGACCTGGTCTGGTTGGCGGAGCAGGGGCATGCCGTGACCGGTGTGGAGCTGGCCGAGCGCGCGGTGCAGGATTTCTTCGCTGAGCGTGATGTACAGCCACAGGTGTCGCAGCACGGGGCGTTCACGGTCTACCAGGCGGGCACGCTGCGGATTTTGTGCGGCGACTTTTTCGCCTTGAGTCGTGACGACGTTGCCGGGTGCCGGGCTTTCTATGACCGCGCTGCGCTGATCGCCCTGCCGCCGGAAATGCGCGAGCGCTACGCCGCCCACCTGCAGGCGATATTGCCGGATAACTGCCAGGGCCTGCTGGTGACCCTGGTGTACGACCAGCAGCGGATGGATGGCCCGCCATTCTCGGTCGAAGACGCTGAGGTGATGCAGCATTTCGCGGCCAGTTGGGCGCTGCGCATGGTCGAGGAAAAGGACGTGCTGGCCGGTAATCCGCGTTTCAGCGATAGCGGTCTCGCTGCAGTGGATGAGCGAGTCTTCCATCTGACGCGCCGCTAGCGGCAGCCCCAATGAAAAGGCGACCCGAAGGTCGCCTTTTTTGTCCGTGACGGATGGATCAGCCGCGGCGGCGCAGCGCCTCGATACGATCTTCCAGCGGCGGGTGGCTCATCAGCAGACCGGCCAGGCCGTTCTTCAGGCCGCCGTTGATGCCGAAGGCAGTCAGGCTGTCGGGCATCTGCACCGGCACGCCCTGTTCGGCGCGCAGACGCTGCAGCGCGGCGATCATCGCGCCGGTACCGGCCAGGCGAGCACCGGCTTCGTCGGCCTTGTACTCGCGCTTGCGCGAGAACCACATGACGATGATGCTGGCCAGGATGCCCAGTACCAGCTCGGCGAAGATGGTCGCGACGAAGTAGCCGATGCCATGGCCGTCTTCGTTCTTCAGGATCACCTTGTCGACGAAGTTGCCGAAGATGCGCGCGAAGAACATCACGAAGGTGTTCACCACACCCTGGATCAGTGCCAGGGTGACCATGTCGCCATTGGCGACGTGGCCGATCTCGTGAGCCAGTACCGCGCGCACTTCATCAGGGGAGAAACGCTCGAGCAGACCCTGGCTGACCGCGACCAGTGCGTCGTTCTTGTTCCAGCCGGTGGCGAAGGCATTGGACTCGTAGGCCGGGAAGATGCCGACTTCAGGCATCTTGATCCCGGCTTCGCGCGACAGCTCCTCGACGGTCTGCAGCAGCCACTGTTCGTGACGGGTGCGCGGCTGGGTGATGATCTGCGTGCCGGTGCTCATCTTCGCCATCCACTTGGAGATGAACAGCGACACCAGCGAGCCGGCGAAACCGAACACGGCGCAGAAAATCAGCAGGCTGCCATGGTTCTGGCCGGTGAAGCGGTCGACCCCCAGCAGTTTGAGGGTGATGCTGGCGATAACCAGAACCGCCAGGTTGGTGGCCAGGAACAACATAATGCGCATCATGGTGTGAACGGACTCCTCACGGGAAAGACGTACGAGTAATGCCGGCTATATAAGGGCGCCCCCCCTGGGCTTTCAACCAGCGACTATTTCAAACTATGTCTCTTGACCTTATAGCGTACTCTCGAACAGCAGACGAGTGAGGCGGGCGGTGCGCTCGCCGTGCTGCTGGGCCAGGGCCTCGCGCAGCTGAAATGCCAATGTGGCATGTACGCGGCGCACGCTTGGCGGCAGCACTTCACCCTCGCACAAAGCGTGGGGAATGGCGCGTGACAGGCGCAGAAAACCTTTCTCGCTCAGCACCGCCTGATCCAGCGCGTCGTAAGCGATGGTCGACTCGAAACGCAGATAGCCTTCCTCGGCCAGCCACAGCAGCGCGCCGAGGCAGGCCTGGTGACGCTTGCTGGGCAGGCCGAATTCGTCCGGCTCCTCGCGCCCGATCAGGTCTTCCACGTACAGCGCCATCTTGCGCGGGAAGGCCTGATAGAGCATGAGCAGGCCGCTGGCGGCGTCCTTGTAGAAATCGTCGATCTGCAGGTCCATGTCGGCTTACTGGCTGTAACCTTTGAGGAAGTTGCCGATACGACCGATGGCCTGCTCCAGGTCGTCGACGCGGGGCAGGGTGACCACACGGAAGTGATCCGGCCACGGCCAGTTGAAGGCGGTGCCCTGGACGATCAGCAGTTTTTCCGACAGCAGCAGGTCGAGAACGAACTTCTCGTCGTTGTGGATCGGGCAGACATTGGGGTCGATCCTGGGGAAGGCATACAGCGCGCCCATGGGTTTCACGCAGCTGACCCCGGGAATGTCGTTGAGCAGCTCCCAGGCGCGGTTGCGCTGCTCCAGCAGGCGGCCGTTGGGCAGTACCAGGTCGTTGATGCTCTGGTAGCCACCGAGGGCGGTCTGGATCGCGTGCTGGCTCGGCACGTTGGCGCACAGGCGCATGTTGGCCAGGATGTCCAGGCCTTCGATATAGCTCTGTGCCCGGTGCTTGGGCCCGGAGATGGCCACCCAGCCGGAGCGGAAGCCCGCTACACGGTAGCTCTTGGACAGGCCGTTGAAGGTCAGGCAGAGCACGTCCGGTGCCAGCGAGGCGGTGCTGATGTGCACGGCCTCGTCGTAGAGGATCTTGTCGTAGATCTCGTCGGAGAAGATGACCAGGTTGTGCTGGCGCGCCAGTTCGACGATGTCCTGCAGCACTTCCTTCGAATACACCGCGCCGGTGGGGTTGTTCGGGTTGATCAGCACCAGCGCCTTGGTATTGGGCGTGATCTTGGCGCGCATGTCGGCGATGTCCGGGAACCAGCCGGCCTGCTCGTCGCACAGGTAGTGCACCGGCTTGCCACCGGACAGCGCCACGGCGGCGGTCCACAGCGGATAGTCGGGCGCCGGGATGAGCACCTCGTCACCGTTGTTGAGCAGTGCCTGCATGGCCATCACGATCAGCTCGGAGACACCGTTGCCGAGGTAGATGTCCTCGATGGTGACGCCTTCGACCTGCTTCTGCTGGTAGTACTGCATCACCGCCTTGCGCGCGCTGAACAGCCCCTTGGAGTCGCTGTAGCCCTGGGCGGTGGGCAGGTTGCGGATGACGTCCTGAAGAATTTCTTCCGGTGCCTCGAAACCGAACGGCGCCGGATTGCCGATGTTCAGCTTGAGGATGCGATGGCCTTCCTCTTCCAGACGCTTGGCGTGCTTGAGCACTGGCCCGCGAATGTCGTAGCAGACGTTGGCGAGCTTGTTCGATTTGCTGACCTGCATGTAAGGATTCCCGAGCTATGGAGAACCCACTGAAGTACGCTGCAAAATTCTCCCGGCGGGGAATCTTGGCAGCCCGTAACGTGGGTGACAGACTGGGGTCGAATCATACGTGGCGACCTGAGCGCGGCAAAGGTATCAGTCCTGCTTTTTTCTGGCCTGCCACGCGGCGCACAGAGGCGCTGCAGTCGCAGTAACCTCACCCCGAAGCTGCCAGATGCTGGTGCTGCCCGTACTGCCGCGCATTGCCCAATTACCGAGGAGGAACCCCGTTCGTGGATAAAGTCGACAAACCCCTGGATAGCTGGCGCGAAGAGCTGACTGACGAGCAATTTCATGTCTGTCGTCTGGGCGGCACGGAGCGGCCGTTCACCGGCGCATATCACGACAGCAAGACCCCTGGCATCTACCACTGCGCCTGCTGTGGTGAGGCGCTGTTCGATTCGGATGCCAAATATGACTCTGGCAGCGGTTGGCCGAGCTACTTTCAGCCGATCAACGACGAGGTGATCGCCAGCCTCGACGACTACAGCCACGGTATGCATCGAATCGAAGTCAAATGCGCCAAGTGCGACGCGCACCTGGGGCACGTGTTCCCCGATGGACCCCGTCCGACCGGGTTGCGCTACTGCATCAACTCACTGTCGCTGAAGCTGGTGCCACGCGATTGAGACAGGCACGCCAGGCACATTGCGTGCCTGGCGCCGTAGGTTCAAGCCTGCTGGCTGGGGCGCTGGCGGCCTTCTTCCAGGGCGTCGCAGGCCTGTTTGATCATCTCTTCGGTAATGGGCACTTCGCGGCCCTGACCATCAATGATAAAACCGCCCACCGGCTCCTGTTGATGTTCGGTGGTGGGGTACTGGGCAGCGTTGTCTTGCAAGCTCATGGCCTGTCTCCTCATCAGTAATGCGCGCCAGTCTAGGACATCCAGATGAAGGCGCGGTGACAGCTGGGAACCTGCTCAAAGTCTGCTGCGCGTCGGCCATGCTGCGTTGAAATCGGGCTCAGAAAGCTCATTTACTACTCGTAAACTCGAATGCGAGCCCAGTCCGTGCTTCGCCCGATTTCGCCTTGCCTGGCTCTAGCTCGCGATACTTTAAGCAGATTCCAAGACGGCGGAACTCCGTCACAAAATACATTGCGAAAGTCGTATAGCAGGCTGCGTGCCAGCCTGTGTGGAGCGAGGAATTCATGTCGCGTTTTCATATCGGTTTGATCATCAATCCACTGGCCGGGCTGGGTGGTCCTGCAGCCTTCAAGGGCAGCGACGGCATGGCCGAGCAGGCGCTGGCTCTGGGTGTCGAGCCAAAGGCGGCGCAACGTACACGCACCGCGCTTGAGCAGTTGTTGACTCTGCACGAGCGCATCGAGTTCGTCAGTTATCCGGGCGCCATGGGTGGCGATCTTTTGGCGCAGATGGGCTTTGAGCATCGCCTGCTGGGGCAGGTCGGTGCACAGCCGACCACTGCCGAAGACACCCGCCAGGCAGTGCAGCAGCTACAGGACGCCGGTGTAGCGCTGATTCTCTTCGCTGGCGGTGATGGTACTGCACGTGATGTCTGTGCCGCCGTCAGGGACGGCCAGCCGGTGCTGGGTATTCCGGCCGGCGTGAAGATCCAGTCCGGCGTCTACGCCATCAGTCCGCGAGCGGCAGGCGAGCTGACTGCGCGCCTGGTGGAGGGCGGCCTGGTACGACTGGCCAGCGGCGAGGTGCGTGACATCGACGAGAGCGCCCTGCGCGAAGGCCGCGTCACCGCGCGCTGGTACGGCGAGCTGTGCGTGCCGCAGGAGGGCGGCTACGTGCAGGCGGTGAAGCAGGGTGGCGTGGAGTCCGAAGAGCTGGTGTTGGCTGATCTGGCCGCCTGGCTCGAGAGCGAGTGGGAGCCGGGTGCGCGCTACGTGTTCGGTCCCGGCTCGACCTTGCACGGTCTGGCGCAGAATCTTGGTCTGGAAACCACCTTGCTCGGCGTCGATGTGATCGAGGATGGCCGGGTCATCGCCCGCGACGTCAATGAAACCGAGCTGTTCGCCCTGGTCGAAGGGCACCCGACTTATCTGCTGGTGACCGCGATTGGCGGTCAGGGCCATATCATCGGCCGCGGCAACCAGCAGATCAGCCCGCGCGTGCTGCGCGCCGTGGGGCTGGAGCGCCTGCGCGTGGTGGCGACCAAGCGCAAGCTGGCGACGCTGGAAGGTCGGCCGCTGCTGGTCGACAGTGGCGACGTGAGCCTGGACGACGCGTTTCCCGATGCCGTGCGGGTCTGGGCTGGTTATAAGGAAGAACTGCTGTACCCCCTGAGTCGATAGGAGATCGCTATGCGCATGCTGATTGCACTGCTGCTCGGGTCGCTGGCGTTTGCCGTGCAGGCCATCGAGGCGGACAGGCTGGTGCTCGATGCGCGCCAGCAGGTGGGCGTAACCCTGAGCTATGACCCGGCTTATCGCCGCTTGAGCTATCCGGGCGGCGATGTGCCCATGACCACCGGGGTTTGCACCGACGTGGTGATCCGCGCACTGCGTCAGCAGGGGCTGGATCTGCAGGAAGCGGTGCATCGCGACATGCGCGGCAATTTCTCCGTCTATCCGAAGAATTGGGGGCTGAGTCGCCCGGACAGCAATATCGATCACCGCCGCGTGCCCAACCTGATGACCTGGTTCACGCGTCAGGGCTGGTCGCTGCCGGTCAAGCAGGATGCCGCGGCATACCGGCCCGGCGATATCGTCACCTGGGATCTGGGTCGTGGCCTCACTCATATCGGTATCGTCAGCGACCGTCAGGCGCCAACGGCTACGCCGCTGGTGCTGCACAACATCGGTCGCGGCACGCAGGAGGAGGACATTCTGTTCGCCTACCGCATTACCGGCCATTACCGCCCGCATGCGCAGCAGGCGAGCGCTGCGCAATGACCAGGCAATCGCTGCCGCCCGGTCTTGCCGCTGGCGAGCGCGTGGTGCTGTTCGACGGCGTCTGCAAGCTGTGCAACGGCTGGGCGAAGTTTCTCATCCGTCATGATCGGCAGCGGCAGTTTCGTCTGGCCTCGGTGCAATCGGTTCAGGGCCAGGCATTGCTGGCCTGGTATGGGCTGCCGACCGACCGTTTCGACACCATGGCGCTGATCGATGAGGCGGGGCTGCATGTACGCTCGAACGCGCTGCTGCGTATCCTTGCTCGCCTGCCACAGCCCTGGCGTGCACTTGCCTGGCTGCGTCTTATCCCGCGCCCGCTGCGCGATTGGTGCTATGACCGCATCGCGCTGAATCGTTACCGCCTGTTCGGACGGTACGAGGTCTGCCTGTTGCTCAGCGCCGACCATGCCGAGCGCTTTTTGCATGACTGAACGACGCCTGGCGCAGATCGCCTGGCTCGCTCGATTGGCTCTGGCACTGGTGTTCATCTGGCATGGCCTGGCGCCGAAGATTCTCTGGCTCAGCCCTGACGAGGTGGCGATGATCGCGGCCCATGGTCTGCCAGATCATCCGCTGTTCGCGCCGCAGCTGATCGCGGCTGTCGGCGGTATTGCCGAGATCCTTCTGGGCATCCTGCTGCTGACGGTGCGGCGCCAGCGTTGGCCCTTGCTGGTCGCTGGCGCGGTGTTGCTGGTGTTGCTGCTTGATGTTGCGCTGCTGAGCCCCCATCTGTTGATCCAGGCGTTCAATCCGCTTTCGACCAACCTGGCTGCGCTGGCCTTGTGCGCAGTGGCCTGGCTGGCTGAAGCGCCCTCGGCTGCTGACTCCTGAGACCCGTCATGACATCGATGCTTTCTTCTCGCCAGCGTGGCGCCATACGGCTGGCCTGGCGCTTTATCGCGCCTTACCGCGGCCGAGTGCTGGGCGCGCTGCTGGCCCTGATGTTCACGGCGGCGATCACCCTGTCCATGGGCCAGGGCATCAAGCTGCTGGTGGATCAGGGGCTGGCCACGCAGTCGCCGGCCGCGCTGCGCCAATCCCTGCTGCTGTTCTTCGTGCTGGTATTGGCGCTGGCCTTCGGCACCTACACGCGCTTCTACCTGGTGTCATGGATCGGCGAGCGGGTGGTCGCGGATATCCGCCGGCGGGTGTTCGATCACCTGATCGAGTTGCATCCTGGCTTCTACGAGAGCAATCGCAGCTCGGAAATCCAGTCGCGGCTGACCGCCGATACCACCTTGTTGCAGTCGGTGATTGGCTCGTCGCTGTCGATGGCACTGCGCAACCTGATCATGTTGATCGGTGGCAGCGTGCTGCTGGTGGTCACCAACCCCAAGCTCAGCGGTATCGTTCTGTTGGCTCTACCCTTGGTGGTGGCGCCTATCCTGCTGTTCGGCCGCCGTGTGCGTGCGCTGTCGCGGCAGAGCCAGGACCGCGTGGCCGATGTCGGCAGTTATGTCGGCGAGGTGCTGGGGCAGATCAAGACGGTGCAGGCCTACAACCACCAGGATGAGGACAAGCGCCGCTTTGGCGAATCCGCCGAGGCGGCTTTCGATGTGGCGCGCAAGCGCATCGCCCAGCGTTCCTGGCTGATCACCGTAGTGATTGTGCTGGTGCTCGGCGCCGTCGGGGTGATGCTCTGGGTCGGCGGTATGGACGTGATCGCCGGGCGTATCTCCGGTGGTGAGCTGGCGGCTTTCGTGTTCTACAGCCTGATCGTTGGCTCGTCCTTCGGCACACTGAGCGAAGTGATCGGTGAATTGCAGCGTGCCGCAGGCGCCGCCGAGCGCATCGGCGAGCTGTTACGTGCCAGCAACGCCATCGTGGCGCCAGAACAGCCGCAGCATCTGCCGCAGCCGGTACAGGGGCGTATCGAGCTGCAGGATGTGCGTTTCGCCTATCCGTCGCGTTCGGACAGCTACGCCATTGATGGCGTCGATCTGCAGGTGGCGGCAGGCGAGACGCTGGCACTGGTAGGACCGTCCGGGGCTGGCAAATCGACGCTGTTCGATCTGCTGCTGCGCTTCTTCGACCCGCAGGGCGGGCACATCCTCATCGATGGCGTGCCTATCGATCAGCTCGATCCGCGCGAGTTGCGTGCCAGTTTCGCCCTGGTGTCGCAGAATCCCGCGCTGTTCTTCGGCTCGGTGGAGGACAACATTCGCTATGGTCGCCTGGATGCCAGCCAGGCCGAGGTGGAGGCGGCCGCGCGGGCGGCGCATGCGCATGAGTTCATTCAGCGCCTGCCACAGGGTTACCAGACTCATCTTGGGGAGGCCGGGCTCGGGCTTTCCGGTGGCCAGCGTCAGCGCCTGGCGATTGCCCGTGCCTTGCTCGCCGATGCGCCGATCCTGCTGCTCGATGAGGCCACCAGCGCGCTGGATGCCGAGAGCGAGCACCTGATCCAGCAGGCGCTGCCGTCACTGATGGCCGGGCGCACCACCTTGGTGATCGCTCATCGCCTGGCCACGGTGAAGCAGGCGGATCGCATTGCGGTGATCGAGCATGGCCGTTTGGCTGCGATCGGCAGCCATGCCGAGCTGATCGAGAGTAGTCCGCTCTATGCGCGTTTGGCCGAGTTGCAGTTCGGCACCTAGCTCTTGGGTTTGATGGTGGCGGCTGCCCCGGCCGAGGCGACGATGATCGCACCGACGGCCAGCCACTGGCCCCAGAGCAGCTTCTCGCCGAGAAAGGCCAGGCCGCACATTGCCGCGACTGCCGGCTCCAGGCTCATCAGCACGCTGAAGGTGCGTGCGGGCAGGCGCGTCAGGGCGACCATCTCCAGGCTGTAGGGCAGGGCCGAGGACAGTACCGCGACACCGAGGGCGATGGGTAGCAGGTCCACGCTCAGCAGGTCGGTACCGGCATGCCAGATGCCAATGGGTAAGACCAGCAAGGCGGCGACCCAGGTGCCCAGGGCGACGGTGTGGCGGCCATGCTGGGCGCCGGCTTTCTGCCCGAAGATGATGTACAGCGACCAGCACACCCCCGCACCGAGGGCCAGGGCTGCGCCGAGTGGGTCGATGGCGCTTTGCGTGGCGCCAGTTGGCAGCAGCATCCACAGGCCGACGATGGCCAGAATCACCCAGACGAAGTCCAGCAGGCGGCGCGAGGAAAACAGCGCCAGAGCCAGCGGCCCGGTGAACTCCAGCGCCACGGCAATGCCCAGCGGGATGCTCTGCAGGGACATGTAGAACATCAGATTCATGCCGCCCAGCGCCAGGCCGTAGGCGAGCAGGGCATGGCACTTGCGCAAATCCAGTTTGGCCCGCCAGGGCTGCATCACCAGCGACAGAATGATCGCGCCGAGCACCAGGCGCAGGGCTGTGGTGCCTTCGGCGCCGACCAGCGGGAACAGGTTCTTGGCCAGCGACGCGCCGCTCTGGATCGAGACCATGGCCACCAGCAACAAGGCAATGGGGACGAGAAGTGCACTGCGTGACATGGCTATGTCCTGGTGGTGATCATCAAAGAAAAAACCGGCCGCTGGGGCCGGTTCTTCGTGGCGCCTGGTGGCTGCCAGGCCGTTGAAAAAACGTAGGCGAGGCAGGCAAGACAAGGCAAAAGCGACCGAAAAAGCGGAGTTTACAAGCTGTAAATGAGCATTTTGAGGTCGCTTTTAACGCGGTATTGCCAACGTAGGTAGTTTTTCAACGGCCTGTTAGCGGTATTCGCAGAGGTAGGCAGTGTCTACGGCCACCTTGAGCTGGAACTTGCTGTTGGCCTCGACGGTGAACTTGCTGCCGGCTTCGAAGGTGTTCCAGCTGTCGCTGCCCGGCAGTTTGACGTTCAGGGCGCCGGCGACGACATGCATGACTTCCAGTTGGCTGGTGCCGAATTCGTATTCGCCTGGGGCCATTACGCCGATGGTGGCAGGGCCTTCAGCCATGGTGAAACCGATGGATTTGACGGTGCCGTCGAAGTATTCGTTGACCTTGAACATCTGCGATTCCTCGAAAGGGGTTGGAAAAGTTGCAGGGAGCCATTTTAAACGTCGCGTAGCGACGGCCCGAAGGCAGGCCTTAAAAGGGCCGCCAGTATGCCCAAGCGCCTTTTCTTCGTCATCAGTCTTTGAGAGGCAGTACCAGCGGCAACAGGCGCGCGGTGTTGCGTGCATCTTCGAGGGCGCGGTGCTGTTGTCCCTGAAACTGCATGCCGGCCAATTGCAGCGCGCTGTGCAGGCCTATCGGGCGCTGTAGCTGGCGAGCCTTGGCGAAAGCCTGCTTGAGATTGAGGTGTGGCACATCAGCCAGCAGGCTATGCAAGCGGTGCTGGCGCCACTCTTGTTCCAATTGGCGTCGATCATAATCCCCCCAACTGCTCCAGCCGACCAGGCGCGATGCATGCTGCATCAGCCAGCGTTCGAACTGAGCCCAGACTTGAGGTAGTGGCGCTGCATTGTCGACGTCGGTCTGGCTGATGTGGGTGAGTTCGCGGCAGAAGTCGGTCAGGCACGGGCGGCGCTGTGGTTTGACGATGCGCTGAAAGTGATCCCGCTCATGGCCGTCCACACCCACCAGGCTGGCGCCGATCTCGATGATTTCCATTTCCTCCATCGCCCAGCCGCCCTCATCAGTGGTGGCCTCCAGGTCGATGACTAGCCAATGCCCCATGGGCGCTCCTTAGAACCTGTCTGCGATCTGTTGCGCTTCGGTCTCGCTGCATGGAAAAGGTTCCTGGCATCAGGGCCAAGGCTCCAAGCTCAAGCACCCGTTCTGAATCGAACCGCAGGCAGTATGGAAGGCCTTTTCGACCAGGGCAAACGTCGTTGACGCGAGCGTCGCGCAGCGACGGTTTCTGATGTTCTTCTCCTGTGGGAGAAGGTGGCGCGTAGCGTCGGATGAGGGGCGGGCGTGCTGCAAAAGCTTTGATGATTCGCGCCATGCCCGTTAGGCTCTGGCGCCTATATCTGCAGGAGGTTGCTATGGCAAAGGTCGCGTTTCTCGGTTTGGGCGTCATGGGGTATCCGATGGCCGGGCATCTGGCTCGCAAAGGGCATCAGGTGACGGTCTATAACCGCTCGCCGGGCAAAGCCGAGCAATGGATGGGTGAATATGCCGGCAGCTCTGCGCCGATCCCGCGTGAGGCGGTGGCGGGCGCCGAACTGGTGATGTGTTGCGTCGGTAATGATGACGACCTGCGCAGCGTGATTCTGGGCGAGCAGGGTGCATTCGCCGGTATGGCGCCGGGCGCCATTCTGGTCGATCACACCACCGCCTCGGCCAATGTGGCGCGTGAGCTGGCAGCTGTTGCGGCCGAGCGTGGCCTGGGTTTTCTCGATGCGCCGGTATCCGGTGGTCAGGCCGGTGCGGTCAATGGCGTGCTGACCGTGATGGTCGGTGGCGAGGCCGAAACCTATGCGGTTGCCGAGCCGGTCATCCAGAGCTACGCGCGGATGATGCGTCTGATGGGGCCGGCCGGCAGCGGCCAGTTGAGCAAGATGGTCAATCAGATCTGCATCGCCGGTCTGGTTCAGGGTTTGGCAGAGGCGCTCAACTTCGCTCAGTGCGCGGGGCTGGATGGCCATGCGGTGGTCGATGTGATCAGCAAGGGCGCGGCGCAGTCCTGGCAGATGGAAAACCGCTACAAGACCATGCTGGCGGGCGAGTTCGATTTCGGTTTCGCGGTCGACTGGATGCGCAAGGATCTGTCGATTCTGCTCGACGAGTCGCGTCGCAACGGTGCCCAACTGCCTGTGACGGCGCTGGTAGATCAGTTCTACGCCGACGTTCAGGCCATGGGCGGCGGGCGCTGGGATACCTCCAGCCTGCTGGCTCGCCTGCAGCGTAACCGCTGATCGCCAAAGGCCTCGACGGCAAGCGCGGAGGTCATTAGGATCGCCGCCGTTCGCTTCCTGTCGAGGTCGTTTCATGGAGTGTCGTGCCGGTTGCGGTGCCTGCTGCATCGCGCCTTCCATCAGTTCACCGATTCCGGGCATGCCTGACGGCAAGCCCGCTGGCGTGCGCTGTATCCATCTCAATGCCGAGTTTCTCTGCGCCATCTTCGGTCGCCCGGAGAGGCCCGCAGTGTGCAGTGGGTTCAAGGCGGAAGAGCAGCTGTGCGCGGATGATCGCGAAAGCGCCATTCGTATGTTGGGTTGGCTGGAGCAGGCGACTGCCTGACGATGTGAACCGCTCACGGCCCGTGCGGGTCGAAACGCAAACAGTCCCACCGGGAGTTGCTCGAAGATGATGCGTTATTCCGTTCTGGCCATGCTGCTGTGCGCGACCGCTGTCCAGGCTGCCGAGAGGCAGTGGCAGCTGGAGCGCGAAGAAGACGGTGTGAGCGTTTACCTGGCTGACGTGCCCGGATCCAAGTACAAGGCCTATCGCGGTGTGGTGACGATCAACGCTGACCTGGCCGCGGTACAGGCGGCGCAGGAGGATGTCGCGGGGTCCTGCTCCTGGATCTTCAGCTGCCAGCAGCAGCGACTGCTCGAGACCGAGGGTAATGTGAGCGAGCTGTACACCCGTTTCGAGATGCCCTGGCCGGTGAAGGCGCGTGATTCGGTGATCCAGGTGACCACGCGCACCGATGCCGACGGCGCTGTCACGCGCCTGCTCAAGGCGGTGCCGCAGCGATTGCCGGAGGAGAAGGATTTCGTGCGGGTGCAGCGTGTCGACGGCGAGTGGCATCTCAAACCGCTGGATCAGGGCAGGGTGGAGGTGACCTACGAGGTGCACACCGAACCGGGTGGAAGCGTGCCCTCCTGGCTGGCCAACAGCTTCGTCGTCGATGCACCGCTGCAGACACTGCAGGGCTTGCGGGCGAAAGTGGAAGGGCGCTGAGCGAGATACTCGCCAGGCAATAAAAAAGGCTGCCAGATTGGCAGCCTTTTTCGTCTCGCGGTGCTATCAGTCGCGGTTGGTCGGCAGATCGCGCTGCTCGTAACCGGTGTACAGCTGGCGCGGGCGGCCAATCTTGTACGGACCCGAGAGCATTTCCTTCCAGTGCGAGATCCAGCCCACGGTACGTGCCAGGGCGAAGATAACGGTGAACATCGAGGTCGGAATGCCGATGGCCTTGAGGATGATGCCCGAGTAGAAGTCGACGTTCGGGTACAGGTTGCGCTCTTTGAAGTAGGGATCGGTCAGGGCGATCTCTTCCAGGCGCATGGCCAGTTCCAGCTGCGGGTCATTGGTGATGCCCAGCTCGCCGAGGACCTCGTCGCAGGTCTGCTTCATCACGGTGGCGCGCGGGTCGCGGTTCTTGTACACGCGGTGACCGAAGCCCATCAGCTTGAACGGGTCGTTCTTGTCCTTGGCCTTGGCGATGAACTTGTCGATGTTCGAAACGTCACCGATCTCGTCGAGCATGGCCAGTACGGCTTCGTTGGCGCCACCGTGTGCCGGGCCCCACAGCGCGGCGATACCGGCTGCGATACAGGCGAACGGGTTGGCACCCGAGGAGCCAGCCAGGCGTACGGTGGAGGTGGAGGCGTTCTGCTCATGGTCGGCATGGAGGATGAAGATCTTGTCCATCGCCTTGGCCAGCACCGGGCTGATCGGTTTGATCTCGCACGGGGTGTTGAACATCATGTGCAGGAAGTTTTCCGCGTAATTCAGATCATTGCGCGGGTACATCATGGGCTGACCCATGGAGTACTTGTAGGTCATGGCGGCGATGGTCGGCATCTTGGCCACCAGGCGCATGGCCGAGACTTCGCGGTGCTGCGGGTTATTGATGTCCAGCGAGTCGTGATAGAAGGCGGACAGGGCACCAACCACGCCGCACATGATGGCCATCGGGTGGGCATCGCGGCGGAAACCGTTGAAGAAGGTCTTCAGCTGCTCATGAACCATGGTGTGGTTCTTGATGGTGCTGACGAACTTGGCCTTTTCTTCCTTGCTCGGCAGTTCGCCATTGAGCAGCAGGTAGCAGGTTTCCAGGTAGTCAGACTGCTCGGCGAGCTGCTCGATGGGGTAGCCGCGGTGCAGCAGGATGCCTTGATCGCCGTCGATATAGGTGATCTTCGACTCGCAAGAGGCGGTCGACATGAAACCAGGATCAAAGGTGAACCGACCCGTGGCGGTCAGGCTCCGCACATCGATTACATCGGGACCAACAGTGCCGGTCAGAACGGGCAGTTCGACGGGGGCATTGCCCTCGATGATCAACTGCGCTTTTTTGTCAGCCATATGTGGCCTCCTAGTTATGCTTGAAATCATCAGACAGCCCCCCACGCAGGGCCCGCACCACTATAGTGGGATAAATCCGAAAGTCAATTTGCGAGAACCCAGGCAGTAGAAGGGTTTGAACGGTATTTTCAGCGAAAAAAGGGCGCTATTTACGCCATTTGTTTAAAGGCTGCAATGCGCTTTTTGGGGGAGGGCATTGCATTGTCATTAGTCTGCTAACTGTCTATACTCTGCGGCCGACCGCCACAGGCTTTAGGGCCGTGTCATGGCGGTTGTCACTCATTGGGTGATGGGTACCTTGCCAGTGCACTTCCCAACAACTTTGCCCTGATCGTTAGGGGCTCTCAGTGTGATAAAAAAGCCGTGAATAGCCAACGACCTGTAAACCTAGACCTTCGGACTATCAAGCTTCCGATCACCGCTTACACGTCCATTCTTCACCGTATCTCCGGTGTCATCCTCTTTGTCGGTATCGCCATTCTGCTGTATGGCCTCGACAAGTCGTTGACCTCCGAGGAGGGCTTCGCCCAGGTGAAAGAATGCCTGACCAGTCCGCTGGCCAAGTTCGTGATCTGGGGTCTGTTGTCCGCTCTGCTGTACCACCTGGTGGCCGGTGTACGCCACTTGATCATGGACATGGGCATCGGTGAGACGCTGGAAGGCGGCAAGCTGGGCTCGCAAATCGTCATCGCCGTCTCGGCGGTCGTGATCGTGCTGCTGGGGGTGTGGATATGGTAACTAATGTCACGAATTTCTCGCGTTCGGGCCTCTATGACTGGATGGCTCAGCGCGTTTCTGCGGTCGTTCTCGCGGCTTACACGCTGTTTCTGCTGGGCTATGTGATCTGTAATCCGGGTATGGGCTACGCCGAATGGCATGGTCTGTTCTCGCATGCCGCAATGCGCATCTTCAGCCTGCTGGCCCTTGTTGCACTGAGCGTGCACGCCTGGGTTGGCATGTGGACCATCTCCACCGACTACCTGACGCCGATGGCGCTGGGCAAGTGGGCGACCGGTGTGCGTTTCCTGTTCCAGGCCGTGTGTGGCATCGCGATGTTCGCGATGTTCGTCTGGGGCGTGCAGATTCTGTGGGGTTTCTGATTCATGGCTAGCATCCGTACTCTTTCCTATGACGCCATCATTGTGGGTGGCGGCGGCGCCGGCATGCGTGCTGCGCTGCAACTGGCCCAGGGCGGTCACAAGACTGCCGTGGTCACCAAGGTGTTCCCGACTCGTTCGCACACCGTTTCCGCTCAGGGTGGCATCACCTGCGCCATCGCTTCGGCCGATCCGAACGATGATTGGCGCTGGCACATGTACGATACCGTCAAGGGTTCCGACTACATCGGTGACCAGGACGCTATCGAATACATGTGCTCCGTCGGCCCGGAAGCTGTGTTCGAGCTCGAGCACATGGGGCTGCCGTTCTCCCGTACCGAGCAGGGCCGCATCTATCAGCGTCCGTTCGGTGGTCAGTCCAAGGGGCCGGACAATCCGACCCAGGCTGCTCGTACCTGTGCTGCTGCCGACCGTACCGGTCACGCACTGCTGCACACCCTGTATCAGGCCAACCTGAAAGCCGGCACCTCGTTCCTCAACGAGTGGTACGCGGTTGACCTGGTGAAGAATCAGGACGGCGCCATCGTCGGCGTCATCGCCATCTGCATCGAGACTGGCGAAACCGTCTACATCCGCTCCAAGGCCGTGGTTCTGGCCACCGGCGGTGCTGGTCGTATCTACGCCTCCACCACCAACGCCCTGATCAACACCGGTGACGGCGTGGGCATGGCCCTGCGTGCCGGCGTGCCGGTGCAGGACATCGAAATGTGGCAGTTCCACCCGACCGGTATCGCCGGCGCTGGCGTACTGGTCACCGAAGGTTGCCGTGGCGAGGGTGGTTACCTGATCAACGCCCATGGCGAGCGTTTCATGGAGCGTTATGCGCCGAACGCCAAAGACCTGGCTGGTCGCGACGTGGTTGCCCGTTCCATGGTCAAGGAAGTCATCGCCGGCAACGGCTGTGGCCCGGACAAGGACCACGTACTGCTCAAGCTCGACCACCTCGGCGAAGAAGTGCTGCACAGCCGTCTGCCGGGTATCTGCGAACTGTCCAAGACCTTCGCTCACGTCGACCCGGTCGTCGCTCCGGTTCCGGTGATCCCGACCTGCCACTACATGATGGGCGGCGTGCCGACCAACATTCACGGCCAGGCCATCACTCAGGATGCCAACGGCAACGACAAGATCATCGAAGGTCTGTTCGCCGTAGGTGAAGTGGCGTGCGTATCGGTACACGGTGCCAACCGTCTGGGCGGCAACTCGCTGCTCGATCTGGTGGTATTCGGCCGCGCCGCTGGCCTGCACCTGGAAAAAGCGCTGAAAGAAGGCGTGGAAGTCCGTGGTGCCAGCGAAACCGACATCGAACAGTCGCTGTCGCGTCTGGCTGGTGTCAACGAGCGCAGCACCGGTGAAGACGTCGCCCCGCTGCGTAAAGAGCTGCAACAGTGCATGCAGAACTACTTCGGTGTATTCCGTACTGGCGAATACATGCAGAAGGGCATCCAACAACTGGCCGACCTGCGTGAGCGCATCGCGAAAGTCAAAATCGCGGACAAGAGCCAGGCATTCAACACTGCGCGTATCGAAGCGCTGGAACTGCAAAACCTGCTCGAAGTGGCTGAAGCGACTGCGGTTGCCGCCGAGGCTCGTAAAGAGTCCCGTGGTGCCCATGCTCGTGAAGACTTCGAGGAGCGCGATGACCAGAATTGGCTGTGCCACTCCCTGTACTTCCCAGGCGAGAAGCGCGTTGCCAAGCGTGATGTCAACTTCGCGCCGAAGACCGTTCCGGCATTTGAACCCAAGGTTCGGACTTATTAAGGGTGACTGATATGTTGCAAGTCAGTGTTTATCGCTACAACCCGGAGAAGGACGCTGCTCCGTTCATGCAGGACTTCCAGGTCGACACCGGCGGCAAGGACATCATGGTCCTCGACGTGCTGGCGCTGATCAAGGAACAGGATGAAGGTTTCTCCTACCGTCGTTCCTGCCGTGAAGGCGTGTGTGGTTCAGACGGCATGAACATCAACGGCAAGAACGGCCTGGCCTGTATCACACCGATCTCCGCTGCCGGCCTCAAGGGTGGCAAACTGGTGATTCGTCCGTTGCCGGGCCTGCCGGTCATTCGTGACCTGGTCGTCGACATGAGCATCTTCTACAAGCAGTACGAGAAGGTGCAGCCATTCCTGCAGAACGATACGCCGGCTCCGGCCATCGAACGTCTGCAGACTCCGGAAGAGCGCGAAAAGCTCGACGGTCTGTACGAGTGCATTCTGTGCGCATGCTGCTCGACCAGCTGCCCGTCGTTCTGGTGGAACCCGGACAAGTTTCTCGGTCCCGCTGCACTGCTGCAGGCCTATCGCTTCCTGGCCGACAGCCGTGACACCAAGACCGCCGAGCGTCTGGCCTCGCTGGACGATCCGTTCAGTGTGTTCCGTTGCCGCAGCATCATGAACTGCGTGAACGTCTGCCCCAAGGGTCTGAACCCGACCAAGGCGATCGGTCACGTGCGTAACATGCTGCTGCAGAGCGGTACCTGATTCGCAAGTTGCTATACCTGTAACACCTGCGAGTCCGGCTCAGGTCGGCCTCGCAGTAAAGCCAGAGCCGCAGCCCACAAAGCCGCGGCTCATACTCGAAAAATATGACGACCAGCAGGGGCATCCGGGCTGGTACCCGGACTATCTGCGGGAACCCAAGTGGCTTTATCCGAGTCGCAGCATCATGACTTTGATCAGGACCATGCGGTATTCGCGCCGGTGGTGTCCCCTTACCGAGGGTGACCAAGCATGCAAGAAAGCGTGATGCAGCGCATGTGGGACAGTGCCCACCTATCCGGTGGCAACGCTGCCTACGTGGAAGAGCTCTACGAGCTTTACCTGCACGATCCCAACGCTGTGCCAGAAGAGTGGCGCACTTACTTCCAGAAGTTGCCGACCGACGGCAGCGCTGCAACGGACGTATCGCATTCGACCATTCGCGATCATTTCGTCCTGCTCGCCAAGAATTCGCGTCGTGCCCAGCCGGTTTCCGCCGGGGCCGTCAGCAGCGAGCACGAAAAGAAGCAGGTGGAAGTGCTGCGCTTGATCCAGGCCTACCGCATGCGTGGCCATCAGGCCGCCCAGCTCGACCCTCTGGGTCTGTGGGTGCGCACTGCGCCGTCTGACCTGTCGATCAATCACTACGGCCTGACCGACGCGGATCTGGACACCACATTCCGCACTGGCGAGCTGTATATCGGCAAGGAAGAGGCAACGCTACGCGAAATCCGCGATGCGCTGCAGCAGACATATTGTCGCACCATCGGTGCCGAGTTCACCCACATCGTCGATTCCGGCCAGCGCAACTGGTTCGCCCAGCGCCTGGAAAGCGTGCGCGGTCGTCCGCAGTTTTCTGCCGAGGTGCAGGCGCATGTGCTCGAGCGCGTCACCGCTGCCGAAGGCCTGGAAAAGTACCTGGGTACCAAATACCCGGGCACCAAGCGTTTCGGCCTGGAGGGTGGCGAGAGCCTGATCCCGCTGCTGGACGAAATCATCCAGCGCTCCGGCTCCTACGGCACCAAGGAAGTGGTCATCGGCATGGCCCACCGCGGCCGCCTGAACGTTCTGGTCAACACCTTCGGCAAGAACCCGCGCGACCTGTTCGACGAGTTCGAAGGCAAGAAGACCGAAGGTCTGTCGTCCGGTGACGTGAAGTACCACCAGGGCTTTTCCTCCAACGTCATGACTGCCGGTGGCGAAGTGCACCTGGCGCTGGCGTTCAACCCCTCGCACCTGGAAATCGTTTCGCCGGTGGTCGAGGGCTCGGTGCGTGCTCGTCAGGATCGTCGCAGTGACGCCACTGGCGACAAGGTACTGCCGATTTCCATCCACGGTGATGCGGCATTCGCCGGTCAGGGTGTGGTCATGGAAACCTTCCAGATGTCGCAGACCCGCGGCTACAAGACTGGCGGCACCATCCACATCGTGATCAACAACCAGGTCGGCTTCACCATCAGCAACCCGCTAGATGCGCGCTCCACCGAGTACGCGACCGACGTGGCGAAGATGATCCAGGCGCCGATCTTCCATGTGAACGGCGACGATCCGGAAGCCGTGCTGTTCGTGACTCAGCTGGCTGTTGATTACCGCATGCAGTACAAGCGCGACGTGGTCATCGACCTGGTCTGCTACCGCCGTCGTGGTCACAACGAGGCCGACGAGCCGAATGGCACTCAGCCGCTGATGTACCAGCAGATCGCCAAGCAGCGCACTACTCGTGAGCTTTATGCCGATGCACTGGTCGCTGCCGGCGTGCTGAGCAGCGACGACGTGCAGGCCAAGATCGACGAGTACCGCACCGCGCTGGACAACGGTCAGCACGTGGTCAAGAGCCTGGTCAAGGAGCCGAACAAGGAGCTGTTCGTCGACTGGCGTCCATACCTGGGCCATGCCTGGACCGCGCGTCACGACACCCGTTTCGATCTGAAGACCCTGCAGGATCTGTCTGCCAAGCTGCTGGAAATCCCCGAGGGCTTCCTGGTTCAGCGTCAGGTGGCGAAGATCCTCGAAGACCGTCAGAAGATGGGCGCGGGCGGCTTGCCGATCAACTGGGGCTTCGCCGAGACCATGGCTTACGCCACTCTGCTGGTCGAAGGTCATCCGATCCGCATGACCGGTCAGGACATCGGCCGTGGCACCTTCTCGCACCGTCACGCGGTGCTGCACAACCAGAAGGATGCCTCGACCTACGTTCCGCTGAAGAACCTGTACGACGGTCAGCCGAAGTTCGAACTGTACGACTCCTACCTCTCCGAGGAAGCGGTACTGGCGTTCGAATACGGTTATGCCACCACCACGCCGAACGCGCTGGTGATCTGGGAAGCCCAGTTCGGCGATTTCGCCAACGGTGCCCAGGTGGTATTCGACCAGTTCATTTCCAGCGGCGAGACCAAGTGGGGTCGCCTCTGCGGTCTGACCGTTCTGCTGCCGCACGGCTATGAAGGGCAGGGGCCTGAGCACAGCTCGGCGCGTCTGGAGCGTTATCTGCAACTCTGTGCCGAGCACAACATGCAGGTCTGCGTACCGACCACCCCGGCGCAGGTCTATCACATGCTGCGTCGCCAGGTGATCCGTCCGCTGCGCAAGCCGCTGGTGGTGCTGACGCCCAAGTCGCTGCTGCGTCACAAATTGGCCATCTCGACCCTGGAAGATCTGGCCGAAGGCTCCTTCCAGACCGTAATCGGCGAGATCGATTCGCTGGACCCGAAAAAGGTCGAGCGTCTGGTGCTGTGCAGCGGCAAGGTCTACTACGACCTGCTGGAAAAACGTCGTGCCGAGGGTCGCGAAGACATCGCCATCATTCGTATCGAGCAGCTCTATCCGTTCCCGGAAGACGATCTGGCCGAGGCGCTGGCGCCGTACAAGAACCTCAAGCACATCGTCTGGTGTCAAGAAGAGCCGATGAACCAAGGCGCCTGGTACTGCAGCCAGCACCATATGCGTCGCGTCGCTACCGCGCACAAGAAGTCGCTGCTTCTGGAGTACGCCGGTCGTGATGCGTCGGCAGCGCCAGCCTGCGGTTATGCGTCGATGCACGCCGAGCAGCAGGAAAAACTGCTGCAGGACGCCTTTACTGTTTAACGTCTTCATCCGCCAGGTGGCAGGTGCCACCTGGCGGTAAAACCGAATTTAAGGAAACGCATACAATGGCTATCGAGATCAAAGCCCCAACCTTCCCGGAATCGGTTGCCGACGGCACCGTGGCCACCTGGCACAAGAAGCCGGGCGAAGCGGTCAAGCGCGATGAGCTGATCGTCGACATCGAAACCGACAAGGTCGTGATCGAAGTACTGGCCGAGGCCGATGGTGTTCTGGCTGAAATCATCAAGAACGAAGGCGACACCGTTCTCTCCAACGAGCTGCTGGGCAAGCTGACCGAAGGTGGTGCTGCCGCCGCCGCTCCGGCTGCCGCACCAGCTGCTGCCGCCGCTCCGGCTCAGGCTGCTGCTGCTCCGGCCGCCGCTGGCGACGACGCGATCCTCTCGCCGGCCGCGCGCAAGCTAGCTGAAGAGAACGGCATCGACCCCAACAGCATCGCCGGCACCGGCAAAGGTGGCCGTGTGACCAAGGAAGACGTGGTCGCTGCCGTCGAAGCCAAGAAGAACGCTCCGGCTGCCGCTGCCAAGCCGGCCGCTGCTCCGGCCGCTGCCGCTGCTGTCGTCGTCACTGGCGATCGCACCGAGAAGCGTGTGCCGATGACTCGCCTGCGCGCCAAGATCGCCGAGCGTCTGGTTGAAGCCCAGTCCTCCATGGCCATGCTGACCACCTTCAACGAAGTGGACATGACTGAAGTCATGGCCCTGCGTTCTAGGTATAAGGACCTGTTCGAGAAGTCCCACAATGGCGTGCGCCTGGGCTTTATGTCGTTCTTCGTCAAGGCCGCCACCGAAGCCCTGAAGCGCTTCCCGGCAGTCAACGCCTCGATCGACGGCAACGACATCGTTTACCACGGCTACGCCGACATCGGCGTTGCCGTGTCCAGCGACCGCGGTCTGGTCGTTCCGGTACTGCGTAATGCCGAGCAGATGAGCCTGGCTGAAATCGAGAGCGGCATCGCTACCTTCGGCAAGAAGGCCAAAGACGGCAAGCTGTCGATCGAAGAAATGACCGGCGGCACCTTCACCATCACCAATGGTGGTACCTTCGGTTCGATGATGTCGACGCCGATCGTCAACCCGCCGCAGGCCGCCATCCTGGGTATGCACAACATCATCCAGCGTCCGATGGCGATCAATGGTCAGGTGGTGATTCGTCCGATGATGTACCTGGCGCTGTCTTACGACCACCGCCTGATCGATGGTAAGGAAGCCGTGACCTTCCTGGTGACCATCAAGAACTTGCTTGAAGACCCGGCTCGCCTGCTGCTGGAAATCTAAAAGCCAGTCTCCTCCACGACGGCCCTGTTCTCAGGGCCGTCCGGTTTATTCGAGAAGGAATACGTTATGACCCAGAAATTCGACGTGGTAGTCATCGGTGCCGGCCCTGGTGGCTATGTAGCCGCCATCAAAGCAGCGCAGCTCGGCCTGAAGACTGCCTGCATCGAGAAGTACCAGGGCAGCGACGGCAAGGTCGCTCTCGGCGGCACCTGCCTGAACGTCGGCTGCATTCCGTCCAAGGCGCTGCTGGACAGCTCCTGGAAGTACCACGAAGCGAAAGACGGCTTCGCCGTTCATGGTATCGAAGCCAAGGGCGTGACCATCGACGTCCCGGCCATGGTGGCGCGCAAGAACACCATCATCAAGAACCTCACCGGCGGTGTTGCCGGCCTGTTCAAGGCCAACGGTGTAACCCTGCTCGAAGGCCACGGCAAGCTGCTGGCCGGCAAGCAAGTGGAAGTCACTGGCACCGACGGCAAGACCCAGGTGGTCGAAGCCGCTCACGTGATCATCGCCTCTGGCTCCAAGCCGGTCGAGATCCCGCCGGCCCCGGTCGATCAGGATGTGATCGTTGACTCCACCGGCGCCCTGGAATTCCAGAGCGTACCGAAGAAGCTGGGCGTTATCGGCGCTGGTGTGATCGGTCTGGAGCTGGGCTCGGTATGGGCTCGCCTGGGTGCTGAAGTCACCGTTCTGGAAGCCATGGACAAGTTCCTCGCTGCTGCCGACGAGCAGATCGCCAAGGAAGCCCAGAAGACCCTGACCAAGCAGGGCCTGGACATCCGCCTGGGCGCTCGCGTGACCGCTTCGGAAGTCAAGAAGAAGCAGGTTGTGGTCAGCTTCACTGACGCCAATGGCGAGCAGAAGATGACCTTCGACAAGCTGATCGTGGCCGTAGGCCGTCGTCCGGTGACCACTGATCTGCTGGCTGCTGACAGTGGCGTGGACCTGGACGAGCGCGGCTTCATCTTCGTCAACGACCAGTGCGAAACCAGCGTTCCGGGCGTTTACGCCATCGGTGACGTGGTGCGCGGTGCCATGCTCGCGCACAAGGCCTCGGAAGAGGGCGTGATGGTTGCCGAGCGTATCGCCGGCCACAAGGCGCAGATGAACTACGACCTGATCCCGTCCGTGATCTACACCCACCCGGAAATTGCATGGGTCGGCAAGACCGAGCAGCAGCTGAAGGCCGAAGGCGTTGCCGTCAACGTCGGCACCTTCCCGTTCGCTGCCAGCGGTCGTGCCATGGCGGCCAACGACACCGGCGGCTTCGTCAAGGTCATCGCTGACGCCAACACCGACCGTGTACTGGGCGTTCACGTGATCGGCCCAAGCGCTGCCGAGCTGGTACAGCAAGGCGCGATCGGCATGGAATTCGGCACCAGTGCCGAAGACCTGGGCATGATGGTCTTCTCCCACCCGACCCTGTCCGAGGCGCTGCACGAAGCGGCCCTGGCGGTCAACGGTGGCGCGATCCATATCGCCAATCGCAAGAAGCGTTGAGTGTGCAAGTGGCCGGTAGCGTCCGGCCACTGCAGCAGTTGTTGTAAGCCGCCGTGGTAGGCGGGGCGTCGTGTAATCGCCTCATCGCCACGGTGGTGTTTGCAAGCAGAACCACGTCGGGTGGCCCGCGTCGAGTTCGACTCGCGGCGGAAGGCCCGGCGGACTGCTTCGGCAGTCACAGGTGGCGCGGTATCACAAGTACAGCGCCGAATGCGCAATACCTAAACGAAGACGGTAGACAAGCATGAATCTTCACGAGTATCAGGGTAAGCAGCTGTTCGCTGAATACGGCCTGCCTGTATCCAAGGGCTTCGCGGTAGACACCCCGGAAGAAGCCGCAGAAGCCTGCGAAAAAATCGGCGGCAGCGAGTGGGTCGTCAAGGCTCAGGTCCACGCTGGTGGCCGCGGTAAAGCCGGTGGCGTAAAGCTGGTCAAGAGCAAAGAAGACGCCAAGGCCTTCGCCGCTAACTGGCTGGGCAAGCGTCTGGTGACTTACCAGACTGACGCCAATGGTCAGCCGGTCAGCAAAATCCTGGTCGAATCCTGCACCGACATCGCCAAGGAGCTGTACCTGGGCGCTGTAGTGGACCGCTCCAGCCGTCGCATCGTGTTCATGGCTTCCACCGAAGGTGGCGTGGACATCGAGAAAGTGGCCCACGAAACCCCTGAGAAGATCCTCAAGGCTACCATTGATCCGCTGGTCGGCGCGCAGCCGTACCAGGGTCGCGAGCTGGCTTTCCAGCTGGGTCTGGAAGGCAAGCAGGTCGCTCAGTTCGCCAAGATCTTCGTAGGTCTGGCCAAGCTGTTCAAGGATCACGATCTGGCTCTGCTGGAAGTCAACCCGCTGGTCATCAAGGCCGACGGCGACCTGCACTGCCTGGACGCGAAGATCAACATCGACGCTAACGCCATGTACCGTCAGCCGAAGCTGAAGACCTTCCACGACCCGTCGCAAGATGATCCTCGTGAAGCCCACGCTGCCAGCTTCGAGCTGAACTACGTGGCCCTGGAAGGCAACATCGGCTGCATGGTCAACGGTGCCGGTCTGGCCATGGGTACCATGGACATCGTCAACCTGCACGGCGGCAAGCCAGCCAACTTCCTCGACGTAGGTGGCGGCGCAACCAAAGAGCGCGTGACCGAGGCCTTCAAGATCATCCTGTCCGACAGCAACGTCGCTGCCGTTCTGGTGAACATCTTCGGCGGCATCGTTCGTTGCGACATGATTGCCGAAGGCATCATCGGCGCCGTGAAAGAAGTCGGCGTGAAAATTCCGGTGGTCGTCCGCCTGGAAGGTAACAACGCTGAGCTGGGCGCCAAGGTCCTGGCTGAAAGCGGCCTGAACATCATCGCGGCAACCAGCCTGACCGACGCTGCTCAGCAAGTCGTCAAAGCTGCGGAGGGCAAGTAATGAGCGTCCTGATCAATAAAGACACCAAAGTCATCTGCCAGGGCTTCACCGGCTCGCAGGGTACTTTCCACTCCGAACAAGCCATCGCCTACGGCACCAAGATGGTTGGCGGCGTGACTCCGGGAAAAGGTGGTACTACCCACCTGGGCCTGCCAGTGTTCAACACTGTGAAAGAAGCTGTCGAAGCCACTGGCGCTGACGCTTCGGTCATCTACGTTCCGGCTCCGTTCTGCAAAGACTCGATCCTGGAAGCTGCATTCGGTGGCATCAAGCTGATCGTCTGCATCACCGAAGGCATTCCTACCCTCGACATGCTGGATGCCAAGGTCAAGTGCGACGAGCTGGGCGTGACCCTGATCGGCCCGAACTGCCCAGGCGTGATCACTCCGGGCGAGTGCAAGATCGGCATCATGCCGGGTCACATCCACCTGCCAGGCAAGGTCGGTATCGTGTCGCGTTCCGGCACCCTGACCTACGAAGCTGTCAAGCAGACCACCGACGCCGGCTTCGGCCAGTCGACCTGCGTCGGCATCGGCGGTGACCCGATCCCGGGCTCCAACTTCATCGATATCCTGAAGCTGTTCCAGGAAGACCCGCAGACCGAAGCGATCGTCATGATCGGTGAGATCGGCGGTTCCGCTGAAGAAGAAGCTGCGGCCTACATCAAGGCCAACGTGACCAAGCCTGTCGTTTCCTACATCGCCGGTGTTACCGCACCTGCGGGCAAGCGCATGGGCCATGCTGGCGCCATCATTTCCGGCGGCAAGGGCACTGCAGACGAGAAATTCGCTGCACTGCAGGACGCTGGCGTGAAAACCGTGCGTTCCCTGGCTGACATCGGCAAGGCCCTGGCCGAGCTGACCGGTTGGGAAGTCAAGAAGGCCTAAGCCTTCGCTGACTGCTCGCGAAAAGGCCACCTTCGGGTGGCCTTTTTCGTTTTTGAACGCGTGCGTATCCGGCGCCTTACCTCATAAGTGGGGCAGAGGATCTCAGGGCCGAGTATCGGATGCGCGCATGTTTCGCCAGACTCAATCGAACTGGTATTGCACGCCCGCGCCGACATACCAGGCGCGCTCCGGGCCGGGTTCGTAATAGCGGCCTGCTGGGCCCGGGCTGCCATTGTCATTGGCCACGATCACCGAGCCGATGTACTCGCGATCCAACAGGTTGTCGATGCGTAGCACCTGGTTGAAAGTCATTGCACCGACCTTCTGCTCGAAGCGTGCCTGCCAGTTGAACAGTGCATAGCTGGGCGCTGCCTTGGCAGTATTGCTGTCCTCGACGTACAGCTTGCTGCGGTATAGGCCTTCGACTGCGGTGCTGAACCAGCCCACCGGCTGCCAGGCGAGTTCACCATACAGGGTGTTGGCGGGAATGCCTGGCATGTGCTTGCCGGATTCTACGAGTTGATTACGACTGGTGAAATCCTTGCTGTAAGTGGCGTCGATGTGGGTGTAGGCGAGGTTGGCGCGCAGGGTTTCGCTCAGATGGCTTTCCAGGGAAAGCTCAAGGCCACGGCGGCGGGTTTGGGCCGCGTTCTGGAAGCTGTTGCGGCCACCACTGGCCGATGCTACGACCAGCTCGTCGTCGGTATCGATCTGGAACAGCGCCACTTGCAGATTGGTGGCCTCAGCCACACGGGCTTTGAGACCAATCTCGAATTGTTCGCTGGTCGCGGGCTTCAGGTCGAAGCCAAAGGTATTGTCAGGGCCTGAGTAAGACAATTCATTGAGCGTCGGCGTCTCCAACCCCTTGCCCCAACTGGCGTAAATGTTCAGGTTTTGGCGCAGGGTATAGCTGACGCCCAGAGTCGGTGTCAGTTCGCGATAAGTAACCGAGCCGCTGTCGTCGAGGTTGTTGCCCACGATAAAGCGATCATCTACATCGAATTTGATGTGGCTATAACGCAGGCCAGCCTGCAAATCGAGTTTGCCCAGTTGCCAGGCCGTCTGCAGATAGGGCGACAGACTGGTGACCTCGTTACGCTCGTCACGGCGCAGGTTGCCTCTCACACCGAGAGCGCTGCCAACGAAGTTCTCGTAGCCCTTGCGATCATCGCGCGAGTAGTCGTAGTCCAGGCCGGTTGTTACTGTCAGCAGGCTGTTGCCCAGGTTGAATGATTGAATCAAGCGGTTGCCAATGCCGTGAAAGCGCCGCTCGAAATCAATCACGCCACCTGAGTGGGTAAGGCTAGTTGGGTTACTGGGAGGAACCTGCGCCGTTACGGGAATCGACTGGTACTGAATCACCCGCCGTGTTCCGCTGTACAGCGTGCTCTGCCAGGTGCTTGCGACAAAGCTGCGCTCGTAGTTAAGGCCGAGTTGGCGGTGGTCCACCGTCTTTCGAGTGTTGAACAGCAGTGCATTGGGTGCGGCTGAGCGACGGTCGGTTTTGACTTCGCTCCAGGTCAACCCTTGCGGGTCCTGGGTGTCGTTCTGATCCAGTTCACTGAAGCTCAGGCTGAGCTTGCTGAGGTCATCCGGGTACAGGGTCAGCTTGGCAAAGGTCTTGTCGAGGATGGCGCCGCTGTGGTCGCGGTAACCGTCTGTCTCGAAATGCGAGCGGTTGATGATGAAACCGGCTCTGTCGTTGCCGCCTTCGGCCGAGACGCGGGTACGGCTGGTGCCGTAAGCGGCCTGGGAGGTGTCGAGCGCGACCTTGGGGGCACCTTCGCCATCGCGCGAGAACAGCTGGATGACACCGCCGGAGTTGCTGCCGTAGACGCTGGCGAATGGCCCGCGCAGGACCTCGATGCGCTCCAGGGTGTCGAGGTCGAAGGTCGCCGCCTGGCCCTGCCCGTCCGGATTGGACAGCGGCACACCATCAGCCAGCAGCTTGATGCCACGAATACCGAAGGCCGAGCGGGCGCCAAAGCCGCGTGAGGATATTTGCAGGTCCTGCGCATAATTTTGCCGATTCTGCACCACCAGTCCCGGAACGCTGCCGAGTGCTTCGGAGAGGTTGACGCCGGGTTTGCCCAGTGTGGCTTGTTCGGCATCGATGCGGTTGACCGAGAAGGGCAGTTGCCAGCCGCTGGCCTGATAACGGCTGCCGGTGACCACCAGTGGGTCGGCCTGGTAGGTGGCGTTTTCGGCCTGTGCAGTCAATGGCAGGAACAATGCGGGCAGCCAGAAGCTGGGGCTCAGCCGGTACATAAGCGAAATGTCTCCCTTGGGGCAGGTAGGCGATATTGAACGTGTCAGTCATCGGCGGACCAGCGCTGGGTGATAGCCATTAGCGGAAATGCTCTACGAAATGTTGCCGAAAGAGGCTTGTCGGATGATTTGGATAGCGCTAACATCCGGATCAAACAATGAGCGGCGCCACCTCGATGGTGCCCATGGAGTTCCCATGCAACAGCAGTCTTGCGCATTGCCTGCCCGTACCACCCTGGTGGTCATGGGGGTCAGTGGCTCCGGCAAGAGCGAGATCAGCCAGGCGGTCGCCACCGCACTCGGTTGGCGCCATATCGAAGCCGATCATTTCCATCCTCCCGAAAACGTAGAGCGCATGCGCGCTGGCATCCCGCTGAGCGACGAAGACCGTCGCCACTGGCTGGATGCACTGTGCGAGCAGATGCTGGCCGCGCAGGCCGCAGGTGAATGCTTCGTGCTGGCCTGCTCGGCGCTCAAGCGCGCTTACCGCGAGCGCCTGCGTCAGGCGGTTCCGGGGTTGCAGTTCGTGCATCTGGATATCGATCACGCCACCGCGGTGCAACGTGTCGGTGCTCGGCCTGGACATTTCATGCCGACTTCGCTGGTCGACAGCCAGTTCGCCACCCTCGAAAGCCCGGCAGGTGAGCCATACGTACGAGTCGTCGATGCGCAGCAGTCGCGGCAAGTGTTGGTGGCCGATATCCAGGCCTGGGTTCGTCGCGAAGCCGCGGAGGCCGTGTCGAGCCAGGCCCAGGATATGCTCGATAGCGAAATTGATAGCGCTAACCAAACAGCCCAGCTAGGCGCCGAACCGATCTATGAGGGTCGCATGGCGCGTATGTTCGATCGCCTGACCGATGGCCTGATGGCGGTGCTGATGGCCTTCATGGTGGTGGCGGTGTTCACCAACGTGGTGCTGCGCTACGCCTTCGGCACCGGCTGGCCGGGCGCCGAGGAGCTTTCACGGCTGGCGTTCGTCTGGCTGGTCTTCGTCGGTGTGGCCTCTGGTATGCGCCGTGGCGAGCTGATGACCTTCCGCATGATTCGCGACCGCTTCCCGCTGCTGGCGCAGCGACTGGTGGATTCGCTGAGCTGGATTCTCGTGGCAGGAGCGAGCCTGCTCTCGGCCTTGGGCGCCTGGAATCAGGTGCAGTTCGGCTGGGGCAACGTCAGTACCGTGGTCGGTTATCCGGTGGTGCTGGCGATGCTGCCGGTGCTGGCGAGCATGCTGGTGCTGGCGATTCTGGCGGTGGTGCAGTTGGTCAATCTCTGGCGGCGTACGCCGCAGGCGACGCTGACCCAGGCGCACGTCGAATGATGCTGGCCCAATTCCAACAAGACGGGCACTGCCCAGCGAGGACCTGTCGATGACTGTCGCGGTATTTCTTTCTTCCCTGCTGGGGTTCATGGCATTCGGCATGCCCATCGCCTTCGCCCTGATCCTCACTGCGGCCGTACTGATGTGGTACCTGGATTTCTGGGACGTGCAGTTGCTGGCGCAGAACCTGCTCGCCGGCGCTGACAGCTTCCCGCTGCTGGCGGTGCCGTTCTTCATCCTGGCCGGCGAGCTGATGAACGCCGGCGGCATTTCCCGGCGCATCATCGCCATGGCGCAGGCCTACTTTGGCCACCTGCGCGGTGGCCTCGGCTACGTTGCCATTGCGGCCGCCGTGCTGCTGGCCAGCATGTCCGGTTCGGCACTGGCCGATACTGCTGCGCTCGCCACCTTGCTGTTGCCGATGATGCGTCAGCGCGGTTATCCGGTGCATTCCTCGGCGGGCCTGGTAGCCGCTGGCGGCATCATCGCGCCGATCATTCCGCCGTCGATGCCGTTCGTGATCTATGGCGTGGTCACCAACACCTCCATCAGCCAGCTGTTCATGGCCGGTCTGGTGCCGGGATTGATCATGGGCGCCGGCCTGATCGTCGCCTGGACGCTGATCGCTCGCGGTTTCACCGAGCCTACGCCGCCCAAGGCCACTGCTGCCGAGCGTCGCCGCGTGCTGATCGACGGCGCCGCTGCCCTGATGCTGCCGGTGATCATCGTTGGCGGTCTGCGCTTCGGTATCTTCACGCCCACCGAGGCCGCCGTGGTAGCCGCCATGTACGCGCTGGCCGTGTCCACCTTGCTCTACCGCGAGCTGAGCTGGAGCGACCTGATGGAGACCCTGACCCGTGCCAGTCGCACCACGGCGTCGGTGATGTTCCTGTGCGCCGCGGCCACGGTCTCGGCCTACATGATTACCCTGGCGCAGTTGCCTGACGAAATCGGCGCCATGCTCGGGCCGCTGGCCGAGCACCCCAAACTGCTGGTACTGGCGATCATGCTGCTGATGATCGCAGTGGGCATGGTGCTGGACCTGACGCCGACCATCCTGATTCTGGCGCCAGTGCTGGCGCCCATCGCGATCAAGGCTGGGGTCGATCCGGTGTACTTCGGCGTGATGTTCGTGCTGATCGGCTCCATCGGCCTGATCACGCCGCCTGTGGGCACCGTGCTCAACGTCGTCGGCGGTATCGGCAAGTTGCGCATGGAGGTGCTGGTGCGCGGCGTCATGCCGTTCTTCCTGATTTACCTGATCATCGTCGCGCTGCTGGTGGCGTTCCCCTCCATCGTCACCGTGCCGCTGGCCTGGTTGCGCTGAGTTGACCCAGCGGCGTTGGCGCGCCGACATCATTCACAACAATAAGAGGTAGACCCGATGAAACGTCCACTGCTCGCCATCCTCACCGCTGCCATGCTGTGCAGCCCGCTCGCCAGTTTCACCGCCCATGCCGATGACGTGCGCTCACGCATGATCCGCTTCGGTTACGGTCTCAACGAGAACAGCAATCAGGGCCGCGCGGCCAAGCTGTTCGCCGAGGAGGTGGCCAAGGCCTCCGACGGCAAGCTCAAGGTGCGCACCTTCGGCTCCGCCAGCCTGGGCTCGGATGATCAGATGCAGAGTGCGCTGATCGGTGGCGCGCAGGAAATGATGGTCGGTTCCACCGCGACCCTGGTGGGCATCACCAAGGAAATGGCGGTGTGGGACACGCCTTTCCTGTTCAGCAGTGCCGAGCAGGCCGATGCCGTGCTCGACGGCCCGGTGGGCCGCCAGGTCATGGACAAGCTGGAGGAGAAGGGCCTGGTCGGCTTGGTGTACTGGGAGAACGGCTTCCGCAACCTGACCAACAACACGCGGCCGATCAGCAAGCTGGAGGACTTCTCCGGCGTCAAACTGCGCGTGATGCCCAATCCGGTATTCCTCGAGACCTTCAAGCTGATGGGCGCCAATGCCGTGCCGCTGCCGTTCTCCGAGCTGTTCACCGCGCTGGAGACCAAGGCCGTCGACGGCCAGGAAAACCCCTTCAACACCATTCTTTCCTCGAAGTTCTACGAGGTGCAGAAGTACCTGACGGTGACCAACCACGTGTACAGCCCGTGGATCGTCACCGTGTCCAAGCGCTGGTGGGATGGCCTGTCGCAGACCGAGCAGAGCATCCTGCTGGAAGCGGCCAAGAAGGCGCGTGACTTCGAGCGTAAGGACACCCGCGAGGAAGCAGCCCGTGCCCTGGCCGAGCTGAAAGACAAGGGTATGCAGATCAACGAAGTGGAAGCGGCCGAAGTGCAGCGCATGCGTGAGCAGGCCACACCGGCGATCCAGAAGGTCGTCGACACAGTCGGTCAGCAACTGTTCGATCAGGTGCAGACTGAGGCCGAAAAGGCCGCTCTATAAGGGCTTGCCCAGGACCGGCCCGACCAGTGCGCCGCTGATTCTGGGCAGGTTCGCAGTTTCGCGGGGCACGCAGGTGGTATCGCTCCTTGCATGGTGGCGTTACCCCGGGCGGCGTGTCCCGCGCTTTATTCCCCGGCGGGGCTGGTAGAATCGGCCGCTGAAATCATTGGAGGCGCTATGAGCCAACGCCGTCGCCGGTCCGCAGAACGTGTCACCTTGTCCGACGTGGCCAAGGCCGCGGGCTGCTCGTTGATGTCCGCCTCGCGCGCGCTGTCGCAGCCGGGGCGGGTGTCCGATGCGTTGCGCGAGCAGGTGATGCGCGCGGCCCAGGCGCTGGGTTACGTGCCCAATCCGGCAGCGCGGGCATTGGCCAGTTCACGCTCGAACCTGGTGGCTGTGGTGATCCCGTCGCTGTCGAACTCGGTGTTCGTCGATACCGTGGAGGCCATCCAGCGGGTGCTGATGCCGGCCGGCTTCGAAATGATGATCGGCGTCAGTCATTACCGGGTCGAGGAGGATGAGCGTCTGTTGCGTTCCTATCTGGCGCACCAGCCAGCTGGCCTGCTGCTTACGGGTTTCGAGCGCAGCGACGCGGCGCGCGAAATCCTCGGCGCCAGCAGTTGCCCATTGGTGACGTTGATGGAGCTGAGCGAGGAGCCGGAGGATTACTGCGTCGGCTTCTCTCAGGTCGAAGCTGGCGCTGCGATGACCCGTGCCCTGGTGCAGCGTGGTTACCGCCATATCGCCTTCGCCGCAGCGCAGCTTGACCCACGCACCTTGCAGCGTGCAGAAGGCTACCGACAGGTGATGCGCTACCTCAATCGACATGATCCGGCGCTGGAATTGCTGACACCGCAGTTGTCATCCATCGGCTTGGGCGCCGAGTTGCTCGATCGCCTGCTGGCGCAGCAGCCGCAGATCGATGCGGTGTTCTTCAACAACGACGACCTGGCCATGGGCGCGCTGTTCCGCGCGCGTCAGTTGGGTCTGGACGTGCCGGGACGCCTGGCCATCGCCGGTTTCAACGATTTGCCAGCCGCAGCCTGGATGCATCCGGCCTTGAGTACCGTGCGTACCACCCGTGGTCGTGTCGGTGAGCTGGCGGCGAACATGCTGCTGGCGCTGATGCGTGGCGAAACGCCGGAGCAGCACTGCATCGACGTCGGCTTCGAGCTGGTGATGCGCGACAGCGCCTGAGACCTACTGCTTCTTGTTGGCCGCCGCCAATTGCTCGGCGGCTTCCAGGCGCAGGCGTTCACGCTCATCGAAACGTTCTGCAGCCAGCGCCTCGATCGCCGCGCGCTTGTCGCCACTGCTGAGTCCCTCATTGACCTGAATCTTCGCCTTGGCAGTGATGTAGTCATCCAGACGCCGCTGCCAACTCTGTCGTTGGCTATCCAGCGCCTCCAGGCGCGTGGTGGCTTCGGCGCCTACCAACTGCTGACGCATCTGGCGGATCTGCGCCGCGCTGGCGCCTTCGGCCTGCAGGCGTGCGGTGTGCTGCCGCAGTTCCTGCTGCAGTTGCGGCAGTACGGCGTCCTGCAGCTCTTCAGGCAGGGATGCGCGCAGGCGGTCGACGGCAACGCCTTTTTCCTCTGCGCTCATTGTGCTGTCGTGCTGTATGGCCAGGCGCTCCAGGGTGAAGCGGTTGTAGCCTTCCTCACGGGCGAAGAAGGCCTGGTAGGTTTCGCTGTCGAACAGTCTTGCGCGCAGGGCCTGCACGGCGGTCTCGCGCTGGCGCATGGCATCCAGGCTGGCCAATTGCGGCAGGTCGCGCTCCAGCAGCACCAGCTCACGCTTGTAGCTCAGGTATTGCTCCAGCAGTGCTTGCGCGCGGGCCCGTGCAGGTTCCTGCAATTGGCTGTCGATGTAGTTGCGCAGACGTAACACGCTGGCATCCAGGCTTTCTTCGCCGATGCTGGCGAGGAAGTAATCGAAGATCCGGCGGATGTCTTCGCTGATGATCAGATTGCCGGCAGCGTCCACGCGAAAGCTGCCGTCGACTTCGGTGCCGACGAAGGAGCTGGGCAGGGCCAGCGTCGTGGCCTTCTTCTGTGTGTCTTGGCTGGTCGGTGTTAAGGCCTCTGCAGCCGGCGCCGGCGCCGGCCCGGGCTGCGTAGGCGTGGCAGTGGCGGCGGGAGGCGTGAATTGGGTCGGTTGGTGTCCGGGTTGCAGGTAAAGCATCAACGCCAGGCCGGCAACGATCAGTAAAGGCAGGGCGAACAGGGTTTTCTTCACGGCAGGTTCCAGTAAGGCATTCGAACCATTGCTCAGTGCTGGTACCTCGTAGGGTGCGCCGAGCGCACCGAAATGCCGACTTTCCCAGCATCCGGTGCGCGCGGCGCAGCCTACGAAGCGCAGCGGTTCAGAGCCCGGCGTTCTTCAGGCGGTTGGCGTGCTGGCGATAGACAGTCACCGGGTCGGTCTCGAACAGGCTGGTCAGGCCCAGGGTCTGGTTGACCTCGTCGAGATGGTTCATTCGGTAGTTGTCACGAATCACCTGGCCCATGCGCGAGCTGCAGCGACCGACCAGACCGTCATTGGCTTCGTTGCCGAAGGTCAATGAGGAGGCGCCCATCAGCAGGTCGCTCGGGTCGAGCAGGTTGGTCAGCGGGCTGGTGCCGCTCCAGGAGTAGTAGCGCACGCCGTTGACGCTGTAGGCACCTTCGCCGCAGGCGCTGGTGGGTATGCCTTGTGGGAACTTGGCATTGAAGCGTGCTGCGCCCTCACTGTTGAGCGACTCCAGCGAGCCCAGCGCATTCTGCGGGGTGGTGCTGGAACTGCCGGAGAGGAAGTTGATCAGCGTTCCCAGGCCGTTGACGATGCCAACCAGCAGCGGGGTGGCGACCGGACCGGCCGGGCCGTCGCTGATGCCCTTGAGGAAATCGGCGGTGGCCGAACCCTTGTGCGGTGCACCGACGCTGGTGACCGATGCCACCAGATCCGGGCGCACGGCGGCGACGTAGCGGGTGGTTGGGCCGCCATGGCTGTGGCCGATCAGGTTGACCTTGCCTTTGCCGCTGATGGCGACGATGTCCTCGACCTGCTGCAGCAATTGCTCGCCACGTGCTTCGGAGGTGTCCAGCTGGCTGACTTCGGTGACATAGACACTGGCACCGTCGCGGCGCAGTGCCGCCGGGATGCCATACCAGTAATCGACGCCGAGGAGGCTGTCGAAGCCGAGCATGCCGTGGCCGAGGACGATCGGGTACTTGGTCTGGGTGTAGCCGGATGAACCGAACCAGAAAGCCTGGGTCTGGCCGCTGGCGAGCAGGCCGGTACCGAGGCAGAGGGCGAGCAGGGTTTTATTGTTCTTCATGGGCGCTCTCGATGGGGTTTGTTGAGGCAGTCAGCTGCTTCCAGCAACACAGATCACGCCCATCCCGTGGCGCGTACGGCGCAAGAACGATGGCAGGAAACATGCCATCGTCCTGCAGTTTCCGGCGACCCCTCTATACAGGCACTTTCCAGGATTTTCGGGCGACTTGGCCTCGATATCGCTGCGTACTTTCTGTTACGTGCCGAAACGTCAGGTCGCGCCGAGGGCCGCAATCGATCTGGCCAGGCGGGGCGTCCAGGGCCAGGAACGGGTCTTTTGAGCGGATGGAAATGCGCGGATTGACCGCCGCCCAATCGAAGGTTGGGGGCGACGTGGGGTGCGCCTTGACAGTTTGCCTTGGGCTTCTCTAGGATGCGCCCTGCGCCGATTTAAACAGCTACTTGCGGGGCGCCACAGGGGGTTGTCATCAACGCCTGAAATTCCGCTAAAGCGCTGGTTCGGTGTCGCCTCTCACCGCTGCCCAGCGGGATTCTCGAGGCGGAGACTCGACCATGATCTGTCCCCAACCCCTTATTCGTCTGGCGCCCATCACCTCGGGCCTGCTGCTGCGCAATCCGCGCGTGCTGCTGGGCGGCAGCCACCAGCCCACTTTGCTGCGTTATCTCGAAGGCTGGCCCAAGCGCTGGGCCGGGTCGCGTGCCTTTCGCATCCAGTTCGTGCAGAACGGCGAGTCGCTGAGCCGTTTCGCGCGCGACAGTTTCGACCTGGCCGTGATCCAGGCACCCAGCGCCGAGGACCTGGCACAAACCGTCGGTGAGTTGGTGCGGGTGGCGCGTCAGGGGCTGATTACCCGGCGCTAGTTGGGCTGTGGGGAAGTCGGCCATCTGCGTAGGAGCGAGCTTTGCTCGCGAAGCTTTTTAAGCGCCAGTATTCGCGAGCAGAGTTCCTACAGCACCTAGGGATATTCGATCTCGACGATATAGCAGGTCTTCTCACCACTGGGGCTGTGCACCCGCACTTCGGCGTCCAGCTCCTTGCCGACCAGGGCGCGGGCCAGAGGCGAGTCGATACTGATCAGGCCCTGTTTCAGGTCCAGCTCGTCGGGGCCGACGATGCGGTAGCGCGACTGTTCGCCGTCTTCGTCTTCGATGGTGACCCAGGCGCCGAAGTACACCTTGTTCGGATCGGACGGCTTGTCGCTGACGACCTTGAGCTTCTCCAGGCGCTTGGTGAGAAAGCGCACGCGGCTGTCGATCTCACGCAGCATCTTCTTGCCGTAGGTGTATTCGGCATTCTCCGAGCGATCACCCTGGGCCGCTGCTTCGCTGACCGATTGCGTCACCTGTGGCCTGCGTACATGCCACAGCTCGTGAAGCTCGGCGCGCAGGCGCGCTTCGCCTTCGGGGGTGATCAGTGGTGTGCCGGCAGGGCGAGGGGGGCGATAGCGGCTCATGGTGTCTCGGGTAGGAAGAGGGGCGCCAAGTCTAGCAAACCCCTCTCAGAGTTCTCAGCCTTCGCGTAGCACGCTCAACGGGCTGGCATTCAGTGCGCGGCGAGTGCCGAGCACGCCGGCCAGACCGATCAGCAGCGCGCCGATCAGCGGCAGCAGAAGCAGCCAGGGGTGCGGTTGCCAGCTCATGTCGAATGCATAGCGATAGAGCAGAAAGCTCACCAGCTCGCAGCCCAACGCGGCCAGCAGGCCAGCAGCCGCGCCGAGCAGGCCGAACTCGGCGCGGCGAGCGCTGATCAGCAGCTTGCGTTCGGCGCCCAAGGCGCGCAGCAGCGCACCCTGGCGAATGCGTTCGTCCAGTGTCGCCTGCAGCCCGGCGAGCAGCACGGTGATGCCGGCGGCGAGCACGAACAGCAGTACATACTCGATGGCCAGGGTGACCTGGGCGAGGATGCTGCGCAGTTGCGCCAGCAGGGCGTCGACCTGCAGCAGCGTCACGCTGGGGAAGGCGCGGCTGAGGGCTACCAGCTCCGCGTCCTGGCCGGGCGGCAGGTAGAAGCTGGTCAGGTAGGTGGCAGGCAGGTCCTGCAGGGTCTGCGGCTCGAAGATCATGTAGAAGTTGGGCTGGAAACTGTCCCAATCCACCTGGCGCAGGCTGGTGACCTGCGCGTCGCGTTCGATACCGCCGACATTGAAACGCAACTGGTCGCCGAGCTTCAGTTGCAGGCTTTCGGCCAGCTCGGATTCGACGGAAACGCCAGGCAGCTCGCTGGCGTGCGCAGCGCCCCACCAATTGCCAGCGGTGATCAGGTTGTCGGATGGCAGATCCTCGGCCCAGGTCAGGCTCAGGTCGCGCTGGATAGCGCGCTCGCCGCGACTTTCCTTGGTTACCAGTTGGCGAACCGGCTCACCGTTGATCATGATCAGTCGGCCCGGCACCACGGGATACAGCGGGGCTGGATGCGGCGATAGCTCGGCCAGGCGTGCGGCGAACGCATCGCGCTCGGCAGGCAGCACATTGAGGGCGAAATGATTGGGTGCGTCCTCCGGCAACTGGTCCTGCCAGGTATCGAGCAGCTCGCCGCGCAGCAGGGCGATCAGCGCCATGGCCAGCAGGATCAGGCCGAACGCCAGCGATTGTCCGGCTGCAGCCAGCGGATGGCGCAGCAACTGACCCAGGCCCAGGCGCCAGGGCAGGGCGGCGCGCTGCAGCAGGCGGCGCAGGCTCTGCAAGCCGAGCAACAACAGACCGCCGAGCAGCAATGCAGCGAGTAGTCCGCCACCCAGCAGTGCCAGCGTCAGGCGCAGATCCAGGCTCAGGCGCCACATGATCAAACCCAGTGCGATCAGCGCTGCGCCGTAGACCAGCCAGGAGCTGGCCGGTACCGGCAGCATATCGCGGCGTAGCACTCGCAGCGGTGGCACGCGGCCGAGTGCGGCCAGCGGCGGCAGGGCGAAACCGGCCAGCGCCACCAGACCGGTGGCCATGCCGGCCAATGCGGGCCACAGGTCGGCCGGCGGCAGATCATCCGGGATCAGCCCGCGCAGCAAATAGAAGAGCACGTGTTGGCCGGCCCAGCCCAGCAGCGCGCCGATCAGGCAGGCGATCAGCCCGAGCAACGCCAGTTGCAGGCCGAACAGGGCCAACGCTTCACGCCGTGACAGCCCGAGGCAGCGCAGCAGCGCGCTGGCATCGAAGCGCCTCGCCGCGAAGCGAGCCGCCGAGAGTGCTACCGCGACACCAGCGAGCAACACGGCTGCCAGGCTGGCCAGGTTCAGATAACGTTCGGCGCGGCCGAGGGCGCCGCCGACCTGGCGATTGCTATCGCGAGCGTCGTCCAGGCGCTGATTGGGTTCCAGGCCTGCTTCGACTGCCTGACGGTAGGCCGCCAGGGCATTGGCATCGCCGCGCCAGAGTTCGCGGAAGCGCACGCGGCTACCGGGTTGTACCACTTCAGTCGCAGCAAGGTCGTCCAGGTGCATCAGCACGCGCGGCGTCAGGCTGTAAAAGTCGCCAGCAGTGTCGGGGTCATAGGTGAGCACACGGCTCAAGCGCAGGGTTTTGGCGCCTATTTCCAGTTCATCGCCAATCTTCAGATTCAGCGCGACCATCAGGCGCGCTTCGGCCCAGACTTCTCCGGGGCGCGGGCCGGAACCCGCTTCCTCTGGTGCGTAGGGTTCAGCAGCGCTCCTCAGTTCGCCGCGCAGCGGATAAAGGCTATTGGCTGCCTTGACGCTGGCCAGCTGAATGCCTTCCTGGGCCGCCACCACGCTGGAAAACTCCACCGCTTGTGCGTGATCGAGACCCAGCTTGAGCCCCGCGTCTATCTGTTGCTGGCTGGCCGGCGAGCTGCCACTCAGGCGTAGATCAGCAGCGAGAAACTCGCTGGCACGCAGCAGCATGGCGTCATTCAGGCGTGCGCTGAAATAACCGATGGCGCTGCTGGCGGCCACAGCGACCAGCAAGGCGAAGAACAGCACCCGCAACTCGCCGGCGCGGGCATCGCGCAGCAGTTGGCGGGCAGCGAGCGAAAACAGGCGAGTGACGGGTACGCGTTTCATCAGGGCTCCACGCGATCGATCAGGTGTCCGGCTTCCAGGCGAATCAGGCGCTGGCAGCGGTGCGCCAGGCGCTCGTCGTGGGTGACCAGCACCAGGGTGGTACCGCGTTCCTGGTTAAGCTGAAACAGCAGGTCGCTGATGCGTTCTCCGGTGTGGCTGTCGAGGTTACCGGTGGGCTCATCGGCGAATAGCACGTCCGGTTCTGCAGCGAAGGCGCGGGCAATGGCCACGCGCTGTTGCTCGCCACCGGATAGCTGGCGCGGGTAGTGCGTCAGACGTTGACCCAGTCCGACGCGTTCGAGCAGAGTCCGGGCGCGCTGGCGGGCATCGGCGTGGCCTTCCAGCTCCAGCGGCAGCATCACGTTCTCCAGCGCGTTGAGGCTGTCGAGCAACTGGAACGACTGGAAGACGAAACCCACATGCTCGGCGCGCAGGCGCGCGCGCTGGTCTTCATCGAGTTCGCTAAGGTTTTTGCCGGCCAGCAGTACCGCGCCGCCGCTGGGCAGGTCCAGACCGGCGAGCAATCCGAGCAGGGTGGATTTGCCAGAGCCTGAGGCGCCGACGATGGCCAGGCTGTCGCCTTTGCTCAGTTCGAGATCGAGATCATGGAGGATGGTCAGCTCGCCTTCCGCGCTGCTGACCACTTTGCTAAGGTTCCGCGCAGCGAGAATGCTCGAAGTCATGGAGATTCCAAATGCGTGCATGGTGGTTGAGTGGTGCCTTGACCCTGATGCTCTGGGCTCAGGGGGCGGTTGCAGGCACCCTGCTTGTGGTCGGCGATAGTATCAGCGCCGCTTTTGGCCTGGATAGCCGCCAGGGCTGGGTCGCCTTGCTGGAAAAGCGGCTGAATGAAGAGGGTTTCGAGCACTCGGTGGTCAATGCCTCGATCAGCGGCGACACCAGCGCAGGCGGCGCTGCGCGGCTCTCTGCGCTGCTTGCAGAGCACAAGCCGGAGCTGGTCATCATCGAGTTGGGAGGCAACGATGGTCTGCGTGGCCAGCCCCCAGCGCAATTGCAACAGAATCTTGCGTCGATGATCGATAAATCGCAGTCTGCCGGTGCCGATGTGCTGCTTCTCGGTATGCGTTTGCCACCCAACTATGGCGCGCGCTACACCACGTCTTTCGCCCAGGTTTTCGCTGATTTGGCAGAGCAGAAGAAGGTGCCGCTGGTGCCGTTCTTTCTCGAGGGTGTCGGTGGTGTGCCGGGGATGATGCAGGCCGATGGCATTCACCCGACCGAGTCCGCGCAGGCGGTGTTGCTGGAGAATGTCTGGCCGACGCTCAAACCGCTGCTGTAAGTGCCTGTTTTCGGCGGAAACACAGTAGGCACAGGCTTTTCCGCCTCAAGCCTTTCGGCTAATGTGGCCGACCTGTCACGGAGCCCCAGATGCCGCGTCCCGCCTGGTCCCTTTATGCCTACCAACTGATCGAGCCGGATGAGCAGCTGGATCTGTTCGCCTGTCGTGAGGTGCGTGTGCATCTGGTGGCTCGCCAGTTGCGCCTGGGTGGGCATGCTGATCGCACGCTTTGCGGTGGCTTGTTGCCGGCGCAACCGCGTTGGCGGGCGCTGGAAAAGGTCTGGCTGCGTGACCGCCGTCTGTGTCCCGCTTGCCTGTCGGCATTCGAGGCGCAGCGCCAGGGTCTGTGCTCGAATTGGGCGGATGGCTGAGGTCTGCCCGGCTTGCGAACGGCGGTGTACAATCGCCGCAATATCATTCAACTCTTCAAGGGACTCCCGGATGTTGTCGCGCTTCTCTGCGGTCAACCGCTGTCTGACTCTGGTCGCACTGTGCTCCAGTGCTGCGGTACAGGCACTCGAACTTCCACTGCCGCCGCCAGGCGAGGATGTGGTGGGCCAGGTACAGGTGATCAAGGCCAAGTACGAAGACACCTTCGCCGATCTGGGAACGGCAAACGATCTCGGCTATCTGGAAATGGTCGCGGCCAACCCGGGTGTCGACCCCTGGTTGCCGGGCGAGGGTACCGAGATCATCCTGCCGACTCGTTACGTGCTGCCTCCCGGTCCGCGCGAAGGCATCGTGATCAATCTGGCCGAGTACCGGATGTACTACTTCCCGAAAGGCCAGAACGTGGTGCACACCTTCCCGCTGGGCATCGGCCGTGAGGGCTGGGGTTCGCCGCTGGGCACAGGCCGCGTGACCGTGAAAACGCCGAACCCGGCCTGGTATCCGCCGAAGTCGATTCGCGAAGAGCATGCGGCCGAGGGCGACATTCTGCCCACCGTGGTGCCGCCTGGCCCGGACAATCCGCTGGGGCCCTACAAGATGACGCTGTCGTTTCCTGGCTACCTGATCCATGGCTCGAACAAGAAGTTCGGCATCGGCATGCGCGTCAGCCATGGCTGCTTCCGCATGCTCAACCACAACGTGCTGGAGCTGGCGGGCATGGTGCCGGTCGGCACGCCGGTACGCATCATCAACGAGCCCTACAAGTTTGGTGTAAGCAGCGGCAAGATCTATCTGGAAGCGCATGCGCCACTGGATGACGAGGGTGACCCATCTGTTGTCGACAAGCACACTGCGGTGATCAATGCGTTGCTCAAGCGTGATGAACTCAGCGGCCTGCGCCTTGACTGGGAGATGGTCCGCGAGGTGGTTGCTGCCGAGGACGGTATGCCGGTACCTATCGCGGCGCAGACCGATAACGTGGTGGCGAGCAACGACAACCCGTTCTGATTCGGCAAAGTTGCAAAAAGCCCGCCTGCATTCGTGTACGCGGGTTTTTTATTGCCCGGCAATCGAGCTGTTCGGAAAGGGCCAGGTCATGAGCAGGTAATAAAAAAGCCGCACCAGTTGCCTGGGGCGGCTTTCGAAAAAACGAGTCGCAATTACTTGCGGCTGGCTTTTTCCAGCATGCGCAGAGCGCGCTCGTTAGCTTCGTCAGCAGTCTGCTGAGCTTTCTGAGCAGCGGCCAGAGCTTCATCGGCCTTGCGGTAGGCTTCGTCAGCACGGGCTTGAGCGCGAGCAGCTGCGTCTTCGGTAGCAGTCAGACGAGCTTCGGTTTCTTTGGACATGCTGCTGCAACCGGTAGCCAGAACTGCGGCCAGAGCCAGAGCAGAGAATTTCAGAACGTTGTTCATCGTGTTCCCCTTGAGGTGGAGTTTTCCATAAAGAGCAATTCCCCAACTGCGGGAAATTAGCCGGCGTACATACTACCTATTACTTTTAGTAAGTAAACGGAGCCAGGGCAAGAGTTGCAGTTTTTTTTCTTTGGGCGGGACGCTGAAGGCTAGAACCTGCTTGGGCTGGCTAAAAAATAGACAGTTACGCATTCGATACAGTGCAGCGGTTGTACGAGCTGTTATAACTGTCCCGGTTTTCAAACTAAAACAATAAAAGAGGGAGATGCAGATGCTTGGGAATTTGGGGCTTTTGCTGGGCTTGTCGCTACTAATCTTCATGGCGTTGCGCGGGGTGAACATATTCATCGCCGCATTGCTGTGTTCGATTCTGGTGGCTCTCACCAATGGCGTCGCCGTATCAGGTGCGCTGCTCGAGCACTTTCCATTCGGCCCCTTGGGCGCATTCACCTTTGCTGGCAAGTTCTTCGTGTTGTTTCTCTGTGGTGCGATCTTCGGCAAGGTCATGGCGGCCAGCCAGGCAGCCAGCAGTATTGCGCAGGCCATTACCCGCGGCCTGGGCACGCAGCGCACGCTCTGGGTGGCGATGCTGGTGTGTGCGGTTCTCACCTATGGTGGAGTGGTGGTTTTCGTGGTGATCTTCACCATGTATCCGCTGGGCATCACCCTGATGCGCGAGGCTAATCTGCCCAAGCGATTGTTCTGCGCCGCCACTGCACTGGGGGCGGGAACCTTCACCATGACGGCCTTGCCAGGCTCACCGTCGATTCATAACGTGATCGCAGCCAGTGCGCTGGGTACGGACCTGTTCGCCGGTGCTTGGATTGGTCTGTTCGCCTCGCTGGTGATGATCGGTCTGGGTATGGCCTATCTGCAGCGCGAATGGCGCCTGGCGCGCGAAAGCGGCGAGGGATTCGAGCCGAACGCGCAGGACGAGCGTATGCAGCAGCTGGCCGGTGTGCCGGGTAGCGGTCCACATTGGGGTATGGCGTTGGTGCCGATCATCGTGGTGTTGGGGATCATTCTCCTGCCGCGTCTGCTCGCTCTGTCTGGTGCAGCTGTGCCAGGCGAGGGGGCACTGGGTGGACTGTTGGCCTTCAGTCAGGCGCAGCCGATTCTCTGGCCCAGTCTGGCCCTGGTGATCGCTACCGGGGTGGCTGTGCTGATGTTTCCGGCGTTGCGCCGCAATACTGTCGGCTTGCTGGGGCAGGGGGCTGACGATGCGATCATGCCGCTGCTCAATACCGCTGCGGTGATCGGCTTTGGCGGGGTGGTCACTCAGACCGCAGGTTTCGCCCAATTCGCCCAATGGATACTGGGGGTGGATCTGCCGCCGCTGTTGTCGGTGTTCGCCTCGGTCAGCGTGGTCTCGGGGATAGTCGGTTCCTCGTCTGGTGGCCTGCAGATTTTCATGCAGACCCTGGCGCCACGTTATCTCGAGATGGGTGTGGAGCCCGAGGTGCTGCACCGTATCGCCAACATCACCGCTGGCGGGCTCGATTCGCTGCCGCATTGCGGGGCGGTGATCGCGATGCTGATGATCATGGGGCTGACTCACAAGCAGGCATACAAGGATATCTTCGTCATCACGGTAGTTATCCCGGTGATTGCGGCTCTGCTCTGCATTGCCGTCTTGAGCTTCTGATTGCTCGTGGCTGGGCGGTTCGGCGGCTGATAAGCTTGGCCAATGGCATGGTCGGAAGTGGCAGCGGAATTTGCGCTTTTGCCAAAGCACCGGTATGAAGTAAAAATAGATGCGCCGCTAACGGTTTGCGGCTAGAGGAGTGAAGATGAGCGACGGGTTGTCCATCCACCATGACCAGGCGAGTCACCAGTTCGTGACCACCGTCGACGGTGATCGTGCCTATCTGGCCTATATGGATCTGGGCAAGCAGACGCTGGATATCTATCGCACCTTCGTACCCAACGGCCTGCGTGGCCGTGGCATCGCCGCCGCGCTGACCGAGCATGCCCTGCAATATGCCGAAGGCAAGGGCTACACGGTGATTCCGTCGTGCTCCTATGTCGAGCGCTACATGGAGCGACGTTCGCGTCACCAGTAGGAGTCGGTTCGGGGTGGTGGGCTGAAGCCCACCCTACGTTGAATGCGGATACAAAAACGCCGGGCAATGCCCGGCGTTTTCATTGTGCTGCGCCCTTAGCCGCGAGGGCGCTTGGGCAGTACGTCCTTGAGCTTGGCGTGCATGCCGCGCAGGCTCTTCTCGGTGGTATCCCAGTCGATGCAGGCATCGGTGATGGATACGCCGTACTTGAGGTCGCACAGATCCTTCGGAATCGACTGGCTGCCCCAGCCCAGGTGGCTCTCGACCATCAGGCCAACGATGGAGTTGTTGCCTTCGAGAATCTGGTTGGCCACGTTCTCCAGCACCAGCGGCTGCAGAGCCGGGTCCTTGTTGGAGTTGGCGTGGCTGCAGTCGACCATGATGTTCGGGCGAATGCCGGCTTTTGTCAGTTCCTGCTCACAAATGGCAACGCTGACCGAGTCGTAGTTCGGCTTGCCGTTGCCACCGCGCAGTACCACGTGGCCATAGGCATTGCCCTTGGTGGTGACGATGGATACGCCACCTTCCTGGTTGATGCCGAGGAAGCGGTGCGGGCTGGAAACCGATTGCAGGGCGTTGATGGCCACGGTCAGACCGCCGTCGGTACCGTTCTTGAAGCCAACGGCCGAGGACAGGCCCGAGGCCATTTCGCGGTGGGTCTGGGATTCGGTGGTGCGCGCGCCGATGGCCGACCAGCTGATCAGGTCCTGCAGGTACTGCGGGGAAATCGGGTCGAGCGCCTCGGTGGCGGTGGGCAGGCCCATTTCCGCCAGGTCGCGCAGCAGCTTGCGGCCGATGTGCAGACCGTCCTGGATCTTGAACGAGTCGTCCAGGTACGGATCGTTGATCAGACCTTTCCAACCGACCGTGGTGCGTGGCTTCTCGAAGTACACGCGCATGACCAGGAACAGGCTATCGGACAGCTCGGCAGCCAGTACCTTGAGGCGCTCGGCATACTCGTGAGCGGCCTTGATATCGTGGATGGAGCAAGGGCCGACGACCACGAACAGGCGATGATCCTTGCCGTCGAGGATGTCGCGTACCACCTGACGGCCATGGGCCACGGTCTTCAGTGCGGCATCGGTCAGGGGGATTTCGCGTTTGAGCTGATCGGGGGTGATCAGGGTTTCGTTGGAAGCGACGTTGAGGTCGTCGATCGGTAAATCAGCCATCGTGCTATTCATCGGGTCAGGTCGTCAGGTCACGGGTGCCGGCCGCCAGCGATCCCCTGTGGCGGTGCACAGCTAGTTGGCGCAGGGGGAGCCGAACCTTAGCGCGTACGGGGCTGCGCGACAATGGGCGTTAAGTTCAATAAGCCTCATAGAGTGGCAGTATGAGGTGGCTTATTACCCTCGTTGTTGGGTGGTTGCAGCGTATTCAGGCGAGATAGGGAAACTCTGCGGCATGCTTGGCAATCCAGTCCTGAGCGCACTGCTCGATGGCCATGGGGTGGCCTGATGCCTGCTCCAACTGTTGTCGGTAATGCTGAATCTGGCAAACCTGCTCGACCATGCGCGCGCGGAACAGGGTGTCTTCATCGAGAAAAGCGATGCCTACCAGATAATCGGTGTCCTGGCGCCGACACCAGGCCACTACGCCGGGGTAGCGTGCCTGTTCGCCCAGTAGTGGGATGCGCAGTTCGACCGAGGTGCCGCGGCGAAAGCCGCGTGTCGAGTTGCATGCCACCCCACCCAGGCTGATATTGTTCAGCCGCTGCCGAGGAATGCAGGCTTGTTTGCGCAGCACCAGTTCAACCGGCATGTCGCTTGGATGACGCAGAAACTTACGCATGAACACCGACCTTGAGTGCAGGCAAACTGACATCAATGAATTCAGTATAGCGACGCAATTGGAATTGACCGATCTGGATGCCGACCGCCGGCTACTCGATCTTCCCGGTACCTCGCTACTGGTGTTCACAAGCACGGGCTGTGCCAGCTGCCGCTGGGCACGTCAGGCCTTGCCTGGCATGCCGCTGCCCATAGAGCGCCTGTGCTGGGTCGATGCCGGGCATAACGCCGGATTGGTGACGCGATATGAGGTATTCCATCTACCGGCGCTGTTTCTGGTCAAGGACGGTCATTTCTTTGGCGCATTGCACACGCGTCTTACCCATTCCGATCTGGTTAACGCCATGGGCGAGGCCCTGCTTCGCCCGGCTGAGGAGCTTCCCTGATGTCTCAATACCCTGCGCCGCGTATCGGCATCATCGGCACCGGTGCCATTGGCGGTTTCTACGGAATGCTGCTGGCTCGCGCGGGTCATGACGTGCACTTTTTGCTGCGTAGCGAGTACGGCGCGGTGGTCGAGCGAGGCCTGCAGTTGAGCAGCGCGGTACATGGTGCACTGAACCTGGCGCCGGTACAGGCCTACCAGCATGTCGACGAGATGCCACCGTGCGACTGGTTGCTGGTCGGTGCCAAGGCTACGGCCAATGCCGAGCTGGCGCCGCTGATTGCCAAGGCCGCAGCACCAGGCGCCAAGGCAGTGCTGCTGCAAAATGGCCTGGCAGTGGAAGATGAGCTGCGCCCACTGTTGAGCGATGACCTGCATCTGTTGGGCGGGCTCTGCTACATCTGCGCTCATCGCAGTGCGCCGGGCGTGATCGAGCATCAGGCGCTGGGGGCGATCAACCTGGCCTATCACTCCGGACCGTTGACCGACGATGAGGCGCGCCTGGCGCTGGTCGAGGAGGGGGCGAGCCTGCTGCGCAGCACCGGCCTGGATTCGGCGGCGATGCGTGATCTGGCGCAGACGCGCTGGCAGAAGCTGGTATGGAATATCCCTTATAACGGCCTGTCGGTGCTGCTCGATGCCGATACGCGGCGCCTGATGGGTGATGCCGACAGCCGCGCACTGATCGCTGACATGATGCAGGAAGTGGTGCAGGCTGCTCAGGCACTGGGCTACGCCATGCCGGACAGCTATGCGGACAAATTGCTGGCCGCCACGCAGCGCATGCCCGATTACCTGCCGAGCATGTACCACGACTTTGCCCAGGGGCGACCGGCCGAGCTGCACGCCATCTATGAAGCGCCTCTGGCGGCTGCCGATGCCGCGGGTTTCGATATGCCCAAGGTACGCGCCCTGTATCAGGCGCTACGTTTCATTCAGACTCGCCGGGAGGCCTAAGCATGGGTAAGGGGCTGGGGGACAAACTGGTGCTGGCGATTTCCTCGCGGGCGCTGTTCGATCTGAGTGAAAGTCACCAGATCTACGAAAGCGAAGGGGTGGAAGCCTATCGCCGCTATCAGATCGAGCATGAAGACGAAGTGCTGATGCCGGGCGACGCCTTTCCGCTGGTGGAGAAGCTGCTTGGGCTGAACACACGGCTCAGCGAACAGCGCGTGGAGGTCATCCTGGTGTCGCGTAACAGCGCCGATACCGGGCTGCGCGCGTTCAACTCGATCCAGCACTACGGGCTCGGCATATCCCGCGCCGCCTTCGTCGGCGGCCGTAGCCCCGATCCTTATCTGGCGGCCTTTGGCTGTCATCTGTTTCTGTCTACCCACGCCGATGACGTGCGCAACGCACTGAAAGCCGGTTTCGGCGCGGCCACGCTGCTTTCCGGTGGCGCGCGGCGGGCGAACAGCAACGAGCTGCGAATCGCCTTCGATGGCGATGCCGTGCTGTTTTCCGACGACTCCGAGCGCGTCTACCAGAGTGGCGGCCTCAACGCGTTTCAGGATCATGAGCGCGAAGCTGCTCGGCAGGCCCTGCCAGGCGGGCCTTTCAAGCCGTTTCTCGCCGCGTTGCATGCGCTACAGCAGGAATTTCCCGAAGCCGAATGCCCGATTCGTACGGCGTTGGTTACCGCGCGCTCGGCCCCGGCACATGAGCGTGTGATTCGCACCCTGCGCGAATGGAACATCCGTCTGGATGAATCCTTCTTCCTTGGCGGGCTGGACAAGTCGGCGGTGCTGGAGGCCTTCGCTGCCGATGTGTTCTTCGATGACCAGACCGGACACTGTGAAAAAGCTCGCCAGGTGGTAGCGACCGGTCATGTCCCCCATGGCGTCAGCAACGAGTTAGTGCCCTGAGCCTGGGCCTGTGCAGGCGCCCAAGCGCCTGCATATAGCCATTCGTCCTAAATAACGCTGCCGATCTTGCTTTGTCTGATGCGCTGCTAAGCTCAATCAAGGGCCTGTGCCAGCAGTCGAGGAGGCCGCGTGATCCGCTCGATACTCTATGCCACCGATCTGGGGCTTTACGCCTCCTACGTGCTGCAGCACGCCCTTGCTATGAGCCGCAGCTTCAAGGCCGATCTGTATGTGGTGCACGCGGTTGAGCCCATGGGGCTATTCGCCGAATCCGTGCTGCAGACCTACCTGGACGAGGACACCCTCGGGGAGTTGCGTCGTAATGGGCTGAATACCGTCATGGCCAGTATCGAGCAGCGTGTGCTGGAGGGCTTTCGCGACGAACTGGGTGATGGTCAGCAGGATCTCCAGTTGATTCGTGCGGTGCGGGTACTTCAGGGGGATCCGCCTGCGGTGATTCTTGAGGAAGCGCAGAAACTTGGGGTGGATCTGCTGGTCGTAGGCAGTCATAGCCATGGCGCAGACCTTGCCGTGCCGCTGGGACGCACGGCTGCGCGCATCGTGCAGTTGTCGGAGGCGCCGGTGTACCTGGTGCCCATGCTGCAGCATCGAGGTCATGGAGATTTGTAAAAGGGGCACCTAATAAAACGTTCTAGGCTGTTCGGTTAAACCAATAATATGGTTATATACGGCGTTGGCAGTTGTTGGCCTGCCTTACTGCTCTGAGGGAAACATATGAAGCTTCAGCAATTGCGCTACATCTGGGAAGTTGCGCACCACGACCTCAACGTATCGGCTACCGCTCAGAGCCTGTACACCTCGCAACCAGGGATCAGCAAGCAGATTCGCTTGCTCGAGGATGAGCTGGGCGTGGAAGTCTTCGCCCGCAGCGGCAAGCACCTGACCCGCGTGACCCCAGCCGGAGAGCGCATCATCACCACTGCCGGTGAGATTCTGCGCAAGGTCGAAAGCATCAAGCAGATCGCCCAGGAGTTCTCCAACGAGAAGAAGGGCACCCTGTCCATCGCCACCACCCACACCCAGGCCCGTTATGCCCTGCCGCCGGTGATCAGCGCGTTCATCAAGCAGTACCCGGACGTCGCTCTGCACATGCATCAGGGCACGCCGACGCAGATCGCCGAAATGGCGGCCGACGGCAGCGTGGATTTCGCCATCGCCACCGAAGGCCTGGAGATGTTCAACGACCTGATCATGATGCCTTGCTACCGCTGGAACCGCTGCGTGGTGGTGCCGCAGGGGCATCCGCTGACCAAGCTGCCGAAGTTGACCCTCGAAGCGCTGGCCGAGCACCCCATCGTCACTTACGTATTCGGCTTCACCGGTCGTTCGAAACTGGACGAGGCCTTCAGTCATCGTGGCCTGACGCCCAAGGTGGTGTTCACCGCAGCCGATGCCGACGTGATCAAGACCTATGTGCGTCTGAACCTGGGTGTGGGCATCGTGGCCAAGATGGCGGTCGACGCCAAGCTCGATCCGGATCTGGTGGTGCTCGACGCCGATGACCTGTTCGAGCCCAGCGTGACCAAGATCGGTTTTCGTCGTGGCACCTTCCTGCGTGGCTTCATGTGCGATTTCATCGAGCGTTTCGCCCCTCACCTGACCCGCGAGATGCTTGCCAAGGCGGTGCAGTGCCACAACAAATCCGAGCTCGAAGAGCTGTTCGCGGGCGTCGAGTTACCGATGCACTGAAGCAAAACTGGAACGAAAAATGGCGCCCAAGGGGCGCCATGTTTCGTTCTAGCAAGCTTCAATCAATGACTGAGGTGCAGGCCGCACTCGCGATTGTCTTCACCCTTGGTCGGGTCGAAGTAATCGAACTCGTTCGGCAGGTCGTGGGCGACCAGGTACTGATACAGATCCTTGGAGGACCAGTGCAGCAGCGGGGCGACCTTGATCAGGCCGTCCGGGTTGATGCTGATCGGGTCCATCTGCGCGCGCACGGCGGTGTCGGTGGCACGCAGGGCGGTGAACCAGACGCTGGGTGCGGTCTCGCGCAGGGCGCGGGCGAAGGGCTCGAGCTTCACTTCCTCGGTGAACGCGGCGTGGCGCGGATCATCCAGGCCAGGAACCGGGCCGTCGATGGCCTCGCGGTGCGCGCGTGAGCGCTTGGGCAGGTAGGTGATCAGGTTGAGGCCCAGCTTGCGGGTCACCTCGTCGGCGAAGCGATAGGTGGCTTCGGTGTTGTAGCCGCTGTCCATCCAGACCACCGGGATATCCGGTTTGACCTGGCTGACCATGTGCAGGATCACCGCTTCGAAAGGGCGGAAGTTGGTGGTGCAAATGGCGGGTTTGCCCAGCCCTATGGCCCACTGCACCAGCTTTTCAGGCTGGTTACCGAATTCGGCGTTGAGCGCGTCCAGGTCGAGTTCCATGGTGAGGATTCCAGATCGTGTGCGTGAGGACGCGATGGTAGCAAAGGCTGGTTATGCGGCTAAATAACTAAGGCGCTTTACGTCCTTCGTTCCGGTTATAAGAAGGCTACGTTGCGCCAGCCAAGCCCAGCGGCTAGAGTGCCGGCTCCTTTTTGGCTCAACCGAGGAGTGGCCTGTGGAAATCGCGTGTCTCGACCTGGAAGGCGTACTGGTCCCGGAAATCTGGATCGCCTTTGCGGAAAAAACCGGCATCGAGTCGCTCAAGGCGACCACCCGCGACATCCCCGATTACGACGTGCTGATGCAGCAACGCCTGCGCATTCTCGATGAGCACGGCCTGAAGTTGAAGGACATTCAGGACGTGATCGCTACTCTGAAGCCGCTCGATGGCGCAGTGGAGTTCGTCGACTGGCTGCGTGAACGTTTTCAGGTGGTGATTCTCTCCGACACCTTCTACGAGTTCTCCCAGCCGCTGATGCGTCAGCTCGGTTTCCCGACTCTGCTATGCCACCGCCTGATCGCCGACGAGAACGATCGTGTGGTCAGCTACCAGCTGCGCCAGAAGGATCCCAAGCGTCAGTCGGTCATCGCCTTCAAAAGCCTGTACTACCGCGTTATCGCTGCTGGCGACTCGTACAACGACACCACCATGCTCAGCGAAGCCCATGCCGGCGTCCTGTTCCATGCGCCGGAAAACGTGATCCGCGAGTTCCCACAATTCCCGGCGGTGCATACCTACGAGGATCTGAAGCAGGAATTCCTCAAGGCATCGAACCGCAAGCTGAGCCTGTAGCTGACGTAGGGCGGGTGCAACCCGCCATCGCGATCTGGCGGGTTGCACCCGCCCTACGTTTCTAAAGCCGCTCCAGCGTTTCCAGCAGCACTTTCACCTTGGTGATGGACTCCTGATATTCGGCCTGCCAGTTGGAGTCGGCGACTATACCGCCGCCACCCCAGCAACTGACCTTGCCGTCCTTGACCAGCAGGCTGCGAATGGCGATGGAGCTGTCCATCTCGCCGCGTACATCGAGATACAGCAAGGAGCCGCAATAGAGCCCGCGCCGTGTCGGCTCCAGCTCATCGATGATCTGCATGGCGCGGATCTTCGGTGCGCCGGTGATGGAGCCACCAGGGAAACTGCAGGCGATCAGGTCCAGTGCATCCTTGCCGGGCGCCAGCTCGGCGGTGACGCAACTGACCAGATGATGCACGTTGGGATAGCTCTCCAGGGCGAACAGCTCCGGTACTTTCACCGAACCGATGCGACAGCTGCGGCCCAGATCGTTGCGTAGCAGATCGACGATCATCAGGTTCTCGGCGCGATCCTTGCTGCTCGCCAACAGCTCCTGCGCCTGCGCTTGATCATCGTCGGTGTCATCGCCGCGGCGCCGAGTGCCCTTGATCGGACGGGTTTCCACCTGACCCTTGCTGACCTTGAGAAAGCGTTCGGGCGACAGGCTGAGAATGGCGTCGCCATCGCCCAGGCTCTGAAAACCCGAGAAAGGCGTGGGGCAGGCCTGGCGCAGTGCCAGGTAAGCCGCCCAGGGATCACCCGTGCAGGGCGCCTGGAAGCGCTGGGCGAAATTCACCTGATAGCAATCGCCAGCGAGGATGTAGCCCTGGATGCGCTCGATCGCCTGGCGATAGCGGTGCTGGTCGATAGCGGCCTGGAACGGCTGGGTCAGTCGGAAGGGCACGAGTTCCTCGCCATGCGCTGCATCGAACAGCGTCCGCAGGCGCTGGCGCTCTGCCTCCGGCAGCGCCGGGTGAAACAGCAGGGCGCTGGTGCCCAGTTGGTGATCGCTGATCAGCGCCCAGGCGTAGAGACCGAAACGGGCATCCTCGAGATCGAGATCATCGACGCTCTGTTCGGGCAGCACTTCCAGGCGGCGGCCGAAGTCATAAGACAGGTAGCCGATCAAACCACCGACGAATGGCAACTCCTGCTGTGCTGGAGCCTCGGCGGGGCCGAGGCTCTGCAATGCGCCTCGCAGGCGTTGCAGAAAGTCGTTGGCCGATTCGTCGGGCGTGGGCGCCAGTTCTGCCAATGGCCAGGCGCTCATAAGGTCATAGCGTCCACGCGTGGCACTCGGTCGTCCGGCATCCAGCAGTACGGCGCCGGGGGCCTGGCGAATGCGCTGGAAGTAGTCGCTGGGGTCGGTGCGGTAAGGAAGAGGGTGCAGAGAGCAGCTGGGCATGCGTGGCAGTCGAATGGGGTGAAGGAGCGATTGTAGTCCGCCGCTTATATTCATCCTAGGGTTTCGGCCAGGTTTGCTGCGGTACGCTCGGCTGATTAGTATGGGGTCGTGCCAGGATGTTGAACTACCGTACCAAAACAATAATGAATGAAGGAATCCAGGCCATGGATGTAGTGATCGGCCCAGCCACTGGAAGCCTGCTGCGTTCAAAACTGTCGCCGCCCCAGGCATCCGCGGACTATCTGGCAAGGCCCCAGGTGGAAGCCGCGCTTTCGGCCCACCCCCACGCCCGCCTCGTGCTGTTTTGCGCGCCTGCTGGTTTTGGCAAGACCACCGCGTTGGCGATGCTGGTCGAGCAGCGTCGTCAGGCCGGCAGCGCTGTTGCGTGGCTATCGCTGGGCTCTGCTGATGATGAGCCGGTACGTTTCTTCCAGCAACTGATCGAAGCATTGGGGCGTGCACTGCCCGGCCTGGGTGATTACGCCCTGGGCTACCTGCGCAATACCATGCGGGTGCCGGTCGAGGCTGTGATGGAAAGTCTGCTGGTGGATCTGTCGCAGCGTTCGGAGCCGCTGCTGCTGGTGCTCGACGATCTGCATCTGATCCAGGATGGCGAGCTGCTCGCTGCACTCAATCGCCTGGTCAAGATGGCGCCCCCGAATTTCACCCTGGCCATCGGCAGCCGTTCGCAGCCGGCCCTGAGTCTTGCCACGTTACGCGCCAAGGGATTGTTGCTGGAACTGGGCAGTGATGAGCTCAGGCTCAACCCTGAAGAGACGCGCGGTTATCTGGAGCGCAGCGGCCTGCAGCTCGATCCAGAGACGTTCGGCGCGCTTTACCGCCATACCGAGGGCTGGGTGGTGGGGGTGCATCTGGCCAGCTTGTGGCTGCGCAACCACCCGCAACCGACTGAACGTCTGGCCGAATTGGGTGCAGACAAGAACGTGGTTGGCGATTACTTGCTGCGCTCGGTGTTCGAGCAGTTACCTGGCGAGCGCCAGGAACAGCTGTTGGCGCTAGGAGTGGCGCAGCAGCTTAGTGGCGAGCTGGTCAATGCCCTGACCGCGCGTCAGGATGGCCAGCAACTGCTGGAAGAGCTGGAGGCCATGCAGCTGTTTCTCCTGCCCATGGATCGCGAACGCCAGTGGTATCGCTTCCATAATCTGTTCGCCGAGTTTCTCCGCAGCCGTCTCAAGGATCGCGACCCGGAGCGCTTCAAGCAGCTGCATTTCAATGCCAGCCTGTGGTTCACCAACCACCATATGCAGAACCTGGCTATCGAGCACGCCTGCCTGGCCGAAGACGCCGAGATGCTCGCCGCGTTGCTCGACGGCTGCGGTCTGGAGCTGATCAACCGCGGCCAGCTCAACCTCATCTACAAATGGCGACAGCATGTGCCGGGCGAAATCGCCGCGCGCTTTCCGGTGCTGGTGCTTGCCGATGTCTGGACCCGTGCGGCCGAGCTGGGCCTGAACGAGGCCAACGGCATGCTCGATGAGCTGCTGGAGCGCTGGGCCGATTCGCGCACCAGTGGGCCGTTGAGTGACAAGGTGCTGGCGACTCTGGCGATCAAGGCGGTGATCGCCTTGCAAAAGGATGACCTGGATACCTGCGTCGATCTGGCGCGGCGCATCGAGGCGCAGCTGGGGCAACACACCGCGTTTCTCGAAGTGGCGATCCTCACCGTTGGCGCCCTGGCCAACGTCATGCTTGGCCAGGCCGAGCAGGCGCGCAAGTTGCTGGCGCTGGCGCAACAGCGCAACCATTTCCTCGAAGGCCGTTATCTGGACATGCAGTTGGCCAACGTGGAAGTGCTCCTGTGCCTGGAACAAGGGCGGGTAAAGCAGGCGCAACTGCTGTTCGAGCAGCTGCGTGCGCGGATGATGCCCTGGTTCGGTAAAAAGTCCCGCGCCCTGGTTCTACCCACCATCAGCGAGTCGCTGATCGCCTATCACCAGGGTCGTCTGGACGGTCTGCAGGATCGGCTGCGCTGGGCCTTGGCCACGGTCGATGTGATCAATCCAATCGACCTGTATGCCCAGGCGATGCTGTGCCTGGCGCGGGTTCAGCGCCAGCAGGGCGCTCCCAAAGAAGCGCTCGCGACCCTGGTGCTGATGCAGAACCTGGCGGCGCGCAACCACTCCTGGCGCTTCTACGTACAAGCGGTGGGTGAGGAGATTGCGCTGATTCTGCAGGAGCCCTTGGCCGACCGCAGCAAGCGCGCAGAGCAGCGCCTGAAGTCGGTGGACTGGAGCAAGCTGGCGGGGCATTACACGCAGTTCAGTTTCAATCCGGTGCCATGGGTACTCGGTCTGACCCGCGTTCGCCTGCAGCAGGCGCGTGGCAATTACAGCGAAGCGCTACATGAGATCACCCAGTTGCGCAGCCAGTTGCAGGATGGCCGGCACGGGCTGCATCAGCTGCGCCTGGATCTGCTCGCTGCGCTGAGCTACCAGCGCCTGGGCTACCGGGAGCGGGCGCAGAGCCTGCTGGTGCAATGCCTGATCGGCGCCGAGCGGGAAGAGGCGCGCAGCCTGTTCATCGAGGAAGGCGAGGCCATACGCCAGTTGCTGCAGCAGTTGGAGTCCGTCGAGCGCCAGCCGGCGCTGCAGGCGTTCATCCGCAGTCTGTTGAGCGCCTGGCCCGGCCAGGAATCGCATCACACCCTGGACGTGCTAGAGGAGGGGCTGACCGAGCGCGAACGTGAGGTGGTCTGTCTGGCCGCCAAGGGCATGTCCAATGATGAGATCGGCCAGCAGTTGGCGCTGGCCCTGGGTACCGTCAAATGGCACCTGCACAACATCTACGAAAAGCTCAAGGTGCGTAATCGTACTCAAGCCATCCGCCGTGCCCGCGAGCTGAGCCTACTCGAATCATGAATAGCCAGAATCCGTCCTGCCAATCCGCTGTGCCGCTGTTGCGTACCAAGCTGTATCCCGCCCATGCCGAGGGTGCACCGCTGCTGGAGCGCGCGGCCTTGCTCGAGCGTTTGCTGGACGCCAGCGAGCAGCGCCTGATCGTGCTCAGCGCACCCGCCGGCTTTGGCAAGAGCACTGTCCTTAGCCAACTGCGTAGCCGTTTGCAGGGGCAGGGGACGCGGGTCGCCTGGCTGTCGTGCGATGAAAGTGATAGCGAACCGGCGAGGTTTCTGCAGTATCTGGTGGCGGCGGTTGTCGCCGCCTGTCCCGGCTTCGGCAGTAGCGCCGCGGCGCTGCTGCAGGGCGAGATCAGTTGGCCGCTGGAGGCGGTGATAGATGCGCTGCTCGATGACCTCAAAGGCCTGCCGCAAACGCTCTATCTGATGCTCGATGACTTTCACCGTATACGCCATCCATCCCTCGACCAGGGGGCGCGTTATCTGATCGAGCGCTTGCCCAAGCAGGTGCGCCTGGTGGTCAGCACCCGATATCAACCGCGTTTTCTCGATGAGTCGCCATCGCTCGGTGCCTGGGCGTTCTGGCTCAAGGCCGAGGACTTGCGGCTGACGCGCGCGGAAACGGCGGCGTACCTGCGCAACATCAAAGGTCTTGCGCTTGAGGAAAGCGAACTCAACCAGCTGTATACGCGCACTGAAGGCTGGATCACCGCGTTGCACCTGGCGGCGCTGGCCTTGCCGCGCCAGCATAATCGCGCGGCCTTTCTCGCTGGCCTGTCAGGGACCGAACGCAACATCGCCGATTATCTGGCCGAAGATGTGGTGGCCAGCCTGCCGGAAGCCGTGCAGCTGTTTCTCGACCAGACTTCGGTCCTCGACGAATTCAACGCTGAGTTGTGCAACGCGCTGACTGGACGCCAGGACGGTCGCGACATGCTGCGCCGGCTGCAGGCCGAGCAACTGTTCGTGATCGCGCTAGACGAGCAGGGCCAATGGTTCCGTTATCACCACCTGTTTGCTGACTTTCTTCAGGGGCGCCTGGCCAGGCGCGGCGATCCGGTTCATCTGTTGCACGCCGCTGCGCGCTGGTGCGAAAACCATGATCTGGCCGACAAGTCGATCAAGTACGCCCTGCGCGCTCGCGATTATGCTTTCGCCGCCGAGCTGTTGGAACGTCAGGGCGCGCGTCTGATCGCCGGTAATCGGGTCTACGGCATCCTCGCCATTCTCAAGGACATCCCACCGCTGGTGATCACCGAGCAGCCGGTGTTCCAGATCTTCTATGCCTGGCAGCTGGCCTTTGAACAGAAGTTTGCCGAGTCCGAGGCGTTGATCGAGGAGGTCAGCGCACGCCTGACGCAAGGGCGCGGCACGGGCATCCACTTCGGCCTGATCGAGCTGCTGGCTGCCGCTCAGGTGCTCAAGGCACTGGTGTTGCTCTATCAGGACAAACTCGACGCCTGCCTCAAGGTCGCCAGTCACTGGCTGGCGCTGGTACCAAAGAATCAGCCGGTATTTCGCGCCAGCCTGGCCTGCGTGCAGGCCGCGGCGTTCGCTCTGCTCGGTGAGTTCGGTGAGGCGGCCAAGGCGATTGCCGTGGCGCGGGAGAACCTGCGTCAGTGCGAGAGTGAGTACCTGCACGTGATGGCCAGCCTGATCGAGGCGCTGATCTGCAAGGAGTACGGCGAACTGGAGTGTGGCCGCTCCCTGGCCGAGGCGGCGCGGGCAAGGGTCGAGCAGGTGTTTGGGCGGCGCAGCCGGGTTGGCGGTCCGCTCGGGCTTGCCTATGCCGATCTGCTTTACGAACAGGATCGCCACGCTGCGATTCTCGCCGAGCTGCCGCTGGCCACCACCTGGCGTGATGTTGCCACGCCGGTGGAGTTGATCAGCCGCGGCAAGCTGGTCATGGCGCGTGCGCGCTTCTTTGGCGGTGCCGGTGAGCAGGGGCTGGAAGAACTCGACGAGTGGTTGAGCGGTTTGCAGGGGCCGGGCTACGAGCGGGTATTCGCCATCGCCATGGGTTGCAAGGTGCAGTTCCTGCTGTGGCTACGCAGGCCCAACGAGGCGCAGCGTATTTATCTTCAGTTGGAGCGGCATCTCGCTGTATTGCCCATCGAGCGCTATGGCGATGCGCATACGGCGTTGGCGCTGAGCCAGGCGCGCCTGGCGCTGAGCGAGCAACGGGTGGAAAGAGCCCAGGCCAGCCTGGAGGCGTGCCTGGCCAAGCAGGGAGCGGACCACCAGCGTGATCGGCGTCTGCACCTGAGCCTGCTGCTGTCAGTGGCTTACTGGAACAAAGGTAACGGCGAAAAAGCCTTCGCGCTGTTGCAGGCGACACTCGAAGAGGCCTGGCAATGCGGCTATCGCCGCTTGTTTCAGGACGATGCACTGTGGCTGCTGCCACTCTGGAATGCCTGGAGCCGCGCCGAGCCCAAGCGCGCCGCTGTCTGGCAGGGCGTTGCCGAAATGCTTCGTGAGCAGTGCCGCAGGTTGGCTATCGATCCAGAAAGTCTCGAGGAAAATCAGGGTGTCAGCCATCGCGAGCGGGAGATATTGCGGCTCGTGGCAGCGGGGCTGTCGAATCGCGATATCGCCGAGGCGGTGCACTTGTCCGAGGCCACCATCAAATGGCACCTGCATAACCTGTTTTCCAGGTTGGGCGTACGCAGCCGCACGCAAGCCGTACTCAAGGGCAAGAGCCTGGGGCTACTGAGCGAGGCATGAGACGGTGGGGTGAGGGGGGGGCGAGCCGGCGAGGGTGCATCGAGCGAGTCGTAAGGTGCGGCGGCACCTTACGACGTTCGCTGGTCAGATTTCCTTGCTGGCGATGTGACCAAACAGCTCCTGGGAGAAACGCACGCGCTCTTCTGCGTCTTCCTGAATGCCCTTGGCTTTCAGTTCTTCCAGGCGGGCTTCCACGGCATGGGCGCGGTGGGTCAGGCCACAGTCATTGGCGATCTGGATATTCAGACCCGGGCGGGCGTTGAGCTCGAGAATCAGCGGGCCCTTGTCCTGATCCAGCACCATGTCCACGCCGATGTAACCCAGGCCGCACAACTCGTAGCAGCCGGCAGCGAGCTTCATGAAACCGTCCCAGTTTGGCAGTTGCACGCCGTCCACCGCGTTGGTGGTGTCCGGGTGCTTGCTGATCTTGTTGTTCAGCCAGGTGCCACGCAGGGTGACGCCAGTGGCCAGATCCACACCCACGCCGATGGCGCCCTGGTGCAGGTTGGCCTTGCCGTTGGACTGGCGGGTTGGCAGACGCAGCATGGCCATCACCGGGTAGCCCATCAGCACGATGATGCGAATGTCCGGCACGCCTTCGTAGCTGATGCTCTTGAAGATGGTGTCCGGGGTGACGCGGTACTCGATCAGCGCACGGTCGCGGTGACCGCCGAGCGAGTACAGGCCGGAGAGGATGCTGGAAATCTGCTGCTCCAGCTCCTCGTGGCTGACGATCTTGCCGGACACCGTCTTGAAGCGGTCCTCGAAGCGGTCGGCGATGACCATGATGCCGTCACCGCCCGCGCCCTGCGCCGGCTTGATGACGAAATCGGTGCGCCCGGCGATGATCTCGTCGAGCTTGTCGATTCCCTTCTCGGTGTCGATGATGCCGTACAGTTCCGGCACATCGATGCCGGCCTCGATGGCCCGCTCCTTGGTGATGATCTTGTCGTCGACGATCGGGTACAGGTGCCGTTTGTTGTACTTCAGCACGTAGTCCGCGTTGCGTCGGTTGATGCCCATGATGCCCTTGGCTTCAAGGGCCTTCCACGTCTTGATCAGGCCGAACATGGTCTTAGTCCTTGAGGAAGGCTTTGAAACGGAACAGTTCGGTCAGGCGGTAACCGCGGTAACGCCCCATCGCCAGCATGAAGCCCACCAGGATCAGCAGAATCGCCGGGAAGGTGAACACGAAGTACACCAGCTCCGGCACGCTCATCAGCAGGTGCGCGATGGTGGCGGCGAACAGGGTGCCGATGGCGACCTTGAAGGCATGGCTGCCGCCACGTTCTTCCCAGGTGATCGACAGGCGCTCGATGGTCATGGTCAGAATCACCATCGGGAACAGTGCAACCGACAGGCCGCGCTCCAGGCCCAGCTTGTGGCTGAACAGGCTGATGGCGGCGATCAGTACCACGACGAAGGTCAGTACCACCGACAGGCGCGGCAGCATCTGCAGCTTCAGATGTTCCAGATAGGAGCGTAATGACAGGCCGAGCGCGGTGATCACGGTGAACAGGAAGATACCGAAGCCCAGTTGGGTTTCGCGGAAGGCGAGGGCGATCAGCACCGGGGTAAAGGTACCCAGGGTCTGCAGGCCGCCGAGGTTGCGCAGGATCAGGATGACCAGCACACCGATCGGGATCATCACCATGATCATGAACGTCTGCTGGGTCTGCAGCGGCAGGCCGTACAGCGAGTATTCAAGGAAGCTGGCGTCGGTGTTCTCATCGGTCAGTTTGGCCAGGCGGATGGCGTTCATCTCGCTGTTGTTCAGACTGAAGCTGACTTGCGCCTGACGGCCGCCTTCGAGGCTGACCAGATCACCGTCGCCGATCCACCAGACCAGGCGGTCCTCCGGCAGGCCCTGCTCACCGGATTCGGGGTTGAAGTACAGCCATTTCTGGCCATTGAAGCTACGCAGCCAAAGCTCCGGCGACTGAGCGACCTCGGCCTGCAGGCGAATGGTGTGTACGCGCTCCATCGGCACGTGGGCGATGGACAGCAGCAGGTCGACGACCTTGGCCTTGTTGGCGGTGGAGGCATCGCCGCCGAGCAGCAGTTTCACGTTGTCATCGTTGACGTTGTTGGCGCGCTTGATGGTTTCGCTGATGAAGGTCTCGACATCCGCCGAGTGCTGGCGAATCGGTGCCAGCAGGGCTTCGGCCGCGATCTTCTCGGGGCCTTCGACCGGGATGCTGTCGCGGAAGATCGGGCCTTTTGCAGGCGCCTGCTCGCCGCTGTAACGCTTGGTCAGAACCAGTCGGTAATAGAGGGTCTGCTTGCCATTGGCACGACGTGCCGACCAGGTGACGCGGCGGTTGCCGTCGACACGGTTGACGCTGACGCCGTAATTGTTGGAGATGAAACTCTCGTTGAGGCTCACGTAATCCTGGTTCAGCGGCGGCACGAACATCTGCAGCTTCACCGGCTCACGCGGCGTCGCCTGGAATTCGACCTTGGCATCGATGTTCCACAGATCGTCGGTCTCGTCCTCGGTCACCGGAATGCCGAGAATGAAGATTTGGTATGCCGTAATCAGAACGCCCAGGGCCACCAAGAGGGTGATCAGGACTTTCAGATGCAGGTTCAGAGAGCGCATGGGAATTACTCGCCAGGGGTTGCGTCATTGGTGCAGTCGGGTTTGCCGGCTGCATATTTAAGGCTTGGATCGACCATGGCTTCGAAGTGCTTGAGCGCTTCGGAGCCGATCAGAAGCGGGTATTGGAATGCGCTTCGGTCGGTCAAGTTCACTTCGATCGTGCGCAGGGTCTGGCCCATGCACAATTCAAGGTCGATTACCGGGCGTGCCGTATAGGTCTTGCCTTCATCGGGGTCGAAATCGCCAGCACGGCGTTTGATCTTGCTGATTCGCGCCAGCGGACGCTCGATGGTGCGCTCATGGGCATCGTCGATGGCCAGCACGAAACGCACCCAGGTTTCTCCGTCACGCTTGAAGCGTTTGATATCGCGGGCACTCAAGGACGCGGTTTTGGCGCCAGTGTCGAGTTTGGCGGCTACCTGCAGGTCCAGTTCCTGTAAGTGAATATATTCATTCAGACCATAGATCGACTTGCCCATGGCCAGAGCAGGGCAGGACAAGGTCAGCAGGCAGATCAGCAAAGAGAAGGGTTTCAGTCTCATGTGTCCTTGAGAAGGTATTGCCAGGGGCGGGATGGAGGGCAGCAACTGGCAGGCATCCTGCCATACAACTTTCTGCCGTGAAGCCTAGCAGGCATGGCAAAAGGCGATGGCCGGGCATGAACGGGCGGATTCTAACATGGGGATTTTCCGTGCTGACAGACGCTTATGTAGCTTTCTGCAAGTAAGGTGGCGGTTTGCCTGATCGGGCGAGCTGGATATATTGTCGACAATACTTTGGTCTGCTTTGACCTTTTCGGCTTTTTGACGTAGTTTTATCGCCATTGAAAGTTATTGGTGTCGACAATCATGCTGCTTGAATCAGATGCGCCAGCAACGCCGCAGGTGGATTCGGAAACACTTTCCGAGCACGTCTTCCGTCTGATCCAGGCCGCCATCGTCAAAGGCGAGATCGCCCCGGGTAGCAAGATTTCCGAGCCCGAGCTGGCGCGCACCTATGGCATCAGTCGTGGTCCGCTACGCGAGGCCATTCACCGTCTGGAGGGGCAAAAGCTGCTGGTGCGCGTGCCACATGTGGGGGCGCGGGTGGTGTCGCTCAGTCATGCCGAGTTGGTCGAGCTGTACGAGATTCGCGAGTCGCTCGAAGGCATGGCTTGTCGCCTGGCGGCCGAGCGCATGACTCAGCAGGAGATCGACGAGCTGCGCCGGGTGCTGGAGCTGCATGAGCAGGATGCTGCGTTCAAGGCCGGTGTCGGCTATTACCAGCAGGAAGGCGACTTCGACTTCCACTACCGCATCATCCAGGGCAGCGGCAATCGCACCCTGGCCAAGCTGCTGTGCGACGAGCTGTACCAGTTGGTGCGCATGTACCGCCTGCAGTTCTCCACCACCCCCAATCGGCCGCATCAGGCCTTCGCCGAGCACCACCGCATTCTCGACGCCATCGAAGCTCGCGACGGTGAACTGGCCGAACTGCTGATGCGCCGCCACATCGGCGCCTCCAAGCGCAATATCGAGCGCCACTACGTTTCCCAACGTGGACAGGAAGCGCTCATCCCTTCATCCAAGACACGAGGTGATTCATGACCCAGCTTTCCGCCGGCCAACGCTTCCGCCAGGCCCTCGCCGAAGAGCAACCGCTGCAGGTAATCGGTGCGATCAACGCCAACCATGCATTGCTGGCCAAGCGTGCAGGCTTTCGCGCGATCTACCTGTCCGGTGGTGGCGTGGCGGCCGGTTCTCTCGGCTTGCCGGATCTGGGCATCAACACCCTGGATGACGTGCTTACAGACGTGCGCCGTATCACCGATGTCTGCGACCTGCCGCTTCTGGTGGACATCGACACCGGCTTCGGCCCTTCGGCCTTCAATATCGAGCGCACCATCAAGAACCTGATCAAGGCCGGCGCCGCTGCTGCGCACATCGAGGATCAGGTTGGCGCCAAGCGCTGCGGCCACCGTCCGGGCAAGGAGATCGTCTCCTGCGAGGAGATGGTAGATCGCGTCAAGGCCGCCGCCGATGCCAAGACCGACCCGGACTTCTTCCTCATCGCCCGCACCGACGCCATCCAGGCCGAGGGTGTGGATGCCGCCATCGAGCGTTGCCAGGCCTATGTCGAGGCCGGTGCCGATGGCATCTTCGCCGAGGCGGCCTACGACCTGCCCACTTACAAGCGTTTCGTCGAGGCGCTGAAGGTGCCGGTGCTGGCCAATATCACCGAATTCGGCGCCACGCCGCTGTTCACCCGCGACGAGCTGGCTTCGGTCGGTGTGGCCATCCAGCTCTATCCGCTGTCGGCCTTCCGCGCGGCGAACAAGGCGGCCGAAAGTGTCTACACCTCGATCCGCCAGAACGGCCACCAGAAGGACGTGATCGAGCTGATGCAGACCCGTGCCGAACTCTACGACCGCATTGGCTACCACGCCTTCGAGCAGAAGCTCGATGCGCTGTTCGCCGCCGGCAAGAAGTAAAGCGGCGGACGGGTTTGCTTTATGTAGGAGCGAATTTATTCGCGATTCGCGGATGAATCCGCTCCTACGGTTCGCTACCGCTGACAGTAAGCAGAATAAGAAGATTTGAGGAGATGACCATGAGCACCACCGAAACCACGCCAGGCTTCAAGCCGAAGAAATCCGTCGCCCTGAGCGGTACCGCCGCCGGCAACACCGCCCTGTGCACCGTTGGCCGCACCGGCAATGACCTGCATTACCGTGGCTATGACGTGCTCGATTTCGCCAACCGCTGCGAGTTCGAGGAGATCGCTCACCTGCTGGTGCACGGCAAGCTGCCCAACGTCGCCGAGCTGGCCGGCTACAAGGCCAAGCTCAAGGCCCTGCGCGGCCTGCCGGCTGGCGTCAAGGCCGCGCTGGAAACCCTGCCGCCTTCGGCTCACCCGATGGACGTGATGCGCACCGCTGTGTCCGTGCTCGGCTGTCTGGCGCCGGAGAAGGACGATCACAACCACCCTGGTGCCCGCGATATCGCCGACAAGCTGATGGCGTCGCTCGGCTCGGCGCTGCTGTACTGGTACCACTACAGCCACAACGGCAAGCGCATCGAGGTAGAAACCGACGACGACTCCATCGGCGGCCATTTCCTGCACCTGCTGCATGGCGAGAAGCCGCGCGAGTCCTGGGTGCGCGCCATGCACACCTCGCTGAACCTGTATGCCGAGCACGAGTTCAACGCCTCGACCTTCACCTCGCGGGTGATCGCCGGTACCGGTTCCGACCTGTTCTCCTGCATCGCCGGCGCCATTGGCGCGCTGCGCGGCCCGAAGCACGGCGGTGCCAACGAAGTGGCCTTCGAGGTGCAGAAGCGCTACGACAGCCCGGACGAAGCCGAAGCCGATATCCGTGAACGAGTAGGGCGCAAGGAAGTGGTGATCGGCTTCGGTCACCCGGTCTATACCGTCAGCGACCCGCGCAACAAGGTAATCAAGGAAGTGGCCCGCGAGCTGTCGGTGGAGCAGGGCAATACCAAGATGTATGACATCGCCGAGCGCCTGGAAAGCGTGATGTGGGAAATCAAGAAGATGTTCCCCAACCTCGACTGGTTCAGCGCCGTGAGCTACCACATGATGGGCGTGCCCACCGCCATGTTCACCCCGCTGTTCGTCATTGCCCGTACCGCCGGCTGGTCCGCCCACGTCATCGAGCAACGCATCGACGGCAAGATCATCCGCCCGAGCGCCAACTACACAGGCCCCGAAGACCTGAAGTTCGTGCCGCTCAAGGACCGTAAATAACCATGAATGACACCGTGAATAGCCAATACTGCAAGCGCCTGCCCGGTACCGCGCTGGATTACTTCGATGCCCGCGAGGCGGTCGAGGCGATCCAGGCCGGCGCCTGGGCGAGGCTCCCCTACACCTCGCGCGTACTCGCTGAGCAACTGGTACGCCGTTGCGATCCGCAGGATCTGACTGCGTCGCTTGAACAGTTGGTCTACCGCAAGCGAGACCTGGACTTTCCCTGGTACCCGGCGCGCGTGGTCTGCCACGACATTCTTGGCCAGACCGCGCTGGTCGACCTGGCCGGCCTGCGCGATGCCATCGCTGAGCAGGGTGGTGACCCGTCCAAGGTCAACCCGGTGGTGCCGACCCAGCTGATCGTCGACCACTCCCTGGCCGTCGAGGCACCGGGCTTCGACCCGGACGCCTTCGAGAAGAACCGCGCCATCGAGGATCGTCGCAACGAGGATCGCTTCCACTTCATCGACTGGACCAAGACCGCATTCAAGAACGTCGACGTGATCCCGGCCGGCAACGGCATCATGCACCAGATCAACCTGGAGAAGATGAGCCCGGTGATCCAGGCGCGCGGTGGCATCGCCTTCCCCGACACCTGCGTCGGCACCGACTCGCACACCCCGCACGTGGATGCCCTGGGCGTGATCGCCATCGGCGTCGGCGGCCTGGAAGCCGAGACGGTGATGCTCGGCCACCCGTCGATGATGCGCCTGCCCGACATCGTCGGCGTCGAGCTGACCGGCAAGCGCCAGCCCGGCATCACCGCCACCGATATCGTCCTGGCCATCACCGAGTTCCTGCGCCAGGAGCGCGTGGTCGGTGCCTGGGTCGAGTTCTTCGGCGAGGGCGCCGACAGCCTGACCATCGGCGACCGCGCCACCATCTCCAACATGTGCCCGGAATACGGCGCCACCGCCTCGATGTTCTATATCGACGGCCAGACCATCGATTACCTCAAGCTCACCGGCCGCGAGCCGGAGCAGGTGGCACTGGTGGAGAACTACGCCAAGACCCTCGGCCTGTGGAGCGACGCGCTGAAGACCGCCGAGTACGAGCGCGTGCTGCGCTTCGATCTGGGCAGTGTCGTGCGCAATATGGCCGGCCCGAGCAACCCGCATCGCCGCCTGCCCACTTCGGCGCTGGCCGAGCGCGGCATCGCTGATGAGGCCAAGCTGCAAGCCGGCAAGGGCGAGGAGGCCCAGGGGCTGATGCCCGATGGCGCGGTGATCATCGCCGCCATCACCAGTTGCACCAACACCTCCAACCCGCGCAACGTCATCGCTGCCGGCCTGGTGGCGAAGAAAGCCAACGCCCTTGGCCTGCTGCGCAAACCCTGGGTGAAGACGTCGTTCGCGCCGGGTTCAAAGGTCGCCAAGCTGTATCTTGAAGAGGCTGGTTTGCTGCCGGAACTGGAGAAGCTCGGCTTCGGTATCGTCGCCTACGCCTGCACCACCTGTAACGGCATGTCTGGCGCGCTCGACCCGGTGATCCAGAAGGAAATCATCGACCGCGACCTGTACGCCACCGCTGTGCTCTCGGGTAACCGCAACTTCGACGGCCGTATCCACCCCTACGCCAAGCAGGCCTTCCTCGCTTCGCCGCCGCTGGTGGTGGCCTATGCGATCGCCGGTACCGTGCGCTTCGATATCGAGCAGGACGTGCTAGGCCATGATCAGAATGGCAAGCCGGTCACCCTCAAGGACCTATGGCCGAGCGACGAGGAGATCGACGCCATTGTCGCGGCGAGCGTGAAGCCCGAGCAGTTCAAGCAGATCTATATCCCGATGTTCGACCTCGGGAAGGTGAAGGAAGCCGACAGCCCGCTGTACGACTGGCGCCCGACGAGCACCTATATCCGCCGCCCGCCGTACTGGGAAGGCGCGCTGGCCGGCGAGCGCACGCTCAAGGGCATGCGTCCGCTGGCGATCCTGCCGGACAACATCACCACCGATCACCTGTCGCCGTCCAACGCCATCCTGGCGGACTCGGCCGCCGGTGAGTACCTGGCGAAGATGGGCCTGCCGGAGGAGGACTTCAACTCCTACGCGACTCACAGGGGCGACCACCTGACCGCCCAGCGCGCCACCTTCGCCAACCCACAGCTTGTCAACGAGATGGCCGTGGTCGACGGGCAGGTGAAGAAGGGCTCGCTGGCCCGCGTCGAGCCGGAAGGCAAGGTGATGCGCATGTGGGAGGCCATCGAAACCTACATGAACCGCAAGCAGAACCTGATCATCGTCGCCGGTGCCGACTACGGCCAGGGTTCGTCCCGCGACTGGGCGGCCAAAGGCGTGCGTCTGGCGGGTGTCGAGGTGATCGTCGCGGAAGGCTTCGAGCGTATTCACCGCACCAACCTGGTGGGCATGGGCGTGCTGCCGGTGGAGTTCAAGCCGGGCATCACACGCTTGACCCTGGCCCTGGACGGTACCGAGACCTATGACGTGGAAGGTGACATTTCGCCGCGCTGCGACCTGACCCTGGTGGTCAATCGCCGCAATGGCGAGGTGCTGCGCGTACCGGTGACCTGCCGTCTTGACACTGCTGCCGATGTCAGCGTGTACCAGGCTGGCGGCGTGCTGCAGCGCTTCGCCAAGGACTTCCTCGAAGGCACGGTGGCTTGACCTGACGCGACATGCCGGCCCGTCAATGGGCCGGCACAACTCCTATAGGTGCGCGTAGCCCGGATGCAATCCGGGGAGAACTGCGTCGTCATTCCCGGATTGCATCCGGGCTACTTTTTTCAGGGCTGCGTGTATGTCCCATTTACCGCAAGTGAAAATCCCCGCCACCTACATGCGTGGCGGCACCAGCAAGGGCGTGTTCTTTCGCCTGCAGGATCTGCCTGAGCGTTGCCAGGTGCCGGGCGAGGCGCGCGACAGGCTGTTCATGCGCGTGATCGGCAGCCCCGATCCGTACTCGGCGCAGATCGACGGCATGGGCGGCGCCACGTCGAGCACCTCCAAATGCGTGATTCTGTCGAAAAGCAGCCAGCCTGATCACGATGTCGACTACCTCTACGGCCAGGTCTCCATCGACAAGGCCTTTGTCGACTGGAGCGGCAACTGCGGCAACCTGTCCACCGCGGCCGGTGCCTTCGCCATCCATGCCGGCCTGGTCGACCCCGTGAGGATTCCCGAGAACGGCACCTGCGTGGTGCGCATCTGGCAGGCCAATATCCAGAAAACCATCATCGCCCATGTGCCGGTCAGCAATGGCCAAGTGCAGGAAACCGGCGATTTCGAGCTGGACGGCGTTACCTTCCCGGCGGCGGAGATCGTGCTGGAGTTCCTCGACCCGTCCGACGACGGCGAGGAGGGCAGTTCGATGTTTCCTACCGGCAATCTGGTCGATGACCTCGAAGTGCCCGCTGATGTTGTAGAAGGGGGCACCTTGAAGGCGACCATGATCACGGCTGGTATCCCGACGATCTTCGTCAATGCCGAGGACATCGGCTACCAGGGCACCGAGCTGCGCGAGGCCATCAACGGCGATCCGGCGCAACTGGCGCGCTTCGAGCAGATCCGCATTGCCGGTGCGCTGCGCATGGGGCTGATCAAAACGGCCGAGGAGGCTGCGACACGTCAGCACACCCCGAAGATCGCTTTCGTCAGTCCGCCCAAGGACTACCGCACCTCCAGCGGCAAGGAGGTCAAGGCCGGCGAGGTCGATCTGTTGGTGCGGGCGCTGTCCATGGGCAAGCTGCACCACGCGATGATGGGCACCTGCGCGGTGGCCATCGGCACGGCGGCGGCGATTCCGGGCACCCTGGTCAACCTGGCGGCCGGTGGCGGCGAGCGCGAGGCGGTGCGTTTCGGCCATCCCTCCGGCACCCTGCGTGTCGGCGCGCAGGCCAAGCGGGTCGATGGTCAGTGGACGGTGACCAAGGCGGTGATGAGCCGCAGTGCGCGCATCCTGATGGAAGGTTGGGTGCGCGTGCCCGCTGAAAGCTTCTAGGCCCTGATCGGCATAGGGGGCAGTTCTGATGAACTGCGCCCCTGCCACACCACCCGGCATGCGGGTCCGCACCGGGCGGTTCGAGGGATTGAGGTTATGAGAGTCGGGCTAATCCCAGGCGGTCGAACCAGGCCAGGTTCAACACCCTATTGAGTAGCTTGCCGCTGTTGCACCACCAGCGCCGGCTGTTGGCCGCCACCCGTTGTGCCACTGTACGACTTGCCCCCAGTGCGCGTAGCTCCCGGAACATGGTCTTGCCTTGCTTCCACTGCTTGAGCTGGATCGCGCGCAACCGATGACGCAGCCACTCGTCCAGCATCTGCCAGACTCGCGACGTTTGCGCCAACCGGTAGTAGCCCTTCCAGCCCTCCAGGTAGGAACTCAGGCGTTCAACGACCTGCTGCAGACTGCGACCGCACGAGCGGCGGCTCAGCTGCCGAACTCGTTGCTTGAACGTTTCCAGCGCCTTCTTCGCCACCGTGCGCTTGATCACCCCTTTCGGGGCTACCCAGAAGCTGTACCCCAGGAACTTGCGCCCCGCAAAGACACTGCTCACGCGGCTCTTGGCCTCGTTGATCCTCAAGCGAAGCCTGGCGTACAAACGGCGTAGCAGCGCCATCACCCTTTCCCCCGCTCGGCGGCTGTGCACGTACACGTTGCAGTCGTCGGCGTAGCGAACGAAACAGTGACCGCGGCGCTCCAGCTCCTTGTCCACTTCATCGAGCAGCACGTTGGCCAGCAGCGGCGACAACGAGCCACCTTGCGGTGTGCCTTCATGCCGCTGCATGACCAGACCGCCATCAAGGATGCCGCTGTTCAGGTACGCTCGTATCAGACGAAGAACGCCTTGATCCGGGACGCGCTTGCGCAAGCGTTCAATCAGGATGTCGTGGTTGACACGGTCGAAGAACTTCTCCAGATCCACGTCCACCACGATCCGGCGCCCAGATTGCACATACGCCTGAGCGGCAAGCACCGCATCATGCGCACGGCGTCCAGGCCGAAAACCGTAGCTATGCTCGCTGAAGCCAGGATCGAGCAACGGTTGCAGCACCTGCAGCAAGGCCTGCTGGATCAGGCGGTCGGTCACCGTTGGTATACCCAGCTCGCGCTGGCTTCCGTCCGGCTTGGCAATCATCACCCGCCGTACCGGACTGGGCCGGTACAACCCTGACAAGAGCTGCGCTCGAATCCCCGCCCACTCCGTCAGCAGCCGTTCGGCCGTCTGCTCTATGCTCAGTCCGTCGACACCCGCTGCTCCCTTGTTGGCTTTGACCCGCTTCCACGCTCGTTGCAGGTTTCCTCTCGCAAGGGCCCGATACAGCAGCCCTTGCCCTGTGCAGTCGGTTTCACCCCGCGGGCGCAGTGCCTCGTCGCTGACGGAGCGAATCACGGCTTCACCGCTCATCGCCTGCGCCCGCCCCACCTTCTGGTGAGCATCTGACTTCAGGTCATGTCGCATCAGGATGGCCTATCGCACTCTCTCTCGTTCGGCCCTTCGTCAAAAAAAACTACTACGGCCTCTGCTGACTTCTCGCTCCGGCTCGACGCCGTTACCCTTTCAGGATCGAGGCGAGATCTCCCCAGGTAAGAACGCACTCCTTCTCTGCACAACCGCCGGATCTACGCCACTTCGCCTTGATCACCAGAGCTTTGCGGTTCATTGCCCGCTCGCCCTGCTCCATAGCGCCTTCTATCCGGTTCTTGTTCATCGGCTCGCAGATTACGCTCCACGCTTCCTCCCCACGCTCGGTCACCCTCACGCAGTTGCGCTTCACTTCGTTCGCTGTGATCAACTTACGGCGGGACTTGCACCCGCAGGAGTGCGCCCATGCTGGGCGCACAATGAGAAAAGGCTCGAAGTTTCGAGCCTTTTGCCTTTGTAAACATGTGCTTGCAACGATTATTTAAGGCGTCTTTCAACACCTTTTTCCACCAGAATCTTGGCCGAAATTTCCTCGACCGAGAAATGCGTGGAGTTGATGAAGGCGATGTTTTCGCGGCGGAACAGGCTCTCGACCTCGCGCACCTCGAACTCGCATTGCGCATAACTGGCATAGCGGCTGTTGGGCTTGCGCTCGTGGCGGATGGCGGTGAGACGATCCGGGTCGATGGTCAGGCCGAACAGCTTTTCGCGGTACTTCTTCAGCGAATCGGGAAGCTGCAGGCGCTCCATGTCGTCTTCGGTAAGTGGATAGTTGGCGGCACGGATGCCGTACTGCATGGCCATGTACAGACAGGTAGGTGTCTTGCCGCAGCGCGACACGCCGACCAGGATCAGATCGGCCTTGTCGTAATAGTGGGTGCGCGCGCCATCATCGTTGTCGAGGGCGAAGTTCACCGCCTCGATGCGCTCCATATAGTTGGAGTGCTGGCCGATGGAGTGTGACTTGCCGACCGAGTAGGAGGAGTGCGAGCTCAACTCCTGTTCCAGCGGCGAGAGAAAGGTCGAGAAGATGTCGATCATGAAGCCATTGGCGGTATCGAGAATGGCTCGAATATCGCGATTGACGATGGTGTCGAAGATGATCGGACGTACGCCGTCCCTTTCAGCGGCGGCATCGATTTGTTGTACCATGGCGCGCGCTTTATCGACGCTGTCGATATAAGGGCGCGTGAGTTTGGTGAACTGAATGTTCTCGAACTGCGCGAGCAGACTCTGACCCAGGGTTTCGGCGGTGATGCCGGTGCCGTCGGAGATGAAGAAAGCGGTTCGTTTCATTTGCGCCAAAGGCCTTAAGCTGAGTTCGATTCTTGGCTATGATAGGCCGCGTTTTTCGCCGGGGCCTACGGGTTCTGGCATTGTTACTTATTCAAGGGCAAGGCCACAATCTTGCGGCAGAGCGCCGCCGGATCATCCAGCCCCCCAGGAATTTGTGCAAAGGCTTGCGAGCTGGAGCCTGCTTTTAATGCAGCAGGGCGAAGCGCAATTGGCTTTACGCAAATTCTGAGCTTTTCCAACATCGTTAGTGGAGAGATCACCTTGGTAGAGTACGTAGTTTCCCTCGATAAGCTCGGCAATCACGATGTTGAGCATGTGGGGGGCAAGAACGCATCCCTCGGCGAGATGATCAGCAACCTGGCCGGCGCCGGCGTTTCGGTTCCCGGCGGTTTCGCCACTACGGCTCAGGCCTATCGCGATTTTCTCGAGCAGAGCGGCCTGAATGCGCAGATCCACGCAGCGCTCGACGCCCTGGATGTCGATGACGTCAATGCCCTGGCCAAGACCGGCGCGCAGATTCGCCAATGGGTGATGGACGCCGAGTTCCCCGCCGAGCTGGACAAGCAGATTCGTGAAGCCTTCGCCACCATGAGCGCTGGCAACGACAACATGGCCGTGGCCGTGCGTTCTTCTGCTACCGCCGAAGACCTGCCGGATGCTTCCTTTGCCGGCCAGCAGGAAACCTTCCTCAACATCCGTGGCGTGGACAACGTGATCCGCGCTGCCAAGGAAGTCTTCGCTTCGCTGTTCAACGACCGCGCCATCGCCTACCGCGTGCACCAGGGCTTCGATCACAAGCTGGTCGCCCTGTCTGCCGGTGTGCAGCGCATGGTGCGTTCGGAAACCGGCACCGCCGGCGTTATGTTCACCCTGGACACCGAGTCCGGCTTCCGTGACGTGGTGTTCATTACCGGCGCCTATGGTCTCGGCGAGACCGTGGTGCAGGGCGCGGTCAACCCCGACGAGTTCTACGTGCATAAGCCGACTCTGGAAGCCGGCCGCCCGGCCATTCTGCGTCGTAACCTGGGCAGCAAGGCGATCAAGATGGTCTACGGCGACGAAGCCAAGGCCGGTCGTTCGGTCAAGACAGTCGAGGTCGACCGTGCCGATCGCGCGCGCTTCTGCATCACCGACGCCGAGGTCAGCGAGCTGGCCAAGCAGGCGCTGATCATTGAGAAACACTACGGCCGCCCGATGGACATCGAGTGGGCCAAGGACGGTGACGACGGCAAGCTGTACATCGTGCAGGCGCGTCCGGAAACCGTGAAAAGCCGCGCCAGCGCCACCGTGATGGAGCGCTACCTGCTGAAAGAGAAGGGCACCGTTCTGGTGGAAGGTCGCGCCATCGGTCAGCGCATCGGCGCCGGCAAGGTGCGGGTGATCCACGATGTGTCCGAAATGGACAAGGTGCAGCCGGGCGATGTGCTGGTCTCCGACATGACCGACCCGGATTGGGAACCGGTGATGAAGCGCGCCAGCGCCATCGTCACCAACCGTGGCGGCCGTACCTGTCACGCGGCGATCATCGCCCGTGAGCTGGGTATTCCGGCCGTGGTTGGTTGCGGCAATGCTACCAGCGTGCTGAAGGATGGCCAGGGTGTCACCGTCTCCTGCGCCGAGGGCGATACCGGCTTCATCTTCGAGGGTGAGCTGGGCTTCGACATCCGCAAGAACTCGGTCGATGCCATGCCGGATCTGCCGTTCAAGATCATGATGAACGTCGGCAACCCGGATCGCGCCTTCGACTTCGCCCAACTGCCGAACGAAGGTGTGGGCCTGGCCCGCCTGGAATTCATCATCAACCGCATGATCGGCGTGCACCCCAAGGCGCTGCTGAACTTCGCCAGCCTGCCGCCGGAAATCAAGGACAGTGTCGAGAAGCGCATCGCCGGTTATGGCGATCCGGTGGACTTCTACGTCGAGAAGCTGGTCGAGGGCATCAGCACCCTGGCCGCTGCTTTCTGGCCGAAGAAGGTCATCGTGCGCCTGTCGGACTTCAAGTCCAACGAGTACGCCAACCTGATCGGCGGCAAGCTGTACGAGCCGGAAGAAGAAAACCCGATGCTGGGCTTCCGCGGTGCTTCGCGCTACATCAGCGAATCCTTCCGAGACTGCTTCGAGCTTGAGTGCCGTGCGCTGAAGAAGGTGCGGGGCGAGATGGGCCTGACCAACGTCGAGATCATGGTGCCGTTCGTGCGTACCCTGGGCGAGGCGTCGCAAGTGGTCGAGCTGCTGGCCAGCAATGGCCTGGCGCGCGGTCAGGATGGCCTGAAGGTCATCATGATGTGCGAACTGCCGTCCAACGCGCTGCTGGCTGAAGAGTTCCTCGAGTTCTTCGATGGCTTCTCCATCGGTTCCAACGACCTGACCCAGCTGACCCTGGGCCTGGATCGTGACTCCGGCATCGTCGCCCACCTGTTCGATGAGCGTAACCCTGCGGTGAAGAAGCTGCTGGCCAATGCCATCGCTGCCTGCAACAAGGCCGGCAAGTACATCGGCATCTGCGGTCAGGGCCCTTCGGATCACCCGGATCTGGCCAAGTGGCTGATGGAGCAGGGCATCGAGAGCGTTTCGCTGAACCCCGATTCGGTCCTCGACACCTGGTTCTTCCTGGCCGAGGCGCAGCCTGCCTGAGAGCAGTAGCTGACGCGGAAAGAGGGCGGGTTGATCCCGCCTTTTTTCTGGGTAGTCACCCCGAAGCCGTCGCCAGCGATTTGAACGTCGCTCCGACGGTTTTTTATGGGTTTCGTTCTTCTTTGTGGCACAGCGCCATTGCGGTTTTCCGATCCATGCAAAGCAGTAGTGAGCTTTTCCCCGTCGCGCTGATCAGTGCCGAGCTACGCGGCGATCTCAGTGAAGACGTCTATCGTCTGAAGCCCAACAACAGTCCGGATTCCAGTGTAGAGCTGGCGTTGACGCGAGTAGGCTTGGCGGGTGTCGAAGGTGCGCGCGGCGTGCCTGTGGTGCTGCTGCATGGCAGTTTTTCCAACCGACGTTTCTGGTACTCGCCCAAGGGCATCGGCCTTGGCGCCTATCTGGCGCGTGCGGGGTTTGACGTGTGGATCGCCGAAATGCGCGGCCACGGCCTTTCACCGCGCAATGAAGGCTATCGCGACAACAGCGTGGCGCAGTACGTGCACTACGACGTGCCGGCCATCGCCGATTTCCTATTCGAGCAGACCGGGCAGGCCGCACACTGGATTGGCCACTCGCTGGGCGGAGTGATCCTGGCGGCTGCGTTGGGTGGTGGTTATCTCGATCAGTCGCGTGCCAGCTCGGTTGCGTTGTTCGGCACTCAGGTCAGCCGCAGCTACTGGCCGCTGAAGATACCTCCGATAGAGTGGGGCGCGCGTCTACTGCTGCGCGCCTTTCCTTATCTGTCCGGCCGTCGCCTGAAGCGCGGCCCTGAAGATGAACCTATCGGGCTAGCGCTGGAAGCACTACGCTGGCTCAGGCTGTTCGGGCGATTCGGTGATGGGCGGAAGGACTGGTGGGCAGGCCTCGCTGAGGTGAGCGTACCGCTTATGGCCGTGGCAGCTGCTGCCGATTTCGATGATCCTGCTTGGGCCTGTCGCAAGCTTCTGGAGCAATGCAGTAGCGCGCCGAGGCACTTTCTACTGTTGGGTAAGGAGAAAGGCTTCAGCAGCGATTTCGGGCACATTGAAATGTTGGTCAGCAAAGAGGCGCAGCGCGAAGTTTGGCCGCTGACCGAATACTGGCTGCAATACCTGCGACTGCCTGTAGAGTTCACCGAGCAGGCCGCCGTTGCGGGTGTCTGAGCTATCGTAACGTTTCTTCGGCGAGTGCTTGGCGGTAAGATGTGACGCATCGTTTGGTAGTGGTCATTTCCTGATCTTCCACTTGCCTGTCGTTCATTCATTGTCGAAAGGAGTTCTGCCATGCACTACATCACCCCTGATCTGTGCGATGCCTATCCGGAGTTGGTTCAGGTCGTCGAGCCGATGTTCGCCAACTACGGTGGCCGTGATTCCTTTGGTGGCCAAATCGTCACCATCAAGTGCCATGAAGACAACTCGCTGGTGAAGGAGCAGGTCGATCTGCCAGGCCAGGGGAAAGTACTGGTCGTCGATGGCGGCGGCTCGCTGCGTCGGGCGCTGCTGGGTGACATGCTGGCCGAAAAAGCGGCCAAAAATGGCTGGGAGGGCATCCTGGTCTACGGCTGTATCCGTGATGTTGATGTCATCGCGCAGACCAATCTGGGTGTGCAGGCGCTGGCCAGTCACCCGATGAAAACCGACAAGCGCGGCATCGGTGATCTGAACGTGCCGGTTACCTTCGGCGGCGTGACCTTCAAGCCGGGCGACTACCTGTACGCCGACAACAACGGTGTGATCGTCTCTCCGCAAGCCCTGAAAATGCCGGAATAACCCGATGGTGGATCAGGACTCGGCACTGCTGCATGCCTTCGTGCTCGATGGCCGTGGTGGTGCGCGCAGCATCAGCCGCGAGCAACTGGATGGCCTGCAACTGAGCGAGCAGGAAAGCCTGTGGCTGCACTGGGATCGTAGTCAGGCCCCGGCGCAGCACTGGTTGCGCGAGCACAGTGGCCTGGATGAGTTCAGCTGTGATCTGCTACTGGAAGAGAACACCCGGCCACGCTTGTTGCCGTTGCCGCGTGATGAACTACTGCTGTTTCTGCGGGGTATCAATCGCAACCCGGGCGCCGAGCCGGAAGACATGGTCTCGGTGCGCATCTTTGCCGATGCTCGTCGGGTAATTTCCCTGCGCCTACGGCCGCTGCTGGCGACCGATGCGCTGATTGCCGATCTGCTGGCGGGCAAGGGGCCACGCACGTCCTCCGAGCTGCTGCTGGAGCTGGCGCGGCACCTGACCAACCGCGTCGATGACCTGATCGCCGAGTTGAGTGATCAGCTCGATGTCGAAGAGGATCGTCTGGACGCTGACGAGCGCTATCGTCCCGATCACAGCCTGATGTTGCAGCTGCGCCGCCGCGCCGCCGGGCTACGGCGTTTCCTGGCGCCGCAGCGTGATCTGTATGCGCAGATGATGCGCAGTCGCCAGCCCTGGTTCGTCGAGGATGACGATGATTACTGGAACGAACTGCATAACCGGCTGACGCGCTATCTCGAAGAACTCGAATTGTTGCGCGAGCGCGTCAGCCTGGTACTCGAAGCTGAGAATCAGCGCCTTGCAGAGCGGATGAACCGCATCATGTACCGTTTTACCGTAATCGCCGGCATGTTCCTGCCGCTGACCTTCCTTACGGGCCTGCTGGGCATCAATGTTGGCGGCATTCCTGGCGCCGAAAGCCCGCTCGGTTTCTTTATCGCCTGTGGCCTGATGATCCTTTTGGCGCTGGGCCAACTGCTACTTTTCCGCCGCTGGCGCTGGTTGTGATGTGTGACTCATCCGCCGGCTACTGCGTCTAGCCGTGACATCCCGTGAGGTGCGCATGCACGATCCATTCGAAGAATCTTTACGCGATTTGCTCAAGGCCGCGCCGTCCAGCCATGACGAAGATGCCTGTCTGCACCGGGTTCTCAAGACCGCCAACCGCCAGGTCGGAGCGGGTGACCTGTTCAGCCTGGTCGGTCACTGGGCGCAGGCGCTGATGATCGCCCTGAACAACGGTTCGGCGCATGTCGCGCCGGTTTCGCGCCGTACCCAATCCTCTGCTTCTGCTGACAAGGCTGACTGAAATGGAACTCGATCCCTGGACCCAAAGCCTGATCTCCGCGATGACCGCACTGTGGAGTAAGGTTGCTGGCTTCATCCCCAATCTGTTCGTGGCGCTGGTGCTGGTATTGCTTGGCTTCGTCGTGGCCAAGTTGCTCGACACGCTGCTGTCCAAGCTGCTCGGTAAGGTCGGACTGGACCGTCTGATGACCGGTACCGGCCTGACCAAGCTGCTGGCGCGCGTCGGCATTCATGCGTCGGTATCGACCCTGATCGGCAAGATCGTTTACTGGTTCGTGCTGCTGATCTTCCTGGTATCTGCCGCTGAATCGCTCGGCCTGCAACGTGTCTCCGCGACCCTCGACGTGCTGGCGCTGTATCTGCCCAAGGTGTTCGGCGCGGCGCTGGTACTGCTGGCAGGCGTGCTCCTGGCGCAACTGGTCAGCAGCCTGGTGCGTGGCGCCGCCGAAGGCGTCGGCCTGGAGTATGCCAACGGCTTGGGACGTGTGGCACAAGGCCTGGTGATCATCATCAGCATCTCGGTTGCCATCGGTCAGCTGGAAATCAAGACCGACCTGCTCAACAACGTCATCGCCATCGTGCTGATTTCCGTCGGCCTGGCGGTGGCATTGGCGCTGGGGCTGGGCAGCCGGGATATCGCCAGCCAGATTCTGGCCGGCATCTATGTGCGTGAGTTGTATCAGGTCGGGCAACATGTGCAGGTGGGTGAGGTCGAAGGGCAGATCGAAGAGATCGGCACAGTGAAAACCACCCTGTTGACCGATACCGGTGAGCTGGTATCGGTGGCCAATCGCGTCATGCTCGAGCAACGCGTGAACAGTCGCTGACGCCAATCTGTTATTTTATGCAGCTGCCCGGCAGGTGTGACCTGCCGGGCATTTTTCGTCCTGACTGTCGGCCCGACTCGTTTTGAACAAAGCTCAAGCCCTGCCAACGCGCTACGACCCCCGCGAGCTCACCGATGAGGAGCTGGTGGCGCGCGCCCATGACGAGCTGTTTCATATCACCCGTGCGTATGAAGAGCTGATGCGGCGTTACCAGCGAACATTATTTAACGTTTGCGCACGTTACTTGGGGAACGACAGGGACGCTGATGATGTCTGTCAGGAGGTGATGCTCAAGGTTCTCTATGGCCTGAAGAGCTTTGAGGGTAAGTCCAAGTTCAAGACTTGGCTCTATAGCATCACCTACAACGAATGCATTACTCAGTATCGAAAAGAGCGGCGCAAGCGTCGATTGATTGACGCCTTGAGTTTGGATCCGCTCGAAGAAGCTTCCGACGAGAAGACACCCAAAGTCGAGGAGCGAGGCGGTTTGGATCGCTGGTTGGTGCACGTCAACCCGATAGACCGTGAAATTCTGGTGCTACGTTTTGTCGCAGAGCTCGAGTTTCAAGAGATTGCCGACATCATGCACATGGGCTTGAGCGCAACGAAAATGCGCTACAAGCGCGCTTTGGATCGGTTGCGGGACAAATTTTCGGAAACTTCCGAAACTTAGTTCAGCTTGCCGACCACTAAGGGAGGGCGAAACCTGCTATAATCGCAGCCAAGTTGCCGACTGAAGTTAACGGCGACTTATTAACCACCAAGATGGGGATTTAACGGATGAAAGTAAAAAACACCTTGGGCGTAGTCATTGGCTCTCTCGTTGCCGCAACCTCCTTCGGCGCGCTGGCGCAAGGTCAAGGCGCTGTCGAGGTGGAGGGCTTCGTCAATCGCTACTTCACTGACTCTCAGCGTGGCTATGCCCACGATGAAGGCAACCTGTTCGGTGGCAGCATCGGCTACTACCTGACCGACGACGTCGAGCTGGCGCTGTCCTACGGCGAGTACCACGACATTCGTGGCGAGCGTAACCTCGGCAACAAGGACATCAAAGGCAGCCTGACCGACCTGAAGGCCATCTACCACTTCGGTCAGCCGGGTGTAGGTCTGCGTCCTTACGTCTCCGCAGGTTTCGGTCATCAGAGCATCAGCAACACTACTAGCGGCGGCCGTAACCACTCGACTCTGGCCATTGCAGGCGCTGGTGCCAAGTACTACTTCACCGAGATGTTCTACGCCCGTGCCGGCGTCGACGCTCTGTACAACATCGACCAGGGCGACACCGAGTGGCAAGCTGGCGTGGGTGTTGGTCTGAACTTCGGTGGCGGCAGCAAGCCGGCTCCGGCTCCGGCTCCGGTCGTAGCTGCTGCACCCGAGCCGATGCCAGAGCCTGCTCCGGAGCCGGCTCTGGAAACCGTTCGCGTTGAACTGGACGTCAAGTTCGACTTCGACAAAGACCGCGTCAAAGAAGAAAGCTACGGTGACATCAAGAACCTGGCTGACTTCATGAACCAGTATCCGCAGACCACCACCACCGTTGAAGGTCACACTGACTCCGTCGGTTCTGACGCCTACAACCAGGGTCTGTCCGAGCGTCGTGCCAACGCTGTACGTAACGTGCTGGTCAACCAGTACGGTGTAGACGGCAGCCGCGTGAACGCTGTTGGTTACGGCAAAACTCGCCCGGTAGCCGACAACGCCACCGACGCCGGCCGCGCCATCAACCGTCGCGTTGAAGCTGAAGTAGAAGCCCAGATCCAGCAGTAATGCTTCTGGTGCTGTAAGGAGAAACCCGGCCTCGGCCGGGTTTCTTTTTTCTGGGATAAAAGCCCGCAATGGGCAATGCCAGCCACACCGCGTCGATTTACCCAGGTGTTGGAGCTGCGCCTCGCAGCGAATCGCAGGCAATGACTGCGTAGCGCTCAGGCATGCAGACGCTGGGGCATGCTGAGCGAGCTGCTGGCGCGGACGACTTCGCCGATCACCAGAATAGCCGGGCTCTTCAGGGCGAATGCTGCTGCGTCAAGCTGCATGGCCGCGAGGCTGCTGCGGCATTCGCGTTGCTCGGGTAACGAGGCGTTCTCGATCATCGCTACCGGCATTTCGCCGCGCATACCGCCGGCGAGCAACCCGATCTGGATGTCCGCCAGCTTGGCGACGCCCATATAGACCACCAATGTGGTGCCGCTCTGGGCCAGAGCCGCCCAGTTCAGGCTGCTGTCGTCCTGGGTGTGCGCGGTGACCAGCGTCACGCCACGCGCCACACCGCGCAGGGTCAGGGGTATGCCGCAGTGTGTGGCACCGGCCAGACCGGCGGTGATGCCGTTGACCATCTCCACCTCGATGCCATGCTCGTTGAGCCAGTCGGCTTCCTCGCTGCCACGACCGAAGATGCATGGGTCGCCGCCTTTCAGGCGCACCACGCATTTGCCCTGGCGCGCGTAGCGCAGCATCAGGCGATGGATAAACGCTTGCGGAGTCGAGCGACAGCCGCCGCGCTTGCCAACCGAGACGATACGCGCGCCGGGGCAGTGCTCGAGCACGGCCGGGTTGACCAGATCGTCGATCATCACCACATCGGCCTGATTCAGCGCCTTGACCGCCTTGAGCGTCAGCAGCTCGGGATCACCAGGGCCAGCACCTACCAGCCAGACTTTTGCGCTCATGTTCACCACCTCTCTCGTGTCACGTGCCGGCGTTTGCCGCTGGTTCCCACGCTCCGGCGTGGAAAGGATTCAGGGGACGCTCTGCGTCCCATGAGACGCGGAGCGTCTCGGCCTGCATACCCACGCAGAGCGTGGGTACGATCAATTCATGCGTTCACTGCAGTGGGCTGTTGGGCCAGCAGGCGTTTGATTTCGGGTACGCAGGAGCCACAACTGGTGCCGCACTTGAGTTCCTGCTTGAGGCCATCCAGATCCAGGCCGCGGGCAATGCCGGCGTGCACAGCGCCTTCGCTGACGTTCAGGCAGTTGCACAGGGTCTTGCCGCGCGTGTTGACGGCTGCGTTGCCCGGCGGCGCGGAGACCGGGGCGAGCAGCCAGCGGCGCAGGTCGGCGTCGGCCTGGCCGTCCAGCCACAGGCTTCTGAGCCATTCGCTGGCGGCGGTTTCGCCGGCCAGGCGGATGCTGACGATGCGGCCGTCCTCGATGCGCACGCGCTTGCCCACCGCGCGGCGCGGGTCGTCGTAGGCCAGCACTGGACCCTGGTTCAGGCGCAGCAGGCGATCGATCTGCGCCAGGAGCTCAGGCTGCGGCGCCACGGCACTGGCGGCGCGGATCAGCAGGGCGGGGCGTTCGCGGCCGGTGGGGGTGAGGCTGGCGTAGGCGAACTCCTCGAACAGCGGGCGTAGCGCTTCGAAACGGCTCTGTACCTCGCCTTCGACCAGGGCGAACAGCTGCCAGGGCAGCTCGACCTTGTCCACCTCGACGCCGGCATGCTTGAGCTCCGGCTGCTTTGACAACGGGTCGAATGCCGGCTGGGTCAGCACGTTGGTGCCCAGGCCCTTGAGGAAGCGGTCGCCCCAGTGCATCGGCAGCCAGGCCTGACCGGGGCGCACCGACTCGTCCGGCTGTACCGGCAGGATCAGGCTGCCGCGGCGGCTGCGCAACCTGACCAGGTCGCCGTCCTGCAGGCGGCGGCGACGCAGCTCATCCGGGTGCAGGCCGAGTACCGCGGCCTCGACATGGCCGAACAGGCGCGCGGCGGTGCCGGTGCGGCTCATGCCGTGCCACTGGTCGCGCAGGCGGCCGGTGTTGAGAGTCAGGGAGAACCGCGCATCGCGCTTTTCCTTCGGCGCGCGGTACGGGTCGGCATGAAATTGCGCTCGCCCGCTGGCGGTAGGGAAGCGGCCGTCGGCATACAGCCGCGCGGTGCCCTGGCGCGCGCCAGGCGCAAATGGCCATTGTTGGGGGCCTTGGTTATCCAGCAGCGCGTAGCTCAGCCCCGAGAGGTCAAGGTCGCGCTGGGCGGTCAGGTGCTTGTATTCCTCGAACAGCGCTTCGCTGTCGGCGAAATCGAACAGGCTGGGCAGGCCGGGCCGCAGCAGCGTTTCCAGGCGACGGGCAAAGTCGCAGGTGATCGACCAATCGGGCCGCGCCTCTGCGGGCGCTGACACGGCGCGGCGTACATGGCTGACGCGGCGTTCGGAGTTGGTCACCGTGCCTTCCTTCTCGCCCCAGCTGGCGGCGGGCAGCAGCAGGTCGGCGTAGCGGCAGGTCTCGGTGGTGAAGAAGGCTTCCTGCACCACGACGAAGGGACAGGCGGCCAGGGCCTCGTGCACCTTGTTCTGGTTCGGCAGCGACTGCGCCGGGTTGGTGCAGGCGATCCACAGCGCCTTGATACGGCCGTCGTGCACCGCATCGAACAGCTCGATGGCGGACAGCCCGGGCGTCTCCGGCAGGGCGTCGACGCCCCAGTAGGCGGCGACTTCGGCGCGGTGCTCGGCATTGCCCGCCTCGCGGTGGCCAGGCAGCAGGTTGCTCAGGCTGCCGGTTTCGCGGCCGCCCATGGCATTGGGCTGGCCGGTCAGCGAGAAGGGGCCGGCGCCGGGCTTGCCGATTTGCCCGGTGGCCAGGTGCAGGTTGATCAGCGCGCTGTTCTTCGCGCTGCCGGACGAGGACTGGTTGAGCCCCATGCACCACAGCGAAAGGAAGGAGGGCGCGCGGCCGATCAGTTCGGCGCAACGCTGCAGCGCGTCGAGGCTGATGCCGCAGATATCGGCGGTGGCCGCCGGGCTGTAGTCGCGCACCAGGTTCTTCAGCGCCTCGAAGCCTTCGGTGTGGGCGTCGATATAGCGGCGGTCGATCCAGCCTTCCCACAGCAGGATATGCAGGATGCCGTGAAACAGCGCCACGTCGGTGCCGGGCAGGATCGCCAGGTGCAGGTCGGCCAGCTCGCAGGTGTCGGTGCGCCGCGGATCGATGACGATGATCTGCATCTCGGGGCGGCGAGCCTTGGCTTCTTCCAGGCGGCGGAACAGCACCGGGTGGGCGTAGGCCATGTTGGAGCCGGCGATCAGCAGGCAGTCGCTCTGCTCGATGTCCTCATAGCTGCAGGGCGGGGCGTCGGCGCCGAGGCTGCGCTTGTAGCCGACCACCGCGCTGGACATGCACAGGCGCGAGTTGGAATCGATGTTGTGGGTGCCGACCAGGGCGCGCGCGAGCTTGTTGAAGGCGTAGTAATCCTCGGTCAGCAACTGGCCGGAGATATAAAAGGCCACGCTGTCCGGGCCGTGTTCGCGGATGGTCTCGGCGAACACCGCCGCGGCGTGATCCAGGGCGCTGCCCCAGTCCGTGCGTGAACGTGCCAGGCCCTTGCCCAAGCGCAACTCGGGGTAGAGGGCACGGGCGTCGAGGTCGCCGGTCAGGTGCAGGGTCGAGCCTTTGCTGCACAGCTTGCCGAAGTTGGCCGGGTGGCTGGGATCGCCGGCGACGCCGAGGATCTTCTCGCCGTCGTGCTCGATCAGCACGCCGCAGCCCACGCCGCAGTAGCAGCAGGTGGAGGCGGTGATTTGGCTTTGGGTAGTCATGGTGCTCGACTCCGTGGTTTGCGGCTTGCTGTAGGCGCCAGGGGGCGCTGAGTTCTTGCTGGCGATCCAGGCCGCGAAAAGCATCGCCAGCAAGCTGGCTCCTACAGTTCTATGAGCACTTTTCGGCCTGGTTCAGGGCCAGTAGCACACGGCCGCTTTCCACCTTGGCGTGGTGCCGGTGAGCGCAGCCCACATCCGGCGCCACGGCCTCGCCGGACTCCAGCTCGATCTGCCAGTTGTGCAGCGGGCAGGCCACGCGCTTGCCGTAGATCAAGCCCTGGGACAGCGGCCCGCCCTTGTGCGGGCAGCGGTCGTCGAGGGCGAATACTTCATCGTTACTGGTGCGGAAGATGGCGATATCGCCTTTCGGCCCGGCGACGATGCGCGAGCCGAGCACGTTGATCTCTTCCAGAGCGCAGATATCCAGCCAGTTCATACGGTGGCCTCCTCGATTTGCACGACCTTGATGGTGTCGAACTCTTTCTTCAGTTGCGGCGTCTCGATGCGTTCCTTCCACGGGTCCTGCTCGAACGACAGGGCGTAGTGCAGGCGTGCGGCCAGGGCCTTGCGGTTGGCCTCGTCCTCCAGCACCGCCTTCTTGATGTGTTCCATGCCGACGCGCTGCAGGTAGTGCACGGTGCGCTCGAGGTAGAAGGCCTCCTCGCGGTACAGTTGGAGGAAGGCGGCGTTGTACTCGCGCACTTCCTCGGCTGTTTTCACCTTGACGAAGAACTCGGCCACCTCGGTCTTGATCCCACCGTTGCCGCCGATATACATCTCGAAACCGGAGTCCACACCAATGATGCCGACGTCCTTGATGCCGGCCTCGGAGCAGTTGCGCGGGCAGCCGGAGACCGCCAGCTTGACCTTGTGCGGCGACCACATGTTGAACAGGTCGTGCTCCAGATCGATGCCCAGCTGGGTGGAGTTCTGCGTGCCGAAGCGGCAGAACTCGCTGCCGACGCAGGTCTTCACCGTGCGGATGGACTTGCCGTAGGCGTGGCCGGAAGGCATGTCCAGATCCTTCCACACGGCCGGCAGGTCGTCCTTCTTGATGCCAAGCAGGTCGATGCGCTGGCCGCCGGTGACCTTGACCATGGGTACGTTGTACTTGTCGGCCACATCGGCGATGCGGCGAAGCTCGGACGGGTTGGTCACGCCGCCCCACATGCGCGGTACCACCGAGTAGGTGCCGTCCTTCTGGATATTGGCGTGGGCGCGCTCGTTGATCAGGCGCGACTGCGGGTCGTCCTTGGCCTCGCCCGGCCAGGTGGAGATCAGGTAGTAGTTCAGTGCCGGGCGGCAGGTGGCGCAGCCGTTGGGCGTACTCCAGTTGAGAAAGGCCATGGTCTGCGCCATGGAGGTCAGGTGCTGTTCACGGATGGCCTTACGGATCTGCCCGTGGTTGAAGTCGGAGCAGCCGCAGATGGCCTTCTCGCTTTTGGGCTTGACGTCCGCCGCGCCGCCGACGGTGCTGATCAGGATCTGCTCGACTAAACCGACACAGGAGCCGCAGGAGCTGCCGGCCTTGGTCTGTTTCTTCACGTCATCCACTGAAAACAGACCGTTTTCCTGGATGGCCTTGACGATGGTGCCCTTGCACACGCCGTTGCAGCCGCAAATTTCCATGCTGTCGGGCATGTTGGCGGTCTTGTCGGCGCCCTGGTGGCCGACGTCGCCGATGGCGCCTTCGCCGAACATCAGGTGGTCGCGGATCTCGCTGACGTTGTGGTTCTCGCGGATCTGGCGGAAATACCAACCGCCGTCGGCGGTGTCGCCGTACAGGCAGGCGCCGACCAGCACGTCGTCCTTGATCACCAGCTTCTTGTACACGCCGCCGATGGGGTCGGAGAGGGTGATAGTCTCGGTACCTTCGCCGCCCATGAATTCGCCGGCGGAGAACAGATCGATACCGGTGACCTTGAGCTTGGTCGAGGTCACCGAGCCCTGGTAGCGGGAGAAACCGAGCTGGGCCAGGTGATTGGCGCAGACCTTGGCCTGCTCGAACAGCGGTGCCACCAGACCGTAGGCGATGCCGCGGTGGCTGGCGCATTCGCCGATGGCGTAGATGCGCGGGTCATAGGTCTGCATGGTGTCGTTGACCAGGATGCCGCGGTTGCAGGCGATGCCGGCGCTCTCGGCCAGTTCGGTGTTGGGACGGATACCGGCGGCCATCACCACCAGGTCGGCGGGAATCACCTCGCCGTCCTTGAATTTCACCGCGCAGACACGGCCTTCGCCGTTGTCCAGCAGTTCCGCGGTGTGCTTGGGCAGGAGGAACTTCAGGCCGCGGTCTTCCAGGGACTTCTGCAGCAACTCGCCAGCGGTGCGATCCAGCTGGCGCTCCAGCAGCCAGTCGCCGAGGTGCACCACGGTGACGTCCATGCCGCGCAGCTTGAGGCCGTTGGCCGCCTCCAGGCCGAGCAGGCCGCCGCCGATGACCACCGCGTGCTTGTGGGTCTTGGCGGTGTCCATCATGGTCTGGGTGTCGGCGATGTCGCGGTAGCCGATCACACCCTGCAGATCCTTGCCCGGAATCGGCAGGATGAAGGGGTTGGAGCCGGTGGCGATCAGCAGACGGTCGTACTCGGCCTCGCTGCCGTCGTCGGCGATCACCAGGCGCTTCTTGCGGTCGATCTTGACCACCTTGCGCCCGAGCAGCAGTTTGATGCCGTTATCGGCGTACCAGTTGAGATCGTTGAGCACGATCTCCTCGAAGGTTTGCTCGCCGGCCAGCACCGGGGAGAGCAGGATGCGGTTGTAGTTGGGGTGCGGTTCGGCGCCGAACACGGTGATGTCGTAGAGATCGGGGGCGAGCTTGAGCAGCTCTTCGAGGGTGCGCACACCCGCCATGCCGTTGCCGATCATCACCAGCTTGAGTTTTTGCATGCCGGCCATCTCCTGAAGAAAAATCACGGTCGAAAAAATTGTCGGGAGCAATTTTTAACGTCGCTCCGCGACGGCTCGAAGAGTGGCCGCCAGGGATGGCAGGCCATAAAAAACAAAAAAGGCGTCCCGCTAGTCACCTAGCGAGGACGCCTTTGTCCAGGTCCCGTTCTATCGGGAAGTGCAGCCTTCGTCGTTGAAGGTCGCGCTTTATGTGGTTTGTGGTAGTTGTGAATGCAGCCCTTGTGCCAACTCGATCAGGTCACGGTTTTTCAGGCTTTTCAGTCACTTGGCTGGCGCTGTAGGTTGGGTTTATGCACCGTTGAGAGGCGTTTTGCGCTGCTTTGGTGCGGGGTGGGCTATTTGAGCAGCAGGAACGCCAGCAGCAGGTTGAGCAGCAGCGACACCAACGCCACGCTGCGCCACACCAGTAGCGGCTCGCGCTCCAGCAGCGGTCGTGGGCGGTTGTTCAGGGATTGGCGCTCGCCACTTTCCAGGGCCAGCAGCCACTCCTCGGCGGTCTCGAAGCGCTGCGCTGGGGCGGCGGCTACCGCGCGGCTCAACACCTCATCGAGCCAGGCAGGCAAGTCCGGGCGGTAGCGGCTGGCCGGCACCGGCTGACCGAAGCGCGGGTGCTGGAAGGCTTCGACTTCGCCATGGGGATAGTGTCCGGTAAGCAGGTGATAGAGCGTCACGCCCGCGGCGTAGAGGTCCTGCTGCGCACTGGGCAGGCTGCCGGCGAAGGCTTCGGGGGCAATATAGCTGGGCGTGCCGGGCAGGCTGTGGGCCTCGTCGCGGGTCAGGCCCGGGCAGTAGGCCAGGCCGAAGTCGAGCACGCGCAGTTCGCCGTCGTCGCCGAGCAGCAGGTTCTCGGGCTTGATGTCGCGGTGGATGATATTGCGCCTGTGCAACAGGCCGAGGGCCTTGATCAGGCGCGGCGCCAGGTCCTGCCAGTCGGCCAGGCTCAGCGGGCCGTGCTGGCGTAGGCGCGCGGCCAGGGTCTGGCCGGCATATTCGCGCTGCACGTAATACAGATGCTGGCGCTGCGGCAGAGCATGCAGCTCGGGAAAGTGGCGACCGGCGACGCGGCGCAGGAACCATTCCTCCTGCAGCAGCGCCGGGCCGGCCTGCTCCTCGCCGGCGCGGCTGGGCGGCATGGTCTTGAGCAGCCAGGGCAGGTTGTCAGCATCGCGCACCCGGTAGATCAGCGACTGGCGCGATTCGCCGAGCAGGCCTTCGACCTGCCAGCCCTCGAACTCCTGGCCTTCACGCAGGCGCGGCGGCAGAGGCCAATGTTCGAGCTGGGCCAGGGTGTCGGCCAGCGCGGCTTCTGGGAGCTGCTCGATGTGCACCAGCAAGGCGCTGGCGTTGTCCTGGCTACCGGCGTGGTGCGCCTCGTCGACCAGTGCCTGGCAGATCGCTTCGGCGTCATCGTCTCGTTGCAGCAACTCGCCGATGCGTTTGTCGTTGAGGCAGGCCCAGACGCCGTCGCTGACCAGCAGGAAACGGTCACCGGCCTGCAGCTCGCCGTCGCGGTAGTCCACCACCAGGTGTTGATCCAGGCCCATGGCGCGCTTGAGCACGTGCTGCATGCCCGGCTGTTCCCAAACGTGGTCCTCGGTCAGGCGCAGCAGCTGGCCGTCGCGCCACAGGTAGGCGCGGCTGTCGCCGATGTGCGCCAGGGTGTAGCGACGCCCGCGCAGCACCAGGGCGGTAAGGGTGGTCAGCAGCGGCTGGCCGCCGCCATTGGCCTGCAGCCAGCGGTTATGGGCAATGAGCAGGCGGTCCAGGCTGTGCTGCACCGGCCAGGTTTCCGGGGTGGAGTAGTAATCCAGTGCCAGCGCCTGCAGGGTCGCGCGTGCGGCCAGGCCGCCGTCGGCGCACTGGCTGACACCATCAGCCAGACCGAGCAGGTAGCCCTTGCTGGCGGCCAGGGCTGGCGCCGGGGTAACCACACGCAGGGCGTCCTGGTTCTCGCTGCGCGGGCCGGTGGCGCTGGTTTCGCCGATGCTCAGTTGCAGGGCCATGATGCGGTTTCCGTAGATCTTTGGACCGTAGGGTGCGCCGTGCGCACCAGGTTCGACGCAAATCGCTGGTGCGCGCGGCGCACCCTACGGAGTGTGGCCGGTCGTCGAGAACTCGCTTACACCCGCGCGGCGGTGACTGCAGCGCTGCCCCAGGTGGTGCGCCAGCGCTGCTTGACCCCGTGCAGACCGATCCAGGCCAGCACGCCGAGGCTGGCGAACAGCCACAGGCCCAGCTGGTAGTCGCCGGTGTGCTGCTTGATGGTGCCGAGGCCGGCAGCGAGGAAGAAACCACCGATGCCGCCGGCCATGCCGATCAACCCGGTCATCACGCCGATTTCCCTGCGAAAGCGCTGCGGCACCAGCTGGAACACCGCGCCGTTGCCGGCACCGAGGCCGAGCATGGCGGCGACGAAAAAGGCCAGGGCGGCGGTCGCGCTGGGCAGGTTGAAACCCACCACGGTGATGCACAGCGAAGCGATGCTGTACATCATCAGCAGCGTGCGAATGCCGCCGATGCGGTCGGCCAGAGCGCCGCCCAGCGGGCGCAGCAGGCTGCCGGCGCAGACGCAGGCGGCGGTGTAGTAACCGGCGGTCACCGGGTTCAGCCCGTACTGGTCGCTGAAGTAGCCGGGCAGGGCGCTGGCCAGGCCGATGAAGCCGCCGAAGGTGACGCTGTAGAAGAACATGAACCACCAGCTGTCGCGATCGCCGAGGGCCTTGAGGTAGTCGCCGAAGGCCTTGGGCTTGGGCCGCTCCGGCGCATTCTTGGCCACCAGGGCGAAGATCACCAGGGTCGCCAGCAGCGGGATCAGCGCCCAGCCGAACACGTTCTGCCAGCCGGACAGCGCGGCCAGGCCGGGGGCGAACAGCGCTGCCAGCACGGTGCCGGAGTTACCGGCGCCGGCGATGCCCATGGCCTTGCCCTGGTGCTGCGGCGGGTACCACTGCGAGGCCAGCGGCAGGGCCACGGCGAACGCCGCGCCGGCGAAGCCGAGGAACAGGCCGAGCAGCAGCGCCTGCTCGTAGCTGCCGATGCCGATCTGCCAGGCGCAGAACAGCGCGACTATCACCACCACCTGGCCGAGCAGGCCGGCGGTCTTCGGCGACAGACGGTCGGCGAGAAAGCCCATCAGCAGACGCAGCACGGCGCCGGCGAGAATCGGCGTGGCCACCATCAGGCCGCGTTGCTGGGCGTTGAGGTCGAGGTCGGTAGCGATCTGCACCGCCAGTGGGCCGAGCAGGTACCAGACCATGAAGCTCAGGTCGAAATAGAGGAAGGCGGCAAACAGTGTGGGGGCGTGGCCGGCTTTCCAGAAACTTGTATTCATCTATCACCTCATCAGCGAGAAGGAGCCCGGCCAGGCGCGGCGAACCGTGGTCGTGGACACGGCGGCCGTGCCTGCCGGGAAGGCCGTGCACTTGTGGTGCAGAGCCCTGCGGCCGAAGCCACAGCAGGTTTGCGCGATTGCGGTGCAGGCTCGGATCGCGATGCCTGCGCCGGCCCCGGTCACTGGGGCGAACACGAAAAAAAACGCCGCTTCACCACAGGCCATGAAGGCGAGGTGAGGCGACGTCTTTGTCGTGAGGGAGGTGGCCGCCGTTGGCTACCTGGTGCGAGGAAACAAGCAAGAGCCGAGCCAGCCGAGCAGAGGCCCTGGGATCAGGCGCTACGCACCTTCAGTACCCGCAGTACTGCCGTAAAACGAGGCGTTTGCGCCGTCTATGCCCCCGAATGGGGCGATCGCTGCGTACTGAGAGGGGCTTGAGACTGGACGCTGGAAAGTTGGGTAACGCTGGTTGCGTGAGTGGGTAGCGGCGCGGTCAGCAGTGCGAGTGCCAGCAGATTGCTCAGCAGCCCCGCCTGACGGGCACGGCGGTAGGTGTCGGTCATCCTCGATCCCCCTTTTTCTGTTCTGACCTAGCAGGCTGTTGAAAAACTACCTGCGTTGTCATTGCTGCGTTAAAAACAGGCTCAAAATGCTCATTTACAACTCGTAAACTCCGCTTTTTCGCCTGTTTTTGCCTTGCACTGGCTGCCTCGCCTACGTTTTTCAACGGCCTTCTAGGCGTAGCAGACGATTGGCGATGTGTCACGGTGCTTGCAGCAATAACTGTGCAAGTTCCTGCCAGGGCCTGCTTCGTCAGCGTGCGCCTGGCGCATGAGGAACCCCGCTCAGTCGAGCCGATTGACCTTGGGGAACTTGGCACGGAAGGCGTCCGGCATCGGCGCCACCTTCGACTGGCGGTAATCGAAGAACACGAAGCCGGACTTGGCCATGGCCACCAGTGTGCCGTCGGCCGGGCGGGTGATGCGGAAGGTGATATCGCCGCCATAGCGGTTGAAGTCCATCACCCCGACCTCGAACAGCAACTGGTCGCGAGCATGGGCTTCGGCTCGGTAGGTGGTGGCCAGATCAGTGACGATGATACCGGTGCCGTCCTCATCGGTCTCGCGAATGCCGAACTCGTAGAGAAAGCGCGCCCTGGCTTCGGAGATCATCGAAATCATCGAGTCGTTGCCCAGATGGTTGGCGCCATTGATGTCGGTGACCCGCACGGTGAGCTGGGTGCTGTAGCAGTACTGGTCTTCGGGAAATTCCAGGGTCAGGCGGGCCATGGTCGAGCCTTCGTCGAGAAAAGCGGCGATTGTATGTCGCCGCGTGCCTTAGCGGTGCGTGCTGTTGAGGTGATAGAAGGTGACCCGGCCGCCTTCTTTGTCCGGGCCGTAGTTGTCCTGAATGTAGGCGCCGGCCTTGAAGTAAAGGTACTGCGTGTTCCAGCGGCTGCTGAGCTGGCGATAGACGGCACCCTCGTCGCCGTCGCTGCTGGCTACGCTGACACCGAGGCGGCCGCTGGGCGTGACGCGCAGGTCGTAACCGAAGCGTTCGCCGAGTTGCACGTTGTCGGCCAGCAGTATGTTCTGCACTTCGCTATCACCGGGACGGGGGCGCAGTAACAGTTCCACTCGCCCGACGCCGCGGCGATAGTGGTACTGCACCTTGACCAGCGGATCGTTCTGGCTGCCCGGCACATCGGTGCTGTGAATCTGACCTATCACCACCTTGTTGCGGCTGGGCACCTGATCCACCTGCAGCACGGCGCTGAGGTAGCTGTCGCTGCTGGCGTGCTGCCAGTTGCTCAGGCTGCCATCGCGCTGGGTTTCGCGCAGTTCGCTGCGGGGGTAGCGGGCGTCTTCGGTGGTCGAGCCGGTGACGGGGACCCAGAACGTCACGCTGCCATCGCCGTTGCGGCGAAAATAGCGGCTCTGGTAGCCGTTGTTCAGACGTTCGGTGGTGATGGTGGTGGGGGTGGGCTCAGTGGGAATCGACAGGTTCCAGGTGGTGAGGTCTAGCACGGTGTTCTCTGCTCGTCGGTTTAAGGCACAGCTTCGTCCGTGAAAGATCCCAGAGGTTCCCCGCCCCAGCGCCCGCGCCAGAGCGGTTGTCGCAAACTCAGGCGGCCGGACGCTGCTGACGCTGGTAGAGGAACTCCAGCACGGCGGTACGATAGGCGTGGTACTGCGGGTCGTTGGCCAGCGCCAGGCGGTCGCGCGGGCGCGGCAGGTCGACGGCGAGGATTTCGCCGACGGTGGCGGCCGGGCCGTTGGTCATCATCACGATGCGATCGGACAGCAGCACGGCTTCGTCGACGTCGTGGGTGACCATCACCACGGTGCTCTGGGTCTGCCCGACGATGCGCAGCAGTTCGTCCTGCAGGTGCGCACGGGTCAGAGCATCGAGGGCACCGAACGGTTCGTCCATCAGCAGCACCTTGGGTTCCATGGCCAGGGCACGGGCGATGCCGACGCGCTGCTTCATGCCGCCGGAGATCTCGTTGGGGTGCTTGTGCATGGCATGGCTGAGGCCGACCATGTTCAGCGCCTGCTCGGTGCGGGCCTTGAGTTGGGCCTTGCTTTCGCGCGCGCCGAAGACCTTTTCCACGGCCAGGTGGACGTTGCCGAAGCAGGTCATCCAGGGCAGCAGGCTGTGGTTCTGGAACACCACGGCGCGTTCGGGGCCGGGGCCGTCGATCTCGCGGCCATTGCAGATCAGCCCGCCTTCGTTGGCGTCGAGCAGGCCGGCGATCAGGTTGAGCACGGTGGATTTGCCGCAGCCGGAGTGGCCGATCAGTGCGACGAACTCGCCGCGGGCGATGCTCAGGTTGACGTCGGCCAGTGCCTGGAAGCGGCCTTTCTTGGTGTCGAAGTGCTTGCTGACAGCGGTCAGCTCCACGAATTTGTCCATCGGAGTTCTCCCGTTCTGGCGCTGTGCCCCGGATTTAATCAGAGGCACTTTCATTTAAAACAAAGACTTGGCGTCTACTATTGAACTGATTTGTAAGTTTGCGTAGCCCGGATGCAATCTGGGGAAACGGAGATCGCGTTCCCGAACTGCATCCGGGCTACGGGGTTGGCGAAACGCACCTCTTCAGCTCGCGTAGTCAAAGCGTTTGGCGATCAACAGCAGTATCTGCTCCAGCGCCAGGCCCACCAGGCCGACGATGATGATGGCGATGAGAATGTGCTCGACATTGAGGTTGTTCCACTCATCCCACACCCAGAAGCCCAGACCAATGCCGCCGGTGAGCATTTCCGCGGCGACGATCACCAGCCAGGCCACGCCGATGGCCAGGCGGATGCCGGTCATCAGGTGCGGCAGCACGGCGGGAAACAGGATGCGCGTCAGCACCTTGAACTCCGACAGCTTGAGCACGCGGGCCACGTTCAGGTAGTCCTGCGGCACGCTGGCCACGCCGGCGGCGGTGTTGAGGATGATCGGCCAGATCGAGCTGATGAAAATGACCCAGATCGACGCCGGGCCGGCCGCCTCGAACACCAGCAGGCCAATCGGCAGCCAGGCTAGCGGCGAGACCGGACGCAGCAAGCTGATAATCGGCGCCAGCATGCCGGCGAGAAAGGCGAAACGGCCGATGGCGAACCCCAGGGGAATGCCCACCAGCGCCGCCAGGCCGAAGCCGACCCCGACGCGGCCGAGCGAGTTGAGGATGTTCCAGCCGATGCCCATGTCGTTGGGGCCGTTGTCGTAGAAGGGATCAGCGAACAGCACCAGCGCGGCTTGCCAGGTGCTCAAGGGGCCGGGCAGGCCCTCGCTGTACTGCGCCAGCAGCGACCAGAAGCCGATGAAGGCGATGATGCCCAGCAGTGGGGCGATGCCGGCCTTGAGCAGGCTGCCCAATGCGGCGACGCTGGGCAGCAAGGCCTGCGCAGAGAGGCGCGGCTTGGCGATTGGCGGCAGTGGTGTTTTCAGGGGCGCATTCATGCTCACCTCCGGTCAGGCTTTGATGGCGAAGGAGTCGGCGTAGGCGGCTGGATTGCTGCCGTCCCAGACCACGCCGTCGATCAATGTGCTGCTGCGCAGCGGGCTGCTCGGCACCGCCAGCTTGAGGGCCCCGGCAGCCTCGGCGTAGAGCGCGGTCTGGTTGACCTGTGCGGCCACGGCCGCGTAATCCGGTGCATCCTTGAGCAGGCCCCAGCGCTTGAATTGGGTGAGGAACCACATGCCGTCGGAGTGATAGGGGAAGTTGACGCTGCCGTCCTTGCAGAAGGCCATGGCATGTTCGTCCTTCCAACTGTTGCCGAGGCCGTCCTCGTACTGGGCGAGAAAGCGCGGCTCGATCACCTGCACCGGCGCGTTGACGTAGGCCTTGCCGGAAATCAGCTTGGCGGTGCTCTTGCGGTTCTCCTCGCTGGCCTCGATGAAGCGGCTGGCATCGAGAATCGCCATGATTAGCGCGCGGGCGGCATTGGGATACTGCTCGATAAAGGCGCGGGTGGTGCCAAGCACCTTCTCCGGGTGATCCGGCCAGATCTGCTGGGTGGTGGTGGCGGTGAAGCCGATCTTGTCGAAGATAGCCCGCGCGCCCCAGGGCTCGCCGACGCAGAAGCCGTCCATGTTGCCGACGCGCATGTTCGCCACCATCTGCGGCGGCGGCACGACGATGGTCTTCACATCGCTCATCGGGTTGATGCCGACACTGGCCAGCCAGTAATACAGCCACATGGCGTGGGTGCCGGTGGGAAAGGTCTGGGCGAAGGTCAGCGGATTGCCGCCTTTTTTCACGTGTTCGGCCAGTTGCGCACCGTTGGTCACACCGGCCTCACGCAGTTGCTTGGACAGGGTGATGGCCTGGCCATTCTGGTTCAGCCCCATCAGCACTGCCATGTCCCGTTGCGGCCCCGCCAGGCCGAGCTGAGCGCCGTACATCATGCCGTAGAGCACATGGGCAGCATCCAGTTCGCCAGTATTGAGCTTGTCGCGCACGCCGGCCCAGGAGGCTTCCTTGCTCGGATTGATGGTCAGGCCGTATTTCTCGCCGAAACCCTGGGTGGCGGCGACCACCACCGAAGCGCAATCGGTCAGGGGAATGAAGCCGACGGTTAGCGCGGCTTTTTCCGGCGCGTCGGAGCCGGCCGCCCAGGCTGCACTGCGCAGCGAAGCCGGCGCCGACAGGCCAAGTGCGGCGATGCCGCTCACGGCGCCGGCCAGGGCGATTGATTGCTTGAGGAAGTTACGGCGGCTGGTGGCCAGGGACTTGTTCGAATCACGATCGGTCATGGGTCTAATCCTTGTCAGGCGCATAAACAAAAAACGGCGTACGCCAGGCCACCTCAATGAGAGGAAGGTGACCTGACGGACGCCGTTGTCCGTGATCCTCGGCCCGCCGCCGTTGGCGTGCTACGCAGGATGATTGACAAGGACTTAGCAAGGGGCTTGCCAGCTTTCGTGCACAGCGGCCGAGCAGCGGCATGTGGTACCTGACCGGTAGGGGCTGGGTGCCGGCTTTCCAGAGGCTAGCTGTTTAGGATCAATAAGTTGCAGCTGTGTTTTGAGGGGGGGTTGAAGTGTGTGGAGCGAGCGCAGGCTTGGCTCACCCCGCATGCTTCTGAGCCAATGCCGTGCATGAGCGGGCGTCGCTGAGCCTTTTTGGTTCGTATCGTAGGCTCAGGAAGCCGGTTGAACGCGCGCCTCCTCGACGAAGTCGCGCAGCCAGCGCAGCACTTCGACGGCTTCCCAGCGAGTCGGATCGAACAGCGCATAGGCCAAACCCTGGTAGCCGACCACATCCAGTTGCCGATGGTAGCCGGCGCGCTGCAGCAGCGCCTCGATCTCGGCGAAGCAGGTATTGAAGTGCTGACGATTGAAAGGGGTGCGGCTCTCGGTGACGATGCCCTCGAGCTGCAGTTCCTCGACCATCTCGCGTACCCGCTCCAGCGGCATGCGGTTCACTCGGTGTTTTAGCTGCAGTACGTCCAGCATGATGGCGCTCCTGTGCAATCGATCATTTACCTGCGATATAGCCTAATCGAAAAATACTGTACAAATAAACAGTATTGAGTGATATTGGCCTCACTTAGGCGACAACAACCCGTCCACCACCTGAAGGTGGGCGCCTTGCGAGGGGGTATTGGCAATGCAACAGATGCTGATGACGATTGTGCTATTGGCCCTGCTGAGCGGCTGCGCGCAACCGCAGATTGATCGACCACAGGCCAACGGTGCCTACCTGGTGATCGAGGGCGAGCAGGCCTGGGCCGTGCTGGTCTCCGATGGCCAGCGTGTCGAGGAGACGGGCATAGTGCTCGACGTGATTCGACTGCCCAGCCATCACTCCAACATTGCCGCCAGTTACGTGATCGAAACGCCCAACTGCGGCAAGCTGCAGTGGCTGACCGAGCGCCATGGTGCTGCAGAGGGTGAAACCACGCTGTTGCCGGCCGCCTTCAACGAGCAACTGAGCAAGCCCGGCTGCGTGCTCGCGCAAGGCCTGAGCCGAGCCTGGACGGCCCTGGATTATTCCGGCTGACCCGTTGGGTGCGCCGCGCGCACCGACATTCGCCGGCGGGGTAATTGGCGAGACGCGCAAAGAAAAAGCGCCGCGACCTCAACGGAAGCGGCGCTTTTCATTTATGGGTTACCGAGAGTTGCGTTTAAAGCAGGTGTTGCTTGTCCATCTCGATGGCGGCATCGAGGGTTTCCAGCAGCGCCTTGCGCACCTTCAGCTTGGTGTTCTTGTGTGCGGTCATGTTGATCTTCTTCATCTGCTGCGCCACCGCCTGAGTGGTGGCCAGCAATTGCTCGGCCGGTACCACCTTGTCCAGGAAGCCGGCATCTACAGCGCCAGCCGGGTCGAACATCTCGCCATTGATCACCGAACGGTGGAATGCAGACTTGCGCAGACGATCACGAGCCAGCTCGATACCGACGTGGTGCATGGTCATGCCGATCTGCACTTCATTCAGGCCGATATTGAACGGACCTTCCACGCCGATACGGTAATCGGCCGACAGCAGGATGAACGCACCCTTGGCCACGGCATGACCCGGGCAGGCGACGATGATCGGGTAGGGGTGGGCGAGCATGCGTCGCGCCAGCGTGGAGCCAGCAGCCACCAGGTTGATTGCATTCTGCGGGCCCGAGGTCATCACCTTCAGGTCATAGCCGCCGGAAAGAATTCCCGGCTGGCCAGTGATGACGACGATGGCGCGATCCTGCTCGGCGCGGTCGAGGGCGGCATTGAACGCAGCGATCACGTCAGGCGAGATGGCATTGACCTTGCCATTGCTCAGGGTGAGGGTGGCGATGCCATCTTCGAGTTGATAGCTGATCAGGTCGCTCATGGCGGTTTTCCTTGTTAGAGCCTTGGGGGCGAATGTGGGCAGAAGGTACTCAGCCGCAGCGCTCTGGTAAAGCGCCGCGGCTGACTGGCTGGTCAGTGTTTTTGCCTATCGCGGCTATGCCGGATGGCAATTGGTCGAACGCAAAGCCAGGCCTTTATGGTGAGCAGCGAACCGAAGGAGCTGCCCCATGAACACCCTCTACTCCATCCTTTATATGCTTGCCGTGATCGGCCTGTTGCTGGCATCGGTCGTGCTCAGCGAAACCTTCTACCTGCGCAGCCCATCCGGCGTGCTGCTGCTATTCGGCTTGGGCCTGTTCATGTCCCTGGGTTTTCTGCTGTTCGGCCACATTCGCTTCGACGAGCAGCCCTGTGAGAAGCACGAGGAAAACCCGCTGCGCTCTTAAGCGCATGAATCCTTTAAAAAAAATTTGCCATCGAGAAAACATTCGACTACATTAGCGCGCCTCGACGGGGTAAACGCCAAAACGTCGAGATCCGGTGAAGTGTCCGAGTGGTTGAAGGAGCACGCCTGGAAAGTGTGTATACGGGAAACCGTATCAAGAGTTCGAATCTCTTCTTCACCGCCACTTTCGCAATACCTAAAGCCCTGAAAGCTGACAAGCTTTCGGGGCTTTTTGATTTCTGGCTTGTCGCTCTTCTCTCGGCTCAAGACGCTAATCAGCCAACTGCTCGCTTCAATTCGATGGAGCAGGTGACTGCCTGGAGTGCCGTACACGTTCGCGCAGGCTAGCGAAATATCGCTGGTTAGCAGGCTTTGCTGGCTTGGATTCGGCACCAGCCAGCAACTCATTGCGTAGTTGCTGGCGTTTGTCGTTTGGCATGGACGCTCCCTTGAAGAGATTAACCTAAAAGGTTATTTTGTACGGCATGGAAAAGCGCAAACCCCATTTCAAGCTTGAGCTGGTGAAGCAGGCCGTAGCCGATCAGCGTTATCGCTTCACCCGCTTAGCCCTGGAAGGGGGCGCCGAGCTGGGTATGGAGATGGCCGACATGCTGGCCGTCATCAGTGCCCTGAGCAGCCGCGACTTTTTCAAGAGCATGACAACCTATGCGGATCATACTAGCTGGCAGGACGTTTACCGACCCGACACCGAATTCGGGCAGGTCTATCTGAAGTTCACGCTGGTGGCCGATCTGCTGATCGTTTCCTTCAAGGAGAAGTGACCATGAAATGTCCAGTATGCGGCGGGGCGGAACTGGTTCACGACACCCGCGATATGCCCTTCACCTACAAGGGGCAGACCACCCAAATTACTGCAGTAACGGCTGACTGGTGCGATGCGTGCGGCGAGTCCCTGACTGGGCCGGCTGAGAGTGAGCGCGTTATGCGTGCCATGAACGAGTTTCGCCAGCAGGTGAACGCCCAGGACGGCAATCAGGAGCTTATTCGCAGCGTGCGTAAGCAGTTGCGGTTGAGCCAACGTGAAGCGGCCGAGCTGTTCGGCGGTGGGCCGAATGCGTTTTCTCGTTACGAGCGAGGCAGCACAGAAGCACCGCAACCGCTGGTGCAGTTGTTCAAAATCTTGGGGCGACACCCGGAGTTGATCAACGAGCTGCGTGCTGGTTGAGTGTCGAAATCATAGAGCCGAATAGCGACGAAACGAGCCGTTGAGGGGAGCGGAAAGCCCCTATTGAGCAGGTTTGGCATGGACTGACACGCTACCGGCACGGGTTCGAATCTGTTCTTCACCACCACTTTCGCAAAGCCCCTGCAGGTAAACCTACAGGGGCTTTTGTTTTTCTGGTCCCCACAGTTTTCACGCTATGCGTACCCATGATGCGTACATACACGCCTGTCATCATTCCTTCGTCGTTCCGTCATATCGCTGCCACCGCGATTGGTTGCAATCGCAGCATAGGCCAGGAGGATGCTGCGATGCAGATATGCGTGATTGGAGCGGGATACGTAGGTTTGGTGACGGCCACCTGTTTTGCCGAGATGGGCAATCAGGTGGTCTGCGTCGAGCGAGATCCGCAGCGCGTGGCGATGCTTTCGCGAGGTGAGGTGCCGATCTACGAGCCGGGCCTGGAGGCGATGCTCAAGGCGCAGCTGGCCGGTGGGCAGCTCAGTTTCACTTCTCAGCTGAAGGCCGGCATCCGCCGCGCCGAGGTGATTTTCATTGCGGTGGGCACGCCCAGCGGTGAGGACGGTTCGGCCGATCTGAGTCATGTGCTGGCGGTTGCCGACGAGCTGGGTGAACGGCTCGATCATGCGTGTCTGGTGGTGGACAAATCCACGGTGCCGGTGGGCACCGCCGAGCGTGTGGCACAGCGCATCAACGCCGGTCTGGCGCGTCGGGAACAACGGGCGCGGGTGATCGTGGCGAGCAATCCGGAGTTTCTCAAGGAAGGCTCTGCAGTCGAGGATTTCATGCGCCCTGATCGGGTGATCGTCGGCTGCGACGATGAGCGTGGGCGCGATTTGTTACGCCGGCTGTATGCGCCATTTCTGCGCAATCACGACCGCCTGTTGTGCATGGGTGTGCGCGCCGCGGAGTTCAGCAAGTATGCGGCCAATGCCTTTCTGGCGACCAAGATTTCCTTTATCAACGAGATGGCAGGTATCTGCGCGCGGTTGGGCGTGGATATCGAGCAGGTGCGCCGCGGTATCGGTAGCGACCGGCGTATCGGTACGCACTTCATCTATGCCGGTTGCGGTTATGGCGGCTCGTGCTTTCCCAAGGATGTGAAGGCGCTGATCCGTACGGCCGAGCACGAGGGCATCGAGCCTGGCATCCTGCGCGCGGTCGAAGCGCGCAATGCGCTGCAGAAGACGCTGCTGTTCCAGGCCCTGCGCGAGCATTTCAATGGCCACTTGCACGGGCGGGTCGTCGCGCTCTGGGGGCTGGCATTCAAACCCGGTACTGACGATCTGCGTGAAGCGCCCAGCCTGGTGCTACTCGAGGCTCTGCTGACCGCGGGTGCCAAGGTGCAGGCTTGCGACCCTGCTGCCACGGCAGCTGTTGCTGCACGCTATCCGGCGGCCATCGAGGCGGGGCAGCTGGTACTGAGCGAATCCCCCTATGCCGTCACCCAGGGTGCGGATGCGTTGGTGCTGGTGACGGAGTGGAAGCAGTTCCGTCAGCCGGACTTCCCGCGTATTCGCGGTGCGATGCGCATGCCGGTGCTGTTCGACGGGCGCAACATCTATGACGCCGATCAGCTGGCGGAGCTGGGTTTTCTCTATCGAGGCATCGGTCGACCTGCAAGCGGCAGTTGTAAGGCTAGCGCGGCTTGATAGACTGGGTGCGCATTCCAACCGTCCCCACTAGGGAGTCCCATGATCAAGAAATGCCTGTTCCCCGCTGCCGGTTACGGCACGCGCTTCCTGCCTGCTACCAAGGCAATGCCCAAGGAAATGTTGCCGGTGGTGAACAAGCCACTGATTCAATACGGGGTTGAAGAGGCACTCGAGGCTGGCCTCAACCAGATCTCCATCGTCACGGGGCGCGGCAAGCGCGCGCTGGAAGACCACTTTGACGTGAGCTACGAGCTCGAACACCAGATCAAGGGCACCGACAAGGAGAAGTACCTGGTTGGCATCCGTCGTCTGATCGACGAGTGCAGTTTCTCCTACACCCGTCAGGTCGAAATGAAAGGCCTGGGCCACGCCATCCTCTGCGGCCAGCCGCTGATCGGTGACGAGCCGTTCGCCGTGGTACTGGCCGACGACCTGTGCCTGAACCTGGAAGGCGATAGCGTGCTGGCGCAGATGGTCAAGCTGTACAACCAGTTCCGCTGCTCCATCGTGGCGATTCAGGAAGTGCCGAAGGACGAGACCTCCAAGTACGGCGTGATCGCCGGCGAGATGATCCGCGAGGACATCTACCGCGTCAGCAACATGGTGGAGAAGCCCAAGCCCGAGGACGCGCCGTCGAACCTGGCGATCATCGGTCGCTACATCCTCACCCCGGACATCTTCGATCTGATTCGCAGCACGCCGCCGGGCAAGGGTGGCGAAATCCAGATCACCGATGCGCTGATGCGCCAGGCCCAGCAGGGCTGCGTGATGGCGTACAAGTTCAAGGGCCAGCGTTTCGACTGCGGTAGCGCCGAGGGTTACATCGACGCGACCAATTTCTGCTTCGAGAACCTGTACAAGACCGGCAAGGCGTTCTGATACGTTTGCCTATCAGAGCAGCCTTTCGTAGGAGCCCCGCCCCGGGGCGAAGCTTTGCGATGCCTCGCCGTCCGGTTCGCGGCGGGGCGCCGCTCCTACTGAATCGGTGCATTGATGCTCCAACTGACGCCACCCTCGGGTGGCGTTTTGCATTTCAGGGAATGGGCATTTTCTCCGAGCCGGGTCCGAGCGGCTGGCCGAAGCTGAACTCCACGTAGTTGCCGGCCGGGTCGCGCAGGCCGCAGTAGTAGCCAACCGGATAGGGTTCGTCGCGTGGTGGCCAGATCAGGCAGCCCGCTTGTTCGGCCATGGCGGCGATGTGATCGACGTCCTCGCGGCTGTCCAGGGCGAAGCCGAAGTGGCTGTAGTCATTGGCGGCCAGGTTCCTGTCCTGCCCGCCGGGCATGATCACGAAGATGAACTGGTGCTCCTTGCCCGGCTCGGCCATCCAGACGATGCGTGTACCCTTGCCGGGACGCTCGTGGATCACCTGCATGCCGCAGAAACGTTGATAGAAGGCGATGCAGGCGTCGAGATCGGGGACGTGCAGGGCAAGATGAGTCAGGGTAGGGCGCATGGAATCCACCTCCGGCTTTCAGCTTAGCGCGGGCCTTTACGGTATGCTCCTCGTCTGCCAAGGAGATACCCCATGAGTTACGACTTCGACCTGTTCGTTATCGGCGCCGGTTCCGGCGGCGTACGTGCGGCGCGCTTCGCCGCTGGTTATGGTGCACGCGTTGCGGTGGCCGAGAGCCGCTACCTGGGCGGTACCTGCGTCAACGTCGGCTGCGTACCGAAAAAGCTGCTGGTATACGGCGCGCATTTTGCCGATGACTTCGAGCAGGCCTCGGGTTTCGGCTGGTCGCTGGGCGAAGCGAATTTCGACTGGGCGACGCTGATCGCCAACAAGAACCGCGAGATCGAACGCCTCAATGGCATTTACCGCAATCTGTTGACCAACAGTGGCGTCAGTCTGTTCGAAGCTCATGCGCGTATCGTCGACGCCCATACCGTCGAAGTGAACGGCCAGCGTCACAGCGCCGAACGCATTCTGATCGCCACCGGCGGCTGGCCGCAGATTCCCGATATCCCAGGCCGCGAGCACGCCATCAGCTCCAACGAAGCCTTCTTCCTCAAGCAGCTGCCCAAGCGCGTACTGGTGGTGGGCGGCGGCTATATCGCCGTGGAGTTCGCCTCGATCTTCCACGGCCTGGGCGCGCAGACCTCGTTGCTGTACCGCGGCGATCTGTTCCTGCGCGGCTTCGATGGCGCCGTGCGCGAGCACCTGCGCGAAGAGCTGAGCAAGAAGGGCCTGGACCTGCAGTTCAACGCCGATATTGCCAGCATCGAGCGCAAGGCCGATGGCAGCCTCGCTGCGACGCTCAAGGATGGTCGCGTACTGGAGGCCGATTGCGTGTTCTACGCCACCGGCCGCCGGCCGATGCTGGACAACCTCGGCCTGGAAAACGTCGAGGTGAGGCTGGACAAGCGCGGTTACGTCGAGGTGGACGATCTGTTCCAGACTTCCACGCCGTCGATTCTCGCCCTTGGCGACGTGATCGGCCGCGTGCAGCTGACCCCGGTTGCGCTGGCCGAAGGCATGGCCGTGGCGCGGCGGCTGTTCAAACCCGAGGAATACCGGCCGCTGGATTACAGCATGATCCCTACCGCCGTGTTCAGCCTGCCGAATATCGGCACCGTTGGCCTGAGTGAGGAGCAGGCCATCGAAGCCGGGCACAAGGTGAAGATCTTCGAGAGCCGCTTCCGGCCGATGAAGCTGACGCTGACCGAGAACCCGGAGCGCACGCTGATGAAGCTGGTGGTCGATGCCGACAGCGACCGCGTGCTCGGCTGTCATATGGTCGGCCCGGAGGCGGGCGAGATCGTTCAGGGCCTGGCGATTGCCCTGAAGGCAGGTGCGACCAAGCAGATCTTCGACGAGACCATCGGCGTGCACCCGAGCGCCGCCGAGGAGTTCGTCACCCTGCGTACGCCGGTCAGCCGCTGAGGGCAGCATGGAAACGCTTTTCTATGTCGCCGACCTGTTCGGCGTTGCGGTGTTCGCCATCACCGGTGCACTGATGGCGGGGCGCAAGTCCATGGACCTGTTCGGCGTGCTGGTGATGGCCATCGTCACCGCGCTGGGCGGCGGCACGCTGCGCGACCTGATTCTGGACAACCACCCGGTCAGCTGGATTCGCGACGACACCTACATTCTGGTCGCATCACTGGCGGCACTGGGCACCGTGGCCTGGGTGCGCATGACCCGGCCGATTCACGAGAAAGGCCTGCTGATCGCCGATGCCTTCGGCCTGGCGGTGTTCACCGTGTATGGCACCGAGTTGGCGCTGCAGCACGGCACGCCGATCAGCACCGCGGTGATCATGGGCGTGATGACTGGCGTGGTTGGCGGGGTGATTCGCGATGTGCTGTGCAACGAGATTCCGCTGATCTTCCAGAAGGAAATCTACGCCACGGCCTGCATCGCCGGCGCGCTTACTTTCATCGGCCTGCGTGCACTGGGCACCCCGCACTGGCTCGATAGCGCAGCGGCGATGGTCGTGGTGCTGGTCGCTCGTCTGGCGGCGATTCACTGGCACCTCGGGTTGCCGCGTTTTCACCTTCTGGACAGGCATTGAGCATGATCGAGAGACTGGACCATCTGGTACTGACGGTGGCGGATATCGACGCCACCGTCGATTTCTATGAGCGCGTGCTGGGCATGCGTCACGAGCGCTTCGGCGCCGGGCGCAGCGCTCTGGTATTCGGCCAGCAGAAATTCAATCTGCATCAGGCCGGGCGTGAGTTCGAGCCCAAGGCGATCAAACCGACACCGGGCGCCATCGATTTGTGCCTGATCACCCTGTGGCCTCTGCAGCGAGTCATGGCCCATCTGGCCGAGCAGGGCGTGATGGTGGAAGAGGGGCCGGTGGCTCGCACCGGTGCCGTTGGCCCCATCGAGTCGGTGTATTTTCGCGACCCGGACGGCAATCTGATCGAAGTGAGCCGTTATCTCGCGTAGGGACGGTTTCTTGCCTGCAGCGGCAGCTCGGCATCGGCGCGCTTATGCCGCGGTGCCGAGCTTCGCAAAAGCGCGCAGCAGCGAAACGGCGCCCGCTGAAATATCTTGAACCGTAAAGGTTCTAAACGGGTCAGGTTCTATTACCGAGTCACTCAATTGGTATAGAACCCATGATCAAGAAATGCCTGTTCCCCGCTGCCGGTTACGGTACCCGTTTTCTTCCTGCTACCAAGGCGATGCCCAAGGAAATGCTGCCGGTGGTCGACACCCCGTTGATCCAGTACGGCGTCGAAGAAGCACTCCAGGCCGGGCTCAATGAAATTGCCATTGTCACCGGTCGCGGCAAGCGCTCGCTGGAGGATCATTTCGACATCAGCTACGAGCTGGAGAACGAAATTTCCAACACCGGCAAGGAGAAATCCCTCAGTGGTGTGCGTCATCTGATCGATCAGTGCACCTTCTCCTACACCCGCCAGGTGGAGATGAAGGGGCTTGGCCACGCCATTCTCACCGGCCGTTCCCTGATCGGTGACGAGGCCTTTGCCGTGGTGCTGGCCGATGACCTGTGCCTGAACCTCGACGGTGACGGCGTGCTGACCCAGATGGTCAAGCTCTACGAACAGTTCCGCTGCTCCATCGTCGCCATCCAGGAAGTGCCGATGGAGGAGGTTTCGCGCTACGGCGTGATTGCCGGTGAAGCGCTGCGCGACGATATCTTCCGCATCGACAGCATGGTGGAGAAGCCCAACCCGGAGGACGCGCCATCGAACCTGGCGATCATCGGCCGCTACATTCTCACGCCCGACATCTTCTCGTTGATCGAGCAGACCGAGCCGGGCAAGAGCGGCGAAATCCAGATCACCGATGCGCTGATGAAGCAGGCCCAGCAGGGCTGCGTGCTGGCCTACAAGTTCAAAGGCCGCCGCTTCGACTGTGGCTCGGCCGAAGGCTATGTGCAGGCCACCAACTTCTGCTTCGAGAATCGCCACAAGACCCATCCGGTGACTGCGAGCCCGCGCCTGCAGGCCGTCTGAGCGCTAGCGAAAGGAGGAGTGAAGGATGAACGACAAGACCCTGCCGCCTCAGCACCAGCAGCGGCAACCCGGCGTCGAACACGCCATGCACCCTGAGCCGGTCTACCTCGACGATGATTACCGCGCTGCCGGCAAACTGACCGGCAAGGTGGCGATCATCACCGGTGGCGACAGCGGTATCGGCCGCGCCGTGGCCGTGCACTACGCCCTGGAAGGGGCCAAGGTCGCCTTGGTTTACCTGAACGAGGATGAAGACGCGCAGAAGACCCTCGACGAGGTGAAGCGCCACGGCGGCGAAGCCATCGCCCTGGCGGGTGACGTTGGCGACGGCAGCTTCTGTCAGTGCGTGGTCGACGCCGTGATCGCCAAGTGGGGACGCCTCGACATCCTCATCAACAATGCTGGCGAACAGCATCCCGAGCACAACCTCGAGTCACTCGATGAGGCGCAGTGGGAGCAGACCTTCCGCACCAATATTTTCGCCATGTTCCATCTGACCAAGGTCGCGCTGGAGCATCTGCAGCCGGGGGCGAGCATCATCAACACCAGCTCGGTGACGGCCTACAAGGGCAACCCCATGTTGCTCGATTATTCCTCGACCAAGGGCGCGATCACCTCATTCACCCGCTCGCTGTCGATCAACCTGGCGCCGCGTGGGATTCGCGTCAATGGCGTCGCACCTGGGCCGATCTGGACGCCACTGATCCCGTCCACCTTCAGCGCCGAAAAAGTCTCCGAGTTCGGTGCCGATACACCGCTGGGGCGCCCGGGCCAGCCCTCCGAAGTCGCACCGGCATTCGTCTATCTGGCCAGTAGCGATGCGTCTTACGTCACCGGGCAGATGCTTCATGTCAACGGCGGCAGTGTGGTCAACGGCTGATGAAAAAAAGCCTGAACGACTCGCGGCAGGGCCTGCCTCATTTTATGTAGAGGCAATAACGCCTCGCGAGTAACTATCAGGAGGTACCAGCAATGGCGACCAGCAAAAATCCGGGTAACTTCGCAAACGATCGTCAAAAAGCTTCGGAAGCCGGCCGCAAAGGTGGCCACAACAGCGGGGGCAACTTCGCCAACGACCGTCAGAGAGCAGCTGAAGCCGGGCGTAAAGGTGGTCAGAAAAGCCAAAGCGGTCGCGAGTCGTGATCGTCATGCCAGGGCCCGCTTTTAGCGGGTCCTGGCATTTTTACCGATGTGATTGGTAGACCTGAGGAGAGCAAAACGATGAATGCCATCGAACTGCTGAAAAAGGATCACGAAACCGTAAAGGAGCTGCTGAGCAAGCTCGAGGACACCACCGAGCGCGCGGTGCAGACGCGCAAGAAACTGCTGCTCAAGATCGAGCAGGAATTGAAGATTCACACCGAGCTTGAAGAGCAGATTTTCTATCCGGCCTTCAGGCGCGCCGGCAGCAAGGACGACGCCGTACTCGCCATCGAGGCCAAGGAAGAGCATCGCGCCGTAGAAGCGCTGGTATTGCCCGACATCAAGGAAACCTCGCCATCCACCCTCGAGTTCGCAGGCAGAGTCAAGGTGCTCAAGGAGCTGCTGGAGCACCACATCGAGGAAGAGGAACGCGACATGTTCCCCCAGGCCAGCAAGCTGCTGAGCAAACGTCAGTTGCAGGAACTGGGGCAGTCGATGGAAGTGCTGCGCAAGTCGCTCAAGAGCAACGCCCAAGCCAAGGCGGCCTGAGCATCACCGGGCCGATGCTTGCGCAAGGCGGGCATCGGTCTAGCAGGCCGTTGAAGAACGTAGGCGAGGCAGGCAAGACAAGGCAAAAATGGCCGAAAAAGCGCAGTTTACGCGTTGTAAATGAGCATTTTGACTGGGCTCGCACGCGAGGCCATTTTTAACGCAGTATTGCCAACGCACGACTGCATGGATGCAGGAGGTAGAGCGACGCAGGAAGCCAAAGCCGAGGCAGTTTTTCAACGGCCTGCTAGCGCTGGCGCAGATTGGGCTGATAGCTCAGGCGCAACGCCACGCAGGCGATCCGCTCGGCCTGATCGTACTGCGGTTTTTCCAGCTCCTCACCGAATACATCCGGATCGATTTCCTGGTAGTCCCAGTCCCAACCCGTATCGCCCAGCGACAGGCGAATGGCATTGAGCAAAGGATCTTCACCGTCAACGATCGCCACCCCGGTATAGAGCAACAGCGTGCCGCCAGGCGCGAGTCTTTGCATTGCCGTATCGAAGATCGCCAAGGACAGTCCGGCGCCATGCTTGCCGCCGCCGTGGCGATAGGTACGCTGTTGCGGATCGAGCATATAGGGCGGGTTGGCGATGATCATGTCGAACTGCCCGTCCACATCCCGTAGCAGGTCGCTGCTCTGTACGCGCAGGTTATAGATGCCCGCCAGGCGCGCATTCACTGCGGTCAGGGCCAGTGCTCTGGGGTTGATATCCAGCGCCATGACTTCTGCCCCCGGGCGTAGCTGCGCTGCCGTGATAGCGCCAGGGCCAGCGCCGCAGCCGATATCGGCGATGCGCCGCAGCGGCTGGTTGGTGTGCGCCAGGTAATCGCGCAGCAGGCGGGTGAAACGGTAGGTATCGGGGCCGAAGAACACTGCGTCGCTTTCCTCCGTGGGAAAACGCGAGTGCACGTAGAGCCCGTCGCCCAGGGTCGACCAGCGCACCTGGCTGATCCAGCCTTGCGCGTGAGGCTGCAGCACCTCGGCCTCACGCATGCTCTCGAGGATTTCCTCGTCCAGCGTGCCTTCAGCGAAGGGTCGGCTCCAACCGAAGACGTCGCGCAAGTCCCTGGCCAGGGCATTGCCCGGACGCTGGTTGACGCGCTGATGGGTGAGTGGTGTGGGGGTGACGAAGCGATAACCGCGTGCACGTAAAAGCGTGCCCAGGCGCAGCAGGGCGAGACTCTGGGGGGCGTTGAAGGTGGGTTCGAGCATGAGTGGATTCCAGGGGCAGGGCGGCTACTGGATCAGCGCCGCGAAAGTACGGGTGGCTGCCAGGCCGGCGCTGGACCAATGCTGCGCTGGCGCCTGCAGGCCGATCAGGCGAGATTCGCGGCGATAGGCGTCCATGCCTTGCAGCTCCTGGATCAACTCGCGGCGCTCGCGGTCCAGCTCGCCATGCTGCGCGCTGCCCGCCAGCGCGAGTGCGGCCTGAGGCTTGCGCCGCGGACGGAAGGGTTTCGCCGGCGCCTCCGGCTGCCAGCTACCGGCAATCCAGTCATGCAGCAGCTGGCGCTCATAGGGGCTGAACACACCGAACATGGCGGCTCCTGGCCCCTGGATCAGGCGCCAGAAGCGGCTGCAGGCCGGGTCCGTGTCGCGCCGTATCCAACCGCTGTTCTGCAGTGCTTGGAGAAAGTTCGCCACGCTGCCGGAGCTGCCCAGCCATTGATTGACCGTGCGTCCTTCGATACGGCAGTAGTCGGAATGCACCTGGCTGGCGACCGCGCGCTTTTGCTCGAACATCTGCAGCAACTGCTGCTGCAGATCGAAGCTGTCGATCACGGCCGTCGAGCCCACACCCAGCTCATTGAGCATGTAGCCGCGCAGCACGCGCTGGTAGAACGCCTGGGCGTCGCCGACACGCGGCAGATTGGTCAGCACACTCTGAACGGCCTTGGCGGCGTGACCGCTGGAGCCGTTATCGATGGTCACGTGCAGTTGGAAGTAGTAGGGGTCGATGTCCAGCTCGTTCAGCTCGAAGGCACTGATCAGCAGGTGCAGCGGCAATTGTTCATAGCCGAGGTTGTAGCCGATCACTTCGGGCAGGAACTCGTCGGCCAGCAGGCCCAGCGCCAGCTGGATGGCGCCCTGGCGATACAACTCATCATCCAGTTCGAGGGCATCCTCACAGCCTTGGCTGGCCAGCAGGCGCTGGTAGAGCAACACGTGATTCTGCGCCGCGACTCCGTCGCCAAGCTCTTCCAGGTAGGTGCGCACCAGCGGATACACGCGATAGTCGCGCCAGTGGGGCAGAACACCGTACAGCCAGGCGCCGTCGACCAGCTTCGTCGGTGCCACGGCGCGCACAAAGTGCAGGGCATCGGCCTTGCGCGGGAAATAACGCCGGCCTTCACCTGCGCGTCGTCCCGCGAGATAGTCGGCGTAGTCCGCTGTCACACGCTGGTGCTGATGTTGCGACCAGGCCACCAGTTCATAGGGGCTTTGCGGCAGTTCGCAGGGTAGCTCCGCCACCTCCTGCAAGCACTCCAGCAGAAACTCACGTGCCTGCGGGTGGCCCGGTTCGGGCTCAGCCAGCAGTTGCTGATAAAGACTCTGAAAAGGCCCTGAAAGGGGCGCGAACGAAATGCGCTGGGCGCCGGGGCTGTCGATGAAACTGGCAATCGACATGGGGCAGATCTCCTGAATAAGTCCATCTATAAGAAGGCGATGTGTTGCATAGGAGCGGCCGATCCGAACAAAGATTCCCACTGAATTTTCGCCGCCCAACGGGTGAGCAAAGAGGTTGAACTCACGCCTGCCGGATGCCCTCAACTACAGGAACCACGGGAGCAGGTGAGTCATGGCAGCGAGCACGTTCGGCATCGAGGAAGAGTACTTTCTGACTGACCTGGCCAGCCGCTGCGTGGCGCAGCGTGGGGTCGAGGCCTTTGCCATATCCAGTCGTCGCGCGCTGGGCCAGCGGGTGACGCGAGAGATGTTCGCCGCACAGTTCGAAGTGGTCACGCCGGTGTTGAACAGTCTCGACGAGGCGCGCGACTGTCTTGGCCAGGCGCGTACGACCATGGCCGACCTGGCCAGCGAGTTGGGCTGCGGCATCCTCGCTGCCGGCACCCATCCGCTGGGGCAGTGGCGTAGCGTGCAGGCGACCAACATGGCGCGCTACCGGGCGATTTTCGATGACTACCGGATCGTTGCCAGCCGCAGCGTGCTGGCCGGCCTGCATGTGCATGTCGGTGTGCCCGAGGGCGTCGATCGCATTCGCCTGATGAACCGGCTGACGCCCTGGCTGCCGTTATTGCTGGGTCTGAGCGCGTCCTCGCCGTTCTGGGATGGGCGGCCCTGCGGTTTGATGAGCTACCGCCAGGCGGTCTGCGATGAGTGGCCGCGCATGGGCATCCCCGATCACTTTCGCGATGACGCCGAGTACCAGCGCTACCTGAAGGTAATGACCGATACCGACTGCATCGGCTCGGCCGTCAATCTGTGGTGGAACATCCGCCCGTCACTGCGCTTCCCTACCCTGGAGCTGCGCATCGCCGATGCCTGCCCGCGTCTGGACGATGCCCTGTGCATCGCCGGGCTGTTTCGCGCCATGCTCGGCCATGCCCTGGACGCGCCTCACCATGATTGGTTCGATGATCCGCTGACCCGCATCCTTACCCTGGAAAACCGCTGGCGCGCCAAGCGCCGCGGCCTGCGTGGGCTGTTCATCGAACCACGTAGTCAGAGCACCTTGCCATTCGCCGCCTGGCTGGACGAAGTGCTGGCCTGCATCGGCGAGCAGATTGCACCTGACGAACGCTGGATCATGACCCACGCACGCAAGCTGGCGCGGATCGGCGGCAGCGCCGAGATGCAGCTCGCCACCTACCGCCGTGCCCGCAGTGGCGGCGCCGATCATCGCGCAGCCCTGTTCGATGTGGTCGACAGGCTGATGCAGCAGACCGCCCTGCAGGACATTCGGCAAATAGCCTGAACCTTTGCCGTGCACCTGCCTTTCTAAACCTCACGTGAGCCGCAATTGGCTGCGTCATCCAACGCTAAGGAGAAACGCCATGTCACTGACCCATAACGTTCATCGTCTGGAACGTGCCGTATCACTCGCCACCGGCGCCACCGCCATCGTCGCCGGGCTTTGCCAGGGCGGCACCTCAGGTGTGCTCAAGGCCCTTGGTGGCGCCGCGCTGCTGCAGCGCGGGATCAGCGGACACTGCGTGGTCAAGGGAATGATCAGCGACCCCAAGAGCGAACTCGAATGCTTGCGAGAATGCGTGGCCGATCTGCGCGCGGCATTACCGAAACTGCAAAAGGAGATGGAACGGGTGAAAGGGCGCCAGGAAAACCGGCTGGATCATGCGGTGGAGGAAACCTTTCCTGCCAGCGACCCGATTTCGCCTTGAACCGAGCGTACGGGCGATGGCGCATCTGCGCCGTCGCCATGCGCGGCCTATATCGTTCGAAGGAGGCATCCCATGAAAGATACAAATCCAGGACCCACCGCGGAACGAATCGATGAACAGACGCTGGACTTCAGCGATGAGGAAGACAGCCTCGGCACCGGCGATCCCACCTTGCAGCCGACCGCGCGTCCATCGTCCAACCCAGAGGATGAAATCGGCCTGACCGGCGCCGCGACGCTCGGCGAAAGTGAGCACGAGGACAACGTCAGCCTCGACGATCTCAGCCCGGATACGCTGATCGATGACAGCGGTGCGCGCTCGCCGCTGGAACGCGGTGGCGATGGCGCCCTCGATGAAGAGTTCAGTGTGGTCGACGAAAATGAGGTCGGTGGTGGCTTCGGCCTCGACGAGGCGGAGCTGGCGCGCTCGGCACCCCTCGACGGCAAGCCTTGGACCGATGAAGTGGTACCCACCGACGAGGAGCGCAAGCCATGAATGCACGAACCTGCGCCTGCCCGCATTGCGATTGCGCGGTCGAGTCCCGGGAGTGGGTCCACGAAGTCGCGGGAGATGATCTGCTCTACTGCTGCGAAGCCTGCATGCAGCGTCATCCCAAGGGCATGGTCCCGTGCCACAGCCCAGGCTGCGATTGCGGCGAGCGCATGGAGCGTGAGCGCGAACAGGCTACCTAGGCGCTAATGCTGTTCACTGGAGGCACGCGTTTGCTCCCCTCTCCCATCCATGGGAGAGGGGCTGGGGGAGAGGGCCGAGGGCACTGATCGCGTGAACAGCAGCCCCTCTCAGGCACTGGCCTTGCGCAGCGCCTGCAGCAGTTCCTCCTTGCGCATGCGCGAGCGCCCGGCGATATCCCGCTTGCGCGCCAGCTCCATCAGCTCGGTCTTGTTCATCGCTTCCAGGCGCTGACCGGGGCGGGGTGTGCTTTCACGGGTAGCGGCTGCACGCCGTGCCGAGGACTTGCGTGCAGCCTCCTTGTTGGCCGCGCTGGTCTTCTGCCCGGAACCGCCAAACTTGTCGCCACCGCCGGACTGCTTGTTGACCGTGGCCCAGGCACGCGCTTCGGCCTCGTCCTCAGGTACACCGCGGGCCTTGTAGCTATCTTCGATGTGCTCGGCCTTGCGCTTCTGCTTGGCGGTGTATTTGTCTTTGCTGCCACGGGGCATGAGCGTTCTCCCGGTTGGTTTGGGTCTTCAAGAGAAGTGAATGCCCGTTGGGGCATAGGTTCCCTGTTCCGGATAACCGGCGGTGACGATGACCCGAACCTCTGCGTGCCGGATTCGCTCAGATGCAAAGCATCCGTGGAGATTGAACGACGATGGACGTACTCGAACGAATTCTCACGACCCTGGCGCAGGAGTTTTCCGACCTTGGCCAGGTGGAGCACATCACCCGCGCCACGTTGCGCCTGATTCTGGCCATGTTCCTCGGCGGCCTGCTCGGCTACGAGCGCGAAGTCATGGGCAAGGCCGCCGGCATGCGCACGCATATGCTGGTGTGCCTCGGCGCGGCGATCTTCGTCATGGCGCTGGAGCAGGACGGCGCCGAAGCCGACGCCATGAGCCGGGTGATCCAGGGCATCGCCGCCGGTGTCGGTTTTCTCGGCGCCGGCACCATCCTCAAAGGCCAGAACATATCCGACGTCAAAGGCCTGACCACTGCAGCCGGTCTCTGGGCCTCGGCCGCCATCGGCGTGGCGGTCGGGCTCGGGCGCGAGGCCACCGCCGTACTGTCCACGGTGATCGTGCTGGTGGTGCTGCACCTCATGCCGCTGCTGGTCGATCCGGGCGCCAGGACCAAGCCGGACGACCAGGCCGATGAGAAGCCGAGCGACAGGCAATAGCCCGTTAGCCCGGTGAACGGGCAAAAACTGCCTGAACTTTTACCTCTGCCTCCACCTCGGAATTTCTGACAGGTGCAGCGCTTCGCGCGCTGTCGCAAACCTGCCCGCCAATCCCTTCGAACACGTCTGCCAGGCGTAGAGGAGCCAGGAACGATGCCGTCCCCGCAATATGCCGACCAGACCGTCACCCATGCCATCGCCCAGCCTCGGCTCGCCATCGAAGCGCTACAGCCGATCATTGAAGGTGGCCGCTTCGCCAGCAAATGCCTGTGTGGTCGGGAGTTTCCGGTCACGGCGGTGATCTTCAGCGATGGCCACGAGCAACTGGCCGCCGACCTGCTGTGGCGTGCCAGTGGCGAGGCCACCTGGCAGCGCGCGCCGATGCAGGCGCTGGGCAATGATCGCTGGAGCGCCACACTGTGCATCGATCAGCAGGGCCGCGGCGAATTCGCCATCGAGGCCTGGCTGGACGTTTACGCCAGCTTCCGCCAGGAACTGGTGAAGAAGCTCGGCGCCAGCGTGCCGGTGGAACTCGAACTGCAGGAGGGCGCGCAGCTGGTTCGGTGCATCGCCGCGCAGGCCCCGGAAGAATTGCGCGGCGAGCTGGCGGCGCTGATCGAACGCATGGAGGCCTCACAATCGCAGGCCGAGCGCGAAGCGGTGCTGATCGATCCCTCCGTCAATGAACTGATGCGCCGCGCCGAATATCGTCCGCACTTGCTGCGCACGCCGAACTACCCGCTGGATGTCGAGCGCAGCCTGGCCGAATTCGCCAGCTGGTATGAGCTGTTTCCCCGCTCGCTGGGCGACGAGCAGCGCCACGGCAACTTCGCCGACGTGCACGCACGCATCCCCGAGATCGCCCGAATGGGCTTCGACGTGCTGTATTTCCCGCCGATTCATCCCATCGGCCGGGCGCACCGCAAGGGGCCGAACAACAGCCTCAAGGCCGGCCCGGACGACCCTGGCAGCCCCTATGCCATCGGCAGCGAGGAGGGCGGCCACGACGCCGTGCACCCGCAGCTCGGCAGCCTCGAGGACTTTCGCCAACTGGTGCGTGTGGCGCGTGAGCACGGCCTGGAAGTGGCGCTGGATTTTGCCGTGCAGTGCTCGCCCGATCACCCCTGGCTCAAGCAGCACCCCGGCTGGTTCAGTTGGCGCCCGGACGGCAGCATTCGCCATGCCGAGAACCCGCCGAAGAAGTACGAGGACATCGTCAACGTCGAGTTCTACGCCGAAGCGGCAATGCCGGATCTGTGGCTGGCGTTGCGCGATGTGGTGCTGGGCTGGGTGGAGCAAGGCGTGACACTGTTTCGCGTCGATAACCCACACACCAAGCCGATGCCGTTCTGGGAATGGCTGATCGCCGATGTACGTGAAAGCCACCCCGAGGTGATCTTCCTCTCCGAGGCCTTCACCCGCCCGGCCATGATGGCGCGCCTGGGCAAGCTCGGCTTCAGCCAGAGCTACACCTACTTCACCTGGCGCAACACCAAGGCCGAGCTGCAGGCCTACTTCGAGGAGCTTAACCAGCCGCCCTGGCGCGATTGCTACCGGCCGAACTTCTTCGTCAACACCCCGGATATCAACCCCTATTTCCTGCAGCGCAGCGGCAGGCCCGGCTTTCTCATTCGCGCCGCGCTGGCGACCATGGGTTCCGGGCTGTGGGGCATGTATTCGGGCTTCGAGCTGTGCGAGGCCGAGCCGGTGCCAGGCAAGGAGGAGTACTTCGATTCGGAGAAGTACCAGCTGCGCCCGCGCGACTACCAGGCGCCGGGCAACATCAACGCCGAGATCGCCCGGCTCAACCAGATCCGCCGCGAGAACCCGGCGCTGCAGACCCATCTGGGCTTTCAGGCCTACACCGCGTGGAACGACAACATCCTCTACTTCGGCAAGCGCACGGCCGATCTGAGCAACTTCATCCTGGTCGCCGTCAGCCTCGATCCGCATCACGCCCAGGAAGCGCACTTCGAGCTGCCGCTGTGGGAGCTGGGCCTGCCTGACGATGCCGACCTGCAGGGTGAAGACCTGATGAATGGCCACCGCTGGACCTGGCACGGCAAGGTGCAGTGGATGCGCATCGAACCCTGGCACCTGCCTTTCGGCATCTGGCGAATCCAGACCGCCCGCTGAACAACGGAGTAACACCATGGCCAAGCGCAGCGTCGGCAAGACATTTCTCAACGACCCGCAGTGGTACAAGGACGCGGTGATCTACCAGGTCCATGTGAAGTCGTTCTTCGATGCCAACAATGACGGCATCGGCGACTTCCAGGGCCTGATCGACAAGCTCGACTACATCGCCGAACTGGGGGTGAACACCCTCTGGCTGCTGCCGTTCTATCCCTCGCCACGGCGTGACGACGGCTATGACATCGCCAAATACAACGACGTGCACCCTGACTACGGCTCGTTGAGCGACGCCCGGCGCTTCATCGCCGAGGCGCACCGGCGCGGCCTGCGCGTGATCACCGAACTGGTGATCAACCACACCTCCGATCAGCACCCCTGGTTCCAGCGCGCGCGCCGGGCGAAGAAGGGCTCCAAGGCGCGCGACTATTACGTCTGGTCCGACAGCGACGAGAAATACGCCGGCACACGGATCATCTTCATCGACAGCGAGAAGTCCAACTGGACCTGGGACGCGGTAGCCGGCCAGTACTTCTGGCACCGCTTCTACTCGCACCAGCCGGACCTCAACTTCGATAACCCCAAGGTGCTCGAAGCGGTGCTCGGGGTGATGCGCTTCTGGCTCGACATGGGCGTCGATGGTCTGCGCCTGGACGCCATCCCGTACCTGATCGAGCGTGACGGCACCAGCAGCGAGAACCTGCCGGCGACCCACGCGGTGCTCAAGCGCATCCGCGCCGAACTGGATGCGCGCTATCCGGATCGCCTGCTGCTGGCCGAGGCCAACCAGTGGCCGGAGGATACCCGGCCCTATTTTGGTGGTGAAGAGCATGGCGAAGGCGACGAATGCCACATGGCGTTCCACTTCCCGCTGATGCCACGCATGTACATGGCCATCGCCCAGGAAGACCGCTTTCCGATCACCGACATCCTGCGCCAGACGCCGGAGATTCCGCCCAATTGCCAATGGGCGATCTTCCTGCGCAACCACGATGAGCTGACCCTGGAAATGGTCACCGACGACGAGCGCGACTACTTGTGGAACTACTACGCCGCCGACAGTCGTGCGCGTATCAACCTGGGCATTCGCCGGCGTCTGGCGCCACTGGTGGGGCGCGACCGGCGACGCATCGAGCTGCTCAACAGCCTGCTGCTGTCGATGCCCGGCACGCCGACGCTGTACTACGGCGACGAGATCGGCATGGGCGACAACATCTACCTCGGCGACCGCGACGGTGTACGCACGCCGATGCAGTGGTCGGTGGACCGCAACGGCGGCTTCTCCCGCGCCGATCCGGCCAGTCTGGTACTGCCGCCGATCATGGACCCGCTGTACGGCTACCAGACGATCAACGTCGAGGCGCAGGCGCGCGACCCGCATTCGCTGCTCAACTGGACGCGGCGCATGCTCGCCATCCGCAACCAGCACAAGGCTTTCGGCCGTGGCTCGCTGACGATGCTGACGCCGAGCAACCGGCGCATCCTGGCCTACCTACGCATGCATCACGGCGAGGATGGCAGCGAGCAGCAGATCCTCTGCGTGGCCAACCTGTCCAGTGCGGCCCAGGCCGTCGAGCTGGAACTGGCCGACTATCGCGACCGGGTGCCAGTGGAGATGATCGGCGGCGCCTCGTTCCCCCCCATCGGTCAGCTCACCTACCTGCTGACGTTGCCGCCGTACGGTTTCTACTGGTTCTACCTGGCCGACGCCTCGCAAATGCCCAGCTGGCACCTGAAACCGGTGGAGCGCATGCCGGAGTTGCAGACCCTGGTGCTGGGTCGCGCCCTGAGCGAAGTGATGGATGGGCGCGCGCGGCAGACGCTGGAGCGCGAGTCGCTGCCGCTGTATCTGCCCAAGCGCCGCTGGTTCGCGGGTGAACAGCGCCCGGCCGTTAGCGTGTTGTACGCGATGCCGCTTGGCGACGATGCCAATGCGCCGCTGCTGGCCGAGGTGCAGGTGACGGGGGCAACAGGCGTCGAGCATTACCGCTTGCCGCTGGCCGCCGTACCGGAACGCGCCGAGGGCAACGATCTGCCGCAGCAACTGGCGCTGGCCCGGCTGCGCCGGGGTCGCCACGTCGAGCTGCTGACCGACGCCTTCAGCCTGCCGCAGTTCAGCCAGCAGGTCCTGCGCCTGCTGCGTGAACAGGCGGTGCTGCGCAGCGCTGGCGGCGAACTGCAGTTCCGCACCGAGACGGCGCTGCTGGCACTCGACAGTGTCGACGAGAACGACTTCAAGCTGCTTTCGGCCGAGCAGTCCAACAGCTCGGTGCTGATTGGCGAGCAGCTGTTGCTCAAGCTGTTGCGCCGCGGCTTCCCCGGTATCCACCCGGAGGTGGAAATGGGGCGTTTCCTGACCGATCACGGCTACGCCAATGTCGCGCCGTTTCTTGGCGAGGTGGTGCGGGTCGACGAGCACGGTCAGCCTCATACCCTGATGGTGATGCAGCGTTATCTGGACAATCAGGGCGACGCCTGGCAATGGACGCTCAACACCCTCGACCGTGCCATCCGCGATGAACTGGTCGGCGGCACCGCCGCTCCCGATGTCGACGCACTGGGCGAACTGCAGCAGTTCGCCGGCGTGCTCGGCACACGCGTCGGCGAGATGCATGCGGTACTGGCGCGGCCGGTGGAGAGTCCCGACTTCGGTTATCAGCTCAGCGGCGAGCGCGACAGCGCCCGCTGGGGCAAATCCATCACAGCGCAGTTGCAGGAAGCCTTGCAGGCCCTGGTCCGTCAGCGTGACGCCCTGAGCCCGGCGACTGCGAAACAGGCCGACTGGCTGCTGGCCCGGGAAAAATCCTTGCTGGAAGCGGTCACCCGCCCGGCAACACAGGCCGCAGGTGGCCTGCGCATACGCGTGCATGGCGACCTGCATCTGGGCCAGGTCCTGGTGGTGCAGGGCGATGCCTACATCATCGACTTCGAGGGCGAGCCCAACCGCTCACTGGAAGAGCGCCGCCAGCGCCACAGCCCGTTCAAGGACGTCGCCGGCATGCTGCGTTCCTTCGACTACGCGGCCGCCGTGGCGCAGCGCAACGCCGGCGGCGTGGAAGGCGCGGCGGACGCCCAGCAGGTAGTTCGCGACGTGGTGTCGCGCTACCGCGAGCAATCGTGCAGTGCCTTTCTCGATGCCTATCGTCTGGCCACCAACGGCTTGCCCCACGAATGGCACGAACGCGACGGCGAAGGCGCGGCCCTCGACCTGTTCTGCCTGGAAAAAGCTGTCTATGAAATCGTCTACGAAAGCGGCCACCGCCCCGACTGGATCGATGTCCCGTTGCAGGGGCTGGTGGATCTCGCTAAGCAATTGCCAGGAGTGCGACCTTGAATCAGAACAGAGTGCAGCGCTTGCAGTGCGCCGAAGACGGCGATCCGTTCAGCTTCCTTGGCCCACACCCGCAGGGTGCCGAGAGCCTGGTGCGGGTCTGGCTGCCCGGTGCCGACGCGGTGGACCTGCTGGCCAGCGACGGCTCGCCGCTAGGGCGCATGCACTGCAGCGACCCGCAGGGCCTGTTCGAATTGCAACTGCCCCAGGCGCAGCGCTACCGCCTGCGCATCCACTGGCCAGGCAACGTACAGGAAACCGAAGATCCCTATGCCTTCGGCCCGCTGCTGGGTGACACCGACCTCTACCTGTTCGCCGAAGGCAACCACCGCCAGCTGTGGCGCTGCCTGGGCTCGGCACCGGTAGAACATGAAGGCGTGCCTGGCGTACGTTTCGCCGTGTGGGCGCCCAATGCGCGGCGGGTTTCGGTGGTCGGCGACTTCAACAGCTGGGACGGCCGCCGCCACCCCATGCGTCTGCGCTACCCGGCGGGCGTGTGGGAGCTGTTCATCCCGCGGCTGCAGCCCGGCGAATGCTACAAATACGAAATTCTCGGCCCGCACGGCGTGTTGCCGCTGCGCGCCGACCCCATGGCGCAAGCCACCGAGGTGCCGCCGGCCACCGCTTCAAAGGTGCCACAGGGCGAAGCCTTCGCCTGGCAGGACCAGCAGTGGATGAGCGAGCGCGAGCAGCGCCATGCTTCGCAGGCACCGCTGGCGATCTACGAGCTGCACGCCGGCTCCTGGCAATGGCAGGACGATCACGCACCGGACTGGGACGAGTTGGCCGACCGGCTGATTCCCTACGTACAGGACCTGGGGTTCACCCATATCGAGCTGATGCCGATCATGGAGCACCCGTTCGGCGGCTCCTGGGGCTACCAGCCGCTGTCGATGTTCGCGCCGACTGCACGCCTGGGCAGCCCGCAGCGCTTCGCTGCCTTCGTCGATCGCTGCCACCGCGCCGGCATCGGCGTGATTCTCGACTGGGTGCCGGGGCATTTCCCCAACGACGCTCACGGTCTGACGGAGTTCGACGGCACCGCGCTGTACGAGTACGCGCACCCGTTCGAGGGATTTCACCCGGACTGGAACACCTGCATCTACAACCTCGGCCGCACCGAGGTACACGGTTTCATGCTGGCCGGCGCGCTGTACTGGCTGCGCGAATACCACGTCGACGGCCTGCGCGTGGATGCAGTGGCGTCGATGCTCTACCGCGATTATTCACGCGAAGCAGGGCAGTGGATTCCCAACCGCCACGGTGGCCGCGAGAACCTGGAGGCCATCGAATTTCTCCAGCATCTCAACGAGGTGGTGCGCAGCGAAGTGCCCGGCGCGCTGATGATCGCCGAGGAATCTACCGCCTGGCCTGGCGTCAGTCGGCCGGTGCAGCAGGGCGGCCTGGGCTTCAGCCACAAGTGGAACATGGGCTGGATGAACGACAGCCTGAGCTACATCCAGCAGGACCCGATGTACCGCCTGCACCATCACCACCAGATCACCTTTGGCCTGCATTACGCCTTCTCCGAGCGTTTCATCCTGCCGATCTCCCATGACGAAGTGGTGCACGGCAAACGCTCGCTGCTCGGGCGCATGCCCGGTGATCGCTGGCAGCAATTCGCCAACCTGCGCCTGTTCCTCGCCTTGATGTGGAGTCACCCGGGCAAGAAGCTGCTGTTCATGGGCTGCGAGTTCGGCCAGTGGCGCGAATGGGACCACGACCAGCAACTGGACTGGTACCTGCTGCAGTACCCCGAGCATGCCGCAGCCCAGGCGCTGGTACGCGAGCTGAATCGCCTGTACCGCGAAGAGCCGGCGTTGCACCGTCTCGACGACCAGGACAGCGGTTTTCAGTGGCTGGTAGGCGATGACGCGCGCAACAGTGTATTCGCCTGGCTGCGCAAGGGCGGCGAGGGCAGTGCGCCGTTGCTGGTGGTGCACAATTTCACCCCGCAGGTGCTCGACGGCTACCGCACCGGCGTGCCGCACGCGGGCCGCTGGCAGGTGCTGCTCAATACCGATGACCGTTGCTGGAGCGGCTCAGGCGCCGGCAGCGAGGGTGAGCTACACAGCGAGCAGATGACCGCTCACGGCCAATCCGATTCGCTGAATTTGCAGTTGCCTCCTCTGGGTGCGCTGATTCTGCGACCGGCGCAATAAGCGTCGCCGCTGAAGCGCCTCCCACAAAGGGCGAGGTGTGCCTTGGCGTGATGATTCTGCTTCCGGCCAACAAGGCGCCGGACTCGTGGTGGGAGGGGCTTTAACGGCAATCGCGGCTAAAGCCCCTCCCACAAAGGGTGGGGTCAGTGCGCAGAGGTCACGCCGCGCAGCACGGTGTCGTTGGCCATCCTGCTGTGGCCGGAGGCGATATTGCCCAGCGAAACCACACCCACCAGGCGCTTCTCGCGGTTGAGCACGGGCAGCCGGCGTACCTGGATATCGGCCATGTTGGCGGCCACATGCTCGACGTCCTCGTCGTCGAAGCAATAACGCACGTTGCTGCTCATCACCTGACGTACCGGCGTGTTGCCGTCCAGGCCCGCAGCAACGGCACGTACGGCAATGTCGCGGTCGGTGATCATGCCGATCAGGCGGTCACCTTCGTTGATCAGCAGCGCACCGCTGTCGATATCGGCCATCAGCGTGGCGGCCTCACGAATGCTGCGCTCTGGCTCCAGGGTACGGACGTTGCGGGTCATAAGCTTGCTGATTTTCATCGTCGATCTCCTGTTGCAGGTTAGGTGGGCAGATGCCCAGGGCGAACCGCAGCATCGAGGTGCAGCGATTCAGGAATAACGCACCAGGTGGTGCGGGTAGTCGCCTATCCGTGCGCCAACCACCATCTCGCTGACCCAATCGATCAGGATGCGCGTATAGGCTTGCTGGTGGCGGTCCTCGCTGAGCCCGTGGTCGGCACCGGCCATGGTGCGATGGCTCAGTGAATGGGCCCTGTCGAAGGCATTGCGGTAGCTCATCAGCGTGGTGTGCGGGACGAAGTCGTCATGCTCGGACTCCACCAGCAGCACGTCGCCGCGAAACTCGGAGCAGGCGCCGAGCGCCAGATTGTCCTGCGCGCGCAGCGGCGTGCGGCGGTACTCGGCCAGCCGAGCAACGTCGAGTTGGCGCTTGGGCAACTGCCATTGTTCGTCCCAGTACAGCGCCGGCACGCGCAGGGCCAGCCAGCGCACCGGGCGCCGCACGCTGAGCAGGGTGGCCAGGTAGCCGCCGTAGCTGGTGCCGATCACCGCGATGCATTCGGGGTCGACCGCCTCGTGCGCGGCCAGCAGGTCGTAGGCGGCGAGGATGTCGGCCAGGTTGTCTTCGCGCGATACGCGCTCCTGCGCCTCGACGTTGCGTTCGTGCCCGCGCAGGTCGAAGGTCAGGCACACGCAGCCCAGCCCGGCGATACCACGGGCGCGGGCCAGGTCGCGTTGCTGGCTGCCGCCCCAACCGTGCACGAAAAGCACGCCGGGGACCTTGTTGGATGGGGTCAGCAGGGTGCCGGCGATATGCTGGTCACCCACCAGAATGTCCAGGCTCTGGCTGCTCGCACTCATAGCGGCCCGACCTTGACGTATTTGGCCAGCGGGCCGTCCTCACTGTGCTGACCTTGATACAGGCAAATGGAGCCTGGCGGCGGCGGTACGTCCTGATAGAACTCATGGGTCGAAGCCTGCAGCGTTTGCAGCTGCGGGTCCTTGATGAACGCTTCCAGGGCGAAGATTTCCGCCGCGCTGGCTCCGCCGACGCGCCAGGATTGCTCGAGTACGCCACTGCGCGACTGGCCCCGCGCGTTCAGCCCTTGTGCCACGTCGTAATTGCGCCGTGATGCCTGGATGGAGGGATAGACCTCCAGCGCCGCCAGTTCGAAGATGCGCGCCTGCTGCACGGCCAGGCGCACGGCGCGCGGCAGATCGAGGGTCATCAAGGCCAGGTAGTCGCCGCGCACCAGCGTCAGGCGCGAGCCGCCGTAGACCTGATTGCCGTGACCGCCGTCAGTCAGTTGCTGGGTACCGTGGTAACTGAGGGTGACGCCTGCCACGCGAATCTGGCCGACGCTGTAGGTATCGGGCTGCTGCAGGTCCTCCTCCAGCACCAGGCCCTGCTGCCGCACACATTGTTCATCGAGCGCCGCCAGCGCGCTTTCCAGCTCAGGATGGGAGCGCACCACCTGCTGGCCTCGGCCGCCGGTGCCAGCAACCGGCTTCAGGCGAATCGGCCCGTCGCGCAACAGGCGTTTACCGGCTTCGGTAGCATCCTCCAGAGCAAAGACGCTGAAGCCCCGCAAGGTGACGCTTTCGACCTGCCGGGAGAAACGCTCGGACCAACCCACAGGCAAGTGGCGCGGTGCGTCGAGGGCAGGGTGACTGATGGCCTTGGTGGCCAGAAAGGCATGCTCGACCTGGCCGCCAAAGAAATCGTCCGGCCCGTCGATGCCCAGCGAGCTGACATCGCCGACCAGAGTGTCCTCCGGCAGAAAATAGTGACGTCCGCGAATCTGCGTGCCCGGCTGACAAGGGCCGAGGAAGGGGCAACCGAGCAGCTCGGCGAGTTTCTCGCCGAGCTGGCGTTGGACCATCCGCTCATGGGCCATGTGCTGAGCGGTGCCAGGTAGCAGAAGCAGGCCTTGGTAAACGCCCATCATCGATCCCGCCAGGTGCCGCCGGCACTTTCACAGTCGATGCGTACCTGCTTGAGGTCGCCCGCCTGATAATAGTGAGTGACCACCTTGGCCTCGTTGGGCACGGACGGGCGCGGCTCGCCCCGGTCATCATCGCCGGAGCGGTAGTTGGCCAGGGTTTCCTGGGTCAGTGCGGCTTCGCATGTGCCCAGCTTGGCCTCGGCGCAACTGGCTACCTTGCGTTGATCGGTGTTGAGCATGTCATCGGATTCGTTATGGCACGACCAGTCGATGGCACCCTCGTCCATGCCGGTGAATTCGTAGCAGAACTCCTGTGCGACCTCGGCAATGGCATCGCTGGAAGTCCGGGCGCTGACGTAGCAGGCTTCAGCCAGTGCGTCGCCGGCTGCCAGCGCGCCGACCAGAAGGCCGGGAATGATGGCTCGCATGATTTTCTCCTCGACAATGGCGTTCTCAAGTTGTGAGGGGAGCCGCCAAGTCGAAGTTCAGGCTTTTTGATCAGAGGGGGCAAAGGGCAGAAAAACCCTGAACTCATCGCCGTTGCGAAGGCCCCAAAGAAAAAGCCGAACCCATCGTTTCGGCTGCAATCGACGCGCGCGTGAGGGGATCGATATGAGCGAATCGCACAGCGAGGCCGAGAGTGCCGTAGCCCAGTTCAAGGCGGCCATCCTGGCCAAACTGCGCTACGCCGTGGGCAAGGACCCGAGTACCGCCTTCGATCACGATTGGTTCGAGGCGCTGGCGCTGGCCACGCGCGACCATATGATCGACCGCTGGGAAGAGTCATCCGCCCAGGTCGAGCGTCAGGGCGCCAAACGTGTCTATTACCTGTCCCTGGAATTTCTGATCGGCCGTTTGCTGGTGGATAACCTGAGCAACCTTGGCTTGCTCGATGTGGCGCGCCAGGCCATGGCCGAACTCGGTGTCGAGCTCGAACGCATCCGTGAGGTCGAACCCGATGCAGCGCTTGGCAATGGTGGACTAGGGCGTCTGGCCGCCTGTTTCATGGAGAGCATGGCAACCCTGCGCCTGGCCGCCCATGGTTACGGCATCCGCTATGAGCATGGCCTGTTCCGCCAGGCGATCGTCGACGGCTGGCAGGCCGAACAGACCGAAACCTGGCTGGATTTCGGCAACCCCTGGGAGTTCGAGCGGCCTGAGGTGGCGTATCGCATAGGCTTCGGCGGTGGTGTGGAAACCCTGGACGACGGCACAGGCGGCACGCGCCAGCACTGGCATCCGCAGGAGAGGGTACGTGCCATCGCCTATGACACACCGGTGGTGGGCTGGCGCGGCGCCTCGGTCAATACGCTGCGGCTGTGGCGTGCGCGCGCCGAGGAAAACCTGCAGCTGGACCGCTTCAATGCCGGCGATCACTTCGGCGCAGTGGCTGGCGAGGTGCGTGCCGAAAGCATCTCGCGCGTGCTCTATCCCGCCGACGATACCGAGGCCGGCCAGGAGCTGCGTCTGCGCCAGGAGTATTTTCTGGTCTCCGCGTCGCTACAGGATCTGCTCGAGCGTCATCTGCGTCTGCATGACGGTCTGCAGTGCCTGCCGCAGCAGGTGGCGATCCAGCTCAACGACACTCACCCGGCCATCGCTGTGGTCGAGCTGATGCGCCTGTTGGTGGACGAGCATCGCCTGCCCTGGGCGCAAGCCTGGCAACTGACGGTCGCTACCACCTCCTACACCAACCACACGCTGCTGCCGGAAGCGCTGGAGTCCTGGCCGGTAGCGCTGATGGAGCGTCTGCTGCCGCGGCACCTGCAAATCATCTACCTGATCAACGCCGAGCATATCGATGCGCTGCGTGCCAAGGACATCCACGACTTTCGCCTGCTGCGCGCGGTGTCGCTGATCGAGGAAGACCACGGCCGCCGCGTGCGCATGGGCAACCTGGCTTTTCTCGGCGCGCACAGCATCAACGGCGTTTCCGCGCTGCATACGCGACTGATGCGCGACACGGTATTTCGCGATCTGCACCGGCTCTATCCCGACCGGGTGAACAACAAGACCAATGGCGTGACCTTCCGCCGCTGGCTGTTTCAGGTCAATCCGGGGCTGACGCATCTGCTGGTCGACGCTCTCGGTGAGCAGGTTCTGCATCGCCCCGAGGATCATCTGCAGACGCTGGAACCTTTCGCCGAACGCCAGGATTTCCGCGACGAATATGCGCTCTGCCGCCAGCGCAACAAGGAACTGCTGGCCGAGCGAGTCAGGCACGTGCTGGGGATCAGCCTCGACACCACGGCCATCTTCGATGTGCACGTCAAACGCATCCATGAATACAAGCGTCAGTTGCTCAACCTGTTGCATACCGTGGCGCTGTATCAGGCCATCCGCAACGACCCGACCACCGACTGGGTACCGCGGGTGAAAATCTTCGCCGGCAAGGCGGCGGCCAGTTATCGCCAGGCCAAGCTGATCATCAAACTGGCCAACGACATCAGCCGCACCATCAATGGTGACCCGACCGTACGCGGGCTGCTCAAGGTCGTATTCATCCCCAATTACAACGTCAGCCTGGCCGAAACCATCATTCCTGCCGCCGACCTTTCCGAGCAGATCTCCACAGCTGGGCTGGAAGCTTCCGGCACCAGCAATATGAAGTTCGCCCTCAATGGCGCGTTGACCATCGGCACGCTGGACGGGGCCAACGTGGAGATGTGCGAGCGGGTCGGCGAAGACCACATGTTCATTTTCGGCATGACTGCCCAGCAGGTTGCCGCCCGGCGGCGCCTGGGCCTGGAGATGAGCGATGTGGTGGCGGATTCGGAACGTCTGGAGGCCGCGCTCGGCGCCATTCGCGGTGGGGTGTTCTCGCCGGACGATCCAGCGCGCTACGTGGGCCTGGTGGATTCGCTGCTGTACGAGGACCATTTCATGGTCTGCGCCGATTTCGATGCCTATTGGAAGGCGCAGCGCCAGGTCGATCAACGCTGGCAGCGGCCTGAGCAGTGGTGGCGTTCGGCGGTGCTGAATACCGCGCGCATGGGCTGGTTCTCATCCGATCGCACCATCGCCGAATACGCCCGGGATATCTGGCAGGTGCCGCTGCCGCCGCGCGAAGGGGACTAGTATCCCGGCCTGTTCAACCTCTTGCAGCGAAACACTGCTAGAGGTTGAACAGACTCTCAGCGCTGTACGCGGTGTGCCGGCGTACTGCCGCCTTTCTTCGGATGCAGGATGCGCGTGACCTGCACGTCGGTGAACTCGTTGGGCCACTCGAAGGTGTGCAGGGCGCTGAGATAGAAGCGCGCCTGGTGGGGCGTGAGCTGTTCGCGGTCGGACTCGACTTCGACGCTGTGCGGCTGGTTGTGCAGGATGTAGCTGATCAGATGCAGTGGCTTGGCCATGATATGCCTCCGGTTTTGCTGAATGATGTGAGATAGACCTGTGTAACGCGCTCGTGAGTTCCCGCCATCCGCCGGGTGGTTGCCGTGCACCGGCCCCGATGGCTTGTGCAGCCGGTGCGCACGGCGCACCCCGCGTCAGTACGTTGTTTGGCCTGGTTAGCCGGGCTGGGTCTCGACACCTTGTTCGCCACGCTTGCGCAGCGTTTTCGCACGTTTTTCCAGCACCAGGTAGGTAGCGCTGGCCAGCAGCAGCGGCAGCAGGTAATAGAGCACGCGATAGGCGAGCAGGGCGGCGATCAGGCTGGCCTGGCTGTATTGATGCTGCAGCAGGGCGAGAAACACCGCCTCGAGCACCCCCAGCCCGGCGGGGATATGCGCCACCACCGCCGCCATGCAGCTGATCAGCAGCACCCCGAGCACCGAGGTGTAGGCGGCGCCTTCCGGCAATAGCCAGTAGATCAGAGCAGCCATCAGCGACCAGTTGCTCGCGCCCAGGACTATCTGCATCACCGCCATGCGCAACGAAGGCAGGGTGATCGAACGCTCGCGCAGGTGCCATACGCGCTGACGGGAAAAGGCGCAGATACCGACATAGGCGCTGACCACACCCAACAGGGCAAAGCCCAGCAGCTGCAGCCCGGTCATGCCCAGCCCCCAGTTGTCGGGCAGCTGTACCAGGCGCAGGGAGAAGATCACCCCAGCCAGCGCCATGTAGCCGGTCCAGTTGGTCAGCAGGCTGAGGCTGAGGATGCGCGTTACCGTCGAGGCGCTAAGGCCCAGGCGCATGTACAGGCGGTAGCGCATGGCCACACCGCCGATCCAGGTGGTGAAGTTCAGGTTGAAGGCGTAGCAGACCATCGCCACCGGCAGGACCTGGCGTGCCGGCAGGTGATGGCGACTGTAATGGCGGCCCAGCAGGTCGTAACAGCCAAATACCAGATAGCTGGCGCAGGCGATCAGCGCGCCCACCAGCAGGGTCTGCATGCTGTAATCACTGAGCGCCTGGCGTACTTCGCCCCAGTCCAGATTGCGCGCCAGCATGTACAGCAGAGCTGGTACGGCCAGGAGAAAGAACAGGGTGAGTGCGCGTTTGCCCCAGCGCATCCAGGGGTTGTTGGGAGCGACATTCATCCAGTCTTTTCCTCTTCGTAACCGCGGGCCTTGTCGATTGGCTCCAGCGGCTTCAGGTTCTTGCGGTGCGCCGGCAGCCAGCCGGCGATGGCCGGGAAGCGGCGCAGAAAGTGAAAGCACAGGAACACCAGCGGTGCGCGCCACCAGTAGCCGCGTATCACCCGCTCCAGTTCGATGCGCTTGCAGTGTTCGGCAGAAAGCGCGAGCAGGTGCTCATGCAGGTAGTGGTTGAAGGCCCGGTCACGGATCACCAGATTGGCCTCCAGATTCAATGCCAGGCTCAGTGGGTCGAGATTGCTCGAACCGACCGTGGACCATTCGTCATCCACCAGCGCCACCTTGCCGTGCAGCGGGCGCTGGCAGTATTCGTAGACCACCACACCGTGGCGCAGCAGGTAGTTGTAGAGCAGGCGGGAAAAGGCCTGGACCCAGCGCATGTCCGGCTGGCCCTGCAGGATCAGGGTCACCTGTACGCCGCGTTGCGCCGCGTTGCGCAAGGCGCGCAGCACACGGTAGCCGGGGAAGAAATAGGCGTTGGCGATCACCAGGTGCTTGCGCGCCGATTCGAAGGCGCGCAGGTGTTCGTCTTCGATATCGGTGGTGTGGCGCTCGTTGTCGCGCTCCAGCAGCATCACCCGCGCATCGCCCACCGGCTCTCTGGAGGGCTGCGCCGGGCTCGGCTCGCTGAACGCCGGGCGTAGCAGGCGCAGCATGGCCACGTGCAGGTCGCTGACGATCGGGCCGCTCACCTCGACGGCATAGTCCTGCTTGGCCATCTCGCCGAAGTCGCCGAGGTGATCGGCCGAATAGTTGATGCCGCCGACAAAGGCGCACTGGCCGTCGATCACCACCAGCTTGCGATGAAGGCGGCGGAACAGGTTGGTACGCATGCCAAAGCGCCGTGGGCTGGGATCGAAGACATGGATCTTTACCCCCTCGCGGGTCAGCGCTGCGACGTACTCATGCTGCAGGTCGGCGGTGCCGTAGCCGTCCACGGCGATGACCACGCGCACGCCACGCCGCGCGGCCTCGATCAGCACCTGTTGCAGTTCGAGGCCGACCTTGTCCTCACGAATGATGAAGGTTTCCAGCAGCACTTCGATGCGCGCCGCGCGAATGCATTCGAACACCCGCGGGTAATAGTCTTCGCCATTGATCAGCAGGCGCAGCTGGTTGCCGTCCCGCCATATGCCGCTCACAGGTGAATCTCCGCAGCCAGTGGCGCGTGGTCGGAGAGGTGCGACCAGGGCCGGGTGGACAACACCTGCGGCTCGTGTGCCGTGGCATTGCGGGTGTAGATGCGATCCAGGCGCAGCAGCGGCATGCGCGCCGGAAAACTGCGCGCAGGCTTGCCGTGACGATGCTCGAACGCCTCGCGCAGGCCGTGCGGCGCCAACAGATCGTCTGCGCGCAGACGCCAGTCGTTGAAATCGCCGGCGACGATTACCGGCGCACCGGGTTCGAAGGTCGCCAGCAAATCCAGCAACAAGCCCATCTGCTGACGACGATGCGCCTCACGCAAACCCAGGTGCACGCACACTGCATGCACGGCGTCCTGCCCGGGTACATCGAGGCGACAATGCAGCAGGCCGCGCTGCTCGGTGCCGCTGACCGTCACGTCGAGGTTGTGATACTCGAGGATGGGAAAGCGCGAGAGCAGGGCGTTGCCGTGATCACCGGCGGGGTACACGGCGTTGCGCCCGTAGGCGAACTGCGGCCACATGCTGTCGGCGAGAAATTCGTACTGCGGCACGCTGGGCCAGTCATGGAAGCGCTTGGCGTGCAGGGCGTGATTGCCGAGTACCTCCTGCAGGAATACCAGATCGGACCCGGTGGCCTGCACGGCGCTGCGCAGTTCCGGCAGGATGAAACGACGGTTGAGAGCGGTGAAGCCCTTGTGCGTGTTGATCGTCAGCACGCGCAGGCGCTTGACCGGCGTCACGCGGTCGATGATCACCTCCGGTTTGGCGATGGTGTTGTTCATGCTCGGCCACGCTCGCTCACAGGCTGCCGGGCTTCTTCGAGCGCGACTCGCCGAGCGGGTCGGCCTCGGCGATGGCCCGGTCGAGAATGGCGCCGCCGTGCACCTGCTCCTCGCTGCCGTGGCTGGCGTCGTTCTTCGCCGGCTGCAATTGCACCTTGATCCAGCCGCTGTCACGCCGGTCGAAGGCCTTGAAGGCTTCGATGGCGTCGCTCATGGGCTTGACCTGGGTGAGTATCTTCGCCGGGTCGATGCGCCCGGCCTGGACCATCTCGATCAGTTGCGGGATGTAGCGACGATGGTTGCAGTTGCCCATGTTGACGCTGAGGTTCTTGTTCATCGCCTGGCCGATGGGAAACTCGCGCGCCTGGTGCGGATAAACGCCGATGATGCCCAGCGTGCCTGCCTTGGCCAGGGCGTCGACGGCCCACTGCAAGGCCTGCTCGGGGGCGTCGCCCGGTTGCCACTCTTGGCCTTCGGGCTGGCGTGGCGAGTGGCCATGAGCAGGGCACTGCGCATCGACGCCCACGGCATCGATGGCGCGGTCCACGCCGATGCCGTTGGTCAGTCGGCGCAGGGTGTCGACCGGGTCTTCACGGTCGAAGTTGATGACCTCGGCGCCTTGACGGCGTGCCATGTCCAGACGGTCGTCGAGGTGGTCGATGGCGAATACACGCGCGGCACCAAGCAGCTTGGCGCTGGCGATGGCGAACTGGCCGACCGGCCCGGCGCCGAAAACGGCGACGGTATCACCGCTGCCGACTTCGGCCAGCTTCGCGCCGAAATAACCGGTGGGGAAGATATCGGAGAGCAGGATGGCCTGATCGTCGCTGATCTCGCTGGGCAGTTTCACCAGGCCGATATTGGCGAAGGGGATACGCGCCATCTCCGCCTGCAGGCCATGGAAGGCCCCGGTGATTTCCGGCCCGCCGTAAAAGGAGGTGCCGGCCTGCTTGCCGTTGGGGTTGGCCTCGTCGCACTGGGCGTAGTAACCGGCGCGGCAATAGCTGCAGTTGCCACAGGCGATGGTGGAGGGCACCACGACGCGATCACCGATGTTGAGGTTGCGCACATCGCTGCCCAGCGCCTCGACGATACCTACCGCCTCATGACCGAGGATGGTGCCTTTGCGCATGCCACCCACGGTGCCGCGCACGAAATGCAGGTCGGTGCCGCAGATGGCCGAGGCGGTAATGCGGATGACCGCATCGGTACTGGCCTGCACCTCGGGTTCCGCTACGTCGTCCAGGCGGATGTCGCCAATGTCATGGAAAACCACTGCTTTCATGAATCTCTCCCGAGGCCGGCCAGCTGGCCGGCGTAGGTGATTGTTTGCTGGGGACTGACGCGAAGCACCACGCGCGCCGAAAGCCGGCGTTACGCTCGAGCGGCGTCATGGGTTGTCCCAGCATCTGTATTTTTCGAGTTGGCAGACGGAAGCAGGGTTCAGGCTTTTTTTCGCGGCGGCCTTTAGCGCAGTAACTCCAACAACTGCAGCGAGCGCCCGTGCAGCTCCACGGCGTCCTGCTGCACGGGCCTTGGCACTGTCTGCGCGGTATGCGTATCGACCAGGCACAGCCACTGGCGCCCGCCGCGCACTTCGGGCAGCTGGAACTCGCACGGCTGGTGATCGGCATTGAGCAGCAGGAGCAGGGTGGCATCGGCACCGCTGCGTTTGACACCCGAAGGTTGCGCGCGGCCGTCCATGAGCATGCCCATGCAGCGCGCTTCCTCGTCGTGCCAGTGCTCCTCGGTCATCTCGCTGCCGTCCGGGGCCAGCCAGGTGACGTCCTTGACGTCCAGCTCCTCGTTGTAATGCCCGACCAGAAAGCGCTGGCGGCGCAGGATCGGGTAGCTCCGGCGCAGGGCGATCAGGTGTTGAGAGAAGGCGAGCAGCTCGCGGCCTTCGTCGTCGAGCGTCCAGTCCACCCAGCTCAGCTCGTTGTCCTGGCAGTAGGCGTTGTTGTTGCCGTGCTGGGTGCGGCCGAACTCGTCGCCGGCCACCAGCATCGGTGTGCCCTGAGCGAACAGCAGGGTGGCCAGCATATTGCGCATCTGCTGCACGCGCAGGCGGCGGATCGACGGGTCGTCGGTGGCACCCTCGCAGCCGTGGTTCCAGGAGAGGTTGCGGTCGGTGCCGTCCTGGTTGTTCTCGTCGTTGGCCTCGTTGTGCTTGTGGTCGTAGGACACCACATCGCGCAGGGTGAAGCCGTCATGCGCGGTGATGAAGTTGACCGAGGCGAAGGGCCGGCGCCCACGCTGGTTGTACAGATCGCCTGATGCGGTCAAGCGTCTTGCCAGTTCGCCGAGCTCGCCGCGATCGCCCTTCCAGTAGGCGCGCACGTTGTCGCGAAACTTGTCGTTCCATTCGGCCCAGCCCGGCGGAAAGCCACCGACCTGATAGCCGCCGGGGCCGCAGTCCCAGGGCTCGGCGATCAGCTTGACCTTGCTCAGCACCGGGTCCTGACGGCAGGCGACGAGAAAGCTGTGGCGCTCGTTGAAGCCATCGGCATAGCGCCCGAGAATGGTCGCCAGGTCGAAGCGAAAACCATCCACGCGCATCTCGGTTGCCCAGTAGCGCAACGAGTCGGTGACCATCTGCAGTACGCAGGGGTGGCTCAGATCCAGCGTATTGCCGGTACCGGAGTCGTTGATGTAGTAGCGGCGTTCGTCCGGCAGCAGACGGTAGTAGCTGGCGTTGTCGATGCCGCGCATGGACAGCGTCGGGCCGCGCTCGTTGCCCTCGGCGGTGTGGTTGTAGACCACATCGAGAATCAGCTCCAGACCGGCTTTGTGCAGGTGCGCAACCATTTCCTTGAATTCGCTGATGCGACCGCTGGCGAGGTACGCCGGGTGCGGGGCGAAGAAGCCGATGCTGTTGTAACCCCAGTAGTTGTTCATACCCTTTTCCAGCAGATGCTGGTCGTTGACGAAGGCATGCACCGGCAGCAACTCGACGCTGGAGACGCCCAGCTCGCGGATATGCCGCAACAGTTCGGGGTTGGTCAGCCCGGCACAGGTGCCGCGCTGGCGCTCGGGCACCGCAGGATGACGCATGCTGATGCCGCGCAGATGCGTTTCGTAGATCACCGTGCGATCCCAGGGCGTGCGCAGGCTGGGCTGTTCGCCCCAGGTGAAGGCGGGGTCGATGACCTTGCACTTGGGCACGAACGGCGCGCTGTCACGCTCATCGAAGCTCAGGTCGCCGGCCGGGTCGCCGATGGTGTAGCCGAACAGCGCCTCCGACCACTGCAGCTTGCCCACCAACTGCTTGGCGTAGGGATCGATCAACAGCTTGTTGGGGTTGAAGCGGTGCCCGGCTTCGGGCTCATAGGGACCATACACGCGGTAGCCGTAGACCTGGCCAGGACGCGCGTCAGGCAGATAGCCGTGCCAGATCTCGTCGGTGTATTCCGGCAGTTCGATGCGTTCGATTTCGGTTTCGCCACGCTCGTCGAACAGGCACAGTTCGACCCGCGTGGCGTGCGCCGAGAACAGGGCGAAGTTGACCCCGAGCCCATCCCAACTGGCGCCCAGCGGAAACGGCGTGCCTTCGGTAACGCGTGAGCGCTGTTGTTTGCGCATGATGGTGACCTCAGGCTTTCGGCGTCTTGGGCGTGCGCGGGGCACGGGGTTTCTTCAGCAATGCCGGCTGCTCGGCTTCGCTCAGCGGCACTGTCTTGGGTTTGCTGATGCGTCTCGGCTTGGCTGTGGTTTGGGCTTGCGCCTCGGCTTCGGCCAGCTTGCTGGCCATCTTCCAGTGGCGCTCGTGCTGGCCATGGGGGCGGCCTTCGGACTCCCAGATCTGAAAGGCAAACTCGCGTATGCGCTGCTCATCGATATTCATGGCGTGACTCCTGTGATCAAGGGGTAAGGCGAAGCAGGTTGACCGGCAACTCGGCCAGCGCGTCGGCAAGTGGCACGCCCTCGTGCGTTGGGACCTGGCAGTGGGTGAGCAGGCCGCTGACATGTCCGTCGTTCAGTCCGACCGGCAGCACCACGGTGGTATCGCCCCAGCGCTGTGCGGGTACATGGGGCCGGTCGTGTTCTGCGAGCAGGCCGGCGGTCAGGCGCGGCACGATCACCAGCAGGTGCTCGTCACCGTGACTACGCAGGAAGGCGAGCACCTGGGCGGCGTGTCTGCCCGTGACCGCCAGGGGCTGGTAACTGCCCTGGCTGAACAGCGAGGAATGCGCCGCACGAATCGCCAGGACCTGCTGGATCAGCCATTGTTTGATGCGCCCGTTCTGCCAGCTGGCCAGCATCGCCGCTGGCACGTCCCCGGCCTGTAATGCGGCCTGTCGCGCGGCGAAGTCCACCGGGCGACGGTTATCCGGGTCGACCAGGCTGAAATCCCAGAACTCGCAGCCCTGGTACAGATCGGGTACGCCGGGGGTGGTCATGCGCAACAGGCATTGCACCAGGCCATTCAGGGCACCAGCAGGGGCTATCGCCGCAACGCTATCAGCCAGCTCGGTGCGCAAGGCCAATCCGGCTGGCTCGCACAACAGGCGCCGCAGGAAATCGGCACAGGCAGCTTCGTGTTCGTCGTTCGGCGCACTCCAGGCGCTGTTGAGCTTGGCCTCGCGCAGTGCCTTGCGCTGCCAATCGAGCAGGCGCTGCAGGTAGGCGTCCAGGCCAACGTCATCGTCCGCTTGCAGCCCCAGCGGCCAACTGCCGATCAGTGCCTGGTAGAGAATCGCCTCTTCGCCGCCATCCGGCGCCTGCTGCTGATGACTGCTACGCAGCGGTTGCACAAGGCGCTGCCAGTGTTTGACGCGTTCGGCGTACCAGGCGGCGCGTTCGCTCAGCACTGCCAGACGCGCGCGGCAGTCTTCGCCACGCTTGTGGTCATGAGTGGCGGTGGCCAGCAGATTGAGCGGGTGGTGGTTCGCACGCTCGGCGCAGGCCTGATGGAAACGTTCGACGCTGGCGCTGAAGTGCTCGGCATCGAAGCCCACGTCATAGCGCGACAGCAGCACGCCGGCGCGATACAGCGCGGTGTCTTCCACGGCCTTGGCGGCCACTGGCGAAGTCAGCTGCTGGAAGCGCGTCAGCGCCTGGGCTCGCAGGCGCCGCGCACGACCGGGCGGCAGTGCACGCAGGAATGCGCCGCCGAGCCAGTCGTCGAGATGCGGCAGCAGGGGCCAGTCAGCCTCGGCCAGGGTCTGCCGCGCGCCGTCAAGCGCCTGCTGGAAGAAGCGCCGATCCTGCTGCGAGCGACCACAGGCCTGGGCATAGGTGCGGTACACCGGAAAGTGCACGATCAGCTCGCGCAGCGTCCGGCGGATCGCGCCAAGGGTCAGGTCGCGCGTGGCGATGTCATGGCGGGCGACGTGCAGCAGGCGCTGGGAAACTTCCTCCAGATCACCGGCCAGCGAGCCTTCCAGCACTAGGCGGCGCGCCTGCTGAATCTCGTCCTCGAAGGCCGTCGGCCGGCCGCTGAGCGCTTGCCACAGTTCGCTGAGCGGCAGCTCACCGTGTGGATCCTGTTGCAGCAGCGACACCTGGTTCATGAACTCGTAGCCGGTACTGCCGTCCACCGGCCACTCCTGCGGCAGCTGTTCGCCAGCGCCGAGGATCTTCTCCACGAAGATGGGGAAGGGCGCGTCGCCACGCAGTTGCCGGAGGCGTCGTCGCAGGCGGCTGCAATAGGCGCGCGGGTTGGCCAGACCGTCGATATGGTCGATGCGCAGGCCATCGATCAGGCCGCGCTCGATCAGCTCGAAGACCTTGGCGTGGGTCTGCTCGAACACCTGGCTGTGCTCGACGCGCAGCGCCCCCAGTTCGTTGATATCGAAAAAGCGCCGCCAGTTGATGTCATCCGCTGCGGTACGCCAACTGGCCACGCGGTAATGCTGGCGTTCGAGCAGCGCATGCAGGCGCTGTTGCGCCGCTTCGTCACTGCCTTGAAAGCTGGCCAGCAGGGGACGCACCTTGTGCGCCTGCGCGGCCAGTTCGGCGCACAGCTGCTCAGCTTGTGTACGGCTGTCGCCAGCGCTGCCCAGGCGGGCGAAGCGCTGACCCAGTTCGCGCAGCGCGGCATCGTCACTGCTGCGCAGGATGCTGGCGTAGCTGGATGGCGTCAGCGGCAGGCGGTGTTCGAAGTGCTGGGCGTGAAAGCGCCCGCGCTCGCCATCGAACACCAGTTCCAGGGTGCCGTCACGCAGCGCTTCGCCGTAGTCGCTGCGCAGGAAGGGCACCAGCAGCTGGCCGCTGAGCAAGGGATCGTGAGATTGCCACTGGATATCGAAGAAGTCTGCATAAGGGCTGTCTTGCCCCCATTCCAGTACGTCCAACCACCAGGGATTGCCGTCGCCGCCTACGGCCATGTGGTTGGGTACGATATCCAGAATCAGCCCCATGTCATGGGCGCGCAGGATGTTCACCAGTCGCACCAGGGCTTCTTCGCCGCCCAGCTCGGGGTTGATCCGGGTCGGATCGATCACGTCGTAGCCATGTTGCGAGCCGGGGCGGGCGGTGAGAATCGGCGAGGCGTAAAGGTGGCTGATACCCAGCTGCGCCAGGTAGGGCACCTGGGCTGCCGCGTCGCGCAGGGTGAAGTCCTTGTGCAGCTGCAGACGCAGCGTGGCGCGCAACTCAGTCATGGCCAGCCTCCCGGCGTGCGCCGTCGAGGGTAGTCAGACGCTCGCTGGTGGCGGGTTGCTCCAGCAGTTCGCTGACCGCCAGCGGGTAGCGCCGTCGCCAGTTCGGATGGATATCGCCCGGACCGGGCAGGTTGGGCTGCTGCTCCAGGCCGCAGGCGTCCTCCAGTGGCAGCAGCGCCAGTGGCGCGGGCGTGCGGCCGACGTGTTCGATGCAGGCTTGCAGGCAGGCATCGTCATCACCGCCGCTCACCATGCCTTGGCGTTCCAGCAGTTGGCGCAGCGCCACGCGCTCACCTGCACGCTCGGCGTGATCGCCCTCCAGCAGCTCGGCGTCACGCTGGCCGGCGCGTACCCGCCATTCCAGATCGCGGCCGGCGAGCCAGCCCTTGATCGTCGGCAGGTCATGGGTGGTGGTGGTCGCCAGGGCATTGCCGGGCCAGCGCTCGGCCGGCACGAAACCGAGGTCATCCTGCTCGAACAGCAACACGCGGGTACCGAGGATATTGCGTGCGGCGAGCTTGTCGCGCAGGCCCTCGGGCACAGTGCCGAGGTCTTCGCCGATCACCAGGGCACGATGGCGATGCGACTCCAGAGCCAACAGGCGCAGCAGGTCGTCCAGCGGGTAGCGCAGGTAGGCGCCGTGTTGTGACTCCGCGCCCTGTGGGATCACCCACAGGCGCTGCAGGCCCATCACATGGTCGATGCGAATGCCGCCGGCATGCGCCAGGTTGGCCTGGAGCATCTCGATGTAGGCGCGAAAGCCGTGCTGACGCAGGCCCTGCGGCGAGAAGGCGGCGACCCCCCAGTTCTGCCCCTGACGATTGAGCACATCCGGCGGCGCACCGACGGTGACCCGTGGCAGCAGTTCGTCCTGACGCGACCAGGCCTGGCTGCCGGCACAGTCGGCGCCCACCGCCAGATCGGCGATCAGGCCGATGCCCATGCCGGCGCCGCTGGCAGTGGCCTGCGCCGTTTCCAGACCATGGGCGATCAGCCATTGGCAGAAGGCGTGAAAGCGCAGTTCATCGACATGTTCGATGGCGAAACGGGTTACGGCGCCCTGATTCGGGCTGCGCAGGACCTCCGGCCAGGTGCGCCAGTCGCCGCTGGCCCCTTCGCGCAGGCGCTGTGCATGGATGGCCTCGAAGCAGCAATGCTGTTGCAGCGCATCACCCCCAGCGGTGCGAAAGGTGTCGAAACGCTCCTGCAGCTGGCCGGAGTCATTGCAGAAATCCGCGTACAACTGGCGCATCAGGCGCTGCCGACTGGCGGCCACGGCCGGCCAGTCGATCAGCTCCAGCGACTCCAGCCGGGTCATCTCGCTGTGCAGCCCGGCGGCCTGAATGGCGCGCTTGACGCGGCCCTCGCCGAGCAAGGTGACGGGAGCGGCGTACAGGGTATTGAAAAACAGCCGGCTGGACGGCGAGTAGGGGCCGTAGCTGCGCAGATCAGCGCTGAACTGGGCGTGCACCGGGCTCAGGCCGATGGCATCGGCGCCGTGATTGGCGGCATGCCGGGCCAGATCCGCCACCGCCAGGGTATCGCCCAGGCCGCCGTCGCCGGTGCGGCGCAAGCCGTAGAGCTGGGCAGTCAGCCCCCAGATGCGCGGCTTGCCACATAGCTGCTGCACCGACATGCAGGTGGCGGGGGCCACGGCGAGCGCATGCTGGGTATCGCGAATCTCCAGCTGGTAATAGCCAGGCTGCTGTTGCGCCGGCAAATGGCCGTCGTGGTCAAGCCGGCCCTCGCTGATGTTGCCCTGCTCGTCGGTGAGCCGATAAAGGCTCTCCGCCGGGTAGAGGGTCAGGGCCAGTGGCTGGTGCTGGTCCTGAAGCAGCAGGGCGGAATCTTCCGGCACATGCTGACGGTGCACCAGCGAGGTCAGGCTTTCGCGTATCTGTTCCGGGCTTTGCGCGGGATAACCGAGCGCCTCCAACAGGTTGCGTTGCGCTTCTGCCGTTACGCGCTGCGGCTGGCCGTAGGCATCGATCCAGTCGATGCTTAGATCCGCGGCCTGCGCCAGTTCGGCCAATAGTTGATCACTCATCGGGCTGGCTCCAGGGTGACCAGGGCACTGCGCGGCGGCAATTGCGCCTGACGCAGGTCGGCGTCGTCGATGCGCAGGGTGTACAGGCGTTCGCCGTGCATGGCCTCTGCAGGCAGGGAAACGGCGCTGGTACCCAGGTTGATGGCGATACTCAGCGCCGGACCATTGCCCAGTCGCCAGCGCGCCAGCACCGCGCCGTCACCCAAAACCTGCGCACCCAGACTGCGTGCCTGCTCCAGCCCTGGCAGCAGGCGGCTATGGCGCACCTGCAACAAGCCGCGATAGAAGGCCAGCCACTCGCGTTGTTCGGGCTCCAGGGCCGGCGCCAGATCCGGTTGCGAGCGCTGGAAGCTGGCCTCGGCATTAGGGTCGGCGATGGCCTCGCGGCTGTGCGGCGAGTTGAATTGGGAAAAATCGGCGAACTCGTTGCGCCGGCCCTCGCGCACGGCATTGGCCAGCTCGTCGTGGTAATCGGTGAAGAACAGAAACGGCCGCTTGCTACCCCATTCCTCACCCATGAACAGCAGCGGCACCATCGGGCACAGCAGCACAAGTACGGTGGCGGCCTTCAGCGCGTCGACGTCGGCGAGCAGCGTCAGGCGCTCGCCAAAGGCGCGGTTGCCCACCTGGTCATGGTTCTGCAGGAACAGCACGAAGGCATGCGGCGGCAGATCGGCGCTGGGCTCGCCGCGCGGCTGGCCATGGCGATTGGCCTGCCCCTGGTAAACGAAGCCCTGCTCCAGGCAGGTGGCCAGCTTGCGCGTCGGCGCCTGGGCGTAATCGGCGTAGTAACTTTCGTTCTCGAAGGTGAGCAGCGCATGCAGGGTGTTGTGGCCGTCGTCGTTCCACTGCGCATCGAAGCCATCACGTAGCAGGTGCGCGGCGTTGTGCTCGTTCTCCAGCACCAGGTGCACCTGGCGTTGTTGCGGCAGCGCCGAGCGCACCCGCGCCGCCAGCTCCTTGAGAAAGTCGTCATCGTCGATGGCGTGCACGGCGTCGAGGCGCAAACCATCGACGCGATAGTCCAGCAGCCACATCAGCGCGTTTTCGCAGAAGAAGTCGCGCACCTGTGGGCGGCTGAAATCGATGGCTGCGCCCCATGGCGTGATGCGCTCTTCGTGGAAGAACTGCCGCGCGTACACGCCCAGATAATTGCCATCCGGGCCGAAGTGGTTGTAGACCACATCGACGAACACCATCAGGCCATAGGCATGGGCGCTGTCGATCAGTTGCTTGAGTTCATCGGGCGTACCGTAGGCGTTGGCTGGGGCAAACGGCAGCACGCCGTCATAGCCCCAGTTGCGCGTCCCGGAAAAGGCATTGAGCGGCATCAGCTGCAAGGCGGTGACGCCCAGATCGGCCAGGTGCGGCAGGTGCTCGATGACCTGCTGGAAACCGCCGAACAGGCCGACGTGCAGCTCGTATAGCACCGTCTCGTGCCAGGGCCGGCCGTTCCAGTCGCGGTGATGCCAGATATAGGCCGAGTGATCGATGACCTGGCTGAAGCCATGTACGTCCTCGACCTGGTGGCGCGAGGCCGGGTCCGGCACTGGCCACTGGCCGTCGATACGGTAGCGATAGGCGGTGTCGGCCGGGCACTCGATCAGCGCCACAAACCAACCATCGTCCTGCGCCTGCATGGGCTGCAGCCCGCCATCTTGCAGTTCCAGCTCCACCTGCTGGCAACTGGGCGCCCACAGGGCGAAGCGCACGCGGCCGTCGGCCATTGGCCGGGCACCATGGCTGAACATCAGTGCGACGCCCGTTGAACACTGGTCTGGCTCAGCAGACGTTGAAAAAGGCGGTCATATGGCTGCACCGACTGGCGCCAGTAGAGCGGGGCGCTCATGGCCTGGCAGCGCATGGCTTCCAGCAGCTCGGGATGGTCGAAGACCTGCAGCGCGCGGTCGATGGACTGGCGATAGGCATCGGCCTGAGGCGCGTCGAAGAGAAAGCCGCTGACGCCATCCTCGATGGTGTCGGCCAGGCCGCCGGTGCAGCGGGCGATGGGCAGCGAGGCGTAGCGCTGAGCGTACATCTGGCTGAGGCCGCAGGGCTCGAAACGCGAAGGCATGAGCAGAAAATCGCTGCCAGCGTACAGACGCCGCGCATCGCTTTCGTCAAAACCGATATGTACGCCGATCCGCCCCGGATGACGTCGACCCAGCTCCGCCATGGCGACCTCCAGGGCCGGCTCACCTTGGCCTATCACGCCGATGCGGCCACCGCGCGCGACGATGTGTTCGGCCACTTCCAGGGTCAGATCTATGCCTTTCTGATGCACCAGACGCGATACAACGGCGAACAGCGGCCCGTCGTCATCGAGCCCCAGCCATTGCTGGACGTACTCGGCGTTGGCTCGTTTGCCCGCCCAGTCGCCAGCGCTGAAACCCTCCAGCAAGTGCGGGTCGCTCTCGGGGTGCCAGCTTTCGTCGATGCCGTTGGCGATGCCGCTGAGCTGGTCGTTCTGCACCTTGGCCCGCAACAGGCCATCGAGGCCACAGCCCTGTTCCGCCGAGGTGATTTCGCGGGCATAGCGGCGGCTCACGGTGGTGACATGCTGCGAGTAAGCAATGCCAGCCTTGAGGAATGACAGCTGCCCATAGAATTCCAGGCCCTCGACGCCGCAGGCCGTACTGGGTATTGCCAGTTCACTGGCGCAACGCATGTCACACAGGCCCTGATAAGCGAGGTTGTGAATGGTCAGCAAGGCGGGTGTATTGGCCTGGCGCCAGGCCATGTAGGCCGGCGCCATCGCTGCAGGCCAGTCATTGGCATGGACCAGCTCCGGGCGCCACTGGATGCCGGCATCGCCCGTGGCGATCTCTGCGGCGGCCAGGCCGAGACGGGCGAAACGGATGTGGTTGTCAGCCCAGTCGCGGCCATGCTCATCGACGTAAGGCGAGCCATCACGTTCGTACAGCGCATGGTTGAGCAGTACATAGACGATAAGCCCATCGGCCAGGTCCATACGGCCGATCTGGCAAGGAGGCAATGCCGCCAGGCCAGGCAACTGTCCGACGATACGGATCGGTCGGCCGCTTTCCACCACTTGCCGGTAACCGGGGATCAGCAAGCGAATATCGTGTTGCGGCGACAGCGCACGGGGCAGAGCGGCGGAAACATCGCCGAGCCCGCCGCACTTGATCAGATCAGCGAACTCCGAGGTGACGAACAGTACGCGCTTGCGCTGCGGATGCTCGCTGTGCATCTGCAAGGGAGGCTTGGCTGCGGCGCAAAGAGTGGGTGTGGCTTGGATGTGTGCGGAGGCTGCAGCGCTTGCCATGTCTCTCTCCATGGGGTTGGACCTGAGGACGACTCGCCTTGTGGGCGAGGGCCGTGGAGGAGTGCGATGAACGGTTGCGCGATCTCCCCCTTACCCTTGAGCTGACGGGGCGATGCGAACAAAGGTTCGACCTTTTTTTGCAGAGCGAGCGCCCTGTAAACAGGTTGAACTTTGCCCATCCCGGCCGCTTCACAGAGCAACCAGGCAGCTAACAGGAGCAGGCAGATGCAAAGCGTCGAACAGGTGGTGAAATTTCTCGGCAAGTACAGGCTGCGTTTGGCCACTGCTGAATCCTGCACAGCGGGGCTTATCAGCTCACTGGTGGCCGGCGTGCCTGGCTGCGGCCAGGTACTTGATTGCGCGTTCGTCACCTATTCGCCGCAGGCCAAGCAGCGTTGCCTGGGCGTCAGTGCCGACACCATCGAGCGTTTCGGTCTCACCAGCGAAGAGGTTGCGCAGGAGATGGCGCTGGGCGCATTGCTACGCAGCGATGCCGATATCGTCCTGGCCAATACCGGCCTGGCGCAGGCAGAGGGAGAAATGGACGGCGTGCAATGCATCGCCTGTGCTATTCGCCTCGAACAGCACCAGGGCATCGTCAGTGAAACGGTGAAGTTCAGCGGAGGTCGCAACCAGGTGCGTGAGCAAACGGCGCGCTATGCCCTGTTGCAGTTGCCTTATTACTACGAACGTCTGCGTCAAGGCTGATTGGCCTGGCGAAGCGGGGCTGCATCAGCAGCCCGGCAGGCAAGTGATCACTCTTCCGGTAACTGGCCGTTCAACTGCTCAGCGCGCTGCAAGTGCTGCTCCAGCTTGGGCAGCGTCTCACGAGCAAACGTAGCGAGCTCCTGGTCATCGACATTTACCGCGCGGCGGAACAGCTCGATGGTTTCGCGGTGAGCGACCACCTGATTGTTCATGTAGGCCTTGTCGAAGCTGTCCTCGCTGCGCAGTTTGAGCACCAGGGCCTTGGCCTGGTTGATCAGTTCGGCATCGTCGGAGACTTCCAGGTCCTTGCTCTTGGCCAGTTCGGCCAACTGCTGATTCGCCCGACGGTGGTCATCGATCATCATCTGCGCAAAGCCCTTGACCGCCTCGTTCTGCGATTTTTCCAGGGCCAGTTTGGCCGTTTCGATCTCGGCGATGCCTTTCGCCGATGCCTCTTCGACGAATTCCTCGCTGCTGATCGATTCCGTCTTGTTGGCAGCCTGCAGGCTGGTGACGGCGCAGATGGCGAAGGCGGCAGCGGCCAGTAAGGCCAGTGGTTTCAACGGGTGCATATTCGATCCTCCTGGGATGTGCGTTCACAGGGGTAGAAGGTGCAGGTCGCGACGAAGTTCAGGACAAATTCGCCGCGCTAGGCCAAGCGCAACGGCCCGCCAGCACTGGCTTCGCGGAAAAATTCAAGTCGAACGGAACTGCTGCACTGCGCCTCAAAAAGTACCCGGAGCGACTTTCCCGTCGCTTGCGTGGCCACCATGCATGACATGGCCACTGAATAACCAGGAGTAGCCAATGAGCAAGCAACCGAACAGCGCCGATAACAGCCAGATGGCTGGCAGCGACACGCTCGACCGCAGCAACAGCAACACCAAGCTCGAACAACTCGAACGTTTCCGCGAGGACGCGACAGGGCAGGCGCTGACCACCAACACCGGGACGCGCATCGCCGACAATCAGAACAGCCTGCGCGGCGGTGAACGCGGGCCGACGCTGATGGAAGATTTCATCATGCGCGAGAAGATCACCCACTTCGACCACGAGCGCATTCCCGAGCGTGTGGTGCATGCACGCGGTGCTGGGGCACATGGCTATTTCGAGGTAACCGATCCTATCAGCGACCTGAGTTGCGCCGCGTTCCTCGGCGAAGCCGGCAAGCGCACCCCGGTGTTCGTGCGATTTTCCACCGTGCAGGGGCCACGTGGCTCGGCCGATACGGTGCGCGACGTGCGCGGCTTTGCGGTGAAGTTCTACACCGAGGAGGGCAACTTCGACCTGGTCGGCAACAACATGCCGGTGTTCTTCATCCAGGATGCGATCAAGTTCCCCGACTTCGTCCATGCGGTCAAACCCGAGCCGCACAACGAGATTCCCACCGGCGCGTCTGCCCACGACACCTTCTGGGACTTCGTCTCACTTACGCCGGAATCGGCGCATATGGTGCTGTGGACCATGTCCGACCGCGCCATTCCCATCGCCTATCGCTCTATGCAGGGCTTTGGCGTGCACAGCTTTCGCCTGGTCAATGGCGAGGGCCAGAGCAAGCTGGTGAAGTTTCACTGGCGCCCCAAAGCCGGCGTCTGCTCGCTGGTGTGGGATGAAGCGCAGAAACTCGCGGGCAAGGATCCGGACTTCCACCGCCGCGGCCTGTGGGAAGACATTGAGCGCGGGCTCTACCCGGAATGGGAGCTGGGCCTGCAAGTGATGGACGAGGAGGACGCGCTGAGCTTTGGCTTCGACCTGCTCGACCCGACCAAACTGGTGCCGGAAGAACTGGTGCCGGTACGCGTTGTGGGGCGCATGGTGCTCAATCGCAACCCGGACAACTTTTTTGCCGAGACGGAGCAGGCGGCCTTCCACATCGGGCATGTGGTGCCGGGTATCGACTTCAGCAACGACCCGCTGCTGCAGGGTCGTCTGTTCTCCTACACCGACACCCAACTGCTGCGTCTGGGTGGCCCCAACTTCAACGAGATTCCGATCAATCGGCCACTCTGTCCGTTCCACAACAACCAGCGTGACGCGCCGCATCGTCAGCAGATCAACCGTGGCCAGGCAGCCTATGAGCCCAACTCAATCGACGGCAACTGGCCGCGCGAGACGCCGCCAGCGCCGAGCGGTGGCGGCTACAGTTCCTATCCCGAACCGGTCAGCGGCACCAAGATACGGGTGCGCTCGCCCAGTTTCGCCGATCACTTCTCCCAGGCCACGCTGTTCTGGCGCAGCATGAGCGAAACCGAGCAGCAGCACATCGTCGATGCCTACAGCTTCGAGCTGTCGAAGGTCCGGCGCCTGTACATTCGCGAGCGCCAGGTGAGGGAAATTCTCGCCCACATCGATCCGCTGCTGGCGTTGCGCGTCGCGCAGAACCTGGGTATCGATCTGGACAGCACCTCGACCTCTTCTATGGAGGGCAAGCTCCGGGATTCCCCGGCGCTGAGCCAGATGAATCTGCTGCCCGGCGATATTCGCGGACGGCGCGTTGCGGTCCTGCTGACACCCGGTTGCAAGGCCGACGAGGTCGGCAGTTTGAAAAAGATGCTGGAGGGTGCCGGCGCCGTGGCCAAGCTGCTGGCGCCTTCGGCAGCCGCGCTTAAGGACTCGGACGGCCAACCGATGCAACCCGACGGCAGCTTCGCCTCGGAGCCGTCGATTACGGTGGATGCCGTGTTCGTGCCGGGTGGTGAGTACGTGCTCAAGACCCTGCAGGACGATGGCGTTGCCAAGCATTACCTGCTGGAGGCCTACAAGCACCTCAAACCCGTGGCGCTCAGCGGTGATGCCGCTCAGCTTGCGGCGATGCTGGGGCTGGAGGAGGACGATGGCATGCTCTGCGGCGATAGCTTCGATCCGCTGTACATGCGTTTCGAGACTGCGCTGAAGCAACATCGTATCTGGGCGCGGGAGATGCGCGCCAAGAGCATTCCTGCCTGAACCGACGCCCGGCCTAGCACGGTTTTTCGTCGCTGGGCCGGGGGCTTTTCTTGCGCTGCGTCCTGGTCGATGGGCGCAGCGGCATTGGCGCATCGAGCTGCGAGCCGGGGTCTTCGTTACCGGGGTCGTCCAGTAGCGCCTCGCTGGAACGCGCCACTGGCGTTCTCGTGGTTTTGTCCGATTTCATGCTGACTCCAGTAACGGCTCTTCTGCACACACCTGGCATGTTCGCGCGCACTCCTGACAATGCTCGCTGACGTGCTGCACGCATTCCTCGGCGCAGGCCAGGCAGGCGATCCTGCACAGCTGGCTGGCCACCGCGACGTAGGGGCTGTTGCGCAGCATCAGCGTTGCCGTCAGGCGGCACAGGTCGGAGCAATCGCGGCATAGCTCGACGCAGCGATAATGCCCGGCATTACCCTCGCTCAGGCAGGCCGAAGCACAGTGCTCGCAGGCGTTGGCACAACTGCTGTAAGCGGTAATGTGATCGAGATAGTTATACGCTTCTGACATGTTGATGCCTCGTTGTATAAGTACTGTATAAAATAATAATGAGCGCCAACAAATGGTGGTTTTACTTTGCCGGCACTCGCACGCCGAGTAACTTCTTATAGGCATTAAAAAAGATCATATTGATCACTTGCTGTGCTCAGGAGAAGTTGGCCCATCACCATGGCCACGCGGGCCGGCAATACCCCAGATAACCAGCCCGATAATCGGGAATATCCAGATAAGCAAGGCCCAAAGGGTTTTCGTCCCGACATGCTTGTCGCTACGAAATACACTGATAACCGCCCACAGGTGTAGCAGAACGATGAAGGCGGCAATTGTAATGGAAAAGTAAATGACTGAATCCGGCATGACATGCCTCCTTTCAATAAGGTACATGCATGTCGACAGCCACCCCGATCATTCGCTCAGATAATCGGGATGCGGGAAACAGTGAAGGCAGGATAAAGGCCGGAAATACCAGCCGAGGGCCTCAAGGGCGGCTAGAAGGAGTGATTGGACTTGATCACTTCGATCATCATGTTGTCAGGTCTGTCCGAGTCGCTGTCGTGCAGCGAGTCACGGTGTATGTCCGTGCAGGTCAGAATAGAGCGGCTGAATTCGAACCCTGGGTCAGGCCGCGCAGCAGCGGCAGTGTCTTTGCTGCAGTCTTCGCAGTGCGGGTTGTTCAGATCTTCGCTGTGAACCTGATAGCAGTTCGAGTCGATCTCCTGCAAAGAACGCTGCATCGTCTGGGCTTTCGGTTGAGGCTGGGACAGCATCACCGCCAACGCAGACGGTTGAAAAGGCTGCCAGACCAGCAGCACCACCAGGCATGTAGAGCCGGCCATGTAGGGCCACTCGTACATCAACTGGTGCCGATAGGGCATATGCCGTCTGATTCTTCCCAACAGATCTTCCGGCTTGTTTCGAGCCCCCCTTGAATCGTTGCGTCTGGGCACTTGCGTATCTCCTCATTTCTTTTCGAGCTTTCTCATGGCCCATAAGCGAGAGGAGCGCGTGCGAAAAAGCGGCTCGCGCGAGTAGGTGGGTAATTGGGTGGTGCTACAGTGTTTGACCGCCTCATTGACTGACTCGGCATCTTCGTTCAGAGCCATATCGAAATGAATAAGACGAATGAATTCTTGCGTGGAGCAACTTCCATCGAGGACGCGCACCAACTGTCGCTCGTTATGAGCAACGGTAAGCACAATGCTGCCGTCCGGTCTTGGCGTCATATCAACTTCGTAGTTGGCTAGCGCCGATCTGATATTTTCCAGGTCATGTTTCATGAGTCTCTCCTTGTGAACACTCATCAACCATAACCATGTATTCAATGCATACCAACGATTGGGACGATTGGTAAAAAGAAAATTCAAAGTGACATCATCTACCGGAGTTATACAAAGTGACCTGGGCAAAGTTGATTGCAGGAAGATGTTCGCGACTCGCTTTCCGCACTCAAGACTTTATTGTTTGAGCACAGCACCTTGCGGCCGGGAATAAGCCAACTGCTTCGCAACGACAGAAAAAATACTCTGAACTAAATCTGCATCATGGTTTCCGCGGAGCGCTGACCATCAGCGGAAAACCTGAATATAAGTTGTACAAGAGGTTGGCGCGCCTGAAATCTGCGCTACAGGGAGTTCTCCGCACCTTCTCGTGCCTGCCGACGCCAGATCTGTGTCAACCACCGCCAGCTGATCCAGCCGGCAGCAGAGAGGTAGACCAGGCTGCCTGGCACCCACATCAACAAGCCAGCCAGTTGCTGGTCGGCCAGGTCGCGGGACTCGCCATAGAAGGTCGTGTTGCCGAAGGTGAGCAGGGCGCCGAGCAGGCCGGTGTGCATCAGCGTCAGGAGAATGGCCATCAGTGCGTGTGGCACCTGCCGTGGATTGGCGCGCAGGCAGGACCACCAGAACAGCCAGGCGCTGAACAGGAAGCAGGCATGTTCGATGGCGTGCCACCAGGTGTTGTCCAGCGCCAGCATGTACAGGCTGGGGGTGTGCCAGACCCAGATCATCGCGCCGTGCAGCATGGCCAGTGCCACCGGATAACGACCGCTGCGCAGAATGGCGTTGGACACCGGCGCCATCCAGCCACCGAGCACTGCTCGCCATTGCGGCAACGGCCGAGCCAGCGCCCAGAGTGGTGCGATGACGATCATGAACAGCATGTGCTGGACCATGTGCAGGCTGGTGCTGGTCTCCGCCCAGTCATCGATGGGGCCGAATACGGCGAGCACGGTGAGGACCATGGCCAGATGCATCCACAACGCTTCGCGCCCGTGCGGGCGCACTTTGCGGCAACCCAGGATGTACAGCAGCCAGGCCGCACCGAGCAGCAGAGCGCTAAGCAGCAGCGGTACGCGCTCGTTCAGATGCAGATGGCCATCGAGCAGGCCATGGGCGGCGGCCGTGCCAGGCAGAAGGAGGAGGGCGAGGACGATCATAGGCATGGCGGCAGGCTCAGCGTTGGCAGCGCGACGAAAACGGTGGCGATGGCGCCGATCAGGTTCACGCCCGCAGCGAGGCGAGCCACGAAGCGCGCAGGCGGGCCTTCACGCTCGTCCCTGGCGGCGCGCTGAAACCGCCAGGCCAAACCCAGCAGGGCCGCCATGGTGAACAGACTCAGCAGAGCGAGCAGACCGTTCAGCCAGGTCCATTGCCCCTGTATGGGATCAGGAGGCGACAGTGCGCAACCAACCGACAATCCGCCGTACAGCACGACGAACCAGATACTCCAGAGCACCAGCCCGAGAGGGATGTGGATCGGGTTGTAGGGGGAGCGTAACGGCTGCATCACACACCTCCGAAGGTTGGCGGGAACAGCACCACGCTGCAGTAGGTAATCCACATCACGGCCAGGCTGTATTGCCAGAATTGCTCGACCACCAAGGGCTCGTAGGGCGTGCGCTTGCATACATAGCCATGATGCACACGCAGGGCCTGCAACGCGCTGAGAATGGTCGCCAGCGCCCCGTGCGCGAGGCTGTAGACGAGCATCACCACGATCACCGCATCATGCGCAGTGGCGCGCGGCGCCAGCTCTCCAGCCAGCAGGGCCCAGAGCAGCAGCCCGGTGTGCAACGCGCCCAGCAGCGCCGCCCCGACAAAGCAGGTGATCAACGCAGCGGGTTCACCCTGGCCCTGACGCAGACGGCGCAATACCGGTCGCTGCCACAACACGGCAATGCTCAGCAATACGGCGCTGGCCAGCAGCAAGCGCTGATCGATGACCGCATCGTCCGGCACCAGCCAGTTCGGCGAGACCGTCCACAGATAGAACCAGCCGAACAGCAGCGCCAGGTACAAGGCGCCGTTGGCCAGCAGGGTCACGCCCATGCCCCACAGCCCCGGGCCATCACAGGTGCGTGAGTGCAGCGGCGGCTCGCCAGGTTGCACTCGCGCATCCGGCGCCGCCAGCGGGTGCGCGCCGTTCTCCCAGCTCCAGCGCAGCAGCACCAGCACGGCGACGATGCTGGCCACTAGGGCGACCCAGTAGAACTTGCTCAGCAGCCCCAGGCAGGTGAAAGCGATGAACAGCGAGGCGATGAAAGGCCACCAGCTATTGCCCGGCAGATGGATGATCTCGCGTACTTTGCCGGTCAGCGGCTCGATACCCCAGGTTTCTCGCCGGCCATGGTCGATCACGGTCAGGGCGAACTCTCCACGGTCGATGCGCTCCTCCAGGTCGGGCAGCTCCCACATCGGGTGACGGGTACGCACCGGTGGCAGGCTGACGAAGTTGTAGGGGCTGGGCGGCAGATGCGTACTCCACTCCAGGGTGTCCGCGTTCCAGGGATTCTTCGTGGCCTTCTGGCCGAAACGAAAGTGCAGGACGATATCCAGCAGCACCGTGGCGATGCCAATGGCCATGATGAAGCTGCCGATAGACGAAATCAGGTTGGGCAGGTCCCAGCCCAGGCCGGATTGGTAGGTGTAGATGCGCCGCGGCATGCCCATCAGGCCGGTCCAGTGCATGATCAGGAAGGTCAGGTTGAAGCCGATGAACACCAGCCAGAAGCCCAACTTGCCAAGGCGTACCGATGGCATGCGTCCGGAAAAGTGCGGCAGCCAGTAGTAGATGCCGGCCAGCAGCGGGAAGAACATGCCGCCCACCAGCACGTAGTGCATGTGCGCCACCACGAAGTGGGTGTCGTGCACCTGCCAGTCGAAGGGCACCAGTGCCAACATCACGCCGGTCAGTCCGCCGCAGACGAAGATCACCAGAAACCCCACCAACCACAGCATCGGCACGTGATACAGCGGCCTCCCGACCCACAGTGTGGCGATCCAGGCGAACACCTGGATGCCGGTCGGGATCGCCACCAGCATGCTCGCCGCGGAGAAGAACGCCTGCGCCAGTTGCGGGATGCCCACGGTGAACATGTGGTGCACCCACAGGCCGAAGCTGATGAAGCCGGTGGTGAGGATCGCCAGCACCACCCAGCGGTAGCCCACCAGCGGCCGTTGGCAGAACACCGGCAGCAGGGTCGAGACGATGCCGGCCGCCGGCAGGAAGATGATGTACACCTCGGGATGGCCGAACAGCCAGAACAGGTGCTGCCATAGAATCGGGTCACCGCCACGCGCCACTTCGAAGAACGGCAGGCCAACCGCGCGCTCCAGCTCCAGCAGGATGCTGCCGAGGATCAGCGGCGGGAAACCGACCACGATCATCATGGCCATCACCAGGATGTACCAGGCATAGATCGGCATCTTGTTCAGCGACATGCCTTCGGCGCGGGTGCGCAGGATCGACACCACCAGCTCGACACCGGCCGACACCGCCGAGATTTCCACGAAGGTGATGCCGATCAGCCAGAAATCCGAGTTCGGCCCGGGCGTATGCACTGCGCTGGACAGCGGCGTGTACATGAACCAGCCGGCCTTAGGCGCGATGCCCAGCAGCAGACTGGCACAGAGAATCAGCCCGCCGAACAGGTAGCACCAGTAACCCAGTGCCGACAGCCGCGGGAACACCAGGTCACGCGCGCCAAGCATCTTCGGAATCAGGTAGACCGCCAGGCCTTCCATCATCGGCACGGCGAACAGGAACATCATCACCGTGCCATGCATGGTGAAGACCTGGTTGTAGACGTCCGGCTCGAGAAAGTCGTAGCCCGGTATGGCCAACTGCGTGCGCACCAGCATCGCCAGCAAACCACCGAACAGGAAGAACCCGAGCCCGGTGAGCATGAAACGAATACCGACGGTGGTGTGATTGACGATGGTCAGCGACTTCCAGCCGCGCGGGTTGCCCCATACGTCATTGAACTGATCGTGCAGTTGTTCCTGGGCGGCAACCTGTTCGTTGCTTGGCGTAGTCACGGGCGCAGAGTCTCCAGCCAGTCGGCGATGGTGCTGAGGTGGTCGGGGTCGAGATCGTCATGCAGTGGCATGGCGTTGCCGGGTTTGAGCCGCTGGTGCTCGTGCAGCCAGCGCAACAGTGCGCCTGGTTCATTGCTCAGCACACCGGCGCCGAGCATCGATCGCGCACCGACATCGCTGAGATCCGGCGCGCGATTGCCTTCGCTCACGCCCGCCACGCGATGACACTGACCGCAACGCGCGGCGAACACCTCACCAGCCGGGCCGGGCAGGGCGCTGACCTGTTGTTCGCGGCGCGCCTGCAGCCAGTTGGCGAAGTCTTCTTCGTCGTGAGCCTGCACATCGAGAATCATGTGCGTGTGCTGTGTGCCGCAGAACTCCGAGCACTGGCCACGAAAGGTGCCGGCCTGATCAGCCTGCAGGCGGATACGATTGTCCCGGCCGGGGATCATGTCGATCTTGCCACCCAGGCGCGGCACCCAGAAGGAATGAATGACATCGGCGCTGGTGACGTCGAGGTCCACCGGCCTGCCGACCGGCAGGTGCAGCTGATTGGCGGTAACCACGCCGCTGTCCGGGTAGCGCACCTCCCACCACCATTGATGGCCGACCACCTCGATACGCATGGGCTGCTCGCCCGCCAGCGGCAAGGGCAGCATGCGATGGCCGATGGGTATGCCGAACAGCAACAGGAGCAGCACGCTCAAGGTCGGCAACAACAGCCCGCCACCGACCAGCCAGCGCAGCGTCAGCTGGCGTGCCCGTGCGGCGTCCATCTGTGGGCTGTTGCGGCGCATGGCGTGCACCCACAGGGCCATCACCACGATCAGCACCAGGGTGGCGAAGGCGCACATTGCCCACCACAGCATTGCCACCTCGCGCGCCATCGGTCCGGCCGGATCGAGCGCAGATTGCGGCCCCTCGCAGGCAACGAGAAACGGAACTGCCAGCGTCAGCGTGGTCAACTTGAAACAGGGCGTCAGCCAATGACGCGCCCGTTTCACCTCATCATTCACCTGTACAGGGAGGCCGGGATGGCCGAAATAAAGGAAGTTATCGTCAGTCGCGCCGCCATCGCCGGGCATCCGCTGCACCCGATGATGATCCACTTTCCGGTAGCCGCGCTGCTGGGCCTGGTGGCGACCGATATCGCCTATCTGCTGCTGGCCGATCCGTTCTGGGCACGTGCCAGTCTCTGGCTGGCGGGCGTCGGCGCCTTCGGTGGCTGGGTGGCGAGCATGGCGGGGCTGGTCGATCTGCTTACGGTTGGCAGCATCCGGCGCAAGATCACCGCCTGGTGCCACGCCATCATCGCGGTGATGATGCTGTCGTTGGCATCGCTGAACTGGCTGCTGCGCTACGCGGGGCCGGAGCAGGGCATGGAGCGCTGGGGCCTGTACCTGTCGCTGCTGACCGCAGCGCTGATTGGCCTGGCTGCTTATCTGGGCGGGCGCCTGGTGTACGAGCACGGCGTGGGTGTCGATACACGCTGAACCAATCGGCTCCGGCTTGCCAGCTACTGGACGGTAGAGAGAGCGGGGCAGGCCGGGCATATTCTCGAATACTCCATGATCAGAAGGGTTTGGCCAGCACCAGCCAGAGCGTGGCGCCGATCAGGGCGCTCAGCAGCAAAGCGATCAACAGGCAGTCGCGGCGCAGCGCAGGTTCGGCGGCACGTTCGATACGCAGGATCAGCACGCCGCACAGGGCGTGACAGAGCACCATCCCCGCGACCGTGGTGAGCTTGACGATCAACCATGGGTCGAAAATCGACTCACGTAAAAACAGCGCGGTGCCCGAACCAATGGCCAGCAGAGCGGCTGGCGTGGCGATCATGTTGAAGACGGTGCGGGTGAGGTGGGCATGGTCGCGATAGAACATCTCGTCGCTGGCGCGCGTGCCGGCAGCGATCATCGCGGGCAGGTACAGCAGCACGCCACACCAGCAGATCAGCGCCATGAAATGCAGCAGTTTGAGCAGTGGCATCGATGCTCTCCCATGCGTCCGTTCGTTGCGAGCACGTGGCCCTGGTGGGGCAGGCCACGACGTTGTGACTGCCTGATGGTGTCTGAGTTCGGCCACTCTCCAGAGCGGGCCAGGATCGTCTCCAGTCAGAAAAGAAGGAACCGCCGCAAGGAGAAGGAGGAGACGGTGCGGCGGCCCTGGGGAAGCAAGATGCTCGTTCGATTTGGCGCAATTGCGCCTGCCAGGTCACGAAACGGCCCCTGACAAAGCTCCCCTGAAATAAACAGAGTTCCACTGGCTGGTTTGCGTTCAAGCTTTTTGCCGGGCTTGTGATGATCCGCACGGCCATCGAGGCGCAGAAAATTGAAACCCTCCCGTGCGTTTTCACTCACTGCAAAAGAAGGCCGCGCAAAGGCATTTCATTGCAGAGGAGACCGTCATGAGAACCCACGTCGTGCATTTCACCGCACCGATCAACTCCTACACCTGCGGTCAGTTGATCGACAAATGCAGCCAGGCCATCCATCAGGGCGCCGATGAGCTGGTGCTGAAGATCGCCACCATGGGTGGGGAGTGCAGCTACGGCTTCTCCCTCTACAACTTCCTCATCTCGCTCCCGGTGCCCGTGAAGACGCACAACCTCGGCACCGTCGAATCCATGGGCAACATCATCTTTCTTGCCGGCGAAACACGCACGGCCTGCCCGCATAGCAAGTTCCTGTTTCATCCCTTTCACTGGACGGTCAACGGCGCCGTGGACCACGCGCGCATGTCCGAATACGCCATGAGCCTGGACTACGATCTGCAGCTTTACGCCAGCATCGTCGCCGAGTGCACCGCTGGCGCCGAAGCGCCCCTCAACGTACTCGAATGCCTGATGTCCGCACCGCGCATTCTCAACGTCTCCGAGGCACTGGCAACCGGTGTGATTCACCGTGAAGACTGCCTCGGCATGCCGGCCGAGGCAGTCAACTGGTGCGTGCATACCTGAAGCCGGCTCAGCTTGCTGCTTGGAATATTCCCTGAACGATCAGCGCAGCCTGCACGTCGGAATCCATGTAGGCCCCAAGACGGGACATACCACCCAGCAATGGCCGTTTAGCCGGCCCGGAGACAACACATGGATCTCACCGACGATCGTAAAGACCTGGTACGCACCCTCAACAAACTGATCGAAACCTGCAAGGACGGCGAGGCAGGCTTCAAGGTCTGCGCCGAAGACGTCAAGCGACCCGACATGAAGCAGCTCTTCTCGCAACGCTCGCGGCAATGCGCCGAAGCGGCGGAAGAACTGCAACGGACCGTCCTGGAATTGGGCGGCGAGCCAGAGGACAGCACCAGCGTGGGGGCAGACCTGCACCGCCGCTGGGTCGACCTGAAATCACTGGTCACCGGCAAGGACGAAGAGGCCATTCTCAACGAAGCCGAGCGCGGCGAAGACGTGGCCAAGGAGCGCTACAGTGAAGCGCTGACCAAGAATCTGCCCCCAGAAATCCGCAGCATGGTGGAGCGTCAGTATCAGGGCGTGCTGCGCAATCACGATGAAGTCAGAGCGATGCGTGACGTGGCTCGTGCCAAGAGCTGATCCGTCTACCGGGTGCCGCAACACTGCGCGCACCCGGTGTCAGTTCTGTGCATCCGAGTGCGCAGGGGAGGCGTAGCGCATGCCGACGTTGGACAAGACCATTGCCCAGCTCAACCACCTTCTGATGACTTGCCACGACGCCAGCTTGAGCTATCGACGTCTTGCAGGCAGCGCGAGTACATCCGAGCAGCAGCGGTTATTTCGCGAGCGCGAACAGCAGTGCTCGGCGCTGATGGCCTGCCTGCACAATCAGATCGTTACCTATGGCGGCCGACCGACACAGCATCCAAGTCTGTTCGGCATGCTTCGCCATGCCTGGAACAGCGTGACCACCTCGCTGTTACCTGAGCGCGGCCGCGCCCGTTTGCGCGCGGCGCTGCGCACCGAAAAACAAATTCGCCACGGTTTCGAGCAAGTGCTCGCGGAGCAGCTGTCACCGCAGTTTCGGCAGCAGTTGCAGGAGCACAGCAGCCGCAGTGTTGAATTCGAAAGAATCATACGCACGCAGTTGTAGCGACAACTGCAGGAGAGGGTGGCTCAACCCGTGGAGGACTGCTTTGGCGGTTCGGCATTACTCGCGTTATGGCTTAAAGTAGCCGGTTGCCGAAAGAACCGTCATGGCCATAGCCATGAAGGGCTTTCATTCTTTACATATAAGTGTGTGGTGAAGATGAACAAGCCTTTCATTTCGCTGTGCCCTGAAATTACTCGGGCACACGCGCTGACGCTGATGGAGTGGTTGCAGGATGAGCGCGTCACCTGCTACCTGAGCGATTCGCGTAATGTTTCCCGCTCCATAGAGCAAGCCATCGAACGAACTCAATTGCCGATCCTGACCCATCTGTTCAACCGGGGCGGCCGATTCTTCATGGCCTACGACCGGCAGGACGCCCCGGTGGGCTTTGTCCGTTTGATCAAGACCGGCCGGGAGTGCGAGATAGTCCTGGCCATCGGAGACAGCAACAAATGGGGGCAAAACCTTGGCGCCCGTACGATCCGCGAAGGCATGAAACTGGCTTTCCTCGACATCCGGGCAGAGAAGCTCATCGCCAAGATCCATCCGGACAACGTGCGCTCGCTGAAAGCATTTCAACGCAGCGGTTTTCTGCTTGAGAGCGAAACGCCGACATTGAAGTCATTTGCCATGACGGCGGGGCGCTATTTCCAGTTACTGCGCGCAGGTGCCGTTGGCGACTCCACGGGGATCTATATCACTGAAATCGACAAGGCCAGGCTCGAATGTCTGATCGCGCTCGAGCAAGGCCCGGCCATTGTTGAACTCGAACATGAGCTTGAGCGGGCCATCGTAGTCAAGCCGCAACAGGTGGCGTGCAATGTCGTCACGATGAACTCCAGGGCGTTGTTGCAGCTGGATGACGAAGAGATCGAAGTGGCCTTGGTTTACCCTGAAGACGCGGACAGCAGCGCCGGCAAGCATTCCGTGTGTTCCGACATCGGCGCAGCCATCCTGGGTTATCAGGAGGGAGACGCCATCGACTGGCGAGTGTCTGATCGGACCCGCCGGATCGAGATCAGGAAAGTGCTATATCAGCCGGAGGCCGCAGGCGATTACCACCTGTAATTGCGCCTTCAGCTAAGGATTCGCTCATCAGGCATGAGTATCTCCCAAAGAGCGGGGGATCGCTTTACGTGCCTGATGCGAACCAGCTGTCATAGCGGTTCAGCGCATACTCAAGCCAATACGTAATTTAACATAATATACATTATGCGAAACCAAGGCTTATCCAATGTAGGGCTCTTTACTCTCGTTTTGGCCAGACTGAATCTGTGGGTGACTTTGAAAGACTGGAAATCTGTCTTTTAAAGTGGAGACTCTTGAAAATCAAGGCCATAAGGATCAGGTAGCCCGCCGCTCGCGCTGAGGTGACGCAGATTGCTTTTCAATATTTGGAACTGGCTGATGCCTCTTTCCGAGGTCCAAGGTTCCTCACCATGTCTGTAAAGCATCCACGCTCTGGAGCTACGGCGCGACGTATATGGCTGCTGCGCCACCCGCAGCATACCGATAGAAGCGATAGCTGATTCCGTCTGCGGGCTAGCCCAACGAGTACATCTCTACGCTCAGTCAGCCCAAGGCCGGCCAAGAGGAACGGCGGACGCTCCCGGTATTAACCCAGGCACGTTTCATTTCTCCGCTTTTAAAGATCGGATCAAAATCCTAACCGCTTGTTTTTGCCTATGTTTTCAGTAAGCATCATGAGGTTTACAGATTTTAAGAGACTCAACTCGATTGACCAGGCTGAGCAAGGTTGTACCGATGAGCTCCAAGCCGTCGAAGGCTATCGCGCCGTTCGGGGATTTCTGAAGTCCTACGCCGGCAACGAAGCCACGTTCAACTCTTATCGAACCCACATTGAGCGGCTGCTGCTCTGGTCCCTGCTGGTGGCTGGCAAGCCCCTTGTCGAACTGCGTCGCCGGGACGCCGAGGCCTTCATGGAGTTCTGCCTCAACCCTCCCGCCGACTGGATAGGTCCGGTCGTAAAGTCCCGCTTCCTGCGTGTGGGCGGTCGTAAGAAGCTCGACACGGACACCTACACCGTCAATTTGCAATGGCGACCTTTCAGTCACACCGTGGCCAAGCGCGAACGCAAGATTGCCGAAGAGGCCGTTGCCGCCCTTCCCTCCCGTCCCTACCGCATGTCCCAAGGCTCGGTGGCTCAGGTATTCGCAGTCTGCGGCAGCTTCTTCCAGCACGCCATTGATGAGGGCCTCACCGAGGTGAACCCCTTCCGAGCGGTAAAACAGAAATCCATCTACAAGCAACGCAATACCTTGGATGTGGCGTCCCGTTCCCTGACACCGTTGCAGTGGAGCTACGTGATTGAGACTGCCGAGCAAATGGCCGTGGCCGACCCGACATACGAACGCACGCTTTTCATCGTTGCGACCCTGTTCTCTATGTACTTACGCGTCTCCGATTTGGTCGGGCGTGACAACTGGACGCCCACTATGGGCGACATCCGCCGCGATAGCATGGGCAACTGGTGGTTTCATGTGGTGGGCAAAGGCAACAAGGCCGCCAAGATCAGCATCCGCGATGACTATATCCAGAACTACCTCGTACGCTATCGCCAGCATCTGCAGCTCTCTCCCCTCCCTTCCGCCCACGAGAAAACACCGCTGATCAGCACCCTAAAGGGACGCGGCGGGCTTTCTGATCGCCATATCCGCCTGATGCTGCAAGAGCTATTTGACCGCGCGATGGTGCGTATGGCCGAGGAAGGCTGGAGCAACGACGAAATAGACCAACTGCGCTCGGCCTCACTACACTGGTTACGTCACACCTCCGCAACCTTTGATGCACCGTATCGTGACATGAAGGACCTCCAGGCTGACCTTCGTCACAATAGTCTCAGCACCACCCAAAATACGTACTACAACACTCTGGACGAACAGCGGGCACATTCGGTGAAAAGCCTTCCGGTAAGGCGTTAGTGACAGTAGCTCTTAACTACCTGTCCACCAGTTCCGGGACAGACCAACCTTCAATGTGCGCCGGCGAGTTGCGGCGTCCTTAATCTTCTTCAACCCAGCGTAATAAAGCATGCATCCCTCCCGATCGCCGGCGTGGTCGCCCGGCCGTATCCGCAACTGGTGGCCCTCAGTGGTCCACCACGTATCGCGAACTTTTCGTATCCGTCCGGCCAACACACCTTCCTGGCCCCGACGCCAAAGGCGATGGTGTCCACCTGATTTAAGTGGACACCATTTCTAGCCTTTTAAGCGGGTCTTTCATGCAGCCACAACGCCGTTCCTACTCCAAATCCTTCAAGGCCCAGATTATTCAAGAGTGCGCCCAGCCCGGGGCCTCGATTGCCAGCGTTGCGCTGAGCCACAGCCTCAACGCAAACCTCGTCCATAAATGGATCCGAGTGCACACGCAGAAAGCCATGGCGCTGCAACCTGCTTTCATTCCTCTGTCCTTGCAGGCTATTGGGACAAAGTCGGATTCCGCGTCATCGACTAGCCATCTGTCGATGGCAGCTTGCTGCAGACTGGTTTGTAGCACCTGTTGACAGCCTGCGGCCCCAGATTGATTAATAGCGGCAGATGAAAGCGCTTTACCGACTTGCCTTAACGTTAGAGAAGAGATTGAAGGCATACTCGGGCTTTCTTGCGGCCTCTCCGCATGCTCTAACCACTCCAATTTGAATGGATGGTTTTCGCATGCCTGTTCGTCAGACGTATCTATGCCTGTTAATCCTCGGAACCGCGTTCTGGGGGATTTCGTTTGCCTTCACCAAAGTGGGTGTTGCGGACGAGTCACCCTTCGTATTCCTGGGGTACAAGTTCGCACTCGCTACGCTAGTGCTTTGCGTGATCTTTTTCAGACGGCTGAAACTGATCAACAAAGAAGCGCTCCTGGCCGGCGTGGCCATAGGTCTACCCTTGTGTTTGGGTAACATTTTCCAGACTGTCGGGCTTCAGCACACCAGCATCACCAACACCGCCTTCATCACTGGCCTGGATGTATTGCTCATCCCGGTCTTCAAGTGGGCTCTCTTTCGGAAGCGCGTCGAGCCTCGAATCTGGCTCTGCTGCGCCGTCGCGCTGACAGGGCTCTATCTGATCGTTACGAGGGCCGGGCTTACTCTGAATCCAGGTGACATCTGGATCATGTGCTGTGCAGTCTTTTTTGCCGCATATGTGCTCACGGTTGGCTTCTTCTCGCATAAGTACGACTCGATGCTTACGGTCATCACTGCGCTGGCTACCTGCGCTACTGGATGCCTTTTTGCTGCACTTTTCGACGCTAGGGCCGAATGGGCCCCAATGGATTCCTCCTTCTGGGAAGGAGTTCTGTTCTGCGCGTTGCTCGCCACAGCCTTCATGTACGCGGTTCAGAGTGCTGCGCAGAAGTATCTCGAAGAAGAAAAAGTAGCCCTGACCTACCTGTTCGAGCCCATCTTCGCAGCATTCGCGGGAGCGATGCTCCTTGGCGAAACCTTGGATGGAAGAACCCTGGCCGGTGCAGCTCTCATCTTTTCAGCTCTGCTGATCGCTGAGATTGATGTACCCAAGTTCTTATCCCGCCTGCTGCGCGCCCTGTTTGCCCCGTGGGCTAGGCGCCAATGAGTATTTGGATGGAATTCTGTGGAGGCTTTGGTCGGTAGCTGCCGGAGGCAGCATTTGGCCGGTTAGCGACGGCCTGACTTCGACCGTCGCTATACATGGTCAAACCTCGGTCTGCTCTGCCATTTCCAAGGCGTCGTCGACCTCAATCCCAAGATATCGAACGGTGCTCTCCAGCTTCGTATGGCCAAGCAGAAGTTGAACGGCCCGCAAGTTCTTTGTCCTGCGATAGATCAGTGATGCCTTTGTACGTCTCATTGTGTGAGTGCCATACATGGCCGGATCAAGGCCAATGGCTTGCATCCAGCCTTTGACGATACGAGCGTATTGACGAGTGGATAGATGGTCTGAGGTGTGCAGCCTGCTCGGGAAAAGGCAGTCCTGGCTACGGAGCTGGGCTTGGTGTATCCAGGCCGCGAGAGCAGACCGTGTTTGCTCAGTAATTTCGAACTGCACTGGTCGCTTCGTTTTCTGCTGCATAACCATTGCTCGTGATGACACATGCTCGCCATGAGCAACGTCGCATACACGGAGCTTGGTTAAGTCGCAGGCTCGAAGCTTGCTGTCGATGGCCAGATCGAACAAAGCCAGATCCCGGGTTCGTTCTGCAAGCTGAAGCCTTACTCGGATGGCCCAGATATCTCTCAGCCGGAGCGGGGTTTTCTGTCCGACCAACTTTCCTTTGTTCCAGGGCCGGCGGGTGCAGGTAGCAGAGATGTTCATGGCAAGTCCTCCACATGTGGGAGGACAAGTGAGTATTCGCATTGGTTCCGACACTAATTCACATTCCTAACCAACACTGATTCGCACGCAAAACCGACACAACGCGGTTTTTCAAAATCGACAGCCTTTCGCACACGTTGACACCTATTCGCATCCTCCGACAGCCATTCGCACGCCCCGACACCGATTCGCATCCCTCCGGCGGCCATTCGCACGCCACCGACACCTATTCGCATCCCTCCGACAGTCATTCGCACCACACCGACAGTTCGCTTTGCCGGTACCTGGAGGTAAGCAGTCTACTAACGCTGCAGAACCCATTTCGCAGTTCCAAATAGAGCAATCGCAGAGTAATGTATAGATCGAACATATTTAGTGAGATCTCTACATTGATTAATTGGCTATGTCTCGTGATGGCACTGCCTACGGCAAATGCCGCCGAGCGAATGCGGGCTTGGCGGACGCTGAAGAGTGCAGGAGCTGCCGTTCTTCGCGACGGCGTGTACCTATTGCCGGATGGCTCGGCTAGTCGTGAGGTACTGGAGTCCGTCGAGCGTGACGTGCTGGATAGTGGTGGCTCGGCGTCGCTCCTGCCGGTCACTGATCCCCAGGGTGAGCGCTTCATACCTCTCTTTGACCGTGGCGACGACTACACCAGGTTGCGCTCGGAGGTTGAGCCCCAACTGGCCCAGCTGACGCCCGAGAACGCACTGGCGACTGCTCGCCAGGCCCGTAAGTTGCGCAAGTCGTTCGCACAGATCCAGTTGATCGACTTCTTTCCAGGCGAACCTCTGCGGCAGGCAGACGCGCTGCTGCGCGACCTCGAGGTGGCCATCAACCGCGCGCTGTCCAAGGACGAGCCCACCAGCCACGAGCAAACCATCGAGCAGCTCGACCCGCGGGACTACCAAGGGCGAACCTGGGCGACTCGCCAGCGCCCCTGGGTTGACCGTCTGGCCAGCGCCTGGCTGATCCGCCGCTTCATCGATCCAGGTGCCAGCATCCTCTGGCTTCCCTCTCCTGATGCATGCCCAGCGGAAGCACTTGGGTTCGATTTCGATGGCGCCCGGTTCAGCCATGTCGGCACCAAGGTCACCTTCGAAACCCTGCAGGCCAGCTTCGGGCTGGAGGCGCCAGGGCTTCAGCGCGTAGGGGCTCTGGTTCACTACCTGGACGTGGGGGGCGCGCAACCCACAGAAGCGACGGGTGTAGAGCGGGTACTGGCTGGATTGCGAGCCAGCATCGAAAACGACGATCAGTTATTGGCTGCGGCCTGCGCCATCTTCGATGGACTGCTGGCGGCATTCGGCAAGGAAGGACAAAGTGATGAATGAGACGGCCATGCACGCAACAGAGCAAGACAAGGTAGAGAACATAGGTCTACTTGAAGCATTCTTATTCTGGCTGAAACTAGGTTTCATCAGCTTTGGGGGCCCGGCCGGGCAGATCTCGATCATGCACCAGGAGCTGGTGGAGCGGCGGCGCTGGATCTCGGAGCGCCGTTTCCTGCATGCGTTGAACTACTGCATGCTCCTGCCAGGCCCGGAGGCTCAGCAACTGGCCACCTATATCGGCTGGCTCATGCATCGCACTTGGGGTGGGGTGATCGCCGGCGTACTGTTTGTGCTGCCCTCACTGTTCATCCTGATCGCCCTGTCCTGGGTCTACATCGCTTTCGGCGAAGTGCCGGTGGTGGCGGGATTGTTTTACGGTATCAAACCCGCCGTCACCGCCATCGTTGTTCAGGCTGCCCACCGTATCGGTTCACGCGCGCTGAAAAACAACTGGTTGTGGGCGATCGCTGCTGCCTCCTTCGTGGCGATCTTCGCCCTCAATATCCCGTTCCCGCTGATCGTTCTAGGGGCGGCCATGATTGGCTACCTGGGCGGACGCTATGCCCCGGACAAGTTCAGCGTCGGTGGTGGGCATGGGGCATCCAAACAGTCCTATGGGCCGGCATTGATCGACGACAACACGCCACCGCCGGCGCATGCGCGCTTCCGCTGGTCGCGCTTGGCTCTGTTGGTCGTTGTAGGAGCTGTGCTGTGGGCCTTGCCGATGGGGCTACTGACCGCCCTGTATGGTTGGGAGGGCACCCTGACTCAAATGGGCTGGTTCTTCACCAAGGCTGCTCTACTCACCTTCGGCGGCGCCTATGCGGTATTGCCGTATGTCTATCAGGGCGCGGTAGGCCATTACGGCTGGCTGACCCCCACCCAGATGATCGATGGCCTGGCGCTGGGCGAGACCACCCCGGGGCCGCTGATCATGGTGGTGGCCTTCGTGGGCTTCGTTGGTGCCTATGTGCATCAGGTCTTCGGGCCAGAACAGGCATTCCTTGCCGGCGCTGTAGCAGCCAGCCTCGTCACCTGGTTTACCTTCCTGCCCTCGTTCTTGTTCATCCTCGCCGGCGGGCCGCTGGTGGAGTCCACCCACAACGAACTGAAGTTCACCGCGCCGCTGACCGGCATTACTGCTGCGGTGGTTGGCGTCATCCTCAACCTGGCGCTGTTCTTCGGCTATCACGTGCTGTGGCCTGAGGGTTTTGCTGGCAGCTTCGATTGGCCCTCGGCGTTGATCGCTGTCGGTGCCGCAGTCGCACTTTTCCGCTTCAAGCGTGGAGTCATCCAGGTGTTGGTGGGATGTGCTCTTGTGGGTTTGGCTATCCACCTGTTGCGTTAGGGAGAGGTTATGGAGCGCATATCGATTCGCGAGCTCGCTGAGTGGCAGGCTTCAGGTCGCTGCTTTGAGTTACTCGATGTACGCCGAGCTATCGCACGCAACGCTGACGGAGCACAGATCGCTGAGGCGAAATGGTATGACCCCGAACAGCTTTTCTCTTGGAAGGATCAAGTGCCACGGGATCGCCCCGTGATTCTTTACTGCGCCCATGGGCATGAGATCAGCCAGGGGTGTGCCGCTACTCTCTGGGCAATGGGACTGGATGCGCGGTATCTCGTCGACGGCTTTGCAGGTTGGCGTGAAGCCAAGCAGCCGGTGTGCGATTTGGTCTAGCCATCTGGTTCTGGCCGCCTCACGAGAGGCGGCCAGCACTGCCTAAATCAATGGCAGTGGTACTCGCCCGTGGAGTGGTTGGTATGGCAGCCCTTCGAGTCGGTGCCTCCGCTATGGGCAACTGCGACAGCAGAGGACAGGGCAATCACGGTGGAGATCAGGGCGGCAGAAAGCTTCTTCATGTTTAAACTCCGTTTCGATTGGCTCTTATATGTGATCTAGGTCACGCTCCGGATTATGGCAAAAGGCCTGCATTGAGCAAGGGGATTTTGATCGACCGGTCAGAGAGCCGCACGAAACAACGCCAGCACCGCTAGATGGCCGGGGTAGAAGTAGTAACCCCAGCGCCCCACTGGCCATATGTGTTGGGTGATTTTCTGGCGCAATAGCCACAGGCCAACCAGCGGAGCCGCAAAGGTCGTGGCCATGGCCCACCAGGTGCCAAAGGGACCAGCTCCGATCCAACCGTCACGGCTATTGGCCAACACGCTGAAGACTGCGGGTATGAGCCAGGTGACCCCGGGGCGCTGCACTGCCAACACCATGGTGGCCGGCAGCAGGACTCCAAACGCGCCGTACATCAGCCGATCATGAAGCACTGTCGCAACGGTCAGCGTGAATAGCCCCAGCATCAAGCCTGCACGATCGCTGTGATGGACACTCCAAGCAACTATGAGCCCCAACATCAGTGTCGGCATGACATTCAGCGTATTGCTCATCTCGGACAACGCCCGATACGGCAGCTCGGATATGAGGCTGAAAGCCAGTAGCCAGCGCAGATAGCGAAAGTTGTTATCGCTGTACAGATCTCCTGGGCGTGAACGTGACACGTTGGCGGCAATACCCACGCAGAACAGTGGGAAGGCGAAGCGTCCAACCACGAACAGCCAGGCTGTCTCTTCAGGCCAGAGATAGCGCAGGTGGTCTATGACCATCGTCAGCATGGCGAGCCATTTGACGAGATCCAGGCTGGTCGAGCGCATTACCCCATGATCCCGAGGGTCACCACGGTGAGCACCAAGTATCGAGCAGCCTTGGCCAGCAGCACGATCAAAAAGAAGCTCCAAAAGGGTTCGCGCATGACGCCGGCAATCAGGGTCAGCGGGTCGCCAATGATCGGCACCCAGCTCAGCAGCAGTGACCAACGACCGTAGCGGTGGTAGGCCCGCTGCGCGCGGGCCAGCTTGTCGTCACTGACCGGGAACCAGCGTCTGTGCCGATAGCGCTCAATGTAGAGACCGAGCAGCCAGTTGAGCGCGGAACCCAGAACGTTTCCTGCCGTAGCCACCACCAACAGCATGACCACCGAGTAGTTGCCACTTATCAGCAGGCCGGTGAGCACTGCCTCGGACTGTGCGGGGATCAAAGTCGCGGCACTGAAGGCCGCGAGGAGTAGGCCCAGGTAGCCTGATAGCTCCCACATTTAGGCGGTCAGACCGATCCAGCCATGAACACCGACGTAGATACCGACCCCAATAATGAGCATGCTCGAGAGGTAGGGCGCGCGACGCGCGACCGCTCCCAGCCATGGCCACCGGTTGGAGGCCTGGCGAGCGCCCACCGCAGCAGCTACGCCGACGGATACCAGCGTCAACGCCAGGCCGACACTAAAGCACAGCACCAGAACAGCCCCGAGTGCGACTTCCTTCACCTGCAGGCATAGCAACAGCACCGTAATCGCGGCAGGACAGGGGATCAGTCCTCCGGTAAGGCCGAACAGGATGATCTGGCCTGTAGTGACGTTGCGGTTATTGAAGCGGTTGCGGATGTCGTTGGCGTGGGCTCGCTCATGGGCATCCTGGTATCCCTCCAGCGACAGCTCCAGGCCCTGCAGATCGGAATGGTTGTGGCCGTGGTCGTGCTCATGGAAATCGAGGTCATAGTCGTGCGAATGGCCCGCGTGGCCAAGGCTCAGACGCGCGGTGAACTGATGAGGCTCTGGAATTTCCGCGACCGATTCCAGGTATTCGCCGCGATGCACAAAGCGGAACAGCTGAGCTGTCCCATCAGGACGCGTCGTCGACAGATTCACGTCTTCTGCTGGCCAAGAGTGACCAGTCAGAGTGCGCAGACGCCAGCGCGGGGGAACCCCTTCCTCGAAGATCGAGAGTTCGATTCGCCCGTGTCCGGTATCGATTCGGCGAAGCTCGTCATGGTGGTGATCATGCGCATGATCACCTTCTTCGAAACGCCACATCTGTTCGCCACGCCAGGTTCGCCACAGCATCCAGAGCGCGATGGTGATGATGATCGCGGCGGACGCGAGCTGGAAATAGGGTTCAGTCGTTTCAGCATTCAGGTTCTGGCCCAGATACATGCCGCCCATGGCCACCAGCCAGACCACCGCGGTGTGCGAAATGGTTGCCGCCAGCCCCAGCAATACCGCCTGCTTCACGGTGCCGCGGATGGCTACGATGAAGGCCGCCATCATGGTCTTCGAGTGGCCTGGCTCCAGGCCATGCAATGCCCCTAGGAGGATGGCGCTGGGGAAGTACAGCCAGGCGTGAGACGCACCCTGCTGCAGCAATTCGGCAAAGCTCGACATGGTGATACCTACAGGTACTTCGTGATCTGCTTGAAGTCTTCAAGGGAGGTGCGCTCGCCAGTAGCGAGGGCGTCCATCGTGTGCTCCAGGCAGTGATCGATGTGATCTTGAATCAGAGTGCGCTTGGCCTGGCATACGGCCTTCTCCACGGCATGCAGCTGCTGCGCGATATCCACGCACTCACGGCCATCCTCGATCATGGTGATGATGCTGCGCAGATGGCCCTCGGCGCGTTTCAGGCGCTTCATGACATCGCTGTGGCTTTGGTGTCGGTGGCCATGGCTGTGTTCGTGATCGCTCATGCCTTGAGTCCTATGCCTCGATGATTTACGCTCGCATCCTATCCCCCTGGGGGGGATACGGTCAAACGACCCTGTTGGTCCTTTGCAAGCTGCAAGACATAGGAAAATGGCTCGCCGTAGTGCCTCGAAGAAACCCGTTATCGCATTGATACTGGCCTTGCTATTGGCCTGGGTAGGGCATTCGCTGGCCGCCATCAAAGCACCGCTGATACCGGGGGATTACTCTGGCGCTGTGTCCCATGGTCATTCCCATGACGTGGACGCGCCGGCATTCCCGAGCCACAAACATGCAGCTGACCATAGCCATGAGATCCCCTATCTCGGGTCGGCGTTGACACTACTGTCACGCCCCGAGCGGGAAACCCCTCCCAGCTCGTTGCGGGCAATTGTCCCTGAAGTGCCGATCTACCTGATCGAACGGCCACCACGCTCTAGGTTCGTGCTCTGAAACCGGCCGCCTCGCGGCCCCAGACCACTACAGCCTAGGAAATCGTTATGAATTCGCTTCCCCTAAGCAGGGCAACGGCGCTGATCGCACGCCTGCGTCGATCACTCTTTCTGCCCTTGCTTACCCTCGCTCTACTGATGGCAGTCATGCCTGAGGCGCTGGCCCACGGAGTTCCCGAAGGAGACAAGGGCTTCATCCAGGAAAGTACCGGCGTGATGTTGGTGCCCTTCATCTACATGGGTGCCAAACACATGATCACCGGCTACGACCATCTGCTGTTCCTGTTCGGCGTGATCTTCTTTCTCTACCGTCTGAAGGACGTAGGGCTGTACGTCACGCTGTTCGCAGTTGGCCATTCGATCACTCTGCTCTTTGGAGTGCTTAGCAACATCAGCATCAGCTCGTATGTGATCGACGCGATCATCGGCTTTTCGGTCGTGTACAAGGCCCTGGATAACCTCGGCGCCTTCCAGCGCTGGTTTGGGTACCAGCCCGATACCCGCGCAGCAACGCTGATCTTCGGCCTGCTTCATGGTTTCGGTCTGGCCACCAAGATCCAGGAGTTCGAGATTTCTCCTGATGGCCTGATCGCCAACCTGATTGCCTTCAACGTAGGTGTCGAGATCGGCCAGCTACTGGCCCTTGGCGGCATTCTCATTCTGATGGGCTACTGGCGACGTACTGCCAGCTTCTGGCGCCATGCCTACACCGCCAACGTTGCCATGATGAGCGCCGGTTTCTTGCTCATGGGCTACCAGATCACCGGCCTGATCGTCTCTCAGTAAGGAATTCTTTTTATGTTCAATACCAAGCTTCCGACCCTCAACGAACTCCCCTCGACAGCACAGCTACTGCGCTCCACGATCATCGCGGCAATCATTGCCTGCGTGCTTCTGGTTACCGTGGTGATGCCTTCGGAGTATGCGATCGATCCCACTGGCGTGGGCCGAGCACTGGGTCTCACACAGATGGGTGAGGTGAAGATCCAGCTGGCTGAAGAGGCCCGCGCCGATGAGGCCGCAGCTCAGACGCCAACTCCGCTGCCAGCTGAAAATATCGCCGCAGCACCTGCAGCCCCTGCCACTACCCCGGCCACTCCTGCCGAGGTCATTCCCGCTCCGGAGCAACCGGCTGCGCCTGAGCAGGCTGCCCTGCAGCATGAAATGAGCATCACCTTGAGCCCGAACCAGGGCGCCGAAGTGAAGCTGGAAATGAAGCAAGGTGCCAAGGTGAACTATAGCTGGACTGCCAATGGCGGCGTCGTTAACTACGACACCCACGGCGATCCTTACAACGCGCCGCGCGACTTCTACCACGGCTATGGGAAAGGACGTTCAACCCCGCAAGACTCGGGTGTTTTGGAGGCCGCATTCGATGGCAAGCACGGTTGGTTCTGGCGTAATCGCACTAGCAAACCGGTGACCGTCACCCTGCGCACTCAGGGCGACTACATCAGCATCAAACGCGTGATCTGACGCCTCGTCAGGCAGCCCTACCCGGGGCTGCCACTCACTGTCCGCTGCTGGCCTATTCCGTTGAAAAACTCACTCGGCGACTTTCTTCGCCGGAAGTGCATGGCTGAGGCTGAAATCTGAATCGTTGCGATGGTCGAGCTGCTCTAGATTTCGCGTAGAAGCGCTCGATCTGTACGTTTTTCAGGCCACGAGCAAGCAGCTCTGTCGCACACCGAGTTTTTCAACAGAATCGGCCGAAGCAGACATCACGTGAATAAGTTAAACGTCAAGCCGTCACCTTGGGCTGGCTCACCAGCCCCAATGCCAATGCCTTTGCTCCACCCAAGTCCAGCTGCATCGTAGCGTACGACTGCATGAGTAACGGCGGCGGAAGCACCCAATCCCATTTCTCTTGAACCATATTCTGTACATGCGCCAGAACACTGGATTCATCAATACCATCCCACTCGGCAATCTCGCGCAGCTTGCTTTCAAGCGACGTCCGATCCCCCTCAACCTCAATGACCAACCCACTGTTCTCACTGGCTAGTCCGGTGTACGTCAGCAAGATAGCCAAGGCATCGTTCGTCCAATCGCCTTGCCAGGTGAAAAGGTAAGTCTTGCCTCCGCTTTCGGTCATGCTCGAATGTGCCAGCCCAAGGTCCGTGAAGGCGCTACGCGCCTGAGCCAATAGTTCCTGTGCCGTAGCATCGAGATAGGGGTAGACGTCCGTCTCCAACAAGACGGCCTTCATCTCTTGCCGAACCCGATCATGTACACGGGCTCCTAGCCCATCGAAGGATGGCGGAGCACCACCTGGATCGGATCTCACGACGATGACCTTGGCATCAGTGTCCACATTCGTGACCCGCCAGCGCCGTCCTGCAAAGATGATGCGCTGATCAACGGTTAGTGGCCTGGAGACGGGCAATGCTCCAAGTGGTTTGCCATCGCATACCAGGCGGAACTCTTCATTGCTGACAAATGCACTGTAGAAGTCGTAGTGGTTGATCATGCGTTCCCCCACCACGCCGGGCAGCAGGAGCCCTGATGTTTCCTGGGTTATCAAATCGCGCTCACCGAGGGCACGAAGCAAACTGAGGAAGCTGCCCTGCTCCACCCCTGCGAACGGACCACTTCGTATCAAGGTGCTCCAAAGCTCCGCAGCTGTTGCGCCCCCTCGTTGAGCTATCACTGAGAGACACTGCTGCACTAAGGTCGATAAATGAAGGCCCTGAACGCGCGGGGGCTCGAACCAGCCCTGCATCAACAACCTGATCATGGCAATGCTTTGCACCAAGCCCTGGCGGAGTCGATCCGACAATAGCGAGCCATCGTCTAGCTGACGCTCCTTGCAGTAACTTCGGAGAATGGCTGCTTCTCCCGGGCGACGTCCGGATCGACCCAAGCGCTGACGCAAACTGGCTACCGATGGCGGCGCCCCGATCTGCACCACCGTCTTGATGCTGCCGATATCTACCCCAAGCTCCAACGTCGTAGTGCAAACTGCAGTGGCAGGCCGGTCACCGGCTTTCAGCGCTTTCTCGGTTTCCTCTCGAATGTCCTTCGCCAAGCTGCCGTGATGCGGCCAGAACTCGTTCGGTACACCATCCTGCTCGCAACGGCGCCGCAGATTGTCAGCGAACCACTCCACCTGAGTTCGACTGTTGGGGAAGACCAGGTTGTTGCTACCCCGCAGTACCTGAAAGAGGTGTTCTGCGATGGCATGGTCCGGAGAAAAAACCTCATCATCTTCAGACTGCATCGGGAGCGCCTGCTTGGACTCCACATACCCTCTGATCTGAACCTTAAGTATCTGGCCACTCCCCTTGGACTCGATCACCGACACATGCTGGGGGGCATTCGGGCGCAAGAAGGCCGCAGCCAGCGTCATGTCGCCCAGCGTGGCAGAGAGACCGACCCTGGGCAGGGGGCGATCAAGGATTGTTTCCACTCGATGCATGAGTGACTGTAGCTGCTTGCCTCGCTCACTACCGATAAAGGCATGGAGCTCATCCACCACCAGGTACCGTAGGTTGGCAAACAATCCCGCTAGACTGGTCCCCCTGTTGACGAAAAGAGCTTCGAGCGACTCCGGCGTGATCAGCAGAATGCCTTCCGGGGACTTGAGGAAGCGATGTTTGCGGCTCGCTGAGATATCCCCATGCCAAGCAATGACTGGAAGTTCAAGCTCATCGCAAAGTCTCGCCAAACGATCCCACTGGTCATTGATGAGAGCCTTTAGTGGGCTTATGTAAAGCACCGACCCAGGCCTTTCCGTGTCCTGCAGGAGATTGGTAAGGATGGGTAGAAACGCGGCTTCGGTTTTCCCTGCAGCTGTAGCCGCCGCGATGATGACATCCTGATCCGCGCCCAAAAGCGCAGGGATAGCGCGCTCCTGGGCATCGCGTAGGGAGGTCCAGCCTTCAGACCATATCCAGCGCTGGATTCGCGGCTCAAGGAGTGCGAACCCAGCCGACTCAGAGCTGGAAGGTGGCAAGCTCATCGTCCGCATCTACCTGGGTATCAGTCTCACCACCTCGATCCGGTGCAATCTCTACGGCCCCCAGCAGGGTTCGCCAATCAGCGCCCGGATTCTGCTCCAGCACCGCTAGCAGGTTGATGAATGCGGTGATGGTCGTCCGCGGGGTCCGGAAGTAGGCCTCGCCCATCCGCTGATTACAGTGGGCCATAAACAGCGGCAATGCTTCGTCGGGTAGCAAATAGCGCTCGCTCACGCCTGCCGCGTATACATGACGCAGTTTCTGCAGCAGCACGTAGAAATCCTCAGGCGTCAGGCTGGTGAGGCGTACGACAGGACCGGAAAGATCTACCAGCCCGGACTTGGCGAAGTTGTTTTCCGCCAAACGCGACTGCAGAGCCGGATAGCTGTAGAGGCCGCGGCGAGCATCCATGAGAAACTCGGGGGTACCACCCAACACAAAACCAAGCCCCTCAGCGGAACCCTGCAGGGAGTCATTGAGGATACGCAAAATCTGCTCGTAGTTAGCGTTGCGAGCTTGGGTGTTGGAGAGCTTGTACAGGTTCACCAGCTCATCGAGACATACCATCAATCCGCTAAAGCCGGCCAACCGAACGAATCGCGCGAGCAACTTGAGCTGATCGTAGACCGACGCATCGTCGACGATGGTTCGCACACCCAGTGCGGTGCGGGCATCTGTCCTGGTAGTGAACTCGCCACGCAACCAGCGGATAGCATCCGCCTTGAGCTGCTCGTTGCCCTCTTCGAAGCCTTTGCAATAAGCCGCGATTACATCAGCAAAGTCATAGCCGTTGACCATCTCTGTCAGTTGCTCGAGATGCTCACGAATCACAGCCTCACTGTCTTTGCCGGACGCTTTGGCTTCCGTCTTGGCCTGTGCAATGAACTTCTCGACTATTCCTTGCAGAGCACCGCCATCAGGTTTAGTCCGGGTGGACATATTCTTGGCCAATTCGGCATACAGCGAGCGAGCCTGGCCGCCAGTAGCATGGAGACGACGATCCGGGTTCAGATCCGCATGCATGGTGACGAGCTTGCGCTCCATCGCAATAGAGCGAACCAGGTTGAGGAAGAACGTCTTGCCTGCGCCATATTCACCGATCACTACGCGGAACGCGGAACCACTTTCCGCGAGGCGCTCCACATCACGGATGAGCGCCTCCAGCTCACTGACACGCCCCACCTGAATCAAGTGCTGGCCGGCACGGGGAACGACGCCAGCGCGCAGGGACTGGATGACCGCATCGCGGTCCTTGGCTCTGATGCTGCTCATAGCGGTAGTTTGTCCATGATTTCAGGGTTGATTTCGAAGGGGTCTTCCCCCTCGGTGACTGGCATATCGAAATGCTCGAAGGCCATGTCGTTGATCTGCTCCAATGCTCCATTGAGCATGAGCTCCATATCGCTTGCAACCGCCTCCAACTCGTCGCGAGCCCACTCGGTACGAGATACGAGTACACGCAGGAAGGCTGAGTGATCGGCGTCCAATCCACAGACGGAGGAAGTATCCTCGACGGTCTCTTCGACAACGACCTCATCCGAATCAACAGACTTGTCATCAGCGAAAACCTGAGCCAGCAGCGCGGATACCTGCTCCGTTTCACGCTGCAACTGAGCGATGCGCTCTTGGTCCAGAACAAATCCACCAACGGGCTTGGACGGAGTTGCTCCGGGTATGGAAGGCGTTGTCTGCGATGAGCCAACGGGGCTACCACTGGCGGCCACATGAAGGTCGCTGTATAGCGATTGCGGATCCAGCTGCAGGGTCTTGTAGACGCGCTCCAGCAACTTCACCTCTGCGGGGCTAACCTCGCCGTCGACCTGCGCCAAGTGAGCGAGAAAAGCCGCCACAACCCTCTTCGCCGGCTCGGCCAGGGGCTCCAGTTTCTTCTTCAGGCTTTGCAGGGTTGGTGGCTGGTTAAGCTGCAGACGCAGGTGCGCCTTCAGGCGTTTCCGATGAGCACCGCTCAGGTGACTCCAAGAGTCGATATGCTGGGATAGCAGCATAATTTCCTGCGGCGACGTGTCACCATCGGCCGCCGCCACAGCACAGGCAAGTTCCAACGTAACAGAGGCTGCACTATACGCCGGCGAAGACCGCAGATCACCATCTTCAGCCTGGGTCGCAAAGAGCGCCACATTATCCTCTGCCTTGGGTGTTCGACTGCCTGCCAGAACATCCGGCTCGATACCGATGTGCAATGATTCCAGCGCGCGGGCGAGCGTCAGAACCTTGTCTCGCGACAGGCTACCTGCACTCTGCAGTCGCCCTGCCAGCTCACCGAAGCTCATGACCACCATACCGTCGCCGATGCGTTGTTTCAGCTCATCGAGCGCTGTTCGAGCAGTTGGCGGCCACAGGTTTACAGGCAGCTGTAACAGTCCTTCTAGTGCATCAGGAGTGCTGGAGTTGCGACCGAGATAACGACTGTAGGGCTCCAACTGCACCGTGCATTCGTCAACCAACTGCTGCAGCTTCTTCCGAGCTGCGCTGGTCGCAGTGACATCAGGAATACCGGATAAGCCATCCAGCTCTTGAGGGGGTAGTCCCGCAGAAGCGGTGTTGTATTGGAGTCGCAGACGAGTCTTGTTCTGAGGGAGCACCATACCTGGGCCATAACGTTCCTCGTAGCACATGCAGAACAACTGGGCGAACACTTCTTTACAACGGGTTACAGGTGTCCGCTTCCCAATGTTGTGATCAGACAGCACCCAGGCCAACGCCCAGTCAGCCGGCATTGGTTGCTTGTCAGCAGCCAACTGGCCCAGGCCAATACGTAGCTCTATGGGCATTTCATAGCCGTAAGACAACGGTGCCGGCGGCGCCTTTTGATAGCGTCGATCAAGCACTTGGCCTTGACGGAGGAAGTCTACGAAGCGACTGGCGTAGGTATTAAACGAATGATTCTCGTCGTAGATCGAGAGCAGTCTTTCGACCTCAGCAATGATGCTAGGTATCTCGGCGGCGGCAGCCTGATTCGTCTTCGCGTCGACGAATACCCTGCGTTCCAGTCCATAGAAGAACAGGAACACGTAGCCAATGTTGGCATGCGGAGCCTTCCGACCACTGTATAGCCATTGGAGGTATGCGCGCCGAGCCTCAGGGGTGATGTTGTCGTAACTGGGCCAGTAGGAAGTGAGACGCTCAGCAATATCAACGATGCCCCGTGCGACCTTCAGCTTCGGGTTGATCAGTGAGGGTTCCGAAGATCCATAGCGGCTGTTTCGATCTTCACCGACATAGATCAAGCCGCCAGAGATCTTCTCGCCAGCAACCTCAATGGGTTCGCCAGCGGAAAGCCAGCGCACCTTGGCACCAGCCAGGTCCGCCGGCGCACTCGGAATTTTGTGGGAAGACCGCTGAGCGGCCTCCAGTGTCACGGTAAAGAAACCAGAACTGTCCTGCTTTGCCGAAAGCTGCTGGGGTGAGGCCGGGACTTGAATTGATACAGACGTCTCACCTACGGGCGAAACCTCGTCCAAGGAGAACGTCAGACCAATGCTCGCGGGGGCATCAGAAGAGCTCGAATGATCGACCTTTCGACGGAGCGGCTGCTTAGTCGGTGGCGAGGATACGGCTGGAGGTTTGCTGAAGGCCTTGATGATCAGCCACCCACCCATACCAATAATCGCTACTCCCACCAAGACAACCCACACCCCCTTGGGAATGGAAGCAAGCAGCCCGATCATTATGGCGCCCAGAACCATCACTCCAGATACACCGGACTTGCTGCTGCGCCTACGCTTCCTTGCCATCGCTTAGACTCCCCCTAAAGCTATACTGGCCGTTTGGCAGTATCAGTAATTCAAATGCATTAGCCAATACCTAGGCGATAGATGCTTGTCACCAATCCGCCTCCGGCCCAAAGCAGCTGTTGAGATCCCGCGAACTTTTAGCCCAAGGCAGCCAGATTTACGTCAAGCCGAGTAGAGTTCATGGCAGTTTTTAGCTTGCTCGCGTTGAGCTCGATCAGGAACTTCAGTTCATCGAGCAGTGGTTCCCGCAGAAATTTGAGATAGCCATGACCAGTGAATATATTGTATCCGTCCGGCCAACACACCTTCCTGGCCCCGACGCCAAAGGCGATGCAATGTGAACATATTGACCCAGCCGGCGGCATGGATCGAATCCTGATGGGGGTGGTTACGCTGCCTGGCAGTTTCGCAAGGGATGTCATGGATAACAATTATCCCGTAAAACAGTACCAACCCAACAAAAATCAATAAACCCAGTGCAAAGTAATCGAGCATAGTTCCTTCCGTTAGTGGAGAACTAAACACTATTGGCAGTGTAGTGCAGAGGGCTATGGCCTGCCCCATAGCCCTGCCGCGCTTGCCCGAGGGCTCTACCCCCTCAATGTCACCATGGACACTGCCATCATCCTGCGGCCAGCCTGGCGCTTGATCTCGAGCAAGATGGTGACGAATTCGCGACGCAGGCGGTGACTGCGCATCTCCGGCATATTCAATATGCACAGCGGTCGCAGCACGGGCGCCAATACCGGAGGGCAACTTAGACTTCGTTGGGGCTTTTGAAGGCAATGCCTGAAATGCATCGAGATGCGCTGATAGGCTGAGTTCTAGATGCACCAACAAAGCTTCCACACCAACGGATGGGGTCTGGGATTCAACCAGCCCCACCCGCTTCTGGTTTACCGGACTCTTGCTAGCTTCGCGCCGAAGGAGTGTTGCGAGTCCGGCGAGCTTGGGACATCCGCTTAAACGGAGCTGCCAGTTGAGCCCTATATGCCGTTGGGGAGTCACGCTCTTGTAGCCCTACCTGGGCATCGCCGAGCTTGTCTGTTCCAGCGTAGAAGGTCCTAAACAGGTGATCCCACAGGAGCAAGAACTCGCCGAAGTTAACCTGAGCATCTTCAAACTCACGCTTGTGGTGCCAGCGGTGTGTCTCAGCAACGCTAATCACATTACGCATCCAGCCTAGCGAGTAGTCCAGATTGGAATGCTGAAATGCAAGATGTACTGTCAGGATGCCAAACCAGGTTGCGACGAGAGATGAAGGTGTTCCCATCGCGAAGAGCACCAAGAGTCCAGGGCCCGCCATGATCGCCGCGTGTAGTGGATGTCGACGCTCGCCATTCATCCAGTAAAGTCGCTCTGCACTGTGATGGGGTTCATGCAGGTGCCATAGCCACGGCACGTAGTGGCTGAGTCGGTGCATGCCGTAGAGACTGAGATCCAAAACCATGGCTACGATGAGTAGCTGGCACCACAGCGGCAAATCCGTTGGGAAGGTACGCGCAGCGTCAGGCACCCAATCGCCCAGCCGAGCCAGAACCGCAGCGGTGAACTGGATGACGGACAGATTCACGATCAGGTGGAGCAGATCGGTCAGTGTATCGTGGTGGTCGGCAAGCCAGCTCTGACGGAACGGTTGTAGACGCTCCAGCATGGCGACCAGAATAATTCCGACTACGGCAATCAGGGCTGTGCTGGGCCAATATGGCAAGCCCTCGGATAGCTGCCAGATCATCCAGCCAGCCGTACCGCCAAATATGACGGGATAGCTGAACCAGCGGATCATGAACCTTAAGCAATTGTTCATCATGCGGGCCCCTCTTCTTGATGACCCTACGTTAAACTGCCCCCAGGGTTCTGGCTTGAACAAAAAAGCTGATCTCAGCTGCTGAGACTGACCTGGCTCAGAGCTGAAGAAGGATCGAGGCCAAAGAGGCTGCGAAAGGTGCGAGAAAAGTGCGCGGAATCCGAGAATCCTGCTGCATGGGCGGCCCCTGTTAGACTTTGGCCAGCAGTAATGAGTTGTAACGCAGCGACTAGGCGAAGCCACTTACGGTAGCTGCGCAATGGCAAGCCAGTCTGTTCAACAAACCAATGAGAAAAGCGAGTCGTCGACAGGTGCATCAGATCTGCCAGTTCTTGTCTGCCATTGGTGGGCTCGTTCAAGGCTTCCAGGACAAGTTGCAGCCGTGGATCGATGATTGGTAGATTGGTGAGATTAAGAAATTGGCGAACCGCTCCCCGCATTTTCTGTGCGGTGATACAGGGAGTTGCCAATAGTGTCTGCAGAGACAAAATGCTTTGCACATCGATAGGCAAGATGCTCGTAGAGGCAGTGAATGCCCGTGCCTCCTCAGGAAGTGCATCAAGGTAAATCGAAATAACCTCGACTGCTTCGATTCGATGAGTGACGCCCGCTTGAATGCAAATGGCTCGGGCCGTGACGTGGCTACCAGGTGTAGTCACCGTCAAGTCGTGGTTGATGCCAATGGTGATCTGGTGAGCCATGTGGCGGTGCCAATCATGATTGCCTACCTGCCCTAAAAACACCCCGAAACCTGGAGATACCCAAGCTTTGCCGTGCCAGCTGGCGCTCTGTGATGCAATCACCTGATAGTTCCTCTGCTTTCCGCACCCTACTCCGAATGACACTCTATTTGATCCAAATCAACGAAGTGCCGTTATCGTCAAAAGGAACGCTCATGCCTCGGGGCAATCTGCTATCGTCGCCCTATCGCCCCGCCTGGTGAATTGCTGTGCGTCGGATTGGATTGATCCTGCTAATGATTGCTAGCCTCGTGCTGCCGACCTTCGGCGGTTTGGCTTTCAGCATGCCGGCACAACCTTGCCCGATGCAGAGCGCCGATCATCAGGGCCATGCAATGGCCGATGCTCCGTGCTGCGAGCAAATGGACAAGTCTGATGGGGTGGCCAAGAAGTCCCCTTGCAAACCCGGCCAGGAATGCAAGACCGGAGGACTTCTCCAGACCACCGTGATCAAGAGCATATCCCCTCTCCCCTCACGCCCCGAGATATTACTGACCCAGTCGGTGATTAAGCGAGAGCCCGCAGGACTCTGGCGCCCTCCTCGTTTCGTCTAATGCAGTGATCATCCCGCGCCTTACAGTCAGGCGCATCGTCGCGGTCACGTTTCGTAGTCGCGACTTCGATCAATCGCATTGGAGGCGAAAGCATGTCCGCTTTCCTTTTTCCACGCCGTGGCTTTCTCGGTGTGTTGGCTGCCGCATTCTGGGCAGCTCCCTGGCTTGCCGCGCAGGCGCAGCCCCTAACTTTCGAACGAGCCCAAGCTCTGGCCGAGCAGAGTGCCCCTGAGAACCTCGCGCGCCAGGCGCAGGTGGCATCGGCACAGCAGGCTGTCGAGCCCGCAGACGCCCTGCCCGATCCCAAGCTGATTCTAGGCATCGACAACCTGCCGATCGAAGGCCCTGACCGTTACACGCTTAATCGTGACTCCATGACCATGCGCCGCATTGGGTTCATGCAGGAAGTCCCCAACAGTGACAAGCGTCAGGCTCGGCGCCAGTTGGCCGAGGCTTCAGTAGGCCGAGCCGAGGCCGAGCAGCGTGCCATGCAGTTGGAGATCAAGCGCCAGACGGCAGTGAGCTGGCTGGATGTGTACTACGCCGAACGCAGTGTTGGCCTCTTCGATCAACTGGACCGTCAGATCGAGATGCTCCGCTCGACCGTGCAATCGCTGATTGCCGGCGGTAGTGCTCAGCCTGGCGAGCTGTTGCAGGCCGACCAGGAAGCTTTGGCGTTACAAGATCGGCGAGATGAACTGAATCGCGATGTGGCAGTAGCTCGTGCCAAGCTGCGCCGCTGGATAGGCAACGAGGCTGACCAGCCTTTGCAAGGAGGTGTTCCCAGTCTGAACCTGGTGGCACCGCACCTGCAGCAACGCATTGCCTCACACCCTGAGTTGCGCGCTGCCTCCGCCCGAGTCGGCGAGGCTAGCGCCGAGCTGAACGAGGCCATCGCCGAGAAGACCCCCGACTGGGGTGTTGAGTTTGCCTACAACAATCGCGACAACCAGTTCGGCGATATGGTGATGGTGCAATTTACCTTCGACCTGCCGTTGTTCGTAGGCACACGTCAGGGGCCCAAGATCAACGCCAGACAACAAAGCGTGTCGCAGATGGAAGCCGAGCAGGAAGCATTACTGCGCGCCCATCAGGCTGAGCTGGAAGGCGGTATTGCCGAGCTTGAGCAACTGCGCAGGACCTTGTCACGCACCGAAAAAACCTTGATCCCGCTTGCAAGCAAACGTGCCGATCTCGAACTGGCCGCCTACCAAGCCGGTAACAGCCAGCTCACATCCGTTATTACTGCCCAGCGCGACCTGATTGATGCGCAACTGCGGCAGATTGAACAGCAGCGCAAGTTGAGCCAGCTCTCCGCAAGCCTGTACTACGCCTATGTGGAGGGCCTGAAATGAAGATATCGACATTTGGTTTTGCGGTCGCCGTGCTGACCGTGGGCATTGGCGCGGCGGGCGGTGGCTACTGGCTGGCCCAGCGGCAAGCCAAACACGAGCTACTGCCTAGCTCCGCACCGACGGACGAGCGCAAGGTGCTCTATTGGTACGACCCGATGCAGCCTGAGCAGCGCTTCGATAAACCGGGCAAGTCACCTTTCATGGATATGGAGCTTGTCCCTAAATACGCAGGATCCGAGCAAGATCCGTCTGTCCTGAGCGTCCCCGCTCAAGCCGTGCAGAACCTCGGAATGCGAACCTCGACGGTGATCCGCGGTGTACTGCCCTCGGATATCGAGGTGGTCGGCTCCCTGGCCTATAACCAGCGAGAGGTAGCGAACCTCCAGGCCCGCGCTGGCGGATTCGTCGAGCGGGTTTACGGGCGTGCCCCTGGCGATGTACTGCCAGCTGGAACACCCCTGGTCGACCTGCTGATTCCCGAGTGGTCCGCCGCGCAGTTGGAGTTCCTCGCGGTACTGCGTACCGGTGACGCCCGCTTGATCACTGCGGCCCAAGAGCGCCTCCGCCTGCTCGGCATGCCACAAGCGTTGATAGAGCAGGTTCGCCGCAGCGGCAAACCGCGGGCAGTGCAAACCCTCACCACACCTATCAGCGGCGAGCTCCAAGCCTTGCAGGTACGCGCCGGGATGACCGTTGAAGCCGGGCAGGATCTGGCGTTGATCAACGGGCTGTCCAGTGTCTGGCTCGATGCGGCGATACCCGAGGCCATGGCCGGAAGTATCCAGGTCGGGGACGAGATCCGCGCCAACCTGACGGCCTTTCCTGATCGACCGCTGCTGGGCCGCGTCATAGCCTTGCTGCCGAGTGCCGATCCGCAAACGCGCACGCTCACGGTACGCAGCGAGCTACCCAACCCTGCCGGTAAGTTGCGCCCCGGCATGTTCGCCGCCGTACGCCTGAACAGTGCCGTCGAACAATCCACGCTTCTTGTGCCGAGTGAAGCCGTGATTCGCACCGGCAAGCGTGCATTGGTGATGCTGGCCGAAGGCGACGGACGCTACCGCCCCCAGGAAATCACCTTGGGCCGCGAGGCCGATGGGCGTCTGGAGGTGTTTTCCGGTCTTGAGGAAGGTCAGGCGGTCGTTACCTCCGGCCAGTTCCTCATCGATTCGGAAGCCAGCCTGCAGGGCATCCTGGCCGGCAATGCAGAACAGGACAGCACGGAGGGGCTGCATGTGTCTCACGGCGTTATTCGCGCACTGGACGGGAAACAAGTCACCCTGGAGCATGGCTCCTTCGAGAGCCTGAATATGCCAGGTATGACCATGGCTTTTCCTCTGGTCAGCTCCGAAGTAGCTGTGGGACTTAAGCCAGGAGATCACGTACGCATCGCCGCACGTCAGACAAACTCCGGCCTGCTGATCGAGCAGCTCCGCAAGGAAGGAGACCAGCCATGATCGCGCGCCTGATCCATTGGTCGATCGGCAACCGCTTCCTGGTACTGCTGGCCACCCTGTTCATCACCGCCCTGGGCCTCTGGTCGCTGCGCAACACGCCGTTGGATGCACTGCCGGACCTATCTGACACCCAGGTCATCATCAGAACCAGCTTTCCCGGACAGGCACCGCAGATCGTCGAGAACCAGGTGACCTACCCACTGGCCACAACGATGCTCTCGGTACCGGGGGCGAAGACGGTGCGCGGCTACTCGTTCTTCGGCGACTCCTTCGTCTACGTGCTGTTCGAGGACGACACCGACCTCTACTGGGCGCGCTCGCGGGTGCTGGAGTACCTCAACCAGGCGCAGGAACGCCTGCCCGAGGGTGTTACCACCACCCTTGGGCCGGATGCCACCGGCGTGGGCTGGATCTACCAGTACGCCTTGGTCGACCGCAGCGGCCAGCATGATCTTGCCCAGCTGCGGGCACTGCAGGACTGGTTCCTCAAGTACGAACTCAAGAGCCTGCCCAACGTAGCCGAAGTGGCCACCCTCGGCGGCATGGTCAAGCAATACCAAGTGCTGCTCGATCCGCAGAAGCTGGTGGCTTATGGGGTAACTCAGCAGGAGGTCGAAGCGGCGCTGAAGAGCGCCAATCAGGAAACCGGCGGCGCCATCCTGGAGCTGGCAGAGCGCGAGTACATGGTGCGGGCTTCAGGCTATCTAGAGAGCCTGGCGGATTTCCGCAATGTGCCGCTGCGGGCTTCGGCCAGCGGAGTTCCGGTGCTGCTGGGTCAGGTGGCCACCATTCAGCTGGGGCCAGAGATGCGTCGTGGCATTGCCGAGCTGGATGGCCAGGGTGAAGTGGTAGGCGGCGTGGTCATCCTGCGCTCCGGAAAGAATGCCCGCGATGCCATCGCCGCGGTGAAGACCAAGCTGGACAGCCTGAAGGGCAGCTTGCCGGCCGGCGTCGAGGTGGTCACCACCTATGACCGTTCGCAATTGATCGACCGCGCCATCGATAACCTCAGCTACAAGCTGCTGGAAGAGTTCGCGGTGGTTGCCCTGGTTTGCCTGATCTTCCTCTGGCACCTGCGCTCGTCGCTGGTCGCGATCATCACCCTGCCCCTGGGCATCCTGATGGCCTTCATCGTCATGCGCTACCAGGGCGTCAATGCCAACATCATGTCGCTGGGCGGGATCGCAATCGCCATCGGCGCCATGGTCGATGCCGCCGTGGTGATGATCGAGAACGCGCACAAGCACATCGAGGCCTGGAAGGCTCGGCACCCCAATGAGCCGCTCCAAGGCGAGGCGCACTGGCGAGTGATCGGCGAAGCCGCAGCCGAAGTCGGACCGGCGCTGTTCTTCAGCCTGCTGATCATCACCCTATCGTTCCTCCCGGTATTTACCCTGGAGGCCCAGGAGGGTCGCCTGTTTGGCCCGCTGGCATTCACCAAGACCTATGCCATGGCCGCCGCCGCCGGCCTCTCGGTCACCCTGGTACCGGTGCTGATGGGCTACTGGATTCGTGGGCATATCCCCAGCGAACAGCAAAACCCCTTGAACCGCTGGCTGATCGGCGCATACCGGCCGGTGCTGGAGTGGGTGCTGGCCTGGCCCAAGGTGACCTTGGCGCTGGCCGTGCTGGTCTTTGTGTCCAGTCTGTGGCCCCTCAGCAGACTCGGAGGAGAGTTCCTGCCGCCCATGGACGAAGGCGATCTGTTGTACATGCCATCAGCCCTGCCCGGCTTGCCGGCCAGCAAGGCCACCCAGCTGCTGCAGCAAACCAACCGGATGATCCTCACGGTGCCCGAAGTGGCACGGGTATTCGGCAAGGCCGGGCGAGCAGAGACCGCCACCGATCCAGCACCGCTGGAAATGTTCGAGACCACGGTGCAGTTCAAACCACGCGATCAATGGCGCGCGGGGATGACACCCGAAAAGCTGATCGAGGAACTGGATCGCGCGGTAAAAGTTCCGGGGCTGTCCAATATCTGGGTGCCGCCCATCCGCAACCGCATCGACATGCTGGCGACGGGGATCAAGAGCCCCATTGGGGTGAAAGTGTCCGGAACCTCCTTGGTCGACATCGAGCGCATAACGCGCGATATCGAGGCCGTGGCCAAAGAGGTGCCTGGGGTGAGTTCGGCCTTGGCAGAACGCCTTACTGGCGGCCGTTACGTGGACATCCAGATCGATCGACTGGCCGCGGCGCGCTATGGCCTGAGCATCGCCGATGTGCAGGCGGTGGTATCGGGCGCCATCGGCGGCAGCAATATTGGTGAGACGGTTGAAGGACTGGCCCGCTTCCCGATCAACCTGCGCTATCCCAAGGAGTGGCGAGACAGTCCGCAGGCACTACGGCGTATGCCGATCCTCACGCAAGCCGGCCAGCAGATCACCTTGGGCACCGTCGCCCAGGTTAGTCTGACCGAAGGGCCACCAATGCTGCGCAGCGAGAACGGGCGTCTGTCCGGTTGGGTGTATGTCGATGTACGTGGGCGCGACCTGGCATCGACCGTGCGCGAGTTGCAGCAACGCGTAGCTGAGCAGGTACAACTCGATGCTGGCATGACCGTCTCCTACTCCGGTCAGTTCGAGTTCCTGGAGCGCGCCAATGCACGGCTGGCCTGGGTGGTACCGGCGACCTTGTTGATCATCTTCGTGCTGCTTTACCTGACCTTCAGCCGCTTCGGTGAGGCCCTACTGATCATGGCCACCCTGCCCTTCGCCCTATCGGGCGGCATCTGGCTGCTCTACTGGTTCGGCTTCAACCTGTCGGTTGCCACTGGGGTCGGCTTTATCGCCTTGGCCGGCGTCTCGGCGGAATTTGGGGTGATCATGCTGCTGTACCTGAAGAATGCCTGGCATGCACGTATGGATGCCGGGCGCAGTGGTGACCCGGCACTACTGGAGGCAATTCGTGAAGGCGCAGTGCTGCGCGTGCGGCCTAAGGTGATGACGGTGGCCGTGATCATCGCCGGCCTGCTGCCGATCCTCTGGGGCGGTGGTGCCGGTTCCGAGGTGATGAAGCGCATCGCCGCGCCCATGGTCGGCGGCATGATTACCGCGCCACTGATGTCCATGCTGGTTTTGCCGGCCGCCTACTGGCTGATGCGAAGGCAGCGTACACAGAAGGTTCGCGCACCGCAGGAGCTATAGCTTTACAACCCCGGGCAAGCCACGCGCCAAGCTGACTCGCCCGGGTAACGCGGCAGGAAGCATTACGGCGATGTAACTTTGACTTCATTTTTATGACAGGTCGAGCGGATATATTTTAATCACCACCTTGAAGGAGTGATTAAACATGAAAAGCCTCAAAGTTATTGCAGCACTTGCCGTTATGGTTGTTTCCTCTACCGCTCTGGCAGAAGGCGGTGCTGATCGTGTTTATGGTCGGATGATTCAGGCCAATGAGCAGGCCATGCAAGAGTATGCTGCCGCTAACGGAAAGAATCCGCCTGAAGTCATTCATTACCGCTACGGCATGAGGCTCGATATCGCTAAGGTCGTGGCCACTACCTCAACGGACTCTAGCTGCAATGTGATGCCGGCCCAGATGACCTACGAGGACTCCAACGGCGATCTGAATATTCTTGAATACCGTGCAGCCGGAACAGGTTGCCGGAACCAAAACTAATAAATGACATCGCGCTGACTGAAAAGTAATTTTCAAGTCACCCTGACGTTATTTGGCATGTGGAAATATGGCCAAGGCGCGCCTGGTTATGCCCGGTGCGCTTGGCACATATATGCGACCACACAATGACAACTGCCAATAGCATCAGGAGCATTTATGAATAACAGGACCCTGTTAGGACTTTCTCTGCTCGCTCTGAGCATCAGTACCGGGCAAGCTGCAATGGCCGCCGGCGAGAAAGGCGAGGGATTTATCGAAGGCAGCAGCCTGACCATCCTCAATCGAAACCTCTACTTCAACCGCGATTTCCGTAAAGGCCAGTCCAGCAGCTCGGGTAATGGCTATTCGGAAGAGTGGGCGCATGGCGTGATAGGCCGATTCGAGTCTGGTTTCACGGAGGGCACCATAGGTTTTGGTGTCGATGCCTTTGCCATGCTGGGGCTCAAGCTTGACACCGGCGACGGCCGTTCTGGTGCCGGGGGCTCAGTCGATGTAATGCCTTACAACAGCCTTGGGCAGGCTGAGGACAACTACTCCAAATTGGGGGGCGCGGTGAAAACTCGGTTCATGGATACCGAGATCAAGGTAGGCGACGTCTTTCCTGTCAGCCCTGTCGTCCAATACGGTGATGCGCGGCTTTTACCGGAGAGTTTCCGAGGTATCACCGTGCTCAACAGCAGCGTGGAAGGACTGTCGCTTCAAGGCGGTCGCCTCCACTCGATGAGCCAACCCAATACCAGCAGCATGCGCGACGGCTTCGCTACCTTCTACGCGGGCGAAGTGGACTCGCCATGGATCGCCTATTTCGGTGGTGATTACACGCTTAATGACAACGTCGGCTTTAGTCTCTACACCAGCCGCCTCAAGGATGCCTGGAATCAATATTACGCGGGCACCACGCTGAGCTACCCGCTTGCGGACGATGTCGCCTTGATCGGCGGGCTGAACTACTACAAGGCGGTCGATGAAGGGAGGCAGCTCCTCGGGAGCTTCGATAACAACATCTGGAGCGGCAAGGTCGGCATCCAATTCGGCGCTCATACAGTGCTGGTGGGTCTCCAGCGCAACAATGGCGATGATGACTTCGACTACTTGCGCCAATCGGACTCCATCTACCTCGACAACTCCATCCAGTACAGCGACTTCAACTCGCCGAAGGAGAAGTCATGGCAAGTGCGCTATGACCTGGATATGGAGCCTTTCGGTGTGCCTGGATTGAGCTTCATGACTCGATATGCCCAGGGCTGGGATGCCGACTACAGCAACGCCAACGAAGTCTATATGCGCCGTGATGACAACGGCGATCCGTTGACCAACCAGAAGCGCTGGGAGCGGGACATCGAGGCCAAGTACGTTGTGCAGTCTGGGTCGTTGAAGGACATGTCCTTTCGCATTCGACAAGCCACGACTCGCGCCACCGACTTCGAGTCGGATTTGGATGAGTTCCGCCTGATTGTCGAGTACCCGCTGGAAGTTCTCTAACCCTGGCAAGCGAGCGGGTTGATTGCCCCGCTCGCTCCTTGGTCCTGCTGTCCCCTCGTAGTGCTCCTTTGGTTTGGAGACAGCCCTTGGCGCCCTAGGGCGCCTTTTTTACTTAGGTTAAAGGACGTATGAAAATGAGTCGGCCACTACACACAAGCGGCCGTGCTGGCAGGCAGTACTACTGGGCGGGATATTCTGCAACGACCTGATCAGAACCCGTCTTGGTCAAGCCAATGACCTGGTAGGCATGCTGTACGCCATCGACTTCCATGCCGGGGGAGCCCGCCGGCATCCCGGGAACAGCGATGCCCAGCAGATCATCGCGCTTGGTGAGTTCGATGACCTGAGCCGCCGGCACATGACCTTCGACGAACTTGCCGTCAATCACCGCGGTGTGGCAAGACGCTAACCGTGGCGCGACGCCCAGTCTTTGCTTCACTGCTGTCATGTTGCTTTCAACATGGTCGACGACTTTGAAGCCATTCGCTTCGAGGTGTGAAATCCACTTCTTGCAACATCCGCAATTGGCATCACGATGGACATCAATCGTCAGGGCATCAGCTGCTTGAACCGCAGACGTGACGGAGAGAGCGGCCAGTAAGGCCAGATATTTAGCTTTCATGTACGTGCTCTTTGCCATCGGCGTGGGTGTGGGTCTTGGGCGAGGCGTTCGGAGCCTGCTCGGCGTGATGATCACCTCCGTTGGACGACGCCTCATCTCCAGCATGGTGGTCATCGCCACTCATATCCGAATGGTGACCTGCCTTAGGTGCGGAGCCACCCTCGCTATCCGTAGCCGCGGCATCGTGATGACCAGGCTCTCCAGCATCACCTGATCCATGATGGTCATCGCCACCGCCACTATTGTCATGATGGCCAGGCTTGTTGTCGCCGTGCTGTCCTTCATGGTTATGCATCTGCGTTTCCCCACCACCGTGCTGATGGCCGCCACTGGATGCGACGAGTGTTTGGTATTGCTTGGCATCCATCGTCGGCAGTTGGTTGAGGAAGGCAACCATGCCCCAGATGTACTCGTCTCCCATGCTCTTGCCCCACGCAGGCATACCCGTTGCCTTGATGCCATGCTTGATCACCCAGAACGCTGCTGACGGATTGCCATCGACACCGATCTTGGCGAGGTTGGGGGGCGCAGGATAAAGCGATTGGCTTAGCTCGGTCTCCGCCACACCTGGCGCCAAATGACAGCCGATACACATGGAGTTGTAGTTGCCCGCACCGGCGCGAATAAGAGCTTGATCATCCAGGTTGGGAACCTCGATGTCCCGCGAACGGACTTCGATAGAGCGGTCACGGGCCATCGTGAGAAACGCATGCACTGCAGGAAAATGGGGATCGTCGGCCCCCACGTTGACCACGCCAAAGTAGGCGCCGGCCAGGACAGCTGTGCTACCGACCACGCCGGCCGCCACCAAAGTTTTAATTGTTCTTTTCATGTCAGGTTCTCAAAACCACATCCGGATACCGGCGACAAAACGCGCCTCGTCTACATCACCGCCCTCGTCGCGCACCATGTCTGCCGTGTTGCCATAGGAGCGGCTCCAGGAAACCCCGATATAGGGGGCAAACTGCCTGACAATCTCGTAACGCAGACGCAAGCCGAGCTCGGTATTTGCCAACCCAGACCCCACACCTCGCTCAGGATCGTTCTTGCCGTAGAAGTTCATTTCGGCAGTTGGCTGGAGAATCAGCCGGTTGGTCAGCAGAATGTCGTACTCGCCCTCCAGTCGGGCAGCAGTTTGGCCATTCTCGCCGACGAAGGCCGTGGCTTCGGCCTCAAAGGCGTAAAGCGCCATGCCCTGGATACCGAAGGCGGCCCAAGTCTGCGGCGACTCCGGTTTGAAGTCCTGGCGAACGCCCGCGACGACATCCCACCAAGGGCCGATCGAGCGGCCGTACAGCAGCTGTAATTCAGCATCCTCGGTCACGCCGTTGGTACGCTCGCCTTCGGAGCGGAACCAGACCCGGTTGATATCACCGCCTACCCAGCCCGACGCATCCCAGGCCAGGGTGCTGCCCTCATCTGCGTCCTGGTATTCGAGCTGATCGAGCAGGAAAAAACTGTTGATGGCGCTGTCGTGAACCTTGTGGCCAGGTAATGGCGGGAAAGCCGCTTGGCGATCAGCATCCGTCAGAACGGGAATCGGCGTACGGCTGGTGGTTCTCGGGGCTTCAGCGGAGCCATGGTTCATCTTTGAATGATCCATGCCCTCCATCTGTCCTTGCATGGCGCCATGCCCCATCTTGCTGTGATCCATAGCCTGGGCCTTCTCTTGGCTCTGGCCGTGGCCCATCTGGCTGTGGTCCATCGACATGGAGCCGTGCCCCATTGCCGAATGATCCATTTCTTCCGCAGCCTGGGTAACGCCGCCGCTGAGTGCACTCAGCGACACGGCCAGCGCTATGAGGGACGGGCGTGAAAACCTAGTGGTCATGGTTCGAACCTGCTTCGGCTTCGGTGCCGCCATGCTTATCCATCATCTTCTCGTGCCCCATATCGTCATGGTTCATACCCTCATGATCCATGGCGCCATGATCCATCTGATGGCCAGCGGCCTTGCCTTTCGATTGATCTGCAGGCTTGTCACTGGCGTCGGGCGCAGCCGACTCGGCAGCATGTTGTTCGTGCTCGCTGTGCCCCTCACCTGCCAATGACGTCGGCGCGTGCAGAACAGCCAAAAGACTGAACATCGCTGCGCTGCCAGCCAGGGCATTACGCTTCATAAAAGTACTCATCAGAAATCTCCTTTACTCATCCACACGGACTTCACGGAACATGCCCGTTTCCATGTGGAGCAACAGGTGGCAGTGATAGGCCCAACGCCCCAACGCATCGGCGGTCACCCGATAGCTGCGCTTGGAACCTGGCGGCATGTCGATGGTGTGTTTACGCACCAGGAAATTGCCGTTCGCATCCTCCAGGTCGCTCCACATGCCATGAAGATGGATCGGATGAGTCATCATGGTGTCGTTGACCAGCGTGATGCGAACACGCTCGCCGTACTTGAGGCGCAGAGGCTCGGCGTCAGAGAACTTGATGCCATCGAAGGACCAGGAGAATTTCTCCATGTGCCCGGTAAGGTGCAGCTCGATGGTGCGACTTGGTTCGCGACCATCCGGGTCGAGGAAGGTGCTGCGCAGGTCAGAGTACGTGAGGACGCGTCGGCCGTTGTCTCGCAAACCAATACCTGGGTCGTCCAACTTATGCGTTGGTGTCATGGTTTGCATATCGACCAGCGGGTTGTTGGTCTCTGAGGCTGGGTGTGCCTGCATGGCACCTGCCATACCTGCCATACCTGCCATGCCTGCCATGCCCGAATGATCCATTCCAGCCATCTGGCTGTGATCCATGCCGGCCATGCCACCCTGCATGCTCCCATGATCCATGCCCGCCATACTGCCGTGGTCCATTCCGGCCATGTTCCCGTGATCCATACCGCCCATGCTGCCGTGATCCATACCCATGTCGCCCATGGCAATCAGTGGGCGCGGGTCAGGGCTTGGTACCGGTGCACTCAACCCTTCCTGTACCGCAAGGGTGCCGCGCGCATAGCCAGTGCGGTCCATGGATTGGGCAAACACGGTATAGGCCTGTTCGCTGTCTGGTTCGATGATCACGTCGTAGGTCTCGGCCACGGCGATACGGAACTCGTCGACGCTGACCGGTTTGACGTGCAGACCATCGGCCGCAACCACAGTCATCTTCAGGCCTGGGATGCGCACATCGAAATAGGTCATCGCCGAGGCGTTGATGAAGCGCAGGCGGATCTTTTCGCCTGGTTTGAATATGCCGGTCCAGTTGCCATCAGGTGCCTGGCCGTTCATCAGGTAGGTGTAGGTGTAGCCACTGACGTCGGCGAGATCCGTCGGGCTCATCTTCATTTCGGCCCACATCTTACGGTCGGCTACGGCGGCGGACCAACCCATCTCGCTTACGTCATCGATGAAGTCACCAACGGTGCGTTTGTGCTGGTTGTAGTAGTCCGACTGTTTCTTGAGCTTGGCCAGTACCCGCGTTGGATTTTCATCCGTCCAGTCGCTCAGCAACACGACGTAATCACGGTCGTAACTGAAGGGCTCGGGCTCCTTGGCATCGATGACCAGCGCACCGTATACGCCGACCTGCTCCTGGAGCCCAGAATGGCTGTGATACCAGTAGGTGCCGTTCTGGTTGACCTTGAACTTGTACTCATACATGCCATCAGGGGCGATGCCATGGAAGCTCAGGCCCGGAACGCCATCCATGTTCGCCGGCAGGATGATGCCGTGCCAATGGATGGAGGTGTCCTCCTTGAGGCGGTTGCGCACGCGCAATGTGACGGTATCGCCTTCGCGCCAACGAAGAATCGGCCCAGGGAGCGAGCCGTTGATGGTCATGGCCGTGCGCGCTGCGCCGGTGATGTTCACCGGGGTTTCACCGATGAATAGGTCGAATTCGTTACCAGTCAGTACGTTGGGCTGGCCGGGGCTGTTCACCGCCCAGACCGGCGTGCGCCACATGCCCATGCCGCCGAGAATACCGGCGGCGGCGAGGCCTTTGACGAAAGTACGTCTTGTGGTTTTGCTTTGCATGCCGTTATGTCCAATCCGTCAGATGAGCCGGTGATATGCATCCGGTCTCGGGTTCATTGACTGCTCCAGTGTCGGGAGATTTGATCTTCAAGCCTTGCGTGCTGCGCAAGTTCCCCCTGACACCAAGCAGTATGAAACTGCCATATCTCAACCATCCGGGTGATTACATTTCTGTAAGGTTGAGGGGGCTCAGCAGCTGGCGTGTTCCGCCTGTTTGGCTTGGCTGCCGGCGACAGGAGCTTCATCGTTCTGCTGCTTGGCCAACTGATAGGCTTCCAGCGAGACCTGGCGGGCTTGTTCCATGCGTGCAAACGTGCGATCAGCACCGCCTTCGGCCATCGCCAGGCTGGAAACACTCAGGGCAGCAACTACAAACAGGGTTTTGATCGATTTCATTTCGTTAATCCTCAGAAGTTTAGAAGCCCCTGAAACTAGTGGGGACGAGCGTTAAGCTCGCTGCTACGTTAACCACGACGCCCTGTCAGCAACCTGATCCGAACATTACAGTTCTGTCAGTTTGCTATTTCTTTCTTGTAGGCCCTCCTGAAGGCTCGGTACTGTCTTCCTGCCCGCGCAGCCTTGCGGGTTCCATGGGCCTGATCGGTAGCAATGCCTGAGCTAACTCGTTCATTCGCACCGACGGATCGCGACCATCAAACAATCAAGAGAGATAGCCACTATGTCGAACAAATCCAACGTAGCTACCGGTGCCGCCTTGGCTCTGGTGGCCGCCAGCCTGTTCTCCACCCTGCCCGTCCAGGCTGCTCAGGACACCAAAGCAGCAGAAGTGAAGTGCTTCGGGATCAATGGTTGCAAAGGGCAGAACGACTGCATGACCGCGAAAAACGACTGCAAAGGCCAAGGCGAATGCAAAGGCCAAGGGTTCAAGTTGATGACCCAGACCAAATGTGACGAAGCCGGTGGCAAAACCAGCGAATAAGGCGGTTCAGGGGAGTGCATGCCACTCCCCTGCTGGAGTCTCGAATGAGTAAGCGCAAAACTCTGGGTTTCGGTCTTGGCCTTCGTAACGAGTATTACCGGCAGATCCTGGAGGAACGGCCTGCGGTCGACTGGTTCGAGATCATTTCCGAGAATTACCTGGTGGAGGGCGGCAAGGCTCTCTACTTCCTTGATGCGATCGGCGAGCACTACCCCCTGGTGATGCACGGAGTATCTCTTTCGATTGGCGGCTCACATGCCTTGGACATAGACTACCTACGACAGCTCAAGCAGCTGGCGGATCGGGTGCAGCCTCAGTGGGTGTCTGATCACCTGTGCTGGAGTCGAGGCAACGCCCATCAACTTCACGATCTGCTACCGCTGCCGTTTACCCAGGAGAGCCTGCTGCATGTCGCGGCCCGGGTGCGCTTGGTGCAGGATGTTTTGGAACGTCCCATCGTGCTGGAGAACGTTTCCTCCTACGTGCAGTGGACAACATCCAGCATGAGCGAGTCTCAGTTCCTCTCGGAGCTCAGTTACCTGACCGGGTGCGAGCTGCTTCTCGACGTGAACAACGTCTACGTCAGTTCGCGCAACCAGGGTTTCGACCCTTGGCAGTTCATCATGGAATTGCCGCACGAGCGGATTCGGCAAATTCACCTGGCCGGGCACAGCGATTACGGGCAGTACCTCATCGACACCCATGACCAGCCCATCGCTGATCCGGTTTGGTCTCTCTACAGCAAGACTTTGAGCTACTTGGGCCCGACATCGACCTTGATCGAGCGGGATGACCAGTTTCCGCCGCTGGAAGAGCTGTTGTCCGAATTAGCACATGCCCGTGCTATCGCCAAATCTGTGATATCGGGGGCCACCCCTTGAGCCTGATCGCCCTACAGACTGCATTTGAAACTTACCTGACAGGTGACAGTGCCCTGCCCTCCAACGAGCTTTTGGAGCAGATCCGAGGTAGCACAGCGCTGAGTGCTCTCGAAGGCCTGCAGATCTACCACAACGCTTACCGTTCGCGCCTGCTTGCGGTCTTGCGAGAAGACTTCCCTGCCCTGCTTCACTGGATCGGCAACGAATCATTCGAGCAGCTCGCACTGGCCTACTTGGCCGCCTGGCCACCACGACATTTCAGCATTCGCTGGCTGGGCGAGAAGCTGCCCGAGTTCATTAGCAGCTACGTCGAAGAACCCCAACTATCGCCGATGCGCGAACTCGCGGAACTGGAATGGGCCTTTACACTGGCCTTCGACGCTCAGGATGTCGAAGCGCTTTCGCTGGAGACCATGAGTGATTTTTCGGCTGAAGACTGGATTTCACTCAGGGTTTCCCTGACTGCATCTGCCCGGTGGTTGCAACTGCAGTACAACACGCTGGAGTTGTGGAAAGCCGCCAAGTCCGGCAGCTTGCTGCCTGATATTACCCGCCTGCCAACGAACCTAGCCTGTCTTGTTTGGCGTCATGAACTCGTCTGCCAGTACCGGAGCCTGGAGCCAGCGGAGGCTTCGGCATTGCAGTTTCTCATCGAGGGCGGATCGTTCGCTGAACTCTGCGAGTCGTTGAGCGCCACGCATGGCGAGCAAGCTCCCTTGCAAGCCGCGACCTGGTTGAAGTTGTGGGTCAACGACGGTTTGCTAAAGCGCGGCCAGCTATTACACGAATGACCCGGAACCTTTAGGCTAGCGCTCTCTCTTTGGCCACTCCGAGCGCTTCTATGACTCACCGCATCATGCATTTCAAACAGCAAGCCTTGCTTGACCCGGAGACCTATCAGGCAATGCTGGCCGACGGCGTTGGTCACTGGGAGCGGCTTGCAGGAGAAGTCGTCGGCATAGAAGACGAAAAAAGCCACGAGTTCGCTGCATTGAAAAGCCTGTTCAAGCGCAAGCGGTACTCCTATGACACGCTGGAAATGCGCGAGCCAGGCGATCACTCAAACTGGCTTCGCGGCCGAGATGGTTCAGAAGGTATGACCAACGAGGTCACCAGTATCCCAGGGCTAAAAGAGCTCTCAGAACTGGAGATTTAGTGGGATAGCAGGTCAGCGCTCAAGCGCTGACCTGGGCCGAATAGCCAAGCTCCTGGATGAGTTCGCGGATCGATTCGGCACTTTCTGTGCTCTCAACGGTGACCTTGCCGGCCGCTCGATCCACTTCTACTCGTGCATCCTGATCCAGAGCTTGAATGGCCTTCGTGATTTTGCTCACGCAACTGCCACAGCCCATCCCCGCAACACTCAGACTAAACATGTCTTTCACCTCATTTCGTCCGCGGCTCAAGTTACCGCACGGACAGCATCGACCTTGACACGATGGCAAGGTCAAGCCCGTAAGCGCTACAAAAGGATCAGCCGTTTACCACGGGCGTAAGGATGGGGGTTGGTGAACACACCACGACATGCCTTGCGCCCCTCGTCAGTGCGACGTATAGATTCTGGGGGGTCATAAGCTCAGGATGCAGGACAACCGAGACATCCGCCTCCAGCCCCTTGAGAAGTAATGTGCTGCCTACAGAGCGTCTTGCGATCGGTCGGGCAAGGTGTCTATTGCGCTCTCGCGCTTGAATGGCTGCACTCAGAAAGTCGGCAGCACCTCCCACCACCGCTTGCATTGCAGACCGGCAGCAGTACAGAACCTCCGGTCGGTATACACGTGCCCCGTGCTGCTCAGCGAGCGTATCGATCACACGGAGCGCTTGCCCCAATGTTGGCGCTGCTACGAAATCGATCGCCGCAGCCTCGGCCGCGGTCGGAGGCGTTCGGGCCCTTCCTGCACGCAGCGACTCCACGCGCGTTCGCAGGTTTGCTGCACCTACCCCCGTCATTACGCTGGAAGCAAACTCCACAAGTTGTGCCAGAGCATTGGCACCCTGCAAGTCAAAGTTCCTGGCGAAGTTGACGAGATCTCTCAGGTCGACGGCTTCTACGGCCATGGCACCGGGTGTCTGGCTCGTGAGCTGATGGCGACCTTGCACGTTGATGGAGTCCCCGATGATGAGGACGCTACCCTGAGCGTTGGGAGCTTCGGTTCTCGCGGCCACCAGTCGCTGCTGAACTTCGGTTCCGGCGTTTAGCTGCACCCAACGCACTTCTGCTGGAGCCGTGCGCAGATCCACCGGCTGACCAGCTTGAAGTTGTTGCCTTATGGCGAGCAGCCACTGCCCGAGGTTCTCAGCTCCAGCCAGCCGCCAGCGCCACGGTATCCTCAACTCTCCCGCTGCGGGAAACAGGGGTTGCACCTCATTCGCCCAATGCACCAGTCGATTGCCACGGAAGCTGAATATGGCTTGCATCGGGTCACCGAGCACGCAGGTCGGAAGCACCTGGGCCAAACCAGACACGATGGCGTGCTGGACGACGTTGCAGTCTTGGTACTCGTCGACAAGCAACCGTGCATAGGTGGCGCGAAGGGGCTGAGCGAGGTGACCGGCCTGCAACAACTGCATGGCGGCCTCCCGAATTGCCGGGTAGTCAGTATTGGGTTGATGCAGCTGTAGGATCTGCGGGTTATGGCCGCTTCGCGCTGGGAACTTAGCGATCAGGCGCATCGAGAATCCGTCAATGGTGGAGACTCGATATGCGGAGTTAGGAACACCGGCTCGTCTCAGGCGCGCCCGTAAGGCCGCAACGCCGGCGTTCGTATGTGTCAAGACGAGGATGGGTTTGCTCTGCGTATGCGCGATGAGCGTCTCGGCAATCAATTGCGTTTTTCCACAACCTGCGGGGGCCGTTATGGAGCCACGCTCGATAGCGAAAAGATCAATCTCAGGGGGCACTTGTAAACGTCCAGAGCTGATTCGTGACTGCCATGAAGCCCGGTTCGGCGTTCTGTAAAGACGGACCGACGATGTCCCTTGCAACCTCCTGATAGGTTGTCAGCGACTTGAACCAGCCGCTGTTGCGGATACGGGATGCGGTTCCCAGCAGCTCTCGTCTCTCAGGTGAGTACCCATCCACGAGTCGCTTGGCTCGGATATCGTTCAGCGTCACGCGGCCTTGGGACTTCGTCTGAATGTGTGCGTTCATCAGCTCTGCACCCACTATTGTTTCGGCTTTCGCCAGAAGTGCATCGAGTGCTTGCTCACTGAGATGGCGGAAGATCTCGTCCTCCAACGTGAGGCCTGGTCGCCATGTAAGAATTTGCCCGCCGGCGGCCAAGAATGCTTCAGCGAGCCCCGCGGTCGAAGGCTTGTCGGCATCTACAAAAACCATCACGCGGTAACCCAAGTTCAGAAGTGCTGTTCCCCGGATAAGACTGTTATCGGGGCTTCCCCCGCCGGCGTCCACATACGCGCCGCCATGGGCCAGGAATGAGGTAGCGCCAAGACTGACCCACCATTGGTCAAGGCCACGCGCGAAGCCAACCTCGCTGGCACCCTCGCAAACGATGATGGATTTGGCGAGGAATGCTTCGGGGTCCTTCCGAAGGGTACTTTGTACCTCGTTGGCTTCCCCAGCTGGCATAACACTGTGGCGCTGAGGTGCTGACCGAACAACGAATAACTGGCTGCCGGACAGCTCGCGCAGCGCGACCGGCGAGTGCGTCGTCATGAACACTTGCAACGGAGCGGCAGCGTCCTTTGCACCCAGCGAGTCCAGGAATCGCATGAGCCGATGAGGTTCAAGCCCGTATTCCACCTCATCAACCAGGGCAATTGGCGCGGCGCTGGCCGCAGCCCTTTGAAGCCCTGCCACTAGCAAGCGTGACGAGCCCGTGCCAAGGGAGCGCAGCGGAATACCTGTTTCACTGTGCAGCGCGATCGCCCCCTCGCCAATCGACACAGAATGTGCGTCAAGGAGCGCCTGAGGCATAGCCCCGACCGAAACGCCAAGATGCTGTGCTGTGCGTTGCACGACCTCAAGCGTCTGGGTCAGATGTTCGGCTGCTTGATTGCCAAAGTTCGCTCTTGCTTGCCTAGCGGCGCGCGCCAGTTCAGCACCAAGCTCGGCGCGCTCATCGGTAGTCGATTGAGCACTGAGCCACGACTCCACGACAAGTTCGAACTCGCAAAGCTGCCGATACGGGCGGGTGCTAGTGCCGCTCGTTCCTTCCAGGGAAGAGTGCGTTCGAGTTGCTGCTGCTCCGCACGCTCAGAAAAAAGTGTCCAGGTAGGTTCCAAATCGGCACCAACTTGCAGGAGCAAGGTGATGACGGTCTCCAGCCCCGCTCGCGGTTCGTCTTCGACTTCTCCCGTTCCTGGATTGAATCCACGCAAGAACTAGCCGTAAACATCGATATCCATCAGCGATACCGGCAAATCGCCAAGCGTCACACTGATGGTGATGGGTGTTTCGACGTTCAGAGCGAAGAAGTCCATGTCGCCGAACGTGCCGCCCCGGCGGGCACCGACGCAAAGGTCAATCGCATCTAGAATGCTGGACTTTCCACTATCGCCAGGACCTATGAGGCAGTTAATTCCTGGGGCCGGCACCCAGTCGAGCGCCTGGATAGATCGGAAGTTGCTGATAATCAGTCTGCGAATGCGGGCCACGGAGAGTCCTCATGGGTTAACGACGACCAGTCTCCTACCCGCAGCGGCAACAGTCCATCGAACGTCACCTCGTCACTATGTGTTGCGACAGATAGGTCGGACCGGAAACTACCGTACGGCATTTTCCGGTCAGATGCGCTTCTGAATAATCACCTGGTCGGTGGTATGGAAGCCTATCCGATGTCCGTTGATTTCAACCTCAGAGCATTGAAGACCACCGACGCCGAGCTGACACTCATCGCCAGCGCAGCAATCAAGGGCGACAGAAGATGCCCCGTCAGCGGGTACAGCAGCCCCGCTGCTAGCGGGATTCCCATCGCGTTGTAGAGGAACGCAAAGGCGAGGTTCTGCCTCATGTTTTTCACGGTTGCCACTGACAGGGTGCGCGCTCGCAGGATGCCCATCAGATCTCCCTTGACCAGCGTCACTTGGGCGCTGTTCATCGCCACATCGGTACCGGTGCCCATGGCGATACCTACGTCAGACCTGGCCAGGGCGGGCGCATCGTTGATGCCGTCACCCGCCATGGCGACACGACGGCCATAGCCCTGCAAATCGGCGACCAGTTTCTCCTTATCCTGCGGTTTGACCTCACCATGCACTTCCTCGATTCCGAGCTGCTTCGCCACGGCTCTTGCTGTGGTGAGGCCATCACCAGTGGCCATGATGACCTTTACGTCTTCGCTTTGAAGCTTGGAGACAGCCTGTTGAGAAGTAGGCTTGATCGGATCGGAAACGGCCAGGAGTCCCGCCAGGCGACCATCAACGGCCAAATAGATGATGCTGATGCCTTCCAGACGCAGTTGCTCGGCGCGATTGCGCAGCGGGGTAATATCGACGCCCGCCTCGTCCATCAGTGCGGTGTTGCCGAGCTGCAGCTGATGGTCATCGACCTGGCCGCGCACACCAATACCCGAGCCAGATTCGAAAGTGTCCGGTTTGACCAGTGCAATGCCCTGACCGCGCGCATGATCGACGATGGCATGAGCCAGCGGGTGCTCACTACCCTGGTCGAGACTAGCAGCCAGGCGCAGCACTTCATTGGAGTCGTAACCGCCTGTCCCTTCCGCACTATGAAATACGGGACGCCCCTCAGTCAGGGTTCCAGTCTTGTCGACGATGAGCGTGTCGATCTTGCATAGATTTTCGATGGCGCTGGCATCGCGGAACAACACACCGCTGCTAGCGGCCTTGCCAGTCGCAACCATGACGGACATCGGGGTTGCCAGACCCAGAGCGCAGGGACACGCAATGATTAGCACCGCCACCGCATTGATCAGGCCAAATACCCAGCCTGATTCCGGCCCTAATAGCCCCCAGCCGAAGAAGGTCAGAATCGCGATCAGGATCACCCCGACCACGAAATACCCTGCCACCGCATCAGCCATACGCTGCATGGGGGCCTTGGAACGTTGGGCTCTGGCCACCATCTGAACGATCTGCGACAGCATGGTCTCGGCACCGACCTTCTGCGCCTCCATCACCAGGCTGCCGTGGGTGTTCAGGGTGGCACCGATGAGGGTATCCCCTGCCCGCTTGGTGACGGGCACCGGCTCGCCGGTGAGCATCGACTCGTCGACAGCGCTCTCGCCCTCCAGCACGGTGCCATCCACCGGGACTTTTTCGCCCGGCCGGACACGCAAGTGGTCACCCTGATGGACGTGGGTCAGCGGAATATCTTCTTCCTGGCCGTCAGGCCTGATGCGCCGGGCAGTCTTGGGGGCCAATCCCAGCAGTGACTTAATGGCGGCAGAGGTCTGCGAGCGGGCTTTGAGTTCGAGCATCTGGCCCAACAGCGTGAGCGAGATGATCACCGCGGCGGCCTCGAAGTAGACGCCGATGCGTCCATCCTGAACGAAGGCCGCCGGGAACCACTGCGGAACCAAGGTAGCGGCCACGCTGTAGAGGTAGGCAGCGGCCGTTCCCAAACCGATCAGGGTCCACATGTTGGGGCTGCGGTGGCGGATGGAGTCAATGCCGCGGGTGAAGAATACCCAGCCACCCCATAGCGTCACGGGCGTCGCCAGAGCCAGCTCGACCCAGTTCTGGGTCGTGCCATGAAACAGTTGCAAGGAATGGCCGGCCATCGCCAATACGGTCACGATGACGGTCAACGGTAGGGTCCACCAGAACCGCATCGAGAAGTCCTTCAGCTCTGGATTTTCCTCCTCTTCCAGCTCCGGGATGACAGGTTCCAGCGTCATCCCGCAGATCGGGCAGTTTCCGGGAGCCGGTTGACGGATTTCTGGATGCATCGGGCAGGTGTATTCAGCACCTACAGGTGTCGATGTGGGTGCTGGAGTCGCGTGCTGGTGATGCTCCCCATGAGACTGATGGCTCATGTACTGATGAGGATCTGCTTGGAATTTCTCTAGGCACTTCGCACTGCAGAAATGATAGGCCTTCCCTTCAAAGCTCTCGCGATAAGGGCCATCAGGTTTGACCTCCATGCCACACACCGGGTCGCGCTGGCTCTCGGAGTGGGCGTGCGAGTTATGTGAATGATCCTGGTCATGATGGCAGGAGGTCTTTTGCATGCGATCTATGTCCTTTCTTCGTCCTTGGAAACAGCGGTGCTGCTGGAGTGGGAGTGCCCGCCGTGATTGTGGCCAAACAGATGCATCAGCGGGCATAGCAGCAGGATGAGGTACGGCAGGGCCTGCGAAAGATGACCGTAATGCTCACGCGCTACATAGAAGATGCCGATTACGGCCAGCATGATCAGAGCAATGCCAATCTTGCTCTTCCAAAAAGGTGGTTCCGTAGTGCCAGTGTGGTGCGTGTGATCCATGACAATAGCCTCGGTTCAATGACCATAGAATCAGCATAGGTTACTCTGGCCAGGCAGAGTTGACGCGTATCAATGGAGTTCAGCGTACGGTCACCTTACCGACCATTCCCGACTGATAATGTCCTGGAATATTGCAGGCGAACTCCAGATCAGTAGCGTCGGAGAAGGTCCAGATCAGCTCTTCGCGTGCACCTGGCTCGACCAGAACGCTGTTGGGATCGTCGTGCTCCATGCCGACCATCTTCATGCCGCCCATGGCGTGGTCCATTTTGCTCATGTCATGCGCTGCAGTCGGGGACAGCGTGCCGTTCTGAAACATCGCAGCCATCTCTTTCTGGTGCGCGGCATGGGATGCCGCTTTGCCAAGATTGAATTCGTGTAGCAGTGCACCGTCATTTTTCAGGACGAAGCGAACTGTCTCGCCTGCTTTGATCTCCATTGCTTTGGGTTCGAAGAAGATGTCCCCCATCCGGACTTCGATGGTGCGATCTACTGCCTGACCGTCTCCCGGTTGCCCAATACTGTCTTTCTTGTGGCCCGGGCTGGCCAGCGCATTGGCAGCACTGAGCAGCAAGCCAAGGGTGGTGATTATGAAAGCGGGTCTGAGTTTCATGGTGTGCCTCTGAGGTGTTGAGGAGGGATGAGTCCCGATGCTAATGAGGTGCAGCTGGCGGTACGCTGACGTGAAAACTACATCGCAGTAAGGTTCGTCAGATCGGTGCTACCCAGCTCGCGGCCAACGGGTAGCACCGATGCCGGACTAACGCAGAGCAAACTCACCGACCATCCCCGCCTGGTAATGCCCAGGCAATGTACAGGCGAAGCTCAAACTGCCCGCCTTAGGGAAGGTCCACACGAACTCTTTGGTTGTGCCGGGCTCGACGAGAACCGCGTTCGGGTCGTCATGCTTGGCTTTGATGACTTCCGGATAGCCTGGAGGGTTGGAGTCTCCCGTGCCATAACGCTCATGCCAGACAATGCGCTCGGCCATGCCGGTCGGGGTCAGTGTGCCGTCCTTGAACAAGGACGCCATCTTGCGCTGGTGCTCCAGCTGGGACGCTGCCTGCCCGATGTTGAACTCGTGCATCAACGCGCCCTCGTTCTTCAGAACGAAGCGCACGGTTTCACCTGGCTTCACATCGATCGTTTTCTGGCTGTAGTTGATGTCGTCCATCTTTACCAAGATGGTACGAGTCGCTGGCGTCGCCTGGGCCTGCTGCCCAATGCCATTGCTACTGCCGCCGACCTCGGCAAATGCCGGAAAGGTGGTGCTGATGAACAGAGTGCTGATCAGCAGTTTAAGGGGTAAGCGTTTCATGGTGAGACCTCGAGATGGGTGCTGGAAATCTCATGCTATTCCCCGCTTGCTGCCAGGCCGCTGACCCCAAAACTACAATTGCGTCAGCTGGGAAAAAGCACGGCGCCATAAAGGCGCCGCTAGGCCAAAGGAGCAATCACGGAAGGCCTGGAAGATGGGAAAATCCTTATCGATGGCACTCTTTGTCGGCCATCATTAGCTTGTGCTCGCGGATCATTTGAGCCAGCACGTCGTCTACCAGCTTGTCATGCTTTTCCATCCAGGCCAGATGCTCTTCGGCAGACATGTTTGGCGCGGGATGTTCGTTGTGCAGCTGGCTCATGATGTCTTCGAGCATGTTCATATGCTCCTTCATGTGCACATGCCGCTCGCCGACCGGGGCCTTCTCCGCCTGGATCAGCACGGCTTCTGCTTTGTCGCGCATCTGCTGGATGCGCTCGAATACACGGTCGCTGCCCCCTTCGGCCCAAGCCATGGAAGACAGCAGTAGCGAACCAACCAGAAGCAAAGGTTTCAGCGATTTCATGGGCAGTCTCCATCAGTGCAAACTATGGCCGGCACCTCTGCTTTTGGTCTGTCGAGGGCCGAGAGCACAACCTAGTACTCATGCTTGCACCCTAGACAAGCCACCCTGTCAATGAGCTGAAGTCAGAATTACATTTTCGTAAGCTTCTGGTTGGGGCCGCGGTTTGCCTGCAAACTCAGGCCACCCGACTTTTGGAGTCTGCACACATGAAACTACTGGTAGCTGAAGACGAACCCAAAACCGGTACGTACCTCCAGCAAGGTCTCACCGAGGCTGGGTTCAATGTCGACCGGGTTATGACCGGTACAGATGCCCTTCAGCATGCACTTAGCGAAGCCTATGACCTGCTAATTCTGGATGTAATGATGCCTGGGCTGGACGGTTGGGAAGTGCTGCGCATGTTGCGCGCAGCAGGAAAAGACGTCCCCGTACTGTTCTTGACGGCACGCGATGGTGTGGAAGACCGCGTTAAAGGGTTGGAGCTGGGTGCGGACGACTACCTGATCAAGCCATTTGCTTTCTCAGAGCTTCTGGCCAGGGTCAGAACGCTGTTGCGCAGAGGTAATGGTTCGCCGACGCAGACCACCATGAAAATTGCCGATCTGGAAGTCGATCTGATGAAGCGACGTGCTGTCCGGGGCGGGAAAAGAATTGACCTGACGGCGAAGGAATTTTCACTACTGGAGTTACTGCTGCGCCGACGCGGTGAAGTGCTCCCGAAGTCGCTGATTGCCTCTCAGGTTTGGGACATGAACTTCGACAGCGACACCAATGTCATTGAGGTCGCGGTACGCCGGCTACGCGCAAAAATCGATGACGATTTCGATCTCAAGCTGATTCATACCGCCCGCGGCATGGGATACATGATGGATGCGCCGGAGTGAATATGAAGCACCTTTCGCTGACAGCACGCATGAGCCTGATGTTCATGTCCGCGGTAATTGCAGTCCTGACGGTAGCAGGGCTGAGTTTCAATATGCTCAGCCAGCACCACTTCAAGATGCTGGATCGGCAGGCCCTGGTGGAGAAACTCGAATCCGCCAAACATATCCTCAACAATGCTCGCGGTGAAGCGAGCCTTTCGGAAGAATTACCGCAGTTGCGAGCCTTGCTGGGAGCCCATCAGGATCTGGCGGCCACTATCCTGGCCAGTGACGGTTCCGTACTGTTCTCCGACCCCAGAGCAGTCGAAGTACCAGAGCGTTTCAGACGTGAAAATGAGCAGAGCATGTGGGAGTGGCAGAACGGCCAACACATGTACCGCGGCATGACGGCGCAAATCTCGGTAGCCGATCAGGCTGAGCCGCTCACAGCTTTGCTGATTCTTGACGTCACCAATCACACACACTTTTTCGACACGCTGCAACGATGGTTCTGGATTGGATTGGTCATCAGTGCCCTGTTCAGTGCCGCGCTCGGCTGGGTGGTTGCTCGCAGCGGCCTTAGGCCTCTGCGGCAAGTCACTCATGTGGCCTCCGGGATGTCCGCTCGCTCGTTACAGGAACGAATCCCTCTCGAACCAGTGCCGCGGGAACTTCAGCAACTGGTTCTATCCTTCAATGCGATGTTGGCTCGGCTAGAGGATGCCTTCGTTAGGCTCTCCAATTTTTCGGCCGACATTGCCCACGAGCTACGCACGCCCGTTAGCAACCTGATGACCCACACCGAGGTCGTGCTGAGCAAGAAACGCGATATCAATGCCTATGAAGAGAATCTCTACTCCAACCTGGAGGACTTGAAGCGCATGTCTCGGATGATTGATGACATGCTTTTCTTGGCCAAGGCTGATAATGGCCTGATCATCCCCGAGCAGGCCAGGATCGAACTGGCCGACGTAGTCTTCAAGCTGTTTGACTACTACCACCTTCTGGCCGAAGAACATGGCATTGAACTATCGCTCACAGGCACAGGCCAAGTGCTGGGAGATCGGCTGATGCTTGATCGTGCACTCTCCAACTTGCTGTCCAATGCACTGCGCTACACGCCGGCGGGACATACAATTTCGGTTTTGATCCGCGAGACAGCGGGCTCCACAACCTTCAGCATTGAGAACCCAGGGGACACAATCAGCTCAGAGCATCTAGAGAAGCTCTTCGACCGCTTTTACCGGGTTGACCCCGCTCGGCGGGAGGGAAGCCCGAGCAATGCCGGGCTCGGTCTTGCCATCACCCGCTCCATCATTGAGGCTCACAAAGGCCGCATCTGGTGTACTTCAGCGGCGGGTCTCACGGGCTTTCATATCGAATTCCCCCATCACCACTGTTGTCGGTCTGGCGGTAAGTCGGCTACTGCCAACCGCTAGCCCAACTTGGCTGGTGTTCCCAGTGCGCGGCTAGGTGCGGATCGGGGCCGCCGAAGGCGGTCTTATGGCAGTCCCTCGGGCCAGTTTGAGATATGTTGTAGCGCACTCAGCTGCCCAGGGAACACTCCTGTGCTCTCGACATAGCGCAATGCGGATTGACCATCGCTCCAGCCAACGTACTGCATCAGTGCTTTGAGATCCCAGCCGCTGCGGGTAGCCCAGGTGGCAAAACCGCGGCGCAGCGAGTGGCTACTGTACAGCTCCGCAGGCAGCCCTGCCGCCTGCAGGACGGCGCGCATGAGTGGGACAACGCTATTTGGGTGCAAACCCTGCTCACCTAAGTGCCCCCAGCGATCAACTCCACGGAAGACCGGCCCGCGCGCAATGCCCGCCAGGCTGATCCAGTCGACGTAGGCCTGTACCGGGCACAGCCTGGCCAGCGCCGGCGCGCTAAAGGTCTGGCCTTGGTTGTCCCGGTCACCTTTGCTCCAGGGTAGGAACAGTTGCATGCCCTCCCCAGGCCTTACCTGGATGTGCTCGACTCGTAGGCGGCACAACTCATCACTGCGGAACGCCCGCCAGAAGCCGATCAGGATCAACGCGCGGTCACGCCAACAGCGCAGCATCCGCGGCCAGTCGTCCTCGGCACGGGCCTGATCGCCAGTCCGCTCCAACCACAACACGCACTGCTCGAGCTGGCGCAGCTGCAAGGGTTCGGCCTGCTTCTCCTGACGCGGATGCAGCGTACGGATGCCTTTGAGGACCTGACGGACCAGTGGGGTCTTGGTTGGATCCGGAAAACCCTGGCTGACATGCCACTGCGCCAGGGCTGCCAGGCGCAGCTTGAGCGTGTTGCTGGACAGCGTGGCGGCGTGGTCGACCAGGTAGCGCACGATGGCATCGCTGGTCGCCGGCAAGAAGCCGCCCCAAGTCACCTCGAAGTGCTCAAGCGCCTGCTGGTAGCTGCGCCGCGTGTTGGCGCGGGTGCCGGCCTGCAGGTACCGCTCAATCTCCTGGCTCATCTGAGCGCATCCCCTTGGTGTACCGGTGAGCGACTGCCAAACGACGAAAATGGCGCTTCACCTTGGATAATTCGTCATTATCCAATTTTAGGTAAGCGTCCATCTAGTGTAAAAACCTTATCAAATATAGTATGTAAATACAGCATATGTATTACAGTACGAAATCGTAGGAGAGCAACATGGCACGCGGCGGTATCAACAAGGCGGTGGTGCAGAAGGCACGCACTACCCTCCTCGCCCGCGGCGAGTACCCGAGCATCGATGCGGTACGGGTTGAGCTGGGCAATACCGGTTCAAAGACCACCATTCACCGTTACCTGAAAGAGCTGGAGGCCGCCGACAGTGGTCGTGGAGCAGTACCGCTTGCTCTGAGCGAGCAACTGACTAACTTGGTGAACCAACTGGCCGACCAATTGCAAGAAGAAGCGCAAGCCGTTGTTGCCGGGGAGCGAGAGTTGTTGGAGCGCGAGCGGATCGACTACCAGCAGCGGATTCGGCAGGCCGAGAGCCGCATCCAACAACTGGAAGGCCAGACAGCGCTCGACGCCGAACGATTTCAGGCCACTGACCATGAGTTGCAACAGTTACGCGAGCTACGGCAGCAAGCCGAGGTCGAGAATGCCCGCCTGCAGCAGGCCAATCGCGACCTGGAGGATCGGCTCAAGGATCGCGATGCACAGATCCACTCGCTGGAGGAAAAACACCGACATGCGCGTAACACACTGGAGCACTACCGGCAGGCCAGCAAGGAGCAGCGTGAGCAGGAACAGCGCCGACACGAGTCGCAGGCGCAACAGTTGCAGCTGGAAATTCGCCAGCTGCAGCAGACGTTGATCATCAAGCAGGACGAGCTGACCCAACTGAATCGCGACAACGCACGCCTTCTCACCGAAGCAAGGCAGTTGCACAGGGACCAGCAGGCCAAGCAACGTCTGCTGGATCAGAAAGCTCAGGCTCTGGAAGCTCTGCAGAGCCAGTTCAGCGCGTCAGAAGCCGTCAAGCTGGTCCTGCAGCAACGCAATCAGAATCTACAGAGCGAACTAGACAGCTTGAGCCAGGCCAAGGTCAGGCAAGGCACCTCTCGGCAGTCGCACAGAGCCCAGCGCGCAACCGCGGCAGTAGATAAAGCGACTCCGCCAGCAAAAAAGCAAACCTGACTGAAACGACTAAGCCGGCAAACCATTGCTTGAGCACGTGGATCACTCGCCCCGTCGCGCGGAGGCCAGTTGCGACTTTTAATCCAGGATCGTTCAGGTTGGTTTAAGTTCGGACAACTTCGGTAGCAGGTAAGCAGGGTCACAGGCAAGCTGGCATGCAATTCGATACAGCTTCTCTACGGTGATGCTTACTTCACCCCGCTCGATCCGCCCCATGTAGCTGCGGTCGATGCTGCAGGCCAGCGCCAGGGCATCCTGAGAAATTCGGCAGGCCTTTCTCTGCGCTCGGATGCGTTCGCCCAACGCTTTCGCCAACTTATCCATGACCGTCTCAATTCCACTGAGACGGCAATATCATGCGTTTACGGACGCAGAGGCCACGGACTATAATCCGTATTTTTCGCGCTATCTTCTCAGGTGCCGCAATGAAATCAGCCTCGTTCATCTTCGACAGGCGGCTGTATGAGCTGCTTCAGGAGGAAGGCCGCACACGGTTCACAATTCGTGAACTGCGCGATGCCTATGCCAAGCACCTGGATGGCATGACCTATCGCATCGGTGATTTACGCCGCTATGTGTATGAACAGATGCGCCGGATGTTACGCATAGGTTGGTTAGTGCATGACGAACAGCGCCGCGTACGGGGGCAGGTCTACCACCTGCTGCCTACCCCAGCACATCTTCAACTTGAGCTGATCGACAACGGTTTTGAAAACAGTCTTATGTCTGCAAGGGCGGCTGAGCAGGACACAGCGGTACGCGACGTGAAAGCTCTGCCGCTTCAATCTTCAGCCAATATGGATCAGCAGCTGGAGGCACTCCATAAGGAGATCCGTCTGGATTTTCTTTCTTCAATGGGTGAGGCAGAGCGATTCAAGTTGCTTCTGGACGAGATGCCACATTTGCGGGACAAGGTTGAAGGCGAGTACCTGGAGGCCAGGGATCGTAGTTCTCGTCTTTTGGGGCATCTGCGCGCCATCGAGAAGACCCTCAAAACGCTCGCCGCACCACGATGAGTAGATCGCTACGGAGCTGGCAGAACAGCTGCATCACCATGGCGCTGGAGCACTTCACCGTCACGCCGCACTTCTTCTGCCAGGCAACCCCGGGAGCCGGAAAGACGCGCATGGCGGCAGAACTGGTCAGCCAACTGCTTGAGCAGGACAGAATCGATTTGGTGCTGTGCTTTGCGCCGTCCTGCCAGGTCGTGGAGGGTTTTCGTTCGACCTTTGCGGAAGTCCTAGGCAGACGCCTAGATGGCCAGATAGGTGCCGTGGGCGCTGCCTATACCTATCAGGCCATGGAATACCGTGATGAGGGATTCTGGCAGCTGCTTGATGACTACCGGGTGTTCGTGGTCTTCGATGAAATCCACCATTGCGCCGGCCACGATCCGCTGCTCAGCAATGCCTGGGGGCAGCAGATACTACATCGGATACAGGATCGGGCTGCCTTCACGTTGGCCCTGTCTGGCACGCCCTGGCGTTCGGACGACAAGGCCATCGCATTGGCTCGCTACTCTTCGCCCGAGGGGCATCTGATCTGTGATTACCGTTATGGCTTGAAAGATGCCATTGCCGACGACGTGTGCCGATCACCTCGCATTGTGTTGCTCGACAATCAGAAGGTGAAACTTACGGAAGAGCTTGGCGCGAATAGCTCCGTGAGGCTGTTTCCCAGCATCGCCAAGCTTTTAGGGGAGTCACCTGTCACCTATGAGGAACTTCTGCGTCATGACGAGGTGATCAATCCAATCCTCGATCTTGGCTGCAGCAAGCTGAACGAGCTACGCCAGATCAAACCTGATGCCGCTGGTTTGGTGGTGGCCACAGACATCGAACACGCCCAGCAAGTTGCACTGGCTCTAGAAGCAATGGGTGAAGAATCCCGCATCGTGACCAACAAAACCCAAGATGCGCAGCAGGTGATCAATGCATTCCGGAGCAGCGCCTGCCGCTGGATTGTGGCCGTCGGAATGATCAGCGAAGGCACCGACATTCCCCGCCTGCAAGTGTGCTGCTATCTCAGCCGTATCCGCACCGAACTGCATTACCGGCAAGTGCTGGGGCGAGTGCTGCGGCGCACAGGTGAGTCCGACGACCAGGCATGGCTATTCATGTTGGCGGAGCCAACGCTTCAGGGTTTTGCGGAGCGAATATCGGATGACTTGCCTGATGACCTGGCAGTTTTGAACGATGTGCAGATGCCTGGTTTTACTCCAGGCTCCAGGCCTGAGCCGATGGGCACTTTGGGTCATGTTGAAGGTTTCGACGGTGCGGGGTTAGGTGGTGCAGAACCGGGTATTGGATCGCAGCCTACGAACATCATTTCGCTGGGTGGCTTTGCAATTGAGCCTGCTTACCAGGTCAGCTTTTCCCAGCATTATCGGCAGCAGCTACTGGCTTGTTTTTAATGCTCAGCCAGTCGAGGCTGATCCAATGATGTTGGTGTTCATGAATCCATAACCGGCCGGCGTCGTGTGGAACGTAATCGTGAGGTGTGCATGGAGATTAAATCGCAGGCATTGGTCGATGTCGTTGAGGATGTGATCTGCGACGTGTGCCGCTCTGGCACGCGTATTCCCGGCTATGCTCCCCAATATGGCAAGCTTGAAGCCCAATGGGGATATGGCTCCCAGCATGATGGGGAGCACTACCGGGTGCATCTCTGTGAGCCCTGCTTTTTCAGGGTGCTGAGTGGGTTGCGTCGGGAGCGCATGGTCAATGGTATGTTCGATGATGATCAGCCATTTGCTTCCGAATATTTTGGTCTGGTCAGCAAAGACAACTACTGGGGGAAAAACTGATTGTAGGGTTGAAAATCCATCAGCCGCACCACGTCGAATCGCGGACAAATTAGGGGTAAGCGCGCGGCTTGCCCGTTCTGGTCTCGTAGATTGGAATAACTGAATAAGGAGGTAGCCGCTTTGACCCTTCCGCATGAAAGAACCCGGAGTGTCGTCAAGACCGAAGCTTTTCTCCGCGACCTCTCTCGTAACAGCGAACTACCTGATGACATTCGCAGCCATGCGAAAAGCCTGCTCAGACACTACCCGTCCGCCGATCAAGTTTTCTCGCTGGGGCGCCTCGAAGAGTGCCTGATAAACGACGCTCAAGATGATGAATATCGGCGAAGAGTAATTGCGTTCCATCAGCCGCTTTTCAGTTCGTCGTTAGACTTCTCGCTATAGGCGTGAACGCCACGATGCTCAGCACTGATCAAGCCCAGTCGGTATCTGCCCGGATTGCGCAACGAGTCAAGCGCCTACCTAAAGGGCAGCCGTTCAGCATCAGGCGTTTCACAGGGCTTGGAACGAAAAACGCCGTATCCAAAGCAATAGCTCGACTGGTCAACCGAGGCGAGCTCGAACGGGTGTATCGCGGAATTTATATGCGCCCGAAACCCGGACGTTACGTTGCCAGGGCTCGTCCCAATCCCTGGAAATTGCTTAGCCTGATTACCAGGCAGAAGCGCTTGTCTCTGCAGATCCATGGTGCCAATGCCGTCAGGAGGTTTGGGCTCAGTACCCAGATGCCGCTCATTCCAATCTATTACACCAACGGAGCCAGCCGTTCAGTATTCATAGGTAAAGCTGAAGTCCGACTGATACATGCGGCCCCGATGGTGATGCAGCATGCCGGGACTGAGGCGGGGATGGCTATCAGTGCACTGTTTTATCTCGGTAAAGAAGGCGCTACTCCAGAATGCACTGCTGCGATTAAGAAAGCGCTTAGGCCTGACGACTTAATCAAATTGATGACCAGTAAAATACCGAAGTGGATGCGAATTGCGTTGGATTGCTAGCCCGCCATCCTCATATGTAGTCCGCCAATGGCGAGAAATTTATTTCCTTCAGAGCTACTTACATTTCAGGGGTCAAACCCGCAACAAAGCCATCAAAACGCGCCTGGCTTGAGTATGGAAGCCGACCAATCCTAGACAGAAGATAATCATAATCGCCAATAGAACTATAATTTGCACATCTAAAACCTAGCTCTAGGTTACTGAGACCGAAATAAGGAAACAAATCATCCACCATGCAATCAAGACGCCCAACCTCTTCATCAGAGAGAATCCCAAGCACCTTACCAGCTAAAATCACCCCACAAACCCTTTGATTTACATCAACTTCATTAACGCCATTCTCAAGTAGCCAAGAATAATCTTTTCGATAACGCCCTAGTCTCAGCTTAAAAGCAAACGTAAACGACCAAGACAGTCCGCCTGAATTATGGAGGCTGGGAGCCTGTGTCAACAACTCAAAAACAAGATCAAAGTATGCAGTTGAAGCAACATCAGCACCTGCACTATCCACCCTCGCTTCTTCGCTAGAGCCATACCATTCAAATACTTGGATTGCAAGGTCATAAAGAGCTTTCTGCAAACTCTCGCTCTCCCACAAATTATAGTTTCTAGTACCTTGATATTGGTGGTAGGGGTATCGCGAAAACTCAGAGAATGCTCGCCAGCCTCTACCAATAGGATCACAGTTAAACCTAATACTCGACAACTTTTTCTCATGGAGCGGACAGAATACGCAAACGGCACTGCACCAGCTCCGCCGCCAATATGGAAGAATATTATTTTTAATATCATCCATTACACAATCCCGACAGTAAAATCGACGACTTTGCCATGACAAAAGCTTGCCAGGCTTCTTATCAAAGAATCGAAAATAGTCATCCTGAGCGAGATTCAGCCTCGATGTAACATCTTGGACATAACTAGAGCTAATATCAAAATCCGGATCCTCATAAACTAATTCACCACACCTATCAGACTCAGCCTTTACGCTGACTCCTTCCAATGAGAACCTCACCCAAGGAAACTTTATCATGCACCTATATATCCAGGATGAAAAGCACTCGTCCACGCTGGCGGGGCATAAATCAAGGAGGCGCATTAGTAACTCCATGGCGTCGAAATAGCTTTTACCAAAGAGCCTATGGTGATGCGTTCCTCTCCCGACTTTACTGCGTAGCATGCAGCAGATTTAATTGAGTTCATAATAGAGTCCATTCGCCCACCGGTATTCTCTAAAAGAAACCCAATAACCTCAGCACCATCAAGGTTTGACGGCCTTCTTAATGGTAGATTTTGCTCAACCCCCGCCAGAAACGATCTAAAAGACTCGCTTTCTCTCCAGTCATCAATCTGGACGCTATAAAATCGCCTAGAGAACTGTTCATCCATACTCAAAGCGTTCTTGGCGAGATTAATGCCGAAACCTATTATTGATAATCCATAAGTATTATTGGATAGCGACTTCAGAATGGACAAATTTTTAAGTTGTTCTGGCCTCGCCACCAGCATTGACTCGTGCAGCTCATCTATAATCAGAGCCTTTATTTTTCTCAACTTTATCACTTCGGCCAGTTCCGCCGGAAGCGTGGCTTTCCTAGGGTGTCCGAACTTAATCAGCCCATGAGGGAGGCCTAGTGCCGAAACAAGCAACTCACCAAACTTTAGATTAAATGGGTTCGCAACCATGTCTAGAAAGACAATTTGGTTAGAGAGTGCTTCAGAATTCCTTATCTGCTGAATGATTGAGCTTTTACCGGCGCCAGGAGCACCGGTTACAATCATACACGGCGCCTGCATTCTTCTAGGAACGGCCAGTAGATTTTCAACCATCTTTAAAATGCTGTTTGATTGAGGGTGGTCAATGTAAAAACTATCTCGCTGTATAGCGGCCAACCGCATGTCGTCAGATGAACATGCCAGTTCCCTAGCGCTCTCCGTTAAGTGCTCATAAGAACTCATCAAGACCTCCTAGAATAGGGCGTCGCCTTTTTCGAGTAGTCAGGTTTTTTGATTTCTTCATCTGACCTATCTGGAGCAGTCGCTGATATAGTCTCGTCAGCGATCCACGTGCTGGTCTCATGCTCGAATTTGGCAGCAATTATTTTTCTCGCTCGCTTTGTCTTCGTTACTGCCCCATTCACTATCTGCTCATTTTTTTGTATCAAATCTATCAAAGCATGATCTTCCAATGCTCCATCTGGTGTGACGCCTTCTTTTCGCCTAAACTTCAATAGCGCCCTGTGTTCCTCATATGCAAAGTCACTAGTCGTTACATCCGAAAAGTACAGCGGAATATATCCTCCATCCAACCTTGCCCATATTGTCGCCATTGAGTGCGGATCGTACTTAATGACCACTCTCTCTTTACCTATATGGGGAGTTAATCCAGGGCTCCAGTACCATTTACCATTTAGAGTCACGCCCTGGGGGTGGATTTTTCGACTCATCTCCGGCATGAAGTCAAGACGAAACGTCCATGGATCGGAAATTATCGGAGGATGAGTAACGTTGTTTTCGGAATCAACAAAATGCGACTTCCACTCCGCCGCAGGAGAGCGGCCCAGCCCTTTATGCTTACGCCCATGATAAATAGCGACCTGCCCTGCAAACCATTGGCAAAATTCCTTGAAGGTCAGTGCAGAATTTTTCTCACTATCATAACCTCTGCGGCTAACAGGATTGGAGTGAGTAGTACCGGGCAAGAAGTGCACATAATCGGTCATCAGTGTGCCGATCAAACGCTCAACATGACCTCCATAATGCTTCGCCCCAATTGGCCGCCATTTCAAGCCAATCTTGTGTAGCACACATGCACGCTGAAATTTAACGGTCTTGAACTCACTTGCGTTATCCATGTGCAAGAGTTTTGGAACCCCATAATATGGATGTAGACCTGCGCTCACTCCCAGTCTTTTAAGGAATTGATTTTTAGGAAGTGCGGCATGCGCTACAGCACAGGCAACAGAGAGGCTAGATGGCGGGTATAGACTTAGATAATAACCAAGAATAACCCTGGTCTTGAGGTCAATGAGGACAGTTAACCAGGGCCTACCTATTGGTCGGCGTGTAATTTGATCGACCAATATCAGATCTACTCTGGTATGATCCATCTGCACCCATTCAAGCGGCAGATGAATTTCCTTTCTACCTGGTCTTGCTGCATATTTTTGACTCGTCGCCTCATGCCCATGCTTTCTCAGATGACGCTCTTTCTCTGGTATATCTTTGAGCCGTGCAGATATTGCCGATCGAGAAGGTGGCTTTAAACCAAGCCTAATGGATAATTCTTCCGCCTTGCGAAAAACCGCAGCTATGGTTGCCGACTTTCCTATGTACGCTTCTTTGATTGCCTGTTTTATTACGTCATCGACATCTTTAATGAGTCTTCTAGAGCCTTTCTTGTTCCCTCTCTTCATCCTTAGCAGAGACGCTGGACCAATTTCTTCATCATAAAACTTAATGTTTCTATAAAAGGTACCATTTGAGACGCCGGCTTGCTCTAGCGCCTGAGTCAAGTTGAGTTCTTTTGCCAAGTATCTCTTTATTAAGTCGAACTGTGACTGAGCGGCCTGCAACTCCTCCAGGGGCACTACCGACTCGCTTGACAGCGACTCAACTTGAAGCAGATTAATATTATCCTCATCCCTTGAGGGTAAATGCTCAATTTCGTCAATATCGACAACTAACTTTTCACTGCTTTTTTTTAGGACAACCTCAATCGTCAAGTTAGGAAGGCATTTATTAACTGTTGCTACATGCCCCCTCGCGACGACAACCAAGCCCTCCCGCAGCAAAATTTGCCCCATGTTCCCTCCCTGCATCCTTCGATAGATCACAGTTCGTTATCAGCGTAGCTGGTCTTTGAAAAATGTAAAAAATACCTTTTAGTTTGTTTTTTTACAGGATATAAAAAACACGTTAGGTTTTTTTATAATAAATTCAATGAGATAACATAATTACGATATTTAAGAGTCACCTACAGTTGGCTCCCAGACACTTGAAACGCCGGGTTTCATCGTTCCCATGATCCATATACTCCCATGGGCCTTGAGACCTTTCGCTTGGTCATTCTCTCAACCGCATCTGCAGCTTCGCTTTGCGCTCGACAGTCCTAGATGCGTGCTGCGATAAATTTCCGAGATGCCATATGGGTTCGCTTCGCTTCGAGTCAGTGTCTGCACAACACAACACAACACAACACGACGGATCGTATGGGTTGGTTGTACGTAGATCGCGATTGCCTGGATCGACGCGATGCTCCGGACGGATTTATTCGGCTGACTCGGCTGCGTCTCGGTAACCAGGTTGAGCACCTTATCGCGATTCTCTTGACCCATGCGTTGGCTCAAACAATACTGTATTCATATACAGTATTTGGTTGTTACCTCCATGTCATCCGTGGTCGCGCTTGACCGGTTGATCGACGCTCGCCGCGTATGGCGAGGCCAGGTCGTTTCATCGCCATCGGGCGCCAATTTCTCAACTGGACATCAGTTTCTCGACGCCGTACTGCCAGGTGGCGGCTGGCCTAGGGCTGCACTCAGTGAAATTCTCACGACTGCGCCTGGCATTGGCGAGCTGAGTTTGCTGTGGCCGACCCTTGCCAGTCTGACGGTTTCAGGCGAGCGGGTGGTGCTGATCTCCCCTCCTCATCTGCCCTACCCTCAGGCCTGGATTCATGCCGGCGTCGATTTACGCCAACTGAGCATCATCCAGGCAGATGGCCGCGATGCCCTGTGGGCTGCCGAACAATGCTTGCGTTCGGGGAGTTGTGGCGCGGTGTTGAGCTGGTTGCGTCAGGCCGATGATCGCTCGCTGAGACGTCTGCAAGTGGCAGCGGCTACCGGACAAACCCTAGCTTTCGCCTATCGGCCGCAGGCAGAAGCGGCCAATCCTTCACCGGCAGCACTACGACTGGTGCTCGACAGCCAGCCAGCGCAGCTACGGGTGATCAAGTGTCGCGGTGGTCTACCACCTGCGCAGCCGCTCGCGTTTGCCTGGCATTGAACCTGCCATGCTCTGGGCTTGCATCTTGTTGCCGCAACTGGCCATGGACGGCGTGCAGCGCCACCGCGCCAATCCTGATGAGCCGTTGGTGCTGCTTACCGGCTCGCCACAACGGCGCGTTCTACAGGCGGTCAACCCGGCAGCCCGAGCCCTGGGGCTGAAGCCCGGCCAGTCACTGACTGCAGCGCAGGCGCTGACACGTGGGTTTGCCACGGCAGAATACGATCTTGCGGCCATCGAGCGCTGGCAGCAGTTTCTGGCCGCCTGGGCCTATGGCTTCAGTGCCCAGGTCAGCCTGCACTATCCGCGCTGCCTGTTGCTGGAGGTGCAGTCCAGTCTGGGACTGTTCGGCCCCTGGCCGCGTTTCGAAGCACGCCTGCGCGCCGAGCTTTCGGCATTGGCCTTCCAGCACCGCATTGCCGTCGCGCCGAATCCGGCAGCGGCCCGAGTGCTGGTCAATGTCGGTGATGGGTTGATGGCAAGTGATGAGCGGATGCTCAAGCAGATGCTCGATCCCTTGCCAGTGGATCGGCTCGGGCTATCCGCCACGCTAACCACGGCCTTCAATCGCATGGGGCTCAGGCAGTTGCGGCAGCTGTTGGCTCTGCCGCGTGACAGCCTGGCCAAGCGTTTCCCTGCCGAAGTGCTACGTCATCTCGATACCCTGTCTGGCCAGCGTCCGTTAGCGCTGGATTTCTTCATGCCTGCGGATGTTTTCGATACCCGTATCGAGCTGAATTTCGAAGTGGAATCGCATCAGGCACTGCTGTTCCCGTTGCGCCGGCTGACAGCCGATCTGGCGGCTTACCTGGCCTGTCGTGATAGTGGCGTGCAGCGTTTCACCCTGCATCTGGAACACCGCGCGGGTGCCGATACGCAGATACAGGTGGGTCTGCTCAGCGCCGAGCGTGATCCCGGCATGCTGTTCGAGCTGACACGTGGCCGTCTGGAACATCAGCAGCTACCAGCGCCGGTGCTGGCCGTGCGGCTGGAGGCACGTGAATTGCCGGTCTTTGCGCCTCAGCACCAGCAACTGTTCGACGAGCGACCACAGCAGAACCAGCCCTGGGAGCAATTACGCGAGCGGCTAAGGGCGCGCCTCGGTGATGACGCCCTGCATGGCCTCGGCGCCAGAGCCGATCACCGTCCCGAGCGTGCCTGGATCAACGACTCGACCAGCCCCTTGCTGCCTCCTTGTGGCCCGCGGCCAGGCTGGCTGTTGAGCGAACCCCAACCGTTACGCGAAGCCTCACTGCGCATCATCTCCGGCCCGGAGCGCATCGAGTCCGGCTGGTGGGATGGCGAGGATGTGCGCCGCGACTATTACGTGGTGCAAACCCGTGCAGGGCAGCGCGGCTGGGCGTATCGGCCAGTCGGCAGTAATGGGCCGTTGCTGCTGCACGGCTGGTTCGCATGAGCGATTATGCCGAACTGCATTGCCTGTCGAACTTCAGCTTCCAGCGCGGTGCGTCCAGTGCGCAGGAGTTGTTCGAGCGTGCGGCAAGGCTGAACTATCGCGCCTTGGCGATCACCGATGAGTGCACCCTGGCTGGCATCGTGCGCGCCTGGGAAGCCTCGAAGAAAACCGGGGTAAAGCTGATCGTGGGCAGCGAAGTAAGGATCGAGCAAGGCCCGAAGCTGGTGCTACTGGTCGAGAACCTGACGGGCTATCAGGTGCTATGCGGCCTGATCACCCGGGCGCGGCGCAGGGCGGTAAAAGGCACCTACCGATTGCTGCACGAGGATTTCGTGGCGCCGCTCGATGGCCTGCTGGCCATCTGGCTCAGTGAGGGTGAAGTCAGCGCCCTGCCCTGGCTTCGCTCGGTGTTCCCCGAGCGGCTGTGGCTGGGCGTCGAGCTGCATCGCGGTGCGGACGATAGCGCGCGTCTGCAGCGCCTGCTCGAGCTGGCAGGCGATCACGACCTGCCGGCTGTGGCCTGTGGCGACGTGCACATGCATGCCCGTGGCCGCCGCGCCCTGCAGGATTGCATGACTGCCATCCGTCATCATCTGCCCGTGGCCGAGGCCGGCGCCTATCTGTTTGCCAATGGCGAACGGCATCTGCGCCGAGTTGAGGAGCTGGCCGAGCTGTATCCGCCCGAGCTGCTCGCACAGAGCCTGCGCATCGCCGAGCGCTGCCACTTCGATCTCGAGCAACTGGAGTATCACTACCCGCACGAGCTGGTGCCAGAAGGTCATGACGCCACGTCCTGGCTGCGCTTTCTGGTGGAGCGCGGCGCTGCTGAGCGTTGGCCCGAGGGAGTGCCGGACAGGGCCCGCGCGCAGCTCGAACACGAGTTGGCGCTGATCGCCGAACTGGAATACGAAAGCTACTTTCTGACCGTGCACGACATCGTCCGCTTTGCCCGCGAGCAGCAGATCCTCTGCCAGGGCCGGGGGTCGGCGGCCAACTCGAGCGTCTGTTTCGCCCTGGGTATCACCGAGCTGGACCCCACCCACAGCCGGCTGTTGTTCGAGCGCTTTCTCTCCCGCGAGCGCAACGAGCCGCCGGATATCGACGTCGATTTCGAGCATGAACGCCGTGAAGAAGTCATCCAGTACGTGTTTCGTCGCTACGGCCGAACGCGTGCGGCGCTCACGGCCGTGGTCAACACCTATCACGGCGCCGGGGCGATACGCGACGTCGCCAAGGCCCTCGGCTTGCCGCCTGATCAGGTCAATGCGCTGGCTGACTGCTGTGGCCGCTGGAGCAGCGGCCCGCCAGCGCCCGAGCGCCTATTGGAGGCGGGGTTCGATCCGCAGAATCCACTGCTCAGGCGCGTGCTGATACTGACCGGCGAGTTGATTGGCTTCCCTCGCCATCTATCGCAGCATCCGGGCGGTTTCGTCATTTCCGAGCACGCCCTCGATACGCTGGTGCCGGTGGAGAACGCGACGATGGCCGAGCGTACTGTCATCCAGTGGGACAAGGACGATCTGGACAGGGTCGGCCTGCTCAAGGTCGACGTGCTGGCTTTGGGTATGCTCAGCGCCCTGCGCCGTTGCTTCAGTCTCATCGAGCGCTACCGGGGCACGCAGTGGACGCTGGCCACCCTGCCCAAGGAAGACCCGGCCACCTACGCCATGATCTGCCGTGCAGACACCATTGGCGCGTTCCAGATCGAGTCCCGTGCGCAGATGGCGATGCTGCCACGATTGCGCCCGAAGGCGTTCTACGACCTGGTGATCCAGGTGGCCATCGTCCGTCCGGGGCCGATTCAGGGCGACATGGTGCACCCCTACCTGCGTCGGCGAAACGGCGAAGAACCGATCGACTATCCCTCGGATGAACTCAAGCCGGTCTTCGAGCGCACGCTCGGCGTACCGCTGTTTCAGGAGCAGGTCATGGAGCTGGCCATCGTCGCTGCCGAGTACACACCCGGCGAGGCGGATGAACTACGCCGCAGCATGGCCGCCTGGAAGCGTCATGGCGGGCTCGAACCGCATCGTCAGCGACTCACCTCGCGCATGCTGGAAAAGGGTTACACGCAGGCATTCACCGAGCGGATCTTCCGCCAGATCGAGGGCTTCGGTAGTTACGGTTTTCCCGAGTCGCATGCGGCCAGCTTCGCCCTGCTCGCCTATGCCAGTTGCTGGCTGAAGTGCCACGAGCCTGCTGCCTATGCCTGCGCGCTGGTCAACAGTTGGCCGATGGGCTTCTACAGCCCGGATCAGGTGCTGCAGGATGCACGGCGGCATGATGTCGAGGTGCGTCCCGTGGACGTGCACTACAGCGACTGGGATTGCAGCCTGGAGCCCGATGAACATGGCGAGCCGACCATTCGCCTGGGTCTGAGGATGATTCGTGGCATGCGCGAAGACGACGCGCGCCGTATCGAACAGGCACGCCAGTGCGGCGCATTCCGTGATGTCGAAGACCTCAGCATACGTGCACGCCTGGATGCATCGGCGCGCGAGCGATTGGCCGATGCAGGCGCTCTCTCCGGCCTGGTTGGCCACCGCTATCAGGCGCGCTGGGCGGTGGCTGGTGTCGAGGAACAGTTGCCGCTGTTCGCCGGCGTATCTGCGCCGAGCGAAGAAATCCTGAGTCTGCCTGCACCATCGCAAGGAGAAGACCTACTGACCGACTATGCCACGCTTGGCACCACGCTCGGTCCGCACCCTCTGGCCCTGCTGCGCCAGGCGCTGCGAGCGATACGCTGCAAGAGCTCGCGGGAGCTACAGGCAGTTGAGCACGGCCGGCCTGTCAGCATTGCCGGTCTGGTGATAGGCCGGCAAAGGCCGCAAACCGCCAGCGGCGTGATTTTCCTCACCCTCGAAGATGAGTTCGGTCTGGTCAATGTGGTCGTCTGGCACGACCTGGCTGAGCGGCAGCGACGAGTTCTGGTGCAGTCGCAGATGCTGCGCATCGATGGCCATCTTGAGACCGTCGACGGTGTGCGCCACGTGATCGCCGGGCGCCTGACGGACATGACGACGATGCTGACGGGCCTGGATATACGCAGTCGGGATTTTCACTGACCCGTCACTTCAACCGCTGCGCACGTAAGATCAGGAAAGATGAACATAAAAAAAGGCCGCACTGGATCACCAGGCGGCCACAAGTCGTCTTAACCAAAGGAGATGAAGTGGAGCCAGAGCGACGGCCTCCGGGAGTGTTGCAAAAACCGCCGCCTATGGAATCTTCATCGGGGAGAAGCCTATCGCCGATCCTCCCGAACACCGCATCGAAGTCGTTGATAGTGATCATCGATCAGCTTGAATAGTGCATCTGCTGGCAGGGTGATAACTCTAAGCGCGCCCTCTGGGCCGGGCCTTACCTCGATGTGAGGCGCGTTGAAAACAGCACACCAACACCGGGAGCACTCATGCACAAGAAGCACTGTCTCGCGCTGGCTTGCAGCCTCGCGCTGGGCGGGCAGTTGGCTCATGCCAGCAGCCAGTCCGAAGCCAACGGTTTCGTTGAAGACGCCAGCCTCAATCTGTTGCTGCGCAACGCCTACTTCAACCGTGACTACAAGGACAACACCAACGACGCCAAGACCTGGGGGCAGGGTTTCATCGCCACCTTCGAGTCCGGATTCACCCAGGGTACCGTCGGCTTCGGCGTCGATGCTTTCGGCCTGCTCGGGGTCAAGCTCGACAGCGGTCGCGGCCGCAACTATCGCGCGTTCTTCGACACCGACAGCGAAGGTCGCCCGGTGGACGACCTGTCCCAGGCTGGCGGTGCGGTGAAACTGCGCGTATCCAATACCGTGATCAAGTACGGCAACCAGTTCCCTTCCCTGCCGGTTCTGGCCCATGACGACAGCCGTCTGCTGCCGCAGTCCTTCACTGGCACGCTGGTCACCAGCAACGAGATCGAAGGCCTGGAGCTGAACGCAGGTCGCTTCACCGCGGACAGCCCGATGGGCGACTCGGCACGCGACCCCAATCGCCTCAAGAGCATTGATGTGCTCGGCGGCAGTTACGCCGTCAGCGACGATTTGAGCCTGGCGGTGTATCACGCCGATCTTGAGGACATGTACAAACGCTACTACGCCAACGTCAATTACAACCTGGCGCTGGCAGCGGATCAGGCGCTCAATTTCGACTTCAACATCTACCGCACCAAGTACGACACTGGCTCGGTGGCCGCAGTGGATCTCGGCGGTGACGGTCAGGGTGATCGCAACACCATCTGGAGCCTGGCGGCCAAGTACAGCATCGGCGCCCATGCCTTCATCGTCGCACACCAGCGCAACAGCGGCGATGCCGGCTTTGCTTATGACTACGGTGATGGCGGCGCCAGCATCTACCTGGCCAACTCCTACTATTCGGACTTCAACCTGAAGGACGAGCGTTCATGGCAGGCCAGCTACGAGCTGGATTTTGCCGAGTACGGTGTGCCGGGGCTGCGTTACAAGTTCGCCTACGTACGCGGTGACAACATCGATACCGGCAACGACAACAACGGCACCGAGCGCGAGATCTTCAACCAGATCGGCTACACCATCCAGAGTGGCGCTGCCAAGGATCTGCACCTGCGCCTGCGCAATTCCATCTACCGTTCCAGCACCGACGTAGGGCCGGATCTCAACGAGATCCGTGCCTTTGTCGAATACCCGCTGAGCATCCTCTGATGGTCGCTGCCCCGGCCTTGGCCGGGGCAGTTCTCAGCCGCGCAGGATGTGCGCAACGGCCCTGGCGGCATCCTCGATGGCGCGTTCTTCATAAGGCGCAAAGCCCATTACCAACCCAGGTGGCCTTGCCTCGACGCAGTAGCTCGCCAGTGGCAACGCGTCGATACCGGCAGCCTGCAAACGCGCGAAAGCTTCCTGCTCGTTCTCCACCTGCAAATGGCAGGCGATATCCATACCTGCACGAATTTCCGGCACCTCGATCAGCCCTTGCCAGTGCTTGTGCGCGGCTTCGGCGAAGGCATCGGCACGCGCTGCGTAGATCTTGCGCATGCGCCGCACGTGACGGTCGAAATGCCCCTCCTCGCTCCGCAAGCGGAACTGCGCGTACGCCCGCGCTTCTATGAAAGCGACCTGAGCACCACCGTTGCATCGCTCGGCCCGTTGTTCGATGCGGTCGGCGTGCAATACGTGCAAGGCAGCGCCACCCGCATCGACGCCGCAGGCAGGCGAGTGATCTACCGTGACGCGAGCGGCGCGCAGGCCGAACTGAATTTCGACCGGTTGATTCTGGCCTCCGGTAGCCAGGTCGCCCGGCCTCCACTGGCCGGTATCGACAGCTTCGCCTTCGATGTCGACAGCCTGGAGGCGGCGCAGAAACTTGAGGCCCATCTGCAGAACCTGCGTGACAAACCGACCAGCCAGGCCCGTAACACCGTGGTGGTGGTTGGCGGTGGCTTCAGCGGTATCGAGACGGCCACGGAAATGCCGGCGCGGCTGCGCGCCATTCTGGGTAATGAAGCCGATGTGCGGGTGATCGTCGTCGACATGGGCAAACAGGTTGGCAGCGTCATGGGCGAGCAGATCGCCTCGGTGATCGCCGCAGCCAGCGACACACTGGGCGTGACCTGGAAGCTCGGTAGCCCGGTGTCGATGGTCGATGAGCATGGCGTCCAGCTCGACAACGGCGAACGTATCGAAGCCAGCACCGTAGTCTGGACCGTCGGGGTTAAGGCCTCAGCGCTGACGCAGCAGATCGATGGCGAGCGCGACGCCTTTGGCCGCCTGCACGTCGACCGCAACCTGAAAGTACTCGGCCAGGACGCCATCTACGCCACCGGCGATACCGCCTATGCCGCGGTGGATGAACTTGGCAACCACGCACTGATGACCTGCCAGCACGCCATCGCTCTCGGCCGCTCCTCCGGCAATAACGCTGCAGCCGATCTGCTGGGTGTCGAGCCGATTCCCTACAGCCAACCCAAGTACGTCACCTGCCTGGACCTGGGCGCCTGGGGCGCTGTGTTCACCGAAGGCTGGGAGCGTAAGGTGGTGCTGACCGGCAAGGAAGGCAAAGAGCTGAAAATGCAGATCAACACCCAGTGGATCTACCCGCCGGAGGCCAAGCGCGAGATCGCTCTGGCAGCCGCCGACCCGCTGATTCCAGTCGTCGCCTGATCGATGAGGCATGCCCAGGGCGGTGGCTGCCATGGGCATGCCATGCTCAATCGCGGTAAATCTGCACCTGCAGCTTCGCCGGCGGGTCCTCCCCTTCAGCCCGTAACCATTCGCCTGGCGGTTGCCCGACCTGCTGGGCAAAGGTGCGTGAGAACGACGCTTGCGATGCGTAGCCCACAGCATCGGCGATCACCTTGATCGGCTTCCCCTCACGCAGCAGATCCTGCGCCACCTTCATGCGCCAGGCAGTCACATAGGCCATGGGCGTCATGCTCATGACCTCGGAGAACAGTGCTGCGAACTTGGTACGCGACATCTTCGCCAACGCGGCCAGACGCTCGACGCTCCAGGCCAGCTGGGGTTCCTGGTGAATGCAGATCAGCGCAGGCCCCAGTTGACTGTCCTGCAGCGCATAAAGCAGGCCGCTGGTTATGCGCCCTTCGTTCACCGCGCGGCGTACCAGCAGGACGAACACGTATTCGAACAGCAGGTTCAACGCCTTGCTCCGGCCGGGAGCCTGTGTACGGAATTCGTTGACCAGTGAGCCGATCACCGGCCCGAGCTGCTCAAGGGCGCTCAGCGGAAACACCAGGGTTTCCAAAAGGCCCAGCGGAAACGGCTGCTGCCCCGAACGCCCGAACTGGAACGAGGAGCAGATCAGATCGACGCCACCGGGCTGGTGCGCACGCAGCTTGTAGCAGCAGGTGCTGGGACAGAACAGAACGCTGGGTTCACTGATCGCGATGCGAGGCCTGTCGGCGTGCACCATATCCAGTGCACCTCGCTCGATCACATGGATGAATGCCATGCCAGGGGGCTTATCCAACACCAGGGTACCGTCTACCGGGCCGGCGAATAACAGTCGCCCTTGCAGGCTCGTGCGCTCGAAGAACTCGGAAAGAACATCCATATTGGCAATGACCTGATAAAGATTCTCTAGGGTGGTGAAAGCTCAACCGGTTAGAGCCCATGGGTTGAACCGTCGTCGATTGATAGACAGTTCAACCCATGAAAATTCCAACGGTTATTCACCAGGACGGAGAATCATCCGTGATTTACATCACGATTTTTACAGGCCCAACTCTGAAATACCCACCCAACAAGGTGCAAGCCGATCAGATCAGCCCATAAGAATGACCATTGTCTTCTGACTGGGCCGGCATCTTGGCTCGCTCCTCCATGCGCTGGGCAATTTCTTCTTCGACTGCCTTCTGCTGCTCAGGTGGCAGCGCCTCGATCTCCTCTTCGGTCATGCCTATTTCCTTGAGGATACTGTCACGCATCTTTTCGGCCGGAGTCATCGCCATGTAGGCCTTGAAAGCCTCCAGCGCGGTGTTACCGCCCTCGTCGCTCAGTGGTGAACTGACGGATGTCTCGACCTTGCCGTCTGAAGCGTTCTGCAGAGCGACGCGCAGACGCGCGAACCCCTCTTCGGTCGCCTGCCTAGCGCGGAACTCGCGTTCGGACTCGGCGTTCGCCGTGCGTGTGGTCTTCTCGACATTGCGCGCCAACTGGGCCAGCTCGCCCTGCTCTTCACTCTGCTTGTTGCGAAATCCCGTCAGGGATATCCCACCGTAACTGCCAATACCTCCAATCGTGCTCATGCCGTGCTCCTTGACTGAGTTGCAATTGCCAGGCGCACTGATTCAAAGCGCATGCCAGCTCATGAGGAGCGCTTAACCAATTGAAAGTATTGACTTTTATTGTCGACTAGAAAGGAAGCTAGACAACCCCTTGCCGTCAAGCGGCAAGGGGTTGCAGGGGGAGCTCAGTGCTGCCCGCTCATTTGCCGAAAGGCATCGAGCAGTGCCTGGCTGAGATCGACCGAGGAGAACTTGGTCAGTACCGCATTGGCACCGACCGAACGCGCCTTCTCGGTATTCATGGTGCTGTCCAGCGAGGTGTGCAGCAGCACGTAGGTGTCGGCAATATCGGGGCTGCGACGAATTTCCTGAACCAGGCTGTAGCCATCCAGCTCCGGCATCTCGATGTCCGAGACCAGCAGCTCGAATGGCATGCCAGCCTGATGGTATTCGTGCAGTTGCTGCAGGGCAGCCTGGGCACTGCGCACTGCCGTGCAATCGAGCCCCAGCTGGCGCAGTACGTTGAGAGTCTGTTGCAGCGCGACTTGCGAGTCGTCGACCAGCAACACGCGGCGACCTTGCAGCAAGCGGGCATCTTGGCCATCGAGCAGTTGCCCGACGGGGGCTTCCTCCAGCGCAGGCGCAATGTCGTGCAGTACCTTCTCGATATCGAGAACCTGCACGATGGCGCCATCGATCTGCGTCACACCGGTAATGAAGGCACGCGCGCCGGAGCCGGCGGGTGGCGGACGCACATCGCGGGTGGAGCACTGCACGATACGCTCGACACTTTTCACGTGCAGCCCCTGACGCGAGCGGCTCAACTCGGTGACGATCAGGCAACCATCGTCTTCGTCAGCCGCACCGCGTTCGCCGATGGCACGCGCCAGGTCGATCACCGTCATCGCGGCGCCACGCAAGGTGGCGATGCCGCGCACGTTGGGGTGACGATTGGGCAGCTTGGTCAAGGCTGGGCACGGAATGATCTCGTTGACCTTGAGCAGGTTGATCCCCAGCAGGCGGCCGCTATGCAAACGAAACAACAACAGCGATAGCGCGTCGCCGGTAACCAGACTCATGTACCTATCCTTAGAACGAACGTAGACCTAGGTTATAGCGACCGAATGGCCACGGACTTTAATCCGTGGCCAGTTTCAGGGCCACCCGCCCGCGGTTCGGGCAGGTTTCTATGTAGCGATGCGCTTCGACGAAATCTTCGAAGTCGAACACCTTGTCGATCACCGGCGTCAGCAGGCGGTCCGCAGTCATCTGATTGATGTGCTTAAGCGCGCGTTGCACGGCATCATTGTTCGGCTCGATTCCCAGCTCCGGGCACCCAGTGAAATCCAGCACGCAGTGACGGAAGAACTGCAGGTGCTTCTTGAATGCGGCGCAAGCAGGGAAAGCAGTATCGTTGCCGCCATTGATGCCGTACAGGATCAGCTTGCCGCGCGGCGCGGCGATATCACCCAGTAGCTTCATCTGCGGGCCGGCACACTGGTCGAGAATCACCTCGACACCCTTGCCTTCGGTGTAGCGCTCGACTTCCAGGACCAGGTCCTGTTCCTCGGTGGCGATCACCTTGTCGGCACCCAGGCCACGCAGGAATTCGCGATCCGCCGAAGAACTGGTGGAAACGATGACCTTGGCACCCAGCGCCTTGGCCAGTTGCACGGTCTGTGGTGCCATGCAGTGGCTGGCCTCGGTGATCAGCACATGCTGGCCGGGCTTCAGATGCGCGAGATCGTTCAGTGCCAGGTAGCCGAACAGCAGGCTGGTGTAATGAACGCTGGCCTCGACCGGGCTGAGCACGTCGGGATAACGGGTCAGAGCATGGCTGGGCATCAGCACCAGATCGCCCCAGGTCGGATAACGATTCGGCGTGCCCGCCGGGAAGCCGGCAACGGCGGTGCCGACTTCGAAGTCGCTTACACCATCACCCAGCACAGCCACTGTACCGGCCAGTTCAAAACCGGTGCCGGCCGGAAGCTTGGCCTGTTCGGACGCCAGGTTCTGACGCCACAGCACGTCCTTCCAGCCCAGGCCGACTGCCTGCACACGCACCAGGACTTCGCCAGGGCCAGGCACAGGTGTCGGAACCTCTTCATACTGGAGCACATCGGCATCGCCGAACTTATGAAAACGGATCATGCGGGACATCGCTTACCTCGAGCTTGATCGCGGATTAACACTTCAATGACTGTGGACTCTATCCGCTGTGCGGCGGCGACACTATCAGACTCTATCGATAGTCTTCATGCCTGTCAGTGATTCAGCGACTTTCAATCCGCTGCACACTGCCCGTACTATTGCCCGGGCAAAGGCTCTCATTTGCAGCGCCGTGCTGACAAGGCCCGTATCCCTCGAATGGTAATTGGATGAACCGCAACGACCTGCGTCGCCTCGATCTCAACCTGCTAATCGTCTTCGAGACGCTGATGCACGAGCGCAGTGTGACCCGGGCTGCAGAGAAGCTGTTTCTTGGCCAGCCGGCCATCAGTGCCGCCCTCTCCCGCCTGCGTACCTTGTTCGATGACCCATTGTTCGTGCGTACCGGCCGCAGCATGGAGCCTACGCCTCGCGCGCAGGAAATCTTTACCCTGCTCTCGCCGGCGCTGGATTCAATCTCCACGGCCGTCAGCCGTGCAGCCGACTTCGACCCGGCCACCAGCAAGGCGGTGTTTCGCATCGGCCTGTCCGATGATGTCGAGTTCGCCCTGCTCCCTGCCCTGCTCCGCCGCCTGCGCGCCGAGGCACCTGGTGTGGTGCTGGTGATCCGCCGCACCAATTACCTGATGATGCCGGCGCTGCTGGCGTCCGGGGAAATCTCGGTAGGTGTGGCCTACACCGAGGAGCTGCCGGCCAATGCCAAGCGCAAGGTGCTGCGCCGCAGCAAGGCCAAGCTGCTGCGCGCCGATACCGCACCCGGCGCGCTGAGCCTGGATGATTACTGCGCCCGCCCGCATGCACTGGTGTCGTTCGCGGGTGACCTCACCGGCTTCATCGATGACGAGCTGGCCAAGCTTGGCCGCGAACGTCATGTGGTGCTGGCCGTACCGCAGTTCAACGGCCTGGCCACCCTGCTGGCGGAAACCGATATCGTCGCCAGCGTGCCGGACTACACCGCCGCTGCGCTGACCGCGGCCGGAGGGCTACGTGCCGAGGACTTGCCGCTGCAGACACAGTCCTTCGAGCTGCACATGGCCTGGCGTGGCGCCCAGGATAACGACCCGGCCGAGCGCTGGTTGCGCTCGCGCATTCAAATGTTCTGTGGCGACCCCGATAGTCTCTAGGCACGAACTGCCCTTGGCTGCTGCGTTTCAGTGAGCCTCAGGGATTTCTTCGCCAACCCAGGCGCTCGTCAGTGTTCGTGTGCCCCCGGATACCGGCCGTTGCCTGTCCTTGTGCCGAATGACAGGGCACCCGGCAGTGTCGCCATGAACGGTCAATCATCATTAACGCTGATAATGAGTTTCGTGGCATTCGATTCGTCGCCTGCCAGGCTCGGTCGCAGACTCCGCCCATTCCGAAATCCGACTGGCGGAGCCTCCCATGGAACAGCAACACAAGAACATCTGGATAGTCCCCCTGGCCCTCGCCGGCATCCTTGCACTCGGCGGCTGCGAACAGGCCGCACAGACCCAGGCACACATGCCTGCAGCCAAGGTCAGCGTCGCCGAAGTGATCGAGCAACCCATCACCGAGTGGGACGAGTTCACCGGTCGCCTCGAAGCGCCGCAGTCGGTTGAAATTCGTCCGCGCGTTTCCGGCTATATCGACCGCGTCGCCTTCAGTGAGGGCAGCCTGGTGAAGAAAGGCGACCTGCTGTTCCAGATCGACCCGCGTCCGTTCCAGACCGAGGTCAAGCGCCTCGAAGCCCAGCTGCAACAGGCTCGTGCCAACCAGGCTCGCGCCGTCAACGAGGCCCGTCGTGGCGAGCGCCTGCGCCAGAGCAACGCCATTTCCGCCGAACTGGCCGACGCCCGCGCCAGTGCCGCTACCGAAGCTCAGGCTCAGGTCGCGGCAATCGCCGCCGAGCTGGAAAATGCCCGTCTGAACCTCGGTTTTACCCGTATCACCGCGCCCATCAATGGCCGCGTCAGCCGTGCCGAGATCACCGAAGGCAACCTGGTGGGTGCCGGTGAAAGCCTGCTGACCTCGGTGGTCTCCACCGACAAGGTCTACGCCTACTTCGACGCTGACGAACGCGCCTTCCTCAAGTACGTCGAGCTGGCCCGTGAGTCCGGTGCCGATGCCCGTGGCGCCAGCCCGGTCTACCTCGGCCTGTCCGATGAGGCCGGCCACCCGCACCTGGGTCAGCTGGACTTTCTCGACAACCAGGTCAACCCGCGCACCGGCACCATTCGTGGTCGCGCTGTATTCGACAACCAGGATGGTCGCTTTACCCCGGGCCTGTACGCGCGCCTGAAACTGGTGGGCAGCAAGCCCTACGCCGCCACCCTGATCAAGGACGAAGCGGTCGGCACCGACCTGGGCAAGAAGTACGTGCTGGTGCTGGGTGAGGACAATACCGTGGCCTATCGCTCCATCGAGCTGGGGCCGAAGCTCGAAGGCCTGCGCATCGTCCGCAGCGGCCTGAGCAAGGGCGAGAAGATCGTGGTCAACGGTCTGCAGCGCGCCATGCCCGGCGCCACCGTCGACCCGCAACCCGTGACCATGGCCGATGACAGCACCCTCGAGCAACTGGCGCGCCTGCGTCAGGCCGTCGATGCAAGCCAGGCCCCGCGTATCGCCGCCGACCACATCGACGCACGCGCGCCGCGCGGCTGATCACGCCAGCGCGACTTGAGGAAACCCCATGAATTTCTCGCAATTCTTTATCCAGCGGCCGATTTTCGCCGCCGTGCTGTCGCTGCTGATCCTGATCGGCGGCGCCATCTCGCTGTTTCAACTGCCGATCAGTGAATACCCGGAAGTGGTGCCGCCCACCGTCGTGGTGCGTGCCGATTTTCCCGGCGCCAACCCCAAGGTGATCGGTGAAACCGTCGCCTCGCCGCTGGAGCAGGCCATCGTCGGCGTCGAGGGCATGCTCTACATGTCGTCGCAGTCGACCATCGATGGCCGCCTGACGCTGACCGTGACCTTCGCCCTCGGTACCGACCTGGACAACGCCCAGGTGCAGGTGCAGAACCGCGTCACCCGCACCATGCCGACCCTGCCCACCGAAGTGCAGCGTCTCGGCGTGACCGTGGACAAGGCCTCCCCGGACCTGACCATGGTGGTGCACCTGACCTCGCCGGATCAGCGCTACGACATGCTCTACCTGTCCAACTACGCCGCGCTCAACGTCAAGGACGAACTGGCGCGCCTGGACGGCGTGGGCGACGTGCAGCTGTTCGGTATGGGCAACTACTCGCTGCGCGTCTGGCTCGACCCGAACAAGGTAGCCTCGCGCGGGCTCACCGCCACCGACGTGGTCACCGCCATTCGTGAGCAGAACCGCCAGGTCGCCGCCGGTGCCCTCGGCGCGCCGCCTTCCGATGCCGGCAACAGCTTCCAGCTGTCGATCAACGCTCAGGGCCGCCTGGTCTCCGAGGAAGAGTTTGAGAACATCATCATCCGCGTCGGCGACAACGGTGAGATTACCCGTCTGCGCGACATCGCCCGCGTCGAGCTGGGCTCCAACCAGTACGCCCTGCGCTCGCTGCTGAACAACCAGCCGGCCGTGGCCATCCCGGTGTTCCAGCGCCCGGGCTCCAATGCCATCGAGATTTCCGACTCGGTGCGCGAGCGCATGGCCGAGTTGAAACAGAGCTTCCCGCAGGGCATGGACTACGAGATCGTCTATGACCCGACCATCTTCGTCCGCGGCTCCATCGAGGCTGTGGTGCACACCCTGCTCGAAGCCATCGTGCTGGTGGTGTTGGTGGTGATCCTGTTCCTGCAGACCTGGCGCGCCTCGATCATCCCGCTGGTGGCCGTACCTGTCTCGCTGATCGGCACCTTCGCGGTCATGCACCTGCTCGGTTTCTCGCTCAACGCTCTGTCGCTGTTCGGCCTGGTGCTGGCCATCGGTATCGTGGTGGACGACGCCATCGTCGTGGTGGAGAACGTCGAACGCAACATCGCCCTGGGCAAGTCGCCGCTCGACGCCACGCGTCAGGCCATGAAGGAAGTGACCGGCCCCATCGTCGCCACCGCCCTGGTGCTGTGCGCCGTGTTCATCCCGACCGCGTTCATCTCCGGTCTCACCGGGCAGTTCTACCAGCAGTTCGCGCTGACCATTGCCATCTCCACGGTGATCTCGGCTCTCAACTCGCTGACCCTGTCGCCTGCGCTGTCGGCCATCCTGCTCAAGGATCACCACGCGCCGAAAGATGCCTTCTCGCGCGTGCTCGACAAACTGTTCGGCGGCTGGTTGTTCGGCCCGTTCAACCGCATGTTCGAGCGTGCCAGTAATGGGTATGTCGGCACCGTCCGCCGTGTACTGCGTGGCAGCAGCATCGCCATGCTGATCTACGGTGGCCTGCTGGTGCTCGGCTACCTGGGCTTCGCCAGCACCCCGACCGGTTTCGTGCCGCAACAGGACAAGCAGTACCTGGTGGCCTTCGCCCAACTACCGGATGCCGCGACGCTGGATCGCACCGAAGCAGTGATCAAGCGCATGAGCGAAATCGCCGGCAAGCACCCGGGCGTGGAGAACACCGTGGCCTTCCCCGGCCTGTCGATCAACGGTTTCACCAACAGCCCGAACAGCGGCATCGTTTTCGTCACGCTCAAGGACTTCAGCCTGCGCAAGGACGAAAACATGTCTGCCGGCGCCATCGCCGCCGAGCTCAACGGCCAGTTCAGTGAAATTCAGGAAGCCTACCTCGCCATCTTCCCGCCGCCGCCGGTACAGGGCCTGGGCACCATTGGTGGCTTCCGCCTGCAGATTCAGGATCGTGGCAACCTGGGTTATGACGAGCTGTACGTGCAGACTCAGAACATCCTCAACAAGGCCCGCCAGTTGCCGGAACTGAACCCGATGTCGGTGTTCACCAGCTACCAGGTCAACGTGCCGCAGGTCGATGCCGCCATCGACCGGGAAAAGGCCAAGACCCACGGCGTGGCCATCAGCGACATCTTCGACACTCTGCAGGTGTACCTGGGCTCGCTGTATGCCAACGACTTCAACCGCTTCGGCCGTACCTACCAGGTCAACGTCCAGGCCGACCAGCAGTTCCGCCTGGAGCCGGAACAGATTGGCCAGCTCAAGGTGCGTAACAACCGTGGGGAAATGGTGCCGCTGTCGACCTTCGTCAAGGTCGATGACAGCGCAGGTCCGGATCGGGTGATGCACTACAACGGCTTCCTCACCGCCGAGATCAACGGTGCCGCCGCCCCGGGTTACAGCTCCGGCCAGGCCGAGGCCGCCATCGCCAAGCTGCTGGACGAGGAACTGCCAATCGGCATGACCTTCGAGTGGACCGACCTGACCTACCAGCAGATTCTCGCCGGCAATACCGCGATCTTCATCTTCCCGCTCTGCGTGCTGCTGGCCTTCCTGGTGCTGGCGGCTCAGTACGAAAGCTGGAGCCTGCCGCTGGCGGTGATCCTGATCGTACCGACCGTACTGCTCGCCGCCATCACCGGGGTGATCATGGCCGGCCTCGATAACAATATCTTCACCCAGATCGGCCTGATCGTACTGGTGGGCCTGGCCTGCAAGAACGCCATCCTGCTGGTGGAGTTCGCCAAGGACAAACAGGAAGAAGGCATGGACCGCGTCGCAGCCGTGCTGGAGGCCTGCCGCCTGCGCCTGCGCCCGATCCTGATGACCTCCATCGCCTTCATCATGGGCGTGGTGCCGCTGGTGCTGTCCAGCGGTGCCGGTGCCGAGATGCGCCATGCCATGGGTGTGGCGGTGTTCTCCGGGATGATCGGCGTGACCTTCTTCGGCCTGCTGCTGACTCCGGTGTTCTATGTCCTGATCCGCGGCTTCGTCGAGAAACGCGAAGCCCGCAAAGCTGCCCGTCTGCAGGAGTCGCATGCATGAAAGCCTTTGCCCCCGTCCTCCTGACCCTGGCGCTGTCGGCGTGCGCCGTCGGCCCGGACTATCGAGCGCCCGTGACCGATCCTGCGCGCATTGCCGCGCTGGAGGCGGCAGACTATGACCGCAGCCGGTTCGAAGCCACCTGGTGGCAGCAGTTCGACGACCCGACGCTGAACCAGCTGGTGCAGCGCTCGCTTGCCGACAACCGCGAGCTGCGCGTGGTGTTCAATCGCCTGCGCGCGGCGCGGGCCATTCGCGATGACGTGGCCAACGACCGCCTGCCCACCGTCACCAGCCGCGCCAGCGGCGAGTTCGGCAAGGCTCAGCAGCCCCCGACAACGGACGAGCGCGTTCGTCAGGAGCGCTACGACCTGGGCCTGAATATGGCCTGGGAGCTCGACCTGTTCGGCCGCATCCAGCGCCAGTTGGAAGGCAGCGAAGCGCGCATCGAAGTGGCCGAGGCCGACTACTATCAGTTGCAGGTCAGCCTGATTGCCGAACTGGTCGATGCCTACGGCACCCTGCGCGGCGCGCAACTGCGTGAAAGCATCGCCCGCGAGAACCTGAAGAACCAGCAGGACTCGCGCGCCATCACCGAGCAGTTGCGCGATGCCGGTGTCGGCACCGAGTTGGACGTCCTGCGCGCCGATGCGCGCCTGGCCGCCACCGAAGCCAGCCTGCCGCAACTGCAGGCGCAGCAGGTGCGGGCGCAGAACCGCATCGCCACCCTGCTCGGCCAGCGCCCGGAACAGCTGCAGATCGACCTGTCGCCCAAACCACTGCCGGTGATCGCCAAGGCATTGCCCATCGGCAACCCGAGCGAACTGCTGCGCCGTCGCCCGGACATCCAGGCGGCCGAGCGGCAGCTGGCGGCGGCCACGGCCGAAGTCGGCGTGGCGACTGCCGACCTGTTCCCGCGGGTCAGCCTCTCCGGCTTTCTCGGCTTTACCGCCGGGCGCGGCTCGCAGCTGGGTTCATCAGCAGCCCGTGCCTGGGGCGTAGCGCCGAGCATCAGCTGGGCGGCCTTCGATCTCGGCAGCGTACGAGCGCGCCTGCGCGGCGCCGAAGCCGAGGCTGATGGCGCGCTGTCGCAGTACGAACAGCAGGTATTGCTGGCACTGGAGGAGTCTGAAAACGCCTTCAGCGACTACGCCAAGCGCCAGCAGCGCCTGGTTTCCCTGGTGCGCCAGGCCGAAGCCAGTCGTGCTGCAGCCGATCAGGCCGCGATCCGCTATCGCGAAGGCACGGTGGATTTCCTCGTGCTGCTGGACGCCGAACGTGAGCGCCTGGCCGCCGAAGATGCCCAGGCCTCGGCTGAGGTCGAGCTCTACAGCGGTATCGTCGCGATCTACAAGGCGCTCGGCGGCGGCTGGCAGCCTCAGGCCTGAACCCACTCTCCCCGGTCGGCGCCATGCCGACCCTCCTCAGCCCCAGGGTTCGATGCTCTGGGGCTTTTTTATTTCTCTCAGCCGCACTCCACCCGATTACGGCCTTGTGCCTTGGCCCGATACAGCGCCGCATCGGCCCGCTGCACGAGCGTTTGTGCCGGGCTGTTGCCATCGTTTCGCATCGAGGCAATGCCGACACTGATACTGACGTGGCCCAAAGGCGAGCGCTCATGTGGCAACGCCAGGGCCTCGACGGCCCGGACCAGTTTCTCGGCCATGCTGTGCGCCCCATCGGGCCCGGTCGACGGCGCGAGAAAGACGAACTCCTCGCCGCCATAGCGCGCCACCAGATCGGTAGAACGGCTGATGGTGGCGGCCAGGGTTTGCGCGATCTGCTGCAGACAGCTGTCGCCAGCCGGGTGGCCGTAGTGGTCGTTGTAGGTCTTGAACCAGTCGACATCCAGCACGGCCAGGGCCAACGGCTCGCCGACGCGCTGGGCGCGCTTCCATTCCTTGTCTAGCACCTCGTCGAAGTGGCGACGATTGGCGATGCCGGTCAAGGCATCGGTCAGGCTCAGGGTCTCCAGACGGCTGTTGAGCACCTGCAGCTCTTCGGTGCGCGCGGCGACGCGTTGCTCCAGTTCGCGCTCGGACCGTTGCAGGGTATCCACCAATTGCTCCCGGGTTTGCAACAACCTGGCCTGGGCCTGCAGTTTTTCCTGACGCATGACGTTGATGCGGTCGGCCAGGGCGAAGGCCAGCAACAGCATCTCCAGCGACGAGCCGAGCTGCAGGCCGTCGACCGTGAAGGCGTTGGTCGGCAACAGGCCCATGGCGCGCAGGCTGGTGCTGGCACCGCCGAGGATCAGCAGGCCGAAGGCAGCGAGGAAGAAGTAGGCGCTGCGCTGACGCTTGAGGGCGCAGGCCACGCCCACGCCGAGCATGACGAAGGCAGTGAGCAGGTTGACCACGATGGCCACGCGCGACACCTGGGGCAGCGCGAAGGCATAGATCAGCGGCGAAAGCAGATACAGAGCAATCAACGCGCGCAAGCCAGGATCGACCCGTGGCAGCAGGCGCGCGGTCTGTAGCATGCCGCGCATGAACAGCAGCATGGCGCTCAAGGTCAGCGAGACCGCCGAGTAGTAGACCACGTTGCTGTTGAGCGTCTGGCCGAGCAGCTTCCAGTCCGGGGCCATGCCGTTCTTGATCGTCAGGGCGCTGGCGGTGATCAGCACGAAGGTCACATAGAGCAGATAGAGGCGATCTCGCAGGGCGATGAACAGCATCAGGTTGAACAGCAGCATCGCGACGGCGATGCCCATGTAGCCGGCGCGGGCCATATCGTCTTCGCGCTCGTAGCCGCGCAGCGCGTCGGCCGTCCAGAGTTGTAGCGGTACGTGCAGGCCGATGCTCGACTCGACGCGCAGGTACACCACCTGTTGCGCGTGCGCCGGCAGGTGCAGCGGGAAAACGAAGTTGCGGTTGGCGTAGGCCTTGCCCGTCTGCGGGCGATCCGCGCCGGTGAACCAGGTGCGGTAGCCACCCTGCCCGTCCGGCACGTACGCATCGACCAGGGATATACGCGGGTTGTCGACCACCAGCAGGCGCGTCAACGGCTGGTCGCCGGAGTTGCCAACGTCAAGCCGAAACCAGTAGGCCGAACGGGTGAAGCCCAGGGCGAAGGAAGCGCTGGGGGACTCCTGATAACGGAAACGTGCGGCCATCTCTGCTGATCGCACGTCCGAAAGCTGCAGCGCCCGCGAGGCATCCTCCAGGATTCCGGCATGGGTGGTTAGCGACAGCGGCTGCTCGCTCGGCTGGGCGACATCGAGAGGGACGGCACCGGCCCATGTCGACCAGCACAGCAACAGGCTCAGCAACAGCCAGGGAGAGAAGCGCAGGCGGCGACGGGCATTCATGGCGGGTATCGACGGGGCTCGGACGAGCGATGACCACGGGGAGGCAGAGTCTACAAGACAACCGGGCGGCGCCAAAACGGGCCCTGAGGCTTGCCGGCGCTGCTGCGGGCGATCTGCCTGAACGCGCGCAGGCAGCGACACAATGGATCGCCTGCCGGCGAAAACGGAGCGCGCCTACGCAGGCTCTTCAGCCTTCTATAGACTGACCTGCGTACCACCAGGGAAAGACCAATGACACCGGATCAGATCGCCGCCTTCTGCCTCGCCCTGCCCGGCGCCCGCGAAGACCTCAAATGGGGCAGCAACCGGGTGTTCTCGGTGGCTGGCAACAAGATGTTCGCCATTCTTGATTTTCTTGGCGAGGATCTGGCCTTCAAGGTCGATAACGACCTGTTTCTCGGTCATGTAGACCGTCCGGGCATCCGCCCTGCCCCGTATCTGGCTCGTGCTTACTGGATCAGTATGAGCGCCCACCGGCCGCCGCTGGGCGACGATGAGCTGCGCCAGTTGCTGACGCGCTCGCATCAACTGGTGGTGCGCCGCCTGCCCAAGCGCCTGCAACCCGGCCTGCTACTGGACGAATAAGGGTATGTGGCGGGCGATGTAGGTACCGTCGAGCAGCAGCAGATCGATCCAGAACAGTTGATGAACTGCGACGATCAGCCAGAAAACAGCCTGATAGGAAGCCTTACGCGTCTTGTGCCGGAATGTCTGCTGAGCGATCAGCGCACCTGGCCAACCACCAGCCAGTTCGACCAGATGCAGGGTGTTTTCCGCCGTGCGCCGGTCACCGCTCTGAGCGCTGCGTTTATCCAGCCAGTACTGCAGGAAACTCAGCAGACTGGCCAGCAGATAAAGCGGCAATACCCACCAGAGCCCCTTGCCGAACAGCGTCACGCAGCCGAGCAATGGCAGGATGCACAGCAAAGCGAGCACCAAGGCCTTGCTGGAGAAGTTCTGGATGGAGCCTTGAGTCGCTGACCGGTGCGTGGATTTGGCAGCAGCCTTGCGCACTACCGGTGCCGCCGTGCTGGGTGTTTTCGGTTTGCGCCGGATCGACTGGCGATCAAGGCTGAGCTCGCCAGCCAGGCGCAAGTGCTCGGCCCTTGGCCGCCCTCTTTCGTCACGCCCTTCGATGAACAGCACCTCGTCACCCGGCAGCGGGCGGCGATCACCGCGCATCGCCGAGATATGCGCGAAGACTTCAGCACCGCCGCTCAGCGGCTGGATGAAACCAAAACCCTTGGCGTCATCCCAGCTTTTAAGGCGCCCCTTGCGTTCGGTACCGATCACGGTTGCGCCGTGCTCCAGTCGATCAGGTGCAGCTGCCAGGTGGCGAGAATCACCAGGCCGAAGGCAATGCGGTACCAGGCGAACACCGCATAACTGTGGCTGGTGATGAACTTGAGCAGTGCGCGCACGGTAATCATCGCCACGATGAAGGTGCTGACGAAACCGATGGCGAAGATCGGCAAGTCGCTCATCTGCAGGATGTCGCGGTACTTGACCAAAGAATAGACCGTAGCCGCGACCATGGTCGGCATGGCCAGAAAGAAGGAGAACTCGGTCGCGGCCTTGCGCGACAAACCAAACACCAGGCCGCCGATGATGGTGGCGCCCGAACGCGACGTACCCGGAATCAGTGCCAGACATTGCGCAAGACCAACCTTCAATGCCAGCTTCCAGGTCATGTCGTCGACCGTTTCGGCCTTGATCGCGTGTTCGCGCTTCTCCGCCCAGAGCATGATGATGCCGCCAATGATCAATGCCATGGCCACTGTGATCGGATTGAACAGCCAATGCTCGATCAGATCGGCGAAGGCCAGGCCAAAAATCACCGCAGGAATGAATGCCAGCAGCAGGTTGAAGGTGAAACGCTGCGCGTTCGGGTCGCTGGGCAAACCGACGACGACGCCGAGCACCTTGGCTCGAAACTCCCAGATGACCGCCAGGATGGCGCCGAGCTGGATGATGATCTTGAACGCCGTCGCCTTTTCGCCATTGAAGCCCAGCAAGTCACCGACCACGATCAGGTGCCCGGTGCTGGAAATCGGCAAGAACTCGGTCAAGCCTTCCACTATGCCCAGAATCAGAGCCTGAAAGGCCACCCAGAAATCCATCAAATCCCCCAAAGCGCGGCAATTAACCACGCGTAAAACTTAGAACGTGGAGCGTGGCTCCGGCCCTGGGACACAAAACCGTCATGGAGGTTCCTTGCAACGGTCTAGCCCGGTGCTCATTCAGGTTCTGCGCCGGGCTGCCGAAATGCTATCAGACAACTAGAGTGAATAATGCCTCGATGTGACAGTATTGCTCTGCGCCCTTCGAGGCAGCCCTGAAGCCGACAATTACAACAATCAGGAATTCGTCCATGAACAGCTTACGTAGTCTTCCTATCAGCCGCCGTCTATGGCTGATCCTGGCGCTGGCCATTCTGACGCTGATCTTGCAGGGCGCCTACATGCTGCGCCAGATCCACATCGATCTTTACGCCGGCAAATCGGAAAAGACCGAGCATGTGGTGCAGAGTGCGGCCGGCATTCTCAAGCACTTCCATAGCCTGGAAAGCGCCGGCAGCCTGAGCCGCGAAGAGGCGCAGAAGCAGGCCATGGAAGTGGTGCGCGGTTTACGCTACGACGGCCAGGAGTACTTCTGGATCAACGACCAGACCCCGGTCATGCTCATGCATCCGATGAATGCCAAGCTCGAGGGCCAGAACCTTTCAGGTTTCAAGGATCCGGACGGCAAGGCGCTGTTCAACGAGATGGTCGCCATCACCCGCAGCCAGGGAGCCGGCCAGGTCGACTACCGCTGGCCGAAACCTGGCGCCACTGACCCGGTACCGAAAATCTCCTACGTCGAGCTGTTCCAGCCCTGGGGCTGGATCATCGGCTCCGGCGTCTATGTCGATGACGTACAGGTGGAGTTCCGAGCCCAGGCGGTGAAAGCCATGAGCATCGGTCTGCTGATCGCCCTGCTCCTGACTGGACTGGTGGTGCTGATCACTCGCAGCATCGTGCAGCCGCTGCAGGCCGCAGTGGACGCCATGGCCAGCATTTCCAGCGGCGAAGGTGACCTGACTCGCAACCTCGACACCCACGGGCGTGACGAATTGACTGCCCTGGCGACCTATTTCAACGCCTTCACCGCAAAGCTGCGCCATGTGATCCGGCAGATGCTCGATTCGGCAGGCTCGCTCGATCAGGCTGCCCGCTCGCTTGGCGACATTTCCAGCGAAGCGCAGCGCCATAGCCAGCAACAGGCGCAGCAGATGGAGCTGGTGGCGACCGCCGTCAACGAGGTGACCTACGGCGTACAGGACGTAGCGAAGAACGCCGAACACGCCTCCAGCGAGATGCATACCGCCGAAGACCAGGCCAGCCAGGGCCAGCAGAACATCGAGGCGAGCCTGCGCCAGATCGATCAGTTGTCGGGCACCATCGACAAGGCCGTCGAGGTGATTCAATCACTGGCCAGCGAGAGCACGCAGATCGGCAGCGTGCTGGAGGTGATCCGTTCCATCGCCGAGCAAACCAACCTGCTCGCCCTCAACGCCGCCATCGAGGCTGCCCGCGCCGGTGAGCAGGGCCGCGGTTTCGCCGTGGTCGCGGACGAAGTGAGGCTTCTGGCGCAACGTACCCAGCAGTCCACCGCTGAAATTCAAGGTATGATCGAGCGCCTGCAAGGCAACTCCGAGGCTGCCGTCAAGGTGATCAACGAAAGCAGCCGCGCTTCCCAACTGACCGTGGAACAGGCTAGCCAGGCCGGTGAGAGCCTCGCCCAGATCGCCCAATCGCTACGCAACCTGACCGGGCTCAACGCCTCGATCGCCAGCGCCACCCTGCAGCAATCCCACGTGGTGGAAGACATCAATCAGAACGTCACGCAGACTGCTGCACTGGCCCACAACACCGCCGAGGCTGCCGAACAGTCGAGCGCGGCCAGCCAGCACCTGAAACAGCTGGCCGACCAGCTCAATCGTCTGCTTGGGCAATTCCGCGTATGAGTCGAGCATGAGCAGCATGCAACATCAGGAGGTCGATTTCAGTCGGCCGCAGAACCAGGACCTGATCTGGGACCTGGACAGCATGGCCCGCCGCGAGCTGGCCGAGCGTTTCATCAAGCTGTTCGAGAATCGCCTGTGCGTCTATTCCGAATCGGTGGGGCAGCTGTACACCAACTACAGCCTGCACTTCCCCACCGATCTCGGTCGTAAGATGGTGGTGCTGCCCAACCCCTATGCCTTCCACGACACCCTGCACGGCATCGACAGCCAGGCCATCCGCAAGACGGGTCTGTGCGTGTTGCCGGGCAAGGTTCTGGGCAAACCTGGGCTCCTACTCAGCACCCAGATCAAGGACGATGGGCCTGCGCCCAAGACCATGCCCTTCAAACCGGCACTGGCGCAGATCATCAGCAACCAGAAGAAAATCGGTGATCTGTTCCTGCCGGTGCTGATGAAGGGCGACCTGCGCGAATTCGACCAGCAGATGCCCTATATCCACCTGCATCGCCTGCAACTCGCGCGCCTAGAGCGGCTGTCGAGCTTCGAGCGCGACGACATCCAGCAAACCATCACCCGCAAGCTGCTGATGCTCTATCGACAAGCCGACAGCCTGGTGTGCTGAACCGCCGGCATCAGTACAATCTGCACCCTTTTCTGATTTGAGGACGCCGGATGTCCTGGCTCGAACTCGTTGCTGCCGGGCTCGGCATCGTCGCGGTGTGGCTGACGGTCAGACAGAACCCCTGGTGCTGGCCCATCGGCCTGGTGATGGTGTTGCTCTACGCCTGGCTGTTCTATGACTGGCGCCTGTATTCCAACCTGCTTCTGCAACTGTTGTTCGCCGCGCTGCAGCTCTACGGCTGGTGGCAGTGGACCCGTGGCGGCGAACGCCATGATGGGCGCAAGGTCAGCCGCCTGGGCATGCTCGCAGCCCTGACTGGACTGTTGACCGGCGCGCTGGGTGCCGGGCTGCTCGGCTATCTCATGGCGACCTACACCGACGCTAGCTCACCCTGGCTGGATTCGGCCCTGACTGCCTTCAGCCTGGTCGCGCAGCTGTGGATGGCGCAGAAACGCCTGCAATGCTGGGCACTTTGGGTGGTAGTAGACCTCTGCTATGTGGTCTTCTTCCTGTATAGCGAGCTGTATCTTACTGCTGGTCTCTACGCTGCTTTCACCGCATTGGCCGTCAGCGGCTGGCTGAGCTGGCGTCGCGACCCGGCGTTGCAGTACGCGCCATGAAGGTACTGGTGCTGACCGGGCCGGAGTCCAGCGGCAAAAGCTGTCTGGCGGCGCACATACAGGCACGCTTCGGTGGCGTGGTGGTGGGCGAGTACGTGCGCCATTTCATCGCTGAGCAGCAGCGCGATACCTGTTACGCCGACATCGCAGAGATCGCGCGCGGCCAGCTGGCCTGGGAGGACGCGGCGCGGGCAGCCAGACCGCCGCTGCTGATCCTCGACACCCACCTGCTGAGCAACATACTCTGGAGCCGGTGCCTGTTTGGCGACTGTCCGCAGTGGTTGGAGGCCGAATTGCTGGCGCGTCACTACGACCAGCATCTGTTGCTCGACCCCGCTGGCGTGCCCTGGGTCGAAGATGGCCAGCGTTGCCAGCCACAGTTGGCAGAGCGCCAGGCTTTTCATCAGGCTTGCCGGGGCTGGCTGCAGGGTAACGGGCAGCGTTTCTGCGAACTTTCTGGTGGCTGGGACGAGCGACGCCAGGCTGCGCTGGCGCAAGTCGCGACGCTGCTCGGCTTAGCGAATCAACACGCTGGCCCAGGCCACTAACAGGCTCAGGCAGACCACCAGGGTCAACGGCGTACGCAGGGCCGGATACCATTGCGGCGCCAGCCCTACGCGTACTGCGTGCATGTCTGCCAGGTACAGGCCGATAAAGGCAAAAAGGAAAATCGGCAGGGACAAGCCAATCGGCAGTCCACCAGCCAATGCGGCCCAACCGAGCAAGGGCGGAATCACCGACAGCCCCAGTTGCAGCTTGGCCTTTTCATCGGTTTCCTCCGCACGCATCGCCAAACCCCAGTGAATGGCGCCCATAAAGGCCAGAATCACTGCAGCAAAATCCAGCAGCGCGTCCAATACGAAAGGTCGCCAGCCCAGGGGAATCACCCAGATTCCCAATGCACCACCAACGAATGGCACCAGCCCGGCATAACCCAGCAACACGGCCAGTTTCGGTGGCTTCGCGGCGTCGAACGGGTGCATGAAAATCTCCTTGTCGATAGGTTCGACGGGCACCTTAGCAGTGTTTCTCGAGCGTTACAGCATGCGTCTCAGCGCAGACGATGCTTGTGCAGCAAGCGATAGAAGGTTGGCCGCGAAATCCCGAGCGTGCGCGCGGCCTGGCTCATGTTGTTGGCGTAGCGGCCCAGGACGTCGTTCAGCGCCAGCCGTTCGGCCCGCAGTATGTAGTCCTCCAGCGTTACCGGAGCGTCGATGCTGGCCTGTGCCGGGCGCAAGCCAAGGTCGGCTGCAAGAATCTGTCGTCCTTGAGCCAGCACCAGTGCGCGTATCACGCGATTGCGCAGCTCACGCACATTGCCTGGCCAGGGATGGCTGATCATGGCGGTGATCGCCTCTTCACTGAAACGCCGATGATGCCGCCCGATCATCGCCCCGTGCTGTTTGGCGAAATGCTCGGCCAGCAGCGACAGGTCGCCTGGATGTTCGCGCAGATTCGGCGTTTGTAGCTGTTGCGCCGCCAATAGATGAAACAGATCCCGCCTGAAACGTCCCTGCTGCAGTGCCTGCACCAACTCGCCTCGGTCCAGGGTCAATAGATATGCTTGAGGATGGCGCTGCAGGTAGTCCAGCAACCTTTGCTGGTCAGCCGCAGAAAGCAGGGAAGCGTTTTCGAGCAGTACACTGGTAACGCTCGATGCGGCGAGAGCGGCCTCGTCGAGAGGCTCGGCGCAGTCGATAGCGCGCATGGCCTGGGCAGCAAAGGATGAGCGCTGATGGAGCAAGCGGGCCAGAAGGTGCTTGCCGCTACCACGTTCCCCGCTGACAAGTAGCGGCCCTTCGATACGGCTCAGGCGATCGAGCTGCCGACGCAGACTGCGCGCTGCACCGCAATTGCCCAAGTACTGCGGCAGTTGTCGTCCGCTTTTCAATCTGCGCAAGCGAGTGGCTGCCTGCGCCTGTTGCAAGGTTTCCAGTAAGCGGGACATTTCCCCCGGCAATGTCAGCGCGGCGAAACACCATTCGCCGATCAGCTCTTCGCTGCCGATCTGCCTCAATCGCTCGGCATCCGCCAGCACGATGCAACCCAGTCCCGTCAGTTGCAGCTGTTTGAGCAATGCATGACTCGGTCGCTGATCAAGGTGAAGCAGGAGTGCATCACCGGCATGGTCGTTGAGCGTTTCTGGCGTGCAGCGCTGCAAGGTCCAGCCAGCCGCCTGCAAAGGCTGAAACAGCGTCTCGCATGCATCGAAAGGTTCGAGCACCAGTAATTGCCGGGATGCGACGGAAACAGCCTCCAACATATCCCATCCTTGGCGCCATTATTTTGTAATTCCAATAAAAACAACAATTTGGCGCTCGCAAACGTAAAGTTAGCAAGAACTTTGACGCTCCATGGATCATTTCTCTATATCCGTTGTTCCTGCTGGTTATTGCAGAGTTTTCATGATCACGGCGATGGCACCTTGCCAATAGCCTGCAGTATTGGCATAACAGGCCGATTAATAAGAACGCTACAAGGATGTCTCTGATGCGTCTGCTTCGCCGTACTCTGAAACTCGTGATTTTGCTGGCACTGATCGGCCTGGCCGTGGCGCTGTATTACGTGGCCAACCCCAATCTCCCGACCTATCAGCAGCCCAGCGAGTTGCACTACCTGCAGCAATGGAGCGAAGAGCAGCGCCAGACCTATTACTACACGCCGCAGGGCACCACGGTTAAAGGCCTGCGCTATGACTGGTTCAGCGCGCTGGAAATGCCGTTCGGTACCGAGAAATTCGCCCGCCTCGATTATCTGGCCCGCTTCGGCTTTCTCACCGATCCCAAGCAGCAGCCAAGCGCTCTGAATCCCGGCAATCTGCCGGTCGGTTTTACCCGTCACCAGGACAGCGAAAGCGGCGAGCACTTTCTCGATATCAGCTGCGCCGCCTGCCATACCGGCGAGCTGCGCTACAAAGGCCAGGCTGTGCGTATCGACGGTGGTGCCGCCCTGCACTCTCTAGCCTCTACCGTGCCGACCCTACGCGGCGGCGGTTTTGGCCAGGCGCTGGGTATGAGCATGGCCTTCACCTATTACAACCCGCTGAAATTCCGTCGTTTTGCCCAGGAAGTCCTGGGTGATCAATACCCGCAAGGCCGTGACCAGCTACGCGAGGATTTCAAGCAAGTGCTCGACCGGCTGCTGGCAACTGCCTTCAACGACTGGCACCGCGGCCTGTATCCGACCGAAGAAGGCTTTGGCCGTACCGATGCATTCGGTCGTATCGCCAATACCGTGTTCGGCGATGTGCTGGATGACGCCAACTACCGCGTCGCCAATGCCCCGGTCAGCTACCCGCAACTCTGGGACATCTGGAAATTCGACTGGGTGCAATGGAATGGCTCGGCCATGCAACCGATGGCGCGCAACGTTGGCGAAGCCCTGGGCGTAGGCGCCAGCCTGCATCTGCTCGACGAACACGGCAAAGGCGTTGCCGAGGCTGATCGCTACGCCTCCAGCGTGCGCCTGCATGACCTCTACACCCTTGAGGAAACCTTGAAACGGCTGCAGCCACCCAAGTGGCCAGAGGCTGTATTCGGCAAGGTGGATCTGCCGCTGGCCAGCCGTGGCAAGGCGCTCTACACCGAGAATTGCGCCTATTGTCATGCCCCCGATCCCAAGCCGCGCGACCAGCGCCTGGCACCGTCGCGCGATCCTGAGTGGAAGATGCGCGTCGTACCGATCAGCATCGTCGGCACCGACCCAACTACCGCCGACAACATCGCTGACCATCGTTTCGACATCAGTCGCCTGGGCTGGACCAAGGCCGAGTTGTCGAAGCTGGACGTGCGTCTGTACGGCGCCAGCCTCGATGAGGTCGATTTCAAGAGCATTTCCAGCGCCAAGGGCCTGGCCTATATCACTGCTTATGTGGAGAACCGCGCCTATCAGGACGCCGGTATCGGGCCACGCCAGCGCAAGGAAATGGACGGCTACGGCCTGCCCATCGGCGTTCAGGAGAAGCGCGGCTACAAGGCCCGCCCACTCGATGGTATCTGGGCCACCCCGCCCTTCCTGCACAACGGATCGGTGCCCAATCTGTTCGAGCTGCTCTCTCCTGTATACGAGCGGCAGGCCCAGTTCTGGGTCGGTAATTTCGAATTCGACCCGGTACGCGTGGGCTATCGCAGCGACAAGTTCCCGGGTGGTTTCCTGCTCGATACCCGCGTTACCGGCAATGGCAATGGTGGCCATGAGTTCCGCGATGGCTGCCGTCAGGAGGGCGTCATCGGGCGCGCCTTGTCGCCGGACGAACGCCTGGCGCTGATCGAATACCTCAAGGTGCTCGGCAACGCTGACCTGGAGACTCAGCTCAGCGACGTGCCGGTACAAACCTGGACACCCGGGCCGAGCTGCGAAGGCTGATTTCAACCGATATCTAGAACAAGGATTGCAACGATGTTGAAACGCTTCTGGCTCTGGCTCGGTCGCCTGCTCGGCAAACTGCTGTTCACCGTCGTTCTGGTCGGCCTGGTTGGCTGGGGTTTGGGCGAAGCCTATTACGCCTGGAAATTCTCCGGCCCGGTCTCCACGCAAGAACAGATCGCGCCGGATGAAAAAGCGCTGACCAGGCTGATCATCGAAGATGCGGTACGCATCGTCGAGCAACACCGTGATAACACCCGCGTACTGCGCGATGCGCATGCCAAGGCCCACGGCTGCGTCAAAGCCGAGGTGCAGGTGCTGGATACACTGGACGAGTCACTGCGCCAAGGCGTGTTCAGCGAACCTGGGCATACCTGGCAGGCCTGGATGCGCCTGTCCAACGGCAACGCTTACCCGCAGTTTGATCGTGCCCGCGATGCACGTGGCATGGCCATCAAGCTGCTCGACGTGCCTGGCAAGAAACTCATGAAGAGCCCGGTGCATGCTGGCGAACAGGATTTCGTGATGTTCAACCATCCAGCCTTCTTCGTTCGCGACGTGGCCGAGTACCGCACCAATTTCGCCGCTCAGGCAGATGGCAAGAAGGTCCAGGCTTTCTTCCCAAGCTGGGACCCGCGCACCTGGGAGGCACGCCACCTGATTATCGCCCTGAAGACCCTGGCTCCGGCGCCAGAGAGCCCCGTGGCCACTACCTACAACTCCATCGCGCCGTTCAAGCTCGGCGAATTGAACATCAAGTACCGCGTGGTGCCCGCCCCACAGAATTGCCCACCCTACGAGCTGCCGGAACAAAACACCGACCTGCCCAACTTCCTGCGTAATGCGCTCTACCAGCAGTTGTCACTGGACCGTGCGCCGGCGTGTTTTGAACTTCAGGTGCAAAAGCAGAACGCGCAGTACTACATGCCCATCGAAGATCCGACTGTCGAATGGAGTGAAAAGATATCGCCCTTCGAGAGCGTTGCGCGTATTACCGTACAGCCGCAGGACTTCGATAGCCGCGAACAAAACCTGTTCTGCGACAATTTGTCCTTCAACCCCTGGCACGCACTTCCTGAACACCGGCCTATCGGGGGCATAAACCGTTTGCGCAAATCGGTATATGAGGCGGTAAGCGCCTATCGCCATCAGCGCAACGCCCCAGCCCTCGCTAACGCTGCGCCGCAGCCAGTTACGCAAGAAACAGAGGTGGAACTTTCGCAGTAGAAAGTTGTAGCCGGCGAGACGCCTGAAGTTTTTATCAAGGCACACTACGCCGGTAATAAAACTTTTTTCAGCCATGTGTGACTTATGGGTCTACTGAGTTCATCAACAACATTGAAAGGCCAACATCAATAACCTGTTGGCCGCCATTGATTGTTGGGAACAACTCGGAGAAACCGACCCCATGAACACACCGCTGCGTTTCAACGAAGCCCTGCTGATTGCCGATCGCGCCTTCCGCCCGTTCCAGTGCGTGGCCTGGGCTCCGCAGGACGGCACCGGCGTCGTCAGCATCAGCGTCATCGACCGCACCAACACCCGCCTGCTCGGCCGCACCCAGCTGTCCAGCGCCACCTACAGCGACCCGCAACAGCTGGAAGACGCACTGCAGCGCTCCCGTGATGAGCTGCGCAGCCAGGGTTTTGACCTGGCGCCTTGGAGCATGCCGGAATAAACCCCGTCGGGGCGCCTTGCGCGCCCCCAGATTTGCCCGTTGCGCTTGGCCGCCAGCGACTGCAGACTGCTGCGATCACCCACTGTGCCGAGCCTCGCGCCATGCTTGAACTGCGCCCCAACTGCGAGAACTGCGACTGCGATCTGCCTGCGTCCAGTGTTGACGCCTTGATCTGCTCCTTCGAGTGCACCTTCTGCCGCTCCTGCGCCGAATCCATCCTGGCGCTACGCTGCCCGAACTGCGGCGGCGAACTGGTGAAGCGGCCGATTCGCCCGGCCGAAAAGCTCGAACGCTTCCCCGCCTCCAGCAAACGTGTACTCAAGGCCTGAAATGAAAAAGGGGCGACTCCAGTCGCCCCTTTTTCATGTGCAAGACGCCTATCAGTAGTAGGCGTTCTCGCGATTGCTGTGGTCGGTCACGTCACGCACCCCCTTGAGCTCTGGAATGCGCTCGAGCAGGGTTTTCTCGATGCCTTCCTTGAGGGTGTAATCGGCTTGGCCACAGCCCTGGCAACCACCGCCGAACTGCAGCACGGCAATGCCCTCTTCGACCACGTCGATCAGCGTCACCTGGCCGCCATGGCTGGCCAGGCCGGGATTGATCTCGGTCTGCAGGTAGTAGTTGATACGTTCGTTGAGCGGACTGTCTTCGTTGACCATCGGCACCTTGGCGTTCGGCGCCTTGATGGTCAACTGGCCGCCCATGCGATCGGTGGCGTAGTCGACGACTGCGTCTTCCAGGAAAGGCTCACTGACGCCATCGATCCAGGCGGTGAAACTGGCCAGGCCAACGGCGGTGTCTTCAGGCTTCTGCTCACCCGGCTTGCAGTAGGCAATGCAGGTTTCCGCGTAAGGCGTACCTGGCTGGGTGATGAAAACTCGGATGCCGATACCCGGAGTGTCCTGCTTGCTCAGCAGCTCGGCCAGGTAATCTTCGGCAGCTTGGGTAATGATGATGGCGCTCATGGCAACTCCTCGCGAACATGGACGCAGTGTACGCCAGAGCGCCGCCCGGTTAAAGCCCAACTAAATTAGTAGGAATTGATCGCAACCATAGCCGCCATGCGACAAGCAATCTGGAGCGCACTTCACGTGCGCTCCGGTGCATTTAGAGGTTCTGGTAGCGGTTCATATCCAGCACGCCTGTCTCCAGCGGCTGGGTTTCGCGAATATGCTCGGCGAGATCGTGAAAATAGCGCCAGAACTCGGGATGACTGCGCCGTACACCCCAGCGCTCGACGATTTGCTCGAAGGATTTTGCGTCGCTGACAGCTTCCATCTGCTTGACGAAGGCATCCACCGCCCCCGCTTTGACCGTGAACAGGAAATTCGGATAGCTGCTCAGCACTTCCGGGTAGATGGTCAGGGTGTCCAGGCGCGGTTGATAGCGCAGCTCCTCTCCCAGCATGAACGCCACGTTGCTGTGCGCACGGTTGCGCAGCAGGCTGTAGATCTCGCGCGAGCCATCGCTCAGCTCTACCCGCAACATCGTCGCTTCTGGCAGTTGATCAATCACCCGCAAGCCGCCCGCCGGACGACTGGCCAGGCGCGCCAACGTCTGCTCGACATCTTGCAGCTCCCTGGGCAAACCGTCGCGATAACACTGCGCGCCTGTGCAGCGGTTGATCGGGTCAGGACGCGCGTTGAGCTTGGCGTAGCGCTGCAGCAGCTGTTCGGCGAACTGCTTCTTCGGATCCTCACCGGTCAGGCCAATGGCGCTCGGTGAACGATGATCGACTGAGGTGTAGTCCAGCAGCATCTTTAACTTGCCGCTGTTCTGATACCAGTCATCCAGGTAGGCCTCACGTGAGCGCGCTGGCAGCAGGCGCAGAAAGTTCACTTCGGCGCCATTGCGGATCAGATCGAAATACAATCGCGTCTGCGCCTGGTGCGAAACGTTGCCGAACACGTCGAAGTTGACCACCAGTTGGTAGTAGGTGCGCTCCAGCAGCGGGTAATCCATCCACCAGAGGGTCTGCGGAATCTCGCCGAGCAGGCCTTTGCGCACCGAGGCACTGTCGTGCTGGCGGAAGATCGACAGCAGCGCGTTGTCATTGCCGCTCCAGATATGTGCCCAGTCCGCAGGAGGTGCGTCGGCGTAAGCGTCCTTGCGCAGGTTCTCGTAATCGTTGCGCTTGTCGCGATAGTTGCGCCACAAGCCCAGCAGATCGCCGATATCGTCGAACTGGCCGGGCATGGCCAACAGCGGCGTGGCCTCGCGCTGGTAATTGGCATCGGTGATGTAGAGATCGTGCTCCGGCGCCTGGAACACGGCCCAGAAGTTGTCGCGAATCACGTCAGTGGCGATCTGCCCGCGGCACACCGGACCACGGATGAAGGTACGCACGAAGTACTCGGCGTTATCCAGCATGAACTGATAGCGCGCACGCGCCGGAATCGCGGCGAAGGTTTCGAAGGGGTTGGCGCGGCGTTGTGCGCCGTAACCCGGCACAGCGTCCAGCGCCCAGTCTTCGCCGAAGAACAGCTCCTTGACCCGTGCCAGCTTGGCGTCACCCAGTGGGTAGGTGATATGCGTCTTGTGCACGATCACGCCCTGGATCGGCCATAGCCGGTAGTAGAACTCGGTGCCCGGATCGTCGTTCGGGCGGCGCGTGGCGATAGGATCGATGGGTTTGCCGCTAGGGGTACGCGAACGGACCATCTGGAAGAAGTGCCCGGGCTCCCCGCCCTCGAAGTGCAGATGCGCGAGGAACAAATGCTCGTACAGCCAGCGCGCAACCAGATCCTGCCGCGCACCGGGCGCATTCAAGAATTTTTCCCACTGCTCCACCTGGCGCAACTCGACTGCACTCGGCGTGAGCGTCTGTTCGGCGACCGGCGCACCCTGGGCCAGCCACTGTTCAAGGGTGGCGTACTCGTCATCGTTCAGCCCCGTCACGGCGAACGGCATGCCGCCATGGGGATTCTTCTGCGCATAGGCGGCGAACTCCTCCGGCAACGGACAGCTGTTGCTGCGAGTGATGGCGATGTCGAGATTGTCAGGGAGCTTGGCATTGGGCTCCAGTGGCTGACTGCGACCCAGCTCCAGCATGCGCTTGATCAGCGCAGCCTGGCCGTTCTCGCCATCGAGCACCGAATGAAAGTCGCGCTGGCGCCAGGCCGCCTCGCCCTGTGCATCCAGATAAAGCCGAGTGGTCGCTTGCGCCTTGCTGCGCGTACCGTCGTACACCAGTTGCTTGCTGGCGCCACGCGCAATGCCTTCGCCACTGCCCAGATTGAGCTGGCACGGCGCGTCATAACAGGTATGGCAGGCTACGCATTTGTGGGTGAGGATCGGTTGGACGTCATCGATATAGGAAATCGCTTCCGCACGGGCCAGGCCGGCTGCGAAAGAAAGAAGAAACAGAGCAGCGGGCTTGAGCATGGCCACGTCCTTGAGTGCGATGCTGGCAATTCTAACGAGACGGCGCCTCCAGCAACATGAATGAAATTCATGAAAAGCCCGCTGGTGCTCCAGAACCCTGCAGCTTTGCTATCATCGCCCACCTTTGTTTCCGCTTTGCTCAGGTAGTTCTCATGTCCGATCGCAGCGCCCGCCTCCAAGCCCTCCAGCAAGCCCTGAAGGAGCGCATCCTGATCCTCGATGGCGGCATGGGCACCATGATCCAGAGCTACAAGCTGGAAGAGGCCGACTACCGCGGCGAGCGCTTCGCCGACTGGCCGAGCGACGTCAAAGGCAACAACGACCTGCTGCTGCTCAGCCAGCCGCAGATCATCGCAGCCATCGAGAAGGCTTATCTGGATGCCGGCGCCGACATTCTGGAAACCAATACCTTCAATGCCACCCAGGTATCCCAGGCCGACTACGGCATGGAGGGCCTGGCCTATGAGCTGAACGTCGCCGGTGCCCGTGTAGCTCGTGAAGTGGCCGACGCCAAGACCCTGGAAACCCCGGATCGCCCGCGCTTCGTCGCCGGCGTGCTTGGCCCGACCAGCCGTACCTGCTCGATTTCCCCTGACGTTAACGATCCCGGCTACCGCAACGTTACCTTCGATGAACTGGTAGACAACTACACCGAGGCCACTCGCGGCCTGATCGCAGGCGGCGCCGACCTGATCCTGATCGAGACCATCTTCGACACCCTCAACGCCAAGGCGGCGATCTTCGCCGTGCAGCAAGTGTTCGATGAAGACGGCGTCGAGTTGCCGATCATGATTTCCGGCACCATCACCGACGCCTCCGGCCGTACACTGTCCGGCCAAACCACCGAGGCGTTCTGGAACTCGGTACGGCACGCCAACCCTATCTCCGTCGGTCTGAACTGCGCCCTTGGCGCCAAAGACCTGCGCCCTTACCTGGAAGAACTGTCGAACAAGGCAGACACCCACGTCTCTGCGCACCCCAACGCCGGCCTGCCCAACGCCTTCGGCGAGTACGACGAATCGCCTGCCGAGATGGCTGCGGTGGTCGAAGAGTTCGCCGCCAGCGGCTTTCTCAACATCATTGGCGGTTGCTGCGGCACCACGCCAGGGCATATCCAGGCCATTGCCGAGGCGGTCGCCAAGTACCAACCTCGCACCATTCCAGAGATTCCCAAGGCCTGCCGCCTGTCGGGCCTCGAGCCCTTCACCATCGACCGCAACTCGCTGTTCGTCAACGTCGGCGAGCGTACCAACATCACCGGCTCCGCCAAGTTCGCCCGCCTGATCCGCGAGGAGAACTACACCGAGGCACTGGAAGTCGCCCTGCAGCAGGTGGAAGCCGGCGCTCAGGTGATCGACATCAACATGGACGAAGGCATGCTCGACTCCAAGGCCGCCATGGTTAGGTTCCTCAACCTGATCGCCGGTGAGCCGGACATCTCGCGCGTGCCGATCATGATCGACTCCTCCAAGTGGGAAGTGATCGAAGCGGGCCTGAAGTGCATCCAGGGCAAGGGCATCGTCAACTCGATCTCGATGAAGGAAGGCGTCGAGCAGTTCAAGCACCACGCCAAGCTGTGCAAGCGCTACGGCGCCGCCGTGGTGGTGATGGCCTTCGACGAGGTCGGCCAGGCCGATACCGCCGCGCGCAAGAAGGAAATCTGCCAGCGCAGCTACGACATTCTGGTCAACGAAGTGGGCTTCCCGCCGGAAGACATCATCTTCGACCCGAACATCTTCGCCGTGGCCACCGGCATCGAAGAGCACAACAACTACGCCGTGGACTTCATCGAGGCCTGCGCCTTCATTCGCGACAACCTGCCCTATGCGCTGAGCTCGGGTGGCGTCTCCAACGTGTCGTTCTCGTTTCGCGGCAACAACCCGGTGCGTGAAGCGATCCACTCGGTATTTCTCTACTACGCGATCCAGAACGGCCTGACCATGGGCATCGTCAACGCCGGCCAACTGGAAATCTACGACGAGATTCCCAAGGAGCTGCGCGACAAGGTCGAGGATGTGGTGCTCAACCGCACATCCGGCGGCACCGACGCCCTGCTCGCCATCGCCGACAAGTACAAGGGCGACGGCGCCGTCAAGGAAGTCGAGAACGAGGAGTGGCGCTCGCTGCCGGTGGACAAGCGCCTGGAACACGCGCTGGTCAAAGGCATCACTGCCTTTATCGTCGAAGACACCGAGGAGTGCCGCCAGCAATGCGCGCGCCCCATCGAGGTCATCGAAGGCCCGCTGATGAGCGGCATGAACGTGGTCGGCGACCTGTTCGGCTCGGGCAAGATGTTCCTGCCCCAGGTGGTCAAGTCTGCCCGCGTTATGAAGCAGGCCGTTGCCCACCTGATTCCCTTCATCGAAGCGGAGAAAGGCGACAAGCCGGAAGCCAAGGGCAAGATCCTCATGGCCACGGTCAAGGGTGACGTACACGATATCGGCAAGAACATCGTCGGCGTGGTGCTGGGCTGTAACGGCTACGACATCGTCGACCTCGGCGTGATGGTGCCGGCGGAGAAAATCCTGCAGACCGCCATCGCCGAGAAGTGCGACATCATTGGCCTGTCCGGCCTGATCACTCCCTCGCTGGACGAGATGGTGCATGTCGCCAAGGAAATGCAGCGCCAGGGCTTCACCTTGCCATTGATGATCGGTGGCGCCACCACCTCCAAGGCCCACACCGCGGTGAAGATCGACCCGCAGTACAGCAACGACGCGGTGGTCTACGTCACCGACGCTTCGCGCGCCGTCGGCGTGGCCACCCAGCTGTTGTCCAAGGAGCTGAAGGCCGATTTCGTGCGCAAGACCCGCGAGGAATACGTGGTGGTGCGTGAACGCACCTCGGCCCGAGCCTCGCGCACCGAGCGCCTGGGCTATGCCGATGCCATCGCCAACAAGCCGGCCTTCGACTGGAACGGCTACGTCGCGCCCAAGCCGAGCTTCACCGGTACCCAGGTGCTTGACGACATCGACCTGGCGACCCTGGCCGAGTACATCGACTGGACACCGTTCTTCATCTCCTGGGACCTGGCTGGCAAGTACCCTCGCATCCTCACCGACGAAGTGGTTGGCGAAGCTGCCACCGCGTTGTTTGACGACGCCCAGGCGATGCTGAAGAAGCTGATCGACGAGAAACTGATCAAGGCCCGCGCGGTGTTCGGCTTCTGGCCGGCCAACCAGGTCGCCCATGACGACATCGAAGTCTATGGTAACGACGGCAAGCCCCTGGCCACCCTGCACCACCTGCGCCAGCAGACCATCAAGCCCGACGGCAAGCCGAACCTGTCGCTGGCCGACTTCGTCGCGCCGAAGGAAAGCGGTGTGACCGACTACGTCGGCGGCTTCATCACCACCGCTGGCATCGGTGCCGAGGAAGTGGCCAAGGCCTATGAGGCCAAGGGCGACGACTACAACTCGATCATGGTCAAGGCCCTGGCCGACCGCCTGGCCGAGGCCTGCGCCGAATGGCTGCACGAGCGTGTGCGCAAGGACTACTGGGGTTATGCCAGGGATGAACAGCTGGACAACGAAGCACTGATCCGCGAGCAGTACAAGGGCATCCGCCCTGCCCCCGGCTACCCGGCCTGCCCGGATCACACCGAGAAGGCCACGCTGTTCAAGCTGCTCGACCCCGAGGCTGACTACCACAAGGCCGGCAAGAGCGGCGTGTTTCTCACCGAGCACTACGCCATGTTCCCTGCGGCAGCAGTGTCCGGCTGGTACTTCGCCCACCCCGAGGCGCAGTACTTCGCCGTGGGCAAGGTGGACAAGGATCAGATCGAGCAGTACAGCAAGCGCAAGGGCCAGGACATCGCTGTCAGCGAACGCTGGCTGATGCCGAACCTGGGCTACGACGACTGATGCAAAAGAGCCCGCAATCGCGGGCTCTTTTCATTCATGCAGCGACGAATGAGGCGCGACTCGCGCCGATCATCGAAAAACTCGAACTCTCATGCACGGACGCGGCTCCAAAACATGTCGAGCCATTTCGGCTCAATCGACGGAGCGATGACATGTACAAGCACAGCCTTGCATTACTGGCCGTAGCGGCTGCGGTGAGCGGTTGCTCGACCTTCGAGAACCCGGCCGATTACCTGACCTTCCGCAATGAGCCATTGGTCAAGCAGGTCGACCACGGCATGACTCAGGAACAGGTACGCACCCTCGGTGGGCCACCCTCTTCGGACGTGCGCAACAGTGTCACAGGCGGCACCTGCAACAACTACGTGCTGAATGTCGACGGCCTGGAGCAGCCCTATTACGTGGACTTCGACGTCAACGGCCGGGTCGACAGCAAGGGCTTCATGACCTGCGAGCAGCACCAGGGCAACCAGCGCAAACGGCTCTGAATGCGATCAGCCCCGCTGCACGCAGCGGGGCCATTCATTGGCTAGAAGATCAGTGAGAGCAATCCCACCACCACGATCAGGCCGATGATGAAAATGATACCGACGGTACCGCCCAGAAACTTCAGCATGCTGACTCTCCTTTTTCGAGGTTCACGAGTTGTGACCTCGACCTGGCTGTCAGCGTTTAGCTTTTTTCTTCACCTGCAGCGGCGAGCATCAGGCGCCCGGGCGACGGACGATCTTGATGCTGTACTCCATCTGCGGCTTGCGCGTCACGCTCACCGCACGACGGCTGACGGTATCCAGCGTGATGTTCCAGAAACCACTGGAGGGCACGCGAATCTTCGCTGGGAACTTGATGAAGGCGCCGCCGTGATAACTGTGCCGACCACGGTTCCTGAACGCGCGAAAGTTGGCATCGTTCATCAGGCGGATGTTGCAGGGCTGCGAACACTGGATGACCACCAGATCGCCCTCTTCCAGATGCTCGCGTTGATGGATGAATTTCATCGTTTTCGGACTCGGTGGTGAAACGGGGGCGCAATAGTGCCGCAAGCGGCCCGACACCGCCAGCGCAGCTGACGACTCGCTTGCAGCCAAGGCTCGGGCTACCTAGGATGCGCGCCCAACACTGTCATTTGCTGCTGCCATGAAAGTCGTGCTCGACCGCATCCCCACGCTGATCGCCCTGCTGCGCCGTTACCCAGGCCTGGTCGCCCTGTTCGGCTTCTGCTCGGGCGTGGCCAGTTTTCTCCTGGTCGACCGCCAGGCGTACCTGGCCAAGGTACTCGGCGTAGTATTGCTGGTCAGTTGGGTCTGGTTGATTCTGGAGAACCTGCTGCGTGAACGCATTGCCCGGCGCTTCGGCTTCGAATTGCCGTTGCCGCTGCTGCGCTACGGCACACAGATGATCCACCAGGAAAGTCTGTTCTTCGTCTTGCCGTTCTTCTTCATCACCACCACCTGGAACAGCGGGCAGTTACTGTTCAGCGGCCTGCTGGCGATCGCCGCCCTGGCCTCGATCACCGACCCGATTTACTACCGCTGGCTGGCGCCCAGGCGCTGGTTGCTGTTGATCTTTCACAGCCTGGCGCTGTTCGCGGTGATGCTGACCGCGTTGCCGATCATCTTTCACCTCAGTACCCCGCAGAGCTACCGGATCGCTCTGGCGGTTGCCACGGTACTGGCTTTACCAAGCCTGCCCGGCTTGATCGGTTTCGCTGGTTGGCGGCGCATTGTGTTGCTGGCTGCCCTGCCTCTGGCGATGGCCAGCGCCGGCTGGATGGCGCGAGTCTGGGTGCCGCCGGCAACGCTGTGGCTGACCGAGGTAGCGATCAGCGATCACTTCGATGGCGCGCAGCGCACGCCAGGCGAAAGCCTGCGGCAGATCAGCCCTGAGCAATTGCTCAATGACGGGCTCTACGCCTACACCTCGATCAATGCTCCACGCGGCCTCAACGAGCGCATCTACCACGTCTGGCAGCACAACGGTCAGGAAGTCGACCGCATTGCCCTGGACATCAACGGCGGGCGCAAGGAGGGCTATCGCGCCTGGACGCACAAACTCAACTTCCCCGCCTCGCCCGAAGGCCGCTGGCAGGTGCGGGTCGTCACCGAAGCCGGGCAGATGATCGGCGCGCTACGCTTCGACGTGGTCGCCCCCACGGCCAAGTGATAGCATGCGCGCCCCATGCAGCTCACCGAACTCAACCAACGCCTCGCCGACCTTGGCGCCAAACCCCAGCATATCGGGCGCATTACCCGTGCCTGGCTGCAGGGCAAGCCGTTGGATACCGGCACCAAGCATCAGAAGACCGAGAACTTCCTGCCACTGACGGTACGTGAAGGGCTGCCTGCTATCGCCAGCGAACTGGACGCACTGGCCCGGCTGCGCTCCGAACACCCTGGCGCCGACGGCTCGGCTCGCCTGCTGGTGGAGCTGGCCGACAAACAGATGGTGGAAAGCGTACTGTTGCCACGTGATGGCCTGTGCATCTCCAGCCAGGTGGGCTGCGCGGTAGCCTGTGTGTTCTGCATGACCGGCAAGAGCGGTCTGCTGCGCCAGCTCAGCAGCGCCGAGATGGTCGCCCAGGTCGCCCTGGGTCGGCGCTTTCGCCCGGTGAAGAAAGTGGTGTTCATGGGCATGGGCGAGCCGGCGCACAATCTCGACAACGTTCTTGAGGCCATCGATCTGCTCGGCACCGAGGGCGGTATCGGTCAGCGCAACCTGGTGTTCTCCACCGTTGGTGACCCGCGGGTGTTCGAGCGCCTGCCCAAGCAACGCGTGCGCCCTGCCCTGGCGCTGTCGCTGCATACCACTGACGCCGAACTGCGCCAACGCCTGCTGCCCAAGGCGCCGCGCATCGATCCTGAAGAGCTGGTGGAACTGGGCGAAGCCTACGCGCGCACCATCGACTACCCGATCCAGTACCAGTGGACCCTGCTCAAGGGCATCAACGACAGCCAGGAAGAGATGGACAACATCCTGCGCCTGTTCAAGGGCAAGTTCGCCGTGCTCAACCTGATCCCCTACAACAGCCTGGAAGCCGACGACTACCAGCGCCCCGACGGCGAGCGCATCGTCGAGATGGTGCGTTATCTGCACAGCCGTGGCGTGCTGACCAAGGTGCGCAATTCGGCCGGCCAGGATGTCGACGGCGGTTGCGGTCAACTGCGCGCCCGCGCGGTGGATGTGGTCAATACCAGTCGCTTGCACAGAAAGCGCGGCTGAGGCTCAAGAACGGCACCTGAGAGCCGATACAAAAACGTACAGAGAGACCACACGTCCCGCCGGCGAAAAGCCAGCACTGTATTTGCCTTGCAGACAACTGCCTTGCATGGATGCAGCCCCGTCGTCTTGGTGCCCAGGAGCCCATTCATGAAAATCGCCCACAAGGTCGGTATCGCGGCCGCTACCGTGCTGTTCCTTACCACCAGCCTGCTGTCGCTATCCCAGGTCAGCCAGGTCCGCGACACACTGCGCAGTCAGGTCGAATCGAGCATTGCCGAATCGAGCAATGCATTGGCCAGACAGATCGAGAATTGGCTAAACGCCAAACTGCGTCTGATTGACCTGATGTCGCAAACCATCGACAGCAGCTACAGCCCTGAAGAAAACCAGCGTGTATTCGATGCGCCACTGCTCAAGAACGAGTTCATTCTGGTCTTCGGTGCGCTGGAAGCGGACGGCAAGCCAATCAAGAACAGTGACGACTGGAAACCCAGCGCCGACTGGGACGGCCGTAAACGCCCCTGGTATGCGACCGGCAAGGCTGGCAACCAGGCAGTGCTGACCGAACCCTACGTCGACTCCACCACCAATGAAATCCTCATCTCTGCTGTCGCCCGGATCAGCGACGCGGGTCAGTTTCTCGGCGTGTTCGGTGGCGATATCCGCCTGCAATCGGTCGCCGATGCGATCAACACCCTGGACTTCAATGGCGCCGGCTATGCCTTCCTGCTCAGCCGCTCGGGCAATATCATTTCCCACCCCAATGCCGAGTACAACGGCAAGTCCTACAGCGAACTGTTCGACGGCCAGAGCCCGACGCTGAGCAAGGAACTGCGCGAAGTCGAGGCCGGCGGCAAGAACCTGCTGGTCTCCTTCACCCCGCTACCCAACCTGCGCGGCATGGACTGGTACATCGGCGTGGTGCTGGACGAGAGCGTGGTGATGGCCGAAGCCAACCGCCTGACCTGGCTGGCCGTGGTCGGCACCGTGGTCGGTGTGGCAATCAGCTTGGTGGTGCTGGGCCTGCTGATGAACAGCCTGCTCAAACCACTGAGCCTGCTCAGCACCTCGTTGCGTGAGATCAACAGCGGCGAAGGTGACCTGACTCGCCGCCTGGCGATCACCAGCAACGACGAGATCGGCGAGCTGTCGCAGGAATTCAACCGCTTCCTGCAGACCCTGCAGACGTTGATTGGCGACGTCATGGGCAGCTCGCGCCAGGTCCGCGAAAGTACGGCTCTGACCTCAAACGAGTCGGAACAGGCCGCGCGCCGCCTGCAGGAACAGCTGCAAGAGCTGGATCAGCTTGCCACCGCTATGCAGGAAATGGCCTCGACTGCCGAGGAAGTGGCGCGCAACGCCCAGGCCGCAGCCCAGGCCGCCGTCGCCGCCAACGAAGAAACCGAAAACGGCGTGCGCGTGGTGTCGCAATCCAGCGCGGCGATCCGCCATCTGGCCGACGAGATGGATGGCACCAGCCACGCGATCAACGAGCTGGCCAAGCTCAGCCACAACATCGAGTCGATTCTGCAGGTCATCACCAGCATCGCCGAGCAGACCAACCTGCTGGCACTGAACGCCGCCATCGAAGCCGCGCGCGCCGGTGAATCCGGCCGTGGCTTTGCCGTGGTCGCCGATGAGGTGCGCTCGCTGGCCTCGCGCACGCAGCAGGCCACCCAGGAAATCCGCCAGATGATCGATCAACTGCAAGGCGGTGTGCGTCAGGCCGAAAGCCGCATGCAACAGAGCCGCGACACGGCCAGCAAGACGGCCGAAGACGCCGGCGCGGCCAACGACATGCTCGGCCGTATCCGCGAGGCGATCACCCGCATCAACGACATGAACCTGCAGATCGCCACCGCGGCCGAGGAGCAAAGCGCCACCACCGAGGAGATCAACCGCAACACCACCAACATTCGCGACATCAGCCATGAACTGGCTGGCGGCGCCGAACAGCAGGTGCGCCAGTGCGGCTCGATGGTGGAACAGGTTGGCCAGCAGGATCGCCTGCTGGGGCGTTTCAAGGTCTGAACCATGAGCGATTGAATGACGCACAACAAAAGCCCCGGCATGCCGGGGCTTTTTTCATCGAGTAGACGCTCAGACGCCGCTCTTGACCTTGCTCCAGATACGCGTGCGCACACGGTCGATCTTCAGCGGCATGGCCTCCAGGGTGTACAGCTTGTCCATCACCGCCTCTGGCGGATACACGGTCGGATCGGCCTTCAGCGCCGGGTCGACCAGCGCGTCGGCCTTGGTGTTACCATTGGCGTACTTCACATGATTGCTGATGGCCGCCATTACCTCGGGCTGCAGCAGGTAGTTCATGAAGGCGTACGCGCCCTCTTCGTTGCCGGCATCGACCGGCATGGCCACCATGTCGAACCAGATCGGCGCGCCTTCCTTGGGAATCTCGTACTGGATCTTCACCCCGTTACCCGCCTCAGCGGCACGGGCGCCAGCCTGCATGATGTCGCCGGAAAAGCCCACCGCCATGCAGATCTCGCCATTGGCCAGATCACCGACGTATTTGGAAGAGTGGAAATAACGCACGTTCTTGCGCATCTCCATCAATAACGCTTCGGCGCGCTTGTAGTCCTCAGGGTTCTTGCTGTGGTGTGGCAGGCCCAGGTGATGCAGGGCAATCGGCAGCATTTCCGGGCCGTTGTCGAGGATCGCCACGCCGCACTGGTTGAGCTTGGCCAGCTTGACCGGGTCGAACAGCACGTCCCAGCTGTCCATCTTCACCTCCTCGCCCAGCACGGCGCGCACCTTGTCTACGTTGTAGCCGATACCGGTGCTGCCCCACAGATAGGGGAAGCCGTGCTCGTTGCCCGGATCGTTCACCTCCAGCGTCTTCATCAGTACCGGGCTGAGGTTGTTCCAGTTCGGCAGCTTGCTGCGGTCGAGCTTCTTCAGCGCGCCACCCTGAATCTGCCGGGCCATGAAGTGGTTGGAAGGGAACACCACGTCGTAGCCGGAGCGACCGGCCATCAGCTTGGCGTCCAGCGTCTCGTTGCTGTCGTAGACGTCGTAATGGGTACCCAGACCGCTGCTCTTTTCGAACTGCTTGAGGGTGTCCGGGGCGATGTAATCGGTCCAGTTGTAGATGCGCACGCTATCAGCGGCATGAGCGGTGCCGGCCAGGATCAGGCACGGCAGGAGTTTCTTCAGCATGGGATACCTCGTGAGTTGTTGTTCTAGGCAGTACTGAAAAGGGGCTGACTCAGAAGATCAGCACATAGGTCTTGCGCACCGTTTCTTGTATGTCCCAGATGCCAAGGGTATTGGCCGGCATCATCAGGGCGTCGCCGGCGCGAATCTCGATGGGCTCACCGCCGTCAGGCGTGAAGGTGCAGCGCCCAGCCACGAAGTGACAGAACTCCTGCTGCACAATCTGTCGGCGCCAGCGCCCCGGCGTGCATTCCCAGATGCCGGTCTCGACGCCGTCACTGCGCTCGACGCTGGTGGTCGAAGTAACCGCCACCGGCTCGCTCAGGGGCACGGCAACCGGATTGGACTCGTCCAGGCCGACGTTGGGAGTGTTACGAAAATGGGTGATATTCATTGGTACTCCGGATAAAGGAACGGCTGGCATTCACTCAGCCCATCAGGCTTTCCATGCGCGCCGCCACCGCCTGCGCCAGACGCCGGCGCCAGGCCGGGCTGCGCGGGTTGGCGAGGACTTCGTCCTCATGCACGAAACTGCGGATGATGGCGTTGTAGCCAAGCCAGCGGCAGGGTTCGGGCTCCCAGCGCCTCAGGCTGGAAATCGGGCTATCACTCAGCACCCAGGGCTGGCGCAGCAGTTCGCTGTCCCGACCGAGAATGAGATCGGCCAGGGTGCGCCCGCCCAGGTTGGTGGCTCCGACGCCCTCGCCGCCGTAACCGCCAGACAGCGCGATGCGGTTGCGGGTGTCGCGCAGCATGTGCGGCTGGAAGCGCCGCGCCATGCCCAGGTTGCCACCCCAGGAATGGGTGAAACGCACGTTGCGCAGCTGCGGGAAGATTTCCCCCATCAGGTAACGGCGTAAACCCAGCTCGTCGTCGGTTAAGTTGAAGTCGGTGCGCAGGCGCCCGCCAAAGCGGTAGCCACCACGCGCCCCGAAGATCAGACGGTCATCGAGGCTGCGCTGGCCGTAGGTGACCTGACGGCTGAATTCGCTGAACGCCTGCCCGCGCTCCAGACCGATACCGGCCCAGACATCCGCCGGCAATGGCTCGGTGGCAACGATCAGGCTCTGCACCGGCAACTGGTGATTACCCAACGGCGGCAAGCTGGCGGCGTACCCCTCGATGGCCGGCACCACCCAGTCAGCCGTGACCAGGCCGTGAGCGGTACGCACCAGGCCGGGTTGCCAGTCGATCACCGGGCTGCGCTCGTAGAGTTCGACACCCAGGTCCTCGACGCAGCACGCCAGGCCCCGCACCAGCTTGGCCGGTTGGATCGTCGCGCAATGCGGGCTGTACAGCGCGCCGTAGGCATTGGCCACGCGCAACTGGGTGGCCAGTTCGCTCGGCGGCAGCCAGCGGTAGTCGTCTTCACTCAGGCCCAGCGCACGCAATTCCTTGAGATAATCACGCAGGCGCACTTCCTGCTCCGGGTAGCGCGCCGCGCAATACAGCACGCCGCCCTTGCGCAGATCGCAATCGATGCCTTCACGGGCGACCACCGAGACCACTTCATCGGGAATGCCGTGCAGCAGGTCGAAGCCCGCCTTGCGCTCCGACGCTGGCACACCGGCCAGCAGACGATCCTCGCCGAGCAGGTTACCCATCAACCAGCCACCATTGCGCCCGGACGCACCGAAGCCGGCGGTCTCGGCCTCGACGATCACCACACGCAGCTGCGGCGCCTGGCGCTTGAGGTAATAGGCCGTCCACAGGCCGGTATAACCAGCGCCGATGATAGCCACGTCGGCGTGCAGCTGGGCTTGCAGGCTGGGCCGCGCCTGCAGCGGATCATCGAGCTGATCCATCCACAGACTGATGTTGCGCCAGGAATTCATCCACGCCTCCGTCATCAATCGATGACACAAGGCTAGTTGGGGCGATCAGTCGCTGTCTTGCGTGCGTGCCCGCGAGGAAATCTGCTTGAGGTAGGCCGTGGGCGAAAGCCCGGTGTGGCGCTTGAAGCAGCTGTAGAAGGCCGACAACGAGTTGAAGCCGGCGGCAAAGGCCAGCTCGTCGATACGCTTGAGGTCGCTGCCCGCCTGCAAGCCATCGAGCAAGTACTGCAGGCGGGCGCGGTTGACGTAGCGGTAGAAGCTCTCGCCCAGCACCTGATTGAGCAGATGGGAGATCTGGTTGCGGCTGTAACCCGTCGCTGCCGCCACCTGCTGCAGATCCAGCTCGGGGTCGAGAAAGGGCTGGCTGCGCTGAAAGTAGTCCTGCAGGTCCTGCGCCAGCTGACCGAGCTGGCGGGTCGACAGCCCCAGGCGGCTGATCGCCGGGCGCGAACTGGCCGCTTCGCCAGTGCCACGCGCCTCATGCACCAGGGTGGCGTATTCGTTGATCCGCCAGATCAGCCCGTCGCGCACGGTGATGGCTTCACCGGTGCGGAACGACACAAGCCCTTCCCCGCCCTGCAAGCTGGTGCAGTACTGGATGAAGGCGGTATGCCCGTCGATGCGGATGCGGTCGACGTGCTCCAGCAGTTCGCCCGGGCGGCGCGGCAGGTTGTTCTCGACGTACTCGCGCAGCTCAGCCAGGCGCATGCAGCGCTGCTGGTAGAAGTCGTTGTACTCGATCTCCGGGTGATACAGCGCCATTACAGCATCGAGGTCGCGGTGCTTCCAGCTCAGGTGGTAGCGCAGGATGGTTTCGCGGGTGCGCTCGGTTTGCGCGGCATCGTCAGGAAAGAGATCGTCAGACATGGTCAAGGTCGGTGGTCAGCGCTCGCGCAGATTGCCTGATTCGCCGCGGCCAGCCTAGTCCCTCGTGCTGGCGTGGCGGTTGCGGACTATGCTTGCAGGACCGACGGAGAGGCTGACCATGAGCGATCAGGACAAAGACCCCCAGCAGGCCCCGCTGACCCTGCGCGAAATGCTGCAGAGCGTGCTGGCCGCCGCCCTTGGCGTGCAGAGCGGGAAGAACCGTAGCCGCGACTTCAGTCGCGGCAAGCCCAGCCATTTCATTCTGCTCGGGGTGCTGTTCACCACCCTGTTCGTGATCGTATTGCTGGTGACGGTTAAGCTGATCCTGCACCTGGCGACTGGCTGATCAGTCCAGCAGGGATGCTATCGAGCAGTCGTAGCGCTGCTGTTGGGGCTGAGTCAACGCGCTGAACTGGCCAAAGTCCATGTCGATGTCCGCCTGGCCAAGGCGTGCCAGCAGTTTCTGCGATTGCGCCCTGTCGAGCAGGTGCAGCAGGGATGCCACCTGGTCCTGGCCGCCGCGCTCGATGAAATCCATGTCACGGGCATGGTCACTGAGCATCACCAGGGCACAAGCCCCCAGAATGAAGTGGCCGCTCGCCAGAACATCGATTCGTCCATCGATATGTGCCTGCAGCACCCGAGCCGAATTGTTCAGGGCTGCATAGCGCAGGTCTCTGCCCTGCTCATCAGCCGCACGCATCACGCCGAATGCCATTGCATCGTTCGCGGACCACACCAGGCTCACCCCTGGATAGCGCGGCAGCAGGCTCATCGCCTGCTCATAGGCGCGCTGCTCCTGCCACTCGCCATGCACCGCCTGCACCAGACGCACATGCGGCGCCTCGTTCAGCGCACGTTGCAAACCGGCCAGGCGCAGGATCGATGATGGCGTTTGCTTGACCCCGGAAAATGCCAGCAGCTCGGCCGGTTGCCCCTTGGCAAGCGCGATCAGTTCGCGCCCCATGAGGTAACCTGCCTCTTCATCATTGGGCACCAGGCTACCCAGCCAGTTGCGGTGACGCTCGCGGCTGCCACCGATCAGCGCCTGCTGCTCGTCGGTGAGCGTGCTGTGCAGGGCGAAAAGACCAACCTGGCTAGCTTCGAACAGGCGCAGCAGCACAGGTCCCTGGAACTGCTCGTTGGTGAAGATCAGGTAATCCGGGTGTTCACCGTCGAGAACCTGGCGGGCATTGCTCAGCATGCGCGCTGGATCACGCTCACCGTAAAGTACCTTCAGGTCGATGCCGAGGTCGCCTGCGGCGTCCTGCATATAGCGGGTGTAATCGGCCCAGAACGGCTCGTCGGAATAGCCGGGATTGAGGAAGATCACAGACGGCGCACGGGTTTGTGCTGACGCCAATGCGCAGCACAGTAATAGCCACAGGCCCAACACCCACCGGATCACGGCACCGCTCCCCAATTAACCGGGGCGCAGTATAGGGCGCAAATGACAAAAGGCCGACCGCTAATGCGTATCGGCCTTCGCCCTCACTGTCCGCTGACCCAGAAGACCGCCGTACCTACCGCGATCAGGATCAGGCAAAAGATCGCCCAGGCATCGATGACGCTGTCGGAATTGTCCACTTCAGTGTGCTCGGTCATGGTTCCCCCTCTTCTTGTGCTTTTGGGTGATGCACACTGCATTTAAGACCAGCCTTGGCCATCGCTCAAACCATATGGTTATGCTCTAGGGCAGTCTTATTCCTTAAACCAAGGTTTATATATTCAAACATCACTTTTACGCATAAACCTGAGCTGGTATCGTGCCCCGGCTCCTCGGGGAGTGCGCGGCCGTGCGCGCTGATTGGCAGTAAGTAGCCTGAAAACAGGACCCTTCATGTACGTATATGACCAGTACGATCAAAAGATCGTCGAGGATCGCGTCAAGCAGTTCCGCGATCAAACCCGCCGCTACCTCGCCGGAGAGCTGAGCGGCGAGGAATTCCGTCCGCTGCGCCTGCAGAACGGTCTGTATATCCAGCGCTACGCACCCATGCTGCGCGTGGCCGTGCCTTATGGCCTGCTGTCGTCCACCCAGGTGCGCATGCTGGCCAAGATCGCCCGCGACTACGACAAGGGCTATGCCCATATCAGCACCCGCCAGAACGTACAGTTCAACTGGCCGGACCTGGAAGACGTGCCGGAGATTCTCGCCGAGCTGGCCACCGTGCAGATGCACGCCATCCAGACCAGCGGTAACTGCATCCGCAACACCACCACCGACCAGTTCGCCGGCGTGGCCAAGGACGAGATCGTCGATCCGCGTCCCTGGTGCGAGATCATCCGTCAGTGGTCGACCTTCCATCCCGAATTCAGCCACTTGCCGCGCAAGTTCAAGATCGCCGTCAACGGCGCCGTGAGCGACCGCGCCGCCATCGAAGTGCATGACATCGGCCTGGAAGCAGTGAAGAACGAGGCCGGCGAGCTGGGCTTCCGCGTTTCCGTCGGCGGCGGCCTGGGTCGTACCCCGATCGTCGGCAGCTTCATCAACGAATTCCTGCCCTGGCAGCACCTGATCAGTTATCTCGACGCCATCCTGCGCGTGTACAACCGCTATGGCCGTCGCGATAACAAGTACAAGGCGCGTATCAAGATTCTGGTCAAGGCGCTGACCCCCGAGGTGTTCGCCGAGCGCGTGAACGCCGAGTGGGCGCACCTCAAGGACGGCCCGACCACCCTCACCGAAGCCGAAGTCGCCCGCGTTGCCGCACACTTCGTTGATCCGGCCTATCTGACCCTGCAGGACGAAGATGCCCTGCTCGCCCAGCAGAACGCCGAACATCCAGGCTTCGCCCGCTGGCGCGAGCGCAACACCTTCGCCCACAAGAAGCCTGGCTACGTTGCCGTGACCCTGTCGCTCAAGCCTACCGGCGTGGCGCCAGGCGACGTCACCGACAAACAGCTCGATGCCATCGCCGACCTGGCCGACCGTTACTCCTTCAGCGAAGTGCGCAACAGCCACAACCAGAACATCATCCTCGCCGACGTCGAGCAGCGTCAGTTGCTGGCTCTGTGGGGTGAACTGCGCGAACAAGGTTTCGCCACGCCGAACGTAGGCCTGCTGACCGACATCATCTGCTGCCCGGGCGGCGACTTCTGCTCGCTGGCCAACGCCAAGTCGATCCCGATCGCCGAAGCCATTCAGCGTCGTTTCGACGATCTCGACTACCTGTTCGACATCGGCAATATCGACCTGAACATCTCCGGCTGCATGAACGCCTGCGGTCACCACCACGTCGGCCATATCGGCATTCTCGGCGTCGACAAGAAAGGCCAGGAGTTCTATCAGGTCTCGCTCGGCGGCAGCGCCGGCCGTGACGCCAGCCTGGCGCAGATCCTTGGCCCATCCTTCGCCGAAGCGGACATGGCCGATGTGATCGACAAGATCATCAAGGTCTACGTCGAGCAACGCACCGAAGAAGAAAGCTTCCTCGATACCTACCGCCGCGTCGGTATCGATCCGTTCAAGGAGCGCGTCTATGCAGCGAATCATTAAGAACGGTCAGGTGGTCGACGAGACCTGGCACCTGCTGGCCAAGGACGTGACCCTGGACGTCATCCCCAACTGCGACGACATCATCGTCCCACTGGCCCTGTGGCGCGAGCATGCGCACGCCCTCAAGGCCCGCGACGGCGGTCTTGGCGTATGGCTGGAAGCCGGCGACGAGATCGAGGAAATCGTCGATGACCTGGCGCATTTTCAGGTCATCGCCCTGGAGTTCCCTGCCTTCACCGATGGCCGCCACTCCTCTACCGCCTACCTGCTGCGTACCCGCTACGGCTACAAGGGCGAAGTTCGCGCCATTGGCGACGTGCTGCGCGACCAGCTGTTTGCCCTCAAGCGTGTCGGTTTCGATGCCTTCGCCGTGCGCGCGGACAAGGATCCGTACGATGCGCTGAAAGCCTTCGAGGACTACAGCGAGGTTTACCAGGCTTCGGCCGATCAGCCGCAACCGCTGTTCCGTCGCCGCGCCTGATCACGGCAGCTGAAACGCCTCAAACGCCCCGACTGGTTCGGGGCGTTTTGCTTTGTGTACTCCGCTCGCAGAATTCAGGTCGAACCGTAGTGCGTTGCTGAAGTCGGACTCTATAAGCCCATCGCATAGGGAGAGACCGCCATGAAGCACGACTGGGACCTGATCGAACGCCTGCTGCACGAGGCACAAAACTCCGCCGGCAAACCCTTCGCCCCGCGTCGCTACGCCGAAGACCTGGCCGAAGAACATGAGAATGCCGGCGACCCCGTGGACAATCTCGATCATCTGCGCGCCGAGGCTGCACGCTACGAAGCGCGACTGCTGCAAAACGGCTTTATCGAACCACGCCCGGAAGACGAAGGTGGCAACGGCGAAAATTTCATTCTCACCGCGCGCGGCGCGCAGCTGCTGAGCATGCTCGACAGCAGCATCCCCGGCAGTGAGCGACCACGCGAAGTGCTCGACGAAGCGGGTGAAGCGGCGTTGACGCCGGAGGTGTTCGATCGCCTGGCGCCCAAGGCCAATCTCAGCGAAACCGGCTGACAGGCTGCTGAAAAACTACCTGCGTTGCCATTGCTGCGTTAAAAACAGGCTCAAAATGCTCATTTACAACTCGTAAACTGCGCTTTTTCGCCTGTTTTTGCCTTGCACTGACTGCCTCGCCTACGTTTTCAACGGCCTGTTCATCTGCCCTTAACAAACAAAAACGCCGCAACCCGATAAGGGTTGCGGCGTTTCGTTGATCCTGCCATGAGCCATCAGGCCCGCGGGATCAATCCTCGCGGTAGCGACGCAGCTTCAGAGCCTTGCCGGCCACGCGGGTATCTTTCAGCTTACCCAGCAGGCGGTCCAGACCGTCTTCCGGCAGCTCGACCAGGCTGAAGGTTTCGCGGATCTGGATACGACCGATCGCTTCGCGAGCCAGACCACCCTCATTGAGGATGGCACCGAGCAGGTTCTTCGCGGCGATACCGTCACGAGTACCCAGTGCAGTGCGGCAACGCACGCGACCTTCCGTCAGCGGCACCGGCGCGCGGCGCTCGCGGAATTCACCACGATCACCGCCACGCTCAGAACGCTCGCCGTCACGTTCACGACGCTCACGCGGAGCGCCGCCAGCGCCCGGCACCAGTGGCTGCTCGCGCTCGACAGTGGCCAGATCCAGGGCCTGGCCGTTGGTAGCCTTTTTCAGCAGCGCAGCGGCCAGAGCACGTGGGCTGCAGCCGATATCGGCGGTCAGACGGTCAAGCAGATCGCCGTGGCTGGCTTCGGCATCGGCCACCAGCGGCGCCAGGCTGTTGGTCAGTTTCTTGATGCGAGCATCGAGCACTTGCTGGGCGTTCGGCAGTTTGACTTCACCGACCTTCTGCCCGGTGACACGCTCGATCACCTGCAGCATGCGACGCTCACGCGGCGTCACCAGCAGCAGCGCACGGCCATCACGACCGGCACGGCCGGTACGACCGATACGGTGCACGTAGGACTCCGGGTCGTACGGCATGTCGACGTTGAATACGTGGGTGATGCGCGGCACGTCGATGCCACGGGCAGCCACGTCGGTCGCCACGACGATGTCCAGACGGCCATCCTTGAGCGATTCGATGACGCGCTCACGCTGGTTCTGGGCGATGTCGCCGTTCAGCGCAGCGGCCTTGTAGCCTTTGGCTTCCAGAGCGCTGGCCAGGTCCAGGGTGGCTTGTTTGGTACGCACGAAGGCGATCAGCGCGTCGAAATCCTCGACTTCCAGAAGACGCAGCACGGCGTTGGTCTTCTGGTCGGCGTGGATCATCAGATGCGCCTGCTCGATGCGCGAGACGGTCTGGGTCTTGGCAGCGATCTTGATGTGTTGCGGCTCACGCAGGTGCTTTTCGGCAATGGCACGAATCGAGTGCGGCAACGTGGCGGAGAACAGCACGCTCTGGCGGCTTTCCGGCATGGCTTCGAAGATCACTTCGAGATCATCCATGAAGCCCAGCTTGAGCATTTCGTCCGCTTCGTCGAGCACCAGGTACTGGATGGTCGACAGCACTTTCTCGTCGCGACGCAGGTGGTCGACCAGACGGCCCGGTGTGGCAACGATAACCTGGGCGCCCTGGCGGATGGCCTTGAGCTGCGGGCCCATGGGCGCGCCGCCGTAGACGGCGACCACATTGAGGCCAGGCATCTGCTTGGAATAGGTTTCAAACGCGGTGGCGACCTGCAGGGCCAGCTCGCGGGTCGGCGCCAGAATCAGCGCCTGTGGTTCACGCTTGGCCGGGTCGATTTTTGACAGGATCGGCAACGCGAAGGCTGCGGTCTTGCCAGTGCCGGTTTGGGCCTGGCCGATCATGTCCTGGCCGGCGAGGATCACCGGAATGGCCTGCGACTGGATGGGAGACGGCTCTTCGTAACCAACGGCGGTCAGAGCGGCGAGAATATTGGGGTGAAGTCCGAGCGCGGCGAAGCCGCCGATTTCCTGGGTCATGGGTCTGCCTCAAGTGCATCCGCAAAGACCCATGTTCCAAAGCTGCGCATGCCGTGTAAGACCTTTTGGGTCACCCTGGCAGCCTGGTCGGCGGGGATTTGCGAAAACGTGATGAAAGTGAATCGTCAAGGATAGTCCGCTGGGGACTGGCTGCCGGGTGTTAATTTCCCGGGCGAGTTGCACTACCTGAACGTGGCCAGAAAATTGGCCGGCGCGAACTATACCGGAAAATCCTGTCTCGGGTGCTGGTTTTTATCGATTGGCATGCATCCAACCGCTCAACGGCGCATCAAGTGGCCGGGCGCAGCGCTTCGATCAGCGGCTGTAGCGAATAACCCAGACGCGGCGCCAGCTCGCCCGCACGCATCTGCAGGCGTCCCATGTTCAAGCGTTGCTCGAGGTCAGCCGGGATCAGCAGTACCACGTTGCCCTCCTTCACCGGGCACTCCCAATAGTGTCGGTGATAGAGGCCACGCAGCAGTGCCGCGCCAAGCGGCTTGCCGTCGTTGCCTGCCCATTGGTTGATGATCAGCCAACCACCTGGATTGAGCTTCTCGCGGCAGCGCTCGAGAAAGCGCCAGGCCAGATGCCCGACACCCGGCCCCTGGTCGGTGTACAGATCGAGAAAGATCAGGTCAGCGGTTTCCGCGCTGTCGAGCAGTTCGGTGGCGTCGCCGATGCGAATGGTCAGTCGTGGGTCATCGTCCAGACCGAGAAACTCCATGGCCAGGCGCGGTACGTCCGGGCGCAGCTCGATGGCCTCGACGTCCTCCAATGGCAGGAACTTCAGACAGGCCTGGGTCAGGTTGCCGGCGCCCAGACCAAGGAACAGTGCGGTTTCCGGCGCATCGTGGCACAGCGCGCCCAGCAACATGGCGCGGGTGTAGTCGTATTCCAGCCAGCTGGGATCGCCCTGGAACACGCAACTCTGCTCGATGGCATCACCAAACTCGAGAAAGCGGTAGGCGCCGATCTGCACCACACGGATCACCCCGAAGGCGTCGTGCACCTCGGCCAGCAGAACTTCGTCCTGCTGCTGCAACTCGTCGTCCGGCGGCAACCCTGGCATCGATACCTCTCCCACAGTGACATCCCGTACCACAACAACCGGGCTAAAGGCGCCGATTGTCATTGAAGCAGCCGCCCCCGGTCACGCAATAATTCCAACACTTGCGCTGCTACTCATAACAATAACGAGGTTCGCCATGTACGCCATCATAGGTGCCGGCCCCATGGGCCTGTGCACGGCTCGGCAATTGAAGAAGCACGGTATCGATTTCATCGGTTTCGAGCTGCACAGTGACGTTGGCGGCCTGTGGGATATCGATAACCCGCACAGCAGCATGTATCACTCGGCGCATCTGATTTCCTCCAAGGGCACCACCGAGTTCCGCGAGTTCCCCATGCGTGCCGAGGTGGCGCCCTACCCGCACCACAGCGAGATGCGCCGCTACTTTCGCGACTACGCCAGGCAGTTTCGCCTCTATGAGCATTACCAGTTCGATACCCGCGTGCTGCAGGTGCAACGCGAGCAAGATGGCTGGAAACTGATCAGCGAGCGCAACGGCGAGCAACGCGAATGGCGTTTCGACGGTGTGCTGATCGCCAACGGCACCCTGCATACGCCCAACCTGCCGCGCCTGCCTGGCGACTTTTCCGGCGAGTTGTTGCATTCGAATGCCTACAAGAGCGCGGATATCTTCGCCGGCAAACGGGTGCTGGTGGTCGGCTGCGGCAACTCGGCCTGCGATATCGCCGTCGATGCCGTGCATCGCGCCGCCTCGGTCGACCTCTCGGTACGCCGTGGCTATCACTTCCTGCCCAAGTTCATCCTCGGCAAACCCACCGATACCTTCGGCGGTGCGATCAAGCTACCGCGCCGTCTCAAACAGCTGGTCGACGGTCTGCTGGTGCGCGCCCTGGTCGGCAAACCCTCGCAGTATGGTCTGCCCGACCCGGACTACCGCCTGTACGAGTCGCATCCGGTGATGAACTCGCTGGTGCTGCACCATATCGGCCACGGCGACATCCACCCTCGCGGCGATATCACGGCAGTGAGGGGGCAAAGCGTGACCTTTGCCAATGGCGAACAGGCCGAGTACGACCTGATCCTCATGGCCACCGGCTACAAGATCGACTACCCCTTCATCGCTCGCGACGAGTTGAACTGGCCGCAAGGTGCCGGTGCACCGCAGCTGTATCTCAACGTATTCCACCCCGAGCACGACGACCTGTTCATGCTCGGTATGGTCGAGGCCTCCGGCCTGGGCTGGCAGGGTCGTGACGAGCAGGCGGAGCTGGTCGCGCTGTATATCCGCCAGTCGCGGGCTGGCAGCCCCGCTGCTCAGGCCCTGCGCCAGACTATTCGTGCTCAAGCCAGCCAGCGCCTGGATGGCGGCTATCGCTACCTGCAACTGGAGCGCATGGCCTATTACGTGCACAAGGACAGCTATCGTAGACGCATAGCCGAACACAGCGCCGCCCTGCGCCGTGAGCTGGCCAACGATGGCGCACTCGCTGCGCAGGGGGCATGAGCATGGAACAGGTGAATATCGCCTTTGACCCCAGCAGCCTGGTGCTGATCAACCTGATCGTTGCGTTGATGATGTTCGGCGTTTCCCTGGACCTGCGCGCCGAAGACTTCCGCCGCATCGCCCGCGCGCCCAAAGCCCCGGTGATTGGCATGCTGGCGCAGTTCGTGTTGCTGCCGGCGCTGACCTGCCTGGCTTGCTGGGCCCTGGCCATCGAGCCGCAACTGGCGCTGGGCATGACCCTGATCGCTGCCTGCCCAGGCGGCAGCTTCTCCAACATCATGACCTGGATGGCTCGCGGCAACGTCGCGCTGTCGGTGAGCATGACCGCCGTTTCCAGCGTCGTCGCAAGCGTGCTGACACCGCTCAACTTCGCCCTGTACGCCTGGCTCAATCCACATACGCGACCCTTGCTGACGCAGATCGAACTGGACCCGCTGAGTTTGCTGCTGCTCGTGCTGCTGGTGCTCGGCCTGCCTCTGCTGGCTGGCATGTGGATCGGCCGGCGCTTCCCGCAACTGACACTGAAAGTGGAAAAGCCCCTGCGTCTGTTCGCCTTGCTGGTAATGCTCGGTTTCGTGGCGCTGGCGTTCAGCCGCAACCTCGAGCAGTTCACCCGACATTTCCATCTGTTCTTCTGGCTGGTAGTGGCTCACAACGCCCTGGCACTGAGCATTGGCTACCTCAGCGCACGCCTGAGCGGGCTGCCGGTGGCCGACCGCCGCGCCCTGACGCTGGAAGTGGGCATCCAGAATTCAGCGCTGGGCCTGGTGATCATCTTCACCTTCTTCCCGCAGGCCAGCGGCATGTTGCTGATCGCGGCCTTCTGGGGCTGCTGGCATCTGGTATCCGGCCTCAGCCTGGCCTGGCTGTGGTCACGCAGGCCGCCTGCAGCCGACGCGTTGCTGACGCCCTTGCCCAGCGCAGGAGAGCGGTGATGCGCGTGGTCCTGATTACCGGCGCCGCCAGCGGCCTCGGCTGGCAACTGGCGCGCGCTTGTCACGCACGTGGCGATGCCCTGCTGCTCACCGATATAGACGCCAGCGGCCTCTCGGCTCGCGCCGATGAATTGGGCAGCGAGCGCGTAATGGCCCTTGCTGGCGACATCACCGAACCCGAGCTGCATGAACGTCTGCTCGATGGCTGCCGGCAGCGCTTCGGCCGGCTGGACGTGCTGATCAACAACGCCGGCATCACCCACCGCTCGCCCACGCTGCGCACCGATCCAGCGGTGTTTCGCAAGGTCATGGCGGTGGACTATCACGCGCCGCTGGAACTGACCCTGGCCGCCCTGCCGCTGCTGCGTGAAAGCCGCGGCCAGGTGGTCGCCATCGGCTCCATGGCCGGCTGGATGCCGGTGCTCGGCCGTGCCGGTTACTGCGCCGCGAAAAGCGCCCTGGGCCAGGCCTTCGAGGTGCTGCGCGCCGAGATCGCCCGCGACGGCATCGGCCTGCTGATGGTCTATCCGAGCTTTCTCGATACGCCCATCGACCGCAATGCCCTGGGCGGCGACGGCAAACCGGCCGGCCATGCCCGCTCGACCATCGGCAAGATTCGCAGCGCCGACTGGATGGCAAGCCTGATTCTCGATGCACTGCAGCAGCGCCGCGAGCGCCTGTTCCCGGATCGTGGCAGCTGGCTGGCGAGCCTGCTCTGGCGCCTGGCACCGGCGCTGTACCACCGCAAGATGAGCCAGCGCTTCGCCGGGGAGATCAGTTGATGGCCCTGGCGCCCTATGCCCTCGGCGGCTTCATTTTGCTGGCCTACGCCCTGGAAGCCGTTACTGGCTTTGGCAGCGTGGTCATCGCGCTGTCGCTCGGCGCATTGCTGCTGCCCATCGATCAACTGCTACCGATCCTGGTGCCGCTGAACATCTGCATGACCGGCTATCTGGTGCATCGCCACTGGCAGCAGATCGACCGCCGCCTGCTGCTTGGCACCCTGCTGCCCGGCATGCTTATTGGTACTTTACTCGGCTATTGGCTGCTGCCTTATCTGGACACCCAGGCGTTGAAGGTCGGCTTCGGTGCGCTGATCGTCTGGTTCGCCGGCCGCGAACTGTGGCGCCTGCGCCGGGCGAGCGCACTGCCGCAACGCCCGGCCTGGCTGACTCGCTGCATTACCCTGGCCGCAGGCCTCAGCCATGGCCTGTTCGCGTCGGGTGGCCCGCTGCTGGTCTACGGCCTGGCCGGTACCCAGCTGGACAAGGCGCGACTGCGCGCCACCCTGGTCACTGTCTGGTTCACCCTCAACAGCCTGCTCACCCTCGCCTTTCTGCTCGACGGCCGCCTGCTGCCGGCGCTGCCTCAGGTACTCACCTACGCCCCGCTTCTGCTGCTCGGGGTGTGGCTGGGCGAACGCCTGCACCGGCGCTTCGACGAGCGTCATTTCCGCCTCGCCATCTACATCCTGCTGTTGGTCACCGGCATCCTGCTGCTGGCGCCCTGGAGACTGCCATGAGCTACGACATCATCATCAACAACGGCCTTTACTTCGACGGCACCGGCGTGCCGGGGGCGATCCGCCATATCGGCATCCGTGACGGCAAGGTCGAGGTACTCAGCCTCAGCCCACTGGAGGGGGCCGGTTGCCCCGAGGTGATCGACGCCAAAGGCCAGTGGCTTACCCCCGGCTTCCTGGAGATCCACTCGCATTACGATGCCGAGGTGATCGCCGCACCAGCACTGAAGGAGTCGGTGCGCCACGGCGTCACCAGCGTGACCATCGGCTCCTGTTCCATCAGCATGGTGCTGGCCGACGCCGAAGACTGCTCCGACCTGTTCACCCGCGTCGAAGCGGTGCCGCGCGAGTACGTGCTACCGATCCTCCAGGAAAAGAAAACCTGGCGCGACGCCGCCGGCTATCGCGCCTTCTACGACCAGTTGCCGCTGGGCCCGAACGTCAATTCCTTCCTCGGCCATTCGGAGCTGCGCGTGGCGGTGATGGGCCTGGAGCGCGCCACCAGTCGGGTGAAGCCCAGCGAAGCCGAACTGGCGCGCATGGAACAGTTGCTCGAAGAGGCGCTGAACGCCGGGTGTATTGGCCTGTCGGTAATGACCACACGATTGGACAAGATGGACGGCGACCGCGCCTGGTCCAGCCCGTTGCCGTCGACCTTCGCTAGTTGGAAGGAGTTCTCCCGCCTGTTCGCCGTACTGCGGCGGCGCGGCGCGGTGCTGCAGGGCGCGCCGAACGCAGTGACCAAGGTCAACGTGTTCGCCTTCCTCTGGCAGGCCCATGGCTGGTTCAGGAAACCGCTGAAATGCACCATGCTGACGGCGCTGGATCTCAAGTCACAGCCGCTGCTGCATCGCTTCACTCGTCTTTCCGGCTGGCTGGCTAACAGGGTGCTGCGCGGCCACTTCCGCTGGCAGACCTTGCCGGCGCCCTTCACCCTGCGCCTGGAAGGACTCAACGTGAATGCCTTCGAGGAATTTGGTGCTGGCGAGATCCTGCGCAACATCAAGGACCCGGATGAACTCTACGCCAAGGTCAGGGAGCCGGCGTTCCGCGCCCTGTTCAAGAAACAGGTCAAAGCCGTGCTGACCAAGGGCCTGTGGCACCGCGACTTCTCCGATTGCTGGGTGACCGAATGCCCGGACCCCAGCCTGGTCGGCAAGAACTTCAAGCAACTGGGCCAGGCGCGTGGCCTGGATGCAGTAGACGCTTACTTCGAACTGGCCTGCCAGTACCGCGAGGCGCTGAAGTGGACGACCTGCTACGGCAACCAGCGCGAGGCGATCATGCGCAAGCTGCTGGCCAGCCCCTGGACGCACCCTGGCTTTGCCGACTCCGGCGCGCATCTGCGCTCCATCGCCCAGTACAACTTCCCGCTGCGTTTTCTCAAGTACGTGCGGGACGCCGAACTGGCCGGCGAGCCGTTCATGGAGCTGGGCAAGGCGGTGCGCCGCTGCAGTGGCGAGCTGGCCGACTTCATCGGCGTCGATGCCGGCTACCTGCGCGTCGGCGATCGTGCCGACCTGGTGCTGATCGACCCCGCCGGCCTCGATGACACCCTGGATGAACTGCACGAAGCGCCGATGGAGGTGCTGGGCCTGATGCGGGTGGTCAAACGCAACGATGCAGCGGTCGCGCTGACGATGATCAACGGTCGCATCGCCTATCGCCGCGGCCTGGAATACCCGAATGATCTGGGCAAGGCACAGCGCTACGGGCGCTTCCTGCCGGCGCGCGATGTATCGCCGCGCATGCGGCCTGCACGCGCATTCGAGCCCGCCCCGGCGTCATGAGCCAATACACGTACGAGCTGCGGGGCTTATCGGTTACCATGCGTCTCCGCCTGATCAACCGCTAGAGACGCAGCATGTCGAACGCCTGGAGCCCCGAAAGCTGGAGGGCCAAGCCCATCCAGCAGCAGCCTGAATACCCTGATGCCGCGCACCTGACTCGCGTCGAACAAACCCTGGCCGGCTACCCGCCGCTGGTGTTCGCCGGTGAGGCGCGCGAGCTGCGTCGCCAGTTCGCCGAGGTCACCCAGGGCCGCGCCTTCCTGCTGCAGGGCGGCGACTGCGCCGAGAGTTTCGCCGAGTTTTCCGCCGCGAAGATCCGCGACACCTTCAAGGTGCTGCTGCAGATGGCCATCGTCATGACCTTCGCCGCCGGCTGCCCGGTGGTCAAGGTCGGGCGCATGGCCGGCCAGTTCGCCAAGCCGCGCTCGTCCGGCAGCGAAACCATCGATGGCGTCACCCTGCCCGCTTACCGCGGCGACATCGTCAACGGCATCGGTTTCGACGTCGCCAGTCGCGTACCGGACCCGGAGCGCCTGCTGCAGGCCTATCACCAGGCCACCGCCAGCCTCAACCTGCTGCGCGCCTTCGCTCAGGGCGGCTTCGCCGACGTGCATCAGGTGCATCAGTGGAACCTCGATTTCATCGCCAACTCGGCGCTATCCGAGAAGTACCACCAGTTGGCCAATCGCATCGACGAAACCCTGGCCTTCATGCGCGCCGTCGGCATGGACAGCGCACCGCAGCTGCGCGAAGTCAGCTTCTTCACCGCCCACGAAGCGCTGTTGCTGAACTACGAAGAAGCCTTCGTCCGTCGCGACAGCCTCACCGGCCGCTGGTATGACTGCTCCGCGCACATGCTGTGGATCGGCGACCGCACCCGCCAACTGGACGGTGCGCACGTCGAATTCATGCGCGGCATCGAGAACCCCATCGGCGTCAAGGTCGGTCCGAGCATGGACCCGGACGAGCTGATCCGCCTGATCGACACCCTCAACCCGGACAACGATCCCGGTCGCCTTAACCTGATCGTGCGCATGGGCGCGGACAAGGTCGAGGCGCACTTCCCGCGTCTGCTGCGCAAGGTCAAGGAGGAAGGCCGCCAGGTGCTGTGGAGTTCCGACCCCATGCACGGCAACACCATCAAGGCCAGCAGCGGCTACAAGACCCGCGATTTCGCGCAGATTCTCAGTGAAGTCCGGCAGTTCTTCGCCGTGCACCAGGCCGAGGGGACCTACGCCGGTGGCATCCATATCGAGATGACCGGGCAGAACGTCACCGAGTGCATCGGCGGCTCACGCCCGATCACCGAAGACGGTCTGTCCGACCGCTACCACACCCACTGCGACCCCCGCATGAATGCCGACCAGTCTCTGGAACTGGCGTTCATGATCGCCGAAACGCTGAAGCAGGTACGCCGCTGAACCTCCGCGCCCTGGCCACTGGCCAGGGCGCGAACCGGCTCGCACATCTTCTGTGCGGTGTCCGGCATAATGCTGTCCCATCGCGAGCACCGGACAGGTGCCCAAGCTACACCCAGCCGGAAAGGACTCGCGGCCAACACCCCCAACAAGGACGATGAACCATGCAACTGCGCACCACCCTCTCCGCTTTCGCCCTGTCCAGCGCCGCTCTGCTGATCGGCTGCCAGAACATGTCCCCCGACGCCATGCTGCAATCGGGCCTGATGGCCGTGCAGGCCGCGACCCTCAGCGACGCCGAAGTACGCAGCATGTCCGACCAGGCCTGCGCCGAAATGGATGCCGAAGCCAATATCGCCGGCCCGAACAGCCCGTACAGCAAACGTCTGGACAAGATCGCCAACAACCTCGGCCATCAGATCAACGGCACGCCGATCACCTACAAGGTGTATCAGGCCGACGACGTCAACGCCTGGGCCATGGCCAACGGTTGCGTGCGCGTCTACAGCGGCCTGATGGACCTGATGACCGACAACGAAGTGGAAGGCGTGCTCGGCCACGAGATCGGCCACGTCGCCCTCGGCCACAGCAAGAAGGCCATGCAAACCGCCTACGCCACCACCGCCGCGCGCAATGCTGCCGCCGCTTCAGGCAATGCCTCCGTCGCCGCCCTGTCCGCCTCGCAGCTCGGCGCCCTGGGTGAGCAACTGGTCAACGCGCAGTTTTCGCAAAGCCAGGAAAACGCCGCAGACAACTTCTCCTTCGACCTGCTGACCCAGCGCAACATCCCCCGTGAAGGCCTGGTCACCGCGTTCGAGAAGCTGGCCAAGCTGGGCGGCGGCGAAAGCAGCATGTTCTCCTCGCACCCGGGTTCCAGCGACCGCGCCGCCAACATGCGTACCCGCCTGGCTGCCAAGTAAAGGCGATGTGTAGGGGCTGCATTGCAGCCCCTGTTTCATTTGGAGATCGCCATGTCGATACCGCGCAACTGCCTAGCACTCTTGCTCATCCTTTCACCCGCGGTTCAGGCCGATTATGACCAGCAGTACCAGGCCTGCCTGGACGCCAGCGCAATGATCAACAACGCCAGTGTCGCCGGCTGCGCCGAAGGCGTATCGGAAACGGTGAAGAAGGAGATGAACCGCATCTACCAGCAGCTGTTCCTCAAGCTGCAGGAGAGTGCCCCGGAAGATGCCGAGCAACTGGAAACGACGCAGAAGGCCTGGCTGGTCTACCGCAATGGCCAGTGCGAGCTGCAGGGCAAGCATGTCGGCTCGCCGATGTATCACTATTGCCCGATGCAGATGAACATCCAGCGCGTCGAGGAACTGAAGTTGCTGCTGGAGAACGGCGGTTAACCGAGCAGCCCGCGCAGGCTCACGCTCGGCGCCAACCACACCTCATCCAGGCCCAGCCAGTGCGCCAGCGCGCGCAGTGAATCGCCCAGCGCCAGGCGCGCCTCCTCGCTCAACACTGCTTCCTCCAGATGCACGGCATGCACCGCCAGGCGCCCGGCTGCGCGCTCGCTGCGCAGATCCACCCGCGCCAGCAGGCGTTCATGGTGCAGAAACGGCAGCACGTAATAGCCATACACGCGCTTGGCCTGCGGAGTGTAGATCTCCAGCCGATAGCGGAAGCCGAACAGCCGCTCGGTGCGCTCGCGTTCCCAGATCAGTGAATCGAACGGCGACAGCAACGCACTATGGCGAATACGCCGGGGAATGCGCGGCTCGCCCCGGCAATAGGCCGCCTGCCGCCAGCCCTGCACCGTGACGGGCAACAGCTCGCCCGCCTCCACCAGTTCAGCGATACGGCGCTTGCTGTCACTGACGTCCAGCCGGTAGTAGTCGCGCAAATCGCGCTCGGTCGCCACGCCAAGGGCATCGGCAGAACGCAGCAACAGGCGGCGCTGCGCCTCGTCCTCATCGAGGTCCGGGTGATTCAGCACATCCGCGGGAATGACCCGCTCCGGCAGGTCGTACAGCCTTTCGAAGCCGCGGCGCCCAGCCACAGTGACCAGACCTGCAGCGAACAGCCATTCCAGCGCCATTTTTTCCGCGCTCCAGTCCCACCAGGGGCCGGCCTTCTCGGTACGTGAGGAAAGGCTGCCGGCGCCCAGTGCACCGAGCTCGCGCACGGACTGCAGTACGTTGTCTATTGCGTCGCGCCGTTCTACACCGAACTTCGCCAGCTGGCTGTAGATGCCCTGCCCATCCGCCGCTCGGCGCATGCGCCAGCGCAGCAGCGGAAAGAGCTCGAGCGGCAACAGCGAGGCTTCGTGCCCCCAGTATTCGAACAGCCGCCTGCGCCGCGCCCGGCCCCAGGCCAGTTCATCGAGGTGCTCGGCCTGGTAATGACCAAGACGGGAAAAAGCCGGCAGGTAGTGCGAGCGCACCAGGGCATTGACCGAGTCGATCTGCACCACGCCAAGGCGCTCGATCTGCGCCTGCAGCTGCTTGTGGGCGATGGCGCCGCGTGGGGTACGCCCGAACCCCTGAGCAGCCAGAGCCAGGCGGCGGGCTTCGGCGAGAGAAAGTGAGAGCGTCATGGCGACCAGCCTATCAGGCAGTTTGGCTGCCGACGAGTTCAGGCCGGCGCGGCGAACGCGTGGCGAAAGGTGAAGGCCTGCACCGTCGCGCCATACTCGCGCAGATGAGCCAGGCGCTCAGCGGCCTCGACCACGCTCGGCCGATGCCCGGCGGGCACCCACCACAGCACCTGGTGCGCCTGCTCGACACGCTCGAACCATTCGCGACGGCGCTTGAGCATCTCGGTATGTGCCGATTTGTAGACGTAATCGCCGAGCGACTGCACGTCCTGCCAAAGCGACATATTCACCAACACCTCGTCACCGAACGGACGGATTGCCGTGGCATCGCCCGCCTCGTCCTGCAAACGCCAGACATAGCCGGGCGAGCCTTCCGCCAGTGCATTGATACGCTCCAGATTGGCGACGAAGTCAGCCATCTCCGCTGACTCCAGCGGCGTCTTCATCCAGGCAATGTTCAGTTGGGCCAAGTGATAAGCGGACAATTTCCAGCCTCCATGCGTCAGGGTTGCTGAGGCAGGCCACGCCAGCCGGACAGACGTCGACGCAACCAGGCCTCGCTGCTGACCAGAGTGATACCCGATAGCACCAACGCCGCGCCGATGATGAAGTTCAGGGTCAGGGGCTCGTCCAACACCAGCACGCCGAAGGTGACGCCAAACAGAGGTGTCATGAATGAGAACACCGCCATGTTCGAGGCCAGGTAGCGGCGCAGCAGCCAGAACCAGGCCAGGTAGGAGAAGAACGACACCACCACGCCCTGCAACAGGATGCTGGCGATAGCTACAGGCGTCCAACGCAGCTGGGAAAGGTCCACCACCGTCAGCGCATAGGCCAGCAGCAGCACGAAGGCCACTGCCAACTGATAGAACAGGGTCAACCCGGCCGGTGCTTCGGACAGGCGCGAGCCACGCACGACGACCGTGGTCGCCCCCCAGGCCATACCGGCGCACAGCCCCAGCGCATCGCCGAGCAGCATGTCGCGATCGATCTCGGCCCAGTTACCGCCCACACCGAAAGCCATCACCACGCCGCCGAAACACAGCGCGATGCCCAGCCACTGCAGGCGACGCAGACGCTCGCTGGGCAGCAGCAGGTGCAGACCCAGCGCCGAGAAGATCGGCGCCGTGTACAGAAACACCGCCATGTGCGAGGCCGTGGTGTAGCGCAGGCCCAGCGCGATAAAGAAGAACTCCAGCGCGAACAAGACACCGGCCAGGATCCCGGCCAGCCAGGTCGTACTGAGCCACTCGCGCCAGCCGCGCTGCCACAGCAACAGCAGGCCGACCAGCACCGCGGCAACACCCGAGCGCAACGCTACCTGCAGCATGGGCGCGATATCGCCCGCCGCCAGCTTGATTGCCACCTGCTGGCTACCCCAGATGGCGCATAACAACAGCATCAGTTGGAACAGGAAAAAATCGGCGCCCTTGCGTACCGCGGTCATTCAACAACTCCTGTCATGTACCACTCTCTTTCTCAGCGGGTAATCCCAGAACGGCCGTTCGGCCTCCTGCAACACATCGGCGCGGGACAGTCCCAGGTCCTTCAATGCAGCATCATTCAGTTGCGCCAGCTGTGCCCGCTTGTGAGCCAGTTGACGCCAGCGCCGCAGCATACGCCATACGCCGACCAGTGACGGCAACCGTTCGAAGTGGATGGCCTGAGCCAACGCATAACCTTTCTGACCTTTCATCTTTTCGCCCTCCCTGTGGGGTTGGCGTCAGTGTCGGGCCCAGCTTTAGATCAATCCAGCGAATGTTTCTTATGGCATCCATCTCGAGGATTGATGAATGGCCTTCCACCCCAGTATTGATGCCGAATTGCTGCGCAACTTCGTTGCCATCGCCGACACCGGCGGTTTCACCCGCGCCGCAGAAACGGTCAATCGCACCCAGTCAGCCGTGAGCATGCAGATAAAGCGGCTGGAGGAAGACGTGGTGCAACGCCCGTTGTTCGAGCGCGACGGCCGTCAGGTGCGGCTGACGCCCGAGGGCCAGGTGCTGCTGGGTTATGCGCGGCGCATCCTCAAGCTGCATGGCGAGGTACTCAACACCCTGCGCGAGCCGCATATGGTCGGTGCCGTGCGTATCGGTACGCCGGACGACTACGTGATGCGCTTTCTGCCGGAGATTCTCTCGCGCTTCGCCCAGGCCTATCCGCTGGTGCAGGTGGAGGTGCATTGCGAGCCCTCCGGCCAGCTGTTGCTGCGCCAGGATCTCGACCTGACCATCGTCACCCGCCAGCCCGGCAAGGAGATCGGCCAGCTGCTGCGCCAGGAGCGCTTCGCCTGGGCCGTGGCCCAGGGCTTCTGCCCGCATGAACAGAACCCCATGCCACTGGCCATGTTCAACGCCGACTGTTTCTGCCGCGAATGGGCCTGCAACGCGCTGGATGCGATGAGCCGTCCCTACCGCATCGCCTACACCAGCCCCAGCCTGTCGGCGATCTTCGCCGTGGTGCGCGCGGGCCTCGCGGTCACTGCGCAGCTGCAAAGCCTGATCACCCCAGACTTGCGCATCCTCGGCGAAGCCGAAGGCCTGCCGCTGCTGCCGCTGACCAGCATCGTGCTGCTGCGCAATGAGAGCAGCCAGTCACCCGTCACCGAATGCCTGGCCGAGCATATCGTCGAAGGTTTTCGCCTATAGGCGGCCACCCGACTCCAGCGCGAGCAGCAGCGCACAGAGCAGCAGGAAGCCACAGAACAGGCTGCGCAGCAGACGCTCCGGCAACGAATGCGCCAGGCGCACCCCCCAACTGATGCTAAGCAGGCCGCCAACCGCCAGCGGCACACCCATCCACCAGTTGACGTGATCGTGCAGTGCGTAGGTAAACAGTGTGACGCCGGTACTGGGCAATGCCAGCGACAGCGAGAGCCCCTGCGCCACCACCTGCGTGGTGCCGAACACACTGGTCAGTACCGGCGTCGCCACCACCGCGCCGCCCACACCAAACAGCCCGCCCATCGCACCGGACACCCCGCCCAGCACGCCGAACCAGCCCCAGTGATGACGCAACTCACCACTGGTCGGCGTCTGAGCCATCAGCATGCGCAGCAGGTTGTAGGCCGCCAGGGCCAGCAGAAAACCGACGAAGGCCCAGCGCATGGTGCGCGAATCCACCTCCACTGCATACAGCGAGGCCAACCAGGCGCAGAAGAAACTGGTGACACCGAGCAGCAGGGCATGTCGCAGGTTGATACGATTGCGTTGATGATAACGCCAGATCGCCAGCATCACGTTCGGCACCACCATCACCAGCGCAGTTCCCTGAGCAAGCTGCTGATCCAGGCCGAAAACGATGCCCAGCACCGGAATGGCGATCAGGCCGCCGCCGATGCCGAACAAACCACCCAGCGTCCCCAGGCCCAGCCCCAGTAACAGATTCAGCAACAGGTCGAACAGATTCATGACACCTCCAGACAGTGGGCGCATGTTAATCAGCCGCGGCTAGCGCGGAAACGCATAGCAACGCACAATGGCTTTGCTTATCTCGCATAAGAAGGCTGCCATGAACCCCGATGCACTGACCGACCAACTGGAACTCTTTCTCGACGTGCTGGAGACCGGCAGCTTCTCCGCAGCGGCAAGGCGCCATCCGCTCACGCCTTCGGCAGTGGCACGGCGCATCGACGCCCTGGAGCGTGCCATGGGCAGCAGCCTGTTCAGTCGCACCACTCATGCGGTACGCGTCACCCCGGCGGGCCTGGCGTTCGCCGAGCGCGCCCGGCGCATCCTCGCCGAGCTGCACCTGGCCCGCGCCGAGGCCGTATCGCTGAGCAGTGCACCGGAAGGCCTGATTCGCATCGACGCCCCCTCACCCTTTGGGCGCCGCCACTTGGCTCCGGCGATTGCCGAGTTCCTGCGCGCAAACCCCGGCCTGGACGTGCAACTACGCCTGATCGACAGCTTTATCGACCTGCAGGGCGAACACCTGGGTGAGGTGGATATCGTCGTGCGTATCGGCCCCCTGCCCGACAGCCGCCTGGTGGCCACGCCGCTGGCGTCGATGACGCGCATCGTCTGCGCCAGCCCGGAGTATCTACGTCGACGCGGCATTCCTCGCAGCCCACTGGAGCTGGAACAGCACGACGGCCTGGACTGGGACAGCCTGGCGCCACCTTACGCCTGGCGTTTCGAAGTCGACGGCAAGCTGCAGCTGTGCAAGCCCAAGCGCCTGCGCCAGACCAGCAACAACGCAGAAACCCTGCTGTTCAGCGCCCTCGCCGGCCTTGGCGTGGCCCACCTGCCCACCTGGATGAGCAGCGAGCATTTGCAACGTGGCGAGCTGATCCCGCTGTTCTGCGAACAGGGCCTGCCACCCGTCGAGCCGGTGAGCATCTACGCCCTGCGCCTGGAGCGCGAAGCCAGCCCGCGGACACGCCTGCTGCTGAGCTTCCTGAAGCAGCGCTTCGGCTTTCCGCCGCCCTGGGACCAGGCACTGCAAACCAGCCTGGCCATCCCACAGCAGTAAGATCACGACCGCAGGGGGCGCCGCGCGCACCACGAAAACCGCCGCGTGACGGCCACAAAAAACCCGGCACCTGGGCCGGGTTTCTCGTACAGCTTAGGCTCAGGCCGGAGCCTGGGTGCGGCCCTTGTAGGAACCGTCACGGGTATCGATCTCGATCCAGTCGTCGATGTCGACGAACTCGGCAACCTTGATCTCGGTACCGTTGCGCAGCTTGGCAGGCTTCATGACCTTGCCGGAAGTGTCGCCACGAGCAGCGTTCTCGGTGTAGACAACCTGACGCACGATGGTGGTCGGCAGGTCGACGGAGATCACCTTGCCTTCGAAGAACACGGCTTCGCAGACGTCGCTCATGCCTTCTTCGATGAACGGCAGAACGCTTTCCAGATCTTCGGAACGCAGCTCGTAGGAGTTGTATTCCGGATCCATGAACACGTAGTCCTCACCGCTGATGTAGGACAGGTTCACTTCCTTGCGCTCGAGAATCACCGGCTCCATCTTGTCGTCGGCTTTGTAGACGGTCTCGGTCTTGGAACCGTTGAGCAGGTTCTTCAGCTTCATCTTGACGATGGCGCTGTTACGACCGGACTTGGTGAACTCGGCCTTCTGGATCAGCCACGGCTGGCCATCGATCAGGGCCACGCTGTTGACTCTCATTTCTTGTGCAGTTTTCATGCGAATATCCGAAATATGCGGGAGGTACAGAAATCTAGGCCGCGTATGATAGCCAATTTAGGTAAAACTGTTCCAGCGTCGTGGCAAGATCCGACCGAGCGGCCTGATCGTCACACCAGTGCTCGGCGTGTCGCTGCAGTACCGGCCATACCTCGAGAAGCGCAGGCCAGGCCGTTTCCATCCCTTCCCCCGCATTCCAGGCTCGCCAGAATTCAGCCTGAACGGCAGCGGCTTCAGGCATCAGATCGGCGTTATAAATCGCCAGAAACGCCTCAAGTTTGTCCCAGTGCGCCCGCTCCTCCTGCGGGTAGATGTGCCAGAGCAGCGGCCGCCCCGCCCATTGCGCTCGCACGAAGGAGTCCTCGCCACGCACCGCGTTGAGGTCGCAGCACCACAACAGGCGGTCGTAGTCATCCTGCGCCACGAAAGGCAGCACATGGATCAGCAGATTGCCGCGCCGCCGCTGATCACCTGGCACCAACTGCGCCTCGCCCAGCCAGGCCTGCAGATTCGCCAAAACCTTGCCCTGCGGCACCAGCAATTGAGTCGACTGCGAATCGGCTGCCAGCGCATCAAGCCAGCCCGCCAGCCCCGCATTTTCATAAGCGAACAACGAAATCAGTCGCGCCCCGGCTTCCCTTATCACGCCAAGCGACTGCAGGAACGCCTGCTGCGCCTGCGCGTCTGCCTGAAAGGCGCGTCGCCGCGCCAGCAGATCGGCCTCGCGCAGCAAACCGCCCGCGCCCTCCACGAATCCAGGAAAGAAGAAGAACTTCTGCAAGCCTCCGGGCTGCGGTGATGGCAGGCCATGGCAGCCTGCTACCCAGTCTTCGGCACTGAGGTATTCCAGATTCAGCCACAAGCGGCGCGTGCCGCTGGCCGCCATCGCCTCGATATAAGCAGACGGCAACTGACAGGCGAAGGCCTCGATCACCACCTGCGCAGGCTCAACCGCAGGGAACGGCTCACGCCACAGGCGCACCTCGACACCGCTCCAGCGTTGGCATTCAGCATCGACACTGGCCTCGGGGCACAAGCGTACGAAGGCGCCCAACTCGTCGATCCACAGGCGCACAACATGCCCCTGCTCGGCCGCCAGCTGTCGGGCCAACCGCCAGGTCACGCCGATATCACCGTAGTTATCCACCACGCTGCAGAAGATGTCCCACCTGGCCACGCTGCGCCCCTTCAAAAAATGATCGCCATTCTAACCGGCGAGCAAGAAAAAGCCCGCCAGAGGCGGGCCAAGGGGAGCGCTGGAGCGAGCGCGGGGTAAAACAGTGAATCAGGCCAGCAGCGAATCGCCCTCACGACGAATAGCGCTGCTCAGTAGCCAGACCGCCTGGCAAGCCAGCGCAGTCTCACGGGAAGCGAAAGGACCGGCTTTGGGCTGGCCATCCACCATCACCAGCCAGCACGCCATATGACCGTCGGACCTGAGCTCAGCCGGCACGGCGCTGCCAACCAGGGAAACCACATCGATACGGGACATCATGACCTCCAAGCCAATTCAATCTCTGTTGGGCTCAACATTAGGCCGATGCCTCGCCAGACAGAAATCAGTGCTCTCGATAGTGACCATGGATATTGCCAATGGCGGAAGCACAGGCGGCACAAACTGCGCCATGCGCGGTATGGGCATTAAAGTGCCTTTAATACCCAGCCTCAGAGCAATTTAAGGCATTTTATTGCCTTTATTTGCAAAGGCTACTAGTCTAAACGGCATTAAAGTGCCGGAGTCGATATGCACTCTCTCACCCTGCAACTGTACAGTGGCCACGCTTGGCATGACGCCATGCATCTCAATTTCGAGCAGCCCGAGGCGGGTCTGGCGGGGGCATGTTCTTTTGGCTATGAGCAGGCATATCTGCTTGAAACGCTGGAGCACATTGGCAGCCGCCTTGAGCACGCAGTTAGCGTCACAGTGCCGTTGGACTGGGAATCCTATCGAGCAAGCGAAGCGCCTGCCTTCCTGCACGACATACTGCCCGCTGGAGCAGCAAGGCGCTTCCTTCTCCAGCGCCTGGGTGACCAAAAGCCCGAGAATCTTGGACTGGATTTATTTTTGCTAAGTCGGTGCGCACCAGCGCCGGTGGGAAACCTGCGTATCAAGGAGGCAGCGGCAGCGCTTCAGGAAAGTCCGCTGTTAGGCTTCTCTCGCGAGGATGTAATCAACCGCGATGCCCGTTTTCTCGAATACGCCTACGAGCAGGGTGCGGCCATCGGTGGTGCCACAGGCGCAGGTGGCGAAGCGCCCAAACTGTTACTGACTGAAGACCGAGAAGGCGCCCTGCACCCGGATGCGGCCTTGCCGGATGAGTCAGCAACCCGCCACTGGTTTGTAAAGTTCGCGCGAAACCAGGCCAGGCAGACCGACCAGGACATCCTGCGTAGCGAGTTCTGCTACTACAGGGCCATTCAGCGGCTTGGTCTGGATACCGTACCCGCAGAAGGCCTGGCGCTAGAGGAAGGCCGCAAGCCTAGCCTGTGGATGCATCGCTTTGATCGCCATCTCAGCGCCGCAGGCGTAGAGCGCAGCGCAATGGAATCCCTGTACTCACTAGCAGGAGTAACCGTGCCGGGCAGCTACCTGCTGCATACCGACGTCCTGCATCACTTGGTCCGGCTGTGGCAGAAGACGGGGCAAGGCGCGCAAGTTGGCGACATGATCTTTGAGTATCTACAGCGAGACTTACTCAACCAGATCCTTGGCAACTCGGACAATCACGGCCGCAATACCTCAATTTTGCGCAACAGCACGGGGCTGAAACTCGCCCCTATCTACGACCTTGCGCCCATGGTGATGGATGATGAAGGCGTCACTCGCACCACAAAATGGCCTCAATCCATAGAAATTGCCGGCGAGGTCAACTGGCGCCAAGCCTGCGCCGCACTAGCGCAATGGACCGACGCAGATGTTCTTTATGAAAGACTCAGAGGCGCAGCACAAGACTTCCTGGCCCTTCCCGACCTACTGAGCGATCAAGGGTTGCCAAACTCCACGATGAATCATCCGCGTATTGCGCTGCGCACCCTTCATCAAAGACTCAACCGATGGGAGCTTGTCTGAATGGATATCATCGAGCGCAACCGTATTCTGACTGAAATGCAGACCCAACTGGCATCGGGCGAGTTGACCATCGGCCAGGCCGTGCGCAAATTACGCAAGGAAATCACCGGATTGCAGCAGGCCCGTTTCGCACAGATGTGCAAACTTTCACTGCGCGCCCTTCGTCAATTGGAACATGACGAGTCGAATCCAACCGTGCAGACCCTCAATAGCGTGTTCAATCCATTTGGGATGCAAGTTGGCATTGTGCCGAAGAGCCGAATTCAATAGAGGTAGCCTGAGCCTTGAGGGTAGCGACAGCCCAGACGGTTCGATGGACGGTTTTTTAATGGTGCTAGGACTGGACTCGAATCCGTATGCCGTTTTAGCGGCGGTGGAGTTTAAGTCTCAGAGGAATTCTCATAAAAACAGCGACTTAAAAGCGGCTTTTCCGTAAACAGCACAGCTAAGATTTTCTGCAGCCTGCGAATTTCAAGGGGGATCTATCGAACTGCGGAACCTTTGGTCTGCGCCGGATTGACTGCTTTCGGTTCTACTCAGAGCTGAGCCAATAGAGGATTGGAGTAAGCGAACGGAAATCACATCTTCCCATAGGAATGGGGTCCGGGATCTCTGAACCTCGGCTGCTAGCCATTACTTAGAGACGCCTGTGCTAACGGGGTAAATTCCTCCACCAGCGCATCGGCGAACATACCGAGCCTGACACCGCTTTACTTAAGCACCCCAAGCAGCTTCCATAGCCGCCTGGATTCGGCATCGGCGCTGATCAACTCGTCCAGCAACTCGCCAAGCGGCTGGTTGCCCCACTCCACGGCCCGACGAATGACATAAGGCACCGGGCTATGTGGCTCGGTTCTGGCGAGGTAGTCGGCGATCTGCGCAAGATGGCGATAGGCCTGCTCACGACTGCTGGGCATACCAGCCATAGGCAGCGAAGGTGTAGAGGGCTCGGCAGTCGGCCCGTCCACTACGGCAACGATCTCTGGCTCGGTTGAAGGGATGTGTTCTGACATCGGAACGAACTCCTCGATCTGAGCACGTAGGCTGGTCAGTGTTTGACGCAGGGCACCGAAGCTGGGGGCCAACTCAGCCAGCCAGCCGTCGCTCCAGTTTTCCAACCGTTCGAGAGCCGCGAGAGCGGCCTGCAGCTCAACATCAGCAGTGATGAAATGACTCGTTGGTGTATGCCTGAGCCTTTCATGTAGCTTGCGATATTCCAGTCGGGCCGTTTCTGCCGCGATCTTGTCCTGCTTGCTGTCACTCATTTGCACCTGACGTTGCTGCAACTGCAGCCAGTCGTGCAGGGTCACGTGCGCGAACTCTTGCGCATCGATGCCAAAGAGCGGCGTCTGGATCAGCAAAGTGGCGCTGTATTGACGAACCATCCACTCCAGGGGAAAGACACGCCAGCTACGGTCACCTTCCTCTGGCTGCGGATGCAGAGTATCCGGATAGCGTTCGCATAACCCTGTCAGCAACTCCAGTGCAGCACTCACCCCGGCGAGCCCGCGGCGATGTATCCAGGCTTCGCCCAGCCAAACGGCAATCATCAGATCCTTGCTGCGACCTCGCAGTAGATCACCTGCCAACGCCTCCAATGCGGCCCAGTCCCCGCGCTTGAGGTCGCTTTGCCAGACACCGGTTGGCAGACTCGCATCATCCTCACGCCGTAGTTCTCGCAGGCGATCCCAAGCGCCCTCGTAACGCAGACTGGGGCCGCAAACGGTGTCACCGGGAATGGGTTCCAGATACTGTTCGATAGACTCGGATGTCATGGTTCCACCACCTCACTTCGCAAAGCCTGGAGCTGGAAGCTGGAGAATGGCGAACTGGGTGCGGCGACAGGTAGAGGCTGGATTGACAGGGGTAGCTTGCTGCCCTGACCAAGCAGTGACAGGCGAATGAACATTTGAGCCTGCGGGCTGGCATCCAGCGCTCCCCGAACAGGAACCTGCAAGGTGAGAGGAAAGTCCGTGTAGTCCATGTTCGGCAGACGTTGGGGTACCACGTGCGAGCGCATCATACGCAGCAAAGCCCAAGGGCCACGATACTCCCAACCCGCTTCAAGGCCATTCACGGCCATGCTGGGCTGCAACGGATCTATCACCGGTCGTTGGCTGCTGTCGCGCGCCCAGCGCAACACAAGCTGCAGCGGATCACCAACGTTCCAGTGCAGGCGTTGGCCAGACTCGCCTGGATGACTGATCTGGTGCCCCGCTCCATTCAGAGTCCAGGCAATTACCTGATCGGCGCCCCGCTCGTCCTCGCGATCCGTTCGCCAACGCACTTCAAGCTCCACGCCAATTGTCCCGGATTTGTCGCGTATGAACATTGGGCCAAGCCAACTTCTGGCCTGCTTCATCCGAGAGAGGAAATCTTCAGCCGCCAGGCGGTTGCCTGGCGATGCTAATACCAGTCCCTTCTCAGCGACCTCCAGATGAGTATCGATCAACTCCAGCAGGTGTTTGACGCGAGCAGGGTCAGCATCGCCATTTTCCAGGCTATATGAGAACGGAAAACGTCCTGCCAAATACTGGTTGAAATAATCCGCCAGTGCGCTCCACGCCTGTTCTGCGCCCTTTATCTGCAGCTGACTGCAGCGCTTGTGCACTTGATCAGTAATACCACGGGTATATCGGGCCAGATCGCCATCGCCCTGTGGCAGACTGGCTGTTGACAGCACCTGCAGGCAGTTGTCGACGTCCACTTCCACCAGGTCCCTGGTCACCAGTTGCTCGAACAACGCAGGAGCGCTGGTGGGGTTCTGCGCTTTGTACTTCTGCATTTCATCCATTATCGAGCCAAGCCTCGACACCTTGTCTTGTAGGGACAGGGGCAAATCTGTCTGTGTCCTCAGCCACGTAAGTTCGGGTCTGACCCTGTCGATGCTGGTACTGATCTCCGCGAACTGTCGAGATAATGATGCTTTCAGATCCTGCACATCGGTGGCCCGGAACAACTTGAGTCCCAGATCGGGCTTACCATCCCAATCGGACACCGGGTAGCGTTCGGTGAACAGTGGCAAGCTGTCGATGTCAGCGAGTACGGCATCTACATCCGCCATGGCACGCAAGGTCAACTGGGATTGAAGAGTATTGGCCAAATCGGCACGTCCAAGAGCCGCCAAAGCTTGGATGACCTCCATGGCCTTTTCGACAGAGACATTGAACCGGCTCTCCGAAGATCCGTAGATATAGCGTCCACCTGATGAGGTCAGCTCTGACCACATAGCGATAGCGGCGGCTTGTTCAGCAGCCTTAAGCATGCCGGGACGATACGCCGGCGAGATCTGCGCCAACTCCTGAGCCACAAAGCTCTGGTAGCTTTGCTGGTAAACCAGTGCCTGAGCCATTTGCTGCTCGGTCAAATTGATCACCCCACGAGTATCAACGGCGCTATCCGTGCGGCGCATTGCGCTTACCGCAAAATCTCGCTTGAGCAGATCATTGATACTCCTCGACAGTTTGCTGATGTGCTCCTGCAAAACCAGCGTTCCGCCAGCCTGCCGCTGCAGGAGGTTGTCGCGACTAGCGGCACCCTCGATCCATTGACTGTGGAAACCTTTGCGCAGTTGCTCAGCCTCGAGCGTAACGGAGGCTTCAACGCTTGGTCCCAGAAGTCGGCTCTGCTTCACATCGTTCATCAGGTCGCGGTAACCCGGCACCAACTCCTCACCACTACTATGGCTCCATGCGGAATTAGTAAGAATGATCAGATCCTCGAGATGCCCGATAAGGCTGTTGATTTCCTCAAGCTTGTTCAGCGAGGTATCCCTGCCATATTCCAGATCGTTCAGGTTCCTTTTGAGATAACCGGCAGGCGTAACGAAGTTCCCTGCCAGGAAGTACTGCGCCAGCCAAAACTTCATCAACGTTTGAAACTGTCCAGAGAGTTGCCTGCGATTGGGCTCCAGATCCACGGGGCGCAGTCCAGGTGCAGCAAGGTTCCGCAAGGTCTGGTCGTAAAAGGATCTCCGGGCCAAGCTAGAGGGGTCGAGACTAAGTCCCAGTGCATCGTTGCTGAGTTGAGTCAGTGACTCGATAAAGCCCTCCTGGCCGCTTAGGGTATCGTTGAGCAGACGATTGTGCCGCTCCAGGCTTACAACGCCCTCAGCCAAGGTGCGAGCCTTCACATAGTTCGGCCACTGATCCGGCTGGGCGCTTTCGACATCCGGGCGACGTTGCTCGTTGCGGATATCCAGCAACGTCTTGAGCTGGTACTCCTGCAGTTGCTGCAGTGGCACCAGCGCCTCGCGGCGAGCCATACCACGCAATAGCAGGTCCATCTGGGTATCCAGCGAAGAGCCCCAGGAGGTGGGGTAGACCAACGATGAAAAATGCCAGCGGGGGGCTCGCTGCAGCAGCATCCAGAACCCCTGAACATTGAGCCGGGCTTGCTCCTGACGACGCTCGGGGGCTCGCAGGCTCACGTGCCCGGCATGCACCTCCTCCAATAGGCGACTCAACTCACGCGCATCCTGCTGTCTTGCCTGCCATACCCACAGCATGCCCACCAGCCAGCAGAGAGCCAGCACCGCGGCAACGCCGCCCACTGTTTTCTGCCAACGCTGACGTAGGCGCAGCACGCGCGGAAGAGCCTGTGCCAACCCCTGTTCGGCTAGCAGCCGCTGCCGCCACAGCAGCTGAGTGAATGCCCCTTGCATCGCAGGCTGCTCACCAGGATAGAGCTGCTCGGCATTCGATTCTTCACGTGCCTGTGAGGCCCCCAGATAGAGGCCGCGCAATCTTGGAGCCTCGCCTTGGGCATTGCCCTGAAAAACGGGCTCCAGCAAGTTACGCAGGTTGCCCTTGAGAGCCAGCAACAGATCAGGCAGGCGATATAAATCCTCAGCCAACTCGCCTTTCAAAGTACCGACCTCAATGATGGCTGCCTGCAAGCTTTGAACTACAGATTCCAGCGCATCATCGAGCCAATAACTCTGCCAGCCGGCATCCAGCCCATAGGATGATGACCACCCCAACAGACGCTCACGGCCTTCTTCAGGAAGTGCGGCTACCAGCTCCTGAAACCCCGGCATTTCCTCGAAGCCCGTAATCAGGACATACACCGGAAGCCCCAGACCAAGACGCTGAAGCAACTCACCGAAGCGACGGCGCAGAATAACCACGTCGGCGGCACTCTGGGCTCCGTCCTGCAACTGGCCAAGTGGGATGTTCCAGATCACGCCATCCAAAGGACGCTGGCCACGCAGCCTAAGCAGCATACTGAGCAGACGACGCCAGACGAAGGTAGAGGCAGTACTGCCATCGCCGGGCAGGAATACGCCTTGAGGCACCACCAGTACGGCGCCATCCTGGTCGGCCCACCACCGACCGAGCCAGGCCGGACGTCCAACAGGCGTGAGCTGCCAATCGCTACAGAGCTGGCTACCCTCCCGCGGATCGCCGAGCAGCATCAGCCAAGGAACCTGATAGCGCGACTCGATCCCCTGTTCCTGTTCCATCCTGCGTACCGCGGCATAGAAGCTACGAATCGCCATACCGGATTGAGTACGCAACCACCAGAACAAAGCAGCCAGGGCTACAAGCAGCAGGAGAATACCTACCACGCTGAGAACGATCGCGAGAGCGCTCATTCAACCGGGCTCCCACCGTCGTCCATGGTGATCAGATGCATCAAGGGGGTCAGCTCCGACTGAATGTCACTCCACATCCAGTGTCCGACCGTGCTCAGAACCACCAGCAACCCGCAGATAGCCAGTCCCAGGCGCATACCATCTGGCAGCACTCGCCTCATGGGTAGACGTAAAGGCGCAGCACGGCTCGGCCGTGCCAGGCTGCTCATCGCGCCATTCACCGCTGGCTCACGTTGCCAGGCGAAGGTGAAAAGTGCATGCCGCCAGCGCGCATGCAGCGCCCGACCGCGGTCGCTACGCAAGCCGCCATAGAAGCCAAGAATCAAACACTGGAGGTAGACGTTAGCCAGATCACGAGAGGCCGGAGCACGCTCCTTGAGGAGTTTGTGAATGGCGCGTGGCAGTCGCTCACCTGCATTGCGCGAACCATACAAGCGCGTTTCAAGCGGACGTGGCTGCCATGCCGATCTGCCTGGCCAGTCATCGAACAAGAGCCGTTCATCAACCAGGGCGACGAATGCATAGACCATCGCCTTGACCTGGCTCGAGGAGGATGCGCCGACACTGGCAAATGCGCTGCGCCAGAGACGGCGAACCACGAGGATCGTGGCCTCTGCCATGCGTTCGATCTGTTCGTTGCCAGGGTTGCTCAGTCCTGCCACACCATCCCAAACCTCTCGCCATTCGATCCAGGCTTCGCGAAAAGCCTGGCTCAGAGGTGCCTCTCCAAACTCTGGGGGGTAAAGAGAAACGCTCCTTTGCGACATCTATGCATCCTTGGCTTGGGAAGGCTGATTTCAGTGGCTATCGGTCGTAAATAGAAGAACCTGCCAGGGACTTGAACTCACCCTCTGAGAGGTAACCGCCAGGCAAAGTGGTTGCTCCGGATCGAACCAGTCACCGGAAGCCTGAATCAGAAAAAGGTGAGTTTCCTCACCCACACCGTACGCGGCTCGTTCGTGGCGGTTCATGGGCTGGTGAGGCAGACCGCTCATGCGCTGCTGTACGAGCGTCGGTACGTGTTGTCGCGAGGCGATCACTGCCTGTCCCAGCCATGCCCGCGCAGCTTCCTGCCCAGAGCCCGTCGGCATGCGCAGCCCCACAACAAGGCGCTGACGACCTGTCTGGGTATCTGGCAAATCAATCGAAAACCCTTGCTCGGAATGCTCGAATACCAAGCAACGGTAACCGACGCGGATGCTGTCCAGGTTCCGGTGTAGCCACTCGATTACTTCGTCGAAGCCTCGCTTGAGTTCGAGAAAATCAAGAGGTGCGAATGCTGGCACGCCGTTCAATGGATCCAATGCACTCCATGCTCCTGCCAATCCGGCCAGTAAGCCATGCAGATTCGCTGGAGTAGCCGCTCGACTGTTCAAAGCGACTTCAACTTCCGGGAGACGGGCCCACAGCGCCGTCAATTGCCGTCTGAGTTCCTGCGTATCATCACGATTTCCCGCTTGCTCGGCTTGACGCAACCGTCCGGCGAGGAACAGGCATTTTTCTCGCCCCCTTGCGCATAGCGCAGAGACCATCTGACCCAGGTCAGACTCGGGCAGGATCAATCCCATAGGTGGCACGTAGGGTTGCCTGACGAATCCACCACCCTCGTTGGAGATCCGCAACAGAGGTAGACAAATAGAATCAGCCCTGTCGCTATCAGTCACCAAGCGTAGATTGGGGCGCCAGACGAGAATCGGCTCTGGATGCTCGCCGCTGGCAAGATCAGGTACCGCCTCTGCGAGATGTGATTGCAATCGTCCGTTGAGGGGCAGTACCTGGCCGCTGCGGCCAAGAGGGTTGACTGCCAGGTAGACGGTCACGCTGGCATTGACTGAAGCTGCCACAGCAGGTCCCACATCGAACTCAAGAACCCTGCCGCCACCCGGTTGCACACTGACGGGCAAGCCATCTGGCAGGATCGCCTCAAGGGATTGGATACGTACCAGGCCGGTACTCAGTGCGGCAGGGTCGACCTCCAATTCGGCCACCCCCCAGAACCAAGGATTGCCGGCTCTGGCGCAGAGCGCAGCGATAACCTCAGCGCGTATCCCCTGCAGTTGGAAATGCTGAGGCAACAGTTGCATGCCCTCGTGCCAGCAGACTGCATCCGGCAACACCTTCATACCACTCCCCTTCGACATCCGCTGTTTGGCATGCACGCAGCGTGCGCAACTGGCTAGCGATCCCGATCCGTCAGCAGACGCATTTCCCTGCTATCGAAGCGAAGCCACACACGGCCTGATTCGCTCAGGCGCAAACGGTGCGCACCAGGAGTGTTATAGCCGGCGAATACCAAAAGTCCAGCCGCCTGGTCACCAGAGAAAGGGAAGTCGCGAACGTCGCGAAATTGGCCAGGCACCAGCTCCAGACTCCACACCGAAAACAGTTGCCGATAGTCACGACGGTACTGATCTCGCTCGGTGAACCACTGTCTGGAAGGAATCTCGGACAGCAGTTTGAGCAGGTCTGGATCGTGCACCGCAACGAAGTCCACAGCGATGGGCGTGTCGTCATTGGCGCGCTCCGCTACATCGAGCGTCAGGCTATCCAGTCCGATTCTCTCGCCTCGAAAACCACATCCGGCCAGCATGAGAATTAGAAGCAGCAGAGCAGGAAAGCAGGAAATCGGACGTCCCTGTGTCATGAAGACTTCACCTTGAATTTCACATTTGCAAATTTATAGACCTGATCTAGCGTCTATGAAAGTTCGTCCTCATGACGGATGTGGATGGATCGTCAAGGACGGGCTCGGTGTTCGGCTACCCCGTTGCAGTAGCGGTCCAGCAAGGGAGTGCGAGCATAGGATCCTTCCGCTGCATTGCGCTCCAGGTACTGCCCCGGAGCCCAACCAACATGGCTGAGAGCACGCAACACAAGCTGGATCGGATCCGTCCGCCACGGGTCCAGATCACCTACGACGTCGAAATCGGTAACGCGATCGAAAAAAAGGAACTGCCTCTCGTGGTCGGTATCCTCGCTGACCTCTCCGGCAAACCCGAAACACCGTTGCCCAAGCTGATCGACCGCCGCTTCACCGAGATCGACCGCGACAACTTCAACGAAGTACTCGCCTCCATCGAACCGCGCAGCACTTTGCAGGTGGAAAACACCATCAGCGGCGACGGCAGCAAGCTCAACGTTGAGCTGCGCTTCCGCCACTTCGACGACTTCGACCCAGTCAACATCGTCAATCAAATCACGCCACTGCGCCGCTTGTATGAGGCACGCCAGCGCTTGCGTGACTTGCTTACCAAGCTCGACGGCAACGATGACCTCGACAAACTGTTGCAGGACGTAGTGAGCAATACCGAAGGCCTGCAGGAGATCAAGTCCTCACGCCCAGAGAGCGAATCTCCAGCCCAAGCCGCAGGCACCGCCGACGTCGAAGCACCAGTCGATACCCCTGCTTCCGACGACGGTGAAGCACCGACCGAACCCCAGGCCTGAGCGCCCCTTGAACACCCGGAGATGACGTAATGGCCACCAAAGCCGGTGCTTCCAGCGAGAGCACGACCCAGACCCTGACTCTACTCGACCGAATCATTGCCGAGGGCCGAATGGCCCACGACGAAAGCCAGCAGGACTACGCCCGCGACATGCTCGCGGAATTCGCCACTCAGGTGCTTGACGAAGGCATGGCCATCGACAAGGACACCGTGGCCATGATCAACGACCGCATCAGCCAAATCGACAAGCTGATCAGCGACCAACTCAACGAGGTTCTGCACCATCCTGACATGCAGAAGCTGGAGGCCTCCTGGCGAGGCTTGCACATGCTGGTGGACCAAACAGAGACCAGCAGCCGCCTGAAGTTGCGCCTGCTCAACGTCACTCAGAAGGAATTGCAGAACGATCTGGAGAAGGCCGTCGAATTCGACCAGAGCTCGCTGTTCAAGAAGATCTATGAAGAGGAATACGGCACCTTCGGTGGACACCCATTCAGTCTGCTAGTGGGCGACTATGCATTCGGCCGCCATCCACAAGACGTCGCCCTGCTAGAAAAGCTCTCCAACGTCGCAGCCGCTGCCCACGCGCCATTCATCGCCGCCGCCAACCCTAAATTGTTCGACATGAACAGCTTCACCGAGCTGGCCGTGCCTCGCGACCTCAGCAAGATCTTCGAGAGCCTGGAGCTGATCAAGTGGCGCAGCTTCCGCGAGAGCGAGGATTCGCGCTACGTCTCACTCGTGCTGCCGAACTTCCTCCTGCGCCTGCCCTATGGTCCGGACACCAATCCGGTGGAGGGCATGGACTACGTCGAGGACGTCAACGGCACCGACCACTCCAAGTACCTCTGGGGTAATGCCGCCTGGCTGCTGGCACAGCGCATCACCAGCGCCTTCGCCAAGTATGGCTGGTGCGCGGCTATCCGTGGCGCCGAAGGCGGTGGAGCGGTGGAGGGCCTGCCGGCACACACCTTCCGCACCCTGTCTGGCGACCTGTCGCTGAAGTGCCCGACCGAAGTGGCGATCACCGATCGCCGCGAGAAGGAACTCAACGACCTCGGTTTCATCTCTCTGTGCCACAAGAAAAACACCGACATGGCAGTGTTCTTCGGCGGTCAGACCACCAACAAGGCCAGGCTCTACAACACCAACGAAGCCAACGCCAACGCCCGCATCTCGGCCATGTTGCCCTATGTGCTGGCAGCATCGCGCTTCGCCCACTACCTGAAGGTGATCATGCGCGACAAGGTGGGCAGCTTCATGACTCGCGACAACGTGCAGACCTACCTCAACAACTGGATCGCGGACTACGTGTTGATCAACGACAACGCGCCCCAGGAGATCAAGGCCCAGTACCCCCTACGCGAAGCACGCGTGGACGTCTCGGAAGTCGCCGGCAAGCCAGGCGTCTACCGCGCCACGGTGTTCCTGCGCCCGCATTTCCAGCTGGAGGAGCTGACCGCGTCGATCCGTCTGGTGGCCAGCCTACCGCCGCCTGTAGCGGCCTGACCCGACGCCCCCGCCGGCCGTTTCGGCGGGGGCTCGCCCACATCACGATCCACTCTGTTTCCAGACCCAGGAGTTATCCGCGATGGATGCCATCATTCTCGACCTCGGCGACGACATCAAAGGCGACAGCCTGCTCGAGGGCTACACCGACAAGATCGAGTTGATGTCCTACAGCCACAATGTGGCAATGCAGGTCACCAACGATGTCAGCAACTCGGAGCGCACCTCCGGCAAGCCGCACATCGGCGAGTTCACCGTCACCAAGTTCGTCGATACCGCCACTCCCTCGCTCAACGAATACTGCTGTGCCGGCAAACCCATCACCACAGCCAAGATCACCATCGGCCGCAACGCCGCCGAAGGCGATGGCAAGTTGTTGCCGTTCATCATCTACACCCTCGATAACGTGGTGCTCTCCAACGTCAGCGTCAGTGGTGGTGCCGGCGGTAAGCCGGTGGAAACCCTGTCGCTGAACTTTACCAAGATTAAATGGGAGCTCACCGCGCAGAAGGACGATGGCACCAAGGAAGGCACCGCCGCCTCCACCTGGGACCTGGCAGCCAACAAGCTCGTCAAGTCCAGCTAAGTTAAGGACACCACCGCTCAATGCCGCACAGCGGACTGCTACCCCCCTTGTTCGAGCGCCTCTCCACCCAGTTGGACGAGGCACCGGACTTCGACCGCAACGCCCTGGCCGAGTCCGTCCGCCTGGAGTTGGCGCGCCTGCTCAACACTCGTCGCCCCCGACGAGCGCCCGGCCGGCCGCTCACGCTGCTCGACTATGGCATCGCCGATTGGACTGCCCTGCAAGCCCTGCGGATCGATGACCGCCGTCTTCTGCTGCGAGAACTACGCGCTGCCATTCAGTACTTTGAACCACGCCTGCAGTTGAGCGAGATCGATGTCGAGGCGCTGCCCGACCAACCCCAGCGCCTCGGCATCCGCCTGGCCGGGCGCCTACGCGGTGGTCGCCGCTCCTGGCCTGTGTTGTTCCTCCTCGCCCCCGGCGACGACGGTCTAGAGGTACGCCATGAGCGACTCGATTGATGCCGATCTGCTGGACTACTACCAACGCGAACTCACGTGGCTACGCCACGCCGGTGCCGGTTTTGCCCAGCGCTACCCTAAAGTGGCGCGACGTCTGGAGCTGGCCCCGGACGAATGCCCGGACCCCCACGTCGAACGGCTGCTGGAGGGCTTCGCGCTTCTTAGCGCACGGCTCCACCGGCGTCTCGACGATGACTACGCCGAATTTAGCGACGCCCTGCTGGAGCTACTCTACCCACTGGCCCTGAGACCCCTTCCCTCCTGCAGCATCGTACAGTTCGAGCCAGACCCGACTCAGGGCAACCTCGCCGAGGGTTATACCCTGCCTCGTGACACAGCACTTTTCGTCACCACCCGAGAGGGTGCCAGCGTGCACCTGCGAACCAGCGCCGAGGCGGTGCTCTGGCCGCTGCGCATCCGCGAGGCAATCCTGCTGGATGGCGACGCCGCCGTGGCCTTCTCCGGCCACCCACGCGCGCGCTCGGCACTGCGCCTGACTCTGGAATGCCTGGGCGAATTCGACTGGGCGGAGCTAGCGGTGCGCCGCCTGCGGATTCACCTCGCCGCTTCACCGATGACGAACGCCACCCTCTATGACCTACTCGCTGCCCACGGCCTCGGGGTGTGGAGCGGCGCACCAGAAGCCCCGCTGCAAGCAGTGCCTGGCGATGTAGTCCCGGTGGGCTTCGGCGACCACCAGGCGCTGCTGCCTGACGAAGACGGCCAACACCCCGGCCTGCGCCTGCTGGCAGAGTACTTCGCCTTCCCCGACAAGTTCGCCTTCTTCGATCTGCCGCTGCTGCCACCGATCGATGGCGGACGTAACTGCCAGGTGCTGATCGCCTTCGACCGCGCCCCGCTGGGCAGGCCGCACCTGCAGGCCAGCGAACTGCGCCTGGGCTGCGCGCCGGCAATCAACCTGTTCCCGCGCACTTCTGAGCCCTTGCGTCCGGACGGCACCCGCAGCGAGTATCGACTGGTGGCCGACGCCCACCGCGAGAACAGCGTGGAGATTCACAGCATCCGCGCCCTGCGCGCCGCCACCCCGCAGGGCGTGCGCCGTGTACCGGCCTACTACGGCCACAGCCACACCGGCGAAGGTCTGTACTGGCATGCCCGTCGCGTCCAGGGCCTGAATCTGGCGCGGCCCGGTAGCGACCTGCTGCTCAGCCTGGTGGACACCGCTTTCGACCCGTTGCACGAGGCCCCCGAATACAGCCTCACCGCCGAGCTCCTTTGTACCAACCGGCACCTTGCCGAGAATCTAGCCGCCGGCACCCGCCTGGGCTTCGAGCGCCCCGGCCCAGTGGCGCTGGCCAGCCTGCTGACCCCGCCGACACCTCAAAGCCTGCCGCGTCTGTCCGGCCCCTCACGCTGGCGACTGGTGTCCCAGCTGAGTCTCAATCACCTGTCCCTTGTGGAAGGCCCGAACGCGCTTGAGGCGCTGCGCGAACTGCTACACCTGCACAACCTGCGGGACGAGGCCGGGCCAAGACGACAGGTGGAAGGCCTGATAGAACTGACCTGCGAGCGCGTGGTGGCGCGGGTTGGCGAAGATGCCTGGCGCGGCTGGCGCAACGGCCTGGAGGTGCGTGTCCGCCTCGACCCGCAGCATTTCGCTGGCACCAGCGCTGTGCTGTTCTCCGCCGTACTGGCGCAGTTCTTCTCCCTCTACGCCACGCCCAACCGCTTCGTGCGTACGGTGCTGGTAGACGCCGACAAGGAGATCCGGACATGGCAGCCCCAAGCCGGCAAGCCCCTAAGCCTCTGAGCCGGCGCCTGCGCGAAAAGCCCCAGGCCTTCGAGTTTCTCCAGGCCCTGTTGCTGCTGGAGCGCGAACGCCCCGAGGCCACGCCGCTGGGTCAGGGCAGCAGCCCGGACGACGAAGCCCTGCGCCTGCGCGGGCCACTCACGCCGACCTTCGCCGCCAGCCAGGTGGAACGCCTGGAGGAACAGCAGGGGCAGCCGCCGGTGCTGAGCACCGCCGTATTCGGCCTCGGTGGCCCAGACGGCCCCCTGCCCTATGCCTACCAGGAATGGCTGCAGCAGCGAGCCCGCCACAAGGACCACGCCCCGGCGGAATTCCTCGACCTGTTCCAGAATCGCCTGCTCGCTCAACTCTACCGGGTGCTGAGTCGTCATCGCCTGGCCCTCGGCTTCCAGCCACCCGAGCGGGCCCCCGTCCATCAGCCACTCCTGGCTCTGGCCGGTCTGCTGCCGCACAGCCTGCAACAACGCATGGACCTGCCGGACGCAGCCCTGACCGCCCGCGCGGCGCTGTTCAACGGCCCGCGTCGCTCCCTGGCCGGCTTTGCCGTGCTGGTGCGCCACCAGTTCGGTGTGGCAGTGGACTACGAGGCCTATCAGGGCACCTGGCGGGATATCCCGCCAGCCAGCCGCAGTCGTCTACAACGCGGCGGGCGCAACCTCGGTCTGGGCCGCGACGCTATCGCCGGCACCCGGGTTTGGGATGAGCATGCTGGCGTCCGTCTCACCCTCGGCCCGCTAAGCACCGCGCAGGCCAACACCTACCTACCCGGCGGCGCACAGCACCAGCGCCTTGCCGACCTCGCCGGGCTCTACCTCGGCCCCGACATGGACTGCCACCTGCGCCTGTTGGTGAGGCCCAGCGCGCCGCTGCGCCTGGATCGCCGCCAACCGCCGCGTCTACGCTGGAGCGGCGGGCTGCACCTGGCCGCCGGCAGCTCCCTGCAACGCATCGACATCCGCCTGCGGTTCAAGGAGATGCCCTGATGGAACTCGCCGCGCTGATCGGTCGCCTCAACGCCGACAGCCGCCGTGCGCTGGAACGCGCCGCGCAGCGCTGCCTGCAACGCACTCACCATTACGTGGAGATCGAGCACCTGCTGCTCGAGTTGCTCGACATAGAAGGCGGCGATTTCGCCTGGTTGCTGCCGCGCTTCGGCCTGGAGCGCGACAGCCTGGCCACCGAAATTAACCGCGCCCTGGAACTGTTCAAGGCCGGCAGTACCCGCACCCCAGCCCTCTCCGCCCAGACCATCGGCCTGCTCGAAGACGCCGTGGTGCAAGCCAGCGTGCAGGGCCAGGCCAGCATCCGCTCCGGCCTGCTGCTGCTCGCCCTGCTCGACCGCGACGAGCGCCGTAGCCTGCTGCTCAACAGCGCCTCTTCGCTGCTGCGCATCCCCCGCGAAGCCCTGCGCGCCAACCTCCTGGAATGGACGCAAGCCTCCCGCGAATACAGCGGCGGCCCCGGCCCGGCCGGGAAGGCCCGCCTAGCCCAGGAAGCCTCGCAGGACAGCGTGCTCGACCAGTACACCCAGGACCTCACCGCCGACGCCCGCGCCGGGCGCATCGACCCCATAGTCGGGCGCGACGGGGAGATCCGTCAGAGCATCGACATACTTCTGCGCCGCCGACAGAACAACCCGATCCTGGTGGGCGCTCCCGGTGTCGGCAAGACCGCCGTGGTCGAAGGTCTGGCTCTGCGTATCGCCGCCGGCGACGTGCCGCCGCCTTTGCAGAACGTCATCCTCCGTGTACTCGACCTCGGCTTGTTGCAGGCCGGTGCTGGGGTCAAGGGCGAGTTCGAGCAACGCCTCAAGGGCGTGATCGATGCGGTGCGCGGCAGCGAGCAGCCAATCATCCTGTTCATCGACGAAGCACACACCCTGATCGGCGCTGGCGGCAGCGAAGGTGGCAGCGACGCCGCCAACCTGCTCAAGCCCGCCCTGGCTCGTGGCGAACTACGCACCCTGGCCGCCACCACCTGGCTGGAATACAAGAAATACTTCGAAAAGGATCCCGCCCTGGCCCGTCGCTTCCAACTGGTGCAAGTGGAAGAACCTGACGAAGCCACCGCCGTGGAAATGCTGCGTGGCGTTGCTGCCAAGCTGGAGCAGCACCATGGCGTGCAGGTGCTCGACAGCGCTATCCAGGACGCTGTCAAGCTCTCCCATCGCTACATCTCCGGCCGCCAGTTGCCAGACAAGGCCATCAGCGTGCTCGACACCGCCTGCGCCCGCGTCTCCCTAGGCCAACACGACGTGCCGCCACCGCTGGAAAGCCTGCGCCACCGCGAAGTGGCGGTGAGCGAAGAACTGCAACGCCTGCGCCGCGAACAGACCACCGGCCTCGACCACCGCGAACGCATCACCGCCCTGGAGCAGGAATCCACCAGCAACCGCAGCGCCATTCGCGAGCTGGAAACCCGCTGGGGCGAAGAACGCGAAGCCGTGCGCGAATTGCTGGAGGCCCGCCGCGAACTGCTGGCCTTGAGCGAAAGCGCCGATGCCAGCCAGCCCGACGAAACCCTGGATGAACGCAGCGACTACCTGGCTGCCGAACTGGCGCGGCTCGAGGCCGGCCTCGACGCCATCCGCCAGGACGATCCGCTGGTACCCGAACAAGTGGATTCACGTACCGTGGCGGCGGTGATCGCCGGCTGGACCGGCATCCCCATTGGCAAGATGCTCGCCGACGAAGCCTATGCCGTGCGTACCCTCGGTCAGCGCCTGGGGCAGCGGGTCATGGGCCAAAACAGCGCCCTGGCCACCATCGCCCAGCGCATCCAGGCCTATCGCGCCGGTCTTACCGACCCGGCCAAGCCGGTGGGCGTTTTCCTGCTGGTGGGCCCCACTGGTGTCGGCAAGACCGAAACCGCCTACGCCCTGGCCGACGCCCTCTACGGTGGCGAACGCAACCTCATCAGCATCAACCTCTCCGAGTACCAGGAGGCCCACACCGTCAGCCAGCTCAAGGGCGCCCCGCCCGGCTACGTCGGCTACGGCAGCGGCGGCGTGCTCACCGAAGCCGTACGCCGCCGCCCCTACTCGGTGGTGCTGCTGGACGAAATCGAAAAAGCCCACCCCGACGTGCTGGAAGCCTTCTACAACGTCTTCGACAAGGGCGTGATGGAAGACGGCACCGGCCTGGTGGTGGACTTCAAGAACACCGTGATGCTCGCCACCAGCAACGTCGGCGCCGAACTGGTACTGGACACCCCCACCGACCAGCTTGGCAGCGACGCCTTCAACGAACGCCTGCGCAAGGTGCTTCTACAGGCCTTCCGCCCCGCCTTCCTGGCCCGCATGACCGTCGTGCCCTACCGCCCACTGGATGAGACCACGCTGGAAGGCATCGTCCTGGCCAAGCTGGAAAAACTGCGCGAACGCTACAAGGCCGCCACCGGCAAGCAGTTCGACTTCGACCCGGCCATCGTCAAGGCAGTGCTCGCCAAGTGCAGTTCGGCCGGAGCAAGGGATATCGAGAATGTACTGATGGCGCAGGTGACGGGGAAGTTGGCGGAGTGGGTGTTGGAGTGAGTACGCGGTAACACAAGGAGGAAAGCGAAGTAAGCGTCGCGTCAGAGCCAGGCCGGGAAGGCCGCAGGAACGCCACAAAGGAGCGAAAAAGAAGCCATTCGATTTTCGACTCGGCGATTGACGAACGCCGCTCGCCGGAACGGCTAACGGGGAAGAATAGGAGCCAACTATGAATTGGAGCGACCTCTGCGGAATAAACACTACCCAAGGGAAAGGAATCAATATGGCGACCCTGGTGGGGCCCGGCGTCAATCATGACCGTCGTGGCAAGACTGGAATGCCCAATGGCACAGTGCTGACCAAAATGATGAACGCTGCGGAAGGGCTACGCCTGAAGCCTGCCACTCGAACCCGACGTGGCGGGATTGCAGATGGCATCTCCTTTCATATTGCCCTCTACGTGCCCGGTGGCAGCCCGCTGAGCATCACCGACGTATTCGTCGATCACAAGACCGGAGCAGCCGTGTGCTACGAGAACACCCTGTTCACCGACGCCATGGTCGCCCAGATCAGTGGAGCAGTCAGCGATATCGTCATACGCCAGAGCGTAGCCCCTTGCACCCGGTGCCGAGCCGGATACAGCCAACTCGCACGGAACGCCGGGCGCACGATCGTCATCTCCAGTGACGACGGCTACGACGGCGCCCCCCGACGACACAGTCTTCCTGTTTTCCCCCACCGGACTGGTGTTCTACCGAAACTGAGCGGTTACGGGAAAGCGGGACCGAGATTCGAGTATGGATTGATGGTGCAGGTTACGGAGCGGTCGGCGGAGTGAGTGCTGCTCATGATCACCGACCGTTGTGCAGGCTGAACCCACCACGCGAGCTCCATCAATAAAGACACGTCATTCAGGGAAGGAGAAAAGCGTCAATGAGCCTGAGAAACAAGCTGCAAGCACTTGAAGACTCTATCGGCAGAATGCTGCTCATCTGCGATGTCCTGGAAGGGAAAGGCGCCTTGTCGGTCAACGAAAAGTTCGTCCTCGACTACATGAATGGCCAGGCGAATAACCTCGTCGCCACATCGTTGGGGCAGATCGAGCAGGTCGAGCAATATTATCGATATGCCGTTGGCAAGAATCAGAACCCGGTCCAACCCAAGGGCGTGGCAGATATCGTTCTAACCGACAAGGCGATCCAGCAGAAAGTCACCGTGGCCGATAACCCGGCGGAAGTGAAAAAAGCCCTGCACAAGGCGATGAAACAGCTCGCCGGAGACTTCGGCGAGCGTGCAGGAGATCGTCGAAGGGCGATACAGCTCTACATCTATTCGGAAGAGAATCCATGGCCATTTGACCACCTGCACATCCCAACGCTGGCAAACATCAGAGCCGCGGTCGAGTCAGCTGTATCGAATGCCGCAGCGACCGCCATCAACAAGGCCACCACGAATTCGACCTTGCTGCCCTATCTGCAAGGAAACCGGCCCGCGAGCTTCCTGACAGTCGTAACCCAAAGCCAGACCAGCAGCCGTTTGTACGGGAGCCAGGGAAACGGATTTGCCGAAATCAATACCATCGAAGTGAAGGTGCGTTGGCTGAACGGAAAACTGGTAACCGACAATCACCTTGTCAAAGCCTTGTACGGTTTCAAGGTCCGGGCGCACCTCAATACCCCAACCAGCATCCAGTCCAGTTCCACCAAGGTCTACTGGGAAAACGATGAATATTGAAACCCTTGGCGTTGGAAGCAGTCGATGCTGTCGAAGATCGGGCGGCTCATCGTTACATGAACAGAATTGGCAATGACACGCGCCATCGATATCACCACCAGCCTCTCCCTCACGGCGCCGGCATTGGCGGAACTCTATCCGCAAAGTTTTTCCGGGCAGGAGATGCTGAACGACCTCGCTCAACTCAACCTAATGGGCTTCAGCACCAGCGCGCTTTCGCTATCGGGCGCCGTGGCCACACATCTCACCGCCACCTTGCACAACGACGCCAGCCAGCGCCCCCTCGATGCCCTGGTCGCGGAGATTCGCCAGCTCCCCGCCGACGCCACGGCCGACCGCTACCAGGTGGTGCTGCGCCCCTGGCTCTGGTGGCTGACGCTGGCCAGCAACAACCGGGTGTTCCAGAATCTCGCCACCAGCGACATCGTTATCACCATTTTCAAGGCCCATGGTTTTACCGACTTCAAGCTGTCGCTCTCCGGCAGCTACGAGCCGCGCGAGTATTGCGTGCAGTATGGCGAGACGGACTTCGCCTTCGTTTCGCGCTTGCTGGAGGAGGAAGGCATCTTCTGGTTCTTCACCCACGAAGACGGCAAGCACACGCTGGTGCTGGGCGACAGCAGTGATGCCTTCGTGCCGATCCCCAACGGGCCGAAGGTGCCCTACCTGGGCCAGGGCATCGGCGTGCGTGAGCTGCATGGCATCCGCTCGGCGCAGTACAGCGTGCAGGCAGTGAGCGGGGTGTACAGCGCCACGGACTACGCCTTCACCACCCCCACTACCTCGCTCTACAGCCAGGCCGAGGCGGTGGCCGGGCCGTTGTCGATGTATGACCACCCGGGCGGCTATATCGCCAAGGCGCGGGGCGATGCCTTGACCAAGCAGCGCGTGGACGGGCTGCGCAGCCAGGAGAAGCGCCTGATCGGCGAGAGCGACTGCCGCTGGCTGGTGCCCGGCCACTGGTTCACCCTCACCGGGCATGACGACGCCAGCCTCAACATCGACTGGGTGGTGGCCTCGGTCACCCATGACGCCAGCCACGAGCACTACCGCAACCGTTTCGAGGCCATCCCCAAGGCCACCGCCTACCGCCCACCCCGGCTCACGCCCAAACCGCGCATGCACACCCAGACCGCGCAAGTGGTGGGCAAATCCGGCGAGGAGATCTGGACCGACCAGTACGGCCGCATCAAGATCCAGTTCCCCTGGGATCGCGACGGCAAGAACGACGAAACCTCATCCTGCTGGGTGCGCGTGGTGCTGCCCTGGAGCGGCAAGGGCTTCGGCATGCAGTTCATCCCACGCATCGGCCAGGAGGTGATCGTCACCTTCATCGACGGCGACCCGGATCGCCCGCTGGTCACCGGCTGCGTCTATAACGGCGACAACACCCTGCCCTACGCCCTACCGGACAACCAGACCCAATCCGGCATCAAGACCAATTCCTCCAAGGGCGGTGGTGGCTTCAACGAGCTGCGCTTCGAGGACAAGAAGGACGCCGAGGAAGTCTTCCTCCAGGCGCAGAAGGACATGAAGGTCAACGTGCTCAACGACAGCACCGCAACCATCGGCCACGATGAAACCCTCACGGTGCAGAACGCCCGCACCCGCACGGTGAAGGAAGGCGACGAAACCATCACCCTGGAGAAAGGCAAGCGCACCGTGACCATCCAGACCGGCAGCGACACCCTCGATGTAAAGGACAGCCGCACCGTCAGCGTCGGTGCCGACCAGACCCACAGCACTGGCGGCAACTACAGCCACACCGTCAGCGGCAACTACGAGCTGACCGTGGACGGTAACCTCACCATCAAGGTGACCGGCACCCTCACCCTGCAGAGCAGCGGCGACTTCACCGCCAAGAGCGACCAGAACCTCACCACCCAGGCCGGCATGGCCCTCACCGACAAGGCCGGCACCTCGCTCACCAATCAGGCCGGCACTTCCCTGGACAACAAGGCCGGCACCACCCTGACCAACGACGCCGGTGTCAGCCTCACCAACAAGGCCGCGGCAGAACAGACCGTGGACGGTGGCGGAATGCTGACCATCAAGGGTGGCCTGGTGAAGGTCAACTGAGGCGCCCATGACCAACGGCAATCTCGACCTCACCCGTGGCGACAGCCGCCTCCAGGGCAAGCTGCAGGGCGGCGCCCTCGATGGCCCGGTGCGCATCCAGGAAGCCGGTCGCCCCCAGGCCCAGCTTGGCTACGCCAACGGCGTGTTGCACGGTCCCAGCGTCCTCTACCACCCCAACGGCCAGGTTTCGGCGCAACTGCCCTACGTCGATGGACGCCTGCAGGGCGTGGCCCAGTACTTCGCCGCCGAAGGCTGGCTGCAGCGCAAGGTCGCCTATCGCCAAGGCTTGATGCACGGCGAAGCCAGCAGCTACTACCCGGATGGCAGCCTGGCCGAGCTGGAGGTATATCGCGATGGGGTACGTGACGGCCTCTACCAACGCTTCCATAGCAAAGGCCAGGTGGCCCATCGCAGCCGCTACCTCAACGGCAAAACGCTGGACGAAGGCCAGAGCTTCGCGGAAGACGGCCGCCCGCTGGACGCCGAAGGTAAACCCATCTCTAGGCTGCGCTGGTGGTGGCGGCGCTGGCAGGAGTCGGGCGAGGCCTGATCAGGGAATCAGCATTTGCACCTGGCCGGGCATGGCGATCTTGATCACACCAGCCCAATTGCACATCAGGGTGCTGTTGGAATCGAGCGACGGCATGTTGCCAAGCAACATGGTCGGTGGTCCGCCCGGGATCCAAGGTGTCGCGGTTGCCGGTATACAAGGCATGGGCGTCAACACACCCAAGGCTGCTGCAGTCGCAGCAGCGACCATGGGGTTGGCAAGACTCTGGCACATGCCGAAGGGCAGAATATTCACCAATGGTATGTGATCCATGATGTTCGCTGCAGGCATACCCGCCGTGAGCGTGCGGTTCTGCGGCAACACGCTCAACATGCTAGGGGCGACACCAAAACTGCACTGCAGTGTGGCGCCACTGCATACTTGTGGACAGCCCATTGAAGACCCTACTCGTTGCTGCAGGTTGATTTATCAGGTTAGCCGAGGATCATTGTATGCAACTGATTTAAGTAAAAAATAAATCGCCCCGATAAGTCCAACCGGAACGACAAACAGCTACGCCAGAGCATCCACCAAGCCTTTCGCGAGTTCAGCATTGCACGTAATAGCCAGTCTCGCTTTTGGTTCTTTTTATTGAACGGCAGAGGTACATAGTCATTAACCCATCATCCCTGGCAATCGTGTCGTAGCTATCCAGCACCATGCCGCTTCATGTCGACAGGACGAAGTTGGGTAGTACGAACTGACCGAGCTCTTCGATAACCTCGCCCGCGGGGCGCTGGCCGTATTTCAAATTGACGATCACATGATTAACCCCGATCTCCTGCAAGCTTTCCAGCAACGAGATCAGGTGATATCGCCCCAGTTGATAGCCCAGGTGGATCGGTCGTGGTGGTGTCTGCGGGTTATCGGTCAGGTCGATGTATAGCGACTGGGTGAAGGGTTTGAACAGCTCACCACATTCGGCACGAACCGCAGTGCGCCAGTTATCGACAATCAGCTGCTGCGTCTTCGGGGTGCGCGGATAACTGATCCAGCCATGACTGTAGCGGGCAATCCACTCCAGTGTCTGGCGGCTATGGCCGGTGACAAAGAAAGGAATTTCCGCCGTGGTCGGCTTGGGAATCAGATCCGCGCCCTCAAGCGTCCCGCCGGACCAGGTCAAAGGCATGAAACTGCTGCGCTGAGCCTCGCGAAATACCTCGAGGTATTCGCGGAACAGGCTGTCGCGTCGCTCCGGGTCGACACCGAATGCGGGAAACTCCACCGGCCGGTCACCGGAAGCCACACCGAGTAACAGGCGGCCACCGCTGAGCTGATCGACACTGGTAGCGGCCTTGGCGGTGTGCAGGGGATTGCGGATTGGCAGGATGATCGAGGCGGTACCCAGCGCAATCGAGTGTGTGTGTGCCGCCATAAAACCCAGGTAGACCCAGGGGTCGAAGACCTGACCCGAATCACCGAAGCTGGGGTCGCGTAACGGCACGTCGCGAAACCAGAGGGCAGAGAAACCCAGCTTGTCGGCACGTTTAGCCAGGCTCACCTGGTCGAGCATGCTCGGCGTATCACCGGCAAAGGCTTCGAGGGGAAAGAAAAGACCCAGGGTCAAGCGGCCTTGGCGGTAAGTGCGCTGAAAGCCAGGTTGTCGCTGATAGGGAATGGAATTTGGAGTGAACATACGCCCTCCTACCTATTTCAAAAGATGTTGAGGAGCTGAAAGACATCCCTGCGAGCGGATATCAAATCAGCGTTATCAAGGCCACCCGGAACGCCGCGCAGGGCGTTTGTGATAGTCCGGGGGCGATGCGTTGCGAAATCGCCAGTTACCCCCGCTGCAAGGCAGCGATACAGAGCGGGGCGGTCGACGGCGACAGCTCTATACGATCCCGAATGAATGCTCACTGGGTGTCCCGCGCTTCTTGGTTCGGCGGTTCGATATGCTCGATGTTTCCCAGTACCAATGCTCGCCCGGCAAACAGACCTCCCGCTGTTTCCAAAGCAAAACGCTCGGCATCGCGCATGCGCACTTCCTCGGTTACCGCGTCGGCTTCGTGCTCAGACGCACCCAGCGTCAGCACGGCCTGACGGCCGAGCAGCAGGGCCGACTCAAAGGTTTCCCGCACTATGTAGTCCGCGTCGTGCTTGACCAGCTCCAGCGCGTGTTCGCGGTCAAAGGCACGCACCAGCAATTTCACTTGCGGGCAGTAATGCCGCGTACTTTCGACTATGCGTGTCGCGGCTTTCTTGTCGTTCACACAAACGATGATGGCGCGGGCGTGATGGGCACCGGCAGCCTGCAATATTTCATGGCGGGCACCATCACCGTAATAGGCCTTGAAACCATAGGGCTCCACGGCGCGGATCACTTCCGGATCTATCTCGATAATGGAAAGTTTCGCTCCCTGAGCGAGGGGTGCCTGGCAGGCAATCTGGCCCACGCGGCCAAAACCGATGATGAGTACATTGCCTTGCAGATTATGTGCGGGCTCCACACCGTCCATGGAAACGCTCTGCGAGCGGGCCAAACGTCTGTACAGCAGTAAGGCCACCGGCGTAATGGCCATGGAGAGCACCACGATAGCCGTCATATTGGCGTTGACTTCGGGACTGATGACCCTGAGCTTGAGCGCCTCGGCAAACAGCACAAAAGCAAATTCGCCCCCCTGCGCCATAAGCACGGCACGATCCAGCGCATCGCCATGGGGGCTCTTCGCGAGGCGCGCGACCGCATAAATGCACAGCGCCTTGACCAGCATCAGCGCCAGCAGACCAGAGGTGATGAGCATCCAGTTCGTGGCCACCACTTGCAGATCCAAGGCCATGCCGACGCCAAGAAAAAACAACCCCAGCAGCAGGCCGCGAAACGGCTCTATGTCGGCCTCCAACTGGTGGCGGAAGGTGGATTCCGACAGCAGCACGCCGGCAACGAACGCCCCCATCGCCATTGAAAGCCCGCCGATTTCCATCAGCAGCGCTGCCCCCAGCACCACCAGTAGCGCGGCGGCGGTCATCACCTCGCGCGCCCGGGCTTGGGCCAATACCCGAAACAGCGGATTGAGCAGCCACAATCCGATGGCCGCCAGTGCGCCCAGGGACAGGGCGGCGATACCGATACGCTGCCAAAGGGGTGAAGTGGGTTCATGCACCAATTCAGTGGGGGCCAGAAATGCCACCACCGCCAGTAACGGCACGATCAACAGGTCTTCAAACAGCAAAATGGACACGATGCGCTGCCCCCTCGGCTCGGTTATGTCACCGCGTTCCGAGAGGACTTGCATAACCAAGGCTGTGGATGTGAGTACAAAACCGGCCCCGCACACAAACGACACCTGCCAGGGGAAACCAAAGGCCATACCGACGAAGGTGAGCAGAAAAGCACAGACCACCACCTGCAGGCTGCCCAGCCCAAATATCTGCCCACGCAGCTCCCATAGATGCGAGGGCTTCAGCTCCAGTCCAATCACAAAAAGAAACATCACCACACCCAGCTCGCCAACCTGAATGATGGTGTGGGGGTCATGGATCAGTTGCAGTCCGAAGGGACCAATCATCATCCCCGCTGTCAGGTAACCCAGCACCGAGCCGAACCCGATACGTTTGAGCAGCGGCACTGCCACCACGGCCGCAGCGAGCAACGTGATGACACCCAATAATTGTCCTGCGTAGCCTTCAGCGGCCATAGCCTTGACCCTCAGCCCATATCAGGAGCGGTTACAAAAACGTTCTTACACCCTCGATTTCGGGTGCTTCATCCGACTGGATGGCACGCGTGACATACGACTTCAGCCTCAGCGCTGTAGCCGCCACCGGTTCGAATGACAAGACGAATAGGCTGGCTCGCAGGGGGCCCCACAGCCCCCTTTCGCCAAGTAAAAAGCCGACGGCGAGTGCGGCGAAACTGATCGACGTCCAAACCGGTAGCGCTGTTTTCAGGCAGTTACGCAAGCGATGCCGTGACCAGGCTCGACGTTTGTGGCGCGGACCACTCACTGTGAGGCGTGGCGTCCTAGACAATTCGGTCATCGCGCTCACGCAACAGCCAATAGGTCAGCCCCAGGGCCAGAGTGGCGCCGGCCAATGCGGCGACTTTGGCCGGGCCGACATCGGGATCGAGAATCACGAACTTGCGGGACAGGGCAATCAACCCGATCAGGATGACCGTCTTGACCTGAATGATGCTGTCACGGCGCAGGGCCACGCGCACGATGGAGTGCTTGAATTCCATCGCGATCAGAAGCGTCATGATCATGCCGAACACACTCTGGAAGATCTTGTGGTCGAGCGGATTGAATGCATCGATGATCAGCAGGCTGAAGACAATTTGAATCAGCTGCACCAGAGACACCACAATAATCACCACCATCACCGCTGAAAGGATGATGGCGACGGCCTGCTCGAAGCGTTCGTAAAACGTCATCACCGCCCAGTCACGGCGGAGTCGTTCGAGTGTCGTCCCGGTCTGATTGCTGTTGTTCATGCACCACTCCTTCAGAAACAGGCCACTCCTAGGAGAAATCGCGGTCGCTGCGCCTCTTGTGCCAGTCCAGACCTTCGTCCATGTCGAAACAAGTGGTCATTTCGCGGGCGATGTCGGCAGACCAACAGGTCGTCACGACAGGATGTCGTGCAGCCTGGGCTACTCCACCACGCGCGCGCAGTAACGTCGTACTTGGATGGGCGAGGCTTAAGCCGAAAGATGCCCGGCGCCTCAAAGCGAACATAGGGGCTGCCCGTCTCCCATTTTCAGGATTAGGGCAGCCCCGTGCTTCATGCCTTGCCACTTTCGGACTTCTTCTTGCGCGTCCCCTTGCTCGACTCCCTGGGCGGGCCCGGCGGTTGCGCAGATTCAGGGGGGGGCTTCGGCGCTGGTCGGAGCGGGTTGCTTGCGGTCGAACGCGACCCGTTCCGCCTTGTCGTCCCAACGTGCATGGGCGTGATCGCCCTTGCCGATGCCACCGCCGAGCATCTCGCGCGCCAGTGCCGTTTCCAGCTCGCTGCGAATCAGTCGCTTGAGCTCGCGAGCGCCGAATTCGGGCTTGTAACCTTCTTCCGCGAAGTGATCGACCAGCGTCCCATCGAACGTCAGCGTCACACCCTGGCTTGCGGCACTGCGGGCCACGCGATCGAGTTGCAGGCCGACGATGTGGCGGATCTCCTCCCTGCCCAACGCATGGAAGACGATGAGCTCGTCGATGCGGTTGAGGAACTCGGGGCGGAAGTGCCCGCGCAGCACGTCCATCACCTCTGCCTTGGTCTTCTCGTACTCCTCGCCGGCAGCTCCGCGCGCCTTCAGCCGGCGCTGAATGATGTCGGATCCCAGGTTGGAGGTGGCAATGATGATGGTGTTGGTGAAGTCCACCACGCGCCCCTTGCCGTCGGTGAGTCGCCCGTCGTCGAACACCTGCAACAGGATGTTGTAGACGTCGGGGTGGGCCTTCTCGATCTCGTCGAGCAGCAGCACGCTGTAGGGCTTGCGACGGACCTTCTCAGTGAGCTGGCCGCCTTCGTCATAGCCGACGTAGCCCGGGGGAGCGCCCACCAGCCGTGCCACGGTATGGCGCTCGCCGTACTCCGACATGTCGATGCGCAACAGGGCGCCCTCGTCGCCGTAGACGGATTCGGCCAGCGCCTTGGCGAGCTCGGTCTTGCCGACGCCGGTGGGGCCCAGGAACAGGAACGTGGCCACGGGCTTGCTGCCTTCGCGTAGCCCCGCGCGCGACAGCCGTACCGCATCCGCCACCGCGCGTACCGCCTCGTCCTGCCCCACCAGACGCTCGTGCAGCCGCTGCTCCAGGTGCAGCAGCTTCTCGCGCTCCTCCACCGTCAGCTCATTGACCGGGATGCCGGTCAGGCGCGAGACGATCTGCGCCACGTGTTCCGCCTTGACTTCGGCGCTGCCCGAGCCGCGCTCGCGTTCCCAGTCCTCGACCTGCGTCTTGAGTTCGGTTTCCTTGGTTTCGATGCGCTTGCCGACCTCCGACGCATTATCGTATTGCTTGCGGGAAGCCAGGTAGTCCTGCTCCCGGCGCAACTGGTGCAGTTCGGCCTCCAACTCCTGCACCGCAACGGGGCGGGCCGTCGCCGACAGCTTCACGCGGGCAGCAGCCTGATCGAGCAGATCGATGGCCTTGTCCGGCAGGAAGCGCGCGGTGACGTAGCGATCGGACAGCTCGGCGGCCGCGATGATCGCGTCCTCGGTGATGCTGACCTTGTGGTGCGCTTCGAAGGTATCGCGCAGGCCGCACAGGATCATGATGGTCTGCGCCACCGTTGGCTCGGGCACCATGACCGGCTGGAAGCGCCGCTCCAGCGCGGCGTCCTTCTCGATGTACTTCTGGTACTCGTTGAGCGTCGTCGCGCCGATCAGGTTCAGCTCACCGCGCGCCATCATCGGCTTGAAGACATTGGCCACGTCCAACCCGCCCTCGCCACCACCCTGGCCGGCGCCCACAATGGTGTGCACCTCGTCGATGAAGAGGATCATCTCGCCCTGGTGCTCGGAGATCTCCTTCAGCACCTTCTGCACGCGTTCCTCGAACTCGCCACGGTACTTCGCGCCGGCCACCATGGAGTTGATGTTCAGCTCTACCAGGCGCTTGTCGCGCAGCGTCTCGGGCACCTCGCCGGCCACCATGCGCTGTGCCAACCCCTCGACGATGGCGGTCTTGCCCACGCCAGGCTCGCCGATCAATACGGGGTTGTTCTTCTTGCGCCGCGCCAGCACCTCGATGGTGGTTTCGATTTCCTGCGCACGGCCGATGACCGGATCCAGCTTGCCCGCATGGGCCATCTTGGTGAGATCGCGCGAATACTTGTCGAGCTCCGGCGTATTGGTCGGCGTCTCGGCGCGGCCATCCTCCGCACCTTTGCCGACCACCTTGTTTACCTGCTGGCGCAGGGCCTGCGGCGTGAGGCCATAGCGGCGCAGCAAGTTGGCGGCCAGCCCTTCGCCCTCTTCGGCCAGGCCGATCAGGAAGTGCTCGGGCCCGACGTAGGAGTGTCCTAATTCATTGGAGGCGACGAAGGCGCGACTGAGCGCATCCTTCACCCGTGGCGACACGCCGATCTCGCCTTCAAACGGCGTGTCGCCACGCTTGGCTTCGGCTTCGATCTGACGTTTGAGGTCATCGCCCTTGATCTTGAACTGGCTCAGGATGGTCTTGATCACATCGCTGTCGGCCAGCGCCAGCAGCAGGTGTTCCGTATCGACTTCGGAGCGACCGAAGTCCGCGGCATGCTTGGCGGCTTCCTGCAGCAGGGCCTCGGAGTGTTCGCTGATGCGGCTGGCCAGCCCGCTGCCGCGACGGCGCGGCGTGCCAGATGCCGTGGAGGCTGGTTCGCCAAACGACGCATCGACCACTTCATCGGCATCGGCTGCAGCCGGTGCCGACTCTTCTCCGATGCGGAAGAAATCGCTGCCCAGAAAATCTTCAAACAGGCCGCTGCGCGAGCCGAAAAGGGCTTCCAGCGGGGAAATGGCGCGTTTTTGCTGGCGCACCAGTTGGCGGTAGTGATCGTCACACAACAGCATGGTGGTGAGGCGACCATTGAGATTGGCTTCCACCCGCGCGGTGGCGGGTTGGCCGCAGAGTTGACATTGCTTCCTGGCCATGCGGACGCTCCTTAGTCATTGAGATGACGAGGTGCGGCATGCCGCGGCACCTCGTCCCCTGGTGGGACTTCGTGGCGACCGCAATGGAATATCCGACTCAGCTTCAATCGGAATCGAGCCGCCGTGCTTCGGTGCACTTGCTTCGCGCTTCGAATCCTGGTTGGCATCGTCGGGCAGGTTCAGTGCACACTGGAAACTGCCGTAGGAGAGTTCGACACGAGAAAAGCCGCTTCGCTCTTCTCTTGCTCCTGGCGCTTTCACCTCGCACCATCGGCACGTCGTTGTCGGGCGTGATCTGGAAGTCCTTTTCCTCGACACCGGGACCGTCGAGGGAAATCCTGTGCTGCTTATCGGTTTCCTGAATATCCAACGCCAGCTTCAGCATGCCTAGCCAATCGAACGGCAAGCGCGGCATGACAAGCGTCGGAAAACCAAATCCAGCCAAGCCCAAGGGGTTTGCTGCTGTTACTTGACAAAGTCTGCGCCTCGCAGGCTAGAAGTCAAGGAAAGTATCTGGCTTAAAAGGCGGATGCGAGAATGGGGTTTGCGAGGCTAGCTTGAGCACCACGGTGCAAGCAGCGACCGGGGCCGGCTTGACGGGGGATCATCCGTGGCAGGAACGTTTCATGACATGACGCTGGCAGTAACGTCGATCGACTGCTTGCTGATCAGATCGACTGCGGATGAGTGCGAGGATTACGGACCAAGCCATGCCGCCGAAAAAACGTAAGCGCTTGATTTAAGTGGTGCCCGAAGCCGGACTCGAACCGGCACGCCCTTGCGAGCGAGAGATTTTAAGTCTCTGAATAATGCTCGTAAAAACAGTAACTTAACGTCGGTTTTGTCCCGCAAACGGAATAACTTAGATTCGCTGCAGCCTGCGGATTTCAAGGGGGCTCTATCGAATTGCGGAACGTTTGGTCTGCGCCGTATTGACTGTTTTCGGTCTCTACTCAGAGTTGAGCCGATAGAGGGTTGGAGTATGCGAACGGAAATCACATCTTTCCGATAGGTATGTAATCCGGGCTCTCTGAACCTGGGCTGCTAGCCATTACTTAGATACCCCCGTGCTAACGGGGTAAAGTCCTCCACCAGCGCTTCGACGAACATATCGAGCCTGATACTGCCTTACTTAAGCACCCCAAGCAGCTTCCATATCCATCAACGCATGTACTCATCCCAAGGCTGCGGTGATCACGCCAAGACCTGTACCGCTGGTGATTACTTCGGCCACAGAAAGACCCTGACGCTCAACGAAGCGAGGTGCCAGGGCTGACCTGAGCTTTGGCAAATGCCAATGAAGTGGCCTGTAAGACAGACCAGTAAGGAAGGTTCTGAGCTAACGGAGTGCATGGGGTCAGCGTACTGCCTGTTAGCACTTCGTTAGCCCAGCGACCGGAGAATATTTCGGTAGCAGCCATCTGCCAACCCGGCAGGATGGGCCATTGGTCACATAGCGCGAATTGGCTCCTGCCGTTCGCCAACAACGCCTCTGGGCGTTTTTCGCTGGGCCGATAGAGCCTGCGCGCTTCGCTTGCTGGTGGCGCCTGTGAGATCGCTGGAGTGGCGGTCTTGCTGTTTCCTCTCACCCTATCACGTCGTTCTCACCGTCAAGGGCTGCACGCGCTTCGCGCGCTTGCGGCGGGGCCGGCTTATCGCCCCCTAACTGCTGCGCTGCGACGTGCTGGGCCGGTTCCGGGCAATTCCGTCCAAGCAACTGGAGCACGATCATGTCGCAGCTTTCTCTCGCCTTTGACGCTTCCCTGATAATTCGCGACGAGCAAGGTCGTTATTTGCCTGCTACAGCGGAGTAGATCCTGGACGCTGCTCGCAAGGTGATCGACCAGAAGGTTCAGCGAGGTGCAGCCTTCACGTCTTCGGAGTTGGTCAAGGACTACCTGATCGCGAAGCTGGGTGGCTTTGAGCACGAGGTTTTCGCAGCGCTGTTTCTGGATGCCAGAGCCACCCGCGAGTGCAGATCGATGACCACCGCCAGATACAACCAACCTTCCTCCGTGGGCAGGTAGGTGATGTCGCCCACCCATTTCTGATTCGGTGCCGATGCCGTGAATTCCTGCTTGAGCAGGTTATCTGACACCGTCAGAGAATGGCGGGAGCGGGTGGTAGCCTTGAACTTCCTGGCGCCTCTGGCACGCAGCTCAGTCCAGCCAATCCCCCCTACTTGAGCTGTGCCACGCAGGGCTGGAGACGCTCACTTTCCCGCTTGACGAGCTTGTAGCATTCGCAGCACAACTGCTCCAGCTGATGCCGATCGAGTACGGTAACGGTCTCGGCGTCGTAATCGATTATCCCCTGGCGCCTGAGCTTATCGGCGGCGCCTACCATGTTCGTGCGACTCGTACCGGGCCTGTCTCCGAGCAACTCCTGCGGCACCGTCGCACCGTTACCCGGCAGATGATCAAGCCAGAGCAAGAGCAGGCGACAGAGCTGCTGATCGATAGAATGATGTCGGGTACAAACGGCGGCCTGCGCCATCTGCGCGATCAAGGTTTGCGTATAACGCAGCACGAGCCCGAGCAAATCTCCGTGACGGGCGAACTCATCCCTGAGCAGCGCGCCCTCGAGGCGAAAGGCATGGCCGCTGCGCTGAACCACGGCACGGCTCGGGAGATTCTCCCCGCCAATCGACAAGGCGATACCCACCATCCCGTCATCTCCAACGACCGAAATCTCCGTCGCGGCGCCGTGCTCTGTCTGGTAGAGCAAGGAGATGACGGCATCGACCGGGAAATAGACGTGACTCATCACATCATGTCGCTCATAGAGAACCTGGCCCGATGCCAGATGCACCCGCTCAAGGTTTGAAAAGAGCCGTGTACAGACATCCGGCGATAGCGCACTGAGCAGATGGTTTCGCAGAGGCAGTGGTAGTTCTTGCATGTTCGATCTCCCGCAGTACAAGCGCAGCCCAGCCCAGCCCAGCATACGCCGAGAATACGGGCCGTCAGTACGCTGGAACACAAACGCCGCTAGAGGCGGGCTCCATGACTGAGTAAGACTTGGAATAACACCTGGAGAGCCCGGTAGCTATGTGCGGCAGCGGACAGACGCCCCGCCTGTTTCAAGGCCTGATGACTGTTCACGCATCTGGATCCGCGCAACGGCATGCTGGCAACCCTGGAGTGATTCCTCTGCGCTGGCCTGTCCGAACGCTGACGCCGCACGCCAGGAAGCATATGGATACTCAGTGGTCTAGCCTCATCCGGCGATTATGGCGCTCTATGCCTCGTACATTCGAATACGAGGCCGTCCTCCGCTCTGAACTGTTCAGTGCCGAGCAAATGGCGAACCATGGTGTAGAGCTCGCGCATCAGCATCGACTCAGCCAGCACACCACCTCGGACGGCTTGCTGGAGCGACTGACCGAGAACGCCAGGGTACTGGCGAGCAGTTGCCAGGCCATGACGGTCGCGACGCTTTCCAGCCAACGAGCTACACCCGCCGCCGAGTGGTTGCTGGACAATTTCTATCTGATCGAAGAGCAGATACGAACCGCCCAGAAGCACCTCCCCAGAGGCTATTGCCGTGAGCTACCCGGGCTGTCTCATGGGCCATCGTCCACCCTGCCCCGCGTTTATGACATCGCCCTGGAAACCATCTCCCACGGCGATGGACGGGTCGACAGTGAAAGTCTCGGGCGCTTCATCACCGCCTATCAATCCATCACTGCGCTGAGCCTGGGCGAACTCTGGGCCGTGCCCATCATGTTGCGCCTTGCGCTGATCGAGAATCTGCGCCGCGTGGCCGCACGGGTGATGGCCAGCTGGAACGATCGCAACCTGGCGAATCAGTGGGCAGACCGCTTGAGTGAAACCGCAGAGCGCGATGCCAAGAGCATCGTGCTGGCCGTAGCGGACATGGCGCGCTCACCATTGCCCATGTCCAGCTCGTTCGTCGCCGAACTGGCGCGCCGGCTGCAGGGGCAGAACACCGCGCTCATGCTGCCGCTGACCTGGATCGAGCAGACACTGGCGGAGTCCGACCTGAACATAGAGCGTCTAGTGCAGCTGGACGCGCAATCACAAGCGGCCGAACAGGTCTCCATCAGCAACAGTATCAACAGCCTGCGCATGCTCTCGGCCACCGATTGGCGCAAGTTCGTCGAGCGCATGAGTGGCGTGGAGCAGGTGCTGCGCGAGGACCCTGCGGGTATCTACGCACGCATGGACTTCGCCACGCGCGATCACTATCGGCATGCGGTGGAACGGTTGTCCCGGGCCTGTCAGCACGACGAGACAGGAGTCGCGCGCGCGGCGCTCGACCTGGCCGCAGGCGCACCGCCTGATATCCCGCGCATGGCCCATATCGGCTTCTACCTGATCGATAAGGGTGTACCGGCACTGGAGCGACAGCTCGGTGTGCAGTTGTCACTCATCGAGCACGGGCAACGGCTGCTGAGTCGTGCGCCACTGTATTTTTTCCTGATTCCAGCCCTGCTGCTCACCGTCCTGCTGGCCTGGCCTATGCTGGCCCTGGCGCATGCCGACAATTGGTCGCTGGTGTACCTGGTCATGCTCAGCCTACCACTCCTGCTGATGACCAGCCGCCTGGCCATCGGCCTGGTGAACTGGCTGGTGACCCTGACGATGCCGGCGAACATGTTGCCGCGCCTCGATTACAGCGAGGGCATTCCCGCGGATGCCTGCACCCTCGTGGTCGTGCCGACACTGATTGGCAGCGCGCTGGATGTCGACGAGTTGGTGGAGGGCATGGAAGTGCGCTACCTTGCCAACCGCGACAGCAATCTGCATTTTGCCCTGCTCACCGACTTCCTCGACGCGCAGCAGGAAACCCAGGATGAGGATGCGCCGCTGCTGGAGCGGGCCAGCCAGGCAATCGAAGCGTTGAATGACAAGTACCCGGCCATGGAAGGCAGCCGGTTCAACCTGTTGCATCGACCCAGACGCTGGAACCCGACCGAGCGCCGCTGGATGGGGCATGAACGCAAACGCGGCAAGCTGAGCGAGCTCAATGCAGTGTTGCGCGGCCACGGAAGAGAACGCTTCGACACGATCGTCGGCGATCTGGCGAGGCTGCAGCAGACTGTCTACGTGATCACCCTGGACACCGACACGCAGCTACCGCGTGATGTCGCACGCCAGCTCGTCGGTACCCTCGCTCACCCTCTGAACGCGGCGCAGTTCGACGCCAGCAAGCGACGCATCACCAGCGGTTACGCGATCCTGCAGCCACGGGTCGGCATCAGTCTGTCGAGTATCGCGCGCTCGACCTACGCCCACCTGTTCGGTAGCGATGCAGGGATCGACCCTTACACACGCGCCGTTTCCGATGTCTATCAGGATCTGTTCAGCAATGGCTCGTTCATCGGCAAGGGCATCTATGCCGTGGATGCCTTCGAGCGCGCGCTGGAGGATTGCCTGCCGGCAAACCGCATTCTGAGTCATGACCTCATCGAGGGGTGCTATGCGCGCTCCGGCCTGACCAGCGACATCCAGGTCTATGAGGAATACCCCGCCTGCTACAGCGCCGATGCCAAACGGCACCACCGCTGGATTCGCGGTGACTGGCAGTTGCTGCCTTGGTTGCTCTCATGCCCTCCCTCGGCTGGCTGCCAGCAGGCTACCCGCCTGGATGCTCTGGGCCGCTGGAAGATCTTCGACAACCTTCGCCGCAGCCTTGAGCCGGCGGCTTTTCTGTGCGGTCTCTTGTGGGCCTGGTTCGCCAGCTCGCAGCCGCTGCTTTGGGTACTGGCGATCATTGCCCTGGTGGTTACGCAACCCTTGCTTGGCCTACTGCACGAATTGCTGCACAAGCCACCCGAGGTACCGCTGCGTCTGCATCTGACTACAACCCTGCGCAGCAGCGGATCAAGCTTTCATCGAGCCCTCTTGCCGCTGGTATGGCTGCCTTTCGAGACGCTCAACAGCCTGGATGCGATTGGTCGAACGCTATGGAGAATGCTGGTCAGCCATCGCAACCTGCTGCAGTGGAACCCTTCTCGGCAAGTCGAGCGCGGCAGTCGTAACGATCTATCCGGGCTGTATCGCCTCATGTGGGTGTGCCCGGCACTCGCCGCCGGACTGTTCATCCTGCTGGTCATGCATCCTCTGGCTCTGGCGGTCGCCGCGCCTTTCCTGCTCGCCTGGTCGGTCGCCCCCGCACTCGCCTGGTGGCTGAGCAAGCCTTCGGCCTCGCTGGCGTTCGAACCCACTGCACACGAGCGACGCTTCCTGCGACGTCAGGCGCGGCGGAACTGGGCATTCTTCGAGGACCTGGTAGGGCCTGCGGACAACTGGCTGCCGCCGGACAACATCCAGGAACAGCCGGTGGCCGTCACCGCGCATCGCACCTCCCCCACCAACATGGGGATGGCCCTCCTGTCCCACCTGGCCGCCCATGATTTCGCCTATATCAGCGGCGGGCACTTGCTCTCTCGGCTGGAGCACATGCTGACCAGCATGGCCCTGCTGCAGCGTCATCGCCGGCATTTCTATAACTGGTACGACACGCTCACCCTGAAACCGCTACCGCCGCATTACATCTCGACGGTGGACAGCGGCAACCTGGCCGGCCTGCTCATGACGCTGCGTCAGGGACTGCTGGAACTGCCTGATGCTGCGCCAAATGACACGCGCACACTGCAGGGCCTCAGAGATTGCCTTGATGTCCTGCAAGAAGCCGTGCTGGATGCCGGTCTGGATGGACAGCTTCTGGACGGGCTGTTCAAGGTATTGGCAGCGCCAGCGCTCCCCCCCGAGCCCCCGAGCAACCTGCTGCCTACCCTGCAGCGCTTGCTCGAGCAGGCAGAAAAACTGATCGTCCCCCTGGCCCAGCAAGAAGAACCCAGCTACTGGCTACAGGTGCTGAGCGCGCAATGCCGAGACCTGGGCGCTGAAATGTCGAGCCTGCTCCTGCCTGGCGAACGGTCGCGACGCGTCACCTGGCAGCAACTGGCAACGCTCGATGCCAACGACCGGCCGGCAGACGAGCAGGTGCCAATGCGCAAAGCCAAAGCCTGCGCAATGGAGCGAATCGCGCTGGTAGAACGCCTGGCCAAATTGGCAGGCGACCTGGCAGACATGGATTTCACCTTTCTCTACGACCCGCAGCGAGACCTGCTGGCCATCGGTTACAACGCTGATGAACAACGTCTCGATGGCGCCTACTACGACCTGCTGGCCTCGGAGGCGCGGCTGACCAACTTCGTCGTGATTGCCCAGGGTCAGTTGCCACAGGAGGGCTGGTTCGCCCTCGGCCGACTGTTGACCAGTAGCGGTGGCGTCCCGGTGCTGCTGTCGTGGACCGGCTCGATGTTCGAGTACCTCATGCCGCTGCTGGTGATGCCCAGTTACCCGAGAACCTTGCTGGACCAGACCTGCAAGGCCGCAGTGGCGCGCCAGATCGATTATGCCAGCAAACTCGGCCTGCCCTGGGGCGTATCCGAGTCGGGCTACAACGCCCTGGACACGCAGTTGAACTACCAGTACCGAGCGTTTGGCGTTCCAGGTCTTGGCCTGAAACGGGGACTCGGCGACGACATCGTCATCGCCCCCTATGCATCGGCTCTGGCTCTGTTGGTGGCACCTGCCGAGGCGTGCCGAAACATGCAGGCGCTGGCTGGCATGGGCATGGCGGGTCGCTACGGCCTGTATGAGGCGCTGGATTTCACCAGCGCGCGCTTGCCCCTGGGGCGAAGCTCAGCGGTGATCCAGTCGTTCATGGCCCATCACCAGGGCATGAGCTTCCTGGCACTTGCTGCCGTGCTGCTCGAGCGCCCCATGCACCGGCGCTTCGAGGCCGATCCGCAGTTCCAGGCCACGGCCTTGCTGCTCCAGGAGCGCATGCCCAAGAGTGCGACTCAATACCTGCATGCGCCCCAGGTGGCGCAGGAAGAAGCGGCGACTCGCGTCGATGAAAGCAAGTTGCGCGTCTATACCCACCCTGATCGCGCCCACCCTGCCGTCCAGTTGCTCTCCAACGGCCATTATCACGTGATGATAAGCCATGCCGGCGGCGGCTACAGCCGATGCAACGAGCTCGCCGTCACCCGTTGGCAGGAGGACGTTACCTGTGATGCCGCCGGGACGTTCTGCTACCTGCGCGACACCGCCAGTGGTGCATTCTGGTCGAGCGCATTCCAACCGACGCTGCAACGTACGGACAGCTTCGAGGCGATATTCACCGACGCCAGGGCCGAATTTCGCGTGCGCCAACAGGATATCGACACCCATACGGAGATCGTCGTTTCCCCCGAGGACAATGCCGAACTGCGGCGCCTGCATATCAACAATCGTGGCCTTGCGCGTCGCTCCATCGAACTGACCAGCTACGCCGAAGTGGTGCTGGCGCCGCCGCGCAGCGACTCGGCCCATCCGGCCTTCAGCAAACTGTTCATAGAGACCGAGTTACACGCGGATCTACAGGCGATTCTGTGTACCCGCCGGCCGCGCTCGAAAACCGAACACGCCCCCTGGCTATGCCATCTGCTGGCCGCCCATGGCGTTGACATCGAAGCGATTTCCTACGAGACCGACCGCGCCCGATTCATCGGTCGCGGACGCAACCTGGCGCAGCCGGCGGCCATGGACGTCGAGGAGCTCTCGGGGACGGTCGGCGCCGTGCTCGACCCCATCGTGGCGATACGCTGCCGCTTCGTCCTGGAGGCTGGCCAGGGCGCCATCATCGACCTGGTAAGCGGTGTCAGCGACAGCCGCAGCGGGTGCCTGCACCTGATCAACAAATACCGCGACCGCCACCTCGCTGATCGCGTTTTCGATCTGGCCTGGACCCATAGCCAAGTGCTGCTGCGGCAACTGAACATCAGTCACGCCGATGCACGCCTGTTCGAGCAGATGGCCGCGTCGATTCTCTACAGTGCGCCGGCGCTGCGCGCCCCCCCTCAGATCCTGGCGGCCAACCAGCGCAACCAGACAGGGCTCTGGGGCCAGGCCATCTCGGGCGACCTGCCGATCGTGCTGCTGCAAATTTCCAGCGCGGGCAACATCGAACTGGTGCGCCAGCTGGTACAGGCCCATGCCTACTGGCGCCAGAAAGGGCTGGTGGTGGACCTTGTGATCTGGAACGAAGACCAGGCCAGCTACCGGCAGAACCTGCAAGACCTGATCCTGGGCCTGGCGACCTCCGGCAGCGAGGCGCATCTGCTGGATAGACCCGGCGGCATTTTCGTCCGCCCGGTGCAGCAGCTGTCCAGCGAGGACCGGATTCTGATGCAGGCCGTGGCACACCTCGTGCTCAACGACAGGCATGGCCGTCTGTCCGAACAGATCCGCCATCGCAAGGCAGGCCCGGCATTGCCGGCGTTCGACGCGCGCTTGCTGCGCAAGCCCGCGCGCAGCTCAACACTTCCGGAACCAGACCCACGCCTGCTGCTGAGCAACCCCTATGGGGGATTCAGCGCCGATGGCAACGAGTACGTCATTCATCTGATGCCCGGCCAGCCCACTCCGGCACCCTGGGTCAACGTGATCGCCAACCCCCAGTTCGGCACGGTGATATCGGAAAGCGGCAGCGCCTACACCTGGCATGAGAATGCTCACGAATTCCGCCTCACGCCTTGGTGCAACGACCCCGTCACCGACACCAGCGAAGAGGCCATCTACCTGCGCGACGAGGACAGTGGTCACTACTGGTCACCGACTGCCCTGCCCTGTCCGGGAAACGCTCGGTACCTTACCCGTCACGGGTTCGGCTACAGTCTGTTCGAGCACGATGAGGACGGCATCCGAACCGAGCTGCGCGTCTATGTGGCGCTGGAGGCGCCAATAAAGTTCTCGCAGTTGCTGGTGCGCAACACCTCGAATCGGCCCCGGCGACTCTCGATCACCGGCTATGTAGCCTGGGTTTTGGGCGAGTTGCGCAGTCAATCGAGCATGCACATCGTCACCGATGCGGACCCGGACACTGGCGCCCTGTTCGCGCGCAACGCCTACTCGATCGAATTCCCTGGCCGGGTGGCTTTCTTCGATGTCGACATGCCGCTCATGAGCAGCACGGCCGACCGCAGCGAATTTATCGGACGCAATGGCAACCTCAAGGCACCGGCAGCCATGGCCCAGGAGCAGCTGTCAGGGCGCAGGGGCACGGGGCTCGATCCCTGCGCTGCGCTGAGGGTCGGGATCGAACTGGTGCCAGGGGCAAGCCACGAGGTGACCTTCCGTCTTGGCGCCGAGCAGAGCGCAAAGAGCGCCTCTCGCCTGGTTCAGCGCATGCGCGGCAACGCCACGGCAGCGGTCGAACTGGAAATCGTACGCACCCACTGGCGTTCGACGCTGGCAGCGGTGCAGATTGAAACGCCCGAGCCGGCGCTCGATGTACTGGTCAACGGCTGGCTGATGTACCAGGTCATCGCCAGCCGCTTCTGGGCACGCAGCGGCTACTACCAGTCTGGCGGAGCCATCGGCTTTCGCGATCAATTGCAGGACGGCATGGCCATGCTGCACACCGAGCCGGCAGCGGTGCGTCGGCATCTGCTGCTATGCGCAGCCCACCAGTTCATAGAGGGCGACGTGCAACACTGGTGGCACCCGCCGATGAACCGTGGCGTGCGCACCGGCTGCTCCGATGACTATCTCTGGCTAGCCCTGGCAACCAGCCGCTACGTGCAGGTCACCGGTGACCACAGCGTGCTCTCGGAAAGCGTTGGTTACCTGGAAGGCCGCGCACTCGACAGCGGTGAGGAATCCTATTACGACCTGCCTGGCCAGTCGGCTCTGCGAGAGACGCTTTACCAGCACTGCGTGCGCGCCATCGAGCACAGCCTGCGACGCGGCGGTCATGGCCTGCCACTGATGGGGCATGGCGACTGGAATGACGGGATGAACCGTGTCGGTGAACAGGGCCAGGGAGAAAGCGTATGGCTCGGCTTCTTCGGCCATGAGGTGTTGAGCCGATTCGCGACGACCGCCGAACGCAATGGCGACCCGGACTTTGCACGCCGCTGTCTGCAGCAGGCCAAGGCCCTTGGTGAAAGCCTGGAAAGCCACGCCTGGGATGGTGCCTGGTATCGCCGTGCCTACTTCGACGACGGCACGCCGCTGGGCTCGGCCAGCAACGACGAGTGCCGTATCGATTCCATCACCCAGAGCTGGTGCGTACTTTCGGGCGCGGCCCCCGAGAAGCGCCAGCGCATGGCCATGGCGTCGCTCGACCGTCACCTGTTTCGTCGCGACATAGGCCTGATCAAGCTTCTCACGCCGCCTTTCGATAACGGCACCATGGACCCTGGCTACATCAAGGGTTATCTACCCGGCATCCGCGAGAACGGCGGCCAATACACCCACGCAGCGGTCTGGGCAAGCATGGCCTTCGCCGCGCTCGGCGACAGCACACGAGCCTGGGAACTCCTCCACGCCATCAACCCGATCGCCCATGGAGACAGTGCCGCTGCGATTGCGACCTACAAGATCGAGCCCTACGTGCTGGCTGCCGATGTCTACGGCATGCCGCCGCATGAGGGGCGTGGCGGCTGGAGTTGGTACACCGGCTCCGCCGGGTGGATGTACCGCTTGATCGTCGAGTCCTTGCTCGGTGTGCAGCGCAGCGGCGCCTGCCTGCATATTCGTCCGCTATTGCCGGCACACTGGCCCGGTTTCACCTTGCACTACCGTTATGGCGCCACGCCTTACCGAATCACGGTGCGGCGCACAAAGCAGGATGAGCAGACGATCGACCTCGATGGCATCCGCCTCGAAGGCGACGGACTGCCATTGCGCGATGATGATCGGGAACACCACGTGGACATCAAGCTGCCGCTGAATCTCATCAGCAGCCCTGATCCCGTCATGCCGCCTACTCAGCCTTTGGACATCACGGAGTAACTCAAATGAGCAGACTACTTAGCGACATCATCAAAGGAAAATGGCGGCAACTGGCCGGCCCAGCCATGATCAACTGGGATGAGCTGACCCTTGATGAGCTGATCAAATCCGAAGGGGATAAAGACAAATTGACCCATCTGGTAGAGGTACGCTACGGCATGACCCACGAAGAAGCAGAAAAACAGGTGCTGAGCTTCTTCGAGCGCAATCGCACCACGTAATGATCGACTACATCTTCGAATACCAACCTCTAGAAAGTTAGAGCAGATAGTTCAACCTGCAATATTCGAGTAACAAAAGACAGCCCTGCCTTAAGCGATAGAGTGTCAAGCGACCTAGCCCTAGAGTGGCTTGACCACACCGGCAAATCAACGCAATGCAATCCAGCACTCAGTTATTTCTAGTCGCGGGTTTCTCCACATGGCAAAAAGTTTGGACCTTGGCTTGCAAGGCATCTGCCATCTCCTGCGCCTCGCTCATAGTTGTGCCAGCTACGAGGTGTATGATCACCGTGTGATGAGGACTACCTGGCTGCTCATCAAGTGGTTCACAAACGATAATAAGTGGAACATTCTTTGGCTCAGGAGGCGACGGCGCAAGCTCTCTGACAATATATCGATAGATATCTGAGTACGAAGTTTTCATTACGACCTCCCAATAGGCCGGTATTAGGCCTAGCTAATTGCCCCGTCCCCCTCACCATTGCAACTCATGCTCGCGAAGCAAGGACTACTTTTTTAAAAAAAACAGACGACCAACGAAAATATCACCTTTTCATATGATCGCTGACACTCAAGCTAGCGAAGACTCCTTCTGCGAAAGATCGCATGGCGTTAGTTCGCTAGCTATCCATCAAGTCATCTTGCAAGTCTCGTGTCGATTGTTCGCGCTTCTCGCGCTTGAGAAGTCGACGTTCACGCTGCTCAACCTCTTGCTGGTAACTGCTGGAATCAGAACCCCCGGGCAAATGCTGGTCAGCAGGTTTACTCGGTTGGTCAGATTTCTTGGGCTTGTGCATATCGTTCACCAATCGGAATTATCCGACGCGAAGCAGACGCGCCATCCATATGGATACTGCCACTCCGTACCCACTCGATCCGTACGCTGGCACGCATACGATTCGGTCTTCACCCGATAGACTCAATGCACCGAAACGAGGGATGGCCCCGCATTCATCGGTGATGCCATGGCTGGCTGCAGAATGGATGAAAGATCAGGACGCAATGGCACAAGTAACACCGCTGGTTTGACTGTTTGCGGGCTAGCCCAAGGACTTGATGCGACATGACAGTCGGTAAGCAAATTATCGACCGGAGGCCCTTAAGAAGATGATCGATTCCCTGATGTTGAGCGTGGCACGTATCACCACCATTGCAGGCACGCAGGTGCTGACCAATGCCAGCGGGTTCTTCTTCGCTCGCGATGAGCGCCTGTTCCTGGTCACCAGCCGCCACGTATTGATCGATGAGCCCACGGGTCATCACCCGGACAGCCTGGAGATAGAAGTCCACACCGATTCGACCAATATGGCCAGCTCCACAGGCTTTTCCATCCCTCTTTACCGCAACGGCGGCAGCCTATGGCGCCAAGGCCTGGATAGTGCCGGCGAAATCGATGTGGCCGCGATCGAAATCGAACGCCCGGCACTACCCACTGCCATCGCCTACCACGCCTTCAGACCGGAACATTTAGTGCAGCCTCAGGAACATATCGAGATCGGCGCCCAGTTGCTGGTGGTTGGTTTCCCGCTCGGCTTCCATGACAGCCTTCACCACATGCCAGTGGTACGCCACGCAATTCTCGCGTCCTCTTTCGGCCTTCGCTTTCAGGGTCTCGGCTATTTTCTCACCGACGCTCGCACTCACCGCGGTACCAGTGGCTCACCGGTGGTGATGCGGACCAGCAATCCCGCCACAGGGCAGCAATCCCTGCCGTGGCGCCTGCTGGGTATTCACTCGTCCCGGGTCGACCTGGGCAGCCGTGACCTGTTACTGGACGAGGCGTTAGGCCTTAACTGCACCTGGTACGCCGATATTCTGATGACGCTGACCGAGCACTGACTTGCAACCTAAGCGCGACAACGCACCGACTGGCCCGTACCAGCCTGTCACAGTCCTCTTCCCGGCACCTCGCACCTTTGCAGTTGCCGGTTTTAGCAGAGGTCACCATGCACAAGCCCACCTATCAACAACCGGCCAAGCATTCGGGTAAAGCCGAAGGCCAAACCCAGAAACCGTCAACCGCCAGCACCGCCCAGCCGTTCTACAAGGCGGATCGCGATCCTGTCATCAGCAAGGACAGCTTCGAGGGGCCCGCCAAGTCGCCTCAACAACCCAAGGAAGCGGCCAACCAAGGCAAGCCGCAGGCCACTCAGGACAAGCGCAACGCGCAGAACCGGGAGCCGAAAAAGTCATGAGCCTGCCAAGTACGGATGCCCTCAAAGGCAAATGGCAGCAACAGGTCGGCGCCGCGAAGATCGCTTGGGGCAAGCTGACCGAGGACGAGTTGCTGAAAACCGAAGGCCAGGAGCAGAAACTGGCTGGTCTGATCAAAGAGCGTTACGCCCTCACGCGTGACGAGGCAGACAAACAGGTCAAGAGCTTCCTGCAGAAATGCAAAAGCTGATCTGACCGCGCACTCCATCGCTCCGCCCTCTGCGGAGCGTTTGGCTTCCTGGCGTTCAGCGCCAAGCTCCCCTCTCCTGCCCGCCGCAACAGCTTGCAGCGCTATCGCCAGCTTACGTGCGCAGCCGTACAGATCGGCAGCCCTGTCTACGCCATGCTGATGTCATGTAGAGCACGGACCCACCACTGCGCGCCTGCTAAACCCACCCCATCATCAATACCGCAAGGAGCCTGCCATGAGCCTGGGCACCATTCTGCTGATCGTGCTGATCCTGCTACTGGTCGGCGCTATTCCCACCTGGCCTCACAGCCGCAGTTGGGGCTACATGCCCAGCGGCGCCCTGGGCCTGATCGTCGTCATCCTCCTCATTCTGGTGCTACTTGGCCGGATATGAACCTGGGCCTGCCCACGGTGCGCCAACGCACCGACTGCCAGCCCATGGGCTGCCAAGCTGCATCATCCGGTATCGGCCATAGCCGATACCGGTGCAACGCCCTCCCACCGACCATCGGCCAGGCGCCAGCTGCACGCGCATCGCCGCCGGCTTTCTCGCAAAGGACTCTTATCATGCATACGCAACCGCGCACCCTTCTGCTGGCTTCATCGCTCGCTCTGGCCATCGCCACAGCGAGCGGTGGTGCGCTAGCGGAAAACATGTCCCAGGACATCACCGAGGCACGCCAGGAAAGCCAGATCTCGACCGCCTACTCCATCAGCCCCTATCTGCGCGCCAGCGACCTCAAGGTTTCGGTGGACAATGGCAAGGCGACGCTGACCGGCCGAGTGACCGAAGAAGCCAACAAGGAACTGGCCAATGAGATCGCGCTCGGCGTCAGCGGCATCGATTCGGTGACCAACAACATCGTCGTCGATGCTAAGTTCACCCCGAGCAAATCCAGCGGCGAACGCAGCTTCGGCGATACCATCGACGATGCCAGCACCACGGCGGCGATCAAGTCCAAGTTGCTATGGAGCCGACATGCCGAGGGCATGGATACCAAGGTAGTCACCCGCGACGGCAAGGTCACTCTCAGCGGCACTGTGGGCAGCAGTGAAGCCCTCGAGCATGCGGCCAGCCTGGCAATGAGCACCAACGGCGTGACTGCCGTCGACAATCAGCTGAAGGTCAAGGCTGACAAACCGGGTATGGTCGACAGCAGCAAGCAGGCCGCCAGCGAAGCCGGCGACGACATCGCCGACAGCTGGATCACCACCAAGGTGAAATCCACTCTGCTCTATTCGCGTAATGTCGGCGGTACGGGGATCGATGTCAGCACCGAGAACGGTGTCGTCACCCTCAGCGGCAAGGTTGACGATGGCGCCGAACGCGCCTTGGCGGTGAAACTTACGGAAAACGTGCGCGGGGTGAGAAGCGTGCAATCGAAGGCGCTGACCTTCTGAGACGAGGACGATATGCCAGGTCAGCCCCAGCGGGCTGACCGGCCATATCTACTGCAAATTACGCCGCGCTGGCTGCCATGCCTCAGGCAGACCGAAGGACGCTGATGCCGGACATGACCCGCAACTTAGTTTAACCAGCCGTCACGCCCGCTCTGGACCATATCCACATCCTTGCAAGTACCACTGGAAGCCGTCAGCACTTCACGGACCATACTGGTTTGCTCGGCACTGCGGGTATTGGCCAACAACACGCTACCGCCGGCGGCTATCTCCTCTGGAGTCAGGCTCGGACGCCACGGGACAACCGCAGCGAGGCCGATCAGGGCACCTAGCAAGGCCCCAAGAAAAGCACCCCAGCCCATCAGCATGATCGGCGCAAGCGATGGGCTGGCAGTCAGCAAGCCCATGTCCGAGATGACCAGAGCCGCTTGGGCCAGTGCGCCCAATACCCCGCCGACCACAGCGCCGATGGCGCCATAGGTCAGCATCGCATTGCGCGCCGAACGGCTTTTGAGCCGAGCCGCCAGGCCCAGCGGCGTGTGTTCACTAACATCCAGTATCTGCAACTGCTCACGTGATAAGCCGCGCTTGAGCAGCTTGGACAGGACGCGATCAGCCGCTGCACGCTGGGCAAAACTGGCGGATACATTATGACGATAGGTGTCCATCGCTCTACTCCCGATTGGCTCCACGCACAAAGCGCGTACGACTTCAGGCTATTGCCACGGTGGCGTGGCGTCTGTGCGTTCGCGTACCTCCACAGCTCAGTGCCGCCGCCCCTGGGTGTGCTAACGCACGGTCGCCACGCCGCGCATGGCGCAACCTGAGCGGAAGCTGTGCCCAGCCTGTCCGGATTCCCCCATCTGCCGATAAAATTGCGAGGCCGACCATGACCAGACCACACCTGCTGCTGCTTCCGGGATTACTCTGCGATGCGCGCCTCTGGCAATATCAGGCCGCAGCTCTCGCCGCCACCGCGCACGTTTCGGTCGCCGACGTCAGCGATGAAGACTCCATTGCCGCCATGGCCAGCGCGGTGCTTGCCCAGGCACCGGCCGATGAGTTCGCCCTGGCCGGTTTTTCCCTGGGCGGCTATGTCGCCCTGGAAATTTTCCGCCAGGCACCTCAGCGCGTGCTGGCCCTGGCCTTGCTGGATACCAGTGCCAGGCCCGACACGGACGAAAATAGCGAAGCCCGAATGCAGTCGATACGCCTAGCGGCAATGGACTTTCCTGCCGTTATCGAAGGGCTGCTACCAAAACTGGTGCACCCGGCGCATCTGGATGATCCGGGCTTGCTGGAAGTGATTCGTGCCATGGCCAACAGTCAAGGTGCGCAAGTCTGCATCAACCAGCAGCGGGCCATGATCGGCCGTGTCGATAGCCGTCCGGACCTCTATCGGATCGCCTGTCCAACCCTGGTGCTGTGCGGCAGCGACGATGCCATCACACCACCGGAAGTCCACCGGGAAATGGCCGACGCCATCACCGGCGCGCAGTTGGCCATTATCGAGACCTGTGGCCACCTGGCTCCGCTGGAGCAGCCGGATGCCGTCTCAAAGGAACTAAAAAACTGGCTGGCGCGGCTGTAGCCGCAAACGGTGCCAGAGATCAGGCGTCCAGCGGGCTCAAATCAGACGCTGCCAGACCTCCGTATCGGCCAGATCGTCGAGTGTGGCGTGGCGCGCATGGCCGTACAGCGGATTGAGCTCATAGCTCCAGGCCGACTCGAGACTGGCGGCATAGCGCATGCCACTGGGTTTGTGCAGGTAGAGCGCGAGCGACTGGCACTGCGCATTGATATGCCTGACGAGGGGTGATTCGATCATTCCGTGCATGGCGAAACCTGCTGCGGCGCTGGCCGTTCTGTTTCTGGTCAACTTCATGCTGTGCCAGTGCAACGCAGTTGTATGTACGCCAGCGTACTTCCCAGACACATTACCTCAGGCGCTTTGGCCGAGCACTTGCCGGCCTCTGCCGTGGCGCACCAGAAGCGAGCAGACGTACGAAGCGACCGAGAATCAGCAGTAGACTGAAACTGCGCAAGGCACGCGGCCCCAGCAACATGGCCAGCGCAGAAACCAGCTGCACGCGCTGGGCGGGCATAGCCCTGAGCAGGCGCAGGGTCAGGCTGCGGGGATAGCTGCCCTTCGAGTCGGCGCCCAACAGCTGCTGCAGACGCTGACGCTGCGCCGCTAGCTGCAAGCGCAACGCCTGGCGTTGTTGCTCGGGGGATACCTTCATATCGTCCGCCGCAGCGCGACGAACCCAGCCGCCAGTTCCTCACGTGTCGCCGCGAAGGACTGGGCGCCACGGCCAACGAGCACCTTCAGGCGCCAGCAGGCCAGTAACAGTCCCAGACCATGCAAGCCTACCACCGCCAGAACGCCAGACCACTGGTACGGCGTTGCCCAGCTCAGCGCCAGCAACAGCGCACTGAGTACCAGCAACAGGCTTAACAGGCAGGCAAAAGCCAGTCCGGCGAACAGCACAAGCCGCAGTAGGCGACGCTTCTCCTCAGCCCACTCCAGACTAGCCAACTGCCCGTGCAGCTCGACCTGTTCGAGCAATTGCGGACCGGCGACACGCCACAGGCGCAGAAGGCGCAGCAAGCCCCGCAGTGCGCCTGGCGCTGCGGGGCTGACGGGGGAGGACTTGGGCATATACATTGCCGTTCGATCCATGCTTATCGGCTACGAGCCAGCACACAGCCGAGCAGAAAGGCCGCCGCCGCGCCGACCCCGATGGCTTTCCAAGGCTGCGCATGCACGTAATCATTGGCCATCACTGCCTGATGATTGGCCTGTTTGGCCAAGCTAAGCCCAAGCGTCTCGATTCCCTGACGAGTGCTGGCCAGGCGGGCAACCAGCCGATCCTTGGCATGTGCCAGATCGTCGGCACCGAGCGAGGTGGTTTCCTTGATAAGGTCTTCGAGGTCGGCCAACAGATTGTGAAATTCCTTGCTCAGGCCGGTGCGTGTGGTGCCCTCGGGGAGAACCAAGGCGGGTTGCGCCGCGCCACCAAAACCATTGCTGCCCGACTCTGGGCGATTGTCTGAACTATGCATGATTGACTCCAAATGAACTGAGGCTGAGTGAAAGAGCAGCTTGCGCCACCGTCGCAAGTGCGTCTGTGCGCCAGCGAACGCCATCTCCGGGGCCGCCGCAGCTTCCCTCTATGCGCGGCAACGTACCGACGCCGATTCGTACACCAGGCAATCTGCTGCATCAGGGTCAGGCACTCCCGCCGGCCCCGCTCCACAGCAGAGGTGCACGATGCATAACCCCACGCAACCCGACCCTACCTATCAACCACCACAGGTGACCGAGCGCCGCCGCCCGGCGGAGCCGGGCTCGTTCTCAGAGCCCGGTTTTCAACCCAAGCGCCGGGACGACACGGACAAGAGCATGCCCCCGCAGCAGTCGCCGGGGTCATTAGCCGGGGAACCTGGCGGGTGCCATACGCTGGACGCCAAACACCGCTGAGCCGCCGTCGATTTATCACTGTGCAGGCGGATGCCCAGGCTCCGCCGGCCCGAGGACAGCTAGATGAACAAGACCAAGAAAACCACCCGCGTCGGAGCGCTACTGGGCCTTGCCGGAACCGCCCTGCTGCTCGCGGCCTGCGCATCGCAACCTGTGCCGCCTATCCAGAAACTGCAGGCCGCGCAATTTGCCATCCAGAGTGCCGAACAGGCCCGTGCCAGCGAACATGCCGCCTTCGAGCTAGGCATGGCCCGGGAGAAACTGGCAGTCGCAGAAGTGGCGGTGCAGAACGAGGACATGCCGCTGGCCACGCGCATGGCCGAACAATCGCGGGCTGAAGCCGAACTGGCCATGGCCCGCTCGCAAATGACCAAGGCGCTCATCGTCAATCAGGAAATGCGTGACAGCACCGAGAGCCTGAAGCAGGAAATGCAACGCAACACGGGAGTGAGACCATGAACGTGCACTACACGCAAGTCTATCTATTGGTTGCCGCCTTCTCCCTCGTTGGCTGTGCAGCCACGCCAGTGACACCGACGGGTGCAGCCGATGCCCGCCACCGGTTGACTCAGTTGCAAAACGACCCGCAGTTGGCCAGCCGTGTACCGGTCTCACTGAAGGCTGCAGAGACCGCCGTACTGGCTGCCGAACAGCCGCGAACCGATGAATTCCTGGGCCAACACCTGGTGGTGATGGCTGATCGCAAGGTGGAGATTGCCCGTGCTCGCGCCCTGGAGCGTTTCTATGAGGACCAACGTAGGCAACTGGGCGAACAACGCGAAAGTGCCCGCCTCGACTCACGCACCCGCGAAGCCGATCAAGCGCAGCGACGCAACGTCGATCTGCAACGACAGATCGACGGCCTCAACGCCGAGGAAACCGAACGCGGCCTGTTGGTAACCCTGGGGGACCTGTTGTTCGCCAGCGGCCGAGCGGAGCTCAATGGCGACGCCAACCATAACCTGGCCACACTCACCGACTTTCTCAATCGTCACCCGGAACGTACGGTGACAATTGAAGGCCACACCGACAACGTCGGCAGCGAGAGTGCCAACTTCGGTCTGTCGCAGCGTCGTGCCGACAGCGTGAAGTCCCACCTGCAAAGCCAGGGCATCGCCGCCAGCCGCCTGCTCGCCTCAGGCATGGGCGAAGGCTCGCCGGTGGCCGGCAACGACTCGGCCGCGGGACGGCAACTGAACCGTCGGGTCGAGATCATCATCAGCAACAATCTCACCTCGTCGCGCTGAAGCGGCCGGCAAAGAGGCTCCAGGCAACCGGCAAGGGGAAACGCCATGGCCTATCGAATTCTCCTGGTCTCGACGGATGCCGCAGCCGGCTGCGGGCTCCAGGCCATACTGAACCAGGCCGGCGACGGCTGTTTCGTCGTCGAATGCCTGGATCGACTGGACGATGCGGTCATGCGCGCGCAGGCCGGCGGTCTGGATATCGCTCTGTTCGAGCAGAGTCTGTATCCCGGTACCGCCCTGACCAACTTCGAGCTGCTGTCACGCATCGCCGCGGCCATACCGCTGATGCTCTATCGAGCTCTCGGCGATGGCCGAGATTCTCGGACCACGCAGGCGTTCTGCGCCCTGATTCCAGCAGACCGGCTTGCCCATGAGCACGCACACGCCCAGATCATTCTCGATTCGATCGGCGCTGCGGTGATCACGACCGACCTGCTAGGCCGTGTCGATTACCTCAACCGCGCGGCCCAGCGTATCAGCGGCTGGACACTGGAACGAGCGCGCGGCCACTCCATCGCCGAAGTGATGCCGCCGCCCGATGGCGACGCCAGCCGCTGCGCTGCCACGGCGCCGCAGATCCTGCGAGAGAATCGTCCAACGCCCCCTGACCAAGGCACGCGTACACCGCGGGCGTTCGAGGACTCCTCGGCACCGATCCACAATGGCGATGGGCAAATCAGCGGGGCGGTGGTCGTCTTTCATGACGTCAGTGCAGCGCAGGCGAAGGCCGACAAGATGACGCACCTGGCCCAGCACGACATCCTTACCCACCTGCCCAATCGTCTGTTGCTCGACGACCGCATTGCCCAGGCGATGCACCTGGCAAAACGGCATGCCAGTTCACTGGCACTGATGTTTCTCGACCTCGATAACTTCAAGCAAATCAACGATTCACTCGGCCACACTGTCGGCGACCAGTTGCTGCAATCCGTCGCCCGACGCCTGCTGGCCTGCGTGCGCAGCTCGGACACCGTCAGCCGGACCGGCGGCGATGAATTCATCGTGTTGCTGAGCGAAATCCAGGGCGAACGGGACGCCGCCGTCAGCGCGCGGAAAATTCTCGACGCCCTGGCGGCGCAGCACTGCATCGAGCAGCTCGGGGTACAGATCACCTGCAGCATCGGTATCAGTCTGTTCCCGGCCGACGGCAGCAGTGCCGGGGCGTTGCTGCGCCATGCCGACAATGCCATGTATCAGGCCAAGCAGGCCGGTCGCAACCGCTATCGGTTCTTCCACGACCGCGTCGAGGTGCACGCGGATGGCAACCGGTAAGCCGCGCAGACAGTACCTGACTCAGGCCAAGCGGCGCAGCGGCAGGCTGAACTGCCGGCTGTAGTCGTCGAGCATCTCGGCGTAGCACTCGCAGGCCGCGGCCTCCAGCCGCGGCCGATCAAGAATGCTGATTTCGCCACGGCTGTAGTGGATCAGCCCACGTAACTGCAGCGCGCCAGCGGCAATGGTCACCCCGCTGCGGCGCACCCCGAGCATGTTGGCCAGGTATTGATGAGTCAGGTGGAAATGGTCGGCATGGGCACGGTCGTGTGTCATCAACAGCCAGCGTGCCAGGCGCGGCTCCAATGCATGGAACTGACCGCAGGCGGCGTTCTGCGACAGTTGCACCAGCAACACGTAGAGATAGCGCTTGAGTCGACGCTGCAGCCGCGGGCTGGCCAGCAGCTCTTCGTGCAGCGCTTCGATGGTGATGCGCAAGGCGCTGCCTGCACCCTGCACCACCGCCCGGCTGGGCGCCGTCTCTACCCCCAGTACAAGGGTGACACCGAGCATGCCTTCGTAGCCGATCAAACCCAATTCCAGCGGATGATGGCCACTCAGGATATTCACCTGCGAGATAAAGGCGGTGAGCGGAAAGTACAGGTAGTGCATCGGCTCGTTGGCCTCGCACAGGAGGCTGCCGAATTGCAGCTGCACCAGCTCGCAGTGCTGCAGCACGGCATTACGCTCTTTGACCGGCAGGCCGGCGAGGAGCAGATTCTGGATGACCCCTGACATGGGCGAGTCCCTGCGGCACATACGAATCGGAGGGGTGCGGAGCAGGTGCCTGACCATCCCGCGTCGCCAGTCTGGGGCAAGCCGGTGGTGGCGCTCTGTTCGCTACGGCACGCAACGCCTCAGTTGACCTGACGCTGCGGCACGTATGGCAGCAGACGGTCAGTCTCCTTCTTCACCACCGCGTAGCACTCGCAACTGAGCTGTTCCAGCTTGTGCCGGTCGAGCACGGTGATATGCCCGCGGCTGTACTCGATCACGCCCTGGCGCTGCAATTTTCCAGCCGCCTCGGTCACGCCTTCGCGGCGCACGCCAAGCATGTTGGCGATCAACTCCTGGGTCATGGTCAGTTGGTTGCTCGGCAACCGGTCTAGCGACAACAGCAGCCAGCGACACAGCTGTTGGTCGATGGAGTGATGACGGTTGCACACCGCGGTCTGCGCCATCTGGGTGATCAACGCCTGGGTATAACGCAGCATCAGCACAAGCAGCTCGCCATGGCGATCGAACTCGGCCTTGAGTAACGGCCCCTTGAGCCGGAAGGCATGCCCGCCGCTCTGTACTACCGCCCGGCTCGGCGTGCTCTCACCGCCCATGAACAGGGCGATGCCGACCAGCCCCTCGTTGCCGACCACGGAAATTTCCGCAGAAGCGCCACTCTCCATCACATAGATCAGCGAGATGATCGAATCGGTGGGGAAGTAGACATGGCGCATGGTATCGCCAGATTCATAGAGCACCTTGCCAAGCGGCAAGGGTACAAGCTCTAGATGCGCGAACAGACGCTGGCGCACCTCGGCTGACAGGGCCGCCAGCAGATGGTTCTGCTGCGGCTGATGCGATTCGTGCATGATCGGGCTCTCTGGGTGCAAAACACAGCGCAAGGGCTAGCATACGCCCAATGGCCGGGCACTCCGTACGCTAGCGCACAGAGTCCGATACACGGCTGTTCAGGAAGGGCCAATAGCCATAGCTGGAGTACGCCCCTGCCGTTCTACCCCATCAACCGCGATATCGGCTGGCCCACCTCCCACTGCCCGAGGCGCACAAGCAATGCGCTCCTCCTTCTTACCCGACTGAGAGATGCCCCTAAAGAATCTCTTTTTACTGATTCAACGCTGCACTAAGCTCCGCGATGCAGAATTACTGCAATTCGTTGGTGAAACGCCCAACCGCTCCAACCACTTGCTTAGCACCGTCCTGGATTTCCACAATCACCGTGCCGGCCTGGTTGGCCAGTGCCAGGCCATGATCGGCTTGCTCACGGCTACTGAACATCTCTCGCACAGCTCGCTCGGCAAGCGCCTGATTCTCCTGCACTACGGTGACGATTTCTTCGGTGGCTTCGCTGGTTCGACCAGCCAGCTTACGCACCTCATCGGCTACCACGGCGAAACCGCGTCCATGCTCACCCGCACGGGCGGCTTCAATGGCAGCATTGAGTGCCAGCAAGTTGGTCTGGGAAGCAATGCTACCAATGGTCTGAACGATTGAGCTGATCAACAACGATTGTTCACCAAGCGCCTCAATACTCTCGGTGGCCGATTGCATTTGTACAGCAATGCTCTGCATGGTCTGAACAGTTTGCTGCACGACTTCAGCCCCGCGCGCGGCACTCACATCCGTTTGTTGAGAAACGCCATAGGCAACGCCTGCCGCCTCCCGCACCTGGGTTTCCCGAGCCACTTGTTCAGTCACGACGCTAGCGAATTTCACCACCTTGGATAACTTTCCTTCGGCGTCATGAACGGGGTTATACGTCGCCTCCAGCCAAACCTCTTGACCTCTGCTGTCGATCCGTTTGAAGCGATTAGCCACGTATTCACCACGGTTGAGCGTCTTCCAAAAGGCTGCATATTGAGGAGCGTTCGCCTCTTCAGGCAGACAAAAAATGCTGTGATGTTTCCCGGTAATCTGGCCGAGCGAATAGCCCATGGCAGCAAGAAACTGCTGATTGGCGGTGATGACCGTACCGTCCAGATTAAAATGGATGACCGCAGTGGAGCGGATCAACGCGTCAATTAAAGCCTCGTTTTCTTTTGCTTTTTCGAGGGCCTGACTGATCTCGCTGCCGTACCCCTGGACGTGGGACAGCTTTCCGTCCTCGCCTTTGATTGGGAACCAATTCAGCTTTATCCAGGCGAGGCTCCCGTCGGCTCGCAGATAGCGGTAGTCATCACTCACCGGCTCAAACTTCGAGATAGCCATATTGAATGAATGAAAACAGGGCAGACTTTTCACGTAGGGGGGAACAATCGCTGACAGCGGACGCCCCCGAAGATCATTGGTGTATCCAAGAGCCTTAGCAAAATTCGCGTTGAATTCGCAGATGTTGAATTGCGCATCGAGTCTGATGGAGAGCATGCTTCGTTCCATCTGCTCAGCCTGTTGACGCAGCAGATACAGTTCCGCACTCTGGTCTTCTAGTGTTTTCTTAAGGGCACGGTTGAACATTAACGTCTCCACAGAATTAGGTAGATAGCGATTCGCAACGGAATCTTTGTCATTCCCAGGCAAGACCTACCGGCCCGCTGCGAATTATTCAGTACAGACTTGTAATTGCATCTGAGCAGGAGAAGTGCTTGGCCTAGACGCACTGCCCCGGCTTGAGCCGATCATGGTTTCACCGACATTTCTGTTGTGCCTTGCGAAAGTCAGTCACGCCCACGCTGGTCTACCGGCGGCCATTTAGCGCCCTCGTTGTACTGCCAACCCCGCTCTGCCCGATAGTCAATGCCTTCCGCTTGCCGTAGCACATCTTGTACAGCCCCTAGGTGCCGTAGCAGCTTCAGCACGGTGATGACCACCACGCTGCTACCGCCGACCAGCAGCGCCTGTCCTCAGGTGCCCTACCAGGCTGCCAGCCATAGGAAACATCAGCCAGAGAGCACCTGGCATGATGCGACCTTTTTCAATCAGGGACTGCCAGGCACTCGTTCATAAGATCTCGAGGCAGGCGCTGAAGAAAATGCAGGCAGGCATGGATAGCGCCAAAACCTGTACAAATTATATATTTTGTAAAGGTTTTGTCCAGCAATAGAGTGACCTGTCGTCGGGTTGTAGGTTACGAAGCATGCGCTGCGGTAGCGACGATAAGCACCGATGGCACGATTCTGCGGGGCTGGAGGCTGGGGACGCTTGTTGCAGAAGCAACCGAGAACCATATTGTTGCCCGCATTCACTCTGCGACCCGCTATCAGAGCCTCGAGAATGGGCTGGATGAAACTGGTGCTGGAGGTGCAGGGAGCACTCACTGTAAAGGCCGAAGCAAGCCAGGCGCCCATCGCGATCCCATATCGCCACTGCGGGGCTGGAGGGAATGTGTTCACTGCCGGCTGACCCCAGCAAGTGTTGCAATGAACTCAACGCACTCGGCAACTCACCATGACTGCCAACTCTCTGAGCGAAGTGGAACGTCACTCATTGCGGGGCGTATAGGCCCATCAGGTCAGCCAGATGCTGCTGGTTACCGACATTGCATGGACAGACTGGATCCCAGAAGTGCACGGCACGGGTCGCGCCAGGCAGCAAGACGGGCCGGCCAAGCCGACCCGAATCGCTTGCGCATGCGGCCAGGTGCGAAACATCGGTTTCATGGTGATACCCAGACCAGCCGGACATCCCCCATTTCAACCATGCCACCAGGTGATGCGATCAAACCAAGACCGACTCAATTGCCTCGGTATGTCGAAAAACCGTAGGGGCTGAGCAGCAGCGGGATATGGTAGTGCGGCACGGTACCGTCGACCTCGAAGATCACAGGCACCTCGGGGAAGAAGCTTTTCGTATCGTGCTTCGCGAACCACTCGCCGGTCTTGAACGTCACGCGGTAGGTGCCCTTCTCAAGTGCCTTGCCTTGCGGATACAGGGCAGTGATACGCCCCTGCTCGTTGGTGACACCGTCATTGAGCGCCTGCCAGTTCTGGCCATCCTTCTTCTCCAACGTGACAGTCACGGCTGGCGACGGCAGCCCGTCCTGCAGGTTCAGCACATGAACACTGAGTGGATTGGCATCTGCCAACGCCAGGGAAGAAAGGCCGCTCAGAATTGCACCAGCCAGAAGGGTTTTGAGAGCTTTCATGCTGTATCTCCGATTTATTGATGGATGGAAAGAATCTGTTCGATGGCCTTGAGTGCGCAGGCCTCATCATTGGCAGCACCGCCCGCCCCAGCGACGCCAATGGCACCGATGACCTGATCACCGACTTTCAGTGGTACGCCGCCGCCCAACAGCAGAAGCTCATCGAGCGTGTTGAGGTTCTCGGCGTCGGGGGTGCTGCGGGCTCGCTCGGCCAACAAGCGGGTTGGCGTTTTCGTCGACAAGGCGGTAAAAGCCTTGCGCTGCGCGGCCAAGGTGTTGTGTGGGCCGACGTTGTCGTCGCGCTGCAGAGCGACCAGGTTGCCGCCACGATCGACGACCGCTGCGACCGCGCTGCGGCCATCGGCGTGGCAGGCCGACAGGGTTGCATCCAGCAACTGATTGGCCAGCGGCAACGTCACGTCCTGACGCATCGCGACTTGCTCGGAGGCCCATGAACTCGACGCGATGATAGTCAGCGTCAGTGCGGACAGAGTGATGTGAAGCTTGGGCATGCCGTTCTCCTGGTTAGGCTCTGCTGAGCGGATGCCGGCAATCTTGCCCACCGGCGACCAGCAGATGGATTGCGCCAGGATTACGAATTTGTAATGGGAGTCAGCAGCGGTTGCGCCTAGGCTATGCACAGGTTCGGGAGATAGAAATGCGCATTCTGGTGGTGGAAGACGAAGCCAAAACGGCTGACTACTTGAGAAAGGGTTTGAGTGAATCAGGCTTCATGGTCGAGGTCGCGTTGAATGGCCTGGATGGCCAGCATCTCGTGCAGGAGTACGAATTCGACCTGATCATTCTCGACGTCATGCTGCCAGGACTCGATGGTTGGCAGTTGCTGCAGATCATTCGACGCAAGCATGACACCCCGGTGCTGTTTCTGACCGCTCGTGACGCAATAGAGGACCGGGTCAAAGGACTGGAGCTGGGCGCCGACGATTATCTGATAAAGCCCTTTTCCTATGCCGAGCTGCTCGCCAGGGTTCGTACGCTGCTGAGAAGAGGGCCGCCCCGCGAGATAGAACACTTCCAGGTGGCGGACCTTGCGCTCGATCTGCTCAAGCGCAAGGTCAGCCGCGCAGGTGATCGTCTCAACCTGACGAACAAGGAATTCGCACTGCTCCACCTTTTGCTCAGCAGACAGGGTGAAGTCCTGTCGAGGGCTCTGATCGCCTCGCACGTGTGGCAAATGAATTTCGACAGCGATACCAATGTGGTGGACGTGGCCATTCGACGACTGCGCGCAAAGGTGGATGATCCCTACCCACTGAAACTGATTCACACCGTAAGGGGCATGGGCTACATGCTGGATCTTCAGGCATGAAACTGTGGCCCAGAACGCTCAGTCTGCGCCTGGCACTGATGTTCGCGCTTTCGAGCTGCGTGCTGCTCGGTGCCGTGGCGGCATACCTGTATCACTCGCTTGAGCGGGAAATCCTCTGGCGAGATGATCAGGCCCTACTGGGTCGCCTGCAACGCATGCAGGCTCTCTTGGATGACGCCGAGAGTATCGAAGCCTTGCGCAGTCGCCCCCAGCTTTACGAAAACATGCTGGGCAACAGGGACAGCTTCCTGTGGATAGTCGATACAGCCGATCACATGCTGATCGAGGTAAACCCGGCGTCGCTGCCGTTACCCAAATTACCGGATGCCTCTTCACCCAAGCTGGGCAATGATCCGCACAACAGCTCCCTGCGCCTGGCCTGGCTGGACGTATCGCGTACCGGAGGACATCTGAAGCTGATAGCAGGGAAACGTGCAGATGAGCGCGAGCAAATGCTCAGCGCCTACCGAAACACAATCTGGATGGCGCTTGCAGCGGGTGTTTTCCTTGCGTTCGCCCTCGGCTGGCTGATCGGTCAAAGAGGGTTGCGCCCTGTGAGAGCGTTGGCCACTCAGGCAGCGGGTATCGACGTTCGCAACCTTCATCTGCGCCTCGACGACTTCGCCGATACGGCCGAACTCGAAGTGCTGAGCCAGGCGCTGAATCAGATGCTGGCCAGGTTGGAACACGGCTTCGCCCAGCTATCGCGCTTCTCTGAAGACCTGGCACACGAGATGCGTACGCCCCTGAGCAACCTGATGGGGCAGACCCAACAACTGCTCGGTCGCAGCCGCTCGGACGAGGAGTATCAGAACGTACTGGCCTCCAACCTGGAAGAATATGAGCGACTGGCCAGAATGATCGACAGCATGCTGTTTCTTGCCAGGTGCGAGCAGCCCAAGGCCACACTAAAGCGCGAACCGGTAGACCTGCATTCTCTTGTGGAGCAACTGTGTGAGTATTTCGAGGGCATGGCAGAGGACCGCGGCATCTGGCTGGTTAACCAAAGCCATGAACAGTTGGAAGCAGAACCGGAGCTCCTGCGTCGGGCACTTGCCAATCTCATCGTCAATGCGCTTCGCTACGGCGCAGCGAATAGCCCCGTCACCATCAGTACAAAAACGACGGAAAACACCCTGGAAGTATCGGTTCACAACCTTGGCGACCTCATAGATCCCAGGCATATGCCCCATATTTTCGAAAGGTTCTATCGCTGCGACGCTTCACGCAATCAACCCGACGACTCCGGTGGCCTTGGCCTGGCGATCGTGCGCTCAATCATGCATGCGCATGCAGGTGAGGTCAGCGTGAAGAGTGGCACCACAGGAACGACGTTCAGGCTCATCTTTGGTACAGCTAACGCGCAGGATGGAGCCTCCCCACCCGAATAATAGAGCCTCCCGTGGCTTAACGATCTACAGCTCGCAGCAGGAGACTGGAAAGAAAAAACCAGACAGGCCAAGACAAGGCTGTGCTTCCGCTGCGATAGTCAATCAATATCCCGCAGGAAGACTGCCAATACCGCGATATGCGCGAGAAAGCGAAACCCAGCAGGGATATTTCAAAGTTTCTGAACCTGCTCGGGCGCATAACGTTCGTCATGACCAAGCAATATCTCAGGAAGGAGAAAATCACCCCAACTTGATGATTTTCAATACTGTGGAAACGGCTTGAGCCTACCATTAAACGGAGGCGACGCAATTATTGGTGCCCGAAGCCGGACTCGAACCGGCACGCCCTTGCGAGCGAGAGATTTTAAGTCTCCTGCGTCTACCGATTTCGCCATTCGGGCGGTAGCGCTGTGCGAAGGACCGGACTATATACAGCCCTTCGCTTACCCGCAAGGCACGCAACGCTTGCCCGGGATAATGAAAAAAGCCTCGTAGATCAGTGATCTACGAGGCTTTTCGAATTGGAGGCTGAGGTCGGAATCGAACCGGCGTTCACGGATTTGCAATCCGGTGCATAACCACTCTGCAACTCAGCCATGAAGCAAACGAGCCGCCTTGGCGACTCGTGTAAAACTGGAGCGGGAAACGAGACTCGAACTCGCGACCCCGACCTTGGCAAGGTCGTGCTCTACCAACTGAGCTATTCCCGCTTGTCTTGTCGACGGGCGCCATTCTATAGAATCGAATCGCGCCGTCAACCCTTTGATTCAAAAATACTTATTTCTTTTCCGAGGTGGTGCTGAGGTGCGGCCAGGCGGCCAACAGGTACTGCAGCATCGACCACAATGTGAGCACGGCTGCGACCACCAGCAAGATATATCCGAGCACGACCCAGAAGGTGAACACCGGTGGATTACCCAGCAGGATGACCAGCGCCAGCATCTGCGCTGCGGTTTTCCACTTGCCAAGGTTGGACACCGCGACATGCGCCCGAGCACCGAGCTCGGCCATCCATTCACGCAACGCTGAGACGACTATCTCGCGCCCGATGATGGTCGCGGCAGCCAGGGTCAGCCAGAGATTGGAGTGTTCGGCCGCCAGCAGCACCAACGCCACAGCCACCATCAACTTGTCTGCGACCGGGTCGAGGAAGGCGCCGAAAGGCGTGCCCTGCTCCCAGCGGCGGGCCAGGTAGCCATCGAGCCAATCGGTCACGGCGGCAATCGCGAAGACGCCGCTGGCAGCCCAATAGCTCCAGGAGAACGGTAAATAGAACAACAGGATAAAGACCGGGATCAGCGCGACCCGGAGAACGGTAAGCAAGTTGGGGATATTCATCGGCACAACTAGGCTGCGAGGTGAGCGGGCATTCTACTCGCTGTGCAGAGTGTCATAAATCAACTCGGCGAGCTTTTTACTGATTCCGGGCGCTTTGGCAATTTCTTCGGCGCTGGCACGGGACAATTCCTGCAGGCCACCAAAGTGATTGAGTAGCTCGCGCCTCCGCTTCGGGCCAATCCCAGCTACTTCTTCCAGGGTCGAGGTGCGCCGCGTCTTGCCGCGGCGAGCACGATGCCCGGTAATCGCAAAACGGTGCGATTCATCACGGATCTGCTGGATCAGATGCAGCGCTGGGGAATTGCCGGGCAAGGTGAACTCATGCTCGGCGTCGTTCAGGTAGAGTACTTCGAGGCCAGGTTTGCGCGTCGTGCCCTTGGCCACACCAAGCAGAATCAGATCCGGCACGGCCAGCTCCTGCAGTACCTCGCGCGCCATGGCCAACTGCCCCTTGCCACCGTCCACCAGCAGCACATCGGGCAACTTGCCTTCGCCATCCTTGATCTTGCTGAAGCGCCGGGTCAACGCCTGGTGCATCGCGGCGTAGTCGTCGCCGGCGGTCACGCCCTCGATATTGAAGCGCCGGTAATCGGATTTCAGCGGGCCTTCGGGACCGAATACCACGCAGGAGGCGACCGTCGCCTCACCACTGGAATGGCTGATATCGAAGCATTCCATGCGCTGCGGCGGCTCGTCCATTTCCAGCACGGTAGCCAGCGCCTCGAAACGCTCGGCCAGATGCTGCCGGTTGGCCAGGCGCGCGGCCAGCGCCTGTTCGGCGTTGGTCACAGCGAGCTGTTGCCAACGGGCTCGCGTGCCACGCACGCGCAAGCTGATGCTGAGACTACGGCCGCGTAACGACTCGATGGCCTCGATCAGCGTGGCGAAATCTTCATGCTGCACGTTGACGATCAGCTCGCTGGGCAGGTCGCGCTCGGCATTACCCAGGTAGTACTGAGCGAGGAAGGCCATCAGCACGTCGCCACCCTCCTCTTCGATCGCCACCTGCGGGAAGAAATTCTTGCTACCCAGCACGCGCCCGCCACGCACACTGATCAGGTGCACGCAGGCGCCACCGGGGGTGAGCATCACCGCGACCACGTCGACGTCGCCGGTGCCACCTTCCATGCTTTGCTGGTCCTGCACGCGGCGCAGCATGGAGATCTGATCACGCAGCTCAGCGGCGCGCTCGAACTCCAGGGCCATCGAGGCCTTTTCCATGCTGGCCGAGAGCTCCTCGCTCAGTGCATTGCTGCGGCCATCGAGAAACATCACCGAGTGGCGCACGTCCTCGGCGTACTCCTCCGGACTGACCAGGCCGACGCAGGGACCTTTGCAGCGTTTGATCTGGTATTGCAGGCAAGGTCGCGTGCGGTTCTTGTAGTAACTGTCCTCGCACTGGCGAACCAGAAAGGTCTTCTGCAGCAGGCTCAGGCTCTCGCGAATCGCCAATGCACTGGGATAAGGGCCGAAATAGCGCCCCTTGGCCTTCTTCGCCCCCCGGTGAATGCCGAGCCGTGGAAAGTCACCGTCGGAGAGAAACACGTAAGGGTAGGATTTGTCGTCGCGCAGCAGGATGTTGTATGGCGGCCGCCATTCCTTGATCAAGGTCTGCTCGAGCAGCAGTGCCTCGGTCTCGTTGGCGGTGATGGTGGTTTCGATCTGCGCGATACGTGCGACCAGCGCGGCCGTCTTGGGCGCCTGACCGGTCTTGCGAAAGTAACTGGAGAGCCGCTTCTTGAGGTTCTTCGCCTTGCCGACGTAGAGCAGACGAGCCTCGCTATCGAACATGCGATAGACGCCGGGGCGACCACTGCAAGTCGCCAGGAAGGCACTCGGATCGAATGGGGCAGACATTTTCAGCTGACGGCGTCGACCATGCCGTGGCGCACCGCGAGCAGAGCCAGCTCGACATCGCTGGTGATGGAGAGCTTCTCGAAGATGCGGTAGCGGTAGGTATTGACCGTCTTCGGCGACAGGCACAGCTTGTCCGAGATGTTCTGCACCTTGTGGCAGTTGGCGATCATCAGCGCGATCTGGATTTCGCGCTCGGACAACAGGTCGAATGGCGAACCACTGTTCTGCGGCTGGAAGGATTTCAGCGCCAGTTGCTGGGCGATTTGCGGGTCGATATAGCGCTGGCCGGCGAATACGAGGCGAATGGCCTGCACCATCTCATCCAACGCTGCACCCTTGGTCAGATAACCAGCGGCGCCCGCCTGCAGCAGGCGCGTCGGGAAGGGATCTTCCTCGCACACGGTAACGGCGACAACCTTGATGTCGGGATGGCTACGCATCAGCTTACGGGTGGCTTCCAGGCCGCCGATACCAGGCATTTTGACGTCCATCAGGACGACGTCGGGCTTGAGTTCGCGAACCTTGAGCAGGGCTTCTTCGCCAGTGCAGGCTTCGCCCACGACTTGCAGACCGTCGATATCGGCCAGCATACGGGTGATGCCCGTGCGGACCAGATCGTGATCGTCGACAACCAGGACCCTAATCAATCGCCACCTCGTTGCACCTTGTCAGCCACCGTGCAACGACGGTGAGATTGAACTTGCCGGTCACCTTAACAAAAAGCCAGGGCCTGACCTAGCTTGGCGCACGGGAGTCAAAAAGCAAGCGCCAGATTAGGATCAGCAATTGCGTCGTGGCAATTTTGGAGAATTGGCGGAAGCGGTGAGATTCGAACTCACGGATAGTTGCCCATCGACGGTTTTCAAGACCGTTGCCTTAAACCACTCGGCCACGCTTCCAGATTCTTGAGTGCGGAGGCTAACGCTCAACCCTCCGCAGCAGTGCGGGCGGCAATCTTACCGGAACGCAACACACTGTCAAACTCTAAGTCTTGGCAGGCAATCCCGCTCTGTTATGATCCGATACATTCGAATTTGAAAGCCTCTTACAACAGGAGCGTCGCCATGCAAGAGCGAGATTATGCACTCAACCATTCTCAGGTTGAGCAACAGGAAGTCAGCAGCGTTCTGCGCAATACCTATGGCCTACTGGCCATCACCCTGGCCTTCAGCGGCCTGGTGGCGTTCATCTCGCAGCGCGCCAACGTTCCTTATCCGAACATCTTCGTCGTACTGATCGGTTTCTACGGCCTGTTCTTCCTCACCGCCAAGCTGCGCAACTCTCCGTGGGGCCTGCTTTCTACCCTCGCACTGACCGGCTTCATGGGTTACACCCTGGGCCCGATCCTCAACCGCTACCTGGGCATGGCCAACGGCGCTGAAGTCATCAGCTCCGCCTTTACCATGACTGCGCTGGTGTTCTTCGGCCTGTCTGCCTACGTGCTGACCACCCGCAAGGACATGAGCTTCCTCAGCGGCTTCATCACTGCCGGCTTCTTCGTTCTGCTGGGCGCCGTGGTTGCCAGCTTCTTCTTCCAGATCAGCGGCCTGCAACTGGCGATCAGTGCCGGCTTCGTGCTGTTCTCCTCGGCCTGCATCCTGTTCCAGACCAGCGCCATCATCCATGGTGGTGAACGCAACTACATCATGGCCACCATCAGCCTGTACGTATCGATCTACAACCTGTTCGTCAGCCTGCTGCAGATCTTCGGCATCATGGGCGGCGACGACTGACAGCTTTCGTCCCCCTTCAAGCCCGCTTCGGCGGGCTTTTTCTTGCGCGGCCGTCAGCTGCCTTTGTTTGCCGGGCACCCTGGCCTTATCATTGGCGCAGTTTTGCCTCGCCGGAAACACCATGAAGTTTGCCATTGCCCTGTTCGCCGCTCCTCATCTGCCTGCCTCGCGACGCGCACTGCGTTTTGCCCAGGCGGCGCTGGCGGACGGCCACGAGATCGTTCGCCTGTTCTTCTATCAGGACGGCGTGCACAGCGCCGCCAGCAACGTGGTCAGCCCGCAGGACGAGCTGGATCTGCCCGGCGAGTGGCGCGAGTTCGTCACTGCCAACGGGCTGGACGCGGTGGTGTGTATCGCTGCTGCGCTGCGTCGCGGTGTACTCAACGCCGAAGAGGCGCAGCGCTACGCGCGCCCAGCGGCCAATCTGCAGGCCCCGTGGGAGCTTTCCGGCCTCGGCCAATTGCATGAAGCGGCGCAACAGGCCGACCGACTGATCTGCTTCGGAGGCCACTGAATGAGCAAGTCTCTGCTGATCATCAGCCGCCAGGCGCCCTGGAGCGGCCCTGGAGCCCGCGAGGCGCTGGATATCGCCCTGGCCGGCGGCGCCTTCGACCTGCCCATCGGCATGCTGTTTCTCGACGATGGCGTGTTCCAGCTAAGCAAAGCGCAGCAGCCTGGTGCGCTACAGCAAAAAGACCTTGGCGCGAACCTACAGGCGCTGCCCATGTTCGGCGTAGAAGATCTGTACGCCAGCCAACGCAGCCTGGACGAGCGCGGCCTGAGCGATGCCGAACTGAATCTGGCGGTAGAGCGACTGGACGACAGCGCACTGACCGCCCTCCTTGATCGTTATGACCAGGTGATCACCCTCTAATGGCCACCCTGCACATACTTTCCCATTCGCCGTTCGCCGATAGCCGCCTGGCCAGCTGCCTGCGTCTGTTGGGTACCGCTGATGGTCTGTTGCTCAGCGGCGATGCGGTCTACGCGCTGCAGCCAGGCACAACCAACCTGCAGGCGCTGCAACTGATGCCCGCCAGCGTTGCGCTCTATGCACTGGGCGAAGACCTAAGCGCCCGCGGCCTGCAGGCGCCCGAGCGCGCACAGGTCGTGGACTATCCAGGGTTCGTCGAGCTCTGTACCCGCTACGCCAAGGTCAACAGCTGGCTATGAGCACGCTCAACGTCGCCGGACGCGAAATCGCCCTGGACAAGGACGGCTACCTGGTCGACCTGCAGGATTGGTCACACCCCGTAGCCGAGGCGCTGGCCGCAGCGGAAGAGTTGCAGCTGAGTGACGAACACTGGGAAATTCTCGAACTGCTGCGCGCCTTCTACGCCGAGTTTCAGCTATCGCCGGCCAACCGTCCGCTGATCAAGTACGCAGCCCTGAAACTGGGCACGGACAAAGGCAACAGCCTGCACCTCAATCGCCTGTTCAAGGGCACGCCCGCCAAACTCGCCGCCAAGCTCGCCGGCCTGCCGAAACCGACCAATTGCCTATGAACCTGATCACGCCCGCCGAACACCCCTTCGCCCAGTTCGTGCGCATTCTCGGCAAGGGCAAGCGCGGCGCCCGCGGCCTGACCCGCGAGGAGGCCCGCGAAGCCATGGGCCTGCTGCTCGACGGCAAGGTCGAGGACACCCAGCTCGGCGCCTTCCTGATGCTGCTGCGACACAAGGAAGAGAGCGCCGAGGAGCTCGCCGGCTTCACCGAGGCCATCCGCCCACGACTCGCCGCCCCCGACATTCAGGTCGACCTGGACTGGCCTAGCTATGCCGGTAAAAAACGCCACCTGCCCTGGTATCTGCTGGCGGCCAAGGCGCTGGCCGCCAGCGGCGTGCGCATCTTCATGCACGGTGGCGGCGCCCACACCGCCGGGCGCCTGTATAGCGAGCAATTGCTGACAGCGCTGGATATCCCCTGTTGCCGCGACTGGCAGAGCGTGGCAAAGGCGCTCGATCAACATGGCCTGGCCTACAGCTACCTGGGCGACTGGATGCCGGCGCTACAGCGTATGATTGATCTGCGCAACACGCTGGGCCTGCGCTCGCCGATTCACTCCCTGGCGCGCGTTATCAACCCGTTGGGGGCCAACTGCGGGCTGCAAAGTATCTTCCATCCCGGCTACCAGGCCGTGCACCGCGAAGCCAGTCGCCTGCTCGGCGATCCTGCCATCGTGATCAAGGGCGAAGGCGGCGAGATCGAGGTCAACCCGGACGGTGCGTGCCATCTCTACGGCACTCTCGATGGCGAGAACTGGGACGAAGAATGGCCTGCGCTGTCAGCGCAGCGCCATGTCAAACCCGAACGACTCGACCCAGCCGTGCTGGGCGCATTCTGGCGCGGCGAGCACGATGACCCTTACGGTCGTCTGGCAGTGATCGCCACCATGGCCGTCGCATTGCGTGGCCTGGGCTTGGCCCGTGAAGCAGCGTTCCAGCAGGCACAGCAGCGTTGGGATGCGCGCCTTCAATCTAACCAGCCGATCATTTAAGCCAGCTTTTTCCACCTTTCAATCGAGTTCATAACGTTAGACTCCAGACTCACTCAAAACGGAGGCAAGCGTCATGGGCTTGTTGATCGATGGACGCTGGCACGACCAGTGGTACAACACCGGCAACAGCGGCCGCTTCCAGCGCGAAAGCGCACAACGCCGCAACTGGGTAACCGCCGACGGCAGCGCCGGGCCAAGTGGTGACGGCGGCTTCAAGGCTGAAGCCGGACGTTATCACCTGTACGTCTCGCTGGCCTGCCCCTGGGCTCACCGCACCCTGATCCTGCGCAAACTCAAAGGCCTCGAATCGCTGATCGATGTATCCGTGGTGAGCTGGCTGATGCGCGAACAGGGCTGGACCTTCGACCGCAAATTCGGCTCCAGCGGCGACCACCTCGACAACCTGAGCTACATGCATCAGCGCTACACGGCCGATGATCGCCACTACAGCGGCCGTGTCACCGTGCCCGTGCTGTGGGACAAGCAGACCGGCGGCATTGTCAGCAACGAGTCGGCGGAAATCATCCGCATGTTCAACAGCGCATTCGATGACCTGACCGGCAACGACCTGGACTTCTACCCCGAGCCGCTACGCGAGCGCATCGACCAGCTCAACGAGCGCATCTACCCGGCGGTGAACAACGGCGTCTACCGCGCCGGCTTCGCCACCACCCAGGAAGCCTACGAAGAAGCCTTCGACGAGCTGTTCGCCATGCTTGATGAGCTGGAAGCACTCCTGGGCAGGAATCGCTATCTGGCCGGTGAATACCTGACCGAGGCCGACATCCGCCTGTTCACCACGCTGATTCGCTTCGATGCCGTCTATCACGGCCACTTCAAATGTAACCTGCGACGCATCGAGGTCTACCCGAACCTGTCCAACTGGCTACGCGAGCTATATCAGTGGCCAGGCATCGCCGAGACGGTGGACTTCACCCACATCAAATCGCACTACTACGCCAGCCACGCCACCATCAACCCGACTGGCGTGGTTCCCAAAGGGCCGCAGCAGGATTTCACCCGCGCACATGATCGCCAGCGCCTGCCGGGTAAAGGTGTGTTTCAGCACTAGAGTGACGGCGGATGATGGCTGAAGCCCCGATAACGAGGCTTCAGCCACAACGCGTCAGATGCGGTTCTGGGCGCCTTCGAACCAGGCCAGCTTGTCACGCAGGGTGACCACTTCTCCGACTATCACCAGCGTGGGCGCGTGCACTTCGTGCTCGGCCACCAGTTGCGGCAAAGTCTCCAGGGTACCGGTGAATACCCGCTGACTCTGCGTGGTACCTTGCTGCACCAGCGCTGCAGGCGTGGCGCCTGAACGGCCGTGAGCAATCAGCTGCTCGCAGATGCCCGGCAGGCCGACCAAGCCCATGTAGAACACCAGGGTTTGCCCTGGAGCCACCAGGTCTTTCCATGGCAGGTTGCTGCTGCCGTCCTTGAGATGCCCGGTGACGAAACGCACCGACTGCGCATGATCGCGGTGGGTCAGCGGAATGCCGGCATAGGCCGCGCAACCGGACGCAGCGGTGATACCCGGCACGACCTGGAAGGGAATATCTTCCGCCGCCAGTTGCTCGATCTCCTCACCACCACGACCGAAGATGAACGGATCACCGCCTTTCAGGCGCAGCACACGCTTGCCCTGACGGGCCAGATCGATCAGCAACTGGTTGATCTGCTCCTGCGGCACCGCATGATCGGCGCGGCGCTTGCCGACGTAGATGCGCTCGGCATCGCGCCGGCACAGCTCGATGATGGCGGGAGCCACCAGGCGGTCGTAGAGCACCACATCGGCTTGCTGCATCAGGCGCAGGGCGCGAAAGGTCAGCAGATCGGGATCGCCCGGCCCAGCACCGACCAGATAGACCTCGCCCAGCGCACGTGGCGCTGCACCGGCCAGACGCTCCTCCAGCAGGCGCTCACCCTCCTCCGGCTTGCCGGCAAACACGCTCTCGGCGATCTGACCCTGGAAGACATCCTCCCAGAACACCCGGCGTTGCTGCACGTCGGGAAACAGCTGCTTGACCCGCTCACGAAAGCGCTTGCCCAGGTTGGCCAACTGGCCGTAGGTGGCCGGAATCCAGGTTTCGATCTTGGCGCGGATCAGCCGCGCCAATACCGGCGCATCGCCGCCACTGCTGACCGCGACGATTAGCGGCGAACGGTCGACGATGGCTGGGAAGATCACGCTGCACAGAGCCGGCGCATCCACCACGTTGACGGGAATGCCCAACGCCTGGGCCTCGGCGGAAATCTGCGCATTGAGCGGCACGTCATCGGTCGCTGCAATGACCAGGGCAACGCCCTGCAAGTCGCTGCTCGCGTAGCCACGCAGGAAGATGCCGCCAGGACCGGCCAGCTCCTGCAACTCGCTACGAATCTCCGGAGCGACCACATGCAAAACAGCACCAGCGTCGCTTAGCAGGCGCGCTTTGCGCAGCGCGACCTCACCACCGCCAATCACCAGTACCAGGCGATCCTGCAGCTTGTGGAACAGCGGAAGGAATTGCATAAATCAGCCTCGAATGAGGTGGGAAGGCGAACGACGGGCTCTTAGGGTGCGCCATGCGCACCGGACCAGGCTGAAAGACCTTGGTGCGCACAGCGCACCCTACGCCCATCGCCAAGCGCGCCGCCTGTAAACGGGGCAGCCGCACCACCCCGCTTTAGTACCGGCTCAGCCGATCACTTCAATGCCGCCCATATAGGGTTTCAGAACCTCGGGCACACGAATGCTGCCGTCGGCCTGCTGGTAATTCTCCAGTACCGCCACCAGGGTACGGCCGACCGCCAGGCCGGAGCCGTTGAGCGTGTGCAGCAGCTCCGGCTTGCCGGTTTCCGGGTTGCGGTAGCGCGCCTGCATGCGGCGCGCCTGGAAGTCGCCGCAGTTGGAGCAGGAAGAAATCTCACGGTACTTGTCCTGGCTCGGCACCCAGACTTCCAGGTCGTAAGTCTTCACTGCGGAGAAGCCCATGTCACCAGTGCACAGAGCCAGCTTGCGATACGGCAGCTCCAGCAGTTGCAGCACGCGTTCAGCGTTTGCGGTCATGCCTTCCAGCGCCTCGAAGGACTTGGATGGCTCGACGATCTGCACCATCTCGACCTTGTCGAACTGGTGCTGACGGATCATCCCACGGGTATCACGACCGGAAGCGCCCGCCTCACTGCGGAAGCACGGGGTATGGGCGACGAACTTCAGCGGCAGCTGCTTGGCATCGAGAATTTCACCGGCGACGATATTGGTCAGCGAGACTTCGGCAGTCGGGATCAGGTACAGATCGGCCTGGTCTTCACGACGGATCTTGAACAGGTCTTCCTCGAACTTCGGCAGCTGGCCGGTGCCCTGCAGCGCCGGAGCCTGCACCAGATACGGGGTGTAGGCCTCTTCGTAGCCGTGCTCGCCGGTGTGCAGGTTGATCATGAACTGCGCCAGGGCGCGATGCAGGCGCGCAATGGGGCCGCGCAGCAGGGCGAAACGCGCGCCGGACAGCTTGGCAGCGGTCTCGAAGTCCAGCCAGCCGTGCTGCTCGCCGAGGGCGACGTGATCCTTGATCTCGAAATCGAAGCTGCGCGGGGTGCCCCAACGCGCCACCTCGACGTTGCCGTCTTCATCGGCGCCAACCGGCACAGACTCGTGCGGCAGGTTGGGAATGTTCAGCAGCAGGTTGTCCAGCTCGTTCTGGATCGCATCCAGCTCACGCTTGCCGGCTTCCAGCTCGCTGCCCATCTGATCGACTTCCGCCAGCAGCGGCGCGATGTCTTCGCCACGCGCCTTGGCCTGGCCGATGGACTTGGAACGGCTGTTGCGCTCGGCCTGCAGTTGCTCGGTGCGCACCTGCACCGACTTGCGCTGACTCTCCAGGGCCTCGAAGCGGGCGACGTCAAGGGCGAAGCCACGGGTGGCGAGGCGCTCGGCGATTTCGGTGAGTTGCGTGCGGACAAGTTTGGAATCGAGCATGTTCGGGTCTCAATACATCGACGAAAAAAGGTTGCGGCCACCAGCGTGACGCGGGTTGCCGAGTGTAAAGCTTTAGCGGGTCAGGATGCCAATCGGGCCAGGCTCAGACCAGCCCAGGCAGCCAGCAGACCACCAAGGATACTGAATGCCAGGTAACCGAGCGCTTCGAGGGCGCGACCTCCATCCATCAGCTTCATGATTTCCAGGCTGAAGGATGAAAAAGTAGTGAAGCCACCCAGCACACCGGTAATCAGTCCGGTACGCAGCTCCAGCGGCAGGTCGGTACGGGTAAGGAACAGACCTGACAGCAGACCAATCAGCAGGCAACCGATGACGTTTACTGCAAAGGTGCCCAGGTAGAAATGCCGGGGCCAGTTGCCGGCTACCCAGCTGGCAACCAGAAAGCGCATAACCGAACCAGCAGCGCCCCCTACAGCGACGGCAAGCGCCACACGAATCATCACTTTCTCCTCTGCCTTGGACTGTTGCCATCCAGGTTGCGCAGGTGCTGCAGCTTGTCGCGGATCTTCTGCTCCAGGCCACGTGGTACCGGGTCGTAATACTGGCGCGGCTGCAGATTTTCGGGGAAGTAATCCTCGCCCGCCGCGTAGGCATCCGGCTCATCATGGGCATAACGGTATTCATCGCCATAACCGAGCTGCTTCATCAGCTTGGTCGGCGCGTTGCGCAGGTGCAGCGGCACCTCCTGCGAGCCCTGCTCGGCAGCGTCACGCATAGCCGCCTTAAATGCGGTATACACCGCGTTGCTCTTCGGTGCACAGGCCAGATAGACGATGGCCTGGGCCACGGCAAGCTCGCCTTCAGGGCTGCCCAGGCGCTCCTGCACGTCCCAAGCGTTGAGGCACAAGGTCAGTGCGCGCGGATCGGCGTTGCCGATATCCTCGCTGGCCATGCGCACCACACGGCGGGCGATGTACAGCGGGTCGCAACCGCCATCGAGCATACGCGCGTACCAGTACAGCGCACCGTCCGGGCTGGAACCGCGCACCGACTTGTGCAGCGCGGAAATCTGGTCGTAGAAGGCTTCGCCGCCCTTGTCGAAACGGCGCCGGCTATCGCCCAGCAGGTTCTGCAGCAACTCCACCCCGATTTCGCTACCATCCTCGGCCAGGTCTGCAGCGTTCTCGAGAAAATTGAGCAAACGACGGCCGTCGCCATCGGCGGCAGCCAGAAGAATCTGAAAGGCCTCGTCCGGCAGGCTGAGATGGCGATCACCCAGGCCTTTCGGGTCGGTAAGTGCGCGATTGACCAGCTTGCGCATAGCGGCCTCGTCGAGGCTCTTGAGCACATAGACGCGAGCACGCGACAGCAGCGCATTGTTCAGTTCGAACGAGGGGTTCTCGGTGGTGGCACCGATGAAGATCAGCGTGCCGTCTTCCACGTAGGGCAGGAACGCGTCCTGCTGGCTCTTGTTGAAGCGGTGCACTTCGTCGACGAAGAGAATGGTGCGACGGCCGTACTGAGCCGCGTGCTGCTGGGCCACTTCGACGGCCTGGCGAATCTCCTTGACCCCGGAGAGCACGGCGGAGATGGTTTCGAAATGCGCGTCGGTGACCTTGGCCAGCAGGCGCGCCAGGGTGGTCTTGCCTACGCCAGGCGGCCCCCAGAAGATCATCGAGTGCAAAGCGCCCTGCTCCAGCGCCTCGCGCAGCGGCTTGCCCGGCGCCAGCACATGCTCCTGGCCGACGTATTCGTCCAGACTGGTAGCACGCAAACGCGCAGCCAGGGGCTGCGCGACGGGTTGGCGACCGAACAGATCCACGCCTTACTCCTGGATGACGTCCGCGCCTTCCGGAATGTCGAAGGTGAACAGATGGTCTTCGACCGGCTCGTTCATCTTTACATTGAGGAACAGGATGTTGGTGCGCTGACCGATGCTGTCGATCAGTTGCATGTCGTTGAGCACGCGATTGCGGAACGACAGGCGCAGGCTGTCGAACAGGCTGTCTTTGGCCTTGGGCTTGAGAATGAAGTCGACCACGCTGCCGCCTTCCTTGTAGTCGATCTCGAAGTTCTCGCGGATCTGCGAGACATCGCCGGAGAGCAACAACGCGGGAGTGTGGGTCAGGCGCTGATCGAGTGTCTGAATGGTGACCTGCTCCAGATCCGGGTCGTACAGCCAGACCTTCTCGCCATTGGAGACCAGCAGTTGCTCCATGGGTTGATCGGTGTGCCAACGGAACATGCCCGGACGCTTGAGCGCCAGTTGCCCTGCAGTTTCCTGCAGCTGAGTGCCGCTGGCGTCGAGGGTCAACTGAGAGAAGCGCGCGCTGATGGTTTGCGCCTGGCTGAGCAATTCGCTCAAGCGCTTGGTGGCCGCCTCTTCATCAGCCTGGGCGGTCAGCAGGGTAAAGCTCAAAGCAGCCAGCATCAGCAGGCGAATAACACGCATATAAACCCCTTGAGTCCGTATAAGAATGGCGAGGCGACTCCGTACCCCGCATTGCTCGGCAGCACCTGGGCTGCCGTGAATCCTGTAGACCGCGAATTCAGCGGTTCATCCGCGAGACGCAACACTCAGTCACGAGATGAACCGGGCGCGAGTACCTCGCGTGAACCGTTGGTATTCATCGAGCTGACCACGCCGGCCATTTCCATCGCCTCGATCATCCGTGCGGCGCGGTTGTAGCCGATCTTCAGCTTGCGCTGCACGGCGGAAATGGAGGCACGGCGGCTTTCCAGCACGAAGTTGACGGCCTCGTCGTACAGCGGGTCTTCCTCGCTGCCCTCACCGCCTTCACCACCACCACCTTCGAAGCTGCCGCCACCCTCTTCGGCCCCGGCGAGAATGTCTTCGTTGTAATCCGGCGCACCACGCAGCTTCCAGGCTTCGACTACACGGTGCACTTCATCGTCCGAGACGAAGGCGCCGTGAACACGAATCGGCAAGCTGGTGCCCGGCGGCATGTAGAGCATGTCACCGTGGCCGAGCAACTGCTCGGCACCGCCCTGGTCGATGATGGTGCGCGAGTCGATCTTGCTCGATACCTGGAACGCCATGCGGGTCGGGATGTTGGCCTTGATCAGGCCAGTGATCACGTCCACCGACGGGCGCTGGGTGGCGAGGATCAGGTGAATACCTGCCGCACGCGCCTTCTGCGCGATACGCGCGATCAGCTCTTCGACCTTCTTGCCGACGATCATCATCATGTCAGCGAATTCATCGACCACCACGACGATGGTCGGCAGTGGTTTGAGCAGCGGCGCTTCGTCTTCCATGCTTTCGCGACGGAACAGCGGATCGGACAACGGCTCGCCAGCCTCGATGGCATCCTTGACCTTGCGGTTGAAGCCCGCCAGGTTGCGCACGCCCATCTTCGACATCAGCTTGTAGCGGCGTTCCATCTCGGCAACGCTCCAGCGCAGGGCGTTGGCCGCTTCCTTCATGTCGGTGACGACCGGGCAAAGCAGGTGCGGAATGCCTTCGTAGATCGACAACTCGAGCATTTTCGGGTCGATCATGATCAGCTTGGCGTCTTCCGGGCTCGACTTGAACAGAATCGACAGAATCATCGCATTCACGCCCACCGACTTACCGGAACCGGTGGTACCGGCCACCAGCAGGTGCGGCATCTTGGCCAGATCGGTAATCACCGGCTTGCCGCCGATGTCATGGCCCAGGGCCAGGGTCACCGGCGACTTGGCGTCATCATATTCGGGCGTCGACAGCACTTCGGAGAAACGCACGATCTGACGATTCTCGTTGGGGATCTCGATACCGACGGTGGTCTTTCCGGGAATGACTTCCACGACCCGCACGCTGGTCACGGCCAGCGAACGCGCCAGGTCCTTGGCCAGGTTGGCAATACGGCTTACCTTGACCCCTGCGGCCGGCTGGATTTCGTAGCGGGTGATCACCGGGCCAGGATGGATCGAATCCACCGCGACCTCGACACCGAATTCCTTGAGTTTGATTTCCAGCAGATGGCCAACGCCCTTGAGCGATTCCGGCGAGTACTCGACCTTCTTGGCTTCCGCCGGGTCGAGCAGGGAAATCGGCGGCAAGGTGCCTTCCACCGCGCTGTCGACGAACAGCGGCGCCTGCTTTTCCTTCTGCACGCGCTTGCTCGGTTCTGGCGCCTTGGCCACGGGCGGCGGCGCAATTACCGGTGCGGGGCGCTTCTCGCGCTCGCTCATGTGCTTGCTCAGCGACTCTTCGCGTTCGAGCAGACGCTCCTTAACCTTAGCTTGCTCACGGCGATCCGAAACCACTGGCGCAGCCACTTCGGTGACCCGCTCATCCAGCTCGCGCAGCTGAATCTTCATCTGCTTGCGCTCGCTACGGGCATTCCACCAGCCGGTGATGGCGCCGTGAATCAGCTCGATCAGGTCGAGGGTGATCTTGCCGGTCAGGTCCATCACACGGAACCAGGACAGATCGGTGAAGACGGTCAAACCAAACAGAAACAGTGCCAGGAATACCAGGGTACTGCCCTGCACGTTCAGCGCATGCACGGCCAAATCACCCAGGCTGGCACCGAGCATGCCACCACCGGAGCCCTGCATGCCGGCGGCCGCTGCAAAATGAATATCGCCCAGCGCAGCACCGGAAAGAATCAGGAAGACCAGGCCGATGCTATGCCAGGAAAACAGCCAGCCGTTCCAGTGCCAGGGTTGATTGCGGGTGCGAAACACCTGCCAGGTCTTGGCGGCCAGCAGGAGCGGGAAGATGTAGGCGAAGTAACCCAGCGCGCCGAACAGTGCGCTGGAGAGCCAGGCGCCGATGCTGCCACCGGCATTCATGATGCGTTCGACCTGCACGCTGTTGTCCCACGCCGGGTCGGCAACGTTATAGGTCAACAGTGCCATCAGCAGGTACAGGCACATAGCGCCCAGGGCGATCAACGCGCCTTCCTTCAGTCGGTACTGAAGCTTCTGACGCCAGTCGGTAATCTGGGTGGTGGAATTCTTCAAAACAGCCATTTCCTGCGCCCTTGGCGCGTCCATCTGATGGTTAACCGCGAAGCGGCCTATTGTAGGGCCAGCCTGACGCCCAGGCCAATTGCCAAGCTCCCGCACCCACCCCGCTTCGGTGTAGCATAGCCGCCAGCAGCTTCCATGCGGCTCAATTGGAGCACGCATTCTCTTTTGTGACAAAGGCTTATGGGGTTTTTTTATGAGCGAAGTCAAGCATTCCCGCCTGATCATCCTGGGTTCCGGCCCTGCCGGTTATAGCGCCGCCGTTTATGCCGCGCGCGCCAACCTCAAGCCCGTGGTCATCACCGGCATCCAGCCTGGCGGTCAGCTCACCACCACCACCGAAGTGGACAACTGGCCGGGTGACGTCGAAGGTCTCACCGGCCCGGCGCTGATGGAGCGCATGCAGAAACACGCCGAGCGCTTCGACACCGAGATCATCTACGACCACATTCATACCGCCGAGTTGCAGAGCCGCCCCTTCGTGCTCAAGGGCGACAGCGGCACTTACAGCTGCGATGCACTGATCATCGCCACTGGCGCCAGCGCCCAGTACCTTGGCCTGCCATCGGAAGAGGCATTCTCCGGCAAGGGCGTCTCCGCCTGCGCCACCTGCGACGGCTTCTTCTATCGCAACCAGGTGGTGGCTGTGATAGGCGGCGGCAACACCGCAGTGGAAGAGGCACTGTACCTGTCGAACATCGCCAAGGAAGTGCACCTGGTGCACCGCCGCGACAAACTGCGCTCGGAGAAGATCCTGCAGGACAAGCTGTTCGACAAGGTCGAGAACGGCAACATGCGCCTGCACTGGAATCACACCCTGGACGAAGTGCTGGGCGACCAGAGCGGCGTGACCGGCATGCGCCTGAGAAGCACCCTCGACGGTAGCACCAAGGAGCTGGCCCTGGCTGGCGTGTTCATCGCCATCGGCCACAAGCCCAACACCGAGCTGTTCGTCGGCCAGTTGGACATGCATGACGGCTACCTGAAGATCAAAGGCGGCAGCGAAGGCAATGCCACCGCTACCAGCATCGAAGGTGTGTTCGCCGCCGGCGACGTGGCCGATCACATCTACCGTCAGGCCATTACCTCCGCTGGCGCCGGCTGCATGGCCGCGCTGGATGTCGAGAAGTTTCTCGACGGCAACTGATGGACAAGGGCGAGCACCTCCGCTCGCCCTCCCCTCCTCCGCTGGACAAGCGCACATGCTCACCTGGCTGCAACGCGACTCACTGCAGTTCCCGCCATTGGCTAAAGCCATGCGCGAGCCTAATGGCCTGCTGGCCGCTGGCGGCGATCTGAGCGCCGACCGCCTGATCAGCGCCTATCGACATGGCTGCTTTCCCTGGTTTCAGGATGGCCAGCCAATTCTCTGGTGGTCGCCCGATCCGCGCACCGTTCTGTTCCCTGATGAGCTGCATGTTTCCCGCAGCCTGGCCAAACTGCTGCGCCAGCAGCATTATCGCGTCACCTTCGACCAGAACTTCGCCGCCGTCATACAGGCCTGCGCCGAGCCACGCGCCTACGCCGATGGGACCTGGATTACCCGCGGCATGCAGGAGGCTTACCTGCAGCTGCATCAGCGCGGCACCGCCCACTCCGTGGAGGTCTGGAATGGGCACGAACTGGTCGGCGGGCTTTACGGCCTGGCCATGGGCCAGCTGTTTTTTGGCGAATCGATGTTCAGTCGCGCCGACAATGCCTCCAAAGTCGGTTTCGCCACGCTGGTCGGCAAGCTGCGCGACTGGGGCTTCGTCCTCATCGATTGCCAGATGCCCACGCAGCACCTGCACAGCTTCGGCGCCAGAGCCATATCGCGCGCCAGCTTCGCCGAATACCTGCAGCGCCATCTCGATCTGCCCAACGGAGCAGATTGGCTCGCCTAGTCGAGCGCCTCAGCCTGGCATACACTCTTTAGCAGGCTTTCCCGAGACATCGCCATGACCGAGCTGGCCCGCCTGAAGTTCTACGCCACTCAACCACATCCATGCAGCTATCTGCCGGAGGAGCAGGCCACCACCCTGTTTCTCGATCCCAGTCAGCCCATGGATGTGTTGGTCTACGCAGAACTTTCAGAAATGGGCTTTCGCCGCAGCGGCGACCACCTCTACCGCCCACATTGCCAGCAATGCACCGCCTGCATCCCTGCCCGCATTCCGGCTGCGCGCTTCACGCCGAACCGCCAGCAACGGCGCATCCTCAAGCGCAATGAAGACATCGTCGTTCGTTGCGTGCGCCCGGCGTTCACTGAAGAGTATTACGCGCTCTATGTGCGTTACATCGAGCAACGTCACGCCGACGGCGACATGTATCCACCGAGTCGCGACCAGTTCTCGACCTTTCTGACTCGCGACCTGCCATTCTCACGCTTCTACGAGTTTCGCCTACAGGGCAGATTGGTCGCCATCGCGGTCACCGACGTTCTACCAAACGGCCTGTCAGCGGTTTATACCTTCTATGACCCCACCGAAGAACGCCGCAGCCTGGGGCGATTCGCCATCCTCTGGCAAATCGGCGAGGCCGAGCGCCTGGGGCTGGAGGCCGTCTATCTCGGCTACTGGATCAAAAACTGTCGAAAAATGAACTACAAAACCCAGTACCGCCCGATCGAACTCTTCGTCAATCAGCGCTGGACACTGCTTACCTAGCTCCTCTGCCAGCCACCCGGCAAGCTCGACAATCCAAGCCACTTGGCGCAGCACCCTGTTTTCGGGCACAATGCACGCCGCTTTTGCCTGGCGCCAGTTGCACCGGGCCATTTCCTGGATACCGAGGGCTTTACTGCATGTCGAAAGAAGACAGCTTCGAAATGGAAGGCACTGTCGTCGACACCCTGCCCAACACCATGTTCCGCGTGGAGTTGGAAAACGGGCACGTCGTTACCGCGCACATCTCCGGCAAGATGCGCAAGAACTACATCCGCATTCTCACTGGTGACAAGGTGCGCGTTGAGCTGACACCTTATGACTTGAGCAAGGGCCGTATCACCTACCGCGCCCGTTAAGCCAAGCACCAAACGAAAACGCCCGGCATATGCCGGGCGTTTTCGTTGGCTCACCGAAAGCCATCAAAGCTTTCGGTGAACCTGATGCCATTCGATCAGGCGACCTCTGCCGCCGTCTCGAACTCGAAGCTGGGCTCGCCATCCTTGATGTCGATGTGTACCACGCCGCCATGCTCGGCCAGCTCGCCAAAGAGGATTTCCTCTGCCAGCGGACGCTTGATCTTGTCCTGGATCAAACGCGCCATCGGCCGCGCCCCCATCAGCACATCGTAACCACGCTCGGCCAGCCAGCCGCGCGCCGCATCGCTGACTTCCAGCGTGACGCGCTTGTCCTCCAGTTGCGCCTGCAGTTCGGTGAGGAACTTGTCGACGATACTCTTGATGGTCTCGTGACTCAGGCGGCCAAACTGGATGATGGTGTCCAGGCGGTTGCGGAACTCTGGCGTGAAGCTCTTCTTGATGACTTCCATGGCATCGGTGGAGTGATCCTGCTGGGTGAAACCGATCGACGCACGTGAAGCGGTTTCCGCACCGGCGTTGGTGGTCATGATCACTATCACGTTGCGGAAGTCCGCCTTGCGCCCGTTGTTGTCAGTCAGCGTACCGTGGTCCATGACCTGCAGCAGTAGATTGAAGACCTCCGGGTGCGCCTTCTCGATCTCGTCGAGCAGCAGCACGCAGTGCGGTTGCTTGGTGATCGCTTCGGTCAGCAGACCTCCCTGATCGAAACCGACGTAACCGGGCGGCGCACCGATCAGGCGCGACACCGTGTGGCGCTCCATGTACTCGGACATATCGAAGCGCACCAGCTCGATACCCATGGCCTTGGCCAACTGCCGTGCAGCCTCGGTCTTGCCCACGCCAGTAGGACCGGCGAACAGGAAGGAACCGACAGGCTTGTCCGGTGCCTTGAGGCCCGCACGCGACAGCTTGATCGCGGTGGCCAGCGAGTCGATTGCAGCGTCCTGACCGAATACGGTGAGCTTGAGGTCGCGCTCCAGATTACGCAGCAACTCCTTGTCGGAGCTGGATACGTGCTTCGGCGGAATTCGCGCGATCTTGGCCACGATGTCCTCGACCTGCGCAACCTCGATACGCGCCACACGCTTCTCTTCCGGCTGCAGGCGCTGGTAAGCCCCCGCCTCGTCGATCACGTCGATGGCCTTGTCCGGCATATGACGGTCGTTGATGTAGCGCGCAGCCAACTCGGCCGCTGCACGCAGGGCTTCGTCACTGTATTCGATGTGGTGGTGCTGCTCGAAGCGCGCCTTGAGCCCCTTGAGGATGCCGTAGGTGTCGTCCACCGAAGGCTCGACCACGTCGACCTTCTGGAAGCGCCGCGCCAATGCGCGATCTTTCTCGAAGATGCCGCGGAATTCCTGGAAGGTGGTGGAGCCTATGCAGCGAATCTCACCCGAGGACAGCATTGGCTTGAGCAGGTTGGATGCATCCATGACCCCACCCGACGCCGCGCCGGCACCAATGATGGTGTGGATCTCGTCGATGAAGAGGATGGCGTGCGGGCGCTTGCGCAGCTCGTTGAGCAGCGCCTTGAAGCGCTTCTCGAAGTCGCCGCGATATTTGGTGCCCGCGAGCAGCGCACCAAGATCCAGCGAATACACAACGCTGTCAGCCAGCAGGTCGGGTACCTGCTCGTCGACGATACGCTTGGCCAGGCCTTCGGCGATGGCGGTCTTGCCGACACCGGCCTCGCCTACCAGCAGCGGGTTGTTCTTGCGCCGGCGAGCGAGAATCTGCGCAACGCGCTCGACTTCATGCTCGCGCCCGACCAGTGGATCGATACGTCCCTGACGAGCCAGTTCGTTGAGGTTGCTGGCATAGGCATCCAGCGGATTGCCGGAAGCGGAGGACTCGCCACCCTCATCATCCTGCATATCCTGATCATTCTCATGGTGATCGCCATGCCCAGGCACCTTGGAGATACCGTGGGCGATGTAATTGACCACATCAATGCGGGCCACGCTCTGCTGCTTGAGCAGAAACACGGCCTGACTTTCCTGCTCACTGAAGATCGCAACCAGCACGTTGGCGCCGGTCACCTCACGCTTGCCGGAGCTCTGCACATGGAAAACAGCACGCTGCAGAACGCGCTGGAAGCCCAGAGTCGGCTGGGTTTCGCGATCTTCATCGTGCTGAGGAATCAGCGGCGTGGTGGAGTCGATAAACTCCTGCAAATCATGGCGCAGCTTGTCGAGGTTGGCCCCACAAGCCCGCAGCACACTGGCAGCTGCCTCGTTATCCAGCAAGGCGAGTAATAGGTGCTCGACCGTCATGAATTCATGACGCTTGGCACGGGCCTCCTTGAAAGCCAGATTGAGGGTGACTTCGAGCTCTCGATTCAACATAGCTTCACCTCATACCCAAGTGGCCGGCGTTAACCGTCCTTCTCTATTTCACAGAGTAGCGGATGCTGGCTCTCTCGCGCGTATTGGTTGACCTGCATTGCCTTGGTCTCCGCAATATCGCGGGTGTACACACCACATACCGCACGCCCTTCTGTATGGACGGCCAGCATGATCTTGGTCGCCAGCTCCCGGTTCATGCCGAAAAACGTTTCGAGCACTTCGACGACGAAATCCATCGGGGTGTAGTCGTCATTGAATAAGACCACCTTGTACATCGGTGGTGCCTGCAATGCTGGCTTGGATTCCTGAACAGCGATACCAGAGGAGTCATCCTCATGCTCTGCCGGGTGATCCTGATTGAATGTTAGTCGAATCTGGCTACTTGCATGCATGCTGAAATCAGAGGTTCAAGGCCGGGCGAATGGGGATGCTAGAGGGAGTTTGACTGAGTTCTCAGCCATCCGCCGTATAGCCTTGACTAACGGCAAAAGGGTGTTACAACAAATGAATACCCACTGGTGGGTATCAGGGATTCCACGCTTTCGCCCAGCCTGGTCGGTTAACGCGCGGAATCGAAGTGGATGATACTCCAGAGATGGAGTCCTTTGCAGAGGGATATCAGCATGCTCAGCGGTAAGGTCAAGTGGTTCAACAACGCCAAAGGCTATGGATTCATCCTGGCCGACGGCCGAGATGAGGACCTGTTCGCCCACTACTCGGCCATCCAGATGGAAGGTTACAAGACACTCAAGGCCGGCCAGCCGGTCCGCTTCGAGATCGTGCAAGGCCCCAAAGGACTGCATGCCATCAATATCAGCGCGGTTACCGCCAACCAGGACGCCCCCGTGGCCGTACCCCAGGCGCAAAATATCGCGAGCACTGTCGAAGTCTGAGTCCCCTGCCGCCACAAAAACGCCGGGAGCGTTTTTGCGCGCAAACCCCGAAGGGGTGAAGCACATGGATGTGCTGAGCACAAAAAGGCCGGTCATGTGACCGGCCTTTTTCACGCTATTGGTTCAGTGAACTGATCACATATGGCTGATCATCGCATCACCGAACTCGGAGCACGACATCAGCTTCGCACCCTCCATCAGACGCTCGAAGTCATAGGTCACGGTCTTGGCGGCGATGGCGCCGTTGGTGCCCTTGATGATCAGATCGGCAGCTTCGGCCCAACCCATGTGACGCAGCATCATCTCGGCAGAGAGAATGACCGACCCCGGGTTGACCTTGTCCTGACCGGCATATTTGGGCGCCGTGCCATGAGTCGCCTCGAACATGGCCACCGAATCGGACAGGTTGGCGCCGGGCGCGATGCCGATGCCGCCGACTTCCGCAGCCAGTGCGTCGGAGAGGTAGTCACCGTTGAGGTTGAGGGTGGCAATCACGTCATACTCGGCCGGACGCAGCAGAATCTGCTGCAGCATGGCGTCGGCGATCACATCCTTGACCACGATGTTCTTGCCGGTGCGCGGATTCTTGAACTGCATCCAAGGGCCGCCGTCGAGCAGCTCGGCGCCGAACTCCTCACGAGCGATCTCGTAGCCCCATTCCTTGAAGGCACCTTCGGTGAACTTCATGATGTTGCCTTTGTGCACCAGGGTCACCGAGCTGCGATCGTTGTCCACGGCGTACTGCAGCGCCTTGCGCACCAGGCGCTTGGTACCCGCCTCGGAAACCGGCTTGATGCCGATGCCGCACATATCGGTGAAGCGGATCTTCTTGACACCCATTTCCTCGGTGAGGAATTTGATGACCTTCTCGGCTTCGGGGCTGCCGGCTTTCCACTCGACACCAGCGTAAATGTCCTCGGAGTTCTCGCGGAAGATCACCATGTCCACGTCACCCGGCTTCTTCACCGGGCTTGGCACGCCTTCGAACCAGCGCACTGGGCGCAGGCAGACATAGAGATCGAGCTCCTGACGCAAGGCCACGTTAAGTGAGCGAATGCCGCCACCAACAGGCGTGGTCAGCGGACCTTTGATCGAAACCACGTAATCACGTACAGCTTCGAGGGTTTCTTTCGGCAGCCAGGTGTCCTGGTCGTAAACCTGGGTAGCTTTCTCGCCGGCGTAAACTTCCATCCAGGAGATCTTGCGAGCGCCGCCATAAGCTTTTTCGACAGCAGCGTCGACGACCTTGATCATCACCGGAGAAATATCGACGCCAATACCATCACCCTCGATGAACGGGATGATCGGGTTGTTCGGAACAGTCAGCGACATATCGGCGTTGACGGTGATTTTGTCACCGCTGGCTGGCACCTGGATCTTTTGGTATCCCATGCTGGACTCCATCTTGTGGTTAGACAGTGTGCATCCCCGAGAGTAGCGCAAACCGCTCGCGGAGACACATGTGCAAAGGTCTTATTCAACTGGGCATTCTGTGGCGAGGTGTCGCAGTGGTATACTGCTTAGGTGACTAACGAGTCATAAGGGGCGACCTGTCTGGAACCAGGCAGCAACCTCTTGAAACCGGTAAACGGCCACCACTGTCTGCCGGCTCGAAATGCTCGACACTCTACGGGTGCATCCAACATCACCGCGGCGAGTCCTCGACCCGGCCCCGCCATCATGGGGCTCAAGCGCCTACCCGCGCAGGTCGAGTTTCTATGCGCGCTCAGCAAAGAAGAGAGTTAACCCTAAATGTCCACCCCTTCGAAGATCATCTACACCTTCACCGACGAAGCTCCGGCCCTCGCTACCTATTCGCTTCTGCCAATTGTAGAAGCCTTTGCCGCCTCGGCTGACATCTCCGTTGAAACCCGCGACATCTCTCTTGCTGGACGGATCCTGGCAAGCTTTGCCGACCGCCTGGACGCCGACAAGCGCATCGATGACGACCTGGCCAAACTGGCCGAGCTGACTCTGCAGCCGGACGCCAACATCATCAAACTGCCGAACATTAGTGCCTCCGTACCTCAGCTCAAGGCAGCCATCGCCGAGCTGCAGGCTCAGGGCTATAACATTCCGGACTTCCCGGAAGATCCGCAGAGCGACGAAGACAAAGAAGTTCGCGGCCGCTACGCCAAAATCCTGGGCAGCGCCGTGAACCCGGTTCTGCGCGAAGGCAACTCCGACCGCCGCGCCCCGGCCGCGGTCAAGGCCTATGCACGCAAGCACCCGCACAGCATGGGCAAGTGGAGCATGGCTTCGCAGTCCCACGCCGACTACATGCGCGGCGGCGACTTCTTCTCCAGCGAGCAGTCGATCACCATGGCCAAGGCTGGTGACGTGCGCATCGAGTTCGTCGGCAAGGACGGCAAGGTCGAGGTCAAGAAACAACTCGCCCTGCAGGAAGGCGAAGTGTTCGACAGCATGTTCATGAGCTGCCGCAAGCTGCGTGACTTCTTCGAGAAGACCCTGCAGGACTGCAAGGAAACTGGCGTAATGTGGTCCCTGCACGTCAAGGCGACCATGATGAAGGTCTCCCACCCGATCGTCTTCGGCCACGCCGTCAGCGTTTACTACAAGGACGTGTTCGACAAGTACGGCGAACTGTTCAAGGAACTGGGCGTCAACCCGAACAACGGTATCAGCAGCGTCTACGACAAGATCAAGTCGCTGCCGGCCTCGCAGCAGGAAGAAATCCTCCACGACATCCACGAGGTCTACGCCCATCGCCCGGAAATGGCCATGGTCGACTCGGTCAAGGGCATTACCAACCTGCACATTCCGAGCGACGTGATCGTCGACGCCTCGATGCCGGCAATGATCCGCAACTCCGGTCAGATGTGGGGCAAGGACGGCAAGCAGAAAGACACCAAGGCCGTCATGCCTGAGAGCACCTACGCTCGCATCTATCAGGAAATGATCAACTTCTGCAAAACCAACGGCGCCTTCGACCCGACCACCATGGGCACCGTGCCGAACGTCGGCCTGATGGCGCAGAAAGCCGAAGAGTACGGCTCTCACGACAAGACCTTCGAAATGACCGCCGACGGCACCATGCGCGTCGTGGCTGCCGACGGCACCGTGCTGATGCAGCACCAGGTCGAAGCCGGCGACATCTGGCGCGCCTGCCAGACCAAGGACGCGCCGATTCGCGACTGGGTGAAGCTGGCCGTTACCCGTGCTCGTCAGTCCAACACCCCTGCCATATTCTGGCTGGACCCGGAGCGCGCCCACGACCGCGAGCTGCAGAAGAAGGTCGAGCTGTACCTCAAGGATTACGACCTGACCGGCCTGGACATCCGCATGATGGGCTACAACGAAGCCATCCGTGTCTCCATGGAGCGCATGATTCGCGGCCAGGACACCATCTCGGTGACCGGCAACGTACTGCGCGACTACCTGACCGACCTGTTCCCGATCATGGAGCTGGGCACCTCGGCCAAGATGCTGTCCATCGTGCCGCTGATGGCTGGCGGCGGCATGTACGAAACCGGCGCCGGCGGCTCGGCACCCAAGCACGTACAGCAGCTGGTCGAAGAGAACTACCTGCGCTGGGATTCCCTGGGCGAGTTCCTGGCCCTGGCCGTGTCGCTTGAGGAAACCGGCATCAAGACCAACAACGCCAAGGCCAAGGTACTGGGCAAGACCCTGGATCAGGCCACCGGCAAGCTGCTGGACAACAACAAGTCCCCGGCGCGCAAGGTCGGCGAGATCGACAACCGCGGCAGCCATTTCTACCTGGCACTGTACTGGGCACAAGCCCTGGCCGAGCAGAATGACGATGCCGAGCTGAAAGCCCGCTTCACCCCGCTGGCCAAGCAACTGACCGAGCAGGAAGCGACCATCGTTGGCGAACTGGCTGCCGTACAAGGCAAGCCGGTCGAAATCGGTGGCTACTACCGCTCCAACCCCGAGCTGACCAGCAAGGTGATGCGCCCCAGCGCTACCTTCAATGCCGCTCTGGCTGCACTGAATGCCTGATAGGGCTTGAGTGTCAAAAGAACCCCGGCCCTATGCCGGGGTTCTTTATTTATAGACGCGAACAATCGCCGTTGGAGCGAGCTCCGCTCGCGAAGCCGTTTTTCGCGAGCAGAGCTCGCTCCTACAGAATCCTGCACGCTGATCGTTTTTTGGAGCACCAAAAATGGAGTGGCAACCCCATATCACCGTGGCCACGGTGATCGAAGATGATGGCCGTTTCCTCTTCGTCGAAGAGTTCAAGGCCGGCCGCCTGGTACTCAACCAACCGGCCGGGCACCTGGAAGCCAATGAATCGCTACGCGAAGCCGCACTGCGCGAGACGCTCGAGGAAACCGGCTGGGACGTCGAGCTCACTGCCCTGCTCGGCATCTACCTCTATACCGCACCAAGTAATGGCGTGACCTATCAACGCGTGTGCTTCAGCGCACGCCCCGTGCGCCATTACCCCGAGCGCGAGCTGGATAGCGACATCAGCGGCATCACCTGGTTGACGCGCGACGAGTTGGCCACCCAGCCCGAGCGCTGGCGCAGCGAGCTGGTACTGCAATGCGTGGATGACTACCTGGCTGGCATCAGCGGACCACTGGAGCTGCTGCGCTAACGCCAGGCACACCGTTGCGCCCAAGGTTGTCGCTTACCTCAACACGGCCAACATAGCCGGTACGCTCAATACCGCCGTGTAGTAACCCATGAACTGCACGCCGATGTTGAACCCCAGGAAGCGCCCGAGGAAGCCACCAATCAAGCCGATGGTGACCACCACCAGCACTCCGAGCAGGCCACCCTCCCAGATACCCACGACCAGTGCCAGACCGATGAAGGTGGAGATCACCGCCTCGTGACTGATCTTGCGGAACACGAAGGATGCCGCCCGGTGGGCGAAGCTCATGGAAAACGGATAAGCGATCAGGATGGCGACAAACACCGCCAACATGCCATAACCGAAGAACTCCCAGTAGTTCAGCAGGTTGTGCAGGTTGTTGACCTCACCTGTCGCGCTGTCGACGGTAAAACGCGGCGGTGCATTGAACAGCGGCGCAGCCGGCCCGGCAGCTACCGGGCTTAGCGGCAGGCCGAAGGCGATCAGGGGAATCAGCGCTTCCGCGATGTAGGTCGACTCAGTTACGCCATTACGTGCAGTGATCACCGTGGTCAATCGCTCGTATGCCTGCTTGATGCGGGCACCGATCACCTCGCCCATGATCACGGTCATGGCCACGGGGCTGAAGACGAAGGTGGCACTGGTGACACTGGCAGCCATCGCGGTCATGCGTCTCTGACGCTTGTTGATCACTCGAAACGGATTGGGAAAGTAGCCTTTCCAGCCCTTCATGTCCGGAGCCAGGGAAAAGACGCGAAAGCCATCGCGACGCATCTTCTCGCGCTCGCCCGGCGCCAGCAGAGAGAACAGCGAGGCGATCAGCGGCGCGACTGCGATACCGAGGAAATAGCTGACGGCGAGCTTGACGTCGTGCTGAGCCGTCAACGCCTGCAAGGCAACGATGACCAGCACGAATGGCAGCAGCGCCAGCACCGAGGCCCAGCGACCGGCCGAGAAATAAGCGATGGCAAAGGCCGCACAGAGGAAAACCCAGGGAGCGAACTGCTTGATCACATCGCCGAATGGCGCCAGCAACACCGCGAACAGCACCGATAACGGCACTGCAATCAGAGCGGCCATCGCGCCGCCGGTGATCATCTTGCGCAAGGCCACGTGGGGCACGCCGAGTCGGCGCAAGTAGTTGGCGTCCCCGATCAGAGCAGTCGCCATGGTGTCGCCGGGAATCCCCAACAGCGCAGTGGGTACGGCGTGGGTCATATGCTTGGCGACCGCCCCGGCCAGAAAGAAGGTGAGGATGCCGGCTGGCGGCGCACCCAGCATCACGACCAACATGGTCAAGGGCGCCAGGGTGGTGGTTTCATCGGTTCCCGAGACCAGACCGATAGCGGAGAACAACACCGCGCCGAACAAACCCAGTGCCAGAGCCATCAGGATTTCGTAGAGCAACCCCTCCATCACGAACGCCCTCCACTTGGCTGCAGGGATGCATGCTCATCCACCTCGGTGTCAGCGGCAGACTCACGCGCTCCCTCCTCTCGCCGCTGAGCGTCGCGAAATAGCTCGTAGAGCCCCAGATCGCGCAGCTCGGCGATCACCTCGGGCGACGTCTCCTCAAGGCGACCAAGGCTGCCGTACTCCTTGAGCAGGTCGTTGACCACTTGCTCACGAAACGCGGGATCCGCCACGTGCTCGACCACATCGCGCTTGGGTTTGAACAGGAAGGCGCTGATCGTACCGCCACCCAGGCAACCCAGAATTCCGAACAACATGGCGTAGGCCTTGGCCATCTGCGCCGAATCCAGGATGTCGGCAAGAATCCCTAATGCCAATGCATAGGTACCGAGACTGACGACTGCACTGATCAGAATGGCCAGCACGAGATGCCTGGAATCCACGGTGTCGCCCCACACCTCATAGAGGTTGTTGGTATCGCGCGTGACGTCGGACGGCGTTGCGGCCGGCCTGGCAAGTTCTTGAGTCATGATGTCCCTCGCCCTCGCGGGCTCTTGTTGTTATTGAGGAAGCGCTTGGATGGACGACCGCCAGGTCGTCGTTTATGGGGTGTCGGGATACTGGGCGTGACACATGCCTGTCATCACCAGCCCTCCGGCACCGTCATCGCGGACGGGCTGCCTTGCTGCGCAGAGCCGTGGCCACTCTCGAGGCCGAGGCCTTGCCCAGCGCGGCATCGATAAAGGCTCCCGCTTCGAGCAGCGCCGGAAGATCAACACCGGTCGCCAACCCCTGCTCACGGAACAGGTAGACCAGTTCCTCGGTTGCCACGTTACCCGTGGCACCTGGTGAATATGGACACCCGCCAAGCCCGGAGATCGAGCTGTCGAACACACGCACGCCAGCGTCCAGAGCCGCCTGAACGTTGGCCACTGCCATGCCATAGGTGTCGTGGAAGTGCCCGGCCAGGGCCGTGACCGGCACTTCGCTGGCGCACGCCTCGATGAGCTGCCTGACCCGCCCCGGCGTACCTCTGCCAATGGTGTCCCCCAGGCTGATCTCATAGCAGCCCATGGCATACAGCTCACGGGCAACTCGAACCACATCAGCCATCGGTACTTCATCGCTGAACGGACAACCAAGCACGCAGGACACGTAGCCGCGTACCGCCACGCCCTGCTCTGCTGCCTTGGCAAGCACAGGCTGGAAGCGCTGCAGGCTTTCATCGATGGAGCAGTTGATGTTCCGCTGCGAGAACAACTCGGATGCGGACGCGAAAACCGCGACCTCCCTGCAGCCCGCCGCCAGCGCGGCATCCAGCCCCTGGAGATTGGGCACCAGCGCCGTGTAGGTCACCCCCGGGTGCTGCCGAAGCCGTCGCAGCACCTCATCGGAGTCGGCCATCTGCGGAACCCAGCGCGGCGAGACGAACGCACCGGCCTCCAGAGTTTGCAACCCGGCTGCGACCAGGCGCTCGATCAGCTCCACGCGTATCGCCACCGGCAGCGTCTGGGCCTCGTTCTGCAGGCCGTCGCGTGCGCCGACCTCTACCAGCCTTACCGCATCCATGGTCATTGAGCACGCTTTTCGCGCAGCAGAACCTCCGCGCGGTCGGCGCGCACATCTCGCGCCTCGACCATTCGCTTGACCAGCCAGTCCACCTCATCGCCACGGGCACCGGCCGACAGCGCGACATTGCGCGCATGCAGGGCCATGTGACCGCGCTGAATGCCTTCGGTGGCCAGGGCGCGCAGAGCCCCGAGGTTCTGCGCCAACCCCACGGCGACCGCAATTTCGCCCAGCTCCTGAGCACTCTTGACGCCCAGAATGCGCAGCGACAACTGCGCCAGGGGATGAGTCTTGGTGGCGCCGCCCACCAACCCCAGCGGCATGGGCATTTCAATGGTTCCGACCAGATGACCTTGGCTGTCCTTCTCCCAGGTGGTCAGTGAACCATAGTGACCATTGCGGCAGGCATAGGCATGAGCACCGGCCTCCACCGCCCGCCAATCGTTGCCAGTGGCCACCACCAGGGGATCGATGCCATTCATGATGCCCTTGTTGTGGGTCGCCGCTCGGTAGGGATCGATCGCCGCAAAGGTATAGGCATCGATCACCCCTTCGATGACCTCGACCCCCTTGTACGCCGGCGTATCCAGCTGCTCCGGCGCAATACGCACCTGGGCGCGGGCCAGACGCAGATCGGCGAGGTTGGAGAGAATGCGCAAACGCACCTTGCCGCCGGTGAGCTGCTCCATCAGCGGCGCCACCGCCTCTGCCATGGTATTGACCGTATTGGCGCCCATGGCATCGCGCACGTCGACGATCAGGTGAGCCACCAGCATCGGCCCGCGCGGGCTATCGATGAAGGTGTGCACCTCGATATCGCGACAACCGCCACCCAGGCTGTTCAGCAACTGGTCCTTGCTGTTGGCCAGAGCGATGATCTCGTCCTTGCTGCGCAGCAGGCTGAGCCGCGCATTGTAGGGGTCGCTGACGCCAATGATCTGTACCTGAGCACGCATCAGGGGCGCACTGCTGGAGGTCTGAAAACCACCAGTCGGCCGCGCCAGCTTGGCCATGAACGAAGCCGCGGCAACCACCGAAGGCTCCTCCACCACCAATGGAATCACTACATCCCTGCCGTTGATGCGGAAGTTGCTTGCCAGTGCGTAGGGCAACTCGAACGTGCCGATCACGTTCTCGATCATGCCGTCGGCGATTTCAATCGGCAGTGCACCGGCATCGCGGAGAAGGGCCGAGTCCTCGGCAGACAGACCGATCAGTTGCTGAACGTAGTCGAGTCGTTTCGAGGGCGACAGATTGCGGAAATTGGGCAGGCGGGAGTCGATGGACATCGGGGAGCTCTCTTGGAGTCGTTTGTTCTTGGTTGCGAAACACTATCCGCACTGTATCCATGAAAAAAGGTACAGTTTGTCCAGACACTTCACCCATGTACCCACGACCTTTTCGCCATGCCCAGACAAACCCTTGCGCAAAGAGTGGCCGACGCCATTGCCAGGCAGATAGCCGAAGGCGCCCTGCAAGAGGGCAACAAACTGCCCTCGTTACGCGAGTACATGCGCCTGCATGGGTACGCCAAGAACACCGTAATCACCGCTTACGAGCACCTGGCATCGCAGGGGCTGGTAGAAGCCCGGCATGGCAAGGGGTTCTTCGTCTGCAAGAACCTCAAAGCGCGCAAGGAGGATGACGAACCAGAGCCTTACACCCGGGCGCTGGACACCATCTGGATGATGCGCCAGCAGTTCGTGCGCGACCCTGGCCATTCACACCTGGGCGAAGGGTTTCCGCCGATCGAATGGCTGATGGACATGCGCCTGGACAAATTCCACCGGCAAGTGGTGCGCGGTGGCGTGTCGACCCTGTTTCGCTACGGAACACGGCTGGGCAATCCCGACCTGCGCCAACGCCTGGTGCAGAAGCTGGCGGACTACCAGATTGCCGTATCACCACGGCAACTGGTGACCACCCTGGGCGCCAACCATGCAATGGACCTGATCATCCGTCGCTACGTGGCCCCCGGCGACACGGTACTGGTCGAGGACCCTGGCTACTATCCCTTGTTCGGCAAGCTGCAACTACAAGGGGCGCGCATGCTCGGCATTGCGCGAGAGGCTGATGGCCCGGACCTGGATACGCTGGAACGCCAGCTGAAGAAGCACCGCCCCAAACTGTTCTTCCTCCAATCCGTGGGCCACAACCCGACCGGCTCCGATCTGTCCCCAGCCAAGGCGCACCAGTTGCTGCAGCTTGCAGAAGCGCATGACCTGCTGCTGGTGGAGAACGACGCCATGGCCGACTTCAAACCCAGCTCGGCGATAAAGCTGACGGCCCTGGACCAGTCCGAGCGCACCCTGTACCTGGGCAGTTTCTCCAAATCGATTTCCGCCGCCTTGCGCGTCGGCTTCATCGCCGGCAGCAAGAAACGCATCGAGGAACTGGCCGACCTGAAGATGCTGCTGCACAACAGCGGCGCCGAGTACAGTGAGCGCACCATCGACGTGATCCTCGCCGAAGGGCACTTCCTGCGCCACCTGTCGCGCCTTCAGGAACGCTTGCGCGCTGCCACGCAACGCGGTCTGGCGGTACTCGACGGTTTGGGCGCCGAGGTGTTCTGCCGGCCCGAACAGAGCCTCTATCTGTGGGCCCGCTTTCCTGGGGCAGATGATGCCAATACCCTCACCCGCCAATGCCTGAGCCAGGGCGTGATGCTTGCGCCGGGCTCGATCTTCGCGGTCGATCGGCAGATGCCCGTGGCCTGGACGCGGCTCAATGTCGCCTACCTGGACGATCCAGCCTTTCGCCGCAGCCTCATGCACCTGGGGCTAGCAGGATAAGAACAACAGTCGCTCTCGCCTGCGCACTGAACGGGCGCAGGCTTTCTGGTAGACTCGGCAACTTTTCAGGCTTCACTCGCAGATTCCCATGCAAGCACCTAGCACCCAACGCGTGATCGTCGGCATGTCCGGCGGCGTCGACTCGTCCGTTTCCGCCCTGCTGTTGATGGAGCAGGGTTACCAGGTCGAAGGCCTGTTCATGAAGAACTGGGATGAAGACGACGGCACCGAGTACTGCACCGCCATGGACGACCTGGCCGACGCCCAGGCCGTATGCGATCGCATCGGCATCAAGCTGCACACCGCCAACTTCGCCGCAGAATACTGGGACAACGTGTTCGAGCATTTCCTGGCCGAATACAAGGCCGGACGTACGCCGAACCCGGATATCCTGTGTAACCGCGAGATCAAGTTCAAAGCCTTCCTCGACTACGCCCTAAGCCTCGGCGCCGACCTGATCGCCACCGGCCACTACGTGCGTCGCCGCGATATCGATGGCCGTACCGAGCTGCTCAAGGGTCTGGACCCGAACAAGGACCAGAGCTACTTCCTGCATGCCGTCGGCGGCGAGCAGATCGCCAGGACCCTGTTCCCGGTCGGTGAACTGGAAAAGCCGCAGGTGCGCGCCATTGCCGAGAAGTACGAGCTGGCCACGGCGAAGAAGAAGGACTCCACCGGTATCTGCTTCATCGGCGAGCGCCGCTTCAGCGACTTCCTCAAGCAGTACCTGCCGGCGCAGCCTGGCGATATCGAAACCACTGACGGCCAGGTCATCGGCCGTCATCACGGCCTGATGTACCACACCATCGGCCAGCGCCAGGGCCTCGGCATCGGTGGTCTCAAGGACGCCAGCGACGATCCCTGGTACGTGCTGCGCAAGGACCTGACGCGCAACGTGCTGATCGTCGGCCAAGGCAACGAACATCCCTGGCTGTTCTCCCGCGCCCTGCTCGCCTCGGACATCTACTGGGTCAACCCCGTGGACCTGAGCACTCCGCTCCGCCTCACGGCCAAGGTGCGCTACCGCCAGAGTGACCAGAGCTGCACCCTGGAGAAGACCGAAAACGGCTATCGCGCCGTGTTCGACGAGCCGCAGCGCGCCGTCACCCCGGGTCAGTCCGTGGTGTTCTATGACGGCGAGGTGTGCCTCGGCGGCGGCGTGATCGAAACCGCCGAAGCCTGGTACGAGGACGCCCGATGAGCCCGCTGCAGGAGCAACTGGTTGCCCTCGGCGCCGTATTCGAAGCCGCCGTACTGGCCGACAAGATCGCCCGCACCGGCCAGGTCAGCGAAGCCTCTATGGGCTGCATGCTGGGCAGCCTGCTGGTGCGCGACCCGAAAAGCACGCTGGACGTATACGGCGGCGACGACCTCAACCTGCGTGACGGTTATCGCGCCCTGATCAGCTCGCTGGAGCGCAACCCATCCGCTCTGCAGCGCGAGCCGCTGCGCTATGCGCTGGCGATGATCGGCCTGGAGCGGCAACTGGACAAGCGCAGCGACATGCTGCAGGTGATGGGCAGCCGGCTGGATCAGATCCAGCAACAGGTCGAGCATTTCGGCCTGGTCCATGACAACGTCATTGCCGCCTGCGGCGGCCTGTATCAGGACACCATCAGCACCTTCCGCCAGCGCATTCAGGTGCACGGCGACATGCGCTTCCTGCAGCAGCCGAACAACGCGGCAAAAATCCGCGCCCTGCTGCTCGCCGGCATCCGCTCGGCGCGCCTCTGGCGTCAGCTCGGCGGCCACCGCTGGCAGTTGGTGTTCAGCCGCAGCAAGCTGCTCAAAGAACTCTACGAACTGACGCGAAGCTGACCATGGAGCCCGCCAGCCGCAGCGTAAAACCCCTTCAGGGTGCCCTGCTGCTGGCGCTCTCGGCGCTGCTGTTCGCCTTTACCGGAGTCGGCATCCGCGAGATATCCGTCAGCGTCAACAACGAGTCGGTGGTGTTCTTCCGCAATCTGGTCGGCGTGCTGTTCTTTCTGCCGCTGCTGCTGGTACGCGGTGTTCGTCCTCTGCGCACGACACGGCTGAAATCCCATCTGTGGCGCACCACCTACGGCCTGGCGGCGATGTACTGCTTCTTCTACGCCATCGCCCACCTGCCACTGGCCGACGCCATGCTGTTCACCTATTCGGCGCCGGTATTTACCCCGCTGATCGCACATATCTGGCTCAAGGAGCCGCTGACGCGGCGCATGCTGATCAGCAGCCTGATCGGCCTGTGCGGGGTACTGCTGGTGGCCAAGCCCAGCGCCGCCCTGTTCGAGGGGCCCGCGCTGTTTGGCCTGGCCGCCAGCCTGCTGGCCGCCTTCGCCTTCGTCTCCATCCGCGAAATGAGCGACAGCGAACCGGCCACGCGCATCGTCTTCTATTTCTCGCTGTTCAGTGCACTGTTCTCCGCCATCCCGCTGACCTGGAGCTGGCAACCGCTCGACTCCACGCAACTTAGCTGGCTGCTGGGCATCGGCCTGCTGGCCACCGCCAGCCAGGTGATCATGTCGCGCGCCTATGGCCTGGCGCCGCCCGGGCTGATCGGCCCGGTCGCCTACCTGGCCATCGTCTTCGCCGGCATCATCGCCTGGCTGCTCTGGGGCGAGACGCCAGACACGCTTTCGCTGCTCGGTGCAGCATTGATCTTTGCCGCCAGTCTGTTATCGGTAGCAAGACGCAGGGCATAGGCGGCCAAGCGTCGGTTTTCATGTATGATATGCGCCCTTTTCGTCAGAGGTCGTCCCGGCACCTGAGCTAGCGCCCGCTTCATCGAAGCCGGCGCGATGCACAGCGATCCAGGATGGCTTTTCAGCCCGACAGCCCGAGAACGCCTACATGCAGCTTTCCTCGCTCACCGCGGTTTCCCCCGTCGACGGCCGCTACGCCGGCAAAACCAGCGCCCTGCGCCCTATCTTCAGCGAATACGGCCTGATCCGTAGCCGCGTACTGGTCGAAGTGCGCTGGCTGCAGCGCCTGGCTGCCCACGAAGGCATCCCGGAAGTCGCGCCCTTCTCCGCCGAAGCCAACGCCCTGCTCAACGAGCTGGCCGAGAACTTTGCCGTCGAGCATGCCGAGCGCGTCAAGGAAATCGAGCGCACCACCAACCACGACGTCAAGGCCGTGGAGTACCTGCTCAAGGAGCAGGCCGCCAAGCTGCCAGAACTGAACAAGGTCAGCGAGTTCATTCACTTCGCCTGCACCAGCGAGGACATCAACAACCTGTCCCACGCTCTGATGCTGCGCGAAGGCCGTGACAGCGTCCTGCTGCCGCTGATGAAACAACTGGCAGACGCCATCCGTGAGCTGGCGGTGAAGTTCGCTGACGTGCCGATGCTGTCGCGCACCCATGGCCAGCCGGCCTCGCCGACCACCCTGGGCAAGGAACTGGCCAACGTCGTCTACCGACTGGAGCGCCAGATCGCTCAGGTCGCGGCTGTACCGCTGCTGGGCAAGATCAACGGCGCCGTGGGCAACTACAACGCGCATCTGTCGGCCTACCCGAGCATCGACTGGGAAGCCAACGCCCGCCAGTTCATCGAAGGTGACCTGGGCCTGAGCTGGAACCCCTACACCACCCAGATCGAGCCGCACGACTACATCGCCGAGCTGTTCGACGCCATCGCCCGCTTCAACACCATCCTGATCGACTTCGACCGCGACGTCTGGGGCTACATCTCCCTCGGTTACTTCAAGCAGAAGACCGTGGCCGGCGAAATCGGCTCCTCGACCATGCCGCACAAGGTCAACCCGATCGACTTCGAAAACTCCGAGGGCAACCTGGGTATCGCCAACGCGATCTTCCAGCACCTGGCCAGCAAGCTGCCGATCTCCCGCTGGCAGCGCGACCTGACCGACTCCACCGTGCTGCGTAACCTGGGTGTCGGCTTCGCTCACAGCGTCATCGCTTACGAGGCAAGCCTCAAGGGAATCAGCAAGTTGGAGCTCAATGCTCAGAAAATCGCTGAAGACCTGGACGCCTGCTGGGAAGTGCTCGCCGAGCCGATCCAGACCGTCATGCGCCGTTATGCCATCGAGAACCCGTACGAGAAGCTCAAGGAGCTAACCCGCGGCAAGGGCATCAGCCCCGAGGCCCTGCTGGCCTTCATCGACGGCCTGGACATGCCGACCGCCGCCAAGGAAGAGCTCAAGCAACTGACCCCGGCGCGCTACATCGGTAACGCCGTGGCCCAGGCTAAACGCATCTGAGCCATACCAGCCTCGAGGACGCCCGGCTGAGCCGGGCGTTTTTGTTTTAAGGTTTTTATCTATTTCAAGGGCTTACTGATGAATCCTGATACTCCGCTGCAATTGCTGGGTGGCCTCACAGCCCGTGAATTCCTGCGCGACTACTGGCAGAAGAAACCCCTGCTGGTGCGTCAGGCCATTCCCGACTTCGAAAGCCCGATCAGCCCGGACGAACTGGCCGGCCTGGCGCTGGAAGAGGAAGTCGAGTCGCGCCTGGTGATCGAGCATGGCGAGCGCCCCTGGGAGCTGCAGCGCGGTCCGTTCAACGAAGACACCTTCCAGGATCTGCCCGAGCGCGACTGGACCCTGCTGGTACAAGCCGTCGACCAGTTCGTCCCGGAAGTGGCCGAACTGCTGGAAGACTTCAAATTCCTGCCCAAGTGGCGCATCGACGATCTGATGATCAGCTTCGCTGCCCCCGGTGGCGGCGTCGGCCCGCATTTCGACAACTACGACGTATTCCTGCTGCAGGCTCATGGTCATCGCCGCTGGCAAATTGGCCAGATGTGCGATGCCGACAGCCCGCTGCTCCCCCACGCCGATCTGAAGATCCTGGCTCAATTCGAACCAACCGATGAATGGGTGCTGGCACCCGGCGACATGCTCTACCTGCCGCCATGCCTCGCCCACTGTGGCACCGCTGAGGATGATTGCATGACCTATTCCGTGGGCTTCCGCGCGCCGAGCGCCGCCGAAGTACTGACCCATTTCACCGACTTCCTCGGCCAGTTCCTGCCCGACGAAGAGCGTTACAGCGATGCCGACATCCAGCCGAGCGAGGATCCCAACCAGATCCAGCGCGACGCCCTGGAGCGCCTCAAGGCCCTGCTCAATGAGCACATGGGTGACGAACGTCTGCTGATGACCTGGTTCGGCCAGTTCATGACCGAGCCCAAGTACCCGGAGCTGGTCGCCGGCATCGAGATCGAGGAAGAAGACTTCCTTGGCGCACTGGAAGATGGCGCGATCCTCATCCGCAACCCCAGCGCACGCATGGCCTGGTCGGAAGTCGGCGAAGATCTGGTGCTGTTCGCCAGCGGCCAGAGCCGTCTGGTGTCGGCCCGCCTGCGTGAGCTGCTGAAGCTGATCTGCAGCGCCGATGCGTTACATGTGGAAAACCTCGGCGCCTGGCTGGCCGACGACGAGGGGCGTACCCTGCTATGGGAACTGGTCAAGCAAGGCAGCCTGGGATTTGCCGATGAGTGAGATCTCCGTCCGAGTCGCGGACTGGCACAGGGACAATGTCGAGCTTCGTCGTATCCGCGACAGCGTGTTCGTCGCCGAGCAATCGGTGCCGCCAGAACTGGAGTGGGACGCCGAGGATACCGACGCCGTGCACTTTCTCGCCGAGGAAGGCGATTACCCGGTCGGCACCGCACGCCTGCTGCCCGACGGCCATATCGGTCGCGTGTCGGTGCTCAAGGACTGGCGCGGCCTGAAAGTGGGCGAAAAACTGATGCAGGCGGTGATTGCCGAAGCGGAAAAGCGCGGCCTGCATCAGCAAATGCTCACGGCTCAGGTGCACGCCACGCCGTTCTATGAAAGGCTAGGCTTCAGGATTGTCAGCGACGAGTACCTCGACGCTGGCATACCGCACGTGGATATGGTGCGCACCAGCCAGTAGAGAGCACGATGAACGACAAAGACGCCCCGGTCGAACCGATCGATACGCCAGATCCCATTGAACTGGCGGCTATCCAATTCGAGTCGCCGGGGCGTTTTGCCGTGCACAACCCCGCCCCCATCACGCCGGATGCGGCGCAATGGGAGCCGGCCCCCTTCGTCTTGGGCGAGCACGAGCGCCTGGAGCGCTTCAGCCAGCCCCAGCAAGCGCGCGCTCACGTTCTCGCCCTGATCCAGCAGGCGCAGCGCAACCTGTGCCTGTACAGCGATGACCTGGAACCCTGGCTCTATCACCACAGCAGCGTGCAACAGGCCTGTACCCGATTCCTGCTGAGCAGCCCACGAGCGCGCCTGCGCATCCTGCTGCGCGATCCGACCCGCGCCGTGAAGGAAGGTCATCGCCTGCTCGCCCTGTCACGCCGACTGTCCTCCAACCTGCATATCCGCAAACTCAATCCGGATTACGCCAACGAGGAACTGGCCTTCCTGATCGCCGATGACAGAGGCCTGTTCGTGCGACCTGAACTCGATCAACAATCCGGCTACACCCTGTACAACGATCCGGCGCGCGTGCGCCAACGCCAAACCCAGTTCGACCAGGCCTGGGATACCAGCATCACCGACCCTGATCTGCGGAGCTTTCTGCTATGACCCTGCGCACGCTGTTCGCCGCCCTGCTTCTCGGCCTGTGCCTGCCGCTGCAAGCGGCCACCGAGGTAATCCCACTGAATTACCGCACTGCCGATGACGTACTCGGCGTGGTGCAGTCGATGCTCGGCAACGAGGGCAAGGTCAGCGCCTATGGCAACCAACTGATCGTCAATGCGTCACCGGCCAAGATCGGTGAAGTGCGCGTGTTGTTGCAGCAACTCGACACCCGCCCGCGTCGCCTGCTGATCACCGTGGAGAGCGCCGACAGCAATTACCAGAACGACCGCGGCTATCGCGTCGATGGCACGCTCAGTGCCGGCAATGCCGAAGTACAGGTCGGCCGCGGCGAAGTGAACGGTCGCGACCAGGTGCGCATCATCCGCCGCAGCACCGACAGCCGTGGTGGCGGCACCCAGCAGGTACAAGCCACCGAAGGTTATCCAGCGCTGATCCAGGTCGGCCAGAGCGTGCCGCTGACCACCACCAGTACCGGCCCTTACGGCCAGGTCTACCAGGATACCCATTACCGCGACGTGACCCGCGGCTTCTACGTAACGGCCAGCCTCTCTGGCGAACTGGTCCACGTTGCCATCAGCAGCCAACGCGATCGCGTCAGCAACAGCCACCCCGGCGTGATCGATGTGCAAAGCACTGATACCCGCGTCAGCGGCCGACTCGGCGAGTGGATTACCCTGGGTGGCGTCAGCGAGGAAACCAGCTCCAGCGGCCGTGACGTGTTGCGCCGACACACTACCCAGGGCCGCGAGGACATGTCGCTGCGCCTGAAGGTCGAAGCGATCGACTGACACCCCGACCAAAGTCGAATGCCTTTCCCTCGCAAGAACGATGGACAACTCACGCAACCCGCGAAATGCCTGAAACGCCCATCCCATGGGCTGCCGAGCGTGACCAGCCAGTCGCCTACTGAATATGTAGTAGTTTTAAAAAACCACTACAAAACGTTTGACGAAGCATTTTCCCAGAGGCATGATGGCCTCGCTCCCGCTAGCCAGGGGTCCTGAAAAGGATCTCCAGACCGCCCGCGAAGTACTTCGCAACGGTCCGTGTCCCAACAGCCCACAAGGCCGTACGACGAGGTTGCGACTGGAACGAAGTTGTCCTGAGGGACGGGGAAGCGTTTAGCGTCAGACAGATCGAAAGCCCAGCAGGTGCCCAAGGCTTCCACGAGCCAACCAGCCCACGCCAAGCGCCCGAACTGTTCGCCACATCCCCCCCTCCTCGCGGTCAATCCTCGCCCCAGCCGTATTCTCGCCGTCAAAGTGGAAGCCTCCCGCAGCCGCTGCATCCGTGCACGCATTGCGTGGGTAGTCGGTGCTCAACCAACACATTTTTTGAAGGATTGACCATGTCCGCATATCAAAACGACATCAAGGCTGTAGCCGCTCTGAAAGAGAAGTTCGGCAGCAGCTGGAGCGCTATCAACCCCGAGTCCGTCGCCCGTATGCGCGCTCAGAACCGCTTCAAGACCGGTCTGGAAATCGCTCAGTACACCGCTGACATCATGCGCAAGGACATGGAAGAGTACGACGCCGACTCCTCCGTCTACACCCAGTCGCTGGGTTGCTGGCACGGCTTCATCGGTCAGCAGAAGCTGATCTCGATCAAGAAGCACCTGAAGACCACCAACAAGCGCTACCTCTACCTGTCCGGCTGGATGGTCGCTGCTCTGCGCTCGGACTTCGGCCCGCTGCCGGACCAGTCGATGCACGAGAAGACTGCCGTCTCCGACCTGATCGAAGAGCTGTACACCTTCCTGCGTCAGGCCGACAGCCGCGAACTGGATCTGCTGTTCACCGCCCTGGACGCTGCTCGTGCAGCTGGTGACCAGGCCAAGGCTGCCGAGATCCAGAACCAGATCGACAACTACGAAACCCATATCGTGCCGATCATCGCCGACATCGACGCTGGTTTCGGTAACCCGGAAGCCACCTACCTGCTGGCCAAGCGCATGATCGAAGCAGGCGCCTGCTGCATCCAGATCGAGAACCAGGTTTCCGACGAGAAGCAGTGCGGCCACCAGGACGGTAAGGTGACCGTTCCTCACGCCGACTTCCTCGCCAAGATTGCTGCCGTTCGCTACGCCTTCCTCGAGCTGGGCATCGACAACGGCGTGATCGTTGCACGTACCGACTCCCTGGGTGCCGGTCTGACCAAGCAGATCGCCGTGACCAACGAGCCGGGCGACCTGGGCGACCTGTACAACAGCTTCCTGGATTGCGAAGAAGTGTCTGCTGCCGACCTGGGCAACGGCGACGTCGTGATCAACCGCGGCGGCAAGCTGCTGCGTCCCAAGCGCCTGCCGTCCAACCTGTTCCAGTTCCGTGCTGGCACCGGCGAAGACCGCTGCGTACTGGACTGCATCACCAGTCTGCAGAACGGCGCCGATCTGCTGTGGATCGAGACCGAGAAGCCGCACGTTGGCCAGATCAAGGCCATGGTTGACCGCATCCGCCAGGTCATCCCGAACGCCAAGCTGGTGTACAACAACAGCCCGTCCTTCAACTGGACCCTGAACTTCCGTCAGCAGGTGTTCGACGCCATGGTTGCCGAAGGCAAGGACGTTTCCGCCTACGACCGCGCCAAGCTGATGAGCGTCGAGTACGACGAGACCGAACTGGCCCAGATTGCCGACGAGAAGATCCGTACCTTCCAGCGCGACGGTTCGGCCCACGCCGGCATCTTCCACCACCTGATCACCCTGCCGACCTACCACACTGCCGCACTGTCCACCGACAACCTGGCCAAGGGCTACTTCGCCGACCAGGGTATGCTGGCCTACGTGAAGGGCGTGCAGCGTCAGGAACTGCGTCAGGGTATCGCCTGCGTCAAGCACCAGAACATGGCTGGCTCCGACATCGGCGACAACCACAAGGAGTACTTCGCTGGCGAAGCAGCTCTGAAGGCGAGCGGTAAAGACAACACCATGAACCAGTTCCACTAAGAACGGTTCTCCTGCTGCGGACCACGCATCCGCAGCAGCCTGTTTGCCTAATCCGCCCCGGCTTTGCCGGGGTTTTTTTATGCCTGGGCGCAGGGTACGTCCCGCGCATCAATATCACCGCAAACGCCTGCACTGCCTGCCCTGCACGGCCTTGCCACACCTGATGAAGCGGCGCCAAACAGAGGATGGTCGTTGCCCCTCCGAGCAGTTTTGTGCAATGGCGCACAGGCGCTGTCACTATTCCGTCGTTTTCCTTGGTTAGCGTCATGACTCCGTCGATCAGCCTGACAAGGAGCCCTCCATGCGCAATGAACAAGAGCAAAACGTGCTATTCGGCAATGGCGATGAACCGCTCAGCAACGCCTCCAGCAATCCTCATATCAATGACCTGATCGAAGCCGGCCTGAGCCGCCGCCAGGTGGTCGCCGGCGGCGCTGCGCTCGGCGTCATGGGCTTTCTCGGCGTCGCCATGCCCGGTAGTGCCGAGGCCGCCGACAACCCGCTCAAAGACCAGCTCAAGGAGCTGCTGGAACGCCTGAAGAAACGCAGCAAGCGCCTGCCGTTCAATCCGGTGGCGGTTACCCGTGCCGATACCATCACCGTGCCAGCCGGCTACAAAGCCACCACTTTCATCCCCTGGGGCACGCCGATTCGTGGCAGCTTCCCGGCATTCCTCGACAACGCCGGCAACAGTGCCGCCGATCAGGCTGACCAGATCGGCATGCACCATGACGGCATGCACTTCTTCCCCATCGACGGTCAGCGCGGCGGCGGTCACAAGAGCGACCACGGCCTGCTGGTACTCAATCACGAGTACATCGACGCACCGCTGCTGCACCCCAATGGCCCCACCCTGGTCGGCGGCAAGCGCAGCAGCGCCGATGAAGTGCGCAAGGAAATCAACGCCCACGGCGTTTCGGTGGTAGAAGTGCGCCGCGTGCGCGGCCAATGGGAGGTGCTGCCCAGCGCCCGCAACCGCCGCATCACGGGCGCCACACCGATGCAGATCAGCGGCCCAGCACGCGGTCACGCCCTGCTCCGGACTCGCTACAGCCCCGACGGCACCGCCACCCGCGGCACGCTGAACAACTGCGCCAACGGCTTCACGCCCTGGGGCACTTACCTGACCTGCGAGGAAAACTGGGCCGGTTATTTCGCCAGCGGCGATGCCGAGCGCCCGCGTGAAATGACCCGCTACGGTGTCGGCAGCGCCAGCCGCTACGGTTGGGATCACCTGTCCGGCGACGAATTCCAGCGCTTCAACGCCACCCGCCTGGCCGCCGAGGCTGCAGGCGACTATCGCAACGAGCCGAACCACTTCGGCTGGATCGTTGAGATCGATCCCTTCGCGCCGGAATCGCCCCCGGTCAAGCGCACTGCACTGGGCCGCTTCGCCCACGAAGGCCTGGTATTCGCCCCGGTCAAACCGGGCAGTCCAGTGGTCTGCTATTCCGGCGACGATTCGCAGAATGAGTACATCTACAAGTTCGTCAGCCGCGGCAGGTACGTACCGGGTCGCAGCAACGGCAGTCTGCTCGACGAGGGCACTCTCTACGTGGCGCGCTTCAAGGCCAACGGCAAGGGGGATTGGCTGGCCCTGGACATCAAGGACAAGGCCTTCCAGGCCGCCTGCAGGGCTGCCGGGGTAAGCTTCGCCGACCAGGGCGAGGTACTGATCAACACCCGCCTGGCTGCCGACATCGTCGGCGCCACCAAGATGGATCGTCCGGAATGGGGGGCGGTAAACCCGAACAACGGCGACGTCTACTTCACCCTCACCAACAACAGTTCGCGCACCGTCGCTGATGCAGCCAACCCGCGCCCGGCCAACGCCTTCGGTCACATCATCCGCTGGCGTGAGCAGAGCCGCGACTATGCTGGCCGTGAATTCGTCTGGAGCCTGTTCCTGCTGGCCGGGCCGGAGAACGACAGCCTCGACCCCAACGGCAGACCGCTGACCGCCGACAACCGCCTGGCCAGCCCGGACGGCCTGTGGTTCGACGACGAAGGCCGCCTGTGGATCCAGACCGACATGAGCGGCAGCCAGCTCGCCAGCGGCCCTTTCGGCAACAACCAGATGCTGGTGGCCGAGCCCACCACCGGCGAGGTCAAGCGCTTTCTGGTCGGCCCCGTAGGCTGCGAGGTCACCGGCATCACCGCCACACCGGACTTCCGTACGTTGTTCGTCAACATCCAGCACCCGGGTGAAGGCTCGACTCCGACGGATTTTCGCAGCACCTGGCCGGACGGCCCCGGTCGCCGCCCACGCTCGGCCACCGTGATCGTCACGCGCGAAGACGGCAAGCCGCTGTTCTGATCCAGACACCTGCCCTCTCACCCACGACGAGAGGGCAGGCCCTCCATTCGCTGCATGGACAGGCAAAACGCGACTGCAACTTCTAAGCTGGAAGGCAATCGACTCGCGCAAGGACTGCTCATGCCCCGCTCCATTCTGCTGTTCGGCAGTTGCATTCTGATTGGCAGCATGACACTCGCCTGGTACTGGCAACGCCCCAATGCCGAAGAGCCTGCCACCTCACCATCAGAGCAAACGCAAGTGCAACCGGCCGCGCAAGGCAGCGCCTCGCCAGCTCCAGCCGATCTGAGCCCCGAGCAAATGCACCTGTTGGCCAGGCCCGAAGTCCAGCAACAGGAACGCCGCCTGGATTTTCATCGGCGCTACAGAGGGTTCATCGAGCACGCCACGGAACTAGACAGCAGCAGTCGCGAAGCACAAGCGCAAGCGTTGAGTGAGGGCGTCGATGCACTGGAGCAGCGAGGGGAATTGGCGCTGAGCGAGGCCCTGTTGTTGCAGATTGCCCTGATCAAGGCAGTCAGCGAAGACGAAGCCGAGCAGAAGAGACGCGCTGAAGCACTGATCAAGCGTTACCAGGCCATCAGCGCTGAGCGTGAGGCCAAACTGGCGCAACGATCTGACCCGAACTTCGAACGCTACAAGGCCGAGGAAAGAAATATCGTCGAAGAAGTGCTCGGCCTGCAGAACATTCCCGATGGACTCACTCGCGATCAATACCTCAGGCAACGTCTGCAAGAAGCTCGCGAGCGCAGTTACCAACAAACTCCGGATGGCTGAACGCGGCGACAACCCAAGCTGCCGCCGCATTACTTTCACGCCGCTTCAGAGCAACTGGTCCAGCAGGTAATAGAGCAGATTGAATGGTTTGTTGCGGTCAGCCACATCGCTGCTTTCCGAAGCATCCAGTACCTGCCCACTGCCATCGAGAACACTGCTGACGAAGTTGTCCAGCTGCAGGTTCTGCTCCTGGATATCGGAGTTGGCGAACTCGATGATGCTGGTGCAGTGGCTTTCGTTGACGTTACGGAATTGCGGGAAATAACCACCGACATTGCCCAGGCTCGCCAGTTGGCTGCGCAGACGCGTGGTATCCGTTGCCCAGCGCTGCTTGATCAGTGCTTCCTTGGCAGCCTGATTCGGCGCGTTGACGATCTCCGGGTAGAAGCGCTCGTAGGAATAGGACGAATAGTTCAGGTCCTGCCAGAAATGTGTATGCCCCATGCGATCACCCGGCAGATTGCTCGAAAGCGCCGGATACAGGCTGCCCAGATCGTTGCTGCTGAAGCCTGGCAGGCGCGCCTGCAGGTACTGCAACGGCCCCTGCGCCGCATCCAGGCCCCAGGCCTGGCGGATCAGGGTCTGCAACGGATAGGAAGGATAGGCCTGGTTGTCGCCAGCCAGCGCGGTATAGACGGGCCCGGAATCATTGATCAGGTAACCCCGGTTCGGCGCGATGTCCTGGCGCAGGTTGGCGTAGTTGGTCAGGCTGCCCGCGCCGCCTGCACTGCATCCCGTGGTGAGCATCTGGGTCGGCCGCGGCAGATTGTCCTTCAGCCACCCCACCACTGCGCGCATGTTGCGCAAGCCGTTGTGGTGCCACACCAGCGGGGGATTTACCCCCTGCGGGTCTTCGTATACCGCCACCTTGTCGCCGGAGTAGATGTCACCCGTGCAATACGGCACATAGACCATGTTCCAGTTCTGCGTCTTGACGCGCGTCCAGGGGTGCAGACGCACGACGAACGGGCTCACCAGACTGGCGCCAGGGTTGAGCAGCGACATGTAGTCATTGGCAATCCCATCGGGATTGCGCGCGCCACGTATGCCGCTTTGCCCGCTGCAACTGGCGTAATCCCAGCAGGCGCCACCACCTTCCAGATAAACGATGGTATTGCGCGTGTTCGGCACACGATTGATGAAGAACTTGTATGGCGAGCCATTGCCGCACACCGCACCGGTCTGCGGCGCCATCTGAATCGTTTGCCAGCCGTAGTAATTGCCGGGATTGAAGCCGCTGTTGAAACCACTCGGATTAGCCAACAACGGGTAGGGTCCGACACGCTGCGCAGGCGTCACCGGATTGTCGGCCCTGGGCGGCGACACCAGATTGCTCAAGCTCTGCCAGAAATTGTAATCACCCAATTCCGCGCTGGCAGGCGCGCTCAGGGCTAGCAACAGAACGGCTGGGACAATACGTGGCAACGACTGGACAACAGGCATGGCAAAACCCCTCATATTGTTATTCGTACGAAGGGTCGGCATACCCAGGCAGGGCAACTTCGCAGACCCAGCGGATGGTGGGCACTGCTCGATCAACTGCGCATCGCCGCGCGGCGATTCATGCACGCTAGTACAAGATCAGTTGGACAGCACCTGGAGATGAATAACATTTGGTGATAAGCCATGCCGCCGGCTATACGCTTTGAGAATCCAGGAAGCCATTCGATGCTTTCGCCTTAACACCAAAGTGGCAGCGAATTGCTCATCTCGCTGAGGGCAATCACGCTGCGAAATGAGGCAAATTAGCCGGATGAATGCGCCTTGAAATTGCCAGAGCAGAGTCATCAGCTATAGTCCTGAAACGCCAGCCCATACGGCTCGCTTCAGAGTTACACCGATGCGACAAATCAATCAGAAATGATCGAATTTCAGGAATAATTTTTCTCTGAAAAATTTACTTACAGTTGGTCTACGCATAGTATTGTATACACACTTCGCGCCAACGCCCTCGACGGTGTCTGGTCGCTTAATAGATTAAAAGCCGTTCCTTAATTCAAGGAGTACCGGCATGCCTGATGCGGTAACGACCATGTCCCATAACTGGGCTTTCGCTGTGTTCTTGCTGGGTGTCTGCGGGCTCATCGCCTTCATGCTCGGCGTTTCCAGTCTGCTCGGCAGCAAAGCCTGGGGACGTAGCAAGAACGAGCCTTTCGAGTCGGGCATGCTTCCTACCGGCAGCGCGCGTCTGCGCCTGTCAGCCAAGTTCTATCTGGTCGCGATGCTCTTCGTGATCTTCGACGTTGAAGCCCTCTATCTCTTCGCTTGGGCAGTCTCGGTGCGCGAAAGCGGCTGGGCGGGCCTGATCGAAGCTACAGTTTTCATAGCAATTCTGTTGGCAGGTCTTGTCTATCTTTGGCGTATCGGCGCGCTCGATTGGGCACCGCAGGGACGTCGTGAACGGCAGGCGAAGCTGAAACAATGAGGCTTTGGCGATGCAATACAAACTTACTCGGGTCGACCCGAATGCGCCCAACGAGGCGTATCCGATCGGCCAGCGGGAGGTCGTCTCCGACCCGCTGCTAGAGGACCAGGTTCACAAGAACATCTACATGGGCAAGCTCTCGGACGTGCTTAACGGCGCGGTCAACTGGGGGCGCAAGAATTCCTTGTGGCCATACAACTTCGGCCTGTCCTGCTGCTATGTGGAAATGACCACCGCCTTCACCGCCCCGCATGACGTGGCGCGTTTCGGTGCGGAGGTCATTCGCGCATCACCCCGCCAGGCGGACTTCATGGTCATCGCCGGCACCTGCTTCATCAAGATGGCGCCGGTCATCCAGCGTCTCTATGAGCAAATGCTGGAGCCCAAGTGGGTCATCTCCATGGGTTCATGCGCCAACTCCGGCGGCATGTACGACATCTACTCGGTCGTTCAGGGCGTGGACAAGTTCCTCCCCGTGGACGTCTACATTCCCGGCTGCCCGCCCCGTCCGGAGGCGTTCCTGCAAGGCTTGATGCTGCTGCAGGAATCCATCGGCCAGGAGCGCCGCCCGCTATCCTGGGTCGTTGGCGATCAAGGCATCTACCGTGCCGAAATGCCTTCGCAGAAGGAACAGCGACGCGAGCAGCGAATCGCCGTTACCAACCTGCGTAGCCCCGACGAAGTCTGAGCCGATGCTTGCCTGCGCAAGCGTCACGCCCACTTTCTACGTTGATCGACAGCGACCGAGACCATGACTCAAGACACCGTTGTGTCCATACCGCCTTACAAGGCTGACGACCAGGACGTCGTCGCTGAACTGCGCGCCCGTTTTGGCGACGACAGTTTCACCCTGCAAGCGACCCGCACCGGCATGCCGGTTCTCTGGGTCGCCCGTGAGCGCCTTATCGAAGTGCTCACCTGCCTGCGCAACCTGCCACGCCCCTACGTGATGCTCTTTGATCTGCATGGCGTCGACGAGCGCCTGCGTACTCAGCGTCGCGGCCTGCCGGACGCCGACTTCACGGTGTTCTATCACCTGATGTCGCTGGAGCGTAACAGTGACGTGATGATCAAGGTCGCCTTGAGCGAGCGCGACCTCAACCTGCCCACCGCCACCAGCATCTGGCCCAACGCCAACTGGTACGAGCGCGAAGTCTGGGATCTGTACGGCATCACCTTCACCGGCCACCCGCACCTGAGCCGCATCATGATGCCGCCGACCTGGGAAGGTCACCCGCTGCGCAAGGACTACCCGGCGCGCGCCACCGAATTCGATCCGTTCAGCCTGACCCTGGCCAAACAAGAGTTGGAAGAAGAAGCCGCACGCTTCCGCCCCGAAGACTGGGGCATGAAACGCGGCGGTGAGCACGAGGACTACATGTTCCTCAACCTCGGCCCCAACCACCCGTCCGCTCACGGCGCGTTCCGCATCATCCTGCAGCTCGACGGCGAAGAGATCGTCGATTGCGTACCAGAGATCGGCTACCACCACCGTGGCGCCGAGAAAATGGCCGAACGCCAGAGCTGGCACAGCTTCATCCCCTACACCGACCGCATCGACTACCTCGGTGGGGTGATGAACAACCTGCCCTACGTGCTTTCGGTGGAGAAACTCGCCGGCATCAAGGTGCCGGCCCGCGTCGACTTCATCCGCGTGATGCTCGCCGAGTTCTTCCGTATCACCAGCCACCTGCTGTTCCTCGGTACCTACATCCAGGACGTTGGCGCGATGACACCGGTGTTCTTCACCTTCACCGACCGCCAGCGTGCCTACAAGGTGATCGAAGCCATCACCGGTTTCCGCCTGCACCCGGCCTGGTACCGCATCGGCGGCGTCGCCCATGACCTGCCGCGCGGTTGGGACAAGCTGGTCAAGGAGTTCGTCGACTGGCTGCCCAAGCGCCTCGACGAATACGAGAAAGCGGCGCTGAAAAACAGCATCCTCAAGGCCCGTACCATCGGTGTGGCGCAGTACAACACCAAGGAAGCGCTGGAATGGGGCACCACCGGTGCCGGCCTGCGCGCCACTGGTTGCGACTTCGACCTGCGCAAGGCGCGCCCCTATTCCGGCTACGAGCACTTCGATTTCGAGGTGCCGCTGGCGGCCAATGGTGACGCCTACGACCGCTGCATGGTGCGTGTGGAAGAGATGCGCCAGAGCATCCGCATCATCGACCAGTGTCTGAAGAACATGCCGGAAGGTCCGTACAAGGCCGACCACCCGCTGACCACGCCGCCGCCGAAAGAGCGCACGCTGCAGCACATCGAAACCCTGATCACCCACTTCCTGCAGGTTTCCTGGGGCCCGGTCATGCCGGCCAACGAAGCCTTCCAGATGATCGAGGCGACCAAGGGCATCAACAGCTACTACCTGACGAGCGACGGCAGCACCATGAGCTACCGCACCCGGATTCGCACGCCCAGCTTCCCCCACCTGCAGCAGATCCCCTCGGTGATTCGCGGCAGCATGGTGGCGGATCTGATCGCCTACCTGGGCAGTATCGACTTCGTCATGGCCGACGTGGACCGCTGATCATGAATACGCTTATCCAGACAGACCGTTTCGTTCTCAGCGAAACCGAGCGCTCGGCCATCGAGCACGAGATGCACCACTACGAAGACCCGCGCGCTGCCAGCATCGAAGCGCTGAAGATCGTGCAGAAGGCCCGCGGCTGGGTGCCTGACGGCGCCGCTGACGCCATTGGCGCGGTCCTCGGCATTCCCGCCAGCGACGTCGAGGGCGTGGCCACCTTCTATAGCCAGATATTCCGTCAGCCGGTGGGCCGCCACGTGATTCGCGTGTGCGACAGCATGACCTGCTACATCGGCGGCCATGAATCGGTGGTCAGTGAAATGCAGAAGCAGCTCGGCATCGGCCTTGGCCAGACCACCAGCGATGAGCGTTTCACCCTGCTGCCGGTGTGCTGCCTGGGCAACTGCGACAAGGCTCCTGCGGTGATGATCGACGACGACACCTTCGGCGATGTCCAACCTGACGGCGTCGCCAAGCTGCTGGAGGACTACAAATGAAGCCCCTGACCTCCATCGGCCCAGCCAACCGCATCGCCCGCAGCGAAGAAACCCACCCGCTGACCTGGCGCCTGCGTGACGACGCCCAGCCGGTGTGGCTGGAGGAATACCAGCAGAAGAACGGTTACGCGGCCGCCCGCAAGGCACTGACCGAAATGGCCCAGACCGACATCGTGCAGACCGTCAAGGAATCCGGCCTCAAGGGCCGTGGCGGCGCAGGCTTCCCCACCGGGGTGAAGTGGGGCCTGATGCCGGCTGACGAATCCATGAACATCCGCTATCTGCTGTGCAACGCGGACGAAATGGAGCCCAACACCTGGAAAGACCGCATGCTGATGGAACAGCTGCCCCACCTGCTGGTGGAAGGCATGCTGATCTCCGCGCGCGCACTGAAGGCCTATCGCGGCTACATCTTCCTGCGTGGCGAGTACGTCGACGCCGCAGCCAACCTCAACCGCGCTATCGATGAAGCCAAGGCCGCCGGCCTGCTCGGCAAGAACATTTTTGGCAGCGGCTTCGATTTCGAGCTGTTCGTGCATACCGGCGCGGGCCGCTACATCTGCGGCGAAGAAACCGCGCTGATCAACTCGCTGGAAGGCCGCCGCGCCAACCCACGGGCCAAGCCGCCCTTCCCGGCTGCTGTCGGTGTGTGGGGCAAACCCACCTGCGTCAATAACGTCGAAACCCTGTGCAACGTGCCGGCCATCGTCGGCCAGGGCGTGGACTGGTACAAGGGCCTCGCCCGCCCGGGCAGCGAAGACCACGGCACCAAGCTGATGGGGTTCTCCGGGAAGGTGAAGAACCCCGGTCTGTGGGAGCTGCCGTTCGGCATCACCGCCCGCGAATTGTTCGAGGACTACGCCGGCGGCATGCGCGATGGTTACCAGCTCAAATGCTGGCAGCCGGGCGGTGCCGGCACCGGCTTCCTGCTGCCCGAACACCTCGAGGCGCAGATGTACGCCGGCGGCATCGGCAAGGTCGGCACGCGCATGGGCACCGGCCTGGCGCTGGCGGTCGACGACTCGATCAGCATGGTCTCGCTGCTGCGCAACATGGAAGAGTTCTTCGCCCGCGAGTCCTGCGGCTGGTGTACGCCGTGCCGCGACGGCCTGCCGTGGAGCGTGAAGATCCTTCGTGCACTGGAGCGTGGCGAAGGCACCCGCGAGGACATCGCCACCCTGCTCGGCCTGGTCAACTTCCTCGGCCCGGGCAAAACCTTCTGTGCTCACGCGCCAGGCGCCGTGGAGCCGTTGGGCAGTGCCATCAAGTATTTCCGTGAAGAGTTCGAGGCCGGTGTGGCCAAGGTGGCGACCACGCCCCGCATGCCGGCAAGAGCGAGCTGAACAGACGAATTCCCTTAGCCAGCCGCTTTTCTGAAGCGGGTAAACGAAGACTGAAGAAATGGCCACTATCCACGTAGACGGCAAAGATTTCGAAGTCGATGGTGCAGACAACCTCCTGCAGGCCTGCCTGTCCCTTGGACTCGATATCCCCTACTTCTGCTGGCACCCGGCGCTTGGCAGCGTCGGCGCCTGCCGCCAGTGCGCGGTCAAGCAGTACAACGACGAGAACGACACCCGCGGTCGCATCGTCATGTCCTGCATGACGCCCGCCACCGATAACACCTGGATCAGCATCGACGACGAGGAGTCCAAGGCGTTCCGCGCCAGCGTCGTCGAATGGCTGATGACCAACCACCCGCACGACTGCCCAGTGTGCGAGGAAGGTGGTCACTGCCACCTGCAGGACATGACGGTGATGACCGGGCACAACACCCGTCGCTACCGCTTCACCAAGCGTACCCACCAGAATCAGGAACTCGGCCCGTTCATCGCCCACGAGATGAACCGCTGCATCGCCTGTTATCGCTGCGTGCGCTACTACAAGGACTACGCCGGCGGCACCGACCTGGGCGTCTACGGCGCGCACGACAACGTGTACTTCGGCCGCGTCGAGGACGGCACGCTGGAAAGCGAGTTTTCCGGCAACCTGGTCGAGGTCTGCCCGACTGGCGTGTTCACCGACAAGACCCACTCCGAGCGCTACAACCGCAAGTGGGACATGCAGTTCGCCCCGAGCATCTGCCATGGCTGCTCCAGCGGCTGCAACATCAGCCCCGGTGAGCGCTACGGCGAGCTGCGCCGTATCGAGAACCGCTTCAACGGCTCGGTGAACCAGTACTTCCTCTGTGACCGTGGCCGCTTCGGCTATGGCTACGTCAACCGCGAAGATCGCCCACGTCAGCCGCTGCTGGCTGGCCAGGCCATCGGCATCGATGCCGCGCTGGACAAGGCCGCCGAGCTGCTCAAGGGCAAGCGCGTGATCGGCATTGGCTCGCCGCGCGCCAGCCTGGAATCCAACTTCGCCCTGCGCGAACTGGTCGGTGCCGACAACTTCTATAGCGGTATTGCTGCCAGCGAACTGGCCAATATTCGCCTGATCCGCGACATCCTGCAAAACGGCCCGCTGCCGACCCCGACCCTGCGCGACGTCGAGCTGCATGACGCCATCTTCGTCCTCGGCGAAGACCTGACCCAGACCGCCGCGCGTATGGCCCTGGCCCTGCGTCAAGCCGTCAAGGGCAAGGCCACCGAGATCGCTGCCGGTGCACGTATTCAGGACTGGCACATGGCAGCGGTGCAGAACGTTGCGCAGCACGCTCTGCACCCGCTGTTTATCGCCAGCGTCGGCGAAACCCGCCTGGATGATGTCGCCGAGCAGTGCGTGCACGCTGCCCCGGCCGACCTGGCCCGTATCGGTTTCGCCGTGGCCCACGCCATCGACCCGAGCGCACCGGCCGTCGACGGCCTGGACGCCGAAGCCGGCGAACTGGTGCAGCGCATCGCCGATGCCCTGATCAATGCCAAGCGCCCGCTGATCGTTTCCGGAGCCTCCCTGGGCGACAAGGCCCTGATCGAAGCCGCCGCCAATATCGCCAGCGCGCTGAAGAACCGCGAGAAGAACGGCTCGCTGAGCCTGGTGGTGCCTGAGGCCAACAGCCTGGGGCTGGCCCTGCTCGGTGGCGACTCCGTCGATGCCGCACTCGGTGCTCTGAGCAACGGCCAGGCCGATGCCGTGATCGTGCTGGAAAACGACCTGTACCGCCGCGCCGATGCGGCCAAGGTCGAAGCCGCGCTCAGCGCCGCGCAGGCGGTGATCGTCGCTGATCACCAGCGCACTGACACCAGCGAACGCGCCCACCTGCTGCTGCCGGTGGCCTCCTTCGCCGAAGGCGACGGCACCCTGGTCAGCCTGGAAGGCCGCGCTCAGCGTTTCTTCCAGGTCTATGAGCCGAGCTACTACGACGCGGGCATCCTGATCCGCGAAGGCTGGCGCTGGCTGCACGCGCTGCACAGCACCCTGCTGGGCAAGGCCGTGGACTGGACGCAACTGGATCAGGTCACCGCGGCCTGCGCCGCCAGCAATCCGCATTTGTCCGGCATCAAGGACGCCGCGCCTAGCGCCTCGTTCCGCATCAAGGGGCTCAAGCTCGCCCGCGAGCCGCACCGCTACAGCGGCCGTACCGCCATGCGCGCCAATATCAGCGTGCACGAGCCGCGTCAGCCGCAGGATCAGGATTCGGCCTTCGCCTTCTCCATGGAAGGCTACGCCGGCAGCAAGGAAGATCGGCAACAGATTCCGTTCGCCTGGTCGCCGGGCTGGAACTCACCGCAGGCCTGGAACAAGTTCCAGGACGAGGTCGGTGGTCATCTGCGTGCCGGCGACCCCGGCGTGCGCCTGCTCGAAGCCGCCGCTAACGTCCTGCCCTGGTTCGCGGTGAATGCAGCGTTCAACCCGGCAGCCGGCACCTGGCAGGTGGCGCCGCTGCACCACCTGTTCGGCAGCGAGGAAAACTCCGCACGCGCCAAACCGATTCAGGAGCGTATGCCCGAGCCTTACGTGGCCCTGGCCCGCGATGAAGCAGCACGCCTGGGGGTGAACGACGGTGCGCTGCTGGCCCTGCGCGTCAACGGCCAGGCGCTGCGCCTGCCGCTGCAGGTGCGTGATGATCTGGCCGTCGGTCTGGTCGGCCTGCCGGTTGGCTTGCCGGACATTCCGGCGACACTCGCCGGTGCCTGCGTGACCCTGCTGCAGGAGGCCGCGCAATGAGCTGGTTGACGCCCGAAGTGATCGAGATCGTCATCGCGGTGCTCAAGGCCATCGTCATCCTGCTGGTGGTGGTGGTCTGCGGCGCGCTGCTGAGCTTCGTCGAGCGGCGCCTGCTCGGCTGGTGGCAGGATCGCTACGGCCCCAACCGTGTGGGGCCGTTCGGCATGTTCCAGATCGCCGCCGACATGATCAAGATGTTCTTCAAGGAGGACTGGACGCCGCCGTTCGCCGACAAGTTCATCTTCATCCTGGCACCGATGATCGCCTTCTCGGCGATGCTGATGGCCTTCGCCATCATCCCCATCACCCCGACCTGGGGTGTGGCGGATCTGAACATCGGCATCCTGTTCTTCTTCGCCATGGCGGGTCTTTCGGTCTATGCCGTGCTGTTCGCCGGCTGGTCGAGCAACAACAAGTTCGCCCTGCTCGGCAGCCTGCGTGCCTCGGCCCAGACCATCTCCTACGAGGTGTTCCTGGCCCTGGCACTGATGGGCGTGGTGGCGCAGGTCGGCTCGTTCAACATGCGCGATATCGTCGATTACCAGGCGCAGAACCTGTGGTTCATCATTCCGCAGTTCTTCGGCTTCTGTACCTTCTTCATCGCTGCCGTTGCGGTGACCCACCGTCACCCGTTCGACCAACCGGAAGCCGAGCAGGAGCTGGCCGATGGTTACCACATCGAATACGCCGGGATGAAATGGGGCATGTTCTTCGTCGGCGAGTACGTCGCCATCGTCACCGTGTCGGCCTTGCTGGTAACGCTGTTCTTCGGTGGCTGGCACGGCCCGTTCGGCATCCTGCCGCAGATTCCGTTCTTCTGGTTCGCGCTGAAAACGGCCTTCTTCATCATGATCTTCATCCTGCTGCGCGCGTCGATCCCACGCCCGCGCTATGACCAGGTCATGGCCTTCAGCTGGAAGTTCTGCCTGCCGCTGACCCTGATCAACCTGCTGGTGACCGGCGCCGTCGTGCTGGCCACGGCCCAGTAAGGAGAACCACAGAATGTTCAAATACATATGGGACGTGCTGGTCGGTACCGGCACCCAACTGCGCAGCCTGGTCATGGTGTTCAGCCATGGCTTTCGCAAGCGCGACACCCTGCAATACCCGGAAGAACCAGTCTACCTGCCGCCGCGCTACCGTGGCCGCATCGTCCTGACCCGCGACCCCGACGGCGAGGAGCGCTGCGTGGCCTGCAATCTGTGCGCCGTGGCCTGCCCGGTGGGCTGCATCTCGCTGCAGAAGGCGGAAACCGACGACGGTCGCTGGTACCCGGAGTTCTTCCGCATCAACTTCTCGCGCTGCATCTTCTGCGGCCTGTGCGAAGAAGCCTGCCCGACCACCGCGATCCAGCTCACCCCCGATTTCGAGATGGGCGAGTTCAAGCGTCAGGATCTGGTGTACGAGAAGGAGGACCTGCTGATCAGCGGCCCCGGCAAGAACCCGGACTACAACTTCTACCGCGTTGCCGGTATGGCCATCGCCGGCAAGCCCAAGGGCGCCGCGCAGAACGAGGCCGAGCCGATCAACGTCAAGGGGCTGTTGCCATGACTCGTTCTTACCCTCTCCCCCAGCCCCTCTCCCGCAAGCGGGAGCGGGGTGCCATGAGGAGCTTCTGATGGAATTTGCCTTCTATTTCGCCGCCGGTGTGGCGGTGGCCGCAACGGTCGGGGTAGTCACCAACACCAACCCGGTGCATGCCCTGCTCTACCTCATCGTCTCGCTGCTGGCGGTGTCGATGGTGTTCTTCGCCCTTGGTGCGCCCTTCGCCGGCGCGCTGGAAATCATCGTCTACGCTGGCGCGATCATGGTGCTGTTCATCTTCGTGGTGATGATGCTCAACCTTGGCCCGGCTGCTGCCGAGCAGGAGCGCAAGTGGCTGACGCCCGGTATATGGGTCGGCCCGGCGATTCTTAGCGCCCTGCTGCTCAGCCAGTTGCTCTATGTGCTGCTCAATCACGTCAGCGACGCCCATATCGGCCACACCACAGTGGAAGCCAAGGCCGTCGGTATCAGCCTGTTCGGCCCCTACCTGCTTGCCGTGGAGCTGGCCTCCATGCTGCTGCTCGCCGCATTGGTCGCTGCCTACCATCTGGGCCGCCACGACGCCAAGGAGCCCACTGCATGACCGGTATTCCACTCGAACACGGCCTGGCCCTGGCCGGCGTGCTGTTCTGCATTGGCCTGGTCGGCCTGATGGTGCGGCGCAACATCCTGTTCATCCTGATGAGCCTGGAAGTGATGATGAACGCCGCTGCGCTCGCCTTCGTCGTCGCCGGCGCCCGTTGGGGCGCGGCTGACGGCCAGGTGATGTTCATTCTGGTGATCACCCTGGCAGCCGCCGAGGCCAGCATCGGCCTGGCGATCCTGCTGCAGCTGTATCGCCGCTTCAACACTCTGGATATCGACGCTGCCAGCGAGATGCGCGGATGAACCTTCTAGCCCTGACTCTATTCTTCCCGCTGCTCGGCTGGCTGCTACTGGCCTTCTCGCGCGGGCGCCTCTCGGAAAACACCAGTGCACTGATCGGTGTCGGCTCCATCGGCCTGGCGGCCGCCAGCGCTGCCTGGGTCATCGCCGCCTTTCTCGGCAACCCGCCGGCCGGTGGCGCCTACAGCCTGACCCTGTGGCAGTGGATGAGCGTCGAAGGCCTGGCGCCAAGCTTCACCCTGTACCTGGACGGCCTGTCCGTGACCATGCTCGGCGTGGTCACCGGCGTGGGTTTTTTGATCCACTTGTTCGCCAGCTGGTACATGCGCGGTGAAGAAGGCTATTCACGCTTCTTCGCCTACACCAACCTGTTCATCTTCAGCATGTTGCTGCTGGTGCTCGGCGACAACCTGCTGGTGCTGTTCTTCGGCTGGGAAGGCGTGGGCCTGTGCTCGTACCTGCTGATCGGCTTCTATTACAAGCACGTGCCCAACGGTAACGCGGCGCTCAAGGCGTTCATCGTCACCCGCGTCGGCGACGTGTTCCTGATGGTTGGCCTGTTCCTGCTGTTCCTCAACCTCGGCACCCTGAACATTCAGGAGCTGATGGTGCTGGCTCCGCAGCAATACGTGGCCGGTGACGCCTGGCTGTGGCTGGCCACGCTGATGCTGCTGGGCGGCGCGGTGGGTAAATCTGCCCAGCTGCCGCTGCAGACCTGGCTGGCCGACGCCATGGCCGGCCCGACTCCGGTGTCGGCGCTGATCCACGCGGCGACCATGGTCACCGCTGGCGTGTACCTGATCGCCCGTACCCACGGCCTGTTCCTGCTGACCCCGGAGATTCTCGAGCTGGTCGGCATCGTAGGTGGCGTGACCCTGGTGCTGGCCGGTTTCGCCGCGCTGGTGCAGACCGACATCAAGCGCATCCTCGCCTACTCGACCATGAGCCAGATCGGCTACATGTTCCTCGCCCTGGGCGTTGGTGCCTGGGATGCGGCGATCTTCCATTTGATGACCCACGCATTCTTCAAGGCCCTGCTGTTCCTTGCTTCCGGTGCGGTGATCCATGCCTGCCACCACGAGCAGAACATCTTCAAGATGGGCGGGCTGTGGAAGAAGTTGCCACTGGCCTACGCCAGCTTCGTCGTCGGCGGCGCTGCCCTGGCTGCCCTGCCGCTGCTGACCGCCGGCTTCTACTCCAAGGACGAAATCCTTTGGGAAGCCTTCGCCAGTGGCCACAGCGAGCTGCTTTACGCGGGTCTGGTCGGTGCCTTCCTGACCTCGATCTACACCTTCCGCCTGATCTTCATCGCCTTCCACGGCGAGCAGAAGACCGAGGCGCACGCCGGTCATGGCATCGCCCACAACCTGCCGCTGCTGGTGCTGATCGTCCTGTCGACCTTCATCGGTGCCTGGATCACCCCGCCGCTGGCCGGCGTGCTGCCACAAAGTGCCGGCCATGCCGGTGGCGAGGCCAAGCACAGCCTGGAATTGCTGTCGGGGCTGATCGCGGTGAGCGGTATCGTCATCGCCGCCCTGCTCTTCCTCGGCCAGCGTCGCGTCGCCTCTGCCGTGGCGCAGAGCGCGCCGGGTCGTTTGCTGAGCGCCCTGTGGTTCGCTGCCTGGGGCTTCGACTGGCTCTACGACAAGCTGTTCGTGCGCCCCTACCTTGCGCTCTGCCATCTGCTGCGCCGCGACCCCATCGACCGCAGCATCGGCCTGATTCCGCTGCTTGCGCGCGGTGGTAATGCCGCGCTGGTGCGCAGCGAAAACGGCCAGGTGCGCTGGTACGCCGCCTCGATCGCCGGGGGCGCCGTGCTGGTGCTCGCCGCCATCCTCTTTCTGAGTTAAGGAAAACAGCCTGTCATGATTCTGCCCTGGCTAATCCTGATTCCCTTCATCGGCGGCCTGCTGTGCTGGCAAGGCGAGCGCTTCGGCCACGTCCTGCCGCGCTGGATCGCCCTGATCACCATGGGCCTGCTGCTGGGCCTCGGCCTGTGGCTGTGGGTCAGCGGTGATTTCACCCTGGCACCCGCTCCTGGCGGCGAGCCGCGCTGGGCCCACGAGTTCGTCATCGACTGGATCCCACGTCTGGGGATCACCATCCACCTGGCGATGGACGGCCTGTCGGTGCTGATGGTAGTGCTCACCGGCCTGCTCGGCGTGCTCTCGGTGCTCTGCTCGTGGAACGAGATCCAGAACCGCGTCGGCTTCTTCCACCTCAACCTGATGTGGATTCTTGGCGGCGTGGTCGGCGTGTTCCTCGCCGTCGACCTGTTCCTGTTCTTCTTCTTCTGGGAAATGATGCTGGTGCCGATGTATTTTCTCATCGCGCTCTGGGGTCATAGCGGCAGCGACGGCCGTACCCGCATCACCGCCGCCACCAAGTTCTTCATCTTCACCCAGGCCAGCGGCCTGATCATGCTGGTGTCGATCCTGGCTCTGGTGTTCGTGCACTTCAACCAGACCGGCGTGCTGACCTTCAACTACGCCGACCTGCTGAAAACCGAGTTGGCACCCGGCACCGAGTACCTGCTGATGCTCGGTTTCTTCGTCGCCTTCGCGGTGAAGTTCCCGGTGGTGCCGGTGCACTCCTGGCTGCCGGACGCCCACGCCCAGGCGCCTACCGCCGGCTCCGTCGACCTGGCCGGCATTCTGCTGAAGACCGCGGCCTACGGCCTGCTGCGCTTCGCCCTACCGCTGTTCCCCAATGCCTCGGCGGAGTTCGCGCCCATCGCCCAGTGGCTCGGCGTGTTCGCCATCATCTACGGCGCCTTGCTGTCCTTCGCGCAGACCGACATCAAGCGCCTGGTGGCCTACTCCAGCGTGTCGCACATGGGCTTCGTGCTGATCGCCATCTATTCGGGTAGCCAGATCGCCCTGCAAGGTGCGGTGGTGCAGATGGTCGCCCACGGCCTGTCCGCTGCTGCGCTGTTCATCCTCTGCGGCCAGCTCTACGAGCGCGTGCACACCCGTGACCTGCGCCAGATGGGCGGCATCTGGGCGCGTATGCCGTGGCTGCCGGCCATCAGCCTGTTCTTCGCCGCTGCCGCGCTGGGCCTGCCGGGCACCGGCAACTTCGTCGGCGAATTCCTCATCCTGATCGGCAGCTTCCCCGGCGCACCCTGGATCGTGGTGCTGGCCGCCACCGGCCTGGTGCTCGGCTCGGTGTACGCCCTGGCGATGATCCACCGCGCCTACTTCGGCCCGGTGCAACAGGAGGCACCGCTGCCGGGCCTGAAAGCCCGTGAGCTGGCCATGGTGCTCGGCCTCGGCGTACTGCTGATTCTGCTTGGCGTTTACCCGCAACCGGTGCTCGACACCTCCGCTGCCAGCATGCATGGCGTGCAGCAGTGGATGGCTGGCGCCCTCAATCAACTCGCCTCGGGCCGGTAAGGGTAAGGATTAAAGACTCATGGAACATCACGCTGTCGACTTCACCCTGCAACACCTGATCGCCCTGCTGCCACTGCTGGTGACCAGCCTCACCGCTGTCGTGGTGATGCTGGCCATCGCCGCCAAGCGCAATCACGCCCTGACCTTCATCCTCTCGGTGGTGGGCCTGAACCTGGCGCTGCTGTCGTTGATTCCGGCACTGGAAGTAGCGCCGCTGGAAGTCACCCCGCTGCTGCTGATCGACACCTTCGCCTGCTACTACATGGCCCTGGTGCTGGCCGCCAGCCTGGCCTGCGTCACGCTGATCCATGCCTACCTGGGCGGTGCATCGGGCAAGGGCTACCCGGGCAACCGCGAGGAGCTGTACCTGCTGGTGCTGCTCTCCGCCGCGGGCGGCCTGGTGCTGGTCAGCGCGCAGCATCTGGCGGGCCTGTTCATCGGTCTGGAACTGCTGTCGGTGCCGACCTACGGCATGATCGCCTACGCCTTCTTCAACAAGCGCTCGCTGGAAGCCGGCATCAAGTACATGGTGCTGTCGGCCGCAGGCAGCGCCTTCCTGTTGTTCGGCATGGCGCTGCTGTATGCCGAGTCTGGCAACCTGGCCTTCGCCGATATCGGCGCAAGCCTGGCGCGCGAGAGCAGTCAGCTGGTGCAGATCGGCATCGGCATGATGCTGATCGGCCTGGCCTTCAAGCTGTCGCTGGTGCCCTTCCACCTGTGGACGCCGGATGTCTACGAAGGCGCCCCTGCGCCAGTCGCAGCCTTCCTCGCCACTGCCAGCAAGGTGGCGGTATTCGCCGTGCTGCTGCGCCTGTACCAGATATCTCCGGCCATGAGCGGCGGCTGGTTGAGCGACCTGCTGACCCTGATCGCCATTGCCTCGATCCTGTTCGGCAACCTGCTGGCACTGCTGCAGAACAACCTCAAACGCCTGCTCGGTTACTCGTCGATCGCCCACTTCGGCTACCTGCTGGTGGCGCTGATCGCCAGCAAGGGCCTGGCCGTCGAGGCCGTGGGCGTGTACCTGGCCACCTACGTGCTGACCAGCCTGGGTGCGTTCGGTGTGATCACCCTGATGTCCACGCCCTACAGCGGCCGCGATGCCGATGCGCTGTACGAGTACCGTGGCCTGTTCTGGCGCCGCCCGTACCTGACCGCCGTGCTCACGGTGATGATGCTGTCGCTGGCCGGCATTCCGCTGACCGCAGGCTTCATCGGCAAGTTCTACGTGATCGCTGCCGGTGTCGAGGCGCAGCTGTGGTGGCTGCTCGGCGCCATGGTGCTGGGCAGTGCCATCGGCGTGTTCTATTACCTGCGGGTGATGGTCACGCTGTTCATGCGCGAACCCAATATGCATCGCCACGATGCGCCCTTCGACTGGGGTCAGCGTGCCGGCGGCATCATGCTGCTGGTGGTCGCCCTGCTCGCCTTCATCATCGGCGTGTACCCGCAGCCACTGCTGGAGCTGGTCCAGCACGCCGGACTGGTTGCCCTGGCGCAGTAAACGAACAGCCCCCGCAGATGCGGGGGCTTTCTTTTAAGGGTCGCGGCTAAAGTCCCTCCCACAGTCGTCACCGCGATCTGTGGGAGGGGCTTCAGCCGCGACAGACCTGCCCCGGATTGCATCCGGGCTACCGCCGAGCCACCAGAAACAGACGCGGAAACGGCAGCAACACCCGAGCATCGGCCTGCGCCGGATAGGCTTCAGCAATCGCCGCCTGATAGCGCTCGAGGAAAGCTGCCTGCTGCTCGACCTCCAGCGGTTGCAGGAACGGCAGCAACGCCGTTGACTTGAACCACTCCACCACCGCCGCGGCATTGTCCAGCACATGGAAGTAGGTAGTGCGCCAGATATCCAGCTCGCTGGCATGGGCGCCGAGGATGTCGTAATAGGCCTGCGCGCTGTGCCGCTCGGCATGGCGCACCTCGCCGATTTGTGCAGCCCAGGGCCCGGCGGCGGCCACCTCGCGGGCCAGGCGGTGTGCCGGTTCCTGCAGGTTGTCCGGCGTCTGGATCGCCAGCCAGCCACCGGGTGCCAGCTGCGCCAGCAATCTCGGGTAGAGCTGCGCGTGATCCGGCAACCACTGCAGCGAGGCGTTGGCCAGGATCAACTGCGGTGCGCGCTCGGCCTGCCAGTGCTGGATATCCGCCAATTGGAAGGTCACCTGGGGCAACCGCTCACGCGCTGCGCGCAGCATGTCTTCACTGCTGTCGATACCTATCACCCGCGCCTGTGGCGCATGAGCCTGCAATACGGCAGTGGAATTACCGGGGCCGCAGCCCAGGTCGACGGCCAGCTCGACATCATCGCGCGGCACCGCCGCCAGCAGATCATGCACAGGGCGGGTACGCTGGCGTTCAAACAGGGAATACTGCTGGGCGGACCAACTCATCGCATCACTCCTCGATTTCAATCGCGGGCCACAGGATAACAGGCTGACCGAAGCCCCAAGGCTTTCGCTGAAACCGGCAAGTTTCCGCTCTCGCCTGACACAGGCATGGCGGATATCCGCCACCCAATGTGCGACACGTCACAGCCCTTTTCACACACCAGGCAGGTTGGCGGAATTTCGCCACAATGGCATAAGCCTTGCGATGGTAAGTCGCCAGCTTCGTTCATGCCGCGGCAGCTACCAGCGGCTGAGCGACCGCCAAAGTGACCAACACGACGTAGCCGAAAAGGCTACGCAACCTGATAAGAAGAAAAGGAAGCAGTATGTTCAATACAGTTCGCGTCATGGCCATCTGCGCCATGGCGTTCGCCTCTCTCAGCGCCACAAGCGCGCTGGCCGATGAACCTATCCTGATCAAGTTCTCCCATGTTGTGGCCGATGCCACTCCCAAGGGCCAGGGCGCACTGCTGTTCAAACAGCTGGTCGAGGAACGTCTGGCCGGCAAGGTGAAGGTCGAGGTCTACCCGAACTCCAGCCTCTTTGGCGACGCCAATGAGCTGGAAGCCCTGCGCAAAAACGATGTTCAGTTGCTGGCACCGTCTCTGGCAAAGTTCGAGCAGTACACCAAGCAACTGCAGGTATTCGACCTGCCGTTCCTGTTCGATGACCTGGATGCGGTCAACCGCTTCCAGAAACGCGCCAAGGGCCGCCAGTTGTTGCGCTCGATGGAAGACCACAACATCGTTGGTCTGGCTTACTGGCATAACGGCATGAAGCAGCTTTCCGCTACCCGCGCGCTGAACATGCCTGGCGATGCCAATGGTCTGAGCTTCCGTATTCAGCCGTCGGCGGTACTGGAAGCACAATTCGCCCAGGTGGGCGCAAATAGTCAGAAACTGCCTTTCTCGGAAGTCTTCAAAGCGCTACAGAGTGGCCAGGTACAGGGGGCGGAAAACCCCTGGTCGAACATCTATAGCCAGAAGCTGCATGAAGTGCAGCCCTTCATCAGCGAAACCAACCATGGCGTGCTGGACTACATGCTGGTGAGCAATTCGCGCTTCTGGTACGGCATCCCGCATCAGATCCGGATGGAGCTGGAAGCCATCATCGATGAGGTCACCTACGCGGTGAACAAACAGGCCGAGGCCGCCAACCAGGCCGACCGCCAGCGCATCGTGGATTCTGGCCGCAGCCAGGTCATCAACCTGACCGCCGAGCAGCGCCAGGCCTGGCGCGATGCGATGCGTCCGGTATGGGAACAGTTTCAAGGGCAGATTGGCAGTGACGTGATCAAGGCGGCGCAGACGGTGAACCGCAAGCATCTCGAATGACCCACAGCCGGCATGGCGGTTTTCCGCCACGTCGGCTGCTTACTTCCCTCACCTACTGGGGCGCCTGCTGCCGCAGTCGCTCCACCTGCCAGCCGCCGCCGAGAGCAGCGATCAACTGCACACTGGCAGTCAGCCGGCTACCCAGCAGCGTGAGATTGGTACGTTCGTTGTTCAGCGCGGTGGCCTGTACGGTAACCACGCTGTTGTAGTCCACTGTACCGGCGCGGTACTGGTTCTCGATCAGACGCAGCGACTCGCGCGCCGCATCCAGCGCCTCCTGCTGCACCCCGCTCTCCTGCTCCAGCACGCGCAGCTGCACCAGGTAATCCTCCACTTCACGGAAGCTATCCAGCACGGCCTGGCGGTATTGCGCCACAGTCTGGTCATAGACGGCTTCGCTACGTTCCAGCTCCGCACGCCGCGCGCCGCCGTCGAACAGGGTCAGTGCCAGTTGCGGGCCGAGCGACCAGAAGCGATTGGGTACCTCGATCCAGTCGGCGAAGCTGCTACCACGATAGCCACCGGTCGCCGAAATGCTCAGGTCCGGAAACCAGGCCGCTTCCGCCACGCCGATCTGCGCATTGGCTGCCATCACCCGGCGCTCGGCCGCGGCAACGTCAGGGCGACGTTCGAGAAGTTGCGACGGCAGCGCCACGGGTACCTCGGGCAGCGCTGGCAGGCTCTCGCGCGGTGCGATGGACAGCTCGGCCGGGCTGACGCCGACCAGCACGGCAATGGCATGTTCGAGCTGCGCGCGCTGCCACTCGAGATCGATTGCCTGCGCCTGGGTGCTCTTGAGCTGAGTGGTGGCCTGGGTCACGTCGGACTTGGGCACGATACCGGCTCGATACTGGTTCTCGGTCAGGCGCAGCGAGCGCGCGTAAGCGGCCACTGTCGCGTCGAGCAGGCGCTTCTGTTCGTCGAGGATGCGCAGTTGCAGGTAGTTCTGCACCAGTTCGCTCTGCAGGCTCAGGCGCGCTGCAGCCAGATCGGCGGCGCTGGCCTCGAATTCGGCGCGGCTGGCCTCCAGGCCCCGGCGCAGCTTGCCCCAGAGATCCAGCTCCCAGGCTGCATTGAGGCTGAGGTCATAACTCTTGGAAATGCTTGACGCTCCAGAACCGCTGACAGTGACGCCATCAGCGGTACGGATGGTGCTGTCACCACCACCCTGCCCGGCCCGAGTCACCCCGGCGCTGCCGGACAGCGTTGGATAGAAGCTGGCCCGCGCACCGCGCACCAGTGCCCTTGCCTGGCGGTACTGGGCCTCGGCGGCGGCCAGGTTCTGGTTGGACAGCTGCAGGCGCTCGGCCAGTGCATTGAGCTCGGCGTCGCCGTACAGCGCCCACCAGTTGCCACGCTCCAGAACATCTGCTGGCGCGGCGGCTTTCCAGCCCTCGACCTGTTTGAACTGTGCAGGTGCCGCCAGCTCGGGGCGCTGATAGTCAGGCCCCAGGGCGCAACCGCCCAGTACGCCGGCCAGCAGCAAGGAGACAAGAGTTCGGGCGAAAGGAGCTCGATTCATAACGGATTTTCCAACGAAGCATCGGTGCGCACGCCACGCCAGCGGTTGACGCGATGGCGCAGACGGTCGAAGTAGAGGTAGACCACCGGAGTGGTGTAGAGGGTCAGCATCTGGCTCAGCACCAGACCACCGACGATGGTGATACCCAGCGGCTGACGCATCTCCGAACCTTCGGCACTGCCCAGCACCAGCGGCAAGGCGCCAAGGATGGCAGCCAGGGTGGTCATCATGATCGGCCGGAAACGCAGCAGGCACGCCTGGCGGATGGACTCCTGCGGACTCAGGCGCTCACCGCGCTCCAGTTGCAGGGCCAGATCAACCATCAGGATGGCGTTCTTCTTGACGATACCGATCAGCAGGAACAGACCCAGCAAGGAGATCAGACTGAACTCCATGCCTACCAGTTGCAGCGCGAGCAAGGCGCCAACGCCGGCCGACGGCAAGGTCGAAAGGATGGTCAGCGGATGTACGTAGCTCTCGTAGAGCACGCCCAACACGATATACACCACCACCAGTGCCAGCAGGATCATCAGCGGCTGATTGCCCTGGGTCTGCTGGAAGGCTGCACCGGTGCCGCCCAGCATGCCCTGCACTTCGGTGGGCAGGCCGACCCGCGCCACGGCATTGTCAATGGCGCGGCTGGCCTGATCCAGGCTGACCCCTTCGGCCAGGGAGAAGCCGATGTTCTCGGCGGCGAACTGGCCCTGGTGGTTGACCCTGTCCTCTTCCAGGCTGCGTTCCCAATGGGCGAAGGTGGACAGCGGCACCCGTGCGCCATCGGCGGTGATCAGCTGAATCTGGTCCAGCGCCTCGGGATGCTGGGCATAGAGCGGGTTGATTTCCATCACCACGCTGTACTGGTTCAGCGCTTCGTAGATGGTGGAAACCTGGCGCTGACTGAAGGCGTTGTTGAGCACTGCGGTGATCATGCTCATCTCCACGCCCAGGCGCTGCGCGGCTTCGCGATCCACCACCAGGCGAATCTGCTGGGCACCGCTGTTCTCGCGGGCGTCGATATCGGTCAGTTCGGGCAACGCGCGCAGCGCTTCACGCACCTTGGGTAGCCACTCACGCAGGGCATCGAGATCGCCCGAGAGCAGCATGTACTCGTTCTCCGAACTGCGTCCTTCACGCCCGCCGATCTGCAGATCCTGGTCCGGCATGAGGAACATGCGCCCACCGGGCACCTTCGGCACGCTGGCGCGCAGGCGGTTGATCACCTGTTGCGATGACACGCTGCGCTCGCTGATGGGCTTCAGGCGCACGATCATGAAGGCGTTGTTGATGCCGCCGGCACCGCCGATGAAGCCAGCAACGCTGTCCACCGCCGGATCGGCCAGCACCGCCTTGCGGAAAATCTCCATCTTCGGCTGCATGACCTGGAACGACAGGCCATCGTCGCCGCGGATAAAACCGATCAGTTGGCCGGTGTCCTGCTGCGGCATGAAGGTCTTCGGAATGCTGACGAACAGGTAGACGTTCAGCGCGATGGTCGCCAGCAGGCTGATGACCATCAGTAACGAATGGCGCAGTGCCCAGTCCAGCGAACGCCCGTAGATAGCCAGCACCCGCGTCTGCAAGCGGTCGCCCCACTGCTGCAGGCGGCCGCGTGGCTGCTCGTCTTCGGCCTTGAGCCAGCGCGCGCAGAGCATCGGCGTCAGCGTCAGCGACACCAGCAGGGAAATCACCACCGCTACAGCCAGGGTAATGGAGAACTCACGGAACAGTCGCTCGACGATGCCGCCCATGAACAGGATGGAGATGAACACCGCTACCAGCGACAGGTTCATCGACAGCAGGGTGAAGCCTACCTCGCGCGTGCCTTTGAACGCCGCCGCCATCGGCTTCTCACCGTTATGGATGTGCCGGGCGATGTTCTCCAGCACCACAATGGCATCGTCCACCACCAGCCCGGTGGCGATAATCAGCGCCATCAACGACAGGTTGTTCAGCGAGAACCCCAGCAGGTACATGGCGGCGAAACTGCCGATCAGCGACACCGGCACCGCCAGCGCCGGAATCAGCGCAGCGCGCCAACGCCCGAGAAACGCCAGCACCACGAGGATCACGAGGCCCACGGCGATCAGCAGGGTCTGCTCGGCCTCGTGCAGGGTGGCGCGGATTACCGGCGAGCGATCCATCGCCACTTCCAGCTCGACGCTGGCTGGAATCACCTCGCGTAGCGCCGGCAGCTCGGCGCGGATGTCGCTGATGGTCTGCAGGATGTTCGCCCCGCTCTGCCGATTGATCACCAGCAGCACCGCTTCCTTGTCGTTGTAGAAGCCGCTGTTGTAGCGGTCCTCGACACCATCGGTGACCGTGGCTACGTCGCCCAGGCGCACGGCAGCGCCGTCCTGGTAGCGGATGATCATCGGCAGGTAATCGGCGGCCTTGGCCAACTGGTCGCTGGCCTGCACCTGCCAGCGACGCTGCTCGTCCTCGACCGCGCCCTTGGGACGCAGGGCATTGCTGGCGGCGATGGTCTGGCGCACTTCGTCCAGCGCGATGCCGTAGTGATCGAGCAGACGTGGCTCGAGGGAAACCCGTACTGCCGGCAGCGAACTACCACCGACCTGCACCTCACCCACGCCACCGACCTGGGACAGTTTCTGCGCCAGGATGGTCGAAGCCACGTCGTACAGCTGGCCCTTGTTCAGCGTGGCACTGGTCAGCGACAGCACCATGATCGGTGCCTGCGAAGGGTTGATCTTGCGGTAGCTGGGCATGGTGCGCATGCCGCTGGGCAGCAGTTCGCGCGCCGCATTGATCGCCGCCTGGACCTCGCGCGCGGCGGTGTTGATGTCCTTGTCCAGGTCGAACTGGATCATGATCCGCGTGCTGCCCTGGCTGCTGCGGCTGTTCATCTGGCTGACCCCGGCGATCGAGCCGAGCGAGCGCTCCAGCGGCGTGGCCACGGTCGAGGCCATGATCTGCGGGCTGGCTCCTGGCAGGCTGGCCTGCACGGTGATGGTGGGGAAATCCATCTGTGGCAGCGGCGCCACTGGCAGCAGGCCGAAGCTGACACCACCGAGCAGCATGATCGCCAGGCTCAGCAGCAGCGTGGCCACCGGACGGCGGATAAAGGGGGCGGAGAGGTTCATGCGTGATTGGCCCCAAGGCTTCGCCAATCCTGTAGGAGCGGCTTCAGCCACGAATCCCTTGCACCTTCCTGTTCGCGGCTGAAGCCGCTCCTACGGGTCTGGGTCATACCGCCACCCCCGCCGCACTGCGCCCGCTGACGCGCCGCGACAGGCGATCGAAGTACAGGTAGATCACCGGCGTGGTGAATAGCGTCAGCACCTGGCTGACCAGCAGACCGCCGACCATCACCAGTCCCAGCGGCTGGCGCAGCTCGGCACCGGAGCCCGAGGCGAGCATCAGCGGGATGGCGCCGAACAACGCCGCCAGGGTGGTCATCAGAATCGGCCGAAAGCGCAGCAGCGCCGCCTGATAAATCGCCGCCTCTGGTGCCATGCCCTGGTTGCGCTCGGCCTCGAGGGCGAAGTCGATCATCATGATCGCGTTCTTCTTGACGATACCAATCAGCAGGATGATGCCGATGATGGCGATCAGCCCCAGGTCGTTACCGGTCAGCAGCAATGCCAGCAGCGCACCGACGCCCGCCGACGGCAGCGTGGACAGAATGGTGATCGGGTGGATATAGCTCTCGTAGAGCACGCCGAGCACGATGTACATGGTGACGATGGCCGCCAGGATCAGCAGCAAGGTCGACGACAGCGATGCGCGGAACGCCTCGGCAGCGCCCTGGAACTGGGTGTTGATGCCGCCTGGCAAACCGATTTCCTGCTCGACCCGCTCGATCACCGCCACTGCCTCGCCCAGCGACACGCCAGGCGCCAGGTTGAACGACAGGGTCACCGCCGGGAACTGGCCGATATGGTTGACCAGCAGGCTGGCCGGACGCTCCTCGACATGCGCCAGGGACGACAACGGCACCTGCTGGCCGTCACCGGTGGCCACATGAATCTGACGCAGCGCGGCCAGGCCGATACGCCCGCCATCGCGGCTCTCCAGCACCACGCGGTACTGGCTGGCCTGGGTGTAGATGGTGCTGATCTGGCGTTGGCCAAAGGCGTCATACAGCGCATCGTCGATAGTGCCGACGTTGATGCCCAGGCGCGCCGCGGCGTCACGATCGATATCCAGAAACACCTGCAAGCCGCGGTTCTGCAGGTCGCTGGCCACGTCGGTCAGCTCCGGCTGCTCGCGCAGCGCCTCGACCAGACGCGGCGTCCAGGTTTCCAGCAACTGGCTGTCGGGCGATTCCAGGGTGAACTGGAACTGGGTACGGCTGATGCGATCCTCGATGGTCAGGTCCTGCACCGGCTGCATGAACAGCTCGATACCGGGAACCTTCGCCAGCTCAGGACGCAGACGTTCGATTACCTCACTGGCGGTGACGTCGCGTTCGGCGTGGGTTTTCAGGTTGATCAGCAGACGGCCGCTGTTGAGCGTCGGATTGTCGCCATCCACGCCAATCGACGAGGACAGACTGGCCACCGCCGGATCACGCAGGATGACATCCGCCAGGCGCTGCTGACGCTCGCTCATGGCGGCAAAGGAAATCGACTGCGGCGCCTCGGAAATACCCTGGATCACGCCGGTGTCCTGCACCGGGAAGAAGCCCTTGGGTACCGCCATATACAACAGCACGGTCAGGCCCAGGGTCGCCACGGCCACCAGCAGGGTCAGCGGCTGATGCCTGAGCACCCACTGCAGCCACACGCCGTAGCGTTCGATCATGGCGTCGATGGCGCCACCGGCGACGCGATAGAAGCGCCCTTCCTGCTCGGGTTTCTCGGCCTTGAGCAAGCGCGCGCACATCATCGGCGTGAGGGTCAGCGACACCACCAGGGAAATCAGGATGGCCACGGCCAGGGTAATGGCGAACTCGCGGAACAGCCGGCCGACCACATCGGCCATGAACAGCAGCGGGATCAGTACGGCAATCAGCGACAGGGTCAGCGAGACCAGGGTGAAGCCGATCTGCCGAGCGCCCTTGAGCGCGGCGTTGAGCGGCGTCTCGCCCTCCTCTAGATGGCGGGCGATGTTTTCCAGCATGACGATGGCGTCGTCGACCACGAAACCGGTGGCGATGGTCAGCGCCATCAGCGTCAGGTTGTTGATGGTGAAACCGGCCAGGTACATCACACCGAAGGTGCCAATCAGCGACAGCGGCACGACGATCGACGGGATGATGGTCGCCGACAGCTTGCGCAGGAACAGGAAGGTCACCATCACCACCAGGGCAATGGCCAGCAGCAGTTCGTGCTGTACGTCGCGCACTGCAGCGCGGATGGTCTGCGTGCGGTCGGTGAGCACCTTGACCTCGACGCTGGCCGGCAGGCCTTCGGTCAGGTGCGGCAGCAGGGTCTGGATGCGGTCGACCACATCAATCACGTTGGCACCGGGCTGACGCTGCACATTGACCAGTACCGCCTGGTTGCGGTTGGCCCAGGCGGCCAGGCGTTCGTTCTCGGCGCCGTCGATGATCTCGGCGACATCCTTCAGGCGCAGCGCGGCACCATTCTGATAGCTGAGGATCAGCTCGCGATATTCCTCGACCGACTTCAGCTGGTCGTTGGCATCGAGCTGGGAAACCCGCGTGGGCCCGTCGAAGTTGCCCTTGGGCTGGTTGACGTTGCTGGCCGTGATCAGGCTGCGCACATCGGCCAGACTCAGGCCATAGGACGCCAGCGCCTCCGGGTTGACGCGAATACGCACCGCCGGACGTTGCCCGCCGGCCAGGGTCACCAGGCCGACACCGCTGGTTTGCGCCAGCTTCTGCGCCAGGCGGGTATCGACCAGGTCGTTGACCTGCGGCAGCGGCATCGTCTTTGAGCTCACCGCCAGGGTCAGCACTGGTGTATCGGCCGGGTTGACCTTGTTGTACACCGGCGGCGCCGGCAGATCGCCAGGCAACAGGTTGCTCGCCGCGTTGATCGCCGCCTGCACTTCCTGCTCGGCCACCGCCAGGGAGACATCCAGATTGAAGCGCAGGGTGATCACCGAGGCGCCGCCCGAACTGGTCGAGGACATCTGCTTGAGCCCGGCCATCTGCCCGAACTGGCGCTCCAGCGGCGCCGTCACGGCGCTGGTCATCACATCCGGACTGGCGCCTGGATATAAGGTCAGCACACGGATAGTCGGGTAATCCACTTCCGGCAGCGCCGACACCGGCAGCAGGCGATAGGCGATCAGACCGCTGAGGAAGATCGCCACCATCAACAGCGTGGTGGCGACCGGCCGCAGGATGAAGGGGCGGGAAATATTCATGCGTCGTTCCGTGCTGCGCCCGGACGTGCAGAGCCATCGCGCTTGCCCTGGCGGTCGCCCGGCTCGTTAGCCGCGCCGTCGGGGCTCTGCACCAGGTTCGGGTCGACCACTTCCACCTCACTACCGTCACGCAGACGATCGGTACCTTCCATGACCAGCCGCTCACCCTGCTGCACGCCCTCGTTGACCATGCTGCGTTCAGCGTCGCTGGCAGCGATGGTGACCTGACGGATGCTCACCTTGTTATCGTCACCCACGACATAGACGAAGGTACCCTGGGTGCCGAACTGCACCGCAGCGGACGGAATGATGGTGGCGGCCTCACGGGTTTCAACGCGCAGACGCACATTGACGAACTGATTGGGGAAGAGCATCTGCTCGGCGTTGTCGAAGCGCGCCTTGAGCTTGACCGTACCGGTGGTGGTGTCGATCTGGTTATCCAGGCTTTCCAGCACGCCCTCGGCCAGTTTCAAGCGCTCACCACGGTCCCAGGCCTCGACAGCCAGGATCGTGCCGTCGCGGCGGCGCTGCAGCACGGCAGGCAGATCGCCCTCGGGGATGGTGAAGATCACCGCAATCGGATCGGCCTGGGTGATTACCACCAAAGGCGTGGTATCGCCGCTGCTGACCAGATTGCCGATATCCAGCTGACGCAGACCGAGGCGACCGTCGATGGGCGCGCGAATCTGGGTGAAGTCGAGGTTGAGCTTGGCCGTGGCGACATCGGCCTGGTTGCTCTGCAGACTGCCACGGTACTGATTGACCAGCGCCTGCTGGGTGTCCAGGGTCTGTTTGGCGATGCTGTCTTCGTCGTACAGCCCCTTGTAGCGCTGCAGGTCCAGCTCGGCGTTCTTCAGTTGCGCCTGGTTTTCCTGCAGCGCCCCCTGCGCCTGCTGCAAGGCCACCTGATAAGGGCGTGGATCGATCACCGCCAGCAGGTCGCCGGCCTTGACCTGCTGGCCCTCCTCGAACAGCACCTTGACCAGTTCACCGTCGACTCGCGAGCGTACGTTGACCGTGTTATAGGAAGTTACCGTGCCAAGCGCCTTGAGCTCGATGGCGAACTCGCCCTGCTTGACCTCGGCCACGCGCACCGGCACCGGCCCCATGTCACCGAAACGGCCACGGCCCATCTGCTGGCTTTCTGGCTTGCTCGGCCAGAACCACCACAGCAGCAGAAGCAGAACGGTGAGCAACGTCAGGCCAATCAGCCATTGACGGGAGGAATTCGATGGAGACGGGGAAGCATTCGACATGGCAGGCGCAATATCACTTTTAAGGGGAGTCGGCACGATAAGCACTGGCCCGCGTCAAGCAAAGCCCATTTACCCGCTTTTTACGCTGCCCTTACGTTACTAACTGTTTGAGTCCGCGAAAAAATCTGGATCGGGCAAGGGACTGTCGACGTGCTCAGAACGTTCGGCTTGGTGCACAAATAAAAACGGCCTGCGAAGCAGGCCGTTTCATCGAACCAGCTGCGAGTTACTTCAGCGCGGCCAGGGCGGCTGCGTAATTCGGCTCATCAGCGATTTCGCCAACCAGCTCGCTGTGCAGCACCTTGTCGTTTTCATCCAGCACTACCACGGCGCGCGCGGCCAGGCCGGTCAGCGGGCCGCTGGCAATGGCCACACCGTAGTTCTTGAGGAAGTCGGCGCCACGCAGGCTGGACAGGTTGACCACGCTTTCCAGACCTTCGGCACCACAGAAGCGTGCCTGGGCGAACGGCAGGTCAGCGGAGATGCACAGCACCACGGTGTTGTTCAGTTGACCGGCTTCGGCGTTGAACTTGCGCACGGAGGTAGCGCAGGTCGGGGTGTCGACGCTGGGGAAGATGTTCAGCACCTTGCGCTTGCCAGCCAGGCTGGCCAGGGTGACGTCGCTCAGGTCACCAGCGACCAGGCTGAACGCTGGTGCCTGTTGGCCGGCCTGCGGCAGTTGGCCGTCGACCTGCACCGGGTTGCCTTTGAGAGTGACTTGCGCCATGGGAGTTTCCTTATCGTTCAGGGAGTTGAAGGGCAAATGTGTGACATGGGGTTCGCCGTGGCGAATGCTCCATCGAATGGCAGGTCACGGCCCGACCATGCATCCAGACTAGCGCAGAAGCGCCGCCGATACACCCGCAGCCATGTAGGGATTTAGCATAAAGGTGGCGCGACCATCAGAAGTCCCGGCGATAGAACAGGTCGAGCGAGCTGGCCAGACCGCTGGCGGCCTCAAGGTACAGGCGCCGGCTCAGCTCGTAACGCAGAGCGATGGTGTTGGCCGGCTCGAACACACCCACGCCGTAACGCAGGCTCAGGCGCTCGGTGATATTGCCGCTGGCCACCACGCTGGTGGTCACGCCACTGCCCTCGGTGTCGAGCTGAAAATCCTGAATACCCAGACTGGTGGCCAGGCTGGTGGTGAGCGAACTGCTGCCGGCCAGACCGAGCGCCAGCGCTGCCTGGCCAAGCATGTTGTTGTCCCCCGTGCTTTGCCCCAAAGGCCGGCCCAGCACCAGATAGGACAGCGCCTGTTCCTGGCTCATGGCCGGCTCGGCGAAGACCGTGGTGCTCGGCTGCTCGGCGCTGCCGGACAGACGGATACCGGCGACGACCGTGTCGACCCGGCGAATCGCTTCCACATCGAGGAACGGCTGATCGATAGGTCCGGTGAACAGCAGGCGCGCGCGGCGAATGGTCAGGCGCTGGCCGTAGGCGCGATAGCGGCCGTTGACCAGATCCAGTTCACCGCGGGTATCGAGGTTATCGCCGATGTGCACGCGTCCACGCAGGTCGGCAGTCAGGCCAAAACCGCTGAAGGCCAGCTTGTCCTGCCCCACCTCGACATCGACATCCATGGCGACGCCCATGCCCTGCTCAGCTTCCGGGGTTTCACGACCGACCACCCGTGCATCACCGGAAACCTTGACCGTCGACGGCGGTAGTTCACGTACGCTGATCAAACCACGCGGCACACCAACCTTGCCGCTGACGGCCAGACGCTGGGCACGCAGTTGCAATTGCAGATCAGGCTCGACTTCCAGCTCGGCATACGGCTCGACCTTCACCGGCAAGCGCTGTCCCTGCAATACCAGATCGCCGCTCAGCCCCTCGGCCCAGGTCAGTTCGCCACGCAGATTGCCACGCCCCTGCTCACCGCTGCGCCAATCGCCGGAGAGCTGCACCTGCTCGCCCGCGATCAGCGCCTGCAATTGCAGGTTCTCCAGGCTGATCGGCAGTTCGCTGCCGGACAGCTCGCCGCCGTCCAGGCGCAGCTGGCCGTTGATCTGCGGCGCCAGCAGCTGGCCACTTATATTGCCGCTGCCCTGCAGCTTGCCTTCGAGCCTTTCCGCCATGGGTACGAAGGGACGCAGCACGGCGAGATCGAACCCGCTCAATCGAAACTCGCCGCTGACCGGCTTGCTCGCCGGGCGTGGGTCGATCTGCGCCTGCAGCAGCAGCTCACCCAGGCGGCTACTGACGAAACGCAGTTCGCTGTCTACCCGCTGAGGGCGCAGCGTGCTGTCCAGGCGCAGGCTGTCGTAGGGAAAGTCCAGCCACTGCTCTTCATCCGGCTGACGAATACGCAGGTTGCCGCCGCCGGCATCGAGCCTGATCTGGCCGTTGGGACCGCTGTCGGGTAGCTCGACTTTCAGCTGACCATCCAGCCGCCCCTGCCAGGCAAAGTCCTCGGGCAGCCAGGGCTGCAGGCTGGCCAAGGGGAAATTCTCCAGGCGCCAGTCCAGGCTGGGCTGTGGCATCAGCCGCTGCTGCCCGCCGCACAGGCTGGCATCGCCGGACTGCCAGCAATGCGCGCCCAGGTTCATGCGGCCGCTGGCCAGGCGCTCCAGGGTCGCCACCTGTTGCAATTGCCAATCCTGCCCGCCGCTCTGCACACGGCCACTGGCAATACGACCGCGCCAGTCGCCCTGCTCGCTCAAGCTGCCGTCCAGGGCCAACGCCAGCTGCAACAGCGGACCTTGCAAATCGATGTCCAGCGCCTGGCGACGCTGATCGCCACGACCATCGGCCTGCAGGCGCCCAAGGTAGGTATCGCCGATGCGGATGCCACGCAGATTCAAACCGATGCGCGCCTGCTGGCGGGCATCCAGCGTCGCGTCCAACTGCAGTCGCCGCAGGCTGGGGTCGCCAAAGGCCAGACGCTCCCCACTCAGCGCAAGCTGGCCTTGCGGCGCCTGCAAGGTGCCCGCCACGGACAGCTGGCCCTGTATCTGCCCTTGCAGACCGGGCCAGAGTTGCCCCAGACGCGGCAAGGCCAGTTGTAGCTGGCCACGCAAACGCTGATCCAGCGCGCCCTGGCCGCTGATCCGGTTGTCGCCCAGACGCACCAGCAATTGCTCGAGCTGCCACTGCTCGCCGCTACCGGCGCCCTGCACTTGTAATTGCGCGGGCTGGCCACGCAGACGGCCATTGAGGTCGATATCGGCCTTGGCTTGCAGCGCACCGGCATTGAAGCTGCCCGAGGTATTCAGCGGCCCTGCCAGATTACCCGGCATCTCAGCCAGCCAATAACCCGGGTCGAGGGCGCTGAGCTGCAGCATGGCCTGCCAGTCGACGCCGTCGGCAAAACCGACCTTGACCACCCCTTCGGCGCGGCCCTGGCCAGCCACCAACTGCAATTGCGGCAGGCTGACCTGGCCGAGATCGCCACTGACCGGACTGCTCAGGCTGAAGTCCCCTGCCGGCCCCTTAAGCTGCGCAGCGAAGTTACCCAGGTAATTGCCTTCGCTATAGCTGACTTCTGCCTGCAGTTGCTGCAGCGCCACGGGTGGCGGCTCGTCCAGCGGGTACAGACGCTGCCAGGGGAAATTCAGCCAATCGAGCGTGGCGTCGGCCTGAAACGCCTCACTCCAGGCGAGCGTACCGCTGAGCTGCAGATGCTGCTGATCCTCGGCTTCGATGCGCAGCAATTCGATATCCGCGCCCCTGGCATCGACCCTGCCGCGCAGGGTCAGCGGCATCGGCGCCTGCTCGGCGGGCAGAGTGGAGCTGCCGTCGATTCGATAGCCGCTGCTCAGGTCACCCTTTGCCGACAACGTCAGCGCCTGCAGGTGCAGCGTCTGCGGCAAGGCGCTGCTGGCCTGAAAATCCTGGCTGGTCAGGCGCAGTTCGGCGGGCAGGTGCTCGGCCAGCGCCTGCACCTGTCCTTCGAGACGGGCGTCGAGATAACCGCTGCTGTCAGCCTCGATCTTCAGGCTGCGCTGCAATTCGCCAGCTACCTGCAGTGCCACCTGCCAGGCCTTGCCATCGACTTCCGGTAACTGCAGGCGGCCGCTCAGGGCCAAGGGCCAATCGCCCTGCGGCGTCAGCTGGCCACTGAGGTCCAGGCTCAGGTCATCACGTTGCAAGACCAGGCGCTGCAGCTCCACACCCTGCTCGTTCCAACTGGCGCTCAGTTCGAGATCGCTCAGTTGCGTCTGGCCGTCCAGGCGCAGTTCGCCCAGTTGGATATCGCCCATTTGCAAGCGCAGTGGCAGGTTGAGGTTCGGCAGGCTCAACGGCTCATCGCTGGCCTCCCCACTGTCGGGCAGGGTCACGGCCACCTGCTGCAGATGCAGACGATCCAGGCACAGCGTCAGGCGCAGCAGGCAGGACGGTGACCAGGCCATGTCCAGCTGCTGCAGCTCAACCCGCATATCGTCTTGCTGCCAGATCAGCGCATCGACCTGCCAGGCACCGCCCAGACGCCCTGCGAAGTTGTCGACTTGCAGGCCTGGCACCTGGGCCAGCAGCCAACGACTGCCACCCTGGGTGCCCAGCAGCGCCCACAGGGCCGCGACGAGCAGCAACACCAGACCGAGCAGACCGCCGGCCAGCCACTTCAACAGGCGCCGGGTCATAGCTCAGGCCCCATGGAGAAATGCAGGCGTACGCCACCGTCGTCGTCTAGCGCATGAGCGAGGTCCAGGCGCAGCGGGCCCACCGGTGAAACCCAGCGCACGCCGAAGCCGACGCCGGTCTTCAAGGTGGGAATGTCCAGCGAATTGAAGGAATTGCCCTGGTCGATGAAAGTCGCCAGGCGCCACTTGTCGGTGAGGCTGTACTGGTACTCGGCGCTGGCGGTGAACAGGTAGCGGCCACCAATCTTGTCGCCGCGATTGTTCTCCGGCGACAGACTCTGATAGTCGTAACCGCGCACGCTCTGATCGCCACCGGCGAAGAAGCGCAGCGACGGCGGCACGGCAGAAAAACCATTGGTTTCGGTACCGCCAAACTGCACCCGCCCGAGCAGACGGTGATTATCGAATACGGTAGTCAGGCCCTTGAGCATGACGTTACCGTGCAGCACGTTGGCGTCGGACAGCACGCCATCGACAGCGCCGCGCAAGTCGAACTGCACGCGGTAGCCCTGATTCGGGTCGAGGCGGTTGTCGCTGCGCAGCAGCGAGTAGCTGACGCCCGGCATCAACAGGGTGCTCAGCCCGGAATCGTCACCCAGGCGATATTCCTCACGCTGCCATTTCACCGACAGCACGCGCTGCCAGCCACCGGAGCGCTGGCTGTGCCATTCCGGACCGAGGGTAAGTAGCCGGCTCAAGCTGTCCTTGCTGGCCAGCTCCTCATACTGATAACCGCCGGCCAGGCGCAGTTTGTCGGTCAGTGGCGGGTCACCGGGAATGTCGTACCACAGGCCAACGTTCTGTCTGGGAGCGGACAATTCGGTTTCCACCCCGTAGCTGTGCCCCTGCGGATTGCGCCAGTGGCGCGTCCAGTTGGCGCGCAGGCGCGGCCCGACGTCGGTGGAAAAGCCCAGTCCCAGGCCCATGGTGCGCGGCTCTCGCACCTGCAGCGCCACCGCCACTGGAATACGCAACTGGTCGGCCTGGGTCGGGATGGCGTCGACCCGCACCGATTCGAAATAGCCACTCGACTGCAGCGCCTGATACAGCTCGGCGATCAATTCGGAGTCGTAGGGTGTGTCCGGATCGAACGGCACCATGCGCAGCAGCAGCTCTTCATCGAACGGGAAGTCACCGCTGAAGGCGATATCGCCCAGGCTGTAACGCGGCCCGCTGACGAACACCAGCTCGATATCGGCCACCCCGGCAGCCGGATCGATTTCCAGGCGCTGCCGGGAGAATCGGCCGTCGAAGAAGCCGTAGCGCGAGGCCTGATTCTGGATCAGTCGCTTGGCATCCTCATAGCGCCCATGGTTGAGCACCGAGCCTGGCTGCAAACGACCGGCACTGGGTACACGAAAAGCAGACAGCTCGCTGGCAGGCCCTTCGATACGAATGTCCACGTTGCGCAGGCGAATGCGCTCGCCGGGCTCGACCTCGATCACAAGGCGCGGCGTTGCGCCCTCTTCGATACGGCTACGAATGCGCGCCTGGTAATAACCCAGGGCCTGAGCCGCCTTGTCGGCCTCGTTCTCGGCGATACGCCGCAAGCGCCGCAACGACTGCGCATCACGCCCATCGAGGCTGCCGACATAACCTTCGATATTGGCCTTGAGAGCCGAATTGCTCGGGGTGATTCGTACGTCGAGTTCGCTCGCTGCGAAAGCACCCGTACTGATCAGCAGCAGCGCCAGGCTACGCTGAAAATGTCCATATACGCTCATGGCGGAGGATGCTACCACGGAGCGGAGCCCACGCCAGAGCCGTTGAACGCGCGCCAGACAGCCGCAGTTCAGGCGCTGGCTCTGACCACCGGTTGTGGGTTGGGATGAAAGAACACGTGTTCGACCACCGGGCCTATGGCCAGCTCGCCGATTTCCTCGTAGCCCTGGCGCCGGTAGAAATCCAGATAGCGCGCATTGCCGGTATCCAGCACCACGCCTTGCGAGCCGCTGTCCTGTGCACACCAGTCGTGCAGCGCCTCGAGCAACTGCTCGCCGTGATGCTGCCCCTGAAACTCGGGGTGAATGCCCAGTAGCGGCAGCACGTGGTAAGGCCCGGGCGGCAGACTGGCAAGCACCGCATCGTGGTACTCGAGATAGCGCTTGGTGCAGCTGAAACCGGTGCTCAGCAGCATGCGCAGACGCCACCCCCAACTTTCGGTGATATCCAGGCGGCGCTGCGGTGGCGCGATCAGTGCTGCGCCGATCAGGCGGTCATCGATCAGCAGGCCAATGGCCGGCAGATCCTCGGCGAAGTGCTGCTGCACAAGTTCGCGAATCGTCGCGCGTACACGCTGATCAAAACCCGGTCGCTGCGCTTCGAACAGGTAGGCGAAGGTCGGCTCGTGGCGATAGGCGTGGTAGAGCAGCGAACGGACCTCGCGGGCGTAACCACCATCAAGCATGCGCACTTCTGCTGGAGCGTTGTTGGGCATGGCAGACCTCTGTTGTTATGCGTTGTGGGTCAGGCGCGTCCCATCCAACTTAGCACCACCTCATGATGCCCGCCAGGCGCTGGCCGCGAGCGCCGAGGATCGGCTAGCATCGCCGTTTAATCTGAAAGTCGCGCAGCGACACCTTCCTCATGCCCTTCCCCTTTCGGGAGAAGGTGGCGCGAACCACCGGATGAGGGAAGGCATGCCGCGAAGGCTTTCATCATCCGGGATGCCTCTCATGGCATGCCCGTTAGCCCAGGACCCGCCGCCCATGAAAATCGTCTCGTTCAATATCAACGGCCTGCGCGCCCGCCCCCATCAATTGGAGGCCCTGATCGAAAAACACCAGCCGGACGTGATCGGCCTGCAGGAAACCAAGGTGGCCGATGAGCAGTTCCCCGAAGCCGAGATCCGTCAGCTCGGCTACCACGTGCATTACCACGGCCAGAAAGGCCACTATGGCGTTGCCCTGCTCTCGCGTCAGGAGCCACTGAGCCTGCACAAGGGGTTTCCCGGCGATGGAGAAGACTCTCAACGCCGCTTCATCTACGGCACCTTCGCCGATGCGGGTGGCAACCCGGTCACCATCATGAACGGCTATTTCCCGCAAGGCGAAAGCCGTGACCACCCGGTGAAGTTCCCGGCCAAGCAGCGCTTCTACGCCCACCTGCATCAACTGCTGGTGGAGCACTTCGATCCGCAGCAGGCCCTAGTAGTGATGGGCGACATCAACATCAGCCCGGAAGATTGCGACATCGGCATCGGCGAGCCTAATCGCCTGCGCTGGCTGAAAACCGGCAAGTGCAGCTTCCTGCCGGAGGAGCGCGAATGGCTGGCGACGCTGAAGAGCTGGGGCCTGGTGGACAGCTTCCGCCACCTCAACCCCGAGGTGAATGATCGTTTCAGTTGGTTCGACTACCGCAGTCGCGGCTTTGAAGACGAGCCCAAGCGCGGCCTGCGCATCGACGTGATCCTCGCCAGCCAGCCGCTGCAGGCGCGCTTCAAGGATGCCGGCATCGATTACGACCTGCGTGGAATGGACAAGCCCTCGGACCATGCGCCGATCTGGCTGGAGCTGGAGTGAAATACCAATGCGTGAAGAGCAGGCGCCCCGTCACAAGACTGCAACCTGACTGACTTAATCTGCGCGGCACCTTATCCCACCCACTAGAAGGTGCCTGCCGCATGCCGCGCGCCCTGTCCGCCGACCGCGACCTCTGGGGTCGTACTCTGTCCCTGCTGCTGATCGGTTTCATCTGCTACGCCCTCCCTCTTTCCGTCTTCGCCGCACTACCAGCCTCCGAGGGCAACCAACCGGTACTGCGCATCCAGGGCTCCAACACCATTGGTGCCAAGCTCGGCCCGGAGCTGGTCAAAGGGCTGTTCGAAGCTCAGGGCCTGCACGATATCCACAGCGAAGAAGGTGCCCGGGAAAACGAGCAGCGCCTGCTCGCACGACGGGCCGACGGCCGCCAGGTGATAGTCGAAGTCGCCGCTCACGGCTCTGGCACCGGTTTCACCTCGCTCAAGGACGGCAGCGCCGATCTGGCCGCCTCGTCGCGGCCGATCAAGGATGGCGAAGCCGCTACCCTGGCGCCCCTTGGCGATATGCGCAGTCCGCAGAGTGAACAGGTCATCGCCATCGATGGTCTGGCGATCATCGTCCATCCATCGAACCCGATTGGAACGCTGAGTGTGGAGCAGATCGCGCAGCTGTTTTCCGGCGAGATCGGAGACTGGGCTGCGCTGGGCGGCAAACCCGGCAAGGTTCGCCCCTACGCACGCGATGACAATTCCGGCACCTACGACACCTTCAAGGAGCTGGTGCTGGCTCCAGGCGGGCGCACACTCGCCGCCGGCGCGCAACGCTTCGAATCCAGCACCCAACTGTCCGACGCAGTGAGCAGTGATGCCAATGGCATCGGTTTCATTGGCCTGCCCTACATCCGCCAGGCCAAGGCTGTCGCCGTCGCTGCGGGCAATTCTCAGCCGATGCCACCGAGCACCACGCTGATCGCCACCGAGGACTATCCCCTGGCACGCCGCCTGTTTCTCTACAACGACCCGCAACTGGCCAATCCCTGGGTACGCGCGCTGATCGACTTCGCCCACAGCCCACGCGGCCAGGCCATTGTCGACAACAGCGGTTTCATCGCCCAGACCGTCCAGGCGGTCAAGGTCGCCGCAGATGCGCAAATGCCAGCGGAGTACCAGCAACTGGCAAAGCAGGCGCAGCGCCTGTCGGTGAACTTCCGCTTCCAGGAAGGCAGCGCAACGCTGGATAACAAAGCACATCGTGATTTGCAGCGGGTGCTGGACTATCTCAAGCAACACGACAAGCTGCAGGACAAGGTGGTGCTGGTGGGTTTCGGCGATCCGAAAAGCGACCCCGAGCGCGCCGAACTGCTGTCGAAACTGCGCGCCATGGCCGTGCGCCGCGAGCTGGCCAAACAAGGCGTACTGTTTCGTGAAATCATCGGGATGGGCAGCGAGCTACCGGTGGCGGCCAATGATCAGAACAATGGCCGTATCCGTAATCGCCGTGTCGAAGTCTGGGTCTACTGACGCCTGAAAATATTTCCTTACAAAGGGCTTGGCAGAGTAAGGGCTCGGCGCTAATCTTCGCCGCGCGTGACGCCGGGCCCCTCTGGCGGTGAGTTTTCTCACCGTGATGTCGGAGTCACTGAGTCGATTTCTTTCAACTCAGGCAGACATAAGGGAGGGCTCATGGACGCTCTACTTGCCTTTTTGACATCCCCCATTTTCGGTACCCCCGGCTGGTTCTGGCTGGCCTTCCTGGTACTGATCATCACCCTTCTGGTACTCGACCTCGGCGTGCTGCATCGCGATCAGCATGAAATCGAGATGCGCGAGAGCCTGCTGCTGTATTCCGGCTACTTCAGTGTCGGCGTCGCCTTCGGCGGCTGGATCTGGTGGCAGCTCGGCGGTACCAAGGCGATGGAGTACTACACCGGTTTCCTGGTGGAGCAATCGCTGTCGATGGACAACGTCTTCGTCATGGCGATGATCCTCGGCTACTTCAACATCCCGCGTAAGTACCAGCACCGCGTGCTGTTCTGGGGCATTCTCGGGGTGATCGTGCTGCGCGCGATCATGATTGGCCTGGGCACGGCGCTGGTGCAGCAGTTCGACTGGATTCTCTACATCTTTGGCGCCTTCCTGCTATTCAGCGGCGTCAAGATGCTGCGCAGCGGTGACGAAGAGTCGCATCCAGACCTGGCGCAGAATCCGGTGATCCGTTTCGTGCGCAAGCACATTCGCGTCACCGATGAGCTGCACGAAGGCAAGTTCCTGGTGCGTCTGAAGGATCAGGTCAGTGGCAAGCCGCTGCTCTATGCCACCCCGCTGCTGCTGGCGCTGGTGCTGATCGAACTGGCCGACCTGGTGTTCGCGGTGGACAGCGTGCCGGCGGTACTGGCCATCTCGCAGGACCCGTTCATCGTCTACACCTCGAACATCTTCGCCATTCTCGGCCTGCGCGCGCTGTATTTCGCCCTGGCCGCACTGATGCACCGCTTCATCTACCTGAAGTACGCCCTGGCGCTGGTGCTGATGTATATCGGCGGCAAGATCTTCCTGCACGACCTGATCAAGGTTCCCGCCCTGCTCTCGCTTGGCGTCACCCTGGGGCTGCTGGCAGGCGGGGTGATCCTGTCGCTGCTCAATACCCGCGACCAGAAAGCCCCGCAACACTGAGAAACGGCGTAGCCGGTCGACCGAGCAGCAGCGTCGACGGTTCACGAACAAAGAGGCCCGCAGATGCGGGCCTCTTTGCTTTGGCTTGCGGGATCAGCGGCTGGCTTTCATCACGTCGCGCGGCACGTACTTGCCAATCTCGAACTTGCCGATGGCTGCGCGGTGCACCTCGTCCGGGCCATCGGCCAGGCGCAGGGTGCGCTGCATGGCGTACCAGTAGGCCAGCGGGAAGTCGTTGGAGACGCCCGCGCCGCCGTGCATCTGGATCGCCCGGTCGATCACCTTGAGCGCCACGTTGGGCGCCACCACCTTGATCTGGGCGATTTCGCTGGCGGCGATCTTGTTGCCCACGGTATCCATCATGTAGGCCGCGTTCAGGGTCAGCAGACGCGCCTGGTTGATCTCCATGCGCGAATCGGCGATGTGATCGATATTGCCACCCAGGCGCGCCAGCGGCTTGCCAAAGGCGGTCCGCGAAACAGCGCGCTTGCACATGAGTTCCAGGGCGCGCTCGGCCATGCCGATCGAACGCATGCAGTGGTGGATACGGCCCGGGCCGAGGCGCCCCTGGGCGATCTCGAAGCCACGCCCTTCACCAAGCAATACGCTCTCGTAGGGCACTCGCACGTTCTCGAACAGCACTTCGGCATGGCCATGTGGCGCGTCGTCATAACCGAACACCGGCAGCGGGCGCAGTACGGTGACGCCTGGTGCATCCATCGGCACCAGGATCATCGAGTGCTGCTGGTGGCGCGGCGCGTCCGGGTTGGTCAGGCCCATGAAGATCATCACCTTGCAGCGCGGGTCGCAGGCACCGGAGGTCCACCACTTGCGGCCGTTGATGACCCACTCATCGCCCTCGCGGCGAGCATTGGCCTGCATGTTGGTGGCGTCGCTCGAGGCCACGCCTGGCTCAGTCATGGCGAACGCGGAACGAATCTCGCCGGACAGCAGCGGCTCCAGCCATTGCTGCTTTTGCGCCTCGTTGCCGTAACGCACCAGCACTTCCATGTTGCCGGTATCCGGCGCGGCGCAGTTGAACGGCTCGGGGCCGATCAGCGAACGCCCCATGATCTCCGCCAACGGTGCATATTCGGTGTTGGTCAGGCCCGCGCCATAGTCGGACTCGGGCAGGAACAGGTTCCACAAACCTTCGGCTTTGGCCTTGTTCTTCAGCTCCTCCATGATCGCGGTCGGCTGCCAACGATCACCTTCGGCCACCTGCTGCTCGAACACCGCTTCAGCCGGGTAGATGTGCGCCTCCATGAATGCACTGACGCGCTCACGCAGCTCTTGAACCTTCGGGGAATAGGCGAAATCCATGGAATTACCTGTTTGTAATAAAGGGTGAGAGGTTGTGGAAATGATGCTAGAACAGCGCTTAGGATTTATCTAACCTATTTTCAGCGTGTATGAACATTCATAACCTATATATGATCGATTGATATCGACGCCCCCTGGAGCACTGCCGGCATGAACCTGACCAAGGTGGACCTGAACCTCTTCATCGTCTTCGACGCCATCTACACCGAGGCCAACCTGACCCGTGCCGGACAGATCGTCGGCATCACCCAGCCGGCGGTTTCCAACGCCCTCGCCCGCCTGCGTGAAACCTTCAACGACCCGCTGTTCGTGCGCACCGCCCAGGGCATGGTGCCCACGCCCATGGCGCAGAACATCATCGGCCCGGTGCGCAACGCCCTCCAGTTGCTGCGCGTTTCCGTGCAGGAAAGCCGCACCTTCAACCCGCAGCAGGCCGGCAAGACCTACCGCATCAGCATGACCGACCTGTCGGAGCAGATCCTCCTGCCACCGCTGTTCCAGCGCCTGCGTCGCCTGGCGCCGAGCGTATGCATCGAGAGCTTCCTGGCCAAGCGCCGCGAGACCACCAAGGAGCTGGCCGCCGGCCGCCTCGACTTCGCCGTCGATGCACCGCTCAACACCGACCCGCAGGTTCGTCACGTCAAGCTGCTGGATGATCGCTATGTCTGCGCCATGCGCCCTGGCCACCCAATGGCCAAGGAAAAGATCAGCCTCGACGAATACCTGTCGCTGAGCCACATCCACATCTCCAGCCGCCGCAGTGGCTTAGGCTATGTGGATCTGGCCCTTGGCAAGATGGGCATCCAGCGCAAGATTGCCCTGCGCTCGCAACACTATCTGATGGCCAGTAGCGTGATACAGCAGACCGACATGGTGATGACCGTGCCGGAGCGTTTCGCCCGCCGCCACAACCTGCATCATGTGACCTTACCGGTCGGTGATGTGCCGGCGCTGGAAACGCACCTGTACTGGCATGAGAGTACCGATCAGGACCCGGCCAACCGCTGGATGCGCGAGCAGATGATCGAACTGGCGCAGCAGGTCATTGCGCAGGAAAAGAAAGCTGATCAGGCCGCTACCGCCTGATCGTTCAGCGCTTGATGCAAGAAGGCCCGCATGTGCGGACCTTCTTGCTGGTACCTGAACGCAGGATGGTGATGCCGAAGCTGGCCTGGGTGGCGGTGATGTTCTTGATCAGGTTGTTCATTACAACCCTTCCTTCGTGTGTGGAGTTGATGGCGCACAGAATATCCAATGCACTCGATTAAAAAACAGCAAAAAACCGGCAATTAATATCGAATAAATAAATATCTACTTGGCCGTCAGACGCTGCCTTTACGGTTCGAGCAGATAGCGCTCACGGTCATAAGCAAGGTAGTACTTATTCACCGCATTCACATAACTCACCACGCCCATGCCCATCTGCTCCATGGCCACACGTTCGACCTGGAAGAACCACTGATTGGGATTGAGGCCACGCCTGCGAGCCTCGGCGCGCAGGCTCTGCACCCGCTGCGGCCCCAGGTTGTAGCCAGCCAGGACGAAGGCCATGCGCTCGCGCTCGTTGAGCTGCGGGCTGTTGAAGAAGTTGCGGCGGATCATCGCCAGGTACTTGCTGCTGGCCTGGACGTTACCGTCGAGGTTCTGAATGTTGCTCACCCCGACGCTACGCGCTGCCGCCGGGGTGATCTGCATCAGCCCGGTCGCGCCGCTGGCGCCGCGCGCCGATGGGTTCAACGTCGACTCCTTGAATGCCAGCGCAGCCAGCATCAGCCAATCGAAACCCTGCTGCTCGGCATGCTGCTGCAGCACCGGGCGCACCTTCTCCAGACGCTGTCGTTCAGTGCGCCCCAGCGGCGAATGCACCTTGTATAAGCGGCGATAGACACGCTGGAACGCCGCATCCTGGTCGGCCGGGCTCTGATAGCTGCTGAAGAAACGGTCGATACTGGCTCGTAGCATCGGCGCATCGGGGCGCATGAACCATTTCATGTCGCCATCACGTGCCAGGACCAGATGCTTGTCGACGCGCAACTTGGGCATCACCTTGGCCCAACGTTCGGCGATCGGCAGCTCCACCGCAGTACGCTCGAAGATGCCGGCCTGGACCATTTCCAGTACATCTTCGACGGCCAGGCTGGGGTCGACCCACTCGACCACGATGGGCGGCAGTTTGCGCTCAGCCAGTTGCTGGTTGATCAACCGTAGCGCGTCACCCACGGCGCTACCCGCTGGCAATGAAAGACTACGCCCGGCCAGCTGTTCGAGGCTGCGGTAATGCCGGTTACCCTGCTTCGACACCAGCACCAGCGGTACTTCGCGGCGAATCGCCGTACTGGCACTGACATCATGCCCGGTGCGCACATTGAGCAGTTCGCCGGGCGCAACCAGATCGCCCTCGCCGCGCTGCAATGCGCCAAGCAACTGATCCTTGGCTTTGGGGATGATCTTCAGTCTGAGGCTGCGACCATCTCGGGCATTGCGGTTGAGGTACTGCTCGAACGCCCGTAGGCGGTGATATTCGACGCCAATGCTCTGGCCCTTGACCGAGCCCGAGCTGTTGCGGCTCTGATTGACCAGCACCCGTAGCTCACCACTGCTGCGAATCGTCGGCAGATCGCGCGCACTGCGGGCCTGACTGCCGACCTCCGGCGGGCCGGCCACGCGCGCACTGACCGACAACGGCAGCGCAGCCAGTAGGCACAGGATCAGCAGCAATCGCGACATCGACTCTCCAGGGAAGGCGGTAGACCGCCGAAGCCTCATCCGGTTGGTGGCTGCTGTACGCCGATACGCGACAGGCGGCTACTGACCGTATACCCGCCAAACAAGCTCCAAGGGCGGCAGGGGCGCGGAGATTGGCACAGCAGAGCGCTGCCGCGCCACCCCACAACCTTGCATCAACCTTAAAAACAGCGACCAACTTATTGTTTTAAATCGACTTCCTGACGAACGGATAGCATCTGCTATTCTGCCCCCTCGCGTTCAACAGGTGGCACCATGCAACTCATCGATATTGCCGTCAATCTCACCCACCCCAGCCTCGCGGTGCAGGCCGAGGCGCTGCTCGAACGCGCCTATGCAGCCGGGGTGTGTCAGTTGGTGCTGACCGGCACCAGTCTGAATGAAAGCGAGGCCAGCCTCGCACTTTGCCGACAGTTGGATAGCAGCGGCCAGCGCCTATTTAGCACCGCCGGAGTTCACCCGCACGATGCAAGCTCGTGGAATGGCGCCAGCAGCCGCACGCTCAAGGCGTTACTGGCCGAGCCACAAGTGCGCGCCGTAGGCGAATGCGGACTGGATTTTGATCGCGACTTCTCGCCACGCCCGGCGCAGGAAAAAGCACTGGAGGAACAACTGGCCCTGGCCGTCGAGTTGCAGATACCGGTGTTTCTGCATGAACGCGAAGCCAGCCAGCGCCTGCTGGAAATCCTGCATGACTATCGTGACCGACTGCCAGCGGCCGTGGTGCACTGCTTTACTGGCGAACGCTCTGCACTCTATGCCTATCTCGATCTCGACCTGCATATCGGCATCACCGGCTGGGTCTGCGACGAACGTCGCGGTACGCACCTGCATCCGCTGCTCAAGGATATCCCCGGCGAGCGCCTGATGCTGGAGACCGATGCGCCCTTCCTGTTACCGCGCAGCCTGCGGCCAAAGCCCAAGAGCGGGCGTAACGAGCCTGCCTTTCTCGGCGAGGTGCTGCGCGAGGTGGCGTTGCACCGCGGGCAAAGCGAGGAAACCCTGGCGGCACAGACCACAGCCTGTGCGCGAGCGTTCTTCGATATGCCAGCCATAGTCGAAGACTCGACGCAAGAGTATTGATTGGCGTCAAGACCCTGGCTGTGTACCGATGCATACTGCTGGCACTTGGCCAATAGCGAACGCAGCGAGACGGATAACAACAGCATGGGCGCCTGGATCAGCGATCTTTCTCTCAAGTACAAATTCTGGGCGGTCAACGCCGTCGCCTTCGTCATCAGCCTGATGCTAGTGCTGTTCGCCCTGCATACCGAGCAACAGGCACGCAGCGCCGATGCCAAGCAGTCTGCAATCGCGCAGGCGCGCCTGCTCCAGCAGTGGCCGCAGCAGGCGGCACTGCCCAGTTCGAGCAACATCCAGGTGGGCAACGGCAGCCTGCCAGGTGCTCAAGGTGGCCCCGACGCCAGTGGCTGGCAGGCCGTGCAGCATGACGCCCGGTTAGGCGACTCGCCGGTGATCGGCGCGCAGCGCGTCACCCTCAGCGATGGACGCACCCTGGCGGTCATGGCGCGCGCGCCCAGCCTGCTCGACCTGTTCGCCCAGCACGCGCTGACCTATGCCGTCGCAGTTGCCGTGTTGATGCTGTTGCTGCTGGCTGCTTCGCAGCTGTTGATCCGCTTTCTGCTCAGCCATCTCAACACCCTCAAGGACGTGATACTGCAAGCCGAGCGCAGCGGCGACCTGTCCCTGCGCGTCCCTCTGAGCAGCCGTGACGAGGTCGGCCAGATGGCCGCCGCCTTCAACGCCATGCAAGCCGGCTATCAGCGCGTGGTCGGCACCGTCGGCCAGGTGGCTGACGAGCTGAACAGTGGCACCCGCGATATGGCCGAGCGCATGGGGGCGGTGCGTCAGGGCATGCTCAGCCAGCAAAGTGAAACCGATCAGGCTGCCACCGCGATCAACGAGATGTCGGCGACCGTGCAGCATATCGCCGATCACGCTGGTACCACCCGCGATCAGTCGCTCAATGCCGATCAGCTAGCGCGCGCAGGCCAGCAGGTGGTCGAACGGGTCGAGCAATCCATCGCAGCCCTGTCGCAGGGCGTACGCCAAAGCGCCGCCAGCATCGAGCGCCTGGCCGAAGACAGCCAGCACATCAGCCGCGTGGTCGGTGTGATTCACGGCATCGCCGAACAGACCAACCTGCTCGCCCTCAATGCCGCCATCGAGGCCGCCCGCGCCGGTGAAATGGGTCGCGGCTTCGCCGTGGTCGCCGACGAGGTGCGCAACCTGGCCAAGCGCGTGCAGGACTCCACCGACGAAATCACCCAGATGATCGGCAACCTGCAGGGCGGCACCCGCGACGCCGTGGAGTTCATGCGCGAAAGCTCGGAGAACGCCAACCATTGCGTACAACTGGCGCAAGAAGCCGGCGAGTCGCTGGCGGCGATCACCGCCGCCGTGGCGCTGATGCGCGACAGCAATACACAGATCGCCGTGGCCGCCACACAGCAGAGCCAGGTGGCCGAAGAAATGAGCCGCTCGGTGGTGGGCATTCGTGACGTCACCGAACAGACCGTTGGCCAGACCCTCGAATCGGCCGCCACCAGTCAGCAACTCGCCCAACTGGCAGGCGAGCTGAACAAGGCCATCGGCCAGTTGCGCCTGTAGAGGTGGCCCTTTAGGCATAAGCCTATCTGCGCCATAGCCAGGAGCAATTCGCTCTGCATGGGCGGCGATCCTAGACTCGTCTTATCGAGTCGAGGATCGTCCCATGAGCAAACGTCACCCCAACCTGCTGGCCTGGCAATGGCGTCATTACGCCAGCCAGCATCGGCATCCCACCAATCTGCTGCTGCACCTGATCGCCGTGCCACTGTTCCTGCTGTCGCTGATACTGCTGCTGATCGGCCTATGGCATCTGCGGTTCGTGCCGTTGGCACTGGGCAGCATCGGCCTGATCGCCTCCCTGGCGCTGCAAGCTCACGGCCACAGACTGGAGCAACAGCCTGCGGAACCCTTCGCCAGCAAGAGCGATGCGCTGAAGCGCCTGCTGTTGGAGCAGTGCGTGACGTTCCCGCGCTTTCTCTTCAGCGGCGCGTGGTGGCGCGCCTGGCGCCAACGCCGGCGCCACTGAATCAGGCAAATACGGTCACGGTCTGCCGGCTCAAGGCGATCAGCTCACCTGCAGGTGTCCACATCGCCGCCGCCACGTGCCCGTAACCATCGCGGGCATGTTCGATATCCGCACGATACAGGCACCAGTCTTCGCTGCTGAGGGTGTGTAGCGGCTGGACGAACTCGATGGTCCAGGTCAGCGAGCTGCCCGGCGCCGGGCTTTTCAGATAGGGCAGCAGCGCAGGCGGCCAGGCGTCGACCAGTGCCAGCACATGCGCCTCGCTGAGCGCCTGCGGCTCGCGCTCACCGCGCAAGCGCACCCAGCCGCCCATCTGCCGCGACGGCGTGTTGCTGAAAGGCATGCCGCCAATCCCCCAACGCATGGCCAGAAAGCGCGTGAACTCCGGCGTGACATTGCGCACGTAGGGCAATTCCTGGCATTGCTCGACCGGCGTGATCTGCGGCGCGGCCAGTGCCTCCACGGCAATCGTCGAAGGACGCGATGCGCCAAAGCTGCCCTGCACCACGGTCACTACCTGGCCATCCTGAACTGCACGCAGGGACATCTGGCTGACCGCCTTGCCCTCGCGCAGCACCTCGGCCTGAAAACTGACAGGAACATCCGGCGCCACCGGCCCGACGAAGGTGATGGCCAGCGAGCGCACCGGTCGGTCCTGCGGCACCTTGGCGCGCATCGCCTCGAACGCCAGAGCCGCCACCAGACCACCGAAACTGGCGCGCCCCTGCCCCCATTCGGCCGGAATCACCACGGCATCGGCATCGCGGCGCACCGCTTCGAGCATTTCGGAAAAGATCATACGCACCTCGGCATTCATCGATGGCGACGATCTTAGGGGATGGTGGCAACTGAACGATAGTCCGCAAGGATGCTTATTCGGTCATATTTGCGGCGAAAATGTCGCCTTATTCCACGCTGGGAAAATCGCCATACAGTGCCAGCAGGGCTCCATCAGCGCGTTGCTCGGCCGCCTGCTGAGCCTGCAGCCAGATTGCCCGGCAAGGGCCCAGCGACGCCAGCGCATCGGCCTGCGCCAGCCACTGCAGGTGGTCATGCCAGTCGCCAAGGGCGCTTTGCGCACGTTTGAGCCTGAGCTGCACCGCCTTGCTCAAACGACTTTGTGCCGGGTAGGTTTCAGCAGCGTAGCGCACGCGTTTGATCAGCAGGCGCAGGCGATGGCGGTCATGCGCCGGATCGCGTAAGGCGCGGGCCAGTTGTCGTTGCTGGCGCCGCAGGCGGCGCCGGATGCGCTTGTCCACATCGTTCAATTGGCCTTGCCTGGCAGCTTCACGCCAATTCGCCGGCCAGCCGTCGAGCAACAGCATCAGGTCGGCCAACTCGCCACTGCTGGCAATGGCAACGTAACCTGCGGCGCGCTGCGCCTCATCGGCAGGCGCCAGATGCACCAGACCCAGACGAGTCAGCTCGGCCACCAACACCTCACGATCACGCAGCGGCCCACTGAGGCGGCCCAGCACTGCGGCTCCCTGCTCCAGAGCATCCACAGCCGGCAAACCGCGCAGCGGACGCAACAGGCTGCGCAATTGCCGCAGGGCGATGCGCAGGTCGTGCAAGGCCTCGGTGTCAGTGCAGTCAGCCAACCGCGCCTGGCAGGCATACAGCCGCACCTGCAGAGCCAGGACACGCCCCAAACAATGTTCGATGAAATCGCTCATGCTCGATCCTCCCAAACGACGATGCATCAAGCTAACAACCCGGCCCCCACTCAAACAAGTGACCAATGGTCGCTAACGCGACAGGCGCCAGGGTAATGCTCTGCGCAAATCACTCAATGCCTGCCGCAGGGCATCACGCGACGCGGGCCCGCCGGCATAGCGCTGCTGCTCGAAGCATCGGGCAAATGTCTCGATCTGCTCCGCCTGCTCGGGCAACTGCCGCGCCGCGCGCAACGCGAAGGAGCGTGCGCCCTCACCCGCTTCCCGGCGCACGTCATGGCGCGCCAACAGCCGCTCGAACTTGCGAAACGCCTGGCGTTGCGGATCAGGCCGCTGTTGCCAGGGCTTGAGCAACCACAGCGCCAGCAGGCCAATCAGAAGCGCTCCGGTGCCCACCAGAACGAGCGCCAGACGCTGCCAATCGAGGCTGCCGAACCAGTTCTGCAGCAGTTTCAGCTGCTGCTCGCCCTGGTACCCCAGCACCCAGCGCTGCCAGCCGTAATTGAGATTCTCCCAGCTCATGCGCAGCTGATTGAGCCAGGCCAGCTCGCGGTAGCGCAGTGGCGAGAAGGGTTGATCGTCGAGAAAACCATCCTCCTCGGCCAAGGCCTCTTCCAGCCCTTGCTCGATACGCTCCGGTGCTACCTGAAAAGTCGGATCGACGCTGCGCCAGCCACGGCCCGGCTGCCAGTACTCGACCCAGGCATGGGCGTCGAACTGACGGACCTGGATGTAGTTGCCATTGGGATTGAGCTCGCCGCCCTGATAACCGGCCACCACCCGCGCGGGAATACCCGCGGCACGCAGCACGAAGGTCATGGCGCCGGCATAGTGCGCGCAAAAACCACGCCGGGTGTTGAACAGGAAATCGTCGATGCTGTCGCTGCCCAGAGGCTGCGGGCGCAGTGTGTAGACGTAGGGTTCACGGTTAAAATGCTGCAGCACTGCCGCCACTAATGCGTCGCTCTGCGGATACTGCTCCTTCAGTTCAGCCGCCCAGGCGCGACTGCGCGGGTCGCCCTGCTCGGGTAATTGCAGCGCCTGCCGGATACCTGGCGGTTCGGCCTGCGCCTCCCGCATGGCCTCCGGCCAGGAACGCACCTGGTACAGCAGGGGCCGATCCACCGGACGCAGTCTCTGCCAACGGAAGTCGTTCATCATCCGCCCGCTGTCCTGCGCCATCTCGCCGACATCCAGCGCGTACAGCCAGCGCTTACCGCTGGGCTGCATGATGATGCTGTAATCGAGCGGTTCGCCGGCCTTGCTCCACTGCGGCGCGACGGGTACATCAGCGTAACCGGACTGCGACCAGCGCCGGCCATCGAAACGCTCCAGTGTCAGGGCGCGCCAGTACAGTTGTTCGCGCGGCGGCACGTCACCTTCGAAGCTGGCGCGAAAGGCCAAGGCCGGGGAGCGACTGAGTTCGGCGATATCGGCCGGTTCCATGCTGTCCGACAGCCCGGTAACGCCCTTATCACTGGGCAGTGGCAGCGACCACAACGGCCCCATGCGCGGGAAGAAGACGAACAGCAGCACCATCAGCGGTATCGCCTGCAGCAGCAGCCCACCGGCCAGGCGCAGGGTCGGCCAGGGGCGTTCGGCGAAACCACTGTGCTGCAATCCAACCAGGGCAGCCAGCAAGGCAGTGACCGGCAACAGACTGTAGAGCGCTGCGAGGATGCCGTCCTCGAACAGGTAGGCGGTCACCACGCAGAAGAAACCGAGGAAGATCAGTACCAGCGCATCACGTCGCGTGCGCATCTCCAGCAACTTCAGAACGAAGGTGGCGATCAGCAGCACCACGGCGGCATCCAGCCCGACCAACGTGCCACGCGACAGCAGGATACCGGCCAGCACCAGCAGCATCAGCCCGCCCTTGACCCAACCACCGGGATAAGGGGCACGCATGCGAAAAATCTGTACGCGCCAGGCCGCTGCGCCCAGCCACAGCGCGATCATCCACAACGGCAAATGCAGCAGATGCGGCACGATCACCAGCACCTGGGCGACCAGCAACCAGATCAGAGCAATACGCGGGATACCCGGCAGGCTGCTCATGCGCGCGCTCCGAACAGCGCCAGGGCACGCAGGCAGGCATCGCGGTGGCCCTCGCCATAATCCGGGGCAATCACCTGCCCCGGCAGTTGCAGACCGAAGGCCTGCTGACGCTGTGATAACTGCAGCACCCAATGACAGAGCAGCGAAAGGCGCGTTTCACTGTCGCCTCCCAGGCTGTCGAAATCCAGCCACAGGTCACGCCCGCTGAGCATGGCGAAATCCTTGACCAGCAGGCCCTGGCCACGTGAATAGGCCTTCCAGTCCAGACGCCGTTTCGAATCGCCCGGCTGATACTCGCGCAGGCCCTGGAAGTCATCGGCGCCCTGGCCGCGGGCACGCATGCCCTCCTCCTCGTCGTCGTCGCCCAGGCCCGCCGACAGCGGCAAATCACCCTCCAGCGGCCGCGGATAGACCAGCACAGCCTGATCCAGATCGACCCAGCTCCAGGCCACCAGCAAACCCAACGGGAAGCGGCTTTCCACCCGTAGGCGCTCGGGCCGCAACCAGCCGCGCCGCACTGCGGGCAGGCTCAGATCCACTTCGGTCTGCCCCTGGCGTGGCACGTCGCGCACCACCAGATCAGACGGTGGCCAGCCCAGCGCCACGGCCTGGTGCTCGCGCTCACGACTCTCCAGACGTACGCGAAAGCGCGCCTGCTCGCCGACGAACACCGCTCCGCCGCCGCCCGCCTTGAGCACCAGCCCGGCCAGGTTGCGATAGGTATGCAGGATGGTCACGACGAACACCGATACCAGCAGAAAGGTCAGGCCGTAGGCCAGGCTGTTCTGGTAATTGATACCCACCAGCAGCATCAGCAGCAGGGCCACCGCAAAGACCGCCCCCACCCGACTGGGCAGAATGAAAATGCGCCGCTGATTCAGGCGCACGCTGGCCGCAGGCGGAATACGCCTGGCCAACCAGCGCCGCCAGAGCGGCTTCAGCGCTGCACGCATCAGAGCGCCGGCACTTCGCGCAGTAGCCATTGCACCAGAGTGCCGCCACCGTGGCCGGTGGGGTCGGCGCGCTCGCGCAGACGATGCCCCACCACTGATGGCAGTACCGCTTGCACGTCTTCGGGGATGACGTAATCACGTTCGGCCAGCAAGGCCCAGGCCCGTGCAGCGGCCAGCAACGCCAGACTGGCACGCGGCGACAAGCCCCAGGCGAACTGCGGCTGGCTGCGCGTCGCCTCGACCAGGCGCAGCACATAGTCGATCAGCGCATCGCTGGCACGAACCTTGGGCACTTGCGCCTGCAGCCGTGCCAGTTCGGCATGATCGAGAATCGGCTCCATGCGCGGCAACAGATCGCGCCGGGCATCGCCCAGTAGCAGCGCCCGTTCCGCAGCCTGCGCCGGATAGCCCAGCGACAGGCGCATGAGAAAACGATCGAGCTGGGATTCAGGCAAGGCGAAGGTGCCGCCACTGCTGACCGGGTTCTGCGTGGCGATGACGAAAAATGGCTCGGGCAGCGGCCGCGTCGCGCCCTCGATGGTCACCTGGCCCTCCTCCATGGCTTCGAGCAGCGCGCTCTGGCTCTTGGGGGTGGCACGGTTGATTTCATCGGCCAGCACCAGCTCGGCGAAGATCGGCCCCGGGTGAAAGACGAACTGCCCGCTGTCCTTGTCGAACACCGAGGTGCCAAGAATGTCGCCCGGCAGCAGGTCGGAGGTGAACTGGATGCGCTGGAAGCTCAGTCCCAGCACGCGCGCCAAGGCATGGCTGAGGGTAGTCTTGCCCATGCCCGGCAGGTCTTCGATCAACAGGTGACCACGCGCCAGCAGACAGGTCAGCGCCAGGCGCACCTGCGCCTCTTTGCCCAGCAATACCTGATTGACCGAGTCGAGACAGGCATCGAGTTTGGTTCGCATCGTTCGCTCCTTATGCAGAACGCCGATGCTACTGGGGTGCCGGGGCGTGGCATAGCTCTATGCAAAGTTTGCTCACGAAACTGTGAGGGCAGACGCTATGTCAGGCGAAAGTGCCCCGCCATGCCCTGCAGCTCCCGCCCCAGTTCAGCCAATTGGATGCTCGACGCAGCGGTCGCATCCATGGCCGTGGCCGACTGATCGGCGATATCGCGGATCGAGGTGACGCTGCGGTTGATTTCCTCGGCCACAGCGGTTTGCTGCTCGGCCGCGGCAGCGATCTGCTGATTCATCTCCGAGATCAGGCTCACCGCCTCGGCAATGGCCGCCAGGGCGCCTTCGGTCTGGTTGGCGTCGCCAACCGTGAGGTTCACCAGGCTGGCGCTCTGCTCCATGTCGGTCACCGCGCGGCGGCTACCCTCGCGCAAGGCCGCGATCAGCGACTCTATTTCCGCGGTGGATTGCTGAGTGCGCTTTGCCAACGCCCGCACCTCATCGGCGACCACCGCAAAACCACGCCCCTGTTCTCCGGCGCGCGCCGCTTCGATGGCCGCGTTGAGCGCCAGCAGGTTGGTCTGCTCGGCCACGCTCTTGATCACGTCGAGTACGGCATCGATACGCTGAGTGTCCTGGCTCAGGCGCTGAATGCTCTCGGTAGTGGCGTCCATGGCGCGAGCCAATTGCTCGATGCGCTGCAGGGTCTGGCGCACCACCTGGCTACCGGCACCGACACGCTGGTCAGCCTGTTCGGTGGAAGCCGCTGCGGCCTCGGCATTGCGTGCCACCTCGTGCACCGTGGCCGTCATCTGGCTCATGGCGGTGGCGACCTGATCGGTCTCCAGCTTCTGACCATTGACGCCCTGGCGCGTCTGTTCGGCAGTTGTCGAGAGGGTCTGGGCGGAGCTGGAAATCTGCGCCACACCACCCTGCAGGCGGCCAACCATATCGCGCAGGTTGGCGGACATCCCTTGCATGGCAGCGAGCAGTTGACCGATTTCATCGCGCCGATCCTGTTCGATACGTACGCTGAGGTCGCCACTGGCAATGGATTCGGCGAGGCCGATCACGCGCTTGAGCGGACGCACGATGGCCAGGCTGATCATGATCGCCGCGCCAAGCCCGAACAGCAGCGCCAGAGCCGCTGCCACAACGATCAGACCGCTGCTGGCCTGACGCTCGACATGCATGGCCTTGCGCTGAGTATCCAGGGCCAGCTCGACCCGCTGGAGCAGGTGCTCGACCTGAGCGACCAGTTGCCCGTAAACCTGTTTCTGTTGCTGCAATTGGGTGGCGTATTCCTTGATGCGTTCGTTGAAGGAGTCGACGTTGACCACCACCTCGCCAAGCACCGCGGCATAGCCGGGATCGTCCAAAGCATCACGCAACTCGACAGCCAGGGCTTGCGCCTCGCCGGCCTGGGCAATTTCCGCCTGCTCGCTGCTATCGCTACGCCGGCTTGCCTCCAGGCGCTGGCGAGCCTGATCCAGCGCCTGCAGCAGCAACTGGTGGATCTTGCCGACCTTGCCGGCCTGCAATACCGAATCGCCGCCCTGCTCGCCTTGGGAGCTCTTGAGCAGGTCGACGCCGTCTTCCGCCAGCCCTTCCTGCAGCAGATCCAGACTGTTGGCCGCGCTGACCACCAGCCAGTCGGCGGCTTGCAAGGACAGTTGCATGTTGTCGGTGAGTTCAACGTAGCGGGCAAAAGCGCTGCGGTAGTCGGCCAGTGCAGGCTCGACCTGAGCCAGAATCGCGGCCGTGTCGCTATCGAGCTCACCTTGCAGTGCCTGCCCGGCCTGCAAAATGCTCTCAGCCTGTTCGGCCAGGCGCTCGGCGTGCTGACTGTCGCCACTCAGCGCGAACGTCTGCTCGCTCTGGCGCATGCGCAACACCTGCTCGCCGAGTGCGCTCATGCGCTGCTGCAGCTCGGCACCGGCACTGACTTCACGCAACGCCAGCAAACCGGTAACAGCCACCAGAGCTGTCAGCATCAATACCAGAGCAAAACCCGCCATCAACTTGCTGGTCGTGCTCAGACTGGCCAGCCGCTTGCTCAATGAGCCACCCATGACATCCCCCTGCCTACTACAGCCAGCCCTAACAGGCTGTTGAAAAACTACCTGCGTTGGCAATACTGCGTCAAAAACGGCCTCAAAATGCTCATTTACAACTCGTAAAGTCGATCGCGACTCCGAGCGTTTTTCGGCCGTTTTTTCCTTGTCTTGCCTGCCTCGCCTACGTTTTTCAACGGCCTGACAATTGTGGAACATAGGAGCGCAGCACTACTGGCGACAAGCCAGCAGACAGCAAGATGGCCGGGAGAGTTAACTGGACGTCGTTTTCAGAACGGGTTCAGGGCCGCTGCATCTGGAAAAGATCCCGTGTGCGGCAATAGGCGCTACCACCGAGGCGACCCACCAGATCGAGTTTGAGCGGGTCGATGCGCCCCTGCTCGTTGAGCACTGCGTCATCGATATGCGCCAGCAACACTTCGGCGAAGATCAGATGACAATTGGGTCGCTGCGCCGGATAGGGCTGGATTTGCGTCACACGGCATTCGAAGGTCACCGGGGCGCCGACGACTCGCGGCACGTCGATGCGCTCGCACGGCTGGCTGGCAATGGCGCAGTGGGCAAATTCGCTGACCTCATGAGGCAGGATCGCGGCACTGACATTCATCGCCTCGGCCTGAGCGAAGCTGACCAGTTGAATCGCCAACTCGCCGCTGGCCTGGGCATTGCGCAGGCTGTCCTTGAGGCTGCCATCGTCGCGGGTGTTGACGTTGACCAGCAAGGTCGGCGGGTTGTCACTGATCACCTGAAAAAAGCTGAACGGCGCCAGGTTGGCCACACCCTCGGCCGAACGGGTCGAGACCCAGGCAATGGGCCGTGGGGTGACAGTGGAAGCCAGCCAGCGATACGCCTCGAGCGGGCTCAGATCGGAGAAATCGAGCTGCATCAACGCCCCGCTCGCGATTCGCGGATGTAAAAGCGCGCACGCTCGGCCTTGCTGGTGCAGCCTTCGTAGGCTTCGAACTGCTGCTGGGTCTTGGCAGCGGTAAGCAGCGAAAGCGCCTTGGAATAGCTCACGGTACCGGCGAAACCTTCGGCCTCGGCGATGCTCAACTCTTTCCAGGCGGCATCCAGTTGATTGGCACAGGTCTCACGGTAGACGGTCTTGCCGGCGCAGCCGGTGAGCACCACCGCAAGCAGCGGCAAACAGATCCAGTGTTTCATCGACCACACTCCTCGAACGGATATGACTACGTGTAGCAGGTTGTTGAAAACGTAGGCGAGGCAGCCAGTGCAATACCGATGGCGGCCCCGCAGAAACAGGCGAAAAAGCGCAATTTACGTGCTGTAAATGAGCACTTGATTCGCTTCGCTCACCCCTTCGGGGCCGCGCTAAAGCGCGTTCAGCCTGCGACTGTGAGCATGTTTTTAACGCAGCAATGGCAACGCAGGTAGTTTTCAACGGCCTGCTAGGCCCAGTCTATGACGCTACGGCAGAAGGAAAGTGCCACCTCACCCGCCGTTTCGCTTACGCAGGTATTCCACCACAGCCTGCTGCTCCCCGGCGAATTCAATCCGCACGGATTTGCTCTCGCGCTGGAACACGTACATGGGATCGTAGTACTCGACCAGCAAGGCTTCGATCCAGCCGCGATGCGTATCCACCTGGCCATCGACCTGCTGCTCCTGCAGCGCCTGTTCCATGATCGCGGCCAGACGCTGGTAGCGCTCGCCACCCAGGCGACGAGTGATATTGGCCAGGCTCTCGCGCAAGCGCGCGGCAAACGCGGTGAAGCCTGCCTCGGCCCCCTGGGCGGCAACGAACTCGGCACACAGTTCGACCACGTAGGCTTGCAGGATCCGCTCCACGCGATTGGCCACGCTGTCCTCCAGCCACACCAGAGGATGATGCTGCATCGCCTGATACAGCGGTAAGGGCAATGAACAGCGGCCGATCAGACGCGACTCGTCTTCCAGCACGAACTGCTGCTGCCCCGTGGCACGGCGCTTGAGCAGATCGATGGCCAGGGCATTCTCGAAATCGATCTGCTCGGGCTGGCCAGTGGCGCGCTTGCCGAAGCTGGAGCCGCGATGATTGGCGTGCGCCTCCAGGTCCAGGCTGTTGCTCAACTGGCTGATCACCTCGGTCTTGCCGGTGCCGGTCATCCCGCCCACCAGCACGAAATCGCACGCCTGTACCGCCTCGTCGGTGGTCTGCAGAAGGAAGGTGCGCATGGCCTTGTAGCCACCGACCACGCGCGGATAGTCGATGCCCGCCTCGCTTTTCAGCCATTGCTGGACGATCTGCGAGCGCAGGCCACCGCGGAAACAGTACAGGTAACCCTCAGGGTTGGCCTTGGCAAAGGCCGCCCAGGCCTCGATACGCTCGTTCTTGGTATGGCCGCTGACCAGTTGATGGCCCAGCTCGATGGCCGCCTGCTGGCCTTGCTGCTTGTAGCAGGTACCCACCTTCTGCCGCTCGATGTCGGTCATCAGCGGCAAGTTGATCACGCCGGGAAAGGCGCCCTTGAGAAATTCGACCGGGGCACGGGTATCCATCATCGGCCGGTCATGCAGGAACAGATCGCGGTAGTCGGTGCAGTTGTCGCGCATCAGAGCACCTCGACCGCGTAACGCTGTCGCTCGACCATCTCACCGATGGGCGCCAGGCTCAGCCCCAGTTCGGCGGACAGGGCGAGGAACTCGGCCTCGCCTTCCGGCGCCACGGCGATCAGCAGACCGCCGCTGGTCTGTGGGTCGCACAGCAGGAGCTTGGCCAGCTCGGGCAGCGGCGCGATCTTGTCGCCGTAACTGTCGAAATTGCGCAAGGTACCACCCGGTACGCAGCCCTGCTCCAGATAGTGTTCGACACTGGCCAGACGCGGCACTCGGGCGAACTCGACACGGGTACTCAGGCCGCTGCCATCGGCCATTTCCACCAGGTGGCCAAGCAAGCCGAAGCCAGTGACGTCGGTCATCGCGCGCACGCCGGCGAGCTTGCCAAAACGGCTGCCGGGCTTGTTCAGGGTGCACATCCAGTCACGCGCCAGGCCAACGTCCGCATCGCGCAGCTTGGCCTTCTTCTCCGCCGTGGTGAGGATGCCGATGCCCAGCGGCTTGGTCAGATACAGCTTGCAACCAGCCGTGGCGGTATCGTTGCGCTTCATGTTGGCCTTGCTCACCAGGCCGGTCACGGCCAGGCCGAAAATCGGTTCCGGCGCATCGATCGAGTGACCGCCCGCCAGCGGAATGCCGGCTTCATCGCACACGGCGCGGCCACCCCGGATCACTTCGCGTGCCACTTCCGGGGCCAGCACATTGACCGGCCAGCCAAGGATGGCGATGGCCATCAGCGGATCGCCGCCCATGGCGTAGATGTCGCTGATGGCATTAGTAGCGGCGATACGGCCGAAATCGTAGGGATCGTCGACGATGGGCATGAAGAAATCGGTGGTCGAGACCACCCCGCGTTCCTCGTCGATGGCATAGACCGCGGCATCGTCGCGCGAGGCGTTGCCTACCCATAGGCGCGGGTCGAGATTCTGCGCGCCGCTGCCGGCGAGAATCACCTCCAGCACCTTGGGGGAAATCTTGCAGCCGCAACCGGCGCCGTGGCTGTACTGGGTCAAACGGATTGGCTCGCTCATGTCTCTCTCTTGCATCGACGACTGGCGGCGGATTCTAGCAAAGACTGCCTTGGCTAAGCCCAATTGCGCGAGTAAGGTCGAAGCTTCACTGGGGGAATCGGTCAATGAGCAAGAAAGTGGCGCTGGTATTGGGCTCGGGAGGTGCGCGCGGCTATGCGCACATCGGTGTGATCGAGGAGTTGCAAGAGCGCGGTTACGAAATCGGCTGCATCGCGGGCTGCTCGATGGGCGCAGTAGTCGGCGGCATCTTCGCCGCAGGCAAGCTGCGCGAATACCGCGAATGGACCGAAAGCCTGGATTATCTCGACGTGTTGCGCCTGCTCGACGTCAGCTTCCGCCTCGGCGCCATCCGCGGCGAGCGAGTGTTCGGGCGCATCCACGACATCGTCGGCGAGATCAATATCGAGGACCTGTCGATCCCCTTCACCGCGGTGGCCACCGACCTGACCAACCAGCAGGAAATCTGGTTCCAGGAAGGCTGCCTGCATCAGGCCATGCGCGCCTCGGCGGCGATTCCCAGCCTGTTCACCCCGGTGGTGCAGGGCAAGCGCATGCTGGTCGACGGCGGCCTGCTCAACCCGCTGCCGATCGTGCCGGTGGTGTCCAGCCATTGCGACCTGATCATCGCGGTCAACCTCAACGCCACCAACCAGAGCCACTACCAGCTGCCGGTGATCGAGCGGCCGGCGGCGCTCAAGGGGCGCATCGACCAGTTGATGACCACGCTCGGCTCGCGCCTGCCAAGCTTCCGCCGCAAGAGCGAGGACGACGTCCTGCTGCTGGCCGAGGAGCAGCAGCGCGCCGATGCCGTCAGCCCGGCTGCCGCACCGAGCCGCGCCTGGGAGGATGAGGCGGCGCCGAAATCCGCCAGCGGCTCGCGGGTCGCCGAGTTCAGCGGCCCGGCCTCGCTGCTGGAGCTGGTCAACCAGAGCTTCGAGGTGATGCAGACCTCGCTGGCGCAATACAAGATCGCCGGCTACCCGCCGGACATCCTGATCAACGTGCCCAAGCGCGTGTGCCGTTTCTTCGAGTTCTACAAGGCGCCGGAGCTGATCATGCTCGGCCGCCAGATCGCCCGCGACACCCTTGAGCGCTACGAGCGCGAGCGTTGATCACTCGCTGTGCAGCGCCTCGACCGGCTGCAGGCGAGCCGCCCGCCGCGCCGGGGCGATGCCCGAGAGCACCCCGACCAGCGCCGCCAGCAGCAGTGCCAGCAGCAGCCCCCCCGGCTGCACGGCAAGCGGCAGCCCCGGTAGCGCCAGTTGCAGAGCGCCGAGCAGCGTGCCCATCAGCAGCAGCCCGGCCAGCCCGCCGAGCAGCGACAGCAGCAGCGCCTCGCCGAGAAACAGCGCCAGCACCTGCCGCGAGGTGGCGCCGACCGCGCGCAGCAGGCCGATTTCCGCCGCGCGCTCGGCCACCGCGGTGGTCATGATGGTGAGGATGCCCACCGCCCCCACCAGCAGCGAGATGCCGCCCAGCGCCGCCACCGCGACACTGAACATGGCGAGGATGCGGTCAAGGCTGCACAGCATGTCGTCCTGGGTGGTCAGGTTGAAATCCTCCTCGCCGTGGCGCTCGATCAGCAGCTGGCGCACCCGTTCGCTCATCTGCGCCGCGCCGCTGCCGGCGCTGAACACCAGGTTGATCTTGGCCAGGCCGTCGCGGTTGAACAGGCTTTCGGCCCAGTCCACCGGCACGTAAGCGATGTCGTCGATATCGAAGCCGAGCAACTGGCCCTGGCGCGCCATCACCCCGATCACCCGAAAGCGCGTGCCGCCGACCCGTACCGTCTGCCCCAGCGGGTTGGCCGCGCCGAACAGCTCCTGGCGCAGGGTGTGGCCGAGCACCACGTAGGGCGGCGAGCGGCCGTCGCGCGGCTCGGGGAGAAACTGGCCGAGGGCCAGCGGCAGGCGCCAGGCCGTGGCCATCTGGTGGCCGCAGCCGAGCACTCCGGTGTAACGGGTCAGGCCGGCGAACTGGATGTCGCCGTTGCCCTGAATGATCGGCACCGCCGCCTCGACGTGGGCCAGGCGGCGCAACGCATCGGCGTCGGCGATGGTCAGCGGGCGTACGTTGCTGAGCACGCCGCCGAGGCCGCCGGTGCGGGTCATGCCCGGGCGGATGGTCAGGTTGCGCGTGCCGAACTGGGCGAAGTTGTCCTGCACGTAGCCGCGCAGGCCGTCGCCGATGGCGGTGAGCAGGGCCATGGCGGCGATTCCGATGGCCACCCCGAGCAGGGTCAGCAGACTGCGCAGGGGCCGGCTGAGCAGCGCCGAGCCGCTCAGGCGCAGACCGTCGCGCAGTTGCATCAGCCGGCCCCCGCCGCGCCGTGCAGCGCCTGCACCGGCGCCATGCTCGCGGCGCGGTTGGCCGGCAGCCAGGCGAACAGTGCGGCGCAGGCCAGCGCCAGGCCCAGGCTGACCAGCCGCGCCCACCAGGGCGCATGCAGCGGCAGCGCCGTAGCCAGACGCGCGCCCCACAGCAGCAGCTCGGCCAGCAGCAGGCCAGCCAGCGCACCGACCAGAGCCAGCAGCAGCGCCTCGCCGAGAAACACCAGGCGCACCTGCCCGGCGCTGGCACCGAGGGCCTTGAGCAGGCCGATCTCGGCGGTACGCTGGCTGACCGAAATCCAGGTCACGTTCATCACCAGGATGCCGGCCACCAGCAGGCTGATCGCGGCGATGCCGCCGAGCGCCTGGGTCAGGCGCGCGAGAATCTGCTCGAAGGTGCCGCGCAGGGCGTCCTGGCCGACCAGGGTGAAATCCTCCTTGCCCTGGTGACGCCGGCTCAGGCTGGCACGAATCTCCCGCTGCGCGCTACCGAGGTAACTGGCGCCGCGCAGCTCGACAAAGATGCGCAGCAGGCCCTCGCGGTCGAACAGCGCCTGGGCGTTGGCCAGGGGTATCAATAGGCTGTCGGAAAAATCCATGCCCAGCGACTCGCCGCGTTCGGCCAGCACGCCGATCACCCGCAGCCGCCGGTCGCCGGCGCGCAGCCACTGGCCCAGCGCCGGCCCGTCGCCGAACAGCTCGCGGCGCAGCCGTGCGCCGATCACGCCGACCGCCTCGCCCTGGCCCGCGGCCAGTTCCGGCAGCGCCTGGCCCTGGGCCAGCTGCAGGCCGCGCATGGCGAAGAAGTGATGGTCGGTGCCGACGATCAGCGTCTCGCGGTGGCGATTGCCGGCGCGTACCTCGGCGCGCCCCGACTGCTGCGGCGCCACCCGGCGCACCTGCGGCAGGCGGGCGATGGCCAGGGCATCGCCGAGGGTCAGCTCGCGCGGCGCCAGGCCGGTGACCGGCGGCATGCCGCCGGTGGTCTGGTTGCGCCCCGGCACGACGATCAGCAGGTGGCGGCCGAGCTGGTCGAACTCGCCGATGACGAAGCGCCGGGCGCCCTCGCCCAGGCCGCTGAGCAGCACCACGGCGAACACGCCAATGGCGATGGCCAGCAAGAGCATGGCGCTGCGCGAACGGTGCCCGCGCAGCCCGCCGAGCCACAGGGCGCAGAGGTCGGCGGCACGCATCAGGCCACCCGCAGTTGCGGCGGCCGCGCCTGGCCGTCGTGCAGCCACAGCTGGCGCCGCGCGCGCGCCGCGTGCTGCAGGTCGTGGGTCACCACCACCAGGGTCTGGCCCTCGGCGTTGAGCGCTTCGAGCAGGGCGAACACCTCGCCGCCGGCCTGGCTGTCGAGGTTGCCGGTGGGCTCGTCGGCCAGCAGCAGCGCCGGGCGCATGACCATGGCGCGGGCGATGGCCACCCGCTGGCGCTGACCGCCGGACAGCTCGGCCGGGCGATGACCCAGGCGCTGGCCGAGGCCGAGGCGTTCGGCCAGCTCGCGGCTGCGGCGGCGGCGCTCGGCGGGGTCGATGCCGGCCAGGAGCATCGGCAGCTCGATGTTTTCCAGCACGTTCAGCCGCGGGATCAGGTGGTAGGCCTGGAACACGAAACCGATATGGCGGCTGCGTAGCTCGGCGCGACGGCGTTCGTCGAGCGCTACGGTGGCCTCATTGTTGAGCCAGTACTCACCGGCATCCGGCACGTCGAGCAGGCCGAGAATATTGAGCAAGGTCGACTTGCCCGAGCCGGACGGACCGACCACCGCCAGGTAGTCGCCGGCAGCGATCTGCAGGTCCAGCGCCGCCAGGCCGACAACCCGCTGCTCGCCACTGGCGAAGCCGCGCGTCACCCCCTGCAGACGGATCATCACTGCGCTTCCGCGCCGCGCGAGATCACCGCGATACCGTCCTTGAGTCCCTCCTGGTGGAGGCTGGCGAGAATCCGCTCGCCCTCGTGCAGGCCGTCGAGCACCTCGGTCCAGCGCCAGTTGGCCAGCCCGGTGTTGAGTTCCACCTCGCGCAACACGCCGGTGGCCGGGTCGTAGCGCAGCACCCGGCGCCCCTCCAGCAGGGTCTCGGTGGGGATACGCAGGCTGCCGGCGCTCTGTTCCAGGAGGATTTCCACGTCGGCGCTATAGCCGGCCAGCAGGGTCACGTCCACCGGCAACTGGGCGAAACGCACCTCGACGTCGACGGTGCGCGCCTGCTTCTCCAGCTCACGCACGAAGGGCGCGATGCGGCTGACCTGGCCGTGGAAGTGGCGGCCGCGGAAAGCGTCCAGGCTGATCCGTACCGGCATGCCGATGCGCACCCGACCGGCGTCCACCTCGTCGATCGGTGCATCGACGTAGAGGCAGCTGTCGTCGATCAGGTCCACCGCCGGCGGCGTCGGAATGCCCGGCGGTGAGGGCGTGACGAATTCGCCCAGCTCGCCGTTGATCTGCGCTACCACTCCGGCGAAGGGCGCACGCAGCACGGCCTGGTCGAGCAGCGAGCGCTGCAGCGTCAGGTTGGCCTCGGCCTCGCGGATCTGCACCTGCTGCGCGGTGCAGGCCAGTTGCGCCAGGCGCGCCTTGGTCTCGGCCTGGTCGAGGCGCTCGAGCGAGGTCAGCTTGCGTTCACCCAGGTGCTGCAGGCGGCGGTGATCGCGCTGGTACAACTCGGCCTTGCGGCACAGCTGCTCGCGCTCGCTGCGGCGTACCTCAAGACGCGCACTGGCCTCCTCGACCCGCGCCAGGCGGTCGTCCTGGCGCAGGCGCATGAGCACCTGGCCGAGTTCGACCTGCTGGCCCTCGTCGACCAGCAGCTCGCTGACCTGGCCGCCGACATTGAACGACAGCCGCGAACGGCGACAGGATTTAAGGGTGCCGGCGCGGGTATTGGCGACCAGGGTTTCCACCGGGCCGCGCTCCACCGCGATCAGTTGCACGGGCATCGGTTGGGGTCGCTGCCACCACCATACAACCGCCAATAAACCGGCGAAAACAATGAGGTAAATCGACAGACTGCGCATAAGTGCCTCTTTATTGACACCCTAGCTTCAGCCTAGGTCAGCCTCTCCCCGCCAACAACGCGATACGCCCGCCATTGGTCTCTTGATAGAAGTTCTTAGTTTCAACGGCTGATACGTCTCATGCCCGTTTGTCCGGCGGCAGCTGGTCGAGGGCTGCCTGGTTGTCGGGCGCCTTCTCCGCCACCCAGTCGCTGAGCAGGCTGTATGCCACTGCCAGCAGTGTCGGACCAAGGAACAGGCCCATGAAGCCGAAGGCCAGGATGCCGCCGAATACGCCGAGCAGCACCACCACCAGCGGCAGGTTGCCGCCACGGCTGATCAGGTAGGGCTTGAGGATGTTGTCCACCCCACTGATGATGAAGAAGCCCCAGATACCCAAGAAGATCGCCATGCCGATTTCCCCCTGCCATACCAGCCAGGCCACGGCCGGGCCCCAGATCAGCGGCGGGATCATGATGAAGCTGAAGGCGAAGGTCAGCAGGCCCAGCACCAGTGCCCCCGGCACTCCGGCGATGACGAAACCGATGTAGGCCAGCACGGCCTGCGCTGCGGCGGTGCCGATCACGCCGTTGACCACACGCTGTACAGTGCCGGCAACCAGTTCCAGATAATGATCGGCACGCTCGCCGATCAGCCGCTCCAGCAGGCTGTGCACGAATACCGCCAGGCGCGGGCCATCACGGTAGAAGAAGAACACCAGCACCAGGCTCAGGGCCAGCTCGACCATGCCCGCACCGATCTTCGCGCTACGCGCCACCAGCCAGTTGCCGACCTGGCCCAGATAGGGCCGCAGCGTGTCGAAGAAGGCAGCACCCTGCTGGTCGATGGTGCGCCACAGTTCCACCAGGCGATCACCGACCAGCGGAATACTGGCCAGCCAGCTCGGCGGTGGCGGCAGGCCTTCGACCTGAAGATCCTTGACCAGGGCGTTGGCGTCCTTGATGTGATCGGCCAGGTTGAAGCCCAGCCAGACCAGCGGCACCGCCACCATGATCACCCAGACCCCGGTCAGGATGCCCGCCGCCAGCGACAGGCGCCCATTGAGCAATTGCGTCAGCAGGCGCATCAGCGGCCAACTGGCAAAGGCCAACACGGCAGCCCAGAACAGCGCCGACCAGAATGGCGCCAGCACCCATAGGCTGGCAGCCAGCAGGCCGAGCAGAAGAATCTGCACCAGCAGACGATCATTAGTGGCCATCAAGCGAAACTCCCTTCGACGAAACGACAAAGCGCCCCTACGGGCGCTCTGTTACAGGCGATTGCGAGTGCTAGCTTAACGCAACAAACGCACGCTCAGTGTTTCATCCGAACGCTCACCCAACTCCAGGCGCGCTTCGCGCACGCGCTGCTCGATCAACGCCTCACGCCAGGCTTCGGCCTGGCTACCGGCGAGGCTGACGCGCAAGGTGCTGTCGAGGTTCAGGCTGCGCGCCAGCACCTCGACCCAGGCGCTGTCGGCCTTGGCTTCATCGGGCAGTTTCAGTTGCCCATCGGTGCGCAACTGACGCAGCAAGGTCGCCGGCGTCGGCAGTAATACGCCCAGAGGGGCTTCGGCATCCAGTTGCTCGGCATGCAGGTAAGCACGGCGATTACCACGAGTGATGCTGTATAGCGCCAGCAGGCTCTCGTGATTCGGCTCGGCCAGGCGCAACAAGGCATAGGCCTGCTGGTCGTCAGAGCCATATAGCGTGGCATTGCCGAATACCGAGTTGGCCCACAGGCTACTCGCACCACACTCACGGCCCTGGCACCAGTAGAGCAGCTCGGCGTCCTTTTCCAGCAGCGCTTCGCGCGCCGCGGTGAACACCTGATCGGCGCTGTGGGTGCGTGGCAGCTCGTAGGTCACCGCACTGTGCTTGCCCTGCACGAGAATCTCCCGCTCATAGCGCAACCGCCCGCTGATGCGGCGAATGGAGCCTTGCGGATAGATACGCTCGACATCGGGCGCTTCCTTGAACGCGACGATGTGACTGGCAGGAAACCGCGGCAGTACCTCGAGGTCGCGACTGCCAGGTAGATCGGCCGCCAGTACGGCACCGCTGCAGACCGTGGCAAGCACCGCAGACAAAAACTGCACAGCCCCCTTCATGAGGTGGCAGTCCACTGAAAAAACGCGACGGGTGAGCTTGCTGTACAGCGAGTGGCGACTTTTAACGGGTCGATCATGCGATCCTCCATGGCAGACCGCCACACCTTTCCCCACGGCCGCAGGCAAGTCAAGGCAAGCGCAGGAATGGATTGAAACAATCCGCTACGAGCTGCGCACCGGCTTCATCATCCAGATGCAGGTGATGCCCACCGGGCAGACGGTGTACCTCGAACGGCAGATCCTGCAGCAAGGTGCGCACGGCCGCCTGCGCCCCCATCATACCCTGCTCCGCCAGCACCAGGCTGACCGGACATTGCAGCGCGCGAACGAACGCCTGGGCATGCGCCCAGCTCAGACGCAGCGGCGACGGCAGGGTCAGGCGGCTGTCGGTACGCCAGGTGTAGCCGCCCGGCACCGGCATCAGCCCACGCTGGGCCAGCAATTCGGCCGCCTCACGGCTGACCGCGCCCACGCCTTTCATGCGTGCCTCGACCGCGCGCGCCATCTCCGCGTACACCGGCTTGCGCTTGTCAGTCAGCGCCTGCCTGGCGCGCAAGGCTTCACCCAGCTTCTGCGGCGCCTGCTCGGCTTCACCGGTGTAAGGCACCAGGCCGTCAATCAGGGCCAGGCGCGCGATCCGCTCCGGCATCGCTCCCGCCAGCAACACTGCCGTGATCGCGCCCATGGAATGACCGAGGATGGAGAAACGCGCCCAGCCAAACTGCTCGGCGACCTGCAGTACATCAAAGGCATAGTCCCATAACGCGTAACCGGCGCCTTCCGAACGATGCTCGGAATGCCCATGACCGGCAAAATCAAGGGCGACGATGCGCACCCCCTCGAGTTTCGGCGCCAGCCGCGCAAAGCTCGCCGCGTTGTCCAGCCAGCCGTGCAGCGCCAGAACCGGCACACCATCCTCTGGACCGTAGAGATGAGCCGCCAACTCGATATGCGGCAGGCTCAGGCGCACTTCCTCGAAATCCATGCTCATGCACGTTGCTCCTGGCTACCAGCCCAGCGGGTGAACAGTTGACGCAGCAGGTCGGCGGTAGCCTGCGGGCGCTCCAGCGGGAACATATGGCCGCCAGGCAGATTGTGATATTCCGCGCGCGGCATGCGCCGCAACAGATGCGCATGATGCGGCAACACCACCCGACTGTGGCGACCGCGCACCATGGCCAGCGGCACCGCCAACTGCTGTGGCCGGCCCGGCGAAGTGTGCGGCACGCTGCGGTAGATACTGATCTCGGTGGCCGGATCGAACTTCAGGCGCAGCCCCTGCTCACTCAATTGCAGGCCATGGCTGACATAGGCGTCCAGGCACTCGGGGTCGAAACGGCGAAACAGGCTCTTGCCGGCGAAGTAGTCTCGCGCCTCGACGAGATCGGCAAAGGCTTCACGGCGCCCAAGCGTGCGGCCGGCCGGGGTGATGCGGTCGATGAAGCCGAAGCGCTTGGCAGCGCGAATCACCATGCGGTCTGCCAGGGTCAGCACTGGCGAATCGAGCATCACCACGCCGCGGTACAACTCCGGGCGAAGCAAGGCGGCGTGATAATGCAGCACACCGCCGAGCGAATGGCCGACGCCCCAGACCGGCTCATCGCCGCCCTCGAGGTGATGGATCAGCTCATCGACCAGATTCGACCAGTTGTCATTGACCGGAAAACGCGGGTCGTGGCCATGCTGTTCCAGGTGCTGCACCTGAAAATCCGGCGCCAGCGCGGCGAACAGCTTGCCGTAGGTGGCCGACGGAAAGCCGTTGGCATGAGCGAAGAAGATCGACTGCGGCATGCATCAAACTCGAGAAAGCAAACATGCCCGGATTCTCCGGCAGCCGACGACGCGCGGCAATGACCGTAACGGCCATTGATGGCAGCGCAATGGTCAGGGCTATAGCAGCAGACGTCCTACGATGCTGGCCGCCACCAGCAGAAATACCAGGCCGCAAACGAAGTCGATGGTCGGCGCCACCTGCAGCAGCCGCTGACGCATCAGCGGGCGGCTCAGGGTCAGCCCCAGCAGGCTGAACCAGAACAGGCTCAGGCCGAACAGCAGCGCCGCACAGGCCATCTTGCCGGGCAGCGACATATCGGCGGGTACAAGACTGCTGAGCAGTGCCAGGAAGAACACCAGCGCCTTGGGATTGCCCAGGTTGGTGAGCACGCCGCGTAACCAGGGGCCGAACAGCGAAGGCGTCAGCTCGCCATCCAGCCGCCTCGGGCCAGCACTGCCACGCCACCAGGCACGCACAGCGCCGATACCCAGCCAGCCCAGATAGAGTGCACCGCCGACCTGCACCAGATCGAACAGCCACTCGGTACGACTGAGCAGCAAGGCCACGCCGCTGAGCACCAGGGTGCCATGCAGAAGAATGCCGCAGGCCAGGCCCAACGCACTGAGCAAGCCGGCACGCTGCCCCTGATGCAAGGCGGTGCGCACCACCAGCGCTACATCCGGGCCGGGACTGATAAGGGCCACCGCGAACACGGCAGCCAGCGACAGCAAGACGGACGTCTCCTGCATGGTGATCTCCAGGAAAATGAAAAACAGGATGTGCGGGTGGGTCAGCCCTGGCGCAGGCGCGCCGGTGGCAGGCCATAGGTGCGGCGGAACAACCGCGAGAAATGCGCCTGGTCGTAGAAGCCCAGGCGCAGGGCGATCTCGCTCAGAGGCTCACCCGCCAGCACCAGCGGCAACGCCCGCTGCAAACGCAGTTGCATCAACCACTGATGCGGCGGCAAACCGGTGTGCTGGCGGAAACGCCGCAGCGCCTGCCAGGGACTCATGGCGCAAAAAGCGGCGATTTCCTCCAGCGTGGGTGGAGCGTCGAGGCGGCTCTCCAGCCAATCGCGCAGCCGCTGCCAGGTCTGCTGATCGAAGACGCGATGTGGCTCGCTGACGCGCAAGGTCGAGCCCATCTCCAGCAGGTGGGCCAGCGCCTGCCAGAGCGCCTCCTCCTGAGCCAGTCTCGAGCCGCCCAGCATCGCCGCATGAAAGCGCTGCAGGTGCTGTGACAGCAGCGGGTGACGCAAGCTGCTGGTGGTCAAGCGTGGCGCGCCCTGACGACCGTCACTCAGGGTACGACTGGCTTCATCCAGCCAGGAGGGATCGAAGGCCATTACCCGAATGCGGTAACTCTGGCCATCCAGGCAGGCGCCGTCATGAATCCCTTCCGGCGCCATCAGCAGTACGTCCCCCGCCCCGACATGCCGGCGCTCACCGCCATAGGCGTAGCGATGCTGTCCCTGTATCAACAGGCCGACGTGATATTCCAGGTGAAAGTGCCGGGGAAAGGCGAAGCGACGGTACTCGGCATCGATCAGGCGCACGCCGGGCAAGCTGCTTTGGATATGAGTGATCTGGTCCATGGCGCGTACTGTAGCGCCATGGACCAGGCAAATCTTGGATGAAATTGCAGGCAGAAACTTAAAGTTTCGGGGGCTGATCACCCAGGGGAACGATGGCCATGGTCAGGCGCGAGATACAGCTGGCCTTGCCGTCATCGCCACTGAGGCGAATGTCCCAGACGTGGGTGGTACGGCCCAGATGCACCGGCCGCGCCACCGCATGCACACGCCCGCTGCGTAAACCGCGCAGATGGTTGGCGTTGACTTCCAGGCCGACACAGTAGAAGCGGCTGCTGTCGATGCACAGGTAGCTGGCAGTGGAGCCTAGGGTTTCCGCCAACACAACCGAGGCGCCACCGTGCAGCAGCCCATAGGGCTGGTGAGTGCGCGAGTCGATCACCATGCTGGCGCTGAGCGATTCGTCGTCGAAGGCTTCGAAACGGATGTCCAGCACCTCACCGATGCTGTTTTTCAAGGTCGCGTTGAGTGCATCGATATCGGGCGTTCGTTGCCACAGTCCCATGGATACGTTCCTTGTGCGTTGAAGACAGGGCCGGTCAACCCGGCCCATTCAGGCTCAATCGTGCCAGAGCACGGCTTCGCTGCGCTGTTGCCACTCGGCGAAACGCTCGCCATAAGTGCCCTCGATCACCGCGCGTTTGATTTTCAGGGTCGGCGTCAGGAAACCGTTCTCCACTGCCCAGACCTCCTTGACCAGTACCAGGCCTTGCAGCCGCTCATGATGATCGAGACGACCATTGACCTCGGCGAGCAAGGCCTTGAGGCTGTTCTCCAGTTCATCGCGACTGTCATTGGCCGCTTCCTGACGCCCTACATCGGATAGCACGCACAGGGCTATGGGCTGCGGCAGGCCGTCGCCGACCACGCACACCTGCTCGATACGCGAGTGCTCGCCAATGCGGTTTTCGATCGGCGCAGGCGCGACATACTTGCCCTTGCTGGTCTTGAAGATTTCCTTGATGCGTCCGGTGAGGCGCAGGTTGCCTTCGGCGTCCTGCTCGCCCTTGTCGCCGGTGCGCAGGAAGCCATCGTCAGTCAGCGTCTCGGCGGTCTTGATCGGGTCCTTGTAGTAACCCTGCATGGTCGCGCCGCTGCGCACCAGGACTTCGCCATCCTCGCCGATGCGTACCTCGACGCCCGGGTTGTTCTGGCCGATCCAGCCCTGCTTGAACTTGCCCGGCAGACACACGTGGGAATAACCACAGTTCTCGGTCATGCCATAGACCTCCTGGATCTCCATGCCCAGGCGGCGATACCAGTTGAGCAGCGCCTCAGGCACCGGCGCGGCACCGGACAGCGCATAGCGAATGGCGTCCAAACCGAGGCCGGCGAGTACCTTGCGACCGATGAAGCGGCCGATGATCGGCAGTCGCAGCAGGCGGTCGAGCTTCTGCGCCGGCATCTTGCTGTACACACCCATCTGGAACTTGGTCCAGATGCGCGGCACGCCGAACATCACGGTCGGCCGCGCGCGCTTGAGATCTTCCAGAAAGGTATCCAGGCTCTCGGCAAAGAAGATCGTCTGCCCCGCATAGATGGACGCCAGCTCGACGAACATGCGCTCGGCCACGTGGCACAGCGGCAGGTAGGAGATCAGTCGATCATCCTCGCCCACGCCAAACAGCTTGATGGCGTTGCTGGCGGCGAAACCGAAATTGGAGAAATTGTGCATCACACCCTTGGGCGTGCCGGTGGTGCCTGAGGTGTAGATGATGGTGGCCAACTGGTTGGCTGCTGGCTTGGGGTCGTCCTGGATCGGCGCGCTGCGCTGCAGATCATCCCAGCTGTAGTCGAAGCTGCCCTGCGGATGCAGCGGCAGGCTGACGGTCGGCAAGCCCTGCGGCAGGCCCGGTGCCATCGAGGCCCAGTCATCGAGCTTGCCGACCAAGGCCAGGGCTGCTTCGGAATGCTCCAGCACCTGCCCCATGGAGTCGGCGGTGAGGTTGGGATACAGCGGTACCGAAACGTGGCCCGCCATCCAGATCGCCAGATCGGCGACGATCCAGTGCGCGCAGTTCTTGGAGATGATGGCGATGCGGCTGCCCTGTGGCAGTTCGCGACTACGCAACCAGCTGGCTGCGCGGCGCGCCTGCTCGCCCACGTCGGCCCAGCTCAGTTCCAGCAGCTGGCCGCCCCCTAGAGGTTGCACCATGTAGCGTTTGTTCGGGTGCCTTGCTTCACGTTCGTAAAACAGCTCGAGCGGCAAACGGATTGCATCAGCCACAGGGCTTCCTCCTTTGTTGTTTTTGTAGGAATCGACCAAGCACTTGCTTGGTTGAATATTCCACGCAGACAAAAGAGGCGCAAGTTAAGAAATGTTTCTCACCTGGAACATTTGCCCCCAAGGGGCGATAAGTCAGGCATGAGGCACCTGCGACGCCACAAGTGGCGCCACAGGGCGAAAGGTCAGCGGGGGTGGATAAGCGCCAGCAGCTCCATCAGCCCGGCGGCCGGGATATCGCCTTCCAGCTCAGCCAGACTGGCGGTGCGCATGGGCAGCGGCTCCTGGCGATGACCGTGCACCAGCAGCCCGCCCAGCGCGCCGATCAGCGGTTGATGGCTGACCAGCAGCACCTCGGCACGCTCACGCTCATCGAGATACTTCAAGGCATCACGCGGATCACTGTCCGGCGTCAGCCAGGTCACGGTGTTTATCTTGCCGGTGAACCCCAGCTCGCTGCGTACCAGCTCGGCCGTCTGCTGGGCACGCACGTAAGGGCTGGCGACGATGGCGGTCAGGGGCCGACCGGCGAGCTGAGCGGCGGCCTGCTGCACTTCCTTGCGACCATGGGCGGTCAGCTCGCGGGCAGCATCAGGGGCTGCCTGCGGCTCGGCCTCACCATGGCGCAGCAGCCATAACCTCACAGCTTGGGCTCCTCGTCGCGCACGGGGTGCGGCGCCGGCGGGATACTGTGCGCGGTCTCGCCTTCCGGCGCCCGCGGCGTCGGCCAGTCGGCGAACGGCCAGGGTTTTTCATCGGTATTGAAGGTGCCGAAACGACCGATCTGCGCCAGATACTGGCTGAGACTGTCGCCAAAGCTCAGCAGGCTGGCGTTCGGCGCGCCGTAGAACAGGCGGTAACCCAGTTGCAGCAGCACCACGGCGCCGAGCAGCAGCTCGGCCAGTTGCCAGACGATGAGGAAAATCACCATCCACAGAATGCGCAAGAGAATCGACTCGCGCTCCAACTCCTGTTTTTCATCACTCATGATTCACACTCCTTGATTGGCTGCCGGGTTCAGAAACCAGCAGTGGGGATGAAATCGACGTCGGTCTTGGGCTCACCGAGCATCAGCAATTCGATGACCTGGGCCAGCGTACGCCCCTCGAAGAGGATGGCATGCAGGCCAGCGACCAGCGGCATGTAGACGTCCAGTTCTTCGGCACGGGCCTTGAGTACCTTGAGCGTATTGACCCCTTCGGCGACTTCGCCAAGGCGCTGCACCGCGTCTTCCAGGCTGAGGCCTTCACCCAGGGCGAAGCCGACCTGATAGTTGCGACTTTTCGGTGACGAACAAGTGACGATCAGGTCGCCGACACCAGCGAGGCCGAGGAAAGTCATCGGGTTGGCGCCGAGCTTGACCGCAAAACGGGTCATTTCCGCCAGAGCGCGGGTGATCAGCATGCTTTTGGTGTTCTCACCCATGCCCAGCGCCGCCGCCATGCCGGACATGATGGCGTAGACGTTCTTCAACGCGCCGCCAAGCTCGACACCGAAACGATCGGCGCTGGCGTAGACGCGGAAGGTTCTGCCATGCAGGGCCTGCTGCACGCGCAGGCACAGTTCTTCATCTTCACTGGCGATCACCGTGGCGGTCAGGGCGTGATCGGCCACTTCCTTGGCCAGATTCGGCCCGGACAGCACGCCGATACGCGCGGCGGGGGCGATCTCTTCGAGAATCTGGCTCATCAGCTTGAAGGTCTTGGCTTCGATGCCCTTGGTGGTGCTGATCAGCATCTTGCCCGCCAACTGCGCCGCCACCGGTTGCAGGGCATCGCGCAGGGCGCTGGAAGGCAATGCGACCAGCACCAACTCGGCCTGCTGCAGCACGCCGCTCAGGTCACTGGTCGGCTCGATACCGCCATGCAGCTTGACGCCCTTCAGATAGCGCGGGTTCTCGCCGCTCTGACGCATCTGCTCGGCCTGCTCGGGGTCACGCATCCACTGCAGGACGCGCTGGCCGTTCTCCGCCAGCAGGTTGGCCAGGGCGGTACCGAAACTACCGCCACCGAGTACGGCAATGGGTTGAAGCTGTGTCATAGGTCTTCCGAATGAGGCCATGCGTGATGGCGGTCTGCGGGCATTATACGGAGCCGAGAGTACCTGGTCAGGGCAAAAGTTCAGCAATCCCCCTGCGCGGGCAGGCGCAAACGAGAATTGGCGCAGGGTGCACACGCCTGAAACTGGCAAAGCGCGACGGCTCGCTTACCATGAGCAACCAGCGTTAATTGCCAAGGACGACTCGTGCCCACAGGCTGCCCCTCGCCCCCTTCCGGTGCCGCCGAGCAGCCAGCGGCAAATCCCCGGCCAATGCCTGGCGGTAAAGCTCATGCTCAGCGCCGCGGCTGGAACATCCACACCCGCACCCAGCTGATCAGTGTCGGCCCGGCATTATTGATTGCTGACGCTGCTGCTAACCGGCTTTCTCACCTTTACTCGGCCGCAGGATCTGCGCCAGGAGCAGGGACTCGCCGGCCAATTGATCGCCAATCAACTGGCGCCGGCCACCGAATATGGTGTGATCAACGGCAAGCTCGATACCCTGGAAATCCCCCTGCCATTTCGCCCCTGCAGCACGCAGGCGCCCGACCGTGACGGTCAACCGCTGACCGGCGGCAACGGTCAGGCCGTGCTGCTGGTCGAGGACAACCCGGTCAAGCAGACCGTGACCGAAGCCATGCTGCGCAGCCTGGGCTACCCGGTCAGCCTGGCCGGCGACGGCCAGCAGGCCGTACAGAACTGCAGCCGACACGATTACGCCGCTATCCTGATGGACTGCAGGCTGCCCCTGATGGACGGTTACGAGGCGACGCGGCAGATCCGCCAGCTCCAGCAATGCCAGCAGGTACCGATCATCGCCCTGACCGCCAATGCCCTGCAGGGCGACCGCGAAGCCTGCCTGGAAGCGGGAATGAACGATTACCTGGCAAAACCATTCAAACGTGCAGATTTGCAACGCATTCTGCTGCGCTGGCTGCCAGCCCGACCATAGGCGAGTGGCGGCCGTGACAAGATGGCGTTACAAGGGGAAACTGCGGCAACTGTGACAACATGGAAGCAGCAGAGTACAACTGTACTCACTGCGCTGTGACTTTCACCACAACGCAACAGTCTATGACTAGGCTGCCGGCAGACGCCTATCCAGACGTCGCCGGCCAGGACGATTCGCCCAGCCTTAGAAGCGTGGGGACAATTGAGGAGCTCGCATGACAAGACAAAACGCCTACACCCGGGAAGATCTGCTCGCCTGCAGCCGCGGCGAACTGTTCGGCCCGGGGAACGCGCAACTGCCCGCCCCAAACATGCTGATGATCGATCGCATCGCTCACATCAGCGAAACCGGCGGCAAGTACGGCAAGGGCGAAATCGTCGCTGAGCTCGATATCAATCCGGACCTGTGGTTCTTCGGCTGCCACTTCGAGGGCGACCCGGTCATGCCGGGCTGCCTCGGTCTCGACGCCATGTGGCAGCTGGTCGGCTTCTACCTCGGCTGGCAAGGCAACCCGGGCCGCGGCCGTGCCCTGGGTAGCGGCGAAGTGAAATTCTTCGGTCAGGTACTGCCGACCGCCAAGAAGGTCACCTACAACATTCACATCAAGCGCACCATCAGCCGCTCGCTGATCCTCGGCATCGCCGATGGCACCGTAGCCGTCGACGGTCGCGAAATTTATAGCGCCGAAGGCCTGCGCGTCGGCCTGTTCACCTCCACCGACAGTTTCTGAAGGACTTGCACATGCGTCGTGTAGTGATCACCGGTCTGGGCATCGTTTCCTGCCTGGGCAATGACAAAGAAGCCGTTGCCGGCAGCCTTCGCGCGGGCAAATCAGGCATCCGTTTCAACCCCTCCTACGCCGAAATGGGCCTGCGTAGTCATGTCTCCGGTTCGGTCAACCTGAATCTGGAAGAGCTGATCGACCGCAAACTGTTCCGCTTCATGGGCGACGCTGCGGCTTACGCCTATCTGTCGATGGAACAGGCGATCAAGGACTCCGGCCTCAGCGAAGAGCAGGTTTCCAATCCGCGCACTGGCCTGATCGCCGGTTCCGGTGGCGCTTCCACCGTCAACCAGATGGAAGCCATCGATACCCTGCGCGAAAAAGGCGTCAAGCGCATCGGCCCATACCGCGTAACCCGCACCATGGGCAGCACCGTATCAGCGTGCCTGGCGACTCCGTTCAAGATCAAGGGCGTCAACTTCTCCATCTCCTCGGCCTGCGCCACCAGCGCACACTGCATCGGCCAGGCCATGGAGCAGATCCAGCTGGGCAAGCAGGACGTGGTCTTTGCCGGCGGCGGTGAAGAAGAACATTGGAGCCAGAGCTGCCTGTTCGACGCCATGGGTGCCCTCTCCACCCAGTACAACGAGACCCCGGAAAAAGCCTCGCGCGCCTACGACGCCAAGCGTGACGGTTTCGTCATCGCCGGCGGTGGCGGCATGGTCGTGGTCGAGGAGCTGGAGCACGCTCTGGCCCGCGGCGCCAAGATCTACGCGGAAATCGTCGGTTACGGCGCCACCAGCGATGGCTACGACATGGTCGCTCCGAGCGGCGAAGGCGCGATCCGCTGCATGCAGCAGGCGCTGGCCACCGTCGACACCCCGATCGACTACCTGAACACCCACGGCACCTCCACCCCGGTCGGCGACGTCGCCGAAATCCGCGGTGTACGTGAAGTGTTCGGTGACAAGGCTCCGGCCATCAGCTCGACCAAGAGCCTGTCCGGCCACAGCCTCGGTGCAGCCGGCGTGCAGGAAGCGATCTACTGCATGCTGATGATGGAAGGCAACTTCATCGCCGCCTCGGCCAACATCGACGAACTCGATCCGGAAGTCGCCGACATGCCGATCCAGCTCAGCACCGTCGAGAACGCCAAGCTCGATACCGTGATGAGCAACAGCTTCGGCTTCGGTGGCACCAATGCCACCCTGGTGCTCAAGCGCTGGGCCGGCAAGTAACTGCTGCCGCGGTAAAGAAAACGGCGCCTTCGGGCGCCGTTTTCGTTCGTGCTGCTTTCCCCTGCCGCTGGCAGGAGGGAAAATGGCCGTGCCTCAGACCTTGAAACGCGCTACCAGGTTGTTCAGGTCGATCGCCAGGCGCGACAGCTCCTGGCTAGCCGCACTGGTCTGGTTGGCACCCGCCGAACTCTGCAGCGACAGATCGCGAATATTGACCAGATTGCGATCCACTTCCCTCGCCACCTGAGCCTGCTCTTCCGACGCACTGGCAATCACCAGGTTACGCTCGTTGATCGAGGAGATCGCCTGTGTGATCAACTCCAGCGCCGCGCCCGCAGCCTGGGCCACCTCAAGGGTGGAGCGGGCGCGATTGTTGCTGCTCTGCATCGACCCGACCGCCTGATCGGTGCCGCTTTGAATGGCACCGATCATCTGCTCGATCTCCTGCGTGGATTGCTGAGTGCGATGCGCCAGCGCACGCACCTCGTCAGCCACTACAGCGAAGCCTCGTCCCGCATCACCGGCCCGCGCCGCCTCGATGGCAGCGTTGAGCGCCAACAGGTTGGTCTGCTCGGCAATGGAGCGGATCACGTCAAGCACCTTGCTGATCTCACGGACCCGCTCGGCCAACTTCTCAACCTCACCCGCGGTGCCATTTACGTCATCAGCCAGCTGACTGATCGAGCTCACGGTCTGGCGCACCTGCTCGCGCCCCTGCTGTGCGGTCACGGTAGAGGCGCGCGACGCTTCCGAGGTACTCACCGCATTACGCGCGACCTCTTCGACCGCGGCAGTCATCTCGTTGACTGCCGTAGCAGCCTGTTCGATCTCGGCGTTCTGCTGATGCAGGGCGCGAGTCGAATCTTCGGTCACCGCATGCAATTCTTCGGATGCCGATGCCAGTTGATTGGACGAGTCGGCGATGCTCTGAATGGTGTTACGCAGGCTCTGCTGCATGCTTTTCAGGGCGTTTAGCAGCCGTGCCGGCTCGTCACGGCCCTCGACGTGGATGCTCTGGGTCAGATCACCCGACGCCACTACCTCGGCAAGACGTACCGCCTCGGTCAGCGGCGCGACGATGCTACGGGTCAGCAGCAGTGCCAGGCCCACGGTAGCCAGCGCCGCCAGTGCCATCATCACCACTACCCAAGTACGCGCCGAATCGAACACCTGCCCAGCCTTGCGAGCTGCCTCCATAGCGCCCTTGCGGTTCAGCTCGGAAAGATCAGTTAGAGCACGCGCCATATCATCGGCATGTTGATTAAGCGTGCCACGGGTCACGGCAATGGCATCGTCGAAGTTACCTTGGCGAATGAAGGCAACGATCTTGCCCTGCTCCTGCAAGTAGGCCGCTTCGGCTCGGCGAAAAGCCTCGTAAAGGCTACGCTCCTCACTACCGGAGATACGCTTTTGATACGAAGAGTCAGCCGCACTCAACTCAGTACGCAGTTCATCGGCAAGGCGCAGGTTCCTCTGAAGCTCATCAGGCTCACGACTGAGCATCAGCCGCAGCGTCACGGCACGCAGACGCAGGATGTCCTGGCTGACCTCCCCCAGCGCCATCATACTTGGCAGCCAATGCTGATCGACTGCCTCGGACTGCTTGCGCATCTCGCTCATCTGCAACAGCGAAAATGAACCGAGCAGCAACACCAGCAAAGCCACCAGGCCGAAGCCCAAGGCAGCCCGTGGTGCGATAGAAAGATTACGCAGCGACATTTTTGCCACTCCCATTGCGCGCAGAAATCGAGACATCCTTCGCCGCACTTGGCAAAAGACCTTCAGAGATTGCGCTAATCCCTTCTTTCTTATCGACGCGATTCAGTCGTTCTTGATAAGGAAATAAAGAAATTTCTAACGACGCAGAGCCTTGGCCATCGCCTGGTCGACGTGGTGTCGCCATTCGTCATCACGCCACTGCTCCTCCCGACGCGCCTGCCAGTCATCGATGCGCTGCACGTCTTCGCATTGGCGGAAGCCATCCTCCCAGCCGCGGGCATACAGCGGCTCGGCCATGTAACGTGGCACGTCCTTGTCGAACTGACCGAGCGGGCCAACAGCCGAACGCCCACTGCTGCAACCGTCCTCGAAGCCGTCGACGAAGGTCGGCGGATAGTTCTCTGCCAGCATCTGCTCGCGCAGGCTCTGACACCCCAGCAAGACCAGCAACGACAGGCCACAGATCAGCAAACGCGCGACCTTCATGACTTCATACCCCCTCGATTACGCCGAGCAGCCGATCCTTTAGCGCGCACAGTGCCCATGCACTGGTGCTACAGGCGCCTGTGGCCAATGCTGAACGCAACGCCGGAATGTCGGCGTCGCGCAGGTAACGCTCGGCGTCGCCCATACGCTCTTCGCCGCCAAAACCGCCACCGCGCATTTCTGCCAATGCCTGTTCCTTGCTCCAGTTCTGGTAGATCACCCGGTACATGGCGGCAATGAGCCCCGTACGATTCTGCCCGTGCTTGCAGTGAATCAGAACGCGGCCACGGCTTTGCGCCTGGCGAATGCTGCGTAGCACTTCGATGACGTCGGCATCATCGATACGGTCGGTACGCAGCGGCAGATGCACCTGAACAACCCTGGGATCCTTCAGCCACTGCTCATCGCCGCGCTGATAGAAGTTGATCACCGTGGCGATGCCCAGGGCCTGCAGCTGTGGCAAGTCCCCGGCACTCGGCAAGGCGCTGCGATAGAGATCAGGCGTCATGCGATAGAGGTTGATGCGGCTGTCCAGCGGTTGCGCCCAGTTGACCGGACGCGCGCTCTGCCCGGGTACCGGCGCAGTGGTGGCAGCCCAGGCCATGCTCAACGGCAGCGCCAACAACGCGCCCAAAAACACCAGCGAGGCCAGCGCCAGCCGCAGGCCCTGTAGAAATCTGTTCATCGGCAGGTTTCTCCCCATTCAAGCGAGTTGCGCGATGGCTGTTCGACAGGTTGGCGATAGAGCAGCCAGCGGTAGGTCAGCACGCAGATTGTCCAATCGATCAGCAGCGTCCACAGGTTGTGCGAGAGAAAGTGCGCCCCTTGCAGCATGCGCCCCAGAGAAAACAGCGAGCCGAGCCCAAGTGCCACCACCAGCGCAATACGTGCCATCCGCGGTCTGCGGTCACGCAGGACGAAGAACAGTGCCAGCAGCGAGAACCCCGCCGAGGCATGGCCGCCCGGCCAGCAGCGGCCGGGATTGGCGGTCGGTGCGCGCTCGGCCAGCAGCGGCGTGAATTGCTCCTGGCCACCAAACTCGCTCAGGCTCCAGGGGCAGTGCATGCCGGTGAGCGTTTTCAACGGGGTGACCAGCGAAGTCGACAGCCCCAGCGCCAGCACCAGATAGCCAAGCTGTCGGCGCCATTGGCGTAGTCGCGTGGGCAGCAGGCTGAGCGCGAAGCCTGCGATAGCCAGCACACCGAGCAGGATCAGCGCCTGCTTGGCGCGGTCATGCAGGATGTCCTCGAGCCAGAAGCTGCTACGCCCGATGAAACCTTGTCCGGGTTCGTAGAACAGCCGCGCCAGGGCGAAATCCACCGGGCTGGGGTCGAACGCCAGCAGCAGCGCCATGAGCAGTACCGGTATGCCGAGCGCCAGACGAAAGTCGAAATAACGGGATGACATTTCCACTCCTTAGCGCTCACTGAGTTGCTGGCTGGATTGGCTATCTGGATGCCAGGCCATCAGATGTTTACTGAAGGCATGGCTGGCGCCCTGGTAGTAAGCGATGTCGCGACGCAGCAGCGGATCGTCGCCATCGCTGCGCGACTCATGGCTCAGCCCCAGGGCATCGTCATGGCGGCGCATGCCCCGGCGCGGGCTGAGAATCGCCAAATCCTTGCCGTCGAACAGCCCCAGGTGCTGGTAGTTGCCCAGCAGCGCACGGCCTGCTGGATGATCCGCGCGCAGCAGGTTGCGGCCGAAGAAGGTGGAGACGTAATCCAGGTTGAGCAGGCCGAGCAGCGTCGGCGCCACGTCGATCTGGCTGGCCACGTCGCGGTACTCGCCCGGCTCGATGTAGCTGGGGGCATAGATGAATAAGGGGATGTGGTAGTTGGCCACCGGCAGGTCCTCACGCCCGGCACTGCCGGCGGTATGGTCGGCGACGAAGACGAATAGCGTCTGATCGAACCAGGGCTTGCTGCGCGCCTCGGCGAGGAACTGGCCGATGGCGTAATCGGTGTACTTCACCGCCCCTTCGCGCCCGTCGCCGGAGGCAATGTCGATGCGCCCGTCCGGGTAGGTGTAGGGACGGTGGTTGGAGGTAGTCATCAGTTGCAGGAGGAACGGCTTGCCGGCGGCGTGATCGGCATCGGCCACCTTGATCGCCTGGCGATAGAGGTCCTCGTCGGCCATGCCCCAGGCATTCTGAAAGCTCATCTCGGCCTCGTCGACGCTGCTCTGGTCGACGACGCGATAACCATTGCCGCCGAAGAAGGCGTTCATGTTGTCGAAATAGCCGCGGCCGCCGTAGACGAAGACGCTGTCGTAGCCCTGAGCGCTCAGTTGCTGGCCCAGGCTGGCGTAACCGGACTCACGGCCGATGCGCTTGACGATGGAGCGCCCCGGGGTCGGCGGTACCGACAGGGTCAGCGCCTCCAGACCGCGGTCGGTGCGCGTACCCGTGGCATAGAAATTGGTGAACACCAGGCTGTGCTTGCGCAGCTCGTCCAGGTTCGGGGTCAACCCACGGGTATCGCCAAAACTGCCCAGATACTTGGCACTCAAGCTCTCGATGGTGACCAGCACCACGTTGAGCTTGCGCGCCTGGCCGGGGTTGTCGATCACCCGGCGAATGTCCTGCGGGTCACTGCCGATGAAGCGCGCATTGGGCTCGGCCACTTCGGCGCGCAACTGCTCGGCCACCGCAGCATCGGGCAAGGTGGCGTAGAACTGCTGATAGTCCAGCTCGTTGTTACGAAACGCAGCGAAGAACTGGTACGGGCCATTGCTCGCCAGCTCACGCTGGTAGGTATTGCCACCCAGGCTACGCGGCGCGTCCTGCCCCACCAGGCCGCTGCACAGCCAGACCAACAATGCCAGCATCACCAGTGCATAGACCGCACGCAGCCGTGGCAAACGTGGCGCCTGCAACGCCGCGCGCAGCGGCCGGCGCAGCGCTACGGTCAAGCCGATGGCCAAGACTGCCAACAGCGCCAGCAGCGGATAGATCGGGTAGGACTCGAGAATGTTGTCGACGACCTCTTTGGAGTACACGAGGTAGTCCACGGCAATGAAATTGAAGCGCACGCCGAACTCGTCCCAGAACAGCCATTCGGCCACCGCGGTGAAGAACATCGCGAACAGGCTGAAGGCCGCCAGGGCGATCAACAGACGCTGGTGCCAACGGCGCTGCCACAACCAGGCAGGACACAGCAGCAGGTAAAGCGCCAGCGGCGCGGCGGCGTAGACCAGGAAGCTCAGGTCATAGATCAGACCGACGCCATACAGGCCAAGCAGGTTCGCCAGGGTGACACCGGCATCGCCCAGATGCGCAATCAGCAGCACGCTACGAGTGAGGAAGAAAACCGCCAGCCAAGCCAGCAGAATGATCGACAGATAACGAAGTTGCGCGTAATGAAGCATTGGCATCGTATGATCCTTGTAGGATGAACGAGCCGCAGTCTGCGAGGCGAGCTGTGAGCCTCTCGTCAAAGCCGTGTGAAAAAATCGTCAAACCCAGGAATAACCCGCGATGCGCATTCTGGTCATCGAAGACAACCGAGACATCCTCGCCAACGTGCTCGACTATTTGCAGCTCAAGGGCTTTTCTGTCGACTGCGCGCAGGACGGCCTGAGCGGCCTGCACCTGGCCAGCAGCGGCCACTACGACCTGATCGTGCTGGACATCATGCTGCCGGGCATCGACGGTTATCAGGTGTGCAAGCGCCTGCGCGAGGATGGTCGCAGCGAAGTCCCCATCCTCATGCTCACCGCGCGCGATGCGCTGGATGATCGCCTGCAGGGGCTCAATGCCGGCGCCGATGACTATCTGATCAAGCCTTTCGCCCTGTCCGAGCTGGTGGCGCGCATCGAAGCGATCCTGCGCCGTAGCCGCGGCAGCCGCAAACGCCAGCTGCAGGTCGCCGATCTCAGCTACGACCTCGATACCCTGCAGGTCAGTCGCGCCGGCCAACTGCTCAAGCTCAACCCGTTGGGCCTCAAGCTGCTGGCCATCCTCATGCAACGCAGCCCAGCGGTGGTACGCCGTGAAGCGCTGGAAGAAGCCCTGTGGGGCGACGATTGCCCGGACAGTGACAGCCTGCGCAGCCATGTCCATCAACTACGCCAGGTACTCGACAAGCCCTTTCCCACACCACTGCTGCACACCATCCACGGCGTCGGCTATCGCCTGGCGGAGAACCCCGATGCCGTCTAAGCAGCCCTTCCAGCGCCGGATTCTGATCGCCTTCGTGCTGATGACGGTGATGGTCAGCGGCCTGTTCTCGTTGAGCATCGTCGGTGTGGTGCATTTCATCGAGGAGCATCTGGTTTCCCAGGAGATGAGTCGCGAGCTGGGTGAAACACTGAACGAGGACATCCGCCAGGGGCGCCCACCGCGCCTGGACTCCAGCACCCGCTTCTTCTCGTCGAATAATCCCGACTATGCCATCCCGCCCGAATATGACGGCCTGCGGGAAGGGTTCAACGAGGTCGTCAGCGGCAACGAGGCGTTTTACGTCTACGTACAGAAGATCAACGGCGAGACCTACATGCTGGTGCAGGAGCAACAGGAATTCGAAGCCCGCGAGAATGCGCTGTTCAATGTGGTGCTGGCGGGCTTTCTGCTGACGGTGATCGCCGCCTGGGGCCTGGGCTTGATGATGGCGCGCAAGGTCATGGCGCCGATCAGCCGGCTGGCGCAGCAGGTGCGTCATCGCGACCAGCTGCATCCGCTGGCGCCACCATTGGCACCGGATTACCCCGACGACGAAATCGGCCAGTTGGCCGCTGCCTTCGACAGCACGCTGGGCCAGGCGCGTCAGTCCCTGGAGCGCGAGCGTCTGTTCACCAGCGATGTCAGCCACGAACTGCGTACACCGCTGATGGTCATCGCCACTTCCTGCGAGCTGCTTGCCGAGGCGCCCCTGGGCTCGCGCGAGAAGGAACAGGTGGCGCGCATCGCCCGCGCCAGTGAGGAAATGCGCGAACTGGTGCAGACATTCCTGCAGCTGGCGCGCGACAAGGGCAACGAAGCGGCCTTCGGCGGCGACCGCACGCTCGCCGGTATCGCTCATGAGCAGGCCAGCCGCTGGAGCGTCTTGATGAAGGAGAAGGGGCTGGACTTCCAATTGACCGAGGAAGGCCAGGACGACGGCCGTTACAACGCCACCTTTCTCGGCACGGTGATGGCCAACCTGTTGCGCAACGCCCTGCACTACACCGAGAACGGCAGTGTGCGCCTGATCCTCGAAGCGGGCGCGTTTCGTATCGAGGACAGCGGCGCCGGCATTCCTGCCGAGCAGCACGAGCGCATCTTCCAGCCGTTCGTGCGCGGCTCGCAGGCCCGTGGCGAGGGGCTTGGACTGGGGCTGTCGCTGGTCAAACGTATTTGCGCCAAACAGGGCTGGAGCGTCAGTTTGCAGAGCGAGCCAGGTCATACCCGCTTCCGGGTCACCCTGAACAATGGCGCTTGACGAAATTTTCACACCCCTTTGACGCGGCCTTGATGCCCTGCTCTTTAGGCTGACGAACGTATCCATCAAAGGACGTTCGTCATGCCCAAGCCTAGCCCCATCGAACTGGACTTTTCCCGCAAGTACGATTTCGAGCATTCGCAGCAATACCTGCACAAGCATCAGGATGGCCTGGCCCGACGCCTGTCGCACTGGCGCGACGTACAGGTGGCGCGCCGTGCATTGCAGATGGCCGATAAGCCGAATCTGGTACTCGACCTGCCCTGCGGCGCCGGGCGCTTTTGGCCGATGCTCTGCGAGCAGCCGAACCGGGTGATCTTCGCCGCCGACAACTCGGCCGACATGATCGCCACCGCGCGTGCCGCACAGGCCCCCGAGGTGGTGGCGCGAGTCAACAGCTTCCGCACCTCGGCCTTCGCGATCGACCTGGGTGACAACGCGGTGGACTGCATCTTCTGCATCCGCTTGCTGCATCACATCGAGTCGGCCGAGCACCGTCTGGCCATCCTTCGCGAGTTCCACCGCGTCAGCCGCGACACGGTGATCGTCTCGCTGTGGGTCGATGGCAACTACAAGGCCTGGAAACGCCGGCGCCTGGAGGCCCGGCGCGCCGCTCAGGGCCGTGCGGCGCAGAACCAGAACCGCTTCGTCGTCCCTCGCAAGACCGTTGAGGATGAGTTCCACCAGGCCGGCTTCGCCATACTCGGCCACCTGGACTTCCTGCCCGGCTATGCCATGTGGCGCACCTACGTACTGCGCAAGGAGGCCTGAAATGGGCGTTCTCAGCGAACAAGCACTGGCCGCCCTGCCCTCTACCGAGTTCGATCGCTGGTGGCACAGCCCTGGTCAATGGGTCGAGCCGGCCAACCAGCGGCGCGGCGGCGAAAGTGGCGTGCGCCTGCTGCAGCACTGGGACGGCAGCAGGCCGCTGCTCTACTGCAAACGCCAGAACGGGCACATCTACCGCTCGCTACGCCATCCTTTGGGCAGGCCTACCATTCTCCGTGAGCTACAGGCCTATCGCGCCTTCGCCCGCCTCGGTATTCGCACACCGAACATCGTTTACTGCTCAGCGCGCAAACAGGCCGGGCAATGGCAGGCACTGCTGGTCACCGAGGCTTTACCGGGTTTCGTCAGCCTGGAGCAGTGGTACAGCGAGCCCCATGTGGCGCAGCTCAATGAGGTCATGCTGCGACGCCTGGCGGTAACACTCGCACGCCTGCACCTGGGCGGCTGGCAACACGGCTGCTGCTATGCCAAGCACCTGTTCGTCAAAGCCCGTAGCGATGGTGACGTGGATATCGCCCTGCTGGATCTGGAAAAAAGCCGGCGACGTTGGCGCGTCGCCAGCGCCTCGCGGCGCGACCTGGGCCAGCTGGACCGGCATCGTGGCGCCATGCCCGACGCCGACATGAGTTACCTGCACCAGGCCTACCAGCAGGCCCTGAACGATCCCTGGGGTGGGCTGCAACCATGAACGACAGTTCCGATCTGGACGCCCTGTCCTTCAAGGGGAGCCGCGGCCTGGCGCGCATCCTCAATGCCACCGGCTATTCGCTGGCCGGGCTGCGTGCGGCCTATCAGGGTGAAGCCGCGTTCCGTCAACTGGTCTGGCTGAATCTGCTCCTGCTGCCGCTGGCCTGCCTGGTCGATGTCGGCCGCGCCGAGCGCGCGTTGCTGATGCTGGTGCCGCTATTGGCGCTGGTGGTGGAACTGCTCAATTCCGCCATCGAGGCGGTGGTCGACCGCATCTCGCTGAACCTGCACCCGCTGTCCAAACAGGCCAAGGACATGGGCAGCGCGGCGCAAATGGTCGCGCTGCTGATGATCGCCCTGACCTGGGCGATCATCCTGCTCTGATCAGCGCACCATGAAACGCTGTTCGGCCAGCTTGCGATCGCCCTGATAGACGATGAAATGCCATTCGCCGGGCACCACTTCATGATGCTCGGTGAATTCGAAGGCCATCACGTCCTGCGGTGCACCGACCACCAGCTTCTGCTGCACTTCGAACTTGTCATGACGCTGACCATCCGGCGTGACAACGCCTGGCGTGAGGTACAACAACGTCAGGGGTGGTTCGCCCTCACGCTTGCCGGCCAGGCTGTAACGCATGCCGAACTTGGTGCCTAGCTTGGCGGGAATCTGCTCGGTACGCTCGATTTCCTGGTTGCTGCGGGTCAGTACCCGCTCGCCGGGCTGGTAGTCCTGATACTGGCTGCTGAAGATGCCGTATTCCACCAGCCCTTCGACACGGACGTCAGCCTGGCTCAGACCTGCCCAGGCGAATAGACCGGCCATCACGGCCACTCGGGTGTAATGCATGGTGCGCTCCTCGTTGAGATGAGCGCGAGCCTATGACGTGTGAATGACAGGTTGATGACATATTGCCCTTACCGCCCTTGCTTGTAAGACTGCACCGCACGGTTTAAAGGACATTACCGAGGGAACCTGATGCCGTCGCTCACGCCCCCAAGCAGCCTTACCCCGCATCACGCCAAATATTTCGCCTGGGAGCTCACGCGCCGTCGCGCTGCCAGCGAAGAGGATCGGCTCTCCCAATCGTTATTCGATGCCAGTGTCGATCTCAATCCACACCAGATAGACGCAGCCCTTTTCGCCTTGCACAACCCACTCAGCAAAGGGGTGATGCTGGCGGATGAGGTAGGCCTCGGCAAAACCATCGAAGCCGCGCTCGTCCTGTGCCAGATGTGGGCAGAACGCCGCCGTCGTTTGCTCGTCATCTGCCCGGCAGCGCTGCGCAAACAGTGGGCACAGGAGCTCTCCGACAAATTCAACCTACCGACCCAGGTGCTGGACGCACGGACCTGGAAATTGCTCCGCGAGCAAGGCATCTACGACCCATTGGATCGCGACGTCATCAGCATCATGTCGCTGAACTTTGCAGCCCGGATGGAGGAGCAGCTTGGCAACATTCCCTGGGATTTGGTCGCCATCGATGAAGCCCACAAGCTGCGTAACGCCCATCGCAAAAGCAATGAAACCGGCCAGTCGCTCAAGCGTTCATTGGCTGGACGACGCAAGCTTCTGCTGACCGCCACACCGCTGCAGAACTCATTGATGGAGCTGTATGGTCTCAGCTCCTTGATAGACGAAGACATCTTCGGCGATGAGCGCAGCTTCCGTGCCCAGTACAGCAACATCGACGCGGACTTGGCTGCGCTACGTCGCCGCCTGCATGCCTTCATCAAGCGTACACTGCGTAAAGACGTCCTTGAGTACGTTCCCTATACGCAGCGTCACGCACTGACCACGCCGTTCACCCCCAGCGATGATGAACAGCGCCTCTACGATCTCATTTCCGCTTATTTGCATCGCGACTTCAGCTACGGCTTTCCACAGCGGCAAAAGCATCTCGTCGCACTCATCCTGCGCAAGCTCCTGGCCTCTTCGACAGAAGCCGTTCTGGCTACCCTGCAAGCCATCAAAGCGCGTCTACAGAAGCTACTGGATCGCCAGAGCATTGATGAGCAATGGTTCGAGCATCTGATCGAAGAGAACGAACTCGAAGAAGACCTCCTGGAAGCCGCAGAAGCTGCAGCTAGCTACGAAGCCCAAGACTCGGCAAGCAAGATCGACTTCGAGCTGCTGAGCAAGGAAATCACCGAGCTCGATACCTACATCGAGATTGCCCACAGCATTCGCGAAGACCAGAAATCATTCGCCTTGCTCAATGCGCTGGAGCAAGGCTTTGCACGCATGTCCGGCATGGGCGCCCAACGCAAGGCCGTCATTTTCACCGAGTCACGCCGGACTCAAGAGTACCTGGCCCGTTTTCTAGAAGCCCACGGCCACCTTGGCAAAGTCGTCACCTTCAGTGGTGGCAACCAGGGTGAGGCCGCTACCGGCATCTATCAACGCTGGCTGACTCGCTACCAGGGTAGTGACCGTGTAACCGGCTCGCCAGCTATCGATCGCCGCACAGCGCTTATCGATCACTTCCGTGATACGGCCGAAATTCTGATTGCGACCGAGGCTGCCGCCGAAGGTGTAAACCTGCAGTTCTGCTCTTTGGTCGTGAACTATGACCTGCCGTGGAACCCGCAACGGGTAGAACAGCGCATTGGGCGTTGCCACCGCTATGGCCAACGGTTTGACGTGGTCGTCATCAACTTCCTCAACCAGCGCAATGCCGCAGATCGACGAGTCCTGGAACTCCTCCAGGACAAGTTCCATTTGTTCGAGGGCGTTTTTGGTGCGTCCGACCAGGTGCTCGGCAGGATCGAAGCCGGCATTGACTTCGAGAAGCGCATTGCCGAGATCTACGACTGCTGCCGCACCCCACAAGAGATCGACGCAGCGTTCACCCGCTTGCGCGCCGAACTGGACGCCGACATCCAGGCAAAAATGCTGGAAACCGAAAAGCTCCTGCTGGAGAACTTCGACGCGGACATTCACAGCCTGCTCAAGACCCACAAAGAGCGCGCCGAAAGTCAGCTAGACCGTATAACCCGCCTGTTCTGGAAGCTGACTCAGTACATCCTGGCTGAGCACGCTAAATTCGACAGCCAGAACCTGGCTTTCGATCTCCAGCTGCCACCTCTCCCACAGGTGGTCACAGGGCATTATCAGCTCATCCGCAAAGGCGAACAGGCCAAGCAGATCCAGCCTGAAAACACCCGCATCTACCGGCTTACACACCCGCTTGGTGAATACGTTCTCGATCAAGGCCGCAGCGCTCAGGCGCCCAGCGCAACGCTGCACTTCAGTTATGCGCAATGGCTTGAAGCCCGTAACCCACGCATAAGCGTGATCGAGCAACTGCTGGGTAAACAGGGCTGGCTTCAGCTCAACCTGCTGGAGCTCGATAGTTTTCAGCGCGAAGAGCACTTGGTTTTCACCGCAATGACCGATAGCGGCGAGCTACTCGATCAAGAAACCTGCGAGAAGCTCTTCCAGCTTTGCGCAAATGTAGAGCCAACGCAGATCAGCCCGCCTGAAGATCTACATGGCAATGCCCGTCGCCAGATCGATGCCGCATTGAGCCAAGCACTGGAACACAATGACAAGTTCTTCCAGCAAGAACGCGACAAGCTGGATGCCTGGGCCGAAGACCGGATTCTCGCTGCCGAACAAGCCCTACAAGACACCAAGCTCAAGCTCAAAGGACTGAAACGTCAAGCGCGAGTTGCCCAGAGCATGGACGAGGCACGCCGTCTGCAGGATGACATTCGCAAGGTAGAGGGAGAACAGCGTCGTCAACGCCAGGAAATTTTCTCCGTGGAGGACGAAATCGAGGCTCGCCGCGATGCGCTCATAGAAGCCCTGGAGAAACGCCTGCATCGCGCCAGCCGTACCCAAACACTCTTCACCGTGCGCTGGGCCGTGATTTGACACGTCGCCGAAAGAGCATTTCGAGAACACGAGGGGCACACATGTCGCTACCAGCGACATGAACGCAAAACGTGTCGCCGAAATCTAAAAATAGCGACACGTCGTGCATACATGTTTACACTGCAACCACGAAAAGGGCGCTCACCAGAGCGCCCTTGCCATTAGATGGATACCAAGGATCAGGATCGCATCCATGACTGCATCCCCCCTGCCCTGGCAGGCTGACAAGCCCTATAACCAACTTCCGCCATTGCCGCCCACGGCAGAGCTGGAAACCCGTGCAGTGCTCAAGCGCTGCATCGAGGCCCGCACAGCCCTGGCGGAATTGAAGCAGGCAGCCGAGCTGATTCCCAACCAAACGGTATTGATCAACACCATCCCGTTACTGGAAGCCAAGGACAGCTCGGAAATCGAAAGCATCGTCACTACCACGGATTTGCTCTTCCAGCATGCCCAGGATGGCGACAATCACGCCGACCCGGCCACCAAGGAAGCCCTGCGTTATCGCAAAGCCCTGCACCAGGGCTATCTGTCCTTGAGCGAGCGCCCACTCTCGACCGTTACGGCAGTGGAGATCTGCCGCACGCTCAAGGGCGTGGACATGGATATTCGTCGGGTGCCGGGCACCCAGTTGGCCAACGACCGCAGCGGCGAGATCATCTACACACCACCGGAAGGTGAAGACCATCTGCGCGACCTGCTCGCCAACTGGGAGCGCTTCCTGCACAACGAAACCGACCTAGACCCGCTAGTGCGCATGGCCGTTGGACATTACCAGTTCGAGGCCATCCATCCATTCGCCGATGGCAACGGCCGCACCGGGCGCGTGCTCAATACCCTGTACCTGATTCAGGAAGGTCTGCTGAGCCTGCCGATTCTCTACCTCAGCCGTTACATCATCGCCCACCGCGCTGATTACTACCGCCTGCTGCTGGATGTCACCCGCGACCAGGCCTGGGAACCTTGGCTGCTGTACATGCTCAGCGCCGTGGAAGAAACCGCCCGCTGGACCACCGCCAAGATCGCCGCCATCCGCAGCCTCTCGGAGCACACCACCGAGTTCGTGCGCGAACGCCTGCCGAAAACCTATTCCCGTGAGCTGGTCGACGTGATTTTCGAACAGCCCTACTGCCGTATCAGCAATCTGGTCGACAAGCAGATCGCGCAGCGGCAGGCCGCCTCCCGCTACCTGAAAGAGCTAGTCGGCATCGACGTGCTGCGCGAAGTGCAGGTCGGCAAGGAAAAACTCTTCATTCATCCCAAGCTGATGCAGCTCCTGACGCGCGACAGCAACGAATTCCAGGCCTACGCCTGACCTTTATCGAGACGTACCCATGAGCAAGCAAAAAGACCAATTCATCGCCCTGCTGGGCGAACTGTTCCAGCTCAACCAACCCGAGCTCGACTTTGGTTTGTACCGCATCCTTCACGCCCGTAGCGCCCAGATAAAGGCCTTTATCGATACCGAACTGGGCAGCGAGATCGATGCCCACTTTGCCGAGCAATCGCAAAGCAACGCCCACGACTCGCTCGAAGCCGCTCGGGTCAGGGTCGCCGAAACACTCGGCGAAGATGCCTTCCTGCCCACTGGTGAACTGAAACCCGAGTATCGCGGTACCAAGGTCGGCAAGGAATTCGAACTCGCCCAACAGCAAGCCCGCGACGGCGGCGGCGTGTTGGCGGATGATGCCCAGGTCTACGAGCACCTGTACCGTTTCTTCAGCCGCTACTACGACAAGGGCGACTTCATGTCCAAGCGCTACTTCGTCGCCGAGAACGACAGTCGCGCCGCCCCCTATGCCGTGCCTTATGACGGCCGTGAAGTCATGCTGCACTGGGCCAACAAAGACCAGTACTACATCAAATCGAGCGAAGCGCTCAGCAACTTCACCTTCGACCTCAGCACGGCACAGGCCAAGGAACAAGGCCAGCAAAGCGGCTTCGACTTCCAACCCGCACAGGCCAGCCCGCTGAAGGTGCACTTCCGCCTGGCCGCTGCCGCAGAGGGTGAGCACAATAACGTCAAGGAGGGCCAGGAGCGTTTCTTTATCATCCACGACTCGCAAGCCCTGCAGCTTGAAGTCAACGACCAGGGCCAAACGGAGCTCGTCGTCCAGTTCGACTACCGCCCCGATACAGAAAAATCCGGCCAGACCGGCACCTGGCAGCAAAAGCGCCTGGCAGAGGCCGAACAGGTAGTCGCCGAGCAACTGGAAAATCTGCTGTTCGCTCATCCAGAGCTTCGCGCGTTCCAGGACCTGCTGTTCGTCCCCGCACCAACCGATAAACAGCCCAACCGTACGCTGCTGGGTAAATACCTGGGGCAGTTCACCGCCCGCAATACAATGGACTACTTCATCCACAAGAACCTCGGCGGCTTCCTGCGTCGTGAGCTGGATTTCTATATCAAGAACGAGATCATCCGCATCGACGATATCGAAGCCGCCGATGCTCCGCGCGTGGATGAATACCTGAAGAAACTGCGTGTGCTGCGCAAGATTGCCCGCCGCATTATCGACTTTCTCGCCCAGCTCGAAGACTTTCAGAAAAAGCTTTGGCTCAAGAAAAAATTCGTTGTCGAGACTCAGTACTGCATCACTTTGGATCGCATACCGGAAAGTTTTTATCCTGAAATTGCGGCCAATGCTCGGCAACGGGAAGAGTGGGTAAAGCTATTTGCCATTGATGAAATCAAGGAAGATATGACTCAATCAGGCTATACCAAACCACTCACCATTGACTTCTTAAAGGGTAATCCGTACCTGCAGATTGACACTGCCTTTTTTGATGAAAGCACGAAAAACAGAATAATTGCCTCGCAACAAGACCTAGATTCAACAAATAATGGAATTCTGGTTCACTCTGATAATTTTCAAGCTCTAAACCTACTCCAGGCAAAGTACAAGAAAAATATTGATTGCATCTATACAGACCCACCATACAACACAAGCGCATCATCTATCATTTACAAAAACAATTACAAAGACTCCTCCTGGCACACCTTAATGCAAGACAGATTAGTTCTTGCAAAGGAATTGATGAAAGATCATTCAATCATCGCAATCGCCATTGATGACGAGGAAGTTTCGCCACTCCGTTTTATTCTTGACGAAATATTTGAGAAGGAGCTAGGCGTAGCTATCGTCAGATCTAACCCTCAAAGCAGAAAAGCCACAGGAAAACTTTCCCCTGTTCATGAGTACATCCTATTTTACGGAAACTCCGAAGAAACAACGCCATATTCTATAGGCTATAGCGAAACAAAAGCGGCACGATATCCATTTAGCGACGAAAACGGTCGTTACGCCTGGCTTAACTTCATAAGAACCGGCAACAATGATCTGCGACAAGATAGACCAACACTTTACTACCCTATTGCCGTCAACTCAGAAAACAATATACGCATTCCTAAAATGACATGGAATGCTGAAAGCCAGACCTATGAGCTTCAGGAAGAGATAGCTCCTGATGAACAACTAGTGTTCCCGATCAAGGAGATCAACGGGAGTCGCATAGAGAAAAGATGGCAGCGTGGGCACGCTCGCGTCCACTCGGACTACAGTGACTACAGAGTACGTCGAACAAACACGGGAGAGATCAGTATAGATTTCAAAACCCGGATGGATGAAGACGCCTTACCTGTTACATGGTGGGACAAGCCTGAATATGCATCTGCAAACTATGGCGCTGCAGAACTGAAGGCGCTTTTTCAGGAAAACACATTTGACTACCCAAAAGCCAAAAAACTTGTAGAGGACTCTTTACGAGCCTGTGGCGCCGGCCATCACAACAATGCGATTGTACTAGACTTCTTTGGTGGCTCTGGCACTACAGCAGATGCGGTTATCGCAATCAACAAAGAAGAAGGCAAGAGCAACAGGAAGTACATACTAATAGAGCAAGGCAAGCATTTTGACGAAGTCCTAAGGCCAAGAATACAGAAAGTTTCCTATTCTACGGACTGGAAGAACGGCAAACCAACCTCTCGCAAAGGTATTAGCCACTGTTTTAAATATATGCGCTTGGAGTCTTTCGAGGACACCCTAAACAACCTGCGACTACCAGAAACATCTCATCTGAATATCAGCGCAACCGGCTCCAGCGAGATGGTCCGCGACTATTTGCTCAAATACTGGCTGGAGTTCGAAACAACTGGCAGCCCGAGCCTGCTCAATGTTCACGAATTCAGTGACCCGACTTCCTACAAGCTCAAGGTCAAACAGCCAGGCAGCGATGCTCAAATGGAGAAAACTATCGACCTGGTGGAAACCTTCAACTGGCTGATTGGCCTGCATGTCGCCCACCTCGATCAGCCGCGCCGCTATGCCATCGAGCTGGTGCGCGAAACCGATCCCGAGCTGCCGAAGGATCAAGACACGCGCTGGCGCGCCACCGCCATCAAGGAACGTGAAGACGGCGAGTTCTGGTTCCGCGCCGTGGAGGGCCATGTTCTGCGTGTACCGGGTGATGAATTGTCACGCGAGCGCGTGCTGGTCATCTGGCGCAAGCTCACCGGCAACTCCGGTCGCGACCAGGCGGCTCTGGAGGCCTGGTTGGGTAAGCGCGGCATCAACCCACGGGAGAGCGAGTTCGCCACCATTTACGTCAATGGCAACCATGCACTCCCCAGCGATGGGGAAGCGGCCATGCGCGTGCGCTTGATCGAAGAAACCTTCGCTCAGCGCATGTGGGAGGACGCCTGAGATGGCTCGTGCTCCACGTAAAGGCAAAGCTCAGCCGCCCTTGGTGGCCAGCCATTTCCAAGAAGCGTTGGTGCTCAATCAGTACCTGATCAGTCTGTTTGGCATCGACCCACTGGTCACACACAAGGACGGCACTCACAACGTTCGCCCGTTGGAGATCATCGCCAAAAGCCTGCGCAGTGCCACGGCGGGCATCGACAAGAATGGCAGGCATCATTTCCTCACCGCACTGCTCTCGCACTTGCCGCCCCATGCCGCATTGACCCCGGCCCAGTTGGAGCACTACGACGCCAATCTGGTGGCCCATACGCGCACCATCAACGCTCGTCGCAAGCACAAAGGTGAAATTGCTTGGAAGTACTTCCAGTGGCTCACGCTGCTGTTTGTCGAAATCTACCTCGACCGCTATTTCAACGACCGCCAGGGGCTTTGTGTCGCGCTCAATGCTTTTATCGAGCGTTTCAACCAACACCATCTCACGTTGGGGCGTGAAACCGGCATCGGCGCTTACGTGGTCGAAGACCTCAACAAGCTCTGCTTGCAGAACGCCACAGGCAGCGGGAAAACGCTGCTGATGCACGTCAACCTGCTGCAGTTTGCACAGCATGCAAGAGCTACCGGCCAGGCCGATGATTACAGCCGGGTGATCGTGCTCTCGCCGAATGAGCGCTTATCCGAGCAACACGAGCGCGAGCTGCGTGAGAACGGCTTCTACCCCGAGCCGCTGCGCCAGGAAAGTGACCTGATCTCGCGCGGGCAAAATGCCCTGGATGTGCCGCTGCTGACCGAAATCACCAAGTTGGCGGACGAGCAAAAAGTCAAGCAGATGGCTGTCGACAGCTTCGGCGATGCCAACCTGCTACTGGTGGATGAAGGCCATCGCGGCATGAGCGGCAGCGACTGGAAGAGCAAGCGAGACAAGCTGGCCGCAAAGGGCTTTACCTTCGAGTACTCCGCCACCTTCAAACAGGCCGTCAAGGCTGCCAATGACCGTGCACTGGCTGAAAGCTACGCCAAGGCCGTGCTGTTCGATTACAGCTACCGCTACTTTTATGCAGACGGTTACGGCAAGGACTACCGCATCTTCAACCTGCCCAAGGATGAGCTGGCGCACAAGGACACCTACCTCACCGCCGCCCTGCTGGCGTTCTACCAGCAACTACGCATGTACACGGAAGCCGGCAAGCGTTACGCCGGCTATAACCTGGAAAAGCCGCTGTGGGTCTTCGTCGGCGCCAGCGTCAGCGGGCGCAAGGTCGACGAGGAAAGCGTATCGCCCTCGGACGTCGCGCAGATTCTCGATTTCCTCGCGCGCTTCCTGGCCCATCGTGAAGCCTTCACCACGCTCATCAACACCGTGCTCAACGGCAATAGCCAGCAGACCGGCCTGCTCGACGCCCAAGGCCGCGATATCTTCATACAGTCTTTCCCCTACCTGAAAAGCTTGAAGCAAAGCGCGGCGCAGCTTTATGCCGACATCTGCCAACGCCTGTTCCACGCCCCTGGTGGTGGTCATCTGGTGGTCGAGCGGGTGAAAGGCGACAGCGGCGAACTGCTGCTCAAGGTGGGCGAGGCAGAACAACCCTTTGGCGTGATCAACGTTGGTGACGCCGCAGCGCTGGCCAAGCATGTGCAGAGCGAGCTGGAAGACAAACACTCCCTGGCCGAGGTGCGCCCGAGCGAGTTTGGCGAGCCGGTATTCGCGGACGTGCACAAGCCGACTTCGCCCATCCATATGCTGGTCGGCTCGAAGAAGTTCATCGAGGGCTGGGACTGCTGGCGCGTGTCCAGCCTTGGCTTGATGCGTATGGGCCAGAGCGAGGGCGCACAGATCATTCAGCTTTTCGGCCGTGGCGTGCGCCTGCAAGGCAAGGACATCAGCTTGATGCGTACCAGCCGCTATCAGCCGGTCAATCCGCCACAGGATATTCACTTCCTGGAAACGCTGAACGTGTTCGGCGTGCAGGCTGACTTCATGGCGACCTTCCGCGACTTTCTGGAAAGCGAAGGCCTGCCTCCGAACGACGCGCCGCATGTCGAGGAAATCAAGCTCAACGTCACCCATGACTTCGGCCAGAAGCTCAAGATCCTGCGCTCCAAGTTCCGCAAGGACACTCAGGAACAGTACGACTTCCGCAAACATGGCCCCATCGTAGATCTCAGTATCGATGCCCTCCCCCCAGGCATGACCAAAGGCGCCATGCCGCTGGTGGTCGATCGCTTCCCACGCCTGCAAATGCTCCAGGCCACCGAGGTCACCGGCCAGACACCAGAGGCTATGGCCAACCCACCTCGCTACTTCGACAATCTGCGGCTGTCGATGCTGGACTGGGATCGGCTTTGGTTCGATTTGGAGCGTTTCCGTCGCCAGCGACATCTGGATAACATCATCATCAAAGCCGGGGCATTACGCTCGTTGCTGGAGACCCCGGACTGGTATCGCATCCTGGTGCCAGCGCATTGGTGGGCACCTTCGATGGCCAATCTGCGTCACTGGCAGTCCATTGCACTGGAATTGCTCTGTGGCGCTCTCGAACGCTGCTTCAATCACCAGAAGCGCAAATATCTCGACCCGCGCATGGAGCTGGTGCTGCTCACGCGTGAGCATGAAAACCTGCCAGGCGACGACGCCAGCTATCAGTTGATCGTCGAAGCAACGGAGCAATACCTGATCGACGACATCCGCAAGCTGAAGGACGAGCTCGCTCAGGTTGGCTGGCGTGACAGCGGCTATATCCAGGGTTTGAGGCTGGATGCTCACCTCTACGAGCCACTACTTTCCAGCGAGAAGGTGAAGATCCAGCCTGTCGCGCTGAACAAATCCGAATTCCAGTTCGTTGACGACCTACGCCAATGGCTGCAAGCCAACGAGGAGAATCTTGCCGAGCGTGGCGAGCGCATCTTCTTGCTACGCAACCTGGCTCGCAAAGGCGTTGGCTTCTTCGAGGCGGGTAATTTCTATCCCGACTTCATCCTGTGGTGCCTGAAGCCTGACGGCAGCCAGCGCATCTGCTTCATCGACCCGCACGGTCTTGAGCATGAAGGCCCTGGCAGCGACAAGGTTCAGCTCGCGCAAAACATCAAGGATCTTGAAGCGCGCCTGAATGATCCAGAAGTGAGGCTAGAGTCGGCCATCCTATCGCCAAGTACGAACCGCATGCGTATCGAGCATCTGTGGAGCCAACAAGGCCTTGGCGCACCTAACCTGGGCGATCTGCACATATTCTTCATTGGCGAAGAGGGCTATATGGACGAAGTGCTGAGCCTCGTATTGCAGTGAGCCACCATAGCAGCGGGCTACTCAACCCGCTGCCATGATCACTCACATACCACAGTAGTCGCGTTCGACTTCACTTCGACAGATCAGCCTGCACCCGGCGCGGCAGCACGGAGAGGAAGTTGTCGCGCGCCACCTTGTGCGCCACGTCTTCGGGCAAGGCATCGAGGAACGGGTCGAAGCCCTTCATGTAGTCGCCCAGGCTGCCGAAACGGCCGACCACATCCGAGCCCAGCATGAAACGCTCCGGGTAACTGCTGACCAGATGCACCCATTTCGGATCAGGCTTGCCGTCCGCGTCCAGCAGATAGGGGCGCAACATGGTCCAGGACAGGTCGATATAAAGATTCGGGTACTGGCCGAGCATGCGCTCGACCGTCTCCAGGAGGAAGTCGAGCTTCTCCTGATGACGGTGAATCTCGGCGCTGGTGCCGGCATGCGCCCAGATGAAACGCACATGCGGGTGGTTGCGCAGCGGCGCCTCGATTTCCTCCAGGAACAGCGGTTCACGCTCGCGCTTGGAGGTGATGTTCGAATGCAGCATCACCGGCAGGTCATACTCGGCGGCCAGGTGGAACACCCGCGCCAACGCCTCGTTGTTGGCGCGCGGCGCACTGCCGTGGATCAGCGCGGTGAGGTCGTCGTGACGGGTGAAGACCTCGCCGATGCCCTGCCACAGGCCGGGGTGCAGCTCCAGCATACGGCGGATGTGCGCATCGGCGTTCTTGTCGTTGGGATTGAAGCCGGACAGAAAGGGATGGAAGCGCTTGCGCTGCTCGGCGGGCAGACGCTTGTAGGCGGCCGCGATGAACACGTCGGTAGCGCTGTACCAATAGGCATTGGCGTCATCACCGGCGTAATAACGCGGACGCTTGGGCTCGTCCTCGTCCCATTTCTTGGCCACCGGAATACCGGAGAACATCACATGATCGACGTTGTTTTCCGCCATTTTCTCCAGCAGTTCGTCCATGCCGGCACTTTCCTGGAAAAAGTCGACGTAGTGCAGGTGGGCGTCGCTGTAGCGGTATTCGCGGGCCTGGGCGCTGCAGACGATAGCGGCACTGAGCGCGAGTATCCATGGCATCGTTCGAGATGTGAGCAAGGCGAGTCCTCCTGACGGTACGAGCAGCATAGACCGCCGAGCGACCCGGCAAGTTCGGAGATCACCCCACGCCATTCGCATCAACGCCCTCAAAAGAAGCAGGCAACCAGAGGTCGCACCAAGCCGGAACATTAATAGCTGGCTAACGGCCTGAAACGGCCATGGGTACGTCAGCCAATGATGGCACCTCGCTTGCAGTGTCCGAGTTAGACCAGGCAGGGGAATCATCATGTTGCAGTTGCTGCGCAAGCCAACCCGCAAGGCCCAGGACGAGGCCACATTGGACGCTTTGTTCCAACAGCACGACCTCACGACTCGCCTCCCGGCGGACTACCAGTGGATGGTGCGTCTGAATGATTTCAGCGCCAGCCTCCAGCAACGTATCCGCGCCAGCCTCGGCGCCGCCGTCGGCATCGCCGCGCATGCGCCTCAACTGGCGCGCATCGCCGCTGCCAACCAACAAAGCGGACAGACGCTGGCACAGTCATCGGAGTTGATCGCCAGCGCCAGCGAGCAGGTCACCACCACACTGGACGCCGAGCTGGTGCCCGGCGCTGGCGAAGTCGCGCGCTTGTCCGCCGAGGTTTCCGCCACCCTCAACCAATGCCAGCAAAGCGGCCAGGCGGTACTACGGCAAGTCGAAGTGATCGATGCCAGCGAGGCGCAACTGGCTCAGGTGATCCAGCAACTGGCCGGACAGCTCGATGAAGTGAGCAAGGTCATTGGTGTGATCGCCAGCATCTCCCAACAGACCAATCTGCTCGCCCTGAACGCCGCCATCGAGGCCGCACGCGCGGGTGAACATGGTCGGGGCTTCGCCGTGGTCGCCGAGGAAGTGCGGCGTTTGGCTGGCCATACCACCGATGCCACCGGTCAGGTCAGTGGCATCATCGAGCGTTTCCGCGAAGGCATGCAGCAGCTCGGCAGTGCCGGCCAGCACATGAACCAGGCGGTGGCCGACGGCCGCGCCGGCATTCTCGCCGTCAGCGGAGGACTGGACAGCACGCGCCAGGCCATGGATCGCCTGGACGCTCAGGTTGGCCAGATCGCCGCCGGCACCGAGCAGATCGGCCAGGCGGTGCGCTCGATCAACGGTGATGTGCAAAACATCGCCCAGGTCGCTGGCGAGCTGCTTGGCAAGGCTGGTCAGGTGCTGCATCACAGCAAGGCCGTGCGCGAAGACGGTGATCGCCTGCTCGCCGGGCTCGGCGACTTCCGCCTGGAAATTCACGCAGCCGTGCGCGCCAGCGTCGAACAACTGGCCAAACGCCCCGAGCTGGCCAGCGATGTGACAGCGGCCGAACGGCTGCTTGCCGATACGCTGACGCGCGACAGCCGTTTCGAGCTGTTCTACCTGGTAGACAGCCGCGGTGTGCAGATTTCCGAGAACGTCTTCGCCGCCGATGTGGCGCACGGTGAGGATGCCAGCTGTCGCGGCCGCGACTGGAGCCAACGCCCCTGGTTCCGCGCCGTGGCCGAGCGCATGGAGAGTCATATCACCCAGGTCTACCGCTCCTCGGCCACAGACGACTTCTGCTTTACCGTTTCAGTCCCCATTGTCGATGAGCGCGGGCAACTGCTGCGTGTGCTGGGAGCGGACGTGAGGCTCTCGGCGCTGGTGTGATCGGTGCAGGCTGGGCTAGGCTGGCCAGTGTCGATTCGTCACACCTCAAGAGAAGCGCCATGATCCGCATTCACAACAACAAGGGCCTGCAGCAGCAGATCGAAATCGGCTCGCACCAGCTCATCGGCGACGTCTCGCCCGAGCAGGGCGGGGATGGCGCCGGACCGGAACCGCACGATCTGTTCGACGCAGCCCTCGGCACTTGCAAGGCCATGACCCTGCTGCTCTATGCGCGCCAACGCGGCCTTGCGCTGGAAGGCATCGACGTGCACGTCGAGCGTGACGACAGCGAGGAGCGCCAGGGCAACTACCGCCTGATCGTCGACCTGGCGCTCAAGGGGCCACTGGACGAGACACAGCGCCAGCAACTGCTGCGCGTGGCGGACAAATGTCCGATCCACAAGCTGATGACCACCACCGACATCCAGATCGAGACCCGCCTGGCGGGAGCTCCGGCATGAGCGAGTTACAACTGATCCGCCCGCGCGCCGAGGACATTTCCGGCCAACCGATTCTGCGTCCCCTGCCCTCGGCACGCTTTCGCAGCATCGGCCCCTTCGTGTTCTTCGATCACATGCTGGAGCATGACTACCCGGCCGGCAAAGGCATGAACATTGCCCAACATCCGCATATCGGCCTGTCCACCCTCACCTACCTGTTCGAAGGCCAGCTGCAGCACAAGGACAGCCTGGGTTCGGACCAACTGGTGGGCCCTGGCGATGTCAGCTGGATGACCGCAGGGCGCGCCGTCGCCCACGTCGAACGTACGCCGCCCGAGCAGCTCGGGCAGAACAAGCGAGCCCACGGCCTGCAGGTCTGGCTGGCTTTGCCAGAAGCAGAGGAACAGTGCGAACCGGCTTACAGCCATCACCCCGCCGCTTCGCTACCCCGCAGCGAAGCCATGGGCGTGCAGATCACCCTGATCGCCGGCAGTGGTTTCTGCCTCGAATCACCAGTACCGGTTCGCTCACCGACTCTGTATGCCGAGCTGCGCCTGGCCGCCGGTGCCAACCTGCTGATACCCACCGAGCACAGCGAACGAGCCCTGTACCTGATCGATGGCGAAGCCGAGCTGGATGGCGAGCCCCTGCCCCGGCATACCATGGCGGTGATCCCGGCAGGCGAAACGCCCGTGCTCAGCGCCTGCGGCGAATGCCACCTGGCCCTGATCGGCGGCGAACCCATTGGCCCGCGGCGAATCAACTGGAACTTCGTCGCCACCAGCCCGGAGCTGATCGACCAGGCGCGCGAGCGCTGGGCAGCGGGCGACTGGCCGCAAGTACCAGGCGAAACCACGCGCATCGAACTGCCACGCTGAAACCGCGCCATCAACGACAGGCGCGCAAAGGCGCCTGTCGCTCGCAAAGGATTGCCCTCTTGTCCTCGTATCGCCCCCTCGCTGGCCTGCTGCTGTTGCCCACATTGGCCCTGGCTGATCTACCCCGTTTCGAACCTGAGCCCGGGCGGCATGCCCAGGTACAACAGCAAGGCGAAGGCTATTTTCTGCAGCAACCCGACGGCAGCCGTCTGGAACTAAGCATCCCCGAAGGCAACGACGCAGAACCGCCGAGCTTCGCCGTCGAGGACTACGATTTCGACGGCCACCCGGATCTGGCGATTCGCGTGCCGGCCGGGATGGTCAACTCCGCCTACCACGTCTACCTCTACCGTCCGGCCCTGCGCCGTTTCGAGCAGTTGCAGATACCGCCAGCACTGATGGAACGCGTCAATTGCGCATGGCTGTCGGAGCTGCAGCCCAATAATGAGGAACGAGCGCTCTACAGCCACTGCCGCAGCGGACCACGCTGGTACTACGACGCCTATCGCTTCGCTGAATCCGGTGTCCCCTGGCTGTACAAGACGCTGCAAGTACGTCACGACTACGATCCGCAAGCACCTGTATTTTTCCCGGTGTTCGAGAAGACACTCGACCCTCAGGGCAACATCATCGCCAGCCGTGCGCTCGACGACGGTGACCAGCCAATTACCTGGACTGTGCCTGCCCCACGTCTTTATCTCCACGCACGCCCTGAAGAAACCAACCGGACCAAGGCCTACCTGATCGAAGGGGACGTCTGCGAAGTCCTGGATCAGCAGGGACGCTGGCTACAGATTCGCTACGCCTCGCGCAAAGGCCCGCTGCAGCGCTGGGTTTCACTCGACGAGGCCTACGCCCAGGCTCAGCCCTGAAGCCTCACGCATTGAATGCACTGCAACGCCTTCGCAGTTTTTTGTTACCTGTGCGTGATCCAGAAGCGCAGTTGCCGGGTATAAGCTGCATGCGGATTTCTCAGGCCAACGGATGACCCATGGCAGATCGCGAGTTCGATTACGAAAGCACCCTGGAAGCCTGCGCACGCGGCGAAGAACGTGCCTTCCAGACGCTCTACCGGCAAGAGGCCGGGCAATTGCTCGGCCTGGCCATCAGCATGCTGGGCCGCCGTGATATTGCCGAGGACTGTCTGCACGATGCTTTCGTGCGTATCTGGCAGCACGCCGCGCGCTATAGGCGCGAACTGGGCAGCGGTCGCGCCTGGGTGCACAGCATCCTGCGCTACCGCGTGCTGAATGCGTTGCGCAGTGGCAACCGGCATGCCGAGGTGGACGATGACTTCATCGAACGTGTGCTCGACGACAGCCCGCAGGCCGAAGCACAAGCGCTGGAGCAATCCGAGCAGCGCCTGCTGCGTCGCTGTTTGCAGCGCCTGGAAAGGCCGCGCCGCCATCCGATCCTGCTGGCGTTCTACCGTGGCCTGACCCACGAGCAGATCGCCAGCCGCCTGAGCACACCGCTGGGCACCATCAAAGGCCGTATCCGCGCCGGCCTGCGCGCGCTGCAGGAGTGTCTGCAAGCATGATTCCGCACGAACCCGAAGAACGCCGTGCCCTGATTGGCGAATACCTGCTCGGCTTGCTCGATGAGCATGAAGCGGCCGAGGTGCGCCAGTTGCTCGAAGAGGATGAGAGTGCCGCCCGTATGGCCCTGGAATGGGAACGACACTTTCTCGAACTGAGCGACCAGCTACCGGCACATGCGCCCTCTCCGGCACTCTGGGCACGTATTCGGCAGAGTCTGGGCCTGCACGATGAGCCACATTCGAGCCCGCTGGCCAACTGGTGGAACAGCCTGCTGACCTGGCGCCTGACTGCCGCCGCGCTGGCCATGGCGCTGCTGGTCGCCGTGCTGATGCCGCTGTTGCGCGCCCCGGATATCGCCGGCGAACGCTATACCGTGGTGCTGCAGCAGCCAGGCGAAGCGGCCAAACCCGGTTGGGTGATCCAGGTCAGCAGCGATGGCACGCTCTCGCTCGATCCGCTGGTCGCCGATCAGGTCCCCGAAGGCCGCGCCTTGCAATTCTGGACGCTGATCGATCCGGCCGAAGGCCCACGCTCGCTGGGCCTGGTCGAGGCTGGCCAGCCGCTGCGCCTGCCTGCCGAGCAGATCGGTGCGGTGCAGGCGGGGCAACTCTTCGAGCTGACCCTCGAACCTGAAGGCGGCTCGCCCTACAACCGCCCAAGCGGCCCGGTGCTGTATATCGGTCGCGCCGTGCTGGCCAGCGCCAACTGAGTGGGTTGCCGGCTGCATGGCCGGCAACCCCTCCCCCCCCCCCCGATTACCCTGCGAAAAAATATTTTCCACCACCGACATCCAAGCCCGTTCCTCGCGGGTATAGCTCACAGGTGTTTCGTCGAGGCACCTGCGAAGCCGGCCAGCCGGCTTCGTCTCGATGCTGAAACCTTTATGAGGAACAACCATGAAACGCATCACTACCCTTTGCACCGCCAGCCTGCTGACCCTGAGCGCAGGTGCCGCCAGCGCCACCGAACTGCTCGCACTGGGCGCCGATGGCAAGCTGTTCAAGGTCGATGTCGCCAGCCTCAAGGTCACCGCCAGCATGGCGGTCAGTGGCGCCAGCGACCTGCGCGGCCTGGATGTGCGTCCGGCCAGCGGTCAGCTCTACGCCCTCAGCGGTACCGATCAGCTCTACACCCTGGACGCCACAAGCGGTAAAGCAACTGCAGGTAGCAAGCTGCAAACTGCGCTGTCCGGCAGCGGCCAGGCGGTGGTCGATTTCAACCCGGTGGCCGACCGCCTGCGCCTGCTCGGCCCGGACGGCACCAGCCTGCGGGTAAACGTCGATACCGGTGAAGTGGCCGTAGACGGCAAGGTCGCCTACGCCACCGACGGCCCCTACGCGGGCAAGCAACCCAAGGTGGTCGCCGGCGCCTACACCAGTTCCTATGCCGGTACGCAGAGCACGGCGCTGTACAACATCGACCTGGCCAGCAGCAGCCTGATGCTGCAGAACCCGCCAAACGATGGCGTGCAGCAACTGGTCGGCAAGGTCGCCGATGGCCTCAAGGCAGCTGCGCTGGATATCGCCAGCGACGGCAAGGGTGGCAACACCGCCTACGTATTGACCGGCAAGACCCTACACCAGCTGGATCTGACCAGCGGCAAGCCCACCACCCTGGGCGACGTCGCCGATCTGCCGGACGGCATCATCGACATCGCCGTGCTGCCCGCGAAGTAAGATGAAAAAAGGCTGCGCCCATCGGGCGCAGCCTTTCGTTCAACGCATCGCAAACCTGGCGTCACTGCTCGGCGAATACCTCATCGAACAGATCGTTCATCGCCTTGAATGCTCGCGCGGCGACCACCGGATGGTATTCGTTGCGACCCGGCACGTTGGCCTTGGGGTTGGTGAACGAGTGCACGGCGCCGCCGTAGCTCACCAATTGCCAATCAGTCTTGGCTGCCTTCATCTCGGCGATGAAGCCGTCGACCTGCGCCTGCGGTACGGCAGGATCATCAGCCCCATGCAGTACCAGTACCGGCGCCTTGATGTTCTGGGCATCGGCCGGATTGGGCGTATCCAGATTGCCGTGGAAGGATACGAAGCCTTTCAGCGGCGCCCCAGAGCGCGCGAGTTCCAGCACCGTGCCGCCACCGAAGCAGAAGCCGATGGCTCCCAGCTTGCTCAGATCCAGTGCCACCTCGCCGTTCTGCGCCTTGAGTACCTCGACTGCAGCCTGCGCACGCTTACGCATCAGCGGGCGATCTGCACGTACGGCAGTGGCCGCGGCCCCTGCTTCTTCGGCATTGCTGGGACGAATGGATTTACCGTACATGTCGGCGACGAACACCACGTATTTGTCGCCTGCCGCGCGGGCGGCCTTGGCCACGGTGTCTTCATTCACCCCCATCCAGTTGGGAACGGCGAGCAGCCCAGGGCGCGGCGTGGTGACCGAATCGTCGTAAACCAGCACGCCTTCGAAGGCTTCGCCATCGATTTCGTACGCAACTGTCTTGGTCACGACCGCCGCATCGGCAAGACCAGCGAATGCGGCGCACAACAGGGGAACCAGTGTCTTCTTCTGCATGATGAGACCTGCCCTTGGCAATGGTAGGCCCCTAACAATAGCCTCACCTTCGACAATGACCAAGTCGAGAGGAGGCGGGTTTTAGACAGGAGATTTCAAGCGGCAGGTTATTCGGCCCAGCGTTCCTTGATCTGCAGAATCTCGGGCAAACAAGCGATGAACAGCTCGACCAGACGGGGATCGAAGTGGCGCCCACTCTGTTCACGCAGAAAACCGACTGCATCGTCCACGGACCAGGCCTGTTTGTAGGGGCGCACGCTGGTCAGCGCGTCGAACACATCGGCAATGGCGACGATGCGGCCCTCCAAGGGAATGTCCTCGCCACTCAGACCGTTGGGGTAGCCGCTGCCATCCCACTTCTCATGGTGCGACAGGGCAATGCGTTGCGCTGTGCGCAGCAGCCCCGAGCTGTGCTCGCCGATGATCCGCGCACCGATCTCCACGTGCTGGCGCATCACCTGCCACTCCTGCTCGTCGAGCTTGCCCGGCTTGCGCAGCACGGCGTCGGGAATACCGATCTTGCCGACATCGTGCATCGGTGCCGCATTGAGCAGTTCCTCGGCCGCGCTTTCGCTGAAACCGGCGGCCAGCGCCAGCACCTTGGAGAAATGGCTCATGCGAATGACGTGCAGGCCGGTCTCGTTGTCCTTGTACTCGGCGGCCATGCCCAGGCGCTGGACAATCTGCAGGCGAGTCTGTTTGAGCTCATCGACACGCACCAGCGACAGGTGAGTACGCACCCGGGCACGCACGATGGGCGGGCTGATCGGCTTGGTGATGTAGTCCACCGCACCAACTTCGAAGCCGTGTGCCTCATCCTCGACATCGCCCAGAGCGGTAACGAAGATCACCGGAATCGTCTTTAGCAGAGGGTTGGCCTTGAGCCGCTCGCAGACCTCGTAACCGGTCATGCCCGGCATCATCACATCGAGCAGAATCAGGTCAGGCCGTTCACGTTCGGCCATTTCCAGCGCGCGCGAACCCTCCTTGGCGAATAGCAGGCGATAGTCCTCTTGCAGGATATGGCGCAGCACCTGCAGGTTGGTGGGTTCGTCATCGACCAGCAGCAACAGCGGACGAGTATCGGCAGCCAGGGTCATGATGGGGTCGTTTCCTCGTCTTGCAGTTGCAGCAACAGTCGATCGAGCACCAGCAGAGCCTGATCGAAATCGAAATCTTCCAGCGCCTGACGCATATCGCTGAGCGCGGCGCCATAGGCTGTGCCCCTGGCGGCCTGCTCCATGACAGCAAGGGTTTCATCGTCCAGGCCGCCCCGCTGTAGCGCCTGCCGCAGCTGAATTGCCTGTTCACGCAGCGTGGGCAAGTCGACGGCCGCGCTTTCAGCCGAAGATACGACTTCCGGCACCTGCGGCACCACGTCCTTGACCGTCAGCAGAGCCTGCTCGAGTTCCACGATCAGTGCAGGCAACGCCTGCTCGTCTCGCCGCTGAAAGGCCTGCTCGATCGACTGTCCAAGGCTGGCAAGGCTGCTCATGGCCAGGTTGCCGGCGGCGCCGTGCAGACGATGCGCGAGCGCCTCGCCCTCGCGCCAGTCGCGCGCCGCCAGCAGATGGCTGAGACGCGCCGCCAGAGCATGCTGTTCGGCAATGAAGGTATTGATCGCCTGCGCCATACGCAGCGGCCCGCCCCACAGGCTGCTGCCACGGACCCAGTCGAACAGGCCATCTTCGGCAACCCGGGTGGCACTGACCACTGCGCTGGGTACATCGGTCAGCCCGAGCAGGCGGGCGATTTCCCAGAGCAGCGCGTTGACATCCAGTGGCTTCGAAGCAAAGCCATTCATACCCGAGTCCAGCGCGGCCTGACGATCCTGATCAAGCACGCTGGCGGTCAGGGCAATGATCGGAATCGGCTCTCGTGCCTCGGCGGCTTCCAGCTGGCGGATCCGCCGCGACGCTTCCAGACCGTCGACACCCGGCATCTGCACATCCATCAGGATCAGATCGAAACGTTGCTCGGTGAATGCCTGCAGTGCACCTTCACCATCGGCGACGCAGTGTACGCGATGGCCAAAATGCTCCAGGGTCAGTTGCAGCAGCTCGAGGTTCTGCGGCACGTCATCGGCCGCAAGAATGTTCAACTGCCCCAGCTCAGGCAGCACGGCACGTTGCTGCGAGGCCAGACGCTTGCCGGCACGCAGCGGCAACTCGACGCTGAAGCAGCTGCCCTGCCCTTCAGTACTTTCGACCCGCAAACGCCCCCCCATCAACTCGACCAACTGCCTGGAGATGGTGGTGCCGAGGCCGGTACCGCCAAAGCGTCGGCTCATCGAGGCATCAGCCTGAGCGAAAGGCTCGAAGATCTTCTCCAGGCGATCGGCTGCGATACCGATGCCGGTGTCCTTCACCGCCAGGCGCATCGCGCCCGGCTCACCCGTCACTTTCAGGCGAACCTCGCCGTGCAGGGTGAACTTGACCGCATTACCGAGCAGGTTGGTCAGGACCTGTTGCAAACGCAGTGGGTCACCACAGAAGAACTCGTTGGTCGTTGCCGGGTAATCCAGATGCAGCTGCAGGCCTTTGCTTTCGGCCGTCAGGCGCTGCGCCGCGAGTACCTGCTCGCACAGCTCACGCAGGGAGAAATCCAGTTGTTCCAGTTCGATGGCACCACGATCGAGCTTGGCCGTGTCGAGGATGTCATTGAGCAAGCCCAGCAACGAACGCGACGAATGCTGCACGGTGCTCAGATGGCGACGTTGTTCACTGGAAAGTGGCGTTTCCAGTAGCAGGTCGGTAAAGCCGATGATGGCATTCATCGGCGTACGAATTTCATGGCTCATGTTGGCCAGGAAGCTGCTGCGCGCGGCAGCGGCGGCTTCGGCGCGATCACGGGCAGCCCGCAGATCCTGTTCCATGACGCGGCGCGGGGTCAGGTCGGTCGCCAACTTGACGACCTTGAACGGCTTGCCGTCGGTATCGAGGATCGGGTTGTAGCTGGCCTGAATCCAGACTTCCCGCCCGCCCTTACCAAAGCGGTGGTATTCACCTGCTCGAAAATGACCTGCACGCAGATCCACCCAACCCTGGCGATAAGCATCGCTTGCCACCAGCTCAGGATCGCAGAACATGCCGTGGTGGCGCCCTATCACCTCCGCCTTGTCATAACCAAACAACGCCAGTGCATTGTCGTTGATGTCGAGGATATTGCCGTCGAGGTCGAACTCGATCAGTGCCATCGCCTTGCTGATCGCGGTGACCTTGCCTTCGTATTCGGCATTGCGCCGCTTGGTTTCGGTCTGGTCGAGCAATACGCCATCGATCCAGCGCGGCACACCGTTTTCGTCGCAAACTGCGCTACCACTTTCCCAGATCCAGTGTTCCGCGCCATCGCGGTCGAACAAGCGGTATTCGACAACGTAGTTGCGGCCTTGCTCGATAGCCTGCATCACCTCGGCGGCGACTCGCTGATAGTCGTCCGGGTGATACATATCGGCAATCGAACAGCGGCGACTGATGAAATCCTCCGCACTCCAACCGGTGAGGGGCTGCACCGCATCGCTGATAAATATCATGGTCCAGTCCTGATCCAGCGTGCAGCGGAACGACACACCAGGAATGTTGCTGATCAACGAACGGTACTGCTGCTCGCTGTCACGCAGGGCCTTCTCCATGGCTTGTCTTTCGCTGATATCGGCGACGAATACCACGAACAGCGGACGGCTGCCTGAATGGGTGATGCCAACGCTGATGCGCACCAATTTCTCTTCGCCGTCACGGGTCAGACACACCAGTTCCTGCTCACCGGCCGGCATCGTCAGACGACCCGTTCTGAGGTAGTTCGCCAGCAGCACCTCCACCTGCTCGACATGGCGAGCAGGCATCAGTGAGCGCATGTGCATGCCCACCAACTCCTCCGGCGTCCAGCCGAACAGACGCGAGACCGCGCGATTGGCCGAGCGCAACGTGCCGGTGTGATCGACGGTGATGATGGCATCCAGAGCCGTGTCGAAGATCGAGCGCAAATGCTGCTCGCTGGCCTTGAGTTGAAGACTCATGCGGCGGTAGCGCAGCAGCGTATTGACCGCCACCACGAAGACTGTCAGAGCGACGGTCAGCAGCGTGATGGCAATGGCGATATAACCACTGTCGACCACCGCCATCGGAGCTTCGGACTCCGGCGTACCGACGAAACGCGCCGCAGCCATGCCGGTGTAGTGCATGCCACTGATCGCCAGGCCCATCACCAGGGCGCTGAGCAGAAGCGCCCAGAGGGTCGGCAAACGCCCCTCCAGACCGAAGCGTACCCACAACGCCAGAATGGCCAGGGCGACGGCAACGACGATGGACAGGGCGAACATCCAGGGGTCATAGCGCAGCAGCGGCGCCATCTGCATCGCCGCCATACCGCTGTAGTGCATGGCTCCGATACCGGCTCCGACCAGTACGCCCCCCACACACAGCTGCAACAGGCTCAAGTCACGCCGCGCCAGCAGGCTCAGCGCGACCCACGAAGCAGCCAGGCTCGGCAGCATCGACAGTAGCGTGATGCCCAGATCGAATCGCACCGCCGCACACAGCTCGAAGGCGAGCATGCCGAGAAAATGCATGGACCAGATGCCGCCGCCAAGAGCGAGCGAACCGGTGAGAATGGTGATTTGCCTGGCGACCGGATGCGAACTGTCGCGTGCTTCGCCAGCCAGCTGCAGCGCCATGCCGGCGGCGAATACAGCAATAGCCAGCGACAGCAGCACCAGGGACGTGTCGTAACTACTGAGCACAAGGACACTCGGGTCCGCGCCCATCAAGAAGAACAGCTCGAAAATCGACATACCACCCCAGGGCACTGCAGAAAGCCAGCCAATTGCCAGCATCTGAAACGACGGGGTCGCGCTTGTCAATTAAACCCGATCAATCGCGCGCATAGAAAAGCCCGCCGAAGCGGGCTTGTTCCACTACCTGACCTATCAGGCAGAAAGCTCCACCAACAACTTGTTCAGACGCTGCACGTAAGCGGCAGGATCTTTCAGGCTGTCACCAGCGGCCAACGCGGCCTGATCGAAGAGAATGTGCGACAGATCGGTGAAACGGTCCTCGTCCGGCTCGGCATCCAGACGTTCGATCAGCGGATGCGCAGGGTTGAACTCGAAGATCGGCTTGGCATCCGGAACCTTCTGCCCGCTGGCCTCGAGAATCTGGCGCATCTGCAGACCGAGATCCTGCTCACCGATGGCGAGAATCGCCGGCGAGTCGGTCAGTCGATGAGACACGCGAACCTCGGCGACCTGCTCGCCCAGGGCACCCTTGAGGCGTTCGATCAACCCCTCCTTGGCCTTGGCGACTTCTTCCTGGGCCTTCTTGTCCTCTTCCGAGTCCAGCTCACCCAGATCCAGGTCACCACGGGCCACGTCGACGAACTGCTTGCCGTCGAACTCGGTCAGGTAGCTCATCAGCCACTCATCGATACGATCGGTGAGCAGCAGCACTTCGATGCCCTTCTTGCGGAAGACTTCAAGGTGCGGGCTGTTCTTGATCTGCGCGTAGCTTTCACCAGTGAGGAAGTAGATCTTGTCCTGACCTTCCTTGATGCGGCCCAGGTAGTCAGCCAGCGAAACCAATTGCTCGTCGCCTTCGCCAGCAGTGGAGGCGAAACGCAACAGGCCGGCGATCTTCTCCTTGTTGGCGAAGTCTTCTGCCGGGCCTTCCTTGAGCACCTGGCCAAAGGCCTTCCAGAAGGTCTTGTAGTCGTCCGGCTTGTCTTTGGCCAGCTTCTCCAGCATGTCCAGCACGCGCTTGGTCAGCGCCGATTTCATCGAGTCGATGACCGGGCCGGACTGCAGGATCTCGCGGGAAACGTTCAGCGACAGGTCGTTGGAGTCGACCACACCTTTGATGAAGCGCAGGTACAACGGCAGGAACTGATCGGCCTGATCCATGATGAATACGCGCTGCACATAGAGCTTGAGGCCCTTGGGCGCTTCGCGGTGATACAGGTCGAACGGCGCCCGGCCCGGCACGTAGAGCAGCGAGGTGTACTCCAGCTTGCCTTCGACCTTGTTGTGGCTCCAGCTCAGCGGGTTCTCGAAGTCATGGCCGACGTGCTTGTAGAACTCCTGGTACTCCTCGTCCTTGATCTCGGTACGCGGACGGGTCCACAGGGCGCTGGCGCGGTTGACGGTTTCCCACTCGACTTCGGCCGGCTTGTCTTCACCGTGATGCTCTTTCGGCAATTCGATGGGCAGCGCGATATGGTCAGAGTACTTCTTGACGATGTTGCGCAGGCGCCAGCCATCGGCGAACTCCTCTTCACCGCTCTTCAGATGCAGAACGATGCGGGTACCACGCTCGGCTTTCTCAACGGTGGCGACTTCGAACTCGCCTTCACCTTTGGATGACCAATGCACGCCTTCGCTGGCCGGGCTACCGGCACGGCGGCTGAACACTTCGACCTCGTCGGCGACGATGAAGGCAGAATAGAAACCCACACCGAACTGGCCGATCAGGTGCGAATCCTTCTTCTGGTCGCCGGAGAGATTTTTCAGGAAGTCGGCAGTGCCGGACTTGGCGATGGTGCCCAGGTGCGCGATGACTTCCTCGCGGCTCATACCGATACCGTTGTCTTCGAGGGTGACGGTCTTGGCATCCTTGTCGAACGACAGGCGGATCTTCAGTTCGGCGCCACCTTCGAGCAGCTCCGGCTTGGCCAGCGCTTCGAAACGCAGCTTGTCAGCGGCGTCTGACGCGTTGGAGATCAACTCGCGCAGGAAGATTTCCTTGTTCGAGTACAGGGAATGGATCATCAGGTGAAGCAGTTGCTTCACCTCGGTCTGGAAGCCCAGGGTTTCTTTTTGAGTTTCCACACTCATGGTCTGCTAACTCCATCTGTAGGACAGGAACCGCTATCGCGGCGATGACCTACAGATGGGGCCTGCTGGATGAATTTCAAGGGCTTGGAGCAGGCGCATCATCGTCTCGGGCAGGTAAAAACCACCTGCAAGCCGAATATGGCGGGTTGCACCCGCACTACGGCTCCAGCAGTTCCAGGCGACCGATTTCTTCCGGTTTGAAACTGAAGCTGGCCTGGCCGCCGCCACTGCCCATTTGTTGACTGAGGCGAATGCTGCCATCGTCATCGACACCGACGAAACGCCCCTCCACCATGCCGCCACTGGCGCGGCTCAGGCGCATGCTGAGGTTGCGGTACTGTTCCGGGTTGCGCTGCAAACGCGCCAGGCTGAAACGCTGACGACGGTCGACCGGACGACTCAGGCGCTCCTCGACGGCAGTCGCTTCAACTTGTTGTGTCAGTTGCTTGGCCGCAACGGAGGGCAATGCCGGGAAGCGATCGCCCTCCACCATCCAGCCTTGCTCAGAGCGCTTGTGCAAACGAATTGGCAAGCGCTCGTTACGCCCGTCGATCTGCGCGTCAACCTGCAATTCCAGGGTATCGCCCTCGAAGGTGAACACCGGCAGTTTCAACTCGCGCACGTCGCGCGTAGCGAAACGTCGTTGCAGATAGTCCTGCAGGAGATGGGCGATGGTGTCATTGGAGTCGTACCGGGTATCGACCTTGCCATCCACATAGCGCAGGCGATCACGGTACAGCTCGACCCGGCCACTCAGGCTGGTCTTGAAGCGTGGCGGCATGACCAGATGGAAATCACCGACCAGTCGATTCGGTTCCTGCGGTTGCAGGTCCAGATGCAGGGTGTAGCCACGGCTCAGGCGACGCGCCTCGGGCAGGTCCTGCTCCGGTAACAGCCAGCTCAGCTCGACCTCTGGCAGGTTACCGCTGTCCTGGGGCAGCACGTCGATACGTACAGGACCATCGACTGGCTGCGGCAGGCGGATACTCAGTTCGCGCAGGGCGAAGAAATCCAGGCCCTCGCGCAGCACCAATACGCCATCGATCAGCTCACCTTGCTGCGGGCGAAATGGCTGGCCGTTGAGCTCACCGTCCAGATCGATGGCCAGCTCTGCCGGCACTTGCACCTCGGGTTTGAGCCAGTCCAGACGGACGATCGCCGCCAGACGCTCGGCATCCTTGCTCGCCAGCAAGGTCAAACCCACCACCAGCGGGATGACGCCAAGCCCGATAAGAGTGACCGCGCTACGCGCTCGCCGCCAGTGGCGCACGATGTAGATCAAGGTGATCGGTGGGATCAGACTGCCCCAGCCCCACAACAGGCTGGTGGCGAACGCCCGCATGACCAGCCATACCAGACCGGCCAGCATCAGCACCAGGCCACCAATTATCAGCAACGCATCCATCTACAGGGTCCTTGTCATGATTTCGCTGCGCTGCCGATCCGCTCCAATTGCCGGGCAAGTCTCAACGACTCAGGGCTCATCGACCTTGAAGTGGGCACGGGCGGTGGCAATCGGTTCGGTCTGCTTGGTCTGCCAGGCGGTGATCGCCACGTTGGCCACCCGACGCCCCTGCCGCCAGACCTGGCACTGCGCATAGGTGTCACGATAATGGCCGGCGCGCAGGTAATCTATCGAGAAGTCGATGATTTTGGGCAAATGTGGAATGCCCATGAACATCAACAGATGGAGCATGGCTGCATGCTCCATGAAACCAGCGATTACGCCGCCATGCAGCGCCGGTAATACCGGGTTACCGATGCAGTCGTGGTTGGCTGGCAGACGAAAGACCATGTCGTCGCCCAGACGCAGGCATTCGATGCCCAGCAGCTTGGCGTAGGGAATCAGATTGATCAGCGGGTCATAATCGTTCTGCTGGTGCGCACGCGCTACCAGTTGCTCCAGACTCAGCTCGCTCATGCGTCACCGCCTTGCTGGATATTGCGCTTCAGCTCAGCGCCGCCCTGCACGGCCTTGCCCATGCGCATGAAGGCACCGACCACGTGAGCAATTGGCTGCTCGGGGTCGTCCTGATAGGCATAGCCGCGAGTGAAGATAATGTTGGGCGTGACCCGATAACACTCGGCGAAACCAAAGACGTCCTTGCCGGGCTCGGCCGGGTGCATGTAATCGATGCGCAAATCCAGGGTCGGGCATATTTCGAACTCCGGCAGCACGCAGACCGTGGAGATACCGCAGGTGGTGTCCATCAGCGTGGTAATGGCGCCACCGTGGATCACACCGGTGTCCGGGTTGCCGACAATATGCGGCGCGTAAGGCAAGCGCAGCGTCAGTCCTTTGCCGTCGGCCGACTCGACACTCATGCCCAGCACCTGACAATGACGTAGCACGGCCAGAAACCGCTGCGCCCGCTCCTTGATCGACTGCTCACTCATCACACTGCTGCTCTGCCGCAAAAAAGGCTGCGCATGATAGCGCCTTGCTCCCGGACTAACACCCGTCCGGGGGCCAGCCTTCAAGGCCAAGGGAACTTATTGGCAGCGCCGACATTCAAAGTGACTGTGTGCTCTGGGGTAAGCCCAGCCACTTATAACTCTCACACATGGAGTGATGACCGTGAACAAACCTCTGACTTATGCCCTGCTGCTTGCCACTGCCCTGGGTCTCGCCGCCTGCGAGAAAACCCCGGAAGACAAGATGGAGTCGGCCAAGGAGTCAGTCTCCGAAGCGATGGAGAACCTGGGCGATGCCGCCAAAGACACCGGCGATGCCATCGAACAGAAGACCAACGAAGCCTTGGGTAATGAACCTACCACTGGCGAGAAAATTGAGGATGCGGCCAGCGATGCGGCCGATGCCATCGAGGATGCCGGCGACGAAGCCAAAGACGCTGTAGACGGCCAGTAACCTCCGCTGAAAATCAGGAAGGCCTGCAATGCGGGCCTTCTTTCATTTCAGCGCCGGGCTGATCATCAGCAGCAGGCTACAGGCCAGGCCCACCACCCATACCAGACTGCGCTGCCAGTGCAGATCCCACCAATAGAACAGCAGATACAGCACGCGACTGACGACGAAGGTGACGGCGAGAATGTCGATCAGAAAGCCGTAGGTCTGCGTGGTGTGCGCCATCAGCACACCTGCCGCGAACAGTGGGAAGGCCTCGATACTATTCAAATGCGCCGCCAGAGCACGCGCGCCGAAACCCGTCAGACGCGCCTGCTGGGCACGCGGGTGATGGTTGTCATAACGACCACCGCCCTCCTCGGCCATGGCCCTGGCCACCGGGGCCTTGGCGATGAAGATCAACAAGGCGCTGATGAAGACACACCAGAACGGCAGGCTCATTCACTCTTCTCCTTGGCCACCTCGGCGGCCGGCGTTGGGGTATACACCATCACTTCCAGCACGTCCGAATGGAACTCGCGGCGATACAGCACCACGACTACGCCGGCAGTCACCAGCATGAAGAACCAGGGGTTGATGAACCACGCCAGGGTTGCCATCCCGAAATAGTAGGCGCGCAAACCGAAGTTGAACTGGTTGGCAGCCATCGAGATCACCCGTGCTGTGCGCTCTGCGAAAGCCTTGCGCTCCTGCTCGGTGACATGCCGCTCACCCACCATCGGCGCCGACCCCACCAGCACCGCTGCGAAGTTGTACTGGCGCATGCACCAGCTGAAGGTGAAGAAGGCATAGACGAAGATGATGCCCAGGCACAGCAGCTTGATCTCGGACAGGCCACGACTGGCCTGTTGCACGAAAGGAATGTCGGCCAGCAGCGACAGGGCGCGGTCGGAGGCACCCAGCACGGTGAGGATACCGGCCAGGATAATCAGCGTGCTGGAGGCGAAGAACGAGGCGTTGCGCTCGAGGTTACCGATCACGTTGGCGTCGGCAATGCGATTGTCACGCAGCAGCATGCGGCGCATCCAGTCTTCACGGTACAGGTGCAGGACGCTGGCCAGACAGGGTGTGGTTCGCGCCTTCGAGGAGGCATAGCGGGTGTAGCCGCCCCAGCACAGAACGAACCACAGTGCGGCCAGAAAATGAGGCAGGTACGGATAGCTGTTGAGCATGCCAACTCCTTGTAAGACTGCTGCGGATTATAGCCAGGCTGCCTGTTTTCTTGTTCGACAAAAAAGGCCGCCTCGTGGGCAGCCTTGTTTTGTTTCGAGGGTCTATTACGCAGTGGTAGCGCTCTGACGCAGGCCCAGAAGGCGGTCGAGCGCCACCACCAGAACCAGCGTCACCGCCACCGGCAGCAGCCAGCCCAGGCTCTGACCGGCCAGAGGCAGTTGCCCGAACCAGGCGGGGACCTTGTCGGCCCATGGGGTCGCGGCAACACCGTCGGCCACACCGAAGACCAGCGTAACGGCCATCACCGGCACGAAAACCAGCGCCTGGGAAACCCACAGGCGATCGGCCAGGCTCAATGCAACCAGCACGATAGCCAGCGGATACAGCCCCACCAGAACCGGAATCGAGAAACTGATCAGTTGGGTCAGGCCCTGATTGGCCACCACCAGGCTGAACAGACCGAAAACGATTACTACCGTTCGATAGGAAACCGGCAGCAGCTTGCTGAAGAACTCGCCGCAGGCAGTCAACAAGCCAACCGCGGTGGTCAGACAGGCCAGGGTGATGACCACCGCCAGCAGCAGGCTGCCGGGGGTGCCGAAGGTATGTTGCACGTAGGTGGTCAACACCTGCACGCCATTTTGCGCATCACCGGCGATGCCCTGGCTGGTAGCACCGAGATAGAACAGCGCCAGATACACCAGCGACAGACCGATGGCCGCGATAACGCCGGCAATTATCGAATAACGGGTTACCAGGCCTGCATCACTGACACCACGGTCGCGAATGGCGCTGGCGATCACGATGCCAAACACCAGCGCGCCCAGGGTATCCATGGTCAGGTAGCCCTGCAGGAAGCCCTGCACCAGCGGCGCTTCGCGGTAGCTCTCGGCTACCGCGCCAATCTCGCCTGCCGGCGCGAACAGCGCAGCGCCGCCCAGCACCAGCAGCGCTGCGAGCAGTACCGGCGTGATGAATTTACCGATACGGTCGACCAGCTGGCCGGGATTGAGCGAGAGGAACAGCACGGCCGCGAAATACACCAGGGTATAGATCAGCAGCGGCGCCCCTTCGTTACCGGTGAACGGCGCAATGCCCATCTCGAAGGACACCACGGCGGTACGCGGCGTGGCGAACAGCGGACCGATGGCCAGGTAAACCGCTACCGCGAGGATTGCACCCGCCACCTTACCCAGAGGAGCGGTAAGCAGATCCATACCACCGCCCACTCGGGCCAGGGCCACCACAGTCAAAAGCGGCAAGCCGACGCCGGTCAGCAGGAAACCGAGTGCTGCGGGAAGCAGATTCTCCCCGGCGGCAAGACCAGCACTGGGCGGGAAGATGATATTGCCTGCGCCGAGAAACAACGCAAATGTCATGAAGCCGAGGGCCAGGAGGTCCGAGCCTTTCAAACGAGTCATAAAGGGAAATACCACAAGCAGGAAATCGAAGAGTTGCGGGGGTTTCCTTGAGGGATCGGGGAAACGTCGCCCGAGCGTTTGGCTCGAACCACTGCAAGCATCGCCAGGCGCTTGTGGCGCCACGGACACGATAAGGCGCGCATACTAACGAAAAGCGCCCGCCAGCAGCACAGTTGGCGGACGAGCTGTCGAACTGGCGTAACTGACTGTCGCATCGGCAAAAGTTATGGGAAATCTGACCGCCACACTTTCGCCCCCTACCTGGACCGCTCCTTATGGGTCTCGGCAGCTCGCTCACAGCGTAAGAAACCGAAAAATGAAAAAGGCCGCGAAAGCGGCCTTTGTCGTTGAGCGCGAGGCTTACTCGGCCAGGCGCCAGGTGGTACCGCCCTTACCATCTTCCAGCACCACGCCCATGGCGGTGAGCTGGTCGCGGATGCGGTCGCTTTCCGCCCAGTTCTTCTCCGCACGGGCTTGCAGGCGCGCGGCGATCAGCGCATCGACCTCTGCTGCATCGACCTTGCCGGCAGCACCGGCCTGGAGGAAGGCCTCTGGCTCCAGTTGCAGCACGCCAAGCACGCTGGCCACTTGCTTTAGCTGGGCAGCCAGGCCGGCAGCGGCCTGCACATCGGACTCCCGCAGGCGGTTGACCTCACGGATCATCTCGAACAGCACGGCGCAGGCTTCCGGCGAGTTGAAATCGTCGTCCATCGCCGCGCCGAAGCGCTCGACGAATTCCTCGCCACCGGCAGGCGCGGCTTCCGGCAAGCCTTTGAGGCCGTTGTAGAAACGCTCCAGGGCGCCCTTGGCTTCCTTGAGGCTCTCCTCGGAGTAGTTAATCGGGCTGCGGTAGTGACTGGACACCAGCAGGTAGCGCACCACCTCCGGGTGGTACTTCTCCAGCACCTCGCGAATGGTGAAGAAGTTGCCCAGACTCTTGGACATCTTCTCGCCATCCACTCGCACCGCGCCGGCGTGCATCCAGGCATTGGCGTACTGCTTACCGGTGGCCGCCTCGCTCTGCGCGATCTCGTTCTCGTGGTGCGGGAACACCAGATCCGGGCCGCCGCCATGAATGTCGAAAGTCTCGCCCAGGCAGCAGGTGGACATCACCGAGCACTCGATATGCCAGCCCGGGCGCCCTGCGCCCCAAGGCGACTCCCAGCTAGGTTCGCCCGGCTTGACGCCCTTCCACAGGACGAAGTCCAGCGGGTCTTCCTTGGCCTCGTCGACCTCGATGCGCGCACCGATCTTCAGGTCTTCGATCTTCTTGCGCGACAGCTTGCCGTAGCCAACGAACTTGCCGACGCGGTAATACACGTCGCCATTGCCCGGCGCATAGGCATAGCCCTTGTCGATCAGGGTCTGGATCATCTGGTGCATGCCGGCGATATGGCCGGTGGCACGCGGTTCGATGTCCGGGCGCAACACGGACAGACGCGCCTCGTCCTCGTGCATCGCCGCGATCATGCGCTCGACCAGTGCCTCGAACGGTTCGCCGTTCTCGTTGGCACGCTTGATGATCTTGTCGTCGATGTCGGTGATGTTGCGCACGTAGGTCACGTCATAGCCGCGCTGACGCAACCAACGGGTGACCACGTCGAAGGCGACCATCACGCGGGCGTGGCCGATATGGCAGAAGTCGTAGACGGTCATGCCGCACACGTACATGCGTACGCTGTTACCGATCAGCGGCTTGAACGGTTCCTTGACCTTGCTCAGCGTGTTGTAGATCGACAGTGCCATTACTGCCCCCAGGAGTCGCGCAAGGTCACGGTGCGGTTGAACACCAGGGCGTCCGCCGTCGAGTCCTTGTCCAGGCAGAAGTAGCCCTCACGCTCGAACTGGAAGCGGTCGTCGGCAGCGGCTTTGACCAGCGACGGCTCGGCGCGGCAGCCGGTGAGCACCACCAGCGAGTCCGGGTTGATGTTGTCGAGGAAGCTGCCGCCCTCCTCGCTCTTCTCCGGGTTGGCGGACTTGAACAGACGGTCGTACAGGCGCACTTCACACGCGACGCTTTCGGCGGCCGGCACCCAGTGGATCACGCCCTTGACCTTGCGGCCCTCCGGATTCTTGCCCAGGGTGTTCTCGTCATAGGAGCAGCGCAGCTCGACGATATTGCCGGCGGCATCCTTGATCGCCTCATCGGCACGAATCACGTAGCTGCCGCGCAGGCGCACTTCGCCACCGGGGATCAGGCGCTTGAAGCCGTCCGGCGGGGTTTCCTCGAAGTCGCTGGCGTCGATGTAGATCTCACGGGAGAACGGCAGCACGCGGGTGCCGATGTCCTGCTTCGGATGGCGCGGCAGCTCGAGGTTCTCGACCTGGCCTTCCGGGTAGTTGGTGATCACCACCTTCAGCGGCTTGAGCACGCACATGGCGCGCGAGGCGTTGGCGTCCAGGTCTTCGCGGATGGCGAATTCCAGCATGCCGATGTCGACCAGGCCACCAGCGCGGTTGACGCCGATCATGTCGCAGAAGGTGCGGATCGAAGCCGGGGTGTAGCCGCGGCGACGGTAGCCGGACAGCGTCGACATGCGCGGGTCGTCCCAGCCATTGACGTGACCTTCATCGACCAGTTGCTTGAGCTTGCGCTTGCTGGTGATGGTGTAGTTCAGGTTCAGCCGGGCGAATTCGTACTGACGCGGCTGCGCCGGTACTGGGAGATTGGCCAGGAACCATTCGTACAGCGGGCGGTGATCCTCAAACTCCAGGGTGCAGATCGAGTGGGTCACGCCTTCGATGGCGTCTGACTGGCCATGGGTGAAATCGTAGCTCGGGTAGATGCACCACTTGTCACCGGTCTGGTGATGGTGGGCATGACGGATGCGGTAGAGGATCGGGTCGCGCAGATTGATGTTCGGCGAGGCCATGTCGATCTTGGCGCGCAGCGAACGGGTGCCATCGGGGAACTCGCCGGCCTTCATGCGGGCGAACAGGTCGAGGTTTTCCTCGACGGAGCGGTCACGGAACGGGCTGTTCTTGCCTGGTTCGGTCAGACTGCCGCGGTACTCGCGCATTTGCTCGGCATTCAGGTCGCAGACGAAGGCCTTGCCCGCCTTGATCAACTCGATGGCCCAGGCGTGCAGTTGCTCGAAATAGTTGGAGGCATAGCGCTCCTCGCCCGCCCACTTGAAGCCCAGCCATTCGACATCGGCCTTGATCGCGTCGATGTATTCCTGATCTTCCTTGGCCGGGTTGGTGTCGTCGAAACGCAGGTTGCACTGGCCGCCGAACTCTTCGGCCAGGCCGAAGTTCAGGCAGATGCTCTTGGCGTGGCCAATGTGCAGGTAGCCGTTGGGCTCCGGCGGGAAGCGGGTCACGATCTGGGCGTGCTTGCCGCTGTCAAGATCGGCCTGGACGATGGGGCGCAGGAAGTTGGCAGCTTTTTCGACAGTGGGCTTGCTCATGGTGTCCTTAACAATACTGGCGCGGCACAGGGTAGGCCGCATCGGGCAAAGTCCGTATCATAACCAACCTGTCAAGCCCCTGACAGGGTGCATGCCAACCTGTCAGGGCTGTTCACCCACGAGCCAGCGGCTCGAATCTGCCTCATCACGGATACGATCATGATCAAACTGCACACCAACCACGGCGTCATCACCCTGAACCTGTTCGCCGACAAGGCCCCGGAAACCGTGGCCAACTTCGAGCAATACGTGAAGGAAGGCCATTACGACGGCACCATCTTCCACCGCGTGATTGGCAACTTCATGATCCAGGGCGGCGGTTTCGAGCCGGGCATGAAGCAGAAGCCAACCCGCGCACCGATCAAGAACGAAGCCAACAACGGCGTGGCCAACAAGGTCGGCACCATCGCCATGGCCCGCACCATGGAGCCGCATTCGGCCAGCGCGCAGTTCTTCATCAACGTTGCTGACAACAGCTTCCTCAACCACAGCGCACCGACCGTACAGGGCTGGGGCTACGCCGTATTCGGTGAAGTGGTCGAAGGCATGGACGTGGTCGAAAAGATCAAGGGCGTGGCCACCACCATGAAAGCCGGTCATCAGGATGTACCGGTCGACGACGTGATCATCGAGAAGGCTGAAATCGTAGCCGAGTAAGTCGATGATCCTGCTGATCTCCGATCTGCATCTCGAAGAGAAACGCCCGGACATCACCCGGGCGTTTCTGCATTTTCTCGCTACGCGCGCACCTCAAGCCGAAGCCCTGTACATCCTCGGTGACTTCTTCGAGGTCTGGATCGGCGACGATGGCATGACGCCCTTCCAGCATGAGATCGCCGGCGCCCTGCGCGAACTGAGCGACGCCGGCACGCACATCTACCTGATGCACGGTAATCGCGACTTTCTCATCGGCAAGGCGTTCTGCCGCGAAGCGGGCTGCACCCTGTTGAGTGATCCGCACAAACTGCAGGTGAATGGCGAGCCGGTACTGCTGATGCACGGCGACAGCCTGTGCACCCTCGATGTCGGCTACATGAAGCTGCGCCGCTGGCTGCGCAATCCGCTGTCGCTGCTGATCCTGCGCAACCTGCCACTGAGCACGCGACAGAAGCTGGCGCGCAAGCTGCGCAACGAAAGCCGCGCACAGACGCGAATGAAAGCCAGCGAGATTGTCGACGTCACACCACAGGAAGTGGTCAAGGTGATGGCCGAGCACAGCGTGCGCACGCTGATCCATGGCCACACCCACAGGCCGGCGGTGCATGAGCTGGAAGTCAACGGCCAACCGGCACGGCGCATCGTGCTGGGGGACTGGGACCGTCAGGGCTGGGCGCTGCAGGTCGACGAAACGGGCTTCAACCAGGCGCCGTTCGAACTGACGCCAGCCTGACCGTAGCCCGGATGAAATCCGGGGCGATCTTTCGATAAATCCCCGGATTTCATCCGGGCTACGACTGCAGGGCTTTGCTCCCCTCTCCCGCTTGCGGGAGAGGGGCATCAGATGGCCGCTTCGCGACTACTTTATGCGGGCACGCCACTATGGAAACGGAATTGCTCATCCGGCGTGGTGATCAGCTCCTGCTCCACCGCGCGCACCACCTCGATACGCGCATCGACATCGGCCGCGTCGCCATACAGGTAAGCGAGCTTGAGATAGCCCCGATAGTGGCGCCCTTCGCTCTCCAGCAACCCGGCGTAGAACTTGGCCAGTTCGGCATCCAGACGCGGCACCAGCGCGGCGAAGCGCTCGCACGAGCGTGCCTCGATGAACGCGCCCACCACCAGCACGTCCACCAGCCTTTCCACTTCGCCACCGCGCAGCAACGCGCGCAGGCCAGCCGCGTAACGCGAGGCGGAAACATGACGAACCTCGATGCCACGCCCGCGGATGATCTTGCTCACCTGCTCGAAGTGCACCAGCTCCTCACGAGCCAAACGCGACATTCTCGCGGTCAATTCGGTCTTGGTCAGATAGCGCCCCATCAGGCTCAGGGCCGTTTGCGCCGCTTTGTATTCCAGGTTGCGGTGATCGAGCAGGAGGATCTCCTGCTGGCGCAGGGCCTCGTCCAGCCAGGCGCCAGGGGTAGCGACGCCACCGAGAAACTCGAGAATTTCCTGCAGGATCGTTACAGGTTCCTCGCCATTACTCGGAACATGCTTGGTAATTGACATCATATTTGAAGCGCTCTCGGTGCTGGCGAGGTTGGAAATGGCGGGCCATTATACGAGTGACAGGCCGGACGACCAGCATGCCGTTGATACAGGTCAACATGCCGCTGATAACGACCTGCCTATAGTTAGATAACTGCCATTCACGCTCAGGGAGATGACCATGCAAGCGATCCGCAGCATTCTGGTGGTGATGGATCCCCAACACCCAGAAGCCCTCGCACTGAAACGGGCCAAACTGATAGCCGGGGTAACCCAATCACACCTGCACCTGCTAGTCTGCGACAAGAAAGGCGACCACAGCGCCTGGCTCAATGACCTCAGCAGCGAACTGGGCAAGGAAGGCTTCAGCGTTTCGTCGCAGCAGTCCTGGCATGACAACCCGCATCAGACCGTAATCGCTGCACAGCAAGCCGAGGGCTGTGGCCTGGTCATCAAGCAGCATGTCCCCGACAACCCGCTGAAAAAAGCCATTCTCACCCCGGAAGACTGGAAGTTGCTGCGCTACTGCCCGGCGCCGGTGCTGATGGTCAAGACCGAACGCCCCTGGACCGGCGGCAACATCCTCGCCGCAGTGGACGTCGGCAACGCCGATGGCGAGCACCGCACCCTGCATGCCGGCATCGTCAGCCACGGCTACGATATCGCCGGCCTGGCCAAAGGTACGTTGCACGTGGTCACTGCGCATCCGACGCCAATGCTGTCGGCCGCCGACCCGACCTTTCAGCTCAAGGAAACCATCGAAGCGCGCTACCGCGAGCAATGCCGCAGCTTCCAGAGCGAATACGACATCAGTGACGAGCGCCTGCATGTGCTCGAAGGCCCTGCCGACGTAGTGATTCCGCAGGTCGCCAGCCAGCTCAACGCCGCTGTCACGGTGATTGGCACCGTGGCCCGCACCGGACTCTCCGGTGCGCTGATCGGCAATACAGCCGAAATCATACTCGACGCCCTGGAATGTGACGTACTGGTGCTCAAGCCGGACGAAATCATCGCCCACCTCGAAGAGCTCGTTGCCCAACGCTGACGACAAGGACGCATGTTCATCTGTAGGAGCCAGCTTGCTGGCGATCTGTGGTGCTAAAGATCGCCAGCAAGCTGGCTCCTACAAACGCTAAACCCGCAGTTCCAGCCCTTCGCGCAAAAACTTCGGCGCAATATAGCGCTCGTAATGCGCCTCCGAGAGCAGGAAGAATTCGCGGTCAATGGCGTCACGCAATTCCGGCAAGGCCCAATTGCGGAATTCAGGCAGTACAACCATGCCGTACGCCTCCAGCTGATTGATCACCCGAGCGCCCCGCGCAATCAGCTGATAGGCCCAGCAATAAGGCGACTGCTGCGGCACGAAGCGAATCTGACGCTGTTCCAGCTGGCTACGCAGACGCAGCTCATCGAACACCTCCACCTTGGCCGTCATCACCTGCACCAGCAACAATTCCAGTCGCGTCCACACCGCACGCTTCTCGTCATCGTTGTAGCTGTTCCAGTTGATCACCTCATGGTGGAAGCGCTTGCAACCGCGGCACACGACATCGCCGTAAACGGTCGAACACAGCCCCACACAAGGCGTCTTGATGCGCTGATTGGACATGGCAAAAGCAGAATAGACAGCAGAATGACCTGGCATCTTAGCCCTTTGTCTAATTCAGATCACCCCTGCCGACAGGCCACCGAAAACTACCTGCGTTGGCACTACTGCGTTAAAACGGCCTCTAAATGCTCATTTAGAACAGCTAAACTGCGCTTTTCGGCCATGTTCTGCCTTGTATTGCCTGCCTCGCCCACATTTTCAGCAGCCTGCCGATACGGGGACATCGGCTTAACTTTATCCACGCTTTCCATTAGAATCGGCCCGCCTTTTACGGCGCCAATGTCCGTTGGAAGCTGTTTTCAAAGCGTCACGAGCACAGTCGATCCTGCAGGTACGATGGCGACGCAGCCACTTGGAGTCCCCCCGAGCGTCTGCGTCAGCCCTCATCAGAAACCGTCCTGCCGGCGTAAAACTTTGAAAGCAGCTTCTACAAGAGACTCATGCAACCTCGGCTGATCGGCTCATAAAGTCGAAAAGCGCCTGGTCATGAGTATCTGGATCGCGTCCCGGACAACCCTTTGGGACCACTGATGAGGGTAATAACTGTGCTTGAAGCCTATCGCAAACACGTAGCAGAGCGTGCCGCTCAGGGTATCGTGCCCCAGCCGCTGAACGCCGAACAAACCGCAGGCCTGGTCGAGCTGCTGAAAAACCCGCCGGCTGGCGAAGAAGAATTCCTCGTAGACCTGATCACCAACCGCGTACCGCCAGGTGTGGACGAAGCGGCCTACGTCAAGGCCGGTTTCCTCTCCGCCGTCGCCAAAGGCGAAGCCACCTCTCCGCTGATCAGCAAACAGCGTGCTGTCGAACTGCTCGGCACCATGCAGGGCGGCTATAACATTGCCACTCTGGTGGAACTGCTGGACGATGCCGAGCTGGGCGCAGTTGCAGCCGAGCAGCTCAAGCACACTCTGCTGATGTTCGACGCCTTCCATGACGTAGCCGAGAAGGCTAAGTCCGGCAACGTCAACGCCAAGGCCGTACTGCAGTCCTGGGCTGACGGCGAGTGGTTCACCAACAAGCCGGCCATCGCCGAGAAATACAGCCTGGCCGTGTTCAAGGTGCCCGGCGAGACCAACACCGACGACCTCTCCCCGGCTCCTGACGCTTGGTCGCGCCCCGACATCCCGCTGCACGCATTGGCCATGCTGAAGATGCCCCGTGATGGTATCACCCCCGATCAGCCGGGCTCCATCGGCCCACTGAAGCAAATCGAAGAAATCAAGGCCAAGGGCTTCCCGGTTGCCTACGTCGGCGACGTGGTCGGTACTGGCTCCTCGCGCAAATCCGCCACCAACTCGGTGCTGTGGTTCTTTGGTGACGACATTCCGTACGTTCCGAACAAGCGCGCAGGCGGCTTCTGCTTCGGCACCAAAATCGCCCCGATCTTCTACAACACCATGGAAGACGCCGGCGCCCTGCCGATCGAGTTCGATGTGTCGAACATCAACATGGGCGACGTGATCGATGTCTACCCGTTTGCCGGCAAAGTTTGCAAGCACGGCACCGACGACGTCATCACCACCTTCGAACTGAAGACCCCGGTACTGCTCGACGAAGTCCGCGCTGGTGGCCGTATCCCGCTGATCATCGGCCGCGGCCTGACCGAGAAGGCGCGTGCCGAACTGGGCCTGGGTGCTTCCGAGCTGTTCAAGAAGCCGGATCAGCCTGCTGCCAGCACCAAGGGTTTCACCCTGGCGCAAAAGATGGTCGGCAAGGCCTGCGGCGTCGAAGGCGTCCGTCCGGGCACCTACTGCGAACCGAAGATGACCACCGTCGGCTCTCAGGACACCACCGGCCCGATGACCCGTGACGAGCTGAAAGACCTGGCGTGCCTGGGCTTCTCGGCTGACCTGGTGATGCAGTCCTTCTGCCACACCGCGGCCTATCCGAAGCCGATCGACGTCACCACCCACCACACCCTGCCGGATTTCATCCGCACCCGTGGCGGCGTGTCCCTGCGTCCGGGCGACGGCATCATCCACAGCTGGCTGAACCGCATGCTGCTGCCGGACACCGTCGGCACCGGTGGCGACTCGCACACCCGCTTCCCGATCGGCATCAGCTTCCCGGCCGGCTCCGGCCTGGTCGCCTTCGCCGCCGCCACCGGCGTGATGCCGCTGGACATGCCGGAGTCGGTGCTGGTGCGCTTCAAAGGCAAGATGCAACCGGGTATCACCCTGCGTGACCTGGTCCATGCCATCCCCTACTACGCCATCCAGAAGGGCCTGCTGACCGTCGAGAAGAAAGGCAAGAAGAACATCTTCTCCGGCCGCATCCTCGAGATCGAAGGCCTGGACAACCTGACCGTCGAGCAGGCGTTCGAGCTATCCGACGCCTCCGCCGAGCGTTCGGCTGCCGGCTGCACCATCAAGCTGCCGGAAGAAGCTATCGCCGAGTACCTGAAATCCAACATCACCCTGCTGCGCTGGATGATCAGCGAAGGCTATGGTGATGCTCGTACCCTGGAGCGTCGTGCCCAGGCGATGGAAGCCTGGCTGGCCAACCCGGTACTGCTGGAAGCCGACAAGGACGCCGAGTACGCCGAAGTCATCGAGATCGATCTGTCCGAAGTCAAGGAGCCGATCCTCTGCGCCCCGAACGACCCGGACGACGCCCGCCTGCTGTCCACCGTGGCCGGCGACAAGATCGACGAAGTGTTCATCGGTTCGTGCATGACCAACATCGGTCACTTCCGTGCTGCCGGCAAGCTGCTTGACAAGGTCAAGGGCGGTATCCCGACGCGCCTGTGGCTGTCGCCGCCGACCAAGATGGATGCTCACCAGCTGACCGAAGAGGGCTACTACGGCATCTACGGCAAGGCCGGTGCACGCATGGAGATGCCGGGCTGCTCACTGTGCATGGGTAACCAAGCGCGCGTCGCTGCCAACTCCACCGTGGTATCGACCTCCACCCGTAACTTCCCCAACCGTCTGGGCGATGGCGCCAACGTGTATCTGGCCTCTGCCGAACTGGCTGCGGTCGCCTCGATTCTCGGCAAACTGCCGACCGTCGAGGAGTACATGGTTTACGCCAAGGATATCGACAGCATGGCTGGCGACATCTACCGCTACCTGAGCTTCGACCAGATCGCCGACTTCCGCGAAGCGGCGGCGAACGCCAAGATCCCGGTCGTTCAGGCCTGATCAAAGCGTCGTAGAAAAAGCCCTGCCTAGTGCGGGGCTTTTTTATGCACGCACACACGGGCCTTTTGCCGCACCCGGCTTGCAGCCAGTGCGCCACCGTCTACCTTCTGAAATGGGAGCCCCCAGATCATCATTCAGGAGCACGTCATGAAACCATGGATCATCGCCGTCCTGTGTCTGTTCGGCCTGGCCGGTTGCAGCAGCGAGTACATCATCACCACTACCGATGGCCAGATGCTCACCAGCGACGGCAAGCCGGAACTGGACAAGGACACCGGCATGCTCGAATTCACCGATAGCGAGGGCCGCAAGCAGCAGATACCGCAAAGCAGCGTGAAGCAGATGCTGGAGCGCTGAACGCCTCATCCAACAGCGCATGCTCTGCGCACTGGCATATGCCTTGCTTTCTCTACGTACAGTGAGCCTCTCCGGCGACGGACAAGGCCCGAACGACAATGGCGTCGTATCCGAACTCGGCCCTTTACGGCGGTGATCGGTACGACGCCTTTTTTGTGGGCCACCCGCACAGCCCTGCAAACCTAAGCCGGCGGCTCGGAACCTAATGCGTGGATGAAGGAAGTGACATGAGCGAACAGCATATCCCTCGCGGCGACGCACTGGCCTGGGTCGGCGGCAGCGATGCACCGGAAAAGAGCGTGCTGAACATCGGCTTCATGGCCCTGAGCGATTCCGCCTCGGTGATAGTCGCGGCCACCCAGGGCTTTGCCGAAAAATACGGGCTGAGTCTAAAACTGCGACGCCAGGCCTCCTGGGCCGGCCTGCGCGACCGCCTGCTCAGCGGCGAGCTGGACGCCGCCCACAGCCTGTATGGTTTGATCTATGGGGTCCAGCTCGGCCTCGGTGGTGCAGCGGCAACCGACATGGCGGTGCTCATGGGGCTGAACCAGAATGGCCAGAGCATCAACCTGTCGCACACGCTGCAAAGCGCCGGCGTGACCAGCGGTGAAGCACTGCACCAGCATGCGCACCAGAACAGAGCAAGACTGACCTTCGCGCAGACCTTCCCCACCGGCACCCATGCCATGTGGCTTTACTACTGGCTGGCCAGCCAGGGCATCCATCCGCTGCGCGACGTGGACAGCGTGGTGGTGCCACCGCCGCAGATGATCGAACACCTCGAGGCCAAGCGCATCGACGGCTTCTGCGTCGGCGAACCCTGGACCGCCAAGGCTGTCGATGAACAACTCGGCTGTACCGTTACCACCATCCAGGCAATCTGGCCGGATCACCCGGAAAAGGTGCTGGGCTGCACCCGCGCCTTCGCCGAACAGAACCCCAATACCGCCCGTGCGCTGATCATGGCGGTGCTCGACGCCGCACGCTTCATCGATGACAACGAGGAAAACAAGCGCAGCACCGCCCTGCTGCTCAGCGGCAGCGAATACGTCAACGCGCCGGTCTCGGCGATCACCCCACGCTTTCTCGGCCAGTATCAGGACGGCCTCGGCCACGCCTGGCAGGACGAGCATCCGCTGCGCTTTCATGCCGGCGGCCTGGTCAACCAGCCCTACCTGTCCGATGCCATGTGGTTCATGACCCAATTCCGCCGTTGGGGCCTGCTACGCAAGGACCCCGACTACCTGGGCGTGGCCCGCCAGGTGCAGCAACTGGCCCTGTACCGCGAAGCCGCTACGGCGCTGGGAATTGCCGTGCCGGGCGAGATGCGCAGCTCCATCCTGCAGGACGGCACCTGCTGGGACGGCAGCGCCCCTGCCGCGTACGCGCGCAGCTTCCGCCTCCATGCCCTGGCCGACAGCCCGGCTGTCGCCCTGTAACCGCCGGGAGATCCATCGATGCTGCGTATCCTTCTGATCAACGACACCCCGAAGAAGGTCGGCCGCCTCAAGTGCGCGCTGATCGAGGCCGGCTTCGAGGTCATCGACGAATCCGGGCTGACCATCGACCTGCCGGAGCGGGTCGAGGCCGTGCGCCCCGACGTTATTCTGATCGACACCGAGTCCCCTGGCCGCGACGTGATGGAACAGGTGGTACTGGTCAGCCGTGACCAACCGCGTCCAATCGTCATGTTCACCGACGAACACGACCCCAGCGTGATGCGCCAGGCGATCCAGAGTGGCGTCAGCGCCTACATCGTCGAAGGCATCCATGCCCAGCGCCTGCAACCCATCCTCGACGTCGCCATGGCCCGCTTCGAGAGCGATCAGGCATTGCGTGCCCAGCTCCAGGCACGCGATGCCCAACTGGCCGAGCGCAAGCGCGTCGAACTGGCCAAGGGCCTGCTGATGAAGATGAAGAGCTGCAATGAGGAAGAGGCCTATACGCTGATGCGCCGGCAGGCCATGAGTCGCCAGCAGAAGCTGATTCAGGTGGCCGAACAGATCATTGCGATGCATGACATGTTGGGTGGTTGAGCAACTGTACCGCTAATACAGTGCACTGTATCGGTTCAGACTGTATCACTCAGTCAACTGTAGCAGCCGCCTTCGTTGGCGCCTGTGTATGCCGCGCTCTGCAGGGCTCGGCTAGGGTAGACAGCCCCTAGCCGAGGATTCCCTCATGACCGAACACGACCTGCTGGTCGAAGCCGACCGCCGCGCCCTGGCCTACCTGGACGGCATCCCCACGCGCCGGGTCTTCCCCGACGCCTCAGCCATCACCGCCCTGGCCACCTTCGACCGGTCCCTGCCAGAGCAAGGCCATGCTGCCGATCAGGTACTCTGCCAGCTCGACGAAATTGGCTCACCAGCCACCGTGGCGAGTAATGCCGCGCGTTACTTCGGCTTCGTCATCGGCGCGACGCTGCCAGTGGCAGCAGCTGCCGAACGCCTGGTACTGGCCTGGGATCAATGCGCCTCGTCTTTCGACAATTCTCCAGTCGCTGATCGGCTGGAGAAAATTGCCGGACGCTGGGTCTGCCAAGCACTGGGGCTACCGGATCAGAGCGCCGTGGGATTTGGCACCAGTGCGACCGCCTGCACCCTGGCCTGTATTTCTGCCGCACGGCGCGTGCTGCTGGCACGCCAGGGCTGGGATTTCGACGGTGACGGATTACTCGGCGCACCACAGATCCGCGTCGTACTCGCAGAAACGGCGCACATCACAGTGAAGAAAGCACTGCGCGTGCTCGGTTTCGGCATGAACCACCTGCATTATGCGCCCGTGGACGAGTACGGGCGTATCGACCCGGCCCGACTCCCTGAACTGGATGAACGCACGCTATTGATATTGCAGGCCGGCGAGGTCAACACCGGCGAGTTCGACCGTTTTGCCGAACTGATTGCCATCGCCCGCGAGGCTAACGCCTGGGTGCATGTCGACGGCGCATTCGGCCTATGGGCGCGAGCCTCATCCTCAGCGCATTTGCTTGAGGGCGTCGAGCTGGCAGATAGCTGGACGACCGATGGACACAAGTGGCTGAACACCCCTTACGACAGTGCCATGGCGATCTGCCGTGACGCCGATGCACTGGCCGCCGCGATGAACAGCGATGCTGCCTACGCCTCGGCAAGTAAGGATGCGCAGAAGAACCTGACACTGGAGTTCTCTCGTCGCGCCCGTGGCATCGCCATCTGGGCGGCCCTGGCCAACCTGGGCCGCACCGGCCTGCAAGCGATGATCGACCGCCATATCCGCCAGGCTGAAGAACTGGCCAACACATTACGTAACGCCGGCTATCAGGTACTGAACCGGGTTGTGCTGAACCAGGTATTGGTGCGTGGCGATACGGACGAACAGACCATCGCCATTCGCCAAGCAGCCCAGGCATCTGGCGAAGTCTGGTTCGGCCCGACCGTCTGGCAGGGGCGCCCCGCCTTTCGCCTGAGCCTTTGCTCCTGGCGTACCGAAGACGCCGATGTGGAGGCACTGGGCGCCTTGCTGCTGCGCTTGAAAGATGAGTTGAGCTGAATCGACTGATTCGCTGTTTTAGCCTGCAACTGCGCTGGACAGCGCAGTTCGGCAACCCTTATCTTTACCACCGGCCACCGCAGTGGCCAACGTCGCTCGGACGGTTCCGGGCGCTTACGTATCCGAGGAAATCATGGCTGACAACGCCAAGCGCCGCTTTGCGCGCATCGATCGTCTCCCCCCCTACGTCTTCAACATTACCGCCGAACTCAAGATGGCCGCACGCCGTCGCGGTGAAGACATTATCGACTTCTCCATGGGCAACCCCGACGGCGCGACTCCACCGCACATCGTTGAAAAGCTCGTGCAGGTCGCCCAGCGTGAAGACACCCACGGATACTCCACCTCCCGCGGTATTCCTCGCCTGCGCCGCGCCATCTCGCGCTGGTACAAGGACCGCTACGACGTGGAGATCGATCCGGAAAGCGAAGCCATCGTCACCATCGGCTCCAAGGAAGGCCTGGCGCACCTGATGCTGGCCACCCTGGACCACGGTGACACCGTACTGGTGCCCAACCCCAGCTACCCGATCCACATCTACGGCGCGGTGATCGCCGGCGCTCAGGTACGCTCTGTACCGCTGGTACCGGGCGTGGACTTCTTCGCCGAGCTGGAACGGGCGATTCGCGAGTCGATCCCCAAGCCGAAGATGATGATCCTCGGCTTCCCCTCCAACCCCACCGCGCAGTGCGTGGAGCTGGATTTCTTCGAGCGCGTGGTCACCCTAGCCAAGCAGTACGATGTGCTGGTGATTCACGATCTGGCCTACGCTGACATCGTCTACGACGGCTGGAAAGCGCCGTCGATCATGCAGGTGCCGGGCGCCAAGGACATCGCGGTGGAGTTCTTCACCCTGTCCAAGAGCTACAACATGGCCGGCTGGCGCATCGGCTTCATGGTCGGCAATCCCGAGCTGGTCAGCGCCCTGGCACGGATCAAGAGCTACCACGACTACGGCACCTTCACCCCGCTGCAGGTCGCGGCCATCGCCGCGCTGGAAGGTGACCAGCAGTGCGTGCGCGATATCGCCGAACAGTACCGGCAACGCCGCAACCTGCTGGTCAAGGGCCTGCACGAGATCGGCTGGATGGTGGAGAAGCCCAAGGCCTCGATGTACATCTGGGCCAAGATTCCCGACGCCTATGCTCATCTTGGCTCGCTGGAGTTCGCCAAGAAGCTGCTGGCAGAAGCCAAGGTCTGCGTTTCGCCCGGCCTGGGTTTTGGCGACTATGGCGACGACCATGTGCGCTTCGCCCTGATCGAGAACCAGGACCGCAGCCGTCAGGCGCTGCGCGGCATCAAGTCGATGTTCCGCGCAGACGGCCTACTGCCGGGTAAGCCGGCCAAAACCGAGACCGAGTAAGTATTGAAGGGCGCCGTGAGGCGCCCTTTCTACATGGGCACGGAAACCGACAAGTTCTGCGACAATTCATGACGTTACGCACGCCAAGCGGTAGTTTCGAGCAATTGCCCGCCAGAGTGAACGCCCGTACACTGCGCGCCCCTTCCCTGACGGTTCTCCCCAATGCTTTACGTCTTGCGCATGCTGCTGATGGGCGTGCATTTCATCCTGGCCGGCCTGCTTGGCCTGCTGCTCGGCCTGTGCCGCCCGTTCAACCCCGACAACAGCCGCCTCTGCGCACGTCTCTATTCGCTGCCCGCCCTATGCCTGCTGCGCCTGAAGCTGAAGACCGACGTACGCCCGCTTTTAGAACACCAGCGCTCCTGCGTGATCATCGCCAACCACCAGTCCAACTTCGATCTCTACGTGCTTGGCCGCGTGGTACCGGAGCGCACCGTGAGCATCGGCAAGAAGAGCCTCAAGTGGGTGCCATTCTTCGGTCAGCTCTACTGGCTGGCCGGTAACGTGCTGATCGATCGCAGCAATGCCGTAGCCGCCAAACGCGCAATGCTGACGACCACCGAAACCCTGCGCAATCGCGACACTTCGATCTGGGTCTTCCCGGAAGGCACGCGCAACCTTGGCCGAGGCCTGCTGCCGTTCAAGAAAGGCGCGTTTCAGATGGCGATCACGGCCGGTGTTCCGATCATCCCGGTGTGCGTGAGCAACTACAGCAAAGCCATGCGCCTGAATCGCTGGAACAGCGGCCGCATCCTGATTCGCTCGCTGCCGGCAATTCCTACTGCCGGCCTGAGCCTGGACGACATGCCCGCGCTGATGGAGCGTTGTCAGCAGGCCATGAGCGAATGCATCAGCAGCATGGACAAGGAGCTGGCATCTGCGTGAAGCGTGACGCGGGGTGCCGGAGCGAGCAGGCAACCCGCGCCTGCTATCAAATCCATCGATAGTTACTCTGCAGAACATCCATTATTCAATCGAAATGACTTCGACGATTCTGTGCCCACACCCACTCCGGACCTGGAGCACAGAACATGTCCCGCCTCTCTCAAGCTGCCCGCAACGGCGCCCTCGCTGCCATCGGTCTGTACCTGATCAGCACCTCGACGGTGCTGGTCGTGAGTTACGCCACCTTGCAGCCAAGCACTCCAACCTTTGAACAACCAGGCCCACTGCACAGCCTGATCACGCATTTGCCCACCCTGCTCGGCACGCTCTCGCAGGGATGAGGGAACGGCCATGATCAGAACCCAACGCACTCGCCTGCTGATGCTTGCCAGTCTGTCTCTGCTGACCACCCTGCTCGCACTCAGTGGTATTGGTAAAGGCTCGGCTGGCGCCGTGGCGCGCAATATCGAGTGCAGCCACAAATTGGCTCACCACCTGGACCTGGCCGAGAGTCTCAAGCGGCAACGTAGCAGCCCACCGCCAAGCAGAAGCGAACAGCTCTCGCCTTACTTCGTGCTCACCCAGCAGGCATGAAAAAGCCCGGCAAACCGGGCTTTTTCATGGACCGAATCAGGCTCAGGCCTTGCTTTCCTTGCCTTGAGCGACAAAGCGCATCATCCACTCAGCCACTGCACTGCCCTGCTGCGAATGCTTGAGGCTGTCCACGCCCTGCTGATAGACCTGCTCACCGAGATGCTGCTGGCGCAGATCGAGTAATGCCCGCGAGTAGTCGTGAACGAACTCAGGATGCCCCTGGAAGCACAGCACCTGATCCTCGATGTGGTAGGCGCCAATCGGGCAGAAGTCACTGGAAGCCAGCAGCGTGGCCTTCTCTGGCAGGCGGGTGACCTGATCCTGGTGGCTGATCAACAGTTGCAGCTCGTCCAGAGCCGGGCTCATCCACTCGGGCTTGCCTGCCAGACGATAACTGTGCACGCCAACGCCCCAGCCCTGTTCGGCACGCTCGGCCTTGCCGCCAAGCAGCAGCGCCAGCAGTTGATGGCCAAAACAGATGCCCAGCAGCTTGTCGCCGCGCTTGTAGCGCTCGAGCAGATACTCCTTGAGGGTCTGAATCCAGGGATCGCTGCCGAAAGAATCCGCCTTGCTGCCGGTCACCAGATAGGCATCGAATTTCTCGCTATCGGGCGGGTAATGCCCTTCCACCACGTTGTAGACACTGAACTCTGCCGTGACCGGCTGTTGAGCGAACAGCTGCTCGAACATGTGGCCATAACCCTGGTACTGGTCGACCAGTTCGGGGCGGAGGATGTCAGTTTCCAGGATGCAGATACGCAGCGACATGAGGTTTCCTGTGGTGAACATGCGGGCGGGTGATTTGTGCGTTTTTCTTAACACATCATGCAGCCCAATGAAATAGCGCCATAACCCTGAACACCGATAGAAGTGCCGCATGCCAGGCTCTGAGAGGAGTCTGACTCTCGTCAAGAAAATTTTACAACCTGCCGAACGAGCCCCAGCCAGGCGCCGTTAGCGCATGAGCGAGCCAAGACCTCAGGACCACCCTAACGACCTGATTGATTAGAAAATGCTCAGCAGGTCACAGCCCGAGGGCCCATGAACGACGAACGGCTGATCAAAAAATGAACTACAGCGCTTACCATTGCTCTCATAGTCGTGGGCCTTCCCCCGGCTCGAGCACAAACCCTGTCCATCGCTCCATCGCCCCCCCGAATCTGGAAGATTCCTTGACTGCAAGAGATTGCGTCGGTGGTTTGCTATTGTCCAGATAAAAGAGGTTTTCTGCAGTTAATAATTACCAGAAAGTGATTAGCGATCAGTAACCACACACAAAACAAAGTCAGTGCCAATTAAATATGCTCTGACGCATGGTTATTTTTATTTATTTTTGCAGAGTCCGAGGTATTTACATGGACCTTTACACACTTCTAATTTCCGCTCTCCAAAACAAAGAAGCAATGGAACTATTACGTTTAGGGATCATTTATATACACCTCATCGCCTGCTGCGTTGCCATTGGCTTGATACTAACCAGCGATATCGCCATGATTAAGCAGCTGCTTAAAGGTGAAGGCGCCAAACAGTGTCGCGAACACCTGGCACATCTGAAAAGCGTGGTCGGCATCTCACTTATTGCCCTATGGATCAGTGGCATCGCCATCATTGCGCTAGACGCCTCCAGCGCCGGCATGCAGTACTTCATGAACCCCAAACTGCAAGCCAAGATCAGTATTGTCGTGCTATTGACCCTCAATGGTATGGTCTTGCACAACTCGATACTGCCAGCTCTGCAAAAAACCGGGTCTTTGCTCAAGCTGTCAGCGAACATGCGTCACCTGGCCATTTTTTCTGGCGCACTGTCCGGTGTTTCCTGGTTCTACGCGGCCCTTCTCGGCGTTGGCCGACCGCTGGCCTGGAAGTATTCACTGGTCGAACTAACAGTAGCCTATCCCCTTATGATTATCGGCGGAACTCTGGCTATGGTGGCACTCACCAACTGGTCGATGAACCGCAGCGAAAGGCATCATCATAACTGGATGCAGAGCAACTACGCTTTGGCTACTCGCTAAGACAAAACATGAACAGGGATGTTCATAAGCACCGCCCCCGCAATAACTTAACCCTCATATAACCGCTCACCACGCAAACATTGGTTTTCCCGCCAAAGGCCGCCGCGTAGCGTCTTATCAGTACGCTCGATAGTCATCATAAATACCTTTCACTTCTGCGCCTCATGCATGTGCCGGATGATTTCGTCATCGGGCCCTGCCCACTTGCACAGAAGGAAATCGATCATGAGCATCTACGCCGCACTCGCCAGTTTCGCCGCCGCCTCCGCCTTCCAGACCGTCGCACCGGTTCGTCCCGAGCAGGCTGCCGCCGCAGCCCGCGACGCTCGTCCGCGCTGACACGACCCAGGAGAGCAGCCATGCATAGCCAACTCAGCCTGGACGCCTACGGCGTCACCTACGCTCACCTGCAAGATGGCAGCCTGCAATTCGAAACCGAAGCCGCTCTGCAGCTCGATGATGGCAGCATGCTGACCCTGCGCATGCCTACCCGGCACAGCGAGATGCTGGCGATCCACGAGGCCGTGTGCATTCGCCAGGGATGGTGCCAGGCGGCGTGAAGTCTCGATGGTCTAGACTCCTCCGGGTATCTTCAACGGAAAGAGGAACCAGACCATGCATACACGCAACCTGATCGCCCTGCTCGCAGGCAGTTTCCTGTTGGCTGGTAACGCCCTGGCGGATCGCCCCGGCAGTGACTGGATCAGCATCGAGGACGCCCTGAGCAAGGCCCGTGCAGCCGGTTATACCGAGCTGCACAAGATCGAAGCCGACAATGATGGCTACTGGGAGGGCGAAGGTCTGAAACAGGATGGCCGCCTCTACGAGTTTCGCATCGACGGCAAGAGCGGCCAGGTGATCCGCGACCAGTTGGAAGACTGACTCACGCCACCGAGGAAACTCGCCCTGCCGGGCTTGTCCCAACCAGATAAAACGCCCACAGCTTTCTTTCGTGGGAGCCCCGCCCCGGGGCGAAGCTTTGCGAGCACCCGCCGCCCAGGTTCGCGGCGGGGCACCGCTCCTACAGGTTCGGCGCCCCTCCTGTTAAAACATCTCGCCCTTGGCCGCCTTCTCCAGCAACAGCGCTGGCGGCAGGAAACGCTCGCCGTACTGCTCGGCCAGGTACTGCGCACGCGCGACGAAATCCTTCACCCCGTACTGGTTGATGAACTGCAGCGCACCGCCAGTCCAGGCGGCGAAGCCGATGCCGAAGATCGAGCCGATATTGGCGTCGGCCACCGACTTCAGTACGCCCTCTTCCACGCAGCGCACCGTCTCGATGGCCTGGATGAACAGGATGCGGTCGCGCACGTCCTCCTGCGAAATCTGCGCATCGGCTTTCTCGAAGCGCGCCTTGAGCTCGGGCCACAGGTACTTCTTGCCACCCGCCGGGTAATCGTAGAAACCACTCCCGGCCGCCTTGCCCGGACGCTTGTACTCATTGAGCATCAGATCGATCACGGCAAAGGCCGGGTGCTCGGGGATGGATTTGCCCTCGGCCGCCAGATCCTTGATGGTCTGCTGGCGGATGTGATTCATCAGGCTCATCGACACCTCGTCGCTGATCGCCAGCGGGCCGACCGGCATGCCGGCCTTGCGCGCCTCATTCTCGATCATCGCCGCGCTGACGCCCTCACCGAGCATGGCCAGGCCTTCGTTGGTGAAGGTGCCGAACACCCGCGAGGTGAAGAAGCCGCGGCTGTCGTTGACCACGATGGGCGTCTTCTTGATCTGCATGACATAGTCGAAGCCGCGCGCCAAAGTCTCATCGCTGGTCTTCTCGCCACGGATGATCTCCACCAGCGGCATCTTGTCCACCGGACTGAAGAAGTGCAGGCCGATGAATTTCTCCGGTTTGGCCACGGCAGTGGCCAGGCCGGTGATCGGCAGCGTCGAGGTGTTGGAGGCGATCAGCGCATCGCTCAGCGCAGCGGCTTCTGCAGCGGCAGTAACCTTGCCCTTGAGTGAGCGATCCTCGAATACGGCTTCGATGATCAGGTCGCAGCCGGCGAAATCCGCCTCGCTGTCGGTGGCCTTGATCAGCGCCAGGAACGCCTTACGCTGCTCGGCCGTCATATGGCCCTTGCCGACCTTCTTGTCGAGCAGCTTGGCCGAGTAGGCCTTACCCTTCTCCGCCGCCTCGACGGATACATCCTTGAGCACCACCTCGATACCAGCTGCCGCCGATACGTAGGCGATGCCCGCCCCCATCATGCCGGCGCCGAGCACGCCGACCTTCTTCGTCTGGGTTTTCGGGTAGCCCTGCGGGCGCGAGCCTCCGGCATTGATTTCGTTGAGCTGAAACCAGAAGGTGCCGATCATGTTCTTCGCCACCTGGCCGGTGGTCAGCTCGGTGAAGTAACGCGCCTCGATGATCTGCGCGGTGTCGAAGTCGACCTGGGCGCCCTCGACAGCAGCGCACATGATTTTCTCCGGCGCCGGGAAGCAACCCTTGGTCTTGTCGCGCAACACGCTCGGAGCGATGGCCAGCATCTGCGCCACATTCGGCGAGCTTGGCGTGCCACCGGGAATTTTGTAGCCCTGCACGTCCCACGGCTGCTTGGCTGACGGGTTGGCGGCGATCCAGGCGCGGGCTTTGGCCAGCATCTCGTCACGGTCGCTGGCCAGATCGTGGATCAGGCCGGCCTTGAGCGCTGCGTCCGGGCGCACCTTCTTGCCTTCGGCCAGATACGGCAGGGCCTTTTCCAGGCCAAGCAGGCGCACCATGCGCACTACCCCACCGCCGCCCGGCAGCAGGCCGAGGGTGACTTCCGGCAGGCCGAGCTGGACGTGGCTCTGGTTCAGCGCGATGCGGTGGTGGCAGGCCAAGGCGATTTCCCAGCCGCCGCCCAGCGCTGCGCCGTTGATGGCGGCAACCACCGGCTTGCCGAGGGTTTCCAGGCGGCGCAGCTGGCCCTTGATCTTCAGAATCATCTCGTAGAAGCCCTGGGCCTCGGCCTGGGTTACCTTGATCAGTTCATTGAGGTCGCCGCCGGCGAAGAAGGTCTTCTTCGCCGAGGTGACGATCACCCCGGTGATCGAGTCCTTTTCGGCCTCCAGGCGGTCGACGATCTGGCCCATGGCCTCGCGGTAGATCGCGTTCATGGTATTGGCGCTCTGGCCGGGCATGTCCATGGTCAGGACGACGATATTGTCCTGGCCTTTTTCGTAACGGATGGCGTCAGTCATTTTTGTATTCTCTTCCCAAAGCTGTGGGAGCTGCGTAGGGCGGGTGCAACCCGCCAGCACACGAATGGCGGGTTGCGCCCGCCCTACCGATCAGATTCGTTCGATGATGGTGGCGATGCCCATGCCGCCGCCCACGCAGAGGGTGGCAAGGCCGTAGCGCAACTGGCGCTTCTCCAGTTCATCGAGCAGTGTGCCGAGGATCGCGCAGCCGGTGGCGCCCAGCGGGTGGCCCATGGCGATGGAACCGCCGTTGACGTTGACCTTGTCCTCGCTCACGCCCATGTCCTTCATGAACTTCATGACAACGGAGGCAAAAGCCTCGTTGACCTCGAACAGGTCGATGTCGTCGATGGAGAGTCCCGCCTTGGCCAGCGCCTTGCGCGTGGCCGGCGCCGGGCCGGTGAGCATGATGGTCGGGTCGGTGCTGGTCACCGCCGTGGCGACGATCCGCGCGCGCGGCTTCAGGCCCAGTTCCTTGCCCTTGGCCGCCGAGCCGATCAGCATCAGCGCCGCACCGTCGACGATGCCGGAGCTGTTGCCCGGCGTATGCACGTGCTCGATGCACTCGACATGGCTGTAGACGCGCAGTGCAGTGGAGTCGAAGCCCATCTGCCCCATCATCTCGAAGCTCGGCTTGAGCTTGCCGAGGCCTTCCAGAGTCGAATCGCCACGGATGAATTCGTCATGGTCGAGCAGCACGATGCCGTTCTGGTCGATCACCGGCACCAGCGACCTGGCGAACGAGCCATCGGCGCTGGCGCGCGCCGCCTTCTGCTGCGAGCGCAGGGCGAAGGCATCGACATCGGCGCGGCTGAAACCCTCCAGGGTGGCGATCAGGTCGGCACCGATACCCTGCGGGACGAAATTGCTGTGGATGTTGGTTTCCGGGTCCATGACCCAGGCGCCGCCGTCCGAGCCCATTGGCACGCGCGACATGGACTCCACGCCACCGACCACCACCAGATCCTCGAAGCCGGAGCGCACCTTCATCGCGCCCATGTTCACCGCCTCCAGGCCCGAGGCGCAGAAGCGGTTGAGCTGCACGCCGGCGACGCTAACGTCCCAGTCCGCGACCATGGCGGCGGTCTTGGCGATATCGGCGCCCTGATCGCCCACGGGCGTCACGCAGCCCAGCACGATGTCGTCGACCTGGCTGGTATCCAGATCGTTGCGCGTTTGCAGGGCATTGAGCAGGCCGGCAATCAGCTGAACCGGCTTGACGCTGTACAGCGCGCCGTCCTTCTTGCCCTTGCCACGCGGTGTGCGCAGCGCATCGAAAATATATGCTTCGGTCATGGCGTCCTCGGAGACTGATACGGCGCTGGCGGAACATCACAAACCGGCCGCGCCTGTTCTTATTGAGCCTGACTACCATAGCGCTGGTACATCAGCGCTCAATGACCTAAGCGCTCAGCACCATTGACCGCTGAGCTCAGACGAATGGTCGTTTGCTCAAACTGACAGCTGCAAGGGCGAGCAAGCTGTCTGCTTCAAGGCCTGCATTGTTCTGGAGGATGTCGCACATAGCCCCAGCTTCCTAACAGCACTTCGTTAGCAACCAAACCATCTAAGGAAACTGTGACGCCAGCCCTAGAGTTACTTCTACGCCCGTATAGAAAAACGGGTGCAGGGAACCGTCGCCGGGTCATGCCGGGGCGGGCAATCAAAGCAACGCCCAGGTGTGACGCAGCAGCCTGCCGCATGGTGATGCAGGCTCCCGGTGCCACCCCCATAACAACAAAAGGCATGCAGCCATGTTCAAACAGCCGAAATATCGCCAAGCTGGCGTAATACTTTTCGCCACGGCAATCATCCTGATCCTTCCCAATCTGACCCGTCTGGTCAGCTGACTTTATACTTCCCCGCTGCTGCGCCGACGCCGTAGTGCGCTCAGTGCAGGGCGGGCGCTTGCTTGTGGACGGCGTGCTGACTTCGGGCAAAGATAGGCAAAAGCCCCCTGCCCTGGAGCCGGACATGCGTTTTCTCATTTTGTTGAGCAGCCTGCTCACCTTTCTTGGCGCCCAGGCTGAAGAAATCGATCAAGCCGCCGCTCTGGCCACCCTGCAACGGGCCGACAGCCTGCTTATCGACGTACGCAGCAGCGAAGAATTTTCCGCTGGCGCCCTGCCTGGCGCCATTCGCATCGGTCATGACGAGATCGCTGCGCAGATCGCCAGCATCGCACCGGACAAGGACCGGCCTCTGGTGCTCTATTGCCGCAGCGGTCGCCGCTCGGGACTGGCCAAGCAAAGCCTGGAGAACCTGGGTTACCGCCAGGTGATCAATGCCGGCGCTTATGACGATCTGCTACCTCTGCTGGAGGCCGAGGAGTGAGGGCTCTGCTACTTGCACTGTTGGTTCTGGGCGGCACAGCGCAGGCGGCGCAGCTTGAGATACATCTGAGCGGCGGACAACGCAGCTGGAGCAGCAGCGAGTTGCTCGGCCATCCGCAAGCACGTGATATCGAGATAGACGACGACGTGAGTTACAAGCGGCCCATGCGTTACCGAGCGGTGCCCATAAGCGCCCTGCTGGACGGCGTAACTGCTGGCGACCACCTACAGGCCGTGGCCCTCGACGGCTTTGCTGCCGAGCTACCGGCCGCCACCCTGCTGGCGCGCGAGGGTGCCAAGGCGTGGCTGGCCATCGAGGATCCACAACGCCCCTGGCCACCGCTGGCCAAGGATAAGCCCAGCGCCGGTCCCTTCTATCTGGTCTGGACCGATCCGGCCGCCAGCCAGATCGGCCCGGAGCAGTGGCCCTTCCAGGTCGCCCGGATTCGCCAGCTCGCCACTGTTGAACAACGCTTCCCTGCCTTGCTGCCGGCAGTGGATGCCAGCACCGAAATCCGTGCCGGCTTCACCGCGTATCAGAAGAACTGCATGGCCTGCCACCGACTCAATGGCGCTGGCGACTCCGAGTTCGGCCCGGACCTGAACATTCCGCACAGCCCGACCGAATATTTCACCGGCGACTTCCTGCGCCAGTACATCCGTGACCCACAAAGCCTGCGACGTTGGCCGCAGGGGCGCATGCCGGGGTTCAGCGAACAGGTACCAGCACCTGCCGAACTGGAACGACTGATCGCCTACCTGCAGCACATGAGCCAGCGCAAGAACGCCCCGAAACCTGACAACACCTAGCCTGTAGGAACGATTCAGGTAGGGTGCGCCATGCGCACAGGCGTTTTGACCAGGCGCCTGGTGCGCAAATGGCGCACCCGACACGCGCCTATCGGTACATCACTGCTGACGCACCTGCAGCAGCGGCGCCACCTGTACCTGCGCGTGCATCTGCTCGCAACCACCGCCTCGGCGCATGCCACGCACCGGGCAGGCATCGAGGTAGTCCAGGCCGACTGCCAGCTTCAGATGTCGTTCCGGGCGTGCCAGGCAGTTGGTCACGTCGAAGCTGTACCAGGCATCGCCGACCCAGGCCTCAGCCCAGGCGTGGCTGGCCAGGTGCTCGGCATCATCGGTGTAGAGATAGCCCGACACGTAACGCGCCGGCACGCCGAGGCTGCGCGCGCAGGCGAGAAAGGCGTGGGTGTGATCCTGGCAGACGCCACGACGGCCGGCGAATGCTTCGGTCGCGCTGGTATCCACAGCGGTGATACCCGGCTGATAAGCGATATGGGCGTTGAGCGCGTGCATCAGCTCGATCAGGCCGCTGCGATCGGTCCGCGCCCTGCTCTGCTGCGCGGCAAATTCACGAATGGCGTCATCGGCCTGAGTCAGGCAGGTGAAGCGCAAAAACGGCAGCGCCGACTGACGCTCGTGCTCGGCCTCGCAGGTTTCGTCGATCTCCACCTGGCCGCGTGCGCCAATGACGATGGATTCGTGCGGCTCGTCCAGGGTCAGCACGTGCAGGATGTTGCCGTAGGGATCGAGCTGGGCGTGCACCGGGCGCGGCAGGTCGAGCTGCCAGCTGAGCACCTGCTGGCGTTCGCTGTCATGCGGGGTCAGGCGCAGGTACTGGATACTGGCGCGTACCTGGTCATCGTAACGGTAGGTGGTGTCATGGCTGATCGAGAGTCTCATGCGACCTCCAGGTAGGACGTGTGGATGGTGTTGCCCAACTGGCGCACCAGCAGGATGAAGTCGGTGAGCCAGGCATGCAGGCCTTCATCGAGCACTTCATCGATACTGGTGTAGCGCAGGCGCGCATCCAGTTCGGCGGCCAGGCGTTGTGCCGGGCGACCGTTCTCACCCGGCAGACCGGAAAGCATTAGATTCAGTTCTTCCATGCAGGCACGCAGCGAGCGCGGTACCTCGGGGCGCAGCAAGAGCAGTTCGGCGACCTTGCGCGTGCGTGGCGAGCCTCGATAGATCTCGGCGAAGGCCTCGAACGAGGACAGCGCGCGCAGCAAGGCACTCCATTGGTAATAGCTACGCGCCGTACGCTCTTCCAGCTCGTCGATTTCCTCGCCGAGCATTTCATAACGAGCATCGAGTAGACGCAGGGTGTTGTCAGCGCGCTCGATGAAGGTGCCCAGGCGAATGAAGCGATAGGCCTCACCGCGCATGATGGTGCCGAAGGTGGCGCCAAGAAACAGGTGTGAACGCTCCTTGACCCACTCGCAGAAGCGGCTGATGCCGTAACGGCCCAGGCCCTGCTCGGCAATACCGCGCATCTCCAGCCAGGTGGCGTTGATGTTTTCCCACATGTCGGCGGTGATCCGCCCGCGCACCGCATGGGCATTAATCCGCGCAGCCTGCAGGCAGCAGTAGATGCTGCCGGGGTTGCTCGCATCGAGGGCGAAGAAATGCAGCATGCGCTCGGCGTGCAACGGGCCGTGACGCTCCAGGTAATCGTCCAGGGTGCCGGTGATCAGCAGCGGCATGGCCAGTTCATCGAGGCCATCGCCACGGCCGTCCTGCGGCATCAGCGACAGCGAATAGCTGACGTCGAGCATACGTGCCAGGTTCTCGGCACGCTCCAGGTAACGCGACATCCAGTACAGGTCGGAGGCAGTTCTCGACAGCATAATCAGGGCGCCCTCATGCTAAATGGCGAGCCACGTTGGCGCTGTGAGCCTGCCAGGCAAGGCGTGGGACGCAGGCGATGGCCACTCCCTCGTCAAGTCCCGCAACGCAGCATGGCGGGCTCACAGCGCCAACCCGAAGGGCCGCGCCCCGCAAGGCGCAATCCCGCGTCATTCGTCGTTCATGTGGAATAACCAAACCTCTCTCCTCATTCCTTGTCTTGCACCTTGCGGGGCGGCGGCGTGGCCGTCATTTAGCGTGAGTGCGCCCTGCTAGTCCTCCACCACCCAGGTGTCCTTGGTGCCGCCGCCTTGCGACGAGTTGACCACCAACGAGCCTTCGCGCAATGCCACGCGGGTCAGGCCACCGGGCACCAGGCGGGTTTCACGGCCGGTCAGGACGAACGGGCGCAGGTCGATGTGGCGCGGGGCGATGCCGCGCTCGACGAAGGTCGGGCAGGTCGACAGGCACAGCGTCGGCTGGGCGATGTAAGCCTCCGGTTTGGCGATCAGGCGCGCGCGGAAGCTCTCGATCTCGGCCTTGCTCGCCGCCGGGCCGACCAGCATGCCGTAGCCGCCGGAGCCCTGGGTTTCCTTGACCACCAGCTCGGACAGATTGGCCAGCACATGGGACAACTCCTCCGGCTTGCGGCACTGCCAGGTGGGTACATTCTTGAGGATCGGCTCCTCGTCCAGATAGAAGCGGATCATGTCGCCGACGTACGGGTAGACCGACTTGTCGTCGGCCACGCCAGTGCCGATGGCGTTGGCCAGCACCACGTTGCGCGAGCGGTAGGCCGACAGCAGGCCAGGCACGCCGAGCATCGAGTCGGGGTTGAAAGCCAGTGGATCGAGGAAGGCGTCATCAAGGCGGCGATAGATCACGTCCACCTGCCGCGCACCGGCGGTGGTGCGCATGTAGACCTTGTCGTCGCGCACGAACAGGTCAGCGCCTTCCACCAGCTCCACGCCCATTTCACGGGCGAGGAACGCGTGTTCGAAGTAGGCGCTGTTGAAGCGCCCGGGGGTCAGTACCACCACCGTGGGGTTGTCCAGCGGGCTGGAGCTCTTCAGTGCATCGAGCAGCAGGTTCGGGTAGTGATCCACAGGCGCCACGCGCTGCGCGGCGAACAGCTCGGGGAACAGGCGCATCATCATCTTGCGGTCTTCGAGCATGTAGCTGACGCCGCTGGGCGTGCGCAAGTTGTCTTCGAGCACGTAGTAACTGCCATCACCGTCACGCACTAGGTCGACCCCGGCGATGTGCGCGTAGATATCGCGGTGCAGGTCGAGGCCCTGCATGGCCATCTGGTAGCCCTCGTTGGCCAGCACCTGCTCGGCCGGGATGATCCCCGCCTTGATGATGCGCTGGTCATGGTAAAGATCGGCAAGGAACAGGTTGAGCGCCTGTACGCGCTGGATACAGCCGCGTTCGACGACGCGCCATTCGCTGGCAGGGATGGCGCGCGGGATGATGTCGAAGGGGATCAGGCGCTCGGTGCCCTGATCATCCCCATAGAGGGTGAAGGTGATACCGGCACGGTGGAACAGAAGGTCGGCTTCTCGTCGGCGCTGGGCCAGCAGATCATCCGGCGTGTCTGCCAACCAGCGGGCAAATTCGCAGTAGTGCGGGCGGACAGCGCCGCTCGCGTCGTACATCTCGTCATAAAAGGTGCGGGCCATGCCGTACTCCTTGTCACCCGGACTTGCGGGTATCTCTGCAAGCCCCGAGCCAGAGCAATTAATCCTTTAATATCAACTAGTTACAGAAAAACCAAAAACATTAAGCACCATCATGGTGCGCGGCAATGTTTCTGTCATGACGCTCCGCCCCAATGCGTGGCACAGCTTGCGTTGAAACACGGCAAGTACCGCGTCGCGCGACGGTCGACACGACCGCAAGCCCCTGCGAAAGGGCTCAGACACTTGCCTGCCACACTGCGTGACCGCCCGGTCAAGCGCAACCACTTTTACCGCAGCCGCGCCATGAAAAAAGGACGGATGAAGGAGCTTCACCACCCCATCAGCACGACTGCAGACGGTCGGCGATGGCTTGAACCGCGCTGTCGAGGTGCTGCTCATGGTTGAAGCCGGATGCTTTGAGGGGCTTGAGGTCGTGATCGGCGGCTGGCAACCAGTGCAGTTCGATCGCCGCTGAAAGGTCATAGCCTGCAACAGTCTCGCGATTGCCCAGAGCATCACGCTCGCCCTGAATGATCAGCGTCGGCGTGCGCAGCGCAGCCAAATGGGCGACTCGCGGTTTTTCCGGTTTACCAGCGGCATAGAAGGGATAGCCCAGACAAATCAGCACTGAAGCGCCCAGTTCATCGGCCAGCAGGCTGGCCATGCGCCCGCCCATCGACTTGCCGCCGATGGCCACAGGCCCTGCGACCCGTTGGCGCACCTGAGCATGTATGTCACGCCATTGCTGCAGCAGTTGCGCCTGCGGATTGGGCGGGCGCTTGCGCCCGTCCACCCGTCGCTGCGCCATATAGGCGAACTCGAAGCGCACCACGCGCACACCGCGCGCGGCAAGACCTTGAGCCATGTACTGCATGAATGGGCTGTCCATCGGCGCACCGGCACCGTGCGCCAGGATCAGCGTGCCAGACGCTGCCTGCGGCGGCTCGTCCCACAACCCTGGCAGTTCCCGCTCACATTGACCCGCGTCAATAAACCCAGATGGCCCTTTGCTCATGCTTGCCTCGCGTCGATATCCGTGGTGTTCGTGGCCTGCTCATGCCTGGGGGTGCCACGGATATCGGCCGCTCTGCCATAACCGTGGATGGAAGCCCAGACATGAACACAACAACCCGTTCCGCCTACAACTACAGGGTGGTTCGCCAGTTCGCCATTATGACGGTGGTTTGGGGCATCGTCGGCATGGGACTCGGCGTATTCATCGCTGCCCAGCTGGCCTGGCCCGAACTGAACTTCAACCTGCCGTGGACCAGCTTCGGCCGTCTGCGCCCGCTGCACACCAACGCGGTGATCTTCGCTTTCGGTGGCTGCGCCCTGTTCGCCACCAGTTACTACGCGGTGCAACGCACCAGTCAGACCACGCTGTTCGCTCCGAAGCTGGCGGCCTTCACCTTCTGGGGTTGGCAACTGGTGATCGTACTCGCAGCCATCAGCCTGCCACTGGGCTGGACCAGCTCCAAGGAATACGCCGAACTGGAATGGCCGATCGATATCCTGATCACCATCGTCTGGGTGTCCTATGCCATCGTCTTCTTCGGCACGGTGATGCAGCGCAAGGTCAGCCACATCTATGTGGGTAACTGGTTCTTCGGCGGGTTCATCCTCACCGTGGCCATCCTGCATGTGGTCAACAACCTGGAAATTCCGGTCACCCTGACCAAGTCCTACTCGCTGTATGCCGGCGCCACCGATGCGATGATCCAGTGGTGGTACGGCCACAACGCTGTGGGCTTCTTCCTTACCGCCGGTTTCCTGGGGATGATGTACTACTTCGTGCCCAAGCAGGCCGGTCGCCCGGTCTACTCCTATCGCCTGTCCATCGTCCACTTCTGGGCGCTGATCGCGGTGTACATCTGGGCCGGCCCGCACCACCTGCACTACACCGCGCTGCCGGATTGGGCGCAGAGCCTGGGCATGGTGATGTCGCTGATCCTCCTGGCGCCCAGCTGGGGCGGCATGATCAACGGCATGATGACCCTCTCCGGTGCCTGGCACAAACTACGCACCGACCCGATCCTGCGCTTCCTCGTGGTGTCGCTGGCGTTCTACGGCATGTCGACCTTCGAAGGCCCGATGATGGCAATCAAGACCGTCAACGCCCTGTCCCACTACACCGACTGGACCATCGGCCACGTACATGCCGGCGCCCTCGGCTGGGTCGCCATGGTGTCGATCGGCTCGCTGTATCACCTGATTCCCAAGGTGTTCGGCCGCGAGCAGATGCACAGCCTGGGCCTGATCAACAGTCACTTCTGGCTGGCCACCATCGGCACCGTGCTGTACATCGCCTCGATGTGGGTCAACGGCATCACTCAGGGCCTGATGTGGCGCGCAGTCAACGAAGACGGCACCCTCACCTACTCCTTCGTCGAATCGCTGGAAGCCAGCCATGTCGGCTTCGTGGTACGGGTGATCGGTGGCGCCATCTTCTTCGCCGGCATGCTGCTGATGGCCTGGAACGTCTGGCTGACCGTACGTAGCGCGAAATCCACCGAGATGGAAGCCGCTGCGCAGTTCTCGGTAGAAGGAGCCCACTGATGAAACACGAGATTCTCGAGAAGAACATCGGCCTGATGGCCCTGGTGATGATCCTGGCGGTCAGCATCGGCGGCCTGACGCAGATCGTCCCGCTGTTCTTCCAGGACGTCACCAACGAGCCGGTCGATGGCCTCAAGCCCTACACCGCGCTGCAACTGGAAGGCCGCGACATTTACATCCGCGAGGGCTGCGTCGGTTGCCATTCGCAGATGATCCGCCCGTTCCGCGCCGAGACCGAGCGCTACGGCCACTACTCCGTCGCCGGCGAAAGCGTCTGGGATCACCCCTTCCTGTGGGGCTCCAAGCGCACCGGCCCGGACCTGGCCCGCGTCGGCGGTCGCTACTCGGACGAGTGGCATCGCGCCCACCTGTACAACCCGCGCAACGTCGTGCCGGAGTCGATCATGCCCGCCTACCCCTGGCTGGTCGAACAGAGCCTCCATGGCCAGGACACGGCCAAGAAGATGAGCGCCTTGCGCACATTGGGCGTGCCCTACAGCGAAGAAGACATCGCCGGCGCCAGCGACGCGGTCAAGGGCAAGAGCGAGATGGATGCTCTGGTCGCTTACCTGCAGGTGCTTGGCACCGCCGTGAAGAACAAGAGGTGAGCGCCATGTTCGAGCTTATCGATATCGGCACCCTGCGCGGCCTGGGCAGCGCACTGGTTCTGATCGCCTTCACCGCCGTTACCCTCTGGGCTTATAGCGGCAAGCGCCGCGACGCCTTCGCCGAGGCCGCCAACCTGCCCTTCGCCGATGAGTCCAAGCCCGCCGTTTCGAGGACCCAAGCATGACCACCTTCTGGAGTTGGTACATCACCCTGCTGACCGTTGGTTCGCTGGTTGCGCTGTTCTGGCTGATTTTCGCCACCCGCAAGGGCGAAGTTCACAAGAACCCCACCGAGCAGACCATGGGCCACTCTTTCGATGGCATCGAGGAGTACGACAACCCGCTGCCCAAGTGGTGGTTCATGTTGTTCGTCGGCACCCTGGTGTTTTCCGTGGCTTACCTGCTGCTGTATCCGGGCCTGGGTAACTTCAAGGGCCTGCTGCCGGGCTACGAGGATGGCTGGACCCAGGTCAACCAGTGGCAGCGCGAAATGGATCGCGCCGATGAGCTGTACGGCCCGATTTTCGCCAAATATGCCGCCATGCCCATCGAGGAAGTGGCCAAGGACGAGCGCGCGCTGAAGATGGGCGGACGCCTGTTCGCCTCAAACTGCTCGGTCTGCCATGGCTCCGACGCCAAGGGCAGCTACGGCTTCCCCAACCTGACGGACAACAGCTGGCGCTGGGGTGGCGAGCCGGAGACCATAAAGACCTCCATCATGCATGGCCGCGTCGGAGTGATGCCTGCACAAGGCCCGATGATCGGCGAAGATGGTGTGCGTAACGTCGCTGCCTACGTCCTCACCGAACTGGGCGGTCGCGACCTTCCGGAAGATGCGCAGGCCGATGTCGCCGCCGGCAAGCAGATCTTCGCCACGCTCTGCTCCGCCTGCCACACCCCGGCCGGCACCGGCATGGCAGTGATGGGCGCGCCGGACCTGACTCAGCCCAGCGCCTTCATCTACGGCAGCAGCTTCGCCCAACTGCAGCAGACCATTCGCTATGGTCGCAGCGGCAACATGCCGGCTCAGGGTGATTTTCTCGGTAACGACAAGGCTCACCTGCTGGCTGCTTACGTGCTCAAGTTGAGCCAGGGCGAAGACAAGTAATCCACGGCTTTACCGGCGACCGCAGCAAGGTCGCCGGCTCCCTCCTTATATAAGTGTGCGACCCAGTGTCGCACCTGCCGACCAATAGCCCTGCAACCCCCTTGATCTGGGCTATGCTGCTTTTCAGTCGCCACCTGCCACAACTCCAAGGCGATCCATTCTTAGCGCTGCGCAAAATGATTGCGCCAAAAGCACACAGAGCCGCTCCCCGGGTCGACTCGAACGCCCCGTGAAACGCTCTGAAACCCGGTTCGCGTCGGTATGTTGCGTTGCAATGGCTACCTGCTTTCTCCATACTTGCCGCCGATTTTTGCCCCATAAAACTCCATTAACCGTGGAACCCCTAGCATGAGCACAGCAATCAGTCAGACTGCTTATAACTATAAGGTGGTCCGCCAGTTCGCCATTATGACGGTGATCTGGGGGGTCATTGGGATGGGTCTAGGCGTGTTCATCGCCGCACAACTCGTGTGGCCGGAACTCAACCTAAACCTGCCGTGGACCAGCTTCGGCCGTCTGCGCCCGCTTCACACCAACGCGGTGATCTTCGCCTTTGGCGGATGCGCACTGTTCGCCACCTCGTATTACGTGGTCCAGCGCACCTGTCAGACGCGCCTGATCTCCGACGGTCTGGCTGCCTTCACCTTCTGGGGTTGGCAAGCTGTCATCGTGCTCGCCGTGATCACCCTGCCGATGGGCTACACCAGCACCAAGGAATACGCCGAGCTGGAATGGCCGATCGACATCCTTCTGGGCCTGGTCTGGATCACCTACCTGGTGGTGTTCTTCGGCACTATCGTCAAGCGCAAGACCAAGCACATTTATGTGGGCAACTGGTTCTTCGGCGCCTTCATCCTCGTGACCGCCATGCTGCATATCGTCAACAGCGCCGCCATGCCGGTGAGCCTGTTCAAGTCGTACTCGGTCTACGCCGGGGCGACCGACGCGATGATCCAGTGGTGGTACGGCCACAACGCCGTAGGCTTCTTCCTGACCACCGGCTTCCTGGGCATGATGTACTACTTCGTACCCAAGCAGGCCGAGCGTCCGATCTACTCCTATCGCCTGTCCATCGTGCACTTCTGGGCGCTGATCACCCTGTACATCTGGGCCGGCCCGCACCACCTGCACTACACCGCCCTGCCGGACTGGGCCCAGAGCCTGGGCATGGCCATGTCGGTCATCCTCCTGGCACCAAGCTGGGGCGGCATGATCAACGGCATGATGAGCCTGTCGGGCGCCTGGCATAAGCTGCGCACCGACCCGATCCTGCGCTTCCTGGTGGTATCGCTGGCGTTCTACGGCATGTCGACCTTCGAAGGCCCGATGATGGCCATCAAGACCGTCAACGCCCTGTCCCACTACACCGACTGGACCATCGGCCACGTGCACGCAGGGGCGCTGGGCTGGGTGGCGATGATCTCCATCGGTTCGCTGTATCACCTGATTCCCAAGGTGTTCGGTCGTGAGCAGATGCACAGCATCGGCCTGATCAACGCGCACTTCTGGCTGGCGACCATCGGCACCGTGCTGTACATCGCCTCGATGTGGGTCAACGGCATCACCCAGGGCCTGATGTGGCGCGCAGTCAACGAAGACGGCACCCTCACCTACTCCTTCGTCGAATCGCTGGAAGCCAGCCATGCAGGTTATGTCGTACGCATGATCGGTGGTGCCTTCTTCGTCACCGGCATGCTGCTGATGACTTACAACACCTGGCGCACCGTGCGCGCCGCCAAGCCGGCTGAATACGAAGCAGCCGCGCAGATCCCCGCAGTTCAAGGGAGCGCCCACTGATGAAACACGAAATCATCGAGAAGAACATCGGCCTGATGGCGCTGCTGATGGTGATCGCCGTCAGCATCGGCGGCCTGACGCAGATCGTCCCGCTGTTCTTCCAGGACGTCACCAATGAGCCGGTGGAAGGCCTCAAGCCCTACACCGCGCTGCAACTGGAAGGCCGCGACATCTATATCAAGGAAGGTTGTGTCGGCTGCCACTCGCAGATGATCCGCCCGTTCCGCGCCGAAACCGAGCGTTACGGTCACTACTCCGTCGCCGGCGAAAGCGTCTGGGATCACCCCTTCCTGTGGGGCTCCAAGCGTACCGGCCCGGATCTGGCTCGCGTCGGCGGTCGCTACTCGGACGAGTGGCATCGCGCCCACCTGTACAACCCGCGCAACGTCGTGCCGGAGTCGAAGATGCCTGCCTACCCATGGCTGGTGGAAAACAGGCTCGACGGTCGCGACACCGCGAAGAAGATGGAAGTCATGCGTGGCTTCGGCATCCCCTACACCGACGAAGATATCGCCGGCGCCCGCGATGCCGTGAAAGGCAAGACCGAAATGGACGCGCTGATCGCGTACCTGCAGGTTCTCGGCACTTCCATCAAGAACAAACGGTAAGACGCTATGGACATCGGGATGATTCGCGGCATCGGCACGGCGGTGGTGTTCATCGCCTTCATCGGCGTGGTGCTCTGGGCTTACAGCAGCAAGCGCAAATCGAACTTCGACGAAGCTGCCAACCTGCCCTTCGCCGACGATCCCAAGCCCGAGTCCACGCGCGATCAGGACTCTTCCAGGAGCAATAACCAATGACCACGTTCTGGAGTTGGTACGTAACCATTCTGTCTCTGGGCACCATCTTCGCCCTGACCTGGCTGATCTTCGGCACCCGCAAGGGCCAGCGCCAGGAAACCACCGAAGAAACCGTCGGGCACAGCTTCGATGGCATCGAGGAGTATGACAACCCACTGCCGAAGTGGTGGTTCATGCTGTTCGTCGCCACCATCGTCTTCGCCCTCGGCTACCTCGCCCTGTACCCGGGCCTGGGTAACTTCAAGGGCCTGCTGCCGGGCTACGACTACGTCGACAGCGAGAAGCAGACCCCTTTCGCTGCCGGTGTACAGATCGCTGACGGTTCCATGCGTTACTCCGGCTGGACCGGCGTGCACCAGTGGGAAAAGGAAATGGCGCGTGCCGATGAGCAATACGGCCCGCTGTTCGCCAAGTACGCTGCCATGCCCATCGAGGAAGTGGCCAAGGACGAGCAAGCCCTGAAAATGGGTGGCCGCCTGTTCGCCTCCAACTGCTCGGTGTGCCACGGCTCCGATGCCAAGGGCAGCTACGGCTTCCCCAACCTGACCGACAACGAATGGCGCTGGGGCGGCGACCCGGAAACCATCAAGACCACCCTGCTCAAGGGCCGTCAGGGCATGATGCCTGCTCAGGGTCCGATCATTGGTGAAGATGGCGTGCGCAACGTTGCCGCCTACGTCCTCACCGAGCTCGGCGGTCGCGAACTGCCGGAAGGTGTCGAGGCTGACATCGAGGCTGGCAAGCAAGTGTTCGGCACCGCCTGCGCGGCCTGCCATACTCCGGCCGGTACCGGCATGCAGGCCCTTGGGGCACCGAACCTGACCAACCCGGCCGCGTTCATCTACGGCAGCAGCTACGCGCAACTGCAGCAGACCATTCGCTACGGCCGTCACGGCAACATGCCAGCCCAGGAAGAATTCCTTGGCAACGACAAGGTGCACCTGCTGGCTGCCTATGTGTACAGCCTGTCGCACAAGGCCGAAGAGCAGTAAGCGCAAAGCGGCTCTTTTGACAAGGGTCAATGAACGCCCGGGTCGCGACCGCTGGTCGCACCCGGGCGTTGTCTTTCAGGCGTACCATATAGTCATCGTGAAATGACCCTGACCGGCACGCATCGGCCCGGGCTGCCAACCAACCGCCGTGGTATGCATCGATGAGCGAACAGATTCCCGTCCAGGACGTCACCCCTCCTCCTGCCAAGAATGCCAGCGTCGATCTCTACGCCAGCCGCGAGAAGATCTATACCCGCGCATTCACGGGCCTGTTTCGCAATCTGCGACTTGCCGGCGGCGCCCTGCTGTTCCTGCTGTACTTCGGCACCGTCTGGCTGAACTGGGAAGGCCGCCAGGCCGTCTGGTGGAACCTGCCGGAACGCAAGTTCCATATCTTCGGCGCCACCTACTGGCCGCAGGACTTCATGCTGCTGTCCTGGCTGCTGATCATCTGCGCCTTCGGTCTGTTCTTCATCACCGTGTTCGCCGGCCGCGTCTGGTGCGGCTACACCTGCCCGCAAAGCGTGTTCACCTGGGTGTTCATGTGGGCCGAGAAAGTTACCGAAGGTGACCGCAACCAGCGGATGAAGCTGGACAAACAACCCATGAGCGGCAAGAAATTTACACGCAAGCTGGCCAAGCACGGCATCTGGGTGGGCGTGTCACTGCTCACCGCAATCACCTTCGTCGGCTACTTCACGCCGATTCGCGACCTGGTGATCGAGATCTTCACCGGCCAGGCCAGCGGCTGGGCCTATTTCTGGATCGGTTTTTTCACCCTCGCCACCTACGGCAACGCCGGCTACCTGCGCGAGCAGGTATGCATCTACATGTGCCCCTATGCGCGCTTCCAGAGCGTGATGTTCGACCAAGACACCCTGATCGTCTCCTACGACCCGCGCCGCGGCGAGAAGCGCGGTCCGCGCAAGAAGGACGCCGACTACAAGGCACAGGGCCTGGGTGATTGCATCGACTGCAAGATGTGCGTACAGGTCTGCCCCACCGGTATCGATATCCGCGACGGCCTGCAGATCGAATGCATCGGCTGCGCCGCCTGCATCGACGCCTGCGACGACATCATGGACAAGATGAACTACCCCAAGGGGCTGATCAGCTACACCACTGAACACAACCTGTCCGGGCGCAAGACCCGCCTGCTGCGCCCGCGCCTGATCGGGTACGCTGTCGCACTGGTCGCGATGATCGGCCTGTTCGCCTGGGCTGTGGCCACTCGTCCGCTGGTGGAACTGGACGTGCTCAAGGATCGCGTACTTTTCCGCGAGAACGAGCGCGGCTACATCGAGAACGTCTACACCCTGAAGATCATGAACAAGGCGCAGCGCGACATGACCTACGTGATCACCGTCGACGGTCTCGACGGCCTGGTCTACGAAGGCAAGCGCGAAGTACGGGCGCTGGCCGGTGAGGTGTACTCCTTCCCGGTCGAGCTGTCCATCGCACCGGAAAAACTGCCTTCCAGCGCCAATAACATCGTCTTCCACGTACAATCGGCAGACGACCCCAGTATCAAGAACGACGCCGACAGCCGATTTATCGGCCCCAGCGTCCGCTGACGACGGAAAACGCATGAGCGAACACAACACATCGCCAGTCAAACCCTGGTACAAGCAGTTCTGGCCCTGGTTCATCCTATTCCTGTTGGGCTACTCGGTGGTGCAGGGGCTGACCCTGCTCACCATCGCCACCAAGAACCCGCCGGGCCTCATCTCGGATGATTACTACGACGTCGGCAAAGGCATCAACCAGTCGCTGGAACGTGAGAAACTGGCAGAACGCCTGCAGCTGCATGGCGAACTGGTGCTGGACAACACCACCGGCACCGCACTGCTGAGCCTGCAGGGCAACAGCCGGCCACAGCAGATTGTGCTCAACCTGATCTCGCCGACCCAGCCGGAACGTGACCGCCGGGTGATCCTGCAACCCACTGCTGACGGTCACTACCGTGGTCAGATGGTCGATCAGGTCAGCGGTCGCCGCTTCGTCGAATTGCTCGGCCAGGAAGGCAGCCAGAACTGGCGCCTGTTCGAGGAGGAAACCATCGCCGATGGCCAGACCATCATGATCGGTGACAATCCCTCCTACTGACCCTGCCGATGCCCGCCCCTACTCCCTGCTACCACTGTGGCCTGCCGGTGCCTGCCGGCAGTCAGTTCAGTGCCGACGTGCTCGGCCAGGCCCGGCAAATGTGCTGCCCCGGCTGCCAGGCGGTGGCCGAAGCCATCGTCGCCGGCGGGCTTGAGCACTATTACAGCCATCGCAGCGAAAGTGCCGCCAACCCGCAGGCACTGCCCGCCGCCCTGCCTGACGAACTGGCGCTCTACGACCGCAGTGACGTGCAGCAGTCTTTCGTCCAGCACGAAGGCGAACTGAGCGAAACCCAATTGCTGATCGAAGGCATCAGTTGCGCCGCCTGCGGCTGGCTGATCGAAAAGCATCTGCGCGGCGTAGCGGGCGTGGCCGAAGCGCACCTGAACCTGTCCAACCACCGCCTGCAGGTGCGCTGGCAGGATAGCCGGATACCCTTGAGCCAACTGCTCGCCGAATTGCGCCGCATTGGCTACGCCGCCCATCCGTGGCGCGCCGACGAGGCGGCCGAACGCATGGCTGCGGAGAATCGCCGGCGCATGCGCGAGTTGGGTGTGGCCGGGTTGCTGTGGATGCAGGTGATGATGGCGACCATGGCCACCTGGCCGGAGTTCAACATCGACCTGTCGCCGGAACTGGACAAGATCCTGCGCTGGACCAGCCTGTTCCTCACCACACCTATCGTCTTCTACTGTTGCGGCCAGTTCTTCCGCGGTGCCCTGCGCGACCTGCGCACGCGCCACCTGACCATGGACGTATCGGTCTCGCTGGCCATTGGCGGCGCCTATGTCGCCGGCATCTGGTCGACCATCACCGGCCAGGGCGAGCTGTATTTCGACGCGGTGGGCATGTTCGCCCTGTTCCTCCTCGCCGGCCGCTATCTGGAGCGGCGTGCGCGAGAACGCACAGCCGCCGCTACGGCGCAGTTGGTCAAGCTGCTGCCGGCCTCCTGTCTGCGCCTGAGCGCCGACGGCCAGAGCCAGCGCATCCTGCTCAGCGAACTGCGTGAAGGCGAGCAGGTGCTGGTGCAACCCGGCTCGCTGATTCCCGCCGACGGGCGCATCCTCGCCGGCCAATCGAGTGTCGACGAATCGCTGCTCACCGGCGAGTACCTGCCGCTGCCACGCGGCATCGGCGACAGCGTTACCGCTGGCACGCTGAACGTCGAAGGCCCATTGACCGTCGAAGTGCAGGCGCTGGGCGATGCCACGCGCCTGTCGGCCATCGTGCGCTTGCTGGATAGGGCGCAAAGCGAAAAACCACGCCTGGCGGAAATCGCCGACCGCGTGTCGCAATGGTTCCTGCTGTTCATTCTGGTGGCGGCCGCCGCGGTCGGTTTCGCCTGGTGGGAGATAGACTCCAGTCGCGCCTTCTGGGTCGTGCTCGCCCTGCTCGTGGCCACCTGCCCCTGCGCCCTGGCCCTGGCCACCCCGACTGCGCTGACCACCGCCACCGGCACCCTGCACAAGCTGGGCATGCTGCTGACGCGCGGCCATGTGCTCGAAGGCCTAAACCAGATCGACACCCTGGTGCTCGACAAGACCGGCACGCTGACCGAAGGCCGCCTGACGCTCAAGGCCATCCATCCGCTGCGCGATCTCGACCAGGGCGCTTGCCTGGCGCTGGCGGCCGCGCTGGAGAACCGTTCGGAACACCCCATCGCCCGCGCGTTCAGCCAAGCGCCCCGCGCGGCGCAATCCGTGGACAGTCATCCGGGCCAGGGTCTACAGGGCAGCGTCGATGGCCGCCTGCTACGCATAGGCGAGGCCAGCTTCGTCTGCGCCCTGAGCGGCCAGGCCGTACCACCGATTGCCAGCGAGCACGGCCAATGGCTGCTGCTGGGCGACGAACAGGGCCCACTGGCCTGGTTCGTCCTCGACGACCGCCTGCGCGAGGATGCTCCCGACCTGATCTCCGCTGCGCGCGCGCGGGGCTGGAACATTCACCTGCTCTCTGGTGACAGCTCACCGATGGTGGGTGAAGTCGCCCGCCAGCTGGGCATCGACGACGCTCGGGGCGGCCTGACCCCGGATGCCAAGCTGGCAGTGCTCAAGCAGTTGCACGGTGAAGGGCGGCGCGTGCTGATGCTTGGCGACGGCGTCAACGACGTACCGGTATTGGCTGCCGCCGACATCAGCGTGGCCATGGGCTCGGCCTCCGACCTGGCGAAAACCAGCGCCGACGCCGTGTTGCTGTCGAACCGACTGAGCAGCCTGGTCGACGGCCTGAAGCTGGCCAAGCGCACGCGCCGTATCATCATCGAGAACCTGGCCTGGGCGACGCTGTACAATGGCCTGGTACTGCCCTTCGCCGCCCTGGGCTGGATCACGCCGATCTGGGCAGCCGTGGGCATGTCCCTTAGCTCGCTGCTGGTGGTGCTCAACGCCCTGCGCCTGAGCCGCACCCCGAACACGTAGGAGCGAGCTCTGCTCGCGAAGAAGCGGTTCGCGAGCAGCGCTGGCTCCTACTCAGATGCCCCCCTGGAGACCGCATGTCCGCCCTCTACATCCTGATCCCTGTCGCCATCGGCCTGGTCGGTTTCGCCATCTGGCTGTTCTTCTGGGCGGTAGACAGCGGTCAGTACGACGATCTCGACGGCCCAGCGCACAGCATTCTGTTCGACGACGAAGATCCACTGCACAAGGCTGGCGTCGAGCAGGCCGAGGACCACAACAAGCCGGGCAAACCTGATGCTTGAGCTGGCACCGCTGCTGGTGTCGGCGCTGATTCTCGGCCTGCTCGGTGGCGGCCATTGCCTCGGCATGTGCGGCGGCCTGATGGGCGCGCTGACTCTAGCGATCCCTGCCGAGCAACGCGGCAGGCGTCTACAACTGCTGCTGGCTTACAACCTCGGGCGCATTCTCAGCTACAGCCTTGCAGGCTTGCTCCTGGGCCTGGCCGGCTGGGCCATTGCCGGCAGCAAAGCCGAAGTGGCGATGCGCACAATGGCTGCCTTGCTGCTGATTGCCATGGGTCTTTATCTGGCCGGCTGGTGGAGCGGGCTGACACGCATCGAAGCGCTGGGTCGCGGCCTGTGGCGGCATATCCAGCCGCTGACCCGGCGCTTCATGCCGGTCAGCAATCTGCCGCGCGCCCTGGTCCTGGGTGGTTTATGGGGCTGGCTGCCGTGCGGGCTGGTCTACAGCACCCTGCTGTGGGCCTCCAGCCAGGGAAATGCAGTCAACAGTGCCCTGCTGATGCTAGCGTTCGGCCTGGGCACCTGGCCGGTGCTGCTGGCCACCGGGCTGGCAGCAGAACGCATCACCACCCTGCTACGCAAGCGCGGCGTGCGCATGGCTGGCGGCCTGCTGGTCATCCTGTTCGGTATCTGGACCCTGCCCGGCCCACACCAGCACTGGCTGATGGGGCACTGAGGCGTAGCCCGGATGTAATCCGGGAGCAAGGTACCCAACATCCCCGGATTGCATCCGGGCTACGCCGCGACAACACCTCCAGTGCTCAACGTGCCCTTGATTCAGGTCAAGGCCACCACCTACGCGCATCCCTAGACTGGCCGCACAGCCTGTCCAGGATTATTTCCCATGCTCGACGCCATCCAGTGGGATGCCGACCTGATCCGCCGCTACGATCTCGCCGGCCCGCGCTACACCTCCTACCCGACTGCCGTACAGTTTCACGACGATATCGGCCCGTTCGACCTGCTGCATGCCCTGCGCGACAGCCGCAAGGCCGGACGCCCGTTGTCGCTGTACGTGCACGTGCCCTTCTGCGCGCACATCTGCTACTACTGCGCCTGCAACAAGGTCATCACCAAGGACCGCGGCCGCGCCCTGCCCTATCTGGAAAAGCTCGAGCGGGAAATCGAGATCATCAGCCGCTACATCGACCGCAACCAGCCAATCGAACAGCTGCATTTCGGTGGAGGTACACCGACCTTCCTCAGCCACGACGAACTGCGCCGGCTGATGCAGCACCTGCGTCGGCACTTCAACCTGCTCGATGATGACTCCGGCGACTACAGCATCGAGATCGACCCACGCGAGGCCGACTGGTCGACCATGGGCCTGCTGCGTGAGCTGGGCTTCAACCGTGTCAGCCTCGGCGTGCAGGACCTCGACCCCGAGGTGCAACGCGCGGTCAACCGCCTGCAGACCCTGGAGGAAACCCGCGCCATCGTCGAGGCGGCGCGTACCCTGCAGTTCCGCTCGGTGAACATCGACCTGATCTACGGCCTGCCCAAACAAACGCCAGAGCGCTTCGCCCGCACCGTGGCCGAGGTCATCGCCCTGCAGCCGGATCGCCTGTCGCTGTTCAACTACGCACACCTGCCGGAACGCTTCATGCCGCAACGGCGCATCAGCGCCGACGACCTGCCGAGCCCGGCGGACAAGCTGGCCATGTTGCAGAACAGCATCGAGCAGCTGACACGCGCCGGGTATCGTTACATAGGCATGGACCACTTCGCCCTGCCCGACGACGAACTGGCCATCGCCCAGGAAGAAGGCACGCTGCAACGCAACTTCCAGGGCTACACCACCCACGGCCACTGTGACCTGATTGGCCTGGGCGTCTCTGCCATCAGCCAGATCGGTGATCTGTACAGCCAGAATGACAGCGATATCGCCAGCTATCAGCAGACCCTGGGCAATGGCCAGCTGGCAACGCGTCGCGGCTTGCACTGCAATGCCGACGACCGCCTGCGCCGCGCCGTGATCCAGCAGCTGATCTGCCACTTCGAGCTGCGTTTCGACGACATCGAACAGGCCCACGGCGTGGTATTCCGCGACTACTTCGCGGCGCTTTGGCCTGAGCTTCAGCAGCTCGACCGTGACGGTTTGATCGAGCTGGGTGCAGAAGGGATTCAGGTGCGCCCGGCCGGGCGTCTGCTGGTGCGCTCGCTATGCATGCTGTTCGACCGCTATCTCAACGATCAGGTACGCCAGCGTTTTTCTCGGGTGATCTGAACACCAGTAGCCTGCGCCAGTGACGGCTTCCGTCACTGGCTGGCGTATCACCCCATCGCCAGCGTGGCGGCGGTCTGCATCTGCTCGTTCGACAGGCCGTTCTCACGCATGAGCTTAATCAGGTTGGCATTGGCCGCAGTCAATGCGCTGTTGAGCGACGCCAGCTCGGTCTGTAATCCTTCAAGCTGCTGGCGCTTGGTTTTCGCATCAAGGCTCTGATCGCTCATGATCGCCTCTATCTGCGCCTGCTTCTCGACGATCTGCGCACGCAACTCGCGGATCATTTTGAGCAGGTCCTTGATCGCCTTGGGCAGATCGCTGTTGTCGATGTCCTCGTTCTTGTCGGACTTGGCCAACATGCTCTTGCCCAACTCGGACAGACTCACACGGAGCCCCTCGCGCACCTCCTCGGGGCTCCGCTCGACTGCGGTAAATTGTCGCTGAACGCCCTGCACCAGATTATTCAGCGGCCCACTGGATGGTATGCGCATCGCGCTGCTCCCTGCTTTGGACTATGGTTCTACAGTCTGGATCGGCACCCAGAGGCTAAACTTGAGCGCTCGGTCAGCCCTTATATGGCTGGCCGCCACCCGAGCCCTGCGGTACCCTTACGAACATTGCGTGTATATCCGGGAAGCCCAACGATGTCCGAGAGCATCAAGCTGCACAAGCAGCATCAAGCCCATTGCAAGGATTGCAGCCTGGCCAGCCTGTGCCTGCCGATCTCGCTGAACCTGGAAGACATGGACGCGCTCGACGACATCGTCAAGCGCGGCCGCCCGCTGAAGAAGGGTGAATTCCTGTTCCGCCAGGGCGACACCTTCGGCTCCGTGTTCGCCGTACGCTCCGGTGCGCTGAAGACCTTCAGCCTGAGCGATGGCGGTGAGGAGCAGATCACCGGCTTCCACCTGCCCAGCGAGCTGGTCGGCCTGTCCGGGGTCGACGGCGAGCGCTACCCGGTTTCCGCGCAGGCACTGGAAACCACCTCGGTCTGCGAGATTCCCTTCGAGCGCCTTGACGACCTGGCTCTGCAGTTGCCGCAACTGCGTCGCCAGCTGATGCGTATCATGAGCCGTGAAATCCGCGACGATCAGCAGATGATGCTGTTGCTGTCGAAGAAGACCGCGGACGAACGCATCGCCACCTTCCTGGTCAATCTCTCCGCCCGCTTCCGCGCCCGCGGCTTCTCGGCCAACCAGTTCCGCCTGGCCATGTCGCGCAACGAAATTGGTAACTATTTGGGCCTTGCGGTAGAGACGGTGTCTCGCGTATTTACCCGCTTCCAACAGAACAAGCTGCTCGAAGCCGAAGGCAAGGAAGTGCACATTCTCGACCCAATCGAGCTGTGTGCTCTGGCCGGCGGCAACCTCGACGTTTGAGTTCGCACGATTTCGCGGGCTCAACGCATTAGGACCCCACGATGATCTTTGACGAATTCAGCATCAAAACCCTGATCCGCCCGGTACCGGACTTCCCCAAACCGGGCGTCATATTTCGCGACATCACCCCGCTGTTTCAGTCACCGCGCGCCCTGCGCATGGTCGCCGACAGTTTTATCCAGCGTTACGTGGAGGCCGAATTCAGTCACATCGGCGCCATGGACGCGCGCGGCTTCCTGATCGGCTCGATCATCGCCTACGAACTGAACAAGCCGCTGGTGCTGTTTCGCAAGCAGGGCAAACTGCCGGCTGACGTGCTCAGCGAGGGCTACCAGACCGAATATGGCGAAGCCTTCCTCGAAGTGCACAGCGACAGTCTCTGCGAAGGCGATTCGGTACTGATCTTCGATGACCTGATCGCTACCGGCGGCACCCTGATCGCCGCAGCCAACCTGGTGCGACGCATGCGTGCAACGGTCTTCGAGGCCGCTGCGATCATCGACCTGCCTGAGCTGGGCGGTTCGCAGAAACTGCAGGACGCCGGCATCCCCACCTTCACACTGACGGCCTTCGCCCTCGACGATCACTGAGCCAAAGCGCCTGCCAACCCGCAAGTGGGTTGATGATTCAGCCGGGCAATGCCCGGCATCACCGATTACCTTGGCCAGACTCCCATGCACGAACTCGAACTGAATCCATCCAGCGACTGGCGTCAACGCCTGGGCGCTCTCATGAACGGCGCCATCATGCAGCGCCTGATCACCCTGCTGATCATCATCAATGCCGTCATTCTCGGCCTGCAGACCTCACCGTCGATCATGACCGACTGGGGCACGCCGCTGCTGATTCTCGATACCTTCATCCTCACCTGCTTCGTTATCGAACTGGCGCTACGTTTCACCGCCCGCGGCATCGGCCTGCTGCGCGATCCCTGGGCAGTATTCGATTGCCTGGTAGTCGGCATCGCCCTGGTACCGGCAAGCGGCCCCTTCGCCGTGCTGCGTGCCTTGCGCGTGCTGCGGGTACTGCGACTGGTGTCGATCAATCCGAGCATGCGCAAGGTGGTGCAGGCGCTGCTCGCTTCTCTGCCTGGCATGGGCAGCATCGTCATGCTGATGGGGTTGGTGTTCTATGTCGCCGCGGTGATGGCCACCCAGCTGTTCGGCCAGAGCTTCCCCGAGTGGTTCGGTAATATCGGCGCCAGTCTGTACACCCTGTTCCAGGTGATGACCCTGGAAAGCTGGTCGATGGGCATCGTGCGCCCGGTGATGGAAGAGCATCCACTGGCCTGGCTGTTCTTCGTGCCCTATATCCTCGTCGCGACATTCATGATGCTCAACCTGTTCATCGCCGTTATCGTCAACGCGATGCAGAGCACCCACGAGCCCAATGCCGAGGAGCAGGCCGCAGCAACTCGCGAACAGGCAATTCTCGACGAGTTGCGCGCGCTGCGCAGCGAAGTGGCCGAGCTGCGCCGTAACTCACCGTAAGCCCCGTCGTCAGCGCAATCCGCCACGTCTAGCGCGGCGGATTGCGTACCTCTTTCCTGATTCTGCCCATCAGACCCGCCTTAAGTTGGCGGCGCTCAGCGCCCGCACGCCCGATAGTTACATCGTTCAATGACACAGTTGGTCTGTCGAGATTAGCCATCTGCGACCCCGAGTGCTGCCAGCCAGAGCCGCACGACAATCGGGAGTACCAACGCCCAGAAGAGGACTCGAACGATGAGCGCAAGTACCACCCTACCCCAGCCGAAACCCAGCTTTCCGGTGCGTCGCATGGACTTCAGTTTCAGCGAGACACCGAAGTACTGGTTCTACGACGACCCGTTCATGAGCCATTTCATGAACAATCTGTCGTCGCTGTTCCCCTACGGCGAGAAGTTCTTCGTCGACAGCGTGCGCGCCGTACGCGATCAGGTCAGCGAGCCGCAGCTGAAAAAAGACATCAGCGCCTTCATCGGTCAGGAGGCCATGCACTCCAAGGACCATGCGGCCTACAACGACTATGCCAATGAGCACGGTATCGACCTGGAGCGCCTCGAGCTGCGCATCAAGGTACTGCTCGAATGGACGACCCGCTTCAGCACCAAGAAGCAACGCCTGGCAGCCACCTGCGCCCTGGAACACTTCACCGCGACCATGGCCGAGCAGTTGCTCAAGCGTGAAGATCTCACCACACAGATGAACGACCCGAAGCTCTATCAACTGTGGATGTGGCACGCCATCGAGGAGAACGAGCACAAGGCCGTGTGCTACGACGTCTATCAGAAGGTCTACGGCGGTTACTTCACCCGCACACTAGTGATGATGCTGACCACCCTGATGTTCCTCGGCGTGATCGGCTGGTTCCAGATTCACCTGCTGCGCAAGGACGGTCAACTGTTCAACTGGCGCAGCTGGGGCTTCGGCCTGAAGAAGCTGTTCGGCCCGCGTAATGGCTTCTTCACCAGGCTGCTCGGCCCCTATCTGGACTACTACCGCCCCGGCTTCCACCCCAAGGATCACGACACCGACAAGCTGGAAAATCGCTGGCGCGAGCGCCTCGGTTTCAGCAGCTGAGGCCTCTTGGTGTACGGATTTAGACACCAACAAGAACGACAAGCAGGAGTTCGGTCATGAATGCGCCCGTGTCACCCCCTATCGCTGGCCGCCATTGCAAGATCGCCATCCTCGGCAGCGGCTTTTCCGGCCTCGGCATGGCCATTCGCCTCAAGCAACAGGGCGAGCAGGACTTCCTGCTGTTCGAAAAGGAAGCCGGCGTCGGCGGCACCTGGCGGGTGAACAACTACCCGGGCTGCGGCTGCGACGTGCAATCGCATCTGTATTCCTTCTCCTTCGAGCCGAACCCGAACTGGACGCGGATGTTCGCCAGGCAGCCGGAAATCAAGGCCTATCTGCAAGGTTGCTGGGAGAAGTATCGGCTGCAGGACAAGACCCTGCTGGACACAGAAGTGGTGCAGATGCGCTGGGACGAGCACGCCGAGCTATGGCATCTGCAGGACCGCGCCGGCAACCAGTACAGCGCGCAGTTCGTGGTATCCGGTATGGGCGCACTGTCGACGCCGTCGATTCCCAAACTCAAGGGCCTGGAGAACTTCACCGGCGAGGTGTTCCACTCACAGCAGTGGAATCACGACTACGACCTGAGCGGCAAGCGCGTGGCGGTGATCGGTACCGGCGCCTCGGCCATCCAGTTCGTGCCGCAGATACAAAAGCAGGTTGCGCAGCTCGATCTCTACCAGCGCACGGCACCGTGGATCATGCCCAAGCCGGACCGCGCCATTCGCGATGATGAACGCGAGCGCTTCAAGCGCTTCCCTCTGGCGCAGAAACTCTGGCGCGGCGCCCTGTACAGCATCCTCGAAAGCCGGGTGATCGCCTTCGCCTTCGCCCCGCGCCTGCTGCGCATGGCCCAGGGCATCGCCAAGCTGTACATCAAGAAGCAGATCAAGGATCCGGCACTGCGCGCCAAGGTCACCCCGGACTACACCATGGGCTGCAAGAGGGTGCTGATCTCCAATGACTACTACCCGGCGCTGACCCAGGCCAACGTCGAGGTGATCACCGACGGTATCGCCGAAATCCTGCCGGGCGCCGTGCGCACTGCCGACGGCCAGGAGCGCGAAGTGGACGCCATCATCTTCGGCACCGGCTTCACCCCCAGCGACCCGCTGCCGCGCGGCACCGTGTTCGGCCGCGACGGCGTCGATCTGCTCGACACCTGGCCCGAAGGTCCGGAAGCCTACAAGGGCACCATGACCGCGGGCTTCCCCAACCTGTTCTTCCTCATGGGGCCGAACACCGGCCTGGGCCACAACTCCATGGTCTACATGATCGAGTCGCAGATCACCTATGTGCTCGGCGCCCTCAAGCAGCTAGAAGAAGGCCGGCTGCAGAGTCTGGAGCCCAAGCGCGAGGCGCAGGACGCCTTCAATCGCAAGATCCAGGGCACCCTCGGCAGCACCGTATGGAATGCCGGCGGCTGCATGAGCTGGTACCTGCATCCGATCAGTGGGCGCAACTGCACGGTATGGCCCGGTTTCACCTGGCGCTTTCGCATGCTGACGCGCAACTTCGATCCGCATGCCTATCACTTCAGTCGCCAGCACGCCGCTCACCCGGCGCAGAGCAATGCCATCAGCCTCGACGCGCAGGAGGTCAGCGCATGAAATCCTTCGAGAACAAGGTTGCCGCCATCACCGGCGCTGGCTCCGGCATCGGCCGCGCCCTCGCCTACCACCTGGCCCGCCAGGGCTGCCACCTGGCGCTGTCCGACGTCAACGTCGAGGGCCTCAAGGAAACCGTCGAGCAGGCCCGCAAGCTCGGCGTCACCGTCAGCCAGCAGCGGGTCGACGTTGCTGATCGCTTCGCCGTCGAGGCCTGGGCCGAGCAGATCGTCAGCGAGTTCGGCCGGGTCAACGCCATCTTCAACAATGCCGGCGTGGCCCAGGGCGGCACCGTGGAGGGCAACGATTACGCCGACTACGAATGGATCATGAACATCAACTTCTGGGGTGTGGTCAACGGCACCAAGGCCTTCCTGCCCTACCTCAAGGCAGCCGGCCAGGGCCATGTAGTCAATGTGTCCAGCGTGTTCGGCCTGTTCTCCCAGCCCGGAATGAGCGCCTACAACGCCAGCAAGTTCGCCGTGCGCGGCTTTACCGAGTCGCTGCGCCAGGAGCTGGATATGGCCGCCTGCGGGGTTTCCGCCAGCTGCGTGCATCCCGGCGGCATCCGCACCAACATCGCCAAGACCGCGCGGATGAACGATAGCCTGGCCAAGGTCACCGGCCAGGAAGCCGAACAGGCGCGCCAGCAGTTCAATGACCAGCTGCTGCGCACCACGCCGGAACAGGCGGCGAAGGTCATCGTAAATGGAGTGCTGGCCAACAAGCGGCGCATTCTTATCGGCGCCGATGCCCATGCTCTGGACTGGATGCAGCGCAGCATGCCGGCGCTGTATCAGCGCCTGGTCACTCTGTCGATGCGCCTGGCTGCCCGCTTCGCGCCCAAAGCACGGAGCGCAGACGGGGTGCGCGAGATTTCCTAGGGTGAGCCGACATTGCTTGCATGCCCCTGGGAGGTACGCGGCCCTGGGCGCCTGCGACCATGCGAGAGAACGTGGCACGTTTGTCGGCCAACATTCGGTTCGCCAACATTTGCGCTAAGGTGAGGAGACAGACGCATCACTCATCCACGCGGCGCCGCTACCGGCTCCCGGCTGGAACCTCGGTGTGGCGTCGACGCCGAGGGCGGCGCCTTGATCCACGAGGTGGCCTCATGAGCGCGCTTACCTGCACCCACCGCGACCACACCATCCGCGCCAGCGTCATGGAACACCCCGGCCTGCCGACACCCTGGGCCGGCGGTTGCCAGATTACCGATCCCAACGGCAACACCAGCAAACGCCAGACCTTGCCGGTGGATTACGCCTTCATGGATGACCTGAACAAGGCCCAGCACGCGTCTATCGCCCATGGCAAATGGCTGGTAGATCAGAAGCTGGATCACGGCCGCAATTGGCACTGAGGGCAACCCAGACGTAGGGTCGTAGCCCGCATGAAATCCGGGAGAGATCGGAAGTTGTCCCCGGATTGCATCCGGGCTACGAACGGTCGCGCAACGGATCGAGCAACGGTTTGAGGCCGTTGTGATCGATCTCCTGCATCAGCGCGAGCAGCTGACCCAGCTCGCCCTTGGGGAAACCCGTGCGGGCGAACCAGTTGAGGTAGTGGCCCGGTAGATCGGCGATCAGTCGATCCTTGTACTTGCCGTAAGGCATACGGCGGGTCACCAGGAGTTTCAGCGTTTCGGGGTTCATCGGTTACTCGAATGACCGGAAAATGATCCGGCCATTGTGCCAGGCATCAGCCCCTGGACGAAAAGCACCTAGCCGCGAAGCGCTTCGCGAACGAAATCCAGGCGATCCTGACCGAAGAACATCTCGCCGCCAACAAAGCAGGTCGGCGCGCCAAATACGCCGCGTTTGACCGCCTCTTCGGTAGTCGCCTTGAGCGCGTCCTTCACTGCCGGTTCAGCGATCTGCGCCTGCAGGGCGGCTGCATCGAAACCAGCGGCGACCAGCACGCCTGCTACCTTGGCCGGATCCCCCATATTCACCCCGTCGACCCAGATCGCCCGGAATAGCGCCTGCAAGGCATCGTCGAAGCGCTCCGGCTGATGCAGTTGAACGGCCACCAGCAAGCGCATCAGCGTCAGGGTATTGATCGGAAAATGCGGATTGAAGCGCATCGGTACGCCATAGCGCTCGGCAAAGCGTGCCAGGTCGCGCAGCATGTAGCGCCCCTTGGCCGGAATCATTGCCGGCGAGGCGTTGCCGGTGGCCTGGAACACTGCGCCCAGCAGCATCGGTCGATAGACCAATTCAGCGCCGGCGTCGCGACACAGATCAGGCAACTGGGTATGGGCCAGGTAGGACGCCGGGCTGCCCAGGTCGAAGAAGAATTCCACCGTCTTGCTCATCAGCTTCACTCGCTCGTTATTGTGATTATGGGTTCAGCGCAGGTTACCAGCGCTCGATCCACGGGCGCAGATCCAGCTCGAAGGTCCAGGCATCGCGCGGCTGAGCGTGCAGGAACCAGTAGCTGTCGGCGATATGCTCGGGATCGAGAATGCCATCCTGATCCTTCTTGGCGTATAGCTCGGGAAAGCTGTCGCGGATAAAGGCGGTATCGATGGCACCGTCCACCACCACATGGGCGACATGAATATTCAGCGGTCCCAGTTCACGCGCCATGCTCTGCGCCAGCGCGCGGATGCCGTGCTTGGCCCCGGCGAAAGCGGCAAATCCGGCGGCGCCACGCAGGCCGGCAGTAGCACCGGTGAACAGGATGGTGCCGCGTCCGCGGGTGACCATGCGCCTGGCCACCGCCTGGCTGGTGAGAAAGCCGGAGAAGCAGGCCATTTCCCAGATCTTGAAGTACTTGCGTGCGGTTTCATCGAGGATGCTGCAGGGCACGTTGGCGCCGATATTGAACACCATCACCTCGATCGGCCCGATGTCACGCTCGATGCTTTCGACCAGTTCAGCCACCTGCTCCTCACGTCGCGCATCGGAAGCAAAGCCATGGGCTTCGCCGCCCTCGCTACGGATTTCTTCCAGCAGCGGTTGCAGTTTATCGAGGCTGCGCCGGGTGACGCAGGCGACATACCCCTCGCGAGCAAAACGCCGAGCAATGGCGCCGCCGGTGGCATCACCCGCGCCGATGATCAAAGCGACTTTCTTGTTCTCGTTCATGGCTTCCTCCATTAACTAACGATCGTTAGCTGAACGAACGTTATGCTACTATCTCGGGCAGGTCAACCCAGCATAGAACGGAGTCATCCATGCGTTATTCCGCCGAACACAAGGCCGAAACCCGCGAGCGCCTGCTCGCCAGCAGCGGCGCGATTGCCAAGCAGCAAGGTTTTGCCGTGACCGGCGTGGACGCGCTGATGAAAACCATAGGTCTGACCGGCGCAGCCTTCTACAGCCATTTCCCGAGCAAGGACGATTTGTTCGCTGAACTGATCGAACGCGAGCTGCGTAACAGCCTGAGCCGGCTTGGCGGCGAAGCGGGTGACGCTGGGCGCGACAAGCTGCAACGCTGCCTGGCGGCCTATCTCAGCCTGGCGCATGTCGAGCAACCGGATAAAGGTTGCGTGCTGCCTGCCCTGGGCGCGGAGATCGCCCGTGCCGATGAACGCGTGCGGCTGCGTACCGAGCAGCAGATCCTGCAGTTGCAGAACACCTGGGCCGAGATCATCGGCGACGCGCAACTGGCCTGGACGATTCTCGCGCAATGCCTGGGCAGCCTGCTGCTGGCGCGCATGATGGCCAGCCAGGAATCGCGCCAGCAGGTGCTCGGCGCCAGCCTGGACATGCTCGAACACACATTGAAGCCTGTCAGCTGAGCGCGGATGCCGTTAACCTAGGCGCGTTCTTCCTGCCAGGATCGATCCATGTCGCACACCCCATCCCCGCTGGTTGGTGAAACCCCGCTGCACGCCGTCGAGGTGCGCATCCTCGGCTGCCTGATCGAAAAGCAGCTGACCACGCCGGAAACCTACCCGCTGACGCTCAATGCCGTGCAACTGGCCTGTAACCAGAAGACCAGCCGCGAACCGCTGATGAACCTGGAAACCGGTGAAGTCGGGCGCTATCTGCGCAGCCTCGAAGGTCGCAAGCTGGTACATCTGGTGATGGGCAGCCGTGCCGACCGCTGGGAACAGCGTTGCGACAAGCAGTTGGAGTTGGTCAAGCCGCAGACGGTATTGCTCGGTCTGCTGCTGTTGCGTGGCCCGCAGACGCTCAATGAGCTGCTCACGCGCAGCAATCGCATGCACGATTTCGACGATGTCGCCGAGGTCCAGCATCAGTTGGAACGTCTGATCGGTCGCGGTCTGGCGCTTCTGCTACCACGCCAGAGTGGTCAGCGCGAGGATCGCTACATGCATCTGCTGGGCGAATCTGCAGATATGGAAAGCTTGCTGGCCAGCCGCCCTGCTGCTCGTGGGGAGGCTGCGGCACCTAACGAAGATCGACTGGTCGAACTGGAAACGCGCATCGCCGCCCTCGAAGAACGTCTGGCGCGCCTGGAAGGCGCGCAATAACCCAAGGAGCTCATGCATTGAATTTCAAAACTCGTCTCTGCCTCATCCTGGGCGCCACCCTGCTTGCAGCCGGCTGCAGCAGCACCGCCGAGAAACCGACCTCCGCTGCCGCACCGAGTGGCCCGACGCCGGACAGCTGCACCTCGTCCGCCGTCGAGCACTTCAAAGGCAAGACCGCAACGCCCGAACTGCTCGAGCAGGCACGCCAGCAAGCCGGGGCCAGCACGGCTCGCATACTCACACCCGACAGCGTGGTGACCTTGGAATACAATGGTCAACGCCTTAACCTCAACGTTGATGATCAGCGAGTGATCACCCGCGTATCCTGCGGCTGATGCCATCTGGGTGCGGATTACCTCCGCACCGCTTGCCGACAACACCAACCACATTTGCACAGGCCAATGCCATGACCTCCCAAGTGGAACCCTGCGCCGAGCTGATGCTGGATAACCAGCTGTGCTTCGCCCTCTATTCCACCTCGCTGATGATGACCAAGACCTACAAGCCCCTGCTGCAGGCGCTCGGTCTCACCTATCCGCAATATCTGGCCATGCTGGTGCTGTGGGAAAACGAGGGCATCACCGTCAGTGAGATCAGCGCACGCATGCTGACCGATCCGGGCTCGTTGACGCCTCTGCTCAAGCGCCTGGAGAGCGAAGGCCTGCTGCAGCGCCAGCGCAGCAGCCAGGATGAACGTGTGGTACAGCTGTACCTGACCGACAAGGGTCGCGCCCTGCACGAACAGGCCAAAGCATTGCCTGCCTGCATCCTCAAGGCTTCTGCGTTGAACATGGCGCAACTGGGCAAGCTGCGTGATGACCTGATAGAACTGCGCGGCCATCTGCAAGACGCCCTCTGATCCCAGGCGGTGCCGGCCATCGCCTGCTTCCGCTGCCCCGTAGAACCCCCTAGCCGGGCAAAGTCTCGTGCGCGCCGTATTCAGCGGCCTCATCGTCCATCTCCACGCATCACGGGCTTCTCCTGAGCCTCTATTCGGTCTGATTCTGCCAAATCACCTACGGCATCTACTGCAAAGCATGGCTACCCCCCCCTGTCGTGCCTGCTTATTCCTGAAAATCAAAAATCTATAACCAAATCTTCCATACAATTGTCTTGTGCACTAATATTTTGCGCAATATAGTTCGCTCCATGGAAACGGTTAGCGCACAAAAGATTAGCAAGCCAATCCATCACTACCCCACCGACAAGGATCAATGCCATGACTATCGAAAACGTTCTCTACCGTGCAACCGCTGAAGCCTTTGGTGGCCGTGAAGGCCGCGCTGTCTCCTCCGACGGCATCCTCGACATCGCCCTGTCCACCCCGAAAGAACTGGGTGGCGCCGGCGGTAACGGCACCAACCCGGAGCAGCTGTTCGCCGCCGGTTATTCCGCCTGCTTCCTCGGTGCCCTGAAATTCGTCGCCGCCCGCGACAAGCTGAGCATCCCGGCTGACACCTTCATCGAAGGCACCGTCGGCATCGGCGCCATCCCCACCGGCTTCGGTATCGAGGTGGAACTGCGCATCAGCCTGCCCGGCCTGACCCCGGAAGCCGCACAAACCCTGGTGGATCGCGCGCACATCGTTTGCCCGTACTCCAACGCCACCCGCGGCAACATCGACGTCACCTTGACCATCGTCTGACAGTTAGCAGCCAGCGCTCGCGGCCACAGCCCGAGCGCGGCTCCAAGAGGAGAACCGCCATGAAAACCCGCACCCTGCTCGCCACCGCCCTGACTGCCCTCGCGTTCAGCGCGTCGCTCACCACCCTCGCCCACAGCGCCGAGGCCACGCCCTACCGCTACGGCCAGAACCTGGATATCGCCAAGGTGATTTCCATCGACGTGCCTAACAGCTCGCAGTGCGAAGTGGTCACGGCAACGATGACCTACCGCAACAGCGCGGGTGACGTGGAAGTTCTCGACTACGAACAACTCTCCAGCGTTTGCACCAACCAGAACTGACAACCAGCCACCCAACTGATCGACAGGAGTTTGACCATGAAATTTTCTCGCACTCTGACTGCCGGGCTGCTTGCCCTGGCCATCAACAGCAGCTTCGCCGCAGGCAGCCCCGGCGTGGAGCGCAACACCCAGGGCTTTCTCGATGCCCTGGCAGCCGGTGGTGGTCAGCCGCTGGAAACCCTCTCGCCGAAAGACGCCCGCGCCGTACTGGTAGGTGCTCAGGCCAGCGTCAAGGTGGACCTGTCCGGCATTATCGTGGACACCAAGGTGATCCAGGTTAATGGCCAGTCGCTCACCCTCAAGGTGGTACGTCCTGAAGGCGCTCGCGGCATTCTGCCGGGCTTCATGTTCTTCCACGGCGGTGGCTGGGTACTGGGTGATTATCCGACCCACGAACGCCTGATCCGCGACCTGGTAGTAGGTTCCGGCGCCGCCGCGATCTATGTCGACTACACGCCATCACCCGAAGCCAAATACCCGACCGCGATCAACCAGGCCTATGCCGCCACGAAGTGGGTGGCTGACAACGGCAGCCAGATCGGTGTCGACGGCTCGCGCCTGGCAGTGGCCGGTAACAGCGTCGGCGGCAACATGGCCGCCGTGGTGGCCATCAAGGCCAAGGAAGCCGGGACGCCGAAACTGCGCGCCCAGGTGCTGCTGTGGCCGGTGACCGACGCCAACTTCAACAATGGCTCCTACAACCAGTTCGCCGAAGGCCACTTCCTGACCCGCGGCATGATGGAATGGTTCTGGGACAACTACACCACCGACCCGAAGCAGCGTAACGAGATCCATGCATCACCCCTGCGCGCCAGCCTGGAACAGCTCAAAGGCCTGCCGCCAGCACTGGTGCAGACCGCCGAGATGGACGTGCTGCGCGACGAAGGCGAAGCCTACGCTCGCCGCCTGAACGCCGCCGGCGTACCGGTGACCGCCGTGCGCTACAACGGCATGATCCACGACTACGGCCTGCTCAATGTGGTGTCCGAAGTCCCGGCGGTACGCTCCGCCATGGATCAGGCAGCACAGACGTTGAAAAACAGCCTCAAGTAAGCGGCTGAAAAACGAAACCCCGCCACCGTCACCGGTCGCGGGGTTTTCATTTGCCTGGCCGGTGCGCGCTACGCGCACCTTCTTGAATTACGCCAGACCGCGAACCTGCTCCCAGGTCAGATCCAGACACTTGCGCGCTTTCTCCACCAGCTCATCCACTTCCGCCTGGTTGATTACCAGAGGCGGCGCGATGATCATGGTGTCGCCCACCGCGCGCATGATCAGGCCGTTGTTGAAGCAGTGGCCACGGCACACCATACCCACGCCCACATCACCGGAGAAGCGCTTGCGCGTGGCCTTGTCCTGTACCAGCTCGATGGCACCGAGCATACCGACGCCACGCACTTCGCCCACCAGCGGATGATCCGCCAGTTCACGCAGGCGCTTTTGCAGGTAAGGCGCGGTGTCTGCCTTCACCCGCTGGACGATGCCTTCTTCCCGGAGCAGGCGCAGGTTCTCCAGCCCCACCGCTGCCGCCACCGGATGCCCGGAATAGGTGAAGCCGTGGTTGAAGTCGCCATGCGCCTCGATCACCTCGAATACCTTGTCGCTGACGATCAGCCCGCCCATCGGCACGTAGCCGCTGGTAAGGCCCTTGGCGATGGTCATCAGGTCCGGCTTGAGGTCGTAGTACTGGCTGCCGAACCACTCGCCGGTACGGCCGAAACCGCAGATCACCTCGTCGGCCACGAACAGAATGTCGTACTTGGCCAGGATCTCCTTGATCCGCGGCCAGTAGGTCTCGGGCGGGATGATCACGCCGCCGGCGCCCTGGATCGGCTCGGCGATAAAGGCGGCAACGTTTTCTTCGCCCAGCTCGAGAATCTTCTTCTCCAGCTGATCGGCTGCCCAGATGCCGAATTCCTCCGGCGACTGGTCGCCGCCCTCGCCGAACCAGTAGGGCTGCGGGATATGGGCGATGCCCGGAATCGGCAGATCGCCCTGCTCGTGCATGAACTTCATGCCGCCGAGGCTGGCGCCGGCCACGGTGGAACCGTGATAACCGTTGTCGCGGCCGATGATGATCTTCTTCGCAGGCTGCCCCTTGCACGCCCAGTAGTGGCGTACCAGGCGCAGCATGGTGTCGTTGCCCTCCGAGCCCGACCCGGTGAAGAACACATGGTTCATGCCGGCCGGCGCCAGCTGGGAGATGGCATGGGCCAGCTCCAGCACCGGTGGATGGGCGGTCTGGAAGAAGGTGTTGTAGAACGGCAACTGGCGCATCTGCGTAGCGGCAGCTTCGACCAGCTCCTCGCGACCATAGCCGACCGCCACGCACCAAAGACCGGCCATGCCATCGAGGATCTTGTTGCCCTCGCTGTCCCACAGGTGCACGCCTTTTGCCTCGGTGATGATGCGCGGGCCCTTCTCGGCCAGCTGCTTGTAATCACTGAATGGTGCCAGGTGGTGAGCCTGGCTCAGGGCCTGCCAGTGTGTGGTCTTGGGGTTGTTTACGGCGTTGTTCATGGCGCCTCCTTCTATCCGTGACATCACAGGTACCAGCGGTATTCGCGCGGGCTGATGTCGTGCATGAAGGCCAGGTGATCCTGGCGTTTGTTCTCGCAATAGACCATGACGAACTCGCTGCCCAGCCCCGCGGCAACGCGCTCACTGGCCTGCATGCGGCGCACGGCGTCGAGCATGTCCTTGGGAAAGTCGACGCCGCTGGTGCGGTCGTCATTGAGCGGTGCAATGGGCTCGACCTTGGCGTCGAGGCCATGCTCGATACTGGTCAGCAATGCCGCCAGCACCAGATAGGGGTTGGCATCGGCGCCCGGCAGGCGGAATTCCAGGCGCAGGTCGCGCGCGTCCGACTCGGGAATACGCACGCAGGCGTCGCGGTCTTCGAAGCCCCAACTGGCCTTGCTCGCCGAGTTCACCTGAGCGCCGAAGCGACGATAGCTGTTGTGGTTCGGCGCGTAGATCGGCATCAGCTCCGGCAGCAGTTCCAGGCAACCGGCCACGGCATGCCGCAGCGGACGCTGCTCATCACGCGCCAGCAGGTTGTCACCGGCTTCGTCGTACAGGCTGACGTGGATGTGCATGCCGCTGCCGGGATACTGCAGATAAGGCTTGGCCATGAAGCTGGCGCGATGGCCGTATTTGAGCGCCACACCACGGGTCACCCGGCAGAACAGCGCCGACCAGTCGGCCGCCTGCATCGGATCCATGTTGTGGCTGAAGTTGATCTCGAACTGCCCCGGGCCGATCTCGGCGGTGATCACCGTGGTGTCGATGCCCTGCAGACGCGCGGTCTCGGTGATGTCGTCGAGCACCTCGGAAAAACGCGACAGCCGTTCGATGTGCATGTTCGGCTGGTCGTCGGCATCGCCACTCAGGTCATCGCGCGGGTACTGCGGCAAGCCGTCCTTGAGCGCCTTGTCGAACAGGTAGAACTCCAGCTCGAAGGCCACCACCGGACGAATGCCACGCGCGGCCAGGCGCTGCACCACGCGCGTCAGCACCTCGCGCGGCTCGAATTCGATGGGCGCTTCGGTACCATCGGAGCTGATCAGCATCTGCCCCAGCGGCTGGCGCTCCCAGTTCACCAGCTTGAGCGTGCCGGGGATCAGCCGCCGTGGCGCGTCCGGGTCGCCGTCATGGAAGCAGTAGTCGCCGATCTCGTACAGCCCGCCCTGAGCGCCGAGCAGCACGCAGTTCTGCGGCAGTTTCAGGGCGCTGCCGGCGGCGACCTTCTCCAGCATTTCGATGGGGTAGCGCTTGCCATAGAAATGCCCGGGAATGTCCAGGCAGATCAGGTCGACGAAGCGCACCTCGGGGTGGACCTGGCGAAATTGACGGACTTCGTCGAGCAGCTCGACTCGGGTGGCGTTCATTGTGGTTATTTCCGGGTTCACGGGAAGGTTCAGGTGTAGATCCACAACACCCGCGCGGGGGTGTCGCCCTGGTTGGCATAACGCAGGCGCGCATAGCTCGGCACCTGGAAAACATCGCCGGGATAGAGGGTGGCACTCTCTTCGTCCTCGCCCAGCCACAGCGTCAACTGACCTTCGAGCACATAGCCGGCCTGCTCGGAACGATCGCTCATCTGCCGCTCGCCACTGCTGGCCCCCGGTTCGAGCAGGCTATCGACGACCATGAAGGCGCCCTGCAAGGTCGGCGACGCCATGATGTCGGTGATGCCACCGGCCAGGTACAGGGTGCGGCGCTCGTCCGGACGGGTCACCCAGTCCAGCGCCTTGGGCTTGGGCAGGCTGTAGAAATAGGTGGTGGGTACGTCGAGTGCCTCGCTGATGGCAGTCAGATCTGCCACGGTCGGGCGCGACAGGCCACGCTCGACCTGCGAGAGAAAGCCCACGGAACGACCGATGCGCTCGGCCAGCTCGTTGAGGGTGACCTTCTTGTGCTTGCGCAGGTCGTGAATGAGCACGGCCAGCGCGGCCATCTCCAGATTCTTGTCCATGTCAGAAATAGTCCCTTAATCGATACCAGGCCTTGCCGATGGCCTCGAGCGGTGCCGCCAGGCGCTCGCCGAATGGGAATTCGGGATTGCGCAGTTGCTGATACAGCGCCAGTTCGTCGTCATTGCCGAGAATGGCATCACTGACTGCCCGCGCCGCCGCCAGGGTCGGCAGCACACCATGCCCGGAAAAGCCCTGCAGCCAGTAACGGCCGTTCTCGCCGCCAACGTCGGGCGTGCGAGCACGAGTCACGTCGATATGGCCGCCCCAGGCAAAGTCGATTGCCACGCCTGAAAGCTGCGGGAATACGCGCTCGAGGAACGGTCGCGTGGCCGCCGCCATGTCTCTCGGCAGGCCGCCCAGATAGGTACAGCCGCCGCCAAACAGCAGGCGGTGATCCGGGGTGCGGCGGAAGTAGTCGAGGACGAACTGGTTGTCGGTCACACACGCATTGCGCGGCAAAAGTGCCTCGGCGCAGTCGGCGCCCAGCGGTTCGGTGGCGATCTGGTAGGTGCCGACAGGCAGGATGCGCCGCGCCAGACGCGGCTCGAGGTGATCGATATAGGTGTTGCAGGCCAGCACCAGGGTGTCGGCCTGCGCGCTGCCGTGCTCGGTACGCACCCGGTAGCCCGCGCCCTGCTTGTCCTGACTCAGCACACGGCTTTGCTCGAAGATCTGCCCACCGGCGCGAACGAAGGCTTCGGCCAGCCCGAGCGCCAACTTGAGCGGATTGAGATGCCCGGCCTCAGGGTCGTAGAGGCCAGCGCGGTAACGCTCGCTGGCGACCCACTCCGGCATCTGCTCACGGGAAACGAACTGCAGCGCGCGATGCCCCCATTTATAAGCGGCCTCCTCCTGCCACTCATGCAGCAGCGCCACACGACGTGGCAGCACTGCCGTCCACAGATGGCCGCGGCGGTAATCGCAGTCGAAGCCGTGGCGCTCGGGCAGTTCACGCAGCTCACGAGCTGCCCAGCTCATGCCATCCCACAGACGGCGGGCGCGTTCGATGCCCAGCGCCTTTTCCAGCGGCGGCATATCGCAGGACCAGCCCAGAATCGCCTGCCCGCCATTGCGTCCAGAGGCCGCCCATGCCACACGACTGGCCTCCAGCAGAATGACCTTGCGCCCTGCTTCGGCCAGGCGCAAAGCAGTGTGCAGACCACTGAAACCAGCACCGATCACCAGCACCTCGCACTGCAGATCATCTTGCAGCACGGGATGATGCGTCAGTCGATCCTTGCAGCTATGGGCGTAATAGCTGTCGACGTGCTCACTGGCATGGCGAAACATAGACGACTCATGAAATTTAAAATAATTAATTCCATGAAAATCTATATAGATAATTTCACAAAGGCAAGCCTGAGCGGCTCAGGCGACCTGCTGCTGCAACTCCATACCGCATTCGAGATGAGTGAGCAGCCCTTCATCTATCGCCTGGGCCAAAACCCGACGCAGGCCGTCGCTGCCGAGAAAAGCGTCGCGTGCCGCTGTCGAACGCCACTGCCCTTCGACCTGCCAGATCAACGGATCATTGCGCAGTGAGAACACACGCAGGCGCTCACAACCTGGAATATCTCGCCCGACCTCATGCAACCGCGCCAGGCACTGCCCCAACCGATTTGAACGGCCGTGACGGGCGCGAACGGTCATACGGTGAATGATGCTCATGGCAACCTCCTGGAACTGAATCAATACATACCAGCAGCGTTTCGCTGCAGAACATGGGGCGCTGCGTCCGGCTCGGCAAAAGCCGCTTCGCCAACGGCTCTTGAGTCAAGCCAGGCCGTGGCGAGCAATAACAGAGTCAGCGGTGCGATCAGCCATTTGCTGGGCATGGTTCGCTCCTTTCGTGAGGTATGTGGGCACCACTTAGCGGGTGATCGGGCTACTGCACGTGTTCGAGCCGATGCAGAGACACCGCTCGATGGCTACAAAGATCAGGCAGAAAGTCATCAGAGCGTTAGTCGATTTCTGGCAAATCCTTGCCTAAAACTCCATAACAAGGAAATTGCTGCAACCGAGTGCAGCGCACCCTGACTACCCTTGAAATACTCTGTATCACCGGTTATTTGCCCATTACTGGCAAATATTTGCCTAATCCTGCCGCCCCTCATGACTTGCCTGAAAAACCTGGCTAGGCTTCGCTGACTTTCCGGAGGCGCGCCATGCAGTCACCCATTCACACCGCCACAACTCTCGACACCCCCCTTGCCGAACTTAGCCACGAAATGGCGCGTCTGGTCGATCGCTTCGTCCCCGATGACGGTCTACACCTCACAGCGATTCCTGGCCTGAAGCTGGCACGCGCCACGACACCCAGCCTGCCGATGCAGACAGTCTACGACCCCTGCCTGTGCATCATCGCCCAGGGCCGTAAAGAGATACGTCTGGGTGACGAGCTCTACGTCTATGATCCGTTGAATTACCTGGTGGCGTCGGTGGTGCTGCCGGTAACCGGTCGGGTGATCGAGGCCAGCCCGGATCACCCCTATCTGAGCATCGCTCTGGAGATCGATCCCGCGCTGATCAGCAGCCTGCTCACCGAAATGCCAGCGATTCCAGCCCCGGACGCGGCTTCCCAGCGGGCGCTGTTTCTCGATCGTCTCGACCCGCGCCTGCTGGATGCGGTGATCCGCCTGCTGCGCCTGCTGGAAACCCCATCCGACATCGCCATGCTGGCGCCATTGGCATTGCGTGAGATTTTCTACCGCATGCTGCTCAGCCCGCAGGGCCATCGCCTGCATGAAGTGGTGATCGCCGACAGCCAGAGCCAGCGCATCTCCCGCGCCATCGAGTGGCTGCGCAAGAATTTCGATCAGCCGCTGCGGATCGAGGAACTGGCCCGCGAGGTGAACCTGAGCCCCTCGACCCTGCACCATAGATTCAAGGCAGTCACGGCATTCAGCCCGCTGCAGTATCAGAAGCAGCTGCGCCTGCAGGAGGCTCGCCGGCTAATGCTGTGCGACAACCTCGAAGCGGCAGCGGCCAGCTACCGCGTCGGCTACGAAAGTCCATCGCAGTTCAGTCGCGAGTACAGCCGTCTGTTCGGCGATCCGCCGCAACGCGACATCGCCCGCCTGCGCCAGGCCGCGCAGAATCAGGTCGCTTCCTGATAACCGCGCAGGACCATGCCCCCGTGGGAGGCGCTTCAGCGGCGAGCTTTTCCGCCCTTTTTGAGGATGATCGCGGCTAAAGCCCCTCCCACTGCGCCCCGACTACAGCCCCATCTGCTTCGCGATGATCTCGTTCATGATCTCCCGCGTACCACCGCCGATGGAGAGGATGCGGTTGTCGCGGTACAGGCGCTCGACCAGGCTTTCGCGCATGTAACCCATGCCACCCATGATCTGCACCGCATCGTAGGTCAGGCGATCGGCGATATCGGTGGCGAAGTTCTTGGCCATGGAGATCTCCTTGATCACGCTCCTGCCGGCCGCCATCTGCGCGGCCTGACGGTAGGTGAACTCACGGGAGACTTCGAGCTGCGTGGCCATCTCGGCCAGGCGGTGCTTGAGCACCTGGAACTTGCCCACCGGCTTGCCGAACGCCTGGCGCTCGCGCGCCCACTTCAGGGACTCTTCCAGGGCCAGTTGTGCGGTCATGTTGGCCATGATCGCCAGGCTAAGGCGCTCGTTCTGGAAGTTGGCCATGATGCAGGCGAAACCGGCGTTCTCCACGCCGATCAGGTTCTCCACCGGCACCTTGCAGTCGTCAAAGAACAGTTCGGCGGTATCCGACGCCCACCAACCCATCTTCTTCAGCTTGCGACCGACACTGAAACCCGGCGTGCCCTTCTCCACCAGCAACAGGCTGACGCCGCCAAAGCCCTCACCGCCGGTGCGCACCGCCACCGTGTAGTAATCGGCACGCACGCCGCTGGTGATGAAGGTCTTGCTGCCATTGACGCGGTAATGATCGCCGTCGCGCACAGCGCGGGTCTTGAGATTGGCCACGTCGGAGCCACCGGAGGGCTCGGTCACCGCCAGCGCCATGATCTTCTCGCCAGCCAGTACCTGCGGCACCACACGTTCGCGCACGGCGGGCTGGGCCCATTTGACGATGGGCGGCAAACCGATATCCAGCGAACCGAGCCCAGCCACCAGGCCGCCGGAGCCACTACGCATCAGTTCCTCGCTGGCCGCCACCTTGGCGAACACGTCACCCTCATGACTGCCGCCGAGCTGCTCCGGGTAACCGATACCGAGAATGCCCGCAGCGCCAGCCTTGAGGTACAGCTCACGAGGAAAATCCCCGGCCTCCTCCCACTCGTCGATATGCGGCAGGATCTCGCGCTCGACGAAACGCCGAACGGAATCGCGAACCAATTGGTGGGACTCATCGAAATACGACAGAGAGGCGGCCATGCGGGTACTCCCGTTATTATTTTGGCCACCCTAACCTAGCGCTTGCTTGGTTTTCAAGCGAGCGTTTCATTTCTGCCCGCGCAACGCTTTTCTCACCCGCTCGCCCATCTCGTAGGCTGGCCCTTCCACCGACTGGAAATTGCGCGTGTAACGCTGGGCGAAGCCATCGGTGCCCCACTCGCGGTATTGCTGCACATGCCACAATTCATGCGCCCACAGCGCTGCATCCTCTGCAGCAGCATCGGCGTTGCGAAATACCACCACGTCGACCAGCGTCACGGCCTGCACATCGGGGTTCTGCAGCATGACGGTGGCGGCGTCCATCTCGTCGGTGATGCCCACGCGAAAGCGCACTTCATCAAGCAATGCATCGTCGTAGAAAGGCGCGAGCTGGGCACGAATCATCAGAGGGATAGGTTCGGTGCCGGCTAGCAGTGCTGCCTGGCGAGATTGCAGCAACCAGGCTTCGAGACGCGCCGCCGCCATATTCAGGCCATCTTCGCGTACCCGTACCGGATCGGGCACGCACAAGCAGGAAGCGCCCAGGCACACCTGTACCTGCCCGGTCGGACATTGAGCCTGTACGGCCAGAGGCGCCCCGAGCAGGAGCAGCAGAGCAATACGGCGCAGAGTGTCGGTGGTCACTGGCACTCCGAATCGAGAGGGTTTGACTGCTTACAGGCTGATCGGGCGCCGACCTGCCAAGGCATGGGCCAGGGTGCCGCCGTCGACCAGTTCCAGTTCGCCACCGAGCGGCATGCCATGGGCGATGCGCGAGGCGACCAGACCTTTACCGGCGAGGATCTGAGCGATGTAGTGCGCCGTGGCCTCGCCTTCCACCGTCGGGTTGGTGGCCAGGATCACTTCGCTGAAAGCACCGGCATCGATACGCTCCAGCAGCGCCGGAATACCGATGGCCTCTGGCCCCAGACCATCGAGCGGTGAGAGATGCCCCTTGAGCACGAAATAACGGCCGCGAAAGCCGGTCTGCTCCACGGCATGCACGTCCATCGGACCTTCGACCACACACAGCAGGCTGTCGTCGCGGCGCTCGTCCAGACACAGCTGGCAGATTTCGTCCTCGCTCAGGCTGCGGCAGCGCTTGCAGTGCCCCACGCCTTCCATCGCCGCATTCAGTGCCTGCGCCAGACGCAGACCACCACTGCGATCGCGCTCGAGCAGCTGCAGCGCCATGCGCTGCGCGGTCTTCTGGCCGACGCCGGGCAGGATGCGCAGAGAATCGATCAACTGGCGAATCAGAGGGCTGAAGCTCATGGAAGTCCTGCAAAAGTTGGCGGGCAATGATCTGGTGGGCTAAAGCCCACCCTACGAACGGGTGCGTTTTTGCACAGCATTATCACGGGGCGACCGGACGGTATGCAGTACAAGGCGCGAAAGGCCCCGAGCACCGGAGTTTAAGTCTGTAAATGAGGATGCTCGGGGCCTTTCGCAACGCAGTAATGCGTGCCGGCTGGGCGTCACATGCTCAGAAGGGCATTTTGAAGCCGGGGGGTAGCTGCATCCCTGCGGTCATGCCGGACATCTTCTCCTGGCTGTTCTGCTCGACCTTACGCACCGCGTCGTTGACGGCAGCGGCGATCAGGTCTTCCAGCACTTCCTTGTCTTCCTGCATCAGGCTGTCATCCAGGGTGATGCGCTTGACGTCGTGACGACCGGTCATCACCACGCTGACCAGGCCGGCGCCGGACTGGCCGGTGACTTCAGCGTTGGCCAGTTCTTCCTGCATCTTCTGCATTTTTTCCTGCATTTGCTGAGCCTGCTTCATCAGGCCTGCCATGCCACCTTTCATCATGTCGGTATCCTCGGTGTTCGGGGTTAAACAAGTCGTTGAAACGACCGGTTAGCTGGGAATATCGATAGGTTCGATGCTGTCGTCGCGAACCTTGGCCGCGAACTGCTGAATCATCTGCTGCACCAGCGGGTCGCCGTGGATCGACGCCTCGGCGCTGCGCTGGCGGTCGGCACGGCGCCGTGCTGCGGCCTGCGCCGGGGTTTCCTGCTCAGGCTTGCACAGCTCGATACGCAGTTTGATGCTGCGCCCCTGTTGCTGGTTCAGCGCGTCATTGAGACGACGCTGCTGAGTCGGATTGAACAGTGCACTGTGCGCCGGATCCAGGTGCAGCAGCCAGTCATCGCCATTGGCTTCGATCAGGGTGCAGTTGGCGGCGATGCTGCCAGTCATGCCACCCAGGCCAAGCTGCGGGAACAGTGACAGCCACTCTGCCGCCAGACCGGTTGCGGGTTTAGCCGCAGGCAACGGCTCTTCAACCACGGGCGCCGCGGTTTCGGCTTGGCCGAAATCGTAGTCCAGGGTTTCGGCGTCCATTTCCACATAGTCGTAGTCGCCGAGCGGTGGCTCATCTTCGCCACCATCTGCATCGGCTACCGGTGGCGCGACCTCACTCGGTGCGGGCACTTCGACCGATGCAACTTGCGAAACTACTGGCTCTGCGGTTTTCACCTCTGGCTCTGCTGGCGCAACAGGCTGAACGGGCTCAGCCACAGGCTCGGCAGCCTTGGCAGTTGCCCAAGGCACATCAACCACAGGAGCAGCGGGCTCGGGCTCGGGCTCGGGCTCGGGCTCGGGCTCGGGCTCGGCGGGCAGATTAACGGCCGGCGCTACAGGCACCTCAACAGGCTGAACCGGCTCAGTCACGTCTGGCATGACGCTCGCTGCCGGCACAACAGGGTCAGGCTCGACCGCCGCCGCAACAACGGGAGCCTGTGCGACGGGAGCGATAACAGGAGCAGAAACCACGGGAGCCGGCATAGCGGTGCCGGCCACTGGGCTTTGTTGGGAATCAGCAGTGGCCTGGCTGATCCCCAAGGGCTTTAGCGTGACCTTGGGCGCATCGTCGCCTCCCGCTGGGCGGAAAGCCAGCATGCGCAGCAGCACCATCTCGAAGCCACCGCGCGGCTCAGGCGCCAGCGGTAAATCACGACGGCCAATCAAGCCCATCTGATAGTAGAACTGCACGTCTTCGGCCGGCAGCGCCTGGGCCAGTTGCAGCACGCGTTCGCGGTCGCCCTGGCCATTGTCCACGGCCTCCGGCAGCGCCTGGGCTATCGCCACACGATGCAGGACGTTGAGCATTTCCGACAGCACGCCATTCCAGTCCGGCCCCTGCTCGGCAAGATGACGCACCGCTTCGATCAGTGCCCGCGCATCACCTTCGATCAGCGCATGCAGCACGCCATAGACCTGACCGTGATCGAGCGTGCCGAGCATGGCACGCACGTCAGCCGCCAGTACCTTGCCTTCGCCGAAAGCGATGGCCTGGTCGGTCAAGCTCATGGCGTCGCGCATCGAGCCATCGGCAGCGCGGCCAAGCAGCCACAGGGCATCGTCCTCGAACGGCACGTTCTCGGCGGTCAATACGTGGGTCAGGTGCTCGACCACTCGCTCCGGCGGCATGTTCTTCAGCGAGAACTGCAGGCAGCGCGACAGCACGGTAACCGGCAGCTTCTGTGGGTCGGTGGTGGCGAGGAGGAATTTGACGTGGGGCGGCGGCTCCTCCAGGGTCTTCAACAGGGCGTTGAAGGAGCTGGTGGAAAGCATGTGCACTTCGTCGATCAGGTAGACCTTGAAGCGACCCCGACTTGGCGAGTACTGCACGTTGTCGAGCAGCTCACGGGTGTCTTCGACCTTGGTGCGGCTGGCGGCGTCCACTTCGATCAGGTCGACGAAACGCCCCTCATCGATTTCCCGACAGACCGAACAGGTGCCGCAAGGGGTGGAACTGATGCCGGTTTCGCAGTTCAGGCACTTGGCGATGATCCGCGCAATAGTGGTCTTGCCCACACCACGGGTGCCGGTGAACAGGTAGGCATGGTGCAGGCGCTGACTGTCCAGGGCGTTGATCAGAGCCTTGAGCACATGCGTCTGGCCGACCATTTCGCGGAACGAGCGCGGACGCCATTTACGTGCAAGAACCTGATAACTCATGGAAAACCGTCATATGAGGAAAGCAAAAGTGGGCTAATCCTAGCGGAGCAACCGGCAAATTGCATCCGCCACCCGCTTGTGTGGAGCAGCATCGCCCTGACTTGAGAAATAACACTGGTCATTTCTTGCACAAAGCATTAGTATTCGCGCCGTTCGTACCACGCTGCAAGTCATTAAGGCCTTTGCGCCCCCTCGCTGGTTTCCCGGTTCAACGTCTAGCGCATCTCTGCGCTGCCGCCCTCCAAGATCCCATCTGCTGACTGATCAGGCCGACTCGCCGTTTATCGGCGCAGTTCCTCTGCCTGCCTCCGACGTACCGACCACGCCGAAGAACCGTAACAATGGAACTTTATCGTGCTAATCAAGCTCCGATCGGTTGACATGCTATGGCCGTTTTTCGGCCAACCACATGGAGCTACACCACGCGCAACGAAGCGCACATGCTTTAAGGAATACTTAGAAAAATGAATGCTCAACATCAAATTCAGAAAGCCATCAGCACCCTGACTCACGCCTTTGCACCGTTCGATTGCCGCATTCAGGCAACGCGCAAGGGCAGCTTCAGTTTTACCCTGGTCGACAAGACCGGTATCGCCCAGTACAGCCAGCGTCTCTACCCAGGCCAGTACAGCGACGAATCGCTGCAACAGGTGATCGAGCGTACCCGCCAGTCGCTCACTGCCTGAACTAAGTCGTCATCCTGAGGTCGAAGGTGACCAACCTCAGGATGGAGTAGGACATGGAACTCACCAACCAACAGCTCGTCGATCACCTGTTCAATCCGTTGCGTGCCAGCTTCAGCTCACCGCGCCCGGACGGCAGCATCATCCTCGCCCTGCTCGACGAGAGCGACATCACTGTCTACAGCCGCGTCCTGGCCAAGCCACAGATCAACGACCAGAATGCCTTCGCCCAAAGCCTGGAAGAAATCCGCCTGGAACTGGCCGTACGCGCCGGCAATATCCCAGCCGATCTGCGCAAGACGCTCAAGGAACAGGACAGCGTGTTGAATTACCGCATCGCCTGAGCCTGCAAACAGCCGAAAGCCCGCGCCCAAAGCGCGGGCTTTTTATTGCGCACAGCAAAAAACCGCCAGATAGACGCTGAAGATATTGAGATAGAAGGATGCAAGGGCTTGGAAACTGGAGGTGGACCCTACCAGCCACACCCCGGCACACAATGTTCCCGCTGTGGCTGCTCCCTTCCGGGCCTGACCAGGTTGACGGGTAATCGTTGCGAGGGGACCGGCAGGGCCACCATAACGCTGCTCGCCATTGCGGCGAGCCGCGCCATTGTAACGGCTAAACGTAAACTTACAACTGCTTCAAACACTTAGATACGCGAGACACTGACGTCACACCCGGAAACGTCCCACCAACTGGGCCAGCCCGTGGGACAGCTCGGACAGGTGTTGGCTGGCCCGCGTGCTCTGTTCGGACGTCTGCGCCGCTTCGTTGGAGAGGTCGCGAATGTCACTGATATTGCGCGCGATTTCCTCGGTAACGCTGCTCTGTTCCTCGCAGGCGGTGGCGATCTGCGCAGCCATGTCGTTGATGCGCTGCACCGAATCACCGGTCACGCTCAAAGCCTGGTCCACACCGGCAGCCTGCTCCACGCTCTGCCGCGCCCGTGCGCTGCCTGAGTGCGTGGCCTTGACCGCATTCTGCACACCAGCCTGTAGACGCTCGATCATCTGCTGGATGTCCTTGGTCGACTCCTGGGTACGTGCTGCCAGCGCTCGCACCTCATCGGCGACCACGGCAAAACCGCGGCCCTGCTCCCCTGCCCGCGCTGCCTCGATGGCCGCGTTGAGCGCCAGCAGGTTGGTCTGTTCAGCGATGCCCTTGATCACCGCCAGTACCGCACCGATGTTGGCGGTTTCCTGCTCCAGGGTCTGGATGGTGTCGGATGCGCTCTCCACTTCCTGGGCCAGTTGGCGAATCGAATGAATGGTCGCACCGACCACCTGGGCGCCTTCTCGCGACTGGACCTCGGCATGGCGCGCAGCATCGGCAGCATTCTGCGCATTGCGCGCCACCTCATGCACGGCCACGCTCATTTCGGTGGCCGCAGTGCTGACCTGATCGACCGCCGCGTGCTCGCTGCTGATCAATCGATCATTGGCGGCCGCCATGCCTGCGAGACTCTGTGCCGAGTCGGCCACCTCACCAGTGACCCTGCCGACTTCCTTGATCAACGGCTGCAGTTTGTCGAGAAAGCGGTTGAAGGCGTGGCTGAGCTTGCCCAGTTCGTCCCTGGAGAGCACGTCCAGGCGCACCCGCAGGTCGCCGTCACCGTCAGCGATCTGTTCGATGCGATAAAGCAGGTTATGCAGCGGACGGGTCACCAACAGCGGGAAGCCCACCACCAGGACCAGGCACACCAGCAGGCCGATGGCGATGATCAGTCCCTGCTGCCAGACCAGCGCTTCGCCGCGGGCAATGGCATCGGTGCCAACGGCATTGGCGGCGTTGTCTTCCAATTCACCGAGCTTGTCGATGGCAGTGCGCGCCTCTTCGAACTGCGCCTCGCTGTCGCCAAAGCTAAGCCGACTGGCGCCTTCCGGATCACTGGAGGCCAGCTCCAGCACTCGCTGCGAGGTGGCCTTCCAGCGCTCGAAGCCACGATCGAACTCGGCCACCAGCGCCAGCGCCTCGCTGCCGGGCTGCATGTCGGCGAACTTGTGCACACGGTCGTAGGCCTGCTGCAGGTTCTCGGCGTGAGTTTTCTTGAGCGCGGCGACGTGATCCTCGGCACCCTCATCAAGCAGGCTACGCTCAGCGACGAAGGCCTGATAAAGATCGCGGTCGGCGTTGAGCAGCAGGCTGATGGCCGGCAGATGGCGATTGGTCAGCGTGGTACTGGATTCGGCGACCTGAGTGATACCGCGCACACCCAAGGTTCCCATCGCTACCAGCAAGGCGGCCAGCAACAGAATGGGCAGGGCAATCTTCCAGCGGAACCCCAGATCGGCAAATGCGCGCAACATGATGGCACTCCAGCATTAGGCAAGTATCAGTAGCTTAGTCGAGCCTTGCCAAGTCGCCGTCTGGCGGTGCAAAAATCCGGAAAACCTCTGGCGCTGAACTAACCTTCTCCACTATTACCCGCGCCACTCGTCGCATCCCGCAGTTCGGCCATGATGAGCATTCCCGAGGCACGCGCACGCCACCTCAGGAGCAACCATGGCCAATTCGCATAGCCCCTTCCATCCGATCATCTACGTGCGTGGCTACGCCATGACCCCGGGGGAGATCGACCAGACCAGCGCCGACCCGTTCTGCGGTTTCAACCTCGGTTCTACCGTCTACCGCGCGGTAGCGGAAAAGACCCGCCAGCCACGCAAATTCGTCTTCGAGTCGCCAGTGATCCGCCTGGCCACGGAATTCGACTATCAGGACGTATACGAAGACGGCTACGACATTCTCGACCCGGAATGGGCCGCCAATACCGACAATCGCCTGGGCAGCCGTTCGATCATCATCTATCGCTACTACGACGAGGCCTCACGGCTGCTGGGCATCGGCAGCACACCGAGCCTGGAGGTATTCGCCAGCAAGCTTGGCGAGCTGATACTCAAGGTGCGCGAGCTGATCTGCGCCAACCCCAAGAACGGCATTAGCAAGACCGACTTTCGCTGCTATCTGGTGGCCCATTCGATGGGTGGCCTGGTCTGCCGTGGCCTGCTGCAAAATCCCAAGCTGGATCCGGACGGCGCGGCTCAGCTGGTGGACAAGGTGTTCACCTACGCTACCCCGCACAACGGCATCGACCTGCTCGGCATCAACCCGCCGAGCTGGCTGAACCTGAGCGATATCAGCAATTTCAACCGCCAGCGCCTGGCGACCTTTCTGGATCTGGAAGCTGCCTACAAGCTCACCGAGCGCGTCGACTGGCTACCCGAGGCACGCTTTGCATCCAAACGATTCTTCTGCATGGTTGGCACCAACCGCATGGACTACGAAGCTGGCCTGGGCCTGTCGCGTACCTTCGCCGGCCATGGCAGCGACGGCCTGGTGCGCATCGACAACGCGACCCTCTGCGGCCTGGACGCTAGCGGCAAACCGACAGCGCCCTGCGCCAAGGCCTTTACCTATCGAGCGCATTCCGGCTACTTCGGCATCGTCAACAGCGAGGAGGCTTACCAGAATCTCACGCGCTTTCTGTTCGGCGATGTACGTGTGGACATCTGGGCTGAAGTCGACGCCATCACCCTGCCCAAGGAGCTGCGCAAGTCTGAGAGCCAGGGGCAAACGGTCAATGCCCTGTACCAGTTCGAAGTGCTCGCCGCCCCCCGTGGCAAGCTCTGGTACCTGAGCCGGCGTACTGCCGAAGAGGATTCGGTGGCCTGTCTCGCCCACCAGCACTGGCTCAAGGCACCGCAGGAGAACGGCAAGCTATTCCTTGGCAGCCTGTTTCTGGCTGATCGGGCGCGCGTGAACAGTAGGCGCAAGGGGCTGGCCTATACCTTGACCTTTAACGTGCGAGTGCCGGACTACGAGGTGGAGCGCAAGCTATGGGTCAACCAGCATTTCGAGGGCAGCTACCTGTTCCGCAACAGCCTGGTGCTGGAAATAACCCCGCCTGGCGCCGACAGCGGCTGGCAGGTGAGCCACGCCTGGCAGAACCAGGGGGTGCACAGCGCCGACCATAAACTCGATGGCAACCTCCAGAACGATGGAAGCCTGGAGATCGAGGTGCCGTTCGACAGCGCCAGCGAACCCGGCATCAGCGGCAGGCTGCGTTTTTTGCTAGCACGCTGGAACCACCAGGACTGATGCGACACTAAGCCCTATCGGCAGTGCCCGTTGCGGCACTGCCGAATCATGTCTTTTATGTTAGCGTTCCCACGTTTTCGACTGCGCAGATCCATATCGGCAGCATCGAACCTCTCACCTGCAAACGGAGTTACATCATGGCAATCACCAAAGACCAACTGATCAGCGACCTGGCCGAGGCCGTATCCCTGCCCAAAGCCACTGTCCGTACCCTGATCGATCAGCTGGGCGAAATTGTCGGCGACGCACTGGAAAACGACGGTGAGATCACCCTGCCAGGCATCGGCAAGCTGAAAGTGAGCGAGCGCCCGGCACGCACCGGCCGTAACCCGCAGACCGGCAAAGCCATCGAAATCGCTGCCAAGAAAGTGGTCAAGCTGGTACCTGCCAAGGCCCTGACCGACGGCCTGAACTGAGTGTTCGCCAGCCCAGGCGCAATGCCTGGGCCGGCTCTCCTGGCTACTCCACTACCTGCAGTTCGGTAACGATGTAACGGTTACCCTGCTGCTGCACTTGAAACTTCACCTTCTCTCCAGCTGAAACCCCTTCCAGTAGTTCAGGCTTCTCGACTTCGAAGACCATGGTCATCGGCGGCATGCCGATACTGGCGATGGGGCCGTGACGCAGGGTGATCTTCTGCGCGGCGGCGTCCACCTTGCGCACCTCGCCCTGGCTCAGCGGCGCGGGGGCGGCGGCCTGCAACGGCAGGCTGAACAGGGCGGTCAGTGCCGCGATTAACAATGGTTTCTTCATGCGTGTTTCCTCTCGTAGGTCAGTCGGCCTGCACCTGGATGGTGCCGACCATGCCGGCCTGGTAGTGGCCGGCGATCAGGCAGGCGAAATCGAATTCGCCGGCGCGGTTGAAGGTCCAGATCATCTCGCCGCTCTGCCCCGGCGCCACGTGGGCCATATAGGGCTCGTCGTGCTCCATACCGGGAAAACGCAGCATTGCCTCGGCATGTTCATCCAGGGTTTCGCGGGTACCGATGACGAACTCGTGGAGGATCTTGCCGTCGTTGTGGTGGACAAAACGGATGGTTTCGCCCTGCCTGACCTGTAGCCGATCCGGAGTGAAGCGCATCTGATCGGTCATGCGGATCTCGATGGTGCGGTCGACTTCGCTGGCATGGCCGGCGATGCCCCAGGGCTTCTGCTCCCTGATCGTTGCGGCGGCCTGATGGCCCTCGTGCACCTCGCTGTGGGCCAGCGCTGCCGGGCTGCCGAGCAGCCCGATCAGGGTCAGAACCAGTAACTGTGCTGTTTTCATCTGTGAATCCTCGCTTGCTATGGGGACCGGGCCGCGTGGCGGCCCGCCCCGTCAATGCCCGGCATGACCGCCCGGCTTGCGTACCTGCACTTCCACCGGCGTCTCGAGCGGCTGCTTGAGCGGCATCGACTGGCCGCCGCCGTCGTGCGAGCGGCTCGGGTTGGCCAGTGCGCCCTTCCACTCATGGGCCACCGTGCCGGCTGGGTGCTCGAACCAGCCCGGGTCGCGGTAGTCGCCAGCGGCCAGCTCCTTGCGCACCTTGAGCATGGTGAACATGCCGCCCATCTCCACCGAGCCGAACGGGCCGTCGCCGGTCATCATCGGCACGGTGTTGTCGGGTAGCGGCATCTGCATCTCCGCCATGTCGGCCATGCCGCGCTCGCCCATCACCATGTAGTCGGGCACCAGTTTGGCGATCTTGCGCGTCATGTCGCGATGATCGACGCCGACCAGGGTCGGCACGTCGTGGCCCATGGCGTTCATGCTGTGGTGGCTCTTGTGGCAGTGCAGCGCCCAATCGCCCTCCTCGTCGGCGATGAACTCGAGCTGGCGCATCTGCCCCACCGCCACATCGGCGGTCACCTCCGGCCAGCGCGAGCCGACCGGGGTCGGCCCGCCGTCGGTGCCGGTGACCTCGAACTCGTGACCGTGCAGGTGGATCGGGTGGTTGGTCATGGTCAGGTTGCCGACACGCAGGCGCACGCGCTCGCCCTGGCGCGCCACCAGCGGGTCGATGCCGGGGAACACGCGGCTGTTGAAGGTCCACAGGTTGAAATCGAGCATCTGCATGATCTTCGGCGTGTAGGCGCCCGGCTCGATGTCGTAGGCGCTGAGCAGGAAGCAGTAGTCGCGATCCACCTCGCTGATCAGCGGATGATGCTCCTTGGGGTGAGTGACCCAGAACCCCATCATGCCCATGGCCATCTGCACCATCTCGTCGGCGTGCGGGTGGTACATGAAGGTGCCGGGGCGGCGGGCGACGAACTCGTAGACGAAGGTCTTGCCCACCGGAATCGCCGGCTGGGTCAGGCCCGCGACGCCGTCCATGCCGTTGGGCAGACGCTGGCCGTGCCAGTGGATGCTGGTGTGCTCGGGCAGCTTGTTGGTGACGAAGATGCGCACCCGGTCGCCCTCCACCACCTCGATGGTCGGTCCCGGCGACTGGCCGTTGTAGCCCCACAGGTGGGCCTTATAGCCGGGCGCCAGCTCGCGTACCACCGGCTCGGCGACCAGGTGGAACTCCTTGACGCCGTTGTTCATGCGCCACGGCAGGGTCCAGCCGTTGAGGGTGACCACCGGGTTGTAGGGCCGCCCGCTGTTCGGCTGCAGCGGCGGTTGGGTGTCGGCGCTGGCCTGCAGCACCGGTTCGGGCAGGGCCGCCATGGCCACCCGGCTGACCGCCGAAGTGGCCACCGCAGCGCCGATGGCGCCGGCCCCGAGAAAGAAATCGCGTCGTGAAACCATCTGGGAAATTCCTTGTTCAGTGGCCGGCGGCGGCCGGCTCGGCAGCAGCGGCAGGCGCCACGCCGAGCGAGGGATTGGGGGCGCCCAACAGGGCCATGTCGAGGTCGGCGCGCGCCAGCCAGAAGGCGCGCTGCGCCTGCAGGTAGCCATCCACCGCCTGCACCTGGCGGCGCGCATCGGCGAGCAGGTCGAAGGTGCTGATGAACATGCCGTTGTAGCGCAGCAGGTTTTCCTCGGCGATGCGCTGACGTAGCGGCAGCACCTCGGTACGGTAGTGCTGCGCCAGCTCGAAGGCGTTGCGGTAGGCGTGATAGGCCTCGCGTACCTGCGAGCGTGCGTTGATCGCCGTCTCGGCGGCACGGTTGAGCGCCTGGCGATACTGTGCCTCGGCCCGCGCCACCTTGGCACCGCTCCAGTCGAACAGCGGCAGCTCGACGCTGATCTCGTAGCCGCGCTGGGTCGGTTCCTCGTTTGAGCGGTTGTTGACCACGCCCAGCTCCAGCACGTTGATGAAACGCGTGGTGCGGGTCAGGCCGAGGTTCTGCGCCAGGCGCTCGGCATCCAGGCGCACGGCCTGGATGTCCTGGCGCTGGTTCATGGCCAGGCGCTCCACGTCCGGCAACTCGTCCGCGGTTTTCGGCAACGCCGGCAGGCGTTCGGGCAGGCGGTAGTCGAGCTGCTCGCCCCACAGGCCGAGCAGACGGGTCAGCTGCTCGCGGCTACGTACTCGCGCCTGTTCGGCCTGCAACAGGCCGATGCCGGCTTCGGCGTAGAAGTTCTGCTGCTCGGCCTGCTGCAGCTTGCTGAAGTTGCCCACTGCGGCCATGCGCCGGGCCAGATCGGCGCCGGCTTCGGCGGCGTCCAGCACCTGCCGTGCGTAGACCAGGCTCTCCTCGGCGGCGACCGCCTGGTACCAGGCCTTGCGCGTCTCGCTGGCCAGGTCGAACACCGCCAGGCTGGTCTGCCGCTGCAGCTGCTCGAAGCGCCGACCTTCCAGGCGCGAGGTCAGCGGCAGGGCGATCAGCCGCGCCAGATTCAGGTGCAGGCCGCGCTCGTATTCGACCTCGCTGCCCTTTTCCAGACGACCGTAGGAGAAGCCGGGGTTGGGCAGGCGCCCGGCCTGCACGCGCTCGGCCTCGCCGATGCCCAGCTCGTCGAAGGACGCCTGCAGGCCGCGGTTGTTGAGCAGCGCCAGCTGCACCGCGGCATCCAGGCTCAGGGGTTCGGCCAGCAACTCGGCGACGCGTGCCTCGATCTGCCCGCGCCCGGCCTCGTCGCGCGCCCACAGCAGTTGCTTGTCCAGCTGGCGCTCGGCGCTTTGCTGCACCGGGTCGAAGCCACCGTCCTGGCTGAAGCCGGCGCAGCCGGTCAGCAGCAGCGCGGCGCAGAGCAGTACGGCGGGTTTAATGGTGGTCATGGCCACCTCCCTCGACGGGCTCGGCGCCCTGCTCGGCCGGCTGCTCCCAGCCTTCCATGCTGTAGGTGCGCCAGCCGCCGATACGGCCGACCAGGTCATTGGCCGCGCGCCAGTCCTGCAACGGCTCGTCGGCCTGGGCACGGTAGTCTTGCAGAGGGGAACGGTAATCCTGCGCCGGCACGGCGGCGTTGGCGTCCAGCGGGTCGGGCTGGGCCGCCATCAAGATGCCGGGCAGCGTCAGGGCAGCGATGCCCAGCAGCCTTCCGGCAAGGGAATGCAAAGTCATGATGTGTTCTCGCGTACGGCGGCCAGGCGGCCGCGTGAGCTACAGGCGCCGCAGGACGGCGCTACCTAAGGGGCTCAGGCGAGAGAAAGACGCGGGGGGCGTTCGGGCGTGTCGGCCACGCCGACGATAAGGCGGTCGGGCCAGGCTGTAGCCGGCTCGACGGTTTGCAGGGCAGAGTCGTTCAGAAACGGCTGGCTGGGCGCGGCGACACCGACGCAGAAGGCGCACAGGGTGCAGAGGCTGCCATCGCTGGGAGCATTGCTGCTGGCCACCGGGGCGGCGTCCTGATGCGCGCCATGTGCGCTGTCGGCCGCCATGTCGTGGTGCATGCCGTGCTCGACCTGCTGAGTCGAGCTCATCTGCAGAGCGCCGCTGCGATGCACCTGCTCGCACAACTGCATGCCGAGCGCCGCCATGGCCTGTGCCGGCAGGGCCAGCATCAGTATCCAGATCAGGGCGGTACGCAGGGATTTGCGCATAGGGGTCGCGAGGCCAGAGTCAGAGGGCGATGAGGCGGATTATCCGCGCGCTGACCGCTTTGTCCAGCGCTACAAGCTCAGATGCCCGGCATACAGGCCATAGCCGGCCAGCACGGCGGCCAGCAATACGGCGGCGAAGATCGGCCATTCGTAGCGGGTGAACAGCACCTGCCCCTGCTCGCGCTTGGCCTGGCGAAACAGCAGCGCCCCCGGCGCGTAGAGCAGCGCCGACAGCAGCAGGTACTTGACCCCGCCGGCATACAGCAGCCAGATCGCGTAGCCCACCGCCAGCAGGCCGATGGCCAGATCCTTGCGGCGCAGCCCGGCCTGGTCTTCATAGGTTTCGCCGCGCAGCGCCAGCAGCAGCGCATAGACCGCCGACCACAGGTAGGGCACCAGAATCATCGACGACGCGAGGTAGATGAGCGACAGGTAGGTGCCTTGGGAAAACAGGGTGATCAGCAGGAACAGCTGGATCATGCCGTTGGTCAGCCACAGCGCGTTGACCGGCACCTGATTGGCGTTCTCCCGGCGCAGGAAGGCCGGCATGGTGCCGTCCTTGGCGGAGACGAAGAGGATTTCGGCGCACAGCAGCGCCCACGACAGCAGCGCACCAAGCAGCGACACCGCCAGGCCGATGCTGATCAGCACCGCCCCCCAACGCCCCACCACATGCTCCAGCACTCCGGCCATGGACGGGTTCTGCAGCGCCGCCAGCTCGGGCTGGCTCATCACCCCCAGCGACAGCAGGTTGACCAGCATCAGCAGCACCAGCACGCCGAGAAAGCCGATCACCGTGGCCTTGCCCACATCGCGGCGGCGCTCGGCACGCGACGAGTACACGCTCGCCCCTTCGATACCGATGAACACGAACACGGTGACCAGCATCATGTTGCGCACCTGCTCCAGCACACCGCCGAACTGCGGGTTGCTGCGGCCCCAGATGTCACGGGTGAAGATGTCGCGGTCGAAGGCCAGGCCGACGATGGCGATGAACAGCAGGATCGGCACCAGCTTGGCCACGGTGGTGATCAGGTTGATCAGCGCCGCCTCCTTGATGCCGCGCAGCACCAGGGCGTGCACGCACCAGAGCAACCCCGAGGCGCAGGCGATGGCCAGCGGCGTATTGCCCTGGCCGAAGACCGGGAAGAAATAACCCAGGGTCGAGAACAGCAGGACGAAGTAGCCGACATTGCCCAGCCAGGCGCTGATCCAGTAACCCCAGGCCGAGGAAAAACCCATGTAGTCGCCGAGGCCCGCCTTGGCGTAGACGTACACCCCGCCATCGAGCTGCGGCTTGCGGTTGGCCAGGCCCTGGAACACGAAGGCCAGCGCCAGCATGCCCACCGCGGTAATGCCCCAGCCGATCAGTACCGCGCCGACATCGGCCCGCGCGGCGATGTTCTGCGGTAGCGAGAAGATCCCGCCACCGACCATCGAGCCCACCACCAGCGCGGTCAGCGACCCCAGGCCCAGCTTGCGACTTTCCCCTGTCATGCCCACCTCGTGCGGACGCCAGCGACTCCGCTCTCACTCTAGCAGCCCGGCAGCAGCCTGATGCCAAAACGGCAGGCCGGTACAAGCCGGATCGACCGCAAGGGCAGAAGATGCCCGACGCAGTAGCGCTACAGTTCCTTCAGCCATCATGAGGTGAATCGCCATGCAGCCTTCCCCCAACCTGGACGCCGGCAGTCCCGGCGTCGAACGCAACACGCAATCCTTTCTCGAAGCCTTGGCCGCCGGTGGCGGCACGCCCCTGGAACGGCTATCGCCTGCGGAAGCCCGCGCTGTGCTGGTGGGCGCGCAAGCCTCGGTCGAGGTCGATCTATCGGCCGTGGAAACCCGCGAACACAGCATCGAGGCCGCCGGCCAGATGCTGAAGCTGGTGGTGGTGCGTCCGGCAGGCAGCCAGGGCAACCTGCCGGGCTTCATGTTCTTCCACGGTGGCGGCTGGGTGCTGGGCGACTATCCGACCCACGCACGGCTGATCCGCGACCTGGTGGTGCATTCCGGCGCCGCGGCGGTCTACGTCGACTACACCCCCTCGCCCGAAGCGAAATACCCGACTGCGATTAACCAGGCCTATGCCGCCACGAAGTGGGTGGCTGACAACGGTAGCCAGATCGGTGTCGACGGCTCGCGCCTAGCCGTGGCCGGCAACAGTGTCGGCGGCAATATGGCCGCCGTGGTCGCCATCAAGGCGAAAGAGGCTGGTACGCCGAAGCTGCGTTTTCAGTTGCTGCTGTGGCCGGTGACCGACGCCAGCTTCAACAACGCCTCCTACAACCAGTTCGCCGAGGGACATTTTCTCACCCGCGGCATGATGGAGTGGTTCTGGGACAACTACACCACCGACCCCAAGCAGCGTAACGAGATCCACGCCTCGCCGCTGCGCGCCAGCCTGGAACAGCTGCAAGGCCTGCCACCGGCCATGGTGCAGAGCGCCGAGATGGACGTGCTGCGCGACGAAGGCGAAGCCTACGCCCGCCGCCTGGGCGCCGCCGGCGTCGTGGTCAGCGCGGTGCGCTACAACGGCATGATCCACGACTACGGCCTGCTCAACGTGATCGCCGAGGTGCCTGCGGTACGCACTGCCATGCAGCAGGCTGGCGCGGCGTTGCGCGAACACCTGGCCTGAGCGCCACAGCCCGATACCAGAATCGCAGTTACATCCAATCCAGGTGGCGGCCGCTCTGCAATAGTCCTTTCGCCTACCCGACGGCAACGACCGACGGGATGCGTGCATCGTCCACCGCCCCACCAACAGGTAACCGCTATGAGCAATCCAAAAACCGAAGTCCTGACCCCGCACAACAGCCAGTTGATCTTCATCGACCAACAGCCGCAAATGGCCTTCGGCGTGCAGAGCATCGATCGGCAAACCCTGAAGAACAACACCGTGGGCCTGGCCAAGGCGGCCAAGATCTTCAACGTGCCGACCATCATCACCACGGTCGAGACCGAGAGCTTCTCCGGCCACACCTACCCCGAACTGCTCGCCGTATTCCCCGACGCGCCGCTGCTCGAGCGCACCTCGATGAACTCCTGGGACGACCAGAAAGTCCGTGACGCGCTGAAGAAGAACGGCCGCAACAAGGTCATCGTTTCCGGCCTGTGGACCGAGGTGTGCAATACCACCTTCGCCCTTTCCGCCATGCACGACGCCGGCTACGAGATCTACATGGTCGCCGACGCCTCCGGCGGCACCTCGCAGGCCGCCCACGACTACTCCATGCAGCGCATGATCCAGGCCGGTGTGGTGCCGGTGACCTGGCAACAGGTGCTGCTGGAGTGGCAACGCGACTGGAAGAATCGCGACACCTACGACGCCGTCATGGCCTTGGTCAAGGAGCACTCCGGCGCCTACGGCATGGGCGTGGACTACGCCTACACCATGGTCCACAAGGCGCCTGAGCGTGTCGAGCACGGCCCGACCCTGGCCCCTGTAGCGGCGCCCATCTGATCTCATGACGGCGGAAACGCCCTCGACTCGACCAGCAGCGCGCATCGGTGCGCGCCGCTGGATCGACAAGACCAAGGCCTCGAGCAGAGTCTCCAGCATGAGCGAGACGCAAGCGGAAACCGTCACCCTGGTGGTGCGCCATCAGGTTCGCCCCAGCCACGTGCCACATTACGAGGCCTGGTTACGGCGCATCATCGCCACCGCCAGCCAATGCCCCGGCCACCTCGGCGTGGACGTGGTACGCAGCCGCCAGCCCTGCGTGGCGCAATTCACCTGCGTGCTGCGTTTCGCCAGCCTGCAGCAGCTGCAGGGCTGGATCGAGTCGGAGCAAAGGCGCCAGCTGATCGCTGAGGTCGAACCGCTGCTGCGCGCAGGTGACCAGTTGGAGATCGCCCAGGGCAAGGAATTCTGGTTCATGCCGGAAAGCGCGCAGGCGCCGCCGCCCCGCTGGAAACAGGCCTGCGTCACCTTTCTGGTGATCCTGCCGCTGAGCCTGCTGGTGCCGCTGCTCTGGCAACCGCTGTTCCACCATATTCCCTGGCTCGGCGCTTACCTGCCGAGCAACGTCGTGATCACCCTGAGCATCGTCCTGCTCGTGGTGTACCTGTTCATGCCCATGGCCACGCGGCTGTTCGACGCCTGGCTGAACCCAACCGTAGATGAGGATCGATCATGAGCCAGGACCCCTCCGACCCGAAACGCCGCCACTTTCTCGCCACCAGCAGCGTCCTTGGCGCGGCCGGGGCATTGTGGTCAGCCCTGCCCTTTGCGGCCATGGCCAGCGACTCATCCACCAGTTCATCGGGAGGCAACATGAGTGCCGATCTCATTCTCTACAACGGCCGCCTGCACACGGTCGACCGCGAAAAACCCCAGGCCAGCGCCGTGGCCATCAAGGACGGGCGCTTCGTCGCCGTCGGCAGTGACGCTGAGGCCATGGCCCTGCGCGGCGATGCCACGCGCGTGATCGACCTGCAAAAGCGCACGGTGATTCCCGGCCTCAACGACTCGCACCTGCACCTGATTCGTGGCGGCCTCAACTACAACCTGGAGCTGCGCTGGGAAGGCGTGCCGTCGCTGGCCGATGCCCTGCGCATGCTCAAGGACCAGGCTGACCGCACGCCGACGCCGCAATGGGTGCGCGTGGTCGGCGGCTGGACCGAATTCCAGTTCGCCGAGAAACGCCTGCCGACCCTGGATGAACTGAACAAGGCGGCGCCGGACACCCCGGTGTTCGTCCTGCACCTCTATGACCGCGCCCTGCTCAACCGCGCGGCATTGCGCGCCGTGGGCTACGACAAGAACACACCGAACCCGCCCGGCGGCGAGATCCAGCGCGATGCCAGCGGCGAGCCCACCGGCATGCTGATCGCACGGCCCAATGCGCTGATTCTCTACGCCACCCTGGCCAAGGGTCCGAAGCTGCCGCTGGAGTATCAGGTCAACTCCACCCGCCAGTTCATGCGTGAGCTCAATCGCCTAGGCGTGACCAGCGCCATCGACGCCGGCGGCGGTTACCAGAACTACCCCGACGACTACCAGGTGATCCAGGAGCTGGCCGACAAGGATCAGCTCACCGTGCGCATCGCCTACAACCTGTTCACCCAGAAGCCCAAGGAAGAGCTGACCGATTTCAAGAACTGGACCAGCAGCGTGAAGCTGCACCAGGGCGATGATTTCCTCCGCCACAACGGCGCCGGTGAAATGCTGGTGTTCTCCGCTGCCGACTTCGAGGATTTTGTCGAGCCGCGCCCGGATCTGGCGCCGAGCATGGAAGCCGATCTGGAGCCGGTGGTGCGTCATCTGGTCGAGCAACGCTGGCCGTTCCGCCTGCACGCCACCTACGACGAATCCATCTCGCGCATGCTCGACGTGTTCGAGAAGGTCGACCGCGACATGCCGTTCAACGGCCTGCCCTGGCTGTTCGACCATGCCGAGACCATCAGCCCGCGCAATATCGAGCGGGTACGCGCACTCGGTGGCGGCATCGCCATCCAGCACCGCATGGCCTTCCAGGGCGAATACTTCATCGACCGCTACGGCGCCAAAGCCGCAGAAGCTACTCCACCGATTCAGCGCATGCTGGCCGAAGGCGTGCCAGTCGGCGGCGGCACCGACGCCACTCGCGTGGCCAGCTACAACCCCTGGACCGCGCTGTACTGGCTGGTCAGCGGCAAGACGGTCGGTGGCACCACACTCAACCCACAGGGCTTGTCACGCGCCACCGCGCTGCAACTGTTCACCCACGGCAGCGCCTGGTTCTCCAGCGAACAGGGCAAGAAGGGCCAGATCAAGGTGGGGCAGCTGGCCGATCTGGTGGCCTTGAGCGCGGACTTCTTCAGCATCGAGGAAGAGCAGATCAAGTGGCTGGAGTCGGTGCTGACCATCGTCGGCGGCAAGGTGGTGCATGGCACCGGCGAGTTCGACAAGCTCGCCCCGCCGACGCTGCCGGTACTGCCGGACTGGTCGCCGGTGGCCATGGTACCCGGGCACTGGAAGCCGACAGCCGTCCCCATGGCAGCCAGCATCCACCAGTGTATCGGCGCCTGCGCAGTGCATGCCCACCAGCATGACCGTGCACGCCGCAGCAGCATACCGGTGAGCGACCACCAGGGCTTCTGGGGCGCCTTCGGCTGCTCGTGCTTTGCCTTCTGACATGGCCAGCGATAAACCTTCGCCCTGGGGCGCACTCAAGCACAGCACCTTCCGCTGGCTGTGGCTGGCCAGCATCGCCTCGAACATCGGCACCTGGATGCACGAGGTGGGTGCCGGCTGGCTGATGACCAGCCTGTCGACCAATCCCATGCACGTGGCGCTGGTACAGGTCGCCGGCTCCGCGCCGATGTTCCTTTTGGCGCTGCCGGCCGGGGCCATGGCCGACATCATCGACAAGCGTCGCTACCTGCTTGGCGTGCAGTTGTGGATGGCGGCAGTGGCGACGCTGCTGGCCACCCTGACACTGCTCGGGCTGACCACGGTCTGGCTGCTGCTGGGCATGACCCTGGCCATGGGCGTCGGTACCGCCTTGATGATGCCGGCCTGGTCGGCGCTGACGCCAGAGCTGGTAAGCAAGCGCGACCTGCCCTCGGCCATAGCCCTGTCCAGCCTCGGCATCAATGTCGCCCGCGCACTCGGCCCGGCAATCGCCGGGGTACTGGTCAGCTTGAGCGGTCCCTGGGCGACCTTCGCCCTCAATGCCCTGTCGTTCTTCGCGGTGATGGCGGTGCTGCTGACCTGGAAGCGCGAGCGCCAGGTCGCCAGCTTCCCGGCCGAGCGCCTGCTGGGCGCCATGCGCGCCGGCTGGCGCTATAGCCGCGCATCGAAACCACTGCAGGCGGTACTGGTACGCGCCGCGGCGTTCTTCGTCGGCGCCAGCGCCGGCATGTCGCTGCTGCCGTTGATCGTGCGCGGCGAGCTACAGGGCAGCGCTAGCGACTTTGGCCTGCTGCTGGGTAGCGTTGGTATCGGCGCAGTACTTGGCGCCATGCTGCTGCCCAAACTGCGTGAGCGCACAAGCGCCAACAAACTGGTGGCCATTGCCAGCGTGCTCTACGCACTGGTGCTGCTGGCCCTGGCCTGGGTGCGTGACTTCGCCGTGCTGCTACCGGTGATGCTGCTCAGCGGCGCGGCTTGGATCGCCGTACTGTCGAGCCTGCAGGTCAGCGCGCAGACCTCGGTGCCGGATTGGGTGAGAGCCCGCGCGCTGTCGGTGTATATCCTGGTGTTCTTCGGCAGCATGGCCGCTGGCGGTGCGCTCTGGGGTTATGTCGCCAGCCAGGCATCGATTTCGGTCGCACTGTTGGCCGCGGCTGGTTGCCTGGCGCTGGGCTTGCTGCTGACGCTGCATTTCCCACTGCCGGTAACCGAAAGCGAAGATCTCGCCCCGTCGCTGCACTGGCCTGCGCCGATCCTGGCTGACGAAGCCGATCTGGAACGCGGCCCGGTGATGGTCACGCTGCAGTACGACATCGCGCCGGAGCATGCACCTGACTTCCGCCAGGCGATGGCCGAGGTCGCCCGCATGCGCAGACGCAACGGCGCGTTCTCCTGGGGGCTGGTACAGAACAGCGAGAATCCACGGCACTGGCAGGAGTTCTTCTTTGATGAGTCCTGGCTCGAACACCTGCGTCACCACGGTCGGGTAACGCGCGCCGAGCAACGCATCGAGGCTGCTGCCAGGCATTTCCAGAACCCGGACGTGCCCGTGCATATCGAACATTTTCTAATGCCAGCCAAGGATGTGCTCCATGCCACCCCCTGAGGACGGCAACTGCCCGAACCAGGGCGTGACAGGTTGAGTGCAACATGCCTCGTCACGCCCTGTTCATTCACGGCACCTGGCTCACACCAGCGATCTGGGAGCCATTTCAGAGACGCTTCAGCGCCTGCGGTTATCGCTGCACGGCGCCACCTTGGCCGGTTGCCAAAGGTGGTCGACAACCCGGCATCAGCGCCCTCCTCACCCACTACGAAACACTGGTACGCAACCTGGAGCAGCCGCCGTTACTGATTGGCCATGACCTCGGTGGTCTGCTGGTGCAATTGCTGCTCGACCGCGGCCTGGGCCAGGCCGGCATCGCCATCGACCCACTGCCACCGCGCGCCGGTTTGCTGGGCTTGTATAGCACCTGGCCATGGCTGTTGCCCTGGGTGGGTTGGCGTAACCTTCTTTACATGACACCGCAGTATTTCGCGCGCAATATGGCGCAAACGCTGACACCTGCAGAGCAAAGCGCCGCCTATGCGCGCCACATCGTTCCGGCGCCTGGCCGGGTGTTCGTCGAGGCTGCGCTGGGCATCGGTAGCACCGTCGATTTCACCAACGGCGAACGTGCACCTCTGCTGCTGCTGGCTGCAGGCAATTCCCACACCGTTCGCGCCAACGTAGTGACCGCCCTCTATCGTCGCCACCGAGGCTCTTCAGCCATCACCAGCTTCAAGCAGTTCCCCGGCTACAGCCACTGGCTGATCGCCGAACCCGGTTGGGAAAGAATTGCCGACTACAGCATCGAATGGGTTCAGAACCAAGTTGGACGTTTTTAAATCACACACCCCACAAGCTCGCCTCGGCGTCATGGCAAGCCTGTTTTGCCTGGTGCTTTTCAGCGCTGCCGCGCTGGCCGACAGAAGCGCCCTGGAGCAGCAACTGGAACATCGGCGCTGGACGCTCAACGACGACAGCCCTAGCCAGATCGGCGCTTTGGCCGAAACCCGGGACGGCTACCTGTGGCTGGGCACTCACGACTCTCTGTATCGCTTCGATGGTTTCGACTTCACCCGATATCGCACACCCGCTGGTCATGAACTTGGCATCGTCTCCAGCCTGCTGGCCAGCGACGCCGGGCTTTGGGTCGGCCTGCGCAACGGCGGTGTTCACCTGATCGCATCGGTGGAAGAACAACCCAGCAGCTTCGATCTGGCCCGCGGCGTAATCTACGCCCTGGCACAGACAGCAGACGGCAGCGTCTGGGCTGCAGCCAACGACGGCCTGATGCGTTTCGACGGCAAGCGCTGGCAGCAACTGGGCATCGCGGACGGTTTTGTCGGCGAGAATGCCTACAGTGTCTTCGTCGACAGCAGTGACCGTCTCTGGGTGGCCGATGAACAACGCCTTTATGTGCTGCCGCCTGGCGCCCAGACGCTGCACGACACCGGCATTCGCAGCCAACGTACTCGCCAGATCGCGCAAGCCGCTGACGGTGCACTGTGGTTGATCGAGCGCGACCGCGAGAGCCTGCTGCGGGTAAAGATCGATCAGCCGCAACTGCAGGCGACCCACATAGCCCTTGGCGAAAGAGCCAACGCCATGCTGTTCGACCAACATGGCTGCCTCTGGCTGAGCACCGCTGGCGGCGGTTTGCTGCATGTGGCCAATCCCAACGAGCATGGCAGCGGCAGCTTCGATGATATCGAGCGACTTTCTTCACGTGATGGTCTGAGCTCCAACTTCGCCTGGCCGCTGCTGGAAGACAGCGAGGACAGCCTGTGGATCGGCACGCAGAACGGGCTTGATCGGCTGCGCGAACGCCCTCTACGTCCTTCAGGCCTTCCGCCCGAGGCGCACAACCTGGCGATTGCAGCCGATGACACCGGCAATCTCTGGGCCGCCAGCAGCAACCTGCCGCTCATGCGCCTGGATGCACAGGGTTTGCACGAGCTGCCGTTGCGTACACCGATCAGCGCGATCAGCAAAGATCCTGGAGGCTCTGTCTGGCTGGCCGGCTCCGAGGGTATCTGGCGCATCACTGGCGAGCAGTTGGAAAAAGTCTCCGCCCTGCCGGTCGAGCGTGATCTGGATTCCTCGGTGCGCACCCTGCTGATCGATGATCAGGGCGCGCTCTGGCTCTCGCTCAACCGTCAGGGCCTCTACGTGCTGCGCGATGGCAACTGGCAACTGCTTCCTGCCCCCAGCGCGGACCCGGCACAACTGATGCCGGTGAGCTCTGCCCTCACCCCTGATGGCAGACGCTGGTTCGGCTATCGCAACAACCTGATCGTCAGCCATGACGATCAGGGTGAGCGCCACTGGGGCAGCGCCGATGGGCTGGATATTGGCCATGTTACGGCGATGGCCCATTCGCAGGACCACAGCTGGTTCGGTGGCCAACGCGGCCTGGCGCGCTTCGATGGCAAGCGTTTCCAGCATCTGCCGCTGAGCGAGAGTGGGCTGTTCGACAATCTCTACGCGATCATCCCGGTTACCGGCCCTCGGGGCGAAGATCTCTGGCTGCAAGGCAAAGGTGGCGTCTTTCAGTTACCGGCCGAAGAGATCGCAAAGGCGCTGAACAATCCCAAGCACCATATCCATTACCGTACCTACGACCTGCAAGGCGGGCTCGCCAACGACCCGCACCAGGTGCTCGCTCTGCCAACAGCCGTGCGCAGCAGCGATGGTCGCCTGTGGTTCGTCACCCGCAACGGCGTGGCCGGCTTGAGTCCGGATCGGGAGATTCATAGCTACAAGCCGCCCAAGGTGCGTATCGACTCGTTACTGGCTGACGGTGCGACCATCTCCTTGCGAACGCCACCAACCCTGCCCGCAGACAGCAAACGCCTGGTCATCCAATACGGTGCCCTGAGCCTGTCCGCACCAGAGGGCCTGCATTTTCTCTACCGTCTCGATGGATTCGACAGCGAATGGCATTCCGCCGGACGTCAGCGCGAGGCGACCTATACCGGCCTGCACGCCGGCGACTATCGCTTTCGCGTACGCGCACTCAATCAGAATGGCGTGGCCAGCGAGGAGGATGCCGAACTCAGCTTCAGCATCGACCAGGTGTTCTACCGCCATCCGCTGTTCATCCTGAGCATGGCACTGGTCGTGCTGCTGACCCTGCACCTGCTCTATCGCAATAACATGCAGCGCGCAGCCGAACGCCTGCGCACACGTCTGGAAGAACGCCACAACGAGCGTGAGCGCATCGCCCGCGAGTTACACGACACCTTGCTGCAGGGCGTGCAGGGGCTGATGCTCCACGTGCAGGCCGCGGCAGACAGTCTGCCAGCCGACCAGCCGGCGCGAGGCAAGCTGGAGAATGCCCTGGATCGTGCCGATCAGGTGATCGCCGAAGGTCGTGAGCGGGTACGCAACCTGCGCCACGCACAGGAGGCGTTGAACGACTTGCCAAAGACGCTGCACGAACTCGATCAATTGCACGAACATACCGATACCGAGTATCGGGTCGAGATTGCAGGCACACCCTGCGCCCTCCATCCGGTGGTACATGACGAGATCAGCCAACTCGCCCGCGAGGCGGTCAGCAATGCCTTCCGTCATGCCAGGGCTCGTCATGTTCGCGTGCAGCTGGATTACCATCCCCGGCAGTTTTCACTGCACGTTAGCGACGATGGCCGCGGCCTGCTGGCCGAATACCTGCTGGGCGCAGAGCCGGTCGATCACTGGGGCCTGAAAGGCATGTACGAACGCGCCGCCAAGATTGGCGGCACGCTTAATATCGACAGCGCCCCCGGCCACGGCTGCCATGTCAGGCTGACCCTGGCCGGACCATTGGCCTATCGCCAGTCGCCCCCTCGTGCGCGGCGCTGGCTAAACTGGAAACGATTGATCAGGAGCTCGCAGTCATGACCGCTGCCAACCCCATCCGTGTGCTGGTCGCCGACGACCACCCTCTGCTGCGCGAGGGCATCGCTGCAGTGCTCGCCGGGCAGGCGGATATCGATCTGGTCGGCGAAGCCAGCGATGGTCGTGAAGCACTGGAATGTTTTCGTCAGCTACGCCCCGACGTCACCCTGATGGACCTGCAGATGCCCCATATGAACGGCATCGACAGCATCCTGGCGATTCGCGGCGAATGCCCGGATGCACGCATCGCCATCCTTACTACCTATCGCGGTGACGTGCGTGCGCTGCATGCGATCCAGGCTGGCGCGCAGGCCTATCTGCTGAAAAGCACGCTGCGCAAGGAGCTGGTGGAGACCATTCGCAGTCTGGCCGCCGGCAAACGCCATATTCCGCCCGAGATCGCCGCCGACCTGGCCCAGCACATCGGCCAGCAGTGCCTCAGTCCACGCGAAGTGGAGGTTCTGCAGGCAGCAGCTCTGGGTTATTCAAATCGCGATATTGCGCTGCAACTGCGTATCACCGAAGACACGGTCAAAGGCCATATGCGCCTGATCATGGACAAGCTCGGCGCCAACAATCGCACCCACGCCGTGGCCATCGCCGTGCAACGCGGCGTGCTGGAGATCGGCACCCCACTTTAGTGTTGTCACCCTTCCCCTCCTTGTGAGCTGTGCGCCGCCGACTGCGCCGCGCATGCTTTACAACCAATAAGACAAGGAGGCTGGCAATGGGCTCGTTCGGCGAACTTCAGGCAATTACGCCCTGCTTGCACCAGGCCAGGCCAGACCCGCAGCTACTGGACCGTATCGCTGCCTTGCTCGCGGAGGCGGAAACGCAGTTGCTGGTGGACACGCAAAACGCCTACCTGCAGGTCGAGCAGGCCATGACGCTGCTACGCCAGGTCAACGCCAACAAGCAGTGCGGCATTGGTCATTGCGCGAACGGTCTGACACGCTGGCAGACGCGACGCCTGGATCAGTACATCAGCGACAACCTGGCCGCTGCCATTCGTACCTGCGATCTGGCCGCCCAACTCAAACTGAGCAGCAGCCATTTTTCCCATGTGTTCAAACAGACCTTCGGCATCACACCACTGGCCTACGTGGCACGCAAACGCATCGAAGCAGCCAGGGAGATGATGCTGGCCACCGACCAGCCATTGACGCAGATCGCCCACGCCCACGGCTTCTGCGATCAGTCGCATTTCACCCGCACCTTTCGCCGCGAGACCGGATTGAGCCCCTTGGTATGGCGGCAGCGCTGCGCCTCACGGACGCAGGCCATCTCCGAACCGTGATCAGCCGAGCATAGTCACGTGGCGTGGGTGACTGGCGACGCGATCGAGCCAGGCGCGAACCGCCGGGAAGGCTTCGAGGCTGAAGCCGCCCTCGTGAGCCACGTGCGTGTAGGCATACAGGGCAATATCGGCGATGGAGTAATGCTCGCCGACCAGATAGGGCGTACGTTCGAGCTGCTTCTCCATGACCTTCAGGGCCTTGTAGCCGAGCTTCAGGCAGCGCGCGTGCTCCTCGCGGCGTTCCTCGGGCATGCCCTGATAGAGCTGGATGAAACGCGCCACCGCAACGTAGGGCTCGTGGCTGTACTGCTCGAAGAACTGCCACTGCAGCACCTGGGTACGCAAGCGCGGCTCGGTCGGCAGGAACTCGCTGCCATCGGCGAGGAAATTGAGGATGGCGTTGGACTCCCACAGACAGGTGCCGTCTTCCAGCTCCAGCACCGGGATCTTGCCGTTGGGGTTCTTGGCCAGGAAGGCTTCGCTCTGTGTCTCGCCCTTGAGGATATCGATGGGAATCCACTGGTACTCCTTGCCCAGCAGATGCAGCATCAGCTTGACCTTGTAGCAGTTGCCCGAGCGGTAGTCGCCGTAGACCTTAAACATCGCGTTGCCCTCCCCGTGTTTCCTTCTTTTACCTGTAGGAGCCGGCTTGCCGGCGATCCGTCTTAGCAAGTGCATCGCCAGCAAGCTGGCTCCTACACTACAAGTCTCTACTTCGCCTGTGCCTCTTGAATTACCGTCGCCAACCGGCGCAGCCCCTCGCTCAGGCGCTCTGGCGCCACGTGGCTGAAGTTCAGTCGCAGGCGGCCTGGGTTGGCGTCCGGATCGATGAAGAACGGCTCGCCCGGCATGAAGGCGACGTTCTGCGCCAGCGCCGCGTCGAGCAGCGTGCGGGTGTCGAGCGGCTGCTTCAGGGTCAGCCAGAAGAACAGGCCACCCTGAGGGATCTGCCAGTCAGCCAGATCGCCGAAGTGCTCCAGCAGCGCAGTCTGCATGGCGTCGCGACGAATGCGGTAGAAGTCGCGCAGCTCGGCCAGGTGGCCGCGGTACTGCTCGCTGCCCAACCACTGCAGCGCCTGCCACTGACCGATGCGGTTGGTGTGCAGGTCAGCCGACTGCTTCAGGCGCAGCAGGTGCGGATACAGGTCCTTGGTGGCGATCAGGTAGCCCACACGCAGGCCCGGCAGTAGCGTCTTGGACACGGTGCCGGTGTAGATCCAGCTGGCCTTCTTGAGGCGGCTGACGATGGGGGTGGCGCTACCGGCATCGAACACCAGCTCGCGGTAAGGCTCGTCCTCGATCAGGGTCACGCCGAACTCGTCGAGCAGGGCCGCCACGGCTTCACGTTTGGCTTCGCTGTAACGGGTGCCAGACGGATTCTGGAAGGTCGGGATCAGGTAGGCGAAAGCCGGCTTGTGGTTTTCCAGACGCTGACGCAGAGCCGCCAGCTCGGGGCCGTCGGCCTCCTGCGGTACGCTGATGCAGTCGGCGCCGAACAGTTGAAAGGCCTGCAGGGCAGCCAGGTAAGTCGGCGCTTCGAGCAGCACTTCGGTGCCCGGATCGATGAACAGCTTGGACGCCAGGTCCAAGGTCTGCTGCGAGCCGCTAACGATCAGCACCTGGCTGGCATCGCAGGGTACGCCCAGGGCACGCGCCTCGGCAGCGATGGCCTCGCGCAGCGCCGGCTCACCTTCGCTCATGCCGTACTGGCCCATGCTCGCCGGCATCTCGGCCCAGTCCACCTTCGGCAGCATCGGCTCGGCCGGCAGGCCACCGGCAAAGGACATCACTTCTGGACGCTGCGCCGCGGCAAGAATTTCACGGATCAGGGAGCTTTTCAGGCGGGCGATGCGTTCGGAGAAGGCCATGGGATGTCCTGGGGTGCAAAAGTCGTTGGAATTAAGTCAAACTGCTTGACCGAAACTACGCCGCCGACCAGAGATACGTCAATATGACTGACCTAAAAAATTTCTCCGAGAAGTTTTTGACGTCACCCGCCGAGGGCACGCAGGCCGGCCGTCATGGGGCGCAGGTCATCAAGAATTCCGCCGCTCAGCAGGCCGCCATGGAAGCCTTCTTCTTCGGCTACCAGGCCTTCACTGCCAAGCCCGACGAGATGCTCGCCAAGCGCGGCCTGTCACGCGTGCATCACCGCATTCTGTTTTTCATCGCCAAGTACCCGGGCCTGAACATGACTGAGCTGCTGGGTTACCTGGGCGTGAGCAAGCAGGCGCTGAACATGCCGTTGCGCCAGCTGATCGAGATGAATCTGGTGCAGAGCGAGGCTGCCGCGGACGACAAACGCAAGCGTGTGCTCGGCTTCACCGCCGAAGGCGCCAAACTGGAACAGGCCCTGCGCCGCGAACAAGCACGCCTGCTACAGCGCGTGTTCGGCGAGATGAGCGAAGAGACCGTGCAGGGTTGGCTGGAAGTCAATCACGCCCTGGCCCGCAGCCGCCAGGAACGCACCTAAGCATCATCGTCACACTCCCCCGTAGGAGCGAGCTCTGCTCGCGAACCCGCGCCCTTTACGAGCCGCACTCGCTCCTGCATCCGCAATTTTCTTGCCGTCCTGCCCCTGCCCTTCGCGCCACCGGTCATGCCACGCCAACGCGTGATTGCACCCTGACACGACCTCTGCAATCATATGCGAATCATTATCACCTTAACTTAGATCTCGCGAGGTGCGCGTGTCGGTTCAGGATTCCAGCAATCAGCAGCTGGTCGGTCTGCTTTATCGCGATCACCGTGACTGGCTGTTCGGCTGGCTGCGCAAAAGCCTGAACTGCGCGCAGCGCGCCGAAGACCTGAGCCAGGACACCTTCGTCCGCCTGCTCGGTCGCGCCGACCTGCACAGCCCGCGCGAGCCCAGAGCCCTGCTTACCACCATCGCCAAGGGGCTGCTGGTCGACCAGTTTCGCCGCCATGCGCTGGAACGTACCTATCTGGAAGAACTCGCGCTGGCTCCGCAAGCCGTGCAACCCAGCCCGGAAGAACAGACCCTGGCCCTGGAGCAACTGGCCGAGATCGATCACCTGCTCGGTCAGCTGTCGAGCAAGGCACGCGCAGCGTTCCTCTATAACCGTCTGGATGGCCTCGGTCATGCCGAGATCGCCGAGCGCCTTGGCGTGTCCCCGTCGCGCGTGCGTCAATACCTCGCCCAGGGCCTGCGCCAGTGCTACATCGCGCTGTACGGAGCGCCGCAATGAGCCAGGTCTCGGCTCGCGTGCTCGACGAGGCCATCGCCTGGCAGCTGTGCCTGGACTCGGGCGAAGCCAGCGAGCAGCAACGCCACGACTTCACCGACTGGCTGGCCGCGCACCCGGAGCATGGCCTGGTCTGGCGACGCCTCGGCGGCATCGACCAGCAGCTTTCTGCCGCCAGCACGCCGATGGCACGACGCGCCCTGTTGCAGAGCAGCGTCAGCCGTCGCCGCAGCCTGCGCCGCCTTGGCGGTAGCGCCCTGGGTCTGCTGCTGGCCGCGGGCATAACGCTGGTGCTGCTGGCTCAGCAGCGCCCGCTTGGCGATTACCTAGCCGACTACCATACCGCCAGCGGAGAACAACGCGACCTGTTACTCGCCGACCGCAGCCAGGTGCGCCTCAACAGCCGCAGTGCGCTGGATATCGCATTCGACGACAACGAACGACGCCTGCACCTGCGCAGTGGCGAAATCCTGGTTCAGACCGCCAAGGGCGATACCCGCCCCTTCATCGTCGAAACGGAGCAGGGACGACTGCGTGCGTTGGGGACGCGATTCCTGGTCCGACGCGAAGGTACTGCGACCGAACTGATCGTGCTGCAGTCAGCGGTCGCTGCCAGGCCGCTGGCCGGCTCGCAGGAACGCATCATCCACAGCGGCGAACAGGTGCGCATGGACAGCCAGCACCTCAGCGACAGCCACCCAGCGCCCATCGGCGCCGACGCCTGGAGTCGCGGCATGCTGGTGGCGGACAACCTGCCCCTGCAACGCCTGATCGATCAGCTCGGCGAATACCGCAGTGGCTATCTGAGCCTCGACCCGAGCCTGGCCGGGCTGCGTATCAGCGGCAGCTTCCCACTGCACGACAGCGACAAGGCGCTGGCCGCTTTGGCGCTGAGCCTGCCCGTGCGCACCGAGCAATTGGGCCCCTGGTGGACTCGTGTGGTGCCGGCAGAAAAATAATTTTCTCCGCCCCTGTCATTTTTCTTTCCTGCTTCGGCAAAAGGACATTGAGATACATTAACTCTTAGGAGACGTTCGCAATGTCCTTCCGCCCTGCCCCTTTCCGCCACACGCTGTTGGCCCTGACCATCGCCTTTGCCGGCCATGCCGGGCTGGCCCATGCCGAGGTCTACCAACTGCCTTCCGGTCCTCTGGCAGCCACGCTCAACCAGATCGCCAGCCAGGCCGGCGTGACCCTGAGCATCGATCCAGCCCTGACCGAGGGCAAGAACTCGGCACCGGTCAGCGGCGACTACGAAGCCATCGAAGCCCTCAATCAGGCGCTGCGTGGCACCGGCCTGCAGCTGCAAGGCGGCAACGGCGGCGCCTACAGCCTGGCCCCTGCGGCAGAAGCAGCAATGGCACTGCCGGACGTGACCGTGACAGCCAGCGAACAGACCGCCGAGACCGCCTGGGGCCCAACCCGTGGTTATCTGGCCAACCGCACCGCGACCGGCACCAAGACCGACACGCCGCTGCTGGAAACCCCACGCTCGATCTCCGTCGCCACCCGCGAGCAGATGCAGGACCGCAAGGTGCAGAACCTCGATGACGCCGTGCGCTATATGCCGGGTGTCATCGCCAGCAGCTACGGCAGCGACAGCCGCGCCGACTGGATGAAAATCCGCGGTTTCGAACCGATCCAGATGCTCGACGGCCTGCCACTGCCCAAGGGCAGCTACGCCATGCCCAAACTGGAAACCTGGAACCTGGAACGCGTCGCCGTGCTGCGCGGCCCGGCCTCGGCAGTGTATGGCCAGACCCCGCCCGGCGGCCTGGTGGATGCCGTCAGCCGCCGCCCGCAGGCCGAAAGCAGCCATGAAGTGCAGGTGCAGGTTGGTAACTACAACCACAAGCAGATCAGCTTCGACAGCACCGGCAAGATCGACGATGAAGGTCGCTTTCTCTACCGTTTCAGCGGTACCGGCCGTGACAGTGGCACCGTTATCGAGCATATGGACGACCAGCGTTTCAACCTGGCGCCCAGCCTGACCTGGAACATTGCCGACGACAGCAAACTGACCTTCCTCAGCCAGTTCAACCGTGACGATACCGGCGGCACCAGCCAGTTCCTGCCGCTGCAAGGCACCAAGTTGAGCACCCCGGCCGGCAAGGTCGACTACCACAAGAACCTTGGCGACCCTGACTGGGAGTTCTACGACAAGACCTTCTATGCACTGGGCTATGCCTTCGAGCACCGCATCAACGATATCTGGCAGTTCAATCAGAACCTGCGCTACAGCAAGCTTGAGCTGGATAACCAGATCATCACGGCCGGTGGCTGGGCCACCGCCGTCGCTGACGACGGTACGGTTGCGCGTGGTGCCAACGTGTATGACGAAAACATCAGCCACTTCGCCGTGGACAACAACTTCCAGGCCGATTTCAACACCGGTGCAATCGGGCACACCCTGCTGCTGGGCCTCGACTACCTGCGCGTCGAGACCGATTACCGCTGGCTGTACGGTACTGCGCCGAGTAGCAACATCATCCGCCCGATTTATGGCCAGGACTTCAGTGGTATCAGCTACACGGCCTTCCAGGACTACAACCAGAAACGCAGAAACACGGGCCTCTATCTGCAGGACCAGATGGCACTCGACGCCTGGCGCCTGACCCTAGGCGGCCGCTGGGATCGCTTGGACACCGACTCGGTGTTCCACAACGCCAACGATGCCAGGGACAGCCGCCGCGACAGCCAATTCAGCGGCAATGCGGCGCTGAGCTACGTGTTCGATTCCGGTTTCACGCCTTATGTGTCCTATGCCGAATCCTTCCAGGCCGAAGCAGGCGGCAACGGCGGCGCGGCGTTCAAACCCAGCACCGGCAAGCAGTACGAGCTGGGCATCAAGTATCAACCGCCGGGCAGCGACATGCTGTTCACCGCTGCCGTCTATGACCTGACGCGGCAAAACATCGTGACCACCAACATCGCCGGGGCCACCGAGCCGGTGAGCGAGGTAGAGGTACGTGGCCTGGAGCTGGAGGCTACCGGTAACATCACCGAGAACCTCAGCCTGACCGCCTCCTACAGCTACACCAACAGCAAGATGACCGAGGTCGGTGACCCGCGCGACAAGAACCGCGCCCTGCCGCTGATCCCCGAGCATCAGGCATCGATCTGGGCCGACTATGACTGGAACCAGGGTGTGCTGGCGGGTTTCGGCATCGGTTTTGGCGCCCGCTTCGTCGGCTCCACCGACAACATAGCCGTCGGCAGCATGGGCTTCGTCCGTGATCCTTCCGACGGCCACAGCAGCGCCTATACCGTCTACGACGCCGCGGTGCGTTACGACCTCGGCCAGCTCGACGCCAACCTGCGTGGCGCCAGCGTATCGCTCAACGCCAACAACCTGTTCGACAAGGAATACCTGGCCACCTGCGATGGTTTCTACTGCTATGCCGGCGACCCACGCCGGGTCACAGCCAGTCTCGACTACAAATGGTGACCACCCGAAGGGCTAATGCCTGTCAGTCAAACGTAGAAAAATGACTGTGTAGGAGCCAGCTTGCTGGCGATCAAGCGTCTCGGCGAGCACCAGGCTCATAGAGGCAAAGCATCGCCGGCAAGCCGGCTCCTACAGGTCTGTAGCGCTGCCCCCGCGGTGATTTGGCCTTGTGCCCATCAGGCGGCTCTTGCCGTTTGGACGCAGTCAGTCCGCAACCCCCTGCAACTCGGCAGCGCCCTTGAAGAACACCAGCATCAGCGCCACGCCGGCCCCAAGCAACGGCAGCAACGCCACCAGCATCAACAGCACGCTGGCCAGCATCAGCCCACCAACGATATCGAGCCAGGCCATCACTTTCAGCGCCGGATAGGGACTTTGCAGCTTGAGCAACCGTATCCCCAGCCAGGTGGTGCATATGCCCATAAGACCCAACAGCGCCATATAGCCGATGGTCTGCCAGTCCAATCCGGCGAACAATTGGTCACCGAAAAGCATGTCCACTGCCTCCAACAGCAGCGTCACCGCAAGCAGCAACCAGATCGGTACACTGAGGTTGCGCGCGAAAAAGCGGGCTTCGGCAAAGGCTTTGAAGCGCAGCAGCAGGTAGCAGCCGAGTAACGCCAGCGCCAGGCTAAGCCAGCCGGTGTAGGTAAACAGCAGTTCAGCTTCATCCGCCTCCAGCAGGGCTCCGGCAAATGTAAGCCCGACCACCAGCGCGTTGGCTACCACCGAGACCAGCGCCAGCCAGCCCAGCACCTGCAGTTGCCTGGCGCTCCAACCTGGCAACGACTGTACGCCCGCGCTGTCGAGCAACTCCACCTGCGGCGCACTGTAGGGATTGTCTGGTTGCATCGCCTTTATCCTTGCTCGGCAAAAAGCCGAGGCTAACCATCCAGGCAGCGCTTGACCAGACTGTACGGTTCAACCCACCGGTGGCTGTACCGCGACGGCGTGGCGGCCGCGCAATAGGCTTTGCCAGTCACCGGAGAACGACCATGTCCACCGAACTGCTGCTCGCCTTCATCGCCTTCGCCTTCGTCACCTCGGTGACGCCCGGCCCCAACAACATGATGCTACTCGCCTCCGGGGTGAACTTCGGCGTGCGCCGCAGCATTCCACACATGCTCGGCATCAGCCTGGGCTTCATGCTGCTGGTGGCTGCCGTGGGCCTGGGCCTCGGCCAGGTGTTCCAACGCCTGCCGGTGCTGCACGATGTACTGCGCTATGTCGGCGCCGCGTACCTGCTTTATCTGGCCTGGAAGATCGCCCAGTCCGGCGCACCGCAGAGCCGCGAGAATCCAGAGGCCAAGCCGTTCACCTTCATCCAGGCGGCGGCCTTTCAGTGGGTCAACCCCAAGGCATGGATCATGGCCATCGGCGCCATCACCACCTACACGCCGCAGGATGGCTTCTTCAGCAACGTACTGTTGATCGCCGCCCTGTTTGCCCTGGTCAACTGCCCCAGCGTGGGGTTGTGGACCGTCGCCGGCAGTATGCTGCGCAAGTGGCTGGACAACCCGCGCGCGCTACGCGCCTTCAACATCGGCATGGCGCTGCTGCTGGTCGCCTCGCTCTACCCCATCATCGTCGACACTGGAATGTTCTGATGCAAGACGCCGCCCCTACTCGTCTGCGCCCACTGGCGGACACCTCCACCTCGGCCGTGGTCGCTGGCTTCATCGCCATGCTCACCGGCTACACCAGTTCCCTGGTGCTGATGTTCCAGGCTGGCCAGGCTGCCGGCCTCACTGCAGGGCAGATTTCCTCGTGGATCTGGGCGCTGTCGATCGGCATGGCGCTGTGCTGCATTGTGCTCTCGCTGCGTTATCGCGCGCCGGTGATGATCGCCTGGTCCACCCCTGGCGCTGCGCTGCTGATCACCAGCCTGCCGCAGGTCTCCTACGGTGAGGCCATTGGTGCCTACATCCTGGCCTCGGGGCTGATCGTACTGATCGGTCTGACCGGCACCTTCGACCGCCTGATGCGCCGTATACCAGGCTCCATCGCCGCCGCGCTGCTGGCCGGTGTGTTGTTCAAGATCGGCCTGGAAATCTGCGTGGCCGCCGAGCAACAGCCCTTTCTGGTGATCGCCATGCTGCTTGCCTACCTGCTCGGCAAGCGCCTGTGGCCGCGTTACTCGGTGCTCTCTGCGCTGATCGTCGGCAGCGTGCTGGCCGCGGTCTTCGGCCTCCTGGACTTCAGCGATTTCCAGTTGCAACTGGCCACGCCTGAATGGACCACGCCGAGCTTCTCGCTGGCCGCCGCCATCAGCATCGGTATTCCGCTGTTCATCGTCGCCATGGCCTCGCAGAACCTGCCGGGCATGGCCGTTCTACGCGCCAATGGCTATGACGTGCCGGCCTCACCGCTGCTGACCAGCACTGGCCTGGTATCGATCCTGATGGCGCCGTTCGGCAGCCATGGCATTCATATGGCCGCCATCAGCGCCGCCATCTGTGCCGGCCCTGAAGCTCATGAAGACCCGCGCAAGCGCTACACCGCAGCGGTCTGGTGCGGGGTGTTCTACGCCATCGCCGGCATCTTCGGCGCCACCCTGGCTTCGCTGTTCGCGGCGCTGCCGGCGGCGTTGATCCTGTCAATCGCCGCGCTGGCACTGTTCGCCTCGATCATCGGCGGCCTGACCCAAGCCATGAGCGAGCCCAACGAGCGCGAAGCGGCGCTGATCACCTTCCTGGTCACCGCCTCCGGCATGACCCTGGCGGGCGTCGGCTCGGCATTCTGGGGCATAGTCGCTGGCCTACTGACCCTGGCCGTGCTGAACTGGGGCAAGCGCTAACTCCGATGCAATCTGGGCTACGAGCGGTAGGGTGCGCCGTGCGCACCACTGGATAACAGCGTGTTCAAGCGGTGCGCACGGCGCACCCTACTGTTCAGCCACCGTTTCGTGAGCAAGCTCTGCGCCATGCACACGGTTGACCCACAGGCCGAACAACGCCGCCGTGATGAACATGATCAGGCTGTAGATGGCCGCGGGAATGGCCATGGTCGGGTTGTTCAGCAGCGCCGGGCTCAGCGCCAGGGCGATGGCCAGGGTGCCGTTGTGGATGCCGATCTCCATGGCGATGGCGATGGCCTGACGCAGATTGAGCTTGAGCAGCCTGGGCACGCAGTAGCCCACCGCCATGCTCAGCAGGTTGAAGGCCAGCGCCGCGCCGCCCACCGCAGGCGCGTAATCGACGAAGGTGCGCCAGTCCTTGGCCACCGCCAACAGGATGATCAGCAGCAGGAACAACGCCGAGATGATCTTCACCGGCTTCTGCATGCGCTCGGCAAAGCCCGGAAAACGACTGCGCAGCCACATGCCGATGGCCACCGGCCCGAGGACGATTGCGAATACCTGCACCACCTTGGCGAACTGCAGAGGGATGGCCTGATCGGCCGACATGAAGTAGGCCAGCGACAGATTGACGATCAGCGGCATGGTCAGAATCGCGATCACCGAGTTGACCGCGGTGAGGGTGATATTCAACGCCACGTCGCCGTGAGCCAGATGACTGTAGAGATTGGCGGTGGTGCCACCCGGCGAGGCAGCCAACAGCATCAGGCCGACGGCCAGGGCCGGCGCCAGACCGAACAATTTGGCCAGGAAGAAGCACGCCAGCGGCAACAGCAGCAGCTGGCAAGCCAGGCCGATCAACACCGGTTTGGGGAATTTGGCTACGCGGGCGAAATCGGCCAGGCTCAGTGACAGACCAAGCCCGAGCATGATGATGCCCAGCGCAGCGGGAAGGAAAAACGTCAGCAAGGGATCGGCGGTCATTATTGTTATCGCTCCAGTTGAACCTGGCAGGATTGTGCTGAGTCAGGACCACTGCTGACAGTGGCCCTGCGAGCCAACCTTAGCCTGCTTGCAGACTACCGGGCTAGAGCCTTTATATTGCTGTGGCCCCGCCATCCACGGCCAATGCCTGACCAGTGGTGAATGCTGCGTGGTCGCTGCACAGATAGAGCACGGCAGCCGCGATCTCCTCGACCTTGCCGATGCGCCCGACCGGGTGCATGGCGGCGGCGAACTCCGCCTTCTTCGGATCCGCCTCATAGGCGCGGCGGAACATGTCGGTGTCGATCACCGCCGGGCAGACCGCGTTTACCCGCACCTTCTTCTTGGCGTACTCGATCGCCGCCGATTTGGTCAGGCCGATCACCGCATGCTTGGAGGCGGCGTAGATGCTCATCTTCGGCGCGGCACCCAGGCCGGCCACCGAAGCGGTGTTGACGATGGCACCACCGCCCTGGGCCAGCAGCAAGGGGATCTGGTGCTTCATGCACAGCCACACACCCTTGACGTTGACGCCCATGATGGCGTCGAACTCGGCTTCGTTACCGTCGGCCAGCTTGCCCTTCTCGATTTCGATACCGGCGTTGTTGAAGGCATAGTCCAGGCGGCCGTACTGCGCCACGGTCGCATCCATCAGCGCCTTGACTTCGGCATCGCGGGTCACGTCGCAACGCACGAAGCAGGCCTCGCCGCCGGCCGCGCGAATCAGCTCGACGGTGCCCTCGCCACCGGCCACGTCGACATCGGAAACCACCACCTTGAGCCCTTCGGCAGCGAAGGCCTGGGCGGTGGCACGGCCAATACCGGCTGCTGCACCGGTGACCAGGGCGACCTGGCCGGAAAACGTCATGCTCATGTCTGCTTCCTCGCAGCGATTCTTGTTGAATTGGCGAGGAGTCTAGCCAGCAAGCCAGACGGTGAGCAGCACTATCAGGCTCTGGAGTGAAGGGTCATGCAGGGCGCTGATGGCGACTCCACCAGCGCGGCGTCGCGATCAGCGGGTAGCCCGGATGAAATCCGGGACAGATCGGACGGCATACCAGCCCCCCCCCGGATTTCATCCGGGCTACAGGGCTCAGGCGCGCAGTTCGGCAACCACCACTGCCAGCGCCTGCGCCGGATCGGCAGCCTGGCTGATCGGGCGGCCGATAACCAGATAATCGGAGCCGGCCTCCAGCGCCTGGCGAGGGGTGAGGATGCGCTTCTGGTCGTCGGCGTTGCTGCCGGCGGGACGAATGCCCGGCGTGACCAGTTGCAGACGCGGCTGCGCGACCTTCAGAGCCTGCGCCTCCTGCGCCGAGCAGACCAGGCCGTCAAGCCCGGCATCGGCAGCCAGGCCGGCCAGGCGCAGTACCTGCTCCTGCGGCGGCACGTCCAGGCCGATGCCGGCCAGGTCCTGCTGTTCCATGCTGGTCAGCACTGTCACGCCGATCAGCAGTGGCTTGGCGCCAGCCAGCTTGTCCAGCTCGTTACGACAGGCCGCCATCATGCGCAGGCCGCCGGAGCAGTGCACGTTGACCATCCACACGCCCAGCTCCGCCGCGGCCTTGACCGCCATCGCCGTGGTGTTGGGGATGTCGTGGAATTTCAGATCGAGAAACAGCTCGAAGCCCTTGGCCTGCAACGCCTCGACCACTTGTGGGCCGCTACGGGTGAACAGCTCCTTGCCGACCTTGACCCGACACAGCGCCGGATCGAGCTGATCGGCCAGCGCCAGAGCAGCATCACGGCTGGGAAAGTCGAGGGCGACGATGATCGGGGTTTGGCAGACAGGCATGGGGTGGGTCTCGAACAGGATGAAAAACGCCGCGCATTGTAGCGCAAAGCATCCGATCACTGGTCGCGGCCGAAGTCCCTGTCCAGGGCAATCGCGCTATGCGTTCGAGGACCCGAGGATGCTGCATCGGTAGGGCGGGTGAAACCCGCCAATAGCCTCTGGCGGGTTTCACCCGCCCTACGAATCTGGCATTGCCCCGTAGGAGCGGCTTCAGCCGCGAAAGCTCAGGGTGGCCAAACGATCAGGCTATCAGCCGCTCACGCAGGCGCCCGAGCATGCCCATCAGGCTGCCCACTTTCTCCTGCTCACGCTCGTCACGCGGCACCTCGGCCAGGCGAGTGACCACCTGCTGTGGTTGAGCACGCCAGATCAGCGCCTGCTCGGCAGCGGCCTTCAAGCCCTTCTCGAACAGACCACGACGAATCGGCTTGGGCAGGTAGCGGAAGATCTGCGCCTCATTGACCAGACGCAGCAGCGCCTGGGTGTCCTGAAAGGGTGTGACCACCAGGCTGAGCAGACGCGGGTGGGCTTGCGCCAGGGTCTTGAGCAACGGCGCGGTGTCTTCGCCGGCCAGCTTGAGGTCACTGACCAGAATGTCCACGTTCTCGTTGTTGAGCATCAACATCGCCTCGGCCAGGTTGCGGGCACGTAGCAGGTTGTGGCCGCCCGCAACGCAGAACTCGCCGACGACACTGAGCGTGTCCGGCTCATCGTCGAGCGACAGCAGCGTCAGCGGCGCGCTCAGCTTCTCACTGGCAACAGCCTGCAAAGGCTGCGCCTGGCGCACCGCAAGCTCTGCCGCCTGACGCAGGGTGAAGGCCATTTCCTGCTGGTCCCAGGGTTTGGTCAAGTAGCGGAAGATGCCGCCGTTGTTCAACGCCTCCACCGCGGCATCCAGATCGGAATAGCCAGTCAGCAGGATGCGCAGGGTATTCGGCGCGATCTCGCGAGCTTCGGCCAGCAGCTGCGCGCCGCTCATCTGCGGCATGCGCTGGTCACTGACCAGCACGTGAATGTGCTCCTCACGCAGGCGCCGCAGGGCGCGCAACGGGTCGCTCTCGGTCAGCACCTCGTAGTGGCGGCGAAACTGCAGGGCGAGACTGCGCAGAATGCGCTCCTCGTCATCGACGAAGAGAATGCGAACGGGTGCGGACATCAGGCGCTCCTTTTAATGGCGACAGTAGCGGGCAGCGGCAGGCTGATCAGAAAACGCGTGCCACGCCCTGGCTCGGAGGCGACGCGAATGCGGCCGCCGTGGTCCTGGACGATCTTGTAGCTGATGGACAACCCGAGGCCGGTGCCTTGGCCGACCGGCTTGGTGGTGAAGAAAGGATCGAAGATCTTCGCCATGACTTCCGGCGGCATGCCACGGCCATTGTCCTGCAGCGAGACATGGATGCCCTCGGCATCGGCCCAGCTGCGAATCTGGATACGCCCGCTGCCATCGATGGCCTGGGCAGCGTTGGTCAACAGGTTGAGCAGCACCTGGTTGATCTGCGAGGGCGCGCAGGCGATACGCGGCAGCTCGCCGAGCTGCTGCACCACTTCGGCCTTGTCCTTGATGTGGTTGCGCGCGATCAGCAGCGCGCTGCGGATGCAGTCATTGAGGTCGACCTCCTCGCTCATGGCACGGTCGAGACGGGCGAAATCCTTCAGGCCCACCACCAACTCGCCAATCTGCTCCAGGCCATACAGGGTGTCGCCATACAGCTGCTGCAGATCCTCGGCCAGCAGCTCCGGCGCTGCCTGCTGGCGAGCCTGTTCGGCGGCCTGCAGGGCCTGGCTCAGGCTCGCCTCGTCACAGTCGGGGTCGTTCAGGCACTGGCCCAGGCGTGCCTGTGCGGCGGCGAGTTCGAACAGTGGCTCACTCAATTCACGCAGCAGTTGCACGTTGTTCTTCACGTAGCCCAGCGGCGTGTTCAACTCGTGGGCGACGCCGGCGACCATCTGCCCGAGCGACGCCATCTTCTCCGACTGCAGCAACTGCGCCTGAGACTCCTTGAGATCCACCAGCGCCTGACGCAGTACGCGGTTGCGCTGGGCGACGCGCGCTTCCATAGCCTTGAGCAGATCCAGCACCGTACCCAGACCGCAGTATTCGCCCTTGGCATCGATCAGGACGAAGTCCTCGGTGATCGGGTATTGCAGCTGGGCGGTGACCTGCTTGGAAGCCTCTTCCAGACTGGCTTCCAGGCTGACGATCAGCGGCGCGTCGTTCATCACCTCGCCAACCGGATGACGACCGCGCAGGTCGCGCCCGAAGCGCTGCATGAAGATGTCCTGCAGGGTGGCGCGACTGACCAGGCCGAGTGGCCGGTTGTTCTCGTCCACCACCGGCAGGGAGAGAAAGGCGCGGTGTTCAGCCGCCAGAAACAGATCGGCGACCTCGTTGATGCTCATCGACGCAGCGAGCGGCTTCACGGCTCGCATCAGCGATTGCAGCGCTCTGGCTTGGGTCACGAACGGCCTCCCCTGCTATCGGAAAGCCGTCATTCAAACAGCGCCAAGTTGCCATCATGTGACAGACATCACGCTGCCGGCGCGCCACCCTGGTGCGCCAGACCCGCCTCCGCACCATTTTCCAGCTCCTGAGATAGCCAGCCTGCTTCTACGGAGCGCCAATCTCGGGCGGCCGGCCCTCTGGCATGAGCACTGCACGGCAAGCACATCCTTTTGCAGCAGGTTGCAGCCATGCCCTATCAAACCACCATCGGCAGCCTGGTCTACCGCTTCGCCGACCTCAAGACGCTGTTGGCCAAGGCCAGCCCGGCGCGCTCCGGCGATTATCTGGCAGGGCTGGCCGCTGCTACCTACGAAGAGCGCATGGCGGCCAAGCTGGCCCTGGCCGAGGTGCCGCTCAAGCGCTTTCTCGACGAGGCACTGATTGCCTACGAGCAGGACGAAGTCACGCGCCTGATCATCGACCGACATGACACCGCCGCCTTCGCCCCGATCAGCCACCTCACGGTCGGCGACCTGCGCGACTGGCTGCTGCTGGAGAAGACCGACAGCGCGCGCCTGGCTGCCGTGGCCGCCGGGCTGACGCCGGAGATGGTTGCAGCCGTGAGCAAGCTAATGCGCAATCAGGACCTGATTCTGGTGGCGCGCAAATGCCAGGTGATCAGCCGCTTTCGCAACACCCTGGGCCTGCCCGGCCACCTTGCTGTGCGCCTGCAGCCCAATCACCCCACCGACGACGTGCGCGGCATCGCCGCCAGCATGCTCGACGGCCTGCTGTATGGCTCCGGCGACGCCACGGTCGGTATCAACCCGGCCAGCGATTCGCTGCCGACGCTGATGCGCCTCTGGCAGATGATGGACGAGGTGCGCCAGCACTTCGAAATCCCCATGCAGAGCTGCGTGCTCACCCACGTCACCACGCAAATCCAGGCCATCGAGGCCGGCGCGCCGATCGACCTGGTGTTCCAGTCCATCGCCGGCACCGAAGCCACCAACGCCGGCTTCGGCGTATCCCTGGCAATCCTGCGTGAAGCCCATGAAGCCGCGCTTTCACTCGGTCGCGGCACCTTAGGGGATAACGTGATGTACTTCGAGACCGGCCAGGGCAGCGCGCTGTCGGCCGGCGGTCATCATGGTGTCGACCAGCAGACCTGCGAGGCTCGCGCCTATGCCGTGGCCCGCGAGTTCCGCCCGCTGCTGGTCAATACCGTGGTCGGTTTCATCGGCCCGGAATACCTCTACGACGGCAAGCAGATCATCCGCGCCGGCCTGGAAGACCACTTCTGCGCCAAGCTGCTCGGTCTGCCGATGGGCTGTGACGTCTGCTACACCAACCACGCCGAAGCCGATCAGGACGACATGGACAGCCTGCTCACCCTGCTCGGCGCAGCCGGCATCAACTTCATCATGGGTATCCCGGGTGCCGACGACATCATGCTCAACTACCAGAGCACTTCGTTCCACGATGCACTGTACCTGCGCAACGTCCTGGGCCTGAAACGCGCACCGGAATTCGATGCCTGGCTGGCGCGCATGGCCATTACCGAGCCTAGCGGCCGCCTGCGCGAAATCGGCCGTGGCCACCACCTGCTCAAGCAACTGCCGCACATATCGGGAGCCGCGTGATGACCAATGATCTGATTCAGCAAAATCCCTGGGACGAACTGCGCGCGCATACCTCGGCACGCATAGCGCTCGGCCGCGTCGGCTGCAGCCTGCCCACCCGCGAGGTGCTCAAATTCGGCCTGGCCCATGCCCAGGCGCGCGATGCGGTGCATCGTCCGCTGGACTTCGGCGAACTCAAGCATCAGTTGCATACGGCAGGCTTTCGTACCCTGAAAGTACGCAGCAACGCCGAGGACCGGCAAACCTACCTGCTGCGTCCAGATCACGGCCGCCACCTGCACGGCGACTGCCGCGTGCAGTTGCAACACGAACTGCCCGCACCGGAAATCGCTATCGTGCTGGCCGATGGCTTGTCGGCCGTCGCCGTGCAGCGCCATGCCCTGCCGCTGTTGCAAGCTTTTCGCGAACGCTTTGACACCGACTGGGCCAACACCCCGGTGGTGCTTGCCGAACAGGGCCGCGTGGCGATTGGCGACGGCATCGGCGAAGCGCTACGTGCACGCCTGGTGATCGTGATGATCGGCGAGCGCCCTGGTCTGACCTCGCCGGACAGCCTCGGCCTGTATCTGACCTACGCGCCGCGGGTGGGCTGCCTGGACAGCGCGCGCAACTGCATCTCCAACGTACGTCCCGAGGGCCTGCCTTACCAGCTGGCGGCACACAAACTCGACTACCTGGCGCGCCAGGCGCTGCGCCTGCAACTGAGTGGCGTGCAGCTCAAGGACGACAGCAACCTGCAGCCGGTGGCGCTACAGGCCGACTGACAAGACCCGGCACGCGGGTTATGGTGATAACTTCATTGCCCCCATGAGGAGTCATCATGCCCTGGTACGTCTGGCTGCTGCTGGTTCTGGTGTTTGGCTCAGTGATCGGTAGCCTGCTGGTGCTGCGCAGCAGTGCCAAGAAAATGCCCCTGAGCGAAGACCAGCTCGAACGCATGCGTAAACGCGCCATCGAGCAGGAAGCCAAGGACGCGCGCGAGCGTCAGCGCTAAACGCCCTCGTCCCGCCAGGTAACGCCAAGACTGCCCGCAACGCAGCCTGCTAGACTGCGCGCCTTCTCAAGGAGGAGGTGCCATGCCCCTGCACTTGCGCTTGCTGCTCCCCGCTCTGACCCTGGCCCTGGGCACCGGCCTGGGTTTCATCCAACCCGTCGGCCTGCTGCTGGGCAGCGCATTCGTCATTGTCCTGCTGGCCGGACAATCGCATCTGCCAAACTGGCTATGGCTACCTCTGATTCTGCTTGGCGGAATCGCCCTGGCGGCGCACCTCATACCCGGTTTCAGCCCTTGGCAGTTGTGGCAGCCACGTCTCATCAGTGCTGATGCGGCGCCCTATGGCCTGCGCCTGTCCTGGGACAAACTGCTGCTGGGTAGCGCCCTGCTCGCCTGGTGGCTGGGGCAGCCACGCAGACCCGTGCTTTCGCTGAAAAATGCCTGGCTGACGTGCATCACCACCCTGCTGCTGGTGCCGCTGCTGGCCATGGCGCTGGGCCTGGTCACCTGGCAACCCAAATGGCCGCAGGGTCTGCTGTTGTGGCTGGCGGTCAATCTCTGCGTGGCGGTGCTGGCGGAGGAATTGCTCTTTCGCGGTCTGCTACAGACCGCTCTGATCAAGCGCCTGGGCATCTGGCCCGGCTTGCTGTTGACGGCCGGCTTGTTCGGCGCGGCCCATCTGCCTTTCAGCGCGCTATTTGCCGTGGTGGCGACCTGCGCTGGCCTCGGTTATGGCCTGGCCTTTCACTACAGCGGCCGCCTGAGCCTGGCCATCGCGCTGCACACAGCGGTCAATCTGCTGCATATTCTGTTGCTGAGCTATCCGTTACGTCTTGCGTGACGGCAATGCGGTAAGGCGAGAAGATGCGTTGCAGCTCGCCCTTCTCCCGCAACTGCTCGAGCAAGGCAGCGAAGCGTTCGGGAGTTATCGGCGCACCGGCGCGAATCATCGCATGATGTCGATAGACCTGATCGATACGCTCGGAGATCAGTAACTGGCGTGCATAATCGCGATTGCGCTCAAGGAAGTCATAGAGATTGGAGCGAGTGACCAATGCGACATCGGCGCGCCCGCGTATCACCATCAGCAGGTTGCTGTCGTGAGAGTGACCGAGGTTGGCGTTGAAGGTGGTGGTCAGGAACTCCGGATCGCTGTTGAACTGGGCAAATCCGTAGTGATAACCGCGATAGAGCGCCAGGCGCTTGCCTTCGAGCTGTTCGAAGTAACTCTGGTCGCGCAGCGCCTCGTTCCTGGCAACGAACAACTCAGCATCTTCCAGCCTCATATCGACAGCTTCAGCGTCGATGTCCTGCCATCCCCATTGCGGATTCTCGAAAATCGCCATGTCGATACGCCCGCGCTGCAGGTCACTGAAACGACGCACGATGGCGGTGGGCAACATGGTGAAGTGGTATTCGCTCTGCTCTCGGTTGAGCGCTTCGAGCAGTTGCGGTAGCAAGCCACTCGAGTCGTGCACGTTGGACTTGATCACATAGGGGGGAAAGTGCGCGCCACCGACCTTGACCACGTCGGCCGCATAGAGAGAATCCGCTAGCAAGAGACACAAGGCACCCAAACATCCATGAATCCAGCACCGCGCATGCCGCATCTCGAGTCCCCAAAAAATTCCTTCTCTTAGTGTGGTGCACACTACTCCAGTCTCTCCTGACCGACCAGATGGATTTTCACTGCACTGACACTTTGTAGCCCAATGTCAGACGATAGCGCCCAAGTAGCTTCGATAATTCTCCACTGGCCTGCAGCCGGTTCAACAACTCGGCAACTTCAGCCGGGCTCAGCGGCCCCTTGGGCCGCAGCAGCACCTGATGGTGATAGAACTGATCCAGCCGATCGGAAACCAGCAACTCGGGCAGCATTTCCGGATGCCGATCCAGAAACAGCTCTAGGTACGAGCGCGTCACCACGGCGATATCGACGCGCCGCGCCAGCAGCATGCGCAGGTTGCTATCGTGGGAATAGGTCAACAGCGCATTGAATGTGCGCGCGAGATAATCAGGGTCGGCATCGAAACTGGCAAAACCATAGTGATAGCCGTTGTAGAGCGCCATGCGCTTGTCGTTGAAATCCTCGAAATAGTCTTGTCCACGCCCCGGCTCCGCCGCGGCGACATAGACTTCCGCATCATCGATATCCAGTCCCAAGGCCAGGTATGAAGTGCCCTGCCACCCCCAGCGACTGGACTCGAAGAACATCAGATCGAAGCGGCCGCTCTCGAGGTCGCGGTAACGGCGGGTCGCCGAGGTCGGCACCAGGACGAAACGGTATTGCTGCTGCGCCGCATTGAGCGCGCGTAACAACTCGGGCACCAAGCCTTGCGGATAAGGTGATTCGGGTTTGTCCAGATATGGCGGGAAGTGATAACCACCGACACGCACCTCCTGCAGGGCAAGGGCAGCAGGCACATGCAACAGCGAAAGACTGCACAACAGGCAAAAGGCTAGTGCGCGCAAACTCGACCTCTCGTCACGGATCACAACGCGGGAACACCCCAGCGCCCGTGTTCGAGCCGAAAACCGGCAGTTGCTCCTATCCTAGCCGAATTCGCTCAGGCTTCCTTACACACCAATGACAACGCCTCTTCAGCCAGCTGATCCAGCGTCATTGGTCCCTGCGAACGGAACCAGGTATTGGTCCAGCTCAGCGCACCGGTGAGAAAACGCCGCTGAATGAACGGGTCGCCCTTGAAGTAACCGGCCTCGCGCGCCTCGCCCAGTACCGCCAGCCAGATCTGCTCGTAGGTATCACGCAAGGCCAGTACCTGCGCCTGGCCCTCCTCCGAAAGGGAACGCCACTCGTACACCAATACCGCCATGGCCTCGCCGGTACCGCCCATGATCGACTGCAACTCGCAGCGGATCAGCGCCAGCAGCCGCTCGCGGGTGTCCTGCGCCTCGGCCAGTGCAGCACGCATCAGGGCGGTGTTGTAGACGATGGTTTCCTCCATCACCGAACGCAGGATCTCTTCCTTGCTCTTGAAGTGGTGAAAGATGCTGCCGGACTGAATACCGATGGCGGCAGCCAGATCGCGCACCGTCGTGCGCTCGTAACCCTTGCTGCGAAACAGGTGCGCAGCCATCTGCAACAGCTTGCCACGGGCACTGTCCGGATCGGTTACCTGGCCGCTGGCGACCAGCTCCTGCATCACGGCCTGGGCTCTGTGTTCGTCCACGCTGACTTCTCCCCTGATTGCCTTGCACGGCGATTGTTCTGATGAATTCTCTATGCTGCCGGCAAGTGCTTGTCTTGCTTGATGAAATGTATGCGGCAGGCGCTGACCAAGCAAGCGCTTGGGCGCATTTTTGGCCGAATTGCCGTCTCTCGCCACTTTTCAACCAAGCGCTTGCTTGGTAATGTCAACTCACCTTCTCAATGTGTGACGGGCCAATTCCAATGAACAAAACCGTACGCATCGGCTGCGCCTCGGCCTTCTGGGGCGACACCTCCACCGCTGCCGCTCAACTGGTTCAGGGTGCCGAACTGGATTACCTGGTGTTCGACTACCTGGCCGAGATCACCATGTCGATCATGGCCGGCGCCCGTATGAAGAAGCCTGACGACGGCTATGCCCGCGATTTCGTCGAGGTGCTCGCGCCGCTGCTGGGCAACATCGCGACGAAGAAGATCCGCGTCATCAGCAACGCCGGCGGGGTCAACCCGATGGCCTGCGCCGCCGCCCTGAGCGCCGCCTGCGAACAGGCCGGCGTACAGCTGAAGATTGCCGTGCTGCATGGCGACAACCTGCAGCCCAAGCTCGGTGAGCTGGTCAAGGCCGGCACCCGCGAGATGTTCACGGGCGCGCCGCTGCCGCCCTTCTGCGTTTCGGTCAACGCCTACCTGGGCGCACCGGGCATCGTCGCCGCGCTGGAACAGGGCGCCGACATCGTCATCACCGGCCGCGTGGTCGACAGCGCCGTGGTCAGCGCCGCCCTGGTGCACGAGTTCGGCTGGTCCTGGAGCGACTACGACAAGCTGGCCCAGGCTGCGCTGGCCGGGCACATCATCGAGTGCGGCGCGCAGTGCACCGGTGGCAACTTCACCGACTGGCGCGACGTGCCGGACTACGAGCACATCGGTTTTCCCATCGTCGAAGTCGAGGACGATGGCCGCTTCGTCGTGACCAAGCCGGAGGGTTCCGGCGGCCTGGTCACGCCTTTTACCGTTGGCGAGCAGATGCTCTACGAGATCGGCGACCCGCGCGCCTATCTGCTGCCGGATGTAGTCTGCGATTTCACCCAGGTCGCGCTGAGCCAGGTCGGCGACCACCGCGTGCAGCTGCAGGGCGCGCGCGGCCTGCCGCCCACCGGGCAATACAAGGTCAGCGCCACCCACCCGGACGGTTTTCGCTGCACCGCCAGCTGCGTGCTCGCCGGTATCGATGCGGTGGCCAAGGCCGAGCGGGTCAGCCAGGCGATCATCAACAAGACCGAAGAGATGTTTGCTGAACGTGGCTGGGGCCGTTACCAGGAGGTCAGCGTCGAGCTGCTGGGTAGCGAGGCCACCTATGGTGCCCACGCTCGTCGCCAGGATAGTCGCGAGCTGGTGGTGAAGATCGCCGTGCGTCATGCCAAGAAGGAGGCGCTGATCCTCTTCTCCCGCGAGATCGCCCAGGCCGCCACTGGCATGGCACCGGGCCTGACCGGCATCGTCGGTGGTCGTCCCACCGTCTACCCGGTGATCCGCCTGCTCAGCTTCCTGGTGGACAAGAGCGCCTGCGCGCTGGAGGTGGAAATCGGCGGCGAGCGCCAGCCGGTCACCCTGCCCCAGGTCGATGCCTTCAACCCCGAGCGACTGCACGCGCCGGCCGCCCTGCCCGTACCGATGGGCGAAGCCGACGCCTCCGTGCCACTGATCCGCCTGGCCGTGGCCCGCTCCGGCGACAAGGGCAATCACAGCAACATCGGCGTGATGGCGAGACAGCCCGAATACCTGGCGTGGATAGCCGCTGCGTTGACACCCGAAGCCGTGGCCAAGTGGATGGCGCATACCCTGGACGCCGAGCAGGGTCGCGTCAGCCGCTGGTACCTGCCGGGCAGCCACAGCCTCAACTTCCTGCTGGAAAACGCGCTTGGCGGTGGTGGCGTCGCCAGCCTGCGCATCGACCCGCAGGGCAAGGCGTTCGCCCAGCAACTGCTGGAATTCCCGGTGCCGGTGCCCAGGGCACTGGCCGAGACCTTGACTGGTGCGCACGGCGCACCCTACACCCGCCCGTAGGGTGCGCTGCGCGCACCGGTATCACTCAGGACAACAAGAACAATGAGCTACGACTCCGTATTCAAACCCGGCCTGTTCGAAGGCCAGACCATCCTGGTCACCGGCGGTGGCAGTGGCATCGGCCGCTGCGTGGCCCACGAGCTGGCCCACCTGGGCGCTCATGTGGTGCTGGTCGGGCGCAAGCAGGAAAAGCTGGAGAAGACCTGCACCGAGATCACCGAGGACGGCGGCAGCGCCAGCTTCCAGGTCTGCGACATCCGTGACGAAGAAGCCGTGAAGGCCATGGTCGGTGCTGTGATTGCGCAGCGCGGACGCATCCATCACCTGGTCAACAACGCTGGCGGCCAGTTCCCCGCGCCGCTGATCGGCATCAACCAGAAAGGCTTCGAGACCGTGGTGCGTACCAACCTGGTCGGCGGCTTTCTGGTGGCCAAGGAAGTCTTCCTGCAGAGCATGAGCAAGCACGGCGGCAGCATCGTCAACATGCTCGCCGACATGTGGGGAGGCATGCCCGGCATGGGCCACTCCGGGGCCGCGCGCGCTGGTATGGAGAACTTCACCAAGACCGCCGCCTACGAGTGGGGCCACGCCGGCGTGCGGGTCAACGCCGTGGCGCCGGGCTGGATCGCCTCCAGCGGCATGGACACCTACCCCGAGTCGATGAAGAACATGATCCGCAATCTCAAGGATCACGTGCCGCTGCAACGCATCGGCAGCGAGTCCGAGGTGGCCGCGGCCATCGTCTTCCTGCTCAGCCCCGGCGCCAACTTCATCAGCGGCAACACCATCCGCATCGATGGCGCCGCCAGCCAGGGCACCCATGCCTGGACGCTGGGCAAGGCGAAAAACAGCGAGCCCTACAACGGTTTCCACCGGGCCTACCTGCCCGATGTACTGAAAGATCAGGAGTAAGGCGATGCCCGTGATCCAATCGGAAATCGATGTGCATGGCGAAGCCTTCGCGCAGAACCGCGAAGCCATGCTGGCAGCCATCGCAACCTTCCGCGACGTCGAGCAGAAGGTGCTCGACAAGGCGCAGGAAGCCAAGGCCAAGTTCGAGAAGCGTGGCCAATTGCTGCCGCGTGAACGCATCAACCTGCTGCTCGACGCCGGCGCACCGTTCCTCGAACTGTCCTCGCTGGCCGGCTACAAGCTGCACGACGACAAGGACGGCAGCCAGGCCGGCGGCGGCATCATCGCCGGCATCGGTTACATCGCTGGCGTGCGTTGCCTGGTGATCGCCAACAACAGCGCGATCAAGGGCGGCACCATCTCCCCCACTGGCCTGAAGAAGTCGCTGCGCCTGCAGCAGATCGCCTTCGAGAACAAGCTGCCGGTGGTGACCCTGGCCGAGAGCGGCGGCGCCAACCTCAACTATGCCGCCGACATCTTCGTCGAAGGTGCACGCGGCTTCGCCAACCAGGCGCGCATGTCCGCCATGGGCCTGCCGCAGATCACCGTGGTGCATGGTTCCAGCACCGCTGGCGGGGCTTACCAGCCCGGCCTGTCGGACTACGTGGTGGTGGTACGCGGCAAGGCCAAGATGTTCCTCGCCGGCCCGCCTCTGCTTAAGGCCGCCACCGGCGAGATCGCCACCGACGAGCAACTCGGCGGCGCCGAGATGCACGCCCAGGTCGCCGGCACCGCCGAGTACCTGGCCGAGAATGACGCCGACGGTGTACGCCTGGCGCGCGAGATCCTTGGCATGCTGCCGTGGAACCAGCAGTTGCCGGCACGCCCGGCGAAAAGCTGGCGCGAACCGCTGTACCCGGCAGAGGAACTGCTCGGCCTGGTGCCGGCCGACGCCAAGAAGCCCTACGACGTACGCGAGATCATCGCGCGCATTGCCGATGGCTCGGAGTTCCTCGACTTCAAGAACGAGTTCGACAGCCAGACCGTATGCGGCCACCTGCAGATCGAAGGCCAGGCCTGCGGTTTCATCGGCAACAACGGCCCGATCACCCCGCAGGGCGCGGCCAAGGCGGCGCAGTTCATCCAGCTGTGCGAGCAGAGCAACACGCCGATCCTGTTCTTCCACAACACCACCGGCTTCATGGTCGGCACGGAGTCCGAGCAGAACGGCGTGATCAAGCACGGCTCGAAGATGATCCAGGCCGTGGCCAACGCCACTGTGCCCAAGCTCACCATCGTCGTCGGCGGCTCCTACGGCGCTGGCAACTACGCCATGTGCGGCCGCGGCCTCGACCCACGCTTTATCTTCGCCTGGCCCAACAGCAAGACCGCCGTGATGGGCGGCGCTCAGGCCGGCAAGGTGCTGCGCATCGTCACCGAGGACAAGCACGCCAAGGAGGGCAAGGAAGCAGATCCAAAGATGCTCGACATGCTGGAAACCGTGACCGCACAGAAGCTCGACAGCCAGTCCACCGCGCTGTATGGCACCGCCAGCCTGTGGGATGACGGCCTGATCGACCCGCGCGACACGCGCAAGCTGCTGGGCTTTTTGCTGGATATCTGCGCCGAAGCCAACCTGCGGCCGTTGAAGAAAAGCAGCTTCGGCGTCGCGAGATTTTAAACGTAGGGCGGGTGAAACCCGCCAAGCATGTGGCGGTTTTCACCCGCCCTACAGACCCATTCGATACGGAGCACAACAACAATGATCTTCACTCAAGAGCACGAAGAACTCCGCCGTACCGTCCGCAACTTCGTCGACAAGGAAATCAATCCGCACGTCGACGCCTGGGAGAAGGAAGGCCGCTTCCCCATCCACGAGATCTTCAAGAAGGCCGGCGAGCTGGGCCTACTGGGCATCTCCAAACCGGAGAAGTTCGGCGGCATGGGCCTGGACTACAGCTACTCGATAGTCGCCGCCGAGGAGTTCGGCACCATCCACTGCGGCGGCATCCCCATGTCCATCGGCGTGCAGACCGACATGTGCACCCCGGCCCTGGCACGCTTCGGCTCCGATGAGCTGCGCGAAGAGTTCCTGCGCCCGGCCATCAGCGGCGAGATGGTCGGCTGCATCGGCGTCTCCGAGGTCGGTGCCGGCTCCGACGTGGCGGGCCTGAAGACCACCGCGCGCAAGGACGGCGACGACTATGTGATCAACGGCAGCAAGATGTGGATCACGAATTCTCCGAGTGCCGACTTTATCTGTCTGTTGGCCAATACCAGCGACGACAAGCCGCACGTCAACAAATCACTGATCGTGGTGCCGATGAAGACCCCGGGCATCAGCGTCAGCCCGCACCTGGACAAGCTCGGCATGCGCAGCTCCGAGACCGCCCAGGTGTTCTTCGACAACGTGCGTGTACCGCAGCGCTATCGCATCGGCCACGAAGGCGCCGGTTTCATGATGCAGATGCTGCAGTTCCAGGAAGAGCGCCTGTTCGGCGCGGCCAACATGATCAAGGGACTGGAGCACTGCGTCGACACCACCATCGAGTACTGCAAGCAGCGCCACACCTTCGGCCAACCGCTGATCGACAACCAGGTCATCCACTTCCGCATGGCCGAGTTGCAGACCGAGATCGAGTGCCTGCGCGCGCTGGTCTACCAGGCCACCGAGCAATACGTAAAGGGCCGCGACGTGACCAAGCTGGCGTCGATGGCCAAGCTCAAGGCCGGCCGCCTGGGCCGCGAAGTGTCCGACGCCTGCCTGCAGTACTGGGGCGGCATGGGCTTCATGTGGGACAACCCGGTGTCGCGCGCCTACCGCGACGTGCGCCTGGTCAGCATCGGCGGCGGCGCCGACGAGATCATGCTCGGCATCATCTGCAAGCTGATGGGCATCCTGCCAGGGAAGAAGAAAGGCTGACCCATAGGGCGGGTGAAACCCGCCACTCACAGCGCAGCGGCGGGTTTCACCCGCCCTACACCGAGGTATGCAATGAACGATCTGCCCTCCTGCGAAACCCTGCTGCTGAACTACGTCGGTGGCGTGCTGCACATCACCCTCAACCGCCCGGACAGCCGCAACGCCATGAGCCTGGCCATGGTCGGCGAACTGCGCGCCACCCTGGAAGCCGTGCGCCATGAGCCGAACGTGCGCGCCCTCGTCCTGCGCGGCGCGGGCGGCCACTTTTGCGCCGGCGGCGATATCAAGGACATGGCCGGCGCCAGAGCCCGCGGCGGCGACGCCTACCGCGAGCTGAACCGCGCCTTCGGTGCGCTGCTGGAAGAGGCCCAGGCCGCACCACAGGTACTGGTAGCGGTGCTGGAAGGCGCCGTGCTCGGCGGTGGTTTCGGCCTGGCCTGCGTGTCCGACGTAGCCATCGCGGCCAGCGGCGCCAAGTTCGGCCTGCCGGAAACCACCCTGGGCATCCTCCCGGCGCAGATCGCCCCCTTCGTGGTGCGCCGCATCGGCCTGACCCAGGCGCGCCGCCTGGCCCTGACCGCCGCCCGCTTCGACGGTGCCGAGGCGCTGCGCCTGGGCCTGGTGCACTACTGCGAGCACGATGACGCCGCCCTGCAACAGCGTCTGGACGAGACCCTGGAACAGATTCGCCAATGCGCGCCACAGGCCAACGCCCAGACCAAGGCCCTGCTGCTGGCCAGCGAGCGCGAAGCACTCGGCCCACTGCTCGACCGAGCGGCCGAACAGTTCGCCGCCGCCGTAACCGGCGCCGAAGGCGTCGAGGGCACCATGGCTTTCGTGCAGAAGCGCAAGCCGAAGTGGGCCCAGTAGTAGCTCCCCTCTCCCCAAGGGGAGAGGGAACGAATCGACCGTAGCCCGGATGCAATCCGGGGATCGCCCCACAGGAGCACAAAGATGCCCGCATTCAACAAGATCCTGATCGCCAACCGTGGCGAGATCGCCTGCCGGGTGATGCGCACCGCCATCGAGCTCGGCTACCGCACCGTGGCGGTGTACTCCGAGGCCGATAGCGATGCCCGCCATGTACAGATCGCCGACGAAGCCGCGTGCATCGGCCCGGCCCAGGTCAACCAGTCCTACCTGCGTATCGAGGCCATCATCGAGGCCGCGCGCAAGACCGGCGCCGACGCCATCCACCCCGGCTATGGCTTCCTCTCCGAGAACGCAGATTTCGCCCGCGCTTGTGAGGCGGCCGGCATCGTCTTTATCGGCCCAACCGCTTCCGCCATCCACCTGATGGGCAGCAAGCGCCTGTCCAAGATCGCCATGCTGGAGGCCGGCGTACCCTGCATTCCCGGCTATGAAGGCGCCGCCCAGGATGACGACACCCTGGCCAGCGAAGCCGAACGCATCGGCTACCCGCTGATGATCAAGGCCAGCGCCGGCGGCGGCGGTCGTGGCATGCGCCTGGTACAGGAAGCCGCCGAGCTGCTGGGGCAGATCCGTACCGCCCGCTCGGAGGCGCAGAATGCCTTCGGCTCCGGCGAGCTGATCCTCGAGCGCGCCGTGATCCGCCCACGCCATGTGGAGATCCAGGTCTTCGGCGACCAGCACGGCAATATCGTCTACCTCGGCGAGCGCGACTGCTCGGTGCAGCGTCGCCACCAGAAGGTGGTCGAGGAAGCGCCCTGCCCGGTGATGACGCCCGAGCTGCGCCGCGCCATGGGCGAGGCGGCGGTGAAGGCGGCGGCTTCGGTGAACTATGTCGGCGCCGGCACCGTGGAGTTTTTGCTCGACGCCAGCGGCGAGTTCTTCTTCCTGGAAATGAACACGCGCCTGCAGGTCGAGCACCCGGTCACCGAGCTGATCACCGATCAGGATCTGGTGGCCTGGCAGATTCGCGTTGCCGAGGGCCAGCCCCTGCCGCTGCAGCAGGACGACATTCGCCTCACCGGCCACGCCATGGAAGTGCGCCTGTATGCCGAGGACTCGGCCGCCGGCTTCCTGCCGCAAACCGGTCAGGTGCTGCGCTGGGAACCCGAGCTGCTGGCCGGCGTGCGCATCGACCACGGCCTGGTCGAGGGCCAGGCCGTCACCCCCTTCTACGACCCGATGCTGGCCAAGGTCATTGCCTACGGCGAAACCCGCGACGAAGCCCGGCGCAAGCTGGTGCGCGCGGTGGAGCAGTGCGTGCTGCTGGGTGTGAACGGCAACCAGCGCTTCCTCGCCAATTTGCTCAAAAACTCGGAGTTCGCTGCCGGCAATGCCACCACGGCATTCATCGCCGAACACTTCGCTGATGACCCAAGCCTGCATCCGCACAGCGCCAGCCTGGCCGAGCTGGCCATGGCCGCCGCCCTGCTCTACAAGGCCTCGGCCGACGCCCGTGCACACCAACCCGGCCTGTCCGGCTGGCGCAGCGCCGGCAGTGCGCCCTGGCGCTTTGTCCTCAAGCAGGGGGAGCACAAACATACCGTGGAGCTGGATGTGCTCGTCAGTGGTACGCAAGCGCAACTGCGCATAAGCCGAGGTGAGGAGCAGCTGTCCCTGCGCCTGCTGGCCAGCGATGGCCGCTGGTTGACCCTGGAACTGGACGGCGTGCGCCGCCGCCAGGCCTACCACATCGAAGGCGAGCGCCTGTGGCTGTACGGCGAGCATGGCAACCTGGAACTGGTTGATGTCACCCACGAGCCGGCTGGTGGGCAGAACGCCGCCAGCAGCGGCGCGGTGAAGGCACCGATGGATGGCGCCATCGTCGACGTACTGATCGCCGAGGGCGCCAGCGTGAGCAAGGGGCAATTGCTGGTGGTGCTGGAAGCGATGAAGATGGAGCACCCGCTCAAGGCTGGCGTCGACGGCATCGTTCGCCGCGTCGGCGTGAGCCAGGGCGACCAGGTGAAGAATCGCCAGTTGCTGGTGGAAATCGAAGCTGTAGGGGCTTGATATAACGCTGTGGGAAGGGCTTTAGCCGCGACGGAAACTCAGGGTTAAATTCCCTCCTCCCTCATAACAACAATACCGGAGCACGCCCATGTCACTTTCCGCCAAGACCCTGTTCATCACCGGTGCCAGCCGTGGCATCGGCCGCGAGATCGCCCTCAAGGCCGCCGCCGACGGCGCCAATATCGTCATCGCGGCCAAGAGCGCCGAGCCACACCCGAAACTGGAAGGCACCATCTTCAGCGTCGCCGCCGAGGTCGAAGCCGCAGGCGGCAAGGCTTTGGCGCTGCAACTGGACGTGCGTGACGAACAGGCCGTGGCGGCGGCCATGGCCCAGGCCGCCGAGCATTTCGGCGGCATCGACGCCCTGGTCAACAATGCAGGCGCGATCAAGCTGGTGGGCGTGGAAAAACTCGAACCCAAGCGCTTCGACCTGATGTACCAGATCAACACCCGCGCGGTGATGGTCTGCAGCCAGGCGGCGCTTCCCTACCTGAAGAAGAGCACGGGCGGGCATATCCTCAACCTCTCTCCACCACTCAACCTCGACGCCAAGTGGTTCGCCCAGCACGGCCCCTACACCGTCACCAAGTACGGCATGAGCATGCTCACCCTGGGCATGAGCGAGGAGTTCAAGAAATACGGCATCAGCGTCAACTCGCTGTGGCCGAAAACCATGATCGCCACCGCCGCCATCGAGTTCGAACTGGGCAGCCGCGACGCCTTCAAGCGGGCACGCACTCCGGCGATCATGGCCGACGCGGCGCATGCGATCCTGAGTAGCGAAGGACGCAGCCTCACCGGACGCCTGCTGATCGACGAGGACATCCTGCGCGAACGGGGCGTCACCGATTTCGAGCAATACCGTTTCGATCCTGCTGGCGGCAGCCTGATACCGGATCTGTTCGTCGATTGAGTCAATCTTCGGCTGCTCATCGGGCCTGCAGCAAATACCGAATGTGCGCCCAAAAGAAGTCAGGCACAATGCCATCACATGCCTGGCATGTCAGGAAGCCGTATGCAGGGAAGTGCAATCTGAACCCTCCCGCCGTACCGCTGATAAAAACGCGTCGCATCGCTCGCCTGGCAGTTGCCAGGCAGCGCAGGGAGCAGTCATGAACAAAGCTTTTAGTATCGTCTGGAGCTTTACCCGCAATACGTTCGTCGTTGCCGATGAACATGCCAACCTGCACGGCAAGCGCAGTGGCGGCGCACTCAAGCTCGCAGGTGTAGTCCTTGCCCTGACGACCGCTGGAACAGTACAGGCTGTCCCGGCTATTTGCGGGGCTGGCAATAACACCATCAGCGGCAACGAATCCTACAGTTGTTATCTGTACGGCAATGACAGTCTGACCGTGAGCGAATCCGGCAGCATCACCACAGCCAATGAGTCAGCCGTTTTTAGCGATTCCGGTTTCGGCAGCATCAGCAATGCCGGGATCATCCGCAATACCGGCGGTACCTACTACCTGGACGGTTCCGGCATTTATCTACAAGCCAGCGGCAGCAGCATCAGCAACCTGGCAGGCGCCACCATCGAGGGTTCCTTTGTCGGTATTACCCTGGATGGTCTGATGCAAACGGTGACGCTCGATAGCCTCAACAACGCCGGTACCATCACCGGAGGTACCGGTATCCTGGCGACCGGAGATGTGGGTATCAGCACCATCGTCAACAGCGGCACCATCAGCGGCATCGGTACTGATGGTGTCGGCATCGGTATTGATACCGGCACGACCATCGACTCAGTCAGCAACAGTGGCACCATCAGTGGCACCCTGGCGGGCATTCAGGTCTATGACAGCGCCATCGGTGCCATCGATAACAGTGGCACCATCTCCGGAATTCAATACGCAATCAGCGACCTGAGTTTCAGTGGTATTTCCGCAATCAACATCACGGGCAATACTGCACGCCTGGTGGGCGACGTTGATGCTGGGAACAGCCTGTTCACCCTCAAGTCAGGCGCAGTTTTCAGCAGTGAAAATGCCATCGCCGTCGACCGCTTTGTAATCGAGAACGGTGCCACTCTGAAGATGGGCGCAGGCCTCAGCACTTCCAGCACGATGGACGACGGCATCTTTGCCTTCAGCGGCTTCAGCAACGCGGGAACCCTTAGCCTGGCTGCGGGCGTCACCGGCACCATTTATGGCGACTACAATCAGGCCAGCAGCGGCGCCTTGAAAATTGGCGTGGCGGATGACAACTCCTACGGCAAGCTGGTGGTAGACGGCACAGCTACCTTGCTCAGCAATGCCAAGATCATGGTGGACGTCAGCAATCCCGGCTACTCCTTCACGGCCAGCACACTCAACGATGTACTCAGCGCCAACAACCTGATCAGTGACGGTACCTTTGCCGTCAGCGACAACTCCCTGCTCTTCAACTTCGGCGCAGTCAAGGACGGCAATACCGTCGATCTGACACTGGCCAAGGCCGAAACTGCCGGCGTGCTGGACAGCGTCATCAATACCGGCAACAACCCGGCACAAGAAGCGGCCCAGGTGCTCGATAACGTACTAGCCGAAGATCCGACTGGTGAGCTGGCGTCCAACTTCATCGGCCTGACCAGCGAGCAGGAGGTCTCCAACGCAGTCACCTCTACCATGCCCACTGTCGCTGGCAGCGCCACCAGTGCTGCTAGCAGCACATTGGCCGGTATCAACCGGGTGATTCAGGCCCACCAGGACAGCAATCGTGGCCTGTCTTCGGGTGACGCTCTAAGCAACGGCAATCTTTGGATCAAGACCTTTGGTTCCTGGGCCGAGCAAAATGAACGTAGCGGTATCTCTGGCTACGACGCCAACACCAAGGGCCTGGCTATCGGTGCCGATACGGCCGTTTCCGAGACCACCCGGCTTGGCCTGGCATTCGCTTACGCACAGACCGACCTGGACAGCGACTCGCGGGTTGCCCCGCAAAGCGCCCAGATCGATACGTTCCAACTGATTGGCTACGGCAGTTACGCCCTGAGTGCCGATACCGAGCTGAACTTCCAGCTGGACGCCGGGCAGAACCGCAACGAAAGCAAGCGCCACATGCCTTTCGCAGATGCCACTGCCCACGCCGACTACAACGGCTACAACGTCCATGCTGGCATTGGCATCGGTCACAACATGCACCTGTCCGAACAGTTGACCTTCGTGCCTTCGGCCCGCGCGGACTATACGTGGATAGGTACTGATTCGTATCATGAGAAAGGTGCTGGCGCTCTTGATCTGGACGTAGACAGCAACGACACCGAAGAGCTGCTGTTCAGCATCGACGGAAAACTCAACTACGCCTTGAGCGAAGCCACCCTGCTCAGTGCCAACCTCGGTGCCGGCTACGACGTGATCGACGAAAACGGCACAATCACGTCCACCTACGCTGGCGCACCCGGCGCCGCCTTCAGAACCCAAGGGCTGGACCTGGAGCCCTGGCTAGCCCGCGCCGGACTGGGTCTGACCCACACCCTGAGCGGAGGCACCGAAGTCAGCCTGCGTTACGATGCAGAGGCGCGTAGCGACTTCACCAACCAGGGTGCCTCAGTGAAAGCACGCTGGGCCTTCTGAGCACTGCGTCGCGACACAAAGGCCACGCCCAATGCCGTGGCCTTTGCGTGTTGGCGCTCAGCACCGATGAGCAAGATGAAACGACGGCGCGCACTACCTTAGGAAACCCCGCTCCATCTGCAAACAGCTCGGTCAGTTGAGGTAGATATTCATCCATGCGCCTGAGCCCCCTATTCCTTCTGGCAGGAACACTACTGCTGGCAGCCTGCACCTCCTTTCCCAGCCCGGGCGAGCGGCACCAGCAAGCATCCATGTTCGCGCACCAACAGAACTGGCAGGCTCTGCAACTGCAGGGCGGTGCATTTCGCCTGCAGGCCTTTGCGCCTCAGACCAGAGGTGATGAGCTGACGATCTATCTGGAGGGTGATGGCTTTGCCTGGATCAGCGCTCGCCAACCTTCCAGTGACCCGACCCCTCTCGACCCGATTGCCCTGCGCCTGGCATTGGCGCAACCCCGAGGCAACGCTGCCTATCTGGGCCGCCCCTGCCAGTATCTGGATGCCTCTCGCCCACCCTGCCAAAGACGCTACTGGACTGACGCCCGCTTCGCAGAAGAAGTGGTACACAGTCTTGATCAGGCTGTTGACCAATTGAAAGACCGAGCTGGCGCTCGACGTCTGGTGCTCATCGGCTACTCAGGCGGTGGAGCCCTGACATTGCTCCTAGCGGCGCGGCGTCACGATGTGAAGCGCATCGTCACAATTGCCGGCAACCTCGATCATGCCGCCTGGACCCATCACCATCGAATCTCCGCCCTGAACGGTTCATTAAACACTGCGGTCCTGCGTGCGCGTTTGGCGAATGTTGAACAGTTTCACCTAGTAGGAGATGAAGATCGCATTATTCCCCCTCAATTAACCGAAGCGTTCCTGGCGAGCTACCCTCCCGGCCACCGCGCGCAGCGCAAGGTAGTACGTGGCTATGATCATCGCTGCTGCTGGGCGCAAGACTGGCCTGCCCTTTGGGAGCATATCGAGGCCTGGCAACCGGGCTCACACGATTTCTAAACGACGATAGCTACGCAATTCGCCGATCTGCCCACCGAAGCGCGCGCCAGGGCCATGGCTGGTAAGCGCCACGCTGACTAGAGTCAGAACTCGCCCCCAATCCATAACAGCCAAGTGCGAGCCCCATGAGCCAAGCCGATCTGATTTCTCCCTTTCGCTTCCTGGCCCACCTGCCGCAGCACCTGCCGCGCGTGCCGCGCATGCTGCGTGGCCTGTACTACGCCGGCATCCGCAACCGCGAGAAAAACCTGTCGCTGGCCTGGGCGCTACAACGCGCCGCCGAACGCCACCCCGAGCGCCCGGCGCTGATGGATGAAAATCGCCTGCTCAGCTATCGCACTTTCAATGCCTGGGCCAACCGCCTGGCCTGGGCGTTCAAGGCCGAAGGCGTCGGTCATGGCGATGTGGTCGCGGTGATGCTGGATAACCGCCTGGAGCTGCTGGCAATCCTCGCAGCCCTAAGCAAGCTCGGCGCGGTCGGCGCGCTGATCAACACCACCCAGCGCGGCAAGGTGCTGGCGCACAGCTTCAACCTGGTCAACCCCGGCTTTCTGGTGATCGGCGACGAACTGCTAGGCGCTTTCGAGGAAATCGCCGCGCAACTGAAGAACCAGCAGGCCAAACTCTACTGGATCGCCGACCAGGATTGTCTACGTGATCCCGGCCAGGCGCCGGACGGCTGGCTCAACCTCATGCAACTGGCCGCCGGCCAGGCCGAGGACAACCCGCCGGACAGCCAGCGCGTACGCATGAAGGACGCCTGCTTCCTGATCTACACCTCCGGCACCACCGGCCTGCCCAAGGCCTCGATCATGAGCCACGGCAAGTGGATCAAGGCCTACGGTGGCTTCGGTCACTCCGGCCTAACCCTGAACGAACGCGACGTGCTCTACCTCACCCTGCCCTGCTACCACAACAATGCCGTCACCGTTTGCTGGAGCGCGGTGCTGGCCGGCGGTGCGGCCATCGCCCTGCGCCGCAGGTTCTCCGCCAGCGCCTTCTGGAGCGACGTGGCGCGCTACCAGGCCACCTGCTTCGGCTACATCGGCGAACTGTGCCGCTATCTGCTCAACCAGCCCGTACACCCGGCCGAACAGGGCAACAGCCTGCGCTGCATGATCGGCAATGGCCTGCGGCCGTCGATCTGGGCCGAGTTCAAGCAGCGTTTCGGCGTCGAGCAGATCACCGAGTTCTATGCCTCCAGCGAAGGCAATATCGGCTTCACCAACGTCTTCAATTTCGACAATACCGTCGGCTACACACCGGCTACCTACGCCATCGTCCGCTACGACCTGGAGAACGATCGGCCGCTGCGCGGCAAGAAGGGCTTTCTGCAGAGGACTGACAAGGGCGAAGCAGGCCTGCTGATCAGCGAGATCAGCGCCAAATGGCCGTTCGACGGCTACACCGATCCGGCCAAGAGCGAGGCAGCGATCCTGCGCGACGTGTTCAAGAAGGGCGACGCCTGGTTCAACACCGGCGACCTGATGCGAGACATCGGTTGCAAGCACGCCCAGTTCGTCGACCGCCTCGGCGATACCTTCCGCTGGAAAGGCGAGAACGTCTCCACTACCGAAGTGGAAAACGTGCTCGGGGCCTTCCCCGGAGTGGAGGATGCGGTGGTCTACGGCGTGGAGATTCCCGGCACCAACGGTCGCTGCGGCATGGCCGCGCTGCGCCTGGCGCCTGGCTTTGTGCTGGACGGCGCCGCGCTGGCCACGCACCTGGATCGTGAACTGCCGGCCTACGCCGCGCCGCTGTTCGTGCGCCTGCTCGGCGAGGTGGAGACCACCGGCACCTTCAAGTACAAGAAGACCGACCTCAAGCAGGCCAGCTACGACCCGAGCCGGGTCGATGGGCCGCTCTACGTGCGCCTGCCCGGCACGGCGAGCTTCCAGCCGCTGGATGACGAGCTGCATGCGGCCATCGCACGGCAGGCCTATCGTTTCTGAGCAAAACGCTACGCCCGAGATGTCTCGATCCCAGGCGCGCGCCAGCTCTGCAAGTGTGCGCTGTCCAGGCGCTGCCAGTGCACCGCATCGCTAAGCTGTTCGGCAGGCAGCCAGACATCGCCACTGCGGATCAGCATCTGTCGGGGCAGTGCCAGCAACGTCTCCATCGTGATCAACTGCACCTCGTGCTCGACACCACTGACGTGCAGGCCGGCGGCATCGAATGCCTCGAAGCACGGCATCGTAGGCAGAGGCTGAGCACTGTGGCGCAGCGTGTGCTCCCGGGTATCCAGCAGCAACAGGTGCCACTTTATGGTCTCCTCGCTGATCACCCGGCGACTCAGCGCCAGATAACGGCCGTCCGCCGACCAGACCATCGAGGGTGCCAGATCCGCAACGCCACAACCGGAGGCGGTCAGGACACAGGCACCACCCGGTACAGGCCCGCTCCCTTCGCGCATTTCTCTGTCCAGTCCGAACAGCCAGGCGGCATCGCCTGCACCGGGCGCAGCGAGCAGGTAATCGCCCAGAGAGCTGGCAGGCACAGGGCGCCATTCCAGACGCCAATTTGGCAGCAGACGCAACGACCAGGCATCGACCGCCACCTGCACGGTCCGATGATGCAAGCGGCCAACCGCAACGAAGGCGTCGGCCTGTTGCGCTGCCGGCGCCAGCGCCTCGAGGCGCGGCAAGGGACCCGCACCAACGGCACTGGCCTGCCTGCCGACTATCTGCTGCAGGCTGATGACGCCGTCCTCGAACGCCTGCAGCCCGGCGATCAGCAGCGGCTCGTCGAGCCTCAGCAGGCGCCGCGCCAGCACATCAGCCACAACCAGTTGATGCGGAACGGCGGGCGCCTCGGCAAAGGCGATCAAGGCCAGATAACGCCCGCAGTCCGAAACGCGGTGATCGAGACACCATTGCCCCGGCAACCGCCAGGCGCCGACATGGCAGGCAAAGGCATGGCGACGGCCATCGCGGCTCTTGCGCAGCAGGTTCAGGCAGGGTTGCGCGCCACCTTGCATCGACGGCAGCTGCAGCGACAAGGCGCCCGCATGCTCCCCTTCCAGCTCGATGCACAGTGTCAGAGCCATAGGCTTTTCCGTTTCCGCCCCATGCATCAGCGCTTCGTAGAAGAGACGCTCATCCTCCAGACGACAGGGCGTGCTCCACTCCAGCACGGGTTCGTCGACGAGCGATTGCCAGGGCTCCTCCAGCGGTCGCCAACCGGAGGCTGCTCGCCACAGCCAGGTAGCGGTTTCCTCCACCGGCTGGCTCTCGACACGCGCGCGACAGACAAGCGCCTGATCGTCTTCGCTCCACAGCACCGAGGCGTCCTGCTCGAGCACCAGCCCCGTGGGTTTTTCATCCAGCCAGAAGCTATAGCCGGCCCCACCTTGGCCATCCACCTCGGTGCATGGCTCACCACGGAGGATATGGCCGCCCTGCGGTGAGCGGAATATCAGATGGCCGTTGCAATCAACTTCGCCCTGACGTTGCAGCTCCTGAGCCGTGGATCGGGAAGCGGTAGGAAGCTCAATGGACGAAGAAGAGTCCTCGGCCGTGCGGACAACGATACGGGGCGACCACTGATCGACACCCACTTGGAGCTGTTGGGTCACTCGACCGTCTATTACCCAGGCGAAACCATCCGTGGATGTGTCCTGCCAGGCGGTGCCATCTTTTGGAAGGTAGCGTGAACGGGGAGCGACCACCAAAGCCGGGGCCTGGCCCTGAAAACGCAGACTGACGCCGTGCTTGGCGCCGTAGCTGTCGAGCCTGAGAAACTGCGCCCATAACATCGTATGTATGCTGCCGAACAGGAATACGAAAAGTCCGACGAGAAAGCCCAGCCAACCGGAAACCTCACCCCATAGCTGAAATCCGAAGCCGATGAGCAGCGTGAACAAAGGAGCGGGCAACTGCTTGGCCACTTTCGGGTATCCCGAAAGCGCGATGATCGCGATGGCAAAGAACATCGACACGATCAGCCACACGACGCTCCACCAGGGCAGGAAGATTCCTGAAAGCAGTGGAACAATGAGCGCCAGCAAGGCGAAGACCACTCTATCCTGAGCGGGGCAATCGTATTCATCAGTCTTGGAAGACATTCGGCACTCCTTTGCCAGCAATTCAGGTGAGAGGCCGCGATAATAGCAACACACCGCCCGAGCGGCTTCGTGTCAGCCCGCAATTTGCCTCGAGCATGTCTATTGGCCGGAGCAGTCGGCTCGCAGAAGACTTACTGCTTGAACTCGAACTGCAGCTCAGCGCCTTCGATGGAGTCCCAGTAGTCGTCGACCCGTTCGTTGCTGATCAGCCGACCACTGATCTGGAACGGGCTCTGGACTTCGGGTTTCTCGCCAAACAGCGGCGGCAGCAAGGGAGAGAGATCCTCGCGGGTTTCGCTTTCCAGCGCCTGCTCGAACAGCTCCTGCGGCACGCTCAGATCCAATGCCAGTTTCGATTCAGGCTCCACCGGCTTGGGCTGTGGCGCTACAACAGGCTTGGGCTTGGCGACGACGGGCGGTTTGGCGGCGGGCACGGGCTTGCTTTCGACCACCTTGGCAGGCGGTGCTGGTTCGACAGGCTCTGGCTTGGCGACCTCGGCAACGGGCGCAGTTGCTGTGACCACTGCCGGCGCTGGCGCGGGCTGCTGTGCAACGGGTTCCGGCTCACGCTCACAGGCGCTCAGCCAACCCAGGCACAGCAATAGAAGAATGGACTTACGCATCATGGGACAAGGGTAGCTCGATCAGTACGCGCCCATGCTCCTCCGCCTGGGCGCGCCTGACAAGCCGACTTACATGACCTTTACCTCGGTGCCTTATTCACGCGACGGCTCGGTGGCCAGATGAGCGAGCTCAGCCTCGATATCCAGTTGTGGATAGTCGGCCTTTAGCTGCTCCAGCAACCGCTGCGCCTCCTCCTGCTCACCCGCCTTGCGCAGCTGCAGCAGACGCAGCAGCGCCTCGCGTGGTTCGCTCCGGATCACCAGTTCGGCCATGGGCGCCAGCGCAGCGCTACTAGCCAGCGGTGCCTCAGCCATATCGGCAGACGGCGCCTGGCGTACTATGGCCTGACTTCTCATGCGTTCCTGCGGGGCAGCCATAGGCGCAATCGCCTCCTGCTCTGGCGCACGCTTGGCCGCTATCGGAGCCGGTGCGGCGGGGCTCATGGCCACGCTGGGCGGCACGGCATCGAAGGCATCCGGCGTCTGCTCCAGCGTGCGCCAGGTCAGGCTGACCCCGATCCCGACGCAAGCCAGCCCTGCCACTGCCACCGACCAGCGCTGGCGGCCACTGCCGAACAGCCATTGGTGCAGGCGCTGCGCCCATCCGGCGTTGTCGCTGTCGATCTGGGCCTGCTGCGTTTCACGGGCAGCCGCACTTGCCGCCGCCAGGATGCGCGCATCCAGCTCGGCCGAGGGTTCACCGCTGCCATGGGCACGGAAATGCGCCAGCAGTGCCTGCTCGTGATCCAGAGGTTCTCGTTGATCTTTCATGCGGACAACTCCTCGGTGGCCAGCAGCCGGCGCAGCTTCTGCAGGGCATAGCGCAGACGGCTCTTGACCGTCTCGGCCGGCGTGCGGGTCAACTCAGCAATCTCGTTCAATTCCAGGTCGCCATGGGCGCGCAGCAGGAACACTTCGCGCTGATCTTCCGGCAGGTCGGCCAACGCCGCCTGCAGTCGCTCACTGTCGCGACTCAGGCTCCACTGCTGTTCCGGGCCGGGTTGCGGATCGGCCTGGGCATGCTGGCCTTCATCGTATTCGTCATGCCCGGCCTGATGGCGGCCCGTCTTGCGCCAGTGGTCGATCAGGCGATTACGCGCGATCTGGTAGAGCCAGGTCTTGAACAGCACCGCCTCGCGCTGTTCGCTCTGGCTTCGCACCAGGCTCATCCAGGTTTCCTGGAACACTTCTTCGGCCAGGGCGTGATCGCCGCACAGGCCGAGCAGAAAGCGAAACAGGCCCAGCCGATGGCGCTGGTAGAGCGCATTAAAGGCCGCGGCATCGCCTCGGCGGTAACGCCGCAACAAAGCGGCGTCGTCATCCGTGAGAGGTGCGTTCACTGCTGAACTCTTACTGGTGTGGAGCCGGAAGTGTGCAGGCTCTGGGCGATTTCGGCCAGCTGGATGAACTCGCCACGCAGACCGAAGCGATCCTCGCCCTTGGCCGAGCGCGCCAGCGCGATGCTCTGCGCCAGATCGAAGTCGCCGGTGTAGCGACCGTCCTTGAGCTGTTGGGCGAAGGCCGCGACCGCAGCGGCGAACCTCAGATCCTCGCTGGCAGCCGCGACCGGCGTCGCCTCGGCACGCGCAATGGGCCGCTCCAGCATCCGGCTGGACGCCTCCCCCGGCGTCTTGTAGCGAATCCGCAACCAGGCCAGTTCGCCGCTCTTGCTCGCGGGCTGGGCACTGGTCTGATAACGCAGCGGCTCCAGCCAGCCCTTGGCACCGGCCGGGACGATCTCGTACAGCGCGGTAACGGTATGCCCTGCGCCGATATCGCCGGCATCGACCTTGTCATTGCTGAAATCCTCACGCTTGAGTGCGCGGTTCTCGTAGCCCAGCAAGCGGTACTCGCTAACCTCGCTCGGGTTGAATTCCAGTTGCAGCTTCACGTCGCTGGCCACCGTGGCCAGGGTCGAGCCGAGCTGATCCACCAACACCTTGCGCGCCTCGCGCAGGTTGTCGATATAGGCGTAATTGCCATTGCCGGCGTCGGCCAGTTGCTCCATCAGGCGCTCGTTGTAGTTGTCCACGCCAAAACCCAGGGTGGTCAGCGAGACGCCGCTCTTGCGCTTGTCGGCAGCCAGCTGCTTGAGGCTGTCGAAGTCGCTGATGCCGACGTTGAAGTCGCCATCGGTGGCCAGCAGGATGCGATTGATGCCGCCATCGATCAGGTGCTTGCCCGCCTGCTGGTAGGCCAGCTGGATGCCCGACTCCCCTGCCGTCGAACCACCCGCACTGAGCTGATCGATGGCCGCACGGATCTTCGCCTTGTCGCTGCCGGGCGTGGAATCGAGCACCACCTGGCTGTCACCGGCATAGGTGACCAGCGAGACGCGATCCTGCGGACGCAACTGCTCGACCAGCAGTTTAAGGGTGCCCTGCACCATCGGCAGGCCTTCGCGGCGATGCATCGAACCAGACACGTCGACCAGAAACACCAGGTTGGCCGGCGGCAGTTCATCCACGCTGCGATCCGACGCCTTGATGGCGATGCGCAGCAGGCGTGTCTGCGGATTCCACGGCGTCACCGCCAACTCGGTGCTGACGCCAAAAGGTGCGGCGCCCTGCGGCAGCGGATAGGCATAGGGGAAGTAGTTGACCAGCTCTTCCAGGCGCACGGCGTCCTTCGGCGGCAGTTGCCCACCGTTGAGGAAACGCCGCACGTTGGCGTAGCTACCGGTATCGACATCGATGCTGAAGGTGGACACCGGTGTCTCGGCAACGGCGAACACCGGATTGTCGGCATAGGCCTGGTACTGCTCGCGAGACTCTTCGCGATAGCCCGGCGGCAGGGCATCAGCGATGGGGGCCGGCGCATAAGCCAGAGTCGCCATGCGCTTCTGGCTGGCCTCGGCCTGCATCTCAGCAACTGCGGGCGCAGCCAGGCGCTCGCGTACGAGCGGTGCCGCCGGGGCCGTGCTGGCCTGTACTTCCGGCTCCGGGCTGGAGGCGCTGCAAGCGGCGAGCAGCAGCAAGGCGCTGGCCGAAAAACCGACGGCGAACGGACGAACGAGCAACGAGGAACAAGCAGACATGGTGCACCTCCTGAGTAATGGCATGAGACCTTCGCTCAGGTAGACGCAGCCCCTCGATGAAACGGGTTAACCCAGGGCATGCTTTCTCAACCTTCCCAGGAACCGCCCGCCTCCTGGCACAACTGCGTGGCCAACATGCCCAGAGTCATCAGCGCCCTTTCGGCTTCGCGGTTCCAGGGAATGCCGCAGTTGAGCCGCACGCAATGATTGAACTGCTCGGTGTTGCTGAAGATCAGCCCCGGTGCGATGGAAATGCCCTGCTGCAGCGCGCGCACGTGCAGATCCTTGGTGTTGACCCGCGCCGGCAGGCTGACCCAGAGGATAAAGCCGCCCTTGGGCCGGGTCATCTGCGTGCCGACCGGAAAATACTGCTGCACCGCCAGCTGGAAGGCATTGAGGTTCTTGCGGTACTCCTGGCGAATATGCCGCAGATGGCGGTCATAGCCACCGTTCTCCAGATAAGCCGCCACCGCCATCTGGGTGACGCTGCACGCCGAATGGGTGGAAAAGGTCTGCAGCCGCTGGATCTCGTCCTGATACTTGCCGGCGACGATCCAGCCGATACGCACACCCGGTGACAGGGTCTTGGAGAAACTCGAGCAATAGATCACCCGGCTGTCGCGATCATGCGACTTCAGTGCCTTGGGCGGCCCCTGCTCGAACATCAGCTCGCCGTAGATATCGTCTTCGACGATCTGGAAATCGTAATCACCGGCCAGGCGCAACAACTGACGCTGACGCTCCTCGGGGATGGTGCCGCCCAGCGGGTTGGACAGCCGCGCAGTCAGCACCAACGCCTTGATGGGCCACTGGTTGGCCGCCAGTTGCAGCGCTTCAAGGCTGATGCCGGTAGTCGGGTCGCAGGGAATCTCGATGACCTTGAGCCCCAGCAGATCGGCCAGTTGCAGCAGCCCGTAATAGGTTGGCGACTCTACCGCGATGAGATCGCCCGGCTTGGTCAGCACACGCAGGCTCATCTGCAGCGCATCGACGCAGCCATGGGTGATCACCACCTCGGACGGATCGACCACCACGCCGGCATCGCGCATGCGGATCGCCACCTGGCGGCGCAACGGCTCGAAGCCGGGGCTGAACATGTAGCTGAAGGCGCGCGGGCTGTGAAAACGGGTGACCTTGGCCAGTTGCTGGTGCAATGCGCGCACCGGCAGGTAATCGACATGCGGCACCGCGGCGCCCAGCGGAAATACGCCCTCGCGGCGCGACTCGGTAAGCACCTGGTTGATAATGCTGGCGCGGGTGACCAGACCTGGTCGCTCGACCTTGGCGATATCCGGCGTCGGCGCGGTCAGCGCTGGCGTCTGGTGCACGTAGAAGCCCGATTGCGGGCGTGCACGAATCAATCCCTGATCTTCGAGGTTGGCGTAGGCCTGCAACACCGTGGCGTGGCTGACATTGAGCTGAGCACTCATCTTGCGCACCGAAGGCACGCGCTCGCCAGGCTGGTAAACACCGCGACGAATATCCTCGGCCAACTGCTGGGCGATACGTTGATAGAGCAGCAGATTGGTCATGGCGATATCCTCCGTGGTCACTGGAGCATAACAGTAACCTATTGCTACACAATTGTACCGGCACAGATACGATCTGTTTTCCCTTACGCCATTGCTTGCCAATCGGGCACGGCATCGTCGCCATTTTCAGTGCATAAAAAACCCCGGACTCTGCCGGGGTTTTGTCAGGCATTTCGCTCAGCGCTCGGCACCAAGCTGGCCTCGCTCGTCGGAGAAGACGATTTCCACCCGCCGATTCTGCGCGCGGCCACGTGCCGACGCATTTTCCGCAACCGGGAAGTCGACACCGTAACCGGCGATCTGAATACGCTTGGCTTCCACGCCCAGATCCACCAGCAGATCGGCCACAGCCTGCGCGCGCGCGCGCGACAGTTCGAGATTCTCGGCGGCATCGCCCGTGTTGTCGGTATAGCCCTCGATCCGCACGCGGCGCTGCGGATTGATCTGCAGGAACTGCACGAGTTTGAGCACCGTACGGTTGGCTGCTGGTTGCAGATCGGCGCGACCGGCGTCGAACAACATATCGCCCAGGGTCATCACCAGGCCGCGCTCGGTCTCGTTGGTGGCGAGGCTGACCATCTGCTCTTCCAACCAGCCGTTGTGCTGCTGCACGCTCATCAGCTTGGCTTCGCGCAGGGTCAACTGCAGACGCTGGCGTTCCAGCTCGAGCTTGGCTGCGCGTTCCTGGTTGAGACTGATATCGCTGTGTTGCCGGGCGATCTCGGCATAGCGCTGGCTGAGGTAGGCGTAATGACGCACATCGTCGCCACTACCCCAGTAACTGGACAGGCGCTCGGCACGACCCAGCGATTCGCCTGCGCGAATCACGTCCTTGGGTGCGGCGCGCAGCACGCTGGGATCTTCCTTGACCGACTGAAAACTCAGACGCGCTTCTTCCAGAGCCTGCTCACTCGCCAGCTGACTGGACGCACAACCACTCAACAGCGTACCGACCAGCATCAGACCGCCCAGATGACCAAAAGCCTTCATCACATGGCTCCCAGTTGCTGGCGCAGACGGCCGATGCGTTGATTGAGTTCGGTCAGTTGCTCCCGACCTTTGGCATTGAGGTGCTCAGCTTCAGCCAGGCGCGCATCCAGCTCGGCCTGTTCGGCCAGTAGGCGCGCCTGCTTGTGTTCACCGTCCTGCATGGCCACCTGGGCCTGCGCGAACTTCTCTTCAGCCTGGTGAAGTGACGCGGACTGTTCGCTGACCACCCCCAGGGATTTGGTCTGCGCCAACGCCTGTTCGGTCAGCCGCATCTGCTCGATGGGAGCAGGATCGCTGGCACAGGCCGTCAGGCCCAGCGCCAGCAGCAAGGGAAGGGTTCGATTGATCACGAAAATTTCCTACTGAGTGACGTCGCCAACCGGATCAGGCTGCATCTGCTGTGCCTTCCATAGTTCCAGATTGCGTTGCAGGAACTGCTCAGGCAGCCCGGCGGCGACCATTTCTGCCATATTTCGCGCCAGCTGGCCGCGTAGCCAGGGCTCGTTGCACGCCGAATTATGCGACAGGGTAAGGTAGAGGCCTTCGCTGGAAATCGGCGGGTCCAGCACCTCCAGATCATCTTCCATGCCCAGCGTCTCGGCGAGCGCCAAGCCTGGGTAGCGCTCGTAGAGCACATAGTCGGTGCGGCCAAGCAGCAACTTCTGGAACGCCTGAGTCAAGCTGGAGACGCCCTCGAGCTTCAGGTTCTGCTTGGCGAAGGTATCGAACTGCTGACCAAAACTGTTGCCCACCAGGGTGTCGCCAGTATGCCCCTGCAAGTCGATCCAGCTGCCGTAGGGAAATGCTTCGCCCTTGCGCACCCAAACCACGCTGGGCGTATAGAAGAACGCAGGGTGCACGTAGTCCATGTGCTCCAACCGCGGCAGAGTGATGAAGGCCCCAGCGATCAGGTCGACACGCCCGGTACGCACCTCATCCTGCGCTCGCGACCAGGGCCCGGTGTAGATCACGTCAACCACCACACCGAGTTCTTTTGCCAGGTGTTTGAGCAGATCGGCATTGGCGCCGATCAGCTGCTGCGGATTCTGCGGATCACGCCAGAGATAGGGGGGATATTCCGGATTACCGGTCGCCACCAGGCGCTCGCATTTACCAACGGCCAGGGCTGCAGTCGGCATAACGACCAGGGCGCACCACAGCAACAGCGACTTAAACAGACAACGCTCAGGCATTGGCTACTCTCGGTTTATGCGTTGATTGGCAGGATAGATTTGGGCTCTGTACAAAAAATGCCTGCGCTCGGTGATGCTTCGTTAAAAACAGGTTCGGAATGCTCATTTACAGCTCGTAAACTCGAATGCGAGCCCAGTCCGTTCCTCACCTATTTTTGCCTCACCTGACCTTCGCTCGGCGACTTTTCGTACAGACCCTAGCACCCCGGCATCCTCTGTGTTCATGCTAGCTTAGTGGCGCCGCCGGAATAATTCGCGATAAGGACGCGCCATGAAAAAACTGCTGCTCGCTTTGCTGCTACTGCTTCTCGCTGCCTCAGCAACGCTGTATTTCTTCCCGGCCACTCAGTTGACCAGCCTGCGCCTGATAGAGCAACAGCGCGCCGGGCTCAGTCACGAGCGGCTATCTGTCCGCGATCTTAACATCCATTACTACCAGGGAGGACCGGCGAGTGGCGAAACCCTGGTGTTGCTCCACGGTTTCGCTGCAGACAAGGATAACTGGTTGCGTTTTTCTCGCCACCTGACCAAGGACTATCGCGTCATCGCATTGGACCTGCCCGGCTTCGGTGACAGCGACCTGCCACCTGGCAGCTACGATGTCGGCACCCAGGCCGAACGGCTGGCGGATATTCTCGATGCCATGGGCGTCCAGCAGGCTCATCTGCTGGGCAATTCGATGGGGGGACACATCGCCGCACTCTTCGCGGCACGCTACCCGGATCGTGTTCGTTCGCTGGCGCTATTGGCCAACGCCGGAATCGACAGCCCGCACAAGAGCGAACTGTATCGATTGCTGACCGGTGGTGCGCCCAATCCACTGGTGGTCAAGCAACCGCAGGATTTCGACAATCTGCTGCAATTCATCTTCGTCGAACCTCCCTATCTGCCCGAGTCGCTCAAGCGATATCTGGGCGAGCGCTCCATGGCCAAGGCTGCGCACTATGAACGGGTATTCAAGCAACTGGTGGAGCGCGCCATCCCATTGGAGCCCGAACTGGCGAAAATCCAGGCCCCCACCTTGCTGCTTTGGGGCAAACAGGACCGGGTGCTGGACGTATCCAGCATCGAGGTCATGCAGCCGCTGCTAGGCAAACCCAGCGTGGTGATCATGGACAACGTCGGCCACGCCCCCATGCTCGAGCGCCCCGAAGAAAGCGCCCTGCTCTACCGGCAGTTTCTAGAAGGCCTGAAGTGACACTGCGCACACGCAGGCAATAAAAAACCCGCTCTGGTGAGCGGGTTTTTTCGTTGCGGGAAAAGCGGCTTAGACCGACTTTTCCAGCTCCGGTACGGCTTCGAATAGATCAGCAACCAGACCGTAGTCGGCCACCTGGAAGATCGGCGCCTCTTCGTCCTTGTTGATCGCGACGATCACCTTGGAGTCCTTCATGCCGGCCAGGTGCTGGATCGCGCCGGAGATACCGACGGCGATGTACAGCTGCGGCGCAACGATCTTGCCGGTCTGACCGACCTGCATGTCGTTCGGCACGAAGCCGGCGTCGACGGCAGCGCGGGAAGCACCGACGGCAGCGCCCAGCTTGTCGGCCAGGGCGTACAGGTGCTTGAAGTTGTCGCCATTGCCCATGCCACGGCCGCCGGAAACGACGATCTTGGCAGCGGTCAGTTCCGGACGGTCGGACTTGGCCAGTTCCTCGCCAACGAAGGCGGACTTGCCGGCGTCAGCCGGGCCGGAAACGGCTTCAACGGCAGCGCTGCCGCCTTCGGCAGCAGCGGCGTCGAAACCGGTGCTACGCACGGTGATCACCTTGATGGCAGCCGAGGACTGCACAGTGGCGATGGCGTTACCGGCATAGATCGGACGCTTGAAGGTGTCGGCGCTTTCAACGGCGATGATCTCGGAGATCTGATCGACGTCCAGGGCAGCAGCGACGCGCGGCAGGATGTTCTTGCCGTTGCTGGTGGCGGCAGCCAGGATGTGGCTGTAGCCCTTGCCGAGTTCGGCTACCAGCGGAGCGACGTTCTCCGGCAGCTGGTTGGCATAGGCAGCGTTGTCGGCAACCAGAACCTTGGCCACGCCAGCGATCTTGGCCGCGGCTTCGGCAGCAGCGCCAGCGTTGGCACCGGCTACCAGAACGTGAATGTCGCCACCGATTTTCTGCGCAGCAGCAACGGTGTTCAGGGTAGCGGCAGCCAGAGCGGCATTGGTGTGTTCAGCGATAACCAGGATAGTCATTTAGATTACCTTCGCCTCGTTCTTCAGTTTCTCGACCAGTTCAGCCACGGACTTGACCTTGATGCCAGCGCTGCGAGCAGCCGGTGCTTCGACTTTCAGGGTCTTGACGGTGGAGGCGGTGGAAACGCCCAGAGCGTCCGGAGTGACGGTTTCCAGCGGCTTCTTCTTGGCCTTCATGATGTTCGGCAGCGACGCGTAGCGCGGCTCGTTCAGACGCAGGTCGGTGGTGACGATCGCCGGCAGGTTCAGCGCAACGGTCTGCAGACCGCCATCGATCTCACGGGTGACGTTGACCTTGTCGCCAGCCACTTCAACCTTGGAGGCGAAGGTGCCTTGGCCGAAGCCAGTCAGGGCGCCCAGCATCTGGCCGGTCTGGTTGTTGTCGCTGTCGATGGCCTGCTTGCCCATGATCACCAGCTGCGGCTGCTCCTTGTCGACCACTGCCTTGAGCAGCTTGGCCACGGCCAGGGAGTTCAGCTCGTCATTGGATTCGACCAGGATGGCGCGGTCGGCACCCAGAGCCAGCGCGGTGCGCAGTTGCTCCTGGGCGGTAGCCGGGCCGATGGAGACGACGACGATTTCGCTCGCCACGCCTTTCTCCTTCAGGCGTACGGCTTCTTCCACGGCGATTTCGCAGAAGGGGTTCATGGACATCTTGACGTTGGCGAGGTCGACGCCGCTGTTGTCCGCCTTGACGCGAACCTTGACGTTGTAGTCAACCACTCGTTTGACAGCTACAAGAACCTTCATGGATTCCTCGTTACTCTCCGGTGAATAAGAATGTCGCCAAGGCGAGCCTGGCCGGTGATGCAAAATCGGCCGCAACCAACCTTTCAGCTCAGACGGCGAGCGCAAAACCGCCCGTATCTTGACCCCGCGGCCTGGCCCGGTCAATACAGCGAACTGGCCGGTCATCCGCGATGTAGTAGGATTCTAACAGGCCTACAGAAAATTCAAACAAACGTTTGTATTGGCCCGCTGAGAGGGTGTAGATATAATGCCCACGCCGTGCTTAGGGAGCGAGCCGCGCCCTCCAACATAAAATATCGAAGAGCCTTGAGTAGGAGATAGCCTGTGGAACGCGAATTTATGGAGTTCGACGTCGTCATCGTCGGCGCCGGCCCGTCCGGACTGTCCGCCGCCTGCCGACTGAAGCAGAAAGCCGCTGAAGCGGGTCAGGAGATCAGCGTCTGCGTGGTCGAGAAAGGCTCCGAAGTTGGTGCTCACATCCTCTCTGGTGCGGTGTTCGAACCGCGCGCCCTGAACGAACTCTTCCCCGACTGGAAAGAACTCGGCGCCCCGCTGAACACCCCGGTCAAGCGCGATGACATCTATCTGCTGCGCGACGCTGACAAGGCTACCCGAATTCCTGACTTCTTTGTGCCGAAAACCATGCACAACGAAGGCAATTACATCATTTCCCTGGGCAACCTGTGCCGCTGGCTGGCCCAGCAGGCCGAGAACCTGGGCGTCGAGATCTACCCGGGCTTCGCCGCTCAGGAAGCGCTGATCGACGAGAATGGCGTGGTACGCGGCATCGTCACCGGTGACTTGGGTGTCGACCGTGAAGGCAACCCCAAGGAAGGCTACTACACCCCCGGCATGGAACTACGTGCCAAGTACACCCTGTTCGCCGAAGGCTGCCGTGGTCACATCGGCAAGCAACTGATCAAGAAATACAAGCTCGACAGCGAAGCCGACGCCCAGCACTACGGCATCGGCATCAAGGAAATCTGGGACATCGACCCGGCCAAGCATGAACAAGGCCTGGTGGTGCACACCGCCGGTTGGCCGATGGACATCATGGGCACCGACAATACCGGTGGCTCCTTCCTCTACCACCTGGAGAACAACCAGGTCGTGGTCGGCCTGATCATCGATCTGTCCTACGCCAACCCGCACCTGTCGCCGTTCGACGAATTCCAGCGTTACAAGCACCACCCGGTAATTGCCCAGTACCTGGAAGGTGGCAAGCGCGTTGCCTACGGCGCACGCGCCATCAGCAAGGGCGGTCTGAATTCGCTGCCGAAGATGGTCTTCCCGGGCGGCGCCCTGATCGGCTGCGACCTCGGCACCCTGAACTTCGCCAAGATCAAGGGCAGTCACACCGCGATGAAGTCCGGCATGCTCGCTGCCGACGCCATCACCGAAGCCCTGGCAGCCGGCCGCGAAGGCGGCGACGAGTTGAGCAACTACGTCGATGGCTTCAAGGCCAGCTGGCTGTACGACGAACTGTTCCGCAGCCGCAACTTCGGTGCGGCCATCCACAAGTACGGCGCCATCGTCGGCGGCGGCATCAACTGGCTGGACCAGAACATCTTCGGCGGCAAGGCGCCCTTCACCCTGCACGACAACAAGCCGGATTACGCCTGCCTGAAGCCTGCAGCCGAGTGCGCGAAGATCGCCTACCCGAAACCGGACGGCAAACTGAGCTTCGACAAACTGAGCTCGGTATTCCTCTCCAACACCAACCACGAAGAAGAGCAGCCCTGCCACCTGAAGCTCACCGACCCGAGCATTCCGCTGGCGAAGAACCTGCCGCTGTACGACGAACCGGCGCAGCGCTACTGCCCGGCCGGCGTGTACGAGGTGGTGACTCAGGAAGACGGCGAGAAACGCTTCCAGATCAACGCGCAGAACTGTGTGCACTGCAAGACCTGCGACATCAAGGATCCGGCCCAGAACATCACCTGGGTGGCGCCGGAAGGCACCGGCGGCCCGAATTACCCCAACATGTAATTCGGCCACACATGAAAAAGGCTCCCTCGGGAGCCTTTTTCGTTTCTGTCGAATCCGTAGGAGCGAGCTCTGCTCGCGAAGGTTTCAAGACCACGTTCCGCGAGCAGAGCTCGCTTCCACAGGCATTCAATCCTGATAGATCATCTTGCGACTCATGCCGCCGTCAATGATGAACTCCTGTCCGGTGATGAAACCGGCCGCATCGGAGAGCAGCCAGGCGACCTGCGCTGCTACATCCTCCACGGTACCCACACGGCCGACCGGATGTTGCGCATGATCGAACACCGACAGCGGCTCCAGGCGCTGCTGCGACGGGTCGCGAGAGTCGATCCAGCCTGGGCTGACGCAGTTGACGCGCACCTCCGGCCCCAGGCTGATCGACAGCGCGTGAGTGAGCGCAACCAACCCGCCCTTGCTCGCAGCGTACGCCTCGCAATCGGCCTCGGACTGGCTGGCGCGGGTGGAGGCGATATTGACGATGGCGCCGCGATGCCCACGCAAATATGGCGCACAGTGCTTGGCCAGCAGCATGGCGCCGGTCAGGTTGACCGCCAGCAGACGATTCCAGCGCTTGAGGTCGAGCGACTCCAGCGGCGGCGTGTGCGGATCGGAGATAGCCGCATTGCACACCAGCGCATCGAGACGCCCGAACTGACCCAGCACCTCAGCGACGCCGACGCTTACCTGATCTTCCTTGGCCACATCCATGGCCACGAACCAGGCGTTATCACCCAAAGCACGTGCCACTCTGGAGCCACGCTCGCGGTCGACGTCGGCCAACACCACCTGCCAACCCTCGGTGATCAGCCAGGCACTGATACCCAGGCCGATGCCACGCGCGGCTCCGGTGACCAACGCGACACGCCCGTTGTTGGGCGTGTCATTCGTCCCCCACTCCAGCATGCTCAGAGCGCAGCCAGGCCGCGCGCCAGATCCGCCTTGAGGTCTTCCAGCTCTTCCAGGCCCACAGCGACGCGGATCAAGTTGTCGCGAATACCGGCGTTGGCACGCTCCTGCGGAGTCAGGCGGCCATGGGAGGTGGTAGCCGGATGGGCGACAGTGGTCTTGGTGTCGCCGAGGTTGGTGGTGATGGAGATGACGCGTGTGGCATCGATCACCTTCCAGGCGGCATCACGGCCACCCTTGACCTCGAAACTGACCACCGCACCGAAGGCGCTCTGCTGCTTTTTCGCCAGCTCGTGCTGCGGATGACTGGGCAGCCCCGCGTAATGCACGCGCTCGACCTGCGGCTGTTGCTCCAGCCACAGCGCCAGCTGCAGGGCACTCTCACTCTGCGCACGCATACGGATGCGCAGGGTTTCCAGGCCCTTGACGAACATCCAGGCATTGAACGGGCTCAGGGTCGGCCCGGCGGTACGCAGGAAACCCACCACTTCCTTCATCTGCTCACTGCGACCGGCAACCACACCGCCCAGACCACGGCCCTGGCCGTCGATGTACTTGGTCGCCGAATGCATGACGATGTCTGCGCCAAGTTTCAGCGGCTGCTGCAGGGCCGGCGTGCAGAAACAGTTGTCCACCGCCAGCAGCGCGCCGCGAGCATGGGCGATCTCGGCCAGTGCGGCGATATCCACCAGTTCGGCCAGCGGGTTGGAAGGCGATTCGACGAACAGCAGCTTGGTATTGGGCTTGAACGCGGTCTGCCAGGCATCCAGATCCGCCAGCGGCACGTAATCCACCTCGATGCCAAAGCGCTTGAGGTACTTCTCGAACAGGCTGATGGTCGAACCGAATACGCTGCGCGATACCAACACATGGTCACCGCCACTGCACAGGCTCATGACGATGGCGAGGATCGCAGACATACCGGAGGCAGTGGCTACCGCCTGCTCGGCGCCTTCCAGTGCGGCAATACGCTCCTCGAAGGTACGCACGGTAGGGTTGGTATAGCGCGAATAGACGTTGCCCGGCACTTCGCCAGCAAAACGCGCGGCGGCATCGGCTGCGGTGCGGAATACATAGCTGGAGGTCAGGTACAAGGCCTCGCCATGCTCGCCCTCAGGCGAACGGTGCTGGCCGGCACGCACCGCCAGGGTGTCGAAGCCTACGCCATCCAGGTCACTATCAAGCCTGCCGGCTTCCCATTCCACAGCCATATTGCTACCTCACAAAAAGTAGCCCGGATGCAATCCGGGAAATTCAGGGTGACATTCCCCCGGATTGCATCCGGGCTACGGACCGGTGGTGCGCCGTGCGCATCACCGAAACGGGCAGGACCACTGCCCTGCCCGCTCGAATCAGTTGTTATACAGATCGATGATCGCGCTGACTGCCTGCGACTTGACCTTGCTGGCATCGTTGCGCGCCTGCTCGATCTTGTCCAGGTATGCCTCGTCGACGTCGCCGGTGACGTACTTGCCGTCGAACACCGCGCAGTCGAAGTTGTCGATCTTGATCTTCTTGCTGCCGCTGACCGCTTCGATCAGGTCCGGCAGGTCCTGATAAACCAGCCAGTCGGCACCGATCAGCTCGCAGACCTCCTCGGTGCTGCGACCATGGGCAATCAGCTCATGGGCGCTGGGCATGTCGATACCGTAGACGTTCGGGTAGCGCACTGCCGGGGCTGCCGAGCAGAAGTAGACATTCTTCGCGCCGGCCTCGCGGGCCATCTGAATGATCTGCTTGCAGGTTGTGCCACGCACGATGGAGTCGTCCACCAGCATCACGTTCTTGCCGCGGAACTCCAGCTCGATGGCGTTGAGTTTCTGCCGCACGGATTTCTTACGTGCCGCCTGGCCGGGCATGATGAAGGTACGGCCGATGTAGCGGTTCTTGACGAAACCTTCGCGGAATTTCACGCCCAGGTGATTGGCCAACTCCAGCGCCGCCGTGCGGCTGGTGTCGGGAATCGGGATGACCACGTCGATGTCATGATCCGGACGCTCGCGCAGGATCTTGTCGGCCAGCTTCTCGCCCATGCGCAGACGCGCCTTGTACACCGAGATACCGTCCATGATCGAGTCCGGGCGCGCCAGGTAAACGTGCTCGAAGATGCAGGGCGCATACTGCGGGTTGGCCGCGCACTGACGGGTGAACAGCTTGCCCTCTTCGGTGATGTAGACCGCCTCGCCCGGCGCCAGGTCGCGGATCAGGGTGAAGCCGAGCACGTCCAGCGATACGCTCTCGGACGCGATCATGTACTCGACACCTTCATCGGTATGGCGCTGGCCGAAGACGATCGGACGAATGCCATTCGGGTCGCGGAAGCCGACGATGCCATAGCCGGTGATCATTGCGACGACGGCGTAACCGCCCAGGCAGCGCTCGTGCACGTGGGTAACGGCGGCGAACACATCTTCTTCGGTCGGCTGCAGCTTGCCGCGCTGGGCCAACTCATGGGCGAACACGTTGAGCAGCACTTCCGAATCGGAGTTGGTGTTCACGTGACGCAGATCGGACTCGTAGATTTCCTTGGCCAACTGCTCGACGTTGGTCAGGTTGCCGTTGTGCGCCAGGGTGATGCCGTACGGCGAGTTGACGTAGAACGGCTGAGCTTCGGCCGAGCTGGAGCTGCCAGCGGTCGGGTAGCGCACATGGCCGATGCCCATATGGCCAACCAGGCGCTGCATGTGGCGCTGCTGGAACACGTCACGCACCAGGCCGTTGTCCTTGCGCAGGAACAGGCGGCCATCATGGCTGGTGACAATACCGGCAGCATCCTGGCCGCGGTGCTGAAGGACGGTGAGCCCGTCATACAGCGCCTGATTGACGTTCGATTTACCGACGATACCGACGATGCCACACATGTGCCACGACCCCTGCTAGATAGTTCAGGCTAATTCAGCGACCGATGCAGCGGTTACTCCGCAGCGGTCACTCTTTTAAAGCAGATCAGCTGGGTGAGCCGATCCACCGGTAAACCACTGATCGGACCACCCCAGAATGAGGTTCTTCGACCAGTCGGCGACCATCAGAAAATGCGGCACCAGTTGCGACTGTTGCCACCACGTATCCTGCTCCACTGGCGCCAGGCTGATCAGCCCGACCAGCAGCACCACCAACAAACCACCACGTGCGGCGCCGAATACCATGCCGAGAAAACGGTCGGTACCGGACAGACCAGTCACGCGGATCAGCTCACCGATGAGGAAATTGACCAGAGCGCCCACCAGCAAGGTGGCGATGAAGAGAATGGCACAGGCTGCGATGACCCGCGCGGAAGGCGTTTCGATAAATTCGACGAGATGCTGGGCCAGTGCGCCACCGAACATCCAGGCGACCACACCTGCGATGATCCAGGTCAGCAGCGACAGGGCTTCCTTGACGAAACCGCGCTTCAGACTGATCAAACTAGAAATGGCGATGACGGCGATGATCGCCCAATCGACCCAGGTGAATACCACGGTGCGGCCTACCAGCGGAAAAGGCGGAGCATTTTAGCAGAGCCCGGCGCATCGGGTAACCAGGCGCTGCAAAGTCCCTTGCTTAGGGTCTGTTGCCGTTTCGACGCGAGCCGCGTTGCTGCGCCAAATTGCGCCACGCGAGGCGCGGGATGCAGGTAATGGTCGTTCCCTTGCCAAATCCCGCAACGACGCATGGCGCAATTTGCCGCGCAACCCGAAGGGACGCGCCAGTTTTTGCGTGGTACGTCGTTACTCGACGGCTCATTTGGGCGACCAAACTTCGCGTCTCGCGCCTAGCCCCACGCAAAAACTGGCTCCGTCGCGGCCGTGCGCGAAACAGCAACAGACCCTAGCCTGCTTCCGGCTGGAAGCGCACGACAAAACCGCTGAGTTTGTGCTGGCGATTGAGCTGATCACGCAGACGCTCGGCTTCGGCACGCTCGATCAGCGGACCGACGAACACCCGGTTCATGCCGTCGAAGGCACGGATATAGGCGTTGTAGCCCTGGCTGCGCAGGGTTTTCTGCAGATTTTCTGCTCCAGCGCGACTGGACAAGCTGGCCAGCTGCACCGACCAGCTGATCGGCAGGCTATTGGCGTCCAGGCGCCCTTCCGGCTTGGCAGGAGCAGCGCTCGCCGCCTGTTCGGTCTTGACCGGATCGGGCTTGCTCTGTTGCGCGACAGGCGGCGGGGTCGGCTTGGGCTGCTCAGGCACCTCGACGATCTGAGGTTCCACCTCTTCGACGGGAACCGGCTCCTGCGGCAACTCCTCGGGCTCGACGACCTCGGCAGGCTGCACGATGACCTCGGCAGCAGCCGGCGCTTGCGGCATGGCCGGCGCATCCACTACCACGCGGCGCATCTCGTCCTCGCGCGACAGCAGCATCGGCAGGAAAATCACCGCCAGCGCCACCAGCACCAGAGCACCGACCATGCGCTGTTTGAGCCCACTGTCCAGCATTGCCATCCCCAATCCCCTTATCAAGCCGGGCGGGCCAGCCAATCCAGGGCCTCGGCCACGCAGAAAAACGATCCGAACAACAGTATCTCGTCACCCTCTGCCGCCTGCTCGCACTGCGCATCGAGCGCAGTACGCACATCCGGGTACTGCACCACCGCCGCGCCCTGCCCCCGCAGGTGCTCGGCCAGGTCATCGGCAGAGCGTGAACGCGGCGTATCCAGCGGCGCCACGGCCCAGCCAGCAACCAGACTCAGAAGCGGCGACACCACGCCGGGCAGATCCTTGTCGGCCAACAAACCGAACACCGCCCAGCGCTGCCCGGCCAGCGGGCGACTCTCCAGGCGCTGCGCCAGATAATCGGCGGCATGAGGATTATGCCCAACATCGAGCAACAGTGTGAGTGACTTGCCTCGCCAATCCAGCGCACGACGATCCAGACGCCCGGTTACCCGCGTGGCGAGCAGGGCCTGAACGACCTGCTGGTGATTCCACGGCAGCGGCAGAAGCGCATAGGCCTGCAACGCCAGCGCCGCGTTTTCCATCGGCAGATCGAGAAGCGGCAGCTGCTCCAACCGCAGCACCTGGCCATGCGCATCGAGGCCATACCAGGACCAGTCCTGCGCCTGCACACTGAGGTCGTAGTCACGACCACGCAGGAACAACGGCGCGTCCAAAGTCACCGCCTGCTCCAGCAAGGGCTGCGGTGGGTCGAGATCACCGCACAACGCAGGCATGCCGGCGCGCATGATCCCGGCCTTTTCGAAGGCGACCGATTCACGGGTATCGCCCAGCCAGTCGGCGTGATCCAGACCAATGCTGGTGATCAGGGCCAGATCGGCATCGACCAGGTTCACCGCATCCAGGCGTCCACCGAGGCCGACTTCGAGCACCACGGCATCCAGCTGAGCACGCTCGAACAGCCAGAAGGCCGCCAGCGTACCCATCTCGAAATAGGTCAGGGAAATTTCACCACGCGCGGCCTCGACCGCAGTGAAAGCCCGACACAGCTCTTCATCGCCCGCCTCGCGCCCATCCAGCAACACACGCTCGTTGTAACGCAGCAGGTGCGGTGAACTGTAGACACCGACACGCTGCCCCTGGGCTGCGATCAGGCTGGCGAGAAAGGCGCAGGTAGAGCCCTTGCCATTGGTACCGGTGACGGTAACCACCAATGGCGCAGGTTTGCCCAGGCCGAGCCGCTGCGCCACCTCACGCGAGCGCTCCAACCCCATGTCGATGGCCGACGGATGCAACCGCTCGAGGTAGGCGAGCCACTCGCCCAGGCTACGTTCGGTCATGCAGTGGCCGGCAGGGGAACCGGAGACGGACGATTCATCATTTGCGCAAGCAGACGCGCCAGGCGTGGACGCAGTTCATTGCGCGAAATGATCATGTCGATGGCGCCATGTTCCAGCAGGAACTCGCTACGCTGGAAGCCTTCCGGCAGCTTCTCGCGCACGGTCTGCTCGATCACGCGCGGGCCGGCAAAACCGATCAGCGCCTTCGGCTCGGCCACGATGACATCACCAAGCATCGCCAGGCTGGCGGAAACACCGCCATAGACCGGATCAGTCAGCACGGAGATGAACGGCAGGCCTTCTTCACGCAGGCGCGCCAGGGCGGCGGCAGTCTTGGCCATCTGCATCAGCGAGATCAGCGCTTCCTGCATGCGTGCGCCGCCGGAAGCGGAGAAGCACACCAGCGGGCAGCGTTTTTCCAGCGCGACATTGGCCGCCCGAACGAAACGCTCGCCAACGACGGCGCCCATGGAACCACCCATGAAGGAAAACTCGAACGCGCAAACGGCGATCGGCATACCTTCGAGGGTGCCGCTCATGGAGATCAGCGCGTCTTTCTCGCCAGTCTGCTTCTGCGCAGCGCTCAGACGATCCTTGTACTTCTTGCTGTCGCGGAATTTCAGGCGGTCGACCGGCTCGAGATCAGCACCGATCTCCTCGCGCCCCTCGGCATCGAGGAAGAGGTCGATACGCGCACGAGCACCGATACGCATGTGGTGATTGCACTTGGGGCAGACATCGAGTGCCTTTTCCAGCTCAGGACGGTAGAGCACGGCATCACAGGACGGACATTTGTGCCACAGGCCCTCGGGCACAGAGCTCTTCTTCACCTCGGAACGCATGATCGAGGGAATGAGTTTGTCTACCAACCAGTTGCTCATGCTGTCATTTCTCCATAACCGTTGGTTCGGATGAACGCCTTATCGTGAAACGCCCATCTCCAGCAATTCTTTTCTGCCGCACCCAGCGCCCGCCGAAACGAGCCAAGGCGGCGTGACAGGCTAATTGACGGCCCTGCTTCAATCGCCGTCACATCGAGCATCACGCACTGCCCGCACGAATGCACGAATCTTGCCTGCATCCTTTATGCCTTTACCGGCCTCTACCCCGCCGCTGACATCCACGGCATAGGGCCGCACCTGGCGAATAGCCGTCGCGACATTGCCTGCATCCAGGCCGCCGGCCAGGATGATTGGCTTGGCGGCATTTTCCGGCACCAGCGACCAATCGAACGAAGCGCCCGTACCACCCGGAACGCCCTCGACGAAGGTATCGAGCAGAATACCCCGCGCACCAGCGTACGGCGCCATGGCGGCCGATACGTCCTCACCGGGGCGAACCCGCAGCGCCTTGATATAGGGGCGGCCATGGCCTTCACAGTCGGCCGGCGACTCATCACCGTGAAACTGCAGCAGATCCAGCGGCAGGCGCTGCAACAACTGTTGCAGCTCGTCGTGCGGCATGTCGACGAACAGCCCGACACTGGTCACGAACGGCGGTAACGCCTGCAGGATAGCTGCGGCCTGCTCGATGCTGACTGCTCGCGGGCTTTTCCCGTAGAACACCAGACCAATGGCGTCGGCTCCCGCCTCCACCGCTGCCAGAGCATCCTCGATGCGGGTGATCCCACAAATCTTGCTACGTACGACCGTCACGTTCATACCTCTCGCCATCCGGGCTCGGATGGTAACAAAGGGTTATAGCTGTCGCACGTCCGGCAGACCGGAGAGAAAATGCGGCCCGAGATAGCGCTGCGGCAATTCGAACTCCTCCGGGTAATCGACTTGTATCAGATAGAGACCGTAGGGGTGCGCCGTCACTCCCCCGCTATGTCGATCGCCGCGCTCGAGCACCTCGCGCGCCCATTCCGGCGGCCGCTCACCCGCACCAATGGTCATCAACACGCCGGCGATGTTACGCACCATATGATGCAGAAAAGCATTGGCGCGAATATCCAGCACGATGAAGCGACCATGCTCGATAAGTTGCAGGTGGTGCACGGTCTTGATCGGTGACTTGGCCTGGCAACGGGTTGCCCGGAAGGCGCTGAAATCATGAGTGCCGACCAGCGCCAGGGCCGCTTCACGCATGCGCGCCACATTCAGCGGCCGATGATTCCAGGTGACTTCCTCGGCCATATGCGCCGGGCGAATCGGATCGTTGTAGATCACGTAGCGGTAGCGTCGCGCGATGGCCGAGAAGCGTGCATGAAAGTGCGCCGGCATCACCTTCGCCCAGGTCACGCTAATGTCACCGGGCAAATTCATGTTGGCGCCCATGATCCACGCGTGCAGCGAACGCTCGACAGTGGTATCGAAATGCACCACCTGACCACTGGAATGCACAGAAGCATCGGTACGCCCTGCGCACAGAATGCTGACCGGGGCACCACCGGCGACCTTGGACAAGGCATTTTCCAGGTGACCCTGGATCGACGGAACATTCGCGCCCTGGCGCTGGAACCCGCGATAACGTGCGCCCTTGTATTCGAGGCCCAGGGCGATTCTGAAAAAGCCAGCGGCCGCCATTTCGGCGGCCGCTACAGGTACTGCATCAGACATTTATCAATCAAACCAACTTGCTAATCATCTCACGAGCTTCTTGCTGCTGGGCGTCACTGCCCTCGGCAACCACTTCTTCGAGAATGTCGCGCGCACCTTCGGTGTCGCCCATGTCTATATAAGCCCGAGCCAGATCCAGCTTGGTCGCAGTTTCATCGGTGCCGGACAGGAAGTCGAAGTCATCATCGCCATCCAGATCACTGGACAGGCTGCTGGCCGGCGCCAGCGGAGCTGCTTGCGGCTCTTCGAGGTCAGCTGACAGCTGATCCAGCTCGGCGGTCACTTCATCCAGCTGCGCAGCGAAGCTGTCGGATGCAACAGCCGGCTGAACCGGAGTTTCGTCTTCGAGTGAGAGATCGAAGTCAGCCGGCAGATCGAGATTGGCAGATGGCGCTTCTTCAGCCAGATCCAGGCTCAAATCGGAAAGATCCTCGGCCGGCTGGTTCAGCGGTGCATCGTCATCGAGGCTCAGCAGGAAATCATCAGCTTCATCGCTGACTGCCGGAGCCGCCTCATCCAGATCCAGGCTGAAGGCGGACAGATCGTCGGTCGGCTGGGACAGCTCAACCTTGTCATCATCCAGGGCGAGATCGAAGCCCAGATCGTCGTCGGCAGAAGCTGCCGGCGCGGCGGGTTCATCGACCAGACCGAAGTCCAGATCATCATCCAGCGACAACGGCGCTTGCTCAGCCTTGCTCGACTGAACATCGCTCTCCAGATCGGCCTCCAGGTCATCGAGGCTCAGATCGAAGGCATCATCCAGATCAGCGCCGGTGGAAGCAGGCGTTTCTGCGGTCGGTTCATCCAGACTGAGGTCGCCCAGACTGAAGTCGCCCATGTCGTCATCGACGGAGGCAGCGGCAGCTGCGGCACCCACACCTGCGAAGGCTGCGATCGCTGGATACTTGGACTTCAGCAGCTCGGCTTCGGCATTCACCCCGCCGATCTCGCGCAGCTCGTTATCCTGACGGGCAAAGCCTTCGCGGTCACCCAGCTCGGCGTAGACTTCCATCAGCTTCAGACGCAGATCGGCGCGGTGCGGCTCGTCATTAATCGCGTTCTGCAGCAGTTCGGCCGCCTGATTGAAGCGCCCGTAAGCAATGTAGATATCAGCCTCGCCCAACGCGTCGCCAGTCTGCGCCGTGACACGCTCCTCGCCAGCGGCCTGGGCGGTCTGCACAGGCTCATCATCGAGGCCAGCGAAACTGTCTTCAGGCATGTCCAGGCCGGAGGCAAACGCCTGTTCCTGAGACAGGTCGTCGGCCAGTTCATCTTGCAGCTCGGACTCTTTCTGGGCGTTGCGGCGCGACAGCGCCATCAGGCCGGCCAACAGAAGCAGAAGCGCCCCACCACCGGCCAGACCCAGCATCATCGGGTTAGCCAGCAGGTCATCAATGAAGCTCTGTGGGGCCGGCGCAGGTGCAGGAGCAGGAGCAGGAGCAGGTGTAGCAGGTTTGGCTGCTTCGGCCGGCTTGACCGGGGCGGCTGGTTCAACGGCAGTAGCCGGCTCACTGGCCGGCTGTTGGGTTGCGGCGGCGCTGTCCTCGACGGGCGCAGCCGGTTCCTCGGAATAGTTGTAGTCAGGCGCTGCCTCCTCAGGCGGCGTAGTCGGCGGCGTGGCCGCCTCCACAGCGGGCGGCGCGGCCTCAGGCGCTGCTGCCGGAGTTTCCGCAGGCGGTTCTTCCGTTGCAGCAGGAGCTGCGGGCGCAGCCGACAGGTCGGCCTGCAACTTGGCCAACTGGCTGTCCTTCAGCTCCACCAGACGCTGCAGCTTGTCCAGCTGGCTTTGCAGGTCACTGACACGGCTCTGCAGTTCGGCGTTCTCACGACGAGTCGAATCCAGGCTTTCCTGAGTCACTGCCAGCTTGTCGGCCAGCGCCTTGCTGCCAGCCGCACCGGTATCGCTACCGCGAGTGGACTGACCTGCTTCAGCAGCGACCAGTTTCAGGCTATCACCCGCCTCTGCAGTCGCCGGCGCAGCGCCCGCTGTGGTGCGGCGAGTGGCATCCAGCTGACGCGAAGCGACAGCACGGCCTTCACGCCAGGCGGCATTCTGCTCGGCAACCTGAGCGATCGCCTCGGCATTGCTGCGGCTGCGAATCTGCTGTTCGTCCGGCAGGCGAAGTACCTGACCGCTCTTCATACGGTTGATATTGCCGCCGATGAAGGCATCCGGATTCAGATCCTGAATGGCCAGCATGACCTGATTGACCGAGCCACCACCGACGCGCTGGGCGATTTCCCAGAGCGTATCGTTGGCAGTGGTTCTGTATTCGTTACCGGCAATGGCGCGCGACGCCGGGGCCGGTGCGGCAGGACGCGGGGCCGGAGCGGGTGCTGCAGTGCGCGACGCAGAAGCGGAAGCAAGCGCCGCAGACGGACGCGGTGCAGGCGCGGCGATAGGCAGTTGCGGCGCAGCGGCTACGGTAGTTTGCGGAGAGTAAAGCGGCGGATCGAGCAGCAGGGTGTATTCACGCAACAAGCGCCCGTTCGGCCAGAGCACTTCAACCAGGAAGTTGAGGTAAGGCTCACGCACGCTCTTGCTCGAGGTGATGCGGATAACGCTCTTGCCGTTGGGCTTCAATACCGGGGTGAACTTGAGGTCGGTCAAAAAGTACTGACGGTCGACGCCAGCTTTGATGAACTCCTCAGGGGACGCGAGGCTGGGAATCACCTCATTGGAAGCAAGGTCGCGTACCTCCAGCAATTCGATTTCCGCTACCAACGGCTGATTCAGCGACGATTGCAGGGTAACTTCACCCAGCCCCAGCGCATGCGCCATACCGGAAGACAGCGCGGAAGCGGCTGCGATTGCCAGCACCAGTTTGCGAACCCGAACCATAGCGTTATCCCTTGTTTTATCTTTTTCTCGGCATGCGAGTGGGTCTTGAGAATTGCTGCCTGCCTCCGCTCCACGAGCGGCTCCCCATTCAGCAATCAACTCAGCCAGTATTGCCAAGCTAGAAAGATTCTTCAAAATTCTAGGTAAGTATCTTTTACAGATAGTGTTTTATCAATAACTCAGCTATCTGCACAGCATTAAGGGCGGCGCCTTTTCTTACATTATCAGACGCAATCCACAAATTGAGTTGCCTTGGATCGCTCACGCCGCGCCGGACACGCCCCACATAGACCTGATCCTGCCCCACTGCATCACCCACTGCAGTCGGGTAATCGCCGACCTCTACCAACTCGATGCCCGGCGCGACCTCGAGCAATTGCAGCACTGTACTGATATCGATAGCCGAATCAGCATACACGCCCAGTGCGAGACTATCGCCAAAGAACACCGGCACCAAGGCGCAGGTGGCTGCTACCGGAAGCCCAGGCAGACTCAATAACTGTTGAATCTCGGCCACCAGACGCTTCTCCAACTGAGCATGCCCGTGGTCATCCACCTCGCCGACCTGCGCCAGCAGATTGAACGCGATCTGTCGATCTACCGCCTTCGATTCCAGCGGGCGCCCGTTGAGCAGCTCGGCGGTCTGCCGCGCCAGCTCCTGCACACCGCTACGCCCCAGAGTGGAGATCGACAGCATGGCAGTCACCTGCAGCTGTTGGGGTCGCAGTACAGGCCTCAGCGTCGCCAGCACCAGCGCACAGGCAACCGCCGAAGGCGTCGGCGCACTGACACACCACGGCTTGGTCAATGCCGGCAAACCTGCGGCGCCAAGTTCGGGCAATACGCATGGCGCTTGCTCCAGCGAAAAAGCAGCACTCAGATCGATAACGGAACAACCGGCCGCGACCACGCGCTCATGATGGCTGCGCGTCACGTCAGAGCCCGCAGCAAAGAACGCCAGTTGCACCTGAGTGAAATCGAAGGCATCGAGCGATCTGACCCGCACCTGCCGACCACGGAAAGAAAGACTCTGTCCAGCCGACTCGCTGCTGGCCAGCAGATGCAGATCCTTCACCGGAAACTCACGCTCTTCGAGCAATTCGACCAGCGCTTCGCCGACGTTGCTGGTGGCGCCGATCACGGCGATATTGATGGACTGACTCATGAGCTGACCTACGACACAGAGGGAGCGGCACTGTAACTGCGCCCCATCGCCCAGGCAATCGGCTCCTCCAGAAAACACAAAGCCCCTCTGCCAAGACAGAAGGGCTTTGTTTGATACTGGATGCCGGCTTCGCGCTTAGCGCTCCAGCAGAATCCGCAGCATGCGACGCAGCGGTTCGGCAGCGCCCCACAGCAGTTGGTCACCGACGGTGAACGCCCCCAGGTACTGCGAGCCCATGTTGAGCTTGCGTAGACGGCCGACCGGAACGCTCAGGGTGCCGGTCACGGCAGTCGGGCCGAGGTCGCGGATGGAATCTTCGCGGTGGTTCGGCACCAGTTTGACCCAGGGATTGTGCTGGCTGATCAGGCCTTCGATATCGGCCATCGGCACATCCTTGTTCAGCTTGATGGTCAGCGCCTGGCTGTGGCAGCGCATGGCACCGATGCGCACGCAAATGCCATCGACCGGGATCGGGTTCTTGAAACGACCGAGAATCTTGTTGGTTTCGGCCTGAGCCTTCCACTCTTCACGGCTCTGCCCGTTCGGCAGCTCCTTGTCGATGTAGGGGATCAGGCTGCCAGCCAGCGGCACACCGAAGTTGTCGACCGGGAAGCCTTCGCCACGCATGGCCTCGGCCACCTTGCGGTCGATGTCGAGGATGGCGCTGGCCGGGTCGGCCAGTTCATCGGCGACAGCGCCGTTGATTGCGCCCATTTGCTTGATCAGCTCACGCATGTTCTGCGCGCCAGCACCGGAAGCAGCCTGGTAGGTCATGGCACTCATCCACTCCACCAGACCAGCCTCGTACAGACCGCCGAGCGCCATCAGCATCAGGCTGACGGTGCAGTTGCCGCCGATGTAGTTCTTGGTGCCGGCGTCCAGCGCCTGGTCGATCACCTTGCGGTTGACCGGATCGAGCACGATCACCGAGTCGTCATCCATGCGCAGGCTGGAGGCAGCGTCGATCCAGTAGCCCTGCCAGCCGGCCTCACGCAGCTTGGGGAATACTTCATTGGTGTAGTCGCCGCCCTGGCAGGTCAGGATCACGTCCAGGCCCTTGAGGTCGTCAATGCTGTAGGCATCTTTCAGCGCTGCGATGTCCTTGCCAATGGCAGGGCCCTGGCCACCGACATTGGAAGTGGTGAAGAACACCGGCTCGATCAGGTCGAAGTCCCGCTCTTCCAGCATGCGCTGCATGAGCACGGAACCGACCATGCCACGCCAACCGATCAGACCTACACGTTTCATAACGACTACACCTATATAAACAGCCCGCCGGAACCACCCCGGCAGGGCTGGGAAGATTACAGACTACGCAGCGCTTCGACTACTGCATCACCCATGGCAGCGGTACCGACCTTGGTCTTGCCCTCGGACCAGATGTCACCGGTGCGCAGGCCCTGATCCAGCACCAGGCTCACCGCTTTCTCGATGGCATCGGCGGCAGTGACCTGGCCGAAGCTGTAACGCAGCATCATCGAGACCGAGAGAATGGTGGCCAGCGGGTTGGCAATGCCCTTGCCGGCGATGTCCGGCGCGGAGCCATGGCACGGCTCGTACATGCCCTTGTTGTTGGCGTCCAAGGATGCCGACGGCAGCATGCCGATGGAACCGGTCAGCATCGAAGCTTCGTCAGACAAAATGTCACCAAACATGTTGTCGGTGACCATCACGTCGAATTGCTTGGGTGCACGCACCAGTTGCATGGCGGCGTTGTCGACGTACATGTGGCTCAGCTCGACGTCCGGGTAGTCCTTGGCCACTTCCTCGACCACCGCGCGCCACAGCTGGCTGGACGCCAGGACATTGGCCTTGTCCACCGAACACAGCTTCTTGCCGCGCACGCGCGCCATGTCGAAGCCGACCTTGGCGATGCGGCGGATTTCGCTCTCGCTGTACGGCAGCGTGTCATAGGCCATGCGCTCGCCGTTTTCCAGCACCTTGCTCTCGCGCGGCTGGCCGAAGTAGATGCCACCGGTCAGCTCACGCACGATGAGAATATCCAGGCCGGCAACCACTTCCGGCTTGAGGCTGGAAGCCTCGGCCAGTTGCGGGTAGAGGATGGCCGGGCGCAGGTTGCCGAACAGGCCTAGTTGCGAACGGATCTTCAGCAAGCCGCGCTCCGGGCGGATGGCCGGATCGATGGTGTCCCACTTCGGCCCGCCTACAGCGCCGAGCAGCACGGCATCGGCGGCTCGGGCGCGCGCCAGAGTCTCGTCGGCCAGCGGCACGCCGTAGCGGTCGATAGCGGCGCCGCCCAGGTCATCGAAGCTCAGTTCGAAACCAAGGGCGTACTTGTCGTTGGCCAGGTTCAGCACCTTGACCGCCTCGGCCATGATTTCCGGGCCGATACCGTCGCCAGGGAGAACCAGAATCTGCTTGCTCATCACATCCTCATCCGAACCGTAGGGTGCGCCCTGCGCACCGCTTGAATAATGATTGATCCGGTGCGCACAGCCTAAGCGGCCCAACACACCCTATCGAACGCGTTACTTGATCGCGCCGAACAGCCAGGGGCTGCTCTGCTGATAACCGACCTCGAACGCCTTGATCGCTTCCTGATCCTGCAGGGTCAGGCCGATGTCGTCCAGGCCGTTGAGCAGGCAGTGCTTGCGGAAGGCATCGACCTCGAAGCTGTACTGCACGCCATCAGGGCGAGTCACGGTCTGCGCCTCGAGGTCGACGGTCAGCTGATAACCCTCGGTCGCCTCGGCCTGCTCGAACAGCGCGTCGACTTCTTCGTCCTTGAGGACGATCGGCAGCAGGCCGTTCTTGAAGCTGTTGTTGAAGAAGATGTCGGCGAAGCTCGGCGCGATCACCGTGCGGAAACCGTACTCGTCCAGCGCCCACGGCGCGTGTTCGCGCGAAGAGCCACAGCCGAAGTTCTCGCGGGCCAGCAGAACGCTGGCGCCCTGGTAGCGCGGGAAGTTGAGCACGAAATCCTTGTTGATCGGGCGCTTGGAGTTGTCCTGGTTCGGCTGGCCGACATCCAGGTAGCGCCACTCGTCAAACAAGTTGGGGCCGAAGCCGGTGCGCTTGATCGACTTCAGAAACTGCTTGGGAATGATCTGGTCGGTGTCGACGTTGGCACGGTCGAGCGGGCAGACCAGGCCAGTGTGTTGGGTAAAGGCTTTCATCATCTAGCTCCTCAGGCCTGGATCAATTCGCGAACGTCGATGAAACGACCGGTAACCGCCGCAGCGGCAGCCATGGCCGGGCTCACCAGGTGGGTACGACCACCGGCGCCCTGACGGCCTTCGAAGTTGCGGTTGGAGGTCGAGGCACAATGCTCGCCGCTGCCCAGTTTGTCCGGGTTCATCGCCAGGCACATGGAGCAACCCGGCTCACGCCATTCAAAGCCAGCCTCGATGAAGATCTTGTCCAGGCCTTCAGCCTCGGCTTGCGCCTTGACCAGACCGGAGCCCGGCACCACCAGCGCCTGCTTGACGGTAGCGGCGACCTTGCGGCCCTTGGCCACCTCAGCGGCAGCGCGCAGGTCTTCGATGCGCGAGTTGGTGCAGGAGCCGATAAACACGCGATCGAGCTGGATATCGGTGATCGGCTGATTGGCGCTCAGGCCCATGTACTTCAGCGCACGGGTGATCGAGTCCTTCTTCACCGGGTCGGCTTCGACGGCCGGATCCGGCACGTTCTGGTCGACGGCCAGGACCATCTCCGGCGAGGTGCCCCAGCTGACCTGCGGTTTGATGTCTTCGGCACGCAGCTCGACCACGGTATCGAACACCGCATCGGCGTCGGACACCAGGTTCTGCCACTGCGCCACGGCCTTGTCCCAGTCGCTGCCCTTGGGCGCAAATGGACGATCCTTGACGTAGGCGATGGTCTTCTCATCCACCGCCACCAGCCCCACACGGGCGCCGGCCTCGATGGACATGTTGCAGATGGTCATGCGCCCTTCCAGCGACAGGTCGCGAATCGCGCTGCCGGCGAACTCCAGGGCATGGCCATTGCCGCCAGCGGTACCGATCTTGCCGATCACGGCCAACACGATGTCCTTGGCGGTGACGCCGAACGGCAGCTTGCCTTCGACGCGCACCTGCATGTTCTTCATCTTCTTGGCCACCAGGCATTGGGTGGCGAGCACGTGCTCGACTTCGGAGGTGCCGATGCCGTGGGCCAACGCACCGAAGGCGCCATGGGTGGAGGTGTGCGAGTCGCCGCAGACCACGGTCATGCCCGGCAGGGTAGCGCCCTGCTCCGGCCCGACTACGTGAACGATGCCCTGGCGCACGTCGTTCATCTTGAATTCGAGGATGCCGAAGTCATCGCAGTTCTCGTCCAGGGTCTGCACCTGGATGCGCGAGACTTCGTCGGCGATGGCTTCGAGGCCACCCTGACGCTCGGCCTTGGTGGTCGGCACGTTGTGATCCGGGGTGGCGATGTTGGCGTCGATGCGCCACGGCTTGCGCCCGGCCAGACGCAGGCCTTCGAAAGCCTGCGGTGAGGTCACCTCATGGAGGATGTGACGATCGATGTAGATCAGCGAGGAACCGTCGTCGCGACGTTTCACTTCGTGCATTTCCCAGAGCTTGTCGTAGAGCGTCTTGCCAGTCATCAGCCTTACCTCATCAGCGCCTTTTGAGCACATCCGGAAACTGCCTGCGTTATCACCGCCCGGCGTCAGAAGTGCACCTTTCTATGCCTGGGCGAAAATGGCCCTTCGGCTTATGGGGGGAATGCTATTGCCAGGCACGAAATAACTCAAATTCATATTTTTTATTCAAAGGATTCCGAAGAGGAATGTATGCTCAGCGCATCATTACTTACCGGAGCGTTCCATGGATCTGGCCAACCTCAACGCCTTTATCGCCATTGCCGAAACTGGCAGTTTTTCCGAAGCCGGCGAGCGCCTGCACCTGACCCAGCCTGCCGTAAGCAAGCGCATCGCCGGCCTGGAACAGCAACTGGGCGTGCGCCTGTTCGACCGCCTCGGCCGCGAGATTGGCCTGACCCAGGCCGGCCGCGCCCTGCTGCCGCGCGCCTACCAGATCCTCAACGTACTGGACGACACGCGCCGTGCGCTGACCAACCTGTCCGGTGAAGTCAGCGGCCGTCTGACCCTGGCCACCAGCCACCACATCGGCCTGCACCGCCTGCCCGCCCTGCTGCGCGCCTTCACCCGCGCCCACCCGCAGGTGGCGCTGGACATCCAGTTCCTCGATTCGGAAGTGGCGTATGAAGAAGTGCTGCATGGCCGCGCCGAACTGGCGGTGATCACCCTTGCCCCGGAAACCCGCGAACCGATCCGCGCCGTCGCCGTGTGGGACGACCCGCTGGATTTCGTCGCCGCACCGGAACACCCACTGGCACGCAGCCAAGTGATCAGCTTGGCCGACGTGGCGCAGCATCCTGCGGTCTTCCCCGGCGGCAACACTTTCACCCATCACATAGTGCAGCGCCTGTTCGAGGCCCAGGGCCTGACGCCCAACATCGCCATGAGCACCAACTACCTGGAAACCATCAAGATGATGGTGTCCATAGGCCTGGCCTGGAGCGTGCTGCCGCGCACCATGCTCGACGATCAGGTCGCTCGCCTGCCGATACCGGGCATCCAGCTGACCCGCCAGTTGGGCTACATCCTGCATACCGAGCGCACCCTGTCGAATGCCGCACGGGCATTCATGGATCTGCTCGACAGCCAGCGCGATGATCTTGCATAGGTATCCGAACTGAGACTAACGTGGCGACATAACGACAAAAACATATCTACATGCCTCTAACGCCCGCCCCGCGCATCGCGCACTCCGGAGGAAGGTACGGCCATGGCCAGATCGACTGACCAGACCCCGCCCCTGCCACATATACCGGCGATGGATCCCGCCGAATTCGAGCAAACCTGGCAAGACGCGCCGCGTTTGCTGGCCGCGCTGAACGGCGCCCATCTCGGCACCTGGTATTGGGACATTCGCAGTGGCCAGGTGAACTGGTCGCGCGGCGCCCAGGCCCTGTTCGGCCTCGACCCCAATCGCCCGGTCACGCGAGAACTGCATTACATCGAGCTGATTCCCGAAGAGGAACGTGCCGAGGTCCTGGCTAAATTCGACGCCATCCTCAAGGGCGAACAGATTGGCAACGCCCTGCGCCACCGTATCCGCTGGCCGGACGGCAGCCTGCACTGGCTGGAGATCACCGGCAGCCTGCAACGCGAGGCCGATGGTCGGCCGCGCATGTTCGGCGTGATCCGCGACATCAGTGCCCAGCAGGAGCGTGCCGAGGCTCTGCGCGCCTCCGAGGAACGCTTCGCCAGCCTGTTCCGCCTGAGCCCCGACATCATGATGTTGGTGCGCTACGACAACAGCGAGATTGTCGAGGTGAACCAGCACTTCACCCACGCCTTCGACTGGAACGCCAGCGACATTCTTGGCCGCCCCACCCATGAGCTGAATCTCTGGGTTCACGCCAGCCAGCGCGATCAGTTGCGCCAGCAAGCGCCACTGAGCCGCGAGCCGGTGATTCAGGAAGTACAACTGCGCACCCGTGGTGGCGATATTCTCGATGGCGTACTGTCGAGCCAGTACATCGAGCTGCAGGGCGAGCGCCTGGTGCTCTGCACCTTCCTCGATACCAGCGAACGCAAGCGCGCAGAAAACGCCCTGCGCGCCAGTGAGGAAAAGTTCGCCAAGGCCTTCATGCATACGCCCGACGCGGTGGCCATCACTGACCGAGCGACCGGCCGCTTCATCGAGGTCAACCCGAGTTTCGAGCAGCAATTTGGCTGGAGCAGCGCCGAGGCCGTGGGCCGCACCTCACTGGAGCTGGGCATCTGGGCTGACCCCAGCGACCGCCAGCGTATGCTCGACGCCGCGCAGACCGGGCGCCTGAACAACCTCGAGGTACGACTGTTCAGCCGCGACGGCAGTGTCACCAGCAACTTGCTGTTCGGTGGCGAAATCGAGTTGAACGGCACCTCCTGTCTGGTTCTCACCGTGCGCAACATCACCGAGCAGCGCGTGCAGGAGCAGGCACTCAACGAAAGCAGGCAGCGCCTGCGCCTGGCCCTGGAGTCGGCCGATCTGGGCACCTGGGACTGGCACATCCCCAGTAGTCGGCTGTTTGCCAGCGCCCGGGCGTCCCAGTTGCAAGGCCTGGAGCCGTTACCGTTCGAAGGCGCCTTCCTCGACTTCTTCCGTCAGGTACCGATGGAGGATCGACACAGTCTGCGCCAGAGCTACCAAAGCCTGGTCGCAGAACACCGCAGCCACTATCAGATCACCTATCGCGTGCAACTGGAAAATGGCGGCCTGCGCTTTCTCGAAAGCACCGCCAAGCTGCAGCTCGACGATACCGGCCAACCGCAGCGCATGGTCGGCACGCTGTTCGATATCAGCGAGCGGCTGCTGCGCGAGCAGCGCCTGCAAGCCTCGGAAGAGAAGTTTGCCAAGGCCTTCCACTCCAGCCCGGACGCCATCACCATCACCGAACGTGACAGCGGGCGCTATATCGAGGTCAACGAAGGCTTCACCCGCATCACCGGCTATCTGCCGGATGAAGTAGTCGGTCGCACGGCCTTCGAGCTGGACATCTGGGCCTACCCCGAAGAGCGCGTGCGCATGATCGAGCACCTGACCCAGCACGGCCAGGTGCTGCATATGGAAATGCATGGCCGCCACCGCGACGGCGAATTACGCCTGGTCGACGTGTCCGTGCAACCCATCGAGCTCAATGGTGTACCCTGCCTGCTGCTCACCGCGCGCGACATCAGTGAACTGAAGCAGGCCCAGGCGCAGGTCCAGCACCTGGCCTATCACGATGCGCTGACCAATCTGCCCAACCGCGCCCTGCTGATGGATCGCCTCACTCAGCAGATCGCCCTGCTCAAGCGCCATGAACTGCGCGGCGCCCTGCTGTTTCTCGACCTCGACCACTTCAAGCACATCAACGACTCGCTCGGCCATCCCGTCGGCGACTCGGTACTGCGTCTGATCACCGCGCGTCTGGAAGCCAGCGTGCGTCTGGAGGACACCGTGGCCCGCCTCGGCGGCGACGAATTCGTGGTGCTGCTCTCCGGTCTGGAGGGCAAGCGCTCGGAGGTCACCCGCCACGTTCGCCAGGTCGCCGACAAGCTGCGCCAGCTACTGGCCGAACCGATGCTGCTGGACGGCCACCGCCTACAGGTGACCCCGAGCATCGGCGTCGCGCTGATTCCCGATCACGGCAATACCCCGGCGGATCTGCTAAAACGCGCCGATATCGCCCTCTACCGCGCCAAGGACTCCGGGCGTAACACCATCCAGCTGTTTCGCACCACCATGCAGGACGCCGCCAGCGCACGTCTGCGCCTGGAGAACGATCTGCGCCTGGCCCTGGCGCGCGGCGAGTTCGAACTGCACTTCCAGCCCCAGGTCGATGCCCGTGATGGCAAGGTGGTCGGCGCCGAGGCACTGCTGCGCTGGCAGCATCCGCAGCTGGGCCCACAGTCGCCCGCGCAGTTCATTCAGGTGCTGGAAGAGAGCGGGCTGATCGTCGAGGTCGGTGGCTGGGTGTTGGCCGAGGCCTGCCATTTCTGCGCCCAACTGCTGGCTGACGGCCTGGTCGACAGCGAGCGTTTCAGCCTGTGCGTCAACATCAGCCCGCGGCAGTTCCGCCAGCACGACTTCGTCGAACGAGTCGCCAGTAGCCTGCGCGACAGCCAGCTGCCCAACGCCATGCTCAAGCTGGAGATCACCGAAGGCATCGTCATTCAGAATATCGATGACACCGTCGGCAAGATGTTGCGCCTGAAAAAGCACGGCGTCAGCTTCGCCATGGACGACTTCGGCACGGGTTACAGCTCGCTGACTTATCTCAAGCGCCTGCCAGTGGACATGTTGAAGATCGATCAGTCCTTCGTGCGTGACGCCACCCACGATCCCAACGATGCCGAGATCATCCGTGCCATCGTCGCCATGGCGCGCAGCCTGGGCCTGGCGCTGATCGCCGAGGGGGTCGAGCAGCAGGACCAACTGGACTTTCTGCAGTCACAGGACTGCCATCTCTACCAGGGTTATCTGTTCAGCAAACCGCTGCCGCAGGACGCCTTCCGCGACCTACTGAGCATGCAGAACGGCTGAAACCCAGCCCAACGAAGAAGGCGCCCCGCGGGGCGCCTTCTTCATCTGCATCGACTCAGTTTTCCAGCGCAGGACGCTGACTGCCGATGGGGATGCGCTTGGCCTTGGCCTCTTCCGGCACGATACGCTCAAGCTCAACATGAAGCAGACCGTTGACCAGGTTGGCGCCCTTGACCTCGATATGGTCAGCCAGGCGGAAGGACAGTTTGAAGGCACGCTGAGCGATACCCTGATGCAGGTAGCTGACGCTCTCGGCGCTGCGATCACGCTTGTTGCCGACCACGGTCAGCACGCCCCGCTCGACCTGCAACTCCAGGTCGTCATCCTCGAAGCCGGCAGCCGCGACCACGATGCGGTAGTGGTCTTCGCCATGCTTCTCGACGTTGTAGGGCGGGTAAGAACTGCCGGCGTCATTGCTGCGCAGGGCAGATTCGAAAAGATCATTGAAACGGTCGAAACCGACGGACTGGCGGAACAGAGGGGCCAGGGACAGTACGTTGCTCATGAGTGTTCTCCTGAAAATTTCAGCAAGGTTCATATCGCGGAACCCGGCTTCGGCATCCCGCGGTCACTTATCTGAGGTCAGGTGGAGAATTTTCAAGCATCTGAAAAAATCGTTTACACAACACGGCATTGCACATCCATTGCGCAATGCCTCTTGGTAGACGGCACCGCTCATGTAGGAGCCGAGCCCCGCGGCGAAACGACAGAGCCCCTTCAAAGCAAGAGCTTCGCCCCGAGGCGGGGCTCCTACGGAGATGGCGCCAGCAGCCGATCGATACGCTCGCAATCCTGCTCGCGGCGAACTTCAGCAAACAGCGCCACCGCCTCCGGGTAGGTACGCGTGAGCATCGCCAGCCACTGCTTCAGGCGCCCTGGTGCGTAGCGCGGCGCCAGCTTGCGCCGCGCCTGCTGCCAGAAATCGAGCAACAACGGCTGCAGCTCGGCCCAGCTCATGTCCTCGGGCTCTTCGCCAGCTCTGACCGCCGCGATCTGCCGCGCCAACCCCGGACGGGACACCAGGCCACGGCCCAGCATGATGTCATCCACACCGCTGATCTCGCGGCAACGGCGCCAATCGTCCAGCGTCCACACCTCGCCATTGGCGAACACCGGTACGCCGACCACCTCCTGCACCCGCGCCACCCACTCCCAGTGCGCCGGCGGCTTGTAACCCTCGACCTTGGTCCGCGCATGCACGACGATCTGGCTAGCCCCGCCCTCGGCCAGTGCGCGCGCACAATCCAGCGCGCCCTCCTTGCCCTCGAAGCCCAGGCGCATCTTCGCCGTCACCGGAATCTCGGCCGGCACCGTGCGCCTTACCTCACGGACAATGGCGTGCAGCAGCTCCGGCTCCTTGAGCAGCACCGCGCCGCCGCGCGACTTGTTCACCGTCTTGGCCGGGCAACCGAAATTGAGATCGATCACTGGCGCACCGAGCGTGCAGGCGAAGGCGGCGTTGTCAGCCAGGCACTGCGGATCGGAGCCGAGAAACTGCACACGCATCGGCGTACCGGCCCGGGTGCGTGAGCCGTTGAACAGCTCGGGGGCCAGCTTGTGATAGGTGGCCGCGGGCAACAGCCGCTCGCTGACACGAATGAACTCGGTGACACACCAGTCGATACCACCGATGCGAGTCAGTACGTCGCGCAGAATCTCGTCGACCAGCCCCTCCATGGGCGCCAGGGCGATTTGCATGAGGTTGTCCAGAAAATGGGGCGCATAGTTTAAGGGGTCGCACGCGCCGCGCAAGATGGGCGACACTGCCGCTGACGCCAAACGGAGGCTTTACCATGCGCCTGATCGCACCCGCCTTGCTCGGCCTGTTCTGCATGGCCGCCCAAGCCAGCGATACCCCGCCCACTGCTACCGAGCCGGCCCCCACGGCCCCTGTGGCTGATGCACCGGCCCGGCTCATTTTCAGTCGCGATAACAACGCGCCGAATGCCTGCGATGTGGAGCTCTACGTCAACCAGCAGGTAATGGCGAAACTCGGCCCCGGTGAGCAAACCAGCCTGGATCTGCCCAACGGCGAACTGAGCGTCGCCGTGGCCATGTCGCCGGACGGCTATTGCGGCGGCCGTGGACCGGATGTGGCGCAGTCCGTCATCCTGCGCCCCGGTGAAACCCGCCAGTTCGCCGTCATGGTTGAGCCGGAGCAGGTATTTCTCGCGCCGTTGATCGACTGAGCGGCCTTACAGCTCCAGCGGGTAGGGCTGCATCAGCGCCTTGCCATAGCCTTCGACGAATTCCGCCGGCATGCGCTTCGGGCGCCCGCTGGACAGTTCGATGCAGACAAAGGTGGTCTTGGCGCGCAACAAGGTGGCGCCATCTTCCGGGCGCACCAGCTGGAAGCGCCGATCCATCTTCAGACGCTGGTCGGACTCGACGATCCAGGTCGCCATCTGCAGATGCTGCCCTTCGTAGGCGCTGGCCAGATAGTCGATCTCGTGACGCACCACCGCCATGGCCCGATCCAGACGGCGATACTCGACCAGGTCCAGCCCCAGGAACTGCGAATGCCGCCAGGCGCAGCGCTCCAGCCAACTGACGTACACCGCGTTGTTGGCATGGCCGAGGCCGTCGATGTCCTCTGCGCTCACTTCGATATCGATGACGAAGGGGCTGGGCAACTCCCAGTTCATGACTGTACCTCCAGGTGTGCAGCCTGCATGCGGCAAGCTGGGTGATCCGATTCAAGAACATGGCCGCCTGCATCCTCGGCGACCGTTCGGCCAGGTGCCGCATGATACGCCGCACAGCCCGTCCATGCAGTGCCGAGCTTTCATCGCGCCATCACCGCGCGCCATAATGCAGCGCACTCGCCTGAGAGCCCGAGAACGAGCAATTGACTGCCATCCTGCGCCTATTGATGCTTCTACTGCTGCCAGCGCTGAGCTGGGCAGAAAGCCTGCCGCTGCCGATCGGTCAGACGCAGACACTGCCCGGTCCCTATATGCACGTCTGGGAGGACCCGGATGGCCAGGCCGACTTCATCGATGTCCGCGCACTACCCGACTCCGCCTGGCAGGCCGTCGCCCGGCGCGATGCCAGCTTCGGCTACAGCGGCAGCACCTATTGGCTGCGCCTGGATGTACACAATCCGCATAATCGCTCGCTTGGCTGGGTTCTACTGATCGGCAATCCCCTGCTGGATCAACTCGACGCCTACGGCCTGGACGGCAAACGCATCTACCGCGCGGGCGACCAGCGTCCCTTTGACTGGCGCTGGGTCGAGCACCGGCAACTGGTACTCCCTCTCGACCTGGAGTCCGGCGAGCAGCAGCGCATCTGGCTGCGCATGCAAACTGATGGCTCGGCGAACCTCAGCGCCAGCCTGATGACCCGCGATGCCTTCGACCACCAGGAACAGCGCAGCCTGTTGCTACAGGGCCTGTTCTTCGGCGCCCTGATCGCGATGCTGATCTACAACCTGAGCATTTTCTGCATCACTCGCGACCGCAACTATCTCTGGTACAGCCTGTTCGTTGCCAGCTTCAGCCTCTACCAGTTCATCCAGCTAGGCTTCGCCCTGCAATGGCTGTGGCCAAACGCCCTGACCTGGCAGCAACTGAGTTTCCCGCTCAGCTCGGCACTGGCGACGCTGTTCGGCATTCACTTCACCTATGGTGTGCTGGAACTGGACAAGGCCGCGAAGCCTTACCGCTGGGTCGCCAACACACTCAAGGTCTGCGCCTGGCTGGTGCTGGGGATGGCGTTGTTTGGCCCGTACGCACCGGCCCTGATCGGCAGCTTCGTGCTGGTGGTCGCCTGCGCCATAGCCGCCTTCATCATCACCTTGCTGCGCTGGCGGGGCGGCTATGCCGCAGCGCGCCTGTTCGCCCTGGGCTGGTTCGTGCTGGTTGCTGCCAGCCTTGCCAGCATCCTCACTGGCACTGGTCTGCTGCCCTACTCGCTGCTGACTCTGCATGCCCAGCAGATCGGCGGCCTGATCGAGATGACGGTGTTCTCCATCGCCCTGGCCTCACGTATCCGTCACGTGCAGGAAGCCGAACGCCTGGCCCAGGCCAAACTGATCGATCAGGAGCGCCGCCTGCGTACCGAGCAGACCAAGCACCTGGAACTGCAGACGCAGATCAGTGAAAACCTGGAACACCGTGTACAGGAGCGTACCGCGACGCTGCAGGACACTCTTCAGCAACTGTCGAACGCCAACATGCGCCTGGCGGAATTGAATCGCCGTGACGGACTCACCGGCCTGTTCAATCGCCAGACACTCAGCGAAGAACTGGCTCGCGCCTGCGCCCGCGCCGAGCGCAGCCGGCAGTCGCTGGCGGTATTGATGCTGGATCTGGATCACTTCAAGCAGGTCAATGATCGCTACGGCCACCTGGCGGGCGATGCCTGCCTGCGTCATGCGGCCCAGCGCATTCAACAACGCCTGCGCAGCAGCGATCTGCTGGCACGCTTCGGCGGCGAAGAGTTCGCCGCCCTGCTCGACAACACGGATCTGACCGGCGCACTCGACCTGGCCGAGCAATTGCGCGAAGACCTCGCGCAGACCCCCTGCCTCTACCAACAGCAGTCGATAGCGCTGAGCCTGAGTATCGGCCTGCACGCCGGCGTACCGAGTGACCCCGGCTGCGGTGAGCAATGGCTGGAACTGGCAGACCGTGCCTTGTATCGCGCCAAGGCAAGCGGTCGTAACCTCGTGGTCAGTTACGAAGCCAACGCCTTCAACGACGCCTGAGGCACTTGCTCCAGTAGCTCGAGCACGGCCTGCAGAAGCACCGGATCACTCAACAGGCGCTGATGCCCACCCGCCGGTAGACGCAGCAGCTGACTGTCGAACCAGGCCTGGTGGATCAGGTCGGCTTCGCCCACCGGCACCACTGGATCATCCTCGGCATGCACGATCAGGCCCGGCAGCTCCAGTTGATAGCGCTGCACGTCGAGATGCGCAGCTGGGATACCGGCAGTCTTTTCCACCTGCCGCACGAAATGCGCACGCGCTTCGGCAGGTAACCCCATGAACCGGGCAAAGCCGCGCAACAGACCGAGAATCCGACTCGGCGCAGCGATGGTCACCAGGGTCTCGCTGCGCAAGCCCATCTGCGTGGCCAGCAACGCGCTGGCGCCGCCCATCGAGTGGCCGATCACGGCGCGTAGCGGCGGCAGCTCACTGGCCGCCTCGAGCAGCGCACGTGCGAACAGCACCACATTGGCCTCACGCCCCGGCGATCGACCATGGGCGGGCGCATCCAGTGCGACAACACCATAACCCGCATCGACCAGACCGCGAATCAACAGTGCGAACTGGGTCGGACGCCCCTCCCAGCCATGCATCAGCAGCACTGTAGGGCCGCTGCCCCAACGCAGCGCAGAGAGACCGAAACGCAGGGTAATGCGCTCTGAACTTGCCAGCAGCGGCAGCTCCCAATCCCGCGGCGACGAAGTGCGCGGCGTCATGAAACGTTCGCGCAAACGACTGGCGATCAGTTGCGGCGCCACTCTACCCAGCGTTGCATTGACACCACGGACCCAGGTCATCTGATTCATCACCCTCTCCTTCACGCTTGATTTCACACAACTGCCGACTTGGCAGCACGCAACACCCGGTCGGACAGTTCGCCAGGCCCCAAGGCCCGCGCCAGTGCCAGGCCGCCGATCATCAGCGCCAGGTCAGCCAGCGCCACATCACCCTCTTCCGGCGTCCCGCTCATCTGCGCCGTAATCAGCTCAATGTGTTCAGCCAAGGTCTGGCGAAAGCCATCCGGTAACCGCGCAATTTCCGCCAGCGAACTCGGCAGCGGGCAGCGCTCGTCAGCATCGTCACGGTGCCTGCGCGAAAGGTAGAAAGCGGCCAAGAGCACTCGGCGCTCTCTGCCTGTCAGGCTCTGATCGACCTGCGCAAGGCGATCACGCCGCACTCGGAGCAACTGACGAAATGCCTCGAGCATCAGCGCATCCTTGCTGGCGAAGTGTGCGTAGAAGCCGCCGACCGTCAGCCCCGCTTCAGCCATGACCTCAGCCACCGCCGGGTCACCAGGCCCACGCTCTGCGAGCACACGCCCTGCCGCGGCGAGAATGCGCTTACGGGTTTCACTTTTGCGTTCACTCATGACTGCGCCCTTAATATGATGACCGAAATATTACGACCATAATATTATTTTGCAAGTCACCGGATCGACCGCCGGTCAGCATTACAAGACAGGCGCACCAGCATCAGAAAAAGAAGGGGAAAAACAAAAAGGGGCCACTTCCGAAGAAGTGACCCCTGGGTCCCGCAAATGCGGCAAGAAAAATGGCGTCCCCTAGGGGACTCGAACCCCTGTTACCGCCGTGAAAGGGCGGTGTCCTAGGCCACTAGACGAAGGGGACGAAACCTTCGAACGACAAGGCCAGCACTAGGCTGGCCTTGAGTGTGATTGGTGGAGCTAAACGGGATCGAACCGTTGACCTCTTGCATGCCATGCAAGCGCTCTCCCAGCTGAGCTATAGCCCCGAAACCTTGCGGTCGGTTCGCAACACTTGCGCGCTGCGACTGGAATATGGCGTCCCCTAGGGGACTCGAACCCCTGTTACCGCCGTGAAAGGGCGGTGTCCTAGGCCACTAGACGAAGGGGACAAAACCTTCGAAGAACAAGGCCAGCACTAAGCTGGCCTTGTCAGTGTTTGGTGGAGCTAAACGGGATCGAACCGTTGACCTCTTGCATGCCATGCAAGCGCTCTCCCAGCTGAGCTATAGCCCCGAAACCTTTCGGTCTGGCTGCAGCGCCTGAGCGCTGCGGCTGGAAATAAGTGGCGTCCCCTAGGGGACTCGAACCCCTGTTACCGCCGTGAAAGGGCGGTGTCCTAGGCCACTAGACGAAGGGGACGCAAGACCCTGATCGTGAACCGACTCACATCGATTCTGGCACTCCCGAAGGAGCCGAGATTGGTGGAGCTAAACGGGATCGAACCGTTGACCTCTTGCATGCCATGCAAGCGCTCTCCCAGCTGAGCTATAGCCCCATCTCGAGGACGGGGCGCATTTTAAGAGCGCCCCGACTGGCTGTCAACAACATTTTTCCTGCCAGCCCAAAGTTTTTGCCACTAGAACAATTACTTAGAGCCAACCCGACAATCAAACGCCGGCCTAACCGTAGGGTGCGCCACGCGCACCGCCGCAACCGAGGATACCCCGGTGCGCGCGGCGCACCCTACATCAGGCGATGCTCGCCAGCAGCTTCTCCCACTCCTTGGTCTCTTTCTTCGAGGTGCCGCCGAGCAGCTCCAGCGCCTGGCGCAGGCGGAAGCGGGTCAGGTCCGGGCCGAGGATTTCCATGGCATCGAGTACCGATACCGAGCTGGCCTGGCCGGTGATGGCCGCGAACATCAGCGGCATGGCGTCACGCAGCTTCAGCTCCAGATGCTCGACCACCGCCTGGATGCAGCCGGTGATGCGCTCCTTTTCCCACTGACGCAGCGACTCGAGCTTCCACAGGATCAGCTGCATCAGCTGACGCACCTGGTCGGGCGAGAGTTTCTTGTGCTCGAACAGCTTGGCGTCCAGGTTCAGGCCACCGGAGAAGAAGAAGCCGGCCAGCGGTGCGATCTGGCTGAAGGTCTCCACCCTGCCCTGCACGTGCGGCGCGATCTTCATCAGGTACTCGGGGTTGAGCGCCCACTTCTGCACTTCGGCGGCGAAGGTTTCCACCGGCAGCTCGCGCAGCCATTGACCGTTGAGCCAGGACAGCTTCTCCAGGTCGAAGATCGGCCCGCCCAGCGACACGCGGTTGATGTCGAAGTGCTCGATCATCTCGTGCAGGGAGAACTTCTCGCGCTCGTCCGGCATCGACCAGCCCATGCGCCCCAGATAATTGAGCATGGCCTGCGGCAAGTAGCCCATGCGCTCGTAGAAGGTGATGCTGGTGGGGTTCTTACGCTTGGACAGCTTGCTCTTGTCCGGATTGCGCAACAGCGGCATATAGCACAGCGCCGGCTGTTCCCAGCCGAAGTACTCGTACAGCTTGATCAGCTTGGGCGCTGACGGCAGCCATTCCTCGCCACGCAACACATGGGTGATGCCCATCAGGTGGTCGTCGACCACATTGGCCAGGAAGTAGGTGGGCAGGCCATCGGCCTTCATCAGCACCTGCATGTCCATGCGATCCCACGGGATCTCGACATCACCACGCAGCATGTCCGGAACCACGCAGACGCCTTCGCTCGGCACCTTCATGCGCACCACGTGCGACTCGCCTGCGGCGATGCGACGCTGCGCCTCGGCCGGGTCGAGATGCATGCAGTGACCGTCATAGCGCGGGGTTTCCTTGTTGGCCATCTGCTGCGCACGCACTTCATCGAGGCGCTCAGCGGAGCAGAAGCACGGGAAGGCATGCCCCTTGGCGACCAGTTCGTCCGAATACTGCTTGTAGATCTCGCCACGCTCGCTCTGCCGGTACGGGCCATGCGGGCCGCCGACGTCCGGACCCTCGTCCCACTCGATACCCAGCCAGCGCAGGGCGTCGAAGATCTGCTGCTCGGACTCGCGGGTCGAACGCAGCTGGTCGGTGTCTTCGATACGCAGGATGAACTGACCGCCGTGCTGGCGAGCGAAGCACAGATTGAACAGTGCAATGTAGGCGGTGCCAACATGGGGGTCGCCGGTCGGCGATGGCGCGATACGGGTACGAACGGTGGTCATGAATGCTCTCGGAAGGAAGACACGAGGTTTTGAATCAAGCGGGCGATGTTAGCAGGCCGACGGCCCCCGGCTCCAGCAGGCCGCCCCGGGTGATGGGCAAGCTGGCGATGAGAAAGTCGAGGAAGGCCTTGACCTTCATTGCCTGAAAGCGCCGCGATGGGTAGATGGCATAAACCTCGCCCACCGGCAGCCGCGCCTCGGGCAGCAGCTCCACCAGGCGCCCGCTGCGCACAGCCTCTTCGCTGATCATCACCGGCAGCCCGGAAATGCCCGCGCCGGCCAGGGTCGCCTCACGAGCAAAGGTGATGTTGTTGCAGGTCATCACCCGCTGGCAGGGCAGATGCTCGCCCAGCAGCGGCCAGTAGCGTGGGGCATCGTGCTGCAGGAGGATCGCCCGATGCCCCTCCAGCTCGACGACGCTGCGCGGCGTGCCGTGGGCAGCCAGGTAGGCAGGGCTCGCGCACAGACGCCGGCCGCTCTCGAACAGCTTGCGCGCGATCAGGGTGGAATCCTGCGGCTGGCCGACCTGGATGGCGATGTCCACGCCCTCCTCCAGCGGGTCCACCGAGCGCGAGGTCAGTTCCACTTCGGCATCGATCTGCGGGTATTGGCGCATGAACTCGCCCAGCACTCGCCCAAGAAATAGCTGGCCGAACTCGATGGGTGAGGTGATGCGCAACAGCCCGGAGGGCTCGCGCTGCAGCTGCATCACCGCCTGCTCGGCCTCGGCGAAGTCGAGCATGATCTGCCGGCAACGCTCGTAATAGGCCTGTCCTACTTCGGTCAAACGCAACTTGCGCGTGGTGCGATTGAGCAGACGGACGCCCAGACGCTCCTCGAGCAGCGCGATGCGCCGACTAACTGTCGACTTCTGCATTCCCATGCTGGTCGCAGCCTGGGTGAAGCTGTGGCACTCCACCACTCGGGTAAAGATCAATGCGTCATCAAGCCCCATGATTGTTCCTCATAAGCAACAAAGCATGCCAAGTCTAGAGTCTACTAGCGCAAAGGGAACATTGTTAAATTTACTTACATTTCTCTGCCGCATCCCGAGCCTCAAGCATGCCTGCCAAACTGCAACGCCGCCTTCTTGTTTTCGCAATCCTTCTGGCCCTTATCGTCGGCGCCCTGCTCGCTCAATGGCTGCTGGTTGGCCGCTATCACGAGAGCACCGACAACGCTTACGTACAGGGCGAGATCACCCGTGTCTCCAGCCAATTGAATGCCCGCATCGAAAAGGTGTTGGTGCGCGACAACCAGCACGTGGAGGCTGGTCAGTTGCTGGCGGTACTTGAGGATGCCGACTTCCGCCTGGCTCGCCAGCGCGCCCTCGCGGCTCTGGAAACCCACCAGGCCGAGCGCGCCCAGGCGCAGAGCAAGCTCGACCAGCAGGCTAGCCTGATTGCCGCCAGCCAGGCCGACGTCGCCGCCAGCCAGGCGACCCTCGATCGCGCCAAGCTCGATCTTGGCCGCGCCCAGACCCTTCGCAAGCCGGGTTATGTCTCCGAAGAGCGGGTCACCACCCTGGCCGCCGACAATCGCGTGGCCCGCTCGCAAGTGACCAAGGCCCAGGCCGATCTGCAGGCTCAGCGTCAGCAGGTGGCCAGCCTGGAAGCCGAGCTCAAACGTCTGGACGCACTGATTCTCTCGGCGCAGGCCGACCTGGAACAGGCCGACCTCAACCTCTCGCGCACGCAAATTCACGCGCCGATCAGCGGCATGGTCGGCCAGCGCTCGGCGCGCGAAGGCCAGGTGGTGCAAAGCGGCGCCTACCTGTTGTCGCTGGTACCGGATCAGGACATCTGGATACAGGCCAACTTCAAGGAAACCCAGATCGGCCGCATGCGCCCTGGGCAGAAAGCCGAACTGCTGTTCGACAGCTATCCCGACACGCCCATCGAAGGCCGTATCGACAGTCTGTTCGCCGCCTCCGGCGCGCAGTTCAGCCTGCTACCGCCAGACAACGCCACCGGCAACTTCACCAAGGTGGTGCAGCGCATCCCGGTCAAGCTGACCTTCGCTGCCGACAATCCGCTGCGCGGCCTGATCCGCCCCGGCATGTCGGTGGAAGTCACCGTCGATCTACGCAGCGACGAACACCATGGCGGGTGATGCGCTGATCCGCCCAACGGCGGAGCCCAGCCGCCGCGACTGGATCGCCGTGATGAGCGCGATGCTCGGCGCCTTCATGGCGGTGCTGGACATCCAGATCACCAACTCCTCGCTCAAGGACATCCAGGGCGCGCTGTCCGCCACCCTGGAGGAAGGCTCATGGATCTCCACCTCCTACCTGGTGGCGGAGATCATCATGATCCCGCTGACGGCCTGGCTGGTGCAGTTGCTCTCGGCGCGGCGCCTGGCGGTATGGGTGTCGGTGGGCTTTCTGATCGCCTCGCTGCTGTGCTCCCTGGCCTGGAGCCTGGAAAGCATGATCGTGTTCCGTGCTTTGCAGGGTTTCACTGGCGGCGCGCTGATCCCGCTGGCGTTCACCATGACGCTGATCAAGCTACCCGAGCACCACCGCGCCAAGGGCATGGCGCTGTTCGCCATCACCGCCACCTTCGCCCCCTCCATCGGCCCGACGCTGGGCGGCTGGCTGACGGAGAACTGGGGCTGGGAATACATCTTCTACATCAACGTGCCACCTGGCCTGATCATGATCGCCGGGCTGCTTTATGGCCTGGAGAAGAAGGCACCGCACTGGGAGCTGCTGAAGACCACTGACTACGCCGGCATCGTCACCCTCGGCCTCGGCCTGGGCTGCCTGCAGGTATTTCTCGAGGAAGGCCATCGCAAGGACTGGCTGGAGTCGCAACTGATCGTCGGCCTTGGCAGCGTGGCACTGGTCAGCCTGATCCTGTTCGTGATCCTGCAGCTGTCGCGGCCCAACCCGCTGATCAACCTCGGCGTACTGCGCGAGCGCAATTTCGGCCTGGCCAGTATTTCCAGCCTGGGCCTCGGTGTCGGCCTGTATGGTTCGATCTACGTGCTGCCGCTTTACCTGGCGCAGATCCAGGGCTACAACGCCATGCAGATCGGCGAAGTGATCATGTGGATGGGCGTGCCTCAGCTGTTCCTGATTCCGCTGGTGCCCAAGCTGATGAAGGTCATCTCGCCGAAATGGCTGTGCGCCCTGGGTTTCGCCCTGTTCGGCGCGGCGAGTTTCTTCTCCGGCGTGCTCAACCCGGACTTCGCAGGCCCGCAGTTCCAGCATATCCAGATCATCCGCGCGCTGGGCCAGCCCTTGGTGATGGTCACCGTCTCGCTGATCGCAACGGCCTACATCCTGCCGCAGGATGCCGGCTCGGCCTCGAGCCTGTTCAACATCCTGCGCAACCTGGGCGGCGCTATCGGCATCGCCCTGCTCGCCACCCTGCTCGACGCCCGCGCCAAGGTCTATTTCGACTACCTGCGCGAATCCATCGTGCTGCCGCTGTACCTGGCGCAGATCCAGGGCTACAACGCCATGCAGATCGGCGAAGTGATCATGTGGATGGGCGTGCCGCAGCTGTTCCTGATTCCGCTGGTGCCCAAGCTGATGAAGGTCATTTCGCCGAAATGGCTGTGCGCCCTGGGCTTTGCCCTGTTCGGCGCGGCGAGCTTCTTCTCCGGCGTGCTCAACCTGGACTTCGCCGGAGAGCAGTTCCAGCACATCCAGATCGTCCGCGCGCTGGGCCAGCCGCTGGTGATGGTCACCGTGTCGCTGATCGCCACCGCCTACATCCTGCCGCAGGATGCCGGCTCGGCCTCCAGCCTGTTCAACATCCTGCGCAACCTCGGCGGCGCCATCGGCATCGCCCTGCTCGCCACCCTGCTGGATGCCCGCGCCAAGGTCTATTTCGACTACCTGCGCGAATCCATCGTGCCGACCAACCCACAGGTGGAGGAGCGCCTGCATCTGCTGACGCAAACCCTGGGTAGCGAACAGGCGGCACTGGCCAAGCTCAGCCAGATCGTCCATGAACAGGCGATCATCATGGCCTACAACGATGCCTTCCATTTCATCGGCATCGCCTTGGGTGTGAGCATGCTGGCGATCCTGTTGACACGGAAATTACCGCAGAACATGGCAGGCGGTGGCGCCGCGCATTAACGCCAACACCGCCCGATCCGTAGGAGCGGCGCCCCGCCGCGAATCGTTCGCCAAAGCACCGCAAAGCCAACAGCTTCGCCCCGGGGCGGGGCTCCTACACAGATTCCGCAGGCACCGCCAGACCCGTGGGAGGGGCTTCAGCCGCGACCAGCGCCGCTACGACTGCATGGATGCAGGAGTTAGAACGAAGCAGGATGCCAGAGTCGAAAGCGCCTCCCACACTCACTGACACATCACACCTGCAACAACCGATCCCGCAGCTTCTGAATCTCATCACGCAACTGCGCGGCGGCCTCGAATTCCAGATCACGCGCCAGGGCGTACATCTTCTCTTCCAGCTGACGGATACGCTTGGTGATCTCGCTCGGCGAGCGCAGTTCGTTCTCGTAACGCGCACTCTCCTCCGCCGCCTTGGCCATGCCCTTGCGCTTGCTGCTGCGCGCCCCTGGCACCACGGCGCCTTCGAGGATGTCCTTGACGTCCTTCTGTACGCCCTTGGGCACGATGCCATTGGCCTCGTTGAAGGCGATCTGCTTGGCGCGGCGCCGCTCGGTCTCGCCAATGGCGCGCTGCATCGAGCCGGTCATGTTGTCGGCGTACAGAATCGCTCGGCCGTTGAGGTTACGCGCGGCACGGCCGATGGTCTGGATCAGCGAGCGCTCGCTACGCAGGAAGCCTTCCTTGTCCGCATCGAGAATCGCCACCAGCGACACCTCGGGCATATCCAGGCCTTCACGCAGCAGGTTGATCCCCACCAGCACGTCGAAGGCGCCCAGGCGCAGGTCGCGAATGATCTCCACCCGCTCGACGGTATCGATGTCCGAGTGCAGGTAACGCACCTTGACGTCATGGTCGCCCAGGTAGTCGGTCAAATCCTCGGCCATACGCTTGGTCAGGGTGGTAACCAACACGCGGTCACCCGCTGCCACACGCAAACGGATCTCCGAGAGCAGATCATCGACCTGAGTGCGCGCCGGACGCACCTCGATCTGCGGGTCGACCAGGCCGGTCGGTCGTACCAACTGCTCCACCACGCGCCCGGCATGCTCGCCCTCGTAAGGCCCAGGTGTAGCGGAAACGAAAATGGTCTGCGGGCTGGCCGCCTCCCACTCCTCGAAACGCATCGGTCGGTTATCCAGCGCAGAAGGCAGGCGGAAGCCGTATTCCACCAGGGTTTCCTTGCGCGAGCGGTCGCCCTTGTACATGGCGCCGACCTGCGGCACCGAAACGTGGGACTCGTCGATCACCAGCAGCGCTTCATCCGGCAGGTAGTCATAGAGAGTAGGGGGCGGCGCGCCGGACGGGCGGCCCGACAGGTAGCGCGAGTAGTTCTCGATGCCGTTGCAGTAGCCCAGCTCGAGGATCATCTCCAGATCGAAGCGCGTGCGCTGCTCCAGGCGCTGCGCCTCCACCAGCTTGTTCGCCCCACGCAGGTACTCCAGACGCTGCTGCAGCTCGACCTTGATCTGCTCAACCGCCTCCAGCAAGGTTTCACGCGGGGTGACGTAGTGGCTCTTGGGATAGAAGGTGAAGCGCGGCAGCTTCTGGATCACCTCACCGGTCAGCGGGTCGAAGGCACTGATGCTCTCCACTTCGTCATCGAACAGCTCGACGCGAATGGCTTCGAGATCCGATTCCGCCGGAAAGACGTCGATCACGTCGCCGCGCACGCGGAAAGTGGCGCGGGCGAAGTCCATGTCGTTGCGCGTGTACTGCAGCTCGGCCAAGCGGCGCAGCAGCGCGCGCTGATCCATCTTGTCGCCCCTGTCGAGGTGCAGCACCATTTTCAGGTACTCCTCGGGGCTGCCCAAGCCGTAAATAGAGGACACGGTGCAGACCACGATGACGTCCTTGCGCTCGATAAGCGCCTTGGTCGCCGACAGGCGCATCTGCTCGATATGGTCGTTGATCGAGGCATCCTTCTCGATGAAGGTGTCCGACGACGGTACATAGGCTTCCGGCTGGTAGTAGTCGTAGTAGGAGACGAAATACTCCACCGCGTTGTTCGGGAAGAACGCCTTGAACTCGCCGTAGAGTTGCGCCGCCAGGGTCTTGTTCGGCGCCAGGACCAGGGTCGGGCGCTGCACCTGGGCAATCACGTTGGCGATGGAGAAGGTCTTGCCCGAGCCGGTCACACCCAGCAGGGTCTGGTGCGAAAGACCGGCCTCCAGCCCCTCGACCATCTGCCGGATCGCCTCAGGCTGATCGCCGGCAGGTTTGAAGCGGGTCACCAACTGAAACTCGGACATGCAGTACCTCGACAAATGGCTGTGACGCATCCTTTCGGACTGCGTTCAAAGCCATGAATTGCAGGGCGATTCGGCGATAGTTCCAGGTAGAGTCGAATTACCTGGCAAAAGGCCTTAATTCAGGGCTTTGCGCTGTCGCCCCCTGGATTCAGGGTCGTTATACTAACGCCCCGTTTACGCGCCCCCTAGCGCTTTTGTCGGGGACGCCTGGCCACCCACCCCTCACTCGAGTTGCCGCACCCATCATGAGTCTCTTCTCTGCCGTCGAAATGGCTCCGCGCGATCCCATCCTGGGCCTCAACGAAGCATTCAACGCGGACACCCGCACCACCAAGGTCAACCTTGGCGTGGGCGTCTACTACAACGAGGAGGGGCGAATTCCGCTGCTGCGCGCCGTCGCAGAAGCCGAAAAGGCTCGTATCGAGGCTCACGCCCCGCGTGGCTACCTGCCGATCGAAGGCATCGCCGCCTATGACAAGGCCGTGCAGGAGCTGCTGTTCGGCAAGGGCACAACCCTGATCGAAGCCGGCCGCGTGATTACCACCCAGGCCCTGGGCGGTACCGGCGCGCTGAAGATCGGTGCCGACTTCCTCAAGCGCCTGCTGCCGGACGCCACCGTGGCCATCAGCGACCCGAGCTGGGAAAACCACCGCGCACTGTTCGAATCCGCCGGCTTCCCGGTGCACAACTACCGCTACTACGATCCGTTCAGCAATGGCGTGAACCGTGGAGGCATGCTCGAAGACCTGCGCAACCTGCCGGCCCGCTCCATCGTCGTGCTGCACGCCTGCTGCCACAACCCTACCGGCGTCGACCTGCAGCTGGAAGACTGGAAAGCCGTGCTGGAAGTCCTGCGCGAGCGCGAGCACGTACCCTTCCTCGACATCGCTTACCAGGGCTTCGGTGACGGCATCGACCAGGACGCCGAGGCCGTGCGCCTGTTCGCCGAGTCGGGCCTGGAGTTCTTCGTCTCCAGCTCCTTCTCCAAGTCGTTCTCGTTGTATGGCGAACGCGTGGGCGCTCTGTCGCTGGTCACCAGCAGCCGCGAAGAGTCCACTCGCGTGCTCTCGCAGCTCAAGCGCGTGATCCGCACCAACTACTCCAACCCGCCGACCCACGGCGCCACCGTGGTCGCCAGCGTGCTCAACAGCCCCGAGCTGCGCGCCATGTGGGAAGCCGAGCTGGGCGAAATGCGCGACCGCATCCGCAGCATGCGCCTGGCCATGGTCGAACAGCTGGCGGCCCTGGGCGCCAAGCGCGACTTCGGCTTCGTCGCCGAGCAGCGCGGCATGTTCTCCTACTCCGGCCTTACCGTGGAGCAAGTGGAACGCCTCAAGGAAGAGTTCGGCATCTACGCCGTCGGCACCGGCCGCATCTGCGTCGCCGCGCTGAACAACGGCAACCTGGATAGCGTCACCCGCGCGATCCACGCCGTGCTATAAGCCCTAGTGATAAACAAAAACGCCGGCCTATAAGCCGGCGTTTTTGTATGCATCAAATGACTGTAGGAGCGGCGCCCCGCCGCGAATCGTTCGGTAGAGCACCGCAAAAGCAAAAACTTCGCCCCGGGGCGGGACTCCTACACAGCCCCCGCAGGCACCGCACCACCCTGTAGGAGCGGCGCCCCGCCGCGATCCGGGCAGGAATGGCAGCCATCGCGGCCAAAGCCCCTCCCACGACACCCTCGCTGAACACCCGAATTCTAACCACCTAGATATCGCGGCAAAGTGTTGACTTCTCTTTTTTAATCAGTAACATACGCGCCGTTGTTCCGCGATAGCTCAGTCGGTAGAGCAAATGACTGTTAATCATTGGGTCCCTGGTTCGAGTCCAGGTCGCGGAGCCAAATTCAAAAACCCAGCCTAGCGCTGGGTTTTTTATTGCCTGCGGACTCTCACCAGGGACTGCGTCCCAGGTTATTCGCTTCGCTCACCCCTTCGGGGTCGCGCTAAAGCGCGTTCAGCTGTGCTGTCGAGTCCAGGTCGCGGAGCCAAATTCAAGAACCCAGCCTAGTGCTGGGTTTTTTATTGTCTGCGGACTCTCACCAGGGACTGCGTCCCAGGTTATTCGCTTCGCTCACCCCTTCGGGGCCGCGCTGAAGCGCGTTCAGCTGCGCTGTCGAGTCCAGGTCGCGGAGCCAGATTCAAGAACCCAGCCTAGTGCTGGTTTTTATTGCCTGCGAACTCTCACCAGGGATCATGTCCCAGGTTATTCATCTCCCTAAAGGAGACCACCGCACCTGTAGGAGCCGCGCCCCGCGGCGAATAGCGGCCATTCCCCGATAACCAATCCCCTCACACAAAACCACCGCCCTGCAAAAACGAAAAAGGCCGGTCAAAAGACCGGCCCAGACAACAACGCCGCCAGGCGTCAGTTAATACTCAGCTTGTCGCGATTCTTCTCCAGCGTCGCCTCGCCAATACCTTTCACCTCCAACAACTCGTCGACCGAAGCAAAATTACCGTGCTCCTCACGGTAAGCCACAATCGCCTGCGCCTTGGTCGCACCAATCCCCGCCAGTTCGCGCTGCAGTGTTGCAGCATCGGCGGTATTCAGATTGACCACGGTAACCTGCGCCACCTGCACGGCAGCCGGTTTGGCGCTTTCGGTTTTTGGAGCTTCAGCTGCGGTTGCAGCCATAGAGAAGGAAGCGAGAACAGCAAATAGCAGGGAAGATAGACGGAGTTTTTGCATGATGTGCATTCCTTGTCGTAAGTAGATCCAAGTGAGGTTTGAAACCCCACAAGAATCAACCTAGACGCTATCTTCCAGCTGTCAAACCAACGCCTCAACGCTCCCGGTTTCGGAGATGAATCCAATCAACGATCTCACCTTCCGGCACATAACCATGCACGGTTTCACGCAGCAGTACTCGCACGCGAGCGTAGTCATCCTCACCGACTGCAGCCAGCAGCGCCTGCAAGCGAGCCTTGAGCTCGTCCCAGGGCAACATATCCTCTTCCGCACGCATGATCATCGAATGCTCCGTAGGCTTCACATCCTCGCCGATCAGCAGCTCCTCGTAGAGCTTCTCACCAGGACGCAACCCAGTGAACTCGATACCGATATCACCATGCGGACTGCGCTCATCACGCACAGACAAACCAGACAAACGAATCATCTTTTCGGCCAGATCAGCGATCTTCACCGGCTCGCCCATATCCAGCACAAACACATCCCCGCCCTGCCCCAACGAACCGGCCTGAATGACGAGCTGCGCCGCCTCAGGGATCGTCATGAAATAACGGGTGATGTTCGGATGCGTCACCGTCACCGGCCCGCCCTGCTTGATCTGCTCCCTGAACAACGGAATAACCGATCCAGAAGAACCCAGAACATTACCAAAGCGCACCATCGTGAAACGGGTCTTGTTGACGTGATGAACACCACACTCATCACCGAACAGCAACGGTGCAGGCTCACGACTCAATGCCTGCAGCACCATCTCAGCCAAGCGCTTGGTGCTGCCCATCACGTTGGTGGGCCGCACCGCCTTGTCGGTCGAAATCAGCACGAAATTGGCCACCCCGGCCTTGATCGAGGCCTGCGCCGCATTGAGCGTACCCACCAGGTTGTTCAGCACACCCTCGGCGACGTTATGCTCGACCATCGGTACGTGCTTGTACGCAGCGGCGTGGTAGACAGTATTGACGTGCCAGGTCTGCAGGATGTCGAACAACCGCTCGAAGTTGCGAATGGACCCGAGAATCGGCACCAGTTTGATCGGCAGCGACTCCCGCTCGATTCGCTGCTGCAACTCGCCATGGATGCTGTACAGGTTGAATTCACTGTGCTCGAAAAGCAGCAACGTACGAGCACCGCTCGCCAGGATCTGCCGACATAGCTCCGAGCCGATGGAACCGCCAGCGCCGGTCACTAGAACCACCTGATTCTTGATGCAGCGCTCGAACAGATCCTGTCGAGGCGGAACAGCATCACGCCCGAGAAGGTCAGCGATATCGACTTCCTGAATATCCTCGACCTTCACCCGCCCGCTGGCCAGGTCAGTGAACCCCGGCACGCTGCGAACATGCAATGCATAAGGCTCTAACGCATCGAGGATCTCGCGCCGTCGCGCTCGAGAAATAGACGGCATCGCAAGAAGAATCTCGTCGGCCCCCGTCTCGTCGATCATCTGCTGGATATGCTTGGGTGTATAAACCCTTAGCCCGGCGATGACGCGATTGGCAACCCCAGCATCGTCGTCCACGAATGCCACCGCCCGCATCGCACGCCCCAAACGCAAAGCCGCGACCAACTGATTACCGGCCGTTCCAGCGCCGTAAATAGCAACCCGGGATGTGCCTGCTACAGCGTCACGTTGTCGGGCAACAGGCTCAAGCCAATCACCGATAAAGAATTGGCGCATCCCAAGACGCAGACCGCCCAATAGCAACAGGCTGAGCCACCAATAATTGAAAACCATAGAGCGCGGCACAACCGCCGTGGGGCCCCTGTACCAGTAAACAGCAAGCGCCAACACCAGCGCCGAGAGAGATACGGCTTTTGCGATGGTAATGAGCGCATCACTACCCACATAACGCATTACTGCCCGATACATGCCCAGCCTGGTGAAAATAGGCAGAGCAATCATCGGAGCGACAATGAACAACCAGCCATGCCCAGAAAAGGGCTTGGCCGCATCGATTTCCCCCAAACGAACGGCAAACGACAGCCAAAGCGCAACCCAGACGAGGATGGTATCAGCCAATAATTGCAACAAACGCTTCTGACGCCTGGGCAAACTCACCAGAAACTGGCGCAAACCGTTCATCTTCATCCCTCTGGCTGCCTCGTTACCATTCAAATGGAGCTGCCAGCTCCAGACACGTCAAACATCAACCCTCCTGCCACAATAGACACGCCAGGTTCAATGCACCACTCGGTCGCCAGCACCTTTTCCCAAGGCTGTTTGCAGAATCAGGCTGAAATAGAGAGAGATCGACATCGAACGGATCATCTTCTGGTCAGTCTCGGCAAGCAAAGCCGGCGTAGACATATCGATCCCCTGCACTTGGGCCAGCCCCGTAATGCCAGGGCGAACATCATACACAGCGCGTAATTCCCGCTCGGCGATAAGCTCTTCCTGATTGAACAGATTAGGCCGAGGCCCAACCAGACTCATTTCCCCCCTGAGCACATTCCATAACTGCGGTAGCTCGTCCAGCTTGGTCTTGCGCAGAAAAGCGCCCAAGCGCGTGATCGAGGCGCTGGAGGCCAAGTGGCTCGCCACAGATGCGGTATCAACCGCCATCGTCCGAAACTTGACTAACGTAAACGGCTGCTTACCACGCCCCACACGCGTCTGACGAAACAGGGGCGCGCCTGTATCCAACAAGCCAAGAACATAGATCAAGATCAATACTGGAAAGCCGAAGAGCAACCCCAGCAAGGACAGAACAACATCAAAAACACGTATCACAGACCCAACCTCTGAAAGCCAGTCAATCCGAAGACAGGAAACAACGCCTTAACCCCTCTTCAACCGTGAAAGGTGGCTGCCAATCCAGTGTCTCGCAAGTCTGCGAGATATCTACCTGCAAAGACCCCAGCAAGCGCTGCGCCATAGCCTTTCGCCCCAACAATGCCGCGCTAAGCTTCAGAACGCCAGCAGGCACAGGAATCAACCGTGCAGGCCGCCCCATTGCATCTCCCACTAAACGCAATAGCTCCGTAGTCGATAGATCGCGACCATCACCCGCAAGAAAGACTTGGTTGGCAGCAGCGGGATGATCGATGCAGCGAACGATCAAATCGACAAGATTGTCGATGCCAACCAGCGAACGGCGATTGTGGATAGCCCCGAGCGGTAGTGGAATCCCTTTACCAATCCAGCGAACCAGACTCCCAAAGTTACCCGGAGCCTCTGGGCCATACACCAAGGGAGGACGAATGATCACCAGCTCCATCCCTGTCTCTTGCTGGATGCGCCAAAGCCCCTGCTCAGCTTCCCATTTGGACTGGGCATAGGGATCCACGGGGTGCGGGACATCAAGGGCAGTAAAGGGGCGAACATTGATATTCCCGTTAACGCCGATAGAGCTGATGAAAACGAAACGTTTCACTCCCGCCGCTGCCGCTTGACGGGCAAGAGTCAACGCGCCATAGACGTTGACCTGGCGCAAGCGAGAGAGCTGATTCTCTTCACCGCCGTTGCGCACATGGGCAACGGCGGCGGTATGCACCACCGTATCGAGCCCTTCCAATACCATCGACCAGTCAGTGTGGGGCCCAACTTCCCCCATCGGCATGACCTTGACACCCGGCACCGAGGGCATTTTCTGGCCGCGAAGCGAAGCGACCACTTGCCACCGTGACTCAGTCGCCAAACGAGTTACAAGAGCCGAGCCAATAAACCCTGTAACCCCAGTAAGCAAAACTACTTTACCAACCAAAATGAACACCAACGTTCAAATTAATAAAAATAGCAACCAAAATAAATATATAAAAAGAAAGCCCAACTCACGAAGAAAAATGCAAATTCCGCCTTAAACATGTACCCACATGTCATCGAGATATAAAAAAAAACCGCATCAGACGCGGAGCACTAGATCTTAAAAGGCCACGCAGGGCATAGTGAGAAAAAAAATAAAAAGCACGAATCAAACTAAGATGCTCAACATTGCGATACAAACGCCACGTCTCCACAGCCATTTTTGTTTTCTTTGCAGAGCTTTGAGAGGAATGCACACGATACTGCGCAAGAACCAGATTCAAACCATAAACATATTTAATATCCTTAAGAACCTGCAGCCAAGTAGCAAAATCTTCACGCCCTGAATTAAGAGACATATAGACTTTGCCCAGCTTGAGCGTATCGTACATCACACTAAGACAGCCAATATAGTTAGTCTTGAGAAGGTCTTGATACGCTAGTTTTTCAGGCGCACTTATAATACCCATAACATTACCAGATTCATCAATCCTCTCATACGCAGTATATGAAAAAGCAACATCCCTATCACGCATAAAATGAAGCTGCTCTTTTAATTTTTCAGGTCGCCATAAATCATCGCAATCTAGAAAAGCTATAAACCTACCCTGCGCTTCAGAAATAGCCTTATTCCTTGCTTGGGCCGCCCCGCTATTTTTATCCAACCTCAACAGCTTGACACGCTTATCGGCACGTTGACGACTGCGTATCAATTCATAACTAGTATCACTTGAGCAGTCATCGACAACTATAAGCTCTAAAGAGGGAAAAGTTTGCTCAAGCACTGAGTCAATGCTCGCAAGAACTGTCTTCTCTGCATTATAAACAGGCATTACAACAGTAACTTCAGGGTGAAACATTGGAGGAAACCTCGAAAAAATAGCTCCTAAACTCTGCAGCAACAACCTCATCAGAGAGATAACAAGAAAAGTAAGCCTTTGCCGACGCATTGAATTTATACTTAGGGATATCACTCAAGACTTCATTCTCGGCAGAAGAATATTGCTCAGCCGTCTCGCAAAGGAAAGCAGTTTCACCACCAGAGAAATCGATATCAAACCCGACAAATGCTTCCTTACAACCGAGAACTGTTTTAGCATGCCGAAATGCCTCAACAGTTTTTGTTTTCATACCAGATCCAACAAAAACCGGATTGACAAAAAAATCTGCAGCACGATAAAAACCTGTTAAATCTTCGACATACCCCAGAATCTCTAAGTTCAAGACAGCAGGATATTTAGATCGCAAAAATTCCATACCCTTCCCAACCACAACAAGCTTGGTTTTCATATACGGAAGAACGTTCTCAATATACCAGCAAAGGCCATCTATATTTGCAAAAAAATTACTCCCCACATAAAGATGATAACCAGACGAAACCAAAGATCCGGAATCAGTCTGATCAGATAAATAAGGTAGACTAATAGGAATTACCTTAGCCCTATCAATACCATACAAACGCTTCAATTCCATACCATCACGCCTCGTAAGAACCACATGATGATCTGCAAAGCGTCGACCAATGCTTTCATTCCTCCAGGCCAACAACAACATTACAACATTAAAAATCGACTCCACACGACTCTTATGAAGATAATAATGAAACTCGACATTATGATAAAAAATAAAAATAGGAACATCGGGATTCCAACGCTTAATATAGCGAGCATAACCGGCCAACAAGGAGTGCTCAATGAAGACACACTGCACCCCCCCACCCAGCATTATCGACTTAAGCCTATCAACCAATGAACGACCAAAGCCGTAAGGACGCCCCAAAACACTATTAACTAGTTTCTCATAGTAGCCATCAACAGAAACTTCAAAAAAATAAGTCCCTCCATCAAAGCCAATAGAGTTAACAATTTTTCTGTTTCTTTCCGTAAGTTGACCACCACCGTCTACGGCGCTTACACTTCGAGATATAAAGACAGCACTCACCTAAAGCCTCCACTTAAAAACGCAATACATATTGCTCCGCATAATTTATTCAGAATCACACAAAAAACCAAGAAAAATTTAACCCAATTATCTAAATCAGCTTATGAGTGACAAATAAAAATCTTTCTTGCTTCTACCATCCAAAAACCTTAACCGCGCACTATCATCATACTGAACCGAATCAACCAACTTCACCAATGCGCCCCTTATAGCATCAGGAGAGCTAGATTGAGGTAAACCATCCAGCGCCAGCCTAGCCTGAAAGGCAGCAGTCACGCCAACTGGTATGAAGAGTACTTTCTTTCCATAGAGAATAGAATTTATAACGACACCAGACGACCCCAGGTGATCCTTATAAATAGCTAACACCACATCTGAAATAGCCAAATACTGAGAGTACTCCTCATCAGAAAATCTTCTATTCAGAACCAACAATTCCAAACCTTCTGGAACAGCCAAGCCAGACAGATACGTTTCAACACCAAGAGACTGCTTACCCAGAATAATTAGGCGCTGAGAGATTTCAGAATCACAGGCCAAAGTAATGAGCGCCTCAACAATCTCCGGCACACACTTTCTTTCATCAATATACCCGACGACCAAGTAAGTAACCGCTTTAGAATCGATGCTTTTATTAGAAAAACTCTTGTAATCCAAAAGTGCAGGATCTTTTAAAGAGCGATAACCAGACTTAAAAGGACATTGAGAACTAGATACCCACTCCTCGCCCTCCAAAAAATACAAATAAACCCCAAGCATTGAAGAAATGCAAAAAATATTTTTTTTAACTAACGCTCTTAGCCCCCCCCCCCAAGAAAGAATAATAAATTATGGATGAAACCTTATACCTAGGAAAAAGCAACTTAACCACCAAAGGAAGCAAAAACTGCTCACCATTTAGAAATAATATTTTTTTCTCTCCACCGGGCCGGCGCCATATACTTCTTGCAATATAATAAACATTATATATTAAGCCACGCCCTTCAAAAAAAATATTAACCACCCCACCATCGGAATGGTCATCTATTATTTTCCCATAACTCAAATAATGTCCTTTCAGCTCAGTAGAAACCACGAACATCAAACACCCCAGAACATATTGTAGCTCAAGACATACTCTTTATTTGATTGCCTTTCACCGATAACTCTTGCCGGAACGCCACCTACTATCGAATTCTCATCAACATCTCGACACACAACCGCACCCGGATAAACCACTGCGCCATTACCAACTTTCACACCAGGCATTATTTTCACACCAGGAAAAATAACAACATAATCGCCAATTTCGACACCAGCACCTGTCGTAGCGAAATAATCATCATTTACATGATGCGTCAATGTATATATTTGACTTTCTCTGCCAATCATTGTATTTGCCCCAATCTTTATACCCATACGGGTATCCAGGAAGGACTTCGCATTCACAGTACTATTTTCCCCAATCTCTAAACGAAAAGGCAGTGTAAAATAGACACCATGGTGAATCGTGACGCCATTGCCAATTTCATTACCCAGAAGGCGAAGCAAGAAGTTAACCAAACGAAACGATGGAGTTAAAGAAAACACATTAGAAGCAAAATAACCGGGCGCACCATAAAGCCTATGCTTAATGAAATCTTTTACGCTCAAAATTGCCCCCTTAACTTTAATTAGCAACAGAACAACACAACATCAAACCCTTAAATGCTGAGAATTTAAAGGCTCACTTCACTCGAAGGTCAGCCACATTCTGCAAAAACCATGCATACGTATTGGCAAGCCCTGTCTCCAAACTGATAGCTGCCTGCCAACCAAGAGCCCTAAGGCGAGAAACATCCATTAATTTACGTGGCGTACCATCGGGCTTGCTGGTGTCAAAAACCAACTTTCCCTCAAAGCCTACAACACGCTTCATAGTTTCTGCCAAATCACAGATCGTGCAATCAACTCCGGTACCTACGTTTATATGGGAAAGCATTGGCTGAATATTTTTACTGTAGGTTGAATCATCTAGGTCCATAACATATACACTGGCGGCAGCCATATCATCGACATGCAGAAACTCGCGCATCGGTTTTCCACTCCCCCAAACCACGACCTCCCTGGCATTAGCAAGCTTAGCCTCATGAAAACGCTGCATCATTGCTGGAATAACATGGCTGTTTTCCGGATGAAAGTTGTCGTTCTGCCCATAGAGATTGGTGGGCATCACACTCCGATAGTCTCGTCCATGTTGTCGGTTATAGCTTTCACACAGCTTGATGCCTGCGATCTTGGCAATTGCATAAGGCTCATTGGTCGGTTCTAATCCGCCAGTCAATAGCGCCTCTTCTTTCATCGGCTGTGGCGCATGTTTGGGATATATACAGGAGGAGCCCAAGAACAATAGCTTCTGCACACCATTCATATGTGCAGCCTGAATAATGTTCGCTTCAACCATCAGGTTTTCGTAAATAAAGTCTGCCGGATAGGTACTGTTTGCATGTATACCGCCAACCCGAGCAGCAGCTAGATATACCTGATCAATATGATTACCTTGAAAGTAACGCTGTACCTCTACCTGATCCAGCAGGTTTAACTCATCACGAGCAGCGGTGAGAATATTTTGATACCCCAATGCCTTGAGGCGACGGACAATCGCTGAGCCAACCATCCCTCGGTGACCCGCGACGAAAATTGCTTGGTTCAGATCACGCGCCACGCTCAGTTCTCCACCGATACCAGCACGTCATGACCATGCTGCCTCAGCAGTGCATGACGTTGAGCAATCTTCAGATCTTCACACACCATTTCAGCGCACATCTCTTGTACTGTAATTTCCGGTACCCAACCCAGTTTGGCTTTGGCGTTGCTTGGATCACCTAACAGGGTTTCTACTTCTGCCGGACGGAAATAGCGCGGGTCTACCCGTACAATAGTGTCACCTACTTTCAAGGCCGGTGCTTTATCGCCCTCAATGGCAGTAATAACTGCTACTTCATCGACACCTTTGCCTTCAAAACGAAGAGTAATGCCAAGCTCTTTGGCGGACCATTCAATAAACTGGCGTACGGAATACTGCACCCCGGTGGCAATAACAAAATCTTCGGGTTGCTCTTGCTGCAGCATCATCCATTGCATACGCACGTAATCTTTGGCATGGCCCCAGTCACGCAGTGCATCCATGTTGCCCATAAACAAGCATTGCTCTAAACCCTGAGCAATGTTTGCCAAGCCACGGGTAATTTTACGGGTAACAAAGGTTTCACCACGACGCGGGGATTCGTGGTTGAACAAGATGCCGTTACAGGCATACATGCCATAGGCTTCACGGTAGTTTACGGTAATCCAATAGGCGTACAGTTTTGCCACCGCATAGGGTGAGCGCGGATAGAAAGGCGTGGTTTCTTTTTGCGGAACTTCCTGCACCAAACCATAAAGTTCTGACGTAGAGGCCTGGTAAAACTTGGTTTTCTTTTCCAGGCCCAACAAACGAATGGCTTCCAGAATGCGCAGCGTACCCATAGCATCGACATCGGCGGTGTATTCTGGTGATTCAAACGAAACCGCTACGTGCGACTGTGCACCCAGGTTGTACACTTCGTCGGGCTGCACTTCCTGCAAAATACGGGTGAGGTTAGAAGAGTCGGTTAAATCACCGTAGTGCAGAATAAAATTCTGATTATCAACATGCGGATCCTGGTAAATATGGTCTACCCGCTGTGTATTAAACAACGATGCACGACGCTTAATACCATGAACCTGGTAACCCTTTTCCAGCAGGAACTCTGCCAGGTAAGAACCATCCTGACCGGTTACACCAGTAATAAGTGCTTTTTTCATTCCTTTTCCTTGCTTAATACTTCACGATATAAATCAATGTATTTCGAAGCTACCAACGAGCTTTCGAAATTTTCTAAAACTTTTTGGCGGGCATTGTCAGCTAGCTTGTCAGGCGACTGATGTTGCAAAACCCAGTTAATGCCATTAGCGAGGTCTTGGGTATTGAAAGGCTCGGCGAGATAGCCAGTTTGTTGGTGATCGACAATATCCAATAAACCCGTTGCTCCAAAGGCCACCACCGGCGTACCACAAGCCATAGATTCAGAAGCAGTTTGACCAAATGCTTCCTGCAAACTAGGCACCACCATCACATCCGCTGCGCTATATAACACACGCAAGCTGACATCGTCGTGCAGATGCCCTATATAGTGGCTTTTTTGCTTAAATCCTTGAGATATTTCGGGTTCACTTGAACCAAATACCACTAATTCATACTCTGCAGGCAAATGGTCTAACGCCTGTGCGAGCTCTTTAAAACCTTTACGCGGATCACTGGTTGCACCCATCGCACCGAACAGAACCAACTTTTTATCACCCGGTAATTTAAACAAAGTACGGGCTTGTTGTTTACAAAATGGTGCGAAAGATGACATATCAATAGGATTGGGTAAGTTTACGACTGATGTATTCTTAAATAAGGTACTGCTTTTGGCCTCTTTAGCCAACCAGTTGCTTAATCCAACGATTGTAAGATTGGTGTGTTGCTTAAAGCTTACCTGTTTGCGCTGTAAAACCTTACTACTTAAATCATTTTCCTTTGCAGAAGCAAGCACAGGACAAGAACCACAAGAGTTTTTGAATTTTCCACATTCTTCATCATAGTGGCAACCACCAGTGAACGCCCACATATCATGTAAGCTCCACACAACGGGTGCTCTAATCCTTGCAATGTCTTCAATGCGCATCATGCCACCGGCAATCCAATGCAAATGCACCACATCGGGATTTAGCGCATTAATTTTATCCACCAAGCCTGCAAACGGCACCCAACTCGGGCTAAACAGGGTTTTAGTGCGTTCGGGATAACGTCGAACCGGAATTGAATCCAAAGTTGGTCGCAGTTTACCCATCGCCTTTTGAAACTTGGTTTGTGGGCCAAGTACGGTAAAATCATCCGAAGATTTCGACTGCACCAGCATTTGACTATCGACGCCTTTCGTCAATAAAGCCTTATGCAACCGATATGCCGCCCGCGCCGCGCCGCCTTCAATATCGGAAGTGTTTACAATAAGTACTTTCACTGAATTAAATTCCTACCAACAATCAATCGCGAGAGTTTATTTATGATACGAACAACAAATGATTTTGATGAAAACTCACTTCTATCATAAAAATTGTTTATCATTTCTTCAGAAAAAATACTCGGTTGATGCTCTAGAGGAATTTTTATCTCAAATCTCATACGGTTAGCAGCTTCAGACTCAGGGCTAAACGTATGAGTGGCATCAGCACCAAATCCAACATTAGAAATTAAATTAATCTTTGGAACAATACATTTACCACCATTCTTCAATAATAAATAAGTAAACTGAAAATCCCAAGTGTCGATCTCTTTCCTGTACAACTGCTCAAAAGTACTTTTCCAGAATCTGACTGTTGGCTTATAAGTAGAAATTGAAGCAGGCAGTGTATCTCTAACCTTTGGCCAGTCACTTATTTCTGGATCATAGTTTTGCCATACTCTTGCCCATGAAGCCCACCCCCAAATCATTGGGTACTTGCAGAAACCATAGTCTTCTTTCATACCAAAAGATTCAGGTCCACGAGCATCACCAGAAATCAGATAAACAGTTTCGTCATTTTTATATTTATTTAACAACTCTTCACAGTACCAAAAGAAACTTTGGCTGGGCAGGCAGTCATCTTCCAGAATGATTCCTTGCTCTTCATTCTCAAAGAACCAGGTGATCGCACCACTCACTGCATATTTACAGCCGAGGTTTTTTTCTCTGAAAAGTGTTTTTACTTCACAGTCCCAGTCGATGTTTTCCATGACATAGTCACGTACAGCCTGTACTTTTTCAGCTTCGCCTTCTTTTGTTTCTCTGGCACCGTCTGCTGCTATGTAGAGCCTGGGTGTTTTGGCTTGGCGAATCGCTTCAAAGACTTGTTTAGTGGTGTCCAAGCGATTGAATACCAGAAAAAGCACAGCGGTATTGAGTGGATGCGGCGGTGTAAACGGCTGGGGAGTTGACATTATTTAATCCAGTTGTTTTCTTTCAAATGTGAAATGTAGTCTGCCAGTTTTCTTTTGGGTGACCAGCCTAATGCCTGTGTCTTGTCTGTGACTACGTCCGCAGTCATACGATTGCCTTTACGCTCTGGCAGCATTTCGATCTTGCCACCGAATAGCTCAGCCACTTCAAGGATGGTGAAAGACTCAGGGCTACCAATGCCAAACTCATCACCATAACCATTCTCACCGACCATCACCAAACCATCGACGATGTCATCCACGTGGGTGAAGTTGCGCTTTTGTGTGCCGGGGCTAACGATGGTAAGACTCTCGTTTGCCTTCATTTTTTCGGTAAAAATAGCAATCAAAGTGGCGTATTTACCTTTTGCGATTTCGCGTTTGCCGTAAACGTTGTAGAAATAAACAATGGCGTAAGGAATATTGAACCAGGCGCCGTAGTTTTCGACCAGTTCTGTATTGCTGGCTTTTGTCCAGGCATAGGGGCTTTGGCTTCTACCCAGACCACCATCTCCAAACTTGGTGCTGCTACCGGCATAAATCAGCTTGGCACTTGTTTTTCTACAAAACTGCAGTACGGCAAAAATACCCTGCTTGTTGTACTCCCAGACTTTCTCGATATCGTCAAAGCTCTGCTCTACCCGTGAATACTCCCCCAGGTGGTAGATGTAGTCAGGAGTGAAGTCAATCAGCTCATCAATTTGTGCTGTAGACCCACGAATATAGGTGACACCAGGAACGTGATTGGTCTCACTGCCTGTAAAGTAATTATCCAGCGACACTACCTGGTTGCTTGGGTCTTGAGCCAGTCGCTCACACAGGTGGCTACCCACAAAACCTGCACCGCCGGTAACCAGAATTTTATTCGTCATTGTTCAGTCCTTACCAAAAAGATCGCGGCTGTATACTTTATGCTGATGCGCTAGCAGGCTTTCATCCATACGGTTGGCGATGATGACGTCGGCCTGGTGCACAAAGGCATCGAAATCCTTGATGACTTGAGCATCATGGAAAAGTTCCTCAACCAGTTCCGGTTCATAGATCACCAGTTCAACGCCCTTGCCCTGTAAACGGTGCATAACACCCTGAATGGCTGATGCTCTGAAGTTGTCGGAACCTGCCTTCATGATCAGCCGGTACACACCTACCTTCTGAGGGTGACGCTCCAGAATCTGGTGGGTAATGAAATCCATACGGGTATCATTCGCCAGCACGATAGCCTCGATGATTTTCTGCGGAACCTGATCAAAATTGGCTAAGAGTTGTTTGGTGTCTTTGGGTAGACAATAACCACCATAACCGAATGATGGGTTGTTGTAGTGATTGCCGATACGCGGATCTAATGACATTCCTTCAATAATCTGCCGGGTATCCAGGTTGTTCACTTCTGCATAGGAGTCCAGTTCATTGAAGTAGGCCACGCGCATCGCCAGGTAGGTATTGGCAAACAGCTTGATGGCTTCTGCTTCTGTGCTGTCTGTATAAAGTACAGGCATATCCTTTTTAATAGCCCCCTCTACCAATAAACCCGCAAACTTTTCAGCACGTGCAGAGCGTTCACCAACAATAATTCGGGACGGGTAGAGATTGTCGTAGAGTGCTTTACCTTCCCGCAAGAACTCCGGCGAGAATATAATGTTATCAATACCAAATTTTGCTCTCACCTGGTTGACATAACCTACAGGTATAGTGGATTTAATCACCATCACCGCATTAGGGTTGATCGATAAAACATCCTGAATCACTGCTTCGATTGAGCGAGTATTGAAGTAGTGACTTTCAGGATCGTAATCTGTTGGGGTGGCGATAATAACAAACTCTGCACCCTCATAAGCTTTATGCTTATCTAGGGTTGCTGTAAGGTTTAAAGACTTGCTCTGCAAAAAACCTTCAATCTCGGCATCGTGAATAGGTGATTTGCCTGCATTGATCAGATCAATTTTTTCTGGAATCAAATCCAAAGCAACAACTGGGTTGTTCTGGGACAGTAAAACTGCCATGGAAAGACCGACATAACCTGTACCTGCTACTGCTATTTTCATTATCGCCCCATAACTAACAATTAGTAAAACTCATATTTTTTTTTAAAATCATTTTCAACAGGATTGCAAGTTTGCTTCCCACGGGCAAACGAGCTTTTATTAAAATATAAAAATAATAAAAAAATCTGTTTGCTGTCTTTTCTTTAGAAAAGAATTCCATCAAAAACAAACTCGGAGTCTCTCCAAATCCTGACTTGTAAGCGACCAAATTAAAAAATCTTGCAATACTTATCTCTCGTTTCCAGCAATAGCTAGCATCAAATTTTTTACCATGAAAATTATTTGAATCATGAACCCTGTACATCACCAAAGGTTTATCTAAATAGTATTTTTTTGCACCTATTAAAGATGACCCCCAGACCAAACAATCATCAGCGCGTGTTACCCAGTCCGACTCAATTGACTCAAGTGGAAACAGCTTTAATAAAACATCTCTCTTTACAGAAACTGCCGAAGTAACTGAACCATACCACTTTCTCTTGTATAACGAACTATAATATGTATAACCATCTGTGCGCGTTTCCCCAGATGAAAACACTCCTTCTTTCGCACCAAAAAATCTCTTCCCTACATACAAAAAATCACAATCAAGATTTGATTTGTAAAAATTTATAGCCTCTTCCAGATAGTGCGAATCATACATATCATCTGAGTCCAAAAAAAACAAAACAGAACCAGTGGCCTTAATTACTGCAGCATTAAATGCAGACAACTGTCCTCCATTATTTTTTTTTAAGATATTTATCCTTACATCCTTAATTTCACTAACAACTTCCAAACTATCATCAGTTGAGCCGTCATCTACAAATATAATCTCAAAGTCTTGATAGCTTTGATTTAAAACAGATTGAACACACTGCTTAATGTATTTTGCATAATTAAAGTTATTTATCAAAACAGAAGCTTTCATTTAACCACTCCAACAAGAGCCCTATGAACAAAACCAGACTGGCCTCGCAACTCTACAAAAAAGTAATTTATCAGGTATCCAGCAATAAACTGCGATACTACAGTTGATAACGCAGCACCAACCACACCCCACAAAGGAATCATAAAAAAATTCAAGATTACATTTGAAATCGCACTAACCAAAGCACCTATAAAATGGTGTTTGGTTAAATTTTCAGACATTTGCCACTTTCCTTTTACAATTGCAATGCTGACAAATAAAATACCCCATATGTGCAACACAAGAACATGGCTGGCTTCTTGGTAGGCTTGCCCGAAAAGCAGCAAAACAACCCAGTCGCTTAAGAAAGTCATAAGAAAGGCAATCGCGATTGCCATCCAAATCATAAAGGTGTAAAGCCGTTGCAGGCGTTCTTTGTAGAGTTCATCACTTTGATTTTTAGCATTCAAAATCGCAGGGAACAGTGAAGTCGTAATGAGCACAGGGATAAAGTAAAAGGCTTCACTTAAACGCACCGCTGCTGAATAGATTCCGACTTCGTATTCTCCGAGCATTTCTTTGATCATAATCTGGTCGATGCGCATATAGATTGACACAACGATGGCTGAGAATATCAACGGCCACGAGTCTTTGAGCAATTGTTTGGCGATGCTGAGATCAAAGTGTTTGTAGAAGGCCGGATTTTTTCGCAGTTGGTAGGCGATAAAGTAGCTGACCGCAAGGCTGAGTGCATCGAATGCGGTGACCAGCACAAACCAAATCAATTCAGCTTCGGTGAGCACGAGGTAGATTTTGATGATCGACGACAGCGCGAGTTGAATGACTTTGCAAATGGAGACGATTTTGGCGAACACTTGCGATTGAAAGTAAAACTCGACCACTTCAAAGCTTTGGAATACCAGGCCTGCGGCGATGATAAAGATAAACAGGTTGGTGGTGGCGTCGTTACTGGTAAAGGGCACAATGGCGGCCATTACGCCCATGACGATAAACGCGCCGAGGATTTTGAGCCAAAAGGCGGTGCCAAGGTAGGTGTCGCGTTTTTCGGGGTGGTTGACGAGTTCGCGCACCAGAATGCCATCCAGCCCCAGCTTGGCAATACCACCGAAGATGGCGGTAAAAGCTAGCACATAGCTAATCAAACCAAACTGCTGTGGCCCAAGGTAGCGTGCAACCCAGATACCTACCAGCAGACCTGCAATAATTCGCAGCATTTGTTCGGCCATCATCCAGGATGTATTGGCGGCATACCGCCTGAACCCCTGATGCTGAACCAGACCTTTTATTTTATTGATAATCGCCATGTTTAGGCAACCTGCTGTAGCAGTGCTGTTATTGCTTGCAGCTGTTGTTGTACCAGTGCTGAATCGGCTTTGGTTTCAATATTCAGCCTTAGCAGAGGCTCTGTATTGGAACCACGAATATTCATTCGCCAATTGCCAAAGTCCATACTCACACCATCGGTTTCATCGATTGTTGGATTTTGGCTGACATAGTAATTTATTACAGCATGAATGCAGGCTTTTACATCCGCTACTTTAAAGTTGATTTCACCGCTGCATGGGTAAGCTTGCTGGCGTTCGCTTACCAGTTTCGATAAAGACTTACCGGCTAAGCTGATCAGTTCAGCAACTAATAACCATGGAATCATGCCGCTGTCACAGTAGGCAAAATCACGGAAGTAGTGATGTGCGCTCATTTCCCCGCCGTAAATGGCGTTTTCTTTACGCATCCGCTCTTTGATAAAGGCGTGGCCCGTTTTACTTTGAATGGCCTGCCCGCCGTTTTGCTGGCAAATATCGATGGTGTTCCAGATTAAACGGGGGTCGTGGATAATTTTTTCGCCTGGATGTTTTTTCAGGAAGGCTTCGGCCAATAAGCCAACAATGTAATAGCCTTCGATAAAACCGCCTTGTTCGTCGAACAGGAAGCAGCGGTCGAAGTCGCCATCCCAGGCAATGCCCATATCGGCGTTGTGTTCTATAACGGCGTTTGCTGTTGCTGCCCGATTTTCTTCCAACAATGGATTGGGAATGCCATTGGGGAAAGTTGGGTCTGGCGTGTGGTGAACCTTAATAAAGGTTATGGGTACGCCTTTTTGTTGCAGTTCAGCTTCTATGGCATCCAGCGCCGGGCCTGCGGCACCGTTACCCGCGTTTACTACCACGGTTAATGGTTTGATGTTGGCAGGGCAAATGTACCCCAGCAAATGCTGAACATACGCAGTGCGCAGGTTTTGCTGTGTTTTTTGGCCCTGCCGGGCTGCCGGGGTGAATGCCTGGCTTTCAGCCAAAGCTTTGATGTCGTTAAGCCCAGTATCGCCACTGATGGGTTGTGCGCCCCGCTTTACCAGTTTCATGCCGTTAAAGTCGATGGGGTTGTGGCTGGCGGTTACTTCGATACCACCATCTACATCCAGATGAAAGGCAGCAAAGTAGATTTCTTCGGTGCCGGTCATGCCTAAATCAATAACGTCACAACCAGCATCCAAAATGCCTTGGGCCAATGCTTGTTTGAGTGATTCGCTGGTTGCACGTACATCACCCCCAACAACAACCTTTTTGGCATTCAGGTATTGGGCGTAGGCCCGGCCAATACGGTAGGCGATTTGTTCGTTGAGTTCTTCGCCCAGGCGGCCACGAATGTCGTAGGCTTTGAAACAGGTGAGGGTCATGGGTGTCCTTGTTTAACTTCTACTAAGCGCTGATCGCGACAAAAATGTCGCTCCTACAATAGATCCGTTAGGCGTTCCGGGTTGAGCGCTGCGCGGTGCTGTTTAATCACTGCCAAACAGGTCGCGGGTGTATACCTTGTTGGCTACGTCTTCCAGCTCGGCCGATGGGCGGTTTGCCACAATAACGTCTGCAAGCTGTTTAAATTCCGTTAAATTGTTAATTACCCGTGAATTGAAGAAGCGTTCTTCTTGCAGTACGGGTTCGTACACCACTACTTCTATGCCTTTGGCTTTGATGCGCTTAATCACACCCTGTATGGCCGATGCACGGAAGTTGTCTGAGCCGCTTTTCATCACCAGCCGGTATATGCCCACGACTTTGGGGTTACGGCGCAGAATGGATTCAGCAATAAAGTCTTTGCGGGTGGTGTTGGCATCGACAATGGCACGAATCAGGTTATTGGGTACGTTGTCGAAGTTGGCCAGCAGTTGCTTGGTATCATTTGGCAGGCAGTAGCCGCCATAACCAAAGCTGGGGTTGTTGTAGTGGCTGCCGATGCGTGGGTCCAGCCCTACCCCTTCAATAATTTGTTTGGTGTCTAATCCGTGGGTTTCGGCGTAGGTGTCCAGTTCGTTGAAGTAGGCTACGCGCATGGCCAAATAGGTGTTGCTGAACAGTTTTACCGCTTCGGCTTCGGTGCTGTCGGTAAAGAGTACCGGTATGTCTTGTTTTACGGCCCCTTGTTTCAGCAGGTTGGCGAAGGTTTCGGCACGCTGGCTGCGTTCGCCCACAATAATGCGGGAGGGGTGCAGGTTGTCGTACAGGGCTTTGCCTTCACGCAGGAATTCGGGCGAGAACATGAGGTTGTTGCAGCCCAGTTCTTCTTTAATGCGCTGGGTGTAGCCTACCGGCACGGTCGATTTAATCACCATCACGGCATTGGGGTTGATGGCCATTACGTCTTTTATAACGGCTTCTACGCTGCGGGTGTTGAAGTAGTTGCTCTTAGGGTCGTAATCCGTCGGCGTGGCGATGATGACAAAGTCAGCCCCCTGATACACTTCGTGCTTGTTCAGAGTTGCGCGAAAATTGAGTGATTTGTTATCCAGAAACGCCTGAATTTCAGCATCTTCAATGGGAGACTGGCGGCGGTTCAGCAGATCAATTTTTTCAGGGACAAGATCCACTGCCACGACTTCGTTGTGCTGTGCCAGCAAAACAGCATTGGCCAGGCCAACGTAACCAAGACCTGCGATGGCGATTTTCAATGACTTCTCCCGTACTGGTCGTCAAAACGAACGATGTCGTCCTCACCTAAGTAGCTGCCAGACTGTACTTCGATGATTTCCAACGGGATGCTGCCAGGATTAGCTAGGCGGTGAACTTCACCAAGAGGGATATAGGTACTCTGGTTCTCGCTGAGCAGCAGTGTTTCACTACCCCTCGTAATTTCTGCTGTCCCCTGCACTACGATCCAGTGCTCGGCTCGATGGTGGTGTTTCTGAAGGCTCAGGCTCGCTTTGGGGTTGACCTGTATACGCTTGACCTTGAAGCGTCCACCCTCATCGATACTGTCATACCAGCCCCACGGACGGTGTACCTTGCGGTGAAGGGTGTGCTCCTCGCGAGACTGCTGGTTAAGCAGGCTGACAATCTGCTTAACGTCTTGGCAGCGGCTTCTGTCTGCAACAAGCACAGCATCTGCTGTTTCAATCACCACAAGGTTCTCAACACCGGCCAGTGCTACAAGGCGGCTGCTTGCATGTACAAGCGAATTACTGCTTTCGGTTATCAGCACATCTCCGTGAAGGGCATTACCTTCATCGTCTTTGGGCGACACACTCCATACGGCATCCCAGGCACCCAGGTCACTCCAGCCAGCATCCAGCGGTAGCATCTTGATGGGTAAGGGACTTCCTGGGCACTTCTCCATGACGGCGTAATCGATCGATTCGCTAGGGATCGCCGTAAAAGCCTCTTTATCGGGTCGAATGAAAGCGCCATCGATTCGCTTGCCCATCCAGCTCGTCAAGGCAGCCTGAAGAATATCGGGTCGAAAGCTCTCTAGGGCCGCTAACCATACCGACGCCTTGAGTACGAATAAGCCTGCATTCCAGTAGTAACCGCCCTCTTCCAGGTAGGCCTGAGCAGTATCCCGGTCGGGCTTCTCTACAAAGCGCTCGACAGTTGCAACCGTCTCGTTGTTAGAAACCACCTTGATATAGCCATAGCCGGTTTCAGGCATGTCAGGGGTAATACCGAGGATGACGATGTTGCCCTCAAGCGCAGACTCAACCGCCCGCTGCATCGCAATGCGGAAGGCGTCGTCGTCCGTGATAGCTTGATCCGCCGGAGTGACCACAAGGACTGGATCCGCTCCTGAATCGCACGCAGCCAAGGCAGCTAGGGTGAGCGCTGGTGCGGTATTACGCCCTACCGGCTCGAGCAGGAATGTCGCGTTGTCGACCCCAAGCTCCCTGAGTTGCTCTTGTGCCAAAAAGCGGTGTTCTTCATTGCAAACGATGTAAGGCAAAGAAGGGGCCCCACTCGACTCACCGCCACCCAGAAGGCGCTTTATGGACTGCTGGAACAAGCTGTCATTGCCTACCAAGCAAAGGAACTGCTTTGGAAAGCCTGACCGCGATAACGGCCACAGTCGCGTACCTGATCCGCCGCACAGTACTACTGGTTGAATAGGGTTAGTTGACGTCATGAAACATTGAACCTGTGTGGTGGGTACTGATCAAGGCAATGGCCGGCCGGTTTTCCGGCCCAACCAAACTCTAGATAGAGCGAAAAAGCCTAAGATTTACTGGGCGTCTCCGCAAAGGAATGGCAACGGCTCACCCCATCCCTGTCTCCTCATCAATGCCCGGCAACAGGATGTTCACATCACTGCTCTGGTCAACATAGCGTTCTCGCAATGCATCAGCCAAAGCACGTCTAGCTGGCTTGTCGCCATGCACCAGACGAATTTCATTTGGCCACGCGCTCATGCGGGTGACAAACCTTACCAGCCCTAACTGATCGGCATGAGCTGAATAACCGCCTATGGTATGCACCTGAGCCCGAATGTCATAGCGCTGCCCGTCAAATTCCACATAGCCACTACGCGGGCCAAAGCGCTGGATCTGTCTCCCGGGCGTACCTTCAGCCTGGTAGCCGACAAAGAGCACATCATGCCGCTCATCGCCCAGCATGGCCTTGAGGTAGTTGACGATGCGCCCACTGGAGCACATGCCGTTGCCAGCAATAACGATAGCCGGCTGAGCGGTTTGAACCAGGCGATTGACCATGGCCAGATGGGCCTGGTGGCTATCGACCGTTAGCAGGTTACGGAAAGCCAGTGGGTTACGGCCCTTGGCCAAACGCGCCCTCGCCTCTGCATCCCAAAACTGGTCAAGCTCGCGATAAACCGAAGTGAAGCGGCTGGCCAACGGAGAGTCGAGGATGATCGGCAAACTTGCCCAGTCGAGGGCTGGCGCTTTATCGGTGTTCGGCCCGGAAGCACTCGACTGAGCCTTCGCTAACTCTTTCAGCGCTCTGCGATGAATGATGTCTTCCAGCTCGTAGAGCAGCTCCTGAGTGCGACCAATGCTGAAGGCCGGAATCAGAACCGTGCCTTGATTGCTCAACGCATGCTCGAGCACCTTCTCAAGACGCGCACGACGACTGCGACGATCCTCGTGGAGGCGATCACCATAGGTGCTTTCGATGACCAGAACATCGGCTTTATATGGGGCTTTAGGCGCCGGGAGGATTGGCGCATGGGGCGCCCCCAGGTCGCCGGAGAACACTATGCGCTTCTTCTCACCCGTCTCGGGGTAGTGTAGATCCACTTCAACATAGGCCGAGCCGAGGATGTGGCCAGCGCGCTGTAGACGAATGCGAGCGTTGAGCTGCTTCGTGTCGATCAGGGTGAACCACTGCTTGTAGGGCAAAACGACGATGCGCTGCTCGATTAGCTTGAGGTAACGCTCGACTTGTTTCTGATCGCGACTAAAACCAAGCTTGAAGGCATCTTCGAGAACGATAGGTAGCAGCTTTGCTGATGGCTCACTGCAGAGAATCGGGCCTTTGAAGCCGGCTGCAAGGAGGTAGGGTATGCGGCCCACGTGGTCGATATGGACATGAGTCGCAACCAGAGCCTTGATGCCGTCCAGAGAGAAGTCGATTGCGAGCTTGTCTGCGCCTGCACGGCCTTCAGGGGAAGTTTCAGCGCCTTGAAAGAGGCCGCAGTCGATCAGCAGCGCGTGCTCATCATCCATCTGTAGCTGATGGCATGAGCCAGTCACACCTGTTACGGCGCCGTGATGAACAATGGAGGGGTACCGCACGAGTCAATCCCTTAACGCTGGCAAAATTTAAAGGGACTCAGCCCAGTAGTGCGGATGACAGTTCAGAGAATGGTAATTAACTGAACTAGCTGGAAATCTGGCAAGGGCGCGCCTTGTGAAAGCCCGCACATTTTGCCGGTTTTCCATGATTTCGCAAGCATGACAAAAGTGTGACGCCAGACGACCGCCTAATCAGGAGACTTGCTCCAGCAAGAAGGACAAAGCGCAGTCACTCGTCCTCGTTGACCCGGTCGCGCAACTCCTTGCCTGGCTTGAAATGCGGCACGAACTTGCCGTCCAGACGTACCGACTGACCGGTTTTCGGGTTACGTCCCACACGCGGTGCGCGGTAGTGCAGCGAGAAGCTGCCAAAGCCGCGAATTTCGATGCGATCCCCCGTGGCCAATGCCTGGGACATTTGCTCCAGCATGGTCTTGATGGCCAACTCAACATCCTTGGAGGACAGCTGACCCTGATGAGTGACAATTCTTTCGATCAACTCCGACTTGGTCATGGTTTTCCCTTCTTTTTCAAGCGGCTAGAAGACTCGACGGTTCGGTTGTAGCACGCGGGTCAGCTTTTGAACAGCCCAAAAAAACAAGGTGTTAGCGAGTTTTGCGGTTAGTTGTGATAACAGGGGCTTTGTATAGGAGATCTAGCTTGAGGCGAAGCTGGCCCGTATTGCGGGATGATTGCCATTCGCCGCGGGGCGCGGCTCCTACAGGGGGGTGTTGTTTTGCGGTTTGGTGTGGGAGCCCCCGCCTCGGGGTGAAGCTTTCTTTGACTCTGGCTCGGCTAAGCTGAACTGGAGAACGCTAACGGAAGGGAATCCGATGACTGAGAAACGCTACGCCGCGCATAAGCTTCGGGATGGACGCTGGTCCAGTAGCGGGCAAATCTATCTTGTCACTACCGTAACCAACGGCCGCACCCCTGTCTTTGCTGATTTCTCAGCGGCGCGCACGCTCATACAAGTCATTCGCCAAGATGAACTGCGGGGATCGCACCAAACGCTCTGCTTTGTCGTGATGCCTGATCATCTGCACTGGCTTTTGCAACTACAGAATGAGGACCTGACCCGCTTGGTGGGCAGGGTCAAATCCATTTCCGCCAAGCGCCTGGGTAGGCCGATATGGCAAAAGGGATTCCATGATCATGCGTTGCGCCGGGAGGAGGATGTTCGGAGTGTGGCGAGATATGTGGTGGCAAATCCTTTAAGAGCCGGACTTGTGGAGCGGGTCGGTGACTATCCGCATTGGGATGCAGTGTGGATATGAGGGCGGCCGGGCGAAGCTTTTAGGTATTGGTTCGGTATTGCTGGATGGCTGCCATTCGCTGCGGGGCGCAGCTCCTACAGAGAGAGTGTCGACTGGCGCATTCGCGTAGGAGCCCCGCCTCGGGGCGAAGCTTTTGGGTATGAGCTCAGTATTGCTGGATGGCCGCTATTCGCTGCGGGGCGCAGCTCCTACAGAGGGAGCGTCGACTGGCGTATTCGCGTAGGAGCCCCGCCTCGGGGCGAAGCTTTTGGGTATGGGGTCGGTATTGCTGGATGGCCGCCATTCGCCGCGGGACGCAGCTCCTACAGGGCAGCGTCGTTTTTGGGATGCATGAACGAAAAAGGGCGGCCCGAGGGCCGCCCTTTTCCTGGATGGATTAACCGAACTTAGTTCTGTTTTTCCATTTGAGCACGGAGCAGATCACCAATGGTGGTCGGGCCGGTGTTCTCAACGTCTTGCTTGCTACGCAGTTCCTTCATCGCGTCTTTCTCGTCTTCAACGTCTTTCGACTTGACGGACAGGCTGATGACACGGGACTTGCGGTCGACGCTGATGATCTTGGCTTCTACTTCGTCGCCTTCCTTCAGGACGTTGCGCGCGTCTTCAACGCGGTCACGGCTGATTTCGGAGGCTTTCAGGGTAGCTTCGATCTCGTTGCCCAGGTCGATGATGGCGCCCTTGGCGTCTACTTCTTTCACAACGCCACGGACGATGGTGCCCTTGTCGTTGATGGAGACGTAGTTGCTGAACGGATCGTCTTCCAGTTGCTTGATGCCCAGGGAGATGCGCTCGCGCTCCGGGTCAACCGACAGGATGACGGTCTCCAGCTCGTCGCCCTTCTTGAAGCGACGCACGGCTTCTTCGCCGGCTTCGTTCCAGGAGATGTCGGACAGGTGAACCAGGCCGTCGATGCCACCGTCCAGACCAATGAAGATACCGAAATCGGTGATCGACTTGATGGTGCCGGAGATCTTGTCACCCTTGTTGAACTGACCGGAGAAGTCTTCCCACGGGTTGGTCTTGCACTGCTTGATACCCAGGGAGATACGACGACGCTCTTCGTCGATGTCCAGAACCATGACTTCGACTTCGTCGCCGACGTTAACGACTTTCGACGGGTGGATGTTCTTGTTGGTCCAGTCCATTTCGGAAACGTGCACCAGGCCTTCCACGCCCTCTTCCAGCTCGGCGAAGCAGCCGTAGTCGGTGAGGTTGGTGACACGAGCAACAACGCGGGTGTTTTCCGGGTAACGAGCCTTGATGGCAACCCATGGGTCTTCGCCCAGTTGCTTCAGGCCCAGGGATACGCGGTTACGCTCGCGATCGTACTTCAGAACCTTGACGTCGATCTCGTCGCCAACGTTGACGATCTCGGACGGGTGCTTGATGCGTTTCCAAGCCATGTCGGTGATGTGCAGCAGGCCATCTACGCCGCCCAGGTCAACGAACGCACCGTAGTCGGTGAGGTTCTTGACGATACCTTTGACTTGCTGGCCTTCCTGCAGGGATTCCAGCAGAGCTTCGCGCTCGGCGCTGTTCTCGGCTTCCAGGACGCTGCGACGGGAAACGACAACGTTGTTGCGCTTCTGGTCCAGTTTGATGACCTTGAATTCCAGCTCTTTGCCTTCCAGGTGAGTGGTATCACGCACCGGACGGACGTCAACCAGGGAACCCGGCAGGAACGCGCGGATGCCGTTGACGTCAACGGTGAAGCCGCCTTTGACCTTACCGTTGATAACGCCCTTGACCACTTCTTCAGCGTTGAACGCAGCTTCCAGAACCAGCCAGGATTCAGCGCGCTTGGCTTTCTCGCGGGACAGCTTGGTTTCACCGAAGCCATCTTCAACCGCGTCCAGCGCGACGTGGACTTCGTCACCGACCTTGATGGTCAGCTCGCCTTGTTCGTTGAAGAACTGGTCGAGCGGGATGACGCCCTCGGACTTCAGACCTGCGTGAACGGTAACCCAGTCACCGTCGATGTCGACCACGATACCGGTGATGATGGCGCCCGGCTGCATGTCGAGGGATTTCAGGCTTTCTTCAAATAGTTCTGCAAAGCTTTCGCTCATGTTGATTCCTGTTGATCAAGGGCGGGGATTCGCCCAAACCACACTCCAGACAATGTGGGTTCGTTCATGTGAAAAGAGGCCTACGGGACTAGGACTGGTCTCCCGCATGCCTCCTGGCGGATTCAGCGATTTAAGGCAATCGAGAACCCTTAACCGGCCAGATCGCGATCAGCGACCTCGCTCAGAATTCGTTCAAGCACCTGCTCGATGGATAGTTCGGTTGAATCCAGCACGATTGCGTCGGCTGCCGGCTTCAGCGGAGCCACCGCGCGCTGGGTATCGCGCTCGTCGCGCGCCCGTATCTCGTCGAGAAGACTCGCAAGATTAACATCATCACCCTTGGCCTTCAACTGCAAGTAGCGGCGACGCGCACGTTCCTCGGCGCTGGCCGTCAGGAAAATCTTCAGCGGCGCGTCGGCGAATACCACGGTGCCCATGTCGCGACCATCTGCCACCAGGCCTGGCATCTCCTGAAACGCGCGCTGACGCTGCAGCAGCGCTTCGCGTACGGCAGGCAGCGAGGCGACCATGGAAGCGCCCGCCCCTATCTGCTCGTTACGGATGGCGTCGGTCACCTCCTCGCCTTCAAGGATGATGCGCTTGTCGATGAACTGCACATCCAGATGTGCGGCCAGCTGCTTGAGCGACTCTTCGTTGGTCAGATCGATACCGTGGTTGCCGGCAGCGAAGGCCAGCAGGCGATAGAGCGCACCGGAGTCAAGCAGATTCCAGCCCAGCTGCTTGGCCAGCAAGGCGCACAGCGTGCCCTTGCCCGAGCCGCTCGGCCCGTCGACGGTGATTACCGGGGCATTCATGCCTTGCCCTCTACAGCCACGTTGATGCCGACTTCAGCCGACAAGGCCAGGAAGTTGGGGAAGGACGTGGCGACGTTGGCACAGTCATGAATGCGGATCGGCGCAGTGGCGCGCAGCGAGGCGACGCTGAAGGACATGGCAATGCGGTGGTCACCATGCGCCCAGACTTCGCCACCGCCGATGCTACCGCCTTCGATGATGATGCCATCCGGGGTCGGCTCGGCCTTCACACCCAGGGCGATCAGGCCGTCAGCCATGACCTGGATACGATCGGACTCTTTTACCCGCAGCTCTTCGGCACCGCGCAGCACGGTACGGCCTTCGGCACAGGCGGCGGCAACGAACAGCACCGGGAATTCATCAATGGCCAGCGGCACCAAGTCTTCCGGAATATCGATGCCTTTGAGCTTGGCCGCACGCACACGAATGTCCGCCACTGGCTCGCCGCCGACTTCACGCTGGTTTTCCAGGGTGATGTCGCCGCCCATCAGTTTGAGAATGTCGATCACGCCAGTGCGGGTCGGGTTGATGCCGACGTGTTCCAGCACCAGTTCGGAGCCTTCGGCGATGCTGGCAGCGACCAGGAAGAACGCCGCCGAGGAAATATCCGCCGGTACTTCGATGCGCGTGGCGGTCAGCTTGTGGCCGGACTCGACGCTGGCAGTGCTGCCCTCGACGCTGACCGGGTAGCCGAAGCCGCGCAGCATGCGCTCGGTGTGATCACGGGTCGGCGCCGGCTCGGTAACCGAGGTGTTGCCAGCGGCGTACAAGCCGGCCAGCAGCAGGCAGGACTTGACCTGGGCGCTGGCCATGGGCATATCGTAGGCCATGCCGGTCAGGCGCTGACCGCCCTTGATGGTCAGTGGCGGACGGCCTTCCGGGCCGGTCTCGATCACCGCCCCCATTTCACGCAGCGGCTTAGCCACGCGATTCATCGGGCGCTTGGACAGCGAAGCATCACCGGTCAGCGTGGTGTCGAACGGCTGCGCGGCCAGCAAGCCGGAGAGCAGGCGCATGGAGGTACCGGAGTTACCCATGTACAGCGGGCCGGCCGGTGCTTTCAGGCCATGCAGACCAACGCCATGGATGGTCACGCGGCCGTGGTGCGGGCCTTCGATGACCACGCCCATGTCGCGGAATGCCTGCAGCGTGGCCAGGGCGTCTTCACCCTCGAGGAAGCCTTCGACCTCGGTGGTGCCTTCGGCCAGCGAACCCAGCATGATCGAACGGTGCGAGATGGATTTGTCACCGGGTACGCGGATACGTCCAGCCAGCGAGCTACCAGGTTTTGCCAGGAAAATCAGATCGGTCGAGTGCATAGCGTCCACATAGGCCCTGCGGGCCAGAATTTTGCTGAAATGTTCGCGGGCCACGCGGGCGCGGGTGAACACGCCCAGCAGTTGATGCCCATCCCCGGCGTCGACCGCATCGCGCAAGGCGTCGAGGTCGTCGCGAAACGTATCCAGTGTGCGCAGCACGGCCTCGCGATTGGCGAGGAAGATATCGTGCCACATCACCGGATCACTGCCGGCGATCCGCGTGAAGTCGCGGAAACCGCCAGCGGCGTAGCGGAAAATTTCCAGGTTCTCGCTGCGCTTGGCCAGCGAGTCGACCAGGGTAAAGGCCAGCAGGTGCGGCAGATGACTGGTGGCGGCAAGCACCTGGTCGTGATGTTCGACCTCCATCGCCTCGACATCCGCCCCCAGCTCGCGCCACAGCCCTTCGACAAGTGCCAGAGCGGCCTCATCGCTGTGCTCGCAGGGCGTCAGGATGACCTTGTGGCGCCGGAACAGCTCGGCGTTGGCCGCCTCCACCCCGCTCTGCTCGGACCCTGCAATGGGATGGCCGGGCACCAGACGCACAGCCTTGCCGGAAAATGCCAGACGTGCCGCACGCACGACATTCCCCTTGGCGCTACCGACGTCGGTCAGCACGGCATTGCCGAGATCCAGCGCGGCCAGCTGAGCAAGCACCTTCTCCATGGCCAGGATAGGCACTGCCAGCTGGATGACATCGGCCCCCTGACAGGCGGCAGCAAGGTCGCTCTCGCAACGATCGACAACGCCCAGCTGTACCGCCAGACGACGCGATTCGGCATCCAGATCGACCCCCACCACCTCCCGGCACAGACCACGCTCACGCAGGCCCTTGGCGAAGGAGCCACCGATCAGACCGAGGCCGACCACCACCAGGCGGCCGATCTTAGGGGCATTGGATTGCACTGCAGTGACAGTCACGCCGACAGCACCTTGGCCAGCGCCTCGAGGAAGCGTGCGTTCTCTCTCGGCAAACCGATGGAGACGCGCAGGAAATTCGGCATGCGGTAACCGGCCATCGGCCGCACGATCACCCCTTCACGCAGCAGCGCCTGGTTGATCGCGGCGGTGTCGCGGCCAAAATCGACGGCGATGAAGTTGGCCCTGGAGGCAATCCAGCTCAGACCCAGGGCACGCAAGCCCTCTTCCAGCTGCTGCATCCCGGCATCGTTCAAGCGACGGCTCTCGGACAGGTAATCGGCATCGGCCAGCGCGGCGCAGGCGGCGGCCAGCGCGAGGCTGTTGACGTTGAACGGCTGACGCACGCGGTTGAGCACATCGGCGATGGCCGGCGAGCTGATGGCGTAGCCGACACGCAACGAAGCCAGGCCGTAGGCCTTGGAGAAGGTACGCGAGACCAGCAGGTTCGGATAGCGCGCCAGATAATCCAGACCGTCTGGCAGCTCGTCGCCTTCGGCGTACTCGATATAGGCTTCGTCCAACACCACCAGCACCGATTCCGGCACCTGGGCCAGGAAGGCTTCCAGCGCATCCGGGCCGAACCAGGTACCGGTCGGGTTGTTGGGGTTGGCAATGAAGACGACGCGGGTGTTGTCATCGATGGCGGCAAGCATCGCCTGCAGGTCGTGAGCGTAATCCTTGGCCGGCACGATCTTGCCCTGCGCGCCGACTGCCTGGGTGGCGATGGGGTAAACCGCGAAGGCGTAGTCGCTGAACACGGCATTGAGGCCGGGCGCCAGGTAGGCACGGGCAACCAGTTCGAGGATGTCGTTGGAGCCATTGCCCAACGTCACCTGCGCGGCGTCGACGCCGTAACGGGCAGCCAGAGCGGTCTTGAGGGTGAAGCCATTGCCATCCGGGTAGCGGGTCAGTTCGTCCAGTTCAGCACGAATCGCTGCCAGCACCTTGTCACTGGGGCCAAGCGGATTCTCGTTGCTGGCCAGCTTGACGATACCGGCCGGATCGAGCCCCAGCTCACGAGCCAACTCGTCGACTGGCTTGCCTGGTACGTAGGGGGACAGTTTTTGCACGCCTGGCTGGGCCAGGGCTAGGAAATCACAGCTCATTTGCAAACCTCTTCAATCCAATTGCTCGCGACACGCACAGCCCTCACCCCTAGCCCCTCTCCCAAGGGGAGAGGGGAACCGTTCGGCGGCAGCCATCACATCCAAGCTCTATCCGCTAGCCTTATGCCCACCCCAATATCCGCCCCTAAAGCCCGCCCAACGGCAGGAGAACGGATTTTACCAGCATGCAACCAAGCCCGAGGCGTGTGCACTTCTGCTCCCCTCGCCCTCCGGGAGAGGGGCTGGGGGTGAGGGGGCTTTCAGCGATCAGAAGCAATTCGCTCGCTAGCCACCCGATAAATTTCCTGCAACACAGCCTCGGTTTCCTTCAAGGCCTGATCATTCCAAAAGCGCAGCACCATGATGCCTTCATGCTCTAAATCCAACGTTCTTGCAGCGTCGTCTTCACCACCGTGCTGCGAACCGTCCAACTCCACCGCCAATTTCGCCGCCTCACAGTAGAAGTCGAGGATATAAGGCGGCAACGGATGCTGCCGACGAAACTTCAAACCGCCCAGCCGCCCCGAGCGCAGGCAATACCACAGACGAACCTCGGCATCGGTTGCCGTAGTGCGCAATTCCCGCGCACGCTGCTTATGCCATGCAGGAAGCGGTCTGTGCTTAGGCGGCATCCTTGCCCTCTCTTTAAATTGTGATAACCCCTACCCTCACCCCCAGCCCCTCTCCCGGAGGGAGAGGGGAGACAAGCAAGGCCGCGCTAGGCCGCAATCTCTTCGCCACGAAGATCATGAAGTTGTACACACTTGATCAAACCCCACCGTACACCTCCGCTCTCGCTTGGGAGAAGGAGGACAAGCAAAACAGCGCAGGGTTGAAATCTATCTCCAGGCTAACGATCTCACTGACTGCACATGATTGATCAAACCCCACCGTACATCCCCCCTCTCCCTCGGGAGAGGGGCCGGGGGTGAGGGGCTTTACCTCAGAGCACCGCCTTCGGATAAGAGCCCAATACCTTCAGCGCTACAGCTTCCTGAGCGAGCTTCTCCAACACATCCTTGATCAGCGGATCACGGTGGTGGCCGACGAAGTCGATGAAGAACACGTAGGTCCACTTGCCACTGCGCGAAGGACGAGTCTCGATGCGAGTCAGGTCGATGCCGTTATTGTGGAACGGCACCAGCAACTCATGCAGCGCGCCCGGCTTGTTGCGCATGGAGACGATGATCGAGGTCTTGTCGTCGCCGGTCGGCGGCACTTCCTGGCTGCCGATGATGAGAAAACGCGTGGAGTTGTCCGGGCGATCCTCGATCTTTTCCGCCAGCTTGGTCAGGCCATACAGGTTGGCCGCCATGTCGCCGGCGATGGCCGCGCTGTTCCACTCGCTCTTGACCCGTTTGGCCGCATCGGCGTTGCTGGAAACCGCCACGCGCTCGACGTTCGGGTAGTGCGCATCGAGCCACTTGCGGCACTGTGCCAGCGACTGGGCATGGGAGTAGATGCGGGTGATCTTGTCGGTCTTGGTGGTCTCGCCGACCAGCAGGTGATGGTGAATGCGCAGCTCGACTTCGCCACAGATGACCATGTCGTGCTCGAGGAAGCTGTCGAGGGTGTGGTTGATCGCGCCTTCGGTGGAATTCTCCACCGGCACCACGCCGAAGTTGACAGCGCCAGCGGCCACTTCGCGGAACACTTCATCGATGGCAGCCATGGGCACGCTGATCACCGCATGACCGAAGTGCTTCATCGCTGCGGCCTGACTGAAGGTACCTTCAGGGCCGAGGTAGGCGACTTTCAGCGGATTTTCCAACGCCAGGCAGGAGGACATGATCTCGCGGAACAGCCGCGCCATTTCCTCGTTACCGAGCGGGCCCTGGTTGCGCGCCATCACGCGCTTGAGCACCTGAGCCTCGCGCTCAGGACGATAGAAGACCGGCGATTCGCCTTCCTTCAGCTCCTTCATCTTAACGCGGGCGACTTCTTCAGCGCAGCGCGCGCGATCGCTGATCAGCTCGAGAATGCGCTCGTCGAGGTTATCGATGCGCACGCGCAGCGCTTGCAGTTCCTGCTCGGAGATTACATCCGTCATTAGGCATGCTCCTTCTCGAACTCGGCCATGTAGGCCACCAACGCCTCGACCGCATCCATACCCACGGCGTTGTAGATGGAGGCGCGCATGCCGCCTACCGAACGATGCCCCTTGAGGTTGAGCAGGCCGCGCTCATCGGCGCCGGCCAGGAAGGCCTTGTCCAGTTTCTCGTCGGCCAGGCGGAACGGCACGTTCATCCAGGAACGCGCGTTGTGGGCGATGGGGTTGCTATAGAAGTCGCTGTCATCGATGGCCTTGTACAGCAGGTCCTTCTTGGCGCGATTGATACGCTCCATCGCCTCGACACCGCCCTGCTCCTTAAGCCACTGGAAGACCAGGCCGGAGAGGTACCAGGAATAGGTCGCTGGGGTGTTGTACATCGAACCGTTATCGGCAGAAATCTTGTAGTCGAGCATGGTCGGGCAGCTGGAACGGGCGCGACCGAGCAAGTCTTCACGGACGATCACCACCACCAGACCGCTCGGGCCGATGTTCTTCTGCGCACCGGCGTAGATCAGGCCGAACTGAGAAACATCCAGCGAACGCGAGAGGATGTCCGAGGACATGTCGGCGACCAACGGGGTATCGCCGGTCTGCGGCACCCAGTCGAACTGCAGACCACCGATGGTCTCGTTACTGCAGTAATGCACGTAGGCAGCGTCTTTCGACAACTGCCAGTCGTTCTGACCGGGAATGGCGAAATAGTCGTGCGCCTTGGCACTGGCGGCGACGTTGATGGCACCGTAACGACGCGCCTCTTCGATGGCTTTCTTCGACCAGATGCCGGTTTCGACGTAATCGGCCACGCCGCCTTCCGGCAGCAGGTTCAGCGGAATCTCGGCGAACTGCTGGCTGGCACCGCCCTGCAGGAACAACACCTTGTAGTCACTGGGTACAGCGAGCAGATCACGCAGGTCCTGCTCGGCCTGGCTGGCGATGGCCACGTACTCGTCGCTGCGATGGCTCATCTCCATCACCGAGAGGCCCTTGCCTTGCCAGTCGAGCATCTCGGCCTGGGCGCGTTGCAGTACAGCGGTCGGCAGCGCGGCCGGGCCGGCGCAGAAGTTAAAAGCTCGCTTGCTCACGTCTGTCTCTCTCAGATTCACAGAACGCCACCACCAGGCGATGGCATGTCCACACTGTCACCGTGTCTGTGGGAGGAGTTTTTAAAGCCCCTCCCACAGAGCCCGACTTCACTCTTCGCTGCCTTCCTCGGCGTCGGCGACTGGTGCTTCGGCGCTTTCGGCGGCTTCAGTGCCCTCTTCGCCTTCGACCAGTTCATCCTCGTCCACCGCAGTCGGCTCCTGCACACGCTCCAGGCCGACCAGGGTCTCGTCCTTGGCCAGCTTGATCAGGGTCACGCCCTGAGTGTTACGGCCCGAGCTGGAGACTTCGTCGACACGGGTCCGCACCAGAGTGCCCTGGTCGGAAATCAGCATGATTTCCTCGCCGTCCTGCACCTGGATGGCGCCCACCAGCTTGCCGTTACGCTCGCTGGTGACCATGGCGATAACGCCCTGGCCGCCACGACCGCGACGCGGGAACTTGCCCAGGCCGGTACGTTTGCCGAAGCCACGCTCGGAGGCGGTGAGGATCTGCGCACCAGACTCCGGAATCAGCATGGAAATCAGTTGCTGATCCTTGGCCAGGCGCATGCCACGCACGCCACGAGCAGTACGACCCATGGTACGCACCTTGCTCTCGGCGAAGCGCAGCACCTTGCCAGCGTCGGAGAACAGCATGACTTCCTTGGCGCCGTCGGTGATGGCGGCAGCAATAAGGGTATCGCCCTCTTCCAGCTTCAGGGCAATCAGACCGGCGCTACGCGGACGGCTGAACTGCACCAGCGGGGTCTTCTTCACGGTACCGAAGGCGGTGGCCATGAAGATGAAGGCGCCGGTCGGTTCGGCAACCAGTTCAGGGGTTTCACCCTCGACTTCTTCGACTTCCTCGGCCTCGACCACCTCGGTGGCTTCGCCTTCGATCACCACGCCTTCATCATCAAGATCTTCGTCTGCGCCGGCGCTCTGCTGCAGCGCCTCAAGGTCGATCTGCAGCATCGCGGTGATGCGCTCGCCCTCGTCCAGCGGCAGCAGGTTGACCAGCGGACGACCGCGCGCAGCACGCGAAGCCTCAGGGATTTCGAAGGTACGCAGCCAGTACACCTTGCCCTTGCTGGAGAACAGCAGCAGGGTCGCGTGGCTGTTGGCAACCAGCAGGTGCTCGACGTAGTCCTCGTCCTTGACCCCAGTGGCCGATTTGCCCTTGCCACCGCGACGCTGCGCCTCGTAGGCCGCCAGCGGCTGGCTCTTGGCGTAGCCGCCGTGGGAAATGGTGACGACACGCTCTTCTTCGGTGATCAGATCGGCAATGGTCAGGTCCAGACGCGAGGCGACGATCTCGGTACGACGGGCATCACCGAACTCGGCCTTGACCTTCTCCAGCTCCTCGCGGATGACTTCCATCAAGCGCTCGGGGTTGGTCAGGATGCGGATCAGCTCGCCGATCAGGTTGAGAATTTCCTGGTACTCGGCCAGCAGCTTCTCGTGCTCCAGGCCGGTCAGGCGGTGCAGGCGCAATTCGAGGATGGCCTGAGCCTGCTCCGGCGACAGGTAGTACTTGCCGTCACGTAGACCGTATTGCGCATCCAACCCTTCCGGGCGGCAGGAGTCGGCGCCCGCGCGCTCGACCATAGCTTCCACCGCACTGGATTCCCAGGCAGTGGCGATCAGGCGCTCCTTGGCTTCGGCCGGCGTCGGCGAGGCCTTGATCAGCTCGATCACCGGATCGATGTTCGACAGCGCTACCGCCTGGCCTTCGAGGATGTGGCCGCGCTCACGCGCCTTGCGCAGCTCGTAAACGGTACGGCGGGTCACCACTTCACGGCGGTGACGGATGAACACCTCAAGCATGTCCTTGAGGTTCATGATCTTCGGCTGACCGTCGACCAGCGCCACGACGTTGATGCCGAACACGCTCTGCATCTGGGTCTGGGCGTACAGGTTGTTCAGCACCACGTCCGGCACTTCACCACGACGCAGTTCGATCACCACGCGCATACCGTCCTTGTCGGACTCGTCACGCAGCTCGGTGATGCCTTCGATCTTCTTCTCTTTGACCAGCTCGGCGATCTTCTCGATCAGACGCGCCTTGTTCAGCTGGTACGGCAGCTCGGTGACCACCAGCTGCTGGCGACCGCCGACCTTGTCGATATCCTCGACCTCGACGCGAGCGCGGATGTAGATGCGCCCACGGCCGGTACGATAGGCCTCGATGATGCCGGCACGGCCGTTGATGATGCCCGCTGTGGGGAAATCAGGGCCGGGGATGTACTGCATCAGGTCATCGACGGTCAGCTCGGCGTTGTCCATCAGCGCCAGGCAGCCGTCGATGACCTCGGTGAGGTTGTGCGGCGGGATGTTGGTGGCCATGCCCACGGCGATACCGGACGAGCCATTGACCAGCAGGTTCGGCACCTTGGTCGGCATGACAGCAGGGATCTGCTCGGTGCCGTCGTAGTTGGGCACCCAGTCGACAGTTTCTTTTTCCAGGTCGGCCAGCAGCTCGTGGGCCAGCTTGGTCATGCGCACTTCGGTGTATCGCATGGCCGCGGCGTTGTCGCCGTCCACCGAACCGAAGTTGCCCTGACCGTCGACCAGCAGGTAGCGCAGGGAGAAGTCCTGCGCCATACGCACGATGGTGTCGTACACCGCGGTGTCGCCGTGCGGGTGGTATTTACCGATCACGTCACCGACCACACGGGCGGATTTCTTGTAGGGCTTGTTCCAGTCGTTGCCCAGTTCGCTCATGGCGTAGAGCACACGACGGTGTACCGGCTTCAAGCCATCGCGCGCATCCGGCAGCGCACGCCCGACGATCACGCTCATCGCGTAGTCGAGGTAGGACTGTTTCAGCTCGTCTTCGATATTGACCGGGAGGATTTCTTTGGCCAGTTCGCCCATGAGAAGCCTGGTTCCTTTTTCTGGTGAAACTCCGCGTCATTCTTCCTGAACGCCATGGAGCTCGTCGCGATAGCCTCAGGCCATCAGCGACTCACGACAAATCAACGAGTTATGTCACGATTCGATGCAGTGAAGGAGGCTGCAGTCAGCCCCCTTGAAAACTGCCGGAGATTACCACAAAGCGTGCTACACACCTACCCCGCGACGGCGCGCGCATGGCAGGTTCAATGCAGGCGCTTGCGGCACATCAACTGCGCCAGCTTGGCGCTATCTGGACGTTCGACCACGCCTTTCTCGGTCACGATGTAGTCAACCAGATCAGCCGGCGTCACATCGAACACCGGATTGACGGCATGTACATCGGCCGCGACCCGATGCCCCGCCACTTCCAGCAACTCAAGGCCATCGCGCTCTTCGAGCAGGATGTCCTCGCCACTTTCCAGATTCATGTCGATGGTCGAACTTGGCGCCACCACCATCAGCCGCACGCCGTGGTGCATGGCGTTGACCGCCAACTGATAAGTGCCGATCTTGTTGGCCACATCACCGTTAGCGGTGATGCGATCAGCGCCGACGATGACCCAGGTGATGCCCTTGGTCTTCATCAGGTGAGCCGCCGCTGCATCGGCATTGAGCGTGACCGGCACGCCGTCACCCGCCAATTCCCAGGCCGTCAGTCGCGCGCCCTGAAGCCAGGGGCGGGTTTCATCGACATAGACCTGCTCGACCAAACCTTCCAGATACGCCGCACGGATCACCCCGAGCGCGGTGCCAAAGCCGCCGGTCGCCAGGGCACCGGCATTGCAGTGCGTCAGCAGCACCTGCGGATTGCCCTGATGCTTGCGAATCAGCTCCATGCCCAACTGCGCCATGGTCAGGTTGGCCTCACGGTCGCTGAGGTGAATCCCCACCGCCTCAGCCTCCAGTAGCGCCAGGATGTCGTCGCCATCCTTGAGTCTTGCCAGGCGCTCACGCATGCGCTGCAGAGCCCAGAACAGGTTTACCGCAGTCGGGCGCGAGCGCTCGAGATAGGCAAAATCGGCCTCCAGCGCCTCACGCCAGTCACCACCGTCTTTTAGACGAGCACGGACACCCAGCACCAGCCCATAGGCAGCAGCAATGCCAATAACCGGCGCACCACGCACCACCATGTCACGAATCGCATCAGCCACCTCGGCGGCAGAGTCGAAACGCAGCCAGGTCTGCTGATGCGGCAGCAGGCGCTGATCGAGCAGGTGCAACGCACCATCGCGCCACTCGATTGCCTGAACCTTCTCCACCGCCAGCAATTGCTCGCGCATCGCGCACTCCATCTGTCACCGCCAAAAAATCGCGGATTATACGCAGACCGACCAAGACCAGCCGAACAATCCTGCTCGCCCTCACGACTTCAAGCCGGGTGCGTTCATCTATACACTGGCGACCTTCCTTGCATCGATCAAGCCAGACGGACAACCCCCCATGCCCGAAGCCCCTCTCGACCTGCTGCTCCTGCCCACCTGGCTGGTGCCCGTTGAGCCGGCCGGCGTGGTGCTACGCGACCATGGCCTGGGCATTCGCGACGGGCAGATCGCACTGATCGCGCCACGTGCCGAGGCGCTGCGCCACCCGGCAACGGAAGTGCGAGAGCTGCCGCAATGCCTGCTCGCCCCAGGCCTGATCAACGCCCACGGCCACGCCGCGATGACGCTTTTGCGCGGCATTGCCGATGACCTGCCGCTGATGACCTGGCTGCACGAGCATATCTGGCCTGCCGAAGGAAAGTGGGTCGACGAGGATTTCGTCCGCGACGGCACCGATCTGGCTATCGCAGAACAGATCAAGGGCGGCATCAGTTGCTTCTCCGACATGTACTTCTACCCGCAGACCGCCGCCGAACGCGTGCACAACGCCGGCATGCGCGCGCAGATCACCGTTCCCGTGCTGGACTTCCCGGTACCCGGCGCACTCAATGCCGCCGAAGCCCTACGCACGGGCCTGCAACTGTTCGATGACCTCAAGCAGCACCCACGCATCCGCATCGCTTTCGGCCCCCACGCGCCCTACACGGTCAGCGACGACAAGCTGGAACAGATTCGCGTACTGGCTGACGAGCTGGATGCCGGCATTCATATGCACGTGCACGAAACCGCCCTGGAAGTGGCCGAAGCCGTCGCCAAGCACGGCGAACGCCCACTGGCCCGCCTGGCCCGCCTCGGCCTGCTCGGCCCGCGTTTCCAGGCGGTGCACATGACGCAGATCGATGACGAGGATCTAGCACTGCTGGTGGAGCACAATTGCAGCATCGTGCACTGCCCTGAATCCAACCTCAAACTGGCCAGCGGCTTCTGCCCGGTCGAGCGCCTATGGCAGGCTGGCGTCAATGTCGCCATCGGTACCGATGGCGCCGCCAGCAACAACGACCTCGACCTGCTCGGCGAAACCCGTACCGCCGCCCTGCTGGCCAAGGCCGTCGCCGGCTCCGCTACCGCCCTGAACGCTCACAGCGCCTTGCGCATGGCTACCTTGAATGGCGCTCGCGCACTGGGACTGGAAACACAGACCGGTTCACTGGAACTGGGCAAGCTGGCCGACGTGGTCGCCTTCGACCTTTCCGGCCTGGCCCAGCAACCGATCTACGACCCGGTATCGCAGCTCATCTACGCCAGCGGCCGCGACTGCGTGAAGCATTTGTGGGTTGGTGGCAAGCCGTTGCTGGAAGACGGCCGCCTGACGCGCATGGACGAAAGCGAGCTGATCGCCAAGGCCAGGGAATGGGGAACCAGGATTGCCAGCAAGTAACACTGCTTATCCCCCCCTCTCCCGCTTGCGGGAGAGGGGCCGGGGGAGAGGGCCAGGAAACACCGAGCTATTCGCCTGGCCCTCTCCCCAACCCTCTCCCATAAATGGGAGAGGGGGCAGACCGAGTATCAACAAAATAAATGAGCAGCGGATAAACCTTGGGCGCGACAACATTCCCAAACCACTGCGACAAACTGACATACATTGAACGAATCCGCGCCGCTCCACGCCCGTTCTTAAACTGGCAACATAGCGGCGGTACGCTTTCCATGCTTTGAATAGAGATGCTTATGAGCAACGTCGACCGCGCCGAAATCGCCAAATTCGAGGCCCTGGCACACCGCTGGTGGGACCGCGAGAGCGAGTTCAAACCCCTGCACGACATCAACCCACTGCGGGTCAACTGGATCGACGAGCGCGTCGGTCTGGTCGGCAAACGCGTTCTCGACGTCGGCTGCGGCGGCGGCATTCTCAGTGAGGCCATGGCCCAGCGCGGCGCAACGGTGACGGGCATCGACATGGGCGAAGCGCCTCTGTCGGTCGCCAGGTTGCACCAACTGGAATCCGGCGTGGAAGTCGACTACCGGCAGATCACCGCGGAAGCCCTGGCCGAGGAAATGCCAGGCCAGTTCGACGTCGTCACCTGTCTGGAGATGCTCGAACACGTACCCGATCCGTCCTCAGTCATCCGCGCCTGCTACACGCTGGTCAAACCGGGCGGCCAGGTGTTCTTCTCCACCATCAACCGCAACCCCAAGGCGTACCTGTTCGCGGTGATCGGCGCCGAATACATCCTGCGTTTGCTGCCACGCGGCACCCACGACTTCAAGAAATTCATCCGCCCCTCCGAGCTCGGCGCCTGGAGCCGCGCAGCCGGGCTGGAGGTCAAGGACATCATCGGCCTGACCTACAACCCACTGACCAAGCACTACAAGCTGGAGGCGGACGTTGACGTCAACTACATGATCCAGACGCTGAGGAAAGACTGATGCGTTTGCGCGCTGTACTGTTCGACATGGACGGCACCCTGCTCGACTCGGCGCCGGACTTCATCGCCATCACCCAGGCCATGCGCGCCACTCGCGGCCTGCCGCCACTGGCAGACAAGGCCATACGTGACCAGGTATCCGGCGGCGCTCGCGCCATGGTCGCCTGCGCTTTCGATGAAGACCCGGACTCCGCCGCGTTCGAAGCCCTGCGCCAGGAGTTCCTGGAGCGCTACCAGGAACACTGCGCAGTCCTCACCCGCCCGTTCGACGGCATCGAAGCCCTGCTCGACGACATCGAACAGGCGCGCCTGTTGTGGGGCGTCGCCACCAACAAACCGGTGCGTTACGCCGAGCCGATCATGCAGGGCCTGAATCTGGCCGAGCGCTCGGCAGTGCTGGTCTGCCCGGACCATGTCGAGCAAAGCAAACCCGCGCCGGACATGCTGCTGCTCGCCTGCCAGCAAATGGGCGTCAAGCCCGAGGAAGTGCTGTTCATCGGCGACGACGCGCGCGATATCGAATCCGGCCGCGCCGCAGGCTGCCGCACGGCAGCGGTGACCTATGGCTATATCCACCCCGAGGACAACCCACGCAACTGGGGCGCCGATGTGGTCGTGGACCACCCCCAGGAACTGCGTGCGGTGCTCGATCGCGCCCTGTGCAGTTGCTGATCGCACAGGCCGCCATTCTCCAATTTGGCGGGTTTCACCCGCCCTACCCTCAAGAGTTCTCCGAAGGATCCTCACATGTTCGACTACACCGCCCGCGCAGACCTACTCAAGGATCGCGTCATCCTGATCACCGGTGCCGGCCGCGGTATTGGCGCCGCCGCCGCCAAGAGCTTCGCCGCCCATGGCGCGACGGTGCTGCTGCTGGGCAAGACCGAGGCCAACCTGAGCCAGGTTTATGACGAGATCGAGGCGGCCGGCCACCCGCAACCGGTGGTGATCCCCTTCAATCTGGAAACCGCCCTGCCGCACCAGTACGACGAACTGGCGGTGATGATCGAGAACGAGTTCGGCCGCCTCGATGGTCTGCTGCACAACGCCTCGATCCTCGGCCCGCGCACGCCGCTGGAGCAGCTCTCCGGCGACAACTTCATGCGTGTCATGCACGTCAACGTCAACGCCATGTTCATGCTCAGCAGCACCCTGCTGCCGCTGCTCAAACTGTCGGAGGACGCCTCCGTCGCCTTCACCTCCAGCAGCGTCGGTCGCAAGGGCCGCGCCTACTGGGGCGCCTACGCGGTCTCGAAATTCGCCACCGAGGGCCTGATGCAGGTCATGGCTGACGAGCTGGACGGCATCGCCAACGTGCGTGCCAACAGCATCAACCCGGGCGCTACCCGCACGGCCATGCGCGCCCAAGCCTATCCAGGGGAAAATCCGGCGACCCGCCCACTGCCGGAAGAGATCATGCCGCTCTACCTCTACCTGATGGGCCCGGACAGCAAGGGCATCAACGGCCAGGCGTTCGACGCCCAGTAACTACCGACCATGGCCCGCTGCCAGTCAGCGAGCCATGGCACGACAAAAATCCGCCGCCGTCCTTGCCAAGCGGCAGCACATTGCCAGCATCGCCGTCAGGCAACCGGCAACCCCTTGCCGATCAGCGCTTTAAAAAATACCTAAGTGACTGACTTCACAAGACTTTAAGCTCACTTGAACCACCTGGCACGAAATTCGCTCCAACCCTCTCGTCGCACCATCAGCGCCAGAGGTTCAGCTCCATGGTTCCCCCCAGCCAATCCAACACCATCGATTTCGATGCCGCCAAGCTGCAGCGTCTCGGCTTTACCGGCAGTCGCAACCTGCCGCTCAAGCCCGCCAGCCTGGTAGAGCTGCGCCACCAATTGAGCCTGCAACTGCAGACCAGCCTGGACGCGGAGCGAATCCTCAATCTGTTCTTCCGCGAAGTGCAGCGCCTGGTGCCGCTCGATGCATTGGCTTTCCAGCATCCGTCGCACGACCTGCGCCTCGAGCTGGGCGAGCGCGCGCCTCACTCGGCAGGCTATCGCCTGAGTCATGAAGGGGAATATCTGGGCGAGCTGATTTTCCGCCGCAAGCAGCGTTTCTCCGAAGAGGAGCTGATTCAGCTGGAGTCGTTGCTGGCCAGCCTATTGTTCCCACTGCGCAATGCCCTGCTCTACCGCACGGCTCTGCAAAGTGCGCTGCGCGACCCACTGACCGACACTGGCAACCGCATCGCCATGGACCAGGTGCTGCAGCGCGAGGTGGATCTGGCCCGCCGCAACCTGCAACCGTTGTCATTGCTGATGCTCGATATCGACCACTTCAAGAGCATCAATGACAACCACGGCCATGCGCTTGGCGATGAAGTGCTGAAAGCAGTCGCCCAGACCCTGAAGAACCAGCTGCGCAACATCGACATGGTGTTTCGCTACGGCGGCGAGGAATTTCTGGTGATTCTCTCCGGCACCAACCGCGAAGGCGCTGCGCTGGTGGGCGAGCGCCTGCGCTTTGCGGTGATGGAGCTACAATGCCTGGATGCTGGCCGCCACATCGACGTATCCATCAGCCTGGGCTGTTCCAGCCTGCTGCCGGGCGAGTCAGGCGAAAGCCTGCTGCGCCGTGCTGACAACGCGTTGTTCGTGGCTAAGCGCGAAGGCCGCAACCGCCTGTCCATGGCCGGTTGAGATATTGCCCGCCTAATTCGGGAATGCTCTGAATACAATGGTTCACGCTGCCTTCCAGACAGCAGAATGAAAAAAGGGACTCCGCAGAGTCCCTTTCTCGTTTATCAGCGCTTGCGGCCGAAGCCTGGACGCTGACCATCGCCGGCAGGCGGACGCTTGCCGGGTGTTGCCGGACGCGGCTTGCGCGCCGGACGCTCGGACAACTCGACGGCCGGGCGCGGCTGACGCTTCTTCACATCGCTCGGACGCTCCGCCACCGGTGTGCCACGGCCATTCTCGCGGCGCTCACCACCCTCTTTACGCGGGCCACGCGGTGTACGCTGCTCAGCCTCGTCACGGCGCGGTGCGCGGCTCGGGCGAGCGTTGTCAGCACCGGCCTCGTCCTTCGCCGGACGCAACACGCGCTTGCCACGCACCTCGACCGGTTTAGCCGATTTGCGCTGCAGGCGGTCGAGCTTCTCGCGCGTCTTTTCCTTCATCGCCGGCAGTGCCTGCGGGGTCAGGCCAACTTCAGCGCTGAGAATGTCCACTTCACGCTGCTCCATTTCGCGCCAGCGGCCCATGGTCAGCTCGGAGGTCAGGAACACCGGGCCGAAACGCACGCGCTTCAAGCGGCTCACCACCAGACCCTGGGACTCCCACAAGCGGCGCACCTCACGGTTGCGACCTTCCATCACCACGCAGTGGTACCAGTGGTTGAAGCCTTCGCCGCCGGGCGCTTCCTTGATGTCGGTGAACTTGGCCGGACCGTCCTCGAGCATCACGCCGTTCTTGAGGTTCTCCAGCATTTCCTCGGTGACTTCACCACGCACGCGCACCGCATATTCGCGGTCCATCTGATAGGAGGGGTGCATCAGGCGGTTGGCCAGCTCACCATCGGTGGTGAACAGCAACAGACCGGTGGTATTGATGTCGAGGCGACCGATGTTGATCCAGCGGCCCTCCTTGGGACGCGGCAGGCGGTCGAAGACGGTTGGGCGACCTTCCGGGTCGTCACGGGTGCAGATCTCGCCGTCCGGCTTGTTGTAGATCAGCACGCGGCGTACCGAGCCGGTGATTTCTTCGCGCTTGAGCAAGCGGCCATCGAGGGCGATGGCGTCGTTGGCATCGACGCGCTGGCCCAGGGTCGCAGCAGCGCCATTGACCTTGACCCGACCTTCGGCGATCCAGGTCTCGATTTCGCGACGCGAAGCCAGTCCGAGGCGGGCCAGGACTTTCTGCAGTTTCTCGCCTGCAGGACGCGGTTGTTCGTGCTCAGTCATCGTGGGCACCTCCCGGTGTAGTAGTTGATGATCGAAGGGCGCGCATCATACGCGCTGTAGAGCCCATAGGGTAGACGATGCTGCGGCGGTCGCCTGGTAGAAGCAGGAACACAGCACCGGATCGTAGGAGCCCCGCCCCGGGGCGAAGCTTTTGCGCACAAGCCTTGTACTATCGACGCCCCCACCATTCGCCGCGAGGCGCGGCTCCTACACCGGATATGCGGTCAATACTTGCGCCTTCCGGTGGCCTCCAGCGCCAGCAAGCGCATATCGGCCTCGGCCAGCAGCGCCAGGCGCTCACCCTTGTCCAGGCGTTTCCAGCCTTTGATTTCCTCACGGCTGCGGCCGCAGCCCAGGCAGATGTCCTTTTCGAACTCACAGACCTTGATGCACGGACTCTTGCTCATTGGATCGCCTAAACCAAAAAGGATCGGATGGGCGCAAGAATAAAGGCCGAGGGACAAACAGCGAGATTGAAGTATTCGATAAAGGGCTTAAGCGATATCAATGCAACGGCTGATCGCCGTCCAGGTCGGCCAGATCGTCTTCGACCGCTTCATCCTCTTCGTCTTCTACCAGACGCAGGTCATCGAAATCAGTCTTGAGCCCCTGTTCCATGTCGTCCAGCTCGGCCAGCAGGCTACGGAAGCTGGTTTCCTCGCGAGGCTCGGCGGCTTCGCCGTCTTCCTGCAAGGCCAGATCGGCACGCGCCTGCAGCCCTGCCGGCACCTCGGCATCGTCGTCCAGCGCCAGCTCGGGCTCCGGTTCCAACTCGCGCAAAGCAGCGAGCGGCGGCAGTTCGTCGAGGCTTTTCAGGTTGAAGTGATCGAGAAAGCCCTTGGTGGTGGCGAACATCGCCGGGCGCCCCGGCACGTCGCGATAGCCCACCACGCGAATCCACTCACGCTCAAGCAGGGTCTTGGTGATGTTGCTGTTGACCGCCACACCGCGCACGTCCTCGATCTCGCCACGGGTGATGGGCTGGCGATAGGCGATCAGCGCCAAGGTTTCCAGCAGCGCACGGGAGTAGCGCTGCGGGCGCTCTTCCCAGAGCCGGCCAACCCATGGCGCGAAACGCTCGCGCACCTGCAGACGATAACCCGAAGCCACTTCTTTCAACTCGAACGCTCGTCCTTCGCAGGACTGCCGGAGGATCTCCAGCGCCGCCTTGAACTGCTCGGGCTCGGGCCGCTCGCCCTCTTCGAAGAGTTCGAAGAGGCGATCGAGCGACTGCGCCTTGCCGGAAGCCAGCAGAAAGGCTTCGAGCAATTGCGCCAGGTCTTTGGGGTCGTTCAGGTTCATTCGGCACGGGCTCGGACGTGGATGACGGCGAAGGGCTCATTCTGCACCAGCTCGACCAGGGATTCCTTGATCAATTCGAGCACCGCCATGAAGGTTACCACCACGCCGAGACGCCCCTCCTCGGCGGTGAACAGCTCGACGAAAGGTACGAAGGCTCCGCCCTTGAGGCGCTCCAGCACTTCACTCATGCGCTCGCGGGTGGACAGCGCCTCGCGGGTAACCTGGTGGCTTTCGAACATGTCGGCGCGGCGCAGCACCTCAGCCATCGACAGTAACACCTCCTCCAGGCTGACGTCCGGCAGCAGCTTGCGCGCTCGGGCTTCGGGTGCATCCAGCCTGGGCACGGTCACGTCGCGGCCAACGCGCGGCAGTTCGTCGATCCCCTCGGCAGCGGCCTTGAAGCGCTCGTATTCCTGCAGGCGACGAATCAGCTCGGCGCGCGGGTCGTCCTCTTCTTCCTCGGCCTCGGTGGAGCGCGGCAGCAGCATGCGCGACTTGATCTCGGCCAGCATGGCGGCCATCACCAGGTATTCGGCAGCCAGCTCCAGACGTACCGAATGCATGAGTTCAACGTAGCCCATGTACTGCTTGGTGATCTCGGCCACCGGGATATCGAGGATGTCGATGTTCTGCTTGCGGATCAGATACAGCAGCAGGTCCAGCGGCCCCTCGAAGGCTTCGAGGAAAACTTCCAGGGCATCCGGGGGAATGTACAGGTCCAGCGGCAATTCGGTGACCGCCTCACCATAAACCAGGGCGAACGGCAGCTCCTGCTGGGCGCCGGCCTGGCTGTCCGGGGTTGGCGTGGCGGGCTCACTCATCGACTGGCGCTCCTTCAGCGGTAATTCAGGCCCATGGCCATGCGTACTTCGGCCAGGGTTTCGCGCGCTTCGTCACGCGCGCGCTCGGCGCCTTCGGCGAGGATGCTGCGCACCAGATCCGGACTTTCCTCGTAGTCGATGGCGCGCTGCTGCAGCGGCGCAAGCTCGGCCTGCAAAGAGGAGCACAGCGCGCTCTTGCAGTCGAGGCAACCAATCGAGGCGCTACGACAGCCCTCGATCACCCAGTGCAATTGCTCGTCACCGGAGTACAGCTGATGCAGCGACCAGACCGGGCAACGCTGCGGCTCACCCGGATCGTCACGGTGCACACGTGCCGGATCGGTGGGCATGCGCCGCAGTTTTTCCTCGAGCTCGGCATCGCTATCGCGCAGGAATATCGCGTTACCGCTGGACTTGGCCATCTTCTGTCCATCCAGGCCAGGCACCCGCGAAAACTCGGCAAGAATCGGCTGCGGCTCGCTCAGAATCACCTTGCCGCCACCTTCCAGATAGCCGTACAGGCGCTCCTGGTCGCCGAGGGTGATGCTGGTCTGTTCCTTGAGCAGCGCCCGCGCCGTCTCCAGCGCCTGTACGTCACCCTGTTCCTGATAGGCTTTGCGCAGGTTGCTGTAGAGCTTGCCGAGCTTCTTGCCCAGCTTGCCGATGGCCGCTTCGGCCTTCAGCTCGAAATCCGGCTCGCTGCCGTACAGGTGGTTGAAGCGGCGCGCCACTTCACGGGCAAATTCGATATGAGGTAGCTGATCGGCCCCCACCGGCACCTGTCCGGCGCGGTACAGCAGGATATCCGCAGCCTGCAGCAGCGGGTAACCGAGAAACCCGTAGGTGGAGAGATCCTTGCTGCCCTGGTGCTCCTGCTGCTCCTTGTAGGAGGGCACGCGCTCGAGCCAGCTTAGTGGGCAGATCATCGACAGCAACACGTGCAGCTCGGCGTGTTCCGGCACCTGCGACTGCACGAACAGCGTCGCGGAGCTGGGGCTGACGCCTGCAGCCAGCCAATCTACCGCCATATACATGACGTGCAGGGAAAGCTGGCCGGCATCGGCGTATTCGGTGGTCAGGGCGTGCCAGTCGACGATACAGAAGAAGCAGTCGTACTCGTGCTGCAACTTGACCCAGTTCTTCAGCACGCCGTGGTAATGCCCGAGGTGAAGACGACCGCTCGGACGCATCCCTGACAGCACCCGACGCTCGGAGTCGTTAAGGCTCAAACCGTTCTATCCAAAATCCAGACAAGGCCAGGGAGTATAGGGCAGCTGCATCCACAACGGAAAAGGCGGTGTCAGAGATCGCTGAACGGCGTCGGATCACCGCAGCCGACACGCAGGACTTCCGGGCTGTCGTCAGCAAGATTGACCACGGTGGACGCTTCCAGCCCGCCAAAACCTCCGTCGATGATCAGGTCGACATGGTGCTCGAGAATCTGGCGCATTTCGTAGGGGTCGGACATGGGCAAGTCATCGCCCGGCATGATCAGGCTGACGCTCATGAGCGGCTCGGCCAATTGCTCCAGCAACGCCAGGGCGATCGGGTGGCTGGGTACGCGGATGCCGATGGTACGGCGCTTGGGGTGCAGCAACATGCGCGGCACCTCGCGGGTGGCGTTGAGGATGAAGGTGTAAGGACCCGGGGTGTGATTCTTCAGCAAGCGGAAGGCTGCAGTGTCGACCTTGGCGAACAGGCCGATCTGCGAAAGGTCCCGGCAGACCAGGGTGAAATTGTGCTTGTCGTCGAGCTGACGCAGGCGACGAATGCGCTCTACCGCATTCTTGTCACCGATCATGCAGCCCAGCGCATAGGAGGAGTCGGTCGGATAGACCACCACGCCGCCGCCACGAATGATTTCCACGGCCTGTTTTATCAGGCGTGCCTGCGGGTTTTCCGGGTGAACCTGGAAAAATTGACTCACACTTGCTCCCAGCTCATGAAGTGACAGCGGATGGCTGTGCATGTTCGAAGCGCTCCCAGAGCGCAGTCAGGTCATCAGGCAACGGGCGATACATGCCCAACTCGGACCAGTCGCCAGGCGCGTGGAAATCACTGCCGACACTGGCCATCAAGCCGAACTCGCGCGCCAGAATCGCCAGGCAACCGACTTGTTCGGCCGGCTGCATGCCATTGACCACTTCCAGGGCATGACCGCCAGCCGCCGCGAAATCGGCCACCAGGCGTCGACGCTTACTGCGAGTAAAGTCGTACTGCCACGGATGCGCCAGGCTGATCCAGGCTCTGGCCGAACGCAGGGTGGCGATGGTTTCTTCCAGCATAGGCCAGTGCTGCTTGACGTCACCCAACTTTCCCGAGCCCAGCCACTTGCGAAACGCCTCGGCGCGATCGCGCACATGGCCGGCGCGCACGAGAAATTCGGCGAAATGTGGTCGGGCCGGCGCATTGCCGCTATCGCCCAGTTCCTGCTGAACGGCCCGCGCGCCTTCCAGAGCGCCTGGCATACCTTTGGCCGCGAGGCGTCGGTCGATCTCTTGCGCACGCTGCCAGCGCCCATGGTGCAAGGCATCGATGGCAGCACACAGCGCCGGCGCCTCGCGCTCGAAGGCATAGCCCAACACGTGGATGGTCGCTCCACCCCAGGTGCACGACAGCTCGATGCCATTGATCAGCTGCATATCCAGAGCCATCGCTGTGCGGCGTGCTTCATCCAGCCCTTCCAGCGTGTCGTGATCGGTCAGTGCCAGCAGCCTAACGCCACGCTCATGCGCCCGGGCCACCAGTACGGCGGGGGCCAGGGCGCCATCGGAGGCGGTGCTGTGGCAGTGCAGATCGACAATCATGGCGGCGCTTTCGTTGAGATTGATGTTTGTTATTATGCCCCACATCCGCGCCAAGGCTGTTGCCATGTGGCGAAAATGCTTCATCCCTCCCCGCTTCGACCCTAAATAAGGATTGAGATGCTCTACGCCATCATCGCCACCGACGTCGAAAACTCCCTGGAAAATCGTCTGGCCACCCGCCCAGCTCACCTCGCTCGTCTGGAGCAGTTGAAGCAGGAAGGTCGCCTGCTGCTGGCCGGCCCGCACCCGGCCATCGACAGCAATGATCCAGGCCCGGCTGGCTTCAGCGGCAGCCTGGTGGTTGCCGAGTTCGACTCCCTTGAAGCTGCCCAACAATGGGCCGATGCCGACCCGTACCGCACAGCCGGCGTGTATGCCAACGTTTTGGTCAAACCCTTCAAGAAAGTGCTGCCCTGACGAAGTGCCACCCACGCTGCTTTCGCACACAAGGAATCGCGATGCGCTCGATCCCGCTGTCCCTGCTGGTCACCGTGATGCTGACCTGTGCTTCGGTACAGGCAGAAGAACAACCCGCTCAGCCGTCCGTCCCTGCAGCTGCGGTCGACAGCCAGGTGTTGGAACAGCGCCTGGCGCAGAGTGAGCAACTGCGCAATGAGCAGGAAGCGAGCAGCGCCGTGCAACTGCAGCGCCTGCGCCAGGAAAATCAGCGCCTGCGCCTGCAGCTCAAGGAAAGCCAGGCGCAGGCTCAACCCCGGCTGCTCAGCGAGGAACAGACCTGGTTCGCCCTGGGCGCCGCCCTGAGCCTGATCTCGCTGCTATTCGGCGTCCTGTTACGTGGCTCTCGCAAGACCCGTCGCGAGTGGATCAACTGAGCCATGAATCGACTGCTGCTGATCGATGATGATCAGGAACTCTGCGAGCTGCTTAGCCGTTGGCTGACCCAGGAAGGCTTTCAGGTCACGGCCTGCCACGAAGCCGCTGGCGCCCGTCAGGCACTTGCCGCACAAGCCCCCGAGGCTGTGGTGCTGGACGTGATGCTGCCGGACGGCAGCGGCCTGGAGTTGCTCAAGCAGCTACGGGGCGAGCATCCGGACCTGCCAGTGCTGATGCTCTCCGCCCGGGGTGAGCCACTGGACCGCATCCTCGGCCTTGAGTTGGGCGCCGATGACTACCTGGCCAAGCCCTGTGACCCTCGCGAGCTGACCGCGCGCCTGCGCGCCGTGCTGCGCCGCACCGTGCCCGCGCCGGCCAGCAGCCAGCTGGAGCTGGGCGACCTCAGCTTCAGCCCCAATCGCGGGGTGGTCAGCATTGGCGAGCATGACGTTCCCCTGACACTTTCCGAAAGCCGCCTGCTGGAAGCCCTGCTGCGCCAACCAGGTGAGCCGGTGGACAAACAGGCATTGGCGCAACTGGCCCTGGGCCGCAAATTGACCCTGTATGACCGCAGCCTGGACATGCACGTCAGCAACCTGCGCAAGAAGCTCGGCCCGCACCCGGACGGCCGCCCACGCATTCTCGCCCTGCGCAGCCGCGGCTATTACTACGCACAGTGAGTGCTCCCTGGCGCAGCGTAAATAACCCGCAACATCGCCTTTACCCAAGCTTTACCCACAGCTGACTGCCCTTGACCTTGACCGCCGCATAATGAGCCCATCCGGTACTTACCGGCCTCGGAACCTGTTTACGACCTGCTGCGCGTCGGCCCTGCTGCGTTGAAAACAGACTCGGAATGCTCATGTACAACAGTACACTCCGCTTCCTCGTCTGTTTTCGCCTTGCATGACTCTAGCTCGCTAGATCGTAAAACAGGTTCTCAAGACAAGGAGAATCACCATGCGTAAGACCCTCACCGCCCTGCTGCTCGCTGCCACCCTGCCGACCCTGGCCTTCGCCATGCCCATGCAAGACGGCGGCCCTCGCCACCATGATCGCGGCCACGGCATGTTCAAGGAGCTGAACCTGAGCAAGGAACAGCGCCAGGAGTTTCGCAAACTGATGGGCGAGCAGATGAAGACCCATCGCGACATCACCAAGCGCTACCTGGACAAACTGCCGGAAGCCGAAAAGCAGGCCATGAAGAAGGAACTGGACAAGGCTCGCGCCGACCAGCACAAGGCCCTGCGTGACCTGCTCAACCCCGAGCAGCAGAAAGCCTTCGACGAGCACCAGAAGAAAATGGAAGCTCGCCGCGCAGAAATGGCCGAATTCAAGGCCTGGAAGGCCGAGAAGGACAGCAAGACCAACTGATCGACGCCCCCTAGACACGCCGCCGCGCTCCCTGAGCCCGGCGGCTTTTGCATGAGGAATCACCGTGCGTTCACTGTTCTGGCGCATTCTGGCGACCTTCTGGCTGGGCATCGCCCTGGTGGCCGGTCTGTCGCTGCTGCTGGGCCGCGCCCTGAATCAGGACGCCTGGATTCTGAGCCTGCACCCAGGCCTTGACGATCTCGATAGCAAGTGGGTCAAGCGCTATGAACAGCAAGGGCCAGCCGCCGCCCAGGATTTTCTCGAACAGCGCAAGCGCAAGTACCGTATCGACACCCAGGTGCTTGGCGAGAGCGGCCAGCAACTGGTCAAAGGCACCTTTCCGTCCCGTGCTGCCGCCTTCGAGGCGCGTCACGGCGACGACCGTCGCTTGCCATGGCGGCGTCTGACCGCCGAATACACCAGCCCGGAAAGCGGCGAAAGCTACCTGTTCATCTACCGTATTCCACACCCGGAATTGGCAGCCTGGCACCGCGGCAGCCTGCTCTGGCCACTCAGCGCCATCGCCATTGCCCTGGTGGTGCTGACGCTGTTCAGCCTGATGCTGACGCTGTCGATCACCCGCCCGCTGGATCGCCTGCGCGGCGCCGTGCATGACCTCGGCCAGACCGCCTACCAACAAAACAGCCTGGCTCGTCTGGCCACGCGCCGCGACGAGCTGGGTCTACTGGCCAAGGACTTCAACCGCATGGGCGAGCGCCTGCAAGGCTTGATCGGCAGCCAGCGCCAGTTGCTGCGCGATGTTTCCCACGAACTGCGCTCGCCCCTGGCGCGCCTGCGTATTGCACTGGCACTGGCAGAGCGCGCCGATGCCGCGGAGCGAGAAAGGCTCTGGCCCCGCCTGAGTCAGGAGTGTGATCGACTGGAAGCGCTGATCAGCGAAATTCTTGCCCTGGCCCGCCTGGACGCGGATCCGGGCGCCGCACAGCCCGTAGATCTGGCCGCCCTGCTCGGCAACCTGCAGGAAGACGCTCGCCTGACCGCCCCGCAACAACAGCTGCAGATCGATCTCGACCCGCGCGCACGCCTGGAAGGCTGGCCAGACATGCTGGAGCGCGCGCTGGACAATCTGCTACGCAATGCCTTGCGCTTCAGCCCTGCGGATCAACCTGTCCTCATCAGCGTGCAATGCCAGGGGCAAAACGTAACGCTGAGCGTGCGCGACCATGGCCCAGGGGTCGCCAGCGAACACCTGGAGCAATTGGGTAAACCATTCTTCCGCGCACCAGGCCAGAGCGGCTCCGGCCACGGCCTCGGCTTGGCTATCGCGCGGCGGGCAGCGCAACGTCATGGCGGTGAACTGCTGTTGAGCAACCATCCGCAAGGCGGCTTCATCGCCACGCTCAGCCTGCCGGCCAGGCAGCAGGCAGGCTGAAGCGCGTTTCGCTCAGCCCTCCCAGGCGCGGACAAAATCCTCGACGCGGATCTCCGGGGCGCGGCGCAGCTCACGCTCCGGTGTACCAAGGTAGAGGTAGGCGATGATCTGCTCGTCCGCCGCCAGCCCCAGCCCCTTGGCCACATGGGCGTTATAGGCCATGTCGCCGGTACGCCAGACCGCACCGACACCCTGAGCATGGGCGGCCAGCAGCATGCCATGCGCGGCACAGCCGGCTGCTATCACCTGCTCGGAAGCGGGTACCTTGGGGTGAGCCTGAACCCGGGCGATCACCACCACCAGCAATGGCGCGCGCAGCGGCATGCCACGCGCCTTGTTCAGCGCCTCCGGCGCAGCATGCGCATCGGCGACCTGCAGGGCTTCGGCGAACAGCTCACCCATACGCTCACGCGCTTGCCCTTCGACCGTCAGAAAACGCCACGGACGTAGCTGGCCATGATCCGGTGCGCGCAGGGCTGCGCGAAACAGCAGGTCACGCTGCGCGGCATCCGGGGCTGGTTCGACCAGGCGAGGAACGGAAACACGGTTGAGCAGAGCGTCGAGAGCCTCCATCGGCCACCTCCAAAAACAAAGATGGCGCATTCTCAATGCTGCAAGCTGCAAGCTGCAAGCTCAGCGGTATGCGGGGGACGGCGCATCAGCCTGTAGGCGCTGCGCCTCGCGGTGAATCGCAAGAACATCGCAAAGCAAGAATCTTCGCCCCGGGGCGGGGCTCCTACACAAACCCCGCAGGCGCCGCCCTACCCTGTAGGAGCCGCGCCTCGCGGCGAATCGTAAGAACACCGCAAAGCCAAAAGCTTCGCCCCGGGGCGGGGCTCCTACACAAACTCCGCAAGCGCCGGCCTACCCTGTAGGAGCCGCGCCTCGCGGCGAATCGTAAGAACACCGCAAAGCCAAAAGCTTCGCCCCGGGGCGGGGCTCCCACAAAGGCGCTTCGGGTATCCTGCCAGATGAGCATCAGGCGATGCCCTGCTTCACCTGCGGCTTGAGATACCGTCAGGCTACCCGGTCGGGCGATATCACCGGTTGCACCGGCGGAGTGAGCGGTGGCAGACCGTAAGCCTTGCGCGCGTCGTCGCAACGCGGGTTGTGCTCACCGTTCGCCCATGACGCTTCGAACTCGCGGCAGCTACTCGAGCGCTGTTCGTACATGGTGCAACGCACACCACAACCGACGTCGCCCAACAGCTGGGTGCAACGTGCCGGTTTGCTCTCCGTGCCACGCATGGCGACGTAATGGGGGCTGATCTGGATGACCTGCTCGTCCGGAACGCTACCGCCCGCGGATTGGCACTCGCCCCAGAAGAAGGACACACGAAAAAACGCGCAGCAGGCGCCGCACGTGAGGCAGGGATTAGCTTCGGACATTTGAGGAGAACTCGGAAACCGACGGACGTCGGCAACTGGCGGCTATTCTATGCTCGGCGATGCGCTTGTAAAGCCCCCACCGTTGCGGTTTACAGCCGCCCGTCCGCAGGTAGAATGGCGCATTTTCCAACCCGCCAGAGCCCTCTACATGGCCTTGCCGACGCTGCGCATCATCGGTTTCATCATCGGCATATTCCTGATTACCCTGGCGATCAGCATGGCCATCCCGATGCTGACCCTGCTGATCTTCGAGCAGCCTGAAGATCTCAATGCCTTTCTCTGGTCCAGCCTGATCACTCTGATCGCCGGGCTCGCCCTGGTTATTCCCGGTCGGCCGCAGAACGCTCAGTTACGCCCGCGTGACATGTACCTGCTGACGACCGGGAGCTGGACCTTGGTTTGCAGCTTTGCCGCGCTGCCCATGATGCTGATCGCCCATATCAGCTACACCGACGCCATCTTCGAAACCATGTCCGGCATTACCACTACGGGCTCCACCGTACTGACCGGGCTGGATGACATGTCGCCCGGTATTCTGATCTGGCGCTCGATGCTGCATTGGCTCGGCGGTATCGGCTTCATCGGCATGGCCGTCGCCATTTTGCCGCTGCTGCGCGTGGGTGGCATGCGCCTGTTCCAGACCGAATCCTCGGACTGGGGCGAAAAGGTCATGCCACGCTCGCACATGGCCGCCAAGTATTTGTTGCTGATTTATCTGGCCCTGACCCTGCTCGGGTTTCTGGCCTTCTGGGCTGCGGGCATGAGCCCTTTCGACGCCATCAACCACTCCATGGCATCGATTTCCACAGGCGGTTTCTCCACCTCCGATGCGTCCCTGGCGCACTGGCCAGAACCGGCAGTGCATTGGACGGCAGTCGTGCTGATGCTGCTCGGTGGCATGCCATTCATGCTCTATGTCGCCTTTGTCCGCGGCAATCGCCAGGCGCTGTTCAAGGACCATCAGGTTCGCGGCTTCATCGGCTTTCTGCTGCTGACCTGGCTGGTATTCGGCACCTGGTTGTGGATCAACTCGGACTACGCCTGGCTCGACGCCTTTCGCATTGTCGCGGTGAACGTCACTTCGGTGGTCACCACTACCGGCTTCGCCCTCGGCGACTACACCACCTGGGGCAGTTTCGCCGTGCTGCTGTTCTTCTACCTGACCTTCGTCGGCGGCTGTTCCGGCTCGACATCGGGCGGCCTGAAGATCTTCCGTTTCCAGGTCGCCTACGTGCTGCTCAAGGCCAACCTGATGCAACTGGTGCACCCGCGCGCGGTGATCAAACAGCAGTACAACAATCACAACCTGGATGAAGAGATCGTCCGCTCGCTGATCACCTTCTCCTTCTTCTTCACCATCACCATCGGTGTGCTGGCCCTGGCCCTGACCCTGGTCGGCCTGGACTGGGTCACCGCGCTGACCGGCGCCGCCACCGCGGTGTGCAACGTCGGCCCAGGGCTTGGCCCGATCATCGGCCCGGCCGGCAACTTCGCCAGCCTGCCGGATTCAGCCAAGTGGCTACTCAGTGCTGGCATGCTGCTCGGCCGCCTGGAAATTCTGACCGTACTGGTGCTGGTCACCCGTAGTTTCTGGAAACACTGACCGATGCCCCTAGCCAGCCTGCGCATCCTCGCCTTCATCAACGGCATCTTCCTCGTCACCCTGGCGCTGAGCATGCTGGTGCCGGTGATCACCCTGTTGATCTTCGAGCAGACGCAGGGCATCAATGCCTTTCTCTGGTCGAGCCTGATCACCGCACTCACCGGTATCGCCATGATCGCTCAGGGCAGGCCCCAACAAACGCAACTGCGCCCCCGCGACATGTACATGCTGACGGTGTCGAGCTGGGTGATGGTGTCGATCTTCGCCGCCTTGCCATTCATCTTCGCCGAACGGGCGAGCATCACCGACGCGTACTTCGAGAGCATGTCCGGCATCACCGCTACCGGCGCTACCGTATTCAGCGGCCTCGACGACATGTCGCCGGGTACGCTGATCTGGCGTTCACTGCTGCACTGGCTGGGCGGCATCGGCTTCATCGGCATGGCCGTGGCGATCTTGCCGATCCTGCGCATCGGGGGCATGCGCCTGTTCCAGACCGAGTCGTCGGACCGCTCGGAAAAGGTCATGCCGCGCTCGCACATGGTCGCCAAGTACATGGTGCTGGCCTATGTCGGCCTGAGCACACTCGCGGTGCTGGCGTTCTGGTGGGCGGGTATGGGCCTGTTCGATGCGATCAACCACGCCATGTCGGCGATCGCCACCGGCGGTTTCTCCACGTCCGACTCTTCACTGGGCAAATGGCAGGAACCGGCGATTCACTGGGTCGCCATCGTGGTGATGGTGCTCGGCAGCCTACCGTTCGTGCTCTATGTCAGCACCCTGCGCGGCAACTACCGCGCACTGTTTCGCGACGCGCAGGTGCGTGGATTCCTGCTGTTGCTGGTGGGCAGCTGGTTCGTGCTGGCTGGCTGGAAATGGCTCACCACCGACCTGTACTGGCTCGATGCGCTGCGCCTGGTGGCGGTGAACATCACCTCGATCATGACTACCACCGGCTTTGCCGTGGGCGATTACCACCTGTGGGGCCCGTTCGCCAGCATGATGTTCTTCTACCTGGGTTTCGTCGGCGGCTGCTCCGGCTCCACCGCCGGAGGTCTGAAGATCTTCCGCTTTCAGGTCGCTTACATCCTGCTCAAGGCCAACCTCAGGCAGCTCATTCACCCCCGTGCGGTGATCAAGCAGCAGTACAACCGCCACCGCCTGGATGAAGACATTGTTCGTTCGATCCTCGCTTTCGCCTTCTTCTACACCATCACCATCGCCACCCTGGCACTGGCGGTGGCGATGTGCGGGGTGGACTGGATCACTGCCCTGACCGGCGCTGCGGCGATGGTCTCAGGCGTTGGCCCAGGCATGGGCGAGATGGTCGGTCCGGCCGGCAACTACGCCACCATCCCCGATCTGGCCAAGTGGCTGCTGAGCTTCGGCATGTTGCTCGGGCGCCTGGAAATCCTGACCGTGCTGGTGCTGCTGTTCCCGGCCTTCTGGCGCCACTGAGCAGGCGCGCTACGCAAGCCCGCGACGACTGCGATACTCACCAGGCGTTTCACCGAACCAGCGGCGAAACGCCCTGAAGAAGTTGCTCGGATCGGCAAAGCCCAGCAGATAGGCGACCTCCAGCAGGGTCAGGTCAACCTGCCCAAGGTACTGCTCGGCCAGCTCACGACGGGTGTCATCGAGCAGTTGCTGGTAGCTGGTGCCCTCCTCCTGCAGACGCCGCTGCAGAGTACGCTGCGACAGGTGCAGCGTTTGCGCCACCACTTCACGCCGCGGCTCGCCCTGAGGCAAAAGGCGACACAGCACCTGACGTGCCTGATGGGTGACGCGACTGCTGCAGAAACGCGCGAGGTATTCGCCAGCAAAACGGTCATGCAGTTGCGCCAGCGCCTCATTGGCACTGGGCAATGGTGTCTCCAGGTCGGCACGCTCGAAGATCAACCCGTAATGCTCGGCATTGAACTTCAGCGGAGCCTGGAACACCTGCTGATAAGGCGCCAGGTCGGCAGGTGGCGGACCTTGCAGGCGAATCTCGCGCGGACGAATGGGCTTGCCGGTCATCCAGCGGCAAAAGGCCAGGCAGTATGCCAGGGACGCCTCGGCGCTCTGCCGGGCCGGCGGCAGGCGGTCGCCATGAATGGCCAGAGTCAGCGCATAGCCGTCGGGTTGCGGCAAGAAATTCAGGTCCGCGCCTTCACCAATGATGCGCTGGTAGCGCACCAGACGGGTGAAGCCATCACGCAGGTTGCGACTGGACATCAGTGCATAACCCACCACATGGAAGGACGCCGGGCGCACCACCTGCGCCATGTTCAGGCCGATCGCCGGGTTGCCCGACAGCGCCACGGCGCGCTGCCACAGACGGGTCATGCCGTCCTGCGGGAAACGCGCATCGGGGTCGTTCAGCGCGGCGTAATCCATGCCCAGTTCGGTGAACAGGCTGGTGCAGTCTACGCCGCCCAGCTCCAGCGCCTGTACGATGGCCAAGGCCCAGTTGGAGGATGTGGTTCTTTCGCTCATCGTCTTGTTCTTGTGATCAATCAGCAAGGCCATGGTTGGCGGCGCAAGGATACTAGACTGGCACCTTAAGTCAGTGGCCCACGGAGACAGCAGGTCTAGACTCGTAGGTGACAATAACAGGAGGTGCGCCATGACCGCCCAGACCACCGAACGCTACCAGAGCTTCGCCGAGTTCTACCCCTATTACCTGCAGGAACACAGCAACCCCGTGTGCCGCCGACTGCACTATGCCGGCAGTCTGCTGGTGCTGGCGATCCTCGCCTACGCCCTGCTCAGCCAACAATGGCTGTGGCTGCTGGCCATGCCGCTGGCCGGTTATGGCTTCGCCTGGGTCGGCCACTTCGTCTTCGAAAAGAACCGACCAGCCACCTTCGACTATCCGCTGTACAGCCTGATGGGCGATTGGGTGATGCTCAAGGATGCCTTTACCGGCCGCATCCGTTTCTAAGAACCTGGCTGTCCACACTAGGGTCTGTTGCCGTTTCGACGCGAGCCGCGTTGCTGCGCCAAATTGCGCCACGCGAGGCGCGGGATGCAGGTAATGGTCGTTCCCTTGCCAAATCCCGCAACGACGCATGGCGCAATTTGCCGCGCAACCCGAAGGGACGGGCCAGTTTTTGCGTGGTACGTCGTTACTCGACGGCTCATTTGGGCGACCAAACTTCGCGTCTCGCGCCTAGCCCCACGCAAAAACTGGCTCCGTCGCGGCCGTGCGCGAAACGGCAACAGACCCTAACAACAAGAACGAGAGAAACCATGAATAGCCGCGCCCGCTTCACCCATATGCAAGACGGCCAGGCCGAGGACTGGGCCATCATCGCCCAGGACTTCGCCGCCTATGCCGCTCAGTTGCCAGCCCGCATCCTCGACCACCTGCGTCTGCTCGACGGCGATTTCGGTGGCTTTCCGGTGGACCGCCTGACCCACTCGCTGCAAACCGCCACCCGCGCCTATCACGACGGCCGCGACGAGGAGTACGTGATCTGCGCGCTGCTGCATGACATCGGCGATACCCTTGGCAGCTACAACCACCCGGACATTGCCGCAGCCATCCTCAAGCCCTTCGTCAGTGCCGAGAATCACTGGATGGTGGAGAAGCACGGCATTTTCCAGGGCTATTACTTCTTCCATCACCTGGGCATGGATCGCCACCTGCGTGAGCAGTTCAAGGATCACCCGCAATACCAGGCGACCATCGAGTTCTGCGCCAAGTACGATGCGGCCGCCTTCGACCCCGACTATGAAAGCCTGCCATTGAGCTTCTTCGAGCCCATGCTGCAGCGCGTGTTCGCCCGGCCGAAGAACTCCATCTATCTGGCTGCAATGGACAATACCAGCGCCTGACCGCTGGCCACTGTTGCGCCACCGTTCGGCGGCCATGCTTGGCTGGCCGCCACCCCCTTGGTTATGATCCCCGCCCAGCGAGCCTCTGGCTCAGGTCTTGCAGACCAGCCAGGCGTCCAGCAGAGACGCCAGAAATCCAGCAGGGACAGTTCCAGCAGATGAAGCCAGCAACCATCAGCCGTGCCAACGGGCTACCGACGCCGCCGTTGCGCGAATACTATTCGCGCGTACTGGCCTATATCGCCACGGCCGCCAGCATCGCCGCCGGCACCTATGTCGGGCACTTCGCCTACGACATTCTGTGGATGGTGCCCTACGCCCTGCTCTACCCTCATCTGGCGCACAATCTCAGCCGCCGCTTCAAGCGCGACTACCCGCAGCAGACCGACCTCGCCCTGCTGTTCTTCGATGCCCTGCACGCCGGCGCGGCCTGCGTGCTGCTCGGCTTCTCTGCCGTGCCCAGCCTGATGTTCCTGCTGATTCTCTGTTTCAGTGCCCTGGTGGTCGGTGGCATGCGCTATCTCGGCCTGGGCCTGCTGGTGGCCGCCAGCGGCATGGCGCTGTGCGCCGCGCTGGTTGGGGTTCATCCCAATACCGACACGCCGACGCTGGTGGCGCTGGTCAGCATCCTCTTCGCTACTCTGTACATCTGCATCACCGCCTACTTCGTCAACCAGCAGGGCCTGCGCCTGGCTCAGGTACGCAGCGAGATCAAGCGTGAGCAGGAAAAGGCCGCACGCCTGGCGCGCAACCTGGCCAAGTACCTGTCACCACAGGTCTGGGAATCGATCTTCACCGGCAAGAAGAGCGTGCGCCTGGAGACTCAGCGCAAGAAGCTCACGGTGTTCTTCTCCGATATCAAGGGTTTCACCGAGCTGTCGGAAGAGCTGGAAGCCGAAGCGCTGACCGACCTGCTCAACACCTACCTCAATGAAATGTCGAAGATCACCCTGAAATACGGCGGCACCATCGACAAGTTCATTGGTGACTGCGTCATGGTGTTCTTCGGCGACCCGAGCAGCAACGGCGCCAAGAAGGATGCGGTCGCGGCGGTTTCCATGGCCATCGCCATGCGCAAACACATGAAGGTGCTACGCCAGCAGTGGCGCGCCCAGGGCATCACCAAGCCACTGGAAATTCGCATGGGCCTCAATACCGGCTACTGCACGGTGGGCAACTTCGGCGCCGACACGCGCATGGACTACACCATCATCGGCCGCGACGTGAACCTTGCCAGCCGCCTGGAAAGCGCCGCCGAATCCGGCGAAATCCTGATCTCCCACGAGACTTATTCGCTGGTCAAGGACGTGATCATGTGCCGCGACAAGGGCCAGATCGCCGTCAAGGGCTTCACCCGCCCGGTGCAGATCTACCAGGTGGTGGACTTCCGCCGCGACCTGGGCGCCACCTCCAGCTACGTCGAGCACGAACTGCCGGGCTTCTCCATGTACCTGGACACCAATGGCATTCAGAACTTCGACAAGGAACGGGTGATCCAGGCGCTCAACCAAGCCGCCGAAAAGCTGCGCGACAAGGTCATTCTGTAAGATCGGAACGCCGGCCGCTCGTAGCGCAGCGAACAGTCCGCCGTTTACGTATCTCACACAGCCGACGGCGTACTGCTTCGCGAGTACGCCCTACACGCTGAGCTCGATTCGCGGCTGAAGCCGCTCCTACGGTGAAGCAGGCGCCGAACCTGCCTTTGTGGGAGCGGCTTCAGCCGCGAAAAAACGACCTACAACGCAGTATCCGGCAACGCCTCATCCAGCAACGCCGACTCGCCGTCGATCAGCTCGTAGGGCGGACTCAGGAGCGCCAGCGAACAGTCCGCCGTTCTTTGGCGCGGGACAAATCCGACGGCGTACTGCTTCGCGAGTACGCCCTACTGCAATACACCCTATGCCTCCAGTGCCTCAGCCAGCGCCGGCTCGCCATCGATCAGCGGCTGCAATGCCAGAAACTCCAGCGCCGACGCGCGCCAGGACTGCGCCGCAGCCAGCTCTGCGCAACGCTTACGATCCAGCTCCAGCGCGTCCATGCAGGCAGCGTGTAAATCCTCGGCCATCACCCCACTGAGCCCCTGCTGCAGCACATCCAGTGGCCCGGCAACGGGAAACGCAGCCACCGGCGTACCGCAAGCCAACGCTTCCAGCATCACCAGCCCATAGGTATCGGTACGCGAGGGGAAGACCAGCACCGAGGCATCCTGGTAGGCCTCGGCCAACGCCTGGCCATGGCGGTAGCCGAGAAAGCGCACCAGCGGATACCGCTGTTGCAACGCCTCACGCTGCGGGCCGTCGCCGACCACGCGCTTCTCACCTGGTAACTCCAGATCGAGAAAAGCCTGCAGGTTCTTTTCCGGAGCGATGCGTCCGACGTAGAGAAACACCGGTCGCACAGGTCGGGGGCGCGTCTCGTCCGGCCGAAACAGCCGGGTGTCCACGCCTTTGCGCCACAGTTGCAGCCGTTGCAGATCCCAGCCGGCGAACTCCTCGCGCAACCGCTCGGTAGTCACCAGCACGGCTTGGCTGGGGCGATGGAAAGCGCGTATGGATAGCCGTGGAAAACGCCAGCCCACGCTTGACCAGCCAACGCCGCGCTGCCCAACCCAGCGGCCCCTCGGTAGCGAGGTGCACGCAGTCAGGACGAAAGTCGCGAATCGCCGTACCGACGCGCCACAGATCCCACACCAGCGGAATCTCCGGATAAGTGGGGCACGGCACGGCGCGAAAATCGGCGGGCGACAGCAGCTTGACCTGATGACCCAGCCCGCGCAGCTCGCCGACCAGCGCGGCCAGACTGGTGACCACGCCATTGACCTGAGGCGTCCAGGCGTCGGTGACGATCAGTATCCTCATGCGCCGGTCTCGAGGGCGACAGCCTGCTCCTCGCTGGCCAGTTGCGCCTCGGCCAGACGATAGAGCTCGATCTGCCCATCCCAGTGCTCGATCAGCGCCGTGCAGGATTCCACCCAGTCGCCGCAGTTCATGTATTCCACACCACTCACCTGGCGAATCTCGGCATGGTGAATATGGCCGCAGACCACGCCCTGCAGGCCGCGCTTGACACACTCGTGAGCGATGGCCTCCTCGAAGTCGCTGATGAAGTTCACCGCGGTCTTGACCTTGTGCTTGAGGTAGGCCGACAGCGACCAGTAACCGTAGCCCCAGCGGCTGCGCCAGTGATTGAGCCAGCGGTTGAGGGTCAGGGTGAATTCGTAAGCCGAATCACCGAGGAAGGCCAGCCAGCGGTGATAACGGGTAATCACGTCGAACTGGTCGCCGTGGATCACCAACAACTGGCGACCATCGACCGTGACGTGCACAGCCTCGTCGACCAACTGGATGTTGCCTAGCAGCAGGCTCGAGTAACGACGGAGGAACTCGTCATGGTTGCCGGTGACGTAGATCACTTCGGTGCCGCGCTTGCTCATGGTCAGCAGGCGGCGGATGACGTTGGTGTGCGCCTGCGGCCAGTAGATGCCACCGCGCAGTTTCCAGCCGTCGATGATGTCGCCCACCAGATAGATGCGATCAGCGTGATAGCGCTTGAGAAAGGCCGCCAGGTGTTCGGCCTGGCAGTCGCGCGTGCCGAGGTGTACGTCGGAAATCCACAGGGTGCGGACTCGTTGCTTGCGGCTGGGCTTGGCGAGCTGGGCGCTGGTCATGGGCGACCTCCGGCTGGGTTTAGACGAGCTTGAGGGGTCGCGGTGAAAGGCTTGTGACAGGAAAAAGACCGTTCGATGACGCAGCAGCGCCCCCGCCCGAGGCGTTACACTCCGGCGGTTGCCGAGGAAAATGCCATGCTCCCGATCCTGTCCCTGCGTCATTACAGCCACGAAGTGCTCAGCCATAGCCACGACCACGCGCAACTGGTGTTCGGCCTGGCGGGTGAACTGCAGTTCGAAGTGGATGGCCAGGGCAGCCAGGTGCTGCGCCATCACCTGGCCGTAGTGCCGGCCGAAGCGCGCCATACCTGCGGCAGCCCACGCGGCAGCCAGTGCCTGGTGCTGGACCTGCCGGCCAACGACTGGCTGGAACGCCAGCTCGGCCACCATGCGGGCGATATCCAGCGTCTGCTGGACAAGCCCAACGCCCTGCAACTCGATCCCTCGCAGGGCCAGCTCCTCAACTGGCTGGCCAGCAGCCCCATCAATGACCCGATCATCGCCGGCCAGGGTGCAGCTCTGCTGCTCGGCAGCCTGGCCTGCAGCCGCCAGCATGCCGAGACACCCGGCTTGCCGATGGCGGCCCTGGATCGCTATATCGAGCAGCACGCGGCGCATCCGCTGCAGGTGGCAGACCTGGCGCGCCTGGCCGGTCTGTCGGTGGCGCGCTTCCATGCCCGCTTCCTCGCCGAGACCGGCAGCACGCCCATGGAGCATATCCGCCAACGGCGCCTGCGCCTGGCCGAGCAACTGCTGCGTGGCAGCGACCTGGCCGTTGGCGAAATCGCCGCACGGGTCGGCTACAACTCGCAAAGCGCCTTCACCGCTGCCCTTTCCCGCCACCTAGGCATGACCCCAAGGCAATTGCGCCGCACGCGCTAGCAACCTTATTCGCGCCCCGCCCGTGAAATCGCCCCGGATTTCATCCGGGCTACAGCGGGTTCGCCGCACGCACCCGAGATGCTAACGAGAGCCTGGCGACAAAACTCATCACTCCCGCGACAGACAGCTATCGCCTGCGCCGCCTAGACTGCGCCGCATCATCGAGGAGTACCCCATGCAAACCATCGAATGGCAGGATTTCGAGAAAGTGGAGCTGCGCGTCGGCACCATTCGCAGCGCTCGTCCCAATGAAAAGGCAGTGAAGCCGGCCTATGTGCTGGACGTGGATCTCGGCGAACTGGGCGTCAAGACCTCCAGCGCGCAGATCACCGCGCACTACGATTGTGGCGAGCTGATTGGTCGCCAAGTCCTGTGCGTGTGCAATTTCGCCCCCAAACGCATCGCCGGGGTGCGCTCGGAAGTGCTGGTCACCGGTGTCTATGACAGCGACAACCGTGTCGTCCTCGCCGGGTTCGACCAGCAACTACCCAACGGTGCGCGCCTGGCATGACGGAACGTAACGCCCTGCTGGCGATTCACCTGGGTGCCCTGCTGTTCGGCCTGTCGGGCATTTTCGGCAAACTGGCGGCGACCACGCCGAACATGATTGCAGGCGGCCGCGCGTTCTTCGCCGTGCTCGCCCTGGGCCTGGCTGCGGTGCTCTGGCGCAGCCGCAACGCGGTTCGCCCGAGCCTGCGGCAGATGGCTCTGCTGGCACTCGGCGGCCTGCTGCTGGGCACGCACTGGGTCACCTTCTTCGAGGCGGTGAAGGTCTCCGGCGTGGCCATCGCCACCCTCGGCTTCGCCAGCTTCCCGGCCTTCACCGTACTGCTGGAGGGCCTGCTGTTTCGCGAGCGCACCCGCCCCAGCGAGTTCGCCATGGTCGGCGTGGTATGCGTGGGGCTGATCCTGGTCACGCCCGAGTTCAGCCTGAACAGTGACGCCACAGTCGGATTGCTGTGGGCAGTGTTGTCGGGCTTTCTGTTCGCCCTGCTGTCGCTGCTCAATCGCGCCAGCACCCGTGGCCTCGACCCGGTAAAGGCCGCGCTGTACCAGAACGTCACGGTACTGATCTGCTTCCTGCCGCTGGCCTGGCCGCTGCTGCCCAGCGTGCGCCCGGTGGACTGGCTGTGGCTGGCCATGCTCGGCATCTTCTGCACAGGCCTGGCACACAGCCTGTTCGTCGCCAGCCTGCGCGTGCTCAAGGCGCGCACTACGGCAGTGATCTTCGCCCTGGAACCGGTCTACGGGATTCTGTTCGCCTGGTGGCTGTTCAGCGAGCAGCCGACACTGCGCATGCTGGCCGGTGGCGTGCTGATCGTCAGCGCCATCTTCGTTTCAGCGCGAATGGCGCGCTGACGCCAGGAATGCCTTTGCAGAGCAAGCAAAGGTAGGAGTCGGCTTACCGACGATGCGGTGATCATCGCCAGCAAGCCGGCTCCTACATACCCAACCGATCAACAGGCGCCCTGCTGATCAGTTGACGCTGTAATCACGCCCCGTCAGACAGGCGCCCAACGCCCGGCGATAACGCTCGGTGGAATCGGCACCTACTGGACGCGTTGCGGTAGCAGGGTCAAAACCGCTCTGTCCCACGGCCCAGCTGTGGCACTCATAACGATCACGCCCCTGTTGCTCGACACTCTGTCCGCTGGCTGGATAGGCGATCACTTCATAGCTGGCGACGCTATTGCCCTGTATGACTGGCGGCGGAGTGACGACCTCATAACGCTGGGCGTTGGCGTTCCACAGGTAGTAGGTGCCTGCTGCGACGAAGTACAGCGCACTGCCGATCCATAGCTCACGAGCGCCATCCGGCAAACCATGGCGATGACCGCCGGGGCCGGGGCTCCACTTACCCCAACCAGGGCCACCTGGAGCAGGCCCGCCAGGACCGGGCGGGCCTGCCAGCGCCTGGGCAGAAAGCGCCAGACTCATCAATGCCAGGATCACGGAGCGTTGCAGCGACATATTTCACCTCTCACAGAATGGCCCTATCGGCTCGAGGCAAATTATTCGCGCGCACTCGCAGGCGCGAGGTAAGCCCTGTGTAAAGAGGGGGTAAAGCTTCTGATACGTACCCGATCAAGCGCGGTCGTTGTGACCCAGATCGCGGGTCGGATCGATCAGATCGCGCACCCGCTGCTTGAGTACCTTGGCCTCGGGGAAACCACCATCGGCCTTGCGTTCCCAGATCTGCTGGCCATCGCAGAGGATGCGGAACACGCCGCCGGTGCCCGGCTCCAGGCTGACCCGGCCGAGCTCGTCGGCAAAGGTGCTCAGCAGTTCCTGAGCCAGCCACGCGGCGCGCAGCAGCCACTGACACTGGGTGCAATAGGTGATGACGATTTCGGGCTTCTGATCGGGCATGGCAGCGGCTCTACTGTGGGGCTTGATGCCTATAATAACGGCCTTTGTCTCTGCTCCTGCCGGAATCCATCATGCGCCGCCTGCTCCTTTCGCTGCTTTGCCTGTTCGCCCTGTCCAGCCTGCCCGTCGTCGCCGCCGAACGTGTCGGCCTGGTGCTGTCGGGCGGCGCCGCTCGCGGCCTGGCACACATTGGTGTGCTCAAGGCGCTGGAAGAACAAGGCATTCGCATCGACGCCATCGCCGGTACCAGCATGGGCGCCATCGTCGGCGGGCTCTATGCCGCCGGCTATTCGGTGGCTGAGCTTGAGCGCCTGGCGCTGGAACTGGACTGGCAACAGGCGCTGTCCGACTCACCGCCACGCGAGGACATCCCCTTTCGCCGCAAGCAGGACGACCGCGATTTTCTGATCAAGCAGAAACTCAGTTTCCGTGACGATGGCAGCCTTGGCCTGCCGCTGGGCGTGATTCAGGGCCAGAACCTGGCGCTGCTGCTGGAAAGCCTGCTGGTGCATCGCAGCGCCACACGCGATTTCGATCATCTGCCGATCCCCTATCGCGCCGTGGCCACCGACGTGGTCACGGGTGAACAGGTGATCATGAGCAGCGGCCACCTGCCGCAGGTGATGCGCGCCAGCATGTCGATCCCGGCGGTGTTCGCCCCGGTGGAAGTGGACGGCCGCCTGCTGGTCGACGGCGGCATGGTCAACAATGTGCCAATCGACGTCGCGCGGCAGATGGGCGTCGATCACGTCATCGTCGTCGACCTGGGTATGCCACTTAAACCGGCCAAGGACCTGCTCACCGTGGTCGACGTGATGAACCAGTCGATCAACCTGATGATGCGCAAGAACTCCGAGGCCCAACTCGAAACCCTGGAGGCGGACGACGTATTGATCCTGCCCCCGCTGGCCGGCTTCGGCGTCGCCGACTTCAATCGTGGCGAACAGATGATGGACGCCGGTTATCGCGCCACGCAGATTCAGGCAGAGCGTTTGGCTCGCTTGCGCACCAGCAGTGCCGGCAACCCGGCGCTGGCCATGGCGCGCTCGCGCGAACAGCGCACACCGGTGATTCGCGAGATCCAGGTGGAAAACGACTCCAAGGTCGGCGATGCGGTGATTCGCCGGCATATTCGCCAACCGCTTGGCGAGCCACTGGACATGGATCGCCTGCAGAAGGACATGGGCACGCTGTACGGCCTGGACTACTTCGAGCGCGTGCAATACCGGGTAGAGCCGCTGGACGAGCGCGGTAGTGCCCTGGTGATCGATGCCCGCGGCAAACGTACCGGCACCGATTATCTGCGCCTGGGGTTGAACCTGTCCGATGACATGCGTGGCGACAGCGCTTTCAACATCGGCGCCAGCTACCGCGTCAACGGCATCAACGAGCTCGGCGCCGAATGGCTGACACGCCTGCAGTTGGGTGACCGCCAGGAGCTCTACAGCGAGTTCTATCAGCCGCTGGACGCCGGTTCGCGCTACTTCGTCGCGCCCTACCTGTTCGGTGAGGCGCAGAACGTCGAAGCGATCCTGGACAACGACCCCATCGCCGAATACCGCCTGGAGCGTTACGGCTATGGCCTCAACCTCGGCCGGCAGATTGCCAACAACGGCGAGATTCGTTTCGGCATTGCTCAGGCCTGGGGCGAAGCGGATGTCCGCGTCGGCGAGCGCGACCTGCCCAGCTTCAGTTTCAGCGAGGGTTACTACGAACTGCTGTACTCCTTCGACACCCTGGACAACCTCGACTTCCCGCGCACCGGCGAGGACATCGGCCTGATGCTGCGCAAGTACGACCGTGGGCTGGGTTCGGACGAGGAATATCGACAATGGCAGCTGAAGCTGGACAAGGCCTACAGCCATGGCCCCAACACCTGGCTGTTCGGTGGTCGCTACGGACGCACGCTGGATGAGGCGGAAGTGGTCACCTCGGGCTTCATTCTCGGTGGCGCCCAGGAACTATCGGGCTTTCGTCAGGACTCGCTGAGCGGCCAGAACATGGCGCTGGCGCGGATGATCTACTACCGACGCATGACACCAACCTCGATGTTGCCGCTGAACTTCCCGCTGTACCTGGGCATGTCGCTGGAGCGCGGCCGCGCCTGGAACAACGACAACGCTTTCGACAGCGGCTACATCAACGCCGCCAGCATCTTCCTCGGTCTGGATACGCCGCTGGGGCCGCTGAACTTCAGTTACGGCTTCAACGACGAGCGGGAAAAAGCGCTGTACCTGAACCTGGGCAAGAGCTTCTGAAACGAAGAGGCCGCGCATGTGCGCGGCCTCGTTACATGACAGCGGGGTTGATCAGGCGATTTCTGCCAGCAACTGGCGAGCGGCCTTTTTCTGCTCGTCGTCACCGTGATCGATCACCTCGTTGAGGATGTCGCAGGCGGTGGCGATATCGCCCTGTTTGATGTAAGCCAGCGCCTGGTTAAGCTGGGCCATGTGCTCCGGATTGCCCGCCAGGTGGTCGATGTCGCCCTGCAGCGCAGCGGTGGCATCGGCATCACCGGCGAAAGCGTCGATGAAGTTGTCATCCAGCGCCGGCACCTCATCACTGAGCACCATTTCCATCTCACTGAAGGCGCTCAACTGCTCGTCTTCATGATGCAGTTCGAACACCTCCGGGAGCTCCTGCAGATTGCTGGCGAACGACGGATCGAACTCCGGTTCTGCAGCAGCCTTGGGTTTGGCCTTGGCGGTAGCAGGGAAAGGGCTGACCAGATCCCAATCGGCATCCAGCGACAGGTCGTCGAGGTTGAGCTGAAAATCAGGTTCGGCCGCAGGCTGCTGCTCAGCGATAACCTCGGTCGGTACCTGCTGAGTCACCCGCAGATCAGGATGCCGCGCCTTCAAGGCATCGATGCGTGCGGCGTCGAACGCTTCGGCGCGCAGCACGGCCTCCTCACGCGCGAAGCCCGCCCCGTCGCCCAGCAGCGCCAGAACTTCCAATAGACGGAAGCGCAGATCGCTGCGCTGCGGCTCCTGAGCCAGCGCCTTGCTCAGCTCACCACGGGCCTCGCTGAAGCGACCGTAGGCGATGTAGACATTGGCAGCCTCGAGTGGGTCGACCGGCCCTTGAGCACGCACCGGAGCCGGCGCCGGTACTGCCTTGACCACCGGAGCTGCGGCAACCGGAGCGGCAACCGCCGCGAGTTGGGGACGAGGCGGTTGCTGCGGTGGCTGCGCCTTTGGTTGTACCTGCACCACCGGCCTAGTTTTCTCTCCACGCCGCCGCACGGCCCAGAAAAGCGCACCGAGCAACAGCAGAAGCCCAAGACCACCGGCCAACAGTGTCGACCACCAGCCACGTTCTGCTGCCACGGGCTCCTCGACACTGACCGGCGCGGCGGTAATGGGCTTGGCAACCGGCTCGGCCGGGGTGCGCGCAGCTAGCTCAGCCAACTGAGCATCCTTCTGCGCCAATTGCTCCTGCAACTGCTGCAGTTGCAATTGCAGTTGCGCCAAGCCTTGTTGCAGCTGCAGATTTTCCGCAGCCTGGTTGGCCAGCTCCAGATCGACCTGGCGCTGCCTCTCTGCCAGCAGCTCCAGGCTTTCGCTTTGCTGCGGTGCTGGCTCCAAGGCAGCCATAGGCGCGCTCACGGGCCCTTCGGCAGTGTTTTCAGCGAGCGCAGGTGCGGCCTCGGCAGCGACCGGAGCAGCAGTCGGCTGGGCAGCCTCCGCACGGGCGGCATCCGGCAGCAGCAGGTCGGCGCCAGCCTGTAGACGACTTGGATCGCCGCCAGCAAAGGCATTCGGGTTAAGGGCAAGAATGCCCTCCATCAGCGCCTGCTGAGACAGCTTACTGCCCTGCTCACGCAGACGCGCGGCGATGGACCAGAGACTGTCGCCACGGCTGACCTGATGACGGTGCCCAGCAGATGCACTCGGCGGCGTGACCGTGCTGACCGGCGAGAGCGGTGCTGCGGCGCGAGTAGAGGGTTGCGAAAGCGCCGTAGCGCTTGGCGCAGCCACGGCGGAGTAAGCCGAAGAGCCGGGAGGATCCAGCAGCACGGTGTACTCACGCAGCAATTGGCCGTTGGGACGCGCCACTTCGACGATGAAGTTCAGGTATGGCTCACGCACCGGACGGTTCGACACCACGCGGATCACGCTACGTGAACCCTGCAGAAGCGGCGTGAAACGCAGATCGTTGAGAAAGTAGAAGCGCTCGACGCCCGAACGACTGAACACCTCGGCTGGCGCCAGACCAACACGCAGATCCTGCGCGCTCAGGTCCCCCACTTCCAGCAGCTCGATCTCGGCCTCGAAAGGCTGATTCAGCGCAGAATGGAGCGTGATTTCACCCAAACCAAGCGCCGGTGCCATTCCCGAATAGAGGGCGGACCCCGACGCCAGACCCAACATTAATTGACGCACCCGAGCCATGTGACCTCCAGGGTTATCCGGCTCGAACGCCACCTCCTCGACTTCCTGTCTGAGCATCCCTTGGCCGGGAGGCTGGCGCCCTTGATAGTTCGAGAACGGGCGACAAGGTCCTTGTCGAGGCCGTCTCGAATTGCATTATGGCTACTAATTCACAAAGTAGCGGCTTGGGGGCCAGTTTGCCGACGAAAGCACGGTGCCATCAAGTTGAATCAGTCAAAAATTAGGCACAGAAAAAAACCGATCAAAAAATGATCGGATTTTTGACAGTACAGGCGGTTCACTTCATCAGGTTGCCGAGCACTCGAGCGTGCACCTGCTGACAGCGACGCAGATCCTCCTCGTCGATACCGGCGAAGACTTCATGGCGCAGTTGGGTGGAAATCGCTTCGATCTTCTCGATCAAAGGCTGCGCGTCCGGCTGCAGCGCAATCTTCTTGGCACGGCGGTCTTCGGGTACCGCCACGCGAGTAACCAGCCCCTGGCTTTCGAGACTGTCGAGTAGACGCGCCAGCGTCGGCCCTTCTACGCCGATGCTTTGCGCCAATTCACGCTGGGTCGGCATTTCACTGAAGCGCGCCAGGTGCAGCAGCACCAGCCAGCGAGCCTGGGACAGGCCCAGCCCTACCAGGCGTCTATCGAGTTCGGAACGCCAGGCACGGGATAGCTGGGCAACCTGCATGGCAAAGCGATGTTGATCGGGGTAAGACATGGGCAAGCGGACTCATACAAAGGTCAAAAACTAATTATTAGCCAGCTAGCCATAACCCGATGCGCAGGGCAAGCGCAGATTGCGCCATGAGCGTTGCAGAATGCGACCGGCTCGTTGCGCCCCGACTGCAAGTCAGGCCGCCACCCTGTTACGCCCGAAAGCCTTGGCCTCGTATAGCGCTCGGTCAGCCTGTTCGTAGAGCAGGCTCAATTCAGGCTGACTATCCGGGCTCAGGCAGGCGACGCCGATGGACATGGTCAGTACATCGGCGCTATCGGAGCCGCGGTGGGCGATGCCCGCCTCCTCTAGCGAATGGCGCAGGGCCTCGGCGCGTTGCCTGGCTTCATCGGCACTGATGTCGAACAACAGCAGCGCGAACTCCTCACCGCCAAGCCGTACGCCCATATCCAGTGGTCGCCGCGCCGCCTGCTTGATCAGTGAGCCGACACGCTGCAAAGCCGCGTCGCCAGCCTGGTGACCGTAGCAGTCGTTGTAGGCCTTGAAATGGTCGATGTCGCAGAGCAGCAACGCAATCGATATGCCGTCACGCTGCGCCTGGCGCCACAGGCGCTCGAACTGTCGATTGAAGCTACGACGGTTGTGCAGCCCGGTCAGGCTGTCGTGGTAGGCAAGGAGCTGCATCAGGTGGCTGATCAGAAAATGCTCGCGTGATTTGTATTCCAGGAGGTAGCAACCGACAGCGCCGATAAGATTGCCGAAGACCAGAAACAACAGGTTGTTGATCAGCCTCGGAGCAGGCAGCCCCGCGGCCAATTCCGCTATCACATAGGCAAGCAAAATCACCAGGGAACAGGCAAGGGCCTCGTTCAAGCGCAGGCCGACCAGGAAGTACGCCGCCATGCTCACCAGCAACAGACCTTCGTAGGGGTAGCCGGGGTCGGCGCGATGGGCGATACCGACAATCATCGCTGCCCCCACGCCGAGCACGAGGATGCAGGTCATGCTCAGCGGTAACAGAAGATGGCTGTGGCGACGCCGCAGGATCAGGGTCGCGCAAACCAGCAGGATGACCAGCACCACCAGGCGCACGGCGATCACCCAGCCCAGGTGTGACGCAGGCACCACCAACATGTCGAGCGCAGTCAGGGCCAGCCAGATGACCGTGGCCACGCAGAGCGCGATACGTTTGAGCTCGAAGCCGTCCTCGAGCATGTGCGCACGATATTCACGCTCGAGAGCGCGGGAAAAACGCAATCGACGAAAGCCCAGGCTCAACTGGTCGGCATAGGGGCTCGAACGAACTTCGTCGGGCCAGGCGTGATAGTTAGGCACCCTCACCTCGTTATCTGGCGGCCTGCCCACACCTTAGCAGACCGGTGAAAAACTACCTGCGTTGCCATTGCTGCGTTAAAAACAGGCTGGAACGCCAGCCCGGTCAAATGCTCATTTACAACTCATAAACTCCGCTTTTTCGCCTGCTTTTTGCCTTGCAATGGCTACCTCGCCTACGTTTCTCAACGGCCTGTTAGCCCTGTGAGCGAAATGCCGCCAGAATCAGGCGAGCGAGTTCCACCGAGGGCGCTTAGATCTCGAACTCGGCCTGCAGCGCCGCACGCACGCAGTAGAGCACGCTCTCGTCGACGCGACCGGCGAACAGCGGCGCGACCTCACTCACGGCCGGCAGCTCGCCCTCGCCGTCGAGGAAGGTTTCCTGAATCTCGCCCAGCAGTTCCTCAGGAAGATCCAGCGCCTGTTCCAGGGTCAGTTGTTGCTGGGCGATGGCCTCGGCCAGCAGGCTGTAAACATTCTTCTCACTGCAGTTAAGCTGGCCGGCAATCTGCGCGGGCGTCATGCCGGCGCGGGCCAGGCTGACCAGTTCGTGACGTAGGTCGGCCACCGGAGCCGGCGTGTCATCCGCGCCGCTGCCATTGAGCACTTCCAGGAAGGCCTGGCCATAGCGCTCCAGCTTGCGCGCGCCGACACCACTAACCTCAGCCATTTCGCTCAACGAGCTGGGCTGACTGCGCAACATTTCCAGCAGCGTGGCATCGGGGAAGATCACGTACGGCGGTACGCTGTGTTCCTCGGCCAACTTGCGGCGCAGGCTGCGCAGCGCCTCCCACATTTCCCGCTCATGACCACGCACCAGTTGACTGGCGGCGCTGCTGGAGGCCTTGGCCGCCTGCGCCGGCTTGGGCTCACGGCGCAGTTGCAGGCTGACCTCACCGCGCAGCAGCGGCCTGCAGGTCTCGCTCAGACGCAGACCGCCGAAGCCATCCAGATCGACATCGGCCAGACCGCGGGCGACCAACTGGCGGAACAGGGTTCGCCACTCGACCTCGGAAAAGCCCTTGCCTACACCGAACACTGCCAGGTGCTGATGACCGGCGGCACGAATCTTCTCGTTGTCTCGGCCGAGCAGAATGTCCACCAGATGGCCGACGCCATAACGCTGGCCGCTGCGATAGACAGCCGACAACGCCTGGCGCGCCGGCTCGGTGGCATCCCAGGTCTCGACGCCATCAATGCAGTTGTCGCAGTGCCCGCAAGGGTTGGGCAATTCTTCATCGAAGTAGGCCAGCAGCGCCTGACGGCGGCAGCGTGTCTCCTCGCACAGGGCGAGCATGGCGTCGAGCTTGTGCTGCTCGATGCGCTTGTGGCGGTCGTCACCGTCGGAATTGTTGAGCATCTGCTTGAGGAAGATCACGTCCTGCAGGCCGTAAGCCATCCAGGCATCGGCCGGCAGACCGTCGCGGCCGGCGCGACCGGTTTCCTGGTAGTAGGCCTCCAGCGACTTGGGCAGATCCAGGTGACATACGAAACGCACGTTGGGCTTGTCGATGCCCATGCCGAAGGCGATGGTCGCCACCATGATCAGGCCTTCCTCATTGAGAAAGCGCTTCTGATTGAAGGCACGCAACTCGTTGGGCAAGCCGGCGTGATAAGGCAGGGCCGGGAAGCCCTGGCTGCTGAGAAACTCGGCGACCTCCTCGACCTTCTTGCGCGACAGGCAGTAGACGATACCGGCATCGCCCTTGCGCGCGGCGAGAAAACCCAGCAGTTGCTTGCGCGGCTGATCCTTGGGCTGGATGCGATAGAAGATGTTCGGCCGGTCAAAGCTCGACAGAAAGCGCTCGGCGTTGTCCAGGTGCAGACGCTGGACGATTTCCTCACGGGTACGTTTATCCGCGGTGGCGGTCAGGGCGATGCGCGGCACATGTGGAAAGAGCTCAGCCAGCTGACCGAGCTGCAGGTACTCAGGTCGGAAATCATGGCCCCACTGCGACACGCAATGCGCTTCGTCGATGGCGAACAGGGCGATATCCAGGCCCTGCAGGAAACTCAGCATGCGCGGCTGCACCAGACGCTCGGGCGCCAGGTAGAGCATCTTGATCTGCCCGCGACGGATACGGTCGGCAATCTCGCGCTGCTCGTCAGGGCTCAAGGTGGAGTTCAGCGCCACGGCTGCCACACCCAATTCGTCAAGGGTGGCCACCTGATCGTCCATCAGGGCGATCAACGGAGAAACCACCACTGCCAGGCCCTCGCGCATCAGCGCCGGCACCTGGAAGCACAGTGACTTGCCGCCGCCGGTAGGCATCAACACCAGGGCATCGCCGCCGCCGGCCACGCGCTCGATGATCGCGGCCTGGTTGCCGCGAAAGGCGTCGTAGCCGAAAACGTCTTTGAGAATGCGCATGGCGTGGTCGAGCATGAAGGCCTCCAAATCTAGCCGCGCATTATGCCGCAGGATCGCAGGCAACAGGGCGCCTACCCGTCCGAAGCCGCTCAATCGCCGTTAGTAGAGCGCCCGTGCTGGTCGCAGAGGCAGCGGTGAACTAGAATCCATCCTCGTTTATCCCCTAAGCCTCAAGGTAACCCCACGATGTCCTTCGCTGAGCAACTGTCCCGCCTGCAAGCCTTTCTCGATGCCGATGAGTTGCACGAAGAGGCGTTGGACTACGTGGCCGCGCATGGCTACCTGACCGCCCTGGCGATCTGCCCGGATCAGGTACCGGAGCGTGAGTGGATCGATGCGCTGTTCGCCGAGCCACCGCACTACCGCAGCGACGCCGAACGCGAAGAGATCGAAAGCACGCTGATCCATCTCAAGGCGCATATCGCGCGTCAGCTGGCCGGCGAGGAAGAGCCCGAGTTGCCGTGCGATCTGGATCTCGGTGACGAACCGGATGACTCCGACCTGCGCGGCTGGTGCATCGGCTTCATGGAAGGCGTGTTCCTGCGTGAAGCGGTGTGGTTCGAAGATGCCGAAGACGAAGTCAGCGAGTTGCTGCTGCCGATCATGGTCGGCTCGGGTCTGTTCGACGAACAGGCCGAATTTGCCGAGATCGCCCGCGACCGCGACCTGGTGGACAGCATGATCGACCAGATTCCCGAGCTGCTGACCGCCCTCTTCCTGCTGTGCCAGGCTCCGGAAGAAAAACCCGCACTGCTCAAGCCTCGCCACTGACCCCATGAGCCGGGGCACGCCCCGGCTGCCGCCAAGACCCGCCCATGCCGCGTGACATCCAGCCAAGCCGCCATCGCAGTGTCCGTTACCTGCTGCTGACCATCGGCTGGTTGAGCGTGGCACTCGGGGTCATCGGCATCTTCCTGCCCGTACTGCCGACCACGCCATTCCTGCTCCTGGCGGCGGCCTGCTTCGTGCGCAGCTCACGGCGTTTCTACCTCTGGCTGGTCACCCACCCGCGCCTGGGGCCGTGGATTCGCGACTACCTCGAAGGCCAGGGCATCCCACTCAAGGGCAAGGTCTACGCCCTGGTGCTGATGTGGGCCAGCATCAGCTTCTCCTGCTATCTGGTGCCCATGCCCTGGGCGCGCGTGTTCATGCTCAGCAGTGCGGCGCTGGTCAGCCTGTATATCCTCAAGCAGAAGACCCTGCCCAATCCCTGAGCGCTCTGCGCAGCCCGGATGCTATCCGACAGCTCAGCGGGAGTCCCCCGGATTGCATCCGGGCTACGGGAGCCAGTCACTTTCTCGACAAGCTTTTGACGCTGCTTTCTTACAGTGACGAAGCGGCCGGCAAAAAGCCGACACCTCACCTAGACTCTGCCAATCGAGCCTGGAGACCACGACCCCATGCGACGGCTGCGCGTTCAGGGATGGCGGTGGCGGCTGCTGATCCTGTGGATTGGCGGCGGGCTGCTGGCCGCGCTGGCAGTAGCCGATTGGGACTTCGCCGTGATCGTGAAGAATGCGGAAAACCGCTACGGCAACCTCGGCCCTGCACGCAAACGCATTCTCGACTGGGAAGAGTTGATCAAGAGCAGCACCAGCCTGAACGAGGCGGACAAGCTCAATGAGGTCAATCGCTTCTTCAACCGCACCATCCGCTTCGTCGACGACATTCAGCTCTGGCGCGAGAACGACTACTGGGCCACCCCAGTAGAAATGCTGATCAAGGGCGCCGGCGATTGCGAGGACTACTCCATCGCCAAGTACTTCACCCTGCGCCGCCTCGGCATCCCCAGCGAAAAGCTGCGCATCACCTACGTCAAGGCGCTGAACTACAACCAGGCGCACATGGTGCTGACCTATTACGCCAGCCCTAGCGCCGAGCCACTGGTGCTGGACAACCTGATCAACGACATCCGCCCTGCCTCGCAACGCAAGGACCTGCTGCCGGTGTACGCCTTCAATGCCGAAGGCCTCTACCTCGCAGGCTCCAACACACGCAAGAGCGACACCAAGAAGCTCTCTCGCTGGCAGGACATCCTGAAAAAAATGCGCGCGGAGGGCTTCGCCATTGGCGAAGGCTAGGAGGAAAAAGCCATGTCGTTACTAAAGCAACTGTTTCTCGCCATCTGCCTGTTTCTGGTGGTGGCCTTCACCGGCAGTTTCATCGCCGGGGTGGAGAGCTCGCGTGAACAGTTGATCAGCCAGCTGCGCTCGCACGCCCAGGACGCCGCCACGGCGCTGGGGCTGTCGATGACGCCGCATGTGGACGACCCGGCGATGATCGAGCTGATGGTCAGTTCGATCTTCGACAGTGGCTACTTCGCCAGCATCCGCGTGGTGCGCATCGCCGACGACAGCGTGATCGTCGAACGCGCCACCGAGATCAGGCCCGAGAACGTGCCCGGCTGGTTCGTCGACCTGGTCGATCTGCAGCCCCAGGGTGGCGATGCGCTGATCATGCGCGGCTGGGAGCAGGCCGCAAGGGTCGAGGTGCTCAGCCATCCACAGTTCGCCCTGGCCAAACTGTGGGACAGCGCCCTCGGCAGCCTGTTCTGGCTGCTGCTGTGCGGCCTGGTCAGTGCCGTGCTCGGTGGCTGGCTGCTGCGTACCCAGCTGCGGCCGCTGGACAACATGGTGCAGCAGGCGCAAGCCATCAGCCGCCGCGAATTTCTCACCCTGCCCCGTGTGCCACGCACGCCAGAGCTCAAGCGGGTGGTGCTGGCAATGAACCAGATGGTCGACAAGCTCAAGACCCTGTTCGCCGAAGAGGCCGCGCGCAGCGAGAAACTGCGCGAGGAGGCCTATCAGGACAGCCTCACCGGCCTGGCCAACCGCCGCCAGTTCGACATACGCCTGAGCAACCAGTTGGTGATCAACGAGCAGCATCCTGATGGCTACCTGCTGCTGCTGCGCCTCAACGACCTGGGCGGTCTCAACCAGCGTCTCGGCGGCCAGCGTACCGACGCGCTGATCGCCGCGCTGGGCGATCAACTCAAACAACTGCTGGCGTTACCGGGGCGCAGCCAATGGCTGGCCTCACGCAACCGCGGCGGCGAGTTCACGCTGCTTGCACCCGGCCTCAATGGCGAAGACGCAGAGCGCCTGGCCAGCGAGCTCAGCGAAGCCCTGAACAGCCTGAAGCAGACCGGTGCCAGTGACTGCGATCCCGTTGCACATATCGGTATTGCCGCCTTTCGCCCCGGCGAACAGAGCGCGGCAGTGCTGAGTCGCGCCGATCAGGCACTGGCTCAGGCACAGAGCAACACCGACAGGTGCTGGGAACGCCTCGACGACTTCACCGCCCAGACCACTCAGGGCCTGCACGACTGGCGCGGCTGGATCGACGAGGCGCTGAGCCAGGGAAAATTGCAGTTGTATTTCCAGCCTGTAGCCGAATGCGCGACGGGCAGGCTCATGCAGCACAAGGTCCTCGCACGCCTGCTCGATCCAGCCGGTGAAGCCATCACGGCCGGGCGCTTCCTGCCCTGGATCGAGCGCCTGGGCTGGGCTGCGCGCTTCGATCTGGCGATGCTCGAACACAGCCTGGAGCACCTGGCGCAACATCCTCACCCACTGGCGCTGAGCCTGTCTGCCGCGACCCTGCGCAATGACCAGGATAAAGCGCGCCTGCTCGATGCGCTGAACAGTCATAAAGACGTAGCGCACCTGATGACGCTGGAAATCGACGAACGCCACCTGCCGCCACCCGCCGAGCTGGAAGCGCTGAGCCAGGCGATTCGTGAGGCGGGTTTCAACCTGGGCCTGCAGCATTTTGGTGGGCGCTTCAGCCTGATTGGCAATCTCACCCACCTGGGCCTGGCGTACCTGAAGATCGATGGCACCTATATCCGGGCCATCGACCAGGAGAGCGACAAGCGGCTGTTCATCGAAGCGATCTTCCGCGCCACCAACAGCATCGACCTGCCGCTGATCGCCGAGATGGTGGAAACCGAAGAGGAGCTCACAGTGCTGACCGAACTGGGCATCCACGGTGCCATGGGCCGTCTGATCGGCGCACCGGCGCCCTGGGGCAAGCAATAACTGCAGGAGCCCCGCCGGGGGTAATTTCTGAAGATTACGGGTGTCGCACCGGCCGCTTCGCCGCGGGGCGCGGCTCCTACAAAGGCGGGGTTCTAAACCAGATTGTGCTCGTCGTCGCCAAGCAGGCCGCTGAGCCCCTCGATTTCGGCACGGGCGATGGCACGCTGATCGAGCTTCTGGCGTGCGGCCTCGGGCAGGTCGGTGTAACGAATAACGCCTCGTTCGACCAGCACGCTGACCACGTCTTCCAGCACGCGCACGAGCTCCAGGTCAGACTGTTTCAGGCTGTCCAGGCGCGCCTTGACCTCTTCCTTGGCCTCAAGCCAGCTGTGTAGCTCCTCGCTCTCGACAGCCAGGTTTTCCGTCATACCCTCAAAGGGCTCATGTTCGACTCGCAACAAACGCCCGGCCGCGTCGCGCTGTACGTAAACCATCGCTGCCTCCAGCAAACGCCATAAAAAAGCCCGCTACTCGGAACGGGTAGCGGGCTTACTCTAGTTGAGTGCTCCAACTAAGGAAACTCTGATAAGCATTTCCCTTTTCTTGAGAGGCCGCCAGCGCAGCGCTGACGGCCTCCCTCACACCTCAGGCGACCAGCTGATTCTGGTCCAGCATGCCCTGGATGATATCTGCAGTGTTGCCACCGGAAAGGATGGTGTTCTCCAGAGTGATGGTCTGATCCACCGGCGCGCCACCTCCGGCGCTGGCGATGTTGATCACCGTACTACCCGGATCGCTGACGAAGTCGAAGCTCAGGTATTGGGTCAACACATCAGCACTGGCTGGATCGCTGACACCCACCAAAAGCTGCGACAGATCCAGCTTGTCCGCGCCATTGCCGAAGTCCTTGACGATATCGTGGTAGTTGCCGCCACGATCATCGGCGTTCCACACGAAGGTGTCGTTGCCTGCACCGCCAATGAGGATGTCGTTGCCCTTGCCGCCGATCAGGGTGTCATTACCATCACCGCCCTCCAGACGATCATTGCCACCCAGCCCATGCAGCGTATCGTTGCCACCCAAACCCAGCAGCACATCACTGCCTTCGCTGCCCAGCAAGGTGTCGTTGAGCGCCTCATGGCCCATCACCACATTGGGCTGCACTGCAACGCTGGAGCCGATACCGACCACCAGACGCGCCGTGCTGACGTCGCCATCAGGCTGGGTCAACTGGTAGGTGAAGACATCTTCCTTGCCCAGGTTGGCGTAGTCGGGATCCGGTGTGTAGGTGTAGAAACCGTCGCTGTGCAACAGCAAGCTGCCCCACTGCCCGTCGATGGTCTTCGAGGTGCTCACGGCCACGAAGCTGCCGTTATCCAGCACGCTGAGCGTCGCCCCCTCGCTACCCTTGCTATCCACCGCACCCCATGGATGGTCGCTGTAGAGGTAGTTGTTGGCATCGGTCAGCACGTTGCCCGCCACCGCCGTGGCAGTGTCGACCAGCATCGCGGCTGCAACGGTGATCAGGGTGATGTTGTCCACCCGGACACGGAAGCTGCTGCTGTTGTTGGTGCGATCATTGACCTCGAAGTAGAGACGATAAGTACCCTCGCCCACGCTGTTGCTGGTGACGGTAGTCGAGTTACTGGATGCATGGGTGCCGCTCTGCACCAGCGTCCAGGCACTGCCGTTCTGCTTGTACAACGTCCAGGTGAACTGGTCTCCCGAGCCGCTGCTGCTGAAGTTGCTGATGCTGCCCAAGTCGAAGGAGACCTTGGCCGTGTTGCCCTCGGCCACCTCGAAGGTCGGTGTTGCAGCCTTGGTGCTGACACCGGCGCTACGATCACTGTCGACGAGCTGCAAGGCATTACCCTGCACGCTGACGCCATTAGAGGAATTGACAGCGGTAACGCCCCATTTGCTGCCTGCCACGGCCATGACATCGGCCTGCGTGATCACCGTGGTTTCATTGCCACTCACGTTGCCGTTGTCGGTGGTATCGAATATCCAGGGGTTGTAGTTGGGCCCGGACGAGGCCTGATTGCTGGTACTGGAAAAGTCCGCCAGCACCTTGGTTACCGGGTCGGGCGTGACCCATTTCTGCCCGACGATGGCCTGGTTGTAGTTGTCGTAGGCATAGACCTCGCTGCTGTCGGTGATGGTCAGCTTCAGGTCGGCAGACACCGCATCGCCATCGCGATCGATCAGGGTGTAGCGGATGGTATCCGTCACATCCTCGGCGACATCGTCGTTGAAGTTGTAGGTGTAAGCCCCGGTGACCAGGTTGACACTGAACGAGCCGCCACCCGCGGTGGTGAAGGTCAGCGTATGGCTCGCGGGATCGTAGGCAGCCGACTCGCTGGTATACGTGACACCGTTGTGGGTGATCGCAGCAATCGGCTGCAGACCCGGGCCATCGGCACCGAAACCATTGCTGCCTTCGCTGATCAGGTTGCCGGAGATCACCGTACCCGTCACCGTACCCTGCAGAGTGTCGTTGAGCTGGTTGAGGTTGGAGACCAGGATGCCATCGGTGTTGACGCCCGTCTGGCCGTCATAGGCGATGGGGTTGAGCAGGGTCTTGTCGAGGTCGCTGCCCAGCCCCATACCCAGCGCATAGGACTTGATGTCCTTGGCCGTGAGGAAGGCGATCCAGTCCGCCTCCTCGCTGGCGCCGATGCCATCGCCCAGTTCCGGGTTGTACTGGCTGCCACTGTTGTTACTACCTGGGTTGGCGTTGGACAGCGTCGGCTGGCCGTCGGAGAGGAAGTAGGAAACGTTCTGTACCCCTGCGCCGGTGAGCTTGCCGGACGAATCGTAGGCATTCATCGCCTTGATCAGCGCATCGTCATAGTTGGTCGAACCGTTGCCGGCGTTGTTGGCCAGGTCGGTGAGCCAGGCCTTGGCATCGACGGCGCTCATCCAGACATTGCCCACAGCACTCGCGCTGTTGGCGAAGGTCACGATGCGCACCATCACGTCACCGAGGTTGTCGTAGCTGTCGATCAGACGCTGCACGGCATCCTTGGCCAGCGCCAGCTTGCTGCTGAACCCGCTGACACCCGACGGCGCTTCGTCCATGCTGCCGGACAGATCCAGCACTACCATCAGGTTGGTCTGGATGCCTTGCGGCTCGCTGGCAGACTTGGCGATGTCGTCGGGCGTGGCCGGCGAGTCGTCATCCACCGTGATCGTCAGGCTACCCGTGGCCGGAGCCGAAGGCGCAGAGGAGTCCCAGACCTTGTAGGAGAAGGCCAGGTTCAGGTCGTTCTCGTCTGCCGTACCATCGACGTCCGGCGCCGGATGATCGAGCGGCTTGAACAGCTTGAAGCTGTATTGCCCGGTCTCCGAGTTGGTCAGGCTAAGGGTGAAGACCGGATTGCCACCGGCATCGAACGCACTCAGCGTCTTGCCATCTGCACTGAGCTGATAGTTGAGCGCCGAACCGCCTGAAGACAGGCTGCCAAGACCACTGGCATCCCAGGCGAAACCACCGAAGCTGTCCACCTGATAACCGAGCGCCCCACTGGCCGTGGTGGCTTCGCCAGCCAGGTCGTTGGGGCCTCCGGCCAGCCCATGGGTCAAGCCATCCTCGTCGACGCTGCCGGAAGCCTGACCACCGACCGGGTCGTTGCCACCGAGCGAGAGGGTCACAGTGGCCGTGGAAACGTCGCCATCGCCGTCGGTGATCTGATAGGTGAACACCTCCGTACCGGCGCTGGCCCCACTGCCAGCGCTGTAGACCAGATTGCCGCTGGTATCGATGACCAGCGTACCGCCCTGGCTGCCCTGGCCGATGATCTGCACCGGCGAGACGCTAGCCCTGCCATCGTTGCCAAAGCTGTCGTTACCGGTGAGGTCGTTGATGTTGCCGACAACCTGATCGACTGCCGTACGTGAGACCTCACCGGCAATTTCATCATTGACCGCCATGGGTGCGTCATCACGGAAGCCCAGCACCTGGCCCAGGTCGATGCTGGCCGAGGCCTGATCACCGTCGGCATCGGTAATGGTGGCCTGCAGTCCGATCTTGTCACTGCCCAGCAGATGCAGTTCATCAGGCTGGGCAGTGGGATGAACCACGGCCCTCAGTTGCGTCAGGGTCACCAGTCCTGCGGCGTCGACGCTCAGGGTGAAGACCAGCTCGTTACCGGTTTCGGTGCGACCTTCGAGCACCGAGCCGTTGAACACCAGCTTGACCGCTTCATCGCTCTCGGTATCGACCAGCCCGGAATCCGGCGATTTGATCACCAGCGCGTAGGCCAGCGAACCAGGGCCGTCGGCACCATACTCGGCGTTGAAGGCCGAGCTGAAGTTACGGCTGACCGTCGCATCCGGCGTACCCAGATAAGTCTCGTCCACCTGCAGCGGCATGCCCCAGGTAACGTTGGTGTTGACGTCGTTGTAGTCGTAGTCGGGAGCGTCAGTGAGGTCCTCCCAGTTCTGGTTGCCCGGTTCGGCGTTATCCTGCAGGTGCGAGCCGCCCGGGTTGAACTCGGCACGGTCGAACAGCACGTTGGCACCGCCAGCACCGGTCAGTGGCACCCCACCCAGCAAGGCCTGCCAGTTACCATCAGCGTCCTGCTGGAAGGTCAGCTCGGCGCCATTGCTCAAACCAACATTGGCGGCGCCATTGGGGATGATGAAGAAACCAACCTCACTCGGGTCGAGCCCATCCAGATCGAAGGTGACTCCTGTCGCCTGCGCCTTCACATCAGCCCAGATCACCTTGCCCACCGATGGATTGCCCTCGGCATCTCGCGAGTAATAACCGTAGCTGTTGTGATAGCCGGCATCGCTGCCGAGGAAGGTGGCCTGCGACTCGAAGCCCGGCTGCATGGCCTGGATGGTCGGGGTGTCATCGTCGACGGTGACCACCAGCTTGCCCACGGCGGTATCACCATCACCGTCGGTCACGGTGTAGCCGATCTGCAGTTTGATGTCGTTTTCGTCCTGGCCAGCCGGATGCATCAGGGGTTGATGCAACTCCAGCTCGTACTTGCCGAGCGCCGGATCGGTCAACACCACGGTCACCAGCGTGCCGCGCGCGGCACTGCTGATGGTCAGCGTTTTGCTGTCGGCGTTCCAGGTCGAGGTGACGTTCTCGGTGCCCAATACGCTCGGCCCGGACAGGGAGATGCCACGCAGACCATCGGAGCCGGCGTCGAATACCAGCGTGCCGGAGACCGTGGTGTTCGCCCCTGTCACGTCGCCCTCACCACCATTGATGCCATTGGGCAGGCCTTCATCGTCCAGCGCGTAGGCGGCATTGGTGATGCCTGCGGAGGGACCATCGTCCTCGAAGCCGACTACCTTGCCCAGATCCAGACTGGCACTGTGAGAGTCGCCATCCTTGTCATAGACGGTCACGCCGAGCTTCAGCACACCGGCGCGAATCAACGCCAGCTCGTCATGATTGCTGGTATTGCCATGGGCGATGGCCTCGTATTGCACGAGGGTCACATTGCCACTGCCGGCATTGACGCTGACCTTGAATACCGTGACGCCGTTGGCCACACCCAGCACGTTGCCGTCGGCATCCTTGTACAGGCGAATATCACCGCCGGCTGTAGCATCCAGCCCAGAGTCGACGCCGTCCTGGCTCAGATTCAACTCGAAACGGGTACGCGACGTGTCTTGGCCATCCGAACCGGCATCCACCGTGAGCTTGAACAGATCCTTGCCGTCGATGCTGGCATAGCCGAGCACATCACCATGGCCTTGCTCATCGTTCGGCGCGACATAGCCATTCTCGTTCTGGCTGGAACCTGTGCTGCCCACCGATTCGTCGACGTACAGCTTGGTGCCGTGCTGCAGCTCGAACTTGGTGATTTTCGGGCCGTCGTCCTCGAAGCCGACCACCTTGCCCAGATCCAGGCTGGCGCTCTGCGGGTCGCCGTCCTTGTCGTAGACCGTCACGTTCAGTTTCAGCACGCCATCCTTGAGCAGCGCCAGCTCGTCATGGCTGCTGGTATCGTCGTGGACGATGGCCTTGTACTGCACCAGGGTCACGCTACCGTCAGCGGCATTGACGCTGATCTTGAACACCGTAACGCCGTTGGCTTTACCCAGGATGCTGCCATCGGCCTCCTTGTACAGCAGGATGTCGCCACCGGCCGTGGCATTCAGCCCGGAGTCCACGCCATTGCTGGCAAGGGTCAGGGAGAAGCGGGTACGGCCACTGTCCAGGCCATCCGAACCACCATCGGCGATCAGCTTGAACAGCTTCTCGCCATTGATCCGGGCGTAACCCAGCACATTGCCGTGGCCCTGCTCGTCATTCGGCGCCGCCTGGCCGGGTTCGTTCTGGCTGGAACCACCTTTGCCAACGGATTCGTCGACGTATAGCTTGACGCTGTGACCCAGCTCGAACTTGATGATTTTCGGGCCGTCGTCCTGGAAGGAGAAGTAGGACGAATTGCCGCCAGCAAGCTCGACCTTCGCGGTACGGGTCACCGCGTCACCATCACCGTCGACACGGGTAACCTGATACTGCAGCTGCAACGAGCCCTGGTGTTTGATCAACAGATCGACCGCCTCGTCAAAGCGCTGATCGTTGTCCGGATGACGGATCGCTTCGAACAGCGTGGTCTGCAGTTGCGGTTGCCCATCGACAGTGACGATGGCGATGGTGAAGACCGTATCGCCAGTGGCATCGACACCTCTGACCACCTGGCTGTTGGCCGGGTCGACGAACAGACGGATGGCACCGCCATTGGTGGCCGACAAGGTGGTGGTCAGCCCCTGGGGCGGCACCCCGGAGAAGCTCAGCGTACCGCTGAGCGAAGCCTCGCCATCAGCCCCGGCTGCCCCACCGATGGTGAACAGCGAGGTCAAGCCGCCAGCAAGCTCAGTGGTGACCTTGGCCAACGCGCCATTGTCGTCGTTCACGTAGCCCTGGCTCTGGTTATCGTTGGTGGCGTAACGATCATGATTGCCACGGGTTTCGTCCAGCGCCACTTCCAGCTGAACCAACGCTTGCTTATTGACCCCTAGACTCAGGGTCGGCACATCGTCCTCGATATTGATCACGAACAGGCCGCCAGCCCCCTGCGGCATCTGCAGCGGGTCGCCATCGCCATCGGTGATCGCCAGCAACTGGGTGAAGTCGATGCCAAAGGCACCGTCCGACGACCAGAGCTCGTTATCGTCACCATTTTTCAGCGGATGGTCGATTGGCCCCTGCAGACTAAAGGTGAAGTCACCGTTAGCCTCCACCACCAGGGTGAATACCGGATAACCGCCTGCAGCCGTGCCCGTCGCAATAAGCGTGGTGCTGACCAGATTGCCATCGTCATCGAGCTCCTGGGTGACCTTGTAGTCGAGCGGCTCACCGCCGGACGTCAGCCCCTGGGCGTTCAGCAACTCGGCGGCGCTACCCTCCTCCACCAGGCTGAAATCGCCGGGCCCATCGGCACCGAAGGCAACCAGCGAGAGCAAACTGGCCGCGCCCGTCGCAGTGCTGATCACCAACGTCTGGCCAGGACCATCCGGGTTGCCCTGATGGGGATCGGTCAGCTTGTCCTCATGTACCGTACCGCCTACCGGTGCAGGCGTCTTGACCGTCCAGGTGGCCTGGATATTGACATCGTTGTAGTCGTTATCGCTGGCGCTGGCGCTGTTGATATCCTCCCAGTTCTGGTTGCCGGGCGCGGCGTTGTCCTCGACATGGGATTTGCCATTGGGGTTGAGCGCCGGGTTGTCGAAGACAACCTGCGCGCCGCCGGCACCATTGAGTGCGCTACCGCCGACAAAGGCCTGCCACTGTCCATCGACCAGTTGGAACGTGACCTCGGTACCGTTACTGACACCATTGAAGGCGCCATTGGGAATGATGAAAAAGCCGACGCTATCGGGATTGAGCCCTTCCAAGGTGGTGGTAGTACCAACCCCAAGGAAACGTGTATTGCTCCAGATGATCTCGCCGCTGGCCGGCGTACCATCTGCGTTCTTGATGTAATAGCCGTAGCTATTGAACATCGCCGCATCGCCGCCTTTATAGGTCAGCGTCAGGCAGTAGTCCGGCTCGCTGACGACCAGCTCAGGCACATCGTCTTCAATATTGATGACGAACAGGCCGCTGGTGCCCTCCGGCAGTTGCAGCGGGTCACCGTCACCATCGGTGGCGGTAAACAGCTGAGTGAAGTCGATACCGAATACGCCATCGGAAGACCACAGCTCACTGTCGTTGTCGCTCTGCTCGGGATGGTCTATCGGGCCCTGCAGTTCGAAGTGGAAACTACCATCGGCATTTACCGTCAATGTAAACACCGAGTAGTTGCCCAGGCTGTCGGCGGAAACCGCTGTCAAGGTGGTACTGACAAGCTTGCCGTCGACGCGGGTCTCAACCACGTCATAGAGCAGACTTTCTCCGCCCGAGGTCAGCCCCTGAGCGTCAAGCAACGCAGTGGCGTCACCGCTGTTGACCAACCCGAAAGCACCGGGACCATCCGCGCCAAAAGAGACCAGCGAAGCCAATGTACCGGCACCACCCTCGGTGCTGACTACCAGCGTTTGAGTACCGCCATCCGGGTTGCCGGAGTTCGGGCTGGTCAAAAGATCTTCGTGCACCGTACCGCCGAGCGCAGGCTGCTGCGGATCGACAGGTTTCAAGGTCGGCACATCATCCTCGACGTCGATGACAAAGCTACCGCTGGCAAAACCATCGGCGATCGGATCACCATCACGATCGGTGGCGATCAGTAGGCCAGAGAAATCCAGCGCCAGGCTGTTGTCGCCAAGGGTTTCGGAGTCGACACCATCCTCCTCCTCATGGTCCAACGCGCCCTTGAGCGTGAACAGGTAGCTACCATCGCTATTCACCACGAGGCTAAAGACCTCGCTGCCACCGTTACCAGCCGTCGCGGTGAGCGTAGTGCCATCCGTAGAGACGACGTAGAACAGCGCAACACCGCCGGAGCTCAAGCCAAGTGCCTGCAGTCCTGACAGCGCACTGGGCTCCTGGCTCAGGTGGAAACCACCACGACCATCGGCGCCGAAGTTGACCAGTACATCCAAAGTGCCGATACCCCCCTCAACCGTGAGGGTCTGTTCAGGCTCACTGCCGGGCTCGGCATTGCCGGTACCCAGGGCATCTTCATGTACCAACCCGCCAACCACCGGCTGCTGCGGATTGGGCTGGGCCGGCAACGGCACGTCATCCTGAATATTGATGACGAACAGGCCTTTCGCGCCTTCGGGCAGTTGTAGTGGGTCGCCGTCGCCATCAGTAGCGGTGAACAGCTGAGTGAAGTCGAGGCCGATACCGCCTTCGCTCGACCACAGCTCGTTATCGTCGCCATCGTCGCGAGGATGGTCGATCGGTCCCTGCAACTCGAAGCTGAAGCTGCCATCGGCGTTGATTACCAGGGTGAATACAGAATAGCCGCCAACCTCAGCGGCAGCTGTCGCAGTTAGCGTGGTGCTCAGCAGGTTGCCGTCAAGATCCGTGGTCGTGGTGATGCTGTAGAGCAGCGGCTGACCTCCAGAAGTCAGGCCCTGGGCACCCAGTACCTCTGCCACCGTATCGCTGCTTACCAGACCGAATACACCCGGGCCGTCAGCCCCGAAGGACACCAGCGCCATCAAACTACCAGCGCCACCCTCCGTGCTGATCACCAGGCGCTGACCAGCTTCAGGATTACCGGGATAAGGCGTCTCCAGTTGGTCTTCGTGCACGGTGCCGCCAACGGGCGCCTTGGTGGTCCATGCCACCTGGATGTTGACGTCGTTGTAGTCGTTGTCACTGTTGCCGTCGTTGACATCCTCCCAGTTCTGGTTGCCCGGCGCGGTATTGTCGTCAACATGGGACTTGCCACCGGGATTCAGCGTTGGGTCGCTGAACAGAACGTGAGCGCCACCGGCCCCATCGATGGGTGTATCGCCGATGAAGGCCTTCCACTGTCCATCCACAATCTGGAAGGTTACCTCGGTGTTACTGGCAGCACCGTTCAACCCCCCATTGGGAATGATGAAGAAACCAACCTGGCTCGGGTCGAGGCCATGAAGGGTGATCGAGTCTCCCTCAGCCAGGCCGCTGGTGTCGCCCCAGATGATCTGACCGCTAATCGGCTCACCATCGGGGCCTTTGATGTAATAGCCGTAGCTGTTGAGGTACGAGGCATCACCGCCCTGATACGTGATGGTCAGGCAGTGTTTGACCCCGTCTTCCACCAACACGGGCACATCATCTTCCACATCGATCACGAAGCTGCCAGGGTTGAAGCCGCCTGGCACCGCGTCACCATCGTAGTCGGTGGCGATCAGCAGCTTGGAGAAGTCCAGCGCGAGATCCTTGTCGCCCAACAGCTCGCTGTCATCTCCATCCTTGCGTGGATGATCGATCGGCCCCGACAGGGTGAAGACATACCCACCATCGCTGGTCACCACCAACGTGAATACCGGCACGCCACCCGCTGTCGCTATCAGGGTGCTCGTGCTGCCATCGTCCGAGACCTCGACGGAATAGACCAACGGCTCCTTACCCGAAGTCAGGGCCAATGCCTGCAGATCGCTCAATGCCTCAGGGTCAGTACTCAGCTGGAAGCCACCGCGCCCATCAGCCCCGAAGTTGACCAGCGCATCCAGTGCCCCCGGATCGCCAATCAGCTGATGGGTTTGCGCAGGCAGGTTGCCGGGCTCGGCGTTACCGATATCCGTCAGGGCATCCTCGTGCACCAGGCCTCCGACGACCGGACGCTCACCCTCGACCAATTCAGGACTGTCGTCGTCGATCAGAATGCTCAAACTGCCACTTGCCGGGGTGCCGTTACCGTCGGTGATGGTGTAGTTGAACAGATAGAGGATGTCGTTCTCGTCGCTTTCACCCAAGGGCGGCGCGGCATGATCCAGCGGAGCGAAGAGCTCGAACTGATAAGCACCGGTCAACAGGTCGGTGACCAGCACCTCGAATACCACAGACTCTCCGGCAAAGGCGGTCAGGAGAAGACCGTCGGCGCTGACCTGATAGGTCAGCGGTACACCACCCGAAGAGATACCCAGATCCGCCAGACCGGCAGTCGACCAGGTGAAGGTGCCCGGCCCGTCCGGCCCGAAGCTGTAGCCCAGAACCCCGGTGACCAGCGTCGCCTCGCCATCCAGATCGTTCACTCCGCCCACGATGCCGTCAGGCAGGCCATCCTCGTCCACCGCATTGGAGGCTGTGCCACCCGTGGGAATGCCATCTACCGCAGGCACGGCATCGTCGGCAGCGATGGGTTCACCCTCCGGAAACTCCGGTCCACCGGGTAGGCCTTCAGTGGGAAAACCGATCACCGGATCCAGCGCACCACCGACCTCATCGAGCAGCACGAAGGAATGCCCGCCCCCTACGCCACCCGCTCCGCCAGCGCCAGCACCCGGCCCAGCGGCAGTAGCTTCGCCCTCCAGAGTCGGGTCGACACCGGCTTCGATCGCGGCCTGCAAGCGCTCGACATCGGTGAGGTCGGCATCGCTGGGGGTGGCGGGAGGTGTTTCAGCGACCGGGGGCTGCGATTCGCCGCGGTAGGCAAGCATCTGCGCGTCAAGCGTCATGCTGCTGTCGCGCCCAAGCGTCAGTTGCTGGCCGTTGGTCATTGCAATGGCCACCGCGCCCGAAGCGCCGGTTACCAGTTGCTCGCCCGCGTAGACCCGGTCCCCTTCGCTGATCGGCCGGCGCGATCCATCGCTCGCTACCGCGAACACTTCGCCGACAACCTGACTGACGACACCAATAAGAGTAGCCATGATTCCATCCTCACTACGGCTGCCGACCACCGCCGACACGTACCTACCGAAAGGGTCAGAACACCTTTTCGAAGCCGAGGAGAAACCCAAGACAGCTGATTGAAATGGAACGGCGCAAAATCCAAAAAACGCTAATGACAAAAAAATGTCACTACAACCTGCGTCGAACTACTCCATCAGATGAATCCCCGCCCTGTGATGCCTGACAACCCATTTCAGCTGCGCAACCCACGGAAAATGAGGACTTGCGCAGCTCACAGGTTCAAACAATGTGCTGCTTTTCGCAGAGTTCATAAGATTTTTTCTGAATATAGGTTGTGAAAAAAACATCTTAGGTTCTCCAAAAGTTGTTCTTAGCTCTGATGTTACAAGCCTGAAACGGTTTTACAGGCAAAAACGCCAGTTTTATGGCGACAGGATAAGAACATCAGTCAGGAGAAACGCCAATGCGCACCCTAACCCCGCTATGGAGCGCCATGCTTTTGGCGACTGTTTGCAGTCAGGCGCAAGCCATGAATCTTTCGGAAGCGATTCAGAGCACCTTGGACAATCACCCGGAAATCCACGCTGCCGCCAATAGCCGACTCTCATCGGATGAAGACGTGAAATTCGCCAAGGGCGGCTACCTGCCCACCGTCGATCTGCTGGTCGGTTATGGCCGGGAACGTACTGACAGCCCCAGTACACGGGCGCTTGGCGATCACAACAAGGAGACCCTGAACTACCGCGATGCCGAACTGCGGCTGCGGCAGATGCTGTTCGACGGGTTCAACACGCCCAACGAGGTGGCGCGCACTCAGGCGGTGGTCAACTCCCGTGCCTACCGCCTGCTCGGTACGTCCGAAAGCCTGGCCCTGCGCACCGTCGAGGTGTACCTCGATGTGCTGATGCGCCGCGAGATGGTCACCCTGGCGCGCAATAACCTGCAGGCGCACCAGCGCATCAACGATCAGATCGGCTTGCGCAGCCGCCAGGGCGTTGGCAGCACTGCCGACCTGGACCAGTCCGAAGCTCGCTTGGCACTGGCGCAGAACAACCTCTACACCGAAGAGGTCAACCTGGCCGATGCCGAAGCCAGCTTCTTCAGTGCCGTGGGCCGTCTGCCGGATCAGCTGGAAAGCCCGGCATCGATCAGAGGCGGCATGCCTGCCGATCTGCTCGCTGCGCGGCAGACCGTGATGGACAACAACCCCTTCCTGAAGTCAGCGCAGGCTGACGTCAACGCCGCCGAGAAGCAGTACGAGGTAGCCAAGTCGCCATTCTACCCACGCTTCGATCTGGAGCTGGCGACCTCGGCCGATGACAACGTGCAGGGCGATGAGGGTCACTACAACACCTGGCGAGCTGCCGTGGTGATGAACTACAACCTGTTCAACGGCATGCGCGACAAGGCTCGGCTGCAGTCGGCTGCGCACCAGATCAACGAGTCGATGGACATCCGCAACAACGCGCTGCGCGTGCTCAACGAGAACCTCTCGCTGGCCTGGAACGCCATGGAGAACGCGCGCCTGCAAACCCCCAAGGCGCGTGATTACGCGGACTACACCTCACGGGTTCGCGAGGCCTACCAGCAGCAGTTCAGCCTGGGCCAACGCACCTTGCTCGACCTGCTCGACAGCGAAAACGAGCTGTTCACCGCCAACCGTCGTTACACCGAGGTGCGCTACGGCGAAGAGTTCTCGATGTACCGCGTCGTTGCGGCAATGGGTGATCTGTTGCGCCAGCAACAGGTCGTAGTCCCGGCAGAAGCTGTAGCCCTCACTGAAGTGAAGAGCGAGGCACGCTTGCCGGATATGAAGTAGTACCGGCGTGAGGAGTAGTAGAAATTGACCACCATGGAACGGCCAGGCCCGTCCAGTGATCCGCGGCTCAGTCACGACGATCCGCTGCTGGATGGTTTGTTGATCCTCTGCCGGCTACATGGCTGCTCGGCCAGCCGTGGCACCCTCAGTGCCGGCCTGCCCATGCCGGAGCAACGCATGAGCCCCGACCTGCTGCCGCGTGCTGCGGCACGGGCCGGGCTGCAGGGGCGCCTGCTACAGCGCGAGCTTGCCAGCATTTCCGCCCTCAACCTGCCAGTCCTGCTGCTGCTCAAGGACGGTCGCTGTGCGGTCCTGCGCCAGTGGGGGCCGAAGCAGCAGGCGCAGATACTGCCCTGCGAGACCGATGGCGGCGAACAATGGGTCAGCCGTGAACAACTGGCCGCCGAGTACAGCGGCCGGGCCTTTTTTGCCCGCCCTCGACATCAGCTGGAAGAAGCCCGCACGCCGCTGGTGCCACGCATCGAAGCCTGGTTTCGCGACACCCTCAAGCTGTCGCGCTGGCTCTACACCGATGCCGTCCTGGCCAGCCTGCTGATCAACCTGCTGGGCCTGATGGTGCCGCTGTTCGTGATGCAGACCTACGACCGTGTAGTGCCCAACCAGGCGACCGCAACGCTCTGGGTGTTGGCCATCGGCCTGTTTATCGGCACCGGTTTCGAACTGCTGCTCAAGGTGCTGCGCGCGCACCTGCTCGACACGGCAGGCAAGAAGACCGACGTGGTGCTGTCGGCCACCTTGTTCGAGCGCATCACCGGCATGTCGATGAAGGCGCGGCCGGCCAGCGTGGGCGGTTTTGCACAAAGCATTCATGATTTTCAGGGGCTGCGCGACTTTCTCACCGCAGTGACGCTGACCAGCCTGATCGATCTGCCCTTCTCCCTGCTGATGCTGCTGGTGATCGGGCTGATCGGCGGCCCGCTGGTGTTCATCCCGCTGTTGGCCTTCCCCATCACCGCGCTGTTCGCCTACATCATTCAGGCACGCCTGCGCGACACGGTGCAAAGAAGCCTGCAGCTTGGCTCGCAACGCCAGGCGCTGCTGATCGAAACCCTCGGTGGCCTGGAAACGCTCAAGGCCTGTGGTGCCGAAAGCGAGCGCCAGCACCAATGGGAGCAAACCCATGGCGCCCTCACCCGCCTGGACGGCCATGCAAAATTCCTCGCCTCGCTGGCCACCAACGGCACCCTGTTCCTGCAGCAGTTCGCCGGCATGGCCACCATCGTCGCGGGGGTCTATCTGATCATCGCCGGCAATCTCAGCGTCGGTGCGCTGGTGGCCTGCTACATGCTCGGTAGTCGCATCCTCGCCCCACTGGGACAGATCGCCGGGCTGATCACCCGCTACCAGCAGGCACGCCTGACCATGACCAGCACCGATGCCCTGATGGCCCTGCCGCAGGAGCGTCAGGACAAGCAGCAGCCGCTGGATCGCACCCAGCTCAAGGGGGCACTGGAGGTACGGCAGATCAGTTTCACCTACCCCGGCCAGAGTGCACCGGCGCTGAACAACGTCAGCCTGCGCCTGGGCGCTGGCGAACGCCTCGGCATCATCGGTCGCAGCGGTTCGGGCAAGAGCACCCTGGCGCGACTGCTGATGGCCTTCTACAGCGCCGACGAAGGACAGATCCTGCTGGACAACCTCGACCTGCGCCAACTCGACGTCGCCGACCTGCGCCATCAGATCGGCTACGTCGCCCACGACCTGCCACTGCTAGCCGGCAGCCTGCGCGACAACCTGACCCTCGGCGCCCGTTACATCAGCGACGCGCGCATGCTAGAAGTCGCCGAGCTCACCGGCGTGGTGGACCTGGCCCGCCAGCACCCGCAAGGCTTCGACCGCCCGGTAGGCGAACGCGGCCAACTGCTCTCCGGTGGCCAGCGCCAGGCCGTGTTGCTGGCCCGTGCACTGTTGCTCGACCCGCCAATCCTGGTGCTCGACGAACCCACCAGCGCCATGGACAACACCAGCGAAGACCTGCTGCGCCAGCGCCTGCACAAGTGGGTGCAGGGCAAGACGCTGATCCTCATCACCCATCGTGCCTCCATGCTCAGCCTGGTGGATCGCCTGGCCGTGCTGGACAACGGCCATGTGGTGGCGGACGGGCCGAAGGAAGCGGTGATCGAAGCCTTGCGCAAGGGCCGCGTCGGCCCGGCCAGCCTGTAGGAGCGACGAGCGATGCAAGCGACCCAGAGCCTCGGCAACTACTTCAGCAGCCTGCGCGAGAAACGCCAGGACACCGAGTTCATGCCGGAAGTCGAAGGCGCCATTCTGGAAGACTCGCCCTGGCTCAGCCGCGCCACGATCTGGGTGGTCAGCGCCTGCCTGCTGGCGGCGCTAGTCTGGGCAAATTTCGCCGTACTGGAAGAGGTCACCACCGGCGAAGGCAAGGCCATTCCGTCGAGCAAGGTGCAGGTGATCCAGAACCTGGAGGGCGGCATCGTCAGTGAGATCTTCGTGCGCGAAGGCCAGGTGGTGGACAAGGGCGATACCCTGCTGCGACTGGATGACACGCGTTTTCTCTCCAATCGCGGGGAAACCGAAGCGGATCGACTGGCGCTCATCGCCCGTCTCGAACGACTGAGCGCCGAGGCCGAAGGCCGCGAACCGCAACTGCCCGAAGAAATCACCCGCGACGCGCCACAGCTGGCCGAAGACCAGTTGGCTCTGTATCGCTCGCGCCAGCAACGACTGCGCAGCGAGCAGCGCACATTGGGCGAACAACTGCGGCAAAAGGAGCAAGAGCTCGCCGAATTTCGCTCCAAGGCCCAGCAATACCGTTCCAGTCTCGGCCTGTTGCAGCAGGAGCTGAACATGTCGCAACCTCTGGTGGCCTCGGGCGCCATTTCCGAGGTCGAGGTGTTGCGTCTGCGCCGCAGCGTGGTGGAAGTACGCGGCTCGCTGGAGGCCACCAACCTGGCGATCCCACGCGCCGAAGCGGCTATGAGCGAGATCAAGAGCAAGATGGAGGAGTCCGAGCTGGCATTTCGCGCCGAGGCCTTCAAGGAGCTCAACGAATTACGCACAGAGCTGCAAAAGATCACCGCCACCAGCGTCGCCATCCAGGACAAGGTGACCCGGACCACCGTGACCTCGCCGGTGCGTGGGGTGATCAAACAGCTCAAGGTCAACACCATTGGTGGCGTGGTGCAGCCGGGCAGCGACATGCTGGAGATCGTACCGCTGGACGACAGCCTGCTGATCGAAGCCAAGGTCCGCCCGCAGGACGTGGCCTTCTTGCATCCTGGGCAGAAAGCCATGGTCAAGTTCACCGCTTACGACTACACCATCTACGGCGGGCTCAAGGCCAACCTCGAGCTGATAAGCGCCGACACCATCACCGACGAGGAAGGCAACAGCTTCTACCTGATCCATGTGCGCACCGACAAAAGCCACCTCGGTGGCGAGGAACACCCGCTGCTGATCATCCCCGGCATGGTCGCCACGGTAGACATCATCACCGGCGAGAAGAGCGTACTGGCCTACCTGCTCAAGCCCGTGCTCAAGGCCCGCTCGGAAGCCATGCGCGAGCGTTGAACACCTGCCGTTCACGCGCGTAGCCCGGATGAAATCCGGGATTGATTATCGAGACGCACAATCTCCCCGGATTACATCCGGGCTACGCGGCCGAAGCGATTTCGTAGGGTGCGCCGTGCGCACCGCCCTAGCGCCGGTGATTGCGGGTGAACACCTCTTCTCCCATCGCCGCGATCTGGCCTTCGATCAGCGCATCGAAGGGCCGCAGCAGCGCGTCGAAACGCCGTGGCGCCTCCAGCACATCCAGCGCGGCAACGATCGCCTCGATGGTCGACAGCGCCCCCTCTTCCGGCGCCTTGCGCAGACGGTAGCGCGACGGGGCCACGGCTCCCAGGCTCACGCGCGGCAACGCCGCCAGGAGCGGGTTGAGATGCAGCAGCTTGCGCGCCTTGCGCCAGGTGCCGTCGGGTACCACCAACAGCAAGGGTTTCTCGTCAGGTGCATAAGCACTCAGAGCGACGGACTCTTCACCGGGAAACAGCAGGCAGGCGCGATAATCAGACTGCGCGAGCAGTTGCGGCAGATCATCGAATACCTCACCGACGCGCAGCTCCGCGTTGCGCAAGCCAAGCGCAGCCAGGCGAGCGGTATTGAGGGCATGGCCGACTTCGCTCGGGTGCTGCAGGATGAGCACACGAGTACGACTCTCGAGGTCGGGAATCAGCAGGCAGAGGCAGTGGCCAAGCGGGCGCTGGCAGCGGGAGCAGGTCGGACGAGGCATGCCGCGCAGTGTGCCAGAACGGCTCGAACTCGCGTAGCCCGGCTGCAATCCGGGCCCCCCAGACTGCATCCGGCTTCAGAGTCAGCGGTTGAAGCGCTCCGCCAGACTGTGCAGGTAATCGGCCATTTCCTCCAGCTCGCGGCTGATGGCCGCGCCCTGATGCGCCTGCCCAGCACTGTGATCGGAAAGCTGAGCGATACGAGTGATCTGCCGGCTGATGTCCTCGGCCACGTGGCTCTGCTCTTCGGAAGCCGCAGCCATCTGCTGACTCATATTGGTGATGCGCGTCACTGCAGAGCTGATGCCCTCCAGCGCATCGCGTACCGACTCCACGCTTTGCACGCTGCCACGGGAAATGTCCTCGCCCTTGCCCGCCGTGACCACCGCACGCTCGGCACCGGCACGCAGGTCAGCGATGATCTGGTGAATCTGCTCGGTGGACTGGCGCGTACGCGAAGCCAGCGAACGCACTTCATCGGCCACCACTGCAAAACCGCGACCCTGCTCCCCTGCGCGCGCGGCCTCGATGGCAGCGTTGAGCGCCAAGAGGTTGGTCTGCTCGGCGATCGAGGTGATCACGTCAGCCACACTGCCGATGGACTGCGTGGAGTTGGCCAGTTCGTTGACCGCCTGACCAATATCGTTGACCGCCTTGGCCATCTGGCGCATGGAGTCAAGGCTGCCTACAGCCAGATCACGCCCCTCACGTGCCAGGCGATCCGCCTCTTCGGCAGCATGCGAGGTGTTCTGCACGTTGTGCGCGACTTCCTGAATGGTCGCTGCCATCTGGTTGATGGCCGTGGCCGATTGATCGGTCTCGGCACGCTGTTGATCGAGCATCTGCGCGCTGGATTGCGACAACTCGGCGGACTGCGTGGCGCGCTTCTTGACGTTCTCGCCAGCATCCTCCAGTCGCGTCAGCGCCGTCTGCAAGCGCGCCTCCTCACTGATCATCGCCATATCCAGCAACGCCTGGGCACCACGGTTGTCGCTGTAGGTCAGCGCCACCAGGCCGCTGGTAAAGGCTTTCGGATGATCCGCCAGGGTGCGGCGAATCAGCTGCCGAGTCCGATAAAGCTGGTAGGAACCCAGCGCGAACAGTGTCAGCACGATAAAAGCCATCAACGGCCAGCCAGAAACCACCCAGTGCGCCGCAACGATCAGCAGCGACGCGGCGATCAGTGGCCAGGAGCGCAGCAAATCGTAGGTCCAGTACTCCAGCTTCGGCACCGGTGGTTTGCCGGCCCGCAGACGGGCATAGAGGGCTTCGGCACGACGTTTCTGGGCCTCGGTTGGCAATGAGCGTACCGACTCGTAGCCGGAAATTCGGCCGTTCTCGTAGACGGGCGTGACGTAGGCACTGACCCAATAGAAATCGCCATTCTTCGAGCGGTTCTTGACGATGCCCATCCAGGGTTTGCCCTGCTTGATGGTGTCCCACATATGGCCGAACACCGCTGGCGGCATGTCCGGGTGGCGCACGAGGTTGTGCGGCTGGCCGATCAGCTCCTCGCGGGTGAAGCCGCTGATCTCGACGAAGGCGTCATTGCAATAGGTGATCTTGCTGTTGAGGTCGGTGGTGGAAATCAGGCGTTCATCAGCGGGGAAGGTTCTTTCCCGCTGAGTCACGGGCAGGTTCTGGCACATCGAGGCTTCCCTGTTCGAATTGAAGTTGGTACAGACGTATGAATAAGTACTAGCACAGCCTAATAACCGCGCCAGTTGCAGGCTCTAAGCCTTTCGGAGGAGAAAGACGACCCTGTTTCAGATTTGATTCAGTTGCGTTTTGAGCAAATCGCGAAAGGTCTGAATCAGCGGCTCGCGAGTACGCCCTCGGCGCAGGATCAGCGAGAACGGTGCCTGGTAGCCAAATACCGCTGGCAGCAATACCCGCAGCTTGCCCTGATCCACCCAGGGCTGGGCGTAGTGCTCCGGCAGATAGCCGATGTAGGCGCCAGAGAGCACCAGAATCAGCTGCGCCTCCATCGACTCCACCGTGGCCGCACTGTGCTTGAAACCATGGCGTGCCAGTTCGGCCTGGCTCCAGTAGCCACGGCCCACCATGCGTTGCTGGGTGATCAGTTCTTCGGGTATCCGTCTCTGCTCGAACAGGGCATGCCGCTCGCTGCAATACAGCCAGTGTTGCTCGCGATACAACGGCTGGTAGACCAGGCCGTTCATGCGCGTGGAGAAAGCACCGATGGCCAGATCCAGACGATTGTCCAGCACCGCCAGTTGCAGCTCATAAGGGCTCATCACCGACAGGTGCAGATGCACGCCAGGGTGCTCCTGGCTGTAGGCGCCGATCACCTCGGCCAATGGCAGGGCCGGATCGCTGACCGTGGAGTCCAGCACACCGAGGTTGAGGGTGCCGCGCAACTCGCCCTTGAGCGCCGCCGAATAGCGCTCGAAACCTTCCAGTTCGCCGAGCAGGCGCAGGGTTTCCTGGTGAAACAGCTCGCCCTTGCTGGTCAGGCTGAAGCCGCCGCGGCCTCGATGGCAAAGCACAATGCCAAGCTGGCTTTCCAGCTGGCTCATGTAGGTGCTGATCGCAGAAGTGGACAGGTTCAGTTCCTGCTGCGCGGCGGCGAAGCCCTGATGACGCACCACGGCGACAAAGATCTTCAGCAGTTTCAGGTCGGGTAAAGCGAGGGACATGGCGGCGCACGGCAGAGGAACGGAGCGCCAGTGTAGCGCCCTGCCCTGGCCTGGCACATCCAGCAAACGTAGCCCGGATGAAATCCGGGACAACAGCCAGCCTATTTCCCCGGATTGCATCCGGGCTACAAGACTACACCGCCCTGCTCTAGGCACAGACCGACGAAACAACAGGTGCGCGCGGCGCATCCTACGGAGCGGCGCTAGCTTAGTACCCGAATGAAATCCGGGGCAGCGCATGGCGTATCAATAGTTCAGCAATCACTGAACTAAGTATTTGTTCGATGCGATTTAAACCATTCGCAGGCTGAGCCAACAATGCTGCCATAACCAGGCGCCGACTCGAATCGGCCGCCACCGGGCGCCACACCACGCCCCTTGCCAATCTGCCGCTGACCTTCGTCCTCTTCAGGAGACGGCCATGCGACTGGAAATCTTCCGCACCCTCTGGGGTTACCGCGGCAGTTGGCAGCAAGCGCTCGACGAAGCGCTCGGTGCCGGCTTCGACGGTATCGAAGCGCGCATCCCCGAGACCGCCGCGCAGCGCGCCATCAATGCCCGTCTGCTGCGCGAGCAGAATGTCCCCTATATCGCCACCCTGTTCACCTCCACCCCGGTTCTGCCACGTCAGAGCGACAGCCCGCAGGTGCACCTCGAAGACCTGCGCATGAAGCTCGACTGGGCCGCCGAACTCGGCCCGCGCCTGGTCAACGTGCTGCCCGGCAATGATCGCTGGGCGCTGAGTGAGCAGGTCGACTTCTTCGCCCGAGCCGTCGAACTGGCCTCGGCCAGCGGTCTGCGCGTGTGCTTCGAAATTCATCGCGGCCGCTCGCTGTACAGCCCCTGGGTCACTCTCGACGTGATTCGCCAGGTGCCCGAACTGCGCTTCACCAGCGACATCAGCCACTGGCTGGTGACCTGCGAGCGCCTGCTCGACGATCCCGCAGACGACCTTTCCGCCTTTATCGAGCGGGTCGACCACATCCAGGCTCGCGTGGGCTACGACCAAGGCCCGCAGGTGCCGCACCCCGGCGCCCCGGAATACGCCGAGGTACTGGCCTTCCACCAGCGCCACTGGGAAAGCATCTGGAGCAGCCAGGAAAAACGCGGCCTGCAGACCACCACCCTGACCCCCGAATTCGGCCCGGACGGCTACCTGCACCACCTGCCCTTCACCGACATGCCGGTGGCCGACCTGTGGCAGCTCAACCAGTGGATGGCGCGCTGCGAGCGCCAGCACTTCCACCGTTTCACCAGTCGCTGAGGAGCCGTGATGAACAACAACGCCAAGCATTTCACCGAAATCCCCGTGGTCGACATCGCCGGCCTGTTCAGCAGCGACCCGGCCGAGCGCCTGGCCGTGGCCGAGAACCTGGGCCGCGCCGCCCGTGAGGTGGGCTTTCTCTACATCAGCGGCCATGGCATCGAGCAGACGCTGATCGATGGCCTGCACCGCGCCGCCGAGGACTATTTCGCCCAGCCCCTGGACGCCAAGATGCGCCACTACATCGGCACCTCGGCCAGCCACAAGGGCTTCGTGCCCGAGGGAGAGGAACGCTACGGCGCTGGCAAGCCGGACCACAAGGAAGCCTTCGACATCGGTTTCGAAGTCCCCGCCGACAACCCGCTGGTGCTGGCCGGCACGCCGCTGCTGGGGCCCAACGACTGGCCAACGCTGCCCATTTTCAAGGAAGCGGTGCAGGCCTACTACGCGCGCATCTTCCAGCTTGGTCGCATGCTGTTCCGTGGCTTCGCCCTGGCCCTCGGCGTGCCGGAAAACACCTTCGACGAGATGGCCAACTTCCCGCCGTCGAAGCTGCGCCTGATCCACTACCCCTTCGACGGCGACGCCCAGGATGCCCCCGGCATCGGCGCCCACACCGACTATGAGTGCTTCACCATCCTGCTCGCCGACCGCCCGGGGCTGGAGGTGATGAACGACCTCGGCCAGTGGATCGACGCACCGCCGCGCGAGGGTACCTTCGTCGTCAACATCGGCGACATGCTCGAGGTGATGAGCGCCGGCACCTTCGTCGCCACCTCGCACCGTGTGCGCAAGGTCAGCCAGGAGCGCTACTCCTTCCCCTTCTTCTATGCCTGCGACTACCACACGCAGATCCGCCCGCTGCCGCAGTTCGAGGCCACCGGCCAGAGCTACGAAACCATCAGCATCGGCGAACACATGTGGAGCCAGGCGCTGCAGACCTACCAATACCTCAAGAAGCGCGTCGAGGACGGCCAGTTGCAGCTGCCCGAACGCGCCCGCGCACCGTCCAGCTTCGGCCACCTGAAGCACCAGCCGAGTGCGCTGTGACTTTCCACGCTGCCAACACAAGCCCTGACCCGGAGATAAACAATGACAACCCGTAAACCGCTGCGCACCACCGCCCTGGCTCTGGCCTGCACCCTCGCTGGCCTGTTCAGCACCGCCCACGCCGCAGAAACGCCCAAGACCCTCGCCAGCGGCGAGTTGAAGGTGGGCATGGAGATTTCCTACCCACCGTTCGAATACTACGAAGGCGACAAGGTGCTCGGCTTCGACCCGGAGGTTTCCGCAGCGCTGGCCAAGCGTCTGGGCCTGGAGGCGAGCTTCAGCGACATCACCTTTCCCAACCTGATCCTCGGCCTCGACGCGGGCCGTTTCGACACCATCATCTCCGGCATGTACATCCTCCCCGAGCGCCTGGAGAAAGCCGATGCCATTCCCTACGCCAAAACCGGTGCGGCGATCATGGTACGCAGCGACGCCGAAAAGAAACCGGCTACCCCCGAAGAACTGTGCGGCATGACCGTTGGTCTGCAACAGGGCACCTCATGGATTCCGGCACTGCAGAAAGTCTCCGACGGCTACTGCAAGGAGCAAGGCGCCGGCGCCATCACCATCAACCAGTACCCGACCACCGCCGAAACCACCCAGGCGCTGCTCTCCGGCCATATCCAGGCACACCTGGAGATCGACGCCGCCTCGCTGCGCATCGTCGAACGTGCCAAAGGCCGTATCGCCATCAGCTCCAAGGGCTCGATCTATCCGCAGGTGCTGGGCATCTACGTGAAAAAAGGCAACGCCCAGTTGCTCGACGCCCTGAAAGCCGCGCTGGACGAGTTCAAGGCCAGCGGCGAGTACAGCGAGTTGCTGAAGAAATACAACCTGGAAGAAGCCTGAAACCAACCCGTGGATAAGCCTTATGGCTCACCCACGGGCGCTGCATGGCATGACCGCTTCACCCCGCTGGCCGGTGCTTGATCAGGCCAGCGGCCTTTTTTCGGCTTGAGTAGCAGGTGCCCCATATGCCGTTCGAATGGAGCTATTTCTTCTCCCTGTTTTCCATGCCGGCCTTCTGGGCCGCGTGCTGGACGGTGGTCAAACTCAGCAGCCTGGCCTGGCTGCTCGGTCTGGTGCTGGGCTTCGGCCTGGCCAGTGCCAAGCAGGCCGCCAGCCGCTGGCTCAGTGCGCCAGCCGCGATCTACGTGTGGTTCTTTCGCAGCGTACCGCTGCTGGTGCTGCTGATCTTCGTCTACAACCTGCCACAACTCATCCCGGCCAGCGGCAAGGTGCTGTCCAACCCGTTCTATGCCGGCCTGTTCGCCCTGGTGCTGACCGAAGCGGCGTACATGGCGGAGATTCACCGCGGCGGCCTGCTCTCGGTGGCCAAAGGTCAGCGCGAGGCGGCCCGCGCTTTGGGCATCGGCCGCATCGGCGCGCAACGGCTCATCGTGGTGCCGCAGGCCTTTCGCATCGCCCTGCCGACCCTGACCAACGAGTACGTCACCATCGTCAAGCTGACCTCGCTGGTCTCGGTGATCTCCCTCAGCGAGCTGCTGCTGGTGGGCCAACGCCTCTACGCGCAGAACTTCCTGGTGCTGGAAACCCTCGGCGCCGTGGCCGTGTACTACGTGCTGATCGTCAGCCTGTTCGGCTGGGGCCTGCAGTATCTGGAGCGTCATCTCGACCTTGGCCGGCGTAAACCGAGCACCCTGGGTGAGGCCCAGATGGCCGAGCTGCGCAGCAGCCTGCCGCAGGTGACGGCCGGCGGCGCGCAGGCGCGCCAGCCCGGTACCCCGGCGGCGCTGCACCTCAGCAACATCCACAAGCACTACGGCGACCACCATGTGCTCAAGGGCATCGACCTGAGCGTGCAGCCCGGCGAGGTGATCTCCATCATCGGCCCGTCCGGCTCCGGCAAGACCTCGCTGATCCGCACCATCAACGGCCTGGAAAGCATCGACCAAGGCGAGATCGTGCTGTTCGGCGAGTCGTTCATCCAAGCCGGCGACCGCCCCGAGAACCGCCGCCAGCGCGAAGGCGTGCGGCGCATCGGCATGGTGTTCCAGAGCTTCAACCTGTTCCCGCACCGCACCATTCTCGACAATGTGCTGCTCGCGCCGCGCTACCACGGCCTGGGCGATACCGCCGACCTGCGCCGGCAGGCACTGGCGCTGCTGGACAAGGTCGGCCTGCTGGCCCACGCCAACAAGTACCCGCACCAGCTCTCCGGTGGCCAGCAGCAGCGCGTGGCCATCGCCCGAGCCCTGGCGATGAAGCCGGACATCATGCTGTTCGACGAGCCCACCTCGGCGCTCGACCCGGAACTGGTCGGCGACGTGCTCGCGGTGATCCGCGACCTGGCCCGCGAGGGCATGACCATGCTGATCGTCACCCACGAGATGGACTTCGCCCTGTCGATTTCCGACCGCGTGCTGTTCATGGAAAACGGCCACGTCCAGCTCGACGCCTCGCCCGACGCCATCCGCAGCGGCAACCACGAACGTGTACGCCGTTTCATCGGCCTGGAGAACGCATGAACGATATCGCCACCCTGCGCCGCGACCTGGCCGCGGCCTATCGCCTGGCTGCCCTGTTCGGCTGGGACGACACCCTCTACACGCACTTTTCCGTGCGCCTGCCAGGCGACGGCGAGCCGCGCTTTTTAATCAATCCCTTCGGCCTGTTCTTCGAGGAGATCCGCGCCAGCGACCTGATCGTGGTGGACATGCACGGCAAGGTGGTCGAGGGCAACGCCGACTACAACGTCGCCGGCTTCACCATCCACAGCGCCGTGCACATGGCCCGCGACGACGCCCACTGCGTGATCCACACCCATACCCTGGCCGGTATGGCGGTGGCCGCTCAGGACGCCGGCCTGCTGCAGCTCAACCAGATCAGCACCGAATTCCACGGGCGCCTGGGTTACCACGCCTATGAAGGCGTGGCGCTGGATCTGGACGAACGTACACGTATCCAGGCCTCGCTGGGCGACAACATCGCCCTGCTGCTGCGCCACCACGGCCTGCTCAGCGTCGGCGCCAGCGTCGCCGACGCCTTCTACGTCATGCATTACCTGAACCGCGCCTGCGAGATCCAGCTCGCTGCCACTGGCGGTGGCCAGCCCTGCAGCGAGATTCCCGCGCACCTGGCGCAGCACGCCTGCGAGCAGTTGCAGGGTGCCGAATGGCAGCGCCAGCTGATCTGGCAGGCCTGGCTGCGCAGGCTCGATCGCCTCGATCCCAGCTACCGCGACTGACGCGCACGCCACGCCGCACCTTATGAACCGGGGCTTACAGCCTTACTTCAAACAATCCTGAAGTAAGTTTTTGCCCCAGCCGATTTTTCCCAGCGCCTGGCCGGCCAAGAATCCGGCCACAACCAGAACGAGCCTGAGGCCCACCCATGGACAAGACCTTCCACCAGCCCCTGGGCGGCAATGAAATGCCCCGCTTCGGCGGCATCGCCACCATGATGCGCCTGCCCCACATCCAGAGCACCGAGGAAAAACGCCAGCTCGACGCCGCCTTCGTCGGCGTGCCGCTGGACATCGGCACCTCACTACGCTCCGGCACTCGCTTCGGCCCACGTGAGATCCGCGCCCAGTCGGTGATGATCCGCCCGTACAACATGGCCACCGGTGCCGCTCCTTTCGACTCGCTCAACGTGGCCGATATCGGCGACGTGGCGATCAACACCTTCAACCTGCTCGACGCCGTGCGCATCATCGAAGAGGCCTACGACGAGATCGTCGAACTCGGCATCAAACCGCTGACCCTGGGTGGCGACCACACCATCACCCTGCCGATCCTGCGTGCCCTGCACAAGAAGTACGGCAAGATCGGCCTGGTGCATATCGACGCCCACGCCGACGTCAACGACCATATGTTCGGTGAGAAGATCGCCCACGGCACCACCTTCCGCCGCGCCCAGGAAGAAGGCCTGCTCGACAGCCAGCGCGTGGTGCAGATCGGCCTGCGCGCCCAGGGTTATACCGCCGAGGACTTCAACTGGAGCCGCAAGCAGGGTTTCCGCGTGGTGCAGGCCGAGGAGTGCTGGCACAAGTCGCTGGAGCCGCTGATGGCCGAAGTGCGCGAGCAGGTCGGTGGCGGCCCGGTGTATCTGTCCTTCGACATCGACGGCATCGACCCGGCCTGGGCACCCGGCACCGGCACCCCGGAAATCGGCGGTCTGACCACCATCCAGGCCATCGAGATCATCCGTGGTTGCCAGGGCCTGGACCTGATCGGTGGCGATCTGGTCGAGGTCTCCCCGCCCTACGACACCACCGGCAACACCTCGTTGCTCGGCGCCAACCTGCTGTACGAAATGCTCTGCGTGCTTCCGGGGGTTCAGCGTCGCTGACCGTCGGCTTTTACTGCTCCGCCCGGGCGCCCCGCGAGGCGCCCGGTACATACAAAAACAATCAAGGTGCCCAGATGAATCGTGACGAAACCATACCGCTGCTGGACGACCAGCCACCGACCGATAACCCCTACAGCGTGCGTCAGTTACTGATCTTCCTTATCCCCTCGTTGCTCGGCGTACTGCTGTTTCTCACCCCCATCGTTTACGAAGAAAAGGTCACCATCGGCCTCGGCGTCATGGCTGACGCACTCAAGGCTGCCGTCAGCGATCAGCTGCCTGCCATCGCCACGGGGCTGCTAATCGTCTCGGCAGTCCTGGGCCTGTTTGGCAGCCTGCTCAAGCCACGCTGGCTTACCGAGCGTCGCGCGTTGAACGACCTGTTCGTGCTGCCACCGCTGTGGCTCGCCCTGCGCGTGCTCGGCGGGCTGTTCGCGGCCATGACGTTCTGGCAATTCGGCCCGGAATGGGTGTGGAACGCCAATACCGGCGGGGTGGTATTGAAAGACCTGGCGCCGGTGTTGATCACCTTCTTCCTGGTCGCCGGCCTGATCCTGCCGCTGCTTACCGACTACGGCCTGATGGAGTTCTGCGGCACCCTGGTGCGCAATGTGTTCCGCAAGATTTTCGGCCTGCCCGGACGCTCGGCCATCGACGCCATCGCCAGCTGGCTCGGCTCCGGCACCGTCGGCGTGCTGATCACCGCCCAGCAGTACCAGAAGGGCTTCTACAGCGCCCGCGAAGCGGCAGTGATCGCCACCAACTTCTCCATCGCCTCGATCGCCTTCAGCCTGCTGATCACCAGCTTCATGAAGCTCGACCATCTGTTCGTGCCCTTCTACCTGACCGTGGTGGTCGCCGGTCTGGCCGCCGCCATCATCACCCCGCGTATTCCACCGTTGTCGTGGAAGAAGGACGAGTACGTCGTCGGGGTCGGCAAGCAGATCAATGAAGACGTGCCGGCCGGCACCTCGCTGCTGCGCTGGGGCCTGCTGCAGGCGGTCAGGCGCGCCAACGCCAATCCCTCGCCGGGGCAGATGGTCAAGGTCGGCGTGCACAACGTGGTCGATATCTGGCTGGGTCTGCTGCCACTGGTAATGGCCATCGGCACCGTTTCCCTGGCCATCGCCGAGTTCACCCCGATCTTCAACTGGCTGTCCGCGCCCATCGTACCGTTGCTGGAATTGCTGCAACTGCCGGAAGCCACCAAGGCAGCGCCAGCGATGCTGGTGGGCTTCGCCGACATGTTCCTGCCAGCGGTGCTGGGCAAGGGCATCGAGAGCGAACTGACCCGCTTCGTGGTGGCCTGCGTGTCGCTGACCCAGCTGATCTACATGTCCGAGGTCGGCGTGCTGATCATCAAGGCCAAGCTGCCGCTGAATCTGCTGGAGCTGTTCGTCATCTTCATCATCCGCACCCTGATCACCCTGCCGATCATCGCGCTGATGGCGCACTGGATCGTCGGCTGACGTCGACACAAGGACCTGACCATGACCACCTGCGGCGAATTTCTCGTCAAGCAACTGGAAGCCTGGGGCGTCGACACCGTGTTCGGCATCCCCGGCGTGCACACCGTCGAGCTCTATCGCGGCCTGCCCTCGAGCAGCATCCGCCACGTCACCCCGCGTCACGAACAGGGCGCCGGCTTCATGGCCGACGGTTATGCGCGCGTCTCGGGCAAACCGGGTGTGTGCTTCATCATCACCGGCCCAGGGATGACCAACATCCTCACCGCCATGGGCCAGGCTTACGCCGACTCGATCCCGATGCTGGTGATTTCCAGCGTCAACGAGCGCGCGCGCCTGGGCCTGGGCAAGGGCTATCTGCACGAGCTGCCCAACCAGCGGGCGATGACCGCCGGCGTCACCGCCTTCAGCCACACGCTGATGAGCGTCGAGGAGCTGCCCGGCGTGCTGGCTCGCGCCTTCGCCGTATTCGAAGGCGAGCGCCCGCGCCCGGTGCATATCGAACTGCCATTGGACATCATCACCGCAGACGCCACGCATATGACCCCGGCGCCACGGCCAACGGTGCACCGCCCGGCGCCCAACCGCACGCTGATCCGTGAGGCCGCTGGCCTGCTCAAGCAGGCCAAGCGCCCTCTCCTGCTGCTGGGCGGCGGTTGCGTATCCGCCGAGGCTGAAGCCCGTGCTCTGGCCGCTGCACTGGATGTGCCGACCGCGCTGACCATCAATGCCAAGGGCCTGCTGCCGCCGGGCCATCCGCTGCTGCTGGGCAGCAACCAATCGCTGCGACCGGTGCGAGACCTGGCATTGGAGGCCGACGTGGTACTGGCCATCGGCACCGAGCTGGGCGAGACTGACTACGACGTGGTGTTCGACGGCGACTTCCGCCTACCCGGCCGACTGATCCGCATCGACATCGACGCTCAGCAATTGCAGCGCAACTTCACCCCGCATCTGGCGATCCAGGGCGATGCCCGCGTGGCCATGCGCATGCTGCTGGCCGAGTTCGACCCGCGCGAAGCCAACGCAGGCAGCCCCGGCGCCCGGCGTACCGCAGCCGTGCAGGCGCGCCTGAACGAGGACTTCAGCGGTTGGGCGCATTACCGCCAGCTGTTCGACTGCATCCTCGATGCCCTGCCCGACGCCCGCTTCGTCGGCGACTCGACGCAGACCGTGTACAGCGGCAACCATCTGGTCGAACTGGACGGTGCGCGGCGCTGGTTCAACGCCTCCACCGGCTACGGCACCCTCGGCTACGGTCTGCCGGCAGCCATCGGCGCCAAGCTGGCCGAACCTTCGCGGCCGGTGATCAGCCTGATGGGTGATGGCGGTATTCAGTTCACCATCGCCGAGCTGGCCAGTGCCGTAGAGGCCAGGGTCGGTATCATCGTGCTGCTGTGGAACAACGCCGGCTACGGCGAGATCAAGCGCTACATGCAGCGCCGCGATATCACCCCGATTGCCGTCGACATCTACACGCCTGATCTGCTGGCCATCGCCCGTGGCTTTGGCTGCGCCGCCGAGCGTGCGCGCAATCATTCCCATCTGGCCGAGCTGCTGCGCAGCGCGCCCGACGACCGCCCCTTGATCATCGAAGTGCAGGAGGCTGCGCCCTTTCATCCCTGACTACATCGATCGCGATTGATCGCGGCTAAAGCCGATCCCACAGATAGCCGGGTATCCCTGTGGGAGGGGCTTTAGCCGCGACATCCACCGTACTCCCGGATCGCATCCGGGCCACGGCCATAACCACAAGATTCAGCTGTACCACTGACTGCCGCCCACCAATACCAATAATCAAGCATCGGGGAGTCGTTCCATGTTCAAGAATCTCAGCCAGCATTTCGGCCAGGACGGCCTTGCCCCTACCGACAAGGCGCATCGCAGCCTCGGCCTGGGCGGCACCATCGCCCTGTGGCTGGGCGCCAACGTGGTGGTCACCACCATCCTCACCGGCATGTTGCTGGTGCCGGATCTGAAATTCACCCAGGCCATGCTCATCGTCCTGATCGGCTCCGGTATCGGCATCCTGCCGCTGGTGCTGGTCGGCCTGATGGGCCAACGCTCGGGCCTGACCACCATGGTGCTGGCGCGCGGCAGCTACGGCGTACACGGCGCCAAGCTGCCGTCACTGGTCAACCTGCTGACCCTGCTGGCCTGGAGCTGGATCCAGGCACTGCTGGCCGGCATGAGCCTGAACTATGCGGTGGAGCACCTGACCGGCTACTCCAACCTGCCGCTGTTCACCATCCTCTGCGAGACCCTGGTGCTGCTGATCGCCCTGCGCGGTCACCTGGGCATCGAGCGGGCCGAGCGCTGGGCTGCCATAGGCATGCTCCTGCTGGCCGGCGCGGTGTTCTATGTGATGGGGCAGAAATTCGAGTTCGCCAATCTGTTGTCTATGCCCACCGAACCGCGCAACGAGATCACCCCCGGCATCGCCTTCGATATCGTCATCGCCACCGCGTTTTCCTGGATTCCGCTGGCCGCCGACTACAACCGCAACTGCCGCAGCCAGGGCGTGGCGGGGGTCGGCACCTGGGTCGGCTATGTCGCGGCCACCCTGCTGGCTATGGGCCTGGGCGCGACCGTATCGGGTTTCTCGGTGCTGACCGGTATGGAGCAGACCTACGACCCGGCGGTATTGCTGGCAGGTTTCGGCTTCGGCTTGCCGGCGGCGATCGTGGTGTTCCTCTCGGTGATGACCACCAACGTCATGTGCGTCTACAGCGCTTCGCTGTCGTACCTCAACATCAGCCCGAAAACCCCGTTCTGGAAGCCCGCACTCTGCATCGGCGTGCTGTCGATCCTCGGCTCGCAGATTCCCGGTATTCTCGACAACTTCCAGAGCTTCCTGCTGGTGATCGGCAGTGTGTTCATCCCTGCCTTTGCGGTGCTGATCGCCGACTACTTCGTGATCCACAAGGGCGACTACGCGGTGGATGAGCTGCTCAGTGAAGATGGCGGCCGCTATCGCTACCTGAACGGCTTCAACCCGGCCGCCTTCGTCGCCTACGGCCTGGGCGCGGTGCTGGCCTACTACTGGGGCTGGGTCTCGCCGCTGGCCTGGGGCGCTTCGCTGCCGGTATTCCTGATCACCGCTGCCAGCTACGCCGTGCTGCGGCGCTGGGTGCTGGTGCCACGGGCACAGCTGGCGTAGCGTGATGACAACCGTGGCGGGTAGCACCCGCCCGACCGGAAACGACGCCCCGTAGGGCGGGTGCAACCCGCCACCGAGGCCACCGCAGGGTGCGAACCCGGTTTGAGGAACGACCATGAAAATCGTCAGCCGTGACCGCTGGTTCGAGGTGGAGCACCGCCACGATGGAATCTGCCTGATCCATGAGCCTTACGTGCGCCCCTTCTATCGCTGCAACATGTGGCATGTGCAGGGGCGCGAGCATGACGTGCTGATCGACTCGGGTTCCGGGCTGGTCAGCCTGCGCGAGCAACTGCCGTGGCTGACCGAAAAGCCGCTGCTGGCGGTGGCCAGCCACTGCCACTTCGACCATATCGCCGGGCATCACGAGTTCGATGAGCGCCTGGTGCATCCGGCCGAGGCCGATATCCTCGCCGCACCGGACGGTGCCAATACCCTGGCCACCGACTTCGTCGGCGACGACATGTTCGAGGCGCACCCGGATTGCCCGCTGTGCTACGCCGAATACCGCGTACGTGCAGCGCCGGCCACGCGCTTGGTCGAAGATGGCGACGTACTGGATCTGGGCAATCGGGTATTGCAGGTGCTGCACACGCCCGGACATTCACCGGGCGGCATCAGCCTGTGGGAAGCGCAGACGCATACGCTGTTTTCCGGCGACATCCTCTACGATGGCCCGCTGATCGAAGACGCCTACCACTCGAATCTGGAAGATTACGCGCGCAGTCTTGCGCGCCTGCGCGAGCTGCCCGTACGCACCGTGCATGGCGGACATTTCGCGAGTTTCTCGGGAGAGCGGATGCGCGAGCTGATAGACGCCTGGTTCGACGCCCATCGGCTCACCTGACGAGTTTCAGCGACGCTGACGCTCGCGGCGCAGGCGTTGCTGCTCGGCTTCACTGATGCGAATCGGCTGAGGTTGCGGGGCGAGGCCAAGGGCCTGCAGCAGGGCTTGCAGTTGTTCTTGCAGCTTGGCGAGCATGGGTACGACCTCCTGCCAAGTAAAGGGAAGAGCCAGCGGCTCACCTATAAGATTAGGCCGGGCCAAACGGATTTCAACCAGCCTCCGTCAAATCACCGGACTCTTGCGTCGATACGGGAACACGTCGATCACCTTGCCCGCGCGAATCGCCTCCTGCAATTGTTTCCAGTAATCGGCCTCATAGAGATTGCCATGCAACTGGCTGAAGAGCCGGCGCTGCTTGATATCGGCGAACAGGAACGGCGGAAACTCCTCGGGAAACACGTCCATCGGCCCCACCGAATACCAGGGCTCGGAACTCATCTCGTCCTCGGGGAAACGCGGCGGCGGGATGCGCCGGAAGTTCACTTCGGTAAGAAAGCAGATCTCGTCGTAGTCGTAGAACACCACGCGGCCATGGCGAGTGACGCCGAAGTTCTTCAGCAACATGTCGCCAGGGAAGATATTGGCCGCCGCCAGTTGTTTGATGGCCAGGCCGTAGTCATCCAGCGCCTCGCGTACCTGCGCCTCGTTGGCACTTTCCAGGTAGAGGTTGAGCGGGGTCATGCGCCGCTCGGTCCAGCAGTGTCGTACCAGCACGGTGTCACCCTCCACCACCACGGTGGACGGTGCCACCTCCAGCAGCTCGGCGAGGCACTCAGGCTCGAACTTGGCCTTGGGAAAACGGAAGTCGGCAAACTCCTGGGTATCGGCCATGCGCCCTACGCGGTCGACGCTTTTCACCAGGCGGTACTTCTCGATCACCGTCTTGCGGTCCACTGTCTTGGCGTGAGCGAAGCGGTCCTTGATGATCTTGAACACGGTATTGAAGCCCGGCAGGGTGAACACGCTCATGACCATGCCACGCACGCCGGGCGCCATGATGAAGCGATCATCGGTGCTGGCCAGGTGGCCGATCAGGGCGCGGTAGAACTCGGATTTGCCGTGCTTGTAGAAGCCGATCGAGGTGTACAGCTCGGCGATGTGCTTGCCCGGCAGGATGCGCTTGAGAAAGCCGACGAACTCGGCCGGAATGGCCACGTCCACCATGAAATAGCTGCGGGTGAAGGAGAAGATGATCGACACCTCCGCCTCGTCGGTGATCACCGCATCGGCCTGGATACCCTGCCCTTCGCGATGCAGCAGCGGGATCGCCAGCGGCCACTGCTCCTCTCGGGTGTAGATGCGCCCGATCAGGTAGGCGCCCTTGTTGCGATACAGCACCGAGGAAAACAGCTCGATGCACAACTCAGGATCCTTGCACACCCAATCCGGCAGGCTGGCGCGCAGTTGCTCCTGCAGACGTTGCAGGTCGCGCGGCAGATCCTCGTAGGGGGCGTCGAAACGGTAATCGTCGAAGATCGCCTGCAATGCCAGGTGCAGCTCGCCAGCCGGCCGATAGCAGCGCGTCTGGGCGGCGCTGGGCTGGTTGCGTAGCGATGGCCGGGTGGTGTGGATGAACATGCAGCCATCGCTGATCTGGTCATGGCTGAACAGGCTGCAGAAGATCGAGTTGAACCAGGTTTCCGCCAGCTCATCGTCGAAACGCAGATCGATCAAGGCGATATAGGCGCTCTTGACCAGCGGCCACTGCCCGACGTCCAGCAGCGAAGCATCGAACCCTTGCAGCAGGTGCTCGCGGGTTTCTGCGACCTTCTCTTCGTAGAGGTTGATGCGCGCCGCCGAGGCTTGCTGCGCTTCCTGCCACTGCGCCTGTTCGAAGCGTACACGGGCACCATCGGTGATCTGGCGAAAATGCTCGCGATAATCGTCGAAGCCATCGAGGATCAGGCGAGCGATCTCGCCGGCCGGCCATTGCTGCGCCATGGAAGTACCTCGCAAGGAAATGAGTGAAGCGAGCTTAGCCTCAACGCCGGCCAAACGTAGCCCGGATGTAATCCGGGGACTATCGCTCAAGTCCTCCCGGATTTCATCCGGGCTACGGGATGGCGTAAATCTCGTTCGAAAGCGCGATGCGGATTGCCAGAACCCCGCCCAGCGGCAACACTCTCGGCCCCACCCTGCCGGATACTCCGCCTTGCGTACCGCCGACCTGCTCCGCCTGCTGCTGCTCGCCGCCATCTGGGGCGCCAGCTTCCTGTTCATGCGCGTTGCCGCACCGGTGCTGGGCAGCATGCCGACCGCGTTCTTTCGCGCCAGCTTCGGCGCGCTGGGGCTGCTGGCGTTGCTCCTGCTGCTGCGCAGTAACTGGGACTTTCGCGGCAAACTGCGCATCTGCCTGGGGCTGGGCGTGATCAACGCAGGCCTGCCCTCGGCCATGTATTGCCTGGCGGCACTGATCCTGCCGGCCGGTTATTCGGCGATCTTCAACGCCACCACACCCCTGATGGGCGTGCTGATCGGCGCACTGTTCTTCCATGAGGGCATCACCCCGAGCAAGGCGGCGGGCGTGTTTCTCGGCCTGCTCGGCGTAGCGGTGCTGACCCGCACCGGCCCAGTGGCCTTCGACCTGCAACTGCTGCTCGGCGCCGGTGCCTGCCTGGTGGCCACCACCTGCTACGGCTTCGCTGGTTTCCTTACTCGACGCTGGATCGGCCAACAGGGCGGCCTGGACAATCGCCTGACCGCCTTTGCCAGCTTGGTGGGGGCCAGCCTGTTCCTGCTGCCGCTGTTCGCGGGCAGCCTGGCGCTGCAACCACCGCCAAGCTGGGGTGGCATCGAGGTATGGCTGTCGCTGGCCGCCCTCGGCCTGGTCTGCACGGCCTTCGCCTATGTGCTGTATTTCCGTTTGCTGGCCGATATCGGGCCGATCAGGGCTAGCACCACCACCTTCCTGATCCCGCCGTTCGGCGTGTTGTGGGGCGCGCTGCTGCTGGGTGAGCCGCTGAGCTGGGACTACCTCCCCGGCTGCGTGCTGATCGCGTTGGCGCTTTGGCTGGTGGTGCGCCCAAGCGTGACCAAAACCTAGCCCGGATGAAATCCGGGAGACAGGCGATGAAAGTTCCCGGATTGCATCCGGGCTACGGACTGGTAGTCAGGCCAGGCGTGGCGAAAGCCTAGAGGCCTTGCGGAACCACGAACCTGTAGAAGCGGCGCCCCGCCGCGAATCTGGGCAGCGCAAAATTGAAAAGCTTCGCCCCGGGGCGGGGCTCCTACGAAAGGAGCCATTTAGAAAGTAGCCCGGATGAAATCCGGGGCGCAGGCGGCGTGACTCCCCGGATTGCATCCAGGCTACGGACTGGCGGTCAGGCCAAGCGTAGGTGGATCGCGCTTCATTGATCCACCCTACGCCTGCAGCTGCTTTACTGCTGCAGCTCCTGCTCGGTGAACATATCGCTGAACAGCATGCTCGACAGATAGCGCTCGCCGGAGTCCGGCAGGATCACCACCATGGTCTTGCCCTGCATCTCCGGCTTCTCCGCCAGACGCACCGCCACTGCCATCGCCGCACCGCAGGAGATACCACAGAGAATGCCTTCCTCGCGCATCAGGCGCAGGGCCATGGCCTTGGCCTCATCGTCAGTGACCTGCTCGACCTGATCGACCATCGCCAGATCGAGGTTCTTCGGCACGAAACCGGCACCGATCCCCTGGATCTTGTGCGGAGCCGGCTTGACCTCGTCACCAGCCAGGGTCTGGCTGATCACCGGCGAACCTACCGGCTCCACTGCCACCGACAGGATCGGCTTGCCCTGGGTCTGCTTGATGTAACGCGAAACGCCGGTGATGGTGCCGCCGGTGCCGACGCCGGAGACCAGCACATCAATGGCGCCTTCGGTGTCGCGCCAGATTTCCGGGCCGGTGGTCTTTTCGTGGATGGCCGGATTGGCCGGGTTCTCGAACTGCTGCGGCAAGTAGTAGTCAGGGTTGGCCGCCACCAGTTCGTTGGCCTTCTCGATCGCGCCCTTCATGCCCTTGGCCGGCTCGGTCAGCACCAGCTCGGCGCCCAGGGCCTTGAGCACCTTGCGCCGCTCCAGGCTCATCGAGGCCGGCATGGTCAGCACCAGCTTGTAACCACGCGCTGCAGCGACGAAGGCCAGGCCGATGCCGGTATTGCCGGAGGTCGGCTCGACGATGGTCATGCCCGGCTTGAGCACCCCGCGCTCCTCGGCATCCCAGATCATGCTGGCGCCGATGCGGCACTTGACCGAATAGGCCGGGTTGCGGCCCTCGATCTTGGCGAGGATGGTCACGCCTTTCGGCCCCAGGCGGTTGATCATCACCAGCGGCGTATTGCCGATGGCCTGGGAGTTGTCAGCGAAAATGCGGCTCATGATTCCTTCCTAAGCAGATGGATGATGAATAAGGGCACCAGCCTATGCCCAGGTGCGGATGCAGTCCAGCCGAACAGATCGGCGTGAACGTAGTCCATCGAAGATAACTGCTCCGACAGACGCCGCCATGAAACGACGCTTCAGCTGGCCCCTCAGGGCTCTGCTCATCCTGGTTCTGCTGGTACTGACCGCGCAGCTCGCACTGCCGTGGCTGATCCGTGACTACCTCAACGACAAGCTCGCCGAGATGGGCGACTACCGTGGGCATATCGCTGATATCGACCTGGCCTGGTGGCGCGGCGCCTACCGCATCAACGACCTGCGCATCGTCAAGAGTAGCGGCGACGTGCCGGTGCCACTGCTCGACGCACCGCTGATCGATCTGGCGGTGAGCTGGCAGGCACTGTGGTCGGAACGCGCTGTGGTCGCGGAAGTATTCTTCGAGCGGCCGCAGTTGAACTTCGTCGATGGAGGCGAAAATGACCAGGCCACCCAGACCGGTGCCGGCACCGACTGGCGCGACCAGCTGAACAAGCTGCTACCGATCACGCTCAACGAACTGCGGGTGATAGACGGCCGCATCAGCTTTCACAACTTCACCACCGATCCCAAGGTGGAACTGAGCGCAGACCAGGTCAACGCCAGCCTCTACAACCTCACCAATGTCGGTGACGAACCGGGCGACCGGGTCGCGCACTTCGAAGGTCGCGCGCTGTTGCTGGAGCACGCGCCACTGGAGGCCGAGGCAACCTTCGATCCATTCGAGCAGTTCGAAGATTTCGAGCTGCGCCTGCGTGCGCAGGACATCGACCTGACGCGCTTCAACGACTTCGCCCGCGCCTACGGCCGCTTCGACTTCAAGCGCGGCAACGGCGACCTGGTGGTCGAAGCTCAAGCCAAAAATGCTCAGCTCAACGGCTACATCAAACCCCTGCTGCGTGATGTCGAGGTGTTCGACTGGGAGCAGGACGTCGAAGATGAAGATAAAGGCGTGCTGCGCTCGCTCTGGGAGGCCATCGTCGGCGGCAGCGAGACACTGCTGAAGAACCAGCGCCGCGACCAGTTCGCCACCCGTGTCGAACTCAGCGGTAGCGTGCACGACCAGCAGACCAGTGCATTCCAGGCCTTCATCGCCATCCTGCGCAATGGTTTCGTCGAGGCCTTCACGCCCCGCTACGAACGCCCGCCACCTCAGCAGGACGGCAGCTGAGCTGTAGTCGTAAGCAGCGGTGACCGCCCATTCAGTGACTGAATACTGCGTCTGCGTTCACAGCCACCGGAGCGGCGCGTTATAGTCGCGCTCTGAATTTCTGCTGCGGGCCGGCCCCGCGCGTTACCGTTCCGAGGATTTTCCGATGAAGTTCGAAGGCACCCAGTCCTACGTCGCCACCGACGACCTCAAACTCGCGGTCAACGCCGCCATCACCCTGCAGCGCCCACTGCTGGTCAAGGGTGAGCCGGGCACCGGCAAGACCATGCTCGCCGAGCAATTGGCCGACGCCTTCGGCGCCCAGCTGATCACCTGGCACATCAAGTCCACTACCAAGGCGCATCAGGGCCTGTACGAATACGATGCGGTCAGCCGCCTGCGCGACTCGCAGCTCGACTCGGACAAGGTTCACGACGTTCGCAACTACATCAAGAAAGGCAAGCTGTGGGAGGCCTTCGAGGCCGACGAACGCGTGATCCTGCTGATCGACGAAATCGACAAGGCCGACATCGAGTTCCCCAACGACCTGTTGCAGGAACTCGACAAGATGGAGTTCTACGTTTACGAGACCAACGAAACGATCAAGGCCAAGCAGCGCCCGATCATCATCATCACCTCGAACAACGAGAAAGAGCTGCCGGACGCCTTCCTGCGCCGCTGCTTCTTCCACTACATCGCCTTCCCGGATCGCGACACCCTGAAGAAGATCGTCGATGTGCACTACCCCAACATCAGCGGCGAGCTGGTGGCCGAGGCGCTGGACGTGTTCTTCGACGTGCGCAAGGTACCGGGCCTGAAGAAGAAGCCCTCGACCAGCGAACTGGTGGACTGGCTCAAGTTGCTGATGGCCGACAATATCGGTGAAGCAGTGCTGCGCGAACGCGACCCGACCAAGGCGATCCCGCCGCTGGCCGGTGCTCTGGTGAAGAACGAGCAGGATGTGCAACTGCTCGAGCGCCTGGCCTTCATGACCCGCCGCGCTTCTCGGTAAACATCGGGCGGCTGCGCGTCGGCCAGGCTGCGTTGAGAGCAGGCTCGCAATGCTCATGTACAAAAGTACACTGCGCTTGCTCGCCTGCTCTCGCCTTGCCTGACTCTAGCTCGCTCGCCCTTCCTCTGGTGCGGGCAGTGGCCACAGGCAGTCACAGACTTTCATGAGGGCATAGCATGCTGCTCAACCTGTTCAACGAAATGCGCGCGGCCAAGGTGCCGGTGTCGGTGCGCGAGCTGCTCGACCTGATCAACGCGCTCAAGCACAACGTCGTGTTCGCCGACATGGACGAGTTCTATTACTTGGCGCGGGCGATCCTGGTGAAGGACGAACGTCACTTCGACAAGTTCGACCGTGCCTTCGGCGCCTACTTCAAGGGCCTGGAAAACCTCAATGAACACATCGAGGCGATGATCCCCGAGGAATGGCTGCGCAAGGAATTCGAGCGCCTGCTCACCGATGAGGAAAAGGCGCAGATCCAGAGCCTCGGCGGCCTCGATAAGCTGATCGAGGAGTTCAAGAAACGCCTCGAGGAGCAAAAGGAAAAGCACGCCGGCGGCAACAAGTGGATCGGCACCGGTGGCACCAGCCCGTTCGGCTCCGGCGGCTACAACCCGGAAGGCATTCGCGTCGGCGATGCCGGCAAGCGCCAGGGCAAGGCCGCCAAGGTGTGGGACCAGCGCGAGTACAAGAACCTCGACGACCAGGTCGAGCTGGGCACGCGCAACATCAAGGTGGCGTTGCGCCGCCTGCGCAAGTTCGCCCGCCAGGGCGCCGCCGAAGAGCTCGATCTGGACGGCACCATCGACCACACGGCCAAAGATGGCGGCCTGCTCAATATCCAGATGCGCCCGGAACGGCGCAATACGGTCAAGCTCCTGCTGCTGCTGGATATCGGCGGTTCGATGGACGCCCACGTCAAGGTCTGCGAGGAGCTGTTCTCGGCCTGCAAGACCGAGTTCAAGCACCTGGAATACTTCTACTTCCACAATTTCATCTACGAGAGCGTGTGGAAGAACAACATGCGCCGCACCAGCGAGCGCACCTCGACGATGGACCTGTTGCACAAGTACGGCGCCGACTACAAGGTGGTGTTCGTCGGCGACGCGGCCATGGCGCCCTACGAAATCACCCAGGCCGGCGGCAGCGTCGAGCACTGGAACGAGGAAGCCGGCTACGTCTGGATGAAGCGCTTCACCGAGAAATTCAAGAAGATCATCTGGATCAACCCCTACCCCAAGGACACCTGGAACTACACCGCCTCCACCGGCCTGGTGCGCGAGCTGATGGAAGAGCGCATGTACCCGCTGACCCTGCAGGGCCTGGAAGATGGCATGAAGTACCTGTCCAAGTAAGCTAAGCCGCAATGAAAAACGCCGCGAACCCTGCACAGGATTCGCGGCGTTTTCGTAGCCCGGAGGCAATCCGGGAATATTGCGAAAGAGCCCCCGGATTGCATCCGGGCTACAGACTGAACTCAGCGTTTGTCCGCATCGTCCGGTTTGTTCAGATCCATCACTGTCTGCGCCGTCTCTTGCGGCTTGGTCTCGGCAACCGGTGCGACCGGAGCGCTCACTGCGTCGACCGGCGCTTGCTTCTTGCGCATGCCAATGCACTTGAACAGCCAGCCGCCCAGCACCACCGGGATGAACCAGAACTTCTTCAGCAGTACCAGCAGTAGCGCCAACAGACCAGTCTTGGCCGCCACCTTGCCGGCGACCAGCGCGCCCAGGCCGTATGCGGCTACGGTATCCAGATCCGGATCGAACTCGGCATAGCGCTGACCCGGGTTGAACTCGGTTGCAGCCAGCACGGCCGGCACGCTGGCCTCGATTTCTGCCAGTTGATCCATATTGGCGACGAAATTCAGCACCAGTACACCCTTACGGCCCAAGACGCGAATGTTGTAATTCAGCGTATTGGCCTCGCTATCGCCGAATTTCAGTTCCTTGGCCCAGTACAGCTTCTTGCCTGCGGCATCGTAGTGCGGCTCGGCGGCCCAGCCGACCAGTTGCACGGCCTCGTAGCCATTCTCTTCACGCCAGGTGTTGGCCTCGCGCATGTCGGCCTGCATGTCCTTGAGCATGTCGCCATAATCGATATCGCCGGCGTCCTCATCGGAAATGTAGCCGCTGTCTTCGTATTCGACGGTCACACCCCAGGATTCATCGGCCAGCGGCGACACGCCAGCTGGCAGGATCATGCCCAGCGGCGGAACGTCATCTGGCGGATTGCCCCAACCGTCGACCAGCAGACGCTGAGCGCTCTCACCGTCGAGAAACACCAGGGTATCGGGCAGGTTGAGGGTCGCCAGATCGTTGCCCAGGACGACACGGCCACTCTTGAACTCCAGGCTGGCGACGAATTCTTCAGGACTGATGTATTGCACCGCATCCTCGGTCTCGATGACCTCGGCGTCGACCGCAGCGTTTTCTGGCTCGGCCTCGGGATTGGCGTATGCAACACAGGTGAACGGCAGGACAGCAGCCAGCGCGGCTGCCAGGATCGAATCCTTGATCGACATAGGAACTCCATAGACACGGGTAGGTAAATGTAACTGCGTATTACGTTACCACGCGCACGGAACTCGACATGCGTCATACCGCAACTTTTTGCGATATTCCGTCCCCCTGCAAAGAAGACCACGGAGCACCGCCCCCGCAGGCGATGCTCCGCAGCCAACCTGGCGCCGACCTTGGCTACCGTGCGTGATCCGAACGCCAGGGATCACGCCACCTCATACCAACTGGAAGTCGGCGATGGTCACGCTGGTGTGGTCGGTCACACCGACCAGGCGGATATTGCCGCCATCTGCACCGCCCACCGTCACCAACACATCGTTGCCAGCATCGGCGATTGACACCCGACTGGCGAAAGTCGCCGCCGTCAGATTGAACGCCGCGATGTTGAGCAGGTCCTGCCCTCCAGCCGGGTTGGCGTCGAAACCGATGATGTTGTCGTTACCGAAGTTGGGGCCGAACACGAGGATGTCGTTACCCTGATCGGCATACAGAGTGTCGTTGCCGGCACCGCCGATCATGATGTCGTTACCCGCACCACCATCGAGGATGTCGTCACCGTCGCCGCCGTCGAGGATGTCGTTGCCACCCTCGCCGAACAGGGTATCGGCCCCATCGCCTCCCAACAGACTGTCGGCACCGGCTCCGCCGTAGAGGGTATCGTTGCCGCCCAAGCCGCTGAGCACATCATCGCCGCCCAGGCCGCGCAGGATGTCAGCGGCCGCCCCACCGGTCATCTGGTTGGCCAGACCATTGCCCGAGGCATTGGCTGCACCGGCACCGAGATGCACGTAGTTCTCCACATTGGCGCCCAGGGTAAAGCTGGCACTGGTGGAGTAGACGGTATCGACCCCTGCGCCAGCAGCCTCGACCACCACATCACCGGGGTTGTCGACGTAGTAGCTGTCGTTGCCCGCCCCACCAACCAGACGGTCGATTCCGGTACCGCCATCGAGCACATCGTTGCCCGCGCCGCCGGTGATGGTGTTGGCCAAGGTGTTGCCGTAACCAGTGAAATTGCCGCTGCCGATAAAGGTCAGGTGCTCGACGTTCTCGCCCAAGCCATAGCTGAGCAGCGTGGTGCGCACCGTATCGGTGCCGGCGCCGACTGCCTCGATCACCTGATCGCCGAGGTTATCGACGATATAGATGTCGTTGCCCAGACCACCGAGCATGACATCGGCGCCGAGGCCGCCATCCAGGGTGTCGTTGCCCGCGCCGCCGTCGAGGATGTCGTTACCGGCCAGACCGTTGAGCACATCGTTGCCGCCCAGGCCGAGGATATGGTCGTCCAACGCCGTGCCACTGAGCGTATTGGCCGCGTTGGTGCCCATGATCACCGCGCTGGCCACCACCGCCGTCGCCGCTGAGGTCAGCGACTCGAAGGTGCCGCGGTTGTCGGTGTAGCTGACCTGCACCCGCACCTGCTGGCCGGCCTGAGCCGCCGTCAGGGTGAAGGACTGCGCGGTGGCGCCGGTGATATTGCTGAAGCTATTGCCACTGCCGACCTGCCACTGGTAGGCGAAGGTCACACCGACCAGACCGTCGGCATCGGCGATCATCGCCGTGGAGGCGATCAGCACCTGGCCGACACTGGGCGAAGCATTGTTGAGTTGCGGCAAGCCGGTCGGCGCATCGTTGACGTTGAGCACCGGCGCGGTGACCGCAGACACCAGGCTCTCCGGGTTGCCCCAGTCGTCGTTGAAGCTGACCACCACGCGTAGCGCCAGCCCGACCTGTGCGTCGCCGGGCTGGAAGCTCTGCCCCGTACCGACCTGCACCCACTCGCCGGCCACCAGCGCCTGCCAGGCGTAGCTGAGCACAGCGAATTCGGTGCCATTGGGATCGCTGACGGTGGCGGCCGCCAGCAGCACCTCGTCCTCGGCCGGCGCCATATTGCTGATCGACACCGTGCCTTCGGCTGGGCGGTCGATCAACCAGACCACCTGGTCAGCGAACTGCAGCCGTTCGATATTGCGGATCAGGTCGGTGCCGTCGGTGCCGACGTTGTCCACCACCAGATAGCTGCCGGTGCCGTCGAAGGTCTCGACCAGCTCGTAGTTGGCGAACGCGCCGCTGAATACCGCGGTGTCGATGTCGCCCTCCTGATTGCCGTCGAGAATCTCGCGCACGATATGCAGCTGGCTCGGGTTGATCTCACCAGAGAACATCCGTGCCTGGATCTCCTTCATGCTATCGACGCTGAACAGCTCGATGCTCGGGTCGAGCTTGCTGCGCACGCTGATGCGCACGTTGAGCCAGGCGTCGCCATCGATCACATCGTTACCGGCACGCCCCTCGATAACATCGCTGCCGCCCCCGCCGAGCAGGATATTGCCGCCGCTGAACACCACCGGGTCGGAGGCATCGTGCGGGTTGTCGCGTGGCTCGGCCATCATCCCGAGTACAGCCTCCAGCCCGGCGATACGGTTCATCCCGGACAGGGTCAGCTCGTGGTTGAACAACGAGTTCTCACCGGCCGCGGTGTCATTCACGCGGTCGTCGCCGAACAACTGATCGTCGTGAATCCAGCCGGACAGCCCTTCGACCTGATCGAAGCGGTCGCGCAGGATGTCTTCGAAGTCGGTGGCGAAGATCGGCGTGGTTAGATCGGAATAGGCCGCCAGGGTATTGCCCTTGTGGATCGCCCAGTCGAAGCCCCACATGCCCTCGTTACGATGGATGCCGGCGCCCTGAACCATGATGTCGTCGCCGGACTCGCCGTCGTAGTCGTTGTCGTTGCCACCACCCATCATCACGTCGTGACCGATGATCGGGCTGTTGAAGAACAACTCCGAGTTGTCGCCGGCCAGGGTGTCGAAACCGGCGCCGCCCTCCATCCAGTCGTCGCCCTCGTTGCCGAGGATGAAGCTGGGCCCGTCGCCGCTGAAGATGAAGTCGTTGTCACGCCCGCCGAAGATTTCCTTACCGTCCGGCCCGCCATAGATGAAGTCCATGCCGCCGCCACCGAACACCAGATCGAGGCCGGGGCCGGTGTGGATCACGTCGTTGCCGTCATCGCCATGGATCACGTCGGCGTCGCCGATATCGGTGATGATGTCGTCGCCAGCGCCACCGAAGATATGGTCGATGCCGTAACCGCCTTCCAGCCGGTCGTTACCGCCGTCGCCCCACAAGGTATCGTCGCCTGCTCCGCCGATCAGGATGTCATCACCGTTGGTGCCACCCAGCACCACATGGGCATCGCCGGTGTAGCGCAGGTAATTGCTGTCCGGTCCTGCTGTGGCTGGATTGTCACGAATAACCAGCGGCGCCAGGGCGTTGAGGATCGGGTTGCTGCCCACCGGATCGGCATACTGCTGACGGTTCATGTCCAGTTCGAGGATGTAGTCCACGCGCTGGAACAGCGCCCCCGGCAAGTGCGAGGCGTTGGGGTCGCCCAGGTCGGTGTTGCGCATCACCAGCGCGGCGAAACTGTTGGCTTCCAGTTCGTTGAGCAGGTTCATGCCCTGGGTACGGCTGAGGTAGTAGAAGCGGTCGCCGTTCTGCAGGTTCTCCATCTGCACTTCGAAGACGAAGTTGAAGGTGGAACCGAGAATGCCGCCGAACGGCATGTTCTGCTCGGCCAACCCACCGATCCAGAAGTCCACCAGATCCAGCCCGCCCTTGTTCACGGCATACTCGCCGCGTGCGTTGAGGAAGTCATCGCGGTCCGCCGGTGCGCCCGCTCCTCCCAGCACCAGGGCCATGGCGGCATCGCGCTTGGCCTCCAGGGTGGTGGCCGAGGTGATGCTGCTGTGCGTACCGTAGGCGGCGATGAAGTTGATGATCGAGGCCGGTGTCTTGATGTTCAGGGTGAAGTCGATCCAGCTATCGTAAGGCTTGAGCTGGCTATCGCCGGTCATTTCGTAGAACTGCGCACGGGCGTTGTTCAGCGAAGGAACCCCGGTGTCGCGACCGCGGGCGATGTTGATCGCCGCCAGGTCCAACGGCAGGCCGACCAGGTTGTTGCGCAGCGCCTCGGTGACGAATTCGTCGATCTCGTTGCCGGTCTGCCGGGTCATGCCGCGGATGATCGAGCCAGCGGCCTGATCGGCGGTGAGGGTGCCGCCCTGGGTGAACTCGATGGGGTTAAGGAAGGCCTCGATCAGGCCGACGTCGCTGGACTGCATGCTGTTGTCCAGGCGCGCCACCGTCTCGTTGAGCATGGAGTGGCCAAAGCGGTACACCACATGGGCGAACTCGGCAACGATGGCCGGATCGATGTCCGCCGTGTTGGAGAATACGAACACGTCCACCAACGGCTGCACGGTACGGGCGAATTCCTCGAACACCAGGTGCTGGTACTGCATCTCGTTGACGAAACGCGCGGCCTGGAACAAGCGCTCACCGTTCCAGATCAGCCCATCGGCACTTCCCGGCACCTCGCTCACCGGTACCAACAGCCACTCGTTGATAAAGGCCAGATCGCCGGTATCGAGAATGGTCTGCTTGTTGGCCTCGACCAGACGATTGTGCTCGGCGTGGAACACATGGTGCACCGCGGTCAGGCCGATATTCTCGTTGCCGCGGCCGTCGCCGGTGATGAAGTGGGCATCGAGCAGTTCGTTGTCGTACTCGAGGTTGCGTCCGGTCATGGGGTTGACTGCCACGGCATTGCCGGCCACCTCATCGGCATCGGCCACCAATTGGCCGCCGACTATCACCGGTACCGCGTTATGGGCGATATCGTCGAGGAAGGCATGACCGGTGCGCAGGGCTCCCTGGGTGCTGATGGGACTGTCCGGATCGCCCTCTACCTGAACCGGTGGATTGCCGGGCATGATCAGCATGGCGAAACCGTTCTCGCCACGGATGAACTGACCGTACTGGTCGGTGGCCAGCAGCGGCACGTTGCCGACATCGGCATCGGTGAGGTTGATACCGAGCATCTCGCGGGCCTGCGCCTTGATATCGGCCCAGGTGGCCAGGCCACCGTTCTGGCCGTCGAGCATACGCCCGGTGGCCACCGGCTTGCCGTCGACCATCACGTACTCACGCAGGAATACCTGGTGCGAGGCGTGCGAGGTGTAGGTCTGGTTCTGGTCGATGAAGGGCGTGGTCTGGTTGGTGTGCTCGCGGATATCGTCAGCCGTGCCGAGAATGCCATCTGCCCCGGGTTGGTTGGTAGCGCGAGTGACCACCATGAAGTTGCTGTGCGAACCCTCGACGTACAGCGGGTCGTCTGGCTGTAGCGGGATATACACGGTGCCACTGCCACCTTTGTTGACCAGATCCAGACCATGGTCGAAGAACTGGCCGAACAGTGTCATCCAGGAGTTGAACGGCGCGGTCAGGCCTTCGTCCGGGGCGATATTGGGGATCACGACCGTGCCGTTTTCCACCACGATGCCGAACTCGTCCAGCAGCGTATCCAGCGCCGCCGAAGCGGCAACGACCGCAGCATCGTCGGCGGCAGCCTCGGCCAGTACGACCTGGTGGGCAGCAGTGTCGCTGGCCAGTTGTGTGGCTGCTGCCTGCGCCTGCTGGTTGGCAGCCTGCGCGGCAGCAGCAGACTCGGCGGCCACCGTGGCTTTGGCATTGGCATCAGCCTGGGCCTGGGCGGTGGCGATCGCCGCACTGAGGAAGGCGGCCTGGGCAGCGCCTTCGTTCGGCGTACCAATAGCAGCCATGTAGGCCTGCAGGGCCAGGCTCTGCACCTCTACCGCACTGGCGACCACAGCCAGCGCATCGCTATAGATCTGGGCATCCTGGTTTGCCAGCGTTTGGGCGTCCGCAGCCTCGGCACTGGCGGCCTGAGCAGCAGCCGTGGACGCGGCCAACGTAGCAGCGCTGGCCTGCACTTGGGCGCTGTTGCCAGCCGCGGCGTTTTCGGCCGTTTTCAAGGCGTTGTGCGCCTGCATTACCTGTTGTGCATCGGCAAAGGAGTTTTCCGAACCGGCGTAGTCGAGTGCGGCTATAACCGCCGCCAGGTTACCCAGGCTCTGGTCGACGATCAGGTTGCTGATGGTGCGCGGCTGCGAGTCGACCACGTAGCCGCTGGTCTGGGCATAGCTGGTGCTTTGGCTGCCGGTCGGGAACCCGGGAGGAGCGCCCGGCCCATCGATACCATTTTCTGCATCGCGGAATACCGGATCGAGCAGGCGGGGCATCAGTTGATCGGCCGAGCCGTAGTACTGTTGGCCCGGCACCAGGTTGTTATAGGTGCCATCGACGGTGCGCAGGCCCCAAGGCAACAGTGGATTGCCTACCAGGTCATAGAGCGACTCGCCGGCGGCATGGGCTTCGGAAATCTTGATCTGCTGGAGAATTAAAACAAGATCGGCTTGATTGACGGTTAGAGTGGCCATCTTTGTTCCCTCAATGCTGAGTACAACTGACGTTCAGGTCAGGAAAACCACATGCATACGGCAACATTGCAACGGCGTGGTCGGACGTTGGCGAACAAGTACAAAAAGAGAGGGGATGTGGCAGGCAACTGCGCCGCACACCCCGCGATAGGCGGCAAGCTTCAAGCTCGCCGACCATTCAGGGTGCTGGTGGCCCGTGAAAACGCAGCGCGAACGGATCGGCTGGACTGTCCACCGATCGACTTCTGACAACGAGGCGCAAAGCCATGTTTTACCTTCCCGGATGAGCACGCCCAAAGTTGCGCGCCCTCTCCTGCGCGGCGACTCCAGCACGCTCACACTCGACTGCAAGGGCCCTGCGGGGGGCCAGGTCAAGCTAAGGTCCAGCCGATGCCGGTACCGCTCTACGGGCATCGTCGCTACTCCAGTCGAGGCGGCAACCGCTATAAAAGCCGCCCCGCAGCGCATCCTGGACTAGCTTGTTGAGACAGGCGTCGACTGATTGCATCGGCTGCCTGCACAAAGCGCTTGTCACCAGCATCGGGGAGCAAGGCGAATGGCCACAGAGGCAAAGGTCGAATCAAATTCGAAGACTTTCGTCGAGCCTGCAGATCAGACCATGGTCGAATCGCCAGACACCTGGCCTCAGCGCCTCTGGCACCCTCTGGCCGGGCTCAACCGCTCGACTCAATTCATCCTGCTCGCCGCATTGATCCTGGGCCTGAGCATGGCCTTCGTCGGCAGCCTGGTCAGCCAGCAGATCAGGCTGGCAGCCGCGCACAGCGCCGGCGAAGGCGCGGCCATCTACATGGAAGCGTATCTGGACGAATATGTGCAGGAACTGGCCTCGGCCAGCACGCTGAAAACCGAAAGCGTGCAAGCCATCGACAACCTGATGAAAGACACGTCGCTCAAACAGCACATCGTTTCGGTGAAGATCTGGTTGCCCGATGGGCGCAACGTCTACAGCACCAGCAAGCGGCCGGTCTTCTACTATCACCCGGCCGGCCCCATCGCCGAGGCCATGCAGGGCAAGGTGGTCACCCGCCTGAGCCCGCTGGATCATGACGAGCACGCCTACGAGCGCAGCTTCAACCGACCGCTGTACGAGACCTACGTGCCGCTGCGCGAGTTCGGTAGCGGACGGATCATCGCCATCGGTGAATTCTACGAGATGGAGCACGAGATCGGCAGCATCCACCAGCAGGTCTGGGCGATCATCGCCGCGGCCACCCTGGCCATGCTCCTGCTGCTCTTTCTCATCGTCCGCCGCGGCGACCGCATCATCGAGCGCCAGCAGGCGATCCTGCGTCAGCAGATGCGCGAGCAGGAGGCCTTGCACCAGCAGAACGCCGCGCTGCAACGCCGGGTCAGCACCGCCAGCCAGGAGTTCGCCACCATCAACGAGCTGACCCACCGGCGCCTGGGCGCCGATCTGCACGACGGCCCGGCGCAGCTCCTGACCCTGATCCTGCTGCGTCTGGACGAGCTCGCCGAACTTTGCCCAACGGGGCAGAACGATGCGCTGGAGACCATCCGCAGCGCCGCCCAGGACAGCCTGCGCGAGATCCGCGGCATCTCCCGTGGCCTGGCGCTGCCGGAGATCAACGAGCTGAGCCTGGACGAGTTGCTCAAGCTGGTGGTGCAACGCCATGAACAGCGCAGCGAAACCAAGGTGCAGCTAGATCTCGGCGAGTTACCCGAGGCGCTGAGTCTGTCCTACAAGATCTGCGTCTACCGGCTGGTACAGGAGGCGTTGAACAACGCCTTCCACCATGCCGGCGGCCAGGGGCAGCGGGTCAGTGCCGAGTGCCGGCAGGGCGTACTGGAAGTCCAGGTGGCGGACGCCGGCGCAGGCATTGATCAGGGTCTTCAGGCCGCGACAGGGTCACATCGCTCGCGCCTGGGACTGGTGGGCATGCGCTATCGGGTGGAGTCTCTGGGCGGGACGTTCGAGCTCGAATCGGCCCCCGGGCAAGGTACCCGGGTCACGGCCAGATTCGATTTACACGATGACGAAAACTGCCAGTAACACCTGTGCCGTCACGGCGCACCGATGCCTACCGTCCAGGTCTTGTGGCTTTCCCAATAGCGGCGCACTGCCGCCACCGCCTCGACACGATTGCGCGCATGCAGCTTCTGCATCACGTTGGTCATGTAGTACTTCACCGTCTTCTCGCTCAAACCCAGCTTGGCCGCCACCTCGCGATTGGTCAGACCGTTGGCGACCTCGCGGATGATCTGTTCTTCGCGGTGTGTGAGGTCTACCCCACGCTGCTCGGTCTGGTGCTTGCGGAAGTTGCTCAGCAGGCGCGTCGCCAGCGCCGGGGTGATAAAGGTTTCACCCTTGGCCACGGTGCGAATCGCCTGAATCAGCTCAGGACCACTGACCCCCTTTAGCACGTAGCCCTGGGCACCGCCCTCCAGAGCCGAATAGGCGTCGTCCTCGGACTCCGACACCGTCAGCATCAACACCTTGACCTTCGGCTGCGCCTTGCTGATGGCGCGTACCGCGGCGAAGGTATCGCCCGGCATGTTGACATCCATCAGCAGCACATCGGGCTGACAGCGCGCGGAAATTTCCCGCGCTTCGTCGGCGCAACCGCCCTGCTCTATCACCTCGAAGTCCTCGACCCGGCCCAGGGTCGCGGCGACCCCTTGCCGTAGCAGTGGATGGTCGTCGACTATGCCCACCTTGATCTTGTCACTCATCGCATATGCTCCCCTCAAGGTTTATACCCTTGTCGCCATGGTGCCTGGCAAAGCCAGGCACCATGCTTCCCGACTCAACTCAACTGGAAGTCAGCTACCGTCACCGTGGTGTGATTGGTGACTCCAACCAGGGTGATGGTGCCGCCATCGACGCCATTGATGGTCACCACCGTGTCGTTTCCGGCATCGCCGATGGCGACCCGGCTGGCGAAGGTGTCCAGCGTCAGACCGAAGGCCGCGATGTTCAGCAGATCCTGACCACCAGCCGGATTGGCATCGAAGCCGATCACGGTGTCGTTGCCAAAGTTCGCACCGAACACCAGGATGTCGTTGCCCTGACTGGCATCCATGAAGTCATCGCCAGCGCCACCGGTCATCACGTCGTTGCCCAGGCCACCGATCAGCACATCGTTGCCATCGTCACCATCCAGCAGGTCGTTGCCGTCACCACCCAGCAGGGTGTCATTGCCGGCCTCGCCGTACAGCTGATCGATACCGGCGCCGCCTATCAGGGTGTCGTTACCTTCGCCGCCATACAGCAGATCGTTGCCGCCCAAGCCACTGAGGGTGTCATTGCCTACACCGCCAGACATCGTGTTGGCCAAGCCATTACCGGCCGCATTTGTGGCGTTGCCGCCGATATGCACCAGATTTTCCACATTGGCGCCCAGGATGTAGCTGGCACTGCTGGAGTACGCCGTATCCACTCCGCCATTGGCCGCCTCGACGATCACATCTCCCGCAACATCGACGTAGTAACTGTCGTTACCCGCGCCACCGACCAGACGGTCGATACCTGCGCCGCCGTCCAGCACGTCGTCTCCGGCACCGCCGGTGAGGGTGTTGTTGAGGGCATTACCGGTACCGCTGAAGTTGCCGGCGCCGATGAAGGTGAGATGCTCCACGTTGTCGCCCAGGGTGTAACTGGACAGCGTGGTGCGCACCGTGTCGGTTCCTGCACCAACGCCCTCCACTACCTGGTCGCCCACACTGTCGACCACATAGGTGTCGTTGCCGACACCGCCGACCATCAGGTCGTCACCCTCGCCGCCGTTGAGCGTGTCGTTACCGGCACCGCCTTCCAGCACATCGTCACCGGCCAGGCCGTTGAGCACGTCGTTAGCACCTCCGCCGACGATCTGGTTGGCCAGCTCGTTGCCGTTGCCGGTGAAGGCTCCGCCGTTGATCTTGACCAGATTCTCGACATTGGCCCCCAGGGTGTAGGTGGCCAGAGTGGTGCGTACCGTATCGATGCCCTCATCGGCCTCTTCGATGACCTGATCGCCAACCGCATTGACCACGTAGATGTCATTGCCGCTACCACCACGCATGAGGTCATTGCCCGCACCACCATCGAGGAAGTCGTTGCCGCTGCCCCCGATCAGGGTGTCATTGCCGGCCCCGCCGAGAAGGATGTCATCACCACCGCCACCCTCGAGCAGGTCATTACCGGCGCCACCATCGAGGGTATCGTCGCCGTCCATGCCCTGCAGGGTATCGTTGCCACCCAGGCCATTGAGCACGTCGTTGCCCAGATTGCCCTGCATCACGTTGGCCAGCGTATTACCGTTGGCCACAGTGCTGCCGACCCCGCCATGGATCAGGTTCTCGACATTGGCACTCAGGGTGTAATTGGCCAGGGTCGAGTACACCGTGTCGGCGCCAGCGCCTGCCGCTTCCACCACCACATCGCCGGCATTGTCGACGTAGTAGAAATCGCTACCGGCGCCACCGACCATGCGGTCTGCGCCCGCCCCACCATCGAGCACATCGTTGCCTGCACCACCAGTGATGGTATTGGCCAGAGCATTGCCGGTTCCGACGAAATTGCCTGCACCGATGAAGGTCAGGTGTTCGAGGAATGCAGCCAGGGTGTAGTTGTTCAGCGTTGTGCGCACAGTGTCGGTGCCGCCTCCCTCCTCCTCGATCAGCTGGTCGCCGAGGCTGTCGACCACGTAGGTGTCGTTGCCGGCATCACCGATCATCAGGTCGTCGCCCGTACCACCATCCAGGGTGTCGTTGCCCACACCACCTTCCAGCACATCATCGCCGGCCAGGCCGTTGAGCACATCGTTACCGCTGCCGCCGACGATTTGGTTGGCCGAGGCATTACCTGTACCGCTGAAGTTGCCGCCATTGACCTTGAACAGGTTCTCGACATTGGCACCCAGGGTGTAGCTGGCCAGCGTCGTACTGACCGTATCGGTTCCGCCATCTACCCCCTCGATCACCTGATCGCCAGCCGCGTTGACCACATAGGTATCGTTGCCGGCACCACCGCTCATGGAGTCGTTGCCAGCCCCACCATCGAGCCAGTCATCGCCGTCACCGCCCTGCAGGGTATCGTTGCCGTCCCCACCATTGAGCACATCATTGCCCGTCCCGCCGGTGATGGTATTGGCCAAGCCGTTACCGGTACCGGTGAAGGCATCCGCACCGAGGTAGGTCAGGTGCTCGACATTGGCGCCCAGGGTGTAGCTGGTCAGCGTGGTGCGAACCAGATCCGTACCGCCGCCCGCACCTTCCACGACCTGATCACCGACTTCGTCGACCTCATAGGTATCGTTGCCAGCACCGCCGATCATGACATCGGCGCCCGCGCCACCGATCAGGGTGTCATTACCCGCCCCGCCGTTGAGCGTGTCGTTACTGCCGCCACCGACGATGACGTTGGCCAGGGTATTACCGGTTCCGACGAACGCCCCGACGCCGATGAAGCTGAGATTCTCAACGTTGGCGCCCAGCACGTAACTGGCCAGTGTGGTGAGCACGGTATCGTTGCCGGCATTGGCCGCCTCGATGACCTGATCGGCGAAGTTATCCACCCTGTAGATATCGTCACCAGCACCGCCACTCATGCTGTCGGTACCTGTGCCGCCATCGAGCAGATCATTGCCAGTGCCGCCTTGCAGGGTATCGTTGCCATCGCCGCCCTGCAGCGTGTCATCCCCGGTACCGCCGATGATCAGGTTACTGAGCGCATTGCCGGCGCCGGTGAAGTTGCCCGTGCCGATGAAAGTCAGGTTCTCCACCTGATCGCCCAGGCTGTAACTGGCGAGCGTGGTCCGCACGGTATCCGTGCCCTCGCCGGCCAGCTCAACGACCTGATCGCCAACACTGTCGACTAAATAGGTATCGTTGCCTGGGCCACCGACCATCAGGTCATCGCCTTCTCCACCATCGATGAAGTCATTGCCTTCGCCGCCATAGAGCAGGTCATCGCTGGCCAGACCGATGAGGGTGTCGTTGCCTGCCATGCCCTCGAGCATATCCACGGCGGGCGTGCCGATCAGCAGATCGTCACCGGCAGTACCGGCGATACCCAGGCCGAGCATCACGGCGACCGAGGTCACCAGTTCGAGGGTATTGCCATTGTCGGTATAACTGACCAGCACGCGGAGCATCTGTCCGGCCAGGGCCTGGCCGGGCAGGAACGTCGCGTTGTTGGCACCGGGTATATCGGTAAAGCTCACCCCGTCACCGCGCTGCCACTGATAGTGGAATTCGACACCCGCCAAGCCATCGGCATCGGTGAAGTCCAGGATGGCAGAGAGGGGTTGCCCACTCAGCGGCAGCAGATTGCTGAGCGATACCGTACCCACCGGTAGGTCGTTCGGATCGCCCACCAGAGTAACGGCCGTGGTCGGTGCCGAGAACACGGTTTCCAGCACGCCGTGAGCGTCCTTGTAGATCGCCTTGACGCGCAGGGCCAGGCCCTCGAGCTCGGGTGTCACGGTGAAGTTCGGGCCGGTGGCACGGGCGGCCTCACCGCCGATATTTTCCGTCACGATATCTTCGAAGGTACCGTCGCCCTCAGGATCCACCTGCCAGTAGTAGCTGATCGGCCCGGTGATGGTGCCGTTCGGATTACCGACGCCGATGTTGTCGGCGTCGCGCACCAGCGCAGCCGACACGCTGAGCACCTGGCCGACACTGGGCGAGCCGTCGCTGATACGCAGCACGCCTTCCACCTCGGCATTGCGTCCTTCGACCAGCACCATGGCCTGATCGTTGAACTGGATGCGCTCGATATTGCGGATCATGTCCGCGCCATCGGCGCCGACCGCATCGAGCTGGCCGTCACCGTCGTTGTCAACGGGCGCCGGGCCGATATGACGCACGCCCCACAGGCCGTCGCCCCACTCGATCACTTCATACTCGGACATCAGCCCCGAGTAGACCGCCGTATCGAAGGAGTGCCCGAGGTTGTTCGGGTCGACCGTGCCGGACATCAGCTCGCGGACGATGACCAGTTGCCCCGGGTTGTAGGTGCCGTTGAGCATGAACGGGATCATCGGCACCATGCTGTTGAAGGTGGCGATTTCCGGGCCCGTACCGTCGTTGTTCGCACGCACGCTGATACGCACGTTGAGCCACATGTCACCGTCGATCAGGTCGTCGCCGCCGTTACCGGCGATCAGATCGCTGCCATTGCCGCCGAGGATGATATTGCCCGCGCCAAAGGAGGTGACCTCGCCGGAGGTGGTCAGTGGATCGGCCAGTTGGTTGATGAACGCCCGCAAGCCGTCGACCATGTCCATATAGTCGTCGCTCAGCACGCTGCCGTAGGCACCGGACAGGGCGATGGCCGTGGCGTCGCGGTCGTCGCCGTTGAGGATGTCGGCATGGTGCGAGCCCGACAGCCCTTCCATGAATTCGAAGCGCGCCAGCACCGATACATCGGACGGTGCCACCGGCGTTTCATCGAAGGCGCGCAGACGGAAGTCGACGTTGACCCCGAACGGATCGTCGCGGAAGCCCGCCCAGTCGAAGCCGGAGCCACCGACGTAGCGGTCGCCCTCGCCACCGTTGCCGAACATGATGTCGTCACCACCCTCGCCGTCCATGCGGTCGATGATGCCGAACTCGCCGATGAACACGTCATGGCCGATCACGTCGTCCAGGCCGAACTCGTTGAAGTTGTCGCCGCCGTTGCCGTCGGGACCGCCCAGTTCCAGCCAGTCGTTGCCTTCGTTACCGAACTGCGCCTCGTTGCCGCGGGTGCCGAGGATGAAGTCGTCGCCCGGGCCGCCAAACACCTCGGTGGAGTCTTCGCCGGAGATGACGAAGTCCTTGCCGTGGCCAGCCATCACCAGATTGATGCCGTTGCCGGCATGCACCACGTCGTTGCCTTCGCCGGCGCGGATGATGTCGTCACCGCCCATGTCGGTGATGATGTCGTCGCCGACCCCGCCCATGATCAGGTCGTTGCCGAAGCCGCCCTCCAGGCGGTCGTTACCGGCGTCGCCCCACAGGGTGTCATCGCCGATGCCGCCCACCAGGGTGTCATTGCCGTCCGTGCCGCCGAGCACCACGTGCTCGCCGCCGTTGTACTGCAGGAAGTTTGGCCCGCGCATAACGTCTGGCAGCAGCGGGTTATCGCCTTCCGGATCGGCGCGGCCATCGTCGCCCAGGCCGGTGTACTGCCTGGCTTGGTCCACCTCGAGGATAAAGCCCGGGGTGGAGAAGATATCCCCCGGCAGGTGAGTGGCATTGGTGTTGGCCATGACAATGCGCGAGAAGAAGTTGTTCTCCATCTCGGTGAGCATGTTCAGGCCGGCCAGACGCTCCAGGTAGTAGAAGCGGTCGGCATCCTGCAAAGCCTCCATCTGCGTCTCGAAGACGAAGTTGAAGGTGGAGCCGAGCATGCCACCGAAGGGCATGATCTTCTCGGCCAGGCCGCCGATCCAGAAGTCGATGGCGTTGACCCCGGTAGTGGCCGCCGGACCGTAGAGGAAGGCGGCACGGTTGACGCCAGCACCATCGGCATCGAACAACCGCTCCTCGGCGGTTCCCTCGTTGATCAACGCCGTGCCGCCGAATACCAGGGCGAAGGCCACCGCCCGCTTCTCGGCCAGGGTATTGACGTCGAGAGCCAGCAACGCCTCATGCGTACCATAGGCGGCGATGAAGTTGACCAGCGAGGTCTGGTGCTTGAGGTTCATGGCGAAGTCGACCCAGCTGGTGTACGGCTTGAGCTGGCTATCGCCGGTCATGTTGTAGAACTCCTGACGCGCCGCGTTGAGCGACGGTACCCCGGTATCGCGACCACGGGCCAGGTTGATCGTCGCCAGATCCAGCGGCAGGCCGAGCAGGTTGTTGCGCAGGGCCTCGGTGACGAACTCGTCGATCTCGTTGCCGAGCTGCCGGGTCATGCCGCGCGCCAGGGCGCCAGCGGCTTCTTCCGCCGAGACGGTGATGTACTGCTCATTACCCGGTCCTACCGGCTGCAACGGATCGAAGTCCGGGTTGTTCAGCTGGTTGAACATCAGTGGATTGAGGAAGGCCTCGATCAGTCCCAGCTCGCTGGAGACGAAGTTCGGGTCGAAGCGATCCACCGTCTCGGTCAGCATCGAGTGGCCGAAGCGGTATACCACGTGGGCGAACTCGGCGAGGATCGCCGGGTTGAGGGTGCTGTCGTAGACCTGGGTGGCGTTGAAGAACACGTCCACCTGCGGCTGCACCTTGCGCGCGAACTCCTCGAACACCAGGTGCTGATACTGCATTTCGGTGGCGAAACGCGCGGCCTGGAACAGCCGCTCGCCGTTCCACACCAGGCCATCCGGGCTGCCCGGCAGACTGTTCACCGGCTCCAGCAACCACTGGTTGATGAAGTTGATGTCGTTGGAGGCCAGCACCACGTCCTTGGTATGCGCCACCACGCGGTTGTGCTCGGCATGGAACACATGGTGAATGGCGGTCAGACCGATATTCTCGTTGCCGCGACCGTCGCCGGTAATGAAGTGGGCATCGAGCAGCTCATCGTCGTAGGTGTTGCCGCTGCTCTGCCCGCCGCCGAGGGTCAGCCCCACGGCATCGTCGCCATCGGCCGTCTTCAGCGCGCCAGTCTGGCTGTTGAAGGGGTTGGCGTTATGCGCAATATCGTCGAGGAAGGCGTGATTGGTGCGAATCACATCGTTAGGCACCTCCACCCCACCCGGTCCGGCGGAAACCAGACCACCACCGGTGACGAACTGCGGATAGCCGTTGCCACCCGGGATGAACTTGCCGTACTGGTCGGTGGCCAGCAGCGGCACGTTCACCACATCGGCATCGCTCAGCACGATGCCCAGCATGTCGAGCGCCTGGGCCTTAATTTCGGCCCAGGTCGGCAGGCCGCCATCGGCACCGTTGAGCAGGCGCCCGGTAGCCACCGGGCCCTCGTCGGTCATGGCGTACTCGCGCAGGAACACCTGGTGCGAGGCATGCGAGGTGTAGGTCTGGTTCTGGTCGACGAACGGCGTGGTCTGGTTGACATGCACATGCACGTCATCGGAGGTGCCAAGCACACCGTCCGTACCGGCCAGCACCGCCTGGTTGGTGGCGCGCGTCAGTACCATGAAGTTGGCCGAGCCACCCTCGACATAGAGCGGATCATCAGGCTGCAGCGGGATGAACACCGTGCCGTTGCCGCCCTTGTTGACCAGGTCCAGGCCGTGATCGAAGAACTGGCCGAACAGGGTGAACCAGGAGTTGAAGCCCGCCGACAGCCCCTCGTCCGGAGCGCTGTTGGGAATAAACAGCGGCACCCCGCCCGGGATCGGCTGGCCGTTGAGATCCAGCAGCACGCCGTTGGCGTCCAGAGTACCCAGGCCGGCATCGACATAGGCCTGCACAGCCGCCAGGTTGGTGATGGTCTGGTCGACGATCAGGTTGGAGATGGTCCGCGGGTCGGCGTCCACCACGTCGCGCGGCGAGGCAGGGTTGGTCGGATCGTAGGCATAGTTGCCATTGACGAACACACCGCCCGGTAACGGCCCGTTAAGATCGATGCTGTCGCCATCCGGGTCGTTGATGAAGTTCTGCGTCGTCGCGGTCGGGAACGGCTGATCCGCCGCACCGAAGTACTGCTGCCCCGGCACCAGGTTGTTGAACGAGCCATCCACCGTACGCAGGCCCCAGGGCAGGCGCGAGTTGGGGATAATGTCCATCAGGTTCTCGCCGGCGGCGTGGCGCTCGGCAATGATGATCTGGTCGAGGATGAACTGCAGGTCGGAGCGAATCATCCGCAAGCCATTGCCGGGGCTGACCACATCGCTTTCCACCGGCAGCGGTGGCGGCGGCAAGGGTATCGAGCCTCCAGCCACCGGCTGGGTGGCAGCGGAAGACACTCGCTCCAGCACACCGTTATCGTCCTGGTAGGTGGCGATCACACGGATTGCCAGACCATCCAGATCGGGGGTGACGCGATAGGAAACGCCATCCTGGGTGGACGGCCGGGCGCCGCCCTCGACGATGATGTCCTGGAAGATGCCCGAGCCGGGCTCTGCCTCATACTGCCAGACATAGCTGACTGGCCGACCGGTGATCAGCCCTCCGGCATTGTCCGCATCCACGACCCCAGCAGCCGAAACCCGCAGCAACTGACCGACCGCCGGGGTGCTATCGGGATTACCACTGCCAGCATCGAGAATCTGCAGCGTGCCCGTGGGCGAGAAATTGCCGCCCTGCTGGGTACCGGCCACTTCGTCGACGAACTGGCCGCCGACCCACACCAGTGCGCTGTCGGCAAACTGGATGCGCTCGATATTGAGCAGGCGGTCGGTGCCTTCGTCGCCGACGTTGTCGGTGACGATGGTCACGCCGGCAAGCGTGGTCACCGTGTAGTTCTCGCGCGGGCCGGCATACAACGCAGTATCGAAGCTATCGGCGCTGTCGAGAATCTCGCGCACGATCATCAGTTGCCCGGGGTTGTAGGTGCCGTCGAGCATCAGGTGCATCATGTCCTTCATGCTGTTGAAGGACGCGATTTCCGGGCCGCTAGGATTACCGTCGGCATCCATCCCGGCGCGCACGCTGATGCGTACGTTGAGCCAGCGGTCGCCGTCGAGCAGGTCGTCGCCACCGCGTCCCTCCAGCACGTCACTACTGCCGCCGCCGAGGATGATGTTGCCGCTGCCGAAGGAGCTCTGCGGTGCCCCGAAGAACTCGGTGAGCATCTGCTGCATGCCGGCGATACGGGCGATACCCTCGGCCGTCAGTACGCTGCCGCGGGCACCGGCCTGGGCGATCAGCGCCGCGTCGGCGTTATCGCCGCGCAGGATATCGGCATGGGCCGAACCGGACAGACCTTCCACCTCGGCGAAACGGTCGAGGATACCGGCATTGGACGGAGCCACCGGCGGCTCGACGAAATCGTCGACGATCAGGTCGACCTTCACCCCGAAGGGGTCGTTCTTGTACACCGCCCAGTCGAAACCGGAGCCACCATCGAAGTGGTCGGCGCCTTCGGAGCCGACCATGATGTCGTCGCCGCCCTCGCCTATCAGCTCGTCGAAGCCGGGTCCCGTGATGAACACGTCATGGCCGTTCACGCTATCGCTGGCAAAGGGTTCCAGGTTGTCGCCAGGCGCGCCGTCCTGGGTGCCGATCTCGATCCAGTCGTCGCCCTCGTTACCCATGGTCTGCAGGTTGCCCTTGGCGCCGAGGATGAAGTCGTTACCAGTGCCGGCAAAGACCTCCGAAACGTCCTCACCGGTGATGATGAAGTCGTTGCCATGGCCGCCGAGGATCAGGTTGAAGCCGTTACCGCCGTGGATCACGTCATTGCCGTCGCCACCCTTGAGCACATCATCGCCACCCTTGTCGGTGATGATGTCATGGCCGGCGCCGCCCTCAATCATGTCGTTGCCGTCGCCGCCTTCCAGGCGGTCATTGCCGCCGTCGCCCCACAGGGTGTCGTCGCCGATGCTGCCGATCATCACGTCGTCGCCTGCGGTGCCGCCGAGCACCACATGCTCGTCGCCGGTGTAACGCAGGTAGTTGGTTTCGACACCCGGTGTCTCCGGGTTGTCGCGGATCACCAGTGGGATCAGCGGATTGTCGCCAACCGGGTCGGCGCTACCGAGCCCGTCGTTGAACTGCGCAGACTGATTCACCTCGAGGATCAGCCCCGGTCTGGAGAAGATGTCCGCCGGCAGGTGCACCGCGTCGGTATGGCGCATCACCAGTTTGGCGAAGGAGTTGTCCTCCATCTCGGTGAGGAAGTTGAGGCCATCCAGGCGCGCCAGGTAGTAGAAACGGTCGCCGTTCTGCAGCGCCTCCATCTGCGTCTCGAAAACGAAGTTGAAGCTGGAGCCGAGCATGCCGCCGAAGGGCATGATCTGCTCGGCCAGACCACCGATCCAGAAATCGATGTCGTTGACCCCGGTGCTGGCCGCCGGCCCGTTGAGGAAGGCCATGCGCGCGTCATCGGAAATCGCCCCACCGCCGAACACGATATCCATGGCTGCGGCGCGCTTGGCCGCCAGCGAAGTCACCCCGGTGATGCTGACATGAGTGCCGTAGGCGGCGATGAAGTTGATCAGCGATTCCGGGTGCTTGAGGTGCAGGGCGAAATCCAGCCAGCTGGTGTAGGGCTTGAGCTGGCTGTCGCCGGTCATGGCATAGAACTCGGCGCGCGCCTCGTTCAGCGATGGCACGCCGGTGTCGCGACCGCGGGCGAGATTGATCGCCGCCAGGTCCAGCGGCAGGCCAAGCAGGTTGCTGCGCAGAGCACCGGTGACGAACTCGTCGATCTCGTTGCCCAGTTGCCGGGTCAGGCCGCGGACGATGGCGCCAGCAGCTTCTTCGGGCGTCAGCGTGCCGTTGTCATTGAACGCCAGCGGATTGAGGAAGGCCTCGATCAGCCCCATGCTGCTGTCGTTCTGGAAGCTCGGGTCGAAGCGATCCACGGTCTCGGTCAACATCGAGTGACCGAAGCGATACACGGTGTGAGCGAACTCGGCCATGATCGCCGGGTTGATGGTGGCATCGTAACCGTTGGGGATGAGGAACTCGTCCACCAGCGGCTGTACCTTACGGGCGAACTCCTCGAACACCAGGTGCTGGTACTGCATCTCGGTACCGAACTTGGCGGCCTGGAACAGCCGTTCGCCGTTCCATACCAAGGTCGACAGATCGGCCGGAATCGCGCCGACCGGCTGCAGCAGCCACTGATTGAGGAAGGCGATATCACCGTCGGCGGCGGCCTGCAGGGCCACGTCCTTGGTGTGTTCGACCAGGCGGTTGTGCTCGGCGTGGAACACATGGTGCACGGCGGTCAGGCCGATGTTCTCGTTGACCCGGCCATCGCCGGCCATGAAGTGGGCGTCGAGCAGTTCATCGTCGTAGGTGCCCGCCAGGCCGTCATTGACCCCGGCCACACCATCGGCATCGGCTACCAGCGGCGCGCCGGTCTGGCTGTTGAACGGGTTGGCCGAATGGGCAATGTCATCTAGGAAGCCATGACCGGTGGTCAGCGCCAGGGAGGCGTCCACTGGTGCATCCAGGCTGGCCTCGACCAGGCCGCCGGCGGTAACCAGTTGCGGCATACCGTTAGCGCCCGGGATGAAGTTGCCGTACTGGTCGGTGGCCAGCAGCGGCACCCGGCCGACGTCTTGATCGTCCAGTTCGATGCCCAGCACATCGCGAGCCTGAGCCTTGAGCACGGCCCAGGTGGCCATGCCGCCCAGTTCCACGTCGTCCTCGGTACCGAAGATGCCATCGCCGCCCAGATCGCGGTTGGTCAGCAGCTTGCCGGTGGCCATGGGTTGGCCGTCCACCAGCACATAGGCGCGCAGGAACACCTGGTGCGAAGCGTGGGAACTATAGGTCTGATTCTGGTCGACGAACGGAGTGGTCTGGTTGACGTGCACGCGGTTGCCGTCCGCATCCACCTCGACGCTGGCGCGGGTAATCACCATGAAGTTGGTCTGCGGCGTGGCGGGGTTGTACAGCGGATCGTCCGGCTGCAGCGCAATGAAGACGAAACCGTTGTCGCCCTTGTTGACCAGGTCCAGGCCATGGTCGAAAAACTGCCCGAAGAAGGTGAACCAGGTATTGAAGCCGGCCGAAAGCCCTTCGTCCGGCGCAGTATTGGGAATAAATAACGACTGGCCGGCAGGAATCGCCACACCGTCGAGATCCAGCACGGTGCCGACGGGATAGGGGTTGCCATCGGGGTCCAGCTGGCTGCCGTCGGCAAGCACGCCCATCCCGGCATCAATGAAAACCTGTACCGCCGCCGGGTTGCTGATGGTCTGGTCGACGATCAGGTTGGAGATGATCCGTGGGTCGGCATCGGCCACGTTACCGGCGGCGCCGTAGTCGGTGTTGGTCACCAGCCCACCGGGCGCCGCACCGTTCATATCGAAGGTGTCGCCGTCCTGGTCGTTGCGGAACTGTTGGTCCAGCAACAGGAGGAACTCCTGGTCGGCGGCGCCCCAGAAGGTACGGCCCTCCACCAGATTGTTGTAGCTGCCATCCACTGTACGCAGCCCCCAGGGCACCTGGGAGTTGGGCAGCAATTCGCTCAGGCTCTGTCCGGCGGCATGCGCCTCAGCAATGAAAATCTGCTGCAGGATGAACTTGAGATCGGATTTGATGAAATCGGCCATTTCCTTCCACCTCTGAAACCCAGCGGCTGAATGCGCGAAATCGGAGGAATCCCTGGCACAGAAGCAGCCCACCCTGTCCGTTGCGCATCACGCAATCGTCAGAGCGTTCCCGGGATAGAGGCCAAACGCTGCCACACCGACCTGCTGGGCTAATCGGCGTGCAATCAGTATTTGGTATGTCCCTATGCTGAAGCTGGCACGAAGCCTAGCGTCAGAAATCAGGCAGTAGGAGACCCGTGCAGTTGCAGGTCGGCGAAATGCCCTAGCAAAGACGCCTCAGGCGTCCGGTAAAACGTGATTCCGGTGGTGATCACCCCATGCAGGAGCTTGCCAACGAAAGCCGTGTCGACTTATTGGCTTGGATCACACGCCTAGACTTAAGTCCTAGCCAATAGGATTGTCAAGATACCGTCAGTCGCCTCGTTAATTATCCTTATCTCCTATAAGCTTTTATTGAATAAAGATTTTTTTAATGAAACAAAACGAAACATCGAAAAAATAAGACGCTGAGTTCCCTTGCACATCGACGAAAAATCCATCTATACCTAGAAGGCGACACCCAAAGAGACAAAAAAATGTCTCCAATAGACGGTCCTGCACACCAATCGTCGAAATACCGTCACACCACGCAGGACGCCCAGCGAACAAGCAGTGCCGGAGGGTCCCATGGACGTACCGCAGTCCCCGCGTTCCGAGCTGGCCGAGGCGTTGTTTCGTCTGCGCCGAACCTTCTATGCCCTGGCCGCCTTCAGTGGGGTGATCAACCTGCTGATGCTGACCCCGGCGGTTTATATGCTGCAGGTCTACGACCGTGCCCTGGTCAGCAGCAACGTCACCACCCTGCTGATGCTCACGGTGCTGGTGATCGGTCTGTATGTACTGATGGCGCTGTTGGAGGTGGTGCGCTCAAGCGTGCTGATCCGCGTCGGCAACCGCCTCGACATGATGCTCAACAAGCGCATCTTCGGCGCCGCCTTCGAGCGCAACCTGCGCCGCGCCGGCGGCAACCCGGCACAGGCACTGCAGGATCTCTCGCAAGTTCGCCAGTTTCTCACCGGTAACGGCCTGTTCGCCTTCTTCGACGCCCCCTGGACCCCGATCTTCCTGCTGGTCATTTACCTGGTACACCCACTGCTCGGCCTGATTACCCTGATCGGCTCGTTACTGCTGGTGGGCCTGGCCTGGCTCACCGAAGTCAGCACGCGCAAGCCGCTGGCCGAGGCCAACCAGGCCTCGCTGGTATCCGGCAGCTTCGCCAACAACAACCTGCGCAATGCCGAAGTGATCGAGGCCATGGGCATGCTGCCGGCGATTCGCCAGCGCTGGTTCGGCAACCACCTGAAAATTCTCGAGCTGCAGACCCTGGCCTCCGATCGCGCGGCCTACATCGCCGGGGGCAGTCGTTTCGTGCGCGTCACCCTGCAGTCCCTGATTCTTGGCGCCGGCGCCTTGCTGGCGATCCAGGGCACCATCACCCCGGGCATGATGATCGCCTGCTCGATCCTCTCCGGCCGTGCCCTGGCGCCGGTGGAGCAGGTGATCTCGGCCTGGAAGCAGTTGCTCTCCAGCCGTGCAGCCTGGGCTCGGCTATCCGGGCTGCTGGCTGACTTTCCTGCGCACAAGCCGTCCATGCCGCTACCCAAGCCGCTGGGCATGCTCCACGTGGAGAACGCCTTCGCCAGCGCACCGGGCTCGCTCACGCCGATCCTGCGCGGCGTCAGCTTCAACCTGGCACCCGGCGAGGCCCTGGGCATCATCGGCCCCTCGGCCTCAGGCAAATCCACCCTGGCACGCCTGCTGGTTGGCGTCTGGCCGGCGCAAGGCGGCAAGGTGCGCCTGGACGGCGCCGATATCTATCAATGGAACAAGGCTGAGCTGGGTCCCTGGCTCGGCTACCTGCCACAGGACGTCGAGTTGTTCGAGGGTAGCGTCGCCGAGAACATCGCGCGCTTCGGCGCAATCGACGGCGAGGCGGTGATCCTCGCCGCCAGGCAGGCCGGTGTGCACGAGATGATCCTGCACCTGCCGCAAGGCTACGACACCCACCTGAGCGCCGACGGCGGCTCGTTGTCCGGTGGGCAGAAGCAACGCATCGGCCTGGCCCGTGCACTCTACGGCGAGCCATCACTGATCGTCCTCGACGAGCCCAACGCCAGCCTCGACGACATCGGCGAAGCGGCGTTGCTGCAAGCGCTGCTCGACCTCAAGCAACGTGGCAAGACCCTGGTGCTGATCTCCCACCGCCCCACCGTACTGAACATGGTGGACAAGGTGCTGGTACTGCGCGAAGGCGCTGTGCAGATGTTCGGCAGCCGCGATGAGGTATTCGCCGCGTTGCGCCAGGCCAACGTGATCCCCACCGGCAAGGGGTCGCCGACTCTGGCCTCGGTACGGGCCAAGGAGTGATATGTCATGTCCGATCTGCAGTTCGAAAGCAAGGGGCTGATACTGACGGATAGCCCCTGCACGGTTGACATGGACGACGGCAAACCGAGTCGCTGGGGCTTGTCGCTGGTGCTCGCAGGCTTCGGTGGATTCATTCTCTGGGCCATGCTCGCGCCGCTGGATGCCGGGGTGGTGGCCAATGCCACAGTCAACGTCACCGACAACCGCAAGACCATCCAGCACCTGACCGGCGGCTCGGTCGGCGCCATCCTGGTGCGCGAGGGGGATCTGGTGCGACGCAACCAGCCACTGATCGAACTGGACGCCACCCGCGCCATCGCCGAGCAGGGCATGGTCAGCGCGCAATACATAGTGGTCAGCACGGTGAAAAGTCGCTTGCAGGCTGAGCGCGACGGCGCCACACAGGTCGAGTTCGACCCCGAGTTGCTCAGCCGATTCGCCAACGACCCACGCCTGGATGCCTCCGTCGCCCTGCAGCAACGCCTGTTCACTACCCGCCGCACGGCGTTGACCGGCGAAGCCGAGATTCTCCGCGAGAACATCCACGGCGCCGAGGAACAGCTCAAGGGCCTGCGCCAGGTACAGCACTCGCGCAGCGCGCAGATCAGGCTGCTCAACCAGGAACTCGACGGGGTGCGCAGCCTGGCGGCGGAAGGTTATGTGACGCGCAATCGCATGCTCGAACTGGAACGCAACGCCGCCGAACTGAGCGCCTCACTGGCGCAGAACATCGCCGACACAGGGCGTACGCGTAACCAGATCGCCGAGCTCAAACTGCGCATCCTCCAGCTTGAACAGAATTACCAGCAGGAAGTGCAATCGCAGCTCAGCGATATGCAGAAAGAGGCCGCTGCCCTCGCCGACCGTCTGCGAGCACTGGACTACGAAGTCAGCAACACGGTGATCCGCTCGCCCATCGATGGCGTGGTACTGGGACTGTCTGCCTCCACCATAGGCGGGGTGATCCAGGCCGGCTCGCGGATCATGGACGTGGTGCCGGCCAATGAGCCGCTGCAGGTCGACGCCATGGTGCCGGTGCAGGCCATCGACAAGATGCAACCGGGATTGCCGGTGGACATCGCCTTCCCAGCGTTCAATCACGCGCAGACGCCGAACATCCCCGGCCGCGTACTGACGATTTCCGCTGATCGCCTTATCGACGAAACCAACAAGCAGCCCTACTACCTGGCCGAGATCGAGGTCACCGCCGACGGCATGGACAAGCTGGGCAGCAACCGCATTCGCCCCGGCATGCCGGCCACCGTGACGATCAAGACCGGTGAACGCAACCTGATGAGCTATCTGATGAAGCCCATGCTCGATCGCATCGACGGGGCCTTCAAGGAGCAATGACATGCTCGTACGCCAGATCCTGTCAGGCCTCTGCTGCCTGGCCTGCCTACCCGTCCACTCCATGGACCTGTTACAGGCCTGGGAATTGCTGCAACTGCAGGGCCCGACCTATCGTGCGGCCGTCCACGAGCGTGCCGCTGGCCTGGAAAACCCCGCTATCGGCAGAGCCGGGTTACTGCCGCAGATCACGGCCAGGGCCAGCAAAAGCCAGGTCGACGGCACCCAGGAGCAACAGAATGCATTTGGCCGGCGCATCGAGAACGATCTGGACTACGACTCGGAAAATCTCAGCCTGCAATTGCGTCAACCGCTGTACAACCGCCAGAAAATGGTCGAGTACCGCCAGGGCAAGCAGCGCGCCAGCTATAGCGAAGCGGTGTTCGATGCCAAGACGCAGAGCGTTGCCGTACGCCTGGCCAGCCGCTACTTCGATGTGTTGCTGACGCGCGAGACCATCGACCTGTCGCGCGCCAAGCTCAAGGCTTTCGAGCAGCAGGTTGCGGCTGCCAAACGCCGCTTCGATCTGGGCGACGGCACCATCACCGACGTCGACCAGGCCACCGCCCGCCGTGACCTGGCGCAGGCCGGCGTGATCGAAGCCGAAGACAATCTGGTGGTCGCCCTGCGCCTGCTGCAGGAGTTGCTCGGCAACAACCCGGATCAACTCGCCACCCTGCACGCGGAATTTCCTACCCCGCCCCTGCAACCGGACAATCTTCAGGACTGGCTACAGAAGGCGCAATTGAACAACCCTTCGCTGCGCGCACGCCAGCTCAATCACGGTCTCGCCGAAGAGGAGGTCAAACGCGCCAGCAGCGCCCACTGGCCGACTCTCGACCTGGTACTGGGCTATACCGACAGCGAGAGCGATTCGCTCTCCACCATCAACCAGACCAACCGCTACAGCTCCATCGGCCTGGAATTCACCATGCCGCTTTACTCCGGCGGCGGTGTCAGCGCGCGGGTGCGCCAGGCCACCGCGAGCCGTGAACAGGCCGGGGAAGAGGTCAATGCCAGCCGCGAGGAAGTGTTCTCCGCCACAACCCGTGAGTTCCGCGGCGTGCAGAGCGGCCAGGCACGCATTCGCGCCCTGCAGCAGGCCGTCATTTCCAGCGAGCGGGCACAGGATTCAGCGCGCAAGGGGTTTCTCGCGGGCTCCAGTACCAATGTCGATATCCTCAACGCCGAGGAACAGGTGTTCATCGCCCGCCGTGATCTGCTCGAAGCCAAACTTCGCTATCTGCTCGCACGCCTGCAACTGGCCGCTGCGGTCGGCCTGCTCGGCGAGGACGATATTCTCCAGGTCAATGACTACCTGGGGCCGGAGTTGGCACTCGGCTACTGAGCCGGCGTTTTGCCCGATGCCCTGGGGCAGGTATTCAGCGCCAGTGGCGCTGCTGAGCGCGCCTGGTCTGCCCTGCGCCGAACATCCAGCCGCACAGCACCACCAGCACCTCCGCCAGCCAGGCCAGCAGCAGTGCGCTGATCACACCCCAGAGAATCGCATCCGGGGTAAACAGCACCTGATAACGGTAAGCCAGCAGGGTTTCCTCGAACAGCTCGTGATCCGCGCCAGTCGCCAGGTGCCAGGCCTGGGCGTACCAGGGCCCCTGCATGGCCTGCCATTCGCGTTCGAGCAAGGCGGAGCGCTGCACCAGGTGCCCGACGCTCTTGGCATCGCTGCGCATCACCGGGTCATCGCTGACGCGGTAGTGCGCAACCAGCGCGTCCATATCGCCCTTGAAGAAATTGCGCGCCGTTTCCTGAAAGCCTTTGAGACTCTGCTGCGACTCCAGGCGATGAGCCTCGACCCGCTTGGCGTAGTCATCGACGAAGCCCGGCACCTGCACGCCGAGCAACAGGCCGAAAGCGAACAGCGTCAGGCGCAGGTAGCTTCTAAGCATGAGATCAGGCCTTGCCGTGAGTGATGCATTCGCCGCGGCGCCACAGGCGCCATTCGCCCGGCTGGTACAGCGACCATTGTTCGTTGTCGGTCAGAGGTTCAGTGGCGATGACGGTCACCACGTCGTTGGGTGTGGTCTCTGACTGGAAATCCACCTTCAGGTCAGCGTCCTTGAGCTGCGCAGGGCCAAACGGCGCGCGGCGGGTGATATGCGCGAGCTTGGTCGAGCAGAAGCTGAACAGCCAGTCGCCATCACTGAGCAGACAATTGAACACGCCGAGCTTGCGGTAACTGGCACAGGACGCCACCAGCACCGGCAGGAGCATTTCCACCGATACCGGCTCGGGAAAGGCGCGACGCACGCGGTTGAGCAGATCGCAGAACGCCGCCTCGCTGTCGGCCTCGCCGACCGGTCGGTAGAAGGTAGTGGAGCCATCCAGGCCCGCCAGCTGGCCGTTATGGGCGAAACACCAGTTACGCCCCCACAACTCACGGCTGAAGGGATGAGTGTTGACCAGGCAGACCTTGCCGACGTTGGCCTGGCGGATATGGCCGATCACCACTTCGCTCTTGATCGGGTAGCGCTGCACCAGCTGCGCCACCTCGGATTCGCTGCTCGCCCGCGGGTCCTGGAACAGACGCAAGCCGCGCCCTTCGTAGAAGCCGATACCCCAACCATCACGGTGCGGCCCGGTGCGGCCGCCACGCTGCATCAGCCCGGTAAAGCTGAACACGATATCGGTGGGTACATTGGCGCTCATGCCGAGCAATTCGCACATCGAATCAATTCTCCTTGCCGAGGATCAGGCGCAGGCGCTCGGCTTCATCTTGCAGACGCGCTTCGATTCGCTTGCGGCCCATTGGCAGAAAACGCACCAGCAATCGCCAGAGCAGCGCCGGCAGGTCACCCGGCCGACGCGGAATCAGGTGTAAATGGAGATGGGGCACGTGCTGATTGGAATCCGGGCCGTCATTGATCAGCAGGTTGATGCCGTTCTTACCAAAGCCCGTCTCGCGCAGCGCAGCGGCGATACGCTCGGCCAGCGTCAACAGACGTTCACGCACCGGTGGCGGCAAATCACGTAGAAATGGCGCATGCAGGCGGCTGACGATCAGCACATGGGCCGGACGCATCGGGAAGATGTCCAGCAGCACGATGAAATCTTCGTCTTCATACAGACGATGAGCGGGTAGCCGTCGCTCGGCAATGGCACAGAACACGCAATCCATCGGGCCTCCCTTGCACAAGGCCATCATGCTGAACGCCTGGGCCGGCAGGCGCAAGGGGTCAGATCAAATACGCGGTTCCATACGCCCCGAGCGATCACGCCCGTAGTCACGAATTGGCAGGTCGTCGTCCTCTTCCATGCGCTCGCGCAAGGTGCGCGGGTCTTCGTCGGGCTCGGTTACATGCTCGCTCTGACGCCCTTTCCACCAACGCTCGATGGGCCAGCGAACAGCGACGAACAATAGATACACGGCAAGCGCGATCAGGCTGTAGAGCGCCAGATCAGCGACCGCGCGCCAGGCGTTGTTGCCAACCTTGAGCAATATATCCATGGCGGTAACCGCGAGAGCCGGCGCGAACAGTTCGCGCGCCGGGTCGACGATGGTCGGGCTGAACAGCAGCACGGCCATCAGCACCCGCAGCGGCTCGCGCACGTAGCGCCACATCCAGCTGGTCAGGCGCATCCATACCAACAGGCAACCCAGGGCGGCAATCCCGTAGGCCGCCCAGGCCAGGAGGTAGTCGTTTTCATTCATCATAAGCAGGCGCCGGCGTGGCAGGTCTGGCAAAGGGGCGCTTATGATAGCGGCTTTTGCCCAGCGCGGCGCCCCTGCCGTCGCCCTCTCGTTCTCTGGAGCCACGCCATGTCCTCTGCCCCCATCGCCCGCCAGGAAGCCGGCAACGACCCTTATCACTGGCTGGAAAACCGCGACAGTGACGAGGTGCTGGCGCACCTGCAGGCAGAAAACGCCTATTTGGACGCCGTGCTGGAACCGCAGCAGGCCCTGCGCGAGCAGCTGTTCGAAGAGATCAAGGGGCGCATTCGCGAGACCGACCTGTCGCTGCCGACGCCCTGGGGCGACTACCTCTACTATCAGCGCACCACCGCCGGAGACGAATATCCGCGGCACTATCGTTGCCGTCGCCCTGCCGATGGTTCGCTGGATGTCGACACGGCCAGTGAAGCCTTGCTGCTCGACCCCAACGAACTGGCCGGCGGCGGCTTTCTTTCCGTCGGTGCGTTCAGCATCAGCCCTGACCAGCAGCGCCTGGCCTACAGCCTCGACAGCAGCGGCGAGGAAATCTACCGTCTGTTCGTCAAGGAGCTGGACAGCGGCCAGATCAGCGAACTGCCCTTCGACGACTGCGACGGCAGCATGACCTGGGCGGGCGACAGCCAGACGCTGTTCTTCACCGAACTGGACGACACCCACCGCCCCTACAAGCTCTACCGTCACCGCCTCGGCGACGCCGCTGCGCAAGCCGTATTCGAGGAAGCAGATGGCCGCTTCTTCCTGCACTGCTACCGCTCCAGCTCCGAGCGCCAGTTGATCCTGCAACTGGGCAGCAAGACCACCAGCGAGGTCTGGGTGCTCGACGCGCAACAGCCGCAAGGCGATTTCAGCTGCCTGGCACCGCGCGAGGAAGGCCACGAATACGATGTCGATCACGGTATGCTGGACGGCCAGTGGTGCTGGCTGATCCGCAGCAATCAGAGCGGCATCAACTTCGCGCTCTACCGCGCCAGTGAGTCGCAGCCGCAGCGCCCGCACTGGCAACAGATTCGCGCCCACGACCCGCAGGTGATGCTCGAAGGCGCCACGCTGAACCAGCGCGCGCTCACCCTTGCCCTGCGTGAGGGCGGCCTGCCGATTCTGGAGGTGCAGCCGCAGGGCCAGGCCCCCTATCGCGTGCAACTGCCGGATGCGGCCTACAGCCTCTACGTGCAGGACAGCCTGGAGTTTCACAGCCCGGTGATCCGCCTGCGCTACGAAGCGCTGAACCGCCCCGCGCAAGTGCGCCAACTGGAACTGGCCACGGGCGCTCAGCAGGTCCTCAAGCAGACACCGGTGGAAGGCCCGTTCGATGCCGACGCCTACGAAAGTCGGCGTCTCTGGGCCACCGCGGCCGACGGCACGCAGATACCGATCAGCCTGGTGGCGCGCCGCGAGGTATTCGCCGCAGGGAAGCCTGCACCGCTCTATCTCTATGGTTACGGCGCCTATGGCGCGAGCCTCGACCCCTGGTTCTCCCACGCCCGCCTGAGCCTGCTGGAGCGCGGTTTCGTCTTCGCCATCGCGCACATACGCGGTGGCGGCGAGATGGGTGAAGCCTGGTACCGTGCCGGCAAGCTCGAGCACAAACAGAACAGCTTCGACGACTTCATCGCCAGCGCCCAGCGCCTGATCGCCGAAGGTCTGACCACCAGCGCGCAACTGGCGATCAGTGGTGGCAGCGCCGGAGGCCTGCTGATCGGCGCCGTGCTCAACCAGCGCCCCGAGCTGTTCGCTGCTGCGATTGCCGAAGTGCCTTTCGTCGATGTGCTCAACACCATGCTCAACCCGGACCTGCCGCTGACCGTCACCGAATACGACGAATGGGGCGACCCGAATCAGCCCGAGGTATACGCACGTATCAAGGCCTACGCGCCCTACGAGAACGTACGCGCCCAGGCCTACCCGCCCATCCTCGCCGTCGCAGGCTACAACGACAGCCGCGTGCAGTACTGGGAAGCGGCCAAGTGGGTGGCCAAGCTGCGCCGCGAAAAGACCGACGCCAATCTGCTACTGCTCAAGACCGACCTCGGCGCCGGCCATGGCGGCATGAGTGGACGTTATCAGGGCATCAAGGATGTGGCGCTGGAGTACGCCTTCCTGTTCCGCGTGCTCGGGATAGCACAGCCGTAGGAGCGGTTGGGCTGCATTCCGCTTCAGCCGCAATTCCCCAAGCATCGCGGCTGAAGCCGCTCCTACGCCGATCACTCCGCCTTGCGCTGCCCGTCCAGCCCCTGGCTATTGCGGCGCAGTTGCTCATCGAGCTGCGGAATCGATTGATCGCCAGTGGATTTCGGCGCAGTCCCTGGGGGTGTTTGTCCCTGGGGCGGCGGTAAGAGGGGCGCCGATCCCTGGCGCTTGATCGTAGTGGGCGTGGAAGGCTGGCCGTAAGGCTGTGGCGTCGCAGTGCCCGGCGCACCTGCCCCAGGCGCGGACGGCATGCGCATCGGTTCCTGAGCCCAGGCCAAGCCGGCAAGGCTGGAGGCCAGAATCATCACGGCGAACATAGGCAAGCGCATGACATATCTCCTGTACAGCTGGCTTTCGTTCTATTCTGGCAACATATCCAGTCAAGCGTTCACCTCCCGATAACAGGTTCTGTCATGAGCACCAATAACAACCGCTACTACCTGTCCGCCCAGGCCGAAGAAGGCTACCGGCAGAAAGCGCTGAAAATGTACCCACATGTCTGCGGCCGCTGCGCCCGCGAGTTCTCTGGCAAGCGCCTGAGCGAACTGACCGTGCATCACCGCGATCACAACCACCACAACAACCCGGCCGATGGTTCCAACTGGGAGCTGCTGTGCCTGTTCTGTCATGACAACGAACACTCGCGCTACACCGACCAGCAGTATTTCGCCGAAGGCTCCACCGCCAGCCCTCAGGCTGCCAAATCGACCTACAAGGCCTTTGGCGATCTGGCCAGCCTGTTGAAAAAGGACTAGCAGGCCGTTGAAGAACGTAGGCGAGGCAGGCAAGACAAGGAAAACACGACCGAAAAACGCTCGGAGTCGCGATCGACTTTACGAGTTGTAAATGAGCATTTTGACTGGGCTCGCACGCGAGGCCCTTTTTGACGCAGTATTGCCAACGTAGGTAGTTTTTCAACAGCCTGCTAGGGGCCGGTGGTTAGCACCGTATAATAGGCGCTTTTGCGAGTGCCACCGTGGCCAACAAACGATACGCCTGCATCGGCCTGTTCAACCCGAAATCACCGGAAAACGTCGGCTCCATCATGCGTGCGGCGGGCTGCTATGACGTCAGCTCGGTGTTCTACACCGGCACCCGCTACGACCGTGCCAAGGATTTCATCACCGACACCAAGAAGGCTCATCAGGATATCCCGCTGATCAACATCGACGATTTGCGCAAGATCCTGCCGCTGGGTTGCACCCCGGTGGCGGTGGAACTGGTCGATGATGCACGCGCCCTGCCCGCCTATACCCATCCCGACCGGGCGCTGTACATCTTCGGCCCAGAGGACGGCTCACTGCAGCAGGAGATTCTCGACTGGTGTGGCGCTGAAGTCGTGTACATCCCGACCCAGGGCTGTATGAACCTGGCCGCGACGGTCAACGTGGTGCTCTACGACCGCCTGGCCAAAGGTAACAATACCCGCTCCGGCCCCTTGTTCTGACTCGAACCAGCAGACAGGGAGCGAAGCGGTAACACTCAACGCAGCAACCGCGTATCCAGCGTCTTCGACGGACCGCCGATGACGTTCTCGGTGATGTCGATGAAGTCCTTGGTGCTGACCTTGTCCAGACGCATCAGACCACGGGTCACGTCATCCAGCGACAGGTTGCCCTTGTCCTTGGTCTTCTGGCGGATTTCCCGGTCCAACTCCTGCAGCAGCAGCACCGCACGCGCGGTGACAGCGCCGCTGGCATTGTCGGTGCGCAGGCTGTTGACCGGCTTGCTCCAGCGAATCAGCTGCTCGCGGATCTTCTGATAACGGTCTTCGCTGATACCCCCGGCGCGGCGCATCAATTCGATGGCGTAGTACTCGGACAGGCCTTCGGCGATCCAGTCACTGCGCTCGCGGCCATAGATGCGGCCGAATACGTGCACCAGTTCGTGCACCAGAGAGCTGGTGCCGTTCTCGCTGACCAGGGGCCGGTCAGCGTGCATGAAGTAGGAGTTGGCCGCCGACAGGCCGCCGCGCCACATCGGATCGCCAGCGCCGACGATCAGCAGCTTGTCCGGGTCGCGCGGAAACACCTGCTGCATATGCGGCCAGACGAAGGTGAGGAAGGTCATGATATCCATGCGCCGCATGCCCTCGCCGACCGGCGCGGAGATGGCGATTTCGGTATCACCCAGGCGGGTGCGCCGGGTACCCAGCTTGCCGGCCAGCATCCAGCCGGTCGGGCGGTCGAACTTGCGCTGCGGGTTGTCGATACGAAAGCGGTTCTTGCCGATGCGCGGCCAGCCGGTTTCCACGCTCGTCCAGCCCTTGGGCAGCTCGAACTGCAGGCGCGCCACCAGCTCGGTCTTGTTCTGCTGGTCGAGCTTGGCCGCCGGAATCAGGTCGTCGCCCCTGAACAATGCCCAGTCGTCAGTCATCCTGGCGTCGTAGCGCCCCGGCTTGCGTTCGCTGTCGATCAGCACGCGGTAGCTCAGTACGCTCTTGCCCTCGCCTGGCTGCCACTTGCCGCGCCCGGCAACCTCCTGCGACCACTGGCCATCGGCCTGGAAATCGCTGAAACGCCCGTCTTCGCCAAGATTGAAGTCGAGGCTGCGCACGTACTCGCCCTTCTCCAGCGTGATGCTGACTTCAGCCTGATTGCTCTCGGGCAGAAAGCGCACCCGGTAATCCAGATCGACCTTCTGCGTGGCAGCGAAGGCCGGCAGACTCAGAAGCAGCAGAGACGCGTACAACGGCAAGCGAAGGGACATCGAGCAAAACTCCTGATGCGGGACGTGGCAGCTTATGACAGCTGCGCCACAGGGCAAATTCCATTAACGGGGGACAGATTTGCCACGAAGCCGCGCGGCAATCAACCCGCGCGGAAAATCAGATGATCTTCCCAGTCGTCTTCGGCCACGCTGTTCTCACTGAGCATGCGTCCTGATTGGGAAATGCGCTCGGCGTGCACGGCGTCCGGGTCGCCAGAGACCAGATGGTGCCAATGTGGCAGGTCCTTGCCTTCGCTGACCAGGCGATAAGCACAGGTCGGCGGCAGCCACTGGAACTGATCGGCCTGCGCCGGAGTGAGCTGAATGCAGTCAGGCACATGTTTGACCCGGTTGGGATAATCGCTGCAGCGGCACGTCTGCAAGTCCAGCAATTTGCAGGCGATGCGCGTGTAGTAGACGGCGCCATCGTCCTCGTCTTCGAGCTTCTGCAGGCAGCACAGGCCACAGCCGTCGCACAGCGACTCCCACTCCCCCTGATCGAGCTGGGCGAGGGTCTTGCGTTTCCAGAAGGGTTCGAGGTTGGCAGCCATGGCAGCGGTATGGACTCAGGCGAAAAAAGCGCGGCAGTCTAGCTTGAGCCCCAGCCCTGGCCAAGCGGCGCATGCCGAATGGCGCCATCAGGGATTGATTGTACGAGCCGGTCATCGCCGCTGGCGGGTTGCACCCGCCCTACAGATCTGCACCCGTAGGGCGGGGGCAACCCGCCAAGTGCCTCAATAACCGCGGGCGAAATCCACTTCACCCCGTAACGGCTCTCCCGCTTGCCAGCGCACCAGGTTGTCGATGAACAGCTCACTCATCAGCGCCGGGTCGGTAGGCGCCGAGCTGTGGCCGGTGAGCAGCAGGCGCGGGGCATTCCAGAACGCATGACCGGACGGCAGCGGCTCTTCGCGACAGACGTCGATCACCGCGCCGGCCAACTGGTTGCGCTCGAGCGCGGCGACCAGATCGGCATCGACCACGGCGACACCGCGACCGGCATTGATCAGCACCGCTTCTGGGCGGAAATGGGCAAGCAGCCGGGCATCGTACAGATCGCGCGTGGCCGGCGTGTCCGGCAGCAGGTTGACCACGTAATCGGCCCAGGTGACCAGATGAGGCAGTTCATCCATCGCCGCGACCTCGAGAAACGGCGCCTGCTCACGCGCCTGACTGGCGACACCACGCAGTTCCACGCCGAAAGGCTGGAGAAACTCGGCGACGGCCTGACCGATATCACCGCAACCGACCACCAACACGCGGCGTCCGCGCAGGCTGCGTGGCAGGCGGTGATCCCAACGCTGCTCGACCTGCGCCGCCAGGCGGGCGAACAAGCGCCGTTCATGGGCCAGCAGATGACCGAGCACGTATTCGGCCATCACCTGACCGAAGATGCCGACAGCGCGGGTCAGACGGTAATCGCGCGGTAATCCCTCCGCCAGCAGCGGCGTGATGCCGGCCCAGGTCGATTGCAGCCACTGCGGGCGCACACCGTCGCGCAACAAGAGCGCGAGCAGGTCGGGCTGTCCCAGCCAGAGGTCGCAGTCGCCGGCGACCACACGCAGTTGTTCGAGCTGTACGCCGGCGACCAATTGCAACTCAGGGCAGGCGCTACGAATACGCTCGGCGTAGAACGCATGATCCTCTTCGGCGATCAGCAGGCGCATGACTTACCAGGCCGTTGAAAAACTACCTGCGTTGGCAATACTGCGTTAAAAAAAGCCTCAAAATGCTCATTTACAGCATGTAAACTGCGCTTTTTCGGCTTTTTTTGCCTTGTCTTGCCTGCCTCGCCTACGTTTTTCAAGGGCCTGTTACACCGGATCGTTACGGCGCAGCAGTTCATCGGGCAGATGCTGAATGTATTCCTCCTCGGGGGGCGGCATCTGCAGGTGATAGCCCTGCTTGTCGAGATTCTCCAGCACGGTGGCGATGTCTTCCCGAGACAACTTCCGCTCCGGGCTGAGCACCAGGTCGAAGGCATGCGCAGGCGGGCCGAACACGGCGAGCAGCCCTTCGGGCACACGCTTCAGGGCATCGGCCTTGAGTACGTAGAGGTACATCTCGTTCTTGCGCGGACTCTTGTAGATGGAACAGATGCGTTTCACGCGGACTCTCCTTCAGCGGCCAGGCAGTCAAGCAGCGCCTGCCCCATCAACTCCCGGCGCCAGCCGCGCAGGGAGTCGGGCAATTGATAAGGACCATTGGGATAGCCGCTTTTCAGCAAGGCTTCCAGGGTTTTCTTACGCAGCATCAGCTCGGGCACGATATCCAGGCGCTCGCCCTCACGCTGGCCGACGGCGCGCAGCTTCTTCAACAGCGCAGAGGCTTCGATTGGCAGCGGTTCGGGCAAAGCTTCGGGCCATTGTTCGGGCGGCAGCGCCGCAGCCTCGCGAATCAGCTGCAGCAGCGTCTCCCCGTCCTGACGCACGGTTTTCGGGTGCATGTCCTCGATGCGCGCCAGCGCCACCAGGTTATCTGGCTGGGTACGGGCCAGCGGCCACAACGAATGCTCGCGCAGGATGCGATTGCGTGGCTGGTTGCGCGCGCGCGCCTCGCGCTCGCGCCAGGCGCACAGCGCGCGCAACACGGCCTGCTGCTGGCGCGAGAGTTTCCAGGCCAGCTTGGCATCGCGCCAGGCATCTTCCGGAACGACTTCACGACCAAGATTGGCGACCAGCTCGGCACCGTCCTCCAGAATCCACTCGACCTTCTGCGGCGCCAGGCGGGCCATCAGGGCGCGATACACCTCGACGAGATGCGAGACGTCCTCGGCGGCGTAACGCACCTGCAGTTCGGACAGTGGCCGCTGCAGCCAATCGGAGCGGGTTTCGCCCTTGGGCAGCTCGATATCGAGCAGCGCCTGCACCAGGCGCGAGTAGCCCATGGAGAAACCGAGATTGAGGTAACCAGCCGCTAATTGCGTGTCGAACAGCGGCGCCGGCAGGCTGCCGGTCAGGCGTAGAAAGACCTCCAGGTCCTCACTGCACGAATGCAGCACCTTGACCACACCCGGCGCTTCGAGCAGCGCGGCGAACGGCCGCCAGTCGCTGATGCGCAGCGGGTCGATCAGGTAGGCGCCGTCGCCACCGCTGACCTGCAGCAACCCGGCGATGGGATAGAAGGTGTCGACGCGCATGAACTCGGTGTCCAACGCGACGAAGGGCAGCGCCTGCCAGGCAGCGCAATGCTCGGCCAGGCTGGCGTCGTCGAGAATCCAGTGAATGTCGTTAGCCACGCGGCTCTCCCGTCTAGAATGCCGCGCAGTATATATGCCCAGGCCAGCGCACGGGGCGACAGCCTGCCGCCGATCACCGGAACTGTGTAATCTGTGGCGCGCACCACCTCCGACACGGAAGAACAACAATGCTGAAGAAACTGCTTGCCCTGATCGTCATGCTGCTGGCCGCAGCGGCCAGTTACCTGGCCCTGACCCCCAGCCCGATCGATCCACTGCCCTGGGACGCAGCGCCCGCCCCGGCGATGACGGGCGCACTGGAGCCCAACGACACCCTGATGAAAGCCGAGCTATTGGCGCGCGGCCAGGTGCATGGTCCGGAAGACACTGCCGTCGACAGCCAAGGCCGGGTATACGCCGGCCTGCATGACGGCCGCATCGTTCGCGTGCTGGCAGACGACAGCCTGGAAACCTTCGCTGACACCGGCGGCCGCCCACTGGGCATGAACTTCGACGCCAGTGGCAACCTGATCGTCGCCGATGCCTACAAGGGCCTGTTGAGCATCGACCCGCAGGGCGCGATCAAGGTGCTGACCACCGAGGCTGAAGGCCTGCGTTTCGCCTTCACCGACGACCTGGACATCGCCAGCGACGGCACCATCTACTTCAGCGACGCCTCATCGCGCTTCGAACAGCCGGACTACCTGCTCGACCTGCTCGAGGCCCGTCCTCACGGCCGCCTGCTCAGCTATGACCCGGCCAGTGGCGAAACCCGCGTATTGCTGAAAGACCTGTACTTCGCCAACGGCGTGGCGCTGTCGGCGAACGAGGACTTCGTGCTGGTCAACGAGACCTATCGCTACCGCATCACCCGTTACTGGCTCAAGGGCGACAAGGCCGGCCAGCACGACATCTTCATCGACAACCTGCCGGGCCTGCCGGATAACCTGCAGGGCGACCGCAACGGCACCTTCTGGGTAGCACTGCCGACCCCACGCAAGGCCGACGCCGACTTCCTCCATCGCCACCCCTGGCTCAAGGCGCAACTGGCCAAACTGCCGCGCGCGCTGTGGCCGAAAGCGATCCCGTACGGCTTCGCCATCGCCCTCAACGAGAACGGCGAGATCGTCCGTAGCCTGCATGACACCAGCGGTACGCACCTGCGCATGGTCACCTCGGTGAAGCCGGTGGGCGACTACCTGTACTTCGGCAGCCTGGATAACGATCGCATCGGCAAACTGCAGATTCACTGAGAGTCTGCCCACGATCTTTCGATGAGATTCCACCTGCGAATAACGGTAAAAAGGCGAGGCGGTCATTCGCGGTGGTGCGCCAAGTTGGTGGGCTGAAGCGGATCGCCGCCCGGCCCACCCTACGGTAGGGTGGGCTTCAGCCCACCAAATCGAAAGACTGCAGGCTCAGACCTTCTGGGCAATCCAGATGGTATGTCGCGTGCCCCTGTTGCCATGGGCATACACCTGCACCGCCTCGCCCTTGAAGCCCGCCTTGCGCACCTTCTCCGAAAATGCCCGGTCGGCGCTGGACGACCACACCGCCAGCATGCCCTTGGGCCTCAGCGCCTTGGCGCACTGACGCAGGCCATCCATGCTGTACAGCCAGTCATTACCCTTCTGGGTCAACCCTTCGGGGCCGTTGTCGACGTCCAGCATGATCGCGTCGTAGCACTGCTCGGCGGCCTGCAGCACCTTGGCGACGTCCTCCTGAATGATCACTGCACGCGGGTCATTCAACGGATAACCGGACTTCGCCCCGAGCGGGCCACGGTTCCACTCGACCACACCAGGCACCAGCTCGGCCACCGCCACCTCGGCATCCGCGCCCAGGTGTTGTAGCGCCGAGGCCAGGGTAAAGCCCATGCCCAGACCTCCGATCAGCACCCGCACCTGTGGACGACTGGCGATCTGCTTGCAGGGAATCGCGGCCAGGGCATCTTCCGAGCCGTGCATGCGTGTATTCATCAGCTGCCCGCCATCACCACCGGCGATCTTGATGACGAAGTCTTCCCCGTACTCAAACAGGTTCAGCGCACCATTCGTACCCGGGATCGGAGCGGTGTCGAGCAAGACAAAACGTTTCATGCAGAACCAAGACCTGTGTAGCGAGCGTGAGGGCAGGCAGCATGCCTGAATCGGCCGAGCAGCACAGCCCCGCCAGAAACGACGAGGCCCCGCGTTCTCACGCGGGGCCCCGAGTCTACTGCGATGAGCTCAGACCACGCCTTGCGCCAGCATCGCATCGGCCACTTTGACGAAGCCGGCGATATTGGCGCCCTTGACGTAGTTGATGCGACCGTTCTCTTCACCGTGATGGACGCAGGCATGGTGGATGTTCTGCATGATGCCGTGCAGACGCTCGTCCACCTCGCCAGCACTCCAGTGCAGGCGCATGGCGTTCTGGCTCATTTCCAGGCCACTGGTGGCCACACCACCGGCGTTGGACGCCTTGCCCGGCGCGTAGCAGATGCCGGCCTCGACGAACAGATCCACTGCCTCCAGGGTCGAGGGCATGTTGGCGCCTTCGGCCACGCAGATGCAGCCGTTGTTCAGCAGCGCGCAGGCATCCTCTCCGTCCAGCTCGTTCTGCGTCGCGCAGGGCAAGGCGATATCGCAGGCCAGGCCCCAGGGACGCTGACTGGTGAGAAACTGCAAACCGTAATGCTCAGCCATCTCGCGCAGGCGACCACGACGCACGTTCTTCAGCTCCATCAGGTACTGCCACTGTTCGTCGCTGAGGCCGCCCTCGGCGTACAGCGTGCCTTCGGAGTCGGACAGCGAGATCACCCGTCCGCCCAGCTCCATGACCTTCTGCGCCGCGTACTGGGCGACGTTGCCGGAGCCGGAAATGGCCACACGCTTGTCCTCGAAACCCTGGTCGATACGCTTGAGCATCTCCTGGGCGAAGTACACGCAGCCATAGCCGGTGGCTTCCGGACGGATCAGGCTGCCACCGTAGCTCAGGCCCTTGCCGGTCAGCACCGAGGTGAACTGGTTGGACAGACGTTTGTACTGGCCGAATAGATAACCGATCTCGCGGCCACCGACACCGATATCACCGGCCGGCACGTCCAGGTCGGCACCGATATGGCGGTACAACTCGGCCATGAACGACTGGCAGAAGCGCATCACCTCGCCTTCGCTCTTGCCCTTGGGGTCGAAGTCCGCACCGCCCTTGCCGCCGCCCATGGGCAGCGAGGTCAGCGAATTCTTGAACACCTGCTCGAAGGCGAGGAACTTGAGTACGCCCAGGTTCACCGAGGGGTGGAAGCGCAGACCGCCCTTGTACGGACCGATGGCGCTGCTCATCTGGATACGGTAGCCGCGGTTGACCTGCACCTGGCCACGGTCGTCGACCCAGGGCACGCGAAACAGGATGGCCCGTTCCGGCTCGACCATACGCTCGAGAATGCCGGCCTCGCGATAGCGCGGATTGGCTTCGAGGAAGGGCCACAGGCTGCGCACCACCTCTTCCACCGCCTGGTGGAATTCCGGTTGATCGGGATCGCGCTGTTTCAGGCGCGCCAGGAAAGAATCGACGGACAACGACATGCGGCACCTCGACACCACAAAGACAAAGTGGCCGGCACTCTAGCAGGCAGCAAGGCACCAAAACAGATCAAAATGTCGCCTTGATGAAACTTTTTAGTGCGCCATCCAGTGCGCCAAGATTGAAAAGCCTCTAAAGCAAAGTTTTCCCAATTTAATTACGCACCGAATAAGCGCAAAAAGCGCACAAATATCGACCACAGCTTGCACCACTGGCGTCACAGCTTTGCCGAATGAAGCTGAACAGGCTCGTTCTTCGTGGGGATCGGATAGCAGGCTAGGCGGTATGATGCCGCAAACCCTGCTATGACACAGGAGACACCATGCCACTCGCTCAACTGATCAGCACGGAACACCTTCAACAACGTCTGGGACAGCAAAACCTGCTGATCCTGGACTGCCGCTTCGCCCTCGAAGACCCGGCCTACGGCCGCCGCAGCTACCTTGATGGGCATATTCCGGGCGCCCACTTCCTCGACCTCGAACAGGATCTGTCCGCTCCGGTGGTCAAGGGCGTCACCGGCCGTCACCCACTCCCCGACCCGAGCGCACTGGTCGAGCGCCTGCGCAGCTGCGGCCTGCGGGCGGACAGCCAGGTAGTGCTGTATGACGATGGCCCCGGCGCCTTCGCCGCGCACGCCTGGTGGTTGCTGCTGTGGCTGGGCAAACGTGATGGCCTGTACCTGCTCGATGGCGGCCTGAAAGCCTGGCGTGAAGCCGGCCAGGAACTGACCACAGCGGCACCGAGCAACGTTCCCGGTGATTTTTCCGCGCAACCGGACAACAGCCTGCTGCTGACGGCCGATCAACTGGCCCAGCGTTTGGGCAACCCGGACCTGACCCTGCTCGATGCGCGGGCACTACCGCGCTTTCGAGGCGAGGTCGAGCCGCTCGACCCGGTCGCCGGACACATTCCCGGCGCGCAATGTGCCGTGTTCACCGACAACCTGGGTAACGATGGCCGCTTCCTTGCGCCGACCGCCTTGCGCGAGCGCTTCGACAAGCTGCGCGGAGAACGTACCTTGGAAAACCTGGTGGCCTATTGCGGCTCCGGCGTCACTGCCTGCCACAACCTGTTCGCCATGAGCCTCGCTGGTTACCCACTGGCACCACTCTATGCGGGGTCCTGGAGCGAATGGATCACCGATCCGACACGCCCGATAGTCACGGGCGATTGATCGAAGGTTTTAAGCACCAATCGAAATATGCCCAATAACTCAGATCCGAAATCAATTTAAAAACAGACCTTTACAGCTTAAATATCGCACTAGACTTGAGAATGAGCGGCTAACCCCGCTCCCGGTGGGGCCTTTATCGAAGAGCCACTAGAAAAGCTGCCACGCGCCCGGCCCCACCGGCACCCTCCGCGAGGATGCCATGGGAATTGCCGCCTGCGATCTCAGCCAGCATGTGATCCGCCCTACCCTTCTCTATCTCGAACGCCATAGCGCCACGGCCGAAGCGCTGCTGCTGGGAGCTGCGGCCTGTCAGTCAGCACTGGGCAGTGCGCTGGACACCCCGCAAGGTCACGGCCTGTATCGCATCAGTGAACAGCGCCACCAGATACTCTGGGACCAGCATCTGGCCTTCGACCCGGAGCTTGCCAGCCGTGTACGTGGCCTCGCCAGCCAGCACGCCTTTCTTGAAGCTCCACACGTGGAGCTGACGGTCAATCTGCGTTACGCCACGGCCATTGCCTGGCTGCTGGTCGAAAGCGAGAAACTCGAGATGCCAGCCGCCGATGATCTGCCGGCCTTGGGCCGAATCTGGTGCAAGGTTTTTCAGCCCCAGGCTCGTCAACATGACTTTCTCGATGCCTGGCAACGCTGCATCGAGCCCGTCAGCCAGGTGGCCTGACCGAATAGTCAGAAAGTCTAATTCAGAAAATCCGTACATTTTCAAACCAATTGTCCGACAATGCGCTCTATTTAGGGAACTTCAGCGTCTTGGCAGGGGTCAGGAAAAACTGTAGCGTGCGCCCCCCGCCTCACCACAGGAGCTTCCCCGTGAGCAAACGTCTTCTCAAGACCGGTCTTGCCGTCGCCATCACCGCCACCTCGAGCCATGGTTTCGCCAGCGGCTTCGCCCTCAACGAACAAAGCATTTCCGGCATGGGTACCTCCTTCGCCGGCCGCTCATCATCCGCCGATGACGCCAGCACCGTGTTCGGCAACCCGGCCGGCATGGCGCGCCTCAAGCGCGACGAAGTGTATGTAGGGGCGGCGGCGATTCACGCCAAGAGCGATATCAGCCACGCCAGCGCCAACGCAGGCCCCCTGGCGCTGTCGGGTAGCAACGACGGTGATATGGTGCCGACCACTGGCGTACCCATGGGTTATTACGTCAAACCGCTGGACGACAAGGTCGCCTTCGGTCTGGGCGTATACGTGCCCTTTGGCCTGATGACCGATTACGAGAGCAGCTTCCAGGGCCGCTACTACGCCGACAAGAGCTACGTGCGGGTGATCACCGTGCAGCCGACCTTGAGCTATCGCTTCAATGACAAGCTGTCGGTGGGTTTCGGCCCGACCTTCAACCACATCGAAGGCGAACTCACTTCCTCCGTGCTCAACCCGCTGAGCCCCGGTAGCAATGACGGCAAGGTGAAGGTCAAGGGTGACGACACCGCTGTCGGCTTCAACGTCGGTGTGCTCTACGAGTTCACCCCGAACACCCGCGCAGGCGTGACCTACCATTCGCGCGTGAAGTACGAACTGGAAGGCGATACTCGTGTTTCCGGTAGCGGCGCGCTGGCCGGCATCGCCGGCAAGTACGACGCCAATCTGGACCTGACCACGCCCGAGTCGGTGGACATGTCCATCACTCACGACCTGAGCGATGCGCTGACGCTGTATGTCGGCAGCACCTGGACGCGCTGGAGCCGCTTCAAGGAAATCCGCGTGGAGAACGATTCCGCGACGCTGCCGGCCAACCTTTCCACCATCGTCGAAGAGCAGAACTGGCACGACACCTGGGCCCATGCGGTCGGTCTGTCGTACAAGGTCAGCCCGCAGTGGACGCTGCGCACCGGTATCGCCATCGACCAATCGCCGACCAACAACGTCGACCGCTCGCCGCGCGTGCCCTCCGGTGACCGCACCATCTTCAGCGTCGGCGCCGGCTGGAGCCCCAATCAGGACATGACCATCGACGTGGCCTACTCCTACCTGCAGGAAGAGTCGGTGGACGTGAACCACGTCAGCGCTACCCGTGGCACCTACAGTGCGCGCTACAAGAACAGCGCTCATGGCCTGGGGGCTTCACTCAGCTATCGCTTCTAATCGAGGCGCGGCTTTGGCTAAACTTACGCGGCAGAACAACAATAAAAGCCGCGTGAGAACATCATGACTGCCCTCTGCACCACCCTGCCCGACAATCTTCGCCTGCTGCTGGTCGACGACCACCGCATCTTTCTCGACGGCCTCTCCCTGGCCTTGTCGCCACTGAGCCAGAACCTGCAGATCCACACCGCGCACAGCGCTGCAGAAGCGGAGCAGTGCTTGCGTCAGCATGACTACGACCTGATCCTGCTCGACCTGCGCCTGCCTGACGAGCCCGGCATCGAACTGTTGCAGCGCTGGCTGGCGCGCGGCGAGAGCACGCCGGTGGCGATTCTCAGCGCCAGTGATTCCGCGCTAGAGGCTCAGGCGGCGCTGGCCGCCGGCGCACTCGGTTTCATCCCCAAGAGCTCCGATGGTAACGCCCTGCGCCAGGCGGTGACCCGCGTCTTGCTGGGCGAAACCCTGCCGGCGCCAAGCAGCTCATCACCGCTGACACCCAGGCAGTTGGAAATTCTCCAATTATTGGCAGAAGGCCTGCCGAACAAAGCCATCAGCCGCGAGCTGGGTCTGGCCGAAGACACGGTGAAAACGCACCTCAAGGCGCTGTTCGAAACCTTCGCCGTGCATACCCGCACCGCCTGCGTCAGCGCCGCCCGTCAGCGCGGCTGGCTGTGATCAGGTGAGTGCCTGGCGTGCCTGCAACTGAGTGGCCAGCACCTGGCGCAAACGCGCCGGCAACAGGGGCTTGCCCAGGGGAATGACGTGCGCCGGCAGGCAGCGTTCATGCAGTTCCGGGCTCAGATCAGCAGTGATCAGCAACGCCGGCAACATCTGCCCTGCCGCCTCACGCAGTCGCTCGATGGCCTGCAGCCCGTCGCCCCGCTCGGCTAACCGATAGTCGCTGATCAGCAACTGCGGCGCCTCCTGGCGCAGAGCCTGCAGCGCACCGGCCAGATCGGCGCAGGCCTGCACCTCGCAACCCCAGCGACGCAACAAGCCGGCCAGGGCTTCGCGCCCAGTGGCGTCGTCTTCGAGCAACAGGATGCGCCCGCGCAATGCCAGCGCAGCATCAACGCGTGGCGCCGGCGCCGGTACCTCGGCCAACGGCAGGCGCAGGACGAAACGCGCACCGGCGTCAGGTCGGGAATGCAGCCGCAGGGGATGCTCCAGCACCTCAGCCAGCTGCCGCACGATGGCCAGGCCGAGACCGAGACCGCGCTCGGCATTGCGCCCAGGATTGTCCAACTGACGGAACTCCTCGAACACCAGCGCCTGTTCCGCCTCGCTGAGACCACGGCCATCGTCCGCCACCTCCAACACGATCTCGTCGCCGTCACGCCGCGCACTCAGCTTCAGGTGCTGCGCCTGTGCGTGCAGCAGCGCATTGTTGAGCAGATTGCGCAGCAGTCGCTCCAGCAACAGCGGATCGCTGTACACCCCGTAGTCGTCACAGTGCAGCTCAAGTTGCAGCCCTTGTTGCTGCGCCTCTGGAGCCACTTCGGCAATCAGCCGCTCAAGCAATGGGCGCAGGGCGAACACATGTGGCCTGGCCTGCACGCCACCGGGCAAGGTCAGGCGGGTGTAGTCGAGCAACGATTGCAGCAGACGCCCCAGCTGCTCTACCGAAGCGGCCAGACGCGCGCTGATGCGCCGGGTTTGCTGGTCACCGCCCTGTTCCACCAGGTGTTCGGCGTACAACCCCATGGCGTTGAGCGGCTGGCGCAGGTCGTGACTGGCAGCCGCCAGCAGACGCAACTTGCGCGCGTCATCGGCTTCGGCGCGCTGGCGCGCCAGGTCGAGCAGGCGCAGGTTCAGCCAGGCACCGCGCTGACCGTGCTCCTGCATATAAGCACCGACGCTGCCGATCAGGTTGGCACAGAACAGAAACAGGCCCTGGTAGGCCAGCTCACCGCCGGTTTCGCCGAACAGCACACCTACACCGATGAACAACAGGCAGAAGCTCCAGCTGCACAGACTGATCGCGCGGAACGATAGCCCAAGCAGGGCGTAGCCGAACAACAGGACGAGGAACAGGCCGTCGTAGGGCATCGCTACGCCCTGCTGCCAGCACAGGTGCACGATCAACGCGACGCTGACACCGTTGACCCAGTAGGCTCCGGCATAGACCAATGGCACCCTGGCAGACGGTGCCTCGATCCGACGACAGTAGAAAAAGGACAGCGCCAACACCGCCAGCGCGAGCAGGCGCAGCGGTAGCACCGAGAGACTGACCGTCAGCGGCATAAGCAGAAAATCCAGCAGCGCATAGATCAGCTGGAACAAGGCGGCCGTGGGGGCGATCAGGGGCAGACGCCGACGAATACGCTGCACCCGATGCTCGGCAAAACCCGCCTCCAGCTCGGCGACGAAACGCAGCAAGCGATAGCCTCGGCGCTGCTGGGCCAACAGCAGGCGCTCGCTCATGGGCGACATCCGTCAGGGGTCGAGCGGCTCCGGCTGCTTCGCGGCAATGGCGTCATAGGTTTCCACACGGTGTCGGTCTTCACTGCTGAACAGCCGCTCGCGCAGCTGGCGCTGCAGTTGCTCGCCATCCGCCTCGCTCAGCCCCCGACCTTGCAGGCTGGCCAACTCATTGCGATAGGCCTGGTAGTGCTGCTGCCAGTCGCGCTCGCGACGCTGCTCATCCAGCAGGCGCTGCACGGTGTCCGGATCATAGGTCATCGCCAGGAACTCGCGCACCTGTTGCTCGTCCGCACCATCACGCCAGAGTTGCTCGCTGCGCTGCAGTTGCTCCTGGGCCAGTTGCTGGCGCTGCTCACTTTCGCGCAGCGCATCGGGCAGACGCTCACGCAACTGTTCGAGCAGTTGCGTGCGCTGCGCCTCGCCGAGGTCATCACGCTGCTGCACTGCCAGGCTATCGAGGGTGTAACGGGCATAGGCCTGTTCGGCGCCGAACAGCGCTTCCTGCGCAGCTGCAGAGAAATGTGCGCGGCGCAGCTCGTCCAGGCGCGCGAAAGCCGACTGCAGAGCCTGTAGCTGCGCCTGCGGCTCGACCTGCTGCCTTGCATCCAGTGGTTGCTGCATCAGCGCCATGCTGGCGCGCTTGTAGTCAAGGTAATCACCGAGCAGGCTGATCATCTGCCCGAGTGCGGGCTCCGGCAGGCGCCGGCCGGCATCGGCCAGCAACGCCTCGATCACCGCATCGAGCCCGGAATGATCGACCGCGCTGAGGAAGTAATCGAAGTAATCGCGAACCGCCTGATCCAGCAGCAGATTGCCGGCCGCGTCGGTACGCAGCTGGCCATCCACCTCGGTACCAGCCAGGCTGGGCAAGGTCGCGGCTATTGGCGGTTGCGCCTCGGCGGGCGCCTTGGCGGGGGAAGTCGAAGCCTGCTCGATCGACGACTGCCGTGACGGCACGGCGACAGTGGCAGCAGGCTGAGCTTCAGGCACTGCTGCCGGCCAGCGCCAGTGCAGGGTAAGGCCACCAGCGACCACCACGGCAACCAGGGAAAGACTGAAGAATTTGGACATGCGACCTCACTGCGGCGAGTTGCCCCGCCGCGTTCACCGGGATCAGACGCCCTTGTTCTTCAGGCGGTTGGCGTGCTGGCGATACAGCGACACCGGCTCGGTCCAGCCACGAATGCCGAACAGGTGGTTGATCGCATCGACGTGGTTCATGTTGTAGCTGTCGTCGATCACCTGCCCCAGATAAGTGGAACATACGCCCACCAGACCGTCGTTCTTCTCGCTGCCAAACACCAGGCCGGTGAAGGCCAGGAATGGATCAGCCGCATCGAGCACGTTGGTATAGGCGGCATTACCGGTCCAGGAGTAGTAGCGGATGCTGTGACCGCGCACGTTGTGCACTTCGGTGGACTTGGCGCAGTAGCTGCTGGTGTTGACGCCCCACGGGTGGCGACTGTTCAGCGCACTGGTGCCCGCGGTGGTCAGGGTGCCTAGCGCGTTGATACCGTTTTGCGGGTTGCTTGAGCCAGACAGCAGATTGATCACCGCACCGAGGGCGTTGGCGATGGCATTGGCGCCGCCTTCGATACCGCTACCCGGTGGCAGCACGCCGCGCACCACATCGGCGACCTTGGAGCCCTTGTTGACGCCGTTGATCGAGGTCACCGAGGCCACCAGATCCGGCCGCAACGAAGCCGCAACGCGCGAGGTCGGCGAGCCCTGACTGTGGCCGATCAGGTTGACCTTGCCGCCTCCGCCTGCGGCCCAGGGCACGATCTGCCGGGCCAGCTCGGCGCCGCGCTGCTCGCTGTCATTGAAGGCAGCGACACTGGCGACGTGCACCAGGGCGCCATCGCGCTCTAGGTTCCAGGGAATGGTATGGAAGTAATTGACCAGCCCGCCGATGGTATTGAACCCGGTCACGCCGTGTACCAGCACGATCGGATACTTGGTCTTGGTGTAGTTGGCCTGGGCCTCGACGGCGCCAAGCAGAGCGAGTGTTGCCAGGGCAGCGGTATAGACGCGACGCATGGGTGCCTCCTTATTGTTCTTGTAGGGCACGCCGGGTGAACTGCGTCCGGCGCCTGGCCAGTCTAGGCAGGCAGACGGACAAGGCCCATCGCCCAGATGGGTGAAGGGCCGTGAAGCGGGACGGAATCAGGGTTGCGAGGCGATCGCCTTCTCTACGGCGGCAATCAGCTCGGGATCGTCAGGCTTGGTCAGGCTGGAGAAACTCGCCACCACCTTGCCCTGACGGTCGACCACGTACTTGAAGAAGTTCCAGCGCGGCTGCCGGCTCTGCTCGGCCAGGCCCTTGAACAACGGGATGGCATTGGCACCCGAAACCGGCTGCGGTTCGGTCATGGCGAAGGTCACGCCGTAGTTGACGTAGCAGACGGTGGCCGTTTCCTTGCTATCGGCGGATTCCTGGCGGAAGTCGTCGGACGGCACGCCCAATACCTCCAGTTCCTGATCCTTGTACCGCTGGTAAAGCGCTTCAAGCCCTTTGAATTGCGGGGTGAAGCCGCAAAAGCTGGCGGTATTGACCACCACCAGCGGCTTGCCCGCGTACTGACAGAGCTCGATGTTTTCACCTTTGGCGCGCAGCTTGGGCAGTTCGCCCTGGAGCATGGCCGGACACTCTGCGGCAAGCACCGGCAACGCCAGGCTGGAGAGCAAAAGTGAACAGGCAAGACGACGAATAGACATGGCAGTGACCTCGGGCAATGACGCGATTCCACCACGCTACTCGCAGGCCCAGACGCAAGCAACTCGGGTCTGTACGAAAAGTCGTCGAGCGAAGGTCAGGCGATACCGATGGCGGCCCCACAAAAACGGGTGAGGAACGGACTGGGCTCGCATTCGAGTTTACGAGTTGTAAATGAGCATTCGACCGGGCTGGCGTTCCAGCCCGTTTTTAACGCAGCATCAACGAGCGCAGGCACTTATCGTGCAGAACCTAGCAGATACCGATGCCCAACTGCAGCAAAGCCAACCCACCCTGGCGCCAGCCCCACCAGGCCAGCGCCAACAGTAGACCAAAGCCCAGCGTCAGGCCGGCGAACAGCAGTACCCTGTGGCTCACGCCGGCGCACCTTGCAGCCGCGCCACCGGCACCTCACGCACCGGCCAGTTCAGCGCGGCAGCCATCACACTCAGGCCGATGGAGATCTGCCAGACCAGGTCGTAGCTGCCAGTGGTGTCGTAGAGGTAGCCGCCCAGCCAGCCACCGAGGAAGGAACCGAGCTGGTGGAACAGGAAGACGATACCGCCGAGCATCGACAGGTTGCGCACGCCGAACAGGGTCGCCACGGTACCGTTGGTCAGCGGCACGGTCGACAGCCACAGCAGGCCCATGGCGATACCGAACAGGTAGGCACTCCACTGCGTCAGCGGTGCCACCAAAAACAGCGTGATCACCACACCGCGCAGCAGATACAGCGCACTGAGCAGGCGCGGCTTGGACATGCGTCCACCGAGCCAGCCGGCGATGTAGGTGCCAAATATATTGAACAGGCCGACCAGCGCCAGCACCGTGGTACCGGTCAACGCCGGCAGGTGGTGATCAACCAGATAGGCCGGCAGGTGCACGGCGACGAATACCACCTGAAAGCCACAGACGAAGAAACCCAGCGCCAGCAGCCAGAAACCGGAGTGGCTGGTGGCCTCGCGCAGCGCTTCGACCAGCGTCTGCTGCGGACCATTGGTCACTGGTGGCGGCGTCTCCTTGATCATCGCCGCCAGCGGAATCATCAACGCCACCAGCAGCCCCAGGGCCAGCAGTGCTGCCGACCAGCCGAGCCAGCTGATCAGGCCGAGCGTGCCCGGCAGCATGGCGAATTGACCGAAGGAGCCGGCCGCCGCAGCAATGCCCATGGCCATGCTGCGTTTTTCCACCGGCACGGCGCGACCGACCACGCCGAGAATCACCGAGAACGACGTGCCGGACAGACCGATGCCGATCAACAGGCCAGCGCTCAGCGACAACGACAGCGGCGAGTCGGCCATCCCCATGCACACCAGACCCAGCACGTAGAGCACGCCGCCGATGACGATGGCCTTGCGCGCGCCGAAACGGTCGGCCAGCGCACCGGTGATCGGCTGGGCCAGACCCCAGATCAGGTTCTGCAGGGCGATGGCGAAGGCGAATACCTCACGGCCCCAGCCAAATTCCGCACTCATCGGCGGCAGGAACAGGCCGAAGCCATGGCGCGTGCCAAGCGACAGCGCCAGGATCAGCGATGCGCCGAGCAGCAGCCAGGTGGTTGAACGCCATGCAGTTGTCATCAGTATCTCCAGCGGACGGTCGCCTGCGACCGTGTAGGCAGTGATGCGGCCATCAGGCCAGTTCTTCGAGCAGCCTCATCAGCTCGGCACGGCGATCTGCGCCTAACCGGGCATTGAGTTCACGCTGCACCTGTTCCCACAGCGGCAGCGCCTGTTCGATGCGTTGCAGGCCGGCTTCTGTGAGCCGTACCTCGCGAGCGCGCAAATCGCGCCCTTCTCCCAGTTGCACCAGCCCCTGATCCTCCAGCACCCGCAGGTTGCGCCCGAGCGTGCTGCGATCGAGCCCCATGGCGTCGGCGAGCAGGGAAATGCTCGGTTGACCGAGCCGCTGCACATGACGCAACAGGGAAAACTGCGCAGCACCGAGCCCGACGGCCGCGAGGGCATCGTCGTAACGGCGGGTGACACCGCGGCTGGCGCGGCGCAGTTGGGTACAGAGACAAGAGGTCGGCAACATGGATACAGGTATATACCCGCATCGGCGATTGGCACTCATACAGTTGCCCACCGCCTCGCCATAACAGTTGAGATCAGAGACTCAGGGCCAGCGTCAGGAGCACGGCGCACTCGGCCAGCTCGACCAGGGCACCGGCGGTATCTCCGGTGGTGCCGCCCAGGCGTAACAGCAACGCGCGACGCAGCCAGACGAACAGCAGCAATGCCGTGGCCAACGCCAGCAGCCCCGCCCAGCCGAACAGCAGCATGCCCAGTAGATGCACGCCCAGCACCCAATGCAGTTGCCCACGCGGCAGATGATCGACCAGGGCCTGACCCAGCCCACCGGCCCGCACGTAGGGCGTGGTTGCCAGCAGCAACGGCAACAGGCTGCGCCCCAGCCAGGGCAGCAGCAACAGGTAGATGCCCTGCCCGGCCTGCAGGAGCGTGAACAACCCAGCGAACTTGAGCAGTAACAGCAGCACCAGCACCACCACCGCAATGGGGCCGCTGCGCGGGTCCTTCATGATCGTCAGAGTGCGCTCGCGATCACCGAAACCGCCGACCCAGGCATCAGCGGTATCGGCCAGGCCGTCCAGATGCAGACCGCCGCTCAACCCCACCCACAACGCCAGAATGATCGCCGCCTGCAATAACGCCGGTGTCTGCCCCAACAGCAGATGAGCGCCCCACAGCAGCAGGCCGAGCAGCAGCCCCACTAGCGGGTACCAAAGCAGCGAGCGCCCCACCTGCTCGGGGGGGGGCATGCCCGGCAGACTGACCGGTAGACGAGTGAGGAACTGCAGGGCGATCAGCAACGCGATCATGGCAACTCCGCCAGTTGCTCATCGGCATCCAGGCGCAGACGAAAACGCTGGGCATAGCCGACGTTGACCTGCAGCAGATCCTGGCGTGGCAGGCCACGCGCGCGCGCCAGCAGCAGGCGCATCACGCCGCCGTGGGTGATCAGCAGCAGCCGCTCTCCCGCATGGCGCTGCTGCAAGCGCCGCAAGGCAGCCAGCACACGCGCTTCGAACTGCAGCAACGGCTCGCCATTAGGCGGTGTGAACGCATAGGGATCGGCCCAGAAGCGACCCAGCGCCTCAGCATCGCTGTCCATCAGCTGTGCAGCAGTGCGCCCTTCCCAATCACCGAAATGCAGCTCTTGCAGATCCGCCTCGTAGTGCAGCGGCAAGGCATTGGCCAGCGCGACTTCCTCGGCAAACCGCGCGCAACGCTGCAGTGGCGAGCTGATCAGGCGATCCCAGGGGCCGGCGTCCTGCACCGCTGCGCGCAGTTGCGCCCAACCCTGCTCGGTCAGCGCATCATCCAGGCTGCCACGCAGCCCACCGCCCAGCTCGGTTTCACCGTGACGCAGCAATTCCAGATGCAGCATCAGCTCGGCCTTTCGGCGACAGCCGCTTCGGCGAAGGTCGCCATCTGTCCGTGCAAGGCACAGGCCAGGCGCAGCAGCGGTACCGCCAACGCGGCGCCGCTGCCCTCACCCAGACGCAAACCCAGCTCCAATAGCGGCTCGGCCGCCAGCGCCTGCAGCACGCGCACATGACCGGGCTCGGCACCGTGATGGGCGAACAGCAGCCAGTCGCGGCAGCCAGGGTTCAGGCGCACGGCGAGCAATGCCGCAACGCTGCAGATAAAGCCATCGACCAATACCGCGATACCCTGCTGCGCGGCGGCCAGGTAGGCGCCGGTGAGCGCGGCGATCTCGAATCCACCCAGGTGAATCAGCGCCTGCAATGGCCCGTCGATCTGCGCCCGGTGCAGGGCCAACGCGGCATCGATCACCCGCGCCTTGTGCGCCACACCCGCGCCATCCAGCCCGGTGCCGGGACCTGCCAGCTCGCTCGCCGGGCAACTCAGCAGCCAGCAGGCCAGCGCTGCCGCCGCGGTGGTGTTGCCGATGCCCATCTCGCCACCGACGAACAGGTCGCAACCGCTAGCACGCGCGCGTTGGATGCTGTCGCGGCCGGCCTCCAGGCAAATCATCGCCTGGGCCAAGGTCATGGCCGGATCACGGGCGAAATTCTGCGTACCAGCACCGACCTGCAGATGGCGCACGCCAGGCAGCGGCGGCAAGGGTTCAGCAGTACCCAGGTCGATCACCTCGAGCGCCGCATCCAACTGACGCGCGAGCACACTGATCGCCGCACCGCCAGTGACGAAGTTGGCCAGCATCTGCCCCGTCACCGCCTGCGGGTAGGCGGAAATCCCTTCGGCCACCACGCCATGATCACCGGCAAAGATGGCGATCGACAGTTTGTCCAGGCTCGGCCGCTCGCGCCCCTGCAATGCGGCCAGATGGATCGCGAGACTCTCCAGCCGCCCCAGCGAACCCGCCGGCTTGGTCAATTGCTGCTGACGTGTCTCGGCCTTGAGCCGCGCAACATGATCGAGCGGCTGACAAGGCCCTTGCCACCATTGCAGACTCATAACGCCTCTCCCTTCAACACCATGGGCAAACCGGCGACGGTGAACAGCACGCGCTGACTGCGCTCGGCCAGCGCCTGGTGCAGCCAGCCGGCCTCATCGACATAACGGCGGGTGAGCTCGCCCAGCGGCACCACACCCAGCCCGGTTTCGTTGCTGACCAGCAGGATGCGCCCGGGCAGCTCATCCACACAGGCGAGTAGCGCATCGCGTTCGGCCGCCAGTCGAGCAGGATCGTCCTGCATCAGCAGGTTGGTCAGCCACAGGGTCAGGCAGTCCACCAGCAGGCAACGGCCGGGCGCGGCCTGTTCGCGCAGCACATGGGCCAGCGCCAGCGGCTCCTCGACCAGCGCCCAGTGCGCCGGGCGACGCGCGCGATGCTGAGCGACGCGCGCATTCATCTCGCCATCGAGCGGCTGGCTGGTAGCGATGTAAACGACTTCCAACCCGGACTCGTCGGCCAGCTTCTCCGCCAGCCGGCTCTTGCCGGAACGGGCACCGCCGAGGATCAATTCAAGCATGCTTCCATCCACATTAATTCAGCCCTGCAGAGTTCGCTCCTACAGGCCGCAAAGCGCTCTGAGTTTTTCGGTATCCAGATGCAGTTCCACCTGGTCCGCCAGGCGTTCGATATCGCGCTCGCGCAACGCCTGATAGTCCACCGTCTGCACCTCATGCAGCCCGGCCCAGCGCAACAGTGCAGCGAGCGCCGACGGCTGCTCGAACAGGCCGTGCAGGTAGGTGCCGAGCACCTGGCCATCGGCGCTGAGACCGCCATCGCTGCGCCCGTCATCCAGCTGCACGGCGCCGTTGAGGCCCGAACCACGACTGACGCCGGCATGAATCTCGTAGCCGCTGACATCAGCCTGCTCCAGGCACAGCCGACCGCGGACGTTACGCAGCTGCTTTTCCGGCTCAAGCAGCGTCTCGAAATCCAGCAGGCCGAGGCCCTCGCTGCTGCCGGCAGCGCCTTCCAGACCGTGCGGATCGTGAATCTGCCGGCCGAGCATCTGCAGGCCACCACAAATGCCCAGAACCTTGCCGCCGTAGCGCAGGTGGCGGGTGATCGCGGCGTCCCAGCCCTGCTCGCGCAGCCGTGCGAGATCGGCGCGCACGCTCTTGGAGCCAGGCAGGATGATCAGATCCGCTGGCGGAATCGCCTGGCCCGGCCCGACGAAGGTCAGTTGCACCTGCGGGTGTAGCCTTAGCGGGTCGAAATCGGTGTGATTGCTGATACGTGGCAACACCGGCACCACCACGCGCAGCGCCTGTGCGTCCTTGGCCTGCTGACGGGTATCGACGGCGTCTTCGGCTTCCAGGTGGAAATCCATCAGATACGGCAGTACGCCGAGCACGGGCTTGCCGGTGCGCTGCTGCAACCAGTCCAGCCCCGGCTTGAGCAACGCGATATCACCGCGAAAACGATTGATCACGAAACCGCGGATGCGCGCCTGTTCGCTCGGGCTGAGCAGCTCCAGGGTGCCGACCAGATGGGCGAACACGCCGCCTTTGTCGATGTCGGCAATCAGGATTACCGGGCAATCCACCGCCTCGGCAAAGCCCATGTTGGCGATGTCACCGGCGCGCAGGTTGATCTCGGCCGGCGAGCCTGCGCCCTCGACCAGCACCAGTTGATGACGCTCAAGCAAGCGCGCGTGTGACTCCAGCACAGCCGCCATGGCCACCGGCTTGTAGCCGTGATAGGTCAGCGCCTGCATGTTGCCGATGGCACGGCCGTGAATGATCACCTGGGCGCCCATGTCGCTGTTGGGCTTGAGCAGCACCGGGTTCATGTCGGTATGTGGCGCCAGCCCGGCCGCTTGCGCCTGTACCGCCTGTGCCCGGCCGATCTCGCCACCGTCAGAGGTCACGGCGGAATTGAGCGCCATGTTCTGCGGTTTGAACGGCACCACGGACACGCCCTGGCGCCGTACCCAGCGACACAGCGCCGTCACCAGTGTGCTCTTGCCAGCATCGGAGGTGGTGCCCTGCACCATCAGGGTGGTCATCAGGGCGTTTCCTCGAGACTGGCCAATATCGGCGCGCATTCCAGCAGCCCCTGCTCCAGCCGCAGCCAGCCAGCCTCGTCCGCCGGCAGGCCGAAGCGCAGGCTGTCCAGCTCGGCGAACAGGCGCACCAGGATGCCCCGCCGCGCCAGCAGCTCGACGCAGGGCACGGCGCGACGGGTGCAGCAGAACTGGAACAGCGACGAGCCACCGGTCGACGGCAAGCCACAGTCGCGCAGCAGCGCCTTCAGGCGCTCGCCGTCAACCAGCAGGCGCTCACGCTGGCGGCGCTGCCCCTCGCCATCGACCAGCAGGCTGCGCGCCACGCTGCGCGCCGGACCGCTAACGGCCCAGGGCCCGAGCAGCGCCGCCAGCTCATCCAGCAAGGCCTGTGCGGCCAGGACAAAGCCCAGACGCAGACCGGCCAGGCCGAAGAACTTGCCGAACGAACGCAACACGATCAGCCCCGGCATGTCGCTGTAGGCGGCCAGGCTGTGCTCCGGCGTGCAATCGATGAAAGCTTCGTCGACCACCAGCCAGCCGCCGCGCTCGGCCAGTTCGTCGTGCCAGTCGAGCAGGCGCGCCGGCTCGATCAGGCGGCCGGTCGGGTTGTTCGGGTTGACCACCAGCAGTACATCCACTTGCGGCAGCGCGCGATGCACCGAGCCCTCGCTCAGCTTGATCACCCGGTGCCCCTCGCGTCGCCAGGCGGCAGCGTGCTCGGCATAGGTCGGTGCGAGGATACCCACGCTGCTGTTCGCGCGCAGACGTGGCAGGGCCTGGATCGCCGCCTGCGAGCCGGCTACCGGCAGCAGGCTGACGGCGCCGTAATAATCGCGCGCCGCCTGCTCCAGGCCGTCGTCCGCTTCAGGCAGGCGCGCCCAGGCAGAGCCCGGTACCGCCGGCAGATCCCAACCATAGGGTGCGACCCCGGTGGACAGATCCAGCCAGTCCTCCAGCGGGATGCCATAGCGCTGCGCCGCTGCGCGCAGACGACCTCCATGTTCAAGCACCCAGCACCTCCCAGACGATCAGGCATAACAGCCACAAGCCAACCCCGGCGATAACCCTGTTCATCGCCCGTTCGATATCCCGTGCCCGCGGCGGTGGGCCTTCGCCCAGTTGTGGGCGTTCATGCACCTCGCCGTGATACTCCGCCGCACCGCCCAGACTAATGGCCAGGCTTCCGGCACCAGCGGCCATCACTGGGCCAGCATTGGGACTGTCCCACAACGGCGCCTGCCGGCGCCAGCAGCGCAGGGCCAGGGCAGTACGCCCAAGCAGCGCATAGGTCAGCGCCACCAGTCGCGCCGGGATGTAATTGAGCACGTCATCGATCTTCGCCGCGGCCCAGCCAAAACGCTCGAAGCGTTCGTTGCGATAGCCCCACATGGCATCGAGCGTATTGCTCAGGCGGTACAGGACGACGCCCGGCGCGCCAGCGACGATGAACCAGAACAAGGCGGCGAACACGGCGTCGGAGCCGTTCTCCAGCACCGATTCGGTGCCGGCACGGGCCACCCCGGTTGCGTCCAGCTCGGCGGTATTGCGGCTGACCATCCAGCCGACGCGCTCACGCGCCAGGGCCAGGTCACCCAGGCGCAGCGCGCGGGCCACCGGCTGCGCGTGCTCGTACAAGCTGCGCAGGCCAAGGGCGAAGTACAGGGCGAAGATCTCCACCGCCCAGCCAAGCGAGGTCAGGTGCACCAACAGCCAGGTAAGCAGGGTCAGCGGCAGCACCGCCAGGCACCAGGCCGATACGCCATGGCTGCGCCAGCCGCCACCGGCCGGGTTGAAGCGCTGCTCCAGGCGCCCCGCCAGGCGGCCGAAGGCCACCAGCGGATGCGCGCGCCTGGGCTCGCCCAGCACGGCGTCCAGCGCCACGCCGACGCAGGTGATCAGCGCCAGGCTCATCGTTCACTCACCAGATGATCCCCATCGATTCTCGAACAACAATTCCGATAGCGGTCGGGGCGTGGCCCAACCCTCCTCCACCAGCATCGGCTTTTCGTAAAAGGCCTGAACCGGCCCCAGGCACAGCAGCGCTACCGGCTTGCTACCGGCCGGCATGCCCAACAATGCGGCCAGCGCCTCGGGGTCGAACAACGATACCCAACCGAGCCCGAGCCCTTCGGCACGCGCAGCCAGCCACAGATTCTGAATGGCGCAGGCCACCGAGGCCATATCCATTTCCGGCAAGGTGCGTCGTCCAAAGACATGTGCGTCGCGTCCCTCCATCAGCGCCACCGCCAGTAGCTCGGCGCAGTCGCGAATACCCTCGACCTTCAGCCGCATGAACTCGTCACTGCGCTCGCCGAGGGCCTCGGCAGTGCGCACCCGCTCGGCCTCCACCAGCTCATGAATGGACTCACGCAGTTGCGGGTCACTGACGCGCACAAAGCGCCAAGGCTGCATCAGGCCAACGCTCGGCGCGTGGTGGGCGGCTTCGAGCAGCCGCGCCAGGACCTCGGCTGGCACCTCGCCGCCGCTGAAATGACGCATATCGCGGCGCTCGGCGATGGCGCGATACACCGCCGCGCGCTCTTCAGGGCTGAAGGCATGCTCGCTCATGGACGTAACAGCGCGGCGGCCGCCTCCGGGTTGGACGGCAGGTAAAAGTGGATATAGCTGGCGGTGAGTCGTCCCAAACGATACACCGCCTCGGCTACCGGCTTGCCGTTCGGGCAGCGACCGAGCGCCAGAGGCTGCAAGGGACTTTCCAGCCGCGAGTGATGGTAACTGTGGCCACGTAGCTCGCCTTCGGGCAGCGTCACCTGCTGCAACGCCAGGGCGGTCAGCCGTGGCTGCAAGGCGGCGCTGCCCGCCAGCAGGCCGAGCATGCGCCCGCTGGCGCCTTGCTTGTCGCGCAGTTCATCAAGCAGATAGAGCATGCCGCCACATTCGGCGAGCAAGGGTTTGCCGGCCTGGTGATGAGCACGAATCGCCGCGGCCATGGGCTGGTTGCCTTCCAGCTCGGCCAGGTACAGCTCCGGATACCCGCCAGGCAGATAAAGGCTGTCCACCTGCGGCAGCTCGCGATCAGCGAGCGGTGAGAAGTAATGCAGCTCAGCGCCGAGCGCCTGCAACAGATCGAGATTGGCCTGATAGAGAAAGGCGAACGCCGCATCGCGCGCCACGCCGATGCGTACGCCAGCCAACAGCGGCGCCAGTTCATCGAACTGCGGCGCGGCGAAGCTCACCGCAGGCGGCAGGTCGACGTTGGCGCTGGCCGCCAGGGCATCGGCGGCGGCGTCCAGACGTGCATCCAGATCGGCCAACTCACCGGCCTGCACCAGCCCCAGATGGCGGCTGGGCAACTCCACCGCGGCGCTACGCGGCAACGCGCCAAACCAGCGAATGCTCGCTGGCAGCGCATCGCGCAGAATCTCGCCGTGGCGCGTGCTGGCGACACGGTTGCCGAGCACGCCGGCAAAGGGTAAGTCCGGCTGGAAGGTGGCAAGCCCGTGGGCCAGGGCGCCGAAGGTCTGCGCCATGGCCGCACCGTCGATCACGCCCAGCACCGGCACGCCAAAGTGGCGCGCCAGGTCGGCCGCCGACGGCTTGCCGTCAAACAGGCCCATGACCCCTTCGATCAGGATCAGGTCCGCCTCGCCGGCGGCCTGCCATAGCAGGCGACGGCTTTCCGCCTCGCCGACCATGGCCAGATCGAGCTGGTACACCGGCGCGCCACTGGCACGCGCATGGATCATCGGATCGAGAAAGTCCGGGCCGCACTTGAACACCCGCACCCGCCGCCCCTGACGCGTATGCAGGCGCGCCAGCGCGGCGGTTACAGTGGTCTTGCCTTGACCGGAAGCCGGTGCGGCAATCAATAGTGCCGGACAGTGACGTGTGGTCATCAGAATTCGATGCCCTTCTGTGCTTTTACCCCAGACTTGAATGCGTGCTTGACCAGGCTCATTTCGGTGACGGTGTCAGCCGCCTCAAGCATGCCTGGCAACGCGCCACGGCCGGTCACCACCACATGCTGCAGCAGCGGCCGGGCCTCGATATCAGCCAGCACCGTGTCCAGTTCGAGGTAGCCATGCTTGAGGGCGATGTTCAATTCGTCCAGCACCACCAGGCCGACCGACTCATCGCTGAGCAGATGCCGGGCGACCGCCCAGGCTTCCTGCGCCTTGGCGATATCACGTTGGCGATCCTGGGTTTCCCAGGTGAAACCTTCACCCATCACGTGATAGCTGACTTCCTCGGGAAAACGGCGGAAGAAGGTTTCTTCACCGGTGCTGGCCGCACCCTTGATGAACTGCACCACGCCGACCTTGATGCCATGGCCAAGGGCGCGCGCGACCATGCCGAAGGCGCTGCTGCTCTTGCCCTTGCCATTGCCGCTGTGCACCAGCAACAGGCCGTATTGGTCCTGGGCCTGGGCGATCTTTTCGTCGATCAGGGCTTTCTTGCGTTGCATGCGCGCCTTGTGACGGGCGTCGCGTTCGGCGGTCTCACTCATGCTGTGCTCCTGCACGTCAGGCACCCGCGCCGCCTGTTCATCGAACAGTACGAACGGCAATGAGGAAGAAGATCGCGATGATCCGCACGCACTCATCCAGGCGCCAATGGCTGGTCAGGCGAGCGGAAGACGAAAAAACACGAACGCCCCGGTAGAACCGGAGCGTTGGCCGGACAACGCCCTCCGCGATGCCGTGAAACTGCGACAGGCCGGTCTCCGGGCTTGTGAGCGAACCATGGGTTCGACGCCGCGCCTTCCCGTGCATAGCACAGTGGCTTTGAGCAGCGTTTGACTCACCTACCGTTGCGGGGGCAGCGCCGGCATTCGAACCGGCTTCCCTGTTTCACCCCTTGGCCGCCATTCACGGCAACGCGGGGCACCTGAAGCAAGGCGCGCAGGGTAGAGGCTGGCAGCCCTGCCCGTCAACGCCACTCAGTGCCTGGGCATGAACCCGGGCGGCTTGCTCGCCAACCAGTCGACGAACGTTCGCAAACGCTCGTCGCTCAGCAGTGCCTCGCGGCTGTTGTAGGTCAGCGCCAGCTCCTTTTCACTGAAAAGCCGATGAATCTGGTTATGGCAGGCGCGGCAGACCCACAGCGTGGCGGTGATACGTTCATGACGGGGGTAGCGCTTCTGCACATAAGCCTTGTCGTGCAGCGCCTTGGGAATCAGGTGATGACGGGTCAATGCGACGGGGCGTGCACACAGTTCGCAGACCTCAGGCTGAGGCGGCAGGCGAATGGGATCGACCATGGACAGTAATTCAGGGATTACGCGCGAGCTCTGGCGTGATGACCCGCTTGGCATCGAGATAGACGCCCTGCCAGTAACCGCTGGTGAGGCTGTCCAGGCGCACGGTGCCGCCGGTAGAGGGGGCATGAACGAAGCGGCCGTCACCGACATAGATCCCGGCATGACTGACGGCGCGGCCACCATTGGTGGCAAAGAACACCAGATCACCACTTTGCAGGGCGTCACGACGAACATCTGGCGTACGCATCGCACTCAGCTCACGAGTAGAACGCGGCAGGCTGATGCCAGCGGCATCACGGTAGACATAGCCGATCAGGCCACTGCAGTCGAAACCGCCATCCGGTGTATTACCACCGTAGCGATAGGGTGTTCCAACCAGGCCAAGCGCGCGAAACAGCACATCTTCGGCACCGCCCTGATAGGACGAAGAAGCAATTGGCGGCGTGTAGGCAGGCTGAGGAGAAGGGGCGCGACTGCTACAGGCACTCAGTAGCAGAACAAGAGAAATTACAGCGACACGGGTCGTGACGGGCATAAGCGAGGCGATCCTGAGCCTGAATGCGCCCTACTCTGCCCGAGACACGACGAACGGCGCAACCCTGGGGTTACGCCGTGAAACATCAGGGATGACGCCTGGCTGCGACTTGATCGTCCACTGGCGCCAGCGCCAGTACGCGCTTGGCTTGCAGGTAGCTGCGATTCCAGTAACTGTCATCCAGGCTATCGATGCGCACACCACCGCTGCGGCTGCTGCTGGAGTGGATGAACTGATCATCACCCAGGTAGATGCCGGCATGACTGACGCGACCACGACCACGATCATTGAACAGGATCAGATCACCCGGTTCCAGATCGGCGCGCGCCACCTTCGGCGCATCGAGGTTGATCAGCTCACGCGTGGAACGCGGCAGTTCCAGGCCGACTTCCTCGCGGAACAGGTAGCCGATAAAACCGCTGCAATCGAAACCAGTCTGTACCGAGCTACCGCCGTAGCGATAACGGGTACCGATCAGCGAACGCCCGAGATCGAGCAGGCTGTCGGCCAGTTGCGGCATTTCATAGGGTTGATCGTCGATCAGCGCGTTGATCTCATCATCGGCAGGTTCATCCTGCTCGATCATCAGGCGAGTCACAGGTTCGACTGCTGCATCGCTGATCGGTTGCTGCGGTTGCGTCTGCGGCGCATGGCCGGCACAGGCAGCGAGAAAGACTGTGAGTGCAATAGGCACGAGGGGTGCGAAGCGTTTTAGCATGGGCACGACCGTGTCGAGTGAATTTAACAAGTCCGCGACTATGCCCTCTATAACGCTCATTTGCAAATTCTATCGACAGAATTGTGACTCAGTGGTCTCGCCATTTCATCTAAAGCGCCCAACCATCTGCATGGTCGGGCGGCTCGGAAACCTAGCCGAGAATCTCGCTGAGCGGAATGAAACGCAACATATCACCCTCGGCCAGCGTACTGCCTTCCATGACCTCGGCTAGCCCTTCAGCCCAGGCGGCGCTGCGCAAAACGCCGGAACTCTGATTGGCATAGGGCACCACGCGCCCATGCTCCAGACGCGCGCGCAGGTACTCACGGCGCATACCCGGCTTAGCCCAGGTAAAACCTGCCGGCACCGCGAAGCCCAGTGGTTCGACCCGCTGCACCCCAAGACGACGCAACATGTAAGGACGCGCCAGCAGTCCGAAGGTGACCAGTGTCGAGGCCGGATTGCCCGGCAAACCTATTACCGGAACGCCCTGATAGTGGCCGAAGGTCAGCGGTTTACCTGGCTTGATCGCCAATTTCCACAGCGCCAGTTCGCCCGCCTCGCGCAGGGCTATGCCGAGAAAATCCGCCTCCCCCACCGAAACACCACCCGTGGAGAGGATCAGATCGACCTCGCCCAAGGCTCCCAACGCTTCGCGGGTGCGCTGCAGGTCATCGGGCAATATGCCCGCATCGACCACGCTGCAGCCCAGCCGCTGCAACCAGGCAATCAGCAGACGGCGATTGCTGTTGTAGATCTGCCCCGGCCCAAGCGCCTGCCCCGGCTCGACCAGCTCATCACCGGTGGACAGCACGGCAACGCGCAGGCGCCGACGCACCGACAGCCGTGCGGCGCCAAGAGAGGCTGCCAGCCCCAGCTCGATTGGCCCCAGGCGGGTACCGGCCGGCAGCACGCAGTCGCCGCTGCGGGTTTCCTGACCTTGAGCCCGTACGTTCTGCCCGACTTTCAGCGGCTCGCGGAAATGCACGCGCCCTGCCTCATCCAGCTCAACGTTTTCCTGCATCTCGACGGTGTCGGCACCTTCCGGTAGCGGCGCACCAGTGAAGATGCGCGCGCAGGTTCCGGGCTCCAGCGGTGTGGGCGCGGTGCCCGCCTGAATGCGCTGGCTAATCGGCAACGCCTGGCCATTGCAATCGGCCAGGCGCAGGGCGTAACCGTCCATGGCGCTGTTGGCCCAGGGCGGCAGATCCAGCGCTGCGATCAGCGGCTCGGCCAGCACACGACCATCAGCCTCGGCCAGCACGACCGGCTCGACCTGCTCGATTGGCGCCGCATCCGCCAGAGCCAGCAGGCGCTCCAGCGCCGCCTCCATGGGCAGCAGACCGGGATGATCGCAACCACTCATCCGCGTGTCTCGCAGGCGCCCACCTGTTTCAGATGCGGCACGAAGTTGCAGGGACGATGCCGTGCATCCAGTTGCTCGCCGAGAATGCCATCCCAGGCGGTACGACAGGCATTGGTCGAACCCGGCAGGCAGCACACCAGGGTGCCGTTGGCCAGACCGGCCAGCGCACGCGACTGGATGGTGGACGTGCCGATATCGGCCACGGAGATCTGCCGGAACAGCTCACCGAAACCATCGACCTGCTTGTCCAGCAGGCAGGCGACCGCTTCCGGCGTGCTGTCACGCCCGGTGAAACCGGTACCGCCGGTGATCACCACCACCTGCACCTGATCCTCGGCAATCCAGGTCGCCACCTGGGCGCGGATCTTGTAGAGGTCATCCTTTAGCAGAACGCGAGCGGCCAGTTGGTGCCCGGCGGCGGTCAGACGGTCGACCAGCAGTTGACCCGAGGTATCGGTCTCCAGCGTGCGCGTGTCGCTGACGGTCAGCACGGCAATGTTCAGCGGCACGAAAACCGCGTCGGCCTTATGGTTCATGGCAGGCATCCAATTGGGAGAGAATGGGCGCTGTTATATCACACAGCCTGCCTCCGGAGACTGCACACATGCCCGCATCCAACGCCCGCCCCACCTGCTCGGTGCTACTACTTTCCGGTGGCCGAGGCCTGCGTATGGGCGGCCGCGACAAAGGCCTGCTGGAGTGGCGCGGTCGGCCACTGATCGCGTGGTTGCATGATCTGACCAGACCGTTGAGCGACGACCTGATCATCTCCTGCAACCGCAACACGGAGCACTATGCACGCTACGCCGACCAACTGGTCGCAGATCAGGATCAGGACTTTCAGGGGCCACTGGCGGGTATCCGCGCCGGCATGGCCGCGGCACGCCACGAGCAAATGCTGGTTCTGCCCTGTGACGCCCCCCTGGTGGACCGTGCGCTGATCGAGTCACTGCTTGCCCACGCGGGGAGCCGGCCGGTGGTGATTCGCCAGGGCAACTACTGGCAGCCACTGTTCTGCCTGTTGCCTACGGGGCTCAGAGACGATCTGGAACACGCCTGGCAATCCGGTGAACGCAGCCCGCAGCGCTGGTTCGGCAACCTGGCCCCCATCGCCGTCGACTGCACGCCGGAAGATGCCCGCCTGGCCAACCTGAACACACCGGAAACGCTCGCGAACGGCATATCGCCTTGCTGAAGCGAGAAGCCCTGCGCGGAACTCATACGGCAGTTTCACGTCTGAGCGAGGGTATAGCACCTCTTTCGCACCCAAGGAGACACACCATGACCAAACGGATAATCCCCGCCCTGCTGATGGCAATCGGCTTCACTGTGCTGGCCGGCTGCTCCACGCCGTCGGTGATCACCCTGAATGACGGGCGTGAAATACAGACGGTAGACAAACCCAAGTTCGATGAAGAATCCGGCTTCTACGAATTCGAGCAACTCGACGGCAAGCGCGCCACGATCAACAAGGATCAAGTGCAGACCGTCAAGGAACTCTGAGGCGAGAGCCCGAGGCACCGCTGAAGGACAACCGGGCTCGCCCCGGCTGCAGAAAGGGATATCGGCCTGCTGATTTTTTCAGGCTAACCCCTTGTGCAGTAAAAGTTTTTCGGTAGAATACGGCTCATTCGGAGTGTAGCGCAGCTTGGTAGCGCGTCTCGTTCGGGACGAGAAGGTCGCAGGTTCGAATCCTGTCTCTCCGACCAAATCAAAAACCCGCCTTAATCGGCGGGTTTTTTATTGCCTTCGATTTGTCGGTAGCGCCTTTCAGCTCAGAAAAGCCACCACCTGCTCGGCATCGAATGGCCAGTTCAGCTCGCTTCCACTGTCGCAGCGGCGCAGCACCGGAATGCGCAAACCGTACTGCTCGACCATCCCTTCGTGCTCGGCGATGTCGATCAACTCGACCAGCAGACCATTCTCTACGAATGGCATGAGCAGCGCCTCGGCCACCTCGCAAAGGTGGCAGCCCAGGGTTCCGAAAAGTTGGCATTCAGGCGTCATGAGCGCACCTCACTATCAGCAAGGTGCGCAGTTTAGCACCGGCTGTCGATCAGCTCGCGTCAACGCCCTTGCCCGCTTGGCCAGCGAGCAGCGACTGCAAACCGTCGAGCAGACTGCGGTTGAGGCTGTCGGCTTTTTCCAGGCGCGGCAGGTCGAAGCGCTCATCGAGCGAGAAGCCGCCCTTGAGCAACTCCTTGAGCATGCCGCCGGCGTCCTGCGCCAGATCACCGGCACTGCGCAGCGCATCGAGCAGGCCCTGGGCATATTCCTGCAGCCCGGTATTGACCGCACTGGCGCCCTGCCCAGCCACGGCGCCATAGGCATCGGTGGCCTGACGCACGCTGGTCTGCGTCAGGCGCAGCGACATCGAAGCCAGTTGCTCACCGTCCATATCCAGCGCCATGGCACGGTCGAAGGCACCTGCCAGATCACCAGCGTAGAACTTGTCGGAGAGATCCTGCACCTGACTGAAAAGCTTCTCCAACGCCTTGATCTCGTCGTCGTCCAGCTCACCCTCGACATCCACCTGCCAGCCACCGATGCGCATGCTGCCAGACTGACTAGTGCCCACCACAGTGGTGGACTTACCGTCGCTGGAAGCGGCGAAACTGCTCTGCGACCAGCTGGCCGAAGCCTGTGCCACGGAAATGCGCAGGCGATCGCCATCGCGGGTCGTGACGGACAGGTCGAAGGTCTCCGCCAACGCACTGAAACGCTCGCTGTAACCGGCCACCGCAACCTTGTCCGAGGCGCCCGGGGCAGCGCTGCCGAAGCGTTTGTCGAGATCGCCGAAGCCATCCTGAATACGCTTGTAGGTATCGTCTATATCGCTGGCCACCTGCCCCTTGAGCACGCCCATGCCATCGAGAATCTTGCGCGCCTCGGCAAAGCCCTTCTCGACACCATCACGCGCCTGGGACAGCAGCTTGTCCAACTTGGCCGGATCAGCGCCAGCAGCGGCCTCGCTCTGCAGACGCTGCTCGATGAAGCCCAGAATCCGCCCCGCCACTTTCTCCGGGGTGTATTCATCACGCGACCCAGACAGCGAGCCCGACGGCACACCGAGCTTCTCGGCGAGGCGATTGGCCAAGGTGGCCTGGGCATCGGCGGCATTGCTGCGCGCCGCCAAAGCCTGGCTGGCTTGCGCAGTGCGGGAAGCGGCGGAATTCAGTGAGCTCAGAGGATTCATGACGGGGTACCCAAACAGGTTATCTGCCGAAATTAACGGCCGTTGAAAGGCAAGCTTTAACCTTTATCGACCAACGGTTATTGATTTTTCTCAGCTCGCTTGCGCTCGAACGAGATTTTCCCGATCGATGGCCAAATCCAGAAAACCCCTGACAACCGCGATCTAGAGGCCGCCCTCACTTACGCTCCAGCCACGCTCAAAGCCCCGCGAGACTAAAGTCTTACAGTCGACTCGCTATCGAGATGCTTTATTTCATCGCGCCGTAACTGGCCGGTCACATCGTGGCCGACCTGCTAATAACAACGAGGAGACAACAATAATGAGTAAGACTCCCCTCGCCCGCGCCGTGGCCCTCGCCACGCTGGGCGCCAGCCTGACCCTGCCGAGCCTGGCACAGGCTGACTTCATCGGCGACAGCAAAGCGACGCTGGAACTCCGCAATTTCTATATGAATCGCGACCTGCGCGACACGACGGCTGCCCAGCAGTCCAAACGCGAGGAATGGGCGCAGGGCTTCATCCTCAAGGCCGAGTCCGGCTTCACCGAGGGCACCGTTGGTTTTGGCCTGGACGCCTATGCGGGCCTGGGCCTGAAGCTCGACTCGTCTGATGAACGCGCCGCCACCGGCCTGCTGCCCAACGCTTTCGGCAACGAGGGGTCGGACGAATATTCCGAGCTCAGCGGCGCGGTCAAGGCACGCATTTCCAAGACCGTCGGCAAGGTCGGCGGGCTGATGCCCAAGCTGCCCATCGTCACCTCCGGCGACTCGCGCCTGCTGCCGCAGGTGTTCACCGGGGGCATGATCACCTCGCAGGAAATCGACGGCCTGACCCTCAATGGCGGTCAGCTGCGTGAAGTCAACCAACGCGCGTCCACCGACAGGGTCGATATCACCGCCACCAACGTCGGCGGCGAAAGCGACCGCTACAACTTCGCCGGTGGCGACTACAAGTTCAATGGCGGCAACACCACCGTTGGCGCGTGGTACGGCGAACTGGAAGATATCTACGACCAGAAGCTGTACAACCTGATCCACGTGCAGCCGATCGGCGACTGGAAGCTGGGCGCCAACCTGGCCTACTTCGACACCCAGGACAACGGCCGCAAACTCGGCGGCAAGCTGGATAACGACCTGACCTCGGTCAACCTCTGGGCCGGCATTGGTGCGCACACCTTCCGCGTGGGTTATCAGAAGGTCGGCGGCGACAACGCCTTCCCCTTCCTGACCGAGACCGATCCCTACATCGTCAACTACATCCAGATTCTCGACTTCACCCGCAAGGACGAGAAATCCTGGCAGGCACGTTATGACGTCAACTTCGCCAGCTATGGCATTCCGGGCCTGACGGCGTTCGTCCGCTACGTGACCGGTGACGGCTTCGACGGTGTGGGTGGCGCAAGCGGCAAGGAATGGGAACGCGACGTGGATATCAGCTACATCATCCAGCAAGGCCCACTTAAGAACCTCGGCGTGCGCTGGCGTAACGCAATGGTGCGCTCCAATGCGAGCATCGGTGATCTGGACGAAAACCGCCTGATCGTCAGCTACACCATCCCCCTGATGTAAACACTCCAGCAACACGAAAACGCCGCAACGCCTGTACCGGGTTGCGGCGTTTTTTATATGCCTGGAAAACAGTCGGAGCCATTTCTCGGCTAGGCTCTAGCGATCTCGGAGGATAACTCGATGGACGACTACCAACCCTTGGCCTGCGACCTCTACGACTACCTGGAGATCGCCTGCATGCACCGCTATCAGCTGGATATCGAGCTGATCGACGGTTCTCAGCTGCGTGGCCAGGCCCTGACCACGGAAACCACGGCGAGCAAGGAAGAGTTTCTGCTGGTGCGCACCACCGATGGCGAGCAGCGCCTGCGCATGGATCGCCTGCTGGCGATCACCCCACAGGATGCAGGCGCCAGCTTTGGTCGAGTGCTGTTGAGCGGCAATCGCTGCTGAACGCGACGCCCTACGCGAGCATGCAGTGACGCTGCGTCACCACATCAGATCATCGGGGATCTGATAGGCCGCGTAGGGGTCATCGGCATCCGGCTCTTCGACGTGGGTGTTGAGCAGGACGATGCGCGAGGCATCACGTTCCTGAATCTTCAGCGCAGCCTCGCGCGGAATGATCTCGTAACCACCACCATGACGGACAATGGCCAGCCAGCCGTTGGACAGCTTGTTGCGCACCATGGTGTTGACCGGCAGGCGCTTGACCTTCTTGTCGTCGACGAAGTTGTAGTAGTCCTCGCCGTCGAGCTTGGGCAGGCGTGAACGCTCGATCAGTTGCTTGACCTGCGCCGCGCGGGCTTTCTGCTCGGCTTTTTCCTGCTGCTGACGATTCAGCTCCTGATCACGTGCGGCCTTTTCGGCTTGCGCCTGCAGTGCGGCCTGGCGTGTGCTGTCATCCAGTTCGGCCTGGCCTTTTTGCACCAGACGCTTCTGCTTTTGCTGTTGCTTGCCAGCCTGCTTGGCCTGTTTTTCATTGACCAGGCCGGCTTTGAGCAGCTGGTCGCGCAGGGAAAGACCCATGACTAAAGATTCCGAACATGATTCAGTTGCGGCAGCGACGAGATTCGCGCTGCCAGTCCAAGGCGCCCAGCATAAGGGCTAAGCAGCGGCGGCTCCAGCCAGAAAGCCAAGCCGCAACCCGAATGCAAGCCTGGCGGCATCCATCAACAGCCAGGCGCCTACTTCTCCAGCTTCTTGGCCTCGCCCCACAGGGCATCCAGTTCCGCCAGCGAGCAACCGTCCATGCTGCGCCCGGCCTCACGCACGCTTTGTTCGATAAAGCGAAAGCGCTGCTCGAACTTGCTATTGGCCGCGCGCAATGCCGCTTCCGGGTCGACCTTCAAGTGGCGCGCCAGGTTGGTGACGACGAACAGCAGGTCGCCGATCTCCTCGGCAACCGCCTCGGCGTCGTTCTCGCTCATGGCTTCGAGCACTTCATCCAGCTCTTCGCGCACCTTGTCCACCACCGGCAGTGCCGCGGGCCAGTCGAAACCGACCTGAGCCGCACGCTTCTGCAGCTTGGCCGCACGCGAGAGTGCCGGCAGCGCCGCCGGCACGTCATCGAGCAAAGAAAGCTGCTCGGGGGCAGCAGCCTTCTCCGCACGCTCCTGTGCCTTGAGCTCTTCCCAGCGCTGCTTGACCGCAGCTTCCTCCAGCTTCGCCGCATCCGGCGCACCGTACAGATCGCCGTCGGGAAACACGTGCGGGTGGCGACGAATCAGCTTGCTGGTGATGCCATCGACCACCCGGGCAAAGTCGAAACGCCCCTCCTCCTGCGCCAGCTGACTGTAATAGACCACCTGGAACAGCAGGTCGCCGAGCTCACCCGGCAGATGCTCGAAGTCGCCACGCTCGATGGCGTCGGCGACCTCGTAAGCCTCCTCCAGGGTGTAGGGCACGATGGTCGCGTAGCTTTGCTTGAGATCCCACGGGCAGCCGTGTTGCGGATCGCGCAGACGCGCCATCAGGTGCAGCAGGTCGTCGAGTCGATACATGAAAGCTCTCGCTAGGACACGCGGTGGCGACGCGCCTCGATGATATTGGGCAACTGGCCGATACGCGCCAGCAGACGGCCAAGGGCATCGAGCCCGGGAATCTCCACGGTGATCGACATGGAGGCGGTGTTGTCCTCCTTGTTCGAACGGGTGTTGACCGCCAGCACGTTGAGCTTCTCGTTGAGCAGCACCTGGGTCACGTCACGCAGCAGACCGGAACGGTCGTAGGCCTTGATAACGATCTCCACCGGGTAGGTCTGCACCGGTACCGGCCCCCAGCTCACCTGAATCATCCGCTCCGGCTCGCGCGCAGTCTGCTGCAGCGCCGTTGGGCAATCCTGACGGTGAATGGTGACGCCACGGCCGAGGGTGATGTAGCCAACGATCGGGTCCCCTGGCAGCGGCTGGCAGCAGCCGGCCATCTGCGTCAGCAGGTTGCCGACGCCCTGGATCTGGATATCGCCACGCTTGCCCGGCTTGAAGCCCTGCGCCTTGCGCGGGATCAGCTCCAGTTGCTCGTTGCTGCGTTCCGGCTCGAGCAGTTGCTGGGCCAGGTTGACCGCATGGGCCAGGCGCACGTCGCCGGCACCCAACGCCGCGAACAGGTCCTCGGCGGTTTTCAGGTTGGCCTTCTCGGCCAGCTTGTCGAAGTCCGCGCCAACCAGGGCCAGGCGCGCCAGCTCGCGTTCGAGCAACTGCTTGCCGGCGGCGACGTTCTGGTCGCGATCCTGCAGCTTGAACCAGTGGACGATCTTGGCCCGGGCGCGGCTGGTGGTGACATAACCCAGGTTGGGATTGAGCCAGTCACGACTGGGCGTGCCCTGCTTGCTGGTGATGATCTCCACCTGCTCACCGGTCTGCAGACTGTAGGTCAGCGGCACGATACGGCCGTTGATCTTGGCCCCCCGGCAGTTGTGGCCGATCTCGGTGTGCACGCGGTAGGCGAAGTCCAGCGGCGTGGCGCCCTTGGGCAGGTCGATGGCGTGACCGTCGGGGGTGAACACGTAAACCCGATCCGGTTCGATATCCACGCGCAGCTGTTCGGCCAGGCCGCCGATATCACCCAGTTCCTCGTGCCACTCGATGACCTGACGCAGCCAGGAGATCTTCTCTTCGTAGTGGTTGGAGCCGGATTTGACGTCGGTGCCCTTATAGCGCCAGTGCGCACAAACCCCCAGCTCGGCCTCTTCATGCATGGCGTGGGTGCGAATCTGCACCTCCAGTACCTTGCCTTCCGGCCCGAGCACGGCGGTGTGCAGCGAGCGGTAGCCATTTTCCTTGGGGTTGGCGATGTAGTCGTCGAACTCCTTGGGAATGTGCCGCCACAGGGTGTGCACGATACCCAGGGTGGTGTAGCAGTCGCGCACCTCCGGCACCAGCACCCGTACTGCGCGCACGTCGTAGATCTGGCTGAACTGCAGGCCCTTGCGCTGCATCTTGCGCCAGATCGAATAGATGTGTTTCGCCCGGCCACTGATGTCGGCCTTGATGCCGGTGGCTTCCAGCTCCTGGCGCAGATGGGCCATGGCGTCGTTGATGTACTGTTCGCGATCGAGACGGCGTTCGTGCAGCAGCTTGGCGATCTGCTTGTACTGCTCAGGCTCCAGGTAGCGGAAGGACAGATCCTCCAGCTCCCACTTGATGTGGCCGATCCCGAGGCGGTGAGCCAGCGGCGCGTAGATGTCGAACACCTCGCGCGCCACGCGCTGACGCTTCTCTTCGTCGGCTTCCTTGACCGCGCGAATGGCGCAGGTACGCTCGGCCAGTTTGATCAGCGCCACGCGCACGTCATCGACCATGGCCACCAGCATCTTGCGCAGGTTCTCGACCTGCGTCTGCGAGCCGACCACTACCGATTCACGCGGATTGATACTGGCGCTGATCGCCGCCATGCGCAGCACGCCTTCGATCAGCTTGGCCACCACCGGACCGAAGCGCTGGTGCACCGCAGCCAGGGTGATCTTGCCTTCACGTACGCCGCGATAAATGATCGCCGCGACCAGCGAATCCTGATCGAGTTTTAGATCGGCGAGGATTTCCGCGATGTCGAGGCCGGCGCGGAATGTAGATGCGTCCTCACTCCAGTGATGCGGTGTGGTGTTGGCCTGCTGCTCCAGATCACGGGCGAACTCGCAGGCTTCTTGCAATGCCTGACGATCCAGCGCCGGATCGACGCGAGTGACATGCTCCAACCAGGCCTCGAGATTGATGCTGCCGTCATCGTTGACTGGCTGATGCGCTCTCACCTGAACCATCGTCTTACCTTCCCTACGGCGCGCATAGGTCGCACCGAGCAGTCGCCGGCCTTCTCTGAGCCGGTCGGATTAACTGAAAGAATGCGCATCCTGCACATCCCTGCGGTACCGAACGTACCGCTTTGGCCCAAGACCTAAATCTCGGGTTTCTCGAATAGAGCCATCGCCTCGACATGCGCCGTCTGCGCGAACATGTCGAGAATCCCGGCGCGGCGCAGGCGATAGCCCTGCTGCACCAACTCGGCCGCATCGCGCGCCAGAGTGGTCGGATTGCAGGAGACGTAGACCAGGCGCCGCGCGCCCAACTCACTCATCCCACGCACCGCCTGCAACGCGCCATCGCGTGGCGGGTCGAGCAGCACCGCGGTAAAACCGCCACGCGCCCAGGCCTCGGAGGCCAGCGGGTTGGACAGATCGGCACGGAAAAAGTGCGCATTGTCCAAGCCATTGTTGTGCGCGTTGCCAGCGGCACGCTGCACCATCGCCTCGACGCCCTCCACAGCCACCACTTCAGCAGCCTGACGCGCCAGCGGCAGGGCGAAATTGCCCAGGCCGCAGAACAGATCCAGCACCCGCTCACCAGGTTGCACTGCCAACCAGTCTAGCGCCTGAGCGACCATCGCCTCGTTGACCAGACCATTGACCTGCACAAAATCGCCCGGCCGATAAGCCAGTCGCAGGTGCCAGCGTTGCAACTCAAAGCCCAGCTCGGCGCTCTGCTCGTCAGGCTGCGGCTGCCCTTCACCCTGCAACCACAGCTGCGCACTATGCTCGCTGCAGAATGCGCGCAGGCGGTTCAGATCAGCCTCCGCCAGCGCTGCCGTGTGCCGCAGCAGCAACGCTTCGGCAGTACCACTGAAGAGTTCCACGTGCCCGACTGCCTGCGGCTTTTCCAGGCTGCGCAGCAACGCCGGCAACGCGCTGAAAATAGGCTGCAAAGGCTGTACCAGCACCAGGCACTCATCGATGGCGACAATGTCCTGGCTGGCCTCTGCGCGAAAGCCGACCTGCAGTTGACGCGCCTTGGCGTCCCAGCGCACGGCAACACGCGCGCGGCGGCGATAGCCGAACTCGGGACCGGCCAGCGGCGCTGCCCACTCATCCGGCTGCACGCCGCCCAGGCGTGAAAGCTGCTCGGCCAGCGTGCGCTGTTTCAGGGCCAACTGATCGGCGTGGGGCATGTGCTGCAGGTTGCAGCCGCCGCAGCGGTCAGCATGAATGCAGGGCGCCGCACGGCGCTCGCTGCTGGCGGCGATGATGCGTTCGGCGCGCGCCTCGACGGTCTGGCTGCGGGCACTGAGTACCCGTGCCTCGACCTGCTCGCCGGCCAGGGCGCCACTGACGAACCAGGTGCGCCCGCCTTCGAAGGCGATGCCGCGACCGTCACCGGCCAGGCGTTCGATGGCGAGCTTCTGCTTCTTGCCGACCGGGACCTGCGCCGCACGGCTGCCGCCGCTGGGCTGAAAGCGCAGGTTGGAGCTGCGTCTGGCCATCAGTGCGCCGGTTCTTCGTAAACGCCGGTGGACAGGTAACGGTCGCCACGGTCGCAGATGATCGCCACCAGCACCGCGTTCTCCACCTGTTGCGACAGGCGCAGCATGCCGGCCACCGAACCGCCGGACGAAACGCCGCAGAAGATGCCCTCTTCCCGCGCCAGGCGCCGCATGACGTGCTCAGCCTCGGCCTGGCCCATGTCCATCACCTGATCGACACGTTCGGCCTGATAGATCTTCGGCAGGTACTCCTGCGGCCAGCGACGGATGCCGGGGATGGCCGAGCCTTCCTGCGGCTGCAGCCCGACGATCTGGATCGCCGGGTTCTGCTCCTTGAGGTAGCGCGAGGTACCCATGATGGTGCCGGTGGTGCCCATGGAGCTGATGAAGTGGGTGATGGTTCCGCCGGTCTGGCGCCAGATTTCCGGGCCGGTGCCGCTGTAATGCGCCTCGGGGTTGTCACCGTTGGCGAACTGGTCGAGCACCTTGCCGCGCCCTTCGGCCTGCAGCCGCTCGGCCAGATCACGAGCGCCCTCCATGCCCTCCTCCTTGCTGACCAGGATCAGCTCGGCGCCATAGGCGGTCATCGCCCACTTGCGCTCGGCGGTGGAGTTGTCCGGCATGATCAGGATCATCTTGTAGCCCTTGATCGCCGCCGCCATCGCCAGGGCAATGCCGGTGTTGCCGCTGGTGGCTTCGATCAGGGTATCGCCAGGCTGGATATCGCCACGCAGCTCGGCGCGGTTGATCATCGACAGTGCCGGACGATCCTTGACCGAACCGGCCGGGTTGTTACCTTCCAGCTTGACCAGCAGGGTGTTGCTGGTTTCACCGCCCAGGCGTTGCAGGCGTACCAGGGGGGTATTGCCGATGCAGTCGGCAATGGTGGGGAATTGCAGGGTCATGGGTCGCTCGAATCCAGACTGACGCGAAGGGGCATCATGATACGCCGAACCCGTCGCTTCATCACGCCATGATCGGTTGCAGGCGGTGATCAAGCCTTGCCCCGTATGCAATCCGGGATTGTCTGGCGGTGACCCGGACTGCATCCGGGCCATATGCCACCTCTTTTATTGCGCGGCAGCGAAAGCCTTCAGAGTGCTCATCAGGCCCTGATAGCCGCCAGTGGCGATATACCAGGTCGCTGGCTCGAGATAGAACACCTTGCCATCGGCCCAGACCTTGCTGGCTGCTATACCGGCATGCTTGCCCAGCGTCTCGTCGGCCTTGCCTTCGCCGCCGGTTGCCGCACCACGGTCGAGGATCACCAACCACTGCGGCTGTTCTTTCAACGCCGCCTCCAGGCGCACCTTTTGCCGCTCGCGCAGTTGCCTGGCCTCGGGCGAATCAGGCGCCGGGCGCACCTGCGCCACGCTCGCCGGGTCCACCGACTCGACCACCGAACGAGTACCCAGCACTTCGTTGAGCATGCCGAAACGCTCGCCCGGCGCATGCAGCATCAGCGCGTCGTTGACGGTGAACAGCGTCAGCGAGCTCTGGCCGGTAGTCTTTGCATGAACGGCAGCCAGCTCCTTGTTCAGCTGCGCTTGCAGCTGCACAGCCTGCTCCTGCTTGTCGAAGATCTCGCCCAGCACTTTCAGATTACCCTGCATGCCCGCCAGGAAGTGGTCTGGGGCGATGCTCAGGTCGATGGTCGGCGCCAGCGCCGAAAGCGCCTCGAACTGATTGCTGGAGCGGCCACCGATGATAATCAGGTCCGGCTTGAGACGCTCCAAAGCCGCCTGATCCGGCTCGAACAGGGTGCCAACATTGACGGTCTTGCGCCCTTCGTATTTCGCCTTCAGGTAGGCCGGCCCTGACATCTGCGGCACGCCTTCGGCGGCGATGCCAAGGGCGTCGAGCGTGTCCAGTACGCCCAGGTCAAAAACGGCGACGCGCGTGGGCGCCTGGTTCAGTGTCAGCTTGCCCTGCCCATGTTCGATGGCCAGCGGGTAGGCGGCCTGGGCGGCTGACACGGCGCACATCAGCGCGCCAAGGTGCAACAGGTTGATTAGGGTACGCTTGAACAGCGTCATATCGCTTTCCTCACTTTTTGAGTATTCGTGGATGCCGCAGCGGCGCGCCAGGAACTGGCGGCAAAGGCCACCCGGAGAGGCTCCAGGGCGGCCTGATTAAGGCGCTGCGGATCAGAAGTTCTGCGTCAGACCGAACACGTAGCGCCTGCCATCGAGGTTGTAGGCGTAGTCATCGTCGGTGGTGACTTCCTTGTTGGTGACGTTGTACACACCGAACTTCAGGCTGAGGTCCTGGGTCGGCCTGTACACCAGGCCGACATCGGCGAAGGTATAGGACGGGTAGGTCACGCCGTTGCTGGCAGCACCACTGGTGCCGGTCTGCCAGCGGCCGGATGTCTCGCCCCGGTAGTTGAGCTGAGTCCAGAGGTTCAATTTGTCCATGGCCTGCCAGTCCAACGAGACGTTGAACATGTGCTTGGCCATGTCGTTGAGCGGCTCACCCTTGTACTGACCGGTCTTCTGCTCCGTGCTGGTATAGGTGTAGCTGTGGCGGTACATCAGGTTGTCGAGCAGTTGGTAATCCAGGGTGAACTCAACGCCCCTGAGCTCCGCCTCGTCCACGTTCTCGTAGGCGGTGTAGCCGTACTGATGCGCCGGGTAGGTGGTGCCGTTGTACACACAGGGCACGTTCGGCTGGCAGACGCGGCCAGTGCGGTTGATCTTGTCCTTGTAGTCGGTCTGATAGACAGTCAGGGTCGTGTTGAGGCCCAGATCGAAGTTTTCGTAGCCGATGCCGATCTCGCGGTTGAGGCTGGTCTCCGGCGTCAGCTCGGGGTTGCCGATGATTACGCCGCCCCTTGAGCTGGAGCCAAAATCGGTTGCGGCCTGGCGTAGGCTGGGCGCCTTGTAACCGGAGGTCACGCCGCCCTTGAGGGTGAAGTTCTCGGTCAGGTGATACACGGCATAGACCTTGGGACTGACTTCGCTGCCGAACGCCTCGTTGTCGTCGTAGCGGGCACTGAGGGTCAGCGACAGGTCGTCGGTCAGGCTCCAGTTGTCTTCCAGGAAGATCGAATTCTGGTAGCGTTCCATCTCCACGACGGCATCGGCAACCGCAACGACCGGCGGACGCAGACCGCTGCTGGCACCGTCCTTGAGCTCTTCGTACTTGTGGGTCAGGCCACCTGTCAGTGCATGGGAGCCAAGGAAATAGGTCGCCTGGGTGTTGGCCGTCAGCACGTTGTACTCGATGCCATTGCCGGTATTGGCGTTGACCCGCGTCGGGTTCTCCGAGGTGTCGTAGTTGACGTAGGTATCCAGCAGCAGGTTGTCGTAACGCCCTTCGTGGGTGATGGCGTAGGTCTTGAGGATCGACTCGTTGTAGCTCGGCTCGTCGGCCACGTCGATGCTCTTGCCCGGATTGGCCCAACGGCGTTGCAGCGCTTCGTTGTAGTTGAAGGTGACCAGGTTCTGCTCGTCGATGTTCCAGCCCAGCTTGCCGCCCAGGTTGCTTCTTCTGTACCTGGGGTCGGAGGCAGCGCTGTCGTCACCACCGAGGAAATGGCTTTCGTCCTGATGCAGGAACGAACCATTGACCTGCAAGGCCAGCACATCCTCGATCAGCGGCGCATTCAGATAGGCACTGGTCTGATAACCGTCCTCGTTCACCTTGTTGGCGCCATCGGCCAGGCTGTACTCGGTGGTGATGCTGCCGGCGAACTCGTTGCGGATTTTCTTGGTGATGATGTTGATCACCCCGCCCATCGCATCGGAGCCATACAAGGACGAAGCCGGCCCCCGAATGACCTCGATGCGCTCGATCGCCTCGATGGGTGGCAGAAAATTGATCGGCGTACCGTTCTGGGTACCGTTGAGGCCGAAGGAGTCGTTGCCCTGCATCGGCCGCCCATCGATCAGAAACAGCGTATAGCCCGAGGTCATGCCGCGGATCTGGATCGAGCGCTCCACACCGCCACCGGCAATCTGCACCCCAGCCACATTTTTCAGCGCGTCGGTGATATCGGTGTAGGAGCGCTTCTTCAGTTCTTCTGCGGAGATGACGGTGATGGCGGCAGGCGCATCCTTGACGCTTTGCTCAAAGCCCGTAGCAGTGACCACTACCGCCCCAAGCTCCAGTTGCTCGGACTTTTCCTCGGCCCCCGCCGAACAGGCCAGCGAGGCCAGCGTGACAGCCAGCAGGGTTTTGTTGAATCGAGGCCGAGACGATACAGCGAGGCGTCGCTGGTTGAGTGACATGTGGATTGCTCCCAGTGATCAAGGTAAATCGAGTTGTCGGCTTGTTGCCAGCGGCCGTCCTGCACAGGAACTCGAACCCTGCACTCCCCCGGACATAGGCTTCACTGGCTGACCCAACTCGGAACATCGGCGCCAAGCTCTGCCGTGGTCAGCGGGAGCAAATGGCCGAAACCAAGCGAAAGGGCCGTGGCAAAGCCTCGGATGGACAACACGCCATCGAGAGCGAGCACTAGGAAGAAAAAGAAGCGCTACTACTTGCCGGCCCTGCCGGGTCAGACGCAAATAGTAAGAATTTACATTTGAGAGTAAATCTAATTTACGAACTATACACTTTGCAGCCGCAGCTTCAGTCGCAGACCGGGTCGTGCATTCTCTGCCCAGAGGTGCCCACCCTGGGTAGCGATCATGCTGCGCGCAATGGCCAGCCCCAGGCCGAAACCGTCACCACCCGGGCGGGCCGCGCTGAGCCGGGTGAAGGGACGAAAGATGGTCTCCAACTCGCTCTCGGCGACGCCCGGCCCCTGGTCCTCGATGCACAACAGCCATTGCTCCCCTTCGCGCTGTCCGGCCAGACGCACCACACCACCCTCCGGCGAGTGGCGAATGGCATTGCGCAGGATGTTCTCCAACGCCTGCGCCAGGCCGTTGAGATTGCCCAGCACCCGGCAATCGGCCGGCAACTCGCAGGGCATGCGCTCGATGGGCCAGCCGGTCTCGAAGCCGGCGTTTTCCCTCAGCACATCCCAGAGCCTGACGATGTCCACTTCTTCCAGCGGCAAGCTGGGCCGTTCGGTGTCCAGCCAGACCAGCTCCAAGGCATCCCCGACCAGCTTTTCCATTTCCTCGACTTCACGGGCCAGACGCTGACGCAGGGCCTCGACGTCCTGTTCGCTCTCCCCGGCCACGCGCAAGCGGGCCAACGGCGTGCGCAGTTCGTGCGACAGGTCGCGCAGCAACTGGCGCTGGAACCCCACGGTGCCCTGCAGGCGCTCGGCCATATGATCGAAGGTTCGTGCCAGCTCACCCAGTTCATCCTTGCGCCGCGTCACCTGCGGCCCGAGCCGAGCAGACAGGTCGCCTGCGCTGAGTGCCGCGGCCTGACGCCTGAGGATCGCCAGCGGAGCGATCAGCAAGCGATACAGCAGAACGGCCACGACCACAGCCAGCACGGCCGGCAGCACGCGCTGCAGCAGCAACTCCCACAGTTCGTTGTACTTGCGCGGATTCAAACGCCGCGGCAACTCCATCACCAGCCGGGCATTGCCGTCGCTGAAAGGAATGTAAAAGGTCGGCGTGCCGCCTGGCCGTCCGACCGGGAACTCCAGCCTGCGCACGAAATCGAGGCGCTGCGCCTGTTCGGCCGTCAAGGTTTGCGAGGACAGCGAGTCCTTGTGCTGATCGACCACCACCGCCCAGATCTGCTCACGCTCCTGCAGCCGCTGCAGAAAGACATCGACGCCTGCTGCGCCCTCCTCGCGCCACGTCGTTTCCGCCTCCCGGGCATAGCCTTTGAGCGTCTGCCGGGTGGATTCGGGTAGATAGGAGGTCGCATCGATCAGCTCACGGCCGACATCCACATGCAGACTGACCAGCAGCAGGCAGAACAGCGCCAATGCTCCGGCCAGCCGCCAGAGCAGCGAATGTCGCCCCGGCAGGTTCATGCCCCGGCCTGTGTCAGGATGTAGCCCTTGCCCCAGACGGTGTCGACACGTGTCGCCTCGTAGCCGACGGCCTGCAATTTGCGACGGATATGACTGACGTGCATGTCCAGGCTGCGGTCGTGCTGAGCGTAAGCGCGGCGCAGCGCCTGCTGATAAAGGAAGGGTTTGCTAAGCGCCTCGTCCTTGTGCCGCCAGAGCAGTTCCAGCACCCGGTATTCGCTGGGCGTCAGGCCGACCCAGGTGCCACAAACGGCCACATCGCTACGGCCCTCGTCGAACTGCAAACCGTTGCCCTCTGTACTCGACTGCGGCTCGCGGCGCTCATAGGCGACACGCCGCAGGATCGCATCCACGCGAACGCTCAGCTCGCCCAGGCTGAAGGGCTTGGGCAGATAGTCATCGGCGCCCTGACTGAAACCGGCAATGCGGTTCTGCTCATCGCCCAACGCAGACATCAGCAGAACCGGCACGCTGCAGCGCTGGCGCAATTGCTGCAGCGCCACCAGGCCATTGGTGCCGGGCAACAGGATATCCATCAGGATCAGATCGAAATCCTCGTTCTCCGCCAAGCGCAACCCATCACTGCCGTCATGGCTGAGAGTCACATCGAAACCACGGGCCATCAGGTGAGATTGCAGGTGACTGGCAAGCAGAGGGTCGTCCTCGACAGCGAGGATCCGGGTTGGAGAGGCGGAGCTGGCGTTCATGGAGAGAAACCGAAAATACAAAATGAGAACAATTCTACCTACTAAACGACAATCGCTCACCTACAGATTCCGCCGCGCTGAATCGCTACACTGCCCAGATGTCATTAAGGAGGAACGTCGTGTTCAAGGATCTAGGCATCAAAGGCCGCGTGCTGCTGCTCACCCTGTTCCCCACCAGCCTGCTGGCGCTGGTGCTGGGTGGCTATTTCACCTGGGTGCAACTGTCCGGTTTGCAGACGCAGCTGCTGCAGCGCGGTGAGATGCTGGTCGAACACCTGGCGCCCCTGGCGGCCCCCGCGCTGGAACAGCAGGCCACGAAAAAACTCGAGCGTATCGCTCAACAGGCACTGGAGCACCCGGATGTGCGTGCGGTGGGTTTTCTCAGCCCTGAGCGCACGTCACTGGCACATGCCGGGCCCAGCATGCTCAACCCATCACCCAGCAGCCAGGCCGGCGTCAGCCTGCTCAGCGGTCAGGACGCCACGCGTTTTCTACTACCGGTCTACGACCAGCACCTGGTGCTGAGCGACGACTTCGCTGAGGACCGCCAATTGGAGCTGCTCGGCTGGGTCGAACTGGAGCTTTCGCATCAGGGCACCTTGCTCAGCGGCTACCGCAGCCTGTTCGCCAGCCTGCTGCTGATCGCCGGTGGTCTTGCCGTCACCGCCCTGCTCGCCCTGCGCATGGGCCGCAGCATCAACGAGCCATTGCGCGAGATCAAGGCCGGTGTCGCCCAACTCAAGGACGGCCACCTGGAAACCCGCCTGCCGCCGCTGGGCAGCCATGAGATGGATGAGCTGGCCGCCGGCATCAACCGCATGGCCGAGGCCCTGCAGAATGCGCAGGAAGAACTGCAGCACAGCATCGAGCAGGCCACCGAGGACGTACGGCAGAACCTGGAAACCATCGAGATCCAGAACATCGAGCTGGACTTCGCACGCAAGGAGGCTCTGGAAGCCAGCCGCATCAAGTCCGAGTTCCTGGCCAACATGAGCCACGAGATCCGCACCCCGCTCAACGGTATCCTCGGCTTCACCAACCTGCTGCAAAAGAGCGAGCTCAGCCCGCGCCAGCAGGATTACCTTTCGACCATCGAGAAATCCGCCGACAGCCTGCTCGGCATCATCAATGAGGTGCTCGATTTCTCCAAGATCGAAGCGGGCAAGCTGATGCTCGAATCCATCCCCTTCAACCTGCGCGACCTGCTGCAGGACACCCTGACCATCCTCGCTCCCGCGGCCCATGAAAAGCAGCTGGAGCTGGTCAGCCTGATCTACCGCGACACCCCGTTGGCTCTGCGCGGTGATCCGCTGCGCCTGAAGCAGGTACTGACCAACCTGGTCAGCAATGCGATCAAGTTCACCCGCGAAGGCACCATCGTCATGCGCGCCATGGTCGAGGACGAAAGTGCCGACAGCGCGCAACTGCGTATCAGCGTGATGGACACTGGCATCGGCCTGTCGGATGAAGACCTGCGCGCGCTGTTCCAGGCCTTCAGCCAGGCCGACAACTCGCTCAGCCGCCAGGCCGGTGGCACCGGCCTCGGCCTGGTAATTTCCAAACGCCTGATCGAGCAGATGGGCGGCGAGATCGGCGTCGACAGCACCCCGGGCGAAGGCTCTGAGTTCTGGATCACCCTGACCCTGCCCAAGGCCCGCGACGACGCCGAAGACCTGCCACGTGCCGCCCTCCAGGGCCGTCGCGTGGCCGTGCTGGAAAGCCACGAGCTGGCGCGCCAGGCGCTGGCCCACCAACTCGAGGACTGCGGCCTGGAAGTAGAAAGCTTCGCCGATCCTAGCCAACTCTTCGATGCGGTTAACCAGCAGCAGAATCAGGAACGACCGCTGAGCCTGGCTGTGCTTGGCATCACCGCCAGCCAGCTACCGCCCGACAGCCTCGGCCAGCGTATCCAGGAGCTCGACCGGCTCGGCTGCAAGGCCCTGGTGCTGTGCCCGACCACCGAACTAGGGCTGTTTCACGACTCGCTGCCCGATGCCTACGCGCAACTCCAGGCCAAACCACCCTGCACACGCAAGCTGTACAAGGCGCTGGTGGAACTGGTCAGCCCGCAACGCCCGGCCAGCGAGTCGCTGACCATCAGCAACACGCGCCGACCGCAAATCCTCTGCGCCGACGACAACCCGGCCAACCTGCTGCTGGTGCAAACCCTGCTCGATGACCTCGGCGCTCAGGTCACCGCCGTGGACAGCGGCTACGCGGCTATAGAAGCGGTACAGCACGGCAGCTTCGACCTGGTGTTCATGGACGTGCAGATGCCCGGCATGGATGGCCGCGAAGCCACCGAAGCGATTCGCCAGTGGGAAAGCGAACAGGGTCGCAGCGCCACGCCAATCATCGCCCTTACTGCCCACGCGCTGGCCAACGAGAAGCGCGCCCTGCTGCAAAGCGGCATGGACGACTACCTGACCAAGCCGATCAACGAACGCCAACTGGCCCAGGTGGTGCTCAAGTGGACGGGGCTGAATCTGCGCAACCAGCCCAATCAGAGGATTGCACCGGCTGCTGCGCCGCAGTCGCAACCCAAGGTACTCGACGCCGAAGAAGGCCTGCGCCTGGCCGCAGGCAAAGCCGATCTGGCGGCGGACATGCTGAGCATGCTGCTGGCCGGTCTGCCCGGCGACCGCCAGGCCATACGCCAGGCACGCGATGCCGGCGAACGCACCGCCCTGATCGAGCGAGTGCATCGCCTGCACGGCGCCACGCGCTACTGTGGCGTACCGCAACTGCGCCTGGCCTGCCAGCGCAGCGAGACCTTGCTCAAACAGGACGACCCCGAGGCCCAGCGCGCCCTGGACGAACTGGACGCCGCAATCGCGCGCCTGACCGAAGCGGCGGCACAAAGCGCCTGAGGAACTGCCATGCGTATCTGCCTGTTCAGCAGCAAGGGCTACGACCGTGTGTCGTTCCTGGCCGCCAACGACACCTCAACACCGGCCGCGGCGCGCTGGTCGACGCGCCGGCACTGATCAAGGCGCTGAAAAGCAGCCAGCTCGGCTACCTGGGCCTGGACGTCTACGAAGAAGAGTCGGAACTGTTCTTCAAGGATCATTCCGACCTGCCGCTGCAGGACGATACTCTGGCCCGCCTGCTGAGCTTTCCCAACGTCATCGTCACCGCGCACCAGGCTTTTCTCACCCACGAAGCACTCGATGCCATCGCCCGCACGACACTGGACAACATCGCGGCCTGGCTCACCGGGCAGCCAAGCAATGAGGTCAAGGCCGGTGCGTGATAGCATGCCGGCTGATCCGGAGGACCCATGGCCGAACACGATTTCCGTTATTCCCTGCTCAACCCGCAACACACCCTCACCGAATGCCGCGCACTGGCGCCGGGCCGCTACCAGGTCACCGGCAACGGCGGTTCGATCCAGGCCAATGACGTGCTGCTGGTCACCCTCAAGGGCAGTCGCGACCTGCACATGCGCCTGGAAGTGGAGAAGGTTCGCCACCTGATCAACCCGCCCGGCCAATGGCTGGCCGTGTGCAAGGGCCCGCAGTTCAAGGAGCTGGCCATCCATAACTGGCAGGTGAACTGCGACAGCTGCGGCAAGCAGCTGGATTTCGAATTCGCCGTCGATGCCGCGCTCGGCAAAGCCGCGCAAGCACCAGCCGCTGAAGCTCGTATCGCCGAGCTTGGCTGGCGCAACGACGCTGGCCGACACCTATGCCGTACCTGCCAGGAGGCCTGACACCATGTACCGCGCCCTGCCCCTCGCCCTGCTCACCGCCACCTTGGTCGGCTGTGCCAGCGACGCACCGCAGCTGGAAACCGAACGCAGCTACCAAGTGGAATGGATCGGCGAACACCCGCTGATCGACCGCAGCCACCTGACCGTCACCTTCGCTGCTGACGGCCGCGCCCATGGCCACGCGGGCTGCAATCACTGGTTCGCCGGCTACACGCTGAAGGATGACGCTGTCCGCTTCGAAACCCCGGGCAGCACCCGCAAGATGTGCGCGCCCTCATTGATGGAGCAGGAGCAGCGCTTCCTCGCGGCGTTGGCGGAAGTGCGGCGCTGGGACTTCAACGACATCGGCCAGTTGCAGCTGTGGCCGGCCACCGGCAAGCCGATTCGCCTCTGGCCGCAGTGATCGAGCCGCGTGAATACCCTGTGGGAGGCGCTTCAGCGGCGACTTCTTTATCGATGATCGCGGCTAAAGCCCCTCCCACAACGGCAACTACGCGAACAGATCGAGCTGCTCCTGCCGCCCGCGCAGATCATGCAGCCTGACGCCTACCCCGAGCAGGCGCACCGGCTTGTCGCCACGGGCGAAAGCGTTGCTCAGCAATAGCCGGTAGCTTTCCAGATCCCGACTGGCCCCCGCCTGCTCCAGGGTGGTCTGGGTGAAATCATGAAACTTCACTTTGACGAAAGGCTTGTCCGGTCGATAGCTGGTGTCCAGACGCTGCAGGCGGCCGTTCATCTCCTCGAGCAGTGCCGGCAGTTTCTCCAGACAGCTCTGCAGATCGGGTAGATCCTGATCGTAGGTGTGCTCCACGCTCAACGACTGGCGGCGGCTGTCCACCTGCACGGCACGTTCGTCGATGCCGTGGGCCAGGCGCCACAAGCGCTCACCGAAACTGCCGAACTCGCGCACCAGCGCCAGCTTGTTCCAGTCCCGCAGATCCAGACAGGTGCGAATCCCTAAGCGCGTCAGCTTGTCCGCCGTGACCTTGCCGACGCCATGCAGCTTGTTCACCGGCAACTGCGCCACGAAATCATCGACCTGATCCGGGGTAATGACGAACAACCCGTTGGGTTTGCGCCAGTCGCTGGCGATCTTGGCCAGGAACTTGTTCGGCGCGACGCCAGCCGACACGGTGATGTGCAGCTCCTGCGCCACACGACGGCGAATTTCCTGGGCGATGCGCGTGGCGCTACCAGCGAAATGCGGCGAGTCGCTGACATCCAGATAGGCCTCGTCCAACGACAGCGGCTCGATCAGGTCGGTGAACTGACGAAAGATGCCGTGAATGTCACGCGAGACCGAGCGGTACACCTCGAAGCGCGGTTTGACGATCAGAAGATCCGGGCACAACTTCAGCGCATGCCGCGACGACATCGCCGAACGCACACCATAGGCACGCGCCTCGTAGTTGCAGGTAGCGATTACCCCGCGTCGGTCCGCCGAACCACCGACAGCCAGCGGACGACTGGCCAGGCTCGGGTCGTCACGCATCTCGATGGCGGCGTAAAAGCAGTCGCAGTCCACGTGAATTATCTTGCGCACATCACCCTCGGAAGCCTCGCCCAGCCTGGCCTGGAGTACTGAAGTCTAACAGCTGTTTAACGCTAAGCACCTGAGTTGAAAACACTTTTCTCGCAAATAGCGGTTGACACCTGAGCATCTGACTGTAGAATGCCGACCCACAGACGCGGGATGGAGCAGTCTGGTAGCTCGTCGGGCTCATAACCCGAAGGTCGTAGGTTCAAATCCTGCTCCCGCAACCAGCTTCACGAAAAGGCCACTCAATGAGTGGCCTTTTTGCTTTGACGAAAATTAACTTTTTCGATCAAACGAAACAAATCGATTGACAAGACATTAGGTAAGCGTAGAATTGCCGGCGCGGGATGGAGCAGTCTGGTAGCTCGTCGGGCTCATAACCCGAAGGTCGTAGGTTCAAATCCTGCTCCCGCAACCACCTTCAGATAAAGGCCACTCAATCGAGTGGCCTTTTTCGTTTCCGGGCATTGATCTACCTCAGCGGTCCATAAGCCAAGCAGGCTTATGCTGGAAACGCCTGCTGCAGATGCAGGACATTGACCGAGGAACGCCTGAATGAACCGGAAGAACGCCTCACCACGCCATGGAAGCCTCTCCATCGGCCTGCACTGGCTGATGCTGATCCTGATCGCAGTCGTCTATGCCTGCATCGAGCTCAAAGGAAATTTCCCCAAGGGTAGCGAAACCCGCGAACTGCTCAAGCAGTGGCACTTCATGCTCGGCCTGAGCGTCTTCGCGCTGGTCTGGCTGCGTCTGCTGGCCCGCGCACTCAGTCCGACCCCGGCCATCGAGCCGCCGCTGCCGACCTGGCAAGCCCTGCCTGCCAAGCTGATGCACCTGGCGCTGTATGCACTGATGATTGGCGCGCCGCTGGCCGGCTGGCTGATTCTCAGCGCCGCTGGCAAGCCCATCCCCTTCTTCGGCCTGGAGCTGCCCGCGCTGATCGGCCCGGACAAGGAACTGGCCGGACAGATCAAGGAACTGCACGAGCTGGCAGGCACCGCCGGTTACTGGCTGATCGGCCTGCACGCCATTGCCGGCCTGTACCACCATTACGTGGCGCGCGATAACACCCTGACGCGCATGCTGCCGGGACGTAATTGAGGTGAAGGCGCCTCTGGTCAAGCGCACGAAGCGCCGCTAGAATTGCGCACTTTTTGATCAGAGGCGCCACCCAGGCGCCCTTAGAGGTTAGCCCGCATGTCCACCGCCACACCGAAAGTAGGGTTTGTCTCCCTTGGCTGTCCAAAAGCGACGGTCGACTCCGAGCGAATCCTGACCCAGCTGCGCATGGAAGGTTACGAGATCGTACCGACCTACCAGGATGCCGACGTGGTGGTGGTCAATACCTGTGGCTTCATCGATAGCGCCAAGGCCGAGTCGCTGGACGCCATCGGTGAGGCGCTGGCGGAAAACGGCAAGGTGATCGTCACTGGTTGCATGGGCGTGGCCGAAGACAGCATCCGCGACGTGCACCCGAGCGTGCTGGCCGTCACCGGCCCGCAGCAGTATGAGCAGGTGGTCAACGCCGTACACGAAGTCATCCCGCCGAAAACCGAGCACAACCCGCTGATCGACCTGGTGCCACCGCAGGGCATCAAGCTGACCCCGCGCCACTACGCCTACCTGAAGATTTCCGAAGGCTGCAACCATACCTGCAGCTTCTGCATCATCCCGTCGATGCGCGGCAAGCTGGTCAGCCGTCCGGTGGGCGATGTGCTCAGCGAAGCCGAGCGCCTGGTCAAGGCCGGCGTGAAAGAGCTGCTGGTGATCAGCCAGGACACCAGCGCCTACGGCGTCGACCTGAAGTACAAGCTGGACTTCTGGAACGGCCAACCGGTGAAGACGCGCATGCTCGAGCTGTGCGAAGCGCTGTCGTCGATGGGCGTGTGGGTGCGTCTGCACTACGTCTACCCCTACCCCAACGTCGATGACGTGATCCCGCTGATGGCCGCCGGCAAGCTGTTGCCGTACCTGGACATCCCCTTCCAGCACGCCAGCCCGAAAGTGCTCAAGTCGATGAAGCGCCCGGCCTTCGAAGACAAGACCCTGGCACGCATCAAGAAGTGGCGTGAGATCTGCCCGGAGCTGACCATCCGCTCCACCTTCATCGTCGGTTTCCCCGGCGAGACCGAGGAAGACTTCCAGTACCTGCTGGACTGGCTGACCGAAGCGCAGCTCGACCGCGTCGGTTGCTTCCAGTATTCGCCAGTCGAAGGCGCACCAGCCAACGACCTGGGCCTGGAAGTGGTGCCTGACGACGTCAAGCAGGACCGCTGGGAGCGCTTCATGGCGCACCAGCAGGCGATCAGCTCTGCACGTCTACAGGCCAAGATCGGCCTGGAGATGGACGTACTGATCGACGAAGTGGACGGTGAAGGCGCCGTGGCCCGCTCCTGGGCCGACGCCCCGGAGATCGACGGCAGCGTGTTCATCGACTCCCCCAACGTCAAGCCGGGCGACAAGGTGCGCGTACGCATCGTCGATGCCGACGAGTACGACATGTGGGGCGAGCTGGTCTGACCGACATATCTCCTGAAAAGCCCCGCAGCATGCGGGGCTTTTTCTTTTCCGGCACCACAGCTTCTTGCCGGTACAATGACCTTCTTTTTGTCGAGCCCAGTCATGAGCGAAGCCACCCGTCTGTCCAAACGCGTCATCGAGCTGTTCGGTTGCTCGCGCCGTGAAGCCGATCTTTACATCGCAGGGGGCTGGGTGACGGTGGACGGCCAGGTGGTCGAAGCGCCGCAATTCAAGGTCGAGGATCAGCGCGTCGAGTTGCACCCCGATGCCAGCCTTGATCCCGTGGAGCCCGTCACCCTGCTGGTGCATGGCTCGACTGGCTGCAACGCTGCACAGTTGCAGCACCTGCTGGTACACGAACGCCACTGGGAACAAGACCCGCACACCCAGCGCGTCCTGCATGGCCACTTCCTGCGCCAGGAGCAGAGCCTGCCGCTGCAGACAGGCGCCAGCGGCCTGATAGTGCTCAGCCAGGACTGGCGCACGCAACGCAAGCTGCGCGAGGATGCCGCCAAGCTGGAGCAGGAATACCTGGTCGAAGTAGCCGGCGAAGTGCCCGCCAGCGCATTGGAGCGCCTGAAGAAAGGCTGGCTGCACAAGGGCACGCAGTTCCCGCCGTGCAAGGCCAGTTGGCAGAGCGAACAGCGCCTGCGCTTCGCGCTGAAGAATCCGGCCCCTGACCTGCTGCGGCAGATCTGTACGGCGTTGGGCCTGAAGGTGCTGGGCATGAAGCGCATCCGCATCGGCGGCGTCCCCATGGCCAAGTTGCCGGTCGGGCAATGGCGCTATCTAGGCGAGAAGGAACGTTTCTGAGGTCGTGTTAGGCTGTGTCCGTCACGCTCTGGAGACCACCATCATGCGTACCCTACTGCTCACCGCACTGCTCGCCCTGAGCCTGCCCAGCTTCGCCGCGCCGGCACCATTCTTTCTCTGGCAGAGCAAGATCGATGGCCACCTGACCTGCGCTCAGGTCAGCCCTGGTGAGGGCTGGATTCGCTTCACCGGTCCATTCCGCGATGCCGGCTGCCGCGTGGCACACGACGCCCCCGTCAACAGACGCTAAGCAGGACGCCATGCAGCATCTGGTTTCTCCGGTCGGTATCGTTCGCTCCTGCTTCAAGGAAAAATTCGCCATTCCTCGCCAGCCGCACCTGGCGCCCGCCGCTCGCGGCGTGCTGGAGCTGCTCCCCCCCTTCGATCAGGGCGAGGCCGTGCAGGGCCTGGAACAGGTCAGCCATGTCTGGTTGCTGTTTCTCTTTCACCAGGCGCTGGAAGACAAGCCGCGCCTGAAAGTGCGCCCGCCACGCCTGGGCGGTAACCAGGCGGTAGGCGTGTTCAGCACCCGCGCCACCCATCGCCCCAACGGCATCGGCCAGTCCGTGGTACGCCTGGAACGAGTGGAACCGGACCGCCTGCATCTGTCCGGTATCGACCTGCTCGACGGCACCCCGGTGCTGGATATCAAGCCCTATGTGCCGTACGCAGATTCTGTGGCCGACGCGCACAACGATATGGCAGATGCACCGCCACCCCTGATTACAGTGGACTGGCAGGATGACGCGCTACGCCTGGCGCGCCAACACGCGCTGCGCCTGAACGAGCCGCTGGTGGAGCTGATCGAGCAGTGCCTGGCGCAGGATCCGCGCCCGGCCTACCAGCAGCCGCAGCCGGAGCGCCGCTATGGCGCGCGCTTCTGGGATCTGGACGTGCACTGGCACTATCCCGAGCTAAGGCATATCCGGGTGCTGGATATGCAGATGGCACAGAGCCCGGCCTGACCGAGCCCAGCCTTCGGAACGGCCAGTGGTGCAACGGGCAGCCTCACTTCAGCGCGATGGATTGAGCGCCAGCATATCGGCTTCGATAGCCTCCTGACGCTCGATCAGTGGTTCCACCAGCGGCCGGCTGGCGAGGAAATGCGCAGTTCGCGTATGCGCCTCGAAAGCCGCCTCGTCGACGTACACTTCGTACAGCCACACCAGATCGGGATCACTGCGGTCACGCATCACGTCGAAGGTCAGGCAGCCCGGCTCATCGCGCACCGAAGCGGCGGCGTTGACGCGCATGGCATCCATGAACGCCCCGAAACTGCCGGGTTTGAGTTGGGTCTTGAGCAATAGCACGTACACGGCAACCTCCATTATGTTTTATATTTGAAAAATAATTGTATACATATTGGAGTGTAAAAAGATGCTCGAACGCCCATCGCGCCTCAATGGCCTGCGTCATCTGGCCCTGCTGGTACCCAACCTGGAAGAGTGCGAGCGTTTCTACGTGGACGTGCTGGGCATGCAGTTGCTGCACCGTGCCAATGAGGACCTGGTCTACCTGACCTGCGGCAACGACAACCTGTCGCTCGGCCGCGCTTATGCCGAGAGCCACGGTGTGGCGCTGGTGGATCATTACGGCTTCATCGTCGACAGCGTCGAGGAGCTGGACGCCTGGTACCAGTACCTCAAGGCACAAGGGGTGACGCTGCTGGATCGGCCCTTCGACCATGGCGACGGCGCGCGCAGCTTTCACCTGCTGGACCCAGCGGGCAACAAGGTCCAGCCGCTCTATCATCCCGCGATCTCGGGCCAGCGCTTCAGTCCGGCCCGAACCTGAACATGTGGGAGCGAGCTCCCACAGCGCTGTAGGGCGTACTCGCGAAGCAGTACGTCGTTAGGACTCTTGCCGCACCGAAGATGGCGGACTGTTCGCTGACGCTCCTGAGTCCGCCCGCGGCCGGCGTCCCGGCTAGCCCGAGTCAGGTGCGGAACTGGCGCACCAACTCCTGCAGCTCGACACCCAAACGCGCCAGCGCCGTAGGGCGTACTCGCGAAGCAGTACGCCGTTAGGACTCTTGCCGTACCGAAGATGGCGGACTGTTCGCTGACGCTCCTGAGTCCGCCCTACGCCCTCCTGCGGCCGGCGTCCCGGCTCGCCCGAATCAGGTGCGGAACTGGCGCACCAACTCCTGCAGCTCGACACCCAAACGCGCCAGCTCGGCGCTGGAGGCCGCAGTCTGTTCCGTGGCGGTAGCGCTCTGCTCACCAATATCGCGCACACGGGTGACGCTCTCGTTGATCGCCTCGGCCACAGCGCTCTGCTCCTCGGCAGCGGCGGCGATCTGCTGGTTCATCTGCTCGATGGTACTCACCGCCTGGGTGATGCGACCCAGCGCGTCCCCAGCCTCGCCCGCCAGTTCGACGGTGCGGCGGGTCAGGTCGCGGCTGCTGTCCATCTGCTGCACGGCGCCCTTGGCCATGCGCTGCAGGCCGGCGATCAGGCTCTCGATCTCTTCGGTGCTGTCCTGGGCACGCTTGGCCAGCGCGCGTACTTCATCGGCGACCACGGCGAAACCACGGCCCTGCTCACCTGCACGCGCCGCCTCGATGGCGGCGTTGAGCGCCAGCAGGTTGGTCTGCTCGGCGACGTTGCGAATCACTTCCAGCACACTGCCGATACGCGCGCTTTCCTGATTCAGGTCGGCGATGGCCTTGGCGGACTGCTCCACTTCGCTGGCCAGACTGTCGATCTGATCCACCGCCTGCTGCACCACGCGATTGCCCTGCTGCGCTTCCAGATCCGCATCGCGCGCCGCCAGCGAGGCCTGCTCGGCGTTCTGTGCCACTTCCTGCACGGTCGCAGCCATCTGGTGCATGGCGGTGGCGGTCTGCTCGGTTTCCAGTTTCTGCGTCTGCACCCCGGCGCTGGTCTGCGCGGTGATCGCCGACAATTGCTCGGCAGCCGCCGCGATCTGCCCGACACCCCCGCCAATACGCCCGACCAGGGTGCGCAGGCTGAGGGTCATGTCCTGCATGGCGGCCAGCAACTGGCCCACTTCGTCGCGGCGATCCTGCGGGATGTTCTGGCTGAGATCGCCCGCGGCGATGCGTTGGGCGAAAGTCACGGTCTCGCGCAGCGGCGCGACGATCAAACGGGTGATCAGCAACGCCGCGCACAGGCCCAGCACCACTGCGGCAGCACCCATGATGCCGAGCATCACCAGCGAGCGCTGGCTGTCGTCGAGCATGCTCTGCTCGGCCGCCGCTTGGGCTGCTTCGGCCAGGTCCACCACCGAGCGCGCACGTTCGATCATGGCGTTCTCAGTGGCCAGGTTCTGCTCACGCAGTTGCTGGTAATAGAGGAAGGAACGCTGATAGAGGGTCAACGCCTGCAGCGCGGTGTCAATGGCGCCTTTCTGGTCGTCGTTGAGCCATACCATCAGGCTGCGAGCCACGGTTTGCAGGTCTTCACTGACGTATTCCCATTCTTCCAGCGCCTCAGCCGAACCGTCGATGATGTACAGGCTTTCATGACCACGCAGATCGAGCATGCGTTTGCTCAGACCGGATGCTGTTTCCGCCAGGGTCAGCGGATCGCTGCCGCGCAGGCGGTCGCCCTGCAGACGCAGTTCACGTACTGCGTCGTACATGTCCAGCTCGATCACCTCGAACTGGTCGCGCGCTTCGGCAGCGGCGCTGCGCATGTCCTGCCGTGCTTCGCGCGCCTTGTCCTGCTGCTCGACATAGTTGTCGAACTGCTTGAGGTACTCGGCCACGGCCTGCTGCATGGTCTGATTGCGCGAGGTGGCGCCAGAACTGTCCTGGGCGAGCTTTTCCAGCAGTGTCTGCACCTTGAGCAAACTGGCCCGCACGAGCTCGGCACTCTGCGGGGTCTGCTCGATGGCGAAGCTGCGCTCCAGGCGACGCGCCTGAAGAATCTCCTGGTTGACCTGTGCCAACTGGCCGACCTGGGCATGTCCTTGCAGCACCGCCTGTACAGCGAGAAAGCCGCTGCCGGTCATGGCTGCAGTGAGCAGCAATACCAGACCGAAGCCGATGAATAACTTCTTGCCGACGGCAAGGTTGGCGAATAGGCGTGCGGCAGGTTCAAACATAGGGGACAACTCCAGGTTCTTCTTATAGAGCCACGTCTCGTGAACGCGGCCTGGTCGGAAGGCAACGCAACTGCTATGCCAAATCGAACCCCATATATCGGCAGCAAAGGCGCCCAGCTTGAGTACTGGCAATTCGCCAAGTGGTTTTGTTAAGCATAGCCCCTGAAAAGCAGACATCTGGCCATGCTCGGCAACTATCCGCTTATTGGCGCCGATTTACTGGCGATTTTTCGCCGACAAAAAAAGGCGCAGCCCCTCACGGAGCTGCGCCTCGGTCTGTCATCAACGACTCAGCGGCCAGTCAGTACCGGCATCACTCGTGGCCGCAGCAATTCGCCAGCCACAGCCAGCAGGCCGATGGCACCGGCAATCCAGTACCACTGCAGTACGGGATCGAATATCAGCCAGCCCAGCGCATGCAGGAACACCACCATGATCAGCACCGGGCTGACGTAGCGCACCATGAACAGCCACAGTGCGTACCCCGCAGGCGGCAGATCGAGCTCATCACGCATGATCTCGCCGCGCAGTGCGTAGCCTGCGAGTACGACCATGAAGATGCCACCCAGCGGCATCATCCAGCGCGAGGTGAGGTAATCCAGCCAGTCGAAGAAGTTTTTGCCCAGCGGCGTCCAGCCCGCCAGCAGGTTGAACGACAGCATTGCCAGCAGGCTGATCACCAGCAGTACCGCGCCGGCCCCGATGGCAGCGCGCAGGCGGCTGATACCGTGCTTTTCGTTCAGGTAGGCCACGCTGGCCTCGATCATCGAGATCGCCGAGGTCAGCGCGGCGATCGATACCATGGCGAAGAACAAGACGCCGAACGCGGTGCCGAATGGCATCTGCTGGAAGGCCAGCGGCAGGCTCATGAAGATCAGCCCCGGCCCGGCGCTGGGGCTCATGCCGTTGGCGAAGATAATCGGGAAGATCGCCAGACCGGCCAGCAGCGCCACGCAGGTATCGCAAAGTGCAACGATGAAGGTGGTCCGCGCGATGGATTGACCGTCCGGGATGTAGGAGCCATAGGTGAGAATGGCGCCCGAGGCCAGGCTGAGGGTGAAGAAGGCATGGCCCAATGCGGCCAACAGCGCCTCGCCGGTGATTTTCGAGGCATCGAAATGGAACAGGAAATCGAAACCGGCGCTGAAACTGCCGCTGGTGAAGGCGTAGCCGACCAGCACGATGAGCATCAGGGCCAGGCCCGGCATCATCCAGCGCACCGCGTTTTCGATGCCTTTCTGCACGCCCCTGGCGACGATCCACAGGGTCAGCAGCGCCACCAGCACGCTCCAGCCGCCAAGCTGCCAGGGGTTGGCGTTGTGCGCTTCGAACACCCCACCCAGCGCCTCGACGCTGGTGGCGGCCAGGGAGCCGTCGAGCATCTTCCACGTGTAGGCGAAAGCCCAACCAGCAACGATCACGTAGAAGCACAGGATCATGAAACCGGCGAGCATGGCCATACCGCCAACCGCCTTCCATAGCGGGTTGCCACCGTTCTCGCGTACCACGCGGCCGATGGCGTCGATGGGGCTGCCGCGACCACGGCGACCGATGGCGATCTCGGTCATCATCACCGGAATGCCGATGGCCAGGATGCACGCCAGGTACATCAGCACGAAGGCGCCGCCGCCGTATTCGCCGGTGATGTAGGGGAATTTCCAGATATTGCCCAGGCCGACGGCCGAGCCGGTTGCAGCGAGGATGAAGCCCCAGCGCGAGAGCCAGAGGTTCTTCGGTTTTTCACGGGTCATGCGTCACCTGTTTGTTTTTATCTGTGACGGAATCGGACCCGCCGCGCTTGTGGCGCAGCGGAATGCAAGGCTTGGGTTGAAGCCGAAGGTGTCACTGGGCGTCGGCTTGTGCCTCCGGTGCGGCCAGTTGGAAGGCCTCCAGGGGTTCACAGCGCGCCGCCATGGCGACAATGCGTGGGTACGCGGCAAGGTCACAGTTAAAACGCCGCGCATTATACAGCTGCGGAATCAGGCAGGCTTCCAGATATCCAGGCCGCTCGCCGAGCGACAGGCGTCCGTCGAATGCGGCCAGGCCCTCCTCCACGGCGGCCAGACCGAGCGCGACCCAGTGCCGGTACCAGGCGTTTTTCGCCTCATCGGCGACGCCCAGTTCGCTGGACAGGTACTGCAGCACGCGCAGGTTGTTCAGCGGATGCACGTCGCAGGCGATATGCAGCGCCAGCGCCCGCACCTGGGCACGCTCGGCCGGATCCGCTGGCAACAGCGCCGGCACCGGGAAGATCTCTTCGAGGTATTCGATGATCGCCAGCGACTGGGCGACACGCACGCCACCGTTCTCCTCGTCCACCAGCAGCGGCAGCAACTGCTGCGGGTTCAGCGCGCGGTAGTCAGCGCCGTGCTGCTGGCCGCCGTCCTTGACCAGGTGCACTGGCACCTGCTGGTAAGCCAGGCCCTTGAGGTTCAGGGCGATACGCACCCGGTAGGCGGCGCTGGAGCGCCAGTAGCCGTAGAGTTTCAACATTGCGGATTCCTCGCGAAACGCGACCTGCGTAGGAGCGGCTTCAGCCGCGATGCTTTTAGCGACTTCAGACAAATCGCGGCTGAAGCCGCTCCTACAGATCAGCGGGCGTCGTACTTTTCCACCACCTGATCGATGGCGCCGAAGATGCTCTGCCCGGCAACGTCGAACATCTCGATGCGCACCCGGTCGCCGAACTTGAGGAACGGCGTCTTCGCCTCGCCCTGCTCGACGATCTCCAGCATGCGCTTTTCCGCCAGGCAGGAAGAACCGGCACTGCGGTCGTAGTTGGACACGGTGCCCGAACCGATGATGGTGCCGGCGCCCAGCGGCCGGGTCTTGGCGGCATGCGCTACCAGGGTTGGGAAGTTGAAGGTCATGTCGACGCCGGCGTTCGGCTGGCCGAACAGCGCGCCGTTGATATGCGACACCAGCGGCCGATGCACCTTGCCGTCCTTCCAGCTCTCGCCCAGCTCGTCCGGGGTGATGGCCACCGGCGAGAAGCTCGATGACGGCTTGCTCTGGTAGAAACCAAAGCCCTTGGCCAACTCGCCAGGGATCAGATTGCGCAGCGAGACGTCGTTGACCAGCATCAGCAGGCGGATATGGCCTGCCGCTTCGGCCGGCGTGGCGCCCATCGGCACGTCGTCGGTGATCACTGCCAGCTCGGCCTCCAGGTCGATGCCCCAGGCTTCGTCGGCCAGGCTGATCGGGCTGTGCGGCGGGATAAAGGCATCGGCGCCGCCCTGGTACATCAGTGGATCATGCCAGAAGGATTCGGGCATCTCGGCGCCGCGCGCCTTGCGCACCAGCTCGACGTGGTTGACGTAGGCGCTGCCGTCGGCCCAGTGATAGGCACGCGGCAGCGGGCTGTGACAGGCGGCCTGATCGAAGGCGAAGGCGCCCTCTTCCAAGCCGTCGTTGAGACGCTGATAGACCGCTTCGAGCTTGGGCCGGGCCACGGCCCAGTCGTCCAGCGCAGCCTGCAGGGTGAAAGCGATCTGCGGCGCGAGCACGGCGCGGGTGAGATCGCGGGAAACGACGATCAGCACGCCATCGCGGCCCTGGTTCAGTGATGCGAGTTTCATGCTCAAACCTCGTAGGGTGCGCCGTGCGCACCATTGCAATCAGAAATCCGTGTGCAGCTACAGACCCGGCGCACGCCAGGAGTTGACGTACTCGGCCACGTCCACCGCGCCGGCGGCATCGGCCACTTCCAGGGCGCGGCGGGTGTCGATCATCACCGCCACCTCGTCGATGAAGGTGGCCGGATCCTCCTGGCTCTTCTTCAGCGCCTTGGGGTGTGGCCCATGGGGGAAGCCGCACGGGTGCAGGGTGACCATGCCCTGCTCGATGTTGTCGCGGCTGAAGAAGTTGCCACGGTGGTAGAACAGCACTTCGTCGTAGTCGTCGTTGTTGTGGAAAAACGGCACCTTGAGCGCGCCGGGATCGGATTCCACCGGACGCGGGGTGAAGGTGCAGATCACGAAACCGTTGGCGACGAAGGTGGTGTGTACCGACGGCGGCAGGTGGTAGCGATGGCTGATCAACGGGCGAATATCGCGCCAGTTCAGGCGCACCACGGTGTTGTCGCCATGCCAGCCGACCACGTCCAGCGGGTTGTAGGGGTAGGTCACGGTGCTGATCTGGCCGCGCCGCTTGATGCGGATCTGCCAGGTGTTCTCGTCCTGCTGCGCCTTGAAGGCGTCGTCGATATGCGGGTGCTCCAGCACCGCCAGGTCGAAGATCGCCTGCGGGCCGAGCAGGCCCTTGTCCGGCAACTGATAGGCGCCGTCGGTGTTCTCGATCAGCAGGAAGTAACTCGGTGTGCTGGCCTCGATGCGCCAGGCGGTGCCACGCGGGATCAGCAGGTAATCGCCGTCGCGGTACTGCAGATGGCCGAAGTCGCAGTAGAAATGCCCACTGCCTTCATGCACGAACAGCAGCTCGTCGCCATCGGCGTTGCGCACCAGATGACGCATGGCGCCGTGGGTGCGCCAGACGCGCAGCTTGACGTCGGCGTTGTGCAGCGTCAGCGGCGCCGCCAGCGGGCAGTCGCGCTCGCTGGGAATGTTGTTGAAGTTGAACGCATGCGGACGCAGCGGGCCTTCCCAGTCGATCCAGCCGGTGGGCGGATGCTTATGGTGCAGGTGCGCGGTGGGGCCGAAGAAGCCCTCACGGCCCATCTCGCGCTCGTATGTGCCCTGCGGCAGGTCGCAATGCGCCTGACGCGAGCACTCGCCTTCACGCAGGGGAAAGCGAATCCATTGGCGGCTCATGGCATCACTCCTCGGAGATCACACCGCGACGCAACTGGTCTTCCTCGATGGACTCGAACAAGGCCTTGAAGTTGCCCTCGCCGAAGCCCTGATTGCCCTTGCGCTGGATGATCTCGAAGAAGATCGGGCCGATCACCGTGTTGGTGAAGATCTGCAGCAGGATGCCGTCATCGCCCGGCGCTCCGTCGATCAGAATGTTCAGTTCACGCAGTACGTCGGTCGGCTCGCCATGGCCGGCGACGCGGGTGTCGACCTTCTCGTAATAGGTATCCGGGGTGGTCATGAAGTCGACGCCGTTGGCGCGCAGTTGGCGCACGGTGGCGTAGATGTCGTCGGTGGACAGGGCGATGTGCTGGATACCTTCGCCGTGGTATTCGCGGATGAATTCCTCGATCTGCGACTTGTCATCGGCCGACTCGTTGATCGGGATGCGGATCTTGCCGCACGGCGCGGTCATGGCGCGGGAGAACAGGCCGGTGAGCTTGCCTTCGATATCGAAGTAGCGGATCTCGCGAAAATTGGCGATACGCTCGTAGAAGCCGGACCAGACGTCCATCTGCCCGCGACGCACGTTGTGGGTCAGGTGGTCGATGCACTGCAGGCCGACGGCGTTGTCATTCGGGCTGCGGCCTTCGATGTACTCGAAGTCGACGTCGTAGATGCTCTTGTCGCCGCTCTCGTTGGAATAACGGTCAACCAGATACAGCAGCGAGCCGCCGATGCCCTCGACGCAGGGAATGTTCAGCTCGCCGAAGTTGGCGTGGCTGCCCACCAGCTTGGCGCCCTGCTGCTCGACGTAAGCAGCGGCCTGGGCCGCGTTCTTGACCCGGAAGGCCATGGCGCAGGCGCTGGGGCCATGCTTCTCACCGAAGGCGCGCACGTGGCCGGTGGGGCTGCCGTTGAGCACGATGTTGATGTCGTTCTGCTGGAACAGCCAGACCTCTTTCGAGCGGTGCTTGGCGGTCTCGGTGAAACCCATGGCGGTGAACAACTGGCGCAGTTGCTCGATGCCTTCGGCATTCGGTGCGGTAAATTCGACGAACTCGAAACCGTCGGTTCCGATGGGGTTGTGCTGCTCGATCTTGGCCACGGCGGTCATTTCGCCTCCTGATTGTCATTGTTATGGCAGCCGCACGAATGCGTTGCGGACAACCTCATGACAACCGAGTGCAGACCCGCTCTCAAGATGCTTTGCGACACGTCGACGCGGTGGCCGAGTGCGGCAGCGGCAAATTTTCCTTACACCCTCCAGGCAAGGCACGCAAAACCCTGACAGCCGTAAAAAAATCCTTACAAAGCGGTCAGCCGGCTTGCCGCTATCACTCAGCTCGGGCGCGAGAATGTGTAGGCGCGTTCGACCTTGGCCACGCGAGTGGTGAAAGCGGCATACCAGTCGGTGCGCCCCTGCTCGCGAACGGCGCTGTGCTCGGCATGCTCACGCCAGGCGCGAATGGCCTCCTCGCTCTGCCAGTAGGACAGGGTGATGCCCAGGCCATCACTGCGTGCCGACTCCACGCCGAGAAAGCCGGGCTGCTGCGCAGCCAGCTCAAGCATGCGCTGCGCCGCCTTGGCATAACCGGCGTCCACCTCCGTGCGTACCGAGGTGAACATCACCACGTAGTAAGGGGGCTCGGGAGTGGTGGCGATCACGCGACCGCCTCCTGTTGCGCCTCATGCACCGACTGCACTGCGCAGGCGCCGACCAGGCCGGCAACCACCGGCGGCAGACGCCCCTCCAGCGCCGCACGCTCGGGCTGGAACAGGGTAGCGATGAAGAACGGATGATCTTCCAGTTCGATGGCACGCACCGCGCCCGCCTGGTCGTGCCCGGAGGCCTTCAGCGCCTGGGCCATCAGCGGCTCGACGAAGGCATCGGCGAGGCCGTAGCGGCACAGGTACTGCTCGCTGATCTCACGTACACCGTAGAGCTCGGCAATGCGCGAGCCGGAGACCAGGTGCACATGCTCGCTGACGTCCAGCAAGGCACAGCTCAGGGGCGCGATCAGCGGATTTTGCGCTTGCGGCGACAGCTCGGCGTGTTCGGCATCCGTCCAGCCCAGGCGGTTGCGCGCGTACTCCAGCAGCGCGTGCTGGAAGCCGCCACAGGTGCCCAGGAACGGCACGCCCCGCTCGCGCGCGAAACGAATGGCGCGCAACGCACCTTCGGTGGCGGCGTAGGGACTGCCCGGCACGCACCAGATGCCGTCGTAAGCCATCAGGGTGGCGTCATCGACGAGACTGTCAGTGGCCAGCCAGTCATGTTCGACCGCCACACCCAGTGCCTCGCTGGCCAGGCGCAGCGCCTCGGGAATGGCCCGGTGCGCGGCAATCGCCGCATTGTAGTCACCCACCAGAGCGACCTTGACTCGACACTTGCTGTACATACGCCTATCCCCTCTTGCATGGCGGTCTCCCTGCCACTATAAGATGGCGCTAGCGCAATAATAATTGGCGAATAGACAAGCAGAGATTGCAGCCATGCAATATCAGATCGACCATGCCGACCTCTCCCTGGTGCTCGCCCTGGTGCGTGGCCGCTCCCTGGCGCGCGCGGCAGAACTGATGCAGGTCGACGTGTCCACGGTGTTCCGCGCCGTGCGCCGCCTGGAGGCCGCCCTAGGGGTGGCGCTGTTCGAAAAGAGCCGACGCGGCTACGAACCCAGCGAAACCGCCCGCGCCCTGGCCGAGCAGGCCGAGCGCGCCGAACAGGCGCTGGATGCTGCACGCGTGGCGCTGGAGCTAGGCAAGCAGGTAGTCAGCGGTACGGTGCGCCTGACCTGCACCGATGCAGTATTGAGCAGCCTGCTGCTACCGGCCATGGCGCGTTTCATGCCCAGTTACCCGGCGCTGGCGCTGGAGCTGGTGACCTCCAACGACTTCGCCAACCTCAGCCGGCGCGATGCCGACCTGGCCCTGCGCCTGACCAACGAGCCGCCGGAGCATCTGGTCGGGCGGCGCCTGGCCAGCGTGTACTACCTCGTCTGCGCGCGCGATGATGGCCAGGATCGCAGCGACCTGGCACGGCAGAGCTGGATCGCCCCGGACGAGGCGATGCCGGATCACGCCACGGTACTCTGGCGCCTGCGCGAGTTGCCCGGCGTCACCCCCAGCTACCGCTGCAGCAGCATGTACGCCGTGGCGCAGTTGGCCCGCGCCGGGCTGGGTGTCGCCGCCCTGCCCGACTTCGTGCTGCGCGCCCACCCCGAACTCAAGGCACTCGGCCCGCCACTGGCCGGCTGCGACACCGAACTCTGGTTGCTGACCCGCCCGGATTGCCGGGCCTTGCGCTCGGTGCAGACACTGTTCGAGGAGTTGAGTGAGGCTCTGATGAGCCATGGCTGAGGTAGAGCGTCGCCGCTAAAGCGCCTCCCACAGAACGGGAGCAGCCGTTCATTGCAGCGGCGCAACCTTGTGGGAGGGGCTTCAGCCGCGACAGCCAAGGAAGCTGTGTAGCCCGGATGAAATCCGGGGACATTGGTTGCGCAAAAGAGCATCGCGGCTGAAGCGGAATGCCGCCCAGCCGCTCCTACCTATCCCGTAGAAGCGGCTTCAGATCCATAGGGCGGGTGCAACCCGCCACTCATTTATGGTGGGTTGCACCCGCCCTACAACATTACAGATGCCTAACTGCCCCCGTAGGAGCAGTTTCAGCCGCGAAGAATAGACACCTCAGCCCTGCTGCAAATGCCCGTAGAGCTTGGCGTACAGGCCACCTTCGGCGATCAGCTGCTGGTGGTCGCCATCCTCGGCGACGCTGCCGCCATCGAACACCAGCACGCGGTCAGCCTGTTTCACCGCGCTGAGGCGGTGGGCGATGATCAGCGTGGTGCGACCTTCAAGGAACTGCGCCAGCGCTTCATGCAAGGCGTACTCGGTGGCCGCATCCAGCGCCGAGGTGGCCTCGTCGAGAATCACCACCTTCGGCTCGGCCAGCACCATGCGCGCGATCGCCAGGCGCTGACGTTGCCCACCAGAGAGCCGCACACCACTGCGCCCGACCACGCTGTCCAGACCCTGCGGCAGTTGCGCGATGGTGTCGTGAAGCTGGGCGATACGCAGCGCCTGCCAACAAGCCTCGTCGCTGCGTTCGCGGCCCATGGTCAGGTTGGCACGCACCGTGTCGTTGAACAGTGCCGGGTGCTGCAACACCACCGCGACGTTGTCACGCACGCCGTCCAGGCCGATCTCCTCCAGCGCGCTGCCGCCGAAGCGGATGCTGCCGGCCTGTGGCGTATAAAGGCCCAGCAGCAGCTGCACCAGCGTGCTTTTGCCACCGCCGGACGCGCCGACGATGGCGACCTTCTCACCCGGGCCGATGGACAGATCGAGACGATCCAGCACTGGCTCCTCGCCATAGCCGAAGGTCAACCCGCGCACCTCGATACCGACCGTGTCGCGCCCCTTGAAAGGGTCGACGCGCCCGTCGTACTGCGGCTCGTCCTTGCGTGCCAGCAGCTCGTTGATCCGCGTCAGCGCCCCGCCTGCAGCGTAGAACGCGTACTGCAGACTGAGCAGCTGCTCCACCGGGCCGATCATGAACCACAGGTAGCTGAACACCGCGAGCATCTGGCCGATGGACAGGTCGGAAAACAGCACGGTGAGCATCGCCGCCGCGCGGAACACGTCGATACCGAACTGGAACAGCAGGCCGCTGGCACGGTTGGAGGCATCGCTCTTCCACTGCGAGGCAACGGCATAGTCGCGCACCTCGCGCGCCCGCCCGCCGAGGCGGCCGAGGAAGTAGCCCTGGCGGTTGCCGGCGCGCACTTCCTGAATGGCTTCCAGGGTCTCGGTCAGCGCCTGGGTGAAACGCGACGTGCTGTCGTTCTCCAGCTTCTTCAGGTGCTTGACCTTCTTGCCCAGCAGCACGGTGGCGTAGATCACCAGCGGGTTGAACAGCAGGATCAGCAAGGCCAGTTGCCAGTGCATCCAGATCAGGATGGCCGAGGTGCCGACCAGGGTCAGCACCGCCACCAGAAAGCGGCTGAGGGTCTCGCCGACGAACTTGTCCAGGGTGTCCAGATCGGTGACCAGGTGGGTGGTCACGGTGCCGCTACCCAGGCTCTCGTACTCGCCGAGGGAGATGCGCTTGAGGCGCTCGATCAGACGCATGCGGATGCGATAGACAATGTCCTTCGACAACCTGGCGAACAGCCGCGCCTGCAACACGTTGAAGATCAGCCCCGAGCTGCGCAGCAGCAAGGTCAGCAGCAGCATCAGGCCGATGTAGCCTGCTGCGGTCTGCCAGTCGGCAGGCAGGAAGTTGTCCATCACCTTGAGCGCCGCGTCTCCGTCATGCAGCAGCACTTCGTCCACCAGCAGCGGCAACAGCAACGGGATCGGCACGCTGCACAAGGTCGCCAGCACGGCGACCAGATTGGCCAGGATCAGCGCTTTCTTGTGATGCAGGGCCAGGCGACGGATTTCTGCCCAGCTCAACCGATCAGGCATTGGCAGCGCGCTCCAGCCAGCGGCCCAGCAGCGGCGCCAGTACCGCGAGCGGTTGATAGCCGTTGGTCAGCAGCGCCAGCTGGCCGTCGCGCTCCGCCAACAAGGTGGGGAAGCCGGCGATGCCCAGATCCTGTACCCAGGTGAAGTCGGCAGCAGTCGCCTCCTGCATGGCCTGACTGTCGAAGGCCTCGGCGAACTCGATGCGCGGGATGCCCGCCTGCTCGGCCAGTTGCACCAGCACGCTGGCCTGGGTGACGTCGGCACCCTCGGTGTAGAAGGCTTGCTGAACCAGCTTGAGCAGCGTCCAGGCGCTTGCGGCATCGAGCTGGCGCGCGGTGACCAGCGCACGGCAGGCTGGCTCGGTGTCGTACACCAGCCCCTCGGGCAGCCCGCGTTCGAAGTCGAACAGCTGCCCGGTACTGGCGTTGACCGCCTGCCAGTAGCCCAGGTAACGCACCCGCGCGGCCGCATCGATCGCCACCTGATCGCGGCGCAGGCCACCCACCACGACCTGCAGCGGCACGCCGGCGGCCGCAGCCTGCTCGGCCAGTGCTTCGACCACCGGGGCGAAACCCCAACACCAGGAGCACATCGGGTCCATCACGTAGAGCAGGCGGCTAGCCATGGGTCAGGCCTCGTTCAGTTGGCGGGGGTCGCGGCCAATCGGGTGCGGCTGGTTGCGCTGGCGCGCCAGTTCGATCTGCTTCTGCCGCTCGCGGGCGCTCTCACGGGTTTTCTCCGGCAGCGAATCCCAGCAATGTGGACAGCTGACGCCGGGGCTGTAGAACTCGGACTGGCGGTCTTCCACGGAGATCGGCGTGCGGCAGGCGTGACACTGATCGTAGTCGCCCTCGGACAGGTCATGACGCACGGTTACACGATTATCGAAGACGAAGCAGTCGCCCTGCCACTTGGTCTGCTCCTGCGGTACTTCCTCGAGATATTTGAGGATGCCGCCCTTGAGGTGATAGACCTCCTCGAAACCCTCGCCGAGCATGTAGCTGGAGGCCTTCTCGCAGCGGATACCGCCGGTGCAGAACATCGCCACCTTCTTGTGTTTGCTCGGGTCGAAGTGGGCCTTGATGTACTCGGGGAACTCGCGGAAAGACTTGGTCTTGGGGTCGATGGCGCCCTCGAAGGTACCGATGGCCACCTCATAGTCGTTGCGGGTATCGATCAGCAGCACTTCTGGGTCGCTGATCAGGGCGTTCCAGTCCTGCGGCTCAACGTAGGTACCGACGCGCTGGTTGGGGTCGACACCGGGCACGCCGAGGGTAACGATCTCTTTCTTCAGCTTGACCTTGGTGCGATAGAACGGCTGTTCATCGCAATAGGATTCCTTGTGGTCGATATCGGCCAGACGGGCATCCAGGCGGAACCAGGCGAGCAGCGCATCGATAGCGGTGCGGGTGCCGGAAACGGTGCCATTGATACCCTCTTCGGCGAGCAACAGGGTGCCCTTGATGTCGTTATCGATCAGGGTTTGCAGCAGGGGTTCGCGCAGCGCCTGATAATCCGGCAGGGAGACGAATTTATACAACGCCGCGACGACGATCTTGTCGGTCATGAACAGTTCTCTCAGTAGTCGCCCACGTAAAGGGCGGACTGGCCCTCGATCAGCTGCGCGTCGGCCCTGCTGCGTTAAAAACAGGCTTGGAATGCTCATGTACAAAAGTACACTGCGCTTCCTCGCCTGTTTTTGCCTTGCATGGCTCTAGCTCGCTAGATCGAGAATCTCAACGAAAGCGCCGGCGTGGGCCGGCGCGGGCGGATTCTAACAAATCGGCGAATTGCCAGGGCAAGTTGGCGACAGGGCGCGACAGCCTGTCGCGTAGTCCGGATGCAATCCGGGAAAGGATCGCTGCCGCGGATTGGGCTACATCAATGACCGCCACGGCAGGTCGGCGAGGCCGGGGCCACACCCTGCGCCGCCCACTCCTCCGGGGTGTAGGTGTGCAGCGCCAGCGCGTGGATCTGCCCCATCAGCTCGCCGACCGTGGCATAGACCTTCTGATGTCGCTTGACCGCATTCAGGCCGGCAAACGCCGGGCTGACGATCACCGCCTTGTAGTGGGTCTCCAGACCGCGGCTGTGCATATGGCTCTCATCCAGCACATCGAGATACTCGGGCTGCAGCGCCGTCAGGGCGGTGACGATCAGGTCTTGCTTGGACATCTCGAGCTCCATCAGGGCTGTTTCGGCAGGCCGAGCTCGTTGCTCATGTCGGCCAGCAGCTTGTTCACCTCAGGCACGGCGGTTTCCAGCTTGCTCTGGGTGATCTGTGCAGATTGTGCGGTCAGGGTCGGCATCTTCTGCAGCACCTTCTGTCCCAGCGGCGACTCGTAGAAGGCGATCAGGTCCTTGAGCTCCTGCTCGTTGAAGTTGCTGGTGTAGAGCTTGACCATGTCCGGCTTCAGCTTGTCCCAGCCGACGGCCTTGTCCAGCGCGGTGTTGGCCTTGGCCTGATAACTCTCAAGCACCGCCTTCTTGCCGTTCGGGGCCTCGGCGAAACGCTGGGCGAACATCTGCTGCACCTGGCCGTACACCGGCACGGTCAGCTTGTCGGCGTGGGCCAGCTTGAGAAAACGCTCGGCATCGGCGGCGTGACTGGCAGCATCGGCCATGGCCAGGGATGCGCTCGCGCTGAGCAGAACGGCGGTGCAGAGTTTGGAAAAACGGAGCATGGAGAGCGTCCAGAGGTTGTGAATGAGTCTGGGTAGACTACGAAGGCGGCATTTTGTGCCCTGCGCGGAAATCCCTCAAGCGATGCGCGTTGTGCGCTGGCTCACACGCGTCATGTTGACCGGCGCACCCACTGGTCAGTTGCCAAAATGCCAGTACTTGCTCATGCTCGGCTGGGCTCGGCATTCTTTGCGACCTCCCCATTATTCAACAAGGCGTGCGCACCTCAAGAGCCGGCAATTGATCGCCAGCCCGCGCACACACACGGACGTGCCCGATGACCAGCCTCACCTCACACGCGCCCCTTCCGCTCCAGCCGCTTTGCGACAGCAAAGGTCGACTGCTGGACGAGGCCATTGGTTGGTCCAATCGACCGCAGGTGGACTGTACCCTGCATGGTCACGCCGGGCGGCGCAAGCGCTGGAATCACTGGTGCATCACCACTCCGCAGTGGATGCTCTCGCTGACCCTCGCCGATCTCGATTACCTGGGCTACGGCGCCGCCTACTTTCTCGATCTGGAATCCGGTCAGGCCGTCGCCCATGCCCAGTTCCGCCCCTTCGCTCTGGGTTGCCAACTGCCCGACTTGCCGCTGGAGAGCCACGCCTTCAGCCACTCTCGCCTGCAACTGCGCATCGACGAGCACCCCGGACGCCTGCGCCTCACCGCTGCCGCCCCGGATATAGGCGGCCAGCCCCTGCAGGTGGCCCTGGACATTCAGCGTCCTGCCCATCTGCAATCGGTCAATCTGGTCGCGCCGTTGCAACATGGCGGCTTTCATGCCACCAGTCGGCAACTCGGCCTGCCCACCGCCGGCAGCCTGCAGTTGGGCGGCCAGCATTACAGCTGCGTGCCGGGCCAGAGCTTCGCCGCACTGGACTTCGGTCGCGGCGTCTGGCCGCTGAACACTTACTGGCAGCGCGCGGCCTTCGCTGCAGCGGGCGGCATCGCCGGCAACTTCGGTGCTGGCTGGCTCGATCACAGCGGCCTGTCGGAAAATTCCCTGTGGTTCGGCGGTGAAGTGCAACTGCTCGACAGCCCCCCTGCATATCGAGCGCAGTTCACAGGCGCCACTGGCCCCCTGGCGCCTGGACAGCGAAGATGATTGCGTGGCTCTGCGCTTCACGCCCCGCCAACTGCACAAGGCCTGCCCCAAGCTCGGGCCCTTTCACGCCAGCACCGTACAGCGCTTCGGTCATTACGATGGCGTGCTGCGCGGCCCTAAAGGCGAGCGCGTACCGGTGGACGGAGCGCTGGGCTGGCTGGGTGAAACCCACGCCCGCTGGTAGTCGCCCGCTCAAAGGCTCCAATCAACCTTATAGATAAGTTGTGGAACCAGTCTTCGGCGGCACGACCTAAACTGCCAGCAACCTTGCAATTGCCCCGGAGAACGCCATGAGCCGCACCGAAACCGACAGCATCGGCCCCATCGAAGTCCCTAACGACGCTTACTGGGGCGCGCAGACCCAGCGCTCGCTGATCAACTTCGCCATCGGTCAGGAGCGCATGCCGCTGGCCGTGTTGCACGCCCTGGCGCTGATCAAGAAAGCCGCGGCACGGGTCAACAGCCGCAGCGGCGAGTTGCCGGCGGACATCGCCCGCCTGATCGAACAGGCCGCCGACGAAGTGCTCGACGGTCAGCACGACACGCAGTTCCCCCTGGTGGTCTGGCAGACCGGCAGTGGCACGCAGAGCAACATGAACGTCAACGAGGTGATCGCCGGGCGCGCCAACGAACTGGCTGGCGGCAACCGTGGCGGCAAGACCCCGGTGCACCCCAACGATCACGTCAACCGCGCGCAGAGCTCCAACGACTGCTTCCCCACGGCCATGCACATCGCCGCCGTACAGGGCGTGCGCCATTGCCTGCTGCCAGCGCTGGCCGAGCTGCGTGACGGCCTGCAGGAGCAGGCGCAGCGTCACGCCAACCTGGTCAAGACCGGGCGCACACACATGATGGACGCCACGCCGATCACTTTCGGCCAGGAGCTGTCGGCCTTCGTCGCTCAACTCGGCCACGCTGAAGCAGCCATTCGTGCCGCCCTGCCCGCCGTCTGCGAACTGGCCCAGGGGGGTACCGCCGTCGGCACAGGCCTCAATGCGCCGGCCGGTTTCGCCGAAGCCATCGCTGCCGAGCTGGCCGCGCTTACTGGCCTGCCACTGACCAGCGCGCCGAACAAATTCGCTGCGCTGTCCGGCCATGAACCTCTCGTGCACCTGTCCGGTGCCCTGAAAACCCTGGCCGTGGCGCTGATGAAGCTGGCCAACGACCTGCGCCTGCTTGGTTCGGGCCCGCGTGCCGGCTTCGCCGAAGTGCGCCTGCCGGCCAATGAGCCGGGCAGCTCGATCATGCCCGGCAAGGTCAACCCGACCCAGTGCGAAGCGCTGTCGATGCTCGCCTGCCAGGTACTGGGCAACGACGCCACCATCAGCTTCGCCGCCAGCCAGGGCCACCTGCAGCTGAACGTGTTCAAGCCGGTGATCATCCATAACCTGCTGCAATCGATCCGCCTGCTCGCTGACGGTTGCCGCAACTTCCAGCAGCACTGTGTCGCCGATCTGCAGCCGGATGCCACGCAAATGGCCGCGCACCTGGAGAATGGCCTGATGCTGGTGACCGCGCTCAATCCCCATATCGGCTACGACAAGGCCGCCGAAATCGCCAAGAAGGCCTACGCCGAAGGCAGCACCCTGCGCCAGGCTGCTCTGCAGCTTGGTTACCTGAACGAAGAGGAATTCGACCAATGGGTACGACCACAGGACATGCTCGGAGCCGGGCGGCATGACTGAAGGCAAGAGCGGCGCCACACCGCTGGAAGGCGATGGCAAACGAATCCTGCTGATTCTCGGCACCCCCAAGAAGGACAGCCTCTGCCACGCCCTGGCCGAGGCCTACAGCCTGGGAGCACGCAGCAAGGGGCACGTGGTGCGCCAGCTCAGGCTGGGCGAGATGCAGTTCGACCCGATCCTGCGTGAAGGTTACGAGCAGAGCCAGAATCTGGAGCCGGATCTGCTCGAAGCTCAGCGTCTGATCCACTGGGCCGAGCATCTGGTGTTCGTCTACCCGGTCTGGTGGGGCGGCATTCCTGCACTGCTCAAGGGTTTCTTCGACCGGGTGTTCCTGCCCGGCTTCGCCTTCAAGTATCGCAACCGCTCACAACTCTGGGACAAGCTCCTCAGTGGGCGCAGCGCTGACCTGTTGGTGACCATGGACACGCCACGCTGGTACTTCCGCTGGATCTACGGCGCTCCGGCGCATCGGCAGATGGTGCGCACCATTCTCGGTTTCTGCGGGATCAAGACTCGCCGCCTGAGCGAATTCGCCCCGGTTCGCCCGTCCAATGAGGAACAGCGCCAGAGCTGGCTGCGCAAGGCTGAAGCGCTGGGGATGAAGGCATGACACACAGCAGGCATGCCTGATCTACAAACGAGCACTGCCCTCGCGTGCCTTGCCCGCCCACCATAGCGCCAGCGGCCCCAGCGTCAGTAGCAGGCCCATCAGCGCGAACGCTGCCCACCAGCCGAGCAACTGCTGATCGCCCAGGGCATCGAGGGTCATGCCGAACAGCAACGGGCCGAGGAACGCGCCGGTAAAACCGGTGCAGGAATACAGCGCCATCGCCGCACCACGATGGCTGGCCGGGGCGACGCTGACCAACCCGGCGGTCAGCGAAGCCGAGTCGGCGGTCACGGTCACCGCGTAAAGCAGCACCAACACCAGCATCCCCCAGAACGGCAGTGCCGCCCCCAGGCCGACCACGACTGCCAGCAGCGCGGAGGCGAACATCACGCCGATCAGCCAGCGCTGCCGACCGAAACGCAGCGCCAGCTCATTGCCAAGAATGCTCGACGGCATGCCGATCAGCGTTGCCAGCATCGCCACCCAGGTACCGGACAACCAGGGATCGACGCCCTGAAAATGCCCGGAGAACACCACGAAGGCCACCAGCCAGGCGCGCAGGGCGAACAGCTCCAGGTTGTGCATCGCGTAGGCCAGGCAGTAGGCCAACACCGCGCGACTTTTCAGCGGTGCCAGATCCAGCAGATTGCGCGGCGTATGCACCACCACCGGTTTCGGCGCCAGCCCCCAGTACACCAGCGCCCAGGCCAGCAACGCGCAGGCGCCGCTGAGCAATGCCGGCACCTGCCAGCCACCGAGCTTGGCCAGTTCGCCGGACAGGGTGAAGGACAGCGCCGTACCCAGGCCGAAACTGGCGGTATAGAAGGCGATGGCGCGCGACTGCGAAGCACCGTCGATGCGTTCTGATAACGCCTTGAGCCCCGGCATGTAGGTGCCCGCCAGACCGATGCCGGCCAGCACACGCCAGAGCAGCGCCGACCAGAAACCATCGGCGAAGACGAAGCCGGCGCTGGCCACGGCCGTCAGCAGCATGGCCCACAGGTAGATCAGCCGGGCATCGTGGCGGTCGGTCAGGCCGGTGAGCACCGGCACGGCCAGCATATAGCCGAGAAAGAAGCCGCCGCCGATCCAGCCCGCCTCGGTATTGCTCAGCCCCCAGAGCGCCTGGAACTGCGGCAACAATGCGGCGAACAGGGCAAAGCCGGCCATGCCCAGGGTTTCGGCTGTACACAGCAGCAGAGTAATGCGACGAGTGTTCATGCTGTTCTTAGGGCGAGAAATCGGAAGGCTTTGCACTGTAACGGCAAAGCCGCGCGAATCGAAATATTTGGTTACACCAAGATCAAAGCACCAGGCCATCGCTGGCCAGGCTCACGCCACTCGGTAACGCCTCGGGATGCTCCAGCAACCAGGTATCGAAGGCATGGCCGATATGGGTCAGCACTGCATGCGTTGGCTGCAACCGCTCGATGACCTCCAGCGCGCGGGTCAGGTCGTTGTGGTTACGTGGTGCAACGGGTTGCGGCGCGGTGGAGCAATCGAGCACCAGCAGATCCAGCGGTGCACGCTGCAATTCGGCGCAACTGGCCTCGGGCACACCAACCGTGTCGGTGAGATAGGCGATACGCCGGCCCTGCCCTTCGAACCCCTTCCCCTCGAACAAATACCCGAAGGTCGGTTTGGAATGCGTCAGCGGTAGCGCGGTGACCTGCAGTTCGCCCAATTGGCGACGCTCGAATGCGGCGAATGGCTGGCTGAAGTCGAGGATGCCGGGGTGCTTGTACAGATCGGCCAGCCCTTCCGGGTCGTCCGGGCCATGCACCGGAATCACCAGCCCCTGGCCCCAGCGCAGGTGCAGCAGACCCTGGGCGTGGTCGGCGTGGTAGTGGGTCTGCAGAATGCCGCTGAGGCTGTGCGGCGCGAAGCGCTCGGTAAGGTCGGTCAGGCCGCTGTCGATCAGCCAGCGCTGCGCGCCGCATTCGATCAGCGCGCAACAGGGGCCACGGCGCCGCGCCGGATACACGCGCGCCGCATCACAAGCCGGGCAGCTGCAGTTGTACACGGGCACCTGGCGAGCATCGCCGCTGCCGAGCAGGGTCAGGCGCATTGGCGGGCCTCGTCGAGCAGATGCAGCAGGCGGCTGACGGTGTGTTGCAGGGGGCCAGAGTTGTCGAGGATTGCCAGGCACTCCCCTGTGGGAGGGGCTTTAGCCGCGACAGTCGCCGCTGAAGCGCCTCCCATAGGGGTAAAGCTGCGGCTGCGCGCCAGGCGCTGTTCGATCTGCTCCGGCGTTTCCCGGCCACGGGCCAGCAAGCGCTGGCGCAGCACCGCCTCGTCGACCTGCAGAAGAATCGCCAGCAGATCCGGATAGCGCTGGCGGGCGACCTCCAGATGGCCGCGCGAGCCGTTGATCAGTACGTCCTGCCCGGCGCTCAGCCAGTCGTCGATCTCACGCGGGATGCCGTAGGCCAGGCCGTTGGCACGCCAGCTCAGGGCGAAGGCGCCCTCGCCCTGCAGACGCTCGAACTCGTCCGGGGTGACGCCCAGTGCGTCCTCGCCTACCGACTCCGCGCTGCGGGTGATAACCCGCCGGGCGAAACGGCAGCCGTGCGCCTCCAGCGGCGCACGTGCGGCTTGCAACAGGCTGTCCTTGCCCGAGCCCGAAGGCCCCATCAGATAGATCAACCTGCCCTGCATCAGAATACCCTTCGTGCTTGGCGCCACACCTGCTGGATCACCGGCTGCTGGCCATGGGCCCTGGCCTGTACCAGGTCGGCGCGCAGGCCGACGCGGATCTCGCCGCGGTCATCCAGTCCGGCCGCCCTGGCCGGCGCGCGGCTCACGGTGGCGATGGCCGCAGGCAAATCATAGTCGTTGTCCTGCCCGACGAGCAGCCAGGCAGCATGCAGCAGACTGGCCGGGTAGTAGTCGCTGGAGAGGATATCCAGCACGCCGTGGCGCGCCAGTTCGGCGGCGGCGATATTGCCGGAGTGCGAGCCGCCGCGCACCACATTCGGTGCCCCCATCAGCACCTTCAGCCCCAGCTCGTGGCTGGCTCTGGCCGCTTCCAGGGTGGTGGGAAACTCGGCGATGGCCATGCCGAAGCCGGCCGACTCCTGCACATGGGCCAGGGTCGCGTCGTCATGGCTGGCCACCGAGATGCCCCGGGCGTGGCAGTCCTCGACGATGGCGCGGCGCTGGCGGTCGCTGTATTGGTGCGAGTTGGCGATCTGCTCCTGAAGGAAATCCTCCATCTCCGCCGAGCTCAGGTGATACTTGCCCATGTAGTACTCGCGGTACTTCTCCACCTTGGCGAACTGGCGCTGGCCGGGCGAGTGATCCATCACCGAAACCAGCGCCACCAGCGGGTGCTCCACAAGGTCGCGGTAGATGGTCAGGGCATCCGGGTGGCACAGCTCGCAACGCAGGTGCAGGCGGTGCTCGGCGCGAGTCTGCCCGGCCGCCTCGCTGGCAGCGATGGCCTCGATCATCGCCGGCAACTGCTGCATGCGCCGCCCGCGCGGGTTGATGTCGCCGATGGCCAGCGCATCGAACACCGTGGTGATACCGGCGGCGACGATCTGCGCGTCGTGGGTCAACACCGCCGAGGCCGAGGGCCAATCGACTCCCGGCCTGGGGCTCATATGTTTTTCCAGGTTGTCGGTGTGCAACTCCACCAACCCCGGCAGCAGGTAATCGCCGCCGAGATCCTGGGCCTGCGGCAGGCGGCTGGCGCCCTCGTCCACCGCTGCGATCAGTCCGTCACGCAGCAGCAGGCTACCCAGGAATTCCCGCTCAGCGGTGACGACGCGGGCGTTGCTGAGAATCTGTTCAGACGACATAGACGTACTCCGGTTGCGCCGCCTCGGCGCTCATATCGAGGTAACGGTCGGCCACCGCCTCACGGGCGGTGCGGTCGTGGAAAATGCCAATCAGTGCGCTGCCTGCGGCCTTGGCTTCGTTGATCAGCTCCAGCACCACCTGGCGGTTGGCGTCGTCCAACGAGGCGGTGGGCTCGTCGAGCAGCAGCACCGGCCACTCGACCATGAAGCCGCGGGCGATATTGACGCGCTGCTGCTCGCCCCCGGAGAAGGTGCCCGGTGCCAACTGCCACAGCGCCTCGGGAATGTTGAGGCGGGCCAGCAGGGCCTTGGCCCGCGCCTCGGCGTCGCTGCGCGGCCAGCCGCGCGACAACGCCGGCTCCATCACCACGTCCAGGGTCGAGACGCGCGGGATCACCCGCAGGAACTGACTGACATAACCCAGACTCTGCCGGCGCACCGCCAGCACCTGACGCGGCTCGGCGCCGACCAGCTCCACCGGCGCGCCCTGGTGACGGATGCGGATGCTGCCGCCGGCCGCCAGGTAGTTGCCGTACAGGGTGCGCAGCAGGGTCGACTTGCCGGCGCCGGACTGCCCATGCAGCACCAGGCACTCGCCGCCGCGCACGGCGAAATTCAGGTCACGCAGCACCTGCAGGACGACGCCGTTCTGCTGGTGCAGGGTGAAGGTCTTGCTGAGGCTGCTGACCTCGATCAGGTTGTTCATATACACCTCGATTGCTGTCGTAGCCCGGATGCAATCCGGGGGTGGCGGGCACGGGCTTCCCGGATTTCATCCGGGCTACGGGTTGACGGTTGCAGGCCGTAGGGCGGGTGCAACCCGCCATTGCCGTGGCGGGTTACACCCGCCCTACATCCCGCGTCATGCGCAAGCGGGCAGCTGTAGCCCGGATGCAATCCGGGGATGGCTGGCACGGTTTTCCCGGATTGCATCCGGGCTACGGGCTGGCGATTGCTGGGCGTCATCAGGGCTGCAACACCGACGACACCAGCAGCTGCGAATACGGATGCTGCGGGTCGTCGAGAATCTGGTCGGTCAGCCCCGCCTCCACGACCTTCGAACGGCGCATCACCATCAGGCGGTCGGCCAGCAGGCGCGCCACCGCCAGGTCATGGGTGACGATCACCACTGCCAGGTCCAGCTCACGCACCAGGCCGCGCAGCAGGTCGAGCAGGCGCGCCTGCACCGACACGTCCAGCCCTCCAGTCGGCTCGTCCATAAACACCAGGCGCGGCGCGGAGACCAGGTTGCGGGCGATCTGCAGGCGCTGCTGCATGCCGCCGGAGAAGGTGCGTGGCAGGTCGTCGATACGCGCCGGGTCGATCTCCACCTGGCTCAGCCAGTCGAGCCCGGCGGCGCGCAGCTCGCCGTAGTGGCGCACGCCCTGGGCCATCAGCCGCTCGCCGATATTGGCGCCGGCCGACACCGCCATGCGCAGGCCGTCGCGCGGGTTCTGCTCGACGAAGCCCCACTCGGTGCGCAGCAGCGTGCGCCGCTCGGCCTCGCTGGCGCTATACAGGTCGAGCCACTGACCACTGCGCGCGCGATAACTCACGCTGCCGCGATCCGGCGGGCAGCGCCCGGAGAGCAGGCTGAGCAAGGTGGACTTGCCCGAGCCGGACTCGCCGACGATGCCCAGCACCTCGCCGGGATAGAGGTCGAAGCTCACCCCCTGGCAGCCCTTGTCCGGGCCGTACAGGCGGGTCAGGTCACGCGCCGAGAACAGCGGCTCGGCCGCTGCCACGGCAGGTTGCAGACGTTCGGCGGCGCTCATTGCAGGTTCTCCTCGGTGCGCTGGCGGCAGTAGTCGGTATCGGAGCAGACGTAGCGCTTGCTGCCGGCGTCGTCGACGATCAGCTCGTCGAGGAAGGATTCCGTGCTGCCGCAGAAGGCGCAGCACTCGTCCCAGCGCTGCACGGCGAAGGGGTGATCCTCGAAGTCCAGGCTGACCACCCGGGTAAAGGGCGGCACCGCGTACAGGCGCTTTTCACGACCGGCGCCGAACAGCATCAGCGCCGGGCTCATGTCCAGCTTGGGGTTGTCGAATTTCGGGATCGGCGACGGGTCCATCACGTAGCGCTCGTCCACCGTCACCGGGTAGGCGTAGGCGGTGGCGATATGGCCGAAGGTGGCGATGTCCTCGTACAGCTTCACGTGCATCACGCCGTAATCCTCCAGCGCATGCATGGTCCGCGTCTCCTGCTCGCTGGGCTCGATAAAGCGCAGCGGCTCGGGGATAGGCACCTGGTAGACCATGATCTGCCCGGCCGACAGCGGGGTTTCCGGGATGCGGTGGCGGGTCTGGATCACGCTGGCCTCCACCGTGCGTTCGGTGGTGGCGACGCCGGCGGTGCGGGCGAAGAAGCGGCGGATCGACACCGCATTGGTGGTGTCATCAGCGCCCTGGTCGATCACCTTGAGCACGTCATCACGGCCGAGAATGGCGGCGGTCAGCTGCATGCCACCGGTGCCCCAGCCGTAGGGCAGCGGCATCTCACGGCCGCCGAAAGGCACTTGGTAGCCGGGGATCGCCACCGCCTTGAGCAGACCTCGGCGGATCATGCGTTTGGTCTGCTCGTCGAGGTAGGCGAAGTTGTAGGCCGACGCCTCGCGGACGCCGCTTGCAGTGGAAAGGTTCATCAGTGGTTCTCCTCTGCCGACGCCTGTCGGCGCAGCTTGCGGATCAGTTCCAGTTCGGCCTGGAAGTCGACGTAGTGCGGCAACTTCAGGTGCGAGACGAAGCCGGCGGCCTCGACGTTGTCGCAGTGCATCAGCACGAATTCCTCCTCCTGCGCCGGGCCCTGCACTTCCTCGCCGTACTCGCCGGCGCGCAGGGCGCGGTCGACCAGGGCCATGCCCATGGCCTTGCGCTCGGCGTAACCGAAGGCCAGGCCGTAGCCGCGGGTGAACTGCGCCTGCTCGGCGCTTTCCCCGACGAACTGGTTGACCATCTCGCACTCGGTGATTTCGATGTCGCCCAGCGGTACGGCGAAACCCAGTTCGGCGGGCGTCATCCACACCTCGACATCACCGATGCGGATCTCCCCGGCGAAGGGGTGGTTGCGTCCGTAACCACGCTGCGTGGAATACCCCAGCGCCAGGAGGAAGCCCTCGTCGCCACGGGCCAGGGCCTGCAGGCGCTCGGCGCGGCAGGCGGGAAAGGCCAGCGGCTCGCGGGTGATGTCGGGTACTGGCGCGCCGTCATCCGCCTCACGGGCCATCAGCCCTTCGCCTGCGAGAAAATCCAGCACCCGCGGACAGGGCTTGGGCTCAGCGGTAACGGCTGCTTCCGGCGCCGGATAGTCGCCCTCGGCCAGCAAGGTGAAATCCAGCAGACGGTGGGTGTAGTCGAAGGTCGGGCCGAGCAGTTGACCGCCAGGCAAATCCTTGAAGGTGGCGGAGATGCGCCGTTCCAGCTGCATCTTCGTGGTATCCAGCGGCTCGCTGGCGCCGAAGCGCGGCAGCGTGGTGCGGTAGGCGCGCAAGAGGAAGATGGCTTCCATCAGATCGCCCGCGGCCTGCTTGATGGCCAGCGCAGCCAGTTCCTCGTCGTACAGCGAGCCCTCGCTCATGACGCGGGCCACGGCCAGCGGCAGTTGCTGACGCACCTGCTGCACGCCCAGTTCGGCGACGGCGGTATCACCGCGGCGACGATTGGCCAGCAGTTGATGAGCGTTGTCGATGGCGCGTTCGCCACCCTTGACGGCGACATACATCAGGCAGCCTCCTCGGTTTCGATCAGCACGTGGGTGCTGCGTGGCAGGCCGATGACTTCGCCGTCAGCGGCGAAGAAGCAGTCCAGGCCACGGGGAAAAGCGTTGCGCGCCTGGCGCTGCTGCCAGAACGAGGCCGGCAACGGCAGGCTGACGCTGCGCACGTCCTTGATACCCGGGCCGCGCCAGCGCAGGGCTGGGCCAGCGTGCAGATCGTCGAGTTGAATCAGCAGCGTGCAAGACTGATCCGGGTAGCGCTCGCTGCCGTTGTCGAAGTCCGACAGATCGCTCAACTCGCGCTCATCGAGCAGGGCGAACAGGGCGATCTCGCGCTCGGCGACGATCGGGCAGCCGCAGTGGAACGCCAGGTTGGCGCGGATCAGCGGCGTATCGAAGCGCGGCGCCAGCCACAGCGGCGTGTCGCTGTCGAGAAAGGCCAGGCACAGGCCATAGGTGGCCGGGGCCAGGTCACCCAGGGCGTGGGCGCGATCCATGGCGCGCGGCAGACCCGGTTCGGCCAGGGCGCCGAGGGCGGCGCGGAAGCTGAGCTGGGCGTCCAGCACCGGGTCGTCGAAAGCCGGTTGCAGCCAGTGCGAGCTGTGCGGCGTAGTCATCAATCCTCTCCTCTGACCAGGGTGAAGAACTCCACCTGGGTGGTGGCAGTCTGTGCGGCCCGGGCCAGTCGCTGTTCGCGCTGCTGGCGGGCCAGGGGGTCGATCAGGTCAATGAGCCAGCGCGCCTGGTCACTGCCCTGCAGGTGGGCGTCGGCCAGGGCGGCCAGTTCAGCGCGGCGCTTGTCGCGACCAGCCAGGTAGCTGTAGCCGGTACGGCCGTCGGCCAGGCGCACCACGCAGCGGGTCACGGTCATCTCGCCGAGGTTGAAGGCGCTGCCGGTGCCGCCCATGCGCCCGCGCACCAGAGTCATGCCCACCTCGGGGGCGCGGATCAGCTGGTAGGCGCTGTCTTTCAGCGCCGCTTCATGGGCATCGAGAGCGTCGCCGGCGCGAGCCAGCACACCCATCCAGCGCTGGCGCGCGGCGATGTTCGGATCAAGGTCGTTCATGCGGGTCTCCATCAGGTCGCTACCTGGTACTGGAAGCGGTCGGCGCGGCTGCTGGACTGCGCCAGCTCCACCGCCCGACCAGCGGGATCGCGGGACAGGGTGAGTACGCTGAGCAGCGGCGCATGGCGCGGCATCAGCAGGTGCGCGGCTTCTTCGCGGCTGGGCAGACGCGCACCGATCAGGCTGAAAGTGCGCGCCAGCGGCAGGTCGCGCTCGGCCAGGTACTGGCGCAGCGAACCGCCCTGGTAGTCGGCCAACAGTGGCGCCAGGCTGGCGCAGAAACGGTGACGGATCAGGCTCAGCGGCTGGCCGTCGAGCAGGCGCAGGGTGGCCAGTTCGATCAGCTCGCTACCATCGGGCAATTGCAGGTGGCGGCACTCCTCGCTGCTGCCGCCACGGCGCAGGCGCTCGATCAATTTCGCTTCAACCCGGTGGCCGAGCGCCGACAGCGACTGGCTGAAGGCACTGCCCGCCTCCACCGGATACACCAGCGGCTTGGCCAGCACCTGGGTGCCCTTGCCCTGGCGGCGCAGCAGTCGGCCTTCGAGCACCAGCTCGTCCACCGCGCGGCGCAGGGTGTGGCGGTTGACGGAAAAACGTGCGGCCAGTTGCATCTCGCCCGGCAGGTAGTCGCCCGGGCTCATGCGTTGCAGATCTTCGCGCAACACGGCGGCCAGCTCGCGGTACAGCGGTTCGCTTTGTCTAGACAAGTTCATCGTTTGAAAAGGGCGCACGCAGGCGCCCTCCTCCTCCTTCAGATAAAGAGCTTGCGCAGGCGCTGGGACAGGATGTCGATGGCGCTCACCACCAGGATGATCACGATCAGCAGCGCGCAGGTCTGGGCGAACTGGAAGCCGCGTATGGCCTCCCAGAGGATCACCCCGATACCGCCAGCGCCGACCATGCCGACCACGGTGGCCGAGCGCACGTTGGACTCGAAGCGGTACAGCGAGTAGGAGATCCACAGCGGCAACACCTGTGGGATGACGCCGAAGATCACTTCCTGCAGGGCACTGGCGCCGGTGGCGCGCACGCCTTCGACCGGGCCCGGATCGATGGCCTCGACCGCCTCGGCGAACAGCTTGGCCAGCACCCCGGTGGTGCTGATGAACAGCGCCAGCACGCCAGCGAAGGGGCCGAGGCCGACCGCGACGACGAAGAGCATGGCGAAGACCATTTCGTTGATCGAACGGCAGGCATCCATCACCCGGCGTACCGGCTGATAGATCCACCAGGGCACGATGTTCTCGGAGCAGAGAATGCCCAGTGGAATGGCGCAGACGATGGCCAGCACCGTGCCCCAGAGGGCGATCTGCACGGTAACCACCATCTCCTTGAGGTAGTGCTGCCAGTTGCTGAAATCCGGCGGAAAGAAGTCGGCGGCGAAGGTGGCCATGTTGCCGGCATCGCGCACCAGCGCCAGCGGGTTCATTTCCGCGCCCTGCCAGGACCAGGCAAGTACGGCGAAGAACAGGCCCGAGCCGATCAACTGCAACCAGCTGCGTTTGCTATCGACGGTCGGGGTATGGGTGGTCAAAGTGGTCATCAAGGCATCTCGGGGAAAACGACTGCAGTCAGCCCCTCAGTCGATACCGAGGGGCTGCCAGGATCAACCGGCGCTGGCGCCGCCCTGCTTCTCACGCTCGGCCATACGCTGCTCCAGCTTGGCCAGCTCGGCGTCCAGCTCCTTGAGCTGAGCCTGCTTGTCGGCGTCCTTGAGCTTGTCGTTGTTGGCTACTTCAGTACGTTTCTTGAACAGTTCGAGCTGACGAATCGGCAGCAACTGATCGTTGTCGGAAGCCTTGAACTGGCCCCACTGCAGGCCTGCGAGCACCTTCTTCTCCTCCGGCTTGGCACCGTAGGTCATGAAGAAGTCGCGCAGCTTGTCGCGGGTTTCCTGCGGCAGGTTCTTGCGCCAGACGATGGGGTCGGACGGGATCAGCGGCGAGGTCCAGATCACCTTGAGCTGCGCGGCCTTGTCCGGCGCGGTCACTTCCAGACGCTCCATGCCCTCGCTGTTGAAGGTGCCGACATCGACCTGCTTGTTGGCCACCGACAAGGCGTTGACCTCATGACTGCCGTTGAGCGAGCGCTTGAAGATCTTGCCGGCGTCGGCGTTGTTCTGGGCGAACACGTAATACCCCGGTACCAGGTAGCCGGAGGTGGAGTTGGGGTCGCCGTTGGCGAAGGTCAGGCTCTTGGCGTTCTTGAGCATGTCCTCGACCGAGTTGATCGAGCTGTCCTTGTGCGCCACCAGCAGGCTGTAGTAACCCTGCGCGCCGTTGGCCGCCACGGTCTGGGCGAAGATCTCGCCGCCGGCGCGATCAACCGCCTCCATCGCAGACTTGTTGCCGTACCAGGCCACGTCGACCTTGTCGAAGCGCATGCCCTGGATGATCCCGGCATAGTCCGGGGCGAAGAAGGCGTTGATCTTCACCCCGGTCTGCTTGCTCATGTCAGCCAGGAAGGGGTCCCACATGGCCTTGAGGTTCTGCGAGGACTCGGTGGAGATGATGCCGAAGTTGAGTTCCTCGGCGGCCTGGACCGAGCCCAGCAGGGAACCGGTGACGAGCGCAGAGGCAGCCAGCACCTGGCCGATGCGTTTGAACATGGAGCACACTCCTGTTGCGGGTTGGCGTTGTTGTTTCGAATGAGGGAGGCGACGTCAGGCCTTGGCCAGCGCCAGCGGACGCTCTACAGCCCGTGGGCGCTGCCCTTGCGGCAGCAGCAGGCTGATATCGAGATCGCCGCCGTAGAGGTCATTGAGGAAATCGGGGTTGAAGCTTTCGGTGGGTCCGTCGAAATGAATGCGCCCGCCCTTGAGCGCCACGGCGCGCTGGCAATAGCGCACCGCGTAGTCGACCTGATGCAGGGTCACCACCACCGTCTTGCCGTCGCAGCGGTTGATGTCGGCGAGAATCTCCATCACCTTGCGCGCCGACTCCGGGTCGAGCGAGGCGATCGGCTCGTCGGCGAGGATCACCTCGGCCTGCTGGCACAGCGCGCGGGCGATGGCCACGCGTTGCTGCTGTCCGCCGGAGAGGGTCGAAGCACGCTGCGTAGCGAGCTCGGCCAGACCGACGCGCTCCAGCGCCTGCATGGCACGCTGCCTTTCCTCGGCATTGAACAGACTGAGGCTGCCGCGCCAGCGCGGCATGCGCCCCAGACCGCCGAGCAGCACGTTCTGCATCACACTGAGGCGGCCGACCAGATTGAACTGCTGGAAGATATAGCCGATATCGGCGCGCTGACGGCGCACGTCGCCGTTGAGGCGACCATCGGTCTGGACCTGGCGACCGAGCACTTCGATACTGCCGGCATCGCCGCGTGCCAAGCCGGCGAGATGGCGCAGCAGGGTCGACTTGCCCGACCCCGAAGCACCGATCAAGGCCACCATTTCACCTGGCTGTACCGACAGCGCCAGGTCGAACAACGCCTGTTTGCGGCCGAAGCTCTTGTTCAGACGGTCGACTCGAATCGCTGCGCGCATGGGCTGGCCCTCTACTATCATTGTCGATACGAAGGCAGCTAACTCGCGCCTTCTGGTGTAGACCAAGGTAGGCGCAAGCTGTGTCAGACCCGTGAACCACGGATGACGATTGAGTGAACGAAACTTGAAACTTTTATGTTCGAGCGACGCAACAAGATGAGTTCTGCCGAATACCACGCATTTCAGACAATCGGTGCTGGCATAAAGCCGCCACCTGAATCACAATCCGACACGTATTTGGCGTCAAGGAACTGTTCAGATGACTCTCGGGTCATAATGACGCAGAACGCGATACCGGTTGAACGGCTAGTGCGAAACACGGTCAAACCGGTGACAATCTCGACACTGACTACCAGTATCGCTCCCTGAACTAACCGGTAATGTATGCGCCCTATGAAACAGGCTATTTACTCCAGCCGCACGGCTGACAAATTTGTCGTTCGCTTGCCAGATGGCATGCGTGAGCGTATCGCTGACGTAGCACGCAACCATCACCGCAGCATGAATTCGGAAATCATCGCCCGCCTGGAGCAAAGCATGCTTCAGGAAGGTGCGCTGGATGACGATCTCAGTCTGCGTCTCGACAGCCCCGAACTGAGCCTCCATGAGCGTGAATTGCTGCAGCGTTTTCGTCAGTTGTCGCGCCGCCAGCAAAACGCGCTGGTCGCTCTGATTGCCCACGACGTGGAAATGGCCGCCGAAGAAGCCTGAGGCGAGCCCATAAAAAAACCGGCCTTGAGCCGGTTTTTTTATGGGCAACGAAAAGACGCGGAGCGAACTCCGCGCCTATCAGCCAACGAAACTGAGCAACACCCCCGCCGCCACGGCCGAGCCGATCACCCCGGCCACGTTCGGCCCCATGGCATGCATCAGCAGGAAGTTCTGCGGGTTGGCCTCCAGGCCGACCTTGTTCGATACCCGAGCCGCCATCGGCACTGCCGACACACCCGCCGAGCCGATCAACGGATTGACCTTGTTGCTGCTGAACACATTCATCAGCTTGGCCATCAGCACCCCTGCAGCAGTGCCGGCGCAGAAAGCCAACATGCCCAGAGAGAGAATTCCCAGGGTTTTAAGTTGCAGGAAGGAATCGGCTGAGAGTTTGGAGCCTACGGTCAGGCCAAGGAAGATGGTGACGATATTGATCAGCGCATTGCGCGATGTATCGGCCAGACGCTCGACCACACCGGCCTCGCGTAGCAGATTGCCGAGGGCAAACATGCCGATCAACGGCGCGGCGTCAGGCAGCAGCATCCCGATCAGAACGCACAGCACGATGGGGAATATGATCTTCTCGGTCTGCCCCACCGGGCGCAGTTGCTGCATGACGATGGCGCGCTCTTCCTTGGTGGTCAGCGCACGCATGATCGGCGGCTGAATCAGGGGCACCAGCGCCATATAGGCATAGGCCGCAACTGCAATAGGACCAAGTAGATGCGGCGCCAGCTTGGAGGTCACGAAGATCGAGGTCGGCCCGTCAGCACCGCCAATGATGGCGATGGAGGCAGCCTCCTTGAGTGTGAACTCCATACCGGGAATACCCAACGCGGTCAGCGCCAAGGCGCCGAGCAGCGTACCGAAAATACCGAACTGCGCAGCAGCACCCAACAGCAGCGTTTTGGGGTTGGCCAGCATCGGCCCGAAATCGGTCATAGCGCCGACACCCAAAAAAATCAGCAGCGGGAAGATACTGGTAGGCAGGCCTACCTCGTAGATCAGGTGCAGAAAGCCCGCCCCCTCTGCCATGTTGGCCACCGGGATGTTCGCCAACAGGCCACCAAAACCAATGGGCAGCAGCAACAGCGGCTCGAAGCCCTTTTTGATGGCCAGGTAAATCAGCAACAGACACACCGCGATCATGAACGCCTGACCGGGCTCCAGATGGTACAGACCGGTGCTCTGCCAGAGCTTGAGCAGCTTTTCCATGACGCGCCCCTCAGCCGATGGTCAGCAGGCTTGCGCCCACTGCCACTGCATCGCCGACCTTGACGTTGACGGCACCGACGGTGCCGGCCTTGAAGGCGCGGATCTCGGTTTCCATCTTCATTGCTTCGAGGATGATCACCAGTTGACCCTCCTCCACGGCCTGGCCAGGTTGCACCAACACCTTGAAGATATTGCCAGCCAATGGCGCGGCTTGCGGCTCGCCGCCGCCGACTGCGGCCGGAGCCGCCGCCGGTGCGGCGCTCGCTGCGCCACCGACGGGCTTGATGCCTTCGATATCGCCACCTTCGCCCACCTGCACGACGAAGGATTTGCCATTGACCTCGACGGTGTAGACCTCGGGCTTGCCGGCCTCGCGAGCCGGGGTTTCCTTACCGGTCGGCGCCGGCTCGAATGCCGCCGGATTGCCGCGATTTTCCAGGAACTTCAAACCGATCTGCGGGAACAGCGCGTAAGTCAGCACGTCGTCGATCTCGTCGGCGGCCAGCTTGATGCCTTTCTCCCGGGCAATGCCCTTGAGCTCGGCGCTCAGCTTGTCCATTTCGGCCTCGAGCAGGTCGGCCGGGCGGCAGGTAATGGCCTCGCTGCCATCGAGTACACGGGCCTGCAGCTCGGCGTTGAACGGCGCGGGCGCGGCGCCGTACTCGCCCTTGAGCACGCCGGCGGTTTCCTTGGTGATGGACTTGTAGCGCTCGCCAGTGAGCACGTTGATCACCGCCTGGGTGCCGACGATCTGCGACGTGGGCGTCACCAGCGGGATGAAGCCGAGATCTTCGCGCACGCGCGGAATCTCGGCCAGCACCTGGTCGAACTTGTCCTGGGCGCCCTGCTCTTTGAGCTGGCTTTCCATGTTGGTGAGCATGCCTCCGGGCACCTGAGCAACCAGGATGCGCGAATCGACACCCTTGAGGTTGCCCTCGAACTTCGCGTACTTCTTGCGCACTTCGCGGAAGTAGGCGGCGATTTCCTCCAGCAGCTCCAGGTTGAGCCCGGTGTCACGCTCGGTGCCCTGGAACATGGCCACCACCGATTCGGTCGGCGAATGACCATAGGTCATCGACAGCGAGGAAATCGCGGTGTCGACGTTGTCGATACCGGCTTCCACCGCCTTGAGAATGGCCACCGACGACAGCCCCGCCGTGGCGTGGCACTGCATGTGAACCGGAATCGCCAGGCTGGCCTTCAGGCGCGACACCAGCTCGAAGGCGGTGTACGGGGTAAGGATGCCCGCCATGTCCTTGATGGCCACCGAATCGGCGCCCATGTCTTCGATCTGCTTGGCCAGGTCGACCCACATATCCAAGGTGTGCACCGGGCTGGTGGTGTAGGAGATGGTGCCCTGGGCATGTTTGTCCTGCTTCTTCACGGCCTTGAGCGCGGTTTCCAGATTGCGCGGATCGTTCATCGCATCGAACACGCGGAACACATCGACGCCGTTGACCGCCGCACGCTCGACGAACTTCTCCACCACATCGTCGGCGTAGTGGCGGTAGCCGAGCAGGTTCTGCCCACGCAGCAGCATCTGCTGACGGGTGTTGGGCATGGCCTTCTTCAGTTCGCGGATGCGCTCCCAGGGGTCTTCGCCGAGGTAACGAATGCAGGCATCGAAGGTCGCGCCGCCCCAGGACTCCACCGACCAGAAGCCGACCTGATCGAGCTTGGGCGCAATCGGCAGCATGTCTTCGAGACGAACACGCGTCGCCAGGATCGACTGATGCGCATCACGCAGCACCACATCGGTGATTCCGAGTGCTTGTTTTACGGCAGTCATACAGGTGCTCCCTCTGAACCTGATCAACCGCGGCGCGCGCGGTGCTGGGCAATAGCGGATTGGATGGCGACCAGTGTCTCTGCATCCGGCCCATGGCTGGCCGACTCGACACTAGGCGCTGGAGAAGAAATGGCCGGGGTCGGCGCGGGCGGAGCGAAGGTCGCGATCAGACGTGACATCAGACTGACCACACCCACCAGCAACACCAGAAAGACAAATACGAAGCCCATGCCGAACAGCATGAGTTCGACACCCTCGAGCAGCAGTTCACTGGGGGTCATCTTGGCTCCTTTGGCCAGCAGCTAAGGGGCTGCATTCATTATTGATTAGGAGCGCCCAGGGTCAGTACCTGGGCAAAGCTGGCGAACCTTAGCGTGAAACGAGCGTTTGAAGCAAACGCCAAAAGGGACGAACGGGCTATTTATGTAGTGGTTTATCAGCACCCACTACCAAAGAGGCAGAAAGGCCCGGCGAGCGCAGCCTCAGGATGCCGAGCGAACCACGGTATCAACGGCAGGAGCAAGCCTCAGCAGGGTCTTGAAGTGACGCGTCTCATCACCGGGGGTACGCCCGAACAGACGCTTGAACTCCCGATTGAACTGCGACGGACTTTCATACCCGACGCGCTGCGCAGCGCTGAGCGCACTCATGTCGTTGCGGATCATCAGCAGGCGCGCCTGATGCAGGCGAATGGCCTTGAGGTACTGCAGCGGTGAGCGACTGGTCATCGCCTTGAAATGCACATGGAAAGTCGGCACGCTCATGCTGGCGACTTCGGCCAGCGAAGGCACATCGAGCGATTGCTGATAATCCCGGTGAATCCGCTGCAGGACGCGCGCGATACGACCGAAATGACTGTTCTGCGCCAGGGTCGCGCGCAGGCCATTGCCCTGCTCACCCTGCAGCACGCGAAAGACGATCTCACGCAGAATCGATGGGCCGAGCAGGCGCACCTCCTCAGGGTCAGCCAGGGCCTCCAGCAGGCGCAACGTGGCATCACTCAAGCGCGCATCCATCGGACTGGAATAAAGCGTTGCCGGTTGAGTGGGCTGGGGCTCTTGCAGATCCATGACCAGCTCGGCCACCAACAGCGGGTCGACACGCAGCGCCACCCCCAGCATGGGCTCTTCGGCACTGGCCTCGGTTTCGATGGAGAACGGCAGGGGCAGCGCCAGCACCAGATAGTGCTGCGCATCGTAAACATACAGATTGCCGTCGTGCAGTCCGCTCTTGCGCCCCTGGATCACGATCACGATGCTCGGCTCGTACAGCGCCGGGGTAACCGGCAGCGAGCGATTGGAGCGCATGAAGGTAACCCCGTCGAGCTGCGCCGCGGTGTACCCCTCCTCGGGGGCCAGACGCAGCATCAGTTCGACCATACGTCGCTTGATGCTCTCAGGACTCATGCTCATGCGCCGCTTTCGACTCGTTATCAATACCCGGGTATTGTAGGAAGCATTCAATAGAAACAGGCAATATCGAAAGAGTAACGAGACTTAGCAGCCGGCCGGCCCCTGCCTAGCATGGACGCTCCACAACGCAATGGAGACCGACATGAGCAAAGTCATCCTCATCACCGGCGCCAGCAGCGGCATCGGCGAAGCCACCGCCAGACACCTGGCAAGCCTGGGTCATCAGGTAGCCCTCGGTGCACGGCGCATCGAGCGCCTGCAGGCACTGGTAGAAGAACTGCAGGCACAAGGTCAACATGCCTCCTGCCGCGCCCTCGACGTCAGCCAACTGCACGATATGCAGGCCTTCGTCGAGCATGCCGAAGCGCAGCACGGCCCCGTCGACGTGATCATCAACAACGCCGGGGTCATGCCACTGTCGCCGCTCAATGCCCTGAAGGTGGATGAGTGGAATCGCATGATCGACGTCAACATCAGGGGCGTGCTGCACGGTATTGCCGCCGTACTGCCAGGCATGGAAGAACGCGGACGCGGCCAGGTCATAAATATCGCCTCCATCGGCGCCCATGCCGTATCGCCGACAGCAGCGGTCTACTGCGCCACCAAATATGCCGTCTGGGCGATTTCCGACGGCCTGCGCCAGGAAAGCGAGCGCATCCGCGTCACCACCATCTGCCCTGGCGTGGTCGAGTCCGAACTGGCCGACAGCATCTCCGATGCCAGTGCGCGCGAGGCGATGCAAGCTTTCCGTCGCGTCGCCATCACGCCAGACGCCATCGCCCGCGCCGTGGCCTATGCAGTCGAACAGCCCGACGACGTCGACGTCAGCGAACTGATCGTGCGCCCAACCGCCAGCCCTCATTGATGGAGACCACCATGTCAGCGAAGACTACTGTCGCAGCGCTGCTGATCAGCGGCGCCTTGCTACCCGGCGTGTCACTGGCGCAATCCGAGAACCCGCATCCTTATGTAGGCATGTGGGTAACGGACGACGGCCATGTCCGCCATGAGCTATTGGCCAACGGCCGTTATGACGAGGCACGCGGCAATCGCGAAAGCGCCTACCAGGGCAACTACCGCGTCACCGGCAACCACATCGACTACGTCGACGACACCGGGTTTACCGCCGATGGCGAATTCATCAACGACGTGCTCTACCACGGCGGCATGGTACTGCGCCGCAAAAGCAACCCAATAGACGAATAACGCTATTCATCAGCCAAGGAAAAATGCCCATGAACATGCACAAGATCATCGCCGTATTGCTACTGAGCGCATCCCTCTGCCTCCCGGCCTGGGCAAGTGACAACACCGCGGCCAATCAGGCCCTGATTCAGAAAGCCTTCGATGATTGGCGCGCAGGCCAAGGCGGCATCTTCCAGTTGCTGGCCGATGATGCCGTCTGGGTCGTGGCCGGCAGCAGCCCGTACTCCGGGACTTACCCCACGCGAGAGGCGTTCATGGAAGATGCAGTCAAACCCATCACTGACAAACTGGCCACGCCCATCGTGCCCACCGTCCGCCAGATCGTGGCGCAGGGACCTTACGTGGTCGTGCACTGGGATGGCCAGGCGACCGCCAAGGACGGCAGTCGCTACGAGAACAGTTACTCCTGGCACATGCAGCTGGAGAACGGCCGGATCACCCGGGTCACGGCCTTTCTCGATACCTGGCGGCTGGTCGAGCTGATGAACTGAAGCGACCTACATCAGGAAGATCGACGCCAACCCCAGGAAGATGAAGAAACCGCCGCTGTCGGTCATGGCAGTGATCATCACGCTGGCCCCCATGGCCGGGTCGCGCCCCAGGCGTGCCAGGGTCATGGGGATCAGCACCCCCATCAGCGCCGCAAGCAGCAGGTTGAGGGTCATGGCCGCCGTCATCACCACACCCAGCGACCAGCTGTCGTACAGGTAATAGGCCACCCCACCAATCACGCCGCCCCAGAGGATGCCGTTGATCAGGGAAACCCCCAGTTCCTTGCGCACCAGCCGCGCGGTGTTACCGGTGCTGACCTGATCCAGCGCCATGGCGCGTACGATCATGGTGATAGTCTGGTTGCCGGAGTTGCCGCCGATACCGGCGACGATGGGCATCAGCGCCGCCAGCGCCACCAGCTTCTCGATCGAGCCTTCGAACAGGCCGATCACCCGCGAAGCCAGGAATGCGGTGACCAGGTTGATAGCCAGCCAGGCCCAACGGTTGCGCACCGACTTCCACACCGAGGCGAAGATGTCTTCTTCCTCGCGCAGACCGGCCATGTTCAGCACTTCGCTTTCGCTTTCCTCACGGATCAGGTCGACCATCTCGTCGATGGTCAGACGGCCGATCAGCTTGCCGTTCTTGTCCACCACCGGGGCGGAAATCAGGTCGTAACGTTCGAAGGCCTGGGCGGCGTCATAACCGTCCTCATCCGGGTGAAAACTTACCGGATCGTCGGCCATGACTTCGCCGACCTGCTTGTCCGGGTCGTTGACCAGCAGGCGCTTGATCGGCAGCACGCCCTTGAGCACGCCGTCGTAATCGACCACGAACAGCTTGTCGGTATGGCCCGGCAGCTCTTTCAGGCGGCGCAGGTAACGCAGAACCACTTCCAGGCTGACGTCTTCGCGGATGGTGACCATCTCGAAGTCCATCAGCGCGCCGACCTGATCCTCTTCATAGGACAGGGCCGAACGCACACGCTCGCGCTGCTGGGCGTCGAGCGATTCCATCAGCTCATGAACGACGTCGCGCGGCAGTTCCGGCGCCAGGTCGGCGAGTTCGTCGGCGTCCAGGTCCTTGGCCGCGGCGAGAATCTCGTGATCGTCCATGTCGGCGATCAAGGTTTCCCGTACCGCGTCAGAGACTTCCAGCAAGATGTCGCCATCGCGCTCGGACTTGACCAGCTGCCAGACGGTCAGACGTTCGTCGAGCGGCAAGGCTTCGAGGATGTGGGCAATGTCCGCAGGGTGCAGATCTTCGAGCTTGCGCTGCAGCTCGACGAGATTCTGACGATGCACCAGGTTCTCGACCCGGTCGTGATGCTGGCCTTCCTGACGATGAGTCAGGTCTTCGACCAGCTTGTGCCGATGCAGCAGTTCGATCACCTGAGCCAGGCGATCCTGCAAGCTCTCTTGCGGCTTTTTGGCTTCTACTTCAGTCATAGCGCGCTCCACCCCCAGTTGGCGGGCACGCCAGAGGGGATCAATCAGGTCTTACACGATTGTGCGAGGGGAGTATTGAGTAACTACTGGGTAAGTCCATGGTGGTATTCCACAAGCCCCGGCGGGGCTGACGCGGCGAATGATAACACCGCAAAACAGCTTTGTACGTGACAAAAGCGCGGCAAGAACAACTGCTTGCATCACAAACTTCGATCTCGCATGAAAACCTGGCTATGCGACGTCAGCGCTCCCCGCCAGGACACCCTGGCGAGCGCGAAAAAACGGTCTAACCTGAAGCAGGCAAACGTCACGGAGGACGATTCATGCGAGGACAGCACGTCGCAGCGCTACTGGCCGCTGCGCTTCTCTACCCTATTGCAGACAGCTCGGCCGCCAGCGTGTTCCGCTGCGTCGACGCTGACGGCCATATCACCTTCACCCGCCACGGCTGCACCGACGATCAGCAGCAGCATCTGCAGGATGCGCGCAACCACACGCCCAGTAGCGGCAAGCCAATCCCCCTGGCCGACCCAGGCCGACGTACGACAACTGCCTCGGCAAGCAGTGGCGAGGTGGTCATCGTCGGCCAACAGGACGATGGCTGCGGCAACCTGCTGACCAGCAGCGAAAGGCGCCAGGCAATCATCCGCAAGGAAGTGCGCCGCGGCATGAGCCGCGCCGACGTGGAAAGCAGCCTGGGCAAGCCGGACAGAGTCACGAGCAGCAATGGGCAGCAGCGCTATCACTACCGCGAAAAACGCAAAGGCGGCAGCAGCCGGCAGGTCAGTTTCGACGAAGCCGGCTGCGTGAAGAAATGATGCGCAAAGAAAAAGGGCCTGCATTGCTGCAGGCCCTTTGGGTATGGCGGACTCAGGAGGATTCGAACCTCCGACCGCTCGGTTCGTAGCCGAGTACTCTATCCAGCTGAGCTATGAGTCCACACTTTGGCGCTTTTAGACCAGATCACCGCTGGTTGAAGCATGGCGCTGCATCGCTGCATCGCCATTGAATATGGCGGACTCAGGAGGATTCGAACCTCCGACCGCTCGGTTCGTAGCCGAGTACTCTATCCAGCTGAGCTATGAGTCCACACTTTGGCGCTTTTAGACCAGATCACCACTGGTTGAAACAAAATGGCTTGCAGCGATGCAAGCCATTGAATATGGCGGACTCAGGAGGATTCGAACCTCCGACCGCTCGGTTCGTAGCCGAGTACTCTATCCAGCTGAGCTATGAGTCCGTTTGGTGCTTTTATACCAGATCACCTCTGGTTGATTCGCCAGCCCGGCTTACGCCTGACTCGCTGAATAATGGCGGAGAAGGGGGGATTCGAACCCCCGACACCCTTTTGAGGTGTACTCCCTTAGCAGGGGAGCGCCTTCGGCCACTCGGCCACCTCTCCGCAACACGGGGCGCATGATAAACATGTTTTCCCCGTTTGCAAACAAAAATTTGTAGAAAAATTAGTGGCTTGGTTCGTCACCCTTCTCTTTCTGGATGCGCTGGTAGATTTCTTCACGGTGTACGGCAACCTCTTTCGGCGCATTGACACCAATGCGCACCTGGTTACCTTTCACACCCAACACGGTGACAGTCACATCATCACCGACCATCAGGGTCTCTCCGACCCGGCGAGTCAGAATCAGCATTCCTTTCTCCTCAACGGATTACATTTCTCAGGACAACAGTCTGCAAAAAGAAAATGGTGCCGGCTTCCCGCTAAATCAAGCCTGAAAGCCTCCACCCAAGTATTGACCAGCACGCGCAGAAAGAAAGTTCCCACATGCCAGTCAAAAAGACGAAAGGCGCGGAACCAGCCGCGCCTTTCAAATCAGTTGAATCACTCGCCCTGTCGGGCCGGGGCATCCAGCTCGAAAGCGGTATGCAGAGCGCGTACCGCCAGCTCCAGATACTTCTCCTCGATCACCACGGAAACCTTGATCTCGGAGGTGGAGATCATCTGGATATTGATGGTCTCCTTGGCCAGGGCTTCGAACATACGGCTGGCAACACCGGCATGGGAGCGCATACCGACACCGACGATGGATACCTTGGCGATATTGGTGTCGCCGACCACTTCACGGGCGCCCAGCTCGTCTGCTGTCTTCTGCAGCACGCCGAGGGCGTTGTTGTAGTCGTTGCGGTGCACGGTGAAGGTGAAATCGGTGGTGTTATCGTGCGAGACGTTCTGCACGATCATGTCCACTTCGATGTTGGCGGCGCTGATCGGGCCGAGAATCTTGAAGGCGATGCCGGGGATATCCGGTACCCCACGGATGGTCAGCTTGGCTTCGTCGCGGTTGAAAGCGATGCCGGAAATGATCGGCTGTTCCATGGATTCCTCTTCATCAAGGGTAATGAGGGTGCCCGGCCCCTCCTGGAAGCTGTGCAGGACGCGCAGCGGGACGTTGTACTTGCCGGCGAACTCCACCGAACGAATCTGCAACACCTTGGAGCCGAGGCTGGCCATTTCCAGCATCTCTTCAAAGGTGATCTTTTCCAGACGCTGAGCCTTGGGCACCACACGCGGGTCGGTGGTGTAGACACCATCGACGTCGGTGTAGATCTGGCACTCGTCGGCTTTCAGCGCCGCAGCCAGAGCCACGCCGGTGGTGTCGGAACCGCCACGACCGAGGGTGGTGATATTGCCGTGCTCGTCGACACCCTGGAAGCCGGCGACGACGACGACGCGACCGGCCTTGAGATCAGTACGAATCTTCTGGTCATCGATCTGCAGAATGCGCGCCTTGTTGTGCGCGCTGTCGGTGAGGATGCGCACCTGGTTGCCGGTGTAGGACACCGCCGGCACGCCGCGCTTGATCAGCGCCATGGCCAGCAGGGCAATGGTCACCTGCTCACCGGTGGACACCATGACATCCAGCTCACGCGCAACCGGCTCGCCATCGGTGATCTGTTTGGCCAGATCGATCAGGCGGTTGGTTTCGCCGCTCATGGCGGAAACCACGACGACGATGTCGTCACCGTTCTCGCGGAACTTCTTCACCTTGTCGGCCACCTGCGCGATACGCTCGATGGTGCCGACGGAGGTGCCCCCAAACTTCTGTACGATCAAAGCCATTTCAAAAAGCCGCCTGATTCCTCGAAGGGCGCCCATTAAACCCGCATCGGGTCATACTGCCAAGGCCCGCCGGACGCACTGCGGGCCCCGCTTTCTCGCTCGTTACGAAGCCTGCTCGACCAGAGTAGCGGCCAGAGCCAGGGCTTCATCCAGCTTGCCGGCATCTACGCCGCCGCCCTGAGCCATGTCCGGGCGACCGCCACCCTTGCCGCCCACGGCTGCCGCGGCCTGACGCATCAGGTCACCGGCCTTGACCTTGGCGGTCAGATCCTGGGTCACACCAGCGACCAGCACCACCTTCTCGTCGAACACACCACCGAGCAGAATCACAGCGCTGCCCAGCTTGTTCTTCAACTGGTCGACCAGCGCCAGCAGCGCCTTACCGTCCAGACCATCGAGACGCGCAGCCAGCACCTTGGTGCCCTTGACGTCCACGGCCGAACCGGCCAGGTCGTTACCGGCGGCGCTGGCGGCCTTGGCCTTGAGCTGCTCCAGCTCCTTTTCCAGCTGACGGTTGCGCTCGATCAGGGCCGAGAGCTTGTCCAGCACGTTGTCGCGGCTGCCCTTGACCAGGGAAGCGGCTTCCTTGAGCTGCTCCTCGGCGCCATTGAGCCAGGCCAGCGCGGCTGCGCCAGTGACCGCTTCGATACGACGCACGCCAGCGGCCACGCCGCCTTCGCTGGTGATCTTGAACAGACCGATGTCGCCAGTACGCGATACGTGGGTACCGCCGCAGAGCTCGACGGAGAAGTCGCCGCCCATGCTCAGCACACGCACCTGATCACCGTACTTCTCGCCGAAAAGCGCCATGGCGCCCTTGGCCTTGGCGGTTTCGATATCGGTTTCTTCGGTCTCGACCTCGGAGTTCTTGCGAATCTCGGCGTTGACGATGTCTTCCAGCTGCTTGATCTGCTCGGGCTTGATCGCCTCGAAGTGGCTGAAGTCGAAACGCAGGCGCTGACTGTCGACCAGCGAGCCCTTCTGCTGCACGTGATCGCCCAGCACCTGACGCAGCGCGGCGTGCAGCAGGTGAGTCGCGGAGTGGTTCAGCGCGGTGGCCTGACGCACGCCGGCTTCGGCTTCAGCCTTGACGCTGGTGCCGACACTCAGGCCGCCCTTGGCCACCACACCGTGGTGCAGGAAGGCGCCGCCGGCCTTGGTAGTGTCGCGCACGTCGAAGCGTACGCCGGCACTTTCCAGGTAACCGCAGTCACCGATCTGGCCACCGGATTCGGCGTAGAACGGGGTCTGATCCAGCACCACCACGCCCTCCTCGCCTTCGGCGAGGCTGTCGACCGCAGCACCGGCCTTGAACAAAGCAATGATCTTGCCGCTGCCGCTGGTGCCTTCGTAGCCGAGGAAGCGGGTGTCGGCGTCGACCTTGACCAGGGCGTTGTAGTCCATGCCGAAGGAGCTGGCGGAACGAGCGCGCTCGCGCTGAGCCTCCATTTCACGCTCAAAGCCTTCTTCGTCCACCGACAGCTCGCGCTCGCGGGCGATGTCGGCAGTCAGGTCAACCGGGAAGCCATAGGTGTCGTACAGCTTGAACACCACGTCGCCCGGAATGACCGAGCCCTGCAGGCCGGCCAGATCCTGCTCGAGAATCTTCAGGCCCTGCTCCAGGGTCTTGGCGAACTGCTCTTCTTCAGTCTTCAGCACGCGCTCGATGTGCGCCTGCTGCTGCTTGAGCTCGGGAAAGGCTTCGCCCATCTCGGCCACCAGGGCGGCGACGATCTGGTAGAAGAAGCTGCCCTTGGCGCCCAGTTTGTTACCGTGGCGGCAAGCGCGGCGCACGATGCGGCGCAGCACGTAGCCACGGCCTTCGTTGGACGGGGTAACGCCGTCGGCGATCAGGAAGCTGCAGGAACGGATATGGTCAGCCACCACCTTCAGCGAAGCCTGGCCTTCGTTGCCGCAGCCGATGGCCTTGGCCGAGGCGGCCAGCAGGTTCTGGAACAGGTCGATCTCGTAGTTCGAGTTGACGTGCTGCAGCACGGCGCTGATGCGCTCCAGGCCCATGCCGGTGTCCACGCTCGGCGCCGGCAGCGGGTGCAGGACGCCATCTGCAGTGCGGTTGAACTGCATGAACACGTTGTTCCAGATCTCGATGTAGCGATCACCATCTTCTTCCGGGCTGCCGGGTGGGCCGCCCCAGATGTGCTCGCCGTGGTCGAAGAAGATCTCGGTGCACGGGCCGCACGGACCGGTGTCACCCATCGCCCAGAAGTTGTCGGAAGCGTATGGCGCACCCTTGTTGTCGCCGATGCGGATCATGCGCTCGGCCGGTACGCCAATTTCCTTGTTCCAGATCTCGTAGGCTTCGTCATCGGTGGCGTAGACGGTGACCCAGAGCTTTTCCTTGGGCAGGTTCAGCCACTTGTCGGAGGTCAGGAATTCCCAGGCGTAATGAATGGCGTCACGCTTGAAATAGTCGCCGAAGCTGAAGTTGCCCAGCATCTCGAAGAAGGTGTGGTGACGCGCGGTGTAGCCGACGTTTTCCAGGTCGTTGTGCTTGCCGCCGGCACGCACGCACTTCTGGCTAGTGGTGGCACGGGTATAGGCGCGCTTTTCCAGGCCCAGGAAGCAGTCCTTGAACTGGTTCATGCCCGCGTTGGTGAACAGCAGGGTCGGGTCGTTCGCCGGAATCAGCGAGCTGGAAGCGACACGGGTGTGCCCTTTTTCTTCGAAGAAGCTCAGGAAGGCTTCACGGATTTCTGCGCTTTTCATAGGGATATCCACGGAATCAGGCGGCCACGGCAAAGCCGGCAAAGGGACGCATTATATCGGCCCCATCGCCCGCGGCTAGTGCCTTGTTGATAGCGTGCGCCTATCAGCAGTGCACGCCTGACGCTTAATGCGAACGGAAAGCAGCAAATGCCCTGATCACCCGCTCGATTTGTTCGGCGCTGACGTCCAGATGAGTGACCAGACGTAGGCGTGGCGCGGCACTGACGGCGATGCCGTGTTCGGCCATGAAGGCCTTAACTTGCCCGGCGCGCTCGCCGAGTTGCACATAGACCATATTGGTCTGCACCGGCTCAACGCTGTAGCCCAGCTCGCTCAGCTCTTCGCCGAGTCGCGTCGCATTAGCATGATCCTCGGCCAGGCGCTGAACCTGATGCTGCAGCGCATACAAGCCTGCTGCCGCCAGCACGCCGGCCTGACGCATGCCACCACCGACCATCTTGCGCAAACGGCGTGCTTTGGCGATCAACGCCGTACTGCCACAGAGCACTGAACCGACCGGCGCACCGAGCCCCTTGGACAGGCACACCGAGACCGAGTCGAAGTGCTGGGTGATTTCGCGCGCCGGCACCCCGAGCTTGACCGCGGCGTTGTACAGGCGGGCGCCATCGAGGTGCAGGCTCAAACCACGGCGGCGAGTGAGTTCGCGGGCGGCTGCCAGGTAGTCGAGCGGCAGCACCTTGCCCTGCATGGTGTTTTCCAGGGCCAGCAAGCGGGTGCGGGCGAAATGGAAGTCGTCCTGCTTGATCGCCGCTTCGACCTTGGCCAGATCCAGCGAGCCGTCGGCTTCACCGTCGATCGGCTGCGGCTGGATGGAGCCAAGTACGGCGGCACCGCCGCCCTCGTACTTGTAGGTGTGGGCTTGCTGGCCGACGATGTACTCGTCACCGCGCTCGCAATGAGCCATCAGGCCCAGCAGGTTGCTCATGGTGCCGGTGGGGACGAACAGCGCCGCCGCGAAGCCCAGCTCATTGGCCAGCCAGGCCTCCAGACGGTTTACCGTGGGGTCTTCGCCATACACGTCATCACCCAGCTCGGCAGCCATCATGGCTTCACGCATGGCAACGGTGGGTTGGGTGACGGTGTCGCTACGCAGGTCGATCAGGGGCATGACAGGCTTTCCCGGCAATTGGCGAAAGGCTCATGCTAAAGAGGTCGCCCGGACGGGGAAAGATACAGTTGCGCGATAAAGCAACTTGCCGACACCGTAGCCCGGATGCAATCCGGGGAAGATGTGCCGGTCATCCCCGGATTGCATCCGGGCTACAGCAAGCCGGCACCGTCGTCGGGAACGATCAGAATGGCGGCGCGCAGGCCATTCTTGACCTTGGGATTGGGGAAGATGATTCGCGCGCCCTTCTCTTCCACTATCCAGCGGCTGTCGGCGATGTCTTCGGCGAGCAGGTAACCGGGCTCCAGTTCGGTGAAATTTTCAATGTCCTCCGGCAGGTGCAACTGGAAGCTGTCGCTGTGCTTGATCACCTCACGTGATACCGAAAACAGCTGCAAGCCATCGAGCGTCGCCTCGCCACTGATCGCTTCGCGCCCTTCGATCAGTGCGTGCAGCGCATTCTCCAGCAGGTCGAGGTTGACCAACTCGTTCTGACCGAAGGCGCGCGCCTTGCCCAACTCCAGGGTGAAAGCCTCGGCACCAAGCTGCGCATAGGTGTAGGCGCTGAAGGTGATCGAAGACTTGTTCTGCAGCAGCACCGCCTCGATGCCGGCAGCACGCAGGCGCTCCAGCTCACGCCGCGAGTGGGCGCGACCTTCCTGCCAGGGATAGAGGGCGAACTGCTCGATCTTCGAGCCGCGAATGGCGGTGTGCAGGTCGTAATGCAGACGAGTGCGGCCTGTTTGCTTGCCGAAAAAGGTGGCGGCCAGATGCTCCAGATCGCAAGCGCGAATAGCCTCGAAGCCACTGGATTGCTCGTGACGACCACTGAACAAGCGATTGAGGTCCTGCTCGATATAGCGCTCACCGCGGCGCATGGCCTCGGGATTGCCGAACAGAAAGAGAATGCGCGCCGCCGGATGCAGTTCATTGCGCGCGATGCCGCGCAGCAGACGATCGAGCAGCTCGATTGGCGCGGTTTCGTTGCCGTGGACGCCGGCCGACAGCAGCAGGTCGAGGCCATTGTCGCGCGCTGCAGGCGGTGTCACCTCCAGCGCACCTTCGTCGAGCCAGCGCAGACGCGTACCATCGGGCGTCAGTTGAATCTTCGCCGACGGCTCGTGGCCGGCCAGGGTCAGTTCAAGCAGTTTGCCGAGGGCAAGCATGGGGACTCCTTGGTTCACAGCATTTTCGCAGGGTGGGCTGAAGCGGAGCGCCGCCCGGCCCACCCTACCAGGTTCGATCAGTGGTTGCAGTCCGGGCCATGAACATGATCATCCTCGTCGGCGATCATCGGCTCCATCTCCAGCTGCAGGCTGACCAGGTTGGTAGCCTGCGGACGCAACAGCAGGTTGACGTACTCGGTATCGCCCTCTTCCACATCAACACCGATCAGCAACTGATCGCCAACGGCCTGGACCCACAGCTCCTTGCCCTGCCAGACCACGGCAAAGCGGCTGCAGGAGGTTTCCAGTTGGGTACCGTCGTTGTCTTCAAGAATCAGCTGCAGCGCGTCGCTCATAAAATCTCCGGGAATCGAGGTCAGGTTCAGGCTATCTGGAAAGGATAGACCGAGCCCAGTTTAAGGATCTGCGTCAGTTCATCCAATGCCGTGCGGCATTCGGTGAGCAATTGCGGGTCGGCCAGATCGGCTTCGCTGAGGCGGTCGCGGTAATGCTTGTCGACCCAGGCCACCAGGGTGTCATGCAGCGCGTCGCTCATCAGCACGCCCGGATTGACCGCAGCCAGCTCCTGCTCATTGAGCGCCACACGCAGGCGCAGGCAAGCAGGACCACCGCCGTTCTGCATGCTCTGCTTGAGGTCGAACACCCGCACCTCGCGGATCGGCCCGCCACTCGCGGTCAGTTGCTCCAGGTAGCGCCAGACGCTGGCGTTGCTCTTGCACTCCTCTGGCACCACCAACAGCATGCTGCCATCGGCGCGCGTCAGCAGCTGGCTGTTGAACAGGTAGGAACGCACCGCATCCTGCACGCTGACCGCAGAAGCTGGCACGCAGATGGCCTGGAAGTTACCGCCGCGCCGGGCCAGTTTTTCCCCCAGTTCGGCCAGTACCTTGTCGGTGCCCAAGAAGGCATCCTGGTGATAGAGCAGCACCTCGCCGTTGCCCACGGCGATCACGTCGTTGTGAAACACGCCCTGATCGATCACCTCCGGATTCTGCTGGGCGAACACCACACCGGCCTTGCCCAGACCATGCAAGCGAGCCACCGCGTGAGAGGCTTCCAGGGTCTGCCGCGCCGGGTAGCGCTGCGGGGCCGGATAACGGCTGTCGAAGGCGCTGCGGCCGTAGACGAAGAACTCTACCCCGGCGTCGCCATAGCCCTTGCAGAAACGCGTATGGTTGGCCGCACCTTCGTCACCGAACTGACTGACCGCCGGCAACGCCGGGTGATGAGCGAAGTGTTTCTCGCTGGCGAACATCGCCTGCAACACCCGACTGGTGGTGGGGTGCTCGATGCTGCGGTGGAACTTGCAGTTGAGGTTGGCGGCAGTGAAGTGCACGCGGCCATCTGCCGTGTCGGCGCTGGGGCTGACAGTGCAGGAATTGGCCGTCCACATGCTGGAGGCCGAACAACTCGCCACCAGCAAAGGCATGGCGCCCTTGGCGGCCTTGGCGATCACCTGCGCGTCACTGCCGGTAAAGCCCAGGCTGCGCAAAACGGCAACGTCCGGACGCTCCTGCGGGGCCAGTACGCCCTGCTTGAAGCCCATGTCCATCAGCGCCTTCATTTTCGCCAGCCCCTGCTTGGCAGCTTCCTTGGGGCTCGACACGGCCTGACAGTTGCTCTGCGACGCGACGTTACCGTAGGACAACCCACCGTAGTTGTGAGTCGGCCCGACCAGGCCGTCGACATTCATTTCAAAAGCGGACATCTCATAAGCGGTCATTACAGAGTCACTCCCGGAGTCAGGGTCGCGGGTAAAGCCAGGCTTTCGCTCTCAAGCCCGGCCACCGGGTAGGCGCAGTAATCCGCTGCATAGTAGGCACTGGCGCGATGGTTGCCCGAAGCGCCGATACCACCAAAAGGCGCAGTGCTGGCGGCGCCAGTGAGCTGTTTGTTCCAGTTGACGATACCGGCGCGGCTGTGCAGCCAGAACTGCTCGAAGCGCGCACGTGAGTCGGACAGCAGGCCGGCGGCCAAGCCATAAGCCGTGGCGTTGGCCTCGGCGATGGCAGCCTCGAAATTGTCGTAGCGGATCACCTGCAGCAGCGGACCGAAGAATTCTTCGTCAGGACGGTCGTTCACGGCCGTGACATCGAGAATGCCGGGCGTCAGCAGCGCGGCACCCTCCTGCGGCTGGGTCATCGCCAGCAACGCCGTGGCGCCGCCGGCCAGCAAGTCCTGCTGCGCCTGCATCAGCTGCGCGGCGGCCTGCAGGGAAATCACCGAGCCCATGAACGGCGCCGGCTGCTCGTCGAAGCGACCGACCTTGATCTGCCCGGCAACCTGCACCAGACGCGCCAGCAGGGCGTCGCCCCACTCCCCTTGCGGCACCAGCAGACGGCGCGCGCAGGTGCAGCGCTGGCCAGCCGAGATGAACGCGGACTGGACGATGGTGTACACCGCGGCATCGACATCCGCGACCTGATCGACGATCAGCGGGTTGTTGCCACCCATCTCCAGCGCCAGGATCTTGTCCGGGCGCCCGGCGAATTGGGTGTGCAGCAGGTTGCCGGTGCGGCTGGAGCCAGTGAAGAACAGCCCGTCGATACCAGGATGGCCGGCCAGCGCGACGCCGGTTTCGCGACCGCCCTGCAGCAGGCTGAGCACGCCCTCGGGCAGCCCGGCCTCGATCCAGCATTTGACCGTCAGCTCTGCCACCTTCGGCGTCAGCTCGCTGGGTTTGAACAGCACGCAGTTACCGGCCAGGAGCGCCGGCACGATATGGCCGTTAGGCAAGTGGCCGGGAAAGTTGTAGGGGCCAAACACCGCCACCACACCGTGCGGTTTGTGGCGCAACACCGCAGTGGCGTCGCCCAGCGGGCCGCTCTTCTCACCGGTGCGCTCGCGATAGCTCTGAATGGAAATGGCGACCTTGCCCACCATGCTGTTCACTTCGGTGGCAGCTTCCCACAATGGCTTGCCGGTCTCCTCACCAATCGCCCGGGCCACTTCGTCGGCACGCGACTTCAGGCAGGCGGCGAAGCGTTCCAGCACGGCGATGCGGCCATCCAGCGAATGCGCGGCCCACAACGAGAAAGCGCCACGCGCAGCGGCAACGGCTGCATCGACCTGCGCAGCGGTGGCGCCCTGGCCCTGCCAGAGCACGGCTTGGCTGACCGGGTCGAGCGATTGCAGCGACTCGCCCTGACCGGGCTGCCACTGACCTGCGATGTAATGAGTGTTCATCTTGTTTTACCACTCCCAGCATTTTCCGGCGGCCGGCTTGGGCCGCCACGCAAAACCAATAACTCAGCGGTGCGCCGCCAACGGCACGGCGCGTACCTGATCACCCGCCGAAAGGCGTAGGCGCTTGGCCGTCAATGGATCGACCACCAGGGTGCCGGCCGCCAGGCGCGCAGGTGCAACGGTGATACGGCAGTCCTGGCGCTTGCGGTTGTGCACCAGGAACGGCTCGGCGTCATCACCCGGCGTACCGATGGCCAGTACCAGATTCTGGCTGCCCTGCACGGCGCGAATCTTCGCGGTTTCCGCCTCGATGGCCGGGCCCGCGTCGAAGATGTCGACATAGCCCTGATAGCTGAAACCCTCGGCCTTGAGCATGGCCAGCGCCGGTTCGGTATCCGGGTGCACCCGGCCGATCACGGCACGTGCATCCTCGGACAGAAAGCAGGTATAGAGCGGAAACTTGGGCATCAACTCGGCAATGAAGGCCTTGTTGCCGACGCCGGTGAGGTAGTCCGCCTGGGAGAACTCCATTTTGAAGAAATGCCGACCGAGGCTTTCCCAGAACGGGGAGCGTCCACGCTCATCGGACATGCCGCGCATCTCGGCGATCACCTTGTCGCCGAACAGCTCGCGAAACTCGGCGATGAACAGAAAGCGCGCCTTCGACAGCAAACGGCCGTTGAGACCAGTGCGGTAATCGGCATGCAGGAACAGCGAGCACAGTTCGGAGTTGCCGGTCAGATCATTGGCCATGAACAGCGTCGGCACCTGGCGATGGATGTTCAACTCCTGAGAAGCGCTGACGGTCAGGCCGACCCGGTAGTTGTACCAGGGCTCGCGCAGGCCGACGGCGCCGGCCACCGCAGAAATGCCCACCACCTTGCCGGCATCGTCTTCGAGGACGAACAGGTAGTCGGCATCGGCACGTTCGGCCTCGCCACGAAAAGCCTTCTCCGCCCAGCCGACCCGATGTGCCAGGCGCTCCTCGTTGGCCGGCAGCGTGGTCAGGCCAGCGCCGGTGCTGCGAGCCAGGTCGATCAGGGCCGGCAAGTCGGCACTGCGCACGGGACGAACGATCATAAAGCCTCCAGATTCCTCAAGAGCGCCGCCGGCACTCTCCTCTGCCCTTGAAGGGCGCCCTCTCCAGCCGGAGAGAGCCTGTTAAACCGCTACCAACCTGACGCTGGCGCCTTCGCCGACACCCAGGGCCTCGGCCACCTGTGCGCTGAGCACCACAGGCTTGCCCGGCACCCAGTCGAGATCGGCGACGATGGCGCGGAAATCCTGTAGTTGGCCGTTGCTCACCAGATACTGGCGCCCGCCCGCCTCGGCCTCGCCGATCTTCACCGGCACCAGGCGGCTCTGCGCGATGCTGCGGATGCCCGAGGTACGCGCATGCAGGGTCGGGCCACCGTCGAAGATGTCGATGTAGTGGTCGGTCTCGAAGCCTTCGCGCATGAGGATGTCGAAAGTGATCTGCGCACGCGGATGCACCTGGCCCATGGCCTCCTGCGCCTCGTCGGAGAGCAGCGGCACATAGATGGGGTAATGCGGCATCAGCTCGGCGAGGAAGGTGCGGCTCTTCAACCCGCACAGGCGCTCGGCCTCGGCGTAGGTCATGTCGAAGAAGTTGCGCCCCAGCGCGTCCCAGAACGGCGAATCACCGTTCTCGTCGCTGTGACCGACGATCTCCACCACCACGGCATCGGCGAAACGCTCTGGGTGACCGGCCATGAACAGCAAGCGCCCGCGCGAATTGAGCTCGGCGAATACGCTGCTGACCAGCGGGCGCTCGACGTAGAAGCTGGTGAGCAGGCTGTTGCCGGTCAGGTCATGACACAGCGACAGCACGTGGATCTTGTTGTGGATCTTCAGCTCACGCGAGTTGTGCACGAAGGTTTCGTTGCGAAAGCTGTAGAAGGGCTCGGAATATCCCGCCGAGGCGACGATGGCGGAACAGCCAACCAGGCGGCCGCTCTCGGTGTCCTCGAGGACGAAGAAGTAGCTCTCCTCGCCGTTGAAACTGACCTCGGCGGCGAATGACGCATCCGAGGCGGCGATCTTGTCGCCCAGCCGGTCTGCATCGTCCGGCAATGAAGTGACACCTACCGGGCTGTCAGCAGCCAGTCGCTGCACTTCGGCCAGGTCCGCCATTTGCGCAGGGCGCATCACCAGCATGGGTCACTCCTTCTAAACAGGGTATTCATAGCCCGGGTTGGGCAAACAGCCGTGGGAGGCGCTTTCGGCTCGGGCATCCTGCTTCGCTCTACCTCCTGCAGCCATGCAGTCGCAGCGGCGATTGTCGCGGCTGAAGCGCCTCCCGCAGCAAGTCAGCAAGGACTCAGGCGGCCGTCAGTTTGCTCAGCGCACGTTCGAAACGAGCCAGGCCTTCGTCGATATCGGCATCTTCGACCACCAGGCTCGGAGCGAAACGCACCACGTCCGGGCCGGCCTGCAGAATCATCAGACCCTCGGCAGTAGCGGCATCGAGCACCTGCTTGGCCTTGCCCATCCACGCCTCGTTGAGTACGCAGCCAAGCAGCAGGCCCATGCCACGTACCTGCTCGAACAGACCGTACTGCTTGCCCAGAGCCAGCAGGCGCGTCTTGAACTGCTCGCTCTTGGTCTTCACACCGTCCAGGGTCTGGCGGGTGTTGACGATATCCAGCACCGCCTCACCGACCGCACAGGCCAGCGGGTTGCCGCCGTAGGTGGTGCCGTGGGTGCCGGGCGAGAAGTGCTTGGCCAGGTCGGTGGTGGTGAGCATCGCCGCGATGGGGAAGCCACCACCCAGGCTCTTGGCGCTGGAGAGAATGTCCGGCACCACGCCGTAATTCATATAGGCGAACAGCTCGCCGGTACGGCCCATGCCGCTTTGTACTTCATCGAACACCAGCAGCGCGCTGTGTGCGTTGCACAACTCGCGGGCGCCTTGCAGATAGGCCTTTTCGGCCGGCAGCACGCCGCCCTCGCCCTGCACGGGTTCCAGCACCACGGCGCAGGTCTTGTCGGAAATCGCGGCCTTCAGCGCCTCCAGGTCGTTGTACGGCACATGGGTGATACCCTGGATCTTCGGCCCGAAACCGTCGGAGTACTTAGGCTGGCCGCCGACGCTGACGGTGAACAGAGTGCGGCCGTGAAAGCTGTTGGTGGCGGCGATGATCTCGTGCTTTTCCGGACCGAAACGGTCATGGGCAACGCGACGCGCCAGCTTGAACGCTGCCTCGTTGGCCTCGGCGCCGGAGTTGCAGAAGAACACGCGCTCGGCGAAGGTCGCTTCGACCAGCTTCTTGCCCAGGCGCAGGGTCGGCTCGTTGGTGAATACATTGGAGATGTGCCACAGGGTATTGGCCTGCTTGGTCAGCGCCGCGACCAGTGCCGGGTGGCAGTGGCCAAGCACGTTGACGGCGATGCCGCCGGCGAAGTCGATCAGCTCTCGACCACTCTGATCCCAGACTCGCGAACCCAGGCCGCGCACGGGGACGAAGGCAGCAGGGGCGTAGTTGGGGACCATGAACTGATCGAAATCGGCGCGTTGCACCGCATCGTGCTGAACGGACATCAAAGCTCTCCTGGTGAGAAATACCGGCCGCAGAGAGGCGACGAAGCGCCCGAAACGACAGGGGATGCAAGGATTGTAGGGACTGAATCGGGGTCGGCATTGTCGCCATGCGACAACTTCTTACAGCGCCACCCCAGGTTTTCCGCGGGTTTTCGTCCAAGCGACAGAAAGCGTCGGAAAGGCGCAGTTTAATCGCAGATCGCCGCCTGGAGCACGCCGCTGGAAAAATTCTCCGCAGGCTGACTGGCCGGTATCGAAAACCCTGCTCGCGTAGCCCGGATGAAATCCGGGGCCATCATCCGATCATCCCGGATTTCATCCGGGCTACTGCAGTGTAGGAGCGAACTGGATCAGCCCCGCTCGACTGGCGTCGAGGTCAACTCGAAGGGGCTGTTGCTGCGGCGCTGGTTGCGATCGTCGCGCGGCGTGGCGCCAAAGAAGTTGCGGTAGGCGCTGGAGAAGTGCGGCCCCGAGGAGAAGCCGCAGGACAGGCCGATCTGGATGATCGACTTGCTGGTCTGCATCAGCAGTTGGCGCGCCTTGTTCAGGCGCAGCTCCAGGTAGTACTGACTGGGCACACGATTGAGGTACTGCTTGAAGATACGTTCGAGCTGACGACGCGACACGCACACGTGCTGGGCGATCTCGTCGGTGGTCAGCGGCTCCTCGATGTTGGCTTCCATCAGCAGCACGGCCTGGGTCAGCTTCGGATGGCTGGAGCCGAGGCGATTCTGCAGCGGAATGCGCTGACGCTCACCGCCCTCACGAATGCGCTCGACCACCAGCTCCTCGCTCACCGCACCGGCCAGCTCGGCGCCGTGATCGCGCGCCAGCACCGCCAGCAGCAGATCGAGCACGGCCAAGCCGCCGCAGGCAGTCAGCCGGTCGCGATCCCAATCGAACAGGTGGCTGGTGGCGATGACCTTGGGGAAACGCTCGGCGAAATCGTCCTGCCAGCGCCAGTGCACTGCCGCGCGATAACCATCGAGCAAACCGAGCTGAGCCAGCGGATAGACCCCGGCAGACAGCCCGCCAATCACACAACCACTGCGCACCTGCTGCTTGAGCGCCGCCGCCAGCCCCGCAGACACCTGCGCTGGCGGCGTATCGGCGAGCAGGAACAGCTTGTCCAACCCTTCCAGATGCCCGGCCCAGGGCTCGCCCGGCAGACGCCAGTCACCCGCAGCCAGCGGCTCGGCCTGGAGGAACACCAGCTCGTACACCACTTCCGGATGCACGCGCTGGGCGACACGCAGGGCCTCCTCCGCCAGGGACAGGGTCAGGGCCTTGGTGCCGGGCCAGTACAAAAAGCCGATTCGATGGGGAGTCATTAGTGTCTATTCAATGGGTTCAACGCACCAGTTAAGTGCGAAGTCTAGCTTCTTATTATTTGAGACTGCCGGAAAGGAACTGCTGCAGCCGCTCGGATTGCGGATTGGCCAGCACTTCCTTCGGGCAACCGCGCTCCTCGACCAATCCCTTGTGCAGGAACACCAGCTGATTCGACACCTCGCGGGCAAAACCCATTTCGTGGGTCACCACCACCATGGTGCGACCTTCGGTGGCCAGGTCCTGCATCACCTTGAGCACTTCGCCGACCAGTTCGGGGTCGAGCGCCGAAGTGGGCTCATCGAACAGCATCACCTCCGGCTCCATGGCCAGGGCGCGGGCGATGGCCACGCGCTGCTGCTCACCACCACTCATGTGCGCGGGGTAGGCGTCCTTGCGGTGCGCGACGCCGACCTTGGCCAGGTAATGTTCAGCCTTGTCGCGGGCTTCAGCCTTGCTCATGCCGAGTACATGTACCGGCGCTTCCATCACGTTCTCCAGGGCGCTCATGTGCGACCACAGATTGAAGTGCTGGAACACCATGGCCAGACGCGAGCGCATGCGCTGCAGCTGTTTGGCATCGGCGGCGCGCAGCGAACCGTCCTTGGCCGGTACCAGCTTCAGCTCTTCGTTGTTGAGCAGAATCTTGCCGGCATGCGGTTGCTCGAGCAGGTTCAGGCAGCGCAGGAAGGTGCTCTTGCCCGAGCCGCTGGAACCAATGATGCTGATCACATCGCCAGCCTTGGCCGCCATCGACACGCCCTTGATCACTTCATGGCTGCCGTAACGCTTGTGCAGGTCCTGAACTTCGAGTTTGTACATGTTCGGGTTCTCTTGAATCGTCATGGCATCAGGCCTTGCGCGGGGCCATGTAGGCCAGCCAGCGGCGCTCGGCCAGCTTGAACAGGCGCACCAGGATGAAGGTCAGCGCCAGGTAGAACAGGCCGGCGGTGATGAAGGCCTCGAAAGGCATGTAGTACTGCGAACTGACAGTGCGCGCGGCGCCGGTGATGTCGATCAGGGTCACGATTGAGGCCAGCGAGGTGGTGTGCAGCATCATGATCACTTCATTGCTGTACTGCGGCAGCGCCCGGCGCAGCGCCGAAGGCAGGAGGATGCGCCGATACAGCTTGCTGCGCGACATGCCCATGGCCTTGGCCGCCTCGATCTCGCCGGGCGGCGTGGCCTTGAGGCTGCCAGCAAGGATTTCCGCAGTGTAGGCGCTGGTGTTGATGGCAAACGCCAGGCAGGCGCAGAAGGTCGCACTAGAGAAATACGGCCACATGAAGCTGTCACGAATGAACTCGAACTGGGCCAGCCCGTAATAGATCAGAAACAGCTGCACCAGCATCGGTGTGCCGCGAATCACGTAGGTGTAGAGCCAGGCCGGGAAGTTGACCCAGGGCGATTTCGACACCCGCATCAGTGCCAATGGCAGCGCCAGGCTGAGGCCGAACGCCAGGGAGATCAGCAGGATTTTCAGGGTCACCAGCACGCCGCCCCAGTACAGCGGCAGGTTCTCCCAGATCATTTGATAGTCGAAGATCATAGGTCAGCCACCTTGGTACCCACCGAGTAGCGCTTCTCGAGGAAACGCAGCGCCAGCAAGGAAACGCTGGTCAGCACCAGATACAGCCCAGCCACCGCCAGGTAGAAGGTGAACGGCTCACGCGTCGCGTCGGCCGCGCTCTTGGCCTTGAACATCATGTCCTGCAGGCCAACCACGGAAATCAGCGCGGTGGCCTTGGTCAGCACCAGCCAGTTATTGGTGAAACCGGGAATGGCGAAACGGATCATCTGCGGCACGAGAATGCGGAAGAATACCTGCATCCCGCTCATGCCATAGGCCGCACCGGCTTCCGCCTGCCCCTTGGGGATCGCCATGAAGGCACCGCGGAAGGTCTCCGACAGATAGGCCCCGAAGATGAAGCCCATGGTGAACACGCCAGCGACGAAGGGGTTGATGTCGATGTAATCGTCATAACCGAGCATCGGCGCGATACGGTTCACCATGTCCTGGCCGCCGTAAAAGATCAGCAGGATCAGCACCAGGTCGGGAATCCCGCGAATCACCGTGGCGTAGGTATCACCCAACGCCGCCAGCCAGCGGATCGGCGACAGACGAAAGGCCGCACCCAGCAGGCCGAGGAAGATCGCCACTGCCATGGACGTCAGCGCCAGAAGCAGGGTGAGCCAGGCACCATCGAGAATGGTCGAGCCGTAGCCTTGAAGCATGCGCTAATACCTCTCAGGCACCCCAGGCGCCGCCTAGCACAAAGAAAATTCATGTCGCTCACGCGACGGGCCGCAGGTTGAATACCCGGATTGGTATTTAACGACCCCGCAGAACCAAGAAAAAAGTGGCACAACCTCAAAAGGTTAGTGCCACTTCATCTATCTGGGACGCTTACTCGCCGTAAACGTCGAAGTCGAAGTACTTGTCCTGCACTTCCTTGTATTTGCCGTTGGCGCGGATGGCCAGGATAGCGGCGCTGATCTTGTCGGCCAGCGCCTTGTCACCCTTGCGCACGGCGATGCCCTGACCTTCGCCGAAGTACTTCACGTCGGTGAAGTCCGGACCGGCGAACGCGAAGCCCTTGCCTGCGTCGGTCTTGAGGAAACCGTCATCGATGTTCACCGAATCGGCCAGGGTGGCGTCCAGGCGGCCGGACTGCATGTCCAGGAACACTTCGTTCTGCGAGCTGTAGCGCACGACTTCAGCGCCAGCCGGGGCGAAGATGTCGGTGGCGTAGCGGTCATATACGGACGAGCGCTGCACGCCGATCTTCTTGCCTTTCAGGTCGACCAGCGGGTCCTTGATCTCGGTACCGGCCTTCATCGCCAGCTTGGCCGGCGTGGCGTAGTACTTGCCAGTGAAGTCCACGGACTTCTTGCGGTCTTCGGTGATCGACATAGAAGACAGCACGGCGTCGAACTTGCGCACTTTCAGGGCCGGGATCAGGCCGTCGAATTCCTGCTCGATCCACTTGCACTCGACCTTCATCTCTTCGCACAGGGCGTTGCCGATGTCGTAGTCGAAGCCGGCAATCTGGCCATCGGGAGTCTTGAATGCGAAGGGCGGGTAAGCCGCCTCGATGCCGATGCGCAGCGGCTTCTCGGCCATGGCCAGGGGCGACATCAGGGACAGCGCCAGGGCGCCAAGCAGTGCGATCTTCTTCATTCTTTGCTCCTTCGAATTGGGTATGACATCGATGGCAGTGAGGGGCCCGGGCCTTTTATGGATTGTAGAAGGCGGTGCTGCGCTGTCGTGGTGGACGAGCGACAAAGGGGCCTTGGCTGGGTGTGCGGCATTCTAGCGGCAGGCAATGAGGCGATATTTCCTCAATGCGACAACTAATTACAGAAGCACAGGAAGCGCCGGCGGCAGATATTGACAGCCCGCAAAAGGAGTGATCAAGCAGAAAAGGGTAAACAGATATCTACAGCAATACTCAGGCCATAAACCGCATAACGCCCAAAAAATGGGCGTTGGAGCCACTTCGTAGTATTCCATGGCGCCACTGACGGCACCTTATCAGGGCAGCGACGTTCCCTAACCGCCCAATCGGGTGCGCGCTGTTACCGCGACGCCATGCAAATCGCAGGGTACGCCGCGCGCACCGCGAGAACATTCCATGCAACCGCCGTCGTTACCCCGCGAAACAAGCGCCATTACTTCATGGAGCAACCGTCATTCCCGCGCAGGCGGGAACTCAGGGGCCGCCTGGACTCCCGCCTACGCGGGAGTGACAGGAGTACTTGTCAATAAATGCACCAGATCAATCGCCCACACGCAAGCTGAGCCGCGCAGTCACGCGGTTTTCCTCGGCGCGGTCCAGCCCTGCTTCCTCGATGCTCACGCCCTGCCCCTCCAACGTCTGAATCCAGCGCAGCAACTGGGCGAATGCCACTGGCTGCAGGTTGACCTGCACCGCGCCAAAGCCCTCGGTATCCAGACGTTCGATCACCAGGCCCTGCTCGGCCGCACTTGCCGTAACCACCCCCTGCAGGCGCGCCGGGTCGAGGCTGGCGCGTGGCTGCAGGTCGCGCCCCTGCACCTGTGGCGCACGGCTCTGCATATAGGCGTACAGGGCGCGCTGCTCTTCGAACGCGGCACGCGCGGCCTGAGCCTGACGCTGCACCGGCTGCCACAACGCCAGATAGAACAGCACCAACAGCAGGAAAACGCTCAGCGCCACGAGTGCCAGACGATCACGTGCCGGCAGCGTTTGCCAGCGTTGCGCCAGCGGTGAGCGCTGCCAGTGCAGTTGCACACTTTCGCTCAAACCCGTCCTCGACATGCCCATCATCCTCCTATCACCACGCGTGCACTGACGCCCTCGGCTTCACGGCTGGCCGAGCCCATCTGCACCGACAGGCCGGATTCCTCCAGACGCTCACGCAAACGCTCCAGCTCGGCAAAACCCGGCGCCTGCAATTGCAAAGACAGATCGCCACGGGTCGCGCTGTAATCGAGCTGATTGACCTGCACCAGCGCTGCGCCATCGGCCTGCAGCGCCGCCGCTACTTCGGCCAGCAGGCCCAGCACCGGGCTATCGCCGCCCGTGGACTGCGCCAGATGTTGATCGAACTGCGCCCGCAGGTTGATCAGCTTGCTGTCCTGAGGAAACAACTCACGGTACAGCGCCTCGCTGGACGCAGCGTAAGCATCGGCTTCGCGCTGCAGGTACCAGCCCTGCGCGAAATTGAAGCCCCACTGCAACACGAGGCACAGTGCCAACACCCCCGTCAGCGGGCGCCAACGCCGCCAACTGTCGCCACTCTGGCGCAGGGCGAACTCCCCCTGAGCCAGATCGACACCGTTGCCCTGAAGCACCAGCCATTGATGCGTGTCCTCCAGCAGATGCACCTCATCCACCGGCTCGGGCAGCACCTGCCCATCTGGCGCAATGGCGATGCATGGCGATGGGCAACGGCCTGCCAGCGCTGGCCAGTCCTCAGTCTGCAAAGCCAGGCGCCAGGGCGCCTCGCCACCGAGCAACCAGCGCGACTGCAACCAGAGCAGCTGACTGCCCTGGCGTGGCAGCAGATCGGCATCGACGCGAATCGCCTGCGGCGGTTGCGCCGCGCACAGGGCCAGGCACTCGCGCAGCCAGCTGGCGCGCAGCGCATAGACGCGGTGACGGCCATCGGCCAATTGCTCACCCAGCGCCAGGTGCATCAGCTCGACCTCTTCAGCCAGCAGTTCCTCCACCGCGAACGGCAGCGCCTGGCGCATCCAGCGCGCCTTCTGCGTCGGCAGTTGCACAGCGCAGGCGGTGACCGCCTCAACCGGCAGCACCAGCTCCCAGTGTGCCGGCAAATCGGCCAATGCCTCGGCCAGGCTCAAGGCGCGACTGTCATCCGCCGTAACGCGCTGCACGGGTAGATCCGCTGAGAGCACGTGGCACGCCTCAGGCGGCAGAAAAATCCATAACGGGTTCATTCTTGTTCTTCCTCGATGGGCCGTGGCGGCATACCGCCCTGCCCCAGATCACGCGCCAGGACACTGACCTGGCCATCATTGCTGCGCTGCAGCAGGCTACGCAATACCACCCGGCGTTCACCCAGGCTCACCTCGCTGAACACCTCGAAATACTGGCTGCCGACCGCCAGCCCCTGTACCACCTGTTCGCCCAACCCGGCGAGCGCAGGCTGAGCAGCGAACGCGGCCGGGCTTAGATACCCCTCGTCACCACGCCCGGCGATCAATGCCAGGGCCGCATCCGGCGTCAATCCATCGGACAGGCTGGAGAGCACCATCGCGCTGGCGGTGTTGACGTTAAGCAACGCCTCGCTCGGCAGCGCACTGACGAAAGGCCGCAGGCGGCGATAGTCGGCCTCCTCCATCTCCAGCAGCAGGCGCAGTTCAGACACGTCGGTGATCTCGCGATTGGCCGTGCGATAAGGCGGTATCGCCAGCAGGTACTGGCCGTCCTCGGCGCCATTGCCTCCCTGCAACTCACTGTCGCTATCGAGCCAGTCCAGCAAGCGCTCGGCATAGGGTTTATCGATGCCCAGACGCAACAGCAGGCGGCGCAGGCGCAGCACCGCCAGCTCGTTGGGCCGCCCCTGGCGCACCAGGCTGTTGAGGTTGAAGCGGCCGTTGGGGTCGACGATGCGTACCCGTAGCTCGCCGCCTTCATCCAGCGGGAACGTCAGCGGCCTGGCCCAAGGTTCCAGCAGGTGATCAACCGGCTGACGTGGATCGCCACGGCGCAAGTCGCGCTCGAGCATCGCCTTAGCCAGCGTCTCGCCCCCCAGGGCGTAGTGCCAGGCCTGGGTCACGTGCAACTGGTTGGCGCTGCTGCGAATCGACAGTTGCTGACGGGCGATCAGCCCGGCGCAGACCACCGTGACCACGGCGACCACCAGCAGCACGGTGATCAACGCCACCCCATTCTGCCGCTTCATGACTGCGGCACCTCGTTAGAATCCGCTGGCGGCACGCCGGCAGCGTTCTGCGCCGGCAGATCGGGCAGGCGCAGCAGACGGCGCAGTTCGCCATAGCGGCGATGCTGCAGGCGCAGTTCCACAGCGCGCGGCAGCTCGGTGAGCAAACCGTCGCCAGAGGCATTGGCTGGTGGCCAGTCAGGCTGCCACTGCCCGTCCTTGTCCAGATAACGCAGGCTCAATGACTCGACACCATCGAGCGCCTGCTGGATCTGCGGCGTGCTGTCCTGCGCGCGATCCAGCACGCGCCAGTAACGCCGCTGCCACTGCTCGCCACTGAGCTGCCAACGCACCCGCTGTACCTCGGCACGCGGTTGGCCGAGTGGGTTGCGCCAGCCGACGCGACTCAGCTCCAGCGCCGTGGCATCAGCCAGATCGCCGTGCAACGCTGGCTGGGCATCACCGAAAGCATCGCGAATCGGCCGTACCGTCACCTGACGCAGATCACGCTCGAAGGCTGACAGGGCGCGGGTCAACTCGCGCAACTGACGCTCGTGCTCGCGGGTGACGGCATCGGCGCTGAGCACGCTGTCGAGCATGCGGTAGGTGGCCAACCCCAGCAGGGCGAAGATGGCGATGGCGATCAGCAGCTCCAGCAGAGTGAAGCCGCGCTGAGCGCTCCAACACATCATGGAGCCCCCAGAAAGCCGCTGAGGGTCACCAGTTGGTAGGGTGGGCTTTAGCCCACCAAGGCTGGCCGCTGTTGGTGGGCTGAAGCGGAGCGCCGCCCGGCCCATCCTACGGGCTGGAGCGAGCGTCGCGAGCGAAATGGCGTCGCCACGGATTCGCGAGCAGAGCTCGCTCCTACGAGGGAGGCAGGTCACTGTGGCGCCCCCAGGAAACCGCTGAGCGTGACCTGCGCCCGCTCACGCAGATCGCCCCTGGCGCCCCGCTCCTCGGCGGCAACCCACAGCGTCACGCGGCGCATGGCCGGCTCGCTGGTGGCCTGAATTTCGCTCTGCCACAACCAGCGACGGCCGGCGAACTCCACCTGGCCCTGGTCGCGGCCATCAGCCGGTGGCGTGTCGGCCAGTTGCAGCTCGGTCAGTCGGTTGTCCGCCACCCACATGGCCAGGGTCTTGTTCTCAAGCTGGCTGGCCGTGCGCACGCTGCGTGCGCTGGCAGTCAGCACGCTGGCGGCAATCAGGGCGAAGATGGCCAGGGCCACCAGCACTTCGAGCAGGGTAAAGCCGCGCGCTGATCTCATCTGGCGCGCCCCGTGCCCAGCTCCTCGACACGCGGCAGACCGAAGCCATCGCTGGACAGTTGCAGACGCAGGCCGTCACGACGGCGTTCGGCGATACGCAGGCGAAACGGCGTCAGCTCGCCACTGGAAAGGATCAGCAACTGCGGTGCATCAGCACTGGCCTCGCCCCCGAGAGTCAAGGCCTCGCCTTCCACTTCGCCCTCCACCTCAAGCGTCACTTCGGCCCACTCCGGCAGGCGATGAGCCTGACGATCCAGCGCCTGCCATTCGTCGCGCTGCGGGTCGTAGCGCAGCACCCGGTAACCCTCGCGGGTAAAGCTCAAGCCATATTCGCGATTGTCCAGCACCGCCTCGTCGACCAGCACACCGATCAACCCACCCAGGCGCTCGGCCTCGCTGCGCAATTCGCGCGCCGGTCCGGCGATACCGGTGCTGAACACCGCCAGACCGATCAGGCTGCCGAGAATGACCAGCACCACCAGCAGTTCGATCAGGGTGAAGCCGCGCTGCGCCTTCAACGTAGGAGCGAGCTCTGCTCGCGAAGTTTTTCTACGACGCATGCTTCGCTCGCGACACTCGCTCCTACAGGCGAACGACGGCATGGTCGAGTCAGAGATCCCAGTTGCCGATATCGGCGTTCAGGTCACTGCCACCCTGCTTGCCGTCGGCGCCAAGCGAATACAGATCGAATGCGCCCTTGGTGCCGGGAGCCAGGTATTGATAGGGGTTGCCCCAGGGGTCGATGGGCAGGCGCTTGAGGTAGCCGTCCTTGTTCCAGTTCTTCGCTTGTGGGTTACCGCTCGGCTTGCTCACCAGCGCCTCCAGGCCCTGCTGGGTGCTGGGGTAGTTGTGGTTGTCGAGCTTGTACATGTCCAGCGCGGCGCCGATGGCGCGAATGTCGTTTTGCGCAGCGGTGACCTTGGCCTGATCGGGCCGACTCATCACCTGCGGCACCACCAGTGCCGCCAGAATGCCCAGAATCACCACCACGACCATGATTTCGATGAGCGTGAAGCCCGCCTGAGATTTTCTCACCTGCTATCCCACCATTTGGTTCAAAGAAAGAATCGGCAGCAGGATGGCCAGTACGATCACCAGCACCACTGCCCCCATGAATACCAGCATGAACGGCTCGAACAAGCCGACCAGCAGAGCGATCTGTGCACCGAGGTCGCTCTCCTGATTCTTCGCCGTACGCGCCAGCATCTGATCCAGCTCGCCGGAGCGTTCGCCGCTGGCGATCATATGCAGCATCATCGGCGGGAACTGGCCGGTGGCCTCCAGCGAGCGGGTCAGGCTGCCACCTTCGCGCACCTTCTGCGCCGCTACCAGCACCTCGCCACGGATCACCCGGTTGCCGATCACCTCGCCAGCAATCGCCAGCGCCTCCACCAGCGGCACACCACTGCGGGTGAGGATCGCCAGGGTCGAGGCAAAACGCGCGCAATCGGTGGCACGCCCCAGCCGTCCGACCAGCGGTATGCGCAGCAGAAATCGATGCCAGCGCAACCTGAACGCCTCGTCACGCAGGGCTGCGCGCAAGGCGACGACCGCCAGGATCAGCGCCACCAGGGCAACCAGCCCCCAGGCCTTGACCCAGTCGCTCAGGGCGATCAGCCCGCGTGTCAGCGCCGGCAGGGTCTGCCCCGAGTCGACGAATACCTTGACCACGTCCGGCACCACGTAGCCGAGCAGGAAGCCGACGATCAGCAAGGACGCGCACATCAGGATCACCGGGTAGAGCAACGCCAGTTGCACCTTCTGCCGCGACTGCTGGCGCTGTTCGGTGTAGTCGGCCAATTGCTCCAGCACCGGGCCGAGGTGCCCGGCATGTTCCCCGGCCGCCACCGTGGCGCGGTACAACTCGGGGAAGGCGGCCGGAAATTCCTTCAGACTGCCGGCCAGGCTATGGCCCTCCAGCACGCGGGCGCGCACCGCCAGGAGCATGCTTTGGATACGCGAACTGGTGGATTGCGCCGCGGCGGCGCGTAGCGCTTCTTCGATGGGCAGCGCCGCCTGGATCAGCGTCGCCAGTTGGCGAGTGACCAGCGCCAGGTCGCGCGCCGACAGGCCACGTACAAAACCCAGGCGTGCCTGCCCACTGTCCTGCTCGCGGCTGCGCGTGGCCTTGACCTCCAGCGGCGCCAGTTGGCGCTCGCGCAGCAGTTGACGCACCTGGCGCGCGCTATCGGCTTCCAGCACGCCTTTCTGCTGGCGGCCGCGCCCGTCGAGGGCGATATATTCAAAGGCAGCCATCGGCAAATCGCTCCGGTTGTTCCCGTAGAGGCGGCTTCAGCCGCGATCTGCGCCAACTCGCGCCCGAAGCCGCACCCACAAGAGCCAATGCCAACATCCCACTTGCCATCATTCCTCTCGCGTCACGCGCAGCACTTCCTCGACCGTGGTCACCCCTTCCAGCACCTTGCGCCGGCCATCGTCACGGATGCTCGGGCCCAGGGTGCGGGCGTGGCGGGTCATGTCCTGCTCGGAAGCGCGGCTGTGCACCAGGGTGCGCATGGTTTCATCGAATACCACCAGTTCATAGATGCCGGTCCGCCCGCGATAGCCCTGCTGATGGCAGTGGGCACAGCCACGGGCGTGATACAGCGTCGGCGGCGCGCTGGCCGGCACACCGAGCAACGCGCATTCGGCCGCATCGGCCGGATAAGGTTCCTTGCACGCCGGACAGAGCACGCGCACCAGGCGCTGCGCCAACACGCCGAGCAGCGAGGACGAAAGCAGAAAGGGCTCCACGCCCATGTCCACCAGGCGGGTGATGGCACCGATGGCGCTGTTGGTGTGCAGGGTCGAGAGCACCAGGTGACCGGTAAGCGAAGCCTGCACGGCGATCTCGGCGGTTTCCTTGTCGCGGATCTCGCCGACCATCACCACGTCCGGGTCCTGGCGCAGGATGGCGCGCAGACCGCGGGCGAAGGTCATGTCCACCTTGGTATTGACCTGAGTCTGGCCGATGCCTTCGAGGTGGTACTCGATGGGGTCTTCGACGGTGAGGATGTTGCGCGTGTGGTCGTTGAGGCTGACCAGGCTGGCGTACAGCGTGGTGGTCTTGCCCGAGCCGGTGGGGCCGGTGACCAGCAGGATGCCGTGCGGCTTGCGCACCGTCTCTTCCATGAGCTTGCGGTCCTCGGCGCGCATGCCCAGGTGCTGCAGAGACAGGCGCCCGGCCTGTTTGTCGAGCAGACGCAGCACCACCCGCTCACCGTTGGCCGAGGGCAATGTGGACACGCGAATGTCCACCTCGCGCCCGCCGACCTTGAGCGAGATGCGCCCGTCCTGAGGCACGCGCTTTTCGGCGATGTCCAGCCGCGCCATGACCTTCACCCGCGAGACCAGCAGCGCCGCCAGCTCGCGCTTAGGCTCGAGCACCTCACGGAGGATGCCGTCGACGCGAAAGCGCACTACCAGGCGCTTCTCGAAGGTTTCAAGGTGAATGTCGGAGGCGTTTTCCTTGATCGCTTCACCCAGGATGGCGTTGATCAGGCGGATGATCGGCGCGTCGTCCTCTTGCTCCAGCAGGTCTTCGGTTTCCGGCACCTGATCGGCGAGCGAGGCCAGATCGAAACTGCCGCCGATGTCCTCGGCCAATTGCATGGAAGCGGAATCGTGTTGATAGGCCGCACCCAGCACCTGGGCGAACTCAGGCGCACTCAACACCTGCAGCGGCAGGCGGCGCCCGGCGAAGCGCTGCGCCTCGGCCAGCGCCACCGGGTCACAATCGGCGCGATGGGCCAGGCTGGCGCGCTCATCCTGCATGACGAACACCACACCGTGACGCTTGGCAAAGCTGAAGGGCAGACGGCGCAGCGGAATTTCGAGCAACGAAGTGTTCATGCGTGGCCTTAGAACAGAACCTTATTCGGGTAGCACAGCCTAATCTGGCTATTTGACCCAATGGCTACCTCTAGGACGGTCTTTTTGTGCGTTTATTCAACTATCTTTAACACATCGTCTGTAACTGTACACCCACCCTATTTGGGGGATGCCAACCTCGCGCAGGCTGCTATGATCAGCGCGCGACGCCCAGCACATAAGAAGAACTAGACTGTCGTTTGCGGAGTAATGCTTTTGCCCACCTCGGCCCTTTCCCAGCGGATAAAGGACAATGCCCCGAGCCTGATCGGTATGCTCGTGCTGATTGCCCTGAGCGTGAGTCTGGCCTGGCAGAGTGCCGAATTGCTGCGCCTGGTGCGTGGCCCCGTACAGCAACCGCTCAGTCAGACTGCGCCAAATCTGCAACAGCGCGCACAGGCGCCCATCGCCCAGTTGTTCGGCAGCCCGCGCGAGGCCGACAGCGGCCCACCACCGGCCACCAACCTGCAACTGACTCTGCTCGGCAGCTTCGTTCACAGTGACCCGCAACGCTCCAGTGCGGTGGTTCAGCGCCAGGGCCAGAGCGCCCAGCGTTATACCGTCGGCATGGAGGTGGACAGCGGCGTACGCCTGGATGCCGTCTATGCCGACCGCGTCGAACTGCTGCGCAACGGCCGCCGCGAAAGCCTGGCCTTCCCTCGTCAGCAGAGTGGCCAGTACAGCGTCTATACGCCAGCGGAAGAAACGATCAACGACCCCGTCGAACAACTCGATCAACTCGACCAGAACAACCTCGAACTACTGCGCCAGCGCATGCAAGACCTGCGCGAACAGATGGAAGCCTCTGGCACCCTGCCAGAGGAAACGCCCGCCGATCAGCTCATGGAAAGCGACTGAACCGATGCATGTTCTCCGAAGCAGACTGACCCTCGCCCTCCTCGCCGCCGGCCTGGCCGCTGCCCCTTTGCCCTTGCTCGCCCAGATCGAGCAGGTGCCGGCCAGCGCCAATCAGCAGGAAGAAAGCTGGACCATCAACCTCAAGGGCGCCGACATCCGCGAGTTCATCGATCAGGTCGCCGCCATCACCGGGCAGACCTTCGTCGTCGACCCGCGAGTGAAGGGCCAGGTCAACGTGATATCCAGCACGCCTTTGGGGCTGTCCGAGGTCTATCAACTGTTTCTCTCGGTGATGGCCACCCACGGTTTCAGCGTGCTGACCCAGGGCGATCAGGCGCGCATCGTGCCCAACGCCGAGGCCAAGGCCGAAGCTGATGCCGGCCGTCCGGCGCCGGATCGCCTGGAAACCCGCCTGATCCAGGTGCAGCACGCGCCAGTGGCCGAGCTGATCCCGCTGGTTCGTCCACTGGTGCCGCAATACGGCCATCTGGCTGCTGTCACCTCGTCCAACGCGCTGATCATCAGCGACCGCAGCGCCAACATCGAACGCATCGAAGACCTGATGCGGCAGCTCGACCGCAGCGGCGCGCAGGACTTCAGCGTGGTGACTCTGCAGCACGCCTGGGTGATGGACGCCGCCGAAGTGCTCAATACCGCCATCGCCCGCGGCCAGGCCAAGGGCACCAGCGCCACCCAGGTGGTGGCCGACGCCCGCACCAACCGCCTGATTCTGCTCGGCCCGCCGGACGCCCGCGCCAAACTGGCCGACCTTGCCCGCTCGCTGGACAGCCCCACCAGCCGCTCGGCCAATACGCGAGTGATCCGCCTGCGCCACAACGATGCCAAGTCCCTGGCCGAAACCCTCGGCGACATCTCCGAAGGCCTGAAGAACCAGGAAGGCAGCGAAACCACCGGCAGACAGTCGAATATCCTCATCCGCGCCGACGAGAGTCTCAACGCCCTGGTGCTACTGGCCGAGCCCGATCTGGTCGCCACCCTCGAAGATATCGTGCGTCAGCTCGACGTACCGCGCGCCCAGGTGATGGTCGAAGCGGCCATCGTCGAGGTTTCCGGCGACATCACCGACGCCCTCGGCGTGCAGTGGGCCGTGGATGCCCGCAGCGGCAGCGGCGGTAGGGGTGGCCTGGGCGGGGTCAACTTCGCCGGTACCGGCCTGTCGGTGGGCAGCGTGCTGCAGATCCTGCAAAGTGACGAAATACCGGAAGACCTCACGCTGCCCGACGGCGCCATCATCGGCATCGGCAGTGATCGTTTCGGCGCACTGATCACCGCACTCTCGGCCAACAGCAAGAGCAACCTGCTGTCCACGCCGAGCCTGCTGACCCTGGACAACCAGAAAGCGGAAATCCTCGTCGGGCAGAACGTGCCCTTCCAGACCGGCTCCTACACCACCGACGCCTCGGGTGCCGGCAACCCCTTCACCACCATCGAACGCCAGGACATCGGCGTGACCCTCAAGGTCACGCCAAGCATCAACGAAGGCGCCACCCTGCGCCTGGAGATCGAGCAGGAAATCTCCTCCATCGCCCCCAGCACCGGGCTCAACGCCCAGGCGGTCGACCTGGTGACCAACAAGCGCTCGATCAAGAGCACCATCCTCGCCGACGACGGTCAGGTGATCGTGCTTGGCGGGCTGATTCAGGACGACGTCACCCAGGCCATCTCCAAGGTGCCACTGCTGGGCGACATTCCTTTGCTGGGCGGGCTGTTCCGCTCCACCCGCGAATCCCATATCAAACGCAACCTGATGGTCTTCCTGCGGCCGACCATCGTCCGCGATGGCGCCGGCCTGGCTGCACTGTCGGGCAAGAAGTACAGCGATATTCGCATCATCGGCAACGGCGGCCCGGACAACGGCCGCCCCAGCATCCTGCCCAGCACCCCGAGCCAGCTGTTCGACGGCCAAGGCGCACCGGCGGTGGATTTGCGGCAGTAACAATAGGGCGTCATCTCGTGGGTGGCTGCAATCCGCCGCAATGGCGATGGCGGGTTGCACCCGCCCTACGCGCTGAATTGTGGAGCACCGCAAACCGTGGGAGGCGCTTTAGCGGCGACAGGCGCTACGGCAATCGCGGCCAAAGCCCCTCCCACTGAGCCAGCGCGACTTGCCTCCCCTCTTCAATCACAGGTGAACCATACATCGTAGGGCGGGTGAAACCCGCCGCAATGGCGATGGCGGGTTGCACCCGCCCTACGTGCTGAATTGTGGAGCGCCACAAACCGTGGGAGGCGCTTTAGCGGCGACAAGCTCTACAGCAGTCGCGGCCAAAGCCCCTCCCACTGAGCCAGCGCGGCTTGCCTCCCCTCTTCAATTCACAGGTGATCGATACATCGTAGGGCGGGTGAAACCCGCCAGAATGGCAATGGCGGGTTGCAACCCGCCCTACGCGCTGAATTGTGGAGCACCACAAACCGTGGGAGGCGCTTTAGCGGCGACAAGCTCTACAGCCGTCTCGGCTAAAGCCCCTCCCGCTAAGCCAGCGCAGCTTGCCTCCCCTCTCCCGTTTACGGGAGAGGGGCCAGGGGATAGGGCTGAATCGATGTGCCTTTGTAGGAGCGAGCTCTGCTCGCGAAAAGCAGTTCGCTCGCGCCTACACACGACACAGCACGATCAGCTGACTTCCACTCACCCCAGCGCCGGCGTACGCGGCGGGATCAGGCGTTTGCTGCCGGTCGACTCATAGGCCGCCGCCAGCTGCAGCAATGACGAATCATCATAAGCACGGCCGGCGAAAGTCAGGCCCACCGGCATGCCGATATCGGCCATCACGCCCATCGGTACGGTGACAGTCGGCACACCCAGATGACGAATCGCCAGGTTGCCATTGGCCACCCACACACCGTTGCTCCAGGCGATATCGGCAGATGCCGGGTTCACATCGGCATCGGCCGGGCCGACATCGGCCACAGTGGGGAACAGCACCGCATCCAGGCCCAGTTGATCCATCCAGTCTTCCAGATCGATCTTGCGGGTGTGCTCCAGGCCGCGCAGGCCGTCAGGCAGCGTGGCGATCTGGCCCCAGGGTTTGATCCCACGCTTGGCCATGTTGACGTACTCGTCCATGCCCGCCGCCAGATCGCCCTCACGGTTCGGCAGCGTGCCGGGGTCGTGGGGGAAGATCTGCGGGCCATCCACATCGGCCAGGCGGTTGAGTTTCGGATCACCATTGGCGCGCAGGAAATCGTCGAAGGCCCAGCCGCTCAGCTCCCACAGCTCGTCATGCAGGAACTCGGGCGTGACGATGCCACGATTGAACACGGTCGGCGCGCCTGGGCGATCACCCTCGCAGTTGGACACCAAGGGGAAGTCCACTTCCACCACCTCGGCGCCGGCCGCTTCCAGTGCCTGGCGCGCCGCTTCCCACAGGGTGATCACCGTCGGCCGGGTGTGAATGCGCTGGCCAGTCGGCCCGCCGATGCCCGGGTTCTCGCTGGTGCCAGCGGCTTCGTCCTTGTTGATGAACATCTTCGGCACGCCAAGGCGTTTGCCCTTCAGCGCATCGGCCTTGGCCGCCAGCGCCAGGTAAGACGCGGGGCGTACCTCGGAGGCTTTCGGGATCGGCACCCAGGGCTGCAAACGCCACAGGTCACCACGGCTGTCGGCATCGTCAGCCACCACCACATCGAGCACTTCCAGCAGGTCGGCCATGGTCCGGGCATAGGGCACCACCACGTCCATGGTCGGCGTCAGCGGCCAGTTACCACGCACCGAGATCACCCCGCGTGACGGCGTGTAGGCGCACAGACCGTTGTTCGAAGCCGGGCCACGCCCGCTGGACCAGGTTTCCTCGGCCAGGCCAAAGGAGGCGAAGCTGGCAGCAGTGGCGGTGCCGGCACCGTTGGACGAGCCCGAGGCGAACGGCGCCGTCAGGTAATCGGCGTTATACGGGCTTTCGGCGCGACCATAGACACCGCGCTGCATGCCGCCATTGGCCATCGGCGGCATGTTGGTCTTGCCCAGGCAGATGGCGCCGGCCGCGCGCAGGCGCTCGACGGTGAAGGCATCACGCTGCGCCACCAGGTGCTTGAACGCCGGGCTGCCGGAGGCCGCCGTCAGGCCCTTGACCAAGTAGCTGTCCTTGGCGGTGTAGGGAATGCCATCGAGCGGGCCGAGCGTCTCGCCGCGAGCGCGGCGCGCATCGGACGCCTCGGCCTCCTTCAGCGCGTCGGGGTTGCGCACCACCACCGCGTTGAGCCGGGTCGGCGTATCCGCGCCGTCGTAGGCGTCGATACGCGCCAGATAGGCCTTGACCAGTTCAACCGCCGTGGTGCGGCCGGACTCCAGCGCCGCGCGCAGCTCGGCAATGGAAACTTCGGTTACCTCGATCATCTTGTCATCACTCGCAGATGGCGGACCGCGTCTACGGCCACGGATACGAAAACAGCGCTTGCACGACCGACGCTCACGGGCAGATTCAGTCATGCAAATATGTACCCGATGATACATCCCACCAGGCCTTCGCAGCAGCCCGCGCCAATGGCCAGGATGCGCGCCAGCCATTACAGTCTCGCCACTGATTACGCAGCATTGAGCAGACGTGGCTTATGACCCGCGAAGAACGCATCCATCTGTGGTCGGCGCTGTCGGACGTATTCGTCGACACCGAAGTCGACTACGGATACATCGCCCGTCAGGTGGCAGGTTTCGACCGTGCCACAGTACAAGCCGCCTTCTACCAGGACGTCGCCCCCGCGTGCTACTCCAACCTGCTCGCGCCCATCCCACCGATCTGGACAGGCTTCGACAGCGCCTGGCTCAGCGCAACCATCGAGCAAGCCCAGGCGGCGCGACGGAGTTCCACCCTGCGCCGCCTGCGCGACCGACTCTTCATCGCCTACCTGCGGCGTGCCCTGAAACCGGAATGGGCGAAGCTTGAGCAAGAACTGGATCGCCTCTGAAACCCGGCTAGCGTCCCATCTCCCGCAGCCAGGCCAACAACTCGGCGTGCAGGTTTTCGGGCTCCGGCGCAGCGGGTGAGAACAAGCAGTAGCGCGAGCCGTCCTCGACGAAGCCAAGCGGCGCAACCAGCAAGCCACTGTCGATGTCATCGCGTACCAGATGCCAGGGTCCGATGGCCACGCCCAGACCTGCCACCGCGGCCTGCAGGCTGAAATAGAAATGCTCGAAGGTCTGCGCCGGCCCTTGCGGCAGCGCGCTGCCGGCGACATTGGCCCACTCCGTCCAGGCATTCAGCCGCGTGCGCGTATGCAATGGCAACGCATCCGGGCGCAGGCCCTGGGCATCAAACCATTGCTCGACCTTGTCTGCTCGGCAAACCGGCCCTACCCGCTCGATGAAAAGCGCTTCGGCGTGATAACCGGCAGGTCTGGGAAAGTCATCGCGACGGATGGCCAGGTCGATGCCTGCCTCGAAGGTGAAAGGCCCACCGCCCGCCAGCAGATGAATCTCCTGCCCCGGCTGGCGCACCTGAAACGTACTCCAGCGCGGGATCAACCAGCGCATCAACAGCGTCGGCTCGCAGGACACCACTAATGGCCGCGTCTGCCTGGCACTGGCCCGTAGCTCGCGCGTGGCCTGGCACATCAGCCCCAGCCCATCGCCCACCGCACGCGCCAGCTTGCGCCCGGCCTCGTTGAGATACACACGGCGGCTACGCCGCTCGAACAGCGCCACCCCCAGGTCATCCTCCAGCAGACGTACCGCACGGCTGACTGCGCCATGGGTCAGGTGCAGCTCCTGGGCAGCGCGGCTGAAGTTCTCCCAGCGCGCCGCTGCCTCGAAACAGCGCAACGCCAATAACGAAGGCAGGCGTGCATCCGCTAACTGTGAAATCAGCTCACCATCAATGTCAGAACTCATCGTTATTCATCGCCAAATGCCATCGGAATAATTGGCTCAACTCCAACCATCAGCAGAATAAGCCATGACCGAATGGATAGCTGTAATCACCATCACCCTACTTGCCGTCATCAGCCCCGGGGCGGATTTCGCCCTGGTCAGCCGCAACAGCCTGCTGCTCTCGCGCCGCGCCGGCGTGCTCACGGCGCTGGGCATCGGCTTGGGCGTACTGATCCACGTCGGCTACACCCTGCTCGGTGTCGGCCTGCTGTTGCAGCAGTCGACCGGGCTGTTCAACGCGCTCAAGATGGCGGGCGCGGCCTACCTGATCTATCTCGGCGTGAAAATGCTGCTGAGCAAACCCGACAGCGCAACGCACAGCGATGCGCAAAAGCCTGCAGCAGATGGCGCAGCCCTGCGCACCGGTCTGCTGACCAACGCGCTCAATCCCAAGACGGCGGTGTTCATCGTCAGCCTGTTCATACAGGTGGTGCAGCCGAGCACGGGCCTTGCGACGCAACTGGGCTACGGTGCCTTCATCGCCGTCGCGCATGTCGGCTGGTTCGCCGTGGTCGCGCTGTGCTTTTCCGCCGGCCCGGTGCGCGACAGGCTGCTGGCCGCCAGGCGCTGGATCGACCGCCTGTTCGGCGGTCTACTGATCGGTTTCGGCACGCTGCTGGCGCTGGCCAGTCAGCGCCCTTAACCCAGCGCGCCTTTGCTATGGTGGCAGGTACACGCCCAAACACTGGAGGACAGCAACATGGATCGACTCACCGGCGGCTGCCTCTGCGGCCAGGTGCGTTTCGAAACCAGCAGCCAGCCTTATCGGGTCGGCGTCTGCCACTGCATGGACTGCCGCAAGCACCACGGCGCCCTCTTTCACACCTCGGCAATCTTTCCGCAGGACGCGGTGAAGGTAGAGGGTGAAACCGGCCAGTACGCAGGCCGCCACTTCTGCCCGCGCTGCGGCTCGCCGGTGTTCGCGCGCTCGGGGGATGAAGTCGAGGTGAATGTGGGTTCGCTGGATGAACCGAACCAGTTCACCCCCACCTACGAACTCTGGACCATCCGCCGCGAAGCCTGGCTACCGCCCTTGCCCTTTGACCGCCACTACCCACGCGACCGCGACAGCAGCGCACGCCACGAGTAGAACCATTCAAGCATCGGCTGCGCGCCGGCTTACCCAGCCGTGCATCAGCCCGGCCTGGAAGAACTGCACCGGCGCGTCGAAACCGGCAGCCTGGATGATGCCAGCCACCTGCTGCGCCGGTAGCACCGCCACATCTCGGGCGTAGGCTGCCCGCGCGCGCTCCAGCATCTGCGCATCGACCCCGGCCGCGGCCATCAGCGTCATCCAGCCAGGCAGCAATACCTCATAGTCCGGCGACTGGATATCCGCCGCCAGGTCGACACTGGCCAGCAGCCCGCCGGGTTTCAGGCGCTGCGCAATCTGGCCGAAGAACGCGGTACGCACCGCGGGTTCGAGCAGAAACTGCGACACCAGAAAACAGGTAGCGCCGTCGTAGGCCGCCTCAGGCGCCAGCGTATCCAGATAGCCCTCGTGAAAGTCGCAGCGCTGGGCAAAGCCGCCGTGCTCCGCTCGCTGACGGCACAGCTTGAGCATCGCCCCGGACGGGTCGAGCGCGTTGAAGCGCCAGCCCGGAAAGCGCTCGGCCAGGTGCGCGATTTCCGCCCCCGTGCCGGTGCCCACGCAGAGTATCCGCGCGTCGGCCGGCAGGTCGATGAACAGCGCATCGAGCAGCAAATACAGCGCCTCACGAATCGGCGCCATTCCCGCCCATTGCTTGTCGTAGCCCGCCGCCTGCTGGTCGAACAGCGCCTTGATTTCCTCATCACGCATGGCCATGCCTCCGTCGAATGATCGTCCTCACGCCTTCCAGTATCCCAGAGCTGTCAATCCCCCAGCGCGCGACTACAAGCCCGGTCCAACTTTGTCGGCACTTTGCCAGAACATCAGGGGACTAAGTGGCATGTCCCTTCCAAGCGAACCCGATATGCAGAGCCCGACCTTCGAACAGAAAGCCTTCATCCTCCTGCTCGTACTGGTGACCATCGCCTTCTTCTGGATACTGTTGCCGTTCTATGGCGCGGTGTTCTGGGCCATGGTCTTGGCCGTGGTGTTCGCACCGCTGCAGGAGCGCCTGCTGCGACGCACTGGTGGCCGAGGCAACCTGGCCGCCCTGCTGACGCTTATCATCTGCCTGCTGGTGGCGATTCTGCCGGTGATCTTCATCACCTCCGCCGTGGTGGCCGAAGGCACCGCCCTGTACCAGAAGCTCGAATCGGGCGAGCTGGATACCGGCGCCTACGTCACCAGCTTCATCCAGATGCTGCCGCCATCGATACAGGAACAGCTCGACCGTGTCGGCATGAACAACCTCGAAGGCCTACGCGAACAGATCTCCAACGGCGCCATGGCCGGCAGCCAATACCTGGCCACCAAGGTATTCGCCATCGGCCAGGGCACCTTCGAGTTCTTCATCGGCTTTTTCGTGATGCTGTACCTGCTGTTCTTCCTGCTGCGTGACGGCAAGGATCTGGTGCATAGAATCCGCACCGCCATCCCGCTGGCCGACACCACCAAACGGCGTTTGCAGATCAAGTTCACCCGCGTGGTGCGCGCCACGGTAAAAGGCAACGTGGTAGTCGCCGCCGTACAGGGCGCACTCGGTGGCTTCATCTTCTGGGCGCTGGGCATCTACAGCCCGCTGCTGTGGGGCGTGCTGATGGCCTTTCTGTCACTGCTACCGGCCGCCGGCGCCGGCATCATCTGGGCGCCTGTGGCCATTTACCTGATGCTCAGCGGCAGCCTGGTGCAAGGCATCATCCTCACCGCCTTCGGCGTGCTGGTGATCGGCCTGGTAGACAATATCCTGCGCCCCATCCTGGTCGGCAAGGACACCCGTATGCCCGACTACCTGATCCTCATCTCCACCCTCGGCGGCCTGGCCCTGCTGGGCCTCAACGGCTTCGTGATCGGCCCGCTGGTGGCGGCGCTGTTCGTAGCCAGCTGGAATCTGTTCGGGGCGAAGAAGAAGGTCAGGTTGCCGCAGTAAGCCAAGCGAGACTCACACAGGCGCTCGAATTCACAAGGCAATGCGGCAGTTCGCCCTAACTTCCAGCCCTGGTCTGCCCACGTCTTCGCCAGCGAAGTGGATATCTGCCTGTGGCATGGCACGGCGGACAATTGGTCGCCTTTCGGTATGTCGGAGTATCTGGCCGAACGCTTCCCAAGCAACGCGCGCGTCGAGCGGATGGAGGGGCTTTCTCACTACTCCTGCCTGCATGCCGCAGCACCGATGATTTGTGCGCGGCTCGCCAGCGAGTAATGCAAGGGCTGAGCTGTATTCCACGTGAACTGGAGCTATGAAGACTGTGTCGTGATCAGACTACTTTCGGCCGATTCTGTTGAAAAAGTAGCTTCAGCGGCAGCCTGCCGATCAAGTGTGCCTGCTGTCGAAGTGGCTGCAAGCCACTTCAAGTTGTCTTCCGGCGTTTCGCTGAGCGTCCTTGCTCAGGTTTGGGGGGTAATTTGAGGGTTTCTGCTTGCAGCAGGCGTACCTATCCCGTTAATGGTGGCCCTTGAGGCAAAAGCTTGGCCATGCGTCGCAGGTTCTGCACCGTCGCCGCCAAAGTGAATTCGTCAGTGGCACCTGTCAGGCCACGCAGTCGTAAACGGTCGAGTTTCATGATCCGTTTGAGGTGGGCGAAAAGCATCTCCACCTTCTTTCGTTCGCAGCGAGAGACGAGGTACTCCGGTGTCTTGGCGATGCGTCGAGCCACGTCGCGGGCAGCCTCATGGATGCTGCGGACGATCTTCCGACTTGGCGTGTTGGGACAGCATTTCGCTTTCAACGGGCAGGTGGCGCAGTCGGTTTGGCTGGAGCGATAAATGATGGTGTTGGCCTTGGTCACCCGCGATCTTTTATGGGTGAAGGCGCGCCATTCACTGCGTAGTGGTTTACCGGCTGGGCAGCGGTATTCATTGGCTTCCTGATTCCAGTGAAAGTCGTTACTGGAGAGGCTGTCGTCCTTGCGCTCGGTCTTGTCCCACACCGGCACATGCGGCTCGATGTCCTTTTCTTCGACCATCCAGGCCAGCATCGGGGCGGTGCCATAAGCGGTATCGCCGATAAGGCGTTCCGGTGTGAGATCGAACTGCGCTTCGACACGTTCGACCATCGTCCTGGTCGAATCGACTTCGGCGGTACGGTGCGCCGGGGTAGCTTCCACGTCCATGATCACACCGTGCTCAGTGTCGATCAGGTAATTCGTGGAGTAGGCAAAAAAGGCCGGCCCACCTGGCGCTGCTGTCCAACGGGACAGAGGATCGGTGAGCGAAATTTTCTTGGGAAGAGTTTCTGCCAGCGCCTCTTCATCAAGGGCTTCGAGGTACTCGCGCACTGCGCGGCTGCTGAGCTTTGGATCGTTCCAATCGACCTCATCACCCGCCACGCCACGTTGGCGGCTAGCGTCGGCCTTGATGATGCTGGCGTCCACAGCGAAGCCTTCGCCTTTGACCAGTCCGGTCGCCATGCAGCGGCGCAGCACTTCATTGAACAACCAGCGGAACAGATCGCTGTCGCGGAAACGTCCATGGCGATTCTTTGAGAAGGTGGAGTGATTGGGTACTTCGTCTTCCAGACCCAACCGGCAGAACCAGCGATAGGCCAAGTTCAGGTGCACCTCTTCGCACAATCGCCGCTCGGAACGGATGCCATAGCAGTAGCCAACGACCAGCATGCGCACCATTAATTCCGGGTCAATCGAGGGTCGCCCGATGGGGCTATAGAAATCCGCCAGGTAGGCGCGCAGATCACTGAGATCCAGGCACTGATCGATGCTACGCAGGAGATGCTGGGCTGGGACGTGATCTTCCAGGTTGAACGAGTAGAACAGGCGATGCTGTCCTCCCGGTAACTGTCCCATCATGCTGTTTGCCCCCACGCTCGCTGACAGAGCAATTTTGCCAACGGCATGGGGTGACAGCTACTTTTTCAACAGAGTCGGCCGATAGCAGCCACTAACAAACTTGTCCTGACCTCCCCAAGCTGCACGGTCAATCCCGTGACAGGGCGTGATAAACGAGTATTCAAAGCACGGTAGCGCCATAGTCGAAAGCTGGGGTTCCCCATCCGCATCCATCAGCACCAATGTTCACCGCTTGGCGGTGAACATCAGGCCAGGCGCACGGAGTGACGGCTTTAGGCTGGAGGCCTGTATTTGAGTCGTCACTTGCTACAGAGAGGCCTTTCGTTCATATGCAGCGAGTGGTATCCCTCTGTATTTACCGTTCGGCAGTTGTGTCGCATTTCCGGCCGCGATGGTTTGCACCGGCCAATTACGCTGCGTTAGTGTCGGCCGTCCCTGGGGGCGGAGCCCTCGTTCATTTCGGCATGGAGGTGTGCATGTTCCCTATCGATACCTGGCTGGCTTATACGGGCGCCTGCATTCTGCTGGTGCTGGCTCCCGGCCCTGACAATCTGCTGGCGGTGGCGCGCGGGCTCGGCCAGGGCCGCTTGGCCGCCATCGTTTCAGGTATGGCGTCGGGCACCGGGATTCTGTTTCACGTGTTGGCGGCGTCGCTGGGGCTGACGTTGCTGATGCAGACCTCGGAGCTGGCGTTCTGGCTGATCAAGTGCATCGGCGCTGGTTATCTGCTCTGGCTGGGCATCAAGGTGCTGCGCACGCGCAATCTGATCAGCTTTCGCTCCGTCACCCGGCAGTCGCTGCCGAGCATCTTTCTCACCGGTTTTCTGTCTGCCGCACTCAACCCCAAGCCGGGCTTTTTCGTGCTGGCGTTCATCCCGCAGTTCGTCGATCCGCAGCGCGGCTCGGTGAGCACGCAGATGCTGGTTTACGGCCTGTGGTTCGCAGTGCTGACGGCAGTAGGCTTCGCGCTGATGGGCGTGTTCGCTACCTCGCTGTCGCGCTATCTGCAGGCGCGGCCGCGGGTGGTGAAGGGGTTGAACCTGGGCGCCGGGATGACCTTCGTGGCCTCCGGCGTATCGGTGGCGACGCTGAGCCAGCGTTAGGCTCAACGTCAGGGCTGTTGCCGTTCAGGCATCTGCGCTCAAGGCGGCATGGGTACGCAGTTCTTCCTCGATGAATGCGGCGATCATCGTGCGGTAAACCTGCTCCACAACCGCTGCCGAGGCGCCACGCTCATCGGCCAGTGCGCGCACCTTGGCGATGACCTGCTCGACGCGCGCAGGGGCTCGAACGTCTGCACTGTCTTTCTTGAAGCGCGCCGCCTGGGCGACGAAACCGCCGCGTTGAGCGATGAGGTCGACCATGGCGCGGTCGATCTGGTCGATGCGCTCGCGCACCTCTTCAAGGGAATTGCATTGCACGTCCATATGACGATTTCCTGTGGTGGTTCGAATGGGGCAACCACGTTAGTCAGCATGGCGCCATGCGTCCAGCGCAACTGCCCGCCGTTTTTACGCGGCCGGCGCTAGCTGTGACGCGTGTCTCTGGCAGGTGATCAAGCCTGCCCCGCCAACAATGCTCGATGCGATTGCGCCCGCTGCGCTCGGCGCGGTAAAGCCCACTATCGCTGTGCGGCAGTTCAGCTCTGAGGTGGCGTACGCCATGGTGGCGGCTGGGCTGTCACGCTGCGTGCGTGGCATGCCGGCCCGATAAAAACAGTGAATGACTGGAGGGCTCGCGGTCTAACTCGTCAGCCCCCCACGCGGCTGCTCGTCTGCCGGGCAGGCCCAACTGACAGTCGAGCACAGCCCATGAAACGCGCCCGAATCATTACCTCCGAATTACACGATCTGCATAGTGAGCAGCAGGCGGAGTTGCTGATATTCGGCACACCGAAGGAGCGGCTCGATTTCTATCGGCGGGAAATTCAGTACGAAACCAGCCTGCTGGCCGGGCGCACCAACTCGTATCTAACGGCGCAGTCGTTTCTGGTGATCGCCTATGCATCGTCCATGGCCAACCTGAATGAAAACTGGGGGGCGCTATTCACTCTGGTGGTTCCGGCGCTGTTCACGCTGCTGGGCATCATCAGTTCACTACACGCCTGGCCGGGGATCAGGGCCTCCGCGACGATCATCGAGCACTGGCACTACAAGCAGGAGCAGCTGCTGCGCAGCGATCCCGAGTTCGGCCATGCCTATGACGACTCATCACTGTTCAGCGAGAAGGAGGCCAGCCGGGAGAGCACCTATAAATCGCTGTTGTTCTTTCTGCGCTCGCCCTGGCTGTTCATCGTTTTCTGGAGTGTGCTTGGCGTGTTCTCGGTCTGGTTGCAGTTGCCCTCGGCGAATCTGTGAGCCGGCCGAGACGGGCCTGATGGCGGCCATCGCCCGCCAATCAAGTCGAACTTCTGCTTCTTGCACCTTTCAATCCTGATACATGCCGCGTTCGCCAACGCGACCATTCACTGCGCCCCGTGCGGCGCATCAGCGGAGGTATCGATCATGAGTTCGAATCTGCAAGGCAAGAAGGTGCTGTTCATCACCGCCAACACGGGCATCGAGCGCGACGAGCTGCTCAAGCCGATGCAGGCGTTGAAGGATCAGGGCGCCAGCGTCACTCACGCCAGCGTCAAGGGCGGCGAGGCCGAAACCTGGCTGAAGGACAGCAAGAAGGACGTCAGCGTGCAATCCGACACCCAGCTCAAGGGAGTGGGCGCGGCGGACTACGATCTGCTGGTGATCCCCGGCGGTACGGTGAACGCCGACAACCTGCGCCAGGATGAGGACGCGCAGCGCCTGGTGCGGGAGTTTCGTGACGCCGGCAAGACGGTCGCGGCGATCTGCCATGGCCCCTGGCTGCTGATCGATGCTGGCGTGGTGCCGGGCATGGTGCTGACGTCGTATGCCAGCGTGCGCCTGGATCTGGCCAACGCCGGTGCGAGCTGGGTAGACGCCGAGGTGCAAGTTTGCCCAGGGCAGAACTGGACGCTGATCACCTCGCGCAACCCCGACGATATTCCTGCCTTCAACGAGGCCATCAGCCAGGCGTTGCTGGCGGCCTGAGCCAGCCTGCCGTCAATGATGCTCGATGCGATTTCGTCCGCCGCGCTTGGCGCAGTACAGGGCGATATCGCTGCGCGACAGGGCCGCCTCGACGCTGGCATCGCTGGCGTTGAGCGATGAGATGCCGACGCTGACGGCGAGGAAGATCGGCTCCCCAGCATGCAGGATCGGCGCCCTGGCCAGTTCGCTCTGGATGCGCGTGGCGAAGTGCATGGCCTTGTCCAGACTCGCATCGCTGAGCACCACGGCGAACTCTTCGCCACCCAGTCGCCCGGCTGTGTCGGCCTTGCGCAGCTGGCTGCTTAGAATTCCCGCGAAATGGCGCAGCGCCTGGTCGCCGACATCGTGGCCCCAACGGTCGTTGATGGTCTTGAAGTAGTCCAGGTCGAACATCAGGATCGCCGCACTCTGTTCAGGGCTGCGTTGCAGGCGCGCCAGCTCTGCCTCGAGCTGACACATGAAGTGCCTGCGGTTGGCGAGCTGGGTGAGGAAGTCGGTTGTGGCGAAGGCCTGGAGCTCGGCCTCGATCTGCTTGCGTTCGGTCACATCAGTCATGAAGCCATGCCAGATCACGCTGCCGTCTGCTTCGCGGCGCGGGCAGGCTTCACCCTGGCACCAGGCGACTTCACGCCCCGGCACCTGCACGCGAAACTCCAGATACCAGTCCGTCAACTCCTCGGCCGATAGCTGCAGGGAATCGATGAAGACCATGCGGTCATCCGGGTGAACGATGGCGGTCAGCGCCTCAGCGTCCTGCATCAGTTGCATGGCGCTGAGGCCACAGATGGCTTGCGCGCCGGCGCTGGCGTAGGTAACGGCGTACTTGCCATCGCTCTGCCGGCGGACCTGGAAGACCATGCCGGGGATTTCATTGGTCAGGTCGGTCATCAGGGTGGCGGTCTGCTGTACCTGCTCGGACAGGCGGCGCATGGCAGTGATGTCGGTGGTGGTGCCGATCATTCGCAGCGGTTTGCCATGCTTGTCGCGCTCGACCACCTTGCCGCGGCTGCACACCCATTTGTACTGGCCGTTGCGGCAACGCAGACGGTGCTCCACCTCATAGGCATCGGTACGCTGATCCAGGTGTGCCTGGATGGTCGCGCGCACGTAGTCGAGATCGGCTGGATGTACGCGGGTATAGCTCTCTTCGATGCGATTGCCGATTTCGTGGTCGGCATAGCCGAGCAGCGCCTTCCAACTGCTGGAGTAGTAAATCTCGCCGCTGCTGATGTCACGGTCCCAGATACCGGTGCCACTACCGGCGATGGCCAGCGCCATGCGTCGTTCACTATCGCGCAGGGCGGCGATCTCATGACGCTGCAGGGCTTCGTCGGTCTCGCGTGCCAGTAGATCGAGGGCCAGGGCGGCGAAATCCAGCAGAGCTTCGCGCTGTTTGGCGTCGAGTGTATGTGGCCGGTCGAAATGCAGGTACAGCGTGCCGAGCCGGGCGCCTGTTTGCGCCTGTAGTGGCCAGACGAGCGTGGTGGGCGTGGTTTCGCTGATGCCGATGATCTTCGCCACATCGCTCAGGCCAGGGCTGGCCCAAATATGGCGCGCAAAGCCGGCACCGGAAACCAGCACGGCGGCCGAGTCGAAATACCGGCCAAGCAGGCGCACTAAGCCATCGAGCCGCTCATCATTGGCACTGCTGGGCGCATTGACCGAACACAGGGGCTGCATAGTGATTCTGTTTGGATAGAAACGCGGAAGACGCCTGATATTGATACGCCATTAGCTGGCCGGCGTCTAATCGTTCGTGCAGGTCAGGCCACTGTGCATCGGCCGTTGCGCCGACTGCTCAATCTGAGACGGCTCTAGCCAGAGCCTTTGCGGCCCCTGTGGCTTGATTTCGAACTGGTCGAGCGCACCAGAATTGTTATGATATAACGTCTGAACTGAAGATAATTCGTCCGACCGGACAACCCGCTGCCGCCAGGAGACTCGCCAGCCCGCGCAGCAAACCAGCGCAACACCCTCCCCTCACTTAGAAAACGCAACGCTAGGAATACCCATGAAAGCCACTTCGGCCTCCCTCGCCGTCATGACCGCCCTGGTCACGACTCAGATTCACGCTGCCTCATCCGGCAACTCCACCGTTTCGCTCGGCTCGGTCTACGTCACCCCCGAGGCCAGCGGCACGCTGCGCACCGATAGCATCCTGAGCTCGGTCGACATCATGGGCAGTGACAAGATCGAGGATAAGAACGTGATGAACAGCTGGGAGCTGGTAGGCCAGATGCCCGGCATCCAGCTGACCGAGACGCGCATGGGCGCCGAATCCGGCAAGGTGACCTTCCGCGCCTTCAACGGCGAGGGCTACATCAATGGCATCAAGACGCTGATCGACGGCGTGCCGAGCAACGTCAACAGCGGCAACCAACGCTTCATCGACATGATCTTCCCGCTGGACATCGACTACATCGAGGTGGTGCGCGGCACCAATGACCCGCGCTACGGCCTGCACAACATCGGCGGCAACATCAATTTCGCCACCCGTCAGGGCGGCAACTACACCGACGGCCGCCTGACCTACGGCAGCTTCAACACCCGCGAATTCCAGCTGGCCGTCGGCCACGAGGAAGGCAACTTCGCGCAGAACTACTTTCTGGCCAAGCAGGATTCCGACGGTTTCCGCGACCACAGCAACTCCAACAAATATTCCCTGGGCGGCAAATGGTTCGTCACCGATGACGAGCAGACCATGAAGCTCGGCGTGATCGCCCGCCTCTACCACCACCAGGCAGAGGAGCCGGGTTTTCTCACCGCGCAAGAGCTGGCCGCGAGCCGCTCGCAGTCGCCGGAGAAGAATGCCAACGATGGCGACGACCGCGACATGAAGCACCTCAGCGCGCATGCCGACTTCCAGCTCAGCGACGACCTGAGCCTGAGCAACAAGCTGTACTACAACAGCTACGACGATGACCGCACCGTGACTTTCACCAGCTATCCGGTCGGCAATGCCCCGCGTCAGCGCCGCCAGTGGGAAGAGCGCCAGACTGGCGTGCTGAGCAACCTGACCTGGCGCGCCCACGAGATGCTGACCCTCGACGGCGGCATCAACTACGAGCAGCAGAACAACGAATACCGCCGCTACCGCTACAACTTCGGCATTCCCACCGATTTCGACGCGCCGCCGGCCCGCACGCAAAACGACCACAGCTACACGCTGTACAACACCGGCGCCTATGCCCAGGCGATCATCCAGCCCATCGAGCAGCTCAAGATCATCCCGGCGTACCGCGTCGACAAGTTCTCCGGTAATACCGAGCTGATGAACGGCGAGAAGGCCGAGCTGCAGGACTACGGCTGGATCGAACAGCCCAAGCTCAGCGTGGTGTACAGCATCACCCCGGACATCAACGTCTACGCCAACTGGGGGCGCACCTTCCAGATCCTCACCGGGTCCACCGCACCGGCCTACATGACCGCCGGCCAGGCTTCGTACAAACCGTCGATCAACACCGGCAAGGAAGTGGGGGTGAAGTTCAAACCCTTCGCCGGCTCGGAAGCGCGCATCGCCGTGTGGCAACAGGAAGCTACCGATGAAGTGGCCAACATGCCGAGCACCGGCACCACCGTCGGCCTGGGTGAAACCAAGCGTCGCGGCATCGACATGCAGCTCACCGCACAGCTGAACGATCAGTGGACGGTGTGGGGCTCGCACGCCATCCAGGAAGCCAAGGTGGTCAGCGCGTTCACCGCTGGTGGGCAGTCGCTGGCGGGCAAGGAGGTGTTCTCCACGCCGCGCTACATCAGCAATGCCGGGGTCGATTACCAGTTCAACGACGCCTGGCGCTTCGGCCTGTCGGCCCGCGCCCAGGGCGACTACTACATCGACGAGCTGAACCAGCAAGGCAAGTACGGCGGCTTCGCGGTGCTCGATGCCAACGTGCGCTATCAGGTATCGGCCACCACCAGCCTCGACCTGCAGATGAAGAACCTGACCGACCGCGACTACGAGTACGTATGGTTCGACAACTTCTTCTGGGCCGCTGGCGACGAACAACCGATGTTCTCCCCTGCCCCAGGTCGCTCGGCCTATCTGTCGGTGAACATGAAGCTGTAACGCCGGAGCCACTCGGAAAGACTCCGCAACTCGACCTGTAGGAGCCGGCTTGCCGGCGATCGCGTCAGCCAACCATCGCCCGCAAGCGGGCTCCTACAGCGCACGACATCGTGCCAATGCCGAGCGAACGTAGGGTGCGCCGTGCGCACTGGATATTTTCGAGGTGCCAGTTGGTGCGCACGGCGCACCCTACGTCAAAGGCTCTCAGAGGTACTTCAACCAGCGAATGTCGCGGCGCCGCGCCTTGAGCAGAGCGAACCACTGCGTGGGCGCAAACAGCAGCAGCGCCAGCAGCACGGTCGCAGCCCAGATCCAGCCCATCGAGTCGAAGCCGAAGTAATGCCCCTGGTTCGCGCCCCAGATGGCGAAGGCGGCGATGTAGAGCAGCTTCAGCACGTACAGGTGCAGCAGGTAGAAGAACATCGGCGCGCTGCCGAACACAGCCAGCGTGCGCACCATGCGCCCATCGTTGCGGCGCTCGAAGTAGGCCAGCAGCAACAGGCCGACGCCCAGCGTCAGCGCCAGGAACAACAGCGACGGCGGGTATTTGGTGATGTTGAACAGGCCCATCAGCGTTTGCAGTGCGGTTTCTTCCACGGCCCAGGGTTTCTCGCCATAGCCGTTGAGCAGGCGCAGCATCACGAACAGCGCCAGCGCAGCGAAACCGGCGCGACGCAACCATTGCAGACGCTGCTCGGGCGCGCTGGACCAGCGGAACCACGGGCCGATCACATAGCCTAGGGCAATCACTCCGATCCACGGCAGCACCGGGTACGACGTGCGCAGGCGCAGCGTGTCGGAAAACCCGATCCAGCCGCGGTCATGCAGGATCGCCCAGGGAATGTGCAGCGCCGACTCCGGGCCAAAGTGCAACCCATCGAGCAGGTTGTGCCCCGCCACCAGCGCCAGGCCCAGCACGGCCAGCAGCGTTCGCGGCAGCCACAGCAGCACGGAGAGCGTCAGCATGCTCAGGCCGATGGCCCAGATCACCTGCAGGTAGATCACCGTGGGCGGGAACTGGAAGGTCCAGGCGAAGTTGACCAGGGTGAACTCCAGCACCACCAGAAACAGCCCGCGCTTGAACAGGAAGGCGCTGGTCGCCGTCCGGCTCATCTGCTTCTCGCCATAGAGAAACGCCGAAAGCCCGGTGAGCAGGATGAACACCGGCGCGCACAGGTGCGCCAGGGTACGGCTGAAGAACAGCGCAGGCTCAGTAGCGGTCACGTCCATCGGGTCGCCGACCTGCTGGTGCAGGTAGAAGGTTTCGCGAACGTGATCGAGCAACATGAAGAGGATGACCAAACCGCGCAGGGCGTCGATCGAGAGCAGACGATTGGAGGACATGGAAGGCTTCGAATGGGGCTTGAAGAGAACGTAATACTATAACCAGATTCTGCCGAGCCGATGCCATCCCCCTTCGGCGCAGAGCCTTCAGCGCGAGAAGCGTCTTCGATAATCCCGCGGCGAAATCGCTAAATGACGTTGGAATGTCGCACGCATTCGCTCTTCGTCACCGAAGCCGCATTGCCTGGCGATAACATCGATATTGCGGGTGGAGTCCTCCAGCAACCTGCGCGCGGCTTCGAGGCGGAAAATTTCCACTGCCTTGGCCGGCGTGCGCCCGGTCTTCTGTTTGTACAGGCGGGAGAAATGCCGCGGGCTCATGTGGCAGCGCTCGGCCATGGTCTCGACATTCAGCTCCGGGCTGCTCAGGTGATCGCCCAACCAGCGGTGCAGCTCATCGAAGGTCGAGGTGTCCTTGGCCTGTGCCTGCAACAGCTCGCTGAACTGCGCCTGCCCGCCAGGACGCTTGAGAAAGACCACCAGCTCACGCGCCACCTGCATGGCCACCTCTCGCCCGCAATCGGCCTCGACCAGTGCCAAGGCGAGGTCGATACCGGCACTGACACCCGCAGAGGTCCACACTGCGCCCTGCTCGATAAAGATGGCGTCGTTGTCCACTTCGATGGCCGGGAAACGCGCCTTGAGCATGTCGCACATCGCCCAATGCGTCGCCGCGCGCTTACCCTCGAGCAAACCCGCATGAGCCAGCAGAAAGGTGCCACTGCATACGGAGGCCGTGCGCCGCACTCGACGTGCGTTGCTGGCGATCCAGGCGATCAGTTCGGCCGATTCGGCCACCGCCCGCTCGATTTCCGGCGCGCCCGGCACGATCAGCGTATCGACCTGCGCCAGTTGTACCTCTGCCAGCGGCTGGGTATCCACCACCAGGCCTTCGGCAGTGCCCACCAAACCGCCCGCAAGGCTGACAGTGAGGCGCTCGTAACCCGGCAAACCGCGTTCGTGCATGGCCTTGGTGGCCGCCCAGAACACCGTCTGCGCGCCGGTAAGATCGAGCAGACCCACTTGCGGGTAGGCGAGGAAGAGAACGGTACGCGGGCGAGTTGGCATGATTTCGGGGGTATATGTCGTATCTGCCGAAATGCTCCTCTCCTAGCATGGCTCCGTCAAACGAAACGAGCCAAAGCCAGGAGTACCAGATGAAACAACGCATTCTGATTGTCGGTGGTGGTTTTGCCGGGGTATGGAGCGCCCTCAGTGCCATGCGCCTGCTCGATCAACACGGACGAACGGATATCGGCGTGACCATGCTCGCCCCCCAGCCGGAGCTGCGCATTCGACCGCGCTTCTACGAGCCGAATGTGCAAAGCATGAAAGCGCCTCTCACCGAGCTGCTGGCAGCCGTGGGTGTGGAATTCGTCCAGGGCACGGCCGAGGGTATCGATGCATCGCGTCAGCAGGTCAGCTATCGCGACGCCGCCGGAAAGCCGGGGAGCCTGAGCTACGACCGCTTGGTGCTGGCCTCGGGTAGCCGCCTGATGCGCCCAGCGCTGGAGGGCATGGAGGCGCATTTGTTCGACGTCGATGAAATCGAGCAGGCGGTGCGCCTGGAGCAGCACCTGGCGAGCCTGGCAGAGCGTCCGCCAAGCACCGCACGCAATACCGTGGTGGTCGCCGGCGGCGGCTTTACCGGCATCGAGACCGCGACGGAAATGCCGGCACGCTTGCGCGCCCTGCTCGGCGATGACGCCGCCATTCGCGTGGTAGTGGTCGATCGTGGCGAAGAGATTGCCGCCGCGCTGGGTGATGGTATTCGTCCAGCGATCAGCGAAGCGTCGCGGGAACTGGGAATCGAATGGTGCCTGGGACGCATGGTGGTGGCGGTCGATACCGATGGCGTGACCCTGGATGACGGCCAGCGTATCGCCTCCAATACCGTGATCTGGACCGTGGGTTTTCGCGCCAGCGCACTGACCGAGCAGATCAGTGCTCCACGCGATCATCAAGGCCGACTGCAGGTCGACAGCCAGCTCAAGGTCCAGGGTCAACCTGCAATCTTCGCAGCAGGCGATACCGCCCGCGCCGCAACGGACGATGTCGGCAACTTCAGCGTGATGTCCTGCCAGCACGCCATCGCCTTGGGTCGCCACGCCGGCAACAACACAGCAGCCGAATTGATCGGGGTAGCGACGACGCCCTACAGCCAGCCCAAGTACGTGACCTGCCTCGATCTCGGTGCCTGGGGTGCGGTGTACAGCGAAGGCTGGGATCGCCAGGTAAAACTGATCGGCAGTGAAGCCAAGACGCTGAAGCAGCAGATCAACAGCCTGTGGATCTACCCGCCGGTCGCTGATCGCGCCATCGCCCTGGCAGCCGCCGATCCGGCGATTCCAGTGGCCTGAGCGAACCAGCCACTTTCCTCCCAACCTGAACAAAGCGCGGCGAAGGCAGTCGGAAAAGCAGGACAATCGTCACGGAAACCCTGCCCCATGCTGCCCAACCGCGCTCTTCTCTCCGCTTTCGTCATGGCCGTGCTGAGCCCTCTTGCCAGCGCGCAGGAACCGCTGCGCATCCAGAGCCTGCAGCGCTGCGGCGACTTGCTCGCCAGTGAAAAGCAGGAATGGTGCATGCAGGTGCGTGGCCTTGGCGCGAAGTTGCCCAGGCTGCGACTCGGCGACGACACCCTGCCCGCTTCAGCGGTCAAGCGCACTGGCGATGGCCTGCGCCTACAGTTGAACAGCACCGAACACCGCAGCGCGCCGCTGTGGCTGGAGGACGGCTCGCGCGTCAGCAATCCAGTGTGGCTGTCGCTGCATCGCAGCCATGTGCTCGCTGCCGGCCCGGATGAAGTGGCGAAGAACATGGATGGCCTGACCACCTATGTCGATCTGGTCAGTCTGCTGATCGAGGAAAGCCACGACGGCCTCGACGAGGCCAGGCGCCTGGCGAAGAAGTACAACGCCAAGGTGGTCGGCGCCATCCCATCGCTGAACGTCTACCAACTGCGCCTGCCGGTGAAGAACCTGACCGAGCGCGATGCGCTGGTGCTGCGCATCGGCAACGAAACCAGCGTCGATGCCGTGGTGGTGGAAGAAAGCGCACCGGAGCGCGGCGAAGAGCGCGAAGCCTCGCGCCAGCCAGCACGCAAACCGGAAAAGAACTCCGAAGAATGGGCGGCGAACCGCTTCATGGATGCGGTGAACTATTACCAGCGACGCATCCCGGCGGGCGAGACGCCCATAGAGGCCGAACCGATCCGCGTCGGCGTGATCGAGCGCAATGTCGATTTCGATTCGCCCGACTTCGCCGATTACCTCGGCGCCTGCCCCGATGGCAAACCGCGCACCTGCGTCTATGCGCGTGATGCCGACGAGCCGGACAACCACGGCAGCACCGTGGCCGGGATTCTCGCCGCGCACTGGGACAAGGGCGGCAACACCGGTTTCCTACGCGGGTTGGACAAGGCCAGCCAGGGCTTCGAAGTCATCGTCGAGCGCAACTCGGACGCCGGCATCACCGCCAACATCGCAGCCTCGGTGAACCTGGTGGAAGACGGCGTGCGCGTACTCAACTGGAGCTGGGGCATCCACCGCGTCGGCACGCGCAACGTCGAAGGCGACGAGATCGATTCGCTGGTGCGCTCCGGCATCGCCATGAGCGGCTACGAAGAGCTGCTGGAGGAGTTCTTCCTCTGGCTGCGCGAGGAACACCCGGACGTGCTGGTGATCAACTCCGCCGGCAACGGTTCGTCCTTCTCCGGTCGGGACGAGTACCGCCTGCCCTCCTCCTTCATCACCGAGCAATTGCTGGTGGTCGGCGGGCATCAGCGCAACAAGGAAAAGGAGGTCGATATCGACGACCCGAGCTACGTGGTCAAACGCAACTCGTCGAACATCGACATGCGCGTCGACATCACCGCCGCGGCCTGTGCCCGCGCTTCAACCCGTGAGGTCGATGCGTCCGGCGACGTGCATTGCGGTACCTCCTACGCCACGCCCCTGGTCACCGGTGTGGTCGCCGCCATGCTGTCGATCAATCCGCGTCTGCAGCCGGAACAGGTGCGCATGCTGCTACGGCGCAGCGCCATGACCATCGGCGGTGATTACGACTTCGAACCGATGGACGCCGAAGACCTGACCGCGCCGATCCTGCCATCGGAGCGCAACTACAAGATGAGCGACAAGGACGTGGGTCGCTCGGCGCGGCTGGATATGCAGAAGGCGCTGGACCTGGCGGTACAGAGTCGCGATCGGGTGCGTTGAGGGCCGCTCAGGTCACTCGCCAGAAACTCGCTCGTAGAGTTCGACCGGCTCCAGCTTGCCCTGGCAGCCGCACTGGCTGTGGCCCAGGCCCAGATGGCGAAAGCCGGCCTTGAACAGCACTCGGCCAGATTGCGGATTGCGCGCCAGGTGGCTGGCGTGCAGGCGACGCAGACGCAGTTGCTGAAAGGCGAAATCCACCAGGGCATTGCAGGCTTCGCTGGCGTAGCCACGGCTCCAGTAAGGCACGCCGATCCAATAGCCAACCTCGGCCTCGCCGCGGCCGATGTCCTTGAGCGCCATGCTGCCGACCAGCTTGCCGCTGGCCGACTCGATGATGATGAAGTTGGCCGCCGTGCCACTGGCCCAATCCTGCGCGCAGCGCTCTATCCACTGCTGCGCCAGCTCGGGCGGATAAGGATGGGGAATGCTGCTGGTGACATCGGCAATACGAAAATCACCAGCCAGACGTTGCACCTCGGCAGCATCCTCCGGCTGCGGTGGGCGCAACGTCAGACGTTCGGTTTCGATGCGATGCTCATCCATCTGCGTCTCCTGTCAAACCCGCAGGGTGCGCTGCGCGCACCGGCGCTTATCCCGAATTGCCCACTCAGACCGGGGTCGGCCCGATGGGATAGAACTGCCCGGCACTCCACACCCCCAGCCAAGGCTTGCCGTCCACTTCGCGCTCCACCGCCAGTTCCACCAGTTGGTAGAACACGTTGCGATGAATCAGCGCTTCGAGGTTACGCCGCACCAGAATATAGGGCGAGGGTTCGAGTGTCGCAGGGTCGATCTCCACCCGAATCGGGTGCTCGAGGCCGGCCACGACCTCGTCCTCGACGTTGGTGGTAAAGCGCAGCACCTGCGCTTCGCCCTCACCTTCCACCTGCAGGGTCACGGCAACGAAAGGCGCGTCGTCTACCTTGATGCCCACCTTCTCCACCGGCGTGATCAGGAAATAGTCGTCACCGTCGCGGCGGATGATGGTGGAGAACAACCGCACCATGGGTTTGCGGCCGATAGGCGTGCCCAGGTAATACCAGGTGCCATCGCGGGCGATACGCATGTCGATATCGCCACAGAAATCGGGGTTCCACAGGTGCACAGGTGGCAGGCCCTTGCCTTCGCCCTTGGGGATCTGCGCCAGCAGGTCGCCGGCCTTGCCTGGATCGCTCATGCTCTCTCCTCGTCCATATTTTGCCGGGGACTGAAGAGGATACACCGTGGCACCTGTCGCGGCTAAAGCCCCTCCCACAAGAGCGGCGCGCGGATTGCCCCTAGTCTTAGCGGCCAACCCCCAGCAGGCTGCGCGCATAGTCGTGCAGCGGCGGGCCGATCAGGTCCTGCGGCTGGGCGTCGTAAAACGTCAGGAATCCGCCACGGCTGCGAATCCGCGCGGTGTCGACCAGGAAGCGAGTATTGGTTTCGATCAGCATCAGCTGGATCGATGCCCGGTCGGTGCCGAGGCGATCCACAGCCTCCTGATCCTCCCACTCCTCCAGGGTGCCGATGCGGTCATCGCTGTAGGCGAAACGCGCATACAACAGATAATGTGCGCCAGCCCCGCGCGCCTCGGCCATGGCTTCATCCAGGCCTGCCGGCTGACGTGCGCGGCGCACCAGCGGGAAATATTCGACAAAGCCCTTGAACGCCTCCTCGGCCACCACATTGGGACGCGGGTAGCCGTGGCCTGGCGGCACGAAGTGGCCCTGGGCGATGTAGATGAAGGAGTCCTGCTGCAGGCGCCGCGAGGCCATGCGCTCGGTACGGCCGTGGTCGAGAAACCCGGCATCGCCCAGGTGGTACTCGGCGCCGCTGGCCAGATCGCTGACCTTCATGCACCCGGTCAGGCCCAGCAGCGCCACCAGTAGAAGCAGGTTACGCATGAATCGATCCTCCTCGCCGGTGACGGAAATCCGGCGGATGAGGCGTAGATGCAGGTTCTGCGCCAGCCTTATTCAAGTCCACCTTGCCATTTCAATGACCTCAGGCCTGCCGAGCGGCATCGCGGTGTCTGGGCAAGGCAATGGAAATCAGCGCAGCGGCCAGTACGAACGCACTGGACACCCACAGGCAGGCCTCCAGCCCATAAGCCTGGAAGACCCAGCCCGAGAGCAAGGTGCCGATCAGCCGCCCCAGTGCGTTGGACATGTAGTAGAAGCCTACGTCCAGCGATACGCCGTCCTCCTTGGCGTAGCTGACGATCAGGTAGCTGTGCAGCGAGGAGTTCACCGCGAACAGCACGCCGAACAGCATCAGCCCGCCGAGCAAGACCACCTGCGCCGACCAGCCGGCGCCCAGGCCCAAGGCTATCAGCGCCGGCAGCCCCGCCAGCGACGCCGCCCAGAGGAATGCGGCGCGGCAGTCCGGCACATGCCCGCTTTGCTTGCCGGTGATGCGCGGGGCAAGCGATTGCACGATGCCGTAGCCGATCACCCAGCTGGCGAGAAAGCCGCCCACCAGCCAGAAATCCCAGCCGAACACGGTGCTCAAGTACACCGGCAGCGCCACCACGAACCAGACGTCACGCGCACCGAAGAGAAACAGGCGAGCAGCCGAAAGAATGTTGATCGCCCGGCTCTTGGACAGCATGTCGCGGAATTTCGGCTTGGCCTTGGCCTTGCCCAGATCCTTCTTCAGCAGCACCAGGCTGGCCAGCCAGATCAGCGCCAGCGCGGCGGCCATGGCCAGCACCGCACCGGTAAAACCAAGCACGGCGAGCAGCGCGCCACCGAGGAAAAAGCCCACGCCCTTGAGCGCATTCTTCGAGCCGGTGAGGATGGCCACCCACTTGTACAGCGTGCCCTGCTGAGTGTCCGGCACCAGGAGCTTGATCGAGCTCTTGGCGCTCATCTTGTTCAGATCCTTGGCGATGCCGGACAGCGCCTGCGCCCCCATGACCCAGGGCACAGTCAACCAGGCAGCCGGCACGGTGAGCATCAACAGCGCCAGCACCTGCATGCCCAGGCCGATGTTCATGGTGCGATTGAGCCCCAGCCGCGCGCCCAGGTAACCGCCCACCAGGTTGGTGACCACGCCGAATATCTCGTAGAACAGAAACAGCGCGGCGATCTGCAGCGGCGTGTAGCCGAGGCTGTGAAAGTGCAGCACCACCAGCATGCGCAGGGCGCCGTCGGTAAGAGTAAAGGCCCAGTAGTTACCGGTTACCAAGAGGTACTGACGGATCTCCGGAGAGAGTCGTGCGAGGGCGTGCATGGCGTAATTTCCTGATCGGGCGTTATAGCGGCCGGAGGGCTGGCCTCAAGCGTAGGGTGCGCCGCGCGCACCATGGTGCACCCTGAAGGGATGCGGGCAAGCCGATGATTCGTCCCAGGCAGCAGGAAAGACGCCCCATAAACCTGTCCTTCCCATGCGCTGCGCTGGCTGGTGCGCACGGCGCACCCTACGAATCAGCCGGCCTGGCCGACCAGGCGCGCCAGCTCCACCGCGCGGTTGGCATAGCCCCACTCGTTGTCGTACCAGGCGTAGATCTTCACCTGGGTGCCGGCCACCACCATGGTCGACAGCGCATCGACGATGGACGAGCGCGGATCGGTGCGGTAGTCGATGGACACCAGCGGGCGCTCCTCGTAACCCAGGATGTTCTTCAGCGGGCCATCGGCGGCCGCTTTAAGCAGCGCATTGACTTCCTCGGCGGTAGTGGCGCGCTCGACCTCAAACACGCAGTCGGTCAGCGAGGCGTTGGCCAGCGGCACGCGCACGGCGTGGCCGTTGAGCTTGCCGCGCAGCTCCGGGAAGATCTCGGCAATCGCCGTGGCCGAGCCGGTGGTGGTCGGAATCAGGCTCATACCCGAGGCGCGGGCGCGACGCAGATCCTTGTGCGGTTGGTCGAGGATGCTCTGGGTGTTGGTCAGGTCGTGGATGGTGGTGATCGAGCCGTGACGAATGCCCAGCGCCTCGTGGATCACCTTGACCACCGGCGCCAGGCAGTTGGTGGTGCAGGAGGCGGCGGTGACGATGCGATGCTGCGCCGGGTCGAACAGGTGCTGGTTGACGCCCATCACCACATTCAGCGCGCCCTGCTCCTTGACCGGCGCACAGACCACCACGCGCCTCACGCCCTGGTCCAGATAACCCTGCAGCACGGCGACCGTCTTCATCTTGCCGCTGGCCTCGAGCACCAGGTCGCAGCCACTCCAGTCGGTGTCGGCAATGGCCTTGTTGGCGCTCACCTTGATGCGCTTGCCATCGATCACCACACACTCGCCATCGCTGCTCGCCTCATGCTGCCAGCGGCCATGCACCGAGTCGAAGTTGAGCAGGTGCGCGTGGGTGGCGGCGTCACCTGCCGGGTCATTGATCTGCACGAACTCCAGTTCGGGCCAATTCCAGGCGGCGCGCAGGGCCAGACGGCCGATGCGGCCAAAACCGTTGATGCCTACTTTGATGGTCATGTCGATGCCTCTGTCAGTGGGTCACGTCGAACTGGTTGATCCAGTTGACGTGAGCGGGATGCTGAATGGCCTTGGGCCGCAATGCCTGCACCAGGGCGATGGCCTGACTGCGCGCGATGCCGGCTTCGATGAGGATGCGCGCGGCAATCAGGCCGGTGCGCCCGGAGCCGCCCTTGCAGTGAATAGCCAGCGCGCGGCCGCCACGCAGGTGTTCGAGAATCGCCTGGCGCGATGCCCGCCAGCCTTCGCCGAACTCTTCCAGCGGCACCTGCTCGTCGGCCACCGGCAGGTGATACCAGGCCAGGTCCAGGGCCTGGCACTGCTGGGCAATTTGCTCGGCGCCGTTGGCGGCCAGTTCGTTGTGAGGCATCAGGGTGATCACGCCCGCAGCCCCGGCCTGCTGCAGAGCCAGCAGCGCCTGTTCGAGCGTGGTTTCCCGGGTGCCCGGGCAAGGTGTGAAGATCAGCGCGCCGGCCAGGCCGGGCACCTTCAGTACGTCGTAGGGATGAGTCATGGCGGGCAATTTCCTCGCTCAGATGGCGCGCTGATTGACGCGCTTGGACAGTTCTTCGGCCGACTCCTTGCGCTCGGAATAGCGGTCGACCAGGTAGTCGGAGCGATCGCGCAGCAGCAGGGTGAACTTGACCAGTTCCTCCATCACGTCCACCAGGCGGTCGTAGAACGAGGACGGTTTCATCCGGCCCTCTGCGTCGAACTCCATGAAAGCCTTGGGCAGCGAGGACTGGTTGGGGATGGTGAACATGCGCATCCAGCGCCCCAGCACACGCAGCTGATTGACCACGTTGAACGACTGCGAACCACCGCATACCTGCATCACCGCCAGGGTCTTGCCCTGAGTCGGGCGAACCGCGCCCATGGCCAGCGGCACCCAGTCGATCTGCGCCTTGAACACGGCAGTCATCGCGCCGTGGCGCTCGGGGGAGCACCACACCTGGCCTTCCGACCACTGCATCAGCTCACGCAGCTCCTGCACCTTGGGATGACTGTCCGGGGCATCGTCCGGCAGCGGCAGACCGCGCGGGTCGAAGATGCGTGTCTCCGCGCCAAAGTGCTGCAACAGGCGCGCGGCCTCCTCGGTCAGCAGGCGGCTGAAGGAGTTCTCGCGGGTGGAGCCGTACAGCAGCAGGATGCGCGGTGCGTGGGTCGAGGCTGACTCGAGGGTGAGCTTGGCCGCAGTCGGCAGATCGAGCAGTTGCAGCTCGGCGTTGGGCAGATCGTCTTGCACGGTATCGCTCCAGGAATGGGATCAGAACAGGATCTTCACGAGGCTCGCCGCTTAGTCGCAGGCGGGCTTGCGCCCAGGGCGGTCACGCATCTGCCAGAGGCGTTGCACATCCGGGCGCAGCCACTCGGCATTGCTGTCCAGGGTGCGCTTGAGCACGTCCCTGACCCACTCGGGCAACTGCGGATGCAGGCGGTAGTACACCCACTGCCCGTTACGGCGGTCTTCCAGCAGACCGCTGCTGCGCAATAACGCCAGGTGCCGGGAAATCTTCGGCTGCGCCTCTTCCAGCGCGGCAGTCAGCTCGCAGACACACAGTTCCTGCTCAAGGGTAACCAGCATGGCGATACGCGCGCGCGTTTCATCGGCCAGGCACTTGAACAGCTCGGTGGGGGTCATGTCGTCGTTGGCAGCACTGGCTGGCTTGCTCTTGATCAGCACGAACATCTTTATCCGCTCGTGGATCTCGTGCAGGGTCTTGCGATAGGCGTCCTTCTGCGAGCTGGTCGCCGGGTCCGCGAAGTTCCAGGCGATGTACTCGCCAGTGCCGGGAAGCGCCAGGCACTCCAGCGCCGACTTGTCACACAGCGTGATCACATAGTCGAACGGCTCGCCCGCCACCTGCTCGACGGATTTGCTGAACAGCCCGGCGGTGGAAACGCCAAGGTGCTCCAGCACATCGCGGGTGCGTGGGTCTACCTCGGTGGGCGCGGTGCCCGCACTGAAGGCTTCGAAATGTTCGGAGTCGGTATGGCGCAGCAGCGCTTCGGCCATCTGCGAGCGCGACGAGTTGGCCACGCAGAGGAACAGGACACGCTTTTTCTGACTCATGTTGATTTCCGTCAAGGATGCACATGAGCGAATATATTATTTTGCAGATATACAGTAAAGCGAATATGTTTGGCCATTCGCTAATGACGAGGATAGGCAACCAAGATGACAAATGCGTGTGACACCACCCTGAAGCAATCCGCAGGCGCGCCCCTGGGGTTCTTCGAGCGTTACCTGACCCTGTGGGTGTTCCTCTGTATCGCAGCCGGCACGGCACTCGGTCTGGTCGCACCGCAGGCCGCCCAGGCGGTAGGCGCCATGGAGATTGCCCAGGTGAACATCCCGGTCGGCGTGCTGATCTGGGTAATGATCATCCCCATGCTGATGAAGATCGATTTCGGCTCGCTGCATGAAGTGCGCGGGCAAAAAGCCGGCATCGGCGTCACCCTGTTCGTCAACTGGGTGGTCAAGCCCTTCTCCATGGCCCTGATCGGCTGGCTGTTCATCAAGATCCTGTTCGCCGACTGGCTGCCGGCCGACCAGCTCGACAGCTACATGGCCGGGCTGATCCTGCTTGGTGCCGCGCCTTGCACGGCGATGGTGTTCGTCTGGAGCAATCTCTGTAATGGCAACGCCAATTTCACCATCAGCCAGGTGGCGCTCAACGATCTGGTGATGGTGTTCGCCTTCGCCCCCATCGTCGCCCTGCTGCTCGGTGTATCGTCGATCCCGGTGCCCTGGGACACCCTACTGCTCTCGGTGGTGATGTACATCGTCATCCCCCTGGCCATCGCCCAGGCCGTGCGCGCCCACCTGCTCAAGCGCGGCAAGCCCACCTTCGAAGCGGCCCTGGCGAAAATCTCTCCCTTCTCCATCATCGCTCTGTTGGCCACCCTGGTGCTGCTGTTCTCCTTTCAGGGCCAGGCCATCGTCGAACAACCACTGGTGATCGGCATTCTGGCCATGCCTATCCTGCTGCAGACGCTGCTGATCGCCGCGCTCGGCTACTGGCTCAACCGCTCGCTCAAGGTGAGCCATGACGTGGCCGGCCCCTCGACCATGATCGGCGCATCCAACTTCTTCGAGCTGGCCGTGGCCGTGGCTATCGTACTCTACGGCTTCGACTCCGGTGCGGCGCTGGCCACCGTGGTCGGCGTGCTGATCGAGGTGCCGGTGATGCTCTGGCTGGTACGCATGGTCAACAATAGTCGCAACTGGTACGAGCGAGCCCTGCACTGAGGGCTCGGCAGCTTTTACATCTGGTTACACGCATATACGGATAATGTAATAAGTAAGTCACATAGCCTGCGCTAGGGTGTGCCCACCCCAAACACCTTAGGATGCACAACGATGAAAAAGATCGCCCTGACCGCCCTGATACTCTCCAGCCTCTTCGCCGGCACCGCGCTGGCCAGCCAGTACGACAGGCCCGGCTTCGTCACCGAAATCGAGGACGGCCGTCTGTGGGTATTTCGCGAGAACTCTCAGGAACTGAAGGACTTCAAAGCCACCGGCGAGCCGGCCAAGCAATTCACCGGCATCGGCAGCGGCCCGGAGGGCATGACGGTCAAATCAGCTGATGAGCAGACCCTCAAGGATTACCTGCAGGCAGTGAAGAAGTAATCACGAGACAAGCGTCGGGCGCCTGGAAAGACGATACGCCTGACGCTCGCAGCCGCCTTCGGGCGGCTTTCTTTTGGGCTGGACCGAAAGCCTGATGAAAAGCACCCGCTTTCTTTTTCAGAGAGCAGTCGGCAGTCGCCGAGAAAGGATTGCGTAGCTAAGCCGTTCCAGAACAGCCAACCCAAGCATCAGCCGCCGATGATCTTCATCACGGTGACACCGCCGGAGAAGGCCAGGTCCTGCTTGTCGCCGAGGGCCTTGACCAGCAGCCGCTGCAGCGCCGGCAAGGCCTGGTGACGGGGTTTGTCCAGCAGGTCGCCAACGAAGTGGCGGTTGCTCGACGACAGGCAGCCGTGCAACCAGCCGGTAGACGACAGGCGCAGACGCGAGCAGGTACGGCAGAACGGCACGCTTTCGTTGGCGATCACGCCGAAATGACCGGCACCGGGAATGGCGTAGCGCATCGCCGTGGCGTCCACTGGTGCGCTGGCCTGAACGTACTGGTGGCGGCTGCCGATCAGCTCGAGCAGCTCGGGCAGACCGACGAATTGCTGGTTGAAGGCATTGGGGTCACGCGCCAGGTGGCCCATGCGCATCAGTTCGATGAAGCGCAGCTCGAAACCGCGTTCCAGGCAGTACTCCAGCAGCGGCAGTACCTGGTCGAGGTTCTGCCCGCGCAACGGCACCATGTTGACCTTGATCTTCATCCCGGCTTCGCGCGCCGCTTCCATGCCGGCCAGCACGGTGGCCAGGTCGCCGCCGCGGGCGATGCTGCGAAAGGCGTCGGCGTCGAGGGTATCGAGGGAAACGTTGAGACGGCGGATACCGCATTCGACCAGCAGCGGTAGCTTGCGCTCGAGCAACTGGCCGTTGGTGGTCAGGCTGATATCGTCGAGACCGAGTTGGCTGACCTGGCGCAGGAAAGGCTCCAGGCGCGTGCTGACCAGCGGTTCACCACCAGTGATGCGCAGGCGCTCGATGCCGGCTGCTTCGATCAGATAAGCCACGCCACGCGCCATGGCGTCGGCGGAGAGTTCGTCCTGAGCGGCGACCAGACGCTTGCCGTTCGGCACACAATAGGTGCAGGCGTAGTTGCAGGCGGCGGTCAGGCTGACGCGGAGGTTGCGAAAGCGTCTGCCCTGGCGATCGACGATCATTGAGAGCTCCAGTTCGTTAAGAACCGGAGTATATCGCTATGTCAGCCACGGCACATTACCGTGGCCGACATGCCAGGCATCAGGCGTCGCGCTTGCGCTTGTTACCCATGCGTACGCCGATGTCCATGAGGAACTGGAAGAAGCCTTCCTGATCCTCGAGCACGTTGCTCCAGAACGGCGAGTGATACAGCGCCACGGCGCCGTGCACCAGGGCCCAGGCTGCGCAATAGTGGAAGTACGGCGGCACGTCTTCCAGCTTGCCTTCGGCGATGCGGCCCTTGATCAGCTGGGTCAGACGCTCGAAGTTGGAAGCACGGATCTTGTGCAACTGCTCGACCATTTCCGGCACCTGATTGCCCTTGACCACCTTTTCTTCCAGGCGGTCGAACAGGCGATAGCGCTGCGGATCGCGCATGCGGAATTCGAAGTACGCACGCGACAGCGCTTCCTTGTCACGATCCACGTCAGCCGAATGCAGCAGCTCGTTGAGATCACGCTCGTAGTCGAGCATCAGGCGCAGGTAGATCTCCGCCTTGGACTTGAAGTGCTTGTAGATAGTGCCTTTGCCGATACCGACCGCATCAGCGATCATCTCGACAGTAACGCTGTCTTCTCCTTGTTCGAGGAAGAGTTTCAGCGCGGTATCGAGAATTTCTTGCTCGCGGCGACGGAATTCGCGGACCTTACGGGGTTCTTTCTGCATAAAGGGACTACGGGGTCAAAAATCGAAGCCGCTTATTATGCCCAAATGCGGCCAAATTGCACGGATCATCCGACCATGTACGTGTTTCATGATGAGTTCCCCCTGGAAAATGGACTGCGCTATCTGAACCATGCGGCGGTCGCCCCCTGGCCGAAACGCAGCGCTGAAGCGGTGCGGCGGTTCTCGGAAGCGAACGTGACCAGCGGCGCACGTGATTATCCCGACTGGTTGAAACTGGAGCGTAGCCTACGCGAACGCCTTGTGCGTCTGATGAACGCACCAAGCACCGGTGATATTGCGCTGGTCAAAAATACCTCCGAGGCACTGTCCTTCGTGGCATTCGGCCTGGACTGGCGAGCCGGCGATCAGGTGATCATCAGCGACGAGGAATTCCCTTCCAACCGCATCGTCTGGCTGGCGTTGGCCGCCCAGGGTGTGGAGGTGGTCGAGGTCAGCCTCAAGGGCGAAGATCCGGAAGCAGCGCTGCTCGCCGCCTTCACCCCGCGAACACGCCTGTTGTCGATCAGCGCCGTGCAGTTCGCCAGCGGCCTGCGCCTGGATCTGCCGCGCCTTGGTCGCGGCTGCCGCCAGCATGGCGTGCTGTTCTGCATCGATGCCATCCAGCAGCTGGGCGCCCTGCCCTTCGATGTCCAGGCCTACAACTGCGACTTCGCCATGGCCGACGGCCACAAATGGATGCTCGGCCCGGAGGGCCTGGGGGTGTTCTATTGCCGCAGTGCGGTACGCGACCAGCTGAAACTGAACGAGTACGGCTGGCACATGCTGGAGCACGCCGGCGATTACACCCGCCAGGACTGGCAACCGGCCCGCAGTGCGCGGCGCTTCGAATGCGGCAGCCCGAACATGCTCGGCGCCTTCGCCCTAGAGGCGAGTTTGTCGTTGCTCGAAGAAGTGGGTATGGAGCGGGTCGGCGCCTTGCTGGAGAAACGGGTGCAGCGCCTGAACGACGGTATTCGCGCATTACCCGGTGCGGTGATTCATAGCCCGCTCGACCCCGCGCGCCGTGCCGGCATCCTCAACTTCAGCCTGGCAGGCTGGAACAACCCCGCGCTTTATCAACGTCTGCGCGAGGAACAGGTGATCTGCGTGCAGCGTGGGCCGGGAGTAAGGCTTTCGCCACACTTCTACACCCAAGAGCAAGTGATCGAGGAAACGCTGGGGCTGCTAACCCAGCTGGCAAAAGGGTGAGGACTCAACAGCGTCCGCGGTATTCCAAATCCGTTTAAAAAACTCAGGCTTTGGCCTGGACGCTCGCTGATCATGGCTAATACTGGAACTTACTGGTGCGCGGCATCTCCCCCCAAGTGCCCCGCCAGCCAAGGTACCGTGGACCGCGTACCTTGATTTACTCCTAATGGTCTTAACCCGGATTCATCCCCCAGAGTCCGGGTTTTTTTTGCCTGGTCTGATGACAGAAGCGCGAACCGTAGCCCGGATGCAATCCGGGAAATATTTACCGCCCCCCCCCGGATTGCATCCGGGCTACGCCATAGTTTCAGGCCACACCAGCTAGCGGGAACAGACGCTTGAAGTTGCTCGAGGTCTGCTCGGCCAGGCTCTCGTAGCTGACGCCACGTAGTACGGCCAGGTACTCGGCCACTTCACGCACGTATTGCGGCAGGTTGGGCTTGCCACGATGCGGCACGGGCGCCAGGTAAGGCGAGTCGGTTTCCACCAGCAGACGGTCAGCCGGCACCTGGCGCGCCACATCGCGCAGCGCCTCGGCATTACGGAAGGTGACGATGCCGGACAGGGAAATATAGAACCCGATGTCCAGCGCGGCCTTGGCCATCTCCCAGTCTTCGGTGAAGCAATGCAGCACGCCAGCCTGTGGCAGCGCCGCTTCGCGTAACAACGCCAGGGTGTCGGCGCGAGCCTCGCGGGTATGCACGATTACCGGCTTACCCGTGATGCGCGCCGCCTCCAGATGCAGACGGAAGGAGGCCTGCTGCAGCGCAGCGGATTCAGATTCGTAGTGGTAATCCAGACCGGTCTCACCGATGGCTACCACCTTCGGGTGCGCCAGCTCGCCCAGTAGCCAGTCCAGCGCCGGTTCGGCGCCCGGCTCGAGATCCAGCGGATGCACGCCCACCGAGCAATCGACATCGGCATAGCGCTCGGCCAGGCCCTTGACCGTGGCGGCGTTGTCGGCGCTGACGCCAATACACAGGAAATGCCCGACGCCGGCGGCGCGCGCCGCATCCAGGGCAGCATCCAGCGAGCCACCGTGGGCAGCGAGGTCGAGACGATCAAGGTGGCAATGGGAGTCGATCAGCACAGCGGGAGAACTCGGGCAAAGGGAAAGCCCGAATTGTAATCGAAAGTGGCAGGCGCCTGGACGCTTGGGGGAGATGCTTCGGCCGCGAGGACAGTAAACTCGCGGCCAGCGGGTTACATGGTGTGAGTCGGGCGGTCGGACTTCAACGCGCCAGCGAGGTAGGTTTCGATCTTGTTGCGAGCGGTGTTATCGCCGTCGTTGAACTGTACGCCGACACCGGCGGCGCGGTTGCCCTGAGCGCCTTTAGGGGTGATCCACACCACCTTGCCAGCCACCGGAATCTTCTCCGGCTCATCCATCAGGTTGAGCAGCATGAACACTTCGTCACCGAGCTTGTAGCTCTTGTTGGTGGGAATGAAGAGACCGCCATTCTTGATGAAAGGCATGTAGGCCGCGTACAACACGGACTTGTCCTTGATGGTCAGGGACAGAATTCCGTTACGGGGACCCAGATTGGGTGGCAGGCTCATCAGCGCATTCCTAGCGTTTATTGCTTAATGGCTGATTCTAGGGCTTGTTCATGCTCATGCGCAAACAACCGGGTGGCAGGCAGCCAGCAGAATGTGACGCCCTGCCGAATCCGGCTCTCGCGCCAATCAGCCGCGATCCTGTCCTGGCAAGGCGGCCCACTGCACCAGCAGGGCTTCCAGTAGCAGCACACGATTGAGGTTGGCTTTACCCATCACCTTCTGCCTTTGCGCGAGCAGCCATTCCTGAATCGCCAATACCTTGGCCTGCGCGCTCTTGTCCGCCAGGTACTGCACCACCTTGCGCATATCGGCCTGGCCCAAGCCTTGCTCATCCTTGGTCAGTTGGTAGCGCAACACCAGTTGCGCCCAGTCGCAGAACCAGTCGAAGAGCAGATTCAGCGGCAATGAGTTCCAGCTTTCCGCCAGTTGGCTCGGGGAGATCTGCTGCTTGAGCAGTTTTTTCACTCCCTCCACGGCCTGGGCACGCTGTTCGCGCACACCTTGAGCATGCAGGCGTACGGCAGCCAGCGGCGAACCCGCCGCAAGGGTCAGCAGATCAACGCGCTCATCGTCACCCAGTTCGGGCAGTGCCTGGGCCAGCCAGGCCAGGCTCATCGCCTCGCTCGGCAATGGGCAGGCCTGCTGCACGCAGCGGCTCTTGATGGTCGGCAGCAGGCGGCTGGGCTGGTGGCTGATGAGCAGCAGCACGGTATTGCCGGAGGGTTCTTCCAGGCTCTTCAGCAGCGCGTTGGCAGCGTTGAGGTTCATCGCCTCGGCCGGCTCCAGCAGCACGACCTTGCGCCCACCGAGCTGCGCGGTCTGCACCACGAAGTCGACCAGCTCACGCACCTGGTCGACCTTGATCGGCTTGTCCGCCTCTTCGGGCTCCAGCACGTAGTTGTCCGGGTGAGTACCGGCAACCAAGAGATGACAGGATTTACAGTTGCCACAGGCATCCAGCCCATTCGGGCTCTGGCATAGCAGGCGCGCCATCAGGCGCTCGGCCAGCGCACGCTTGCCGATGCCGGCCGGACCATGCAGCAGGTAGGCATGGGCGTGCTGGCTACGCCCGGCGAGTTGCTGCCAGAGCGCTTGTTGCCAGGGATAGACATCAGCCACGGCAGGCCTCCAGCAGGCTCGGCAGCAAGGCATCGATATCGGCCTGCACCTGAGCCAGGGTCTGCCCGGCATCGAGCACGCGATAACGTTGTGGCGCCTGCTCGGCGCGCTGCAGATAGGCCTGGCGTACCGCTTCGAAGAAGCCACGGCCTTCCTGCTCGAAACGATCCAGACGACCGCGAGCCGCGGCGCGAGCCAGACCGATCTCCACCGGCAGATCGAAAATCAGCGTCAGATCAGGGCGCAGCTCGCCCTGAACGAACTGCTCCAGTTGCGCGATACGTTCGATGGAAAGACCCCGACCACCACCCTGGTAGGCGTAGGTGGCATCAGTGAAACGATCGCACAGCACCACGCTGCCCTTGGCCAAAGCCGGGCGAATGACCTGCTGCAGATGCTGGGCACGGGCGGCGAACACCAGCAGCAGCTCGGTATCGGCCGCCATCGGCTCATCGCTCGGATCGAGCAATAATTCACGAATCCGTTCGGCCAGCGGCGTGCCACCGGGTTCACGAGTCAGCACCACATCGATGCCCTGCTCGCGCAGGCGCTCGGCCAGATATTCGCGATTGGTGCTTTTGCCGGCGCCTTCCGGGCCTTCCAGGGTAATAAACAGACCGGTCACGGGTTGCCCTTATTCGGTTTCGGCCGCCGCGCGTGGCGCGGGGCTGGAGCGGTAGTCGGCGCGACGCTTGAGCTGATATTCGCGCACCGCGCGGTTGTGCTCGGCCAGGGTGTTGGAGAACACATGGCTACCGTCGCCTCGCGCGACGAAATACAGGGTGGTGCCATCAAGCGGGTTGAGCGCCGCGTGAATCGCCTCGCGGCCAACCATGGCGATCGGCGTCGGCGGCATGCCGTCGATGGTGTAAGTGTTGTAGGGCGTTGGCGTACGCAGGTCGGCGCGGGTGATGCGGCCGTTGTAGCGCTCGCCCATACCGTAGATGACGGTGGGGTCGGTCTGCAGACGCATGCCCATGCGCAGCCGGCGCACGAACACGCCGGCAATCTCGCCGCGCTCTTCGGGTACACCGGTTTCCTTCTCGATCATCGAAGCCATGATCAACGCGTCGTAAGGCTCGCGATAGGGCAAACCCTCGGCGCGCTTCTGCCACTCCTCGGCCAATACGCTCTCAAGACGGACGTTGGCCTGCTTGAGCAGGTCCTCGTCGCTCATGCCGCGCACGTAGCGATAGGTATCGGGGAAGAAACGCCCTTCCGGATTCTGCCCAGCCAGGCCAAGACGCTCCATCAGCTGGGCATCGCTGAGATCGGCCAGGCGCTGCTCCAGACGCTCCTGGCGAGCCAGAGCGGCGCGCACCTGGCGGAAGTTCCAGCCCTCGACCAGGGTCAGGCTGTACTGCACCACCTCACCGCGCTGCCACAGGCCGAGCATGTCGCGGGCGTTGTATTCGGGCAGCAAGCGGTATTCGCCGCTGTGCATGGCAGGCGCGCGCAGATTGAAGCGCCAGTACAGACGCAACCAGAAGGCGTTGTCGATCACGCCCTCCGCCTCCAGGCGATTGAGCAGGCCGCTCGGCGTGGCGCCGGAAGGCACCTCCAGGAGCATTTCTTCAGTCAGATGCAGAGGCTGCTCCAGCGCTCTCTGCTGCTGCCAGGCGGCACCCACGACTAGCAGCGCAGCCAGTAGCACGCCGCACTCAAGCAGCACCAAGATCTTGCGTAGCACCAGTTATTTACTCAGTAGGTCGCAGACGATGGCCTGCAGTTTACGGGTGAGCGGCCCGACCGACCAGTGTCGCTCTTGCAGCGCCCGTACAGGCCAGATGCCGTAAAGGCTGTTGCAGAGAAAGACTTCATCGGCATCCAGCAGTTCGTCGAAGGAAACATCGCGTAACTCGACAGACAGCCCGAGCAACTGCGCCTGCTGCAGGATCTCCGCACGCATCACCCCGGCCACACCACAACGTGACAACTGCGCACTGACCAACCCGCCGTCGACGACCAGGAACAGATTGCTGTACACGCCCTCGATGACCCGGCCACTGCTGTCGCGCATCAGGCCCTCGGCACACTCGGGGTCCTGCCATTCGGCGCGCGCCAGTACCTGTTCCAGGCGATTGAGGTGCTTGAGCCCGGCCAGCAGCGGTTGCTCGGCCAGACGCGTCTCACAGGGAAACAGACGCACGCCCTGCTCGGCATGCGCAGCGGGATACTGCGGCAGCGGCGCCGCCTGCAGGATGCGCAGCGGCTGACAGGGTTGCGGCGGCGCGTAGCCACGCTGGCCCTCACCACGGCTGACGATCAGCTTGGCCACGCCCTCGCCCAGTTGCCCGGAGAACGCCTGCAGCTCGCGCTCAATGAGAACCAGATCGAGGGGAATGGACAGGCGCCGACAACCATCGGCAAGGCGCGCCATATGCCGCGCCAGCAGCGGGATGCGCCCGCCGCGCACGGCGATGGTCTCGAACAGACCATCACCGTAAGCCAGGCCACGGTCGCGAACCGACAACTGCTCGCCGGGCGCGCCGTTGACCCAGCTCAGCATCAGCCGTGGTACCGACGGAACAGCAGAGAGCCGTTGGTGCCGCCGAAGCCGAAGGAGTTCGACAGGGCGATTTCGATCGGCATGGCCTTGGCCTGATGCGGCACGAAGTCCAGGTCGCAGCCTTCGTCCGGCTCGTCCAGGTTGATGGTCGGCGGCGCTACCTGATCACGGATCGCCAGGATGCTGAAGATCGCCTCCACCGCACCCGCGGCACCAAGCAGGTGGCCAGTCATCGACTTGGTCGAGCTGACCGCCAGCTTATAGGCATGATCACCGAACACGCTCTTCACTGCCGCGGCTTCGGCGAGGTCGCCAGCCGAGGTCGACGTGCCGTGGGCGTTGATGTACTGCACCTGGTCGGCATTGATACCGGCATCACGCAGGGCTGCTGCCATGCAGCGCGCCGCACCGGCGCCATCTTCAGGTGGCGAGGTCATGTGGAAGGCATCGCCACTCATGCCAAAGCCAATCAGCTCGGCGTAGATGGTGGCGCCACGCGCCTTGGCGTGTTCCAACTCTTCCAGCACCAGGGCGCCGGAGCCATCGGAGAGGACGAAACCGTCACGGCCCTTGTCCCACGGACGGCTGGCCTTGGTCGGCTCGTCGTTACGCGTCGACAGCGCACGCGCGGCACCGAAGCCGCCCATGCCCAGACCGCAGGCGGCCATCTCGGCGCCGCCGGCGACCATCACATCGGCTTCGCCATAGGCGATGTTGCGCGCGGCCATGCCGATGCAGTGCGTGCCGGTAGTGCACGCCGTGGCAATGGCATAGTTCGGCCCCTGCAGACCCAGGTGGATCGACAGGAAGCCGGAAATCATGTTGATGATCGAGCCAGGCACGAAGAACGGCGAAATGCGCCGCGGCCCTTGCTCGTGCAACGATTTGCAGTTGTTCTCGATATTGGTAAGGCCGCCGATGCCGGAGCCCATGACCACACCGATACGCTCACGATTGGCATCGGTGATATCCAGACCGGAATCACGCACGGCCTGGAAGCAGGCAGCGAGACCGTACTGAATGAACAGGTCGAGCTTGCGCGCCTCCTTGGCGGAGAGATATTCCTCGACATTGAAGCCCTTGAGCGACCCGCCAAAACGGGTGGAGTAGGCCGACAGGTCCATATGCTCGATCAGACCGATGCCACTGCGCCCGGCCAAAATGCCCTGCCAGCTGCTCGGCACATCGTTACCCAGCGGCGACAGCATGCCCATACCGGTAACCACGACGCGTCTACGCGACACAGCAATCTCCTCTTGTTCTACTCAGGCGCCACATGCGCCCTGCACGTAAAGAAAAACCGCACGCCTGATTAGGGCAGTGCGGCTTTTCTCGATCAGAAAGCTGACGGTGACTTATTGCGCGTGGGCAGTCACGTAGTCGATAGCTTCTTGAACGGTGGTGATTTTCTCAGCTTGCTCGTCCGGGATCTCGGTCTCGAATTCTTCCTCGAGAGCCATCACCAGCTCAACGGTGTCAAGAGAGTCGGCACCCAGGTCTTCAACGAAGGAAGCGCTGTTGGTTACTTCCTCTTCCTTGACGCCAAGTTGCTCAGCAACGATTTTCTTGACGCGTTCTTCGATGGTGCTCATACCTTGTTTTCACTCCTATTGGACAAATCCAGGCAGCTGGTAGCGGCCAAGTGTATAGAAAGGGTTTTTAGCATTTCAAGCTGAATGCCGGGGAGCCCCCAGGAACACTTCAACGATCTGTCTATAAACCTGTTGCAGCTTTATAACGGATTTTAGACAGCAACTATGACAGTTTTCTGATGGCTCGCGTCACATTCGAGAGCCTCCGGGCATTCGGAGGCGCCCTTTTTAACTCATGTACATACCGCCGTTCACCGGAATAGTAGCCCCAGTGACGTAGCCTGCGCCATCGGAAGCCAGGAAACCGACTACCTTGGCGATCTCTTCGGCCTGCCCCAAACGGCCCAGCGGAATCTGCGTCAGCAGCGCTTCGCGCTGGCCTTCCGGCAGCTCACGGGTCATATCGGTGTCGATGAAACCTGGGGCCACCGAGTTGACCGTGATACCGCGCGAACCGACTTCACGTGCCAGCGCGCGGCTGAAACCTTCCAGACCAGCCTTGGCTGCAGCGTAGTTGACCTGACCGGCATTGCCCATCGCACCGACCACGGAGCCGATGTTGATGATGCGCCCGAAACGCGCCTTGGTCATGCCACGCAGTACGGCCTTGGACAGACGGTAGAGACTGTTCAGGTTGGTGTTGATGACGTCATGCCACTCGTCGTCCTTCATGCGCAGCATCAGATTGTCACGGGTGATACCGGCGTTATTGACCAGGATCAACGGCTGACCAAGATGTTGCTGGATGTGTTCGAGGGTGGTGGCAACCGATTCGTCGTTGCTCACGTCGAGCACCAGACCGGCGCCTTCGACGCCATTGGCCTTGAGGGTTTCGGCGATACGCTCAGCACCCGAGGCACTGGTCGCGGTGCCGATGACGATGGCGCCCTGACGACCCAGTTCCAGAGCGATTGCCTGACCGATACCACGGCTGGCGCCGGTGACCAGTGCGACTTTACCTTGCAGACTCATGTTCGTTCTCCTTGCTCAAGCCAGGGCTGCGCGAGCGGCAGCAAAAGCATCCGGGGTATCCAGGTTGTGAGTATTGATGCCTTTGACGCAGCGCTTGTTCAGGCCGCTCAGCACCTTGCCAGGGCCGCATTCGATCAGATCGGTCACGCCCTGTTCGGACAGACGCACCATCGACTCGACCCAGCGTACCGGGCTGTACAGCTGCGCCAGCAGATCAGCCTTCAGGGTGGTCAGATCGGACACCACGGCGGCGCTGACGTTCTGCACCAGCGGGATTTGTGGTGCCTGCCAGCTCAGCGCCTCGACCGACTCGGCGAAACGCTCGGCGGCCGGCTTCATCAGCGCGCAATGCGACGGTACGCTGACCGGCAGCGCCATGGCGCGCTTGGCGCCACGGGCCTTGCACGCTTCGATGGCGCGCTCGACGGCAGCGGCGCTACCGGCGATCACCACCTGGCCTGGGGCGTTGAAATTCACGGCACTGACCACATCACCCTGCGCCGCTTCGGCGCAGGCGGCCAGCACGTCGGCATCTTCCAGACCGAGGATGGCGGCCATGCCACCCTGCCCGGCAGGAACGGCCTGTTGCATCAATTGACCGCGGCGCTCCACCAGCTTCACGGCATCGGCAAAACCGATGCTGCCAGCAGCGACCAGCGCGGAATATTCACCCAGGCTGTGACCAGCAACGAAAGCCGGCTTGGCACCACCCTCGGCCTGCCACAGACGCCACAGGGCGATGGAAGCAGTGAGAATGGCCGGCTGGGTCTTGTCGGTCTGGTTCAGCTGCTCTTCCGGGCCTTGCTGGGTCAGTGCCCAGAGGTCGTAGCCGAGCGCTTCGGAAGCTTCGCCGAAAGTATCGAGCACCAGCTTCTGCTGGGCACCGTGGTCGGCAAGCATGGTCAGGGCTTGCGAGCCTTGACCGGGGAAGACGAATGCGAGGGATGCAGACATGAATAAGTCCCTTGAGTCGAAAAACCAACGCCAGGCGAGCCTGGCGCAGCAAACTGACAGTTGGATGACAGGCTACGCGCGGCGGTCACATTCCGCCGCACGTCACGCCCTGAAGGGTGCCTCTAAAAACGTAGGCGAGGCAGCCAGCGCAAGGCAAAAACAGGCGAAAAAGCGCAGTTTACGCGCTGTAAATGAGCATTTTGAGCCTGTTTTTAACGCCGCGATGGCAACGCAGATAGTTTTTAGAGGCGCCCTGAAAACGTGACGAGTTTACAGCAACAAGTCCTCGAGGCGACCATGCAGTCGCTGCGGCAAATTCTCCTGCACCTCGCGCAGCGCACAGCGAATGGCGCTCTGAAAGCTTTCCTGGCCAGCCGCACCATGGCTCTTGACCACGATGCCCTGCAGCCCGAGAAAACTTGCACCATTGTGCCGCGCCGGCGCCAGATCAGCCTTCAGGCGTCGCAACAACGGCATCGCCAGGGCACCTATCGCCTGGGCAAACAGCCCATCGCTGAACAGCGTCTCGACCCGCCCGGTGATCATCTTGGCCAGGCCTTCGCTGGATTTGAGCAGGATATTGCCAACGAAACCGTCGCACACCACGACATCGGCTTCGCCGCGATACATGCCGTCGCCCTCTATGTAGCCGATGAAATTCAGCCCATGCGCCTGCTGCAGCATATTGGCCGCCAGCTTGACCTGCTGATTGCCCTTGATGTCTTCGGTACCGACATTGAGCAAGGCGACCCGTGGCCGAGACACGCCCAGCGTCTCGGCCGCCACGGCGCCCATGATCGCGAACTGATAGAGGTGCTCGGCACTGCAATCGACGTTGGCGCCCAGATCCAGCAGGTAGCAGTGACCGCGCTCGGTGGGAATCGGGCTAACCATGGCCGGCCGATCGATGCCCGGTAGCGTCTTCAGCACGTAACGCGACAGCGCCATCAACGCACCGGTATTGCCGGCACTGACGCAGGCATGCGCCTGGCGCTGGCGCACCAGCTCCAGCGCCACGCGCATCGAGGCATCGGGCTTACCGCGCAGCGCCTGAGCCGGACGCTCGTCCATGGTGATCACTTCACTGGCGTGATGAACCTGCAGGCGTGAGCGATCGACGCCGGACTGGCGAGCGAGCTGTTCTTCGATGAGGGGAGCTTGGCCGACGAGGGCCAGATGCAGCGAGGGGAATTCGGCCAGCGCGGAAATGCAGGCCGGAACAATGCAGTGGGGACCGAAGTCCCCACCCATTGCATCAATCGCGATGATCGAGGCAGACAAGGATTACTCGTCAGCGCCCTTGTCGATCACTTTGCGACCGCGGTACACGCCTTCCGGAGAAACGTGGTGGCGCAGGTGAACTTCACCGGTGCTCTTCTCTACGGACAGGGTGCTGGCCTCGAGGGCGTCGTGCGAACGACGCATGTCGCGGGCGGAACGGGATTTTTTGTTCTGCTGAACAGCCATAATTCATTAACTCCTAAACGTTTGGGTCACGCTTTAACTGCGCCAATACACTGAACGGGTTGGACCGCGATACCTCGTCCTCGCCTGGCTCGGGCTCATCGAGACCGTCCGGCTGCTGGCAATCACCTGGGGCATGAGCAGGAACGATGGGCAAGGCGAGAAGCAACTCTTCCTCGACCAGACCAAGCAGCTCCAGCGGCTCTTCGCCCACTTCCAGCACGTCGTAGCCCTTAGGCAAGGACTGAGTGTTCGCTCCAACCCGAACCACGGCGTATTCACATTCGCTGCGGATGGGTAGCGCGACCAGCTCCAGACAACGCTGGCAGACCATTTTGACCTCAACCTCGAGCTCACTGCGGATAACCACAGTTTTCTGCTCGTCACGGGCGAAATGAAACTTCGCCTGCACCGCGCCAACCGTATCGGATAGCGGGTCGCAGAGACGCGGCAGGCTGGCCAGTTCGAGCTGCCCTTCGAGGGTAGCTTCGCGGTCGGCGAGCTTGCGCGGATCAACGTGAGGTGGAATCGGCCCATTCAACATAGGCGCAGCATTCTAGGGATGCACCCTGCCGCTGTCAAAGGAAATTCGGCCTGTCTTCGAATGGTGGCGATCAGTAGAATTCCCCGCCCACCTATATAAAGGAAGAGAACATGCCCGCGCTGCTGCTCGCCTCCAGCTCACCCTACCGCCGCGAGCTGCTCGAACGCCTGCAACTGCCCTTTACCTGGCAATCGCCGAGCATCGACGAAACCCGCCTGCCCAGTGAAGCAGCCATCGACCTGGTCAAGCGCCTGGCCGAAGAAAAGGCCCGCGCCCTCGCCGTCAGCCATCCTGACCATCTGATCATCGGCTCGGACCAGGTCGCCGTACTCGGCGATGGACAAATACTCGGCAAACCCCACGATCTGCCGAGAGCCCAGCAACAGCTGCGCGCCGCCAGTGGCAGCAGCGTCACCTTCCTCACCGGTCTGGCACTCCTCAACTCGAACACCGGCAAATGCCAGGTCGAATGCGTGCCCTTCACCGTGCACTTTCGCCCACTGAGCGACGAACGGATTCTGCGCTACCTACAGCGAGAACAACCTTTCGATTGCGCCGGCAGCTTCAAATCGGAAGGACTGGGCATCAGCCTGTTCCGCAGCACCGAAGGCGAGGACGCTACAAGCCTGATCGGCCTGCCACTGATTCGCCTGGTGGACATGCTACTGAACGAAGGCGTCGAGATTCCTTGAGCCATCAACGAAGAAGGCCCGCTACGCGGGCCTTCTTCATATACATCAGCGTAGTGTCGGTCCCTGAAAGCCCATCCACAACGCGATGCGATCCGCCACACTGGTACCCAGGCGCTTGGCGAAGCGATCAAATGGCGTATCACGCAGAGTGAAGTCGACCATCTCTTTCTGGCCAATCACCTCGCGCGCCACATAGCTGGCACTGCCCAGCGCATCGACCAACCCCAACTGCAGCGCCTGCTCACCCGACCAGACCAAGCCCGAGAACAGTTCGGGATGCTCGTCCGCCTTGAGACGCTCACCGCGCCCCTGCTTCACGCTTTCGATGAACTGGCGATGCGTGGTGTCCAGCACCCCCTTCCAGAAGCGAGTTTCCTCTTCCTTCTGCGGCTGGAACGGATCGAGAAACGCCTTGTGCTCGCCCGAGGTATAAACGCGGCGCTCCACACCAAGCTTCTGCATGGTTTCAACAAAGCCGAAACTGGCCGCCGTGACACCAATGGAGCCAACCAGGCTGGCCTTGTCGGCATAGATCTCATCAGCCGCACTGGCAATGTAGTAGGCACCGGAGGCACCCAGATCACTGATCACCGCATAGACCTTGGTCTGCGGATATTCGCCGCGCAAACGACGGATCTCGTCATAGATGTAGCCGGACTGCACCGGGCTGCCGCCCGGGCTATTGATGCGCAGGATCACACCTTTGGTATTAGTGTCCTCGAAGGCGGCGCGCAGACTGCCCACCACCTTGTCGGCACTGGCTTCTTCACGATCAGCGATCATGCCGCGAATTTCGATCAGCGCGGTATGCGCCTCAGTGGTCGAGGCTTTTTTCAGGTCGAGCACCGGCAACACCAGCGCCAGCGCACCGAACAGATAGATAAAGGTCAGCAGCTTGAAAAAGATGCCCCAGCGACGCGAGCGACGCTGCTCCTGAACACTGGAAAGCAGTGCCTTCTCCAGCAACTTCCAGCTTTTGGCATCCTCGCCCGACGAAGACGATGACTTCCACTCATCCGACATGCTCACTCACCTCTGCAGGACGCTGCGCCTGACGGCCTTCCAGCCATGCACGCAGCTCATTGAATTCATTGATCGCCAAACGCGGCGAGCACTCGCGCAGCACCGACAACGGCTGCGCACCGAAACCTACCGCCACGGCATCCATCCCGGCATTGCGCGCCATCAGCAGGTCGAAGGTCGAATCCCCCACCATCAGCGCGCGCTCGGGCTGCACCCGGCAATGCGCAAGAATCTCATGCAGCATCAGCGGATCGGGCTTGCTCGCCGTCTCGTCGGCGCAACGGGTCATATCGAAGTAATCAAGCCAACCCTTGTCAGCCAGCACCCGATGCAACCCCTTGCGCCCCTTGCCAGTGGCCACGGCAAGACGATAACCCTGATCACGAAAGACCTCGAGCGACTCGCGCACGCCCTCGAACAGTGGCGACGGCTCGGTTTCCAGCGCCAGATACTGCTCGCTGTAGGCACGCCGGATGGTTTCGATTCGCAGCGGCTCATCGAGTTCCGGGTAAAGCGTGCGAATCGCCACACCCAGCTCCAGACCAATGATCCCGCGCACCGCGACATCGCTGCAGCGCGGCACACATGCCACATCGGCAGCACGGTGCATGGCCTCGACGATACGGCCGATGGAATCCACCAGCGTGCCGTCCCAATCGAAAATCAGTAGCTGATAATCAGGCACTCAGACGCTCCAGGGTCTTCGCCCACATCTCATCCACCGGAGCCTCGAGCTTCAGCACGCCACCATCGGGCAGCGGCACGTGCAACTCATAGGCATGCAGGAACAGGCGTTTACCGCCCAGCTCGCGAATCTCGCGGGAGAAGTCGTCGTCGCCGTATTTGCTGTCGCCGGCGATACCATGACCCGCATATTGGGCGTGCACACGAATCTGATGGGTACGACCAGTGATCGGCCTGGCTTCAACCAGCGTGGCGAACTCACCGAAACGGCGCAGCACGCGAAATACCGTGAGCGCCTCCTTGCCCTCGGGATTCACCTCGACCATACGCTCGCCGGAGCGCAGGTTGCTTTTCAGCAGCGGCGCGGCGATCTGCTTCTTGGCGGTCGCCCAGTGGCCACGCACCAACGCCATGTAGCGCTTGTCCACGCCATCGCCGCGCAGCGCTTCGTGCAGGTGGCGCAGCATGCTGCGCTTCTTGGCGATCATCAGCAGGCCGGAGGTATCGCGATCGAGGCGATGCACCAGCTCCAGATCCTTGGCATCGGGACGCAACTGGCGAAACGCCTCGATCACACCGTAATTCAAGCCACTGCCACCATGCACGGCGATGCCGGCCGGCTTGTTCAGCACGATCAGCGCCTTGTCCTCATAAACGATGGCGGCTTCGAGGCGCTGCAGCAGCCCCTGCGCCAGCGGCTCGGGCTCATCGCGCTCGGCCAGACGCAGCGGCGGCACGCGCACCACGTCACCAGCCTGGAGCTTGTACTCGGGCTTGATCCGCCCCTTGTTAACCCGCACTTCACCCTTGCGCAGAATGCGGTAAATCAGGGTCTTGGGCACGCCCTTGAGCTGTGTCCTGAGGAAGTTGTCGATGCGTTGGCCGGCGAGTTCCGGTGCAACCTCGATCAGCTGAACGCCGGAGGTTGGAGAGGCAGGAGTAGTCATCGCGCAATCATAACAATTTTTTATGGAATTGAAGCACTTAATCATTGCTGCTATAGTCGCGAACGCCGCCAAAAGCGGCCTGGCTTGCGGATGAATGCCAAACTTGCCATCCCCTGCCCGCGCAAACGTATTTGGACGTGAGGCCGTCCGACGGATTCTTCAGGTTAGAAAGGCCGCAAAAGGCCACGAAGACTTCGGAAATAAAGCCTTGAGTATGATGCGCGATTCGCCCACCGGGCGGTCGCGGTAACTGACAACCGCTGCGGAATCCGCGCGCGGCACCCGATTTTCAGCGATACGTGTAGGGTGGAGATGTACAACTGTCGGACTGCGTAGCATATCGCTTGATCAAAGACGCCTCATCTCGTCCGCTACCGCCAGTTGATTCCTCTTCCTGACTGAGTGCTTTCTGTCACCACAGCAAGCAGGAGACGTCCGTCGCGACCGCGGCCTGATAATGGCTGACCGTCGCTAGACAGTGGAACGATTTACGACCGTTTCTGACGCGCCTGACACCGACCCTGAGAGTCGTGTGTGCCTAACGTGGCTTCCGCTAGCCCCGGAACCCATTGGTACCACATGAAAAGAATGCTAATTAACGCGACTCAGCCTGAAGAGTTGCGTGTTGCCCTGGTAGATGGCCAAAAACTCTACGACCTGGACATCGAGTCCGGCGCCCGTGAACAAAAAAAGGCCAACATCTACAAAGGCCGCATCACCCGAGTTGAACCCAGCCTCGAAGCCGCTTTCGTCGACTTCGGCTCCGAACGCCACGGCTTCCTCCCCCTCAAAGAAATCTCCCGCGAATACTTCTCCAAAGCCCCTGAAGGCGGCCGCGTCAACATTAAGGACGTGCTCAAGGAAGGCCAGGAAGTCATCGTCCAGGTCGAGAAAGAAGAGCGCGGCAACAAGGGCGCAGCCCTGACCACCTTCATCAGCCTGGCCGGTCGTTACCTGGTGCTGATGCCGAACAACCCGCGTGCCGGCGGCATCAGCCGCCGCATCGAAGGTGAAGAGCGCAACGAACTGCGTGAAGCGCTGAATGGCCTCAACGCTCCGGCCGACATGGGCCTGATCGTGCGCACTGCCGGCCTGGGCCGCTCCAGCGAAGAAATGCAGTGGGACCTCGACTACCTGCTGCAACTGTGGAGCGCCATCAAGGAAGCCTCCACCAGCCGCCCTGCCCCGTTCCTGATCTATCAGGAATCCAATGTCATCATCCGCGCCATCCGCGACTACCTGCGCCAGGATATCGGCGAAGTGCTGGTCGACAGCGTCGAAGCCCAGGAAGAAGCCCTCTCCTTCATCCAGCAGGTGATGCCGCAGTACGCCAGCAAGATCAAGCTGTATGAAGACAGCGTGCCGCTGTTCAACCGCTTCCAGATCGAAAGCCAGATCGAAACCGCCTTCCAGCGTGAAGTGAAGCTGCCGTCCGGTGGTTCCATCGTCATCGACCCAACCGAGGCCCTGGTTTCCATCGACATCAACTCGGCGCGCGCCACCAAGGGCAGCGACATCGAGGAAACCGCGCTGCAGACCAACCTGGAAGCGGCCGAAGAAATCGCCCGCCAGCTGCGTCTGCGCGACATCGGCGGTCTGATCGTCATCGATTTCATCGACATGACCCCGGCCAAGAACCAGCGCGCCGTCGAAGAGAAGGTGCGTGAAGCCCTGGAAGCCGACCGCGCCCGCGTTCAGGTCGGCCGCATCTCGCGCTTCGGCCTGCTGGAAATGTCCCGTCAGCGCCTGCGTCCGTCCCTCGGCGAGACCAGCGGCATCGTCTGCCCACGCTGCAACGGCCAAGGCATCATCCGTGACGTCGAATCCCTGTCGCTGGCCATCCTGCGCCTGATCGAAGAAGAAGCGCTGAAGGATCGCACCGCCGAAGTCCGCGCTCAGGTACCGATCCCGGTCGCCGCCTTCCTGCTCAACGAGAAGCGCAACTCGATCACCAAGATCGAACTGCGCACCCGTGCGCGTATCGTGATCCTGCCGAACGATCACCTGGAAACCCCGCATTTCGAAGTGCAGCGTCTGCGTGACGACAGCCCGGAAGCCCTGAGCGGCCAGACCAGCTACGAAATCGCCGCCACCGCGGAAACCGAAGAAACCGCTGCCCAGCCGGCCGCCGCCACGCGCACCCTGGTTCGCCAGGAAGCCGCGATCAAGGCCGCACCGCGCAGCAGCGCCCCGGTCGCTGCCGAGCCGCAAGCACCGCTGGCTCCGACCAAGGCGCCTGAACCGAGCCTGTTCAAGGGCCTGGTGAAGTCTCTGGTCAGCCTGTTCGCCGGCAAGGAAGAAGAAGCCCAGCCCGCAGTAGTCGAGAAGAAGAGCAACGAGCGTCCGCCGCGCGAAGAGCGTCGCAACGGTCGTCAGCAGAGCCGCAACCGTGGCGGTCGCCGCGACGAGGAGCGCAAGCCTCGCGAAGAGCGCGCCCCGCGTGAAGAGCGTCAGGCCCGTGAACCGCGTGAAGAACGCCAACCTCGCGAAGAGCGTCAACCGCGTGAAGAGCGCGCCCCACGCGAGCCGCGCGAAGGTCAGGAAAATCGCCGTGAGCGCAAGCCGCGCGAAGAGCGTGCCCCGCGTGAAGAGCGCGTGCGTGAACTGCGTGAACCACTCGATGCCGATGCTGGTAACGAGCAACGCGAAGAGCGTGCCGAGCGCCAGCCGCGCGGTGAACGTCAGGAGCGTCAGCGTCAACCGCGTGAAGAGCGTCAGCCGCGTGCCGAGCAAACCGAGGCCCTGCAGGACGAAGCACTGCCGAACGAAGAGCAACTGCAGGACGACGAGCAGGACAGCAACGATGGCGAGCGCCCGCGTCGCCGTTCCCGCGGTCAGCGTCGTCGCAGCAATCGTCGCGAACGTCAGCGTGATGCCGATGGCAACCTGATCGAGAGCGCCGAGAACAGCGAAGCTGCCGGTAACGACGCCCAGGCAGTCACTCCGGTTGCTGTGGCTACTGCCGCCGCCGTGGTTGCAGAAAGCGTCGATAGCAGCGAAGCCGTTGCCAGCGAGGCTCCGGTCAGCGAAGCCCCGGTCGTCGAAGCACCGGCTGTTCAGGTTGAAGAAGCCCCTGCTGCTCAACCGGTCGAGGCGCAAGCCGAGGCTGCTGTGAGTGAAGTGGTCGAAGCCGCTCCGGTCGCAGAGAAAGCAGTTGAGGCAGAACCAGCCGCAGCCGAAGCCCCTGTCGTCGTGGAAGCTCCCGCTGCCGAACCGATCGCTCAAGCTGAGCCGACTGTCGAAGTCGCCCAGGAGCCTGCTCCGGCACCGGTCGAGCAAGCACCTGCTGCCGCAGCGGTTCCGGCCAATGCCACTGGCCGTGCGCCGAACGACCCGCGCGAAGTGCGTCGTCGTCAGCGTGAAGCTGAGCGCCTGGCGCGCGAAGCTGCACAGGCCGCCGCTGCAGCCCCGGCTGTAGAGGCTGCCCCAGCAGTCGACGCCGCTCCGGTCGCTGAAGCAAGCGTCCCGGCAGAAGCCGAAGCCGCCGTAGTCGAAACAGCTCCTGTAGTCGAGCCGGTCGCTGAAGCCGAAGCCACCTCTGTCGTCAGCGAGCAAAGCGTGAGCGAAGCGGTAGAGCAAGCGCAGCCGGAAGAAGAGACGCAAGCCGACAAGGAGGAGGTCAAGCCTCAGGCTTGATCCTCCTGCGGTAAGTAAAAAGGGGATGCCTAGGCATCCCCTTTTTCATTTCCGTTCCTGGCGCTGCAGAAGCGTAGCCCGGATGCAATCCGGGAGCGGCAGGCAGCGGATCACGCCCTGCCTACAGATCAGAGCACGTTGGGCTCGATCTCCAGCTCAACACCGAAGCGCTCGAATACATCGGCCTGGATACGCTGCGCCAGCTGCAGCAGCTGCGCGCCTGTGGCGTTGCCGTAGTTGACCAGCACCAGCGCCTGCAAACGATGCACGCCAGCATCGCCCTCACGCGCCCCCTTCCACCCTGCCCGCTCGATCAGCCAACCGGCAGCCAGCTTGGCCAGGCCAGCTCCAGCCGGATAGCTGACCAGATCGGCATGCTCGGCGCGAATGCTCTCGGCCAGTTCGAATGGCACCACCGGATTCTTGAAGAAGCTGCCGGCGTTACCCAGCTCGGCGGGATCTGGCAGCTTCTCGCTGCGAATGGCGCAGATAGCTCGACTGACATCGCTTGCAGTCGGTGCCTCGATGCCCATCTCAGCCAGGCGCTGACGTACCGGACCATAATCCAGACGCAGCGAAGCCAGGCGACTCAGACGGAAGCGCACGCGCAGGATCAACCAGCACCCGGCTTCGCGCTTGAACAGACTGTCGCGGTAGGCGAAGGCGCATTCTTCCAGCGCGAAGTCGCGCAGCTCGCCGGTGTGCCGATCCAGAGCGGTCAGGCCGGCGAACAGATCCTTGATCTCCACACCATAGGCGCCAATGTTCTGCATCGGCGCGGCACCCACGGTACCGGGAATCAGGCTGAGGTTTTCCAGGCCATTGAGGCCCTGCGCCAGGCTCCATTGCACGAACGGATGCCAGGGCTCACCGGCTTCGGCCTCCACCAGCACCTGCTCGCCGTCGTCCTCCAGAATACGAATACCACGGCTGGCCATGCGCAGCACCAGCGCCTCGACATCGCGGGTCAGCAGCAGGTTGCTGCCACCGCCGATCACCAGCAGCGGCAAGCCCTGCTGATTTGCCAGGTTCAGCGCCTCGCGCACATCGTCATCATCGCGGGCTTCAGCGAAACGCCGTGCATGCACATCGACACCAAAGCTGTTGAAGGCCTTGAGCGACACGTCGCTCTGCAGATTCAGACTCACAGGCGCCCCCTGATCTCGATCAGCAACGCGTTACTGGCCTGCTCGATCAGGTCCAGCACCTGCTCGAAGCCATCCTCGCCGCCGTAGTAGGGATCGGGCACCTCATCCAGCGCCAGCTCATATCGGCGCAGGTAAAGATCGAGATCGGCACGGGCATCGGCGGGACGCAGCGCCTTGAGATTGCGCAGGTTACTCTGGTCCATGGCCAGGATCAGGTCGAAGCGCTGGAAATCGGCAGCCTCGACCTGGCGCGCACGCTGCGCGGACAGATCATAGCCACGGCGCAGCGCAGCCTGGCGCGTGCGACTGTCCGGCGCCTTGCCGACGTGCCAGTCGCCGGTGCCGGCGGAATCCACCAACACCCGATCATCCAGACCCGCCGCACGCAGCTTGTGGCGAAGAACGCCCTCGGCCGTGGGCGAACGGCAGATGTTGCCCAGGCAGACGAACAGAACCTTCATCAGGCCCCCAACAGGTGGCGCACCCGCTCCAGGTCTTCAGCGGTATCCACACCGGCAGCCGGTGCTTCGAGAGCATCGGCGACATGGATGCGCACGCCGTTATACAACGCGCGCAACTGCTCCAGGCACTCGGTGTCTTCCAGCCAGCACGGGCCCCAGGCGACGAAGTCATGCAGGAAACCCGCGCGGTAGGCGTAGATGCCGATATGACGGCGATACGGCACGCCGGCCGGTAGCACGTCGCGGCTCTTGGCAAAGGCGTCGCGCGCCCAGGCCAGCGGCGCGCGGCTGAAGGTCAGGGCCAGGCCGTTCTTGTCGGCGACCACCTTGACCACATTGGGGTTGAACAGCGCGGTGACGTCCTCGATGGGCTCGGCCAGGGTGGCGATACCGGCTTGCGGATTGGCCGCCAGGTTGGCTGCCACCTGATCAATGATCACAGGCGGGATCAGCGGCTCGTCGCCCTGCACGTTGACCACGATGGCGTCGGCCGGCAAACCGAGCTGCGTGGCGACTTCGGCCAGGCGGTCGGTGCCGGAGTTGTGATCCTCGCGGGTCAGCAGCACCTCGGCGCCAAAGGCCTGGCAGGCTTCGACGATGCGTGAATCGTCGGTGGCGACCACCACGCGGCTGGCCGAACTCTTCTTCGCCTGCTCCCAGACGTGCTGCACCATGGGCTTGCCGGCGATGTCCTGCAGCGGCTTGCCGGGCAGGCGGGTGGAGGCATAACGAGCAGGAATGACGACGGTGAAGACTGCGCTCATTTACTTGTCCAGACGCTCGTCGGTGGTCAGGGTGCGCGCTTCGCTTTCCAGCATCACCGGAATGCCGTCGCGGATCGGGTAGGCCACGCCAGCGCCCTTGCTGATCAGTTCGGTCTTGTCTTCGGAGAGCTGCAGCGGGCCCTTGCAGATCGGGCAGGCGAGAATGTCGAGCAGTTTAAGGTCCATGGTGGAATCCTTGCTGGGGTCATCAGGACCCCGGTATGAGGCGGGCCAGCTCTCCATCCAGCCAGTCGACGAATGCCGGCGTGGGCGCGGCATCGACGGCCAGGTACCACCAGTCGGCGGCGGCGAAGGCCCGGCATTTCACCGCATCCTTTTCCGTCATCAGCAGGGGCAGCGACGGCTCGAAACTGAGCTGCGCGGCATCGTACTGGGCATGGTCGGCGAAGGGGTGCGGAACCGGCCGCCAGTTTAGCGCTTCGAGGGTATTGAAGAAACGTTGCGGATTACCGATACCGGCCACCGCATGCACCGCCTGGCCAGGCGGCAGATGATCGAGGCCGACGCGCTCACCACTGAGCAGATTGACCAACGCGGTCGGCTGCAGGCGAAAGGCATAGCCGTCGGCGCGATCGGTCTCGGCGCCGTTGAACAGCACCGCGTCCACCTCATCGAGGCGCTCGACCGGCTCACGCAGTGGTCCGGCCGGCAGGCAGCGGCGATTGCCCAGGCCGCGCGCGGCATCGATCAGCACCAGTTCCAGATCGCGCGCCAGGCGGTAGTGCTGCAGGCCATCGTCGCAGAGGATCAGGTCCAATGCTTCTTCGGCCAGCAGCGCACGCACGGCGCGACTGCGATCCGGGTCGATCATCAAGGGCACGCCCGTACGCTGGACGATCAGCAGCGGTTCGTCACCGGCCTGTGCGGCCGGTTGATCGGCTCGCACCCGCCACGGCAGGCTCGGCGGCGTGGCGCCATAGCCACGACTGACCACGCCGACCTTGAGGCCACGGGCGCGGCAGTGTTCGATGAGAAAGAGGATCAGCGGCGTCTTGCCAGTGCCGCCGACGGTGATGTTGCCCACCACCAGCACCGGCACTGGGGCGCGATAGATATCACCCTCGCCGGCCAGGAAACGCGTGCGCTTGCTCTGCACCACGCGACGGTACAGCCACTCCAGCGGGCGCAGCAGCGCCAGCGCCGGGTGACCGCGGTACCAGGCCTCGAGCAAGCGATCAGCAGCGCTCACTTCAGGGGGTTTCCTGTGCTTCCACCGTGGTGATGCGCAGGTGCGAGAAGCCCAGCTTGCCGGCCGCGTCCATGGCGGTGATCACCGCCTGGTGCGGGGTCTTGCCATCGGCGCTGATGATCAACGGCAGGCTGTTGTCGCCGTCGGACTCCTTCTGCAGCGCCGCCATGAGATTGCTCAGGTTGCTTTCCAGCAGCGCCTTGCCATTGACCGAGTAGGCGCCATCGGCGCCGATCAGCACTTCGACCTGCTTGAGCTCGGTCTGCTCGGGCGGCGTGCCACTGGCTGCCTCGGGCAGGTCGACCTTGAGCTGGGTCTCGCGGGTGAAGGTGGTGGTGACCACGAAGAACAGCAGCAGGATGAATACCACGTCGATCAACGAGGCCAGGTTGATCTCGACGTTCTCCCGCGGTTTGCGCCGGAATTTCACGCCTTGCCCTCACCCAGGTCGACGTCGCGATCACCCTGTACCATTTCCACCAGCTTGATCGCTTCCTGCTCCATGCCGACTACCAGTTCGTCGACACGACGCTGCAGATAGCGGTGGAAGAACAGTGCCGGGATCGCCACCATCAGGCCGGCTGCTGTGGTGATCAGGGCCTTGGAGATACCGCCGGCGAGCATCGGCGCATTGGCCATGCCCGAGCCCATGAAGGAGCTGAAGATCTCGATCATGCCCAGCACGGTGCCGAGCAGGCCGAGCAGCGGCGCGATGCCGGCAATGGTGCCAAGGGCATTGAGGTAGCGTTCCAGCTCGTGGATGACGCGGGCAGCGGCCTCCTCGATGCACTCCTTCATGATCTCGCGACCATGCTTGGAGTTGGCCAGGCCGGCGGCGAGAATCTGCCCCAGCGGCGAGTCCTCACGCAGCTCCTTGAGCTTCTGGTTGTTGAGTTTCTTGTCCTTGATCCAGCGCCATACCTGAGCCAGCAGATTGGCCGGAGTGACGCGGGCGGGCCGCAGGGTCCACAGGCGCTCGGCAACGATGCCGGCAGCAGCGATGGAACAGAGAATGATCGGCAGCATCATCCAGCCGCCAGCTTTGACCAGTTCCCACACGGTAGAGAATCCCCCTCGAAAAAGTCGCGCCACTCTAGCACAGGGTGTAACGCCCGCCGACCGCCGCCGTTCTCATTTTTCCCGCCAGAAACGTGGCTCGCTTCGCAACCCGCGAGGCGCGACCTGTTCGCCCAGACGTAAATGCAGAGCACCGCGCAACGCCGTGTCATGCACCTCGACGCCTGCCGCCTGATAGCGCGCCAACACCTGCGGGTGGGGATGTCCAAAGGCATTGTGGCGGCTGCGGGTGATCAGCACGTGCTGCGCCCCGACCGCATCGATAAAAGCCTGGCTGGATGAGGTGCGACTGCCGTGATGGGGCGCCAGCAGCCACCGCGAGGCCAGGGGAAAGTCGGTCTGCATCAGCGCGCGTTCGGCGCGGACATCGATATCACCGGTCAGCAACAGGCGCTCACCCGCCGCCTCAACCTGCAATACACAAGAACGTTGATTGCCGGATACGGCCTGGTCCCACTGCCACAACCTGAACGTCACGTCGTTCCATTGCCAGCTTTGCCCCGATTCGCAATCCTCAGCGCCAAGCGTCCTAGCCAGACGCTGCGGCTCGCCACTGATGACCCGGGCCACCGGCATCCCGGCCCTGATCGCCGCTGCACCGCCAGCATGATCGTTATCCGCATGGCTGAGCAGCATCAGGTCGAGCCGCCTGAGGTTCATCGCACGCAAGGAAGGCAGGACGATACGTTCACCAGTATCGAAATCGCCGAAGCGCGGCCCCGCGTCGTACAGCAGGCTGTGCTCTCGGGTACGCACCAGCACCGCCAGCCCTTGCCCCACGTCCAGCACCCAGACATCGGCACGACCATCGTCCAGGTGCTGTGTGGGCAACAGCAATGCAGGCAACAACAGCGCGAGGCCAGGCAGACGCAACGGTACGCCAGCAGGCAGCAGGAGCAACAAGGCGCCTGCCGCTGCCAGTAGCCAGGCCCAGAGCGGCAGATTGCTGGGCAGCCAGGCAGGAAGCCAAGCCGCGATCACGCTGAGCAATTCGAATAACAGATACAGCGCACCGCCGGCCAGCCACAACAGGCCCTCCCCAACCACGGGAACGGGTAGCAGCAGAGTGCCCAGCAAGGCCAGGGGTACGACCACCAGCCCCACCCAGGGCACGGCAACCAGATTAGCCAGCGGCCCGCTACTGCTGACCGGCAAACCGAGAATCAGCATCATCGGCAACAGACCAATGGCCATGGTCCACTGCGCACGCGTCAACCCGCGCCACCAACCCCAGACGCCAAGCCGGCCACCGAACACCAACGCGAGAATCGCCACGGCCGAGAACGATAGCCAGAAGCCCGGTTGCAAGGACGCCAATGGCTCGAGTAGCAGCACCACGAGCAGGGCCAGCAACAATGGCCACCAGGCGCCCAGATGACGAAAGCGCATGCGCCAGAGCAGCACCAGCGCAACCATCACGCAGGCCCTGCGCACCGGCACCTCGAAACCAGCCAACATCCCGTAGACCAGAGCCCCACTCAGGGCCAGCGCACAGGCGCAGGGCAACCAGGGCCAGCGCCTTGGCCAGGCGCCGACTCTCGCCAGCAACGCCACCAGTCCGTAAAGAAAGCCGGCCAGCAGGGCGATATGCTGGCCGGAGATGACCATCAGATGCACCGTGCCCGTGTGCTGCAGCAGGCGCCAGTCGCTCGCACTCAGACCGGAGCCATCACCCAGGACCAGAGCGGCAATGGCGCCCTCTCGCTCAAAGGCCGGCACCGCCAGCAGATGCTGACGCAGGCCGTCGCGCCAACTCCCCAAGCCCGTCGCGGCGGATAACCGCTGGCCAGACTTGATCGTGCCCGTAGCGCCAATGCGCTGGGCCAGCAGCCAGGCTTCGTAGTCGAAACTCTGCGGATTGACCAATCCGTGTGGGCGCTTCAGGTTGACCGCCACCCGCCAGCGCTCGCCGCCCTGCACCGGCGGCCCACCATACCAGGCCAGGCGTAACCTTTTCGGCAGCTCGGCACGTCGGGAGTGCGCCTCTTCGAACTGGAAGCGCACCACGCCATCGGACACCTCCGGCAGACCGACCACGCGGCCCTCCAACCACAGGGTGCGGCCATCGAGTTGCGGATCGAGGCGGTCATCCAGTGCCGATTGCGCCGAACTGCAGGCCCAGGCCAGCCCCAACAGAAAGAACCCCAACGGATAGAGGCGCGAGAACAGCAACCCCAGGCCGGCACCGACCGCCACCAGCAACAGCCAGCCCGGCGGCAAACTCGGCAGAAAGCGCAGCATCAATAGCCCCAGGGCCAGCGCCAACATCCCTGTTCGCATGGTTTCTCCTTGCTCATCGAGCTGCGGCGAGCGCGTCCAGCGCTCACCTCTGGTCACAATATGGAAACGCTGGCCAGGCTGAATCCGTGCATAATATCGGCGCTTTTGCCTGCCCAGAGACTCTTCATGCCGCGTCGTTTATTCAAGCGCTACATGCCCACCCCCGACAGCATCAAGGGTAACAAGTCCCTGCGCTTTCTCGGCAAACTCATTCATGATCCCAATCTCTGGCATCTCAATCGCCATTCGGTAGCCCGCGGCATGGCCATCGGCCTGTTCTGGGCGATGATCCCCATGCCCATGCAGATGCTGGCCGCCGCAGCCGTCGCCATCCCGTTGCGCGCCAACCTGCCGATTTCCATCGGCCTGGTGTGGCTGACCAACCCCATCACCATGCCACCGGTTTTCTACTGCACTTACAAACTGGGCGCGTGGATCATGCAGACACCGCCCGTGCGCATGCCGGAGACGCTGAGCCTGGAATGGATCACGGCCGAGGTAGCGGTGCTGTGGAAGCCACTGTACCTGGGTTCCGTCGTCGCGGGGGTCATCCTCGCGATACTGGGCTACGTGCTGACCATGCTCTACTGGCGCTGGTGGGTCCAGCGTAGCTGGCGCAAGCGTCAGGAAAAGCGCCGACTGGAACGCCGCTGAAAAGAAAAAGCCGTCGAAGTCGACGGCTTTTTCGTTCTCACTCGTAGCGTAGCGCCTCGGCCGGCTGCACCTGCGCCGCCCGCCATGACGGGTAGAGCGTGGCGAGGAAACTCAGGATCAATGCCGCCGAACAGATCAACGCCACGTCCAGCCACTGCAGGTCGGACGGCAGGCTGCTGATGAAGTACACATCGGAGCTCATCACCTGCTGCCCGGCGAACGATTCCAGCCAGGCCACCAGGGCGCTGACATTGAGCGCCGCCAGCACACCCAACACCGTACCAATCAGCGTACCGACCAGGCCGATCACCGAGCCTTGGACCATGAAAATCGCCATGATCTGCCGCGGTGTGGCGCCCAGGGTACGCAGGATGGCAATGTCGCCGCCCTTGTCGGCGACCACCATGATCAGCGTGGCGATGATGTTGAATGCTGCCACCGCGACGATCAGCAAGAGCAGCAGACCGATCATGGTCTTCTCCATCTTCATCGCGCTGAACAGACTGCCCTGGGTGTGGGTCCAGTCATCGGCGCGATAACCTGCGCCCAGTTCGGCGACCAGCGCTTTGGATACCTGCGGCGCCTGGTAGAGGTCTTTCAGCGCCAGACGAATACCTGGCACCGTACCTTCCGGCAGACGCTGCATGGCAGCGGCGTCGACGACGTTGATTAGTGCCAGTGAGCTGTCCAGCTCGGCACCGACCTTGAACACCGCCGCCACGTTCAGCCGCTGCATGCGCGGGGTGACGCCACCAGGCGCGCTGCTCAGCTCAGGGATGATCAGCGTCAGCTTGTCGCCCACCTGCAGGCCGAAACGACGCGCGGTGATATCACCGATCACCACGCCGAATTCACCGGGCTGCAGATTGTTCAGGCTGCCCTGACGGATGTGCTCAGGCAGGATCGATACCTTGCCCTCTTCTGCCGGATCGATGCCATGAATCTGGATCGGCTGCATCAGCCCGCGATGCGAAAGCATGCCCTCCAGCTCGGCATAGGGTGCCGCCGCCTGCACCTGCGGATTGGCCATGGCCTTGTCCGCCAGGGCGCGCCAGTCGGCAACCGGCTCGGTGCCGTAGAGCATGGCGTGCGGCACCATGCCGAGAATGCGCGAGCTCATTTCCTTCTGGAAACCGTTCATCACCGACAGCACCACGATCATCGCCAGCACACCGAGCGCCAGGCCGATCATCGAAGTCAGCGAAATGAAGGAGATGAAATGGTTGCGGCGCTTGGCCCGTGTGTAGCGAGCGCCGATAAAGATACTCAGCGGACGAAACATCAGAGGGTCACCAGCTTGCCGTCCTGCAGGCTGAGCACGCGATCCATCTGGCGTGCCAGCTGCATGTCGTGGGTCACCACCAGGAACGCGGTGTTGGAGTCACGGCTGAGTTCGCGCATCAGCTCCTGGATGCCTTCAGCGGTGTGCTGGTCGAGGTTGCCGGTGGGTTCATCGAGCAGCACCAGCCCCGGGCGGTTGACCAGGGCACGGGCAATGGCCACACGCTGACGTTCACCGCCGGACAGTTCTGACGGCTTGTGATTGAGGCGATGGCCAAGCCCGACTCGCTCGAGCAGCTTGGTGGCACGCTCGCGCGCCTCGCTGATCGACGTCTTGCCGATCAACAGCGGCATGCAGACGTTCTCCAGCGCAGTGAACTCGGCCAGCAGGTGGTGGAACTGGTAGACGAAGCCCAGCGCACGGTTGCGCAGCAGACCACGTGCGGTCTCGCTCAGTGCCGACAGTTGTTCGCCAGCCAGCCAGACGCTGCCTTCGCTGGGCGTATCCAGGCCGCCGAGCATGTTCAACAGGGTGCTCTTGCCGGAGCCGGAGCTGCCGACGATGGCCACGCGCTCGCCCGGGAAGAGTTCCAGCTCGAGCCCATCGAGCACCACCACCGACTCGGGGCCTTCGTCGTAACGCTTGCTCAGGTTGCGGCAGCTGAGCACGGCATTGTGCTGTTTCATGGCGTTCTGGTTCATGGACTCACTCATAGCGCAGGGCCTCGGCCGGCTGGGTACGCGCAGCGCGCCAGGCTGGATACAGGGTGGCGAAGAAGCTCAGCAGCAACGCCGCGGTGCAGACCATCACCACGTCGGCGCTCTGCAGTTGCGAAGGCAGGTAATCGATGAAATAGACATCGGCATTGAGAAACTTGATGCCCAGCAGACGTTCGATGCCGGCGATCAGGCTGCTGACGTTCAGCGCTGCGAGAATCCCCAGCACGGCGCCGATGAAGGTGCCGACCACACCGATCACCGTGCCCTGCACCATGAAGATGGCCATGATCTGCCGCGGCGTGGCGCCGAGGGTCCGCAGGATGGCGATGTCGCCCTTCTTGTCGGTCACCACCATCACCAGGGTGGAAATGATGTTGAACGCGGCCACCGCGACGATCAGCAGCAGAAGCAGGCCGATCATGGTCTTCTCCATGCGAATGGCCTGGTACAGGTTGCCGTGGGTGCGGGTCCAGTCGCGGGCGTAGAAATCACCGTCGAGGGTCTGGGCGATCTCCCAGGCGCTGCGCGGCGCCTGGAACAGATCATCGAACTTCAGGCGCAGGCCCTGTACCTGATCCGGCTTCCAGCGCTGCAGGCGCGCCAGATCGCTGATGTTGGCCAGAGCCAGTGCACCGTCGATCTCGCCGGCGCCGACGTGAAAAATGCCGGTGACGGTAAAGCGCTTCAGACGCGGGAACATGCCGGCGGGGGTCACCGTGACCTCGGGCGCGACGAAGGTGACCTTGTCACCCAACTTCAGGCCCAGCTTGGCCGCCGCCTTGTCACCGATGACCATGGCGAAATCACCTGGCTGCAGGCTGTCGAGATTACCCTGCTGGAAGAAACCGTCGATGATCGACACCTTGCGTTCCTGCTCGGGGTCGATGGCATTGATCAGCACCTTCTGCACCTTGCCGTCGTGTGTCAGCAGGCCCTGCATCTGAGTGAAGGGTGCCAGCGCCTCGACGCGCGGATGGCGCTCGACCTGCCGCGCCAATGCCGGCCAGTCGCTGACCGGGGTCGGCGATTCGACCGTGGCGTGAGGAATCATCCCCAGCACCCGAGTGCGCATTTCATGGTCGAAACCATTCATCACCGACAGCACCAGGATCATTACCATCACCCCGAGGGTGAGGCCGAGCATGGACGTCAGGGAAATGAAGGAGACGAAGTGGTTGCGACGCTTGGCCCGCGTGTAGCGCGTACCGATGAATACGAACAGAGGTCTGAACATGTCGGAGAGATTCGGGGGAAAGAAAAAACGTCCTTGTGGCAGGGCCAGGTCAGCAGCCTTACACTCAGAAGCAACTCAAAGTCTGCTGCGTATCGGGCATGCTGCGTTAAAGACACTTGGAAAGCCGCTTATGACCAGCGCGCTTCAGTGTGGCCCCGAAGGGGCGAGCGAAGCGAGCAATGCTCGTTTACCATTCGTAACCGAGGCTTGTTCGGCGACGCTTGCCTGGCACGCATCCAGTTCGCGAGACTTTCAACAGGGTCTTCGACCACCACCGCTTTCATGGGTTCGCCATGTCGACTAACGATGTAGATGATCGCCGCGAATACTATCGTATCGACGATACGATCGCACTGGAATTCAGCCTGCTGTCGGGGGCAGAAGCCCATGCCAGCGACGCGCTTCACGATCCATCGCCGCTGTTCAACCTGCTCAGCGACCTGCACCTGATGGACTTCGAATCCCAGCATCTGCTGCGCCATATCACTGAGCGCGACCGTACCCTGGCCAACTACCTGAAGGTGATCAACAAGCGCATCGACCTGCTTGGCCAGGCCGTGGCGCAGAGCCTGCTGCGCGACATCGGCGCGCCACGCCAGGTATCGCTGTCCGAGGGCGGCATCAGCTTCAATAACGCCCAGGCCGTGGCGCCGGGCAGCCATCTGGCGATCAAGATGGTGCTGATGCCCCAGGCCCTAGGCCTGCTGCTGCGTGGCCAGGTGGTGCACTGCAGCCAACGCGCGGATGGCCAATTCGAGATAGGCACCGAGTTCGAAGCGTTGACCGACGCACAGCGCCAGTTGCTGGCTCGGCATATCCTGCAAAAGCAGGCTTTGGAGCGTCGCCAAGCCCGCGAATGACAGTCGCCAAGGAACCGCCATGTATCGTCTCGCTCTGCTTTTCACCCTGCTCGCCCCTGCTGCTCTACTCGCCGATACCCTGACCATTCCCCTGGGCAGCCAGGGCGCCGATCTCGACGCCAGCAACCTGCCGCACAAAGGCCAGTCCAAGCGTTCGGTACTGGAGCGTTTCGGCCTGGCCGATGAAGAGCACAAGCCCGTCGGCCAGCCACCGATCACACGCTGGGACTACCGCGAATTCAGCGTCTATTTCGAATACGATCACGTGATCAACAGCGTGCGCCATCACCAGCCACGTCACCTCGACACCGCCAAGGAGTAACAGTGACTCTCATCTACGGCCATCGCGGCGCCAAGGGCGAAGCCCCGGAAAATACCCTGGCCAGTTTCCAGCGCTGCCTGGAACACGGCGTCGACCGCTGCGAGCTGGATCTGCATCTGTCGCGCGACGGCGAACTGATGGTGATCCACGACCCGACGCTCAAGCGCACCACCGGCCTGCGCGGCAAGGTGGTCGAGCACGACGCCGCCGAACTGGTGAAGTACGACGCGCGCAAGGGCGGCCCTGGCTGGGTGCGCCCATGCCCCATTCCGCGCCTGGAAGAGTTGTTCCAGCAGTGCAAGTTCGAGCATTGGCAGCTGGAGGTGAAAAGCGCCTCGAAAGTGCGCGCCGCGCGCACCGTGCTGGCCATTGCCGAACTCGTCGAACGCTTCGGTTTGCGTGAGCAGATCACCATCACCTCCAGCTCGCGGGAGGTACTCAAGGCCGCGCGCGAACTGACCCCGCAGTTGCAACTGGGTCTGGTTGCCGAGTACGCCTGGCTCGACCCGCTGAAAGTAGCGGCGCATTACGACTGCCACCTGCTGGCGCTGAACTGGACGCTGTGCACCCCGGAGCGCCTGCTCAAGGCGCAGAAGCAAGGGCTGCACGTGTCGGTATGGACGGTCAATGAGCCGGCGCTGATGCGCCGCCTGGCCGACTTCGGTGTCGACAGCATCATCACCGACTTCCCCGGCATCGCGGTGCAGACGCTGCGCGGCTGAGCCTTAGCGCCCTCTCCCCCGGCCCCTCTCCCGCAAGCGGGAGAGGGGAGCAAGCCAGAGCAGCCCGCGCGTAGCCCGGATGCAATCCGGGAGCTGGACAGAGAGCATTCCCGGATTGCATCCGGGCTACGAACACAACGCCCGAGAACGAAAAAAACCGGCCCAAGAGCCGGTTTTTCGTTGCTGCCGCCTGAGACGCTAGAAGCTCTCCCGATTCGGCCAGCGCCACTCGGAAGCCACTACCCAGCCTGTCTCCCCGACCGGCTCAGGCCGCCGGCCGGAGCCGCTCAAAAAAGCCGGTTGAGGCCGTCGAACGCGGCAACCCGATAGGCCTCGGCCATGGTCGGGTAGTTGAAGGTGGTGTTGATGAAGTACTTGATGCTGTTGGCTTCACCCTTCTGGTTCATGATCGCCTGGCCAATGTGGACGATCTCCGAGGCCTGATAGCCAAAGCAATGCACACCCAGCACTTCCAGGGTTTCACGATGGAAGAGAATCTTCAGCATACCCACTGGTTCCACCGAGATCTGCGCGCGGGCCATACCCTTGAAGAAGGCCTTGCCGACCTCGTAAGGCACCTTGGCCTGAGTCAGCTCACGCTCGGTCTTGCCGATCGAGCTGATCTCCGGAATGGTGTAAATACCGGTCGGCACGTCATCGACGAAGCGCCAGCTGCCGTTGTCGACGATGCTGCCGGCAGCGGAACGCCCCTGGTCGGCAGCGGCGCTGGCCAGGCTCGGCCAGCCGATCACGTCACCGGCGGCGTAGATGTTGCTGACCTCGGTGCGGTAATGCTCGTCGACCTGGATCTGACCACGACTGTTAACCGCGATGCCGATGTTTTCCAGGCCCAGCTGATCGGTATTGCCGGTGCGGCCGTTACACCACAGCAGGGCGTCGGCCTTGATCTTCTTGCCCGACGTCAGGTGCAGGACCACGCCGTTTTCCACACCCTCGATGCGCTCGTACTCTTCGTTGTGACGAATCAGCACGTTGTTGTTGCGCAGGTGGTAGCTCAAGGCGTCGGAGATTTCCGAGTCGAGGAAGCTGAGCAGTTGATCGCGGTTGTCGATCAGGTCGACCAGCACACCCAGGCCACTGAAGATCGAGGCATACTCGCAACCGATCACCCCCGCTCCGTAGATGATCAGACGACGCGGTGTGTGACCCAGGCTGAGAATGGTGTCGCTATCGTAGATACGCGGGTGGCGGAAATCGACATCGGCCGGGCGGTACGGACGCGAACCAGTGGCGATGACGATCTGTTTGGCCACCAGCTTTTCCACCACACCATTGAGGCAGACGACTTCGACCGTCTGCTCGTCAGCGAAGCTGGCGGTGCCGAAATAGGTGTCGATGCGGTTACGCGCGTAGTAACCGGTGCGCGAGGTGACCTGCTTGGCGATCACCTTCTCCGCACTTTTCAGCACGTCGGGGAAGGAGAACCAGCGTGGCTCGCCGATCTGGCGGAACATCGGGTTGGTGTTGAACTGCATGATCTGCCGCACCGAATGGCGCAGCGCCTTGGACGGAATGGTGCCCAGGTGGGTGCAATTGCCGCCGACCAGCGGACGGTTGTCCACCACGGCTACCTTGCGCCCGGCCTTGGCCGCGTTCATCGCCGCGCCCTCGCCCGCCGGGCCGGAGCCCAGCACCACCACATCGTAGTTGTAGACCGCCATGTTTACTCCTTCAGATCAGGCCGGAGCGCTTGTGGCGCACCCTCGGCGGGGCCGGCAGCGGATAATAGCCACCGGCTTTCAAAGCTACCACCCGGCTTAACGCTTGCTCGCGTCGTAAGCCAGGTCGGTATTCGGCGCTTCGCTCTGGTCGCGATTGACCTCCTCGCATTTTTCACGGCTACCGCCGCAAATCGAGCATTCCTTCTCGATACCCAGGTTGGCGATGCCACCGCAGGAACCGGCGATGGGTTTGCGCCCCATGATCACGCCAACGGCCATCATGCCGACGACCAGAATCATGGCCAGAAATACAACCAGAAAAGTCATTGCTCATCTCCTGCAGCGAATAGCTGCTCGAATGCGGTCGTGCCCTGTGTGACGAAGCCCTCGCCCTCACGCGTCACGAAAAACGCCGCGATACCGTTGCGCTCGGCGAAGGCCATGCCGGCATCCGGTCCAAGCACCATCAATAGGGTAGACAAGCCATCGGCGCGCAAGGTCGATGGATCTGCCACCGTCACCGCCGCCAGCTTGTGGTTGACCGGCTTGCCGCTCAGCGGATCGAGCGTATGCGAGTAGCGCTGGCCGTTCTCTTCGAAGTAGTTGCGGTAGTCACCTGAGGTGGAGATCCCGTAACCATCGAGCTGCAGAATGCGTTGGGCCACCCGCTGATCGTCGCGCGGGGCTTCCAGACCGATGCGCCAGTGGCTGCCATCGGGCTTGAAGCCGGCCGCCTTGAGCTCACCGGTGGCCTCGACCAGATAACTGGTGACCCCCAACTCGCCCAGACGCTCGACGATCAGATCGACGGCATAACCGGCCGCGATGCTGTTGAAGTCGACCTGAACATCGGCATCCTTGCACAGCTGCTCGCCGTCGATCTTCAGGTGCTGCTGACCGACCCGCTGACGCACTTCGGCCAGACGCTCGGCATCCGGCACCGCCTCGCCCTGCCCTTTGGGCCCGAAACCCCAGAGGTCGAGCAAGGGTTCAAGCGTCAGGTCGAAATAACCCTGACTCTCCTGGTGCAGACGATCGCCGGCACGCACCAGATCCAGCACGCCCTTGGGCATGGCCTGGCAGGTACCCGCTGGCGCACGGTTGAATTGCTCGATTAGCGAATCATCGCGATAGGTGGACATCTGCAGATCGATCTCGGCGAGGATCGCCTCGGTCGCCGCCTTGAGTTCGGCTTGCGGCGCGACACCTTCACTGCGGACGTATTTGATCGAATAGGTGCTGCCCATGGTCGGGCCACCGAACTCTTCGATCCGTTCAGAATGCAAGCAGCCCGTTAGGGCTGCCGCCAGGGCGACAGCGATAACGGGCTGGAGTACAGCAGACCTCATGCGTTAGCCGCCGAAGTCGTCGAGGAGGATGTTCTCCGGCTCGACACCCAGGTCGGTCAGCATCTTGATCACCGCGGCGTTCATCATGGGTGGGCCGCACATGTAGAACTCGCAATCTTCCGGAGCCGGGTGGTCCTTCAGGTAGTTCTCGTACAGCACGTTGTGGATGAAGCCTTTGAGGCCGTTCCAGTTGTCTTCCGGCTGTGGGTCGGACAACGCCAGGTGCCACTGGAAGTTCGGGTTTTCCGCGGCCAGCTGATCGTACTCTTCGTTGTAGAACGACTCGCGCATGGAACGCGCGCCATACCAGAAGCTGATCTTGCGCTTGGACTTCAGGCGCTTGAGCTGGTCGAAGATGTGCGAACGCATCGGCGCCATGCCGGCACCACCACCGATGAAGACCATCTCGGCGTCGGTGTCCTTGGCGAAGAACTCACCGAAGGGCCCGTACACGGTGATCTTGTCGCCCGGCTTGAGGCTGAACACGTAGGACGACATCTTGCCCGGCGGCAGATCGTCCTTGCCGGGGGGCGGCGAGGCGATACGGATGTTGAACTTCACCAGACCGCGCTCTTCCGGGTAGTTGGCCATGGAATAGGCACGGATCACGGTCTCGTCGACCTTGGACACGTACTTCCACTGGTTGAACTTGTCCCAGTCGCCGCGATACTCCTCCTGGATGTCGAAGTCCTTGTAGTACACGGTGTGTGGCGGGCATTCCAGCTGCACATAACCACCGGCGCGGAAGTCGACGTTTTCACCTTCCGGCAGCTTCAGCGTCAGCTCCTTGATGAAGGTGGCGACGTTGGGGTTGGACTCCACCGTGCATTCCCACTTCTTCACGCCGAAGACTTCTTCTGGCACTTCGATCTTCATGTCCTGCTTGACCGCGGCCTGGCAGGACAGGCGCCAGCCTTCGCGGGCCTCACGCTTGGTGAAGTGCGACTCTTCGGTGGAGAGCATCTCGCCACCGCCAGACTCGATGATGCACTTGCACTGGGCGCAGGTACCGCCGCCACCGCAAGCGGACGACAGGAAGATGCCGTTGTCGGCCAGGGTTTGCAGCAGCTTGCCGCCAGCCGGGACCACGATGGTTTTTTCGCCGTTGATTTCGATGTTCACGTCGCCGCTGGAAACCAGCTTGGCGCGAGCAGCGAGAATGATCAGCACCAACGCGAGAACGATGGCGGTGAACATGCCGATGGCGAGGAAGATTTCGTAATTCATCTGTTCATCCTTTCCTTACAGCTGCACGCCGGAGAAGGACATGAAGCCCAGCGACATCAGACCGATGGTGATGAAGGTGATGCCCAGACCCTGCAGACCAGCCGGTACATCGCTGTACTTGAGCTTCTCGCGGATACCAGCCAGCGCAGCAATCGCCAACGCCCAGGACACGCCAGCGCCGATGCCGTAGACGGTGCTTTCGGCCAGGTTGTAGTCGCGCTCGACCATGAACAGCGAGCCACCCATGATGGCGCAGTTCACGGTAATCAGCGGCAGGAACACACCGAGGGCGTTGTACAGCGACGGCACGTACTTATCCAGAGTCATCTCGAGGATCTGTACCAGTGCAGCGATCACCCCGATGAAGGTCAGCAGACCGAGGAACGACAGATCTACCTCAGGCAGGCCGGCCCAGGCCAGCGCACCATCCTTGAGGATATTGGTGTAGATCAGGTTGTTCACCGGCATGGTGATACCCAGCACCACGACCACGGCGATGCCGAGGCCGATGGCGGTTTCCACCTTCTTGGAGATGGCGATGAAGGTACACATGCCGAGGAAGAACGCCAGCGCCATGTTCTCGACGAACACCGCACGGACGAACAGGCTGATGTAATGTTCCATTAATAGGCCTCCTTGCTGGATACCTGAGGCGCCATCTTGTAAGCGTTGGCCTCGATCTGATCCTTCTTCCAGCTACGGATGGCCCAGATGAACAGACCGATCAGGAAGAATGCCGATGGCGGCAGCAGCAGCATGCCGTTGGGCTGGTACCAGCCGCCGTCATTGACCACCGAGAAGATCTCGTAACCCATCAGTTTGCCCGCGCCGAACAGCTCGCGAATGATGCCCAGGGCAACCAGCATGGCGCTGTAGCCCAGGCCGTTACCGATACCGTCGAAGAACGACAGCACCGGCGGGTTCTGCATGGCGAAGGCTTCGGCGCGACCCATCACGATGCAGTTGGTGATGATCAGACCGACGAACACCGACAGCTGTTTGGACAGACTGAAGGCGTAGGCCTTGAGCACCTGATCGACCACGATCACCAGCGAGGCGATGATCACCATCTGCACGATCATGCGGATCGAGCTGGGGATCTGGCTGCGGATCATAGAGATGAACAGGTTGGAGAAACCGGTCACCAGGGTCAGCGCGGCAGACATCACCAGTGCGGTCTGCAGGTTCGAGGTGACCGCCAGGGCCGAACAGATCCCGAGGATCTGCAGGCCAATGGGGTTGTTGTTGAAGACCGGGTTGAGCAGGACTTCTTTAATAGTCGGCTGCGACATGATCAAGCCTCCCCTGCACGCAGGTTAGCGATAAACGGACCGAAGCCGTTCTGGCCAAGCCAGAACTTCAGCAGGTTGTCCACACCGACACTGGTCAGAGTGGCGCCGGCCAGGCCATCGACCTGGTGGGTAGCGTTCGGGCTTTGCGGATCTACGCCGCCCTTGACCACCTGTACGGCCAACTTGTCGTTGTCGTCGAACAGGGTCTTGCCTGGCCACTGGCCCTTCCATTTCGGGTTGTCCACCTCGCCGCCGAGACCAGGAGTCTCGCCGTGCTGGTAGAAGCCCATGCCAACCACGGTATTGAGATCACCCTTGACCGCGATAAAGCCGTGCAGGGTCGACCACAGGCCGTAGCCGCGCACCGGCAGGATCAGGGTTTCGACTTCACCGTCCTTTTCCACCATGTAAACGGTGGTGTAACGCTCCTGGCGCTTGATACCGGCGATATCCTCACTGCCCTTGAGCGCGCTGGAGGTCTTCGGATCCTTGGCTGCCTTGAGTGGGTCGAAGGTGATGGGGTCGAAGGCATCGGAGAACTTGCCACTCTCCAGATCCACCAGCTTGGCGGTGATGGTGCTGTCGAACAGCTCCTTGACCTTGGCGCCGGACATGCCCGCCTCACCCAGGCCGGCAATGGCCAGGATGCTGCGTTGCTTGTCCAGCAGGCGGTTTTCAACCTGAGTCGGCTTCAGTGCAATGGCTGCGCCGGCGACGAACACCGAGCACACCAGACACACCAGCACGGCCACCGTCAGCGTGCGGACGGTGGATTCTTTTTGACTAGACATTGCGTGCCAGCCTCCGCTTGATATTGGCTTGAACGACGAAGTGGTCGATCAGCGGTGCAAACAGGTTGGCGAACAGAATCGCCAGCATCATGCCCTCGGGGAAGGCCGGGTTGACCACACGGATCAGCACCACCATCACACCGATCAGAGCACCAAAGATCCATTTGCCGGTGTTGGTCATCGACGCCGACACCGGGTCGGTGGCCATGAAGAACATGCCGAAGGCAAAGCCGCCCACTACCAGATGCCAGTACCAGGGCATGGCGAACATCGGGTTGGTGGTGGAACCGATCAGGTTAAGCAGCAGGCTCAGGCCGATCATGCCCAGCATCACGCCGACGACGATGCGCCAGGAGGCGATCTTGGTGATCAGCAGGACCAGGCCGCCGATGGCAATCGCCAGGGTGCTGGTCTCGCCGAGCGAGCCGTGAATGGTGCCGACGAAGGCGTCCATCCAGGTGATGCCGTTGTTGATCACGTTCTCGATGCCGCCGGAGGCTGCCAGGCTTAGCGAAGTGGCGCCGGCAAAACCATCGACCGCCGTCCAGACCGCATCACCGGACATCTGCGCCGGATAGGCGAAGAACAGGAAGGCACGGCCGGTCAGTGCCGGGTTGAGGAAGTTCTTGCCGGTACCACCGAACACTTCCTTGCCGATCACCACACCGAAGCTGATGCCCAGAGCGACCTGCCACAGCGGAATGCTCGGCGGCAGGATCAGGGCGAACAGCACGGACGTGACGAAGAAGCCTTCGTTGACTTCATGCTTGCGGATCGAAGCGAACAGCACTTCCCAGAAGCCGCCGACGATGAAGGTCACCGCGTAGACGGGCAGAAAGTAGGCGGCGCCCTGGATGAAGTTGTCCCACAGGCTGTTCGGATCGAAACCGGCCAGCGAGCCGATCAGGGCGAAACGCCAGCCTTCCTGGCTCGCCAGCAGCTCGGGGCTCTGAGCGAAGATCAGGTTGGCCTGGTAGCCGGTGTTCCACATGCCGAAGAACATCGCCGGGAAGGTGCACAGCCACACGGTGATCATCATGCGCTTGAGGTCGATGCCGTCGCGCACGTGAGCGGTGGTCTTGGTCACGCTGCCAGGACGATAGAAGAAGGTGTCGATGGCCTCGTAGAGGGCATACCACTTCTCGTACTTGCCGCCCTTTTCGAAGTTGTGCTCGATCTTGTCGAGGAATGCACGAATGCCCACGGATTAACCCTCCTTCTCGATGCGGGTGAGGTTGTCCCGCAGGATCGGGCCATATTCATACTTGCCGGCGCACACATAGGTGCACAGAGCCAGGTCTTCTTCGTCGAGTTCCAGGCAACCCAGTTTCTGAGCCATCTCGGTGTCGCCAACGATCAGATAGCGCAGCAGTTGAGTCGGCAGGATATCCAGCGGCATCACGGCTTCGTAGTTGCCCACCGGCACCATGGCGCGCGGGCTGCCGTTGGTGGTAGTGGTGAAGTTGAACAGCTTGGCACCGGCCAGCTTGGAGACGAAGATGTTCAATACCGAGTGCTTGTTAACGCCGGCACGCAGGTAATGCATCATCTCGCGGTCGTTGCCTTCCACCAGGCAAGACACCTGGTTGTGGTAACGGCCGAGGAAGGCGAAGGCACCTTGAGCGGTACGACCGCCGAACACCGAGCCGGAAATCACACGATTGAAACCTGGCTTGAGCTCACCGGCGGTGAGTTCTTCCAGGTTGGCGCCCAGACGCGTGCGCAGCAGACGCGGCTGCTCGGCGACCGGACCGCCCAGCGCAACCACACGCTCGACGAACAGCTGGCCGGTGGTGAACAGTTTGCCCACCGCGATCACGTCCTGATAACCGATTTGCCAGACACTCTTGCTGGTGCTGACCGGGTCGAGGAAATGAATGTGAGTGCCTGGCAGCCCCGCCGGGTGCGGGCCGGCAAAGGCTTCGCTTTGCACCTTGGCAACATGCTCGCCCGGCAGGCTGACACCCTCGGCCTTGCACAGGAAGATCTTGGCCAGGTTACCGAGAACCTTCAGGCCGTTTTCGAAGTCAGCGGCATGTTCACCGATGATCACCGCAGGATCGGCGGCAAGCGGGTGGGTATCGACTGCAGTCACGAAAATCGAGCTGGGTACGGCATCCAGCGCCGGCACCTTGCTGAACGGACGGGTGCGCAGCGCAGTCCAAAGACCGGACTGCTGCAGGTTCTCGCGAACCTGCTCGTCGCTCAGTGAGTCGAGTTGGTCGGCAGCATACTGGCTGAAGGTTTCCTGCTCGTCGCCTTCGATGTCGATGACAACGGACTGCAGGACACGCTTCTCACCACGATGGATGGCGCTGATCACGCCAGCCGCAGGGGCGGTATAGCGCACGCCGGGTGTCTTCTTGTCGGTAAACAGCAATTGACCGAGTTTGACCCGGTCACCGACCTGCACTTCCATCGTCGGCTTCATCCCGTGATAGTCGAAGCCGATGACGGCGACACTGCGTACGGGCCTGGCGGCCTCGATACGCTGTGCCGGCGCACCCGTTATGGGCAAATCAAGCCCATGCTTTAGTTTGATCATAGGTTTGCCTAACCACTGATTTAGAAAGCTTTTTATAGGACAGGCGGCGCTACCGAAGGTCTAATAGACCCGACCACGCCGATACGATATGGGCGTGGAGGAAGGCGCCAAACCTGGGTAAAAAATCCGCTTGATTATAAAGACGCCCCCCGGCACTGACCACCCAAGCGCTTGCTTTTTTTGGCCTTTCGGTAACAGGGCGCAACAAACTCGATGCTGCCCGAGATCAACTCGACAACCTCGCCAGGCCAGATTCCGGGCATAAAAAAACGGGAGCCGAAGCTCCCGTTTTTTTTGCAACCTTGACGCTTAACGCGGGAAGGCCGGCGGGTTGACCCCAGCCATGTCTTCCATCACGCGCACCACCTGGCAGCTGTAACCAAACTCGTTGTCGTACCAGACGTACAGCACAACGCGGTTATCGTTGGCGATGGTGGCTTCGGCATCCACCACGCCGGCATGGCGCGAACCGACGAAGTCGGTCGATACCACTTCCTGCGAGCTGACGAAGTCGATCTGCTTCTGCAGATCCGAGTGCATGGCCATCTGGCGCAGGTACTCGTTGATCTCTTCGCGAGTGGTGGCCTTCTCCAGGTTCAGATTGAGGATGGCCATGGACACGTTCGGCGTCGGCACACGAATGGCGTTGCCGGTCAGCTTGCCTTTCAGAACCGGCAGCGCCTTGGCCGCAGCGGTAGCAGCGCCGGTTTCGGTGATGACCATGTTCAGCGCGGCGCTACGACCACGACGACTGCCTTTGTGGAAGTTGTCGATCAGGTTCTGGTCGTTGGTGTACGAGTGAACGGTCTCGACGTGACCGTTGACGATGCCGTACTGATCATTGACCGCCTTGAGCACCGGCACGATGGCGTTGGTGGTGCAGGAAGCCGCGGAGATGATCTTGTCCTCAGCGGTGATTTCGCTGTGGTTGATGCCGTGCACGATGTTCTTCAGCGCGCCCTTGCCAGGTGCGGTGAGAACGACGCGATCGACGCCCGGGCAGGCCAGGTGCTGACCCAAGCCCTCGGCATCACGCCACACACCAGTGTTGTCCACCAACAGTGCGTTCTTGATGCCGTACTGGGTGTAGTCGACTTCCTTCGGGTCCTTGGCATAGATCACCTGGATCAGGTTGCCGTTGGCCGTCAGGGTGTTGTTCTCTTCATCGATGGTGATGGTGCCGTTGAACTTGCCGTGTACCGAGTCACGACGCAGCAGGCTGGCACGCTTGACCAGATCGTTGCTGGCACCCTTACGCACAACAATGGCACGCAGGCGCAGGCCGTCGCCACCACCGGTCTTCTCGATCAGGATGCGCGCCAGCAGGCGGCCGATACGACCAAAGCCGTAGAGGACCACATCGGTGCCTTCACGACCGGAACCGTTCTGCTTGCCGACCACCTCGGCCAGCTCGTCCTTGACGAACTGCTCGACGCTGCGACCAGCGCCTTCGGCCTTGAACTTGGCAACCAGCTTGCCCAGGTCCACGGAGGCGGCGCCCAGCTTGAGCTCGCTCATGGCCTTGAGCATGGGGAAGGTGTCGTGCACCGACAGTTCAGCCTCATCGGCAAGGCGATGGCGAGCGAAACGGTGAGCCTTGAGGATGTCGATGACCGAACGGTTGATCAGGCCACGGCCATAGATCGAGGTCACCACATTGTTGTTGCGATAGAGCTGACCAATCAGCGGAATCATCGCTTCCGCGAGGGCTTCACGATCGATCCATTCACCGAGACACTGGTCGGGCTTCTGAGTCACGGGCAGTACCTTCCACATGTAGGGGCTGAAAAAAGGGGCTACATTATGACGGCGCGCGCGGGCATGAGCAATGCGCGCCTGTCGCGACTGACATTGACCACCAAGCCCCGCTACAATTCCCGGCCTTTCGTCACGACCGTGAGCCGCCCGTGTCCGTACTGCGTCTTCCGTCTCTACCGGCCAGCGCCGGCAAACAACAGTGGGGTAACCTGCCCGGCGCCGCGCTGTCTCTAACTATCGCCGAAGCGGCCAGCAATGCCGGACGCTTCACGCTGGTACTCACCGAAGGCAGCCAGAGCGCCGAGCGGCTGCAGGAAGAACTGGTGTTCTTCGCCCCCGACCTGCCAGTGCTGCACTTTCCCGACTGGGAAACCCTGCCCTACGATGTCTTCTCGCCGCACCAGGACATCATCTCGCAACGCATCGCAGCACTCTATCGCCTGCCGCAGCTGAGCCGCGGCATCCTCGTAGTGCCGATCACCACCGCCCTACACCGCCTGGCGCCGAAGCGCTTTCTGCTGTGTGGCAGCCTGGTGCTGGATGTAGGCCAGAAACTCGATGTGGAGCAGATGCGCGGCCGCTTGGAGGCCGCCGGCTACCGCTGCGTCGACACCGTTTACGAACACGGCGAGTTCGCCGTGCGCGGCGCATTGATCGATCTGTTCCCGATGGGCAGTGACACGCCCTACCGCATCGACCTGTTCGACGACGAAATCGAAACCCTGCGCACCTTCGACCCCGAGACCCAGCGCTCGGTGGACAAGGTCGAGTCGATCCGTCTGTTGCCGGCGCGTGAATTTCCGTTGGAAAAGAAAGCTGTCACCGATTTCCGCGGGCGTTTCCGCGAGCGCTTCGACGTGGATTTCCGTCGCTGCCCGATCTATCAGGACCTTTCCACCGGCATCACCCCCGCCGGCATCGAGTACTACCTGCCGCTGTTCTTCGAAGAGACAGACACCCTGTTCGACTACCTGCCAGGCGACACCCAGGTATTTTCCCTGCCCGGCATCGAAAAGGCTGCCGAGCATTTCTGGACAGATGCGCGGAGCCGCTATGAGGACCGCCGAGTCGACCCGGAGCGCCCGCTACTGCCACCTGCCGACATTTTCCTGCCGGTCGAGGACTGCTTCGCCCGCCTGAAGAGCTGGCCGCGCGTAGTGGTCAATCAGGACGATATCGAGCCCGGCGTCGGCCAGACCCGTTTTGACGCACGCGCCCTGCCCGACCTGGCGATTCAGGCCAAGGCCGGCGAGCCGCTGGCGGCGTTGCGCCGCTTTATCGAAGAATATCCAGGCCGCGTGCTGTTCTGCGCCGAATCAGCCGGTCGCCGCGAAGTGCTGCTGGAACTGCTCGCCCGCCTCAAGCTCAAACCCCGGGAAGTCGAGGGCTGGCCGGCCTTCGTCGCCAGCCCTGAACGCCTCAACATCTGCATCGCACCACTGGATGAAGGCCTGCTGCTCGACGACCTGGCACTGATCGCCGAAAGCCCGCTGTTCGGCCAGCGCGTGATGCAGCGTCGCCGCCGCGAAAAAGGCCGAGAAGGCGGCGACAACGTGATCAAGAACCTCACCGAGCTGCGCGAAGGCGCGCCGGTGGTACATATCGATCACGGCGTCGGCCGCTACCTGGGCCTGGTGACCATGGAGTTCGATGGCCAGGCCGCCGAATTCCTCGCCCTGCAGTATGCCGACGAAGCCAAGCTCTACGTACCCGTGGCCAGCCTGCATCTGATCGCCCGCTACACCGGCAGTGACGATGCCCTGGCGCCGCTGCATCGCCTCGGCTCGGAGGTCTGGCAGAAGGCCAAGCGCAAGGCGGCCGAACAGGTGCGCGATGTTGCCGCCGAGTTGCTCGACATCTACGCCCGCCGCGCCGCTCGCGAAGGCTTCGCCTTCCAGGACCCGGCACTGGACTACGCCACCTTCAGCGCTGGTTTCCCCTTCGAGGAAACCCCGGACCAACAGGCCGCCATCGATGCCGTGCGCGCCGACATGCTGGCCGGCAAGCCGATGGATCGCCTGGTCTGCGGCGACGTCGGCTTCGGCAAGACCGAGGTGGCCATGCGCGCCGCCTTCATCGCCGCGCACAGCGGCAAGCAGGTCGCCGTGCTGGTGCCCACCACCCTGCTCGCCCAGCAGCACTACAACAGCTTCCGCGACCGCTTCGCCGACTGGCCGGTGAAGGTCGAGGTGATGAGCCGCTTCAAGAGCGCCAGGGAAGTCGGCGAGGCCGTGCAGCAACTGGCCGAAGGCAAGGTGGATATCGTCATCGGCACGCACAAGCTGCTGCAGGACGACGTCAAGTTCCACAACCTCGGTCTGGCCATCATCGACGAGGAACACCGCTTCGGCGTGCGCCAGAAGGAACAGCTCAAGGCCCTGCGCAGCGAGGTCGACATCCTCACCCTGACTGCCACGCCAATCCCGCGCACGCTGAACATGGCCGTGGCCGGCATGCGCGACCTGTCGATCATCGCCACGCCACCAGCGCGGCGTCTGTCGGTGCGCACCTTCGTCATGGAAAGCAACAAGCCGACCATCAAGGAAGCGCTGCTGCGCGAGCTGCTGCGCGGTGGCCAGGTCTACTACCTGCACAACGATGTAAAGACCATCGAGAAATGCGCCAGTGAGCTGGCCGAGCTGGTGCCCGAAGCGCGTATCGGCATCGGTCACGGGCAGATGCGCGAACGCGATCTCGAGCAGGTGATGAGCGACTTCTACCACAAGCGCTTCAACGTGCTGGTGGCCTCGACCATCATCGAGACCGGTATCGACGTGCCTAGCGCCAACACCATCATCATCGACCGCGCCGACAAGTTTGGCCTGGCCCAGCTGCACCAGTTGCGCGGCCGTGTCGGTCGTAGCCACCACCAGGCCTACGCCTACCTGCTGACGCCACCGCGCAAGCAGATGACCCCGGATGCGGAAAAACGCCTGGAGGCCATCGCGGGCGCTCAGGACCTCGGCGCCGGCTTCGTCCTCGCCACCCATGACCTGGAAATCCGCGGCGCTGGCGAACTGCTTGGCGACGGCCAGAGCGGGCAGATTCAAGCGGTCGGCTTCACCCTCTACATGGAAATGCTCGAACGCGCGGTCAAGGCTATCCAGAAAGGCGAGCAGCCGAACCTCGACCAGCCATTGGGCGGCGGCCCGGAGATCAACCTGCGTGTACCGGCGCTGATCCCCGAGGACTACCTGCCCGACGTGCACAGCCGCCTGATCCTCTACAAACGCATCGCCAATGCCAGCGACGAGGACGGTCTGAAGGAGCTTCAGGTAGAGATGATCGACCGTTTCGGCCTGCTGCCGGAGCCGACCAAGAACCTCATGCGCCTGACCCTGCTCAAGCTGCAGGCCGACAAGCTCGGCATCAGCAAGGTCGACGCCGGCCCGCAGGGTGGACGAATCGAGTTCGCCGCGGAAACCTGCGTCGACCCGCTGACCCTGATCAAACTGATCCAGGCTCAGCCAAAACGCTACAAGTTCGAAGGCGCCACCGTCTTCAAGATCCAGGTGCCGATGGAGCGCGCGGAAGAACGCTTCAACACCCTGGAAGCCCTGCTCGAGCGCCTCGCGCCCACCACCTGAAGGACTCACACATGCGCCCATTGCACCTGATCGCCCTGCTGCTCTGCCTGCTGGCACCGAGCGCCTTTGCCGAACGTCTTTATCAGGTCGAATTGCTGGTATTCCGCCAGGCCGGCGAACCCGTCTTCGCCCCCAAGGTGGCACCGGACGACTGGGCGGGCACAGCATTGCCGATCACTGGCAACGAACGCCCGACAACGCTAGATGGCGAGGCGGCCAAGCTCAATCCGGGCAGCGGTTATCAGGTATTGCTGCACAAGGCCTGGAGCCAGACCATCGGCAGCTCGCCGAGCCGAGTGGCCGTCAGCAGCGGTGAAGAGCGCTTCGGCCATCAAGTGGTCGAAGGCACCCTGAGCTTTACTCAGGAGCGCTTTGCCGACCTGGACCTGGAGCTGTGGATCAACCAATTCAGCGGCGACGGCCTGCTCGAGAGCAGCGAGCACATGAAAGTGGCTCAGCGCCTGAAGGACAACAGCCTGACCTACCTGGACCATGGCAGCCTGGGCGCACTGGTACGCATCAGCCCGCTCTGAGCGGAAATCTGATGCCGCCAGCCTTGCGTAGGAGCCTCGCCCCAGGGCGAAGTTTTTCAAGTGCGCTCCGCCCTGATTCGCGGCGGGGCGCCGCGCCTACGGATTCGGCGCGTCGACGCCTGACTGACGGGCATTGACCGCTGCCTTTGTAGAGAAGCTAGTTACTCAGCACGCGTGCCAACACCGCCTTGACCGTCCCCATGCTCTGCTCGATCACTCGCTCGATCTCGGCCATGGTGATCAGCGCGCTGGATTTCCCCGCCGCCGGATTCACCACCAGCGCCAGGCAGGCATAGGGCAGCGCCAATTCGCGCGCCAACACCGCTTCGGGCATGCCGGTCATGCCTACTAGGTCGCAGCCATCGCGCTCCATGCGGGCGATTTCCGCCGCCGTTTCCAGTCGCGGCCCCTGAGTGCAACCATAGATTCCGTGATCGCTGAATGCCGCGTTTTCGGCCCGCAGCGCCGCCACCAACGCCTCGCGCAGTTGCTTGTCGTACGGCAGGCTGAAATCGACGTGGGTCACGTGCTCCAGATCGCCTTCGTAAAAGGTGTGCGCACGCCCGGAGGTGTAATCGATGATCTGATGTGGCACGGAGAAATGCCCAGCGCCCATGGCAGCATGAATCCCCCCCCACCGCATTGACCGCGACAATGGCCTTGGCGCCGGCCTGCTTGAGCGCCCAGAGGTTGGCCCGGTAGTTCACCTGATGCGGAGGAATCCGGTGCGGCTGGCCATGGCGGGCGAGAAACAGCACTTCGCGCCCGGCGTAACTGCCCCGCAGGATATCGGCGGAGGGCGCCCCGTAAGGGGTATCCAGCGGCAGCGCTTCGTGAATCGTCAACCCTTCCAGCTGGGTCAGGCCGGTGCCGCCGATAATGGCGTAGACAGTCATAGGCAGATCCTCAGTCGAGCAACTGTGCAGCTCTCAGGGCCGCCACAGCGGTAAGCCAGCGTGGCACCTGGCGGTATTCGGTAGTGGCATAACCACGGCCACGCATGCGTTCGAGGCGCGCAGGCGCTGTCACTCGCAGACGCTGCAAGGCACTGAGCGCCAGTTCGGCCGAAGCGCGGTCATTGCACACCAGGCCCATATCGCACCCCGCAGCCAGTGCCGCCTCGATACGCTTGCCGGCATCGCCGACCACATGGGCACCGGCCATGGACAGGTCGTCGCTGAAAATCACACCCTCGAAGCCCAACTCGCCGCGCAAGATGTCCTGCAACCAGCGACGGGAGAAGCCAGCCGGGTGCTCGTCAACCTGAGAATAGATGACATGCGCCGGCATCACTGCATCGAGCTCGTGCACCAGACGCTTGAACGGCTGCATGTCGCAAGCGCGGATATCATCGAGACTGCGCTCGTCGAGCGGGATGGCGACATGAGAGTCCGCCTCGGCCCAGCCGTGCCCGGGGAAGTGTTTGCCGGTAGCGGCCATCCCCGCCTGATGCATGCCGCGGATGAAAGCGGCCGCCAGCGTGGTGGCCCGCTGCGGATCACCCTCGAAGGCGCGACTGCCAACCACCGCACTGCGCTGGTGGTCGAGATCCAGTACCGGCGCGAAACTCAGATCCAGGCCAACCGCCAACACCTCGGCGGCCATCAGCCAGCCGCAATGCTCGGCCAGCTCCTCGGCATTGTCGTTGTCGGCGATGGCGCGCATCGCCGGCAGACGCAGAAAGCCCTGGCGCAGACGCTGTACCCGACCACCTTCCTGATCCACCGCCAGCAGCAGATCCGGGCGCAGGGCACGGATACTCTGGCACAGCTCGCGAACCTGGCGCGGCGATTCGATATTGCGGGCAAAAATGATCAGACCGCCCACTTCGGGCTGGCGCAGCATCTGGCGATCCTCGGCGGTCAACCAGGTGCCAGCGATGTCCATCATCAAAGAGCCTTGCATGAGTGTATTTCCTTACGTGAAGTCTTGGTCTGCAGCCCACTGCGGGCAGGGCGCCTCATCGATACGTACCTTGCAGTGCGGCGGTACGCGCTCGAAAAGCGCCAGCATGTCGGCGTTACGCAAACGAATGCAGCCATGGGACAACGGGGTACCCATGGGTTCCGTATCCGGTGTGCCATGCAGATAAATGTAACGGCGAAAGGTATCGACATCGCCCAGGCGATTGCGCCCCAGCTCAAGACCGCTTAGCCAGAGAACACGGGTGAGAATCCAGTCGCGGCCAGGAAACTGCTCGTGCAGCTCAGGTGACCACACCTCCCCTGTCCAGCGACGACCGCGCAATACGGCGGCCAGAGGCAAACCTGCGCCGATCTTCGCGCGTACCTGATGCAGCCCGCGCGGCGTACAGCCTGAACCGTTAAGTTCACCCACCCCATTGAACGCCGTGGAGACAGGCAAGCTCAGCAGCAGCCGCCCAGCACGAAAGCCGTAAAGCGCCTGGTCGGCAATGGAGATATGGAGTAAATCGAGATCGGACATGGGCCGCTAGCTTAGCAGGCCGCAGGGCGAAGCCAAGCCCACCTGCCGTCAGGTCAAACCTTGGGCGCGGCGCTCGGTGTCTTGCTGCGCGGTTTGAGTTGCGCGCCAGCCAAGGCGGGGTCGGCAACCCCAGTCTCAGAACGCATGCCTGCAGCCAGGAACGGCACCATCATGCGCATCACCTGCTCGATCGAGGTGTTGACGCCAAAATCGGTCTCGGCCATCGCCCGCAGCGCCTTGATGCCGGACATGCTGAACGCCGCGGCGCCAAGCATGAAGTGCACACGCCAGAACAGCTCAAGCGGCGGAATGCGCGGCGCAGCCTCATGCACCAGCAGCATGTAACGACGAAACACCTTGCCGTAGACCTCTTCCAGGTACTTGCGCAAGTGACCCTGACTCTGGCTGAAGGCCAAACCGAGCAGGCGCATGAAGATGGACAGGTCATTGCCGCTGCGCGGCTTAACGGCCAGGGCCTGCTCGACCAGAAGCTCGAGCAGCTCCTCCAGGGAAACCTGGGTTTCAGACTTGGCCTGACGGCGATCAAGTTCCTTTTCCAGGCTGGCGCAGAAAGGCCCGAGGAAACGCGAGAAGACCGCCTGAATCAGCGCCTTCTTCGAACCGAAGTGGTAATTGACGGCAGCCAGGTTGACCCCGGCCTTGCTGGTGATAAGACGCAGCGATGTCTCGGCGAAGCCTTTTTCCGCGAACAGCTGTTCCGCAGCATCGAGAATGCGTTCAACGGTTTCCGACTGAGCCATGAGTTATCACCTGACAAACACTTGTTTGAAACATACGTTTCATCCCACTGAATTGTCAAGCCGCATGAGCCGTCTTTTGGCCGGCTGGTCACAGCTTACAACAAGCAGAGACGCAGATTACCCGGCATGGGTAACAAGCCGGACGGCAGGCATCCAAAAAATGGACATTGCCAAGACTCGCTTACTGTATATAATCCCAGTCACTGTATAAAAAGACAGAGCCCAGCCATGCTGAAACTGACGCCACGCCAAGCCGAGATTCTCGCCTTCATCAAACGCTGCCTGGAAGACAACGGCTACCCACCCACCCGCGCGGAAATCGCTCAGGAACTGGGGTTCAAATCGCCCAACGCCGCAGAAGAGCACCTCAAGGCCCTCGCCCGCAAGGGGGCTATCGAGATGACTCCAGGCGCTTCACGCGGCATTCGCATTCCCGGCTTCGAGGCAGGTGCCGCGAACGAGGATGCGGGCCTCCCGGTAATCGGCCGTGTCGCCGCCGGCGCACCGATCCTTGCACAGCAACATGTCGAGGAATCCTGCCAGATCAATCCGGCATTCTTTCAGCCCAAAGCCGACTATCTACTGCGTGTACGCGGCATGAGCATGAAAGACATCGGCATCTTCGATGGCGATCTGCTCGCCGTGCACACCACCCGTGAAGCCCGTAATGGCCAGATTGTCGTCGCCCGTATCGACGATGAAGTGACGGTCAAACGCTTCAAGCGCGAGGGCAACAAGGTCTGGCTGATTGCCGAGAATCCTGAGTTTGCCCCGATCGAAGTGGACCTGGAACACCAGGATCTGGTCATCGAAGGTTTGAGCGTCGGTGTAATCCGCCGCTGAGGAGACACCATGTACGTGCAGCAGTCGTTCGAGCGCCCACAACTTCCCCTTTTCGACGCCTTTCTTGCCGGAACGTCGAGCGAGCCACGGTTAGCGACCAATGACATCACTCGTAGCGAGGATGATCAGGCGTTCAGCGAACTGGCCCTGCGTGGCGCTGCCGGTCACTGCCTGCACTTGCTGGCCCCGATTCTACGCGAGCTGAGCGAGAACCAGGATGCGCGCTGGCTGACCCTGGTGGCACCACCAGCAAGCCTTACGCAAAGCTGGCTGCGCGAAGCTGGCCTGAACCGTGAGCGTATTCTCCTGCTGCATCCACGGCAGGGGCAGAATGCCCTGGCACTGGCGGAAGAAGCCCTGAAGCTCGGGCGCAGCCATACCGTGATCAGTTGGCTGCATCCGGTCGAGAACAGCACTCGCCAGCGCCTTGCGCAGGCCGCCAATGCCGGCGGGGCGCAAAGCCTGAATATCAGCCTGGGCTAAAGATCCACCAACGAAAACGGGGCTCCATTGGAGCCCCGTTTGCGTTAAGCCGTAGCGGCTTCAGTGCAGAACGCGCGAGCCTTCTTCTTCACTACTGAAATCGCCTTCAGCCATTCGGCCAGCCATCTGCACGCCGACATTGAGCATGGCCTTGGCCACCTCGATGTGCTGCCCCTGCAGAAAAGCCTTGGCATCAGCGGAGAAGTCCAGAGTCACCAGCGCCTCTTCATCCTCTGCGCGACGCAGGGCAATACGCCCATCGGGCAGTTCGACGATTTCCAGGAAGGATGTTGGCATGGCTCAGTCTCTGTGCAAAAACACGACATTGTAACAGTCAGCCGGGGTCATCCCCAGCCCACTGGTCCAGTTAAACCCAATCAGCACTCGCTGAGGCCTTCGCGGAAACGCAGCACCAGCGCCTTGAGTTGCTGACGCCAGGCATCGACATCATCGAGGCTCAGCTCGGCCGGCTCTTCGCCAACGCTGACAGCGGTGATCAGCGGCATGGACGGATCGACCTTGGCCTTGCGCTCCTCACGCGGCGGCTGGAACAGCGCAGCATAGGCCGCCAGCAACTCGGCCAGCCAGGTTTCGCGCTGCTGCGCCAATTCGACCAACTCGGCCAGCTCAGGGCTGGGCGAGCCCTCAAGCACCGCCTGCTGCACGAAGGCCTCGACACGCGAAGGCGTAGCGTCGTTCATGCGGTAATAACCGGCAATCTCATGACACAGCCCGAGCAGCCCACCGTACAGGTGAAACAGCGCGGCTTCTCGCTCGGCCTGCACCAGCGCCTGCACATTGAACGCGAAGGACGCTTCGGCCTTGCGCCAGTTATCCAGGGCAATACCGGCGAAGAAAATCTTCTGGTTGGTACGGGTATAGATTTCTTTGGCCATTACGGCGACCTCCACAGCAGATCGGGTCATGATACGCGCGTCTGCCCTGCCTGACGCGCATCTCGTCAGGCATTCAGGGCGCCGCTGTTACGACGCCAGGCCGACGCGCGGCAGATCGTGACCAAACGCTAGCGCTTGTCCTCGACCTTCCACTTGCCGCCATCGTAGAACGCGCGCCAGCCAGTGGGTTTGCCATCGACCTCGGACTGCACGTACTGCTCCTTGGTCTTGCGGCTGTAGCGAATCACCGCAGGGCGACCATCGGGGTCCTTCTGCGGGGCATCGCAGAGGAAGTGGTACTTGGGGTCGATCTCGTGCTTGTGCGGGACGATCTCCAGCACCAGCGGCGCACGCGTCTCGCGGTTCTTGGGGAACTGGCTGGCAGCGAGGAACAGGCCCGATGCGCCGTCGCGCAGCACGTAGGTGTCGTCCACCTTCTCGCACTTGAGCTCCGGCATATCCACCTTGTCCATCTTCGGCGGCGCCGCTTCACCGTTCTTGAGCAACTTGCGGGTGTTCTTGCAGCTGGCATTGGTGCAACCGAAGAACTTGCCGAAACGGCCGGTCTTGAGCTGCATCTGGCTACCGCACTTGTCGCACTCCAGGCTCGGGCCTTCGTAGCCCTTGATGCGGTACTGGCCCTGCTCGATCTCGTAGCCGCTACAATCGGGATTGTTGCCGCAGATGTGCAGCTTGCGGGTTTCATCCAGCAGATAAGCATCCATGGCGGTGGCGCAGATCGGGCAGCGATGCTTGCCCAGCAGCACCAGGGACTCGGACTCGCCCTCATCATCGGCTGCGATCTCATCGCCCGGCACCAGGTTGATGGTGGCCTTGCAGCGCTCCTTCGGTGGCAGCGCATAGCCCGAGCAACCGAGGAACACGCCGGTGGAGGCGGTGCGGATCATCATCGGCCGGCCGCACTCGCGGCAGGGAATATCGGTCAGCGTCGGCTGGTTGGCACGCATGCCGCCCTCACCCGCCTCGGCCACTTCGAGCTTCTTCTTGAAATCACCGTAGAACTCGTCGAGCAGGTGCTTCCACTCGCGCTCGCCCTGGGCCACATCGTCGAGATGCTCTTCCATGGTGGCGGTAAAGCTGTAATCCATCAGGTTGGCGAAGCTTTCGTCGAGACGCTCGGTGACGATGTCGCCCATCTTCTCGGCATAGAAGCGACGGTTGTGCACCGTGACGTAGCCGCGATCCTGGATGGTGGAAATGATCGCCGCGTAGGTGGACGGGCGGCCGATACCGCGCTTTTCCAGCTCTTTGACCAGGCTGGCTTCGGAGTAGCGCGCCGGCGGCTTGGTGAAGTGCTGGCTGGGGTCGAGCTGGATCAGCTTGAGGCCCTCGCCTTCCTTCATTTCCGGCAGGACGTCGTCCTCGCCCGGCTTGCTCTGCTGCGGCAGCACACGGGTGTAACCGTCGAACTTGAGGATGCGGCCCTTGGCGCGCAGCTCGAAGTCGCCAGCAGCCACGGTGACACTGGTGGACAGGTACTCGGCCGGCGGCATCTGGCAGGCGACGAACTGACGCCAGATCAGGTCATACAGGCGCTCGGCATCACGCTCCATGCCGGACAGCTGGGTCGGGCGCAGATTGACGTCGGACGGACGAATCGCTTCGTGCGCCTCCTGGGCGCCTTCCTTGCTCGAATACAGGTTGGGCTTGCCCGGCAGGTACTTGTCGCCGTACTCGCTGCCGATGAAGCCACGCACCATCTCTACCGCGTCGTTCGACAGGTTGGTCGAGTCGGTACGCATGTAGGTGATGTAGCCCGCTTCGTACAAACGCTGAGCCATCATCATGGTTTTCTTCACCCCGAAGCCCAGGCGGTTGCTCGCTGCCTGCTGCAGGGTGGAGGTAATGAAGGGCGCCGAGGGTTTGCTGCTGGTCGGGCGGTCTTCGCGCTTGACCACGCTGTAGCTGGAAGCCTTGAGCTTCTCCAGCGCGGCCATGGCCTGCGCTTCATTGACCGGCTTGAAGGCTGCGCCACTTTCGCGCACTACCTCGAAACGCACCTTGGCGTTCTTCGCGGTGCCGAGGTCAGCGTGCACTTCCCAGTATTCTTCCGGGACGAAGGCGCGAATCTCTTTCTCGCGTGCAACGACCAGCTTCACGGCCACCGACTGCACACGACCGGCAGACAGGCCACGGGCGATCTTGGCCCACAGCAGCGGCGAGACCATGTAGCCCACCACGCGGTCGAGGAAGCGCCGCGCCTGCTGGGCATTGACGCGGTTGATGTCCAGCTCGCCCGGCTTGGAGAAGGCTTCCTGAATCGCCTTCTTGGTGATCTCGTTGAACACCACGCGCTTGTAGCGGCTGTCATCACCACCGATGGATTCGCGCAGGTGCCAGGCAATGGCTTCCCCTTCGCGATCCAAGTCGGTTGCGAGATAGATGGTGTCGGCATCCTTGGCCAGGCGGCGCAGTTCTTCGATCACCTTTTCCTTGCCGGGCAGGATCTCGTACTTGGCCTTCCAGCCGTGCTCGGGGTCGACGCCCATACGGGTGAACAGCTGGCGTTTGGCCTTTTCCTTGGGCGACAGCGCAGGCGCTTCACCAGCAGCAGCCTTGCCGCGCTTGGCAGGCTCCTTGGTGGCACTTGCCGAGCCGCTGGTAGGCAGGTCACGGATGTGGCCGATGCTCGACTTCACCACGTACTGGCTGCCCAGATACTTGTTGATGGTCTTGGCCTTGGCCGGGGATTCCACGATGACCAGCGATTTGCCCATGGATCAGAAAATTCCTGAATTGCGAAATATAGAAGGCACGAAGCCGGAGGTGTTTACAAAGCAGCGAGCGAAGGTCAGGCAAGGCGAAAACAGTCGAAAAAGCGCGCTGTACGAGCTGTACATGAGCATTTTGAGGCTGGTTTCAACGCAGCATGGCCGAGAGCAGCAATTTGTAGACGCCCTCTAAGGCCCCGCTATATATAGTGGCGACCAAGCGAAGGTCAAGCGCAGGGAGCTGCGCAGTCAGACTTGCGAAGCGCCGATGGGGCTGACTTCGGCCTGAATCAAAGCAAAGCGTGGAACGCGCTCGCCGTCCACTTCGATCTCTTCACAGAACATGCTCAGCGGTCTTACCCACAAGCCAAACTCGCCGTACAGCGCCTGGTAGACGACCACCTCTTCCTCGCTCTCGGAATGGCGTGCCACACCGAATACACGGTACTGCGGGCCTTTGTAGTGACGATAAAGTCCTGGCTGCAACTGCATGAGCGGTTCCCGAAATAAAAAGCCGTAAAAAGCAAAACCGGGGCACGGGGCCCCGGTTTCTGTCCGCTAACGCTTAAACGCGCTCGAAGACGGTGGTGATGCCTTGGCCAAGGCCCACGCACATGGTGGAAACACCCAAGGTGCCGCCGTTCTGTTTCATGACGTTGAGCAGGGTACCGGAGATACGGGCACCGGAACAACCGAAGGGGTGACCCAGGGCGATCGCGCCGCCGTGCAGGTTGACCTTCTCTTCCATCTTGTCGAGCAGTTTCAGGTCCTTCAGCACAGGCAGGGCCTGGGCGGCGAAGGCTTCGTTGAGCTCGACGAAATCGATGTCAGCCATGCTCAGACCTGCACGCTTGAGCGCCTTCTGAGTGGACGGTACCGGGCCGTAACCCATGATCGCCGGATCGACACCGGCAACGGCCATGGCGCGAACCACCGCCATCGGCTGGATGCCCAGATCCTGGGCGCGCTGGGCGCTCATGACGATCATGCAGGAGGCGCCGTCGGTGATCTGCGAGGAAGTACCTGCAGTCACGGTGCCGCCTTTCGGGTTGAACGCAGGTTTCAGCGCAGCCAGGCTCTCGAGGGTGGTTTCCGGACGAATGGTTTCGTCGAAGTCGTACACCTTGAGGAAGCCGTTCTCGTCGTAGCCTTGCATCGGGATGATTTCATCCTTGAACTTGCCTTCGACGGTGGCCTTGTGCGCCAGACGGTGCGAGCGCTCACCGAAGGCGTCCTGCGCCTCACGGCTGATGCCATGCATCTTGCCCAGCATTTCTGCGGTCAGGCCCATCATGCCGGACGCCTTGGCGGCGTACAGCGACAGGTGCGGGTTCGGGTCGACACCATGCATCATGCCGACGTGGCCCATGTGTTCCACACCGCCGACGACGAACACGTCACCGTTGCCGGTCTGGATCGCCTGCACGGCAGTGTGCAGGGCGCTCATCGACGAACCGCACAGACGGCTGACGGTCTGGCCGGCACTGGTGTGCGGGATCTGGGTCATCAGCGACGCCATGCGCGCGATGTTCCAGCCCTGCTCCAGGGTCTGGTTGACGCAGCCCCAGATCACGTCCTCGACTTCAGCCGGGTCGATCTTGGCGTTGCGCTCCAGCACTTTGCTGATCAGGTGCGCGGACATGGTCTCGGCGCGGGTATTGCGGTGCATGCCGCCCTTGGAACGACCCATCGGGGTACGACCGAAGTCGACGATCACTGCATCTCTAGGATTCAGGCTCATATTTCTACTCTCGCTCTGTTCGCTGCACGATTAACCGAAGAACTTCTGGCCCTTGGCGGCCATTTCGCGAAGTTTTGCGGTCGGGTGGTACAGGGCGCCCAGCTCGGCATACTTGTCAGCCAGGGCGACGAATTCAGCAACACCGATGGAATCGATGTAGCGCAGCGCACCGCCACGGAAGGGAGGGAAGCCGATACCGTAGATCAGGCCCATGTCGGCCTCGGCTGCGGTGTCGACGATGCCGTCTTCCAGGCAACGAACGGTTTCCATGCACAGCGGGATCATCATGAAGTTGATGATGTCCTCGTCGGTGACTTCACGCTCTTCGACTACGATGGACTTGAGCAGCTCGTAAGCAGCCGGGTCGGTGACCTTCTTCGGCTTGCCGCGCTTGTCGGTCTCGTAGGCATAGAAGCCCTTGCCGTTCTTCTGACCCAGGCGATTGGCGTCGTACATCACGTCGACGGCAGTCTTGCCTTCGACAGCCATACGATCCGGGAAGCCTTCGGCCATCACGTCACGGCCGTGGTGGCCGGTGTCGATGCCGACCACGTCGGAGAGGTAAGCCGGGCCCATGGGCCAGCCGAACTTCTCCATCACCTTGTCGATACGCACGAAGTCGACGCCGAAGCCCAGGAGCTTGGAGAAGCCGCCGAAGTACGGGAACAGTACGCGGTTGACCAGGAAGCCGGGACAATCGTTGACCACGATCGGGTTCTTGCCCATCTTCTTGGCGTAGGCAACGGTGGTGGCCACGGCCACTTCGCTGGACTTCTCGCCACGGATGACTTCCACCAGCGGCATCATGTGCACCGGGTTGAAGAAGTGCATGCCGACGAAGTTTTCCGGACGCTTGAGCGCCTGGGCCAGCAGGGAGATGGAGATGGTCGAGGTGTTGGAGGCCAGGATGGCGTCTTCACGCACCGCATCTTCCACCTCGGCCAGCACGATTTGCTTGACCTTGGGGTTCTCGACCACGGCTTCGACGACGATGTCGACGTTGCCGAAATCGCCGTAGGACATGGTCGGACGGATGGCGTTGAGGGCTTCGGCCATCTTCGCCGGGGTCATGCGGCCTTTCTCGACGCGCTTGCCGAGCAGCTTGGAAGCCTCGTTCAAGCCCATCTGGATACCCTCTTCACGGATATCCTTCATCAGGATCGGGGTGCCCTTGGAGGCCGACTGATAGGCGATGCCGCCACCCATGATGCCGGCGCCGAGTACGGCGGCCAGTTTCACGTCGCGAGCGATCTCGTCGTGGTGCTTGGCTTTCTTCTTCAGTTCCTGATCGTTGAGGAACAGACCAATCAGGCTCTCGGCAACCGAGGTCTTGGCCAGCTTGACGAAGCCGGTGGCCTCGACTTCCAGCGCCTTGTCACGACCGAAGTTGGCGGCTTTCTGAATGGTCTTGATCGCCTCGACCGGAGCCGGGTAGTTCGGGCCGGCCTGGCCAGCGACGAAGCCCTTGGCGGTCTCGAAGCACATCATCTGCTCGATGGCGTTGAGCTTGAGCTTTTCCAGCTTGGGCTGACGCTTGGCCTTGTAGTCCAGCTCACCGGAGATGGCGCGCTTGACCAGATCGAGAGCGGCGGCCTGCAGCTTGTCTGCACTGACCACGGCATCGACGGCGCCCACTTTCAGGGCGTCTTCGGCACGGTTTTCCTTGCCCGAAGCGATCCACTCCACGGCGTTGTCGGTACCGATCACACGCGGCAGGCGCACGGTGCCGCCGAAGCCCGGGTAGATGCCCAGTTTGACTTCCGGCAGGCCGATCTTGGCACTGGCGCTCATCACGCGATAGTCGGCGGCCAGGCACATCTCGAAACCGCCACCCAGGGCGATGCCGTTGATGGCGACGACGGTCGGCACGGCGAGGTCTTCGAAATCACTGAAGATCTTGTTGGCTTCCAGGTTGCCAGCCACCAGCTCTGCGTCGGGCAGTTTGAAGTTGTCGACGAACTCGGTGATATCGGCGCCGACGATGAACACGTCCTTGCCACTGGTGACAATCACGCCCTTGATCGAACCGTCAGCCTTGATCGCGTCGACGGAGGCGCGCAGCTCGTTGAGGGTAAGACGGTTGAATTTGTTGACGGACTCACCCTTGAGGTCGAACTTCAATTCGACGATGCCGCTCTCAAGAGCCTTAACCGTGATGGCTTTACCTTCGTAAATCATCAACTGATCTCCACGGTATGGAAGCTGAACAGTACACATCGGAGCCAACCGGCAGGCCAGCCCGCGGCAGCGCCGCACGAGCATAGCCCCAATCGGTACGACACACCCACCGACGCGATATTCGGGCTGCATATGGCGCGCCTAACAAGGCAAACGCTCAATTCATACGCCCGTTTGATTTGGGTGTGCACACCTTCACGGAAAAGCCTGCACTTGTCAATTGGCCTCTTTTCGTCGATTTCCCGACGATTTCTGCAGGCCTGGTCATTCGTGGCTTCCAGCCGGCTCCGATAAACAGCGTCAATAACGCACCATTGCGAGGGTTTTCCTGCTTGGTATAGACACGCCGAGGCGCCTAGCCAAATCGCCCCGCTGCGGGTACAGTCGTCTCACTTTCAGCTGGCACAGCGCCACCTGAGGGCAATACAAAAACAAATCGAGCCCCACGATGGGCCACACGGAGTCGCCAATGTCGAGCCGCCGTTCGCTTGCATTTCCCCTGAGCGCCCTGCTCCTTTTCGTCTTCACGTCGCTCTCCTCCTCCTTGCTCAGCGCTGCGCCAGCCGATGATCTGCTGCGTCTGCACCAGCTGCGCCTGGCAACCCAGAAAAGTCTGGGCGACTTCTACATGTATAACGGCATGGAAGGCGATCAGCGCTACGCGCGAATGATTGGCGAGTCCCTTCAGGAAGGCCAAGCGCACCTGGACGGCCTGGGCGAAATGCCCGGCGATGCAAGCAAGGCGCTACGCGCGCAGCTGCAAACCAATTGGCAAAGTTACCGCAGCGGGCTCCAGGCACTGATGGAAGCCATGCGCAGCCAGGGTTTCACCGACCTGCAACCCGTCGCCGATCTGGCTGAGAACAACCAACGCATCATGGCCATTGGTCAGGAGCTGTATCAGAAGATTCAGCAAGAAAGCGGTTTCAGCGTACCGCAGCTGACGCAGAAGAGCCGTGAGCAGAGCCTGCTGATGCAGAACATCGCTCTGGACTACGCTTCACGCAGTGCCTCGGTCGGCGCCAGCTTCTTCGGCGGCGGCGAAGAACGCGCCATCGACGAGCTTGCTGGCGAATTCGCCAGCAAGCTGAACAACCTCAGCGCCGCCCAGCAGAACACCCCGGAGATCAATGCGGCCCTGAACTCCATCGGCACCAAATGGCGTTACATCGAGAAATCCCTGCGCAACTACAACGAAAACACCGTACCTTTCCTGATCAGCAAGTATTCCGACAGCATCATCGAAGGCCTGGAAGCCGTTGCCGCCCAGTACGCCACCAGCCAACACTGATGCTCCATGTTTCCGGCCTGCCTGGCCCAACTCTTGCCCGGTGCTAGCACCGGGCTTTTCTTTGCCTTTTTCACGACCAGTCGCCCTATCCCACACAATGGGGCCATACTTGAGACAGAGCCATTTGCCCCCCTTTAAGGAGGATTTCACCATGCCCTACCAGCACATTCTGGTCGCCGTCGACCTGACCGAGGAATGCGACCCTGTCGTGACACGTGCGCAGAAGCTGGCGAAGGCCAGTGGCGCCAAGATGTCTCTGGTGCATATCGTCGAACCCATGGCCATGGCCTTCGGTGGTGACGTGCCGATGGATCTGTCGATGCTGCAGCAACAACAGTTCGAGCAGGCACGCGAGCGCCTGGACAGCTTTACCGGCAAGTACCCGGAACTCACCGCTGATCAGCGTCACCTGGCCTACGGGCAACCGCGCCAGGAAATTCACCGACTGGCCGAAGAACAGGGTTGCGACCTGATCGTGGTCGGCAGCCATGGCCGCCACGGCCTGGCGCTGTTGCTGGGCTCGACTGCCAATGACGTACTGCACGGCGCGCCCTGCGATGTACTCGCAGTGCGCCTGAAGAAAGGCGAAAAAGGCGCTTGAGATCGCGTCGCGGCTGAAGCCCCTCCCACAGTAGCCGCGTTGGCTCTGCCCGCGGGAGGCGCTTCAGCGGCGAGCTTTTTTGGCTTCAGCCCTACTCGAACGAATCGCCCGCGCTCATGACCAGCGGGCGAATCTTCTGCAGCTGGGTCTCCAGCGACACCGTCATGCTCGATGACATCGAGAAGAAGGTGAGGAAGGCCTTGAGGTTGGAGTCGCCTTCACAGGTGTCGTGAATGCGCTGCCAGAAAGCCTGATTGACCAGCTTCAGTTGCTGGAACAGGCGCACCAGCCCTTTCAGCTCCCAATCGGCCAGACGCCCCTCGCGCATGTTGAAATACTGCCGCGTCAGGTACAGCGATACCGCGCGCAGGATGAATTCCTGATTGTTGGCAAAGGGCAGATGGTGCTGCGCCATGGGTTTCAGGCGCGCCAGCACCGGGCAGGCGCTGGTGGCCATGATCACCCCGAGCAGCGCACGCAGGCCCTCCTCCAGGCCGACCTGCTTGGTGTACTCACGCTCCGGTGTGCGCACCCAGACGCTGGCCTTCTTGAAGGCTGGCAGGCCACGAAAATCCTCGATCACCCGATGCAGATCGACCGCTGCCGGACAATGGCTGAACTGCTCGCGACTCAGCGGACAATTGCTGCATTGCTGATGTTCAAGGCGCGTCCAGGCGGGGGCCTGTTGCGCCTGGACGGGGTCATATTCGCGGTTCAGCTCGATCCGGTAGCTGAACTGATGATTGTCGTCGAGAGTAATACGGTACTCGATGGCCATTGTCCGTTCCTTCGTCAGCCTTCCAGCTCTGCCCAGCGCTCGAGCAACTCGTCCATTTCCTTCTGCAAGCCCTCGAGACGCGCCAATACTTCCGTGGTGACCTGCACCGGCTGCTGGTAGAAGGCAGGATCGGATACCTGCTCCTGTACCGCGGCCATTTCCTGCTCCAGGGCATCGATCTGCCCGGGAATCGCTTCCAGCTCGCGCTGTAGCTTGTAGCTTAGTTTCTTCTTCGCCGGCTCGACGCTCTCTTGCACGGCAGTCACTGCGGCCGCGGCCGGCGCTTCGACGATGGCCGTGGCCAGTTCGGCCTTGCCGGACTTGCTTTCACCCACACCGAGCAGGCGCGGTGAGCCGCCCTGGCGCAGCCAATCCTGGTAGCCGCCGACGTACTCGCGCACCTTGCCTTCACCCTCGAACACCAGGGTGCTGGTCACCACGTTGTCGAGGAAGGCACGGTCGTGGCTGACCATCAGCACGGTGCCAGGGAAGTTGAGCAGTACTTCTTCGAGCAGTTCCAGGGTTTCTACGTCCAGGTCGTTGGTCGGTTCGTCGAGCACCAGCAGGTTGGCCGGCTTGCTGAACAACTTGGCGAGCAACAGTCGTGCCCGTTCGCCGCCCGATAGCGCTTTGACGGGCGTACGGGCACGTTGCGGGCTGAACAGGAAGTCGCCCAGATAGCTCAGTACATGACGGTTCTGGCCGTCGATAGTGATGAAATCGCGGCCTTCGGCGACGTTGTCGATTACCGTCTTCTCCGGCTCGAGCTGGTGACGTAATTGGTCGAAATACGCCACTTCCAGTTTGGTGCCGACCTCGATCTTGCCGCTGCTCGGTTGCAGGTCGCTGAGTAACAGCTTGAGCAGAGTGGTCTTGCCGGTACCGTTGGCGCCAAGCAGGCCGATACGGTCACCGCGCTGCAGGACCATGGAGAAATCCTTGACCAGGAAGGGTCCGCCGGCATGGGCGAAACTGACGTTCTCCGCCACCATCACCTGCTTGCCGGACTTGTCCGCAGTATCGAGCTGGATATTCGCCTTGCCCTGGCGCTCGCGTCGCTCGCTGCGTTCGGCACGCATCGCCTTGAGCGCACGTACACGCCCTTCGTTACGGGTGCGACGGGCCTTGATGCCCTGACGAATCCACACCTCTTCCTGGGCCAGGCGCTTGTCGAACAGCGCATTGGCGGTTTCCTCGGCAGCCAGTTGCTGCTCTTTGTGTACCAGGAAGCTGGCGTAGTCGCCGTTCCAGTCGATCAGGCCGCCACGGTCCAGTTCGAGGATGCGCGTGGCCAGGTTCTGCAGGAAGGAGCGGTCGTGGGTAATGAAGAGTACGGCGCCGCCAAAGTCTTTCAGCGCCTCTTCCAGCCAGGCGATGGCGCCGATGTCCAGGTGGTTGGTCGGCTCATCGAGCAGCAGCAGATCCGGCTCGGACACCAGTGCCTGCGCCAGCAGTACGCGACGACGCCAGCCCCCGGAGAGCTCGGCCAGGGTCTTGTCGGCCGGCAACTGCAGGCGGCTCAGGGTGCTGTCGACCAGTTGCTGCAGGCGCCAGCCGTCTTTGGCTTCCAGCTCCTGCTGCACGTGCATCAGTTGCTCGAGGTCGTCGTCGCCGTGAATGTTCTGCGCCAGATGGTGATAACGCGCCAACAATTCGCCAACGCCGGCAAGGCCTTCGGCGACCACATCGAACACCGTGCGCTCGTCGGCGCGCGGCAGCTCCTGCGGCAGCTCGCCGATCTTCAGCCCTGGTGCACGCCAGATTTCGCCGTCGTCGGGCATCTGGTCGCCCTTGACCAGACGCAGCATGCTCGATTTGCCGGTGCCGTTGCGGCCGATGATGCACACACGCTCGCCCCGCGCGATCTGCCAGGACACTCCATCGAGCAGGGGCATGGCGCCATAGGCGAGGGATACGTCGGCAAACTTGAGCAGGGTCATGGGCATCTCCAGAAACAGGGGGCGCATTCTACCCGAGTTGCCGGCCGGCTGTTGCCGTTTCCACAGACGCAACAGATGTCACCCCTGCTCATCATCTGGCGCAGGCAAAGCGCATCTTTGCTACATGTGTCCATCTGGCCCGACGGCATTCACCGCACCCCGATGAAGCGCTAAGCTAGAGCCATGCAACGACACGGATCGTGTTGCCCCATACCTCTGCTTCTCCTGGAAATGCCATGCGCAGTCGCTTTCTCTCTGTAGTTTCCTGTCTGATTCTCACCGCCACCGGCATCGCCAGTGTCGAAGCTGCCAGCCTCACCCAGCAGCGCCAGTACTATGATGAGGCCAAGCGGGCCTTGGCCAAGGGCGACAGTGGCCCTTATCGCCAGTACGCCAGCGCGCTACGCGATTACCCTCTGACACCTTATCTGGCCTATGACGAGCTGACTAACCGACTCAAGTCGGCCAGCAATGCCGAGATCGAGAAATTTCTCGCCGAGCACGGTGACCTGCCCCAGGCCAGCTGGATGAAACTGCGCTGGTTGCGCTGGCTGGCCGAGCGTGGCGACTGGAAGCCCTTCCTCGATCACTACGATGCCAAGCTCAACTTCACCGAACTGGACTGCCTCTACGGCCAATACCAGCTCAGCCACGGCCTGACCGCCGAAGGCAACGCCACTGCCGAGAAGCTCTGGCTGGTGGGCAAATCCCAACCCAACGCCTGTGACCCACTGTTCGAGCGCTGGGCCGCCAATGGCCAGCTCACCGAGCAGCGTCGCTGGCAGCGCACCAAGCTGGCGGTGGAAAGCGGCAACTACGGCCTGGCCAACTTCCTGATCAAAGGCATGCCAACGCTCGGCGAGCGCGGCAAGCTGATGGTCGAAGTGGCGCAGAAACCGCAGCTATTGAAAAACACCGCGCGCTTCGCCCCCGCCGATGACGCCATGAGCGACGTGGTCGGCCTCGGCTTGCGTCGCCTGGCTCGGCAGAGCCCGGAAGATGCCCTGGCCCTGCTCGACGGCTACGCCCAACGCATGAAGTTCTCCGCCGACGAGCAGGTCGCCATCGCCCGGCAGATCGGCCTGCGCCTGGCACAACGCTTCGACCTGCGCGGTCTGCAGGTCATGGCCAAGTACGACCCGCAACTGCGTGACAACACCGTCAGCGAATGGCGTGCGCGTCTGCTGCTGCGTCACGGCCGCTGGGAAGAGGCCTACCAGCTGACCCAGAACATGCCGTCCGACCTGGCCAGCAGCAACCGCTGGCGCTACTGGAATGCGCGCAGCCTGCAATTGGCGCAACCCAACAGCCAGCAACCGGCGGTGCTGTTCCAGGCATTGGCGAAGGAACGCGACTTCTATGGTTTCATGGCCGCTGATCAGGTCAAGGCGCCTTACGCCCTGAATAACCAGCCGCTGGCGCTCGATCCCAAGGTGGTGCAGAAGGTACGCAATACCGCCGGTATCAAGCGCGCCATGGAGTTCCATGCTCGTGGCCAGATCGTCGACGGTCGCCGCGAGTGGTATCACGTCAGCCGCCTGTTCAGCCGTGATGAACTGGTGGCCCAGGCGCGCCTGGCCTACGAAATGGAATGGTACTTCCCGGCCATCCGCACCATCAGCCAGGCCCAGTACTGGGACGACCTGGAAGTGCGCTTCCCCATGGCGCATCGCAACGAGTTGGTACGCGAAGCCAAGCGCCGTGACCTGCATTCGAGCTGGGTGTTTGCAATTACCCGCCAGGAAAGCGCGTTCATGGCCGACGCCCGCTCCCACGCCGGCGCCATGGGCCTGATGCAACTGATGCCGGCCACTGCCAAGGAAACCGCGCGCAAGTTCGGCATTCCCCTGGCTTCACCGCAGCAGGTACTCAACCCGGATACCAATATCCAGCTGGGCGCTGCGTACCTGAGCCAGGTTTATGGCCAGTTCAACGGCAACCGCGTACTTGCGTCGGCCGCCTATAACGCCGGCCCCGGCCGCGTGCGCCAGTGGCTGCGCGGCGCCAATCACCTCAGTTATGACGTCTGGGTGGAGAACATTCCGTTCGATGAGACCCGCCAGTACGTGCAGAACGTGCTGTCCTACTCGGTGATCTACGGCCAGAAACTCAACGCGCCGCACCCGCTGGTGGCGTGGAACGAGCGTTTCTTCGACGATCAGTAAAAGAAAAGCCCCGATCAGACAGCATCTGATCGGGGCTTGCTATGACACCTGCCCAGCTATTCCAACACTTCTACCGTCATGCCCAACTGCAGTTCGCCGACACCGCGTGGCAACAGGTTCTGCCCGAAGAACACGTCACCTTCACGTTCACGATAGGTCTTGAGCGTGGCCAGCGGCTCACGCTGGGCGTTGCGCTCGCCGGTCTGCGGGTCGATGGTGGTGAGGATGCAGCGCGAGCAGCCCTTGGCCACCTCGAACTCCACCTCGCCAATACGAATACGCTTCCAGCTGTCTTCGGCATAAGGCTCACTGCCGGTGACGACCAGGTTTGGGCGAAAACGCAGCATGGACAGTGGCTGCCCGACTCGCTGGGAAAGATCGTCCAGCGATGCCTGGCCAATCAACAACAGCGGAAAGCCATCGGCGAAGGCCACGCGATCCCCCGGCTGCGCATAGGCAGTGTCGACTTGGCGGGTGCGGCCTTCCGGCACCTGCACCAGGCGGCAAGGCTTGCCCAGCAAGTCGCTGAGCCAGGCGGCCGCTGAATCGCCGGCATCCGGCACGCGCAGGCTGTCACGCCAGACGACGACGCCACGCAGATCCTGCTCGGGGTCAGGCAGCGCCACGGACAGATCCTCACGACCCGGCGCACTCAAGGTCAGGCCCCCGCGCGCATCGTACAGGGCGCTCAACTGGCTCATCTGCGGCAGCAGACGTTGGGTGATGAAGCGGCCGTTGTCGGCGTCGACCAGCATCCAGCGCCGATCACCATGCAGCCCTAGTCCGTCGACCGCACTGCGCTGCAAGGCCTCGCCGCGGCCGGACTTGAGCGGGTAACGGTACAGCCCCGAGAGACTCAGCATGGGTCAGCTTCCTGTCGGCAAAACGCCGTTATACGAGTTGACGGCGATGCTCACAAGCACCGAGACCCAGAAAACGCTGCTCGTTCGACGGCAACGCCCGGCAGGTTTCACCCGCCCTCCAGCGACTTCAGCGAGGTTCGTCCAACTCGAGACGTTGACGAATCACATCGACCAGCTTGTCCGGCTGGAACTTGGAGAGGAAATTGTCGCAGCCGACCTTCTTCACCATCGCCTCGTTGAAGCTACCCGACAGCGACGTGTGCAGCACCACGTAGAGATCCTTGAGGCGCGGGTCATTGCGAATTTCGCTGGTGAGGCGGTAGCCGTCCATTTCCGGCATCTCGGCATCGGTGAAGATCATCAGCAGCTTGTCGGTCATCACCTCACCGGTGTCAGCCCACTTCTTCAGCAGGTTGAGGGCCTTGAGGCCGTCACTGGCCATGTGCAGGCGAAGACCCAACTGCGTCAGGGTATCGCGCAGCTGGCTGAGCGCGACGCTGGAATCATCCACCAGCAGCACTTCGCGTCCGCGCGCCTTCTCCAGCAGCGGGTCGGCGAGCTTTTCCGCGGAAACCTTGGTGCTCATCGGCACGATCTCGGCGAGCACCTTCTCCACGTCGATGACCTCGACGATCTGGTCCTCGACCTTGGTGATAGCGGTCAGGTAGTGCTGACGTCCGGCGCCACCCGGGGGCGGCAGGATCGACTCCCAGTTGAGGTTGAGGATGCGGTCGACGCTGCCAACCAGGAAGGCCTGAACCGAGCGGTTGTACTCGGTGACGATGATGGTGCTGCGCTCATCCGGCACCAGCGGACGCATGCCGATGGCCTGGGACAGATCGATCACCGGCAGGGTCTGACCGCGCAGGTTGACCACGCCGCAGACGAAGCGATGGCGCTGCGGCATCAGCGTCAGCTTGGGCATCTGCAGGACTTCCTGCACCTTGAACACGTTGATGGCGAACAACTGCCGGCCAGCCAGGCGGAACATGAGAATTTCCAGACGGTTCTCGCCGACCAGTTGCGTGCGTTGATCTACTGAATCGAGGATGCCGGCCATCATGTGCTCCGAGGTATATAGGGTGATTCTAGTCTGCCGTTTCGGGTTATCGGCTGACTGCCGGCAGACTGAAGCATTGCTGGCGCGCAGCCATCATGCCTCAGCCCTGTGTACCTGACCAGCGAGCAGCGACGAATGCTTGGGCAGATGCAGACGCAGGGCGCCGGGTTCGGCACGAAAACGCAGACCTGTACTTTCCATCGGCTCGCCGTCGAGATTCAGGTCCAAGCCCTCCAGCGCTTCCACCTCCAGCCAGGGCAGCCGCGCGCTGACCGCAACGCTCTGCAGGCCAAGAATGCCCCCTGACAACAACGTGCCCAAGGTGCCGACGACATCCTGCGCCGCCGGCACGATGCAGACATCGAGCAGACCATCGTTGATGCTCGCCTCCGGACAAAGCAGATGCCCGCCACCGGCCTGTCGCCCGTTACCGATACCCAGAGCCAGAAACTCGCCCTGCCATTGGAAATCCGGCCCATGAAAACGACCGGCTGCCGCGCGCACTTCGGAAAAACGACTGAGCCCGGTGAGCAGATAGGCAGCGCCACCCAGGACTTTCTTGAGCTCTTCAGGAGTATTGGCCGTGACGTTGGAGCCGAAACCACCGGTGGCCATGTTCAGAAACGCCCGCTCGCCCGCCATGCCCACGTCTACCGCCACCGGCTCGCACTCGAGCAGGGCCAACGCCGCAGCAGGCGTCAACGGAATACCGGCTGCGTGGGCAAAATCATTGGCCGTGCCCAGCGGCAGCAGAGCCAGGCTGGCATCGCTTTGCGCCTTGACCAGCGCCTCGACCACATCGCGCAGGGTGCCATCGCCACCGCCAGCGATCAGCGTCGGGTAACCGGCGGCCAATCCTTCCCCGACCAGCCGCTCGGCGTCGCCACCTTCCCAGGTCAGGCGCACGGCCAGATCCCAGCCGCGCTCACGCAGGCCGTTCACCGCCGCCCTCACTTCTTCGTTCAGCGCCTGCTTGCCATGCAGGATCAACCAGGCTTTGCGTTCGCGCATTGCGCGTCCTCCTTGAAAGGATCAGCGAAAGCCTAGTGCCTGGCCCTCGTGAAAATTAATCAAATTAATCGATATCAATACTGTAAAAATTGCGCTTTTAAATCGATCAATCCAAATGGATCATTCACCCATCAACGCTGCACGGGACTGAACTCGTGCATGACTGGAGGATTGACCATGATCGATGTACGTCCGTTCGAACAACTCGGTGGTGCTCACCATGGCTGGCTCAACGCCCGTCACCACTTTTCCTTTGCCGAATACTACGACGCCGAGCGGATGAACTGGGGCCGCCTGCGCGTGTGGAACGACGACGAGATCGCACCGCACTCGGGCTTCCCGCCGCATCCGCACCGCGACATGGAGATCATCACCTACGTTCGCGAAGGTGCCATCAGCCATGAGGACAACCTGGGCAACAAAGGCCGTACCGAGGCCGGCGACGTGCAGGTGATGAGCGCCGGTACCGGCATCGCCCACAGCGAGTACAACCTGGAGGATGAAACCACCAAGATCTTCCAGATCTGGATCCAGCCGAACCAGGCCGGCCTGCCGCCCTCCTGGGGTGCCAAGCCGTTCCCCAAAGGGGACCGCTCCGGAGCCTTCGTCACCCTGGCCAGCGGTTACGAGGAAGATGTCGACGCCCTGCGCATCCGTACCGACGCGCGCCTGGTGGCTGCCACGGTCAAGGCCGGGCAAAGCGCCGAATACGCCCTGCAACCGGGTCGCAAGGCCTATCTGGTGGGCGCGACTGGTGCTTTCAGTGTCAATGGCGTAGCCGTCAAGGCACGTGATGGCGTGGCCATCGCCGATGAAACGCTGATCCGCATCGAGGCCCAGGAAGACAGCGAGATCGTGCTGGTGGATGTCGCCTGACACGTACCAATCGCCCTCCGACTAGGAGGGCGACTTGTTTCTGTAGGAGGGGCTTTAGCCGCGACCGAGTAACACCAAGGTCGCGGCTGAAGCCCCTCCCACAAATCCCCTTTCTAATCACCTCACGCCGGATAACCGGTGATCTTGCGAATGCGCTGGTACAGCGGTTTGAGCTGACGGTACATGCGCTGATAGACCTGCCCGTAGAGCTGCTGGTAAACGCGCTGGGCCTCCTGGTTCGGCTGGAACACCTGGCCAACCCGAGTCATCGCGGCGATGGCGCTCGGGTAATCAGGGTGCAACCCAAGGCCTACCGCACAGTTGATCGCCGCGCCCAGGCCGCTGGTCTCGTACAGGTGCGGGCGCTCGGCCGGCAAGCCGAAGATATCGGCCGTCAGTTGCATCGCCGCATCGCTCTGCGAACCGCCACCGGACACGCGCAGGCGCTCTATACGGGTGCCAGAGCGTTTTTCGATACGCTCCTTGCCCTGGCGCAGGGCGTAGGCCAACCCCTCCAGAATCGCCCGATACAGATGCGCGCGGGTGTGTACATCGCCAAAACCGATGATCGAACCCTTGGCCTCCAGCCCCGGCTCACGGATGCCAGGCGTCCAGTACGGCTGCAGCATCAGGCCCATGGAGCCGGGCGGCACGGCGTTGACCAGCTCGTCGAACAGCGCCTCGGGTGGCACACCCAGCGCCTCGGCGCGCTGCATCTCGCGCAGGCCGAACTCGCGCTTGAACCAGCTGACCATCCAGAAGCCACGGTAGATCATCACCTCGGTGTTGAAGTGATCCGGCAGCGCCGCCGGATAGGGCGGGATCAGCGGGATGGTTTCCAGGTAACGGCTGCGCGTGGTGTTGATGGTCGCGGTGGTGCCGTACGAGAGGCACGCCGTACTGGGCTCCAGCGCACCAGAACCCAGTACCTCGCAGGCCTTGTCGGCCCCAGCAGCGATCAGCGGCAGGCCTTCCGGAATACCGGTCTGGCGGCTGGCCTCGGCGCTGATCTGGCCCAGTCGCTCACCCGGCTTGAACAGCTCGGGCAGTTGCTCACGGCGTACCTTCAGCGCCTGCCATTTCCAGTCACCGGGCGCAGCCCAGCGCAGGCGCTTGTAGTCGAACGGCAGGTAGGCCACGCAGCTGCTGGTGGAATCGACGAAGCGGCCGCACAGGCGATGGGTGAGAAACCCCGACAGCAACAGCAACTTGTGCGTGCGGGCCGCAATGTCCGGCTGATGCTGGGCGACCCAGTTGACCTCGGCCTGGCCACGGAAATGATCGACCGCCTCCTCCGCGCGCACCAGCTTGAATAGCCAGCCCCACAGACCTTGGATACGCCCCGCCACATCAGCACGACGCTGGTCGAGCCAGAGAATTGCCGGGCGCAGCGGCGCGCCCTGCTCATCGACGTGAATGATGCTGCCGCGCTGGGTGGTAACAGCAACGCCGCGGATCAGACTGCGGTCGATGTCCACCTGCTGCCACAGCAGCCGGCAGGCCTCGCCGAGGCTGGCCCAGTAGTATTCCGGGTCCTGCTCGGCCCAGCCGGGCTGGCTTGAGAAATAGGGGTCTAGCTCGACCTTGCCCTTGGCGAGCAGGTTGCCGTTGGTATCGAACAGCAGCGCGCGCACGCTCTGGGTGCCGTTGTCGATGCTCAGCAGGTAGCTTGGTTCGCTCAAGGTGTGACCTCTGCTTGGAATGCACGGTATTGCTGTAGGAGCGAGCTCTGCTCGCGAACGGGGATGGCGCAAAAGCTTCGCGAGCAGAGCTCGCTCCTACGGACAGCAGGCAGCGTCATCATTCAATATCCGGCAGGCTGTAACAGCGTTGCCACAACGCCAGGTAATCCGCCACTTCCTGCTGCCAGCGCGCATCATTCCAACCCAGGCGCGGCTGGCATAGCGCGCGGATACGCGGCAGTTCAGCGCGGCCGCCGCCTGCCAGCAGCAGGCCCAGGCGCGTGCGGCGTAGCAGCAGGTCGTCCAGGTGCAACACCAGCTCGCCCTCGGCGGCCCAGGCCAGTTCGGCCCAGAAGGTGGCAGTACCCGCGACGCAATCGCTGCCCACCTCGTCGATCAGGCGCAGCACCTCGCCCAACTGGCGACCATGGCGCCCAGCCAGACGACGTTGCTGCGCCGGGCTCAACGCCGGCATCGGTGTCGGCGTATTCGAAGCGAAGACCGCGCCGCCCTGATCATCCACCGGCTTGCCGACGAATATGGCGCAGGCACGCAGCACCTCCAGCGCCAGCAGGCGGAAGGTGGTCAGCTTGCCACCGGCCAGGGTCACGCTGCCCGGCTCGACCCACAGGGCGTGCTCACGCTTTTCGTCCGAGGGTTTCAACCCGGTGCTGCCATTGCCCACCACCGGGCGCACGCCCGCCCAGGTCGACAGCACATCGGCGCGGCTCACCTGGGCGGTCGGGAACTGCTGGGCGCAGGCGGCCAGCAGGTAATCGACCTCCTCCATGCTGATGGCCGCCTCGGCATCCAGATCGCCCGCATGATCCAGATCGGTGGTGCCGATCACCGTCGCGCCCTCCCAGGGGAAGACGAATACCGGGCGCCCATCGGCCGCGTGCATAAAGCTGAAGGCATGCGCCACCGGCAGGCGCCAGCCCGGCAGCAGCAGGTGGCTGCCGCGCAGCGGGCGGATGCGACCAGTGCCCGGCTGGCGCAGGCGATCGGCCCAGGCGCCGGTTGCCTGGGCCACGGCGCGGCTACGCAGGCGGTAGCGGTCGCCCGTCTCGATATCCTCGGCCAGTACGCCGACCACCCGTCCCGCCTCGCGCAACAACTCGACCACGCGCATGCCATTGAGCGCCTCGCCGCCTTCGGCGCGCGCCTCGCCAAGCACGCGCTGCACCAGGCGCGCGTCGTCGGTCACCGCATCGAAGAAGCGCGTGCCACCGAGTAAACCGTCCTCGCGAATGCCTGGTGCCAGGTAACGCAGTTGCTGCAGTGGGTAGAACAGATGATTGCGCTTGCCGGCCAGGGCGTCGTAAAGGCTGAGCAAGCCGCCGAAGACCTTGGGCCCAGGGAAACCGCCGCGATAGTGCGGCATGACGAAGCTCAGCGGCTCCACCAGCCCCGGCGCCTCGCCGAGCAGGCGCTGGCGCTCGCGCACCGAGTCGCGGGTCAGCCCCAGCTGGCCCTTGGCGACGTAGCGCAGGCCACCGTGCACCATCTTCGACGAGCGGCTGGAGGTGCCCCAGGCGAAGTCGCGCTGCTCCAGCAACAGGCAGCGCCAGCCACGCCGCGCCGCCTCACGGAGGATGCCGGCACCGCAGATGCCGCCGCCGATCGCCAGCAGATCCCAGTCGCGCGCGGCCAACTCAGGCAGCGCGCGCGTGCGCCAGGTGGCGTTCCAGGGTTCCATGCTCAGTCCTGCAACAGCACGCCAGGCGCCAGGCGCTGGTCGGGGTCGAAATGCGTGGCCAGGCTGCGCAGCGTGGCCATGCCCAGCTCGCCCTTCTCTGCTGCCAGGTAAGGTGCGTGGTCGCGACCGACGCCGTGCTGGTGGCTGATGGTGCCGCGGTTGCCTGCAATGGTTCGACTGGCAGCCGCCTTGAGCCGCTGCCAGCGCGCCATGGCGGTGGCGTAGTCGCTGCCGGGGCGGAATACGTAGGTGGTGTAGATGCTCGAACCTTCGCCGTAAACGTGCGACAGGTGGGTGAACACGTGCACCCGCTCGCCGTCGCCGGTCAGCTCGTCACGCAGGCTGGCCTCGACCTTGTTCAGCAGATTGTCGACGTTGGACCAGTCGGTGGCGGTTTCCAGGGTGTCCACCAGGTAGCCGCGCTCCCACAGACCATGACGCAGGTAGGGGAAACGGAAGCGGTTCTGCTCCCACTTCTTGCCCAGCAGGGTGCCGGTGAATACGCCGTCAAAGCCTTTCAGCAGGCGCCGCGCCTGTTTCAGCGAGGCGGCGTTCTGCACCCGGCTGCCGGTGACGCCGAAGGTGAGCATGCACTTGCCGTCGCGGGCGCCGCGCAGGGCCAGGTATTTCTCCAGCAGCGCGATCTGCTGCGGGTGACCGGCCAGGGCCAGCTGGGTACGGGTTTCGATGGCGTTGGACAGGCGCAGCATGGACAGCGGCACGCGCGCCTGGGCCAGGCTGCGAATGGCGCTCAGCGCCTGCTGCCAGTTGGGCAGGAACACCGCGTAGAAACGCTCCTGCTCGGCCAGACGACTGATGCGCACGCGCACCTCGGAGATCACCCCGAAGCGCCCTTCCGAGCCCATTACCAGCTCGCGCAGGTCGGGCCCGGCCGCCGAAGCCGGGAAGGTGGGAATATCCAAAGTGCCGGCGAAAGTTTCCAGCTTGCCGCCGGCGAACAGTTGCTCGATGCGACCGTAGCGCAACGACTGCTGTCCGCTGGAACGGCTGGCGACCCAGCCACCGAGGGTCGACAGTTCCCAGGACTGCGGAAAGTGGCCCAGCGTGTAGCCACGGGCGCGCAGTTGGCTTTCCACCTGCGGGCCATTGGCGCCGGGGCCGAAGGTGGCGATCAGGCTGTCCTCGTCGATCTCCAGCAGGCGCGTCATGCGCTCCAGCGACAGGGTCAGCACCGGGCGCTGGCCGGCCTGCGGGTTGATGTGGCCGGCCACCGAAGTACCGCCGCCGTAAGGAATCAGGGTGACGTCATGCTGTTGCGCCCAGGCCAGCAGCTCGCGGATCTGCTCGGCGCTTTCCGGGCAGGCGACGCCATCGGGAAACAGACCGAACTCGCCGGAGCGCATCGCCAGCCAGTCCGGCAGGCTCTGGCCGCGGGCATGGCGCACGCGCACTTCGGCATCAACGCAGATCAGCGGGTTGGGGGCCAGACGCGAGGCCGGCACACGCGCCAGCACGTCCTGCAGGCTGGCGTCTGCCAGGCGCTGCCCCGGCCCGATCAGCTCGGCGAGAAAGGCCTCGCCATGGGCCGGCAGTTCCACCTCGGTCGCTTCGTCTCCCCATCCGTTCCAGCGTCGCATCGCATCCCCCATTCCGATCAGCACTTATGGCTGCCTATACTAGCCAGCCGCCGATTTCCGTCACTGTCGAATCGGGACAGGCCATATCGCCAATCAAGACAGGCCTCGCAGAACAAGAAGAATCCATGGAAAACCTCGGCTACACCTCGGTTCCCGCCCTGCTCAAGTACCTGCGCCAGGCCGAACAGCTCGGTCTGGATATCGACCGTGCGCTGGCGGCCGCCGGCGTTCAGGCGCAGGATCTGGCCGACAACGGCAAGCGGATTCCCAGCGAGGTGCATGAGCGCCTGCTGGCGCATTTGATGGAGGTGTCCGGCGACCCCTTGTTCGGTCTGCACTCGGCGCGTTTCGTCCAGCCCGGCTCGTGGAGCGTGCTCGGTTACATCGCCATGAACTGCGCCACCCTGGGCGAAGCCATGGGCCGCATCGTGCCCTACGAGAAACTGGTGGGCGACATGGGCACCAGCCGTATCGAGGCGGCCGAGGATCACGTGCGGCTGATCTGGAGCTGCCGTCATCAGGCGCCGGACGTGCGCCGCCACATGGTGGAGAACGTGCTCGCCTCCTGGCTGCTGTACGCCCGCTGGATCGCCGACTCCGAACATTCGCCACGCGAGGTCTGGTTCGAGCACGCGCAACCGGCCGCCACCGACCAGGCCGAATACCAGCAGCTGTTTGGCTGCCCGGTGCTGTTCGAACAACCCTGCAACGCCTTGCTGGTGCCGCTGGACTACCTCGGCGTGCCGCTGCGCCAGGCCGACGCCAACCTGCTGCGCACGCTGGAAGAACATGCCCTGACCCTGATGGCGGGACTGGACGAGAACGAACCGCTGCCACGCCGGGTGAAGAACGCCCTGCGCCTGCTGCTCAAGGACGGCCTGCCGCGCAAGGAACGGGTGGCGGAAAAGTTCGACATGACCGTGCGCACCCTGCAGCGCCACCTGCAGCAGGCCGGCACCAGCTATCAGCAGATACTCGACGAGCTGCGTCAGGAACTGGCCGAGCATTACCTGCTGCGCAGCGACCTGGCGATCCAGGACATCGCCTGCTACCTGGGCTTCACCGAGTCACGCTCGTTCCACCGCAGCTTCAAGAGTTGGACCGGGCAGACGCCGGGCGAGTTTCGCGAAAGCCGGCGCCGGGACAATCCGCTGGGCTAACGGGACATTCGGAAACGCCGCGCCAGCCAGTAGTCGAGACTCAACCAGCGCCCTGCCCCGCTGAAGAACAATGCCACCAGCATCACTAGGTAGGTGGCGGCGAACTCGATGCCATTGTTCAGCACCACGAACTTGCCGCTGGCGGTCAGCCAGTCGTAATTGCCGTGCTCACGCAGGATGCTGCGCGCCCGCTCGAGCTTCTCCGCCGCCGCCAGCACGCGCTCGTTGGCGAACGGCGCGGATGGGTCGGCAATCGCTTGCCAGCCATAGGGCCAGTGCACGGCGAAGATGGCCACCAGCATGGTGACGATCAGCGGGATGCTGATCCAGCGCACGGCAAATCCGAACAGCAGCAGGATGGCGCCACCGGCCTCGGTCAGCGCTGCCGCCCAGGCCAGCAGCTCGGGAAACGGCAGGCCGAGCCCCCAATCCGGATTGCCGAACCAGGCGGCAGTGGCATCGATGTCCTTGAGCTTCTGCGTGCCGGCCATCCAGAACACCGGCACCAAGTACAGGCGCAGCAACAGCGGGCCGAGAAAATCCAGGCGCCGGGAAGCCTCCAGCGCGTCCTGGAAGCGATTGAGCAAAGCGATCATGGTGGTCAGTCCTCGGGATACGGAAACCAGATGTCGCGCGCCTGCCAGTCATCCAGCAGCGCGCGGGCATTGTCGAAATAGGCGCGATCCGCGGCCAGGCCATGGGCCGTGGCCAACTCCAGCTGCGCCTGCACAGGTGGCTCGCCGGCCTGCAGCCGCAACGCCAGTTGATAGGCGAACGGCGCCAGTTGCATGAAGCGCACCTTATCCTGGCGATCACGCCAGACCAGCAGGCAGGTCGGCTCTGCTGGCGGCTGCGTGGGGCAGTGATCAGCACCGTTCCTCTGCACCGGCCAGCGATAAGCCAGCGGCCAGGCCAATGGCGACCAGCCGCGCTCGGGCAACTGCGCATCGCTGACATCCAGCGCCAGCTCGACCCATTCGTAGTGCGCCAGCTCCAGCATGAACCCAGGGTCGTCAGGCTCGGCGCGATAGCCCTGCTGCAGCCAGGCAATGAACTCCTGACTGATCTCGAGAAAGTACGGCGTGCTCGCCCGGTGCTCGGCGAAGAACGCGCGCAGCAGCCGCTGCCAGCGCTCGGCTCCGAGAACCCCGCGCAGCACCGGAAAGGCGCCGCCCACCAGGCTGGCGACGTTATTGAAAAACAGCTCCTCGTAGATCGCCATGCGCTCGCCGCTGATACCCGGTAACAGCGCCTGCGCTTCGGGCTGGCGAATACGCGCGGCGAAATCGCGCTGCAATTGCACGCCGCTCATGTGCCGTACCTGCTCTGCGGTTGCGCAGCCTGTTGCAGGCTGCGGATATGCGCCTGCTCGGCATACAGCTCGGCCAGCGGCGGGAAGTTGAAGTCGCGTTCCAGCAGCGTCGGGCGTACGCCATGCTGCGCGTAAGCGCTACTCAGCAGTGCCCACACCGGGTCGATCACCGGCGCACCGTGGGTGTCGATCTTCAGGTCTGCCGCCTGATCGTAATGACCGGCGACGTGCAAATAGGCGATGCGCTCACTCGGCATCGCGGCGATATAGGCTTCGGCATCGAAGCCGAAGTTCAGGCTGTTGACGTAGACGTTGTTGACGTCGAGCAGCAGCTGGCAGTCGGCACGCTCCAGCACGGCGCGGACGAAATCCGCCTCATCCAGCTCGCCGGGCAGGCGCGCATAGGCCGAGACGTTCTCGATGATCAGCGGGCGCTCCAGCACGTCCTGCACGATGCGCACCCGCTCGGCGATACGCGCCACCGATTCCTCGGAAAACGGCAGCGGCATCAGGTCATACAGCTGGCCATCGTCGGCACATGCCGACAGATGCTCGCTGTAGGCCAACACGCCATGCGCGTAGAGAAAGCCTTTGATGGCGTACAGCAGATCCAGGTTCAGCGGCGCGAAGCCGCCGAGGTTGAGGGACAGACCATGGCACAGCAACGGCCGGCGTTCGCTCAGGGCGCGCAACTGCTTGCCCAGCCGGCCACCAACACCGATCCAGTTCTCCGGCGCCACCTCGAGAAAGTCGGCGCCGCTGGCACCATCACCGATCAGCTCGGTGAGCAGCCCGCGACGCAGGCCGAGACCGGCGCCGGTGAGGTTTGCGAGTCGCATGATCCGTCCTCCCCTTGCTCTTACTCGCTCTTCTCGCCGCCGCATTTGCCCTCGGCGTCAGCTTTCTTCTCGGCACCACACTTGCCCTCGCCGCACTTGCCTTCCTTGTCGGCTTTCATCTCGCCACCGCATTTGCCTTCGCCACAGGAACCTTCCTGCGCCTTCTCAGCAGCGGCCAGGCTGTAGCCGCTGGCCAGCTCCTGCGCAGCGAAGGGGTTGCTGGCGGCATTGGCAGTGAATGCCATGGAAGTCAGCAGTGCGGCGCCCAGGGTGGCAGTCAGGGTATTGAGTTGTTTCATGGCATCTCTCCATCGGTTTCGAATGCGGGGCCGGATTGGCGCCCTCGCAGCAATGGACGAGGCAGGGATGCGGGCGTTACAGCGGGAGAAAAAAGTTTTCCGTAGCCCGGATGAAATCCGGGGGCGCTTTGCCCGCTACCAATCGCGGCTACGACTGCATGGATGCAGGAGGTAGAGCGAAGCAGGAAGACAGAACCGAAAGCCCCTCCCACAGACACAGGAACATCCACCGCACTGTGGGAGGTGGTTCGGCGGCGAGGCTTTCGATAGCCAGTAGCCCGAACAGCCATCGCAAGCGGTGGATGAAAAAAGCGTTATCCACACTACGCGATGCAGCTCAGCGTCGACCGTTGATTTCGATACACTCTCTCGCGTGACTTGCACCTTCCGAGTGCCTTTGTGTATACCTATCCAGTAGTAATGAAAGCGTGAAATGTGGAGGTCAAGCGAATACGCACCGGCGCATGCCTCGCTTGCCAACCCATTGAAAGATATAAACTTTTCTGATTTTTAAGCTTTCAATTTTCGGAGTTATACCACCTTCCATGCTATTGGATTAGTAAGGAAGACTATCTAATCACGTTAGGGCACAATCAAGGAAAGACTCTGTGGATGCACGATCTCAATTTGAGGCCAAGCAAGCCTTTGTACTGACAGAATCACATATTAAAAAAATCTGGAAGGTTTTCACTGCTGCAGGGCTTAATGTAAAGGCATCTGCAAAGTGCTCCGATGAAATAATAAGAAACTTTGAATCGTGCGAAAGCCTGTTGTTGTATGAGAATACAAAAAGAGCCGCATTGGTAAACCTAGATATTCAAGCAGTCGACCCAAACTCCCGTTCAATTTCGGAAGTCTCCTTCGGTGAAAAATTCTCAGCTCCGATTCGTGTTTCCATTAGCGGAGAAGAGCAATATGTAATAAACACCAGAGCAAAAATCGCCGACATCATTGACAGTTCTAAAGCATGGTACTCATGGATTGCTGTATTTGATTTATTCTATTTCTGGATGCCTCTAATAGTTCTTGGCAGCACATTATTCAATCTCACAACAAAAACATCTGGAAGCGTCGGAAACGGACTCCCGCTCAAAACCGCACTGCTTGCACTACTAGTAATCTCATCTTTAATTGGAGCATTCGCCTTTATAATTTGGCTCACATCATTTATGAGGAAGAAATTTTTCCCAATTTCGACTTTCTCATTAGGCCAGGGTAGTGAGCGAAACAAGCATTCAGAACAAATGCGCTGGGTTGTCATAGTAGGCTTCGTTATAAGCATTGTCTCTTCCACCCTAACAACTCTGATTATTGCACCCTAACAGCACTCAAACCATTCGCCTCGCTCACTAGAACGAGCCAAATCACGCCCATTCACCAAACGCCAGATAAGACAATAGGGAATTTGTGTTGGAACTAATAACCTCGATATTCACACCACAAGACTTTCAACTCACTATCTACTGCGTCATTGCAGCCGCAGTTGGCGGATTCATAAAAGCAATTGTAATCGCCTACGACTTTGAGAAAGCGCACCATCTACAAGATAAATTCATAGCAAAAGACTGGCCCGCAGCTTTTGCAAACATTTTATCCCGATGTATTCTGGCTGCGCTTACAGGCTTACTCTTTGCGCTATTAATGACAGACGCAATAAAATTTGAAAAGGGCCCAATAGCAAAACTGCTTGTATTAGCCGTATTCATAGGTTACCTGGCACCAGAAATTTGGAAGTCTCAAGAAAAGAAAATGCTTGCAGCAATCACCAAAAACCTAGAAGGCGTGATAAAAAATGCAACTTCAAAAGAACAAAATCCATAGACACAATAAATATTAAAATCTCGCACATTTATTTTTATCTAACAATGTGCACATAGCCCCCCACAAGCAGTGAGCAATTACCACAAAAAAGGGGGGCAGATTTATTTATGGTACAACGTCACTGGCCTGAAAATAAATCCACCCCCTTTTTCGCAAAAAGCCGCGCTCTGGGACGTCCACTAGCTTAATCGCTATATGCCTTTGGAGACCTTGATGACACCTGAACAAAGCTTATTAATTATGAAATGGCAATTTGCAGCAGCCTTTCTAATGGGCTTAGACTATTTCATACCCGACAGTTTCAGAGAGAAAGCTAATTCATATGTCAAAAGTTACTTCCAAGGCATGCAAGAAAGAGTTGACACCAATATTAAGCAAGCCTTTAGTGAATTTAAAGGAAAGTTATTTCGCACCTTAATCTCACTAGTTCAAATTGCAATTGGCATTGGGCTATTTGCGGTTGGTCGCCACATAGGTGAGAATTCATTATGGCTACTTATTGGAGTCTTGCTAGTCGCAGGTTTATTTATTATTGCGGGGTTTAATTTTGCTTTTACGGCTGTTTTTGATTTTCTAACCAGCCTAGGGATCGCAGCTCCATTTAGGTTTCTTACAACGTTCTTAGTTTGCTCACCCAAAGGACCAATAGCAGCAATTGGCTTTATTTGTTTAATGATCTCATTCTACTTGAGGTATTCATACAGCGACATATAAGCAAGTAGCTCCGGTAGAGCACAGCGTAATCCGGGGAGATTCGATGGGTTTCGCCTTGCTCTACTCATCCTACGGAGCAGCTCTTGCAAGCGAGGTTTCTTAGCTGCGGGGCGCTAGTAAAAAAGGGGACAGTAAAAAAGCACTAAAAAAGGGGACAGATTTATTTATGGCGCAGCACATCGACCCAAAAAATAAATCTGTCCCCTTTTCGATTGAGAACTCATCACTTCTGAGCGCATTGGAAATGTCCGACACCTGCATACTTTGCCTTGAGTCAAGTGAACCACTGACGGAAGAACACATCTTTCCGGAGGCCGCAGGTGGAAGCATTTCAAAATATTTGCTCTGCAAGACATGCAACAACAAACTGGGCCATTGGGTTGATGCGCCTTACGTCGACCAAAAGCTTATTCAACTAGCCCGCGCTGCCTACAAGGTTCAGGGGAAAACCGGAAAGATACCGCAGCCATTTTCGGATACATACACCATTGATGACTCAGAATATGAGCTGAAGATAAAACTGGATTCAAACTTTGCCCCAAGGGTAGTACCTCAAGCGCCAAGGGTATGGATTACCGAAAGCGGTGAAATTGGTCTTAGCTTGTCCCGCGACGCAAGGGACATGAAGGAAATCCCAAAAGTCATCCGAACTACTCTGTCCCGATTTTTCAAGTCAGAAGAGGGTATGCAGCTTGGGTGGTCGGAGGAAGAAAAAGAAAGAGCAATCCAAAGATCAGTTGAAGGAGCAAAAAAAGTCCGTCCTAAATCTGAGCAAATTCAGTCGTCCTTGGGAGGGAGCTGGATGATTGATCTCAAGGCACTGTTCGTTGAGCACGTTAAAGTCATCTATGAAATTTGTTGCTTTGAGTTTGGCAATGACTTTCGAGATAGCGCATCCGGGCAACGACTCCGAACATTTCTTCTGGCCCGATGCACTGATGTTCCAGAGCCGTGGGAGTGGCTTGAGGTTGCCAAGTATCTAAACGTCGCGCCGCAGTTACCACCGGGGCTTGACGGCTTCGTCAAGCATCTGACTAACAACAATCAGCAGACGTACCATGTTGCTGTAGTTACGCCTACCGGTGTGGTTTGTTCAATGCTTGGTATGGGCGCCGTTTTCCACACCAAAGACCTTGAAGGAATATCCGCGGCCTCAGATGTTGCGAAGGTCTATCTGAGCAGCATCAACGGCGGTAAATCAGGGATATTTACTCTCGGCGAGTTGCTCGGCCATGCGAATGAGTTCTAACCTTTTGCCCCAGGAGACGCTCCGCCTATCGGCGGCGCGGCGCTGAACTCCACGTTAGGTGAAAGCACTGTTTAAACAAGGAAGCAAGATTTGAACGATAAAATTAATAAATCGAGGTGCTGGGCAAATTCCTTGGGTGGCTGTGACACCATGTCCGGTGAGCATGTTGTCAGTAACGCAATATTCAAAGCTGGCTGTTCGTGCCCTATCATAATTGAAGGTGTAAAGCGTATTAGGGACGGTGCACCTACACGCGGCGCAGAAAAGTCAAATATACTTTGCAGGCATCACAACTCTATATTAAGCCCGCTGGACGAGACCATTGGCAGAATCGCCCGATTTCAAGCAGAAGCCAACGATAAAAATTTCGACGGCTCGCTTATTGTTGAGGGAGAGCTTCTCGAAAGGTGGCTTTTAAAGACTGTCATAAATTCTGCTGCCGCAGGATGGGCTGCACCAGTGAAATGGCAGCCTTCACCAAGTATCGCTAGGGCAATTTTTGGATTGGAACCAATCCCCGAGAAGCTAGGACTTTATAGTGTTGATGGAGTAGATCCGTCACACCGCCCTACCGGAGGTGTAACTTTTACACCAATTCATATGGGTACATCACTCGGCAAAATACTTGTTGGCGCATACGTTACTGTGCACGGCATGCCATTACTTGCCTCGTTAAAAACAGATCTCCCCGAAATGCTAGAAGCAGGAAATATCCCTGATTTAACGAATCGATTCTCTCCGAATGGGCTCAAACATCTTTATCACCCTGGTGCTATAGTGATGTCTAGAAAAGAAGGAGACCCTGTGTTTATTGGTCTGAGTTGGAATGGGCTTTTGCGCTATGCAGATGGTACAACAGCACCTTATCCATATGAAAAGTAATCCATCACCCAACAATAACCAGCAGTGGAAAACCACACGCCACTATTGCACAAACATGCTCTTCTCCGTTTTTCCGCTGTGGCTGGTGTTAGAAACCAAACATGGACAGGCATCAGTCCGTAAACATAAAAAATGACAATATCAATTGTCGCAGAAGATGGCGAGCCAATTGAAGTTGTATTACGCAAGCTCAAGAAAAAGGTAAAGCACGAGACAGATCGACGCTGGTACAAGCGAAGATTTGGTTATTACGAAAAACCATCCATATTGAAGCGCAAGGCCAAAAAGATGAAAGAGCTCTCAATACAGTCAGGTGGTAATTTGTGGTTGAAAATTGGCCTCAAGGAACAATTTTCCAAAAGCGGTAACTCAGCTGCAGGGCGCTAGCAAGTGGCCCGGACAGCCACCACAAACGGTAGATGAAAAAAGCGTCAGCTACGCGCCCCGATCCACCCTACGCAGTGCTCACCTGGGTGGGCGACGCCATAGCTTTCAACAAAACGCGGCCCCCGGAATAAACATCCGAAAAACCAACAACGCTCTCGCTCACCCCTGATTACGCCGATTCTGCGCCAGGCGCTCGGCCAGGGCGTCGAGTTCGGGTAACTCCTCCTCCGGCATCTGCCGGATCACCGCCTGGGTCAGCTTCATCTGCCGGATAAAACGCCGGCAGTTGCCGCACATGGCCAGGTGCGCGCGTACGGCCAGGCGCTGGCGCAGGGTCAGTTGGCCGTCGAGATAATCGCTGGAATGAGCGACCAATTCCTTGCAGGTCAGCATTGGCCTGTCTCCTCGAAATGTTCCAGGGTGGCAAAGACTTTCAGGCGTGCCCGATGCAGCAGCACACGGGCATTGGAGAGCGAGATGTCGAGAAGATTACAGATCGCCTCCAGCTCCAGGCCCTGACGCTCGCGCAGCACCAGCACGCTGGCCTGCAACTCGGACAGGCTGGCCAATGTGTGTTCCAGGCAATCGCGCAATTCGTCTTCGGTGAGCAGCGCTTCGGGGCTGTCCTGATGCCAGGCATGTGGCGCCAACAGCCAGTGGCCGTCATCGGAAAAGCGCTCGTCACCCACCGTGCCATGCGGCGCGGCCAGGTCGTCGAGCAGCACCTCGCGACGGTTGTGCTTGAGACGGGTCTTGGCGGTGTTGGCGGTGATGGTCAGCAGCCAGGTCTTGAGGCTGGAGCGCCCCTGAAAGCCTGCCAGGCCGCGCACCACGGCGAGCCAGGCATCCTGCACCACCTCATCGGCGTGACGACTGCCGACGATAGCGTAGGCCACCGCGCGCATCGCCCCCTGGTAGCGAGCTACCAGCTCGCGATAGGCCGTCTGCTCACCGGCGAGCAGACGATCCAACAGTTCGGTATCGGACATAGAACTCCCATGGGTAGGGCCTTGCGCGCACGATCACACTCTGCGTACGCGCCAGGCATTCCTACAGAGAGTTCAACGCTTGCGCAAAATTACACTGCCGATCGAATAACCGGCGCCAAAGGAGCTTAGAACACCCAGGCTGCCCGCCGGCAGATCGTCCTGATGCTTGTGCAGGGCGATCACCGAGCCGGCCGAGCTGGTGTTGGCGTAGGTGTCGAGAATCACCGGTGCCTCGTGCGGCTCTGCATCGCGGCCGAGCAGTTTGCGCGCGATCAGCAGGTTCATGTTGAGGTTGGCCTGATGCAGCCAGAAGCGCTTGACGTCGCTGACGTTGAGCTGGTTTTCCGCCAGGTGCGCGGCGATCAGCTCGGCGACCATCGGGCAGACGTCCTTGAACACCTTGCGGCCTTCCTGCACGAACAGCTTGTCGCGCGCGCCCACACCCTCTTCCGCCGCGCGGTTGAGGAAGCCGAAGTTGTTGCGGATGTTGTTGGAGAACTGGGTCAGCAGCTTGGTACTGACCACGTCGAACTGGTGCTTGGAGGTGGCCAGGTCGGCACGCTCGATGATCACCGCAGTGGCGGCGTCGCCGAAGATGAAGTGGCTGTCGCGGTCGCGGAAGTTGAGGTGGCCGGTGCAGATTTCCGGGTTGACCATGAGGATGGCGCGGGCCTGGCCGGTCTGGATCGCGGTGGTCGCGGCCTGAATGCCGAAGGTGGCCGAAGAGCAGGCTACGTTCATGTCGTAGCCCCAGCCTTGGATGCCCAGTGCTGCCTGCACTTCGATGGCCACCGCCGGATAGGCGCGCTGCAGGTTCGAGCAGGCGACGATCACCCCATCGATGTCGGCGACGGTCTTGCCGGCGCGCTGCAGCGCCTCCTTGGCGGCGCCCACGGCCATTTCGCAGAGGATGCCCCACTCCTCGTTGGAACGCTCAGGGATACGCGGCACCATGCGCAGCGGATCGAGAATGCCTTCCTTGTCGATGACGAAGCGGCTCTTGATGCCCGAAGCCTTCTCGATGAAGCCGCTGCTGGACTCGCTCAGCGCCTCCACTTCGCCGCGGGCGATGGCCTCGGCGTTATCGGCATTGAACTGCTGTACATAAGCATTGAAGGATGCCACCAGCTCGTCGTTGGAAATGCTGTTGGCCGGGGTATAGAGGCCGGTACCACTGATGACGACGTTATGCACGCTCATTCCTCTTCTCGGCCGCTGGCGGCCTCAGGCAGTAGGCCGGCGACAATGGCGCAGGCCGAAAATCGGGAGACTTGGGCCAAGCTCTTACGACGGTTGGCTCCGGGCCACCGAGTGTGCCACAGGGCGAGGGGGTTCGTCCTCAGCCCTTGAGAGTGTCTAGGTGGACAGAACATGACCCAATATAGCCGTTTGGTCTAAAGTCTTATCTTGATCCGCGCACCTGGAGCTTGCATGAACCTCTCCCTGCTCAGCCGCTACGCATTCTTCGCCTTCTGCGTGCTGTTCACCCTGGCCAGCGTGCCTTTCCTTGGCCATGAATGGCTGTGGCCGTTCACCCTGCTCAGCGGCGTGCTCAGCCTGATCGGTATCGGCGATCTGCTACAGACGCGCCATGCAGTGCGGCGCAACTACCCAATCCTCGGCAATATTCGCTATCTGGTCGAAGGCATTCGCCCGGAAATCCGTCAGTACCTGCTCGAAGGTGACGCCGAGCAGCTGCCCTTCTCCCGCGCCCAGCGCTCGCTGGTGTATTCCCGCGCCAAGAACGAAGGCGCCGACAAACCCTTCGGCACACTGAGCGATGTGTACCAGAACGGCTTCGAGTTCATCAGTCACTCGATGCGCCCGGCACCACTGACAGATCCGTGCAGCTTTCGCGTGGAGATCGGCGGGCCGCAGTGCAGCCAGCCGTACTCGGCGTCGCTGTTCAACATCTCGGCAATGAGCTTCGGCTCGCTCAGCGCCAACGCCATTCGCGCGCTCAACGAAGGGGCGAAACTCGGCGAGTTCTACCACGACACTGGTGAAGGCAGCATCAGCCCCTATCACCGCGAGCACGGCGGCGATCTGGTCTGGGAGCTGGGCAGCGGCTACTTCGGTTGCCGTGCTTCCGACGGGCGCTTCGACCCCGAGCGTTTCGCCGCCCAGGCCGCCAGCCCGCAGGTGAAGATGATCGAGATCAAGCTCAGCCAGGGCGCCAAACCGGGCCATGGCGGCATCCTGCCCAAGCACAAGGTCACCGAGGAAATCGCCAATACCCGCGGCGTACCGATGGGTGAGGACTGCATCTCGCCGTCGCGCCACAGCGCCTTCTCCACGCCGACAGAGATGCTGCAGTTCATCGCTCAGCTGCGCGAGCTGTCCGGCGGCAAGCCGGTGGGTTTCAAGTTCTGCCTGGGCCACCCCTGGGAATTCATGGGCATCGTCAAGGCCATGCTGGAGACCGGCATCCTGCCCGACTTCATCGTCGTCGACGGCAAGGAAGGCGGCACCGGTGCGGCGCCGCTGGAGTTCACCGATCACCTGGGCGTGCCGCTGCGCGAAGGGCTGCTGTTCGTGCATAACACCCTGGTCGGCAGCAACCTGCGCGACAAGATCAAGCTCGGCGCCAGCGGCAAGATCGTCAGCGCCTTCGATATCGCCCGCGTGCTGGCCATCGGCGCCGACTGGGCCAACTCAGCGCGCGGCTTCATGTTCGCCATCGGCTGCATTCAGAGCCAAAGCTGCCACACCAACAAGTGCCCTACCGGCGTGGCGACCCAGGACCCGTTGCGCCAACGCGCCCTGGTGGTCGAGGACAAGGCCCAGCGCGTCTACAACTTCCACCGCAACACGCTCAAGGCACTGGCCGAAATGCTCGCCGCCGCCGGCCTCGACCACCCGGCGCAGATCGATGCCAAGCATCTGGTGCAGCGCATGTCGGCTACCGAGATCAAGCTGTTCGCTCAGCAGCACGTGTTCCTAGCGCCGGGCGAGTTGCTCAGCGGCCAGATCGCAGGGGAGTTCTACGAGCGCATGTGGCGCATGGCGCGCGCCGACAGTTTCGAGCCGGCACCAGCCTGAGCGGCCGTCGCCCAGTCCGCTACGGCCAAGCTCGGCGCGGCATCGCTAACGTCTTGAACCGGTAACCGCATGCGCCTTTCGCTTTCCGCTCTGCTGCTTCTGCTGTGCCTCGCAGCCTCGGCCGAGGAGCAGCGCCCACTGCGCTTCTCGGTGACCGAGAGCTGGGCCATGCCGATGATAAAGATCGTCGATGGCCAGGCTACGGGCGGGATTCTCTACGATCTGCAAATGCGCCTGGCGCAGAAGGTCGGCCGCCGTGCAGAGATGCTGGTGCTACCGCGCCTGCGCGTTCAACGTTTGCTGGTCAGCGGTGGAATCGACGTGCGCTGCTACGTCAATCCAGACTGGCTCGCCGAATCCCATCATCAGTACATCTGGAGCCTGCCCTTCATGGTGCAGCGCGACCTGATCGTCGCGCGCAACGCCGACCCTGACTTCAAGCTGGAGCAGTTGCGGGATGAGCGCCTGGGTACGGTGCTGGGCTTCAGCTATCCAAACCTGGAGCCGCTGCTGGCCAGTGGTGCAGTACACCGCGAAGACGCCCGCACCCAGGAGCTGGCCCTGGAGAAACTCGAGGCCGGCCGCTACCGCTATGCCATCAGCAATCACCTGGCGCTGGCCTGGTTCAATCGCGACCGGCCAGCCGAGCAACGCCTGCATGCGCTCGGTGAAATCAGCGCCGACCTGATCGCCTGCATCGTCCGCGACGAGCCGGATGTTCCAACCCAGGCGCTGCTGCGTGCATTGGTGCAGATGAGACAGGATGGCGAATTCGACGCCATTTTCTCGCGCTATCGCTGACAGCTACCGACCCGACTTCAGCCGGCTGAACGCACGGGTCAGCGCCCGGTTGAACTCGCGACTGTTGTCATTCTTGGTGTACAGCGTGGCGCGTAGCTCGGCCGGCGGATAGGTGCCGGGGTCGGCGAGAATTGCCGGATCGACGAAGGCGTCGGCAGCCGGTACCGCATTGGCGTAGTAGATGCTGTTGCTGATGGCGCCGATCACCTCGGGCGTCATCAGGTGGTCCATCAACGCCAGCCCGGCTTCCGGGTGCGGCGCGTCACGCGGGATGACCATGGCATCGAACCACAACAGAGCCCCTTCACGCGGGATGCGATAGCTCAGCTGGAAGTCCTTGTTGGCCTGCTCGGCCTGCGCCGCGGCGATGGCGACGTTGCCATTCCAGGCCATGGCCAGGCAGGTGTTGCCGTTGGCCAGATCGCTGATGTTGCGGTCATTGTCGAAGTAGCGAATGAACGGTCGTACCTTGGCCAGATGGGCCTCGGCCTGTTTCAGGTCATCGAGGTTCTGCCGATTGATATCCAGCCCCAGGTAGCGGAACGCAGCGGCGAACACCTCGTTGGGGTCATTGAGCAAACTCACTCCGCAATCGGCAAAACGCGCCACCACCTGCGGGTCCATCAGCATTGCCCAGCTATCGGTCGGGGCATCGGCCATGCGCTGGGTAATGGCCTGCTCCTGGTAGCCGAAACCGGTGGTGCCCCAGACGTAGAGTCCGGCGTAGCGATTGCCCGGGTCGAACCTGGCCATGTGCTGAGTGAACTCGTCATCCAGCCCGGCAAAATGCGGCAGCTGCGTCTTGTCCAGCTCGCGCAATGCACCGCTGGCGATAGCCCTGCTCAGGTGCTGGCCGGCGGTCAGCACCAGGTCGTAACCACTGCCGCCGGTGAGCAGTTTGGTTTCCACGGTTTCCAGCGAATCGAAATGATCGACCACCACGCGGATACCGGTCTTCTCTTCGAACGAAGCCAGGGTGTCCGGGGCCAGATACTCGCTCCAGATATACAGGTTGACCTGCTGCTGCGCCGAACCGGCCTGCGCGTGTGCGCAGGCGGCAAGGGCCACGGCCAGCAGACTGGCGGGCAGTTTCATCCGGGCCTCCTAGGCGCGCTGGGGCGCGGCGTATTGCGGCATGGTGATGCAGGCGACGTTGCCGCCACCCAGGAGGATTTCCCGCGAGTTCTCGATGCCGAGGATGCGGTGCTGCGGGAACAGCTCGGCCAGGGTGGCCTGGGCCACACGGTCGTTGGCGTCGCCGAACAGCGGCAGGACGATGGCCGAGTTACCGGCGTAGTAGTTGATGTACGAGGCGCAGATCTGCGTGCCGGCCTGGCGGGTATGGGTGGCATCGTCATGATCCAGACCTTCGGCCTCTTCCGCGGTCCACTCCAGCACCCGCGGCTGCGGCAGCTTGTGCACCTCCAGCGCGCGGCCACGGGCATCGCGCGTGCTGCGCAGGATGTCGTAAGCCTCCTGGTAGATTTCCCATTGCGGGTCGGTGCGGTCGTCGGTCCACTGCATCACCACCACGCCAGGGCGGACGAAGCAGGCCAGGTCGTCGATATGGCCGTCGGTTTCGTCGAACTTGCAGCCGCGTGGCAGCCAGATCACCTGCTCGGCACCGAGGTAATCCGACAGCCTGCGGGTCATCTCGTCCTTGCCCAGGTGGGCGTTGCGATTGCGGTTGAGCAGGCACTGCTCGGTGGTCAGCAGGGTGCGCTGGCCGTCACTCTGGATACCGCCCATTTCGGCAATGAAAGGCGCGCGATAGCGATCAAAGCCTTCGATCTCGAGAATCTTCTGCGCGATCTGATCGTCCTTGTCCCAGGGGTAGTAAAGCCCGCCATCGAGCCCGCCATAGGCGTTGAACTCGAAGTCCACGCCGCGCACTTCGGCCGTCTCGTCATGCACCAGAAAGGCCGGGCCGCTATCGCGGAACCAGGTGTCGTTGCAGGTCATTTCCACCACCCGCACATGCGCCGGCAGCAGGCGCCGAGCGTTGCCATACTGCGCCGCCGAGGCGCAGACGGTGACCGGCTCGCTGCTGGCGATGGCCGCAACGATCTCGACCCAGACCTTCTGCGCCGGCTTGCCACCGTTGCGCCACACGTCCGGGCGCTCCGGCCAGCCGAGCCAGCAGCGGCTCTTGGTTTCGAATTCGCCGGGCAGACGAAAGCCGTCGGCCTTGGGCAGGGAGGTCAGGGTACGGGCCATCTCGCGGCTCCTCGTCAGTGGCTGGAAGTAGCCCGACAGTACGCGCGTCGATGCCAGTACGACCAATGACGATAATCGCGGAACCCTTGAATTCAATTCACAGATCGACCAACTGATCAGTGAACCATTCGATGAAATGAGCGACTGCCGGCTTGTCCAGACGTAGGCGCTCGCACACCAGCGCGTACTGCCCGAGCGACGGCACCTGGGCAGCGAAGGGGCGTACCAGGCGACCACTGGCCAGGTCTTCGGCGCTGGTCAGGTTGTCGCCGATGGCCACGCCCTGGCCACGTGCAGCGGCCTCCATGGTCAGGCCGGCATGGCCCAGATACAGATGCCGAGTCGGCTGGATATCGCCAGCATGAGTGGTCAGCCAGGCGGTCCAGGTCTTGCCGTCCTGATCGTCATGCAGCAGGCAATGACGCGCCAGGTCGCGCGGGTGCTTGAGTGGCGACTGGTTGAACAGGCCCGGGCTGCACACGGGGAAGAACTGCAGGGTCGGCAGCGGCCTTACGAAGTAGGCGCTGGCATCGTCCGGGCCGGTGCCGTAGGTGATGGCGATATCGATCTCGCTGCCCGGCAGCGTCGCCTCCAGCGCTTGCTCATGCAGATGCAGGGTGATTTGCGGGTGGCGCTCAGCGAAGTCGGCCAGGCGCCCGACCAGCCACTTCTGCGCCAACTCTGCGGTAACCGCGACGCGCAGTTGCGCCTGCGAACCGGGATCACGCAGCTCGTCGCAAGCCTCGCCAATCAGCTCGAAGGCCTGCTGCAGGCTGTGCAGCAGGCGCCTGGCCTGCGGTGTCGGGCGTACCTGACGGCCGTCGCGCTCGAACAGCGTGCTGCCGAGTTGCTCTTCGAGCTGGCGAATCTGGTGGCTGACGGCGCTGTCGGTGACGCACAGCTCAGCGGCCGCGCGGCCGAAGTGGGCATGCCGCGCGGCCGCTTCGAAAGTGCGCAGGGCGGTGAGCGAAGGCAGACGACGCATGACGATTCCGTTTCGGTCGAGAACGCGCATCCTCGCCCAGCCATGGATGGCCGACAAGTCTCGTAGCGTGTCGCAAGGCCGACCAGACGTTGCGCGCCGCTGATTGCAGTCATGGCTGGCTGAACTCCAGGCGTGTTCCACAAGCCGGTGCGCGCAGCGCACCCTACGCAACACCACCCGCGGCTATACCGGCAAGTGCTTCGCTCGTTCGAACGTAGGGTGCGCCGTGCGCACCAACTGCCTCCGACTAGGTTCCGCTCAGGCTATGCAGCACCTGCTCGATGCGCTGTTGCAGAGAGCCGGTCAGCCGTGTGAATGGCCAGCCGCGCCGCGTCAGCTTCTGCTCGTACCACTGGTTCTGCCGGCGGCGAAAGGTCTCGTCCTGACGGGTGCCGTCCTGCACGAAGGGGAAGTCATCGGCGCACAGGAACAGGTGGTGATAGTGCCGATCGGCCAACTGCTCCAACTCGGGCTCGGCCCGCCCGAACAACTCGCGGCAATAGAACAGCGTGGTTAGCGGCGTGGTGTCGCAAACCAGGTAGCGCTGGCACTGCCCGGCCAGGCTCTGCTCACGGTCGACCTGGGTTCGACCGATACGCAGCAGGTCGTCATAGGCGAGCACGCCGCCCTGCTCTTCCCAGAGTTCGCGACCGTACTCGGCGGCGTGACGCGTGCCCAGAGCCTCGGCCAGCACCAGGGCGAGGCTACTTTTGCCGGTGGACTCACCGCCGAGCAAGGCGATGCGCTCGACGAAATCGCCATACACCTGCGGCGCCAGGTAGTGATGCAGGCCATGAATATCGGCGCGCAGACGCGTACCGGACACCGGCACCTGAATGCGCGCGCGGTCGATCTCGACGTGCTCCACCGGCCGGCCGAAACACCGGCTCAAATGCGCGGCAAAACCATCGCCGTAAGCCTCGCTGGTAAAGACCGCGTCGACCGGGTGGCCGAGCACTGCCAGGCAAAAGTCGGCGACGAACTGACGCTGTACAGCATCGGAATCGGATTCGTGGGGAAGCTCTGGCAGCGCCAGGCCGCGTGCATGCTGCTGGGCAACCCACTCGGGCGTCACCACCCAGCTGCGCAGCTCGGGAAAGCGCACCTGCAGCCAGTTCGCACGGCGCTCGGGCTCGCAGCCGGCAAGCTCCGGGTAGGCCCAACTGAGCAGCACCAGTTGCTCACACCGCTCTTGCGCCTGGCGAATCAACCATTCATGCCCCAGGTGCAGCGGCGCGAACTTGCCGACCACCAGCCCACAGGCAAATCGCTTGTTCATCTCAGACCGTCTGCGCGTTCAGTTCACGGCGCCAGCGGTACAGGCCGTACCAGGCGTTGCACCAGAACAGCAGGTAGATGAACGCCGTCAGATACAACTCGCGCGAGGCGAATAACGGCACCGCCAGCGTGTTCACCAGCAGCCAGCCGTACCAGGTTTCCAACTTGCGGCGCATCAGCAGCAATTGCGCCAGCACGCTCAAGGTCAGCACCAGGGAATCGATGAAGGGCGCATAGGCGTCGGTGAAATGATGCAGCAAGGCGCCGTATGCGCCTGCCACGACCACCGCGAGCAGCAGCGCCAAGCCCACTCCGGCCGTGCTGGCACGGCTGATCGGCAGCGCCTCGCCCTGGCGACCGCGTAACCAGCTCCACCAACCCAGCAGACTGGTGGCGATGAAGAAAATCTGCAGGGTGACATCGGCATACAGCTGCACGCTGAAGAACAGCCAGCCGAACAGCACGCAGCCAACCAGGCCGACGGCCCAGGTGTGCACCGAATTGCGCGCCGCCAGCACGACCGAAACCAGATAGAAAAGGTTGGCGAAGATCTCCAGCGACGACGGCATGCACGCATCCTTATGAACATGGAATCCGCCGCGCAGCCTACCACGTGACGCAGGCCACAGCCGTGCATGCGTCACCTGACAACGGGGCCGATCCATGCTCTGATAAGCCTCCCCTCGCACTCCAAAGGACTGGATCGCCTCATGCCTCTGCTCGCCCTGCTAGTCATCGCCTGCCAAGTCACCTGCGGCCTCCACGTGGTTCGCAGTGGCCAGGAACGCTACTGGCTGTACCTGATCATCGCCCTGCCCGGCCTCGGCTGCCTGATCTACTTCCTCGGCATCATGCTGCCGGATCTGCTCGGCAGCCGACGCGGCCGGCAGACACTCAACCGCCTGCACGACAGCATCGACCCCGAGCGCCACCTGCGCGCCCTGCGCGACGAACTGGAGATTCGCGACACCCGTGATACCCGCGTCAACCTGGCCGATGAACTGCTGCGCATGGGGCAGGCCGAAGAAGCGGCCCAGCAGTATCAGACAGCCCTGCGCGGCATCCACAGCGACGCCCCGGATATCCTCCTCGGCCTGGCCAGGGCACGTTTCGCCCTGGGCGACTTCGCCGGCTGTCAGGCGAGCCTCGATCAACTGATCGCCCACAACCCCGACTTCCGTTCCTCCGACGGCCACCTGCTGTATGCCCGCGCGCTGGAAGGCCAGGGCAATGACCTCAAGGCCGAAGAGGAATACCGCGCCCTCGGCAGCTACTGCGCCAGCCCCGAGGCGAACTATCGCTATGCCCTGCTGCTGCGCCGACTGGGACGTCAGCGCGAGGCCATCGAACTGCTGCAACAGATCCAGACCCACGCCCGCCGCTCCGCCCGGCACTATCGAGTTCTGCACAAGGAGTGGCTGGACCTGAGCCAGAAGGCGCTGCTCGAGCTGCAGCACGGCTGAACCGCCACGACATTTTTTGCGTGCATGGATCACAAAAAGCAAAGCTGGCCCGCCACTGCGCAAGACTTTGCGCATAGGTCCTTGGTTAGCATCGGCGTTGATGATCGACCCTGCCGGCATATCGCCGGCTGCAGCATGGATGCACGACGATGAGCGGCTACGTCCCCAACAATCGCAACGAACGCCCCGCACCGACGCCGGCGCCCTACAACGGCGATTTCCACCGCCAGGCTCCCAGACCATTGGAAGGCGGCAGCACTCAGACCTCCAGTTGCCTGGTCGGTCTACGTTTCGTCTGGGACAACGGCGAATGCCTGGGCGCCAATCTGCCCTACAGCCTCTCTCCCGCCAGCGGCAATGCTGTACGCGGTAGCCTGGATTCTCGTGGTGGCCTGATTCAGACCATTCCCAGCGGCGAGTACCAGGCGCAGTTGCTCGCTGACGCTGATGTCGATACCGACATCAGCAATGCCCGCGCCGAGCTACAGGCCGTACTGGACGAAATTCTCGCCGCGGAACGCGCAGAAGCAGCCCAGTTGCAGGCCATTCAGGACCAGCGCAGTGCCTTCTCCAATTACCTGCATCGACAACTGGCCGTAGGCAATGGCTTCTTCCTCGGTGCCTGGGGGCTGCTCAAGACTGCCAAGGAATTCTCCGACCTGGTCAATCCTTTCACCGCCTTCTCCAATGCCCTGCGCAGCGCCTGGCAGGCGCGCGCCAGCGAGGGAGAAACCTGGCTGACCGCATACAATCGCCAGTTCAGCGCTGAACAGCATCGAGAGCTGGTGGAGGCGCTGGGCTTCGACCCGAGCAGCATCACCCGTGAGCAACTGGCCGAAGCCTACGAACTGACCTGTTTCATCTACGAAGACGGCCCCAGCAAAGCCATGCTCGGCCGCTTCGCCGTCGACTACGCCAAGGCGCAGAACGTCGAGGAAGTGGCCGAGTTCAGCGGCGGCGCACTGTTCGAAATCGTACTGGCAGCCCTGCTGATCGTCTTCACCGGCGGCATCGGCCTGGCCGCGCGTGGTGCGGCATCGGTAAGCTATCTGGACAAGCTTGCACGTCTGGGCAACGCCCTGAAGCGCCTTAGCGCGGCCTTGAAACGCGCAAGGATCAGGCGCGGTGGCAGAGCGAGAGGGAGCGGGACTGGGGCGCGGACAGTGGAAGTGACGCGCCCAAAGGAGGTAAAACCAGGAACGGTACAAACGCCTGCTGAGGAAGGGCGCAGACGGCAGACCGGTTCAGGATATTTCTCCGGCACAGCAGATGAAGCCTATGAAGCTATTCGGGCAAGTAATACCGATGTTGCCGACATATCAAAAAATACCGGGATCAAGATAGAAAATGTTCAAAAGGTGAAGGATCACTTGTTTTACGAGGAACACCTGCTTGATCGCTATGTGGAATATGGAATTCCAGCTCAACGCGCCAGATTCGACAGCGACATGGGCATCGCCAATGCTTGGAAGAGACTGGAAAATGGAACCCACACTCCTGACGACATGAAACTATTAAGGCATGAGACAGCAGAAGCATGGTACATGCGGAGAAATGACTCCGGATACACTGATGCCCATAATGCAGCAGAGCGTCGCTACCCTGCACCCAAACTGGAAAATTAAAAATGCAATTCCTTTACGATGCCCCCTATTACAAAGTCATCCGCATAACCGGCCCTCAACATAACCTGCTTGGGCTATCGCTTGGACATAGTGAATCCATAGAAATCAGCGACCTTGCTTCCAGTGAACCTCATGAAAATACGATCAAAAGCGATGATGTGCTCACCCAAGTCATCACCGGCTTAAAAGAAATAAATCATCAACTCCAATCAAACTACCAAATCAACAAGGTGCAATTCGTAGCCACTGACACGCCGGATAAAGATGTATACAGAGACCTCACCAAAGAACTCATCTTCCGCCTACACAATAATCAAGACTTCATAAGTCTCTCCAAACAACGCCCAGACATCAACAAAACCAATACATAAATTACATCCCCCAAATAACTTCAAAAACCAAATACTCACCTCAAAAGGGCGCCCCATTTCTGATTATGAACAGGACAGAAGAGGAGCTACTAGAGGAAGTCGCCAACCTCGGTGACTACGACACAGCGGCAGAAGCACTGCACCAACTGCAACACCTGAACAAAGCCGTCGCAGAGCACTTGGCAGTAGACATTCTGCGTGACAACAAGGGTGACGAATATTTCCAGGCATCGGCTTTCGGGACGCTTTACTCAGTCAATCTCCATAAAGGCATTGAGCTAATAAAAAACTCACCCATGCCCCTGAACACAGCGACACTGAGTGCCATGATCGAATGCATCACCGAAGACTCCGGCGTTGTGGTGGATCACCCTGAAATACTCGAAGCGGCAAAGGTGTTGAAAGAGACAATCAGGAATCTGAATTCACAGGACAGCCATCGAATCCAAGACACCCTCGAATGGTTTCTGGAAACCTATCCGGATATCTGATTCTTTCAGCATTATCATTACAAAAAACAGAGCACCAGCAAAACCTTAACTCCTGAAAGAACAGAAACAGTCAATGAGCGTATATGAATTTCCCGCACTAGCAATTCAAGATTGGCTACGTGTGTTCTGCTACGACAGCTATTGCGCGGATGCCATGACCAGTGGACTGACAAACAGCAAGGACACCACTCTGCATTGGCAGTTGGCGGTAGATACGCTCTATCGCCTTTTCGCTAGTAACCTCCTCCATATTCCATCCTTGAAAGCTGACGACTTTTCGACGCAGAAGTCCATTGCACTCGATTACATAAAGTCACTTGCCCGTCATGACCCTTTCCGCTCGGACATAGAGGAAACCTCACATTGGTATCTATGGGATATCAGTGCCACAGACAGATGCCATAGACTTATCGAGAAGTTTGGAATTCGTGATCTTCCTCAAGGGGAACTAAGTCAGGGGTTTGTCGCAGCGCTCCACAGCCTATTCGCTGAAAACCAGGTTGCCTGGAGTGACCAGCCCCTGATAGTCATAAACACGGATCAATGATACCTGCGCACGTTCTTCACCGCTAATTCAGCGTACCGTTGCCGGCCTGCGTCAGGAAAATCTTAGGCGAGAACAACACACATGCATAATGATCAACTATTCAGCTTTACTGATTTCAAGAAAGCCAACAACGATCCAGCTACTTCCGGCATCGACTACGTGCAAGCTGTATATGCCACTACTCCCCTGCACTTCGATTTCCTCCTCCACTACGCACAACTAATGTCTCCCGCAATAGAAATTGTCGACGACCGGGCATTTATTGGCGAGCTTTTCGATGCGAATCGTTACCTAGACCTCATAAAAACAACACAAGATATGGATCGCACTCAGTACTGGATGAATTTACTGGAAATCACAGGACTGTTTGACAACTTGACAACCGAGCAGGCTATCGCTCTAGCGCAAATAATTTCCCAATGCTGGAACAGTAATCTACTTACCAAACATGGCAATTCATGCGGAGAAGCTCGTTATATTTGCGACACCGATAGCGGTGAAGTCTTCGTCACCATAGCCAGATGGTCCCTCGCAGATACAGAAGAGCAATGAGTAAATCCATCACCAGCGAGTTACGCATCGACGCTTCATTCCTGGCGGGAAAGTGACAGGCTTCCCCAACCAAGTTGCCAGACCTTAAGGGGTAGTAATGAACGAATATTTTCCCGAGCTTGCTAAGCGCAACCTGGTTGACTGGCCGACCCTGGCGATCGGCTTGAATAACGGCTGGATAAACAAGGACGCCGTATCCGAGCATGCCTTCAAACTACTGTCTGCTGGTCAGCAGGACAGTGATATTGCCGTTCTGGCCGGCAGCGACGCCCTGAGTGATGACGAAGTAGTCGCCTTGCTGGCAACCCTGTGCAAGAAAGAGGGTATCGATCTTCAGGAAAAACGGTCGCATGCTCTGGAGAAATGGCGGCTAGCCATGCTCTCGGAACTGCAACACTCCTCGCTTGCCGATGAGGACAAGATCGAACGGTTGCAGGAACTCTATGCGGAGTTCGGCTACCCGGACGATATGGCCTCATGCAGCATCTACGCGCAAAACGATGTCGATCCGATCGATGCGCTACATCAAGTCGTCGCTGCTCTGGAACAGCGCTTTGCCAGCGACAGCGGCAGATAGGCTACTCCCACGCCTCCCGCTCGCCCTTCCAGGCATGCAGCTCGCGCTTCTGCGCCCCCGACCACAGCCAGCCGCCGCGTGCACCGACCAACGTGCTCACCGCGTGCTGGCGGCCGAAACTGTTGTGCCGAGCCAACGTCAGGGCGATATCGCGTAGCACGGCCAGGGTGTTGCTGTTGGACTGGAACAGCGGCGTCAGCAAGCGGCTGGCCTGACGGTAGTAGCGCAGGTGATCACGGCGCGTATCACCGTAGCTGGTGAAGATGGCGTTCCAATCAAGCGCTTGCTGGTGCTCGTCACCGGCATTGCCAAGCGCATCGGCCAGTGCAGCAGCATCGACCAACGCCATATTGGCACCCTGCCCCAGTTGCGGGCTCATGGCGTGGGCGCAATCACCGATGGCAAGCACGCGACCATCGTTCCAGCGTTGCATGCGCACGTCGGCATAGGCCGCCAGGGTCAGTTGTGCGGGATCATCGATCTGCTGCAGATAGGCCTCTGAAGCATCGCCAGCGAGGTTGCGCACGCGGGTTTTCCAGGCCTCCAGGCCACTCTTGCGCCACGCATCATGTTCACTAAGCGGCAGGCTCCAGAACAGGCTGGTCAGCGATTTCTCCCGGGCTTGGTGGGTGCATCCGGTCGGCATCAGCCCGAACATCTCGCGGCAGCCGCGGTACCACTGGCGCAGTTCTCCGGAATCGGTCCCCGGCGAAGTTGGCAACATGCTCCATAGAGCGCCCCAGGGATAGGGGCGCGACCACTGACGCACCTGCATCTGCGCACGCAGGGTCGAACGCGTGCCATCGGCCAGGATCAACGCGGCGAAATTGCCCAGGGGTTGCTCATTGCCACCCTCGTCCTGGCGCAGCAAGCGAACATGGCCGCTGGCTTGCTCGAAGCGGCTGACCGCCACACCGGTTTCCACCTGCACACCGACACGCTGCGCGGCATTGAGCAATGCCGTCATCAACACGCCGCGGTGAATGCCAAGGCCGAAACTGCCTCGCTGCCAGTCGTGATAACGGGTATCGAGGATCACCCGGCCCTGCCAGCTGGTGCCGTACAGACGGCTGACCGGCGCACCCAACGCGGTGCACTCGGCCAGCAGGCCCAGACGCTGCAGCACAGCCAGGCCGGAAGGCTGCAAGAGGATGCCGGCGCCCACCGGCTGCAGCTGTTCGACCCGCTCCAGCACGCGTACCGAGTAACCCTGGCGGGCGAGGAAAATTGCAGTGGCCAGGCCGGCTGTACCCGCTCCCACTATCGCTATCGGTAATCCCATTGCGGCTCATCTCCCTGTTCTGGCCCAGAGATTCTAACCGCCACAGCCGGTGCCGTCGGGAACTGCCGCTCAGGCTCTCAGAGAAACATCCCGCCTGACGCCTCGATACGCTGACCATTGATCCAGCGGCCAGCATCGCTCAGCAACAGCGCGAAAGCTGCGCCGATATCATCGGGCAAGCCGACCCGCCCCAGTGCCGTATTGCCGGCGATAAAGGCATTGACCTCAGCATTGTCGCGGACCACGCCATGGCCGAAGTCGGTCTCGATGGCGCCGGGAGCCAGTACATTCACGCTTATGCCGCGCGGACCCAGTTCCTTGGCCAGATAGCGCGTCCACACTTCGACGCCACCTTTCATCGCCGCATAGGCGCTGTAACCCGGCAAGCTGAAACGGGCCAAGCCGGTAGAGACATTGATGATCCGGCCGCCGTCGACCATCAGCGGCAGCAGGCGCTGGGTGAGAAAGAATGGGCCCTTGAGCTGGATGTTCATCAGTTCGTCGAACTGCTGCTCAGTGGTTTCGCTGAAGGCGGCATGGATGCCGATACCGGCGTTATTGATCAGGAAATCGAAACGCTCAGCCGCGAAGGTCTCACGCAAACCAACCGCCACACGTTCGGCGAATGCGGCAAAGCTGCTGCTGTCGCTGACATCCAATTGCAGCATCAGCGCTCGGCCACCCTGCGCTTCGATCTCGTGGGCCAACTGCTGCGCGTCATCCGCCTGGCTGCGATAGGTGCCTATGATATCCACGCCTTGAGCAGCCAGATGTTTAGCCGCACTGCGGCCGAGGCCACGGCTGGCGCCTGTGATGAGTGCGATTTTGCGAGTCATGGTGAATCTCCTGTGATGGGTGATGAAGTTCAATCACAGGTTATTGATCGATCAGATACTGATAAATCCAGAAAAACCGGAAATACTGATCGCCACGAGCGAACAATCTGGGCCGCCATCATGAACAAGCTGGAGCTGCTGCGTACCTTTCAACGTGTCACCGAACTGAGCAGTTTTACCCAGGCCGCCGAAAGTCTGGGCTTGCCGCGCTCGACGGTGTCTGAGCAGGTGCGTGACCTGGAACGCCTGGTCGATGCCCGTCTGTTGCACCGCACCACCCGACGGGTGCGTCCGACCCAGGACGGCCAGGCGCTGTACGAACGCGCCCGTGAAGTGCTGGCACAGATGGACGAGCTGGAGAACCTGTTCCGCCAGGATGCCGGCGCACTGAGCGGGCGCCTGCGAGTGGATATGCCAACGGAAATAGCCAGGCGTCTGGTGGCGCCACGCCTGGATGAATTTCTCGCGCAACATCCGGCATTGGAGATCGAACTAGGCTGCAGTGACCGCCGCGTAGACCCACTGCGCGAAGGTTTCGATTGCGTGCTGCGCATTGGCGCCATCGACGACGATAGCCTGGTAGCGCGACCACTGGGCCAGCTGTCCATGGTCAACTGTGCCAGCCCGGCTTATCTGGCCGAGCATGGAACGCCCGAAAACCTGGACGACCTCAGCGGGCACAGCCTGATCCACTACGTGACCGCCTTTGGCACACGCCCAGACGGTTTCGAATATCAACGTGACGGCAAGCTGCAGCAATTGCCCATGAGTGGCCGGATAACGGTGAACAATATCGACGCGTACCACGGGGCCTGCATCGGCGGTCTGGGCATCATCCAGGCGCCGCTGATCGGCATGCGCACGCATTTGCAGAGTGGGAGTCTGTGTCGCTTGCTGGACGATTGGGTCGCGCCGCCCATGCCAGTGCATCTGCTGCACCCGCACGGGCGTCATCTGCCGCGACGGGTGCGCGCCTTCATGAACTGGCTGGAAACGCTGCTGGCCGATGAGGTTGATCGCCAGTGAAGCATTTGCGCAGGGTCACCGACCCGCAACCGCTCTCACCGAATCAGGGCTTGTCCGGGCGGATATCGAAGCCACCCTTGTTCTGGCTGACGATGCGCAGGTGCTGGATCTCCCCACTTTTCACCGGCACCGCCACCTCCCGCAGCAGGCGGCCCATGCCGCACAGGGTGTCGTCCATACGATCCGGGGTGATGCCGACCACGCGCGTGCCGGGCGGCACCTGAAAGGTCGCGACCTCGCCGACGCCGATGCGTGCAGCGACCTTGCGATCCACCTCGATGGCCACGAAGCAGCCGCCTCCCATCACCCCGAAGTCGCGATTGACCACGATCTGCGCACTGTTCGTCTGCGCCTCCTGAAAGGCCAACAGGCGATCTTCCGGTACCGGTTTGATGTACTCGGGGTCGCCCCGAAACGATGAACAACCGGCCAGCAGCAACAGCGGTAGAGCGATGAGGATCGAGCGCATGAAGCCCTCCGTGGGCAGATGAATGCCGCCTGAGTATTGGCCTTGGCGAGCCTGTGGGCAAGATATCGATGACAGCGATTTTCGCTAGCACAAGCATCGATTTCTGTAATGAAGGGCGCAGTGTTTTCATCTCTCTCGAACCCAGCGCCACCTAAATCGGCGCAACTAATCGGAGACTACCCAGATGAAATTCGCAGCCCTCAACGCCACCCTCATCGCCGCTTTCGCCCCCATGGCCTTCGCCAGCGAGAAAGCACCTGCCAGCTCCAAAGTGGAAGTGCAGGAATACCAGTACGGCATGCAGCTGGACATCGACCAGGTTCTGCAGCGCACCGACAACAGCCGCAAGAGCGGTGTAGTGCCCAGCGTCATGGTCTACCGCGACAGCCAGGGCGAAGTGCACGCCGTGCGTTTCGTCGAGTGGGGCGGGCTGAGCAACCAGAACGGCTAACCCACAGGTTGCCTGATGCCCCGGCCGAGTCACTCGTCCGGGGCAATACCGCTTCAGCCCTGCAGGCGTTTGACCAGACGTGCCTGCAGCGCTTCCAGCTCGGCCGGGTCGGCCTTGGTGGCCGCGTGAATACCCAGCCCCTCGCCCTCGAAGCGCGGGATCACGTGCATGTGGATATGAAACACCGTCTGCCCGGCAGGCGCGCCGTTGAACTGTGCCACCTGCACACCAGCGGGTTGCAGTTCGTCGACGACTGCCTGAGTGACCTTCTTCACCACGGCCATGACCTTGGCCAGGCTGGCGTCGTCGATTTCCAGGATATTGCGCGCAGCAGCGCGCTTGGGAATCACCAGGCTGTGGCCCCTGGATTGCGGGAATAGATCGAGGAAGGCCAGCACATCGTCGTCCTCGTAGAGTTTGTAGCAGGGCAAGTCGCCACGAATGATAAGGGCGAAGATGTTCTGGGAATCGTAAGTACCGTGCAGGCTCATGCCGATGGGTTCCGTGCCGGGTGGATGAAAAACCCACCATACCGCCTCGCTCGCACGCAGGGAACCAGGCAGGATTGCTTGAGTCGATGACTACTAGCAGCTGGATCGATTTCCTGCGCCCCAGCCACTCGTGTTCTGATCGCCTCTTCTTCGGCCCATTCGACATGGAACCCACATGACCGACCTCAGCCCCTTCCACATCACCCGTAAATGGCCCGCCCAGCATCCCGAGCGCCTGCAGCTGTATTCGCTGCCCACGCCCAATGGGGTCAAGGCCTCGATCATGCTGGAAGAAATCGGCCTACCCTACGAACCGCACCTGGTCGACTTTGCCAGCGACGATCAATTCAGCCCCGAGTTTCTCTCGCTGGCGCCGAACAACAAGATTCCCGCCATCCTCGATCCCGATGGACCCAATGGCCATCCGCTGGCGCTGTTCGAGTCCGGGGCAATTCTGATCTACCTCGCGGAAAAGACCGGCAAGCTGCTGCCACAGGACGCCGCTGCCCGCTACGAGACGATTCAATGGCTGATGTGGCAGATGGGTGGCCTGGGACCGATGTTCGGCCAGCTCGGTTTCTTCCACAAATTTGCTGGTGCCGAGTACGAGGACAAACGCCCGCGTGACCGCTACGTGGCCGAATCCGCGCGCCTGCTTGGCGTACTCGATCAGCGTCTGCAAGGCCGCGACTGGATCATGGGCGAGTACAGCATTGCCGATATCGCCGTGCTGCCCTGGGTGCGCTGCCTGGTGGACTTCTACAAGGCCGGTGACCTGGTGCAGTTCGAACGCTTCACCAACGTGCAACGCGTGCTCGATGCCTTCCTCGCCCGCCCGGCGGTGCAGCGCGGGCTGAACATTCCCGCGCGCGGCTGATGATGTTGCGGGAGTCGGCCACCGACTCCCGCATCGCTGCAACGGCAGGGTTGCACTGAGCTAGCTGGTCACCACCAACTGCTGCTCGGCACTACGCTGATCGGCCTGCCCGCCCAGGTACCAACCGAGCAATCCCCACAGCGCCGCACAGGCAGCGCCCACCAATGCCACCAGCCAGGCGCCCTGAGCCAGCATGTCGAGCAGGCTCTTGAGCCAGCCACTCATGGCATCGCCCGCGCGATAGACCACTGTGTCGATGAAGTTCTTCGCCTTGTACTTGCTCTCGGCATCCAACGGCGCGAAGAGCATTTCCCGTCCTGGCCGCACGAAGGCGTATTCACCGATACGGCGCACGATCATCAGCGCCGCCAGCATGGCGAAGGTCGGCATCAATGCCAGACCGATGAAGCCGACACACACCAGTAGCGGCACGCAGGCCAGCAACACCCGCACCCCCATACGCCGCGCGACACGCCCAGTGATGAACAACTGGGCAATCAGCGCGCCGGCCTGCACCACGAAGTCGATCACGCCGAACACCCGCACCTGATCGGCGCGATCCGGGAACAGCTCGGCCACCAGGCGGGCCTGCTCGAAATAGAGAAAGGTGCTGGCCGTCGCCAGCAGGATGACGAAACCGGCGATGCCAAACAGGTAGGGCGAAGACAGCACACGCATCAGGCCACTGAACGGATTGCCCGGCACCGGGCGCCGCGGGCTTTCCGCCCGCACGGCACCGGCACGCCCCGCGCCACCCTCCTCGCGCCAGCGCATCAGCACCTGCTTGAGCGACAGCGCCACGGCCAGCAGCACCGCAGCCAGCAGAATCAGCCCACTCTGCCCCAGCGTGCTCACCAACAAGGCACTCAACGCCGGGCCGACCAGGCCTCCAACGCTGGCACCGGCGGCGATGAAGGCGAACAGGCGCTTGGCCTGCTCGCTGTCGAACACGTCGGCCATCAGGCTCCATGCCACCGAGACGACGAACAGGTTATAGACCGAAATCCACACATAGAAGCTGCGCGCCAGCCACACACTCTCTTCAGCACTGAAGAACAACAGGGCAAACAACGCCAGATTCAGGGTGAAGAAGCCATACACCCAGTCGATGAAGTGAATCCGCGGTACCCGTGAACTCAGCCAGGCGAACAACGGCACCGCGATCAACATCACCACGAAGGTGGCGGTGAACAGCCATTGCAGGTTCTCCACCCCCGAGACGATGCCCATCGCCTCGCGGATCGGCCGCAGCATGAAGTAGCCCGAGAACAGGCAGAAGAACAGGGTGAAACCGGCCAGCGCCGGCCACAGCTCGTTGCGCTGCGCGTTGATGGCCACGGCCACGCGCTGCGCCATCGTTGACGATGACATGCGAAATTCCTCGAAAGGGCGCGCCGGTACAGCGCGCCGGCATGACTCAGCCGTACCTGACGCCCGTCAGGCGCTCGGCCACCGACCACAGGCGCGCCGCATCATCGGCATCCGCCGCAGCCTCCGGCACCTTGGCCAGGCCCAATGGGCCGCGTTTTTCCTCTTCGCCGGTCGGCCCGTAGTAGCGCCCGCCCTCGGCCTCGGCAGCCGTCGCCGCGAACAGCGACGACAGCGCACCCTGCGCCGCCGAGTGATAGACATCGCGATCCTTCGCCCACTGCTGAGCGAACTCGCTTTCCAGTCCTGGCCCGCGCTCGACCAGTTCGGTAACGGCGACGCCAGGGTGCGCGGCGACGCTGCGCACGCCCCAGCCATTGGCCAGGCTGCGCCGCTGCAGCTCGAAGGCCATCATCAGACAGGCCAGTTTCGACTGCGCGTAGGCGGCGTAGGGGTTGTAGTTGTTCTCCGACTGCAGGTCATCGAAGTTGATACGGCCACGGTTCACGGCGATGCTCGCCAGTGTCACCACGCGCGGGTCGGGCGACTTGCGCAGTGATGGCAGGAGCAAGCCAGTGAGCGCGAAATGGCCGAGGAAGTTGGTTGCCAGCTGCATCTCGAAACCATCACGAGATACGCCGCGCTGAGGCGGCGCCATGATCGCGGCGTTGTTGATCAGCACGTCCAATACCTCGCCTTCGGCGTTCAGGCGCTGGGCCAGGCTGCGTACCGAAGCCAGGTCGGCCAGATCCAGCTGTTCGAAACGCACCCGCGCATCGGGTACCTGAGCACGAATACGTTCGATGCTCTCGGCGCCACGCTGTGCATTGCGCGCGGCGATGATCACCTGCGCCCCAGCCCCGCTCAGGGCCAGGGCGTCCTCGAAGCCCATACCACTGGTGCCGCCGGTGACCAGCATGCGCTTGCCGGTCAGCGCCGGCATGTCGCTCGCCTGCCACCCCGGTGTGGTACTGGCCCAGGCGAATGTCGGCATCCCGCCCAACACCCCGTGCAAGGCCAGGCTACCGCCCACGACACCAAACAGTTTCAGGGCATCTCGACGCGAATGGCCTCGCCCCACAGCATTCTTCTTGTCCATCGGCTGATTCCTCGTGTCCGTTGACTCGATGCGCCAGACCAGGCGCACGTACAGGACATAGGGTGCAGGCAGATGGCACGTACGATAAGCCGTCCAAAGCCGAACAGCGCATACGGTCAGGCGGACAGTTACCAGGTGTTTCGCAGACGCGAACCCGGATGCAATCCGGAATCGTTGATATACATTCCCGGATTGCATCCGGGCTACATCCCAGAAAGCGCCCTCAGGATTGGCAAAGCGGCCGCTGCGCCGCATTATCGGACCCTTCGTCATCGCCCAGTCGACGCCCATGCGCCAACCAAATCTATCCGACGTCGCTCTGTTCGCTGCCGTGGTCGAGGCCGGTGGCTTTCGCGTCGCAGCGCAACGCCGCGGCATGTCGGCCTCGTCGCTGAGCGATTGCGTGCGCCGCCTGGAAAAGGAACTGGACGTGCGCCTGCTCAACCGCACCACCCGCGGCCTGACGCCGACGGAAATCGGCGCACGCCTGCTGGAACGTCTGCGCCCCGCGCTGGACGAGATCAACACGGCGCTCAACGACCTACAGGAAGATCCACAGAACCCGGTCGGCTCACTGCGCCTGCATGTGCCCGGCGTGATCGCGCGGCACATCCTGCCGCAGCTGCTGGACGGTTTTCTCGCTCGCTACCCTGGCATCGCGCTGGAAGTGAACATGGACAACACCTTCATCGACGTCATCGGCGCCGGTTACGACGCCGGCATTCGCTACGAGGAAAGCCTGGCCAAGGACATGATCGCCATCCCTATCGGGCCGCGTCGGCAGTGTTTCATGGCAGTGGCGGCGCCCAGCTATCTGCAGCGCCATGGCACGCCGCAACACCCCAGCGAACTGAGCGAGCATCGCCTGCTCGGCTACCGCTTCGCCAGTGGCAAGCTCGGCGTGTGGGAGTTCGAACAGGAGGGACGCACCCTGCGTATCGCCCCCGAGGGCCGCCTGGTCAGCTCGTCGCAGGATCTGCTGATCGCTGCAGCCTGCGCCGGTCACGGCATTCTCTACACCTTCGAGGAGTACATCGCGGCGCCCCTGGCCAGCGGCCAGCTGCAACCCTTCATGCAGGACTGGTGGCAACACTTCGACGGGCCGTACCTGTACTACCACAGCAGGCGTCACGTACCGGCGCCGCTGCGTGCCTTCGTCGACCACGTGAAGGCCCTGAACGACTCCGGCCATCCATCTCCAAGCCCGAAATAGAGCGGTGGCCAATACCCAAGCAAGGCGCTGGGAGATTATAATTGCGCGCTTGCTTCTCGCCCCTCCAGGTCTCTCATGAACAGTTCTGCATCCGACGCCGCGACGAGTCTGTCGCCGGGCGCGATCCTTCTCATTCAACTCGCTCTGGCCCTCGGCGGCTTCGCCATCGGCACCGGCGAGTTCGCCATCATGGGCCTGATGCCCAACGTCGCCGCCGATCTTGGCGTCAGCGAGCCGCAGGTCGGCCATGTGATCAGCGCCTACGCCCTCGGCGTGGTGGTCGGTGCACCGGTGCTGGCCCTGCTCGGCGCCCGCCTGCCAAGGCGCATCCTGCTTCTGCTGCTGATGGGCTGCTTCGCCCTCGGCAACTTCGCCAGCGCTCTGGCACCGAGCTACGAGCCGCTGCTGCTCTTCCGCTTCATCGCCGGCCTGCCGCATGGCGCCTACTTCGGTATCGCCATGCTGGTGGCTGCCTCCATGGCGCCGCCGCACAAGCGCGCCAAGGCGGTGAGCCGGGTGCTGGCCGGCCTGACCGTGGCCATCCTGATCGGTAACCCGCTGGCCACCTGGCTCGGCCAGTTCATGAGCTGGCGCTACGCCTTCGCCCTGGTCGGCATCATCGCCATCATCACCATCGCCATGGTGGCGATCTTCCTCCCGGCCGACCCGCACGAGCAGCGCAGCAGCCCCTTGGGTGAACTGCGCGCCTTTAACCGCGCACCGATCTGGCTGGCACTGGGCATCGGCTCCATCGGTTTCGCCGGGATGTTCTGCGTATTCAGCTACATGGCGCCCACATTGCTCCACGTCACCCAGGTCGGCCCCGGCTGGATTCCCCTGGCCATGGGCGTGTTCGGCGCCGGCTGCATCGTCGGCAACAGTGCCGGCGGCTGGCTGTTCGACCGCCTGCGCCTGCGCGCCGTGGCCTGGATTCTGGCCTGGAGTACGCTGGTGCTGCTGGCCTTCCCCTTCGCCGCGCACAGCCTGTGGACCATCCTGCCGGCGATCTTCGCCCTCGGCACGATGATCGCCCTCGGCCCGGCCCTGCAGACCCATCTGATGGACGTCGCCACGGGCGCGCAGACACTCGCCGCCGCATCCAATCACGCCGCGTTCAACGTCGCCAACGCCCTCGGCCCCTGGCTCGGCGGCCTGGCCATCAGCGCCGGCATGGGCTGGACCGTGACCGGCTACATCGGCGCGGCCACCGCCATCGGCGGCCTGCTGCTGTTCGCCTGGGCCTGGAAGGTGCAGCACAAAGACGGGCCAATCTGACAGATGCGGGATAGTGCGCCGGCAGGTATCGTCTACCTCCCGAGCCACTATCGCGTAACCCGCCCGATGATTGCCCAGCGTTTACGATTCGCCCTGCTCGCCACCACCCTGTTCACCGCGCTGACCGCCCACGCACAAGTGGAAGTCGAAGCTAACGCCGGCCTGCTGGCGGTGAAGATTTCCGAAGAGATCGTTCCGGGCGATTACGAGAAGCTGCTGGCTGGCTTGCGCGCCAAGCCGGGCAAGCACAAGCGCAAGGTCGTGCTGCTCGACAGCATCGGCGGCAGCGCCCCGGAAGCCATCCGCATGGGCCGCTTGCTACGGGAAACCGGCTTCGAGGCGCTGGTACCTTCCGGCGGCCTGTGCCAGGGCAGTTGCATCTACCTGCTCGCTGCCGGCACCAAGCGCACCATCAACGGCCACGTTGCCCTGCGCCGTCCCCCCTTCCCCGCTGGTGACTCGGCGCTGGCACAGGCCGCCCATGGCAGCCAGCCGTTCAGCCCGGCCAGGTACTTTCGTGACATGGGTGTCGACGTAGGCCTGGCGGAAGACATCTATCAGGTCGCGCCAGGGCGCTTGCGTCTGCTGAGCCAGGATGATTTGCGAAACTATCGGCTGAAATAGCGATACCCGCTGAAGTGAAGCAAGCCCCAGCATCACGCGATGCCGGGGCTTTCTTCAGGTTCTTCGCATTCTCGCGGGGGGATACGCATGGCACCGGGCTGGCAAGTTTGTGTGCGTGCCGCTTACTGACTTAGCACTATCCATTAGTGCGTGCGCTGAACGTTTGGGTTGCGCCCCTTACGGGCGCCACACCTTGATTCGCTGCGCTCACCCTTCGGGCCAGCCTGCGGCTGTTACTGCGCTGCGCTACGTTTCTTTGCTTGCCCAAGAAAGGTGTGCCAAAGAAGGGCACCCGGCATTTTAATTCCAGTCAGTTAAGCGTCGATGCTGCGAATGGGTAGGAGTGGCGCCCCGCCGCGAACCAAGTCGATGCGCAATTGAAAAGCTTCGCCCCGAGGCGGGGCTCCTACAAAGGGCTGCTTTGGCAACCTGATCTGATCGGCATTACCCTGCCTCCGGGTTTTGCTGCGCGAAATTCCCCACGCCCCGATGCTGCTCCGGGGGCCGGGGCGCGAGCTTGCATAATCTTTGCGGAATTGAAGTTGGCGGCGTCTGGCCTTTGCCCTTGCTCTTCAACTGCGATCTCACAGACGACGCCCAAATCCCCTTCAGGAGGCCGAGTGGAATCGCCACGTAAGGGGTTGAGCGACATGGATGTCGCGAGAGCTGCGATGGGCCAGGGATGGCCCTTCGCAGCGTGCCCCTGGAGTGGTGATGGAACGAGGGAACCCCGGCGCAGCCGGGGCCGTATGTAGGGGTGTGTTTCTTTGCTTACTTTCTTTGCACAAGCAAAGAAAGTGAGTCGCCCGTAAGGGGCGAAACCCATCAGATCAGACGACACGCTAACGGATAGTGCCAAGCCATCGACAGCTAACACGTAATTGCCAGTCCGGTATCAACCCGCACTTTCCCCAAACTATGCGAAGAACCTTTTCTCATCAGAACAGGAAGGTCAGCGCCAGGTTGAACAGCATGGCGGCGACGAAACCGATGGGCGCGGCGCGTAGCAGCAGTTGCGAGAACAGGGTCGAGCGCACCTTGTCGTCCGTGCAGGAGCCCAGCAGTAGGCTGCCGCCGGAAGAGAACGGCGAGATCGAGGTGGCCTGGGCACCTACGACGATGGCGATGAAGATGATCATCGGATCGATCGACATCGACGCCGACAGCGGCAGCACCATCGGGAACAGCGCCGGCGCCACCACGCCGAGCGTACTGGCGAAAATCGACATCAATGCAGCCACCACACCGAAGGCCACCGGGATCATCAGCGGCGGGATGTTGCCACTGATCCAGGACGCCAGGGAGTCGATGGCGCCGGCCTTGATCGCGACGGTAATCAGCATGCCGACACCACAGATCATGATCAGCGTGGCCCAGGGTACGGAGGCGATAGCCTTGCGCTCGTCACCGAGCTTGAGCAGCAGTGCGATCACCGAGAACACGCTGGCAATCAGGCCGATATCCACCTTGCTGTTGATGAACCTGACCGTGGCGTTGTCCGGAAAGGCCAGCAGCGCCAGCGGTGCAGCGAGCACCAGCACCATCATCAGCACGGTCAGCAGCAGGGTCAGTTTCTGCTCACGGTTGAAGGCCTCCGGTAGATCGGCGGCGAGCACCGCATTCTTCAGGTTGCGGCCATGACCACCGAGGAAGACGAAGGCGGAAATCACCAGCACCGGAATGATCGCCGTGCTGGCGAAGATCGCCAGGGCGTTGACGAAGGCTTCGCTCTCGGGCATGCCCGCGCTGGTCATCAGACCGCGGAAGATAATGCCGCTCTGGCTGGAAACGAAGTTCGCCCCGGCCAATGCGCCGTAGTTCACCGCCATGCCGCCGAGAATCAGGCTCATGCCGGTGCGCTGGCACAGCAACAGGGTCAGCGACGCCATGAAGGCCAGTACGGTGTAGTAACCGGCGCCCATGCCGGCGATCACGCTACCGGTGACGAAGATCGCGTACGGCAGCAGGTGTGGCACGCCACGGCAGCGATACAGCAGATGCCCGGCGAGTTTTCCCAGGGTGCCGTTGACGGTGGCGAAGCTGTAGAACAGGCAGACCGAGAAGATCACGAAGAAAATCTTCAGCGGCCACATGTTGATGATGTCGCCCGGGCTCAGGCCCATGCCGAAGCAGCCCAGCAGGTAGGCGAAGGCAATGGCGAACAGGCCGATGTTGATCTTGGTGGTGTACCCCAACGCGACGGCGAGGACGATCGCGGCGACGACGAGCAGGCTCATCATGATTTGATTCCTTTTGTTGTTCTGATGTGAGCGACGGTTACGCCGAGGCGAAACCGAACAGAGTTGCGGGGTTGTCCACCAGAACGCGACGGCGCTCCTCGGGGTTGGGCAGCAGGGCCTCGAGCAGCACGAACTGCTGATCGTAACGGGTCTGCGACTCGAACTGAGTGTTGGGCCAGTCACTGCCCCAGAGGAATTGCCCTACTCCACCGCAGGCTTCACGCAGGCGCGCTTCGATGGCCTGGGCACGGGCCTGATCGGACTGGCTGCGATAGGCCGCCGACAGCTTGATCCACACCGGCGCCTGGTCGAGCAGATCGAAGAAAGCGTCATGCTTCGGATCGTCCAGCTGCACGCTCGGTGCCGGCAGGCCGAAATGATCGATCACCAGGGTGACGCCTGACTCGAGGATCGCCGGCACGATCAGCGCCAGGTCGTCGAAACCACGCTGGATCTCCACCTGCCATCCGCGTCGCGCCAGGCGGCGGAACAGGCCGTTCCAGGCCGGGCCGGTGTAGTCCTCCAGCACCTTGCCGATCAGGTTCAGGCGTATGCCCACCACACCCGCGGCGGCCAATTCGTCCAGCTCGGCATCGCTGACCTGCGCGTCGACCACCGCGACGCCACGCAAACGCTGCGGGAAACGCTGCAACGCCGCGACCATGTAGTGGTTGTCGGTGCCGAGAAAGCTCGGCTGGATCAGTACCCCGTGGGACAGCGCACAAGCGTCCAGGTGGGCCAGGTACTGCTCCACGCTGGCGTCATAGCTGGGGCTGTAGCGGCGGCCGGGAACCATGGGCAGGTCCTGGCGGAAGATGTGCGCGTGGGTGTCGATGCCGGTGATTGCGGCATAAGGCATGGGCGTCACGAAGCGATACCTCTGTCGTTTTTTGTACGAGCCGCCGGTACGAGCGACTCCTTTTTGTAGAACATATATTCATATATATGATTAGATGACTGTATCTACAGAGATCGAGTGCTGTCAATCTGCAGGCCAGTGGTAAAGTGACGGCCGGTCGACTTTTGGATGTGAGGTTTATGAGCACCACGGCTCTGGGACAGGACGAACGCCTGCCGCTGTATCAGCGGTTACGCGACGAAATGCTGGGCAAGATCGCCGCAGGCGAATGGCTGCCTGGGGAAGCCATCCCCACCGAAGCGGAGTTGACCCGCCAGTACGGCGTGGCCGTGGGAACGGTGCGCAAGGCGGTGGAAACCCTCGTCGCAGAAGGCCTGCTGCTGCGTGCCCAGGGTCGCGGCACCTTCGTGCGGCGGCCGAACTTCGACGGCTCGCTGTTTCGCTTCTTTCGTCAGGTCAGCGCCAGCGGCCAGCCTCAGGTACCGCAAAGCCGTATCCTCGACTGCCGCCAGGTGCCTGCCGACGCTACCGTCAGCCAGGCCCTGAAACTGGGCGAAGGCGAGCCCTGCGTCTTTCTCCAGCGCCTGCGCCTGATCGACGGCCGCCCGCTGTTCCATGAACGTATCTGGCTACCCGCCTCGCGCTTCAGCGCTCTGCTGGATATCGCCGCCGACCACTTCCCGCAATTGCTCTATCCCTTCTACGAGCAGCATTGCGGCCAGCGCATCGCCTCGGCCCAGGAAACCCTTACCGTCTCCGCAGCCGATGCAGAGCTCGCTGCCATTCTGGATGTGGCCGAAGCCAGCCCGAGCGTGGTCATCGAACGCACCGCATTGGGCTACGACCGCACGCCGCTGGAATATCGCCTGTCACGCGCGGCGGCGGAGAACTTCCGTTACCAGGTGGAAATCAGCTAACAATTTTCAGCACGCTGAATGCAAAACGCCCGTGCAAGCCCGGGCGTGAGATGCAGTGCTAGCAGCGCTTGTCAGAACAAACCGAGTGCCCAGGCCGCGCCGAAGAGCACCAGCGAGAAGCCCCACATCCACCACAGCGAATAGCGAATGTGCCGGCCCAGATCCAGCCCGGCCAGACCCAGTGCCAGCCACAGTGCCGGCGAGAACGGGCTGATGAAGGTGCCGATGATGTTGCCGATGGTCAGCGCATAGACCACGCTGGCCGGCTCGACGCCCTGGGCACCGACCACTTCCAGCGTTACCGGCAGCAGGCCGAAGTAGTAGGCGTCGGTGCTCAACATCAGCTCCATCGGCAGGCCGAACAGCCCCAGCAAGATATGCATCTGCCCCACCAGCGGTGCCGGCAGCACCTGCGCCAGGTCCTGGGCAATGGACGTGAGCATGCCGGTGCCGGTGAAGATGCCGAGCATCGAGCCCGCCGCCAGGATGATCATGCCCATACTCAGCGCAGCCGGAGCGTGGGCGGAGATACGCTGCATCTGCGCCTTGCCGCCGGGGTAGTTGATCAGCAGCGCCAGGCACAGACCGATCATGAAGATATAGCCAGCCGGCAGCACGCCAGAGAACAGCGATACCAGCACCGCCAGGAACAACGCGGAGTTGGCCCACAGCAGACGCGGGCGCTCCAGTGCAAGCTCCTCGGCGCTTGGCTCATGCAAATCAGTGCTGGTTTCCACCAGTACCCCTTCGTCCCCACTCTTGCCGGCGGCGATACGGCGCTGCTCACGCCAACCCAGCAGCGCCGCCAGGGCTACCAACAACACCACACCGATACCCTGGATGGCGATCAGCGGACGCCACAGCTCGGTGACCTCGATGCCGGTCACGGCCGAGGCACGGCCCAGCGGTCCGGCCCAGGGCAGCATGTTGAAGATACCGGCGCCGATCGCCAGCAACAGCAGCATCAGGTAGGGGCTCATGCGCAACTGCTTGTACAGCGGCAGCAAGGCGGGAACAGTGAGCAGGAAGGTGGTGGCGCCGGCACCGTCGAGATGCGCCAGCATGCCGATCACCGCCGTGGCCACGGTCACCGCGATCACGTTGCCGCGGGTCAGCCGGACCATGCCGCCGATCAGCGGGCGGAACAGCCCGGTGTCCTGCAGCACGCCAAAAAAGGTAATGGCAAACACGAACATGGTGGCAATCGCCGTCACGCGGCCGATGCCATCGGTGAAGAAACCGGAAATCGCCTCCGGGCCAAAGCCCGCGGCCAGAGCGCCGAGCAACGGCACCACGATCAATGGCAGAACAGGCGACATGCGCCCGATAAGCAGCAGCACAACCAGGCTGCAGATGGTCAACAGGCCAATCAGGGTCAACAAACCGCTTTCTCCTCTTTTTCTTGTAAGGCACGCGAAAGGCGCGTGCGGAGGCTAAGAGGCGAACCTTTCAAAAACCTTTAAGCGGCGGACATGCGTCACGCTAAATGTCAGTGGATATGTCGCCGAATCGGGGCGGCAGCCCTGCCACCCCGACTTCACTTATTGCAGTGTGTAGCCCTTGTCCACCACCCAATCCTGGCCGTGGACGCCGCGTGCACCATTGCTCAGCTGAAACAGCACCACCTCGGCAATCGCCTGCGGATCGAGAAACTCGCCGTCGACCAGGCGCTTGCCAACCTCGCTGGCAACGCCCGCCAAGGCATCGTCGGCCAGGCCCAGACTGTTCCAGATCGGTGTCGCCGTCGGCCCTGGTGAAACCAGATTGAGCCGCAGCCCGTCGCCGGCATGTTCCAGCGCCAGACTACGTACCAGCGCCGAGAGCGCCGCCTTGCTGGCGATGTAACCGCCGAGCCCGGCAAACCCCAGTTGCCGCAGAAAGGTACTGATGAACACCACCGACGCAGGCCGCGCCAGATGCGGCCTGAGCACTTGAAAGGTATTGATTGCACCGGCGCCGTTGACCTGCCACTGCTGCTCGAACGCCTGCATATCGCAGCCCGGCGCCAGCCGCGCGATTCCGGCGTTGGGCACCAGATAGTCGACTGCCCCGAGCCGCCCCGCCCGCTCGGCCAGCCCATGCAGCGCGTCGATATCGGTGACGTCACCCGCACACCAATGCAGCTGTTCTGGATGCAACGCCTGCAGCGCTTCCAGCGCGCCCAGACGCCGTGAAAAAGCCAGCACGCGCGCGCCGCGCTGCAGCAACAGATCACACACAGCCAGACCGATACCCGAGCTGGCCCCGGTGACGACAGCCAGACGACCCTGAAAATTCGTATTCATGAAGTTCCTCGAAGCAAAAAGAGCATGAGTGCCGCGGCTTCCACGAGCCGCGCTGAGATCGACTTACTGCGCTTGCAGACGGATGCCGTTCATCTCCACCTGCTGACCCAGCGCGAAGCGCTCCTTGGGCGAGCGCACCCACTGCTCACGACCGTCTTCGTGGCGCACCATATAGGCGGTGCCACTATTGCCAGTGGCAGCCTGCACCTGTGCGCCCGACCAGAGCCCGGCGGCGCCACCGACCAACGCACCGACAGGGCCACCCGCGGCGGCGCCCAGCATCAGGCCGGACAAACCTCCGAAACCGGCACCCACCGAGTTTTCTTCACGTTCGGCCAGCACTTCGGCAGCCTGCAGAACATTGGCGGCCGCTAGGCCGAGGGAAAGGGCAAGCAAGGCAATGGATTTCATCTGAGCTCTCCTGTGATGGGCATTGCACCCGGAGAGAGTCAGATTCTGTGCCATGTATTTTATCTATAAAAAACAGATAGATAAGAAAAAACAGGTACTAATGACAACAAGGAGATCAGGTCACAATGACAACTTTAAAGTCATTGTGACTTCAACCCTGGATCGACAAGAAGTGTTCAGCTAAACGTTTTGACCCGCTCCAGCCAGGCCAGGTCGAGCCGCGTCTGCTCGATGTCCAGCCCCTGCTGCTCCATCGCCTCACGATGGCTGTCGATCTCGCGCACCATCTGGCTCAGCTCGCTGGAGTTGCCGTCGAGCTGATGCATCTGGGTCACTCCCAGGTGGTAGAAGCGCAGCAGCTTCATCGCCGTTTCATCGCCCTGGGCCACGCCTGCCTTGACGTGATGCATGACGTTGGTCACGCGCATCAGGCTGCGCTTGAGGCGCCAACCGTAAACGGCCGGCGCCATGAACGGCCGCAACCAGAGTCGCTGGCGCACCAAGGCAATGGTCAGGCCGAGCCCCGCCAGCACACCCAGCAGGTTCCACTTGAAGTTGTCGCCACCGGGCGTGCCGAAAAGCTGCGTGCTCGCCGTGGCGCAGAGCATGGCCAGCGCCACGAAGATGACCGCGATCACCATGGTGCTGCGGCGGGTCTGCTGGCGGTAGTAGGCGGGGTCGATGGGCTGGATTTCGAACATGCGCGAAGGCTCGTGGCGGGGTCAGTCGGCGATGGTACGACAGCTTGCCGCGATGCACGAACCCGTCACGCCTCTGTACGGTACTGAAGATAAGGACCGATCGCCGCCATCGCCCCCGCCAGGTACTGCGCCTTCTCACCCACCGGCGCCACGTAGTGCAGCGCCTGGCGCGCCTCGTCGAGGCCGACCAGACGGGCGATGACCCAGGCGGCGAGATAGGTCGACGCCAGGCAGCCACCCGCCGTGGCGACATTGCCACGGGCGAACAGCGGCTGGTCGAGCACCTGCACACCCGCCTCCTGCACCCAGGGCTTGCTGGTCAGGTCGGTGCAGGCGAGCACGCCGTCGAGCAGGCCGAGCCGGGCCAGTAGCAACGTGCCGGAACACTGCGCCGCCAGCAGTTGCCGCGCCGGGTCGAGGCGCAGCTGCGCCATCAGCGCTTCATCCGCCACCACCTCACGAGTACGCATGCCACTGCCGACGATCACCGCATCGGCCGCGCAGGCCTGCTGCAGGTCGATGTGGCTATCGATCACCAACCCGTTCATGGATGTCACGCGTGCAACTGGGCTGGCGATGCTGACGCGCCAGTCGGGCCGGCGGACGCGGTTGAGAATGGCGAAGGCGATCAGCGAGTCGAGCTCGTTGAAACCCTCGAAGGTCAGAATGGCGATGTGCATGGCAGCTCCTGTGATGAAACGGGTTGCCACGCAGCTTCGGGGCAATGATCATGACAATCAAATAATTGTCATGGATACAACCCATGCCCCGCGCGCGCTACAAGCAACTGGTCGATCAGTTGGCCGCCGACATCCGCTGCGGCGCGCTCGCGCCCGGTACACGCCTGCCCACGCACCGCGAACTGGCCGCGCAGCACGGCATCGCCCTAGTCACCGCGTCACGGGTCTACGCCGAGCTGCACGCCATGGGCCTGGTCAGTGGCGAAACCGGGCGCGGCACCTTCGTGCGCGAGACCAGCCTGGCGCCTGGCCACGGTATCGACCAGCCGGCGACCGAGGGCGGCATGCTCGACCTCAACTTCAACTACCCCACGTTGCCGGGCCAGGCCGATCTGCTGCGCCAGGCCCTGCGCCAGCTGGCATTGTCTGGTGACCTGGAAGCGCTGCTGCGCTACCAGCCGCATGCCGGGCGCCCCCATGAGCGGGCATTGCTGGCCAGGCACCTGACGGATCAGGGACTCCCGGTCACGGCGCAACAGGTGCTGATCGTCAACGGCGCCCAACACGGCCTGGCGCTGACCCTGCAGACCCTGCTCAAGCCCGGTGACGTGGTCGCGGTCGATGCCCTCACCTACCCCGGTTTCAAGGCGGCTGCTGCCGCGCGCGGCGTGGAATTGCTGGCGCTGCCCTGCGACGCCAGCGGCCCCGATTTCGATGCCCTGGCAGCACTGTGCAGAACGCGCCGGGTACAGGCGATCTACAGCATGCCGACCCTGCACAACCCGCTGGGCTGGGTACTCGACCAGCGACAGCGCAAGCGCCTGATCGATATCGCCCGCGAGCACGATCTGCTGATCATCGAGGATGCCGCCTACGCCTTCCTGGCCAGCTCGGCACCAGCGCCACTGGCCGCCCTGGCGCCCGAACGCACGGTGCATGTATCTGGCTTCTCGAAGAACATCGCCACCGGCTTGCGGGTTGGCTACCTGACTGCGCCTGCCGTCTGGGTCGCCGCACTGGAGCGCAGCATCCGCGCCAGCACCTGGAACACCCCGGGCATCATGACGGCGCTGGTCTGCGCCTGGATCGAAGACGGCACACTGGCCCGCCTGCAAGCACAGAAGCGCGAGGACGCCCGCTGCCGGCAAGCACTGGCGCGGCGCGTGCTGGCCGGCCTGCAACCGATCGGCCATGAGGCCGGCTATTTCCTCTGGCTGCCGTTACCGGCCGAGGTGCGCGCCGATCAGGTCGTGGCGCGCCTGCTGCACGAGCGGGTGGCGGTCTCCACCGCTGAGCCGTTCAGCACCTCGGAGCAGGTGCCCCATGCGCTGCGCCTGGCCCTTGGCTCGGTCACCCTGGCGCAACTGGAAGACGCGCTGGACAAGGTCAGGCAAGCCATCGCCCATTTCGCCTATTGAGCGACCTGACGCAGCCACTCGCTGGGACTCGCCCCCACCTTGCGGCGAAATGCACGGGCCAGGGCCGAGGGGCTTTCATAGCCGACCTCGTCGGCGATCAGCGCCATGGGCCGGCCCTCGCGCAGACGCTTCTGCGCCAGGCTGACGCGCCAGCCCACCAGATAATCCGCCGGTGTAGCACCGACCACATCGTGAAAATGCGCAGCGAAACTGGCGCGCGACATGCCGGCCAGCGCCGCCAGCTCGGCCACCGACCAGCCGTGCTGCGGTTTCTCGTGCAGTTGATTGAGCGCCCGCGCCAGGCGTGGTTCGGCCAGCCCCGCCATCATCCCCGAGGCCAGCTCGCGGCTGTTCATCAGATGGCGCAGCAGTTGAATCACCATCAGCTCGAACAGGCGATTGAGCACCAGTTCGCGTCCGCAATCCTCCCCCGCCGCCTCGGCGAACAGCCAGTCCAGGCAACCGCTCAGGCTCGGCAACTCGCGCAGCGGTTTGACGATGGCGCCTGGCAGTGACCGCGACAGCGGATTGTCGATGCCGCCGTCGAAGGCCAGGGTCGCGCAGACCAGTTCGGCACCGTCAGCCTCACTGGCCGTCATCTGGTGCAGGCGCGGCCTGGCCACCAGCATCAGGCTCGGCTCTTCCAGACGCAGTTCGCGGCCATCGCCTTCACGAAAGCTCATGCGCCCGGCACGCAGTAGATGGATGTAACCATGCGGCTCATGCTCGCCATGGCTGCTGGTGCCGCAGAACCCACCGCGGTGGAAGGTGCTGGCGTGCAGGTTGAAGTGATGCAGCAGGCTGGAAAGGCGATCCATGGTCATCTCGCACTCTTGGACGATCTGTCGCACAACATCGACGATCTGAATCCGAAAAGCCAGATCGATTGCCTAGCATGGCTCCAGGCTTGAACGACAAGCTCCCCACCCAAGACTGGAGAAACACCATGACTCGTATCGCCGCACTGCCCTTCGAACAAACCGCTGCCAGCGCCCAGACGCAACTGGAAGGCATCCGCAAGGGCCTCGGTTTCATCCCCAATACCTTCGCCACCCTGGCCCACGCCCCGGCCGCGCTGAGCGGCTACCTGGCACTGTCCCAGGCGCTCGGCAAAGGCACACTGAACGCCAAGGCGCGCGAAGTGGTGGCGCTGGCGAGCTCGCAGGTCAACGGCTGCGAATACTGCCTGGCCGCGCACACCCTGTTCGCCGGCAAGGCCGGTCTTAGCGCAGCGGACATTCGCAGCGCCCGCGATGGCGAGTTCGATGCCGTAGCGCGCCTGACCCGGCAGATCATCGACAGCCGCGGCCGCCTCAGCGATGCGCAGCTGCAAGCCGCGCGCGATGAAGGGCTGAGCGAGGCCGCTATCGTCGAAGTGGTGGCCAACGTCGCCTTGATGACGCTGACCAATTACCTCAACAACCTGGCCGAAACCGTTGTCGATTTTCCACCAGTAGCCGTCTGATGACGCCGGAGGTACACCATGCAAGCCGTCACCCTCTACACCACCGCATACTGCCCTTACTGCATCAACGCCAAGGCGCTGCTGACACGCAAGGGCGTGACCTACGAGGAAATCGACGTGAGTCGCTCGCCCGAGCGTATGGCGGAGATGCTGCAGCGCAGCAAGCGCCGCAGCGTGCCGCAGATATTCATTGGCGAGCATCATGTCGGCGGCTTCGATGACCTCGCCGCACTGGAACGTGGCGGCGAACTGGATGCGTTGCTGCAAGCCTGAACCCTGATGGCCGACCTTGCCGGCGGCCATCACCCCTTCTGCGCCGACAGCTGTGCCGGCCTACTCCTTTTCGTCAAAGCGCTCGTCTTTGCCCTCATGCACCTGGCCATCGCTGCCGATACAAAAGCGGCAACATCGGCCCGATAGGCTGAGCGTCGCCCTGCGCCCTATCTCGAAATGGAGTCTGCCCATGCGTCTCGACGCCCTCTCTTTGAAAACCCGCCTGATCATCGCGGTGGCGATTCCCTGCATCGCCCTGCTGCTGGTGGCGCTGACCAGCCTGAGCAGCATGTCGAGCATGCATCGGGACACGCAGGTGCTCTATCTCAATACGGCTGCGCCGATGCGCGCCATGGCCGAGGTCGCCTCGCGCATCCCGCGTATGCGCGTCGGGCTCGACATGATGCTGCTGCAGGAAACTCCGCTACGCGACGAACGCGGCGTGAAATCGCGCGTGCAGGATGCCCGCAACGAAGATGTGCCCGGCATGCGCGAAGCGATGCGCCAGGCCGTGGCGGCCCAGGTCAACCCGGAGCGCAAGGTCCAGGCGCAGCAACTGCTTGATCAGTTCGAAGCCATGGTCAGCAATGAACTGAACCCGATGCTCGCCGCCTTCGACGCCGGCGACATGGCCAAGGCGCAGCAGATCTATCGCGACCAGTACGCCAAGACCTACGGCGTGATGCGCCAGGGCGCCAACGACCTGCTCGATGCCCTGCTGCAGCAGGCTGAGCAGCAGAACCAGCACAGTGCCGAGAGCTACGACCAAGGCATTACCCGTCAGATCGCCATCATCGCCATCGGCCTGCTGGTATCGATCATCATTTCCTGGCTGATCGTGGTGCAGCTACGTCGCCGTGTGGCGGTGTTGCAGAGCAGCCTGGGCCAGGCTGCCGACAACCTGGCCCTGGACACCCGTATCGACCTGCACGGCCAGGACGAGCTGAGCGAGATCGCCCGCAGCTTCAACCAGTTCATCGACAAGGTGCATGGCGCCATGCGCCAGCTCGCCGACAACTCGCGCCAACTCTCGGGCATGGCTCGCGACGTGGCCGAACGCGCGCGCCTGACCCAGAGCAACTGCACGGCGCAAAGCGACCGTACGGTGCAGGTGGCCACCGCCATCAACGAGCTGGGCTCGACCGTCAACGAGATTGCGCGCAACGCCGAGAACGCCGCAGCAGTCGCCCGCGAGGCGACCCAGCATGCCAGCGACGGCAGCGCCGTGGTCAGCCAGGCGCATCGCCAGGTCGATGCCCTCAACGGCGAACTGGAACAGGCCGCCAAGGTGATCGAGGCACTGGCCGCGCAGACCGACGCCATCAGCACCACGCTCAACACCATCCGCAGCATTTCCGAACAGACCAACCTGCTCGCGCTCAACGCCGCCATCGAAGCGGCGCGTGCTGGCGAGCAAGGCCGCGGCTTCGCCGTCGTGGCCGACGAGGTACGTACCCTGGCCAGCCGTTCCGGTGCCTCCACCGAGGAGATCCAGCAGGTCATCGACCGCCTGCAGAACGAATCACGCTCGGCCGTCGAGGCCATGGCCAAGGGGCAACGGCAGAGCGCGCTGGTGGTGGAATATGCGAGCAAGGCGTCGGCGGCGCTGGAGCAGATCAACAACCATATCGGCCAGATCAGCGACCAGAACATCCAGGTCGCTACTGCCACCGAAGAACAGTCCAGCGTGGTCGAAGACATCAACCGCAACATCGTCGACATCAACGAGCTGACCGTCGGCACCACCCATATCGCCGACCAGCTCAACCAGGCCAGCAGCGACCTGCAGGCGCTATCGACCCAGCTCGATGGCCTGGTCGGGCGTTTCCGGTTGTAACCCCTCAAACCACTCGGTGCGCACGGCGCCCCCTCCGGTCGGACGCCGTGCGCATCGAACCACCTACAAGTCTTCGTCGATGCGCTCGCGCAAATAAGCGTAGAAGGGGTTGGACGTCATACGCTGCAAACTATCGAGCCCCACCACCAGCACGCCGTGTTCACCGCGCGGTGCCAGCGTGCCAAGGGCTACGCCGTAGAACTCCTCGGAGGTCGGTTCGCTGCCATACAGCGGATCGTCCGTGGGAAACGGCAGTGCAACGTGTGACAGCGAGAACAGCTGGCTCGGGTATTCGACGTTCAATGGCGTCACCCGCGCCTCACGCTCGCCGGCGGTGATTCGCCGCGCCTCGACCTGACGACCACCGCTCTGCGCAACGCCCACTACCGTCAGGTCGTAGTCACGCTGAGCCGGTGGCAGCAAGGTCTCGAGCAAGCCGCTCATGTCCGCCCGCAGCAGCGAGCTGGCCGCCTGCGAGCGGTTGATGTCGAAAATCACCAGTTCGCTGCCATTGGCCGGTAGACGCTCGAACAAATGACGCACCACGGCCGGTGTACTCACGGTACTGTCGGCCAGCGACTGAAAGGCCAGCACCGGTGGCAATCGTGACAGACGGCCATCGGCTTCGGCGGCATCGAAGGCAGACTGCACCTCGCTGGTCAGCTCATAGGTCTGCCGCGCCGCGTGCACCGGGAAGGAGTTGTACTTGAACGGGTTGAACTCCGGCAGCACGTTCATCCAGGCCGACTTGGCGAAGGCCGGCAGCAACGCCGGCAGGGCCGCCAGCCCGGCGTAACGGGCGTAGCTGGTGACACCGATCATCGGCGAGATCAGCACCAGGCGTTGCGGCATGGCCAGGCGCTCGTCTTCCAACGCCGCCAGGCTGTAACGCAGCGCCAGCGCCCCGCCGTTGGAGTAGCCGACCATATAAAGCGGCCCGTCCGGCACCTGGCGCCGCGCCTCGCGCACGGCCAGGCGGGTAGCGGCCAGCCATTGCTCCCAGTGCGCAGCAGTGAGCGCCGCCGGCACCGTGCCATGGCCAGGCATGCGCGGCACCAGCGCTAACAGCCCCTGTTCGCTCAGGTGCTGGGCGATATGGCGCAGGCTGTATGGCGAGTCGGTCAGGCCATGCAGCAACACCACCACGCCACGCGCCGGACCTGGCGGCTGCAGAGTGAAGGAGCGATTCCAGTCGCGCAGCAGGTTGCCGGGGTAGACCGGGCTGTCGCTGGCGTAGCGGCTGTATGGCGCCGTGCCGGAGGCCGTGACCGGCTCGATCAACTCACTCTGCAGGCGCTCGAACAGGGCCGCCTCGGCGGCCAGATAGGCTTGCCAGTCGGCAGCGTCCAGCTCGCTGACCTCCAGCTCCTGCGGCACCAGGCGGTGCCAGGGTTCCAGTTCGGGCAACGACGACAGCCCGGCGATACGAATGCCGAGCAAGGCCACCACGATCAACAACAGCACTACCAGCGTCCAGGCCATCACGTTGCGCATGCGTGGTAAACGCATCAAGCGCCTCCCTCGAAAATCTCTGGCCGGGAAAATCCGTCCCGGCGACCGGCTCGGGGACTTTAGTGCAAAGCGGCGCCCGACCACCACTGGGTTGGCCTTTAAGGTCTGTATCGGTGCCATGCGATTCAGCAGGCTGCGTGATCTGGAATCAAGCCAGAAGCGCTGGATGAACTGAGCAGGCAAGCAACGGGCACCGCTGATAGGCTGCGCACATGAATCTCGCCGCTCAACTCCAGACACTCATTGCCAACGACCCACAGCGCTTGCGCATCCTGCAGCAGGTGCGCGGGCTCGACTTGCCCGATTGCTGGGTGGCCGCCGGTTTCGTGCGCAGCGCAGTCTGGGATCACTTGCATCAACGCACGCCGTCCCCGCTGCCGGAAGATATCGACGTGATCTGGTTCGACCGCAGCCAAACCGCCCCCGCTCGCGACGCTGAACTGGAGACGATCCTGCGCCACAGGGACGAATCGCTGCAGTGGTCGGTGAAGAATCAGGCACGCATGCATCTGCGCAATGACGATGCGCCTTACGCCTCGGCTACCGAAGCGATGCGGCACTGGCCAGAGACCGCGACGGCGGTGGCCATAAGGCTCGATGAACAAGACAGGCTGGAGGTCGCCGCACCGCTCGGCCTGGAGGATCTGTTCGGCCTTATCGTGCGCCCGGCCGGGCGCTTTCAGAACGAGAGGAGTCAGATCTACCAACAGCGCCTGCATGACAAGAACTGGCTGGCCACCTGGCCAAAGTTGCAGGTGATTGCGTAGGGTAGATCGGGCTTCAGTAGCGACAGACTGGAGGTGCCAGCAAAGCTTCGCCCCGGGGCTCCTACAGGCAATGAAGCGTGGCACCCGTGGGAGGCGCTTCAGCGGCGACAATCGCGACTGAAGCCCCCCACAGAACCAAGGTCAGATACCGGCGACCACCGCGCAGATACCCTGCGCACTGTCGGCAAACTGGCTGCACAGGTGATTGATGGAGGTCACCAATACCTGCTCGGGCGCGGAGATGAAATCCACCGACATCATCACGCTGAGCATGGTGATACTGATGATGGAGAAGGTGAACAGCTTGCGCGCCCACACCCGATCATCGACGGCCTTGTAGCCCGATACGCCCATCCACAACCAGTAGGCACCGCTCAGCGCGGCAACCACGAAGTAGCTGTAGCCGGCGTAACCGCTGAGCGTCAGCATCAGGGTCGCGACCACGAAGGCGGCGATGTACAGCACGATCTGCCGCTTGGCCGCCGAGATCCCCTTGATAACGGGCAGCACCGGGATGTTCGCGGCCTGGTAGTCATTGAAACGGAAGATGGCGATGGCATAGGAATGCGGCATCTGCCACAGGCTGAAGATCAACAACAGGATGGCGGCGCCAGCGTCGAACTCGTTGCTCACCGCGCAGTAGCCGACCACGGGCGGAGCCGCCCCGGACAGGCTACCGACCAGGGTGCCGTACACCGAGCCACGCTTGAGCCACAGGCTGTAGAGGCCGACATAGACCACGAAGCCCATCAGCACCAGCATCACCGCCAGGGTGTTGGTGGCGGCGTACAGCAAGGCCACCCCCGCCACCCCGAGCACGCAGGCATAGACGATGGCGTGCACAGGGGACACCAGCCCCTGCGCTAGCACCCGGTTACGGGTGCGCTCCATCTTCTGGTCGATGTCCCTGTCGATATAGTTGTTGAACACGCAGCCTGAGGCGATCACCAGCGAAACCCCCAGCGCTGTCGCGAAGTACAGCGCCAGATCGATATCGCCACGCGAAGCCAGGAAGAAACCGCCCGTCACGGAAATCAGATTGCCGAAGACGATGCCCGGCTTGGCGAGGTTGAGGTACTGCTTCAGGAGCGCCAGCATCAGTTGATCATCATGTGATAGTGCATGCTCCACATGATCCAGACCGACAGGCCGACCACGAACGCGATGATCAACACGGTGAAGATCATCGAAATCACGTTCCAGCGGCCTTCTGCGTCGGTCTTCATGTGCAGGAAGTACACGAGGTGGACGAGCACCTGCGCCAGGCCGAAGAGCACCACGGTGATCAGGGTCGCGCCACGGCTCAGGCCCAGCACTTCAGGGTGCATGACCAGCATGAAAGGGATCACGGTGAGGATCACCGACAGGATGAAACCGGTCAGGTAATCCTTGAAGCCCACGGCGTGGGCGGCGTGATTATCTTGGTGAGCCATTTACAGCACCCCCAGCAGGTAGACGACGGTAAACACGCAGATCCACACCACGTCGAGGAAGTGCCAGAACAGGCTGAGCAGCCCGACGCGGGTCTTGTTGGTGTCGGTCAGGCCACGGCTGCCAACCTGGAACATCAGCACCAGCATCCACAGCAGACCGGCACTGACGTGCAGGCCGTGGGTGCCGACCAGGGTGAAGAACGCCGACCAGTAAGCGCTGACCTGTGGCCCGGCACCTTCATGGATCAGGTGGCGGAACTCGTACAGCTCGATGCTGATGAAGGCCGCACCGAACAGGAAGGTGATGCCCAGCCAGCGCAGCACCGCGCCCTTGTCGCCACGGTAGGTGGCGAGCATGGCCATGCCGTAGGTGATACTGGAAAACAGCAGTGCGAAGGTTTCCACCAGCACCAGGTGCAAGCCGCCACCGAGCATTTCCTTCGCGGTGGGGCCACCGGCGAAGGAGTTGCTCAGCACCGCGAAGGTGGCGAACACCGTGGCGAAGATCAGCAGGTCGGTCATCAGGTAGACCCAGAAGCCGAACAGCTTGATGCCACTGGTGTCGTGGTGGTGCTCATGGCTGTGGCCATGAGCGTCATGTGGAAAATGGGGTTCGTAAGCGGTCATGGTTAGGCCTGTACGACTGCGTTGGCTTTGGTTTGGTGGTGCGCCTGCTCGATCCGCGCGATCTCTTCGGGCTGCACGTAGTAGTCGATGTCTTCGTCGTAGGAACGCACGATGAAGCTGACCACGGCGCCGACCAGACCGACGATGGCGAGCCACCAGATGTGCCAGATCATGGCGAAGCCGAAGGCGATGACGAACGCCGACACCACCAGGCCGTTGCCGGTGTTCTTCGGCATGTGGATCGGCTCGTAGTGCTCCGGCGCAGGCATCAGCTCGACACCGTTCTTCTTCGCCTCATAGAAGGCGTCGATCTTGTCCGCCGTCGGGATGACCGCGAAGTTGTAGAACGGTGGCGGCGAGGACGTCGCCCACTCCAGGGTGCGGCCATCCCAGGGGTCGCCGCTGACATCGACGTTTTCCTTGCGCTTGATGTAGCTGGTGACGAACTGCACCACGGTGAAGACGATGCCGATACCGATCAGCACCGCACCGACCACGGCTACCTGCACCCACGGCACCCAGGCCGGGTTGTCGAAGTGGTTGAGGCGCCGGGTCATGCCCATGAAGCCCAGCACGTACAGCGGCATGAAGGCGAAGTAGAAGCCGATCAGCCAGCACCAGAAGGAGTAGCGGCCGAAGCGATCGAGCAACTTGAAGCCGAAGGCTTTCGGGAACCAGTAGATGATGCCGGCCAGGTAGCCGAACACCGCACCGCCGATGATCACGTTGTGGAAGTGGGCGATCAGGAACAGGCTGTTGTGCAGCACGAAGTCCGCCGCCGGCACCGCCATCAACACACCGGTCATACCGCCGATGGAGAAGGTCACGAGGAAGCCCAGGGTCATCCAGGTCATGGCGTTCAGTTGCAGACGGCCACGGAAGATGGTGAACAGCCAGGTGAAGATCTTCACCCCGGTGGGGATGGCGATGATCGAGGTCATGATGCCGAAGAAGGCGTTGACGCTGGCCCCCGAGCCCATGGTGAAGAAGTGGTGCAGCCACACCACGAACGACAGCACGCCGATGGCCGCGGTCGCCCAGACCATCGAGGCGTAACCGAACAGAGTCTTGCGCGAGAAGGTCGCCACCACTTCGGAGAACACGCCGAACGCCGGCAGGATCAGGATGTACACCTCCGGGTGACCCCAGATCCAGAACAGGTTGGCGTACATCATCGGGTTGCCGCCCAGTTCATTGGTGAAGAAGTGGAAATCCAGGTAGCGGTCCAGCGACAGCATAGCCAGGGTCGCGGTCAGCGGAGGGAAGGCGCCGCAGATCAGCACGCAGGTCACCAGGATGGTCCAGGTGAAGATCGGCATCTTCATCAGGCTCATGCCCGGTGCACGCATCTTGAGGATGGTGGCGATGAAGTTGACCCCCGTCAGGGTCGTGCCCAAGCCCGATAGCTGCATGCTCCAGATGTAGTAATCCATCCCCACGCCTGGACTGTACTGAATCCCCGATAACGGCGGATAAGCCACCCAGCCAGTCTTGGCGAACTCGCCCAGGCCCAGCGACAGGTTGATCAGCAGCGCGCCGCCGACGAACAGCCAGAAGCTCAGCGAGTTCAGGTAGGGGAAGGCCACGTCACGCGCGCCGATCTGCAGCGGCACGACGATGTTCATCAGGCCGGTGACCAGTGGCATGGCCACGAAGATCAGCATGATGATGCCGTGCGCGGTGAAGATCTGGTCGTAGTGCTCGGGCGGCAGGTAGCCCTGGCCGTCACCGTGGGCCATCGCCAGGTGGGTACGCATCATGATCGCGTCAGCGAAGCCACGCACCAGCATGACCAGCGCGACGAGGATGTACATCACGCCGATTTTCTTGTGGTCCACCGAGGTGAGCCACTCGCTCCACAGGTAGCCCCACTTCTTGAAGTAGGTCACCGCCGCGAACAGTCCCAGACCACCCAGCGCCACGATGGCCAGGGTGATCATGATGATGGGCTCGTGGTACGGAATCGCGTCCAGAGTCAGTTTTCCAAACATATTCACTCCTGCACCTCCGCTGCTTCGTGCATGGCCGTGCTGTGGGAATCTTTCAAGGTCACGTACTGCCCGATCACCTTGTTGAACAGGTTCGGCTCGACCTGGCCGAAGTAGCGAATCGGGTAGATCGGATAGCGGTGGTTGACCATCTCGCCGGGCTCGCCTACCTCTTTGAAGGCGGCGAAGTCCATGACCTCGGGCGACTGCTTGACCTTGTCGACCCACTGCGCGAAGCCTTCATCGCTGACCGAGTGGGTGGTGAAGCGCATGGCCGAGAAGCCTTCGCCGCTGAAGTTGCCGGACTGGCCGAAGAACTCGCCCTGTTCGTTGGCGATCAGGTTGAGCTGGGTACGCTGGCCGCCCATGGCGTAGATCATCCCGCCGAGCTGCGGGATCGACAGCGCGTTCATCACCGTGTCGGAGGTGATGTGGAAGGTCACCGGGGTTTTCTCCGGAATCACCAGCTCATTGACCACGGCCACGCCCTGGTCCGGGTAGATGAACAGCCATTTCCAGTCGAGCGAGACGACTTCGATGTTCAGCGCAGGCTTGTCCGATTCGATCGGGCGATAGGGGTCGAGCGAATGCGAGGTTTCCCAGATGATGACCGCCAGTACCGCGACGATGATCAGGGGAACGCCCCAGACGACCAGTTCGATCTTGTGCGAGTGTGCCCAGTCGGGCATGTAGGTGGCCTTCTCGTTCGACTCGCGATAACGCCAGCCAAACCAGAAGGTCATGACGATCACGGGAATGACCACGATCAGCATGAGACCAATGGAGATCAGGATGAGGTTGCCCTGCTCGACACCGATCTGCCCTTTCGAGTTGAACAGTGCCCAGTCACATCCACCGAGCGCCGAGAAGGCAATCGCCATCACCAGCCAGCGCACACAACGATGGTATTTCTCTTCTTTCATGTCACGACCTTCAACTGAGTGAGCCCACAGTCGGCTTCAGTTGCCGTGCAGCCCATCGAGTAAAAGGCCGGCAGCGAGAACTCAGAGCTTGAGCATCCGTGCAAGCGAAGCGGTAAACCGTGGGAAGCGCGGATGGTGCAGGCTAAGAAGGCCTCATACAATTCATTAGCGGCCTACTTATGAGCGAACTTACAGCATCCATTCGACATGTTTCGAAACATTTACGCAAAGATTTGAAACACTTTGCAGCAAGAAGCCAGCAAAGAAGCGCAGGGGTGCGACAAATGATCACAGCCCCGTTTTAGAGCTGTTTGTCAGCAAATTGACAGGAATCATTGACACGAAAGATGCCGCCAGCTGACAGCACGGTCTGGCTTGACATTGAGGAGATTTTGAGGTTTTCGAATGCGAGCTAGAGGCGCTTGGGCCTAGCGAAAGGCTGGGTCGCAGAGCGGCAGCTAGATAGAAATCAGGGGTGGTTGGCGCTGTAGCCCGGATGCAATCCGGGGCAATTGAGCGCGGCAAAAGCATCGCGGCTGAAGCCGCTCATACCCCTATTCCGTAGGAGCGGCTTCAGCCGCGATAGCTATACCAAACCCGCATACAGATTCGATGCATGCCCCGGATTGCATCCGGGCTACGCAACCGAAAGCCCGGACATGCACGCTTCGCAGCGCACCATCCTGTAGGAGCCGCGCCCTCGCGGCGAATCGGCCACAACCCCGGCAATCCTGGCCAACGCTTCGCCCCGAGGCGGGGCTCCTACACGGAACGCTCTTCAAGACGGACAAACATCCGAGGAAGCGAGGCGCCTGTGGGCAGATCAGCCTCCCCCACTACTTCCAAGCGCAATAACACCCCACCGCCAACCCACTGGCCAGGGAAACATGGCGCCCCTGAGTCAGCGCATCGAGCACCGGCTCGACGAAGCTGTTGCTGGAGTTGCACACCAGCCCTTCGCTGTAAGGGCCGGCATAGGCCAGGTTGCCGTCACGATCCCAGATCGCCAGGGCCGGGCTGGCCGGCAGCGCTTCCATGCCCTCGATGCCAGGCAAGGGCTTCATCCGCCCGCGCAGGAACGGCGCGATCTCACCCTGGCTGCCCGGCTTCTGCACGCTGTAGAACGCTACATCGGCATTACGGTGCAGGCCGATCAGGTAGCGCAGGTGCGCGTCGGTTTCCCCGTTGCAGGGGCAATCTGGGTCCCAGAAGTGCACCACACGAATCGGGCCAGGGCCAGCCAGCTCAGGCGGCAGCTTCAACTCGCCCTGACCGAAGATCACCGTCTGCTCGGCATAGGGCCGCAAATAGGCCGCGCCGCTAAGCCACCAGATCAGTACCACGCTCCCCAGCGCCAACACGCAGAAGCCCACCACCAGATGCTTGAAGCTCAGGCGTTGCAGCAGGTTCATGGCTGATGGCCGAACTTGCGCAGGAACTGCTTCTCCATCTCCTGGCAACTTTCCTCGGTGAAGCTGCGCTCGGTGGCCTGCGCGCTCTTCCAGCAGGCCTCGATGGCCGCACGCTCGCCGGCCTCGATCTCGCTGTCCTGCGGGCGAGTCATGATGTAGATCAGCCCGGCGAAAATCAGTACGACAAAGGCCAGGCCGACCAGGAAAAGGCCCAGGCAGCCACGGCGTCCCAGCCCGACGTTTTCATCATTCACACTCATCGTTCTTCAGTTTCCGCATTCATCAGTGGATAGCTCGCCCCTGCACCGGGGCGAGCGCCGATCATCAACCTTCAACCAGCGTCCACTGCTTGCTCAGGCGCTTGTCCGATACCGCCATCTTCGTGCCCAGTTGCTGGGCGAACAGCGACACGCGGTATTCCTCCAGCATCCAGCGGTACAGCGTCAGCTCCGGATCACGCTTGCCTTCCTGGGCATGCTTGGCAGCGCGGGCCTTGTACTGCTCCCAGTAGCCGGCCAGTTCACCCGTCCACACACGGTCGCGCTGCACCTGCGCACCCACCTTGTCCAGGCGCTGCTCGATGGCCTTGAGGTAACGAGGAATCTCCTTGAGCCACTCGCCCGGCGTCTCGCGCACGAAGCCGGCATACACCAGGCCCGCGAGCTGCTGCTTGATATCGTTGAGCGCCATCGCCTGGGCCAGGTCGATCTTGCCCTTGAAGCGCTTCTGCAGGCCATGGTTGAGCTTGAGGATTTCCAGCACCTGGCGGGCGATACGTTCGGCATGCGTCGTCCAGTCGCCGCGCTTGCGCTCGGCCAGTTGCGCCAGAGCTGCCCCATCGCGCGGCAGCGTGGCTTCGCCTTCGAGGATGCAGGCATCCAGGCTGGCCAACAGAATGTCCTCGACCAGCGCCTCGACGCGGCCGATGTCGCGATAGAGCAGCCCCAGCTCGGTCAGCCCCGGCAGCTTGCCGCGCAGGAACTTGGCCTGTTCGGCCAGTTGCTGCAAGAGCAGGCGCTGCAGGGCGCGGCGGTGCTGGAAGTCGGCCTCGGCCTGAGTCGGGAAGCGCCCTTCCTTGACCACTCCGCCTTCTTCCACCAAGGCCGGGTAGACCGTCATGGAAAGCCCGGCGATCTTCTGCTGCGTCTTCTCGGCCACTTCGGCAAAGGCTTTGGCCTCCACCGCCTTCGGCTTGTCGCTCTGCTGCGGGATGGCCAAGGCCGCCTGGCTGGCCTCGGCGAAACGTGCGGTCAGCTCGGCCAGATCGCGACCTTCGCCAAGGAACTTGCCCTGAGCGTCGACCACCTCAATGTTCATCTTCAGGTGGTTTTCGATGCTTTCAGCAGCCTCCGCCCAGGCCTCGTCGGACACCCGCGCGCCAGTCATGCGCAGCAGTTCATGCCCCAGCGCCTGCGGCAACGAGCCCTGGCCAAACACCAGCTTGTCCAGCGCCGCACCAACGAAGTCCGGCACCGGCACGAAGTTCTTGCGCAGCGCCTTGGGCAGGCCGCGCACCAGGGCGATGCACTTGGCCTCCAGCAGCCCCGGCACCAGCCATTCAAGGCGCTCGGGCGGCAGTTGCGGCAGCAGCGGCGCCGGCACGCGCAGGGTCACGCCGTCACGCGGGTGGTTGGGCTCGAAGTGATAGCTCAGCGGCAATTGCAGCTCGCCAATGCGCAAGGTGTCCGGGTACTGCGCGGCGGTGACTTCCTTGGCATCGCGAGCCAGGGCGTCTTCCTCACGCATGATCAACAGCTGCGGGTCGGCGGCGCTGCCTTTCTTGTACCAGCTCTCGAAACTAGCAGCCTGGTAGATGTCCTGCGGGATACGCGCATCGTAGTAGCCGAACAGGGTTTCCTCGTCGGCGAGAATGTCGCGGCGACGCGACTTGGCCTCCAGCTCGTCGAGACGTTCGAGCAACTGGCGGTTGGCGGTCAGGCAGCGCACGCGGCTGTTGATCTCGCCGCGCACCAGCCCCTCGCGAATGAACATCTCGCGCGAAACAGGCGGGTCGATGGGGCCGTAATGCACCGGGCGGCGACCGACGATGATCATGCCGTACAGGGTGACCTGCTCGTACGCCACCACCTGGCCGCGCTTCTTCTCCCAGTGCGGTTCCAGATGGTTCTTCTTCACCAGGTGGCCGGCCAGCGGCTCGATCCAGTCCGGCTCGATCTTCGCCACCATACGGGCGAACAGCTTGGTGGTTTCCACCAGCTCAGCGGCCATGATCCAGTTGGGCTTCTTGCGCCCGATCACACTCGACGGGTGAATCCAGAAACGCCGCTGGCGCGCGCCGAGGTAGTCGCCCTCCTCGGTCTTCTGGCCGATCTGGCTGAGCAGGCCGGCGAGAATCGCCTTGTGCACGGCGGCGTAATTCTTCGCCCGCACCGCCGCCTCACTGGCTTCGGCCTGCTGGCGGGCGATGGCGTTGACACGGGTGTCCTTGGTCGGCTGCGGCGTGTTAGCCGTTTGCTCGCCCTGCGCCTCCGAGCGGCTCTGGCTGCCCTTGCCCATCAGTTGCAGATCACGGGCGATTAGCACCAGTTGCCGGTGCGCATCGCGCCATTCGCGCAGGCGCATGTAGTTGAGGAAGTTCTTCTTGCACCAGGTGCGCAGCGGGTTGCTGCCCAGCTCCTGGCGTTTTTCCTCAAAACCGCGCCACAGGTTGATCAGCGCGGCGAAGTCCGAATCGACATCCTTCCACTGCGCGTGCGCCTGGTCGGCGGCCTGCTGGCGATCCATCGGTCGCTCGCGCGGATCCTGCACCGACAGCGCGGCGGCAACGATAAGGATTTCCTCCAGGCTGCCCTGCTTGGCGCCTTCCAGCACCATGCGCCCCAGGCGCGGGTCGATGGGCAGGCGCGCCAGTTGCCGGCCGATGGGCGTGAGCTGGCTTTCGCGATTGACCGCCGACAGCTCCTGCAACAGGTTGAAGCCGTCGCTGATGGCCTTGCCATCTGGCGGCTCGATAAAGGGGAAGTCCTCGATGCTGCCCAAACGCAGGTGCAGCATCTGCAGAATCACCGCCGCCAAGTTGGTGCGCAGAATCTCCGGGTCGGTAAATTCAGGGCGCCCGAGAAAATCTTCCTCGCTGTACAAACGAATGCAGATACCCGGCTCGACCCGGCCGCAGCGGCCCTTGCGCTGGTTGGCGCTGGCCTGCGACACCGGCTCGATGGGCAGGCGCTGTACCTTGGCGCGGTAGCTATAGCGGCTGATGCGTGCGGTGCCGCTGTCGATCACGTAGCGGATACCCGGCACGGTCAGCGAGGTTTCCGCGACGTTGGTGGCCAGCACGATCTTGCGCCCGGCCATGGGCGCGAAAATCTTCTGCTGCTCGGCCGGCGTCAGCCGTGCATACAACGGCAGCACCTCAGTCAGGCGCAGGTTGGCCTTGCGCAGCACCTCCGCCGCCTCACGAATCTCGCGCTCGCCGGGCAGGAACACCAGCACGTCGCCGGGGCGCTGGCCCACGTTGCGCTCGTGCTCGGCGATCTCATCCAGCGCAGCGAGAATGCCCTGGTCGATGGACAGGTCATCGAGCAGGCGCTCGCCCTCCTCGTCCACCTCCGCCGCCAGCGGGCGATACCAGGTTTCCACCGGATAGGTGCGGCCAGATACCTCGATGATAGGCGCGTCGTTGAAGTGTTTGCTGAAACGCTCCAGATCGATGGTCGCCGAGGTGATGATCAACTTCAGATCCGGGCGACGCGGCAGCAGGGTCTTCAGATAGCCGAGCAGGAAGTCGATATTGAGGCTGCGCTCATGCGCCTCGTCGACGATGATCGTGTCGTACTTTTCCAGAAAGCGGTCGTGCTGGGTTTCGGCGAGCAGGATGCCGTCGGTCATCAGCTTGATCAGCGTGCCGTCCTTGCTCTGATCCTCGAACCGCACCTGATAACCGACCAGCTCGCCCAGCGGCGTGCCGATCTCTTCCGCTACCCGAGTCGCCACACTGCGCGCTGCCAGGCGGCGCGGTTGGGTATGGCCAATCAGCCCATGCACACCCCGACCAATCTCCAGACAGATCTTCGGCAACTGCGTGGTCTTGCCCGAACCGGTCTCACCGGCGATCACCACCACCTGGCTCTTCTCCAGCGCGGCCTTGATCTCGTCGCGCTTGGCGGCAATCGGCAGCGCATCGTCGTAGCGCATCACGGGGATGCTGCTACGCCGAGCCGCCACCTTGTCGCTGGACGCCTGAAAACGCTCCAACCACTGCGCCAGCTTGGCCTCATCTGGATGCTTCTGCAGCTCATGCAACTGCCGGCGCAAGCGATGGCGCTCGGCGATCATGACGTGGTCGAGGTTCTTCTGCAGCGTGGCGAGGTCAGTCATCTAGATCGGGGCAATCAGGGCAAAGGCGGGATTGTCGCAGATTACAGCGTGGGGCGGGCAGGCTATGCCGCAGCGGAAGAGCGTGAAGATAAGGCGTAATGGAGCGGCGGGTTTCGGCCAGAAGCGGACTGATCAGCCGCGACTTAGCTGGCCATCCTTGATGGTTTGAGGATCTATGGGAAATCGGGCCTTGTCTCAAGCGAACTCAAGGGAAACTCAGACACCATCAAGGTATTGAGTCCCAGCTCATCAAAACACCGGGCAAGCAGATCTCTCTGACCGAACCCGAAGCCTGCACAATGAAGAAGTATTCTTGTGAACTCGACGCCTCGTTACGGGCTCGGTTACCGTTACAGACTTTCAACCGCTGATACAGGATATACCTGAATGGGATCTCGTTGCGTGGGGTTTGTTGTTGCAGGTGAGGACATCATTGTCATCGATACGGAGATCCCGGACGACGCTGATGAGCCCATCACGATCGTCATGGACGCGACTTGGAACCTTGCCAAAGGTGATCGCGGTGCAGCCTATGCCACGATGTTTCAACGTTGTGGTGACTACTTGCGGGAGAACAAGATTGCCAAAGCCGTGATCAAGGCAAGTGCACTCCCACAAGCCGCTGCGAAGCTTAGCCTCCTCGAAAGCGCAGAGCTTCGAGGTGTGATCATCGCCGCCTGCGCTTCGGTATGCGAGACGAAGGTACTGAAGAAGGCCCAGATCAGTCGTACATTCGGCGATCGTAAGGTCGATGAGTACGTCAAGGACGACGGCTTTTGGGATGCCAATGTGGAGGGCGGCAAGCTAAGAAAAGGTAGCCGCGAAGCCGCGATGCAGGTGATTGCCGCGAGGAGTCGTAAGTGACTGCAATACTCCCGAAGCTCGTCATCGGCGCGAAGCTAGGCAATGGGCATTTCGGTGAAGTGTTCCAGGGTGACGACAATGTCCACGGTCGGGTGGCGGTAAAGGTCCTTTCCCGCAAGCCCACCCACACCGATGCAGATTGGCAGAAGCACAAACGCGGCTTCTTGGCCGAAGCACAGTTCCTTTCAAAAGCCACGCACCGAAATGTGGTGCAGGTGTACCACATCAGTGAGGAAGGCGATTCTATCCACTTTGTCATGGCGCACTGCGCAGGCGGATCGTTGATGAGCGCCTACGAGATAGGGCCTATGACGCTGTCCTCCGTCCGCAAAGCCGCGACCGAAGTCTTGCTTGGGCTAAGCGCTTTGCACGCTCGCGGGATGCTGCATCGCGACATCAAGCCTGGAAACATCTTGATCGACCACACCGGCGTCGCGTTGCTTGGCGACTTTGGACTTGTGACTGACGATCTCTTGCTCGGGTATGCAGATCAGGCAGGCTACCGTGATCACATCGCATTCGAGGTTTGGCATGGCTCAGGTACCAGTGCCAGAACGGACATTTGGGCGTTGGGCATGACACTCTACCGGTTACTGCATGGCAAACAATGGTATGACTCAGAAGTCGGCCGCCCCAGGGACACCGTCAGGGATGGAGCCTTTGCCGATCGGCTTAAGTGGCTCCCTCATGTACCGACGGCGTGGCGACGAACCATACGCAAGATGCTGTGCGATGAGCCAGCTGCTCGGTTCCAGACAGCCAACGAGGCCCTGGATGCAATCGGGCGATTGCCAATTACCCCAGAGTGGACGGTTACTGACGTGTCAGCGCAAGGCGTACGCTGGGAGCGGCAAGTTGGTAAGCGTCTAGTCGTCGTAAAGTGGGATCGCATCTCACCGAGACAACATGATTGGCAGGCGTGGAGCCAGCCGTTGGATGCTGGCAGGAAGAAGACCCTGGGTGGATCGGGTGGCGTCGTTGGCGGGAAACTAGCCGTGAAGGAGATGGAGACATTCTTCGCTAAGTGCAAGTGAGCCTACCTGCCTCAGCCCCCAGGCCCCAAAAGTCGAGTCCGAAGACAATGCCTATGATCAGCCCGCTCCCAAGGAGCGGGGCAGTAAGTATCCATCCATGCCATCATCAGCCGTGATGGGCATAAGCTGAAAATGCGCACGCACGATGTCGCGACGCGCCTCGGCACATTGCGGACAAAAGGCGTTGCGTGCGTTGACGCCTTCCGGTGGCGCCCAGAAGGATCCGCAATACCCGCACCGAGGCATTGCCAAGGTCAAGTTCACTCGTCGTTGGTTCATGTGCTGCCTCCGTCGCCCTAGTCCTTATCCGACCCTCTCCTGTCCCAGCCACAAGCGCCTCGCGACGATTCACTCGTCTAGCAGGTTGCCCACGGGTACCAAATAGAGCCTCGTGTGCCAGGCGTATCGCCTCCGATTGAGCACAATCCGATCATGTGCACAATGTACTCATGTGACTCGTCGCACCCAGTGCTGATACATCGCGCAGATGTGAGAGGAAACTCTTCCTACGAGCACTGTATATATGAACAGCGCAATTTTCCAGTACATCGCGTACTGATTCCTCCGACTTCAGCATGATCTTGAGCTGCCGGCTATCCTGCGCCAACTGCCGAATAGGCTGCTGCTCCGGTGTCAGTGGCTTACCGATTCCAGCCTGGCCCAGCTGCTCCGACTCGTACTGCTGGGATCCAGCGTCGAACCGCCGAGTCGACCAAATTCAGATCCCGGCAGACCTGTGAAACAGCCAGCCTCTAGTCGGTGATCATCTTCACGACTTGCAGCTTGAAGCTGGTGTCGAATGTCCTGCGTTTGTAGGGCGTGAAAAACTCCTCGATAGATGCATTTTCCACCTATCGGGGTGTCCGGGGAAAACCACCACAATGACCTCGTTTACGAGCGTAAAAGGATTGATGAGCTTGCTGAGTTCATTGAGGTAATTTGCTGGATGAGCTGGCTGACCTGGAGTATGTTGAGGATGTCTGCTCTTGAATGCCAGGGTTTGGGAATTTCCCAAGTTAGAGGTGTTCAAGGAAATGTGGTGTACCGCAGCAGCTAGGCAGGTGTGGTACAAGTACAACCACTAATCTTCAGGTATGAAAGCCGGATCAGACATCCGGCTTATTTTCAATTCGGAACAGCGACAAGGGAGAGTCAAGGTACTCACCGTCCAGCAAGATATCGGATACCTTGATTTCACCTACGGCTTTAAGCTCATCAATAACACTACGAATGTTACTTATCTTGTTTAGGATGTCGTGGAGCTTCAGCGCAACCCTCAAGCGATCCTCGCCCCAAGTATCATTTGGCAGCCTGCTTACCTTGTAAGGCTCGCTCCAGCCCTTGCGATCAATACACTTCAGCGAGAATGACTTAACAACATCGAGCGCTGAGCTATAGCGATTATCATATTCAACAAGCTGACTGATGACCTCGATTTCTTCAGGTTTCTCTAGGAGAATGTAGGCATATACCGATTTACCTATCTGATTCTCATAGTCTTTTCCGTTTTGAAGTAACCATGAGTAAAGGGATCGAACCTCTGAATCGAGCGTGTCAAGCTTATTCGTGGCCACTGAGTCCTTCGAGAATCCAGACCTGAAACGCCAAAAGCCACTCATCACATAAACAAAAATTAAATTTGTATATGAGTCTAAAACTTCAAGGCTTGCGTCATCAAGGTAAGGTTCGTTGCTTTGAGGTGAAAGAATCTGAGAACTTCGCTCACCAAAAGCAGACAAGGACTTTCTAGCGTCTGTATTTAAAAGATCCAGATCACTGCCTTGTTCTTGATAAGCAGTCAGACCAACTATAACCTCGTCATATTTTATTTTAAGCTCGCCAGTTATGTATTTGTTTTGAATGTCGATAACAGCACTTAGGTATTTCGATGTGTCCGCTTCATAGATATAATTATTGTGAATCTGAACAACTGAGGAAGGGATTGTTGGAGTATCCTGACGTTCGAGATGGCGTACAAATGAATTATTGGCGTCACGAACTATGTCCACGGTTTTAGAGGTGAAAACGCCATCTTGGACTGCAGCCCTAACGCTTTTTTCGCTAAGCAACGTGTATTTCGAAGCCATGGTCACCCCTATTTGGCGCTGTATTCACCCTCAGTTGTCCCAAGGAGAGCTTCAAAATAGCCTCTGCCAAGGTGCATGTCATCTGGTTCGTACCGACAGATGGCAGCATGCGTACTCTTCTTTAAACAGCTTTGACAGACCACTGCCGCCCCGGCTTTAGGGGACGAATTTGTTTTTCCGGAACCAAACGTCGCTACTGGTCGGTAGCTGCCTTGGGCGAAGGGCTGCTTCTGGCCGACTCTGTTGAAAAAGTAGCTGTCACCCCATGCCGTTGGCAAAATTGCTCTGTCAGCGAGCGTGGGGGCAAACAGCATGATGGGACAGTTACCGGGAGGACAGCATCGCCTGTTCTACTCGTTCAACCTGGAAGATCACGTCCCAGCCCAGCATCTCCTGCGTAGCATCGATCAGTGCCTGGATCTCAGTGATCTGCGCGCCTACCTGGCGGATTTCTATAGCCCCATCGGGCGACCCTCGATTGACCCGGAATTAATGGTGCGCATGCTGGTCGTTGGCTACTGCTATGGCATCCGTTCCGAGCGGCGATTGTGCGAAGAGGTGCACCTGAACTTGGCCTATCGCTGGTTCTGCCGGTTGGGTCTGGAAGACGAAGTACCCAATCACTCCACCTTCTCAAAGAATCGCCATGGACGTTTCCGCGACAGCGATCTGTTCCGCTGGTTGTTCAATGAAGTGCTGCGCCGCTGCATGGCGACCGGACTGGTCAAAGGCGAAGGCTTCGCTGTGGACGCCAGCATCATCAAGGCCGACGCTAGCCGCCAACGTGGCGTGGCGGGTGATGAGGTCGATTGGAACGATCCAAAGCTCAGCAGCCGCGCAGTGCGCGAGTACCTCGAAGCCCTTGATGAAGAGGCGCTGGCAGAAACTCTTCCCAAGAAAATTTCGCTCACCGATCCTCTGTCCCGTTGGACAGCAGCGCCAGGTGGGCCGGCCTTTTTTGCCTACTCCACGAATTACCTGATCGACACTGAGCACGGTGTGATCATGGACGTGGAAGCTACCCCGGCGCACCGTACCGCCGAAGTCGATTCGACCAGGACGATGGTCGAACGTGTCGAAGCGCAGTTCGATCTCACACCGGAACGCCTTATCGGCGATACCGCTTATGGCACCGCCCCGATGCTGGCCTGGATGGTCGAAGAAAAGGACATCGAGCCGCATGTGCCGGTGTGGGACAAGACCGAGCGCAAGGACGACAGCCTCTCCAGTAACGACTTTCACTGGAATCAGGAAGCCAATGAATACCGCTGCCCAGCCGGTAAACCACTACGCAGTGAATGGCGCGCCTTCACCCATAAAAGATCGCGGGTGACCAAGGCCAACACCATCATTTATCGCTCCAGCCAAACCGACTGCGCCACCTGCCCGTTGAAAGCGAAATGCTGTCCCAACACGCCAAGTCGGAAGATCGTCCGCAGCATCCATGAGGCTGCCCGCGACGTGGCTCGACGCATCGCCAAGACACCGGAGTACCTCGTCTCTCGCTGCGAACGAAAGAAGGTGGAGATGCTTTTCGCCCACCTCAAACGGATCATGAAACTCGACCGTTTACGACTGCGTGGCCTGACAGGTGCCACTGACGAATTCACTTTGGCGGCGACGGTGCAGAACCTGCGACGCATGGCCAAGCTTTTGCCTCAAGGGCCACCATTAACGGGATAGGTACGCCTGCTGCAAGCAGAAACCCTCAAATTACCCCCCAAACCTGAGCAAGGACGCTCAGCGAAACGCCGGAAGACAACTTGAAGTGGCTTGCAGCCACTTCGACAGCAGGCACACGTGATCGGCAGGCTGCCGCTGAAGCTACTTTTTCAACAGAATCGGCCGATAGCAGCCGCTCCACACGGCATCAAAAGCCACAACGCCCCGCACAGTGGACCATTGATTAAGCCTTTAATTGGATCAATACCTTGATCCTCTTAATTGTCTTAATTGGGCAGACCTTACTGATCCCCCATCCACAAAGGGTACTGCTCTATGACTCGTCTTAATTGGTTTGAGGCTTCACCCGGCGCAGCTAAAGCACTGGGAGGACTGCACCATTTCGTCACCACCGGAACGAACCTGCCGCCTCAGCTCATCCATCTCGTGTTCTTGCGGGCATCGCAAATCAATGGATGCGCGCACTGCATCGATATCCATTCGCGAGATCTGATCAAGGGAGGTATGTCAGTAGAAAAGCTCGTTCTGGTGCCAGTCTGGCATGAGGCCGCGCATCTGTTTTCCGAGCAGGAACGTTCCGCCTTGGCCTGGACGGAAGAAGTGACACTGGTCAGCGAAACGCATGTTTCCGACGAGGCTTATGTCGCGGCATCGTCTGCATTCACCCCGAAAGACCTGGTCGACCTTACGGCGGCTATCGCAGCCATGAACGCGTTCAACCGCATGGGTGTCAGCTTTCGCTTGAGCCCTGCTGCGAAGGCGTAAACCGGAGGGGGGATTTAAACCCCCGTCTCAAGTGCCTCTTCTTAAACCGTTACCGCCGCTGCACCTCTGGAGCGCCAGGCGAACCCCAGCACCATCAGCAGTCCCAGCCCCGCCATTGCCGCGCCGGCGAGGGAAATCGCCGGGTATCCCAACCCCGCCTTGATCACCGCGCCGCCCAGCGCTGCGCCGATGGCATTACCGAGGTTGAAGGCGCCGATATTCACCGCCGAGGCCAGGTTGGGCGCGTCCTTGGCGGCTTCCATCACGCGCATCTGCAGCGGCGGCACGATGGCAAAGCTGGCGATGCCCCAGATCAGGATGGCCACGGCAGCCGGTAGCGGCCAGCGCATCAGCACGGTGAAGGCCAGCAAGACCAGGATCAGCGCACTCAGTGAGACGATCAGGGTGCGGTCGACGGAGCGATCCGCCGCCTTGCCGCCCCACACGTTGCCCAGCGTCAGGCCGATGCCGTACAGCACCAGCATGGCGGTGATGAACGCGGTGGAGGCCTGGGTCTCGCTGCTGAGGATCGGCGCGATATAGGTGAACACGGTGAACATCGCGCTGGAGCCGATTACGGTCAGAGCCAGTGCTGCCAGCACCGGGCCACGGCCCAGCACGCGAATTTCCGCCAGCACGCCGTCGCTTTTCGGCAGCGGCACGTTGGGCAGCGCGAACCATAGCGAGACCATCGCCAGCACACCGAGCCCGGTGATGCCCCAGAACGCCGTGCGCCAGCCAAGCACTTCACCGAACCAGGCCGCCAGCGGCACGCCGCCGATGGTCGCCAGGGTCAGGCCCATGAACATCGCAGCCACCGCCCCGGCGCGTTTGTCTGGCGCGACCACGCTGGCGGCGACGATTGAGCCGACGCCGAAGAAGGCGCCGTGATTCAGCGAAGTCACCACGCGGGCGATCAGCAGGCTGGTGTAGTCAGTGGCCAGGGCGGACATCAGGTTGCCCAGGGTGAAGATGGCCATCAACCCGATCAGCAGGTAGCGTCGGGGAATCTTGCCGGTGGTCAGGGTCATCAGTGGCGCGCCAAGCAGAACGCCGAGGGCGTAGGCGCTGACCAGCAGGCCGGCAGCGGGAATGGATACGCCGAGATCGCTGGCGATACCCGGCAACATGCCCATGGGGGCGAACTCGGTAACGCCGATGCCGAAGGCACCGATTGCGAGTGCAACGAGTGGTGGATTGATACGCATGGAAAGGCTCCTCATCTATGCCGCGAATGCTAGGATCCAAACCTTGACGGCGGTAGATGGCATTTCTGGCAAACACCTTTGCTTACGGAGCACAAATGGACATAGGCGGCCGATCAGGTGACATGGTGGTGTTCGCCACCGTGGCGGAGGAAGGCAGCCTGTCGGCCGCTGCACGTGCACTGGGGCTGACGCCTTCGGCGGTCAGCCGGATCATCGCGCGCACCGAGCAGCGCCTCGGCACGCGCCTGCTGCTGCGCACCACCCGCGCAATCACCTTTACCGCCGAGGGCGAAGCTTACCTGCGCGGTGCCCGGCGCATCCTTGCCGATATGGCGGAGGTCGAAGAAGCCATCACCGATCAGGGCGTGCCACGGGGGCGCTTGCGCGTCAGTGCCGCGCTCGGCCATGGTCGGCTGGCCATCGTGCCGCTGGTGGCGGCGTTCAGCGCGCGCTACCCGAACATCACCGTCGACCTCAGCCTGGGCGACGAGGTGGTCGACATCCTCGGTGGCCAGGCTGACGTGGCCGTGCGTTTCGGCCACCTGCCGGACAGCCCGCTGACCGCCCGCAAGATCGGCGAAACCGGCCAGGTGGTAGTGGCCTCCCCCGATTACCTGCAACGCCACGGCACGCCGCAGCGACCGGAAGACCTGTTGCAGCACAACTGCCTACGCTTCAATTTCCGCCGCGCCGAACCCAACTGGCCGTTCATCCGCGATGGCCAGGCGTTCTCGCTCAAGGTCTGCGGCAATATCGAATGCAGCAGCGGCGAAGCGCTGGCGCAATTTGCCCGGGTCGGCGCCGGCATCGCGCGCATCGGCGAATTCAGCGTGGCCGAAGACCTGCAGCGCGGCGACCTGGTACCGCTGCTGCAAGCCTTCAACCCCGGAGATCGGGAACCGATTCATGCCGTGTTCGTGGGTGGATCGGCAATGCCGGCGCGGGTGCGGGTGTTCGTGGATTTCCTGGTGGAGCATCACCGGATGTAGACGCGTTTTCGCCTGTAGCGACCAGGGCCACCAGCGCACAGGATGAACCGAATCAGGTGATGCATGCGCGTCTGCGGCTCTGCTGGCAGCGTCGACCTTGCAGAGCCGGAGCGTCGCGCGGACACCGCAGCGGCTCGATCAGCCGCTGATAAAGGGGAACACGCCCAGCAGCAAGGCCGCCGCCAGGATGACCATGCACACCATCACCGCCCATTTGAGGGTGAAGCGTTGCAGGTCGCCAAATTCGATCTTGGCCAGGCCGATCAGCAGATAAGTCGAGGGCACTAGCGGGCTGAGCAGGTGCACCGGCTGCCCCACGATCGAGGCGCGCGCCATTTCCACGGCACTGATGCCGTAGCTGGACGCGGCCTGGTTCAGCACCGGCAGGATGCCGTAGTAAAAAGCGTCGTTGGACATGAAGAAGGTGAACGGCATGCTCACCAATGCCGTGATCACTGCCAGGTAGGGGCCGAACGCGTCAGGGATGACCGCCAGCAGGCTCTTGGACATGGCCTCGACCATGCCGGTGCCGCTGAGGATGCCGGTGAAGATACCGGCCGCGAAGATCAGCCCGACTACCGCCAGTACGTTGCCGGCATGGGCGGCGATGCGCTCCTTCTGCTGCTGCAGGCAGGGGTAGTTGATGATCATGGCGATGCTGAAGGCGATCATGAACAGCACCGGCATCGGCAGCAGACCGGCGATCAGGGTGGTCATCAGCACCACGGTGAGGATGGCGTTGATCCACAACAGTTTCGGCCGACGCGCCTCGGGAAACTGCGACACGCTGATGTCGTCTTGGGTGACGTGGTCGTCCGGCAGGTGCAGCACGCCCAGGCGTTTGCGCTCGCGCAGGCCGTAGAGATACGCGACACCAAACAGCGCTAGGGCGCCGACAATCATGCCCGGAATCATCGGCACGAAGACGTCCGATGGGTCGACGTGCAAGGCACTGGCGGCACGTGCGGTCGGGCCGCCCCAGGGGGTCATGTTCATGATGCCACCGGCCATGATGATCAGCCCGGCCATGATGGTCGGGCTCATCTTCAGGCGGCTGTAAAGCGGCAGCATGGCGCCGACGCAGATCATGTAGGTGGTCGAACCATCGCCATCGAGGGAGACGATCAGCGCCAGGGCCACGGTGCCGACCGCGACCTTCAGCGGGTCGCCCTTGACCAGTTTGAGGATCAGCCGCACGGGCGGATCGAACAGCCCGGAGTCGATCATGATGGCGAAGTAGAGGATGGCAAACATCAACATCACGCCAGTGGGCGCGAGCTTGCTGATGCCTTCGAGCATCATCGGGCCGATCTGGTTGGCGAAGCCACCAATCAGCGCGAACAGAATGGGGATGATGATCAGGGCGATCAGCGCCGACAGGCGTTTGCTCATGATCAGGTACATGAAAGTCGAGACCATGGCGAAGCCAAGGAATGTGAGCATGGAGATTCTCCGGACGGAATTCGGCTGGGGCTTGGAGACGATCAGCGAGGGTTACGCAACGAACGAACGGAGAGAAGGAACGCGAGGCCTGTCAGGGGCATGGATGTATACCGTTTTGTTCTTGTTGGTAATGGTCGGCCGCCAAGGCGGTCACGACGCTGTGGCAGGTCTGCGCCTGCCATGGGCAAGAACATAGGCGTGGAAGCTTTCTGGCAGCTTTCATCACGAAGCTGTCATATAAAAATTCATATTTGATGATTCTCATGCGTCACGTGGGCATGTGCGGAGATGACGCTCCTCTCATCCACCTAGCGACGGGAACGCGACGCGTCGTCCGCCCTACGGGTGGGAGGAGCTTCAGCCGCGAGTTTTTCAACTATGGATGGCCACGTCGCGGCTAAAGCCTCTCCCACGCACATGACGTTCCTGCCAGTCACTGCCTAAGCGCTGGCGCCATTAAGCCTGGCGCGCCAGCAACCATTCTTGAGCGTGGGAACTGCCAACAAGCCGCGATCACACCCCATCCCGTACAGCCAGCCCCGCCAACAACTTGCCATGCAATTCATGCAACGTCCGCTGCTCGGCAGCGGTCAATCCCGAGAGCACGCGCTGCAGGTTGGCCACATGGGCTTCGAGAATGCCGTCGATCAATTCGAAGCCGGCCGAGGTCAGTGCCACCAGCACGCCACGGCGGTCGCTGGGGTGTTTGCGCCGCTCGATCAGCCCGGCCTTTTCCAGGCGGTCGATGCGGCTGGTCATGCCGCCCGAGGAAATCATCGCGCTCTCGTACAACGCCGTGGGCATCAGTGCATAGGGCTCACCCGAGCGGAGCAAGGTCGCGAGCAGGTCGAACTCCCCGGCCTGCAAGCCGTGCTCGGTGAAGAACGGCAGCAGGTGATCACGCGTGATCACCTGGCTGAGCTCGCCCAGACGGCCAATCACCGCCATGGAAAAACCGTCCAGATCTGGCCGCTGTCGAAGCCACTGTTCGGCAGCCAATTGTGCGCGGTCTTGCATATCGCCCTCGATTTATCTTGATATCAAGATACTTTTCAAAAAGAATGTTTGCATCGTAACGCATCCACCCTCAGGAGACAGCTGCATGCCCGGCTCCCAATTTCGTCCCGTTCTCGCCTTGTCACTATTACTGACCATCGGCGCTCTGATGGGACTGACCAGCATCCTGGTCAAACTGGCCGGCAACGTCGGCTGGCCGGCCATGGCCTACCTGCTCTGGAGCTTGCTGGGCGGCGGTTTGCTGCTGTTGCTGTTCACTTGGATACGCGGCGAGCGCCCCGGCATCAGCCCCGGGTTGCTGGGTTATTACCTGGCCTCGGGGCTGCTCAGCATCGCGGTGCCGAATGGTTTGCTGTTCAGCTCGATTGGCCATGTCGGCGCCGGCTTCGCCTCGATGTGCCTGGCCTTCCCACCCTTGATCACCTACCTGCTGGCACTGGCCTTGCGCATGGAAGGACTGAGCCGTATTCGTCTGCTGGGCATCTGCATTGGTCTGGCGGGCAGCCTGTTGCTGGCCCTGGGCAAGCTCAACGCCGGCGACAGCCCCCTGCTGTGGGTGCTGGCGGCGCTCTGCGTGCCGGTGTTTCTGGCGTTCGGCAACATCTACCGTGCCCGCTACTGGCCGGTTGGTGCCAGCCCGCTGTCCCTGGCGCCCGGCATGCTGCTCGGCGGTGCGCTGCTGCTGGTGCCGCTTGGCCTGTTCGGTGTCGACCTCGCACCACGTCTCGAAAACAGCACGGCAGTGGGCCTGCTGGCCCTGCAGATGCTGCTGTTCGCGGCCGTTTATGCGCTGTTCTTCGTCCTGCAGAACCTGGCTGGCACGGTGTTTCTCAGCCAGATTGGCTCGGTGGCGGCGATCACCGGCGCCGCCATCGCCATCGGCCTGCTCGGCGAACAGGGCAGCCTGAGCATGCTGCTGGCAGCGCTGTGCATCGTCGGCGGCGTCCTGCTGGTGGCCTGGCGCGGTGCGAAGGAGTCACAAGCATGAAGCGCCAGATCTTGCTGCTCATCGCCATCGTCCTGCTCGGCCTGAACCTGCGTCCGGTGCTGGCTGCCATCGGACCGTTGCTCGACCATATCCAGCTCGACACCGGCCTGGATCATGTCGGTGCCAGCCTGCTGACTAGCCTGCCGGTGGTGATCATGGGCCTTGGCGCTCTGGCCGCCGGCCTGCTGCGCCAGCGCCTCGGCGAGCGCAACGGGATTCTCTTCGGCGTACTGCTGATCGCCCTCGCCTGCCTGCTGCGCGGCGTGCTGCCGGACTCCAGTACCTTGATCGCCACTGCCTTGCTGGCTGGCGCCGGGATCGCCTTCGTCCAGGCACTGCTGCCGGGCTTGATCAAGTCGCGCTTCCCCACTGACAGCGGCCGCCTGATCGGTTTCTACAGTTGCGCGATCATGGGTGGCGCGGCCTTCGGCGCGGCGCTGACGCCCTGGTTGGCGCACTCGATAGGCTGGTCGTGGGCGCTCGCGAGCTGGACACTACCTGCTCTGCTCGCTGCCGCATTCTGGTACCGCGCCGCGCCTGCGCAGGCAGTCGCAACGTCGAGCGAGCTGCCGCGCCTGGATGTCTGGCGCTCACCAAGGGCCTGGCTGTTGATGAGCTTCTTCGGCATCGGCACCGCCGGCTACACGCTGGTGCTGGCCTGGTTGCCGCCTTACTACACCTCACTGGTTTGGAGCGCGCAGGCCAGCGGCCTGCTGCTGGCTGCGCTGACGCTTTGCGAAGTGGTCGCGGGCCTGCTGGCATCGAGCCTGCTGCCACGCTACCCGGATAGACGTGTGTTACTGGCGGTGGTCTTGCTGGCGCTGCTGGCCGGGCTGCTTGGCCTGATGCTGGCACCGCTGCAACTGGTGGTGCCGATCTGCATGCTGCTGGGCGTGGGCATCGGCGCGCTGTTCCCGCTTTCGCTGGTGGTGGCCCAGGATCACCTGGATGACCCACGCCAGACTGGCGACCTGCTGGCCTTCGTGCAGGGCGGCGGCTACCTGATCGCCGCCACAGCGCCGCTGCTGGCTGGACTGCTACGCCAGTACACCGATGACCTGCGCCTGAGCTGGATGGCGATGGCCGCTGCCACGCTTGTGTTGATGCTCATGGCGTCGCGCTTTACCCCTGACAGTGGACAGTTCCGAACCCGCCCTCTTCGCGTCGCGTAGGGCGGACTCAGGAGCGAAGCGAACAGTCCGCCGAGCCATGCCACACCAGGCACCACGCCATTCCAGCGAAACTCTGGCGGCGTACTGCTTCGCGACGACTGCATGGATGCAGGAGGTAGAGCGACGCAGGAAGCCAAAGCCGAGTACGCCCTAGCGGCCCTACCATCCAGGTCGCCAGGCAATAAAAAACCCGCCGTAGCGGGTTTTCGTTTCAGCAGGCTCGAATCACTTCTTGCCCAGCTTCTTCAGCTCTTCGTCGCGCAGTTCGCGACGCAGGATCTTGCCGACATTGGTGGTCGGCAGCATGTCGCGGAACTCGACGGCCTTGGGTACCTTGTAGCCGGTGAGGTTGGCGCGCATGTGCTCCATCACCTGCTCCTTGGTCACACTCTCGCCTGGTTTGACCACGACGAACACTTTGATCGCCTCGCCGGATTTTTCGTCCGGAATACCGATGGCGGCACACTGCAGCACGCCCGGCAGGGTTGCCAGCACGTCTTCCAGTTCGTTCGGGTAGACGTTGAAGCCGGACACCAGAATCATGTCCTTCTTGCGGTCGACGATACGCAGGTAGCCGTCTTCCTGGATCAGACCGATGTCGCCGGTCTTCAGCCAGCCTTCGGCGTCGAGGATTTCGTCGGTGGCTTCCTGGCGTTGCCAGTAGCCCTTCATCACCTGCGGGCCTTTCACGCACAGCTCGCCGATCTCGCCGATCGCCAGTTCCTGACCGTCGTCGTTGACGATCTTGCACAGGGTCGAGGGCACCGGAATGCCGATGGTGCCGAGCTGGATGGCGCTGAACGGGTTGACCGTGGCCACCGGGCTGGTCTCGGTCATGCCGAAGCCTTCGCAGATGGCGCAGCCAGTGACTTCCTTCCAGCGCTCGGCGGTAGCCAGTTGCAGGGCCATGCCGCCGGAGACGGTGAGCTTGAGGCTGGAGAAGTCCAGCTTGCGGAAGTCCTCGTTGTTGCACAGGGCAACGAACAGGGTATTGAGGCCGACGAAACCGGTGAAGCGGTACTTGGCCAGGTCCTTGACCACCGCCGGCAGGTCGCGCGGGTTGGTCAGCAGGATGTTGTGGCCACCGATCAGCATCATCGCCATGCAGTGAAAGGTGAAGGCGTAGATGTGATAAAGCGGCAGCGGCGCGATCAGCACCTCGCAACCTTCATTGAGGTTGGCGCCCATCAGTGCCTTGACCTGCAGCATGTTGGCCACCAGGTTGCGATGAGTGAGCATCGCGCCCTTGGCTACGCCAGTGGTGCCGCCGGTGTACTGCAGCACGGCGATGTCATCGTTGCTCGGAGTGGCCTCGGCAAAACTCTGACCACGGCCCTTGGCCAGGGCGTCGTTGAGTTTGACCGCCTTGGGCAGGTTGTAGGCCGGCACCATCTTCTTCACGTGCTTGATCACGGCATTGACCAGCAGACGCTTGAAGGTCGGCAGCATGTCGCCAACTTCGGTGACGATCACGGTTTTGACACCGGTCTTGGGCACGACCTGTTCGGCCAGGTGGGCCATGTTGGCCAGGCAGATCAGCGCCTTGGCGCCGGAGTCGTTGAACTGGTGCTCCATTTCCCGCGCGGTGTACAGCGGGTTGGTGTTGACCACCACCAGGCCGGCGCGCATGGCACCAAATACCACGATGGGGTACTGCAGGACGTTGGGCAGTTGTACGGCGATGCGGTCGCCAGGCTTGAGATCGGTGTGCTTCTGCAGGTAGGCGGCGAAGTCACCGGAGAGCTTGTAGATCTCGCCGTAGGTGAGCGTCTTGCCCAGGTTGCTGAAAGCAGGCTTGTCGGCGAAGCGTTGGCAGGACTCTTTCAATACCGCGAGGATGTTCGGGTACTGATCGGGATTGATTTCGGCAGCAACCCCAACGGGATACTTGTCCTTCCAGAAGTTTTCGGTCATGGAAGCCCACTCCTAAGCAACAGCTGATCTTCACCGCGCGACGGCGGTTGTTTGTTGTGTGTATAGCTCGCTTTCCCGCTGGCCCAGGGCCCGGAAGCGCGCCGAGAGTAGCAGCTTTGCCAGAGGCCGACCAGCACCAAACATGGCCTTGAGAGTCGCAAAAGTGACCAAAAAAGACCGCACAGTCACAGGCCATCCTTGTCTTAGTTACCCCGCGAAAAGCCTCTAGCTCGCATATTGCAGCGCGTAGAGCCTAGCTCGTCTCTGCCGGTGATGCAGCACTGGGCTGCATGAAACACGCGAAGGTAGTTACCAAATCACAACAATTGGACTGCCCGAGGACAGTTGAGGCGGGAAAGCCCCTCCCCCTGCAGTGGGGAGGGGCTTTGGGTCAGGCGATGTCGCGCAGCTCGCGACGCAGGATCTTACCGACCGGGGTCATCGGCAGCGAGTCCTTGAACACGATGTGCTTGGGCACCTTGTAGCCGGTGAAGTTTTCCTTGCAATAGGCCTTGAGCTCCTCGACGGTGACGCCGCCATCACGCGGCACCACAAACAGCTTGACCACCTCGCCGGACTTCTCGTCCGGCACGCCGATGGCCGCGCAGCTGGCGACTTTCGGGTGGGCCATGACCACGTCCTCGATCTCGTTGGGGTACACGTTGAAGCCGGAGACGATGATCATGTCCTTCTTGCGGTCGACGATACGCACGAAGCCGTCCGGGTCGATCACCGCGATGTCGCCGGTCTTGAACCAGCCCTCGGCGTCGAGCACTTCGGCGGTCGCTTCCTCACGCTGCCAGTAGCCCTTCATCACCTGCGGCCCCTTGATGCACAGCTCGCCGCGCTCGCCCAGCGGCATCTCGTTGCCGTCGTCGTCGATCACTTTGAACGCCGTGCCCGGCACCGGAATGCCGACAGTGCCCAGGCGCGCCTTGTCGCCATAGGGGTTGGTACTGGCCACCGGCGAGGTTTCGGTCAGGCCGTAACCTTCCACCACGGTGCAGCCGGTCATCTGCTGCCAACGCTCGGCGGTGGCCTTGACCAGCGCCGTACCGCCGGAGTTGGTGACCTTGAGGTTGGAGAAGTCGAGGTTCTTGAACTCGGGGTGATCCATCAGCGCGACGAACAGGGTGTTCAGACCCAGCAGCGCAGAAAATTTCCACTTGCCCAGCTCCTTGACGAAGCCGGGGATGTCGCGCGGATTGGTGATCAACACGTTCTGGTTGCCGTTGACCATCATGCACATGCAGTTCGCGGTGAAGGCATAGATGTGGTAAAGCGGCAGCGGCGCGATCATGATCTCCTGCCCCTGCTTCATCAGCGGCGTGCCGTCATCACCGAGCTGCGCCAGGCAGGCGTCCACCTGCAGCATGTTGGCCACCAGGTTGCCGTGGGTGAGCATGGCGCCCTTGGCCACGCCGGTGGTACCGCCGGTGTATTGCAGCACGGCGATATCGTCGTGACCGACCTTGACCGGCGCCAGCGTCTGGCCGTGGCCCTGCTTGAGCACCTGCTTGAAGGCAATGGCCTGGGGCAGATGGTAGTCGGGCACCATCTTCTTGACCTTCTTCACCACGGTGTTGACCAGCCAGCCCTTGAGACTCGGCAGCATGTCGCCCATCTTGGCTTCGATCAGGTACTCGATCTCGGTATCCGGCAGCACTTCCTGCACCAGCTTGCCGAACATGTTCAGGTACACCAGCGCTCTCACCCCGGCATCCTTGAACTGGTGGCGCATCTCGCGCGCGGTGTACAGCGGGTTGGTGTTGACCACGATCAGCCCTGCGCGCATGGCGCCGAACACGGCGATGGGATACTGCAGCACGTTGGGCATCTGCACCGCGATACGATCGCCCGGCTTCAGGTCGGTGTGCTTCTGCAGGTAGGCGGCGAAGGTCGCGGAGAGACGATCCAGCTCGGCATAGGTCAGCGTCACGCCGAGATTGCTGAAGGCCGGACGGTCGGCGAAACGTTTGCATGAGCGCTCGAATACTTCGATCACCGACTTGTAGCTGGACAGGTCGATATCGTTAGGCACGCCGGGAGCGCGCTTGTCGTTCCAGAAATCAGGTTGCATTGTTCTTGTCCTCTTCCCCTGAAGTGATCTGGCCCGCAGTGCGGGACTGCCCGGAAAGTAGCAGTTCAGAGCGGCGCCGCAAATAGCTCGAAGGCGTCATTGATGGGCTGAATTTCGCAATAAATGTAGTGATTCGTAACCGATCTTTGCGGCTCGATGGAAATTCGACTGTGCTTTGCGTGATGACGGCCAAGGTGCACAATGCCGCCAACTCCCGGCACAAGGATTCGCCATGCGCCACGACGCCTTCGTTATCAACGCCAGCGATGGCACGCCATTGCAGGTCAATCACTGGTACGGCGACGAGCCGCCACGCGCGGCGGTCATGCTGGCCCATGGTATGGCCGAGCACAGCCTGCGCTACGCACGCCTGGCTGAAGCCCTGGTCGCGGCAGGCTTCGCGCTCTACGCGCTGGATCAGCGCGGCCATGGCGCTACCGCCGAACGCGGCACCCTTGGCCACTACGCCGATGAAGACGGCTGGAGCAAGGTGGTCGGCGACCTGTCCACCCTCAACCACCACATTCGCCAGCAGCACCCGCATACGCCAATCTTCCTGTTCGGCCACAGCATGGGCAGCTACATCGGTATGGCCTATCTGCTGGGCCATAGCTGCAGCCTGCAGGGCGCCGTGCTGTCGGGCTCCAATTACCAGCCCGTGGCGCTGTACAAGGCCGCCAGACTGATCGCCGGCTTCGAGCGCTGGCGCCTGGGCCCCAAAGGGCGCAGCAAGGTCATCGATTTTCTCTCCTTCGGCTCGTTCAACAAGGCTTTCAAGCCCAACCGTACGGCCTTCGACTGGCTCAGCCGCGACCCGGCGGAAGTGGACAAATACGTGACCGATCCGCTGTGCGGTTTCGTCTGCACCACGCAGTTGTGGTGCGACCTGCTCGATGGCCTGCAGCACATCACCCCGCCCAGCAACCTGGCGCAGATCGATGCCGACTTGCCGCTGCTGGTGATCGGCGGCTCGCGCGATCCGGTCAGCGACGGCAAGCGCCTGAGTGATCTGGCTGGCGCCCTGCGCGAGGCCGGCGTGCGCGACGTGCAACTGAAGATTTATCCCGAGGCCCGTCATGAGCTGCTCAACGAGAGCAATCGCGACGAGGTCACCGCCCACCTGATCGACTGGCTGCAGCAGGCGCTGAGCCATGGTCGAAGCCCAATCAAGGAGTGTCCATGACCCAGGTAACCAATATCCCCTACGAAGCCCTCGAAATTGGCCAGCAGGCGAGCTTCGAAAAGCAGGTCGAAGAACGCGACGTGCAACTGTTCGCTGCGGTATCCGGCGACAACAACCCGGTACACCTGGACGCCGCCTTCGCCGCCGAGACCATGTTCAAGGAGCGCATCGCCCATGGCATGTTCACCGGTGCGCTGATCAGTGCCGCCATTGCCTGCCGCCTGCCTGGCCCGGGCACCATCTACCTTGGCCAACAGCTCAAGTTCACCCGCCCGGTAAAACTCGGCGATACCCTTACCGTGAAGCTGGAAGTACTGGAAAAACTGCCGAAGAACCGCGTGCGTATCGCCACCCGCGTGTTCAACCAGGACGGCAAGCAAGTGGTCGATGGCGAAGCCGAAGTGCTCGCCCCGGCCAGCGAGCAGACCGTAACGATGCCACCGATGCCGCAGGTCACCGTCAACTGAATCGCCACACACTGGTGCGCGACCGCTGCGTCGCGCACCACTTTTGTTCTACACTCACAAACCTTGAGCGACCTGGCGCCGTATAAGTGCGTTTCCTTGTGCGTTTCGCACAAAACCCTTTGACTACCTTACCAAGCAGCCCGCTGCGCTGCTTTCTGGCACGCCCCCTGCTATCGCCAAGGCTTCACACCCTTACCGGAGCCAGGTCCATGAGCAACGCCACCCCCGATAGCGATTACCCCCTGAGCGAGGTGCCCAACGGCGCGCGCAAGGGGCTGTTCTCCACCGCCATCCTGTTGTTCGGTTTCACCTTCTTCACCGCCACCATGTTCGCTGGCGGCAAGATCGGTATGGCCTTCGACTTCACCACCCTGCTCTGGGCTGCAGTGATCGGTAACCTGCTACTCGGTCTGTATGCTGCCGTACTGGGTCTGATCGCCTGCCGCAGTGGGCTGAACTCGGTACTGATGGGCCGTTTCTGCTTCGGCGAGGTGGGCAGCAAGCTGTCCGACATGCTTCTTGGCTTCACCCAGATCGGCTGGTACGCCTGGGGCACGGCGACCATCGCCATCGTCCTGGTGAAGATTCTCGGCCTGCCCGAAGGCCTGACCATCCCGCTGATGGTGCTGTTCGGCTTCGGTTTCTGCCTCACCGCCTTCGTCGGCTACAAGGGCCTGGATCTGCTCTCGCGCGTCGCCGTGCCGGCCATGCTGGTGCTGCTGGTGGCTTCGCTGTGGATCGCCACCCGTGATATCGGCGGCCTCGCTGGCCTGCTCGCGGTGGAACCGTCCGAGAGCATGAGCCTGAGCGTGGCCATCACCCTGGTCTTCGGCACCTTCGTCAGCGGCGCCACCCAGGCCACCAACTGGACGCGCTTCGCCAAGAGCGGCCGCGTCGCGGTGCTGGCCAGCCTGTTCGGCTTCTTCATCGGCAATGGCCTGATGATCGTCGCCGGTGCCTATGGCGCCATCGTCTACCAGCAACCGGACGTGGTCGAAGTGCTGGTGCTGCAGGGCCTGTCCATGGCTGCCGTGATCATGCTGTTCCTCAACCTGTGGACCACCCAGGACAACACCATCTACAACTTCGCAGCAGCCGGCTGCAACCTGCTGCGCACTGGCAAGCGCAAGACCGTGACCCTGGTCGGCGCCGGCATCGGCACCCTGCTGGCCATCGGCGGCATGTACGAGATGCTGATCCCCTTCCTGATTCTGCTCGGTTCTATCATCCCGCCAATTGGCGGTGTGATCATGGCTGACTTCTTCTACGGCCACCGCGCGCGCTACCCGATACTGGCCGATGTGCGCCTGCCCGCATTCAACTGGGTCGGCCTGGGCGCCTACCTGATCGGTGCGCTGAGCGCCTACTTCTCGCCCTGGGTCGCGCCGCTGGTGGGCATCGCCGTGGCTGCCCTGGCCTACGTGGTGCTGTTCGAGGCGAACAAGGCCCTGGCCAGCCGCCAGCAGGTCGCTGGCGCGTGAGCCTGACCGTCGCTGACGTGCTCGCTCTGCCCGGTCTGGCCAGCATGCACCTGCGTGCTGGCCAGGCCGGACGCGACAATGCCGTGCGCTGGCCCTACGTGGCGGAGAACGAAGGCATCGCCGACTGGGTGATGGGTGGCGAGCTGATCTTCATCACCGGCATCAACCACCCGCGCGACGAAGCCAACCTGCTGCGCCTGGTGCGTGAGGGTCATGAGCGCGTCGTCGCCGGCATGGTCATCCTTACCGGCGCCGAGTTCATCCAGGCCATCCCGCCCAGCGTCATCGCCGAAGCCGAGCGCCTGAACCTGCCACTGATCGAGCAGCCCTACGCGCTGAAGATGGTGGTGGTCACCCAGGCCATCGGCACCGCGCTGGTGCAGGCGCAGCAGCTCGGCCGCTCGCGCCAGCATGTGCTGGAGCAGGTGCTCGACGGTGACTACCAGTCGCTCGACGTTTTGCTGCAACGCGGCGACAGCCTGGGCCTGGCGCTGCACGTACCGCGTCAAGTGGCGCTGTTGCGTCTCGACGGCAGCGAGCAACTGTTCGGCGACTTGCCTGATGAAGACGCCGAGCGCCAGTTGCAGAGCCGTCAGCAACTGCTGCAACGGCGCCTGGAACAGAGCCTCGGCGAACTCGGCAATGCCTTGCCACTGGTCAGTCAGGGCCGCCACTGGATCGCCCTGCTGCCCTGCCCTGACGGCCAGGCCGAAGCCCGTAATCGCCAGGCCATGACTGCGCTGCTCGACGAACTGCGCCCGCAGCTTGGCCCGCTACGTCTGTTCCTCGGTCTGGGCAGCGCCGGCTGCGAGGCGCAACGTTTCGCCCAGGGTCTGGGTGAGGCGCGTCAGGCCCTGGCTGTGGCGCAGCGCTTTCCCGAGCGCCTGGGTCTGTGCAGTTTCAATGAACTGGGCGTGCTGGAGCTGCTCGGTGCGATCCGCGACCGCAGCCTGCTCGATCGCTTCGTCGAACGTGTGCTCGGCGCGCTGATCGGCGACGACTCGCGCCACCAACCGGTGCTGATGCCGACGCTGGAGGCCTGGTTCGCCGAGAACGGTAACCTGGCCCTGGCCGCGCAACGCCTCAACGTCCACCGCAATACCCTGAGCTACCGTTTACAACGCATCGAAGCGCTGACCGGCTGCTCGTTCGAAGATCCGCACGACCGCCTGAACATCAGCGTTGCGCTGTTGATCCGGCGCCTGTCGTCGCCTGCCTGAGAGGAAACCTGATGATCATCCACAATGCCCGCCTGCGCGGCCGCGACGGCCTGCATCGCATCACCCTGGACGATGAGCGCATCGCCGTCATCGAGGCCCAGCACGCCCTGCACCCCATCGCCGAGGGCGACCTGGACGCAGCCGGCAATCTCGTGGTGCCACCCTTTGTCGAGCCGCACATCCACCTCGATGCCACGCTCACAGCCGGCGAGCCGGCCTGGAACATGAGCGGCACGCTGTTCGAGGGCATCGAGCGCTGGGCCGAGCGCAAGGCGCTGGTCACCCATGAAGACACCAAGACGCGCGCCAAGAAGACCATCGACATGTTGGTCGACCATGGCATCCAGCACGTGCGCACCCACGTCGACGTCACCGACCCGACCCTGGCCGCGCTCAAGGCCATGCTCGAAGTGCGCGAGGAAACCCGCCACCTGATCGACCTGCAGATCGTCGCCTTCCCGCAGGAGGGCATCGAGTCCTATGCCAATGGTCGCGCACTGATGGAGCAGGCCATCGAGCTGGGCGCCGACGTGGTCGGCGGCATCCCGCACTTCGAGAACACCCGTGACCAGGGCGTGGCGTCGATCAAGTTCCTCATGGACCTGGCCGAACGCAGCGGCTGCCTGGTGGACGTGCACTGCGACGAGACCGACGACCCGCAGTCGCGCTTTCTCGAGGTGCTGGCCGAGGAAGCTCGCGTGCGAGGCATGGGCGCGCGCGTCACCGCCAGCCACACCACCGCCATGGGCTCTTACGACAACGCCTACTGCTCCAAGCTGTTCCGCCTGCTGAAGATGAGCGGCATCAGCTTCATCTCCTGCCCCACCGAGAGCATCCACCTGCAAGGCCGCTTCGACACCTACCCGAAACGCCGCGGCCTGACCCGCGTGGCGGAGATCGACCGCGCCGGCATGAACGTCTGCTTCGGCCAGGATTCCATCGTCGATCCCTGGTACCCGCTGGGCAACGGCAACATCCTGCGCATCCTCGAAGCCGGCCTGCACATCTGCCACATGCTTGGCTACGAAGACCTCAAGCGCAGCCTGGATCTGATCACCGACAACTCGGCGCGGGCGCTGAACCTGGGTGAAGGGTATGGGTTGGAAGTGGGTCGCCCGGCCAACCTGCTGATCCTGTCGGCGCCGGACGATTACGAGATGGTGCGCAGCCAGGGCCACGCGCTGGTGTCAGTGCGCCATGGCAAGGTGCTGATGCGCCGCACGCCGGCACAGATCGAGCGCGCCTGACACAATGTGTAGGAGCCCCGCCCCGGGGCGAATAGTGGGTTCAACTCATTATCGACGTTGCCTGAGCCATTCGCCGCGAGGCGCGGCTCCTACCAGTCAGAACCGCCCTACTCCACCCTTACACTGGCAGTCATGCCAGCACTCAGCACCAAACCCTCGGGTACCTCATCCAACCTGATCCGTACCGGAATACGCTGCGCCAGGCGCACCCAGTTGAAGGTCGGCTCGACATCGGCCAGCAACTGCCCGTCCGGGCTGGCGTTGCGGTCGGTGATGCCGCGGCTGATGCTGTCCACCTCGCCGCGAATCTGCTGATCCCCGCCCATCAACCAGACCTCCACCGGCGCGCCGACCTGAATGCGCGGCAGCTTGGTCTCCTCGAAATACGCCTGTACGTAGAACGACTGGGTATCGACCAGCGCCATCACCGCCTGCCCGGCATTCACGTAGTTGCCCTGCGCCAGCACCAGGTTGGTAATCTGCCCATCGCGCGGGGCATGCACTTCGCTGCGCGCCAGATTCAGCTCGGCCACACGTAGATCGGCCTGCGCCTCGCGGTATTCGCTGCGCGCCATCTCGGCATTGATCTGCGCGTTTTCCAGCAGCTCGGCGCTGATTGCTTGGGCACCCAGGCGCGAGCGGCGCGAAGCCTCGTGCTCGCGCAGGCTCAACTGCTGGCGGCGAATGTCCACCACCGCCTTGGCCTTCTCCACCGCCGCTTGATAGCGGTCGCGGTCGATGCTCATCAGCAGATCACCTGCCTTGACCTGCTGGTTGTCGCGCACCTTGAGCTCGACCACCCAGCCGGACACGTCCGGGGCGATGGTCACTACGTCGGCGCGCACGCGGGCGTCGCGCGTCCAGGGCGAGTACATATAGTGCTGCCAGATCCAGGAGCCGGCGAAGATCGCCGCCACCACCATGGCCAGGGTGATGCCGACTCGAATGGTCGAACGCATGCTTTCTCTCCTTACCGCCCCAGCACGGCAATCACGGCCGCTAGGACACAGACATACAAGGCACAATCGAACAGGGCTTCGTGCCAGATCCAGCGCGACAACCCTATGCGCTGCAAGCCCAGGCGCAACACGCCAGTCAGCAACAGCGCCAATACCGCGTAGGCCGCCATCGGGCTCAGCAATACGCCACCCAGCGACCATTCATGTAAGCCCATGGGCCTCCCCTTTCACGTGACACCAATGACGCCAGCCGCTCTGCAGCTGCAATAGCGCCGCCTCGGCCAGGCGCTTGTCGATGCTGGGCGTGCAGGCGCGCAGGGCCTCCTGCAATTCGGCCACCGCTGCGTTCAGATCGTCTTCACGCCCTGGAGCGGGGCCACGCTCCAGCGCGTCATCGAGGTGTTCCAGGAAACGCTGCTGCGACCTTGCCAGGCCGGCATCGGCATTGGCCAGGCACTTGCGCAGGTGCAGCAACTCGTCGCCCAGATCAAGGCCAGCCACGCCATCGTCCCAGCGGCTGCGCGCCTGATCCGGCCGCGCCGGATAATGCCGCGCCAACTGCAGCAGACGATCAGCCATGCGCCCGCCGAACCAGTTTTCGGCGCGGCCCAGGTCGCGACGGGTCAGGCGCCCGAGGTCGGTCAGGATCGCCTGCATCAGGCGCCGGCCATGCCAGACCGGATTGCGCAGCACCACCAGCTTGAAAGCCATCACCGCACAACCCACGCCTATCAGCATGCCTGGCGCCTCATTGAGGAAGAACTCGACGTTGTAGCCGACACCCGGTGCCGGCAGGCAGAGCACGATGAAGTGCAGGCAAAACGAGGTCGAGGTCGCAGCCGTCGCTGGCTTGGCCATGCCCAACACACCGAAGAACAGCGGCACGCCCAGCACCATGCAGAGCATCACGAAACCGTCGATCTGCGGCATCAGAATCTGACCCACGAAGAACGCCACTGGCAGCGCATAGAAGATGCCGCGCAGAAACATCATGCCGATCTGCGGCGCCGCTTCGAGCCGGGCGAACAGGCTGCACACCACGCAGGCCAGCAGCAGCGCGCCGGTGGCGTGGGTCCAGCCAGTGGCCAGCCAGAATGCAGCCAGAACCAGGAAGGTCAGCGCGCTGCGCGAGCCATACACCAGCGCAGTCTGCCAATCGTAGTGCCAGGACAAGGCGCGCGGCGCATCGGCCGGTGCTCTGCCCTCCTCGACTGCGAGCAAGGCACGACTGGCATCCTCGACACGCAACAGCAGCACCATCAAGCGTTCCAGGCACAGCTGCTGGCCACCGCTCAATTCTTCGTCCTGCGCCGCATGGCGCAGTTGCTCGACCAATTCCAACAAGCTTTCTGGCTGCGCCTGCTGCAGGCGCTCGTCCACCACCTGCAACCAGGGCGCGACCGCCTGCGCCTCGACACCGCTCAGTTGCCGCCACTGCCGCGCCACCCCACGAGCCAGACGCAGCATGCCGAGCAGATCACGACTCAACACCCGCAACGCCACGGCACGCTGGCGACCACGGGCACCCTCAAACCAGGCGTGCTCGCGCTGGGCGTCGACGGCGACGATACGCGCCAGCACCTCCAGCAAGCCCTGTCGCGAATCAGCCTCACCCGCCAGCGCCTGGCGCGAAGCCGCAACGCCGGCCTGCCAGGCATTGCGCGCCTGCTGCGCCAGTTGCCGCTCGACGCGCTGCGGCCAGAGCAAAGCGCTGCTCAGGGTGGCGCAGATGATGCCCAGACAGATTTCCGTGCAGCGGGCGATGGCTTCATCGAATACCACATGCGGCTTGCCGATGGCCGGCAAGGCGATGATCGCCACGGTGTAGCCGGCCAGCACGAAGGAGTACGACCAGGCGCTGCGCAACATGGTCGAGGACGCTGTACACAACGCCAACCACAAGGCGAACGCCAGTATGAACAGCAGCGGCGCCTGGGCGAACAGCCCCATCATCACCACGGCCATGAAGGTGCCGACCAGCGTGCCGAGCAGCCGTGCCAGGCCCTTCTGCACGACCATGCCAGACAGCGGCTGGGCGACGATGAACGCGGTCATCAGCGCCCACTGCGGCTGCTCCAGGCCGAAACGCAGCGCGCACCACAGCGCCAGACCACCGCCGAGCAGGGTCTTGATGGCAAATTGAACGGCTTGCGAGCTTGGCGCGAGAAACGCCAGCAAGGAATCACGCACGATGGCTACCTGAAAGAATCTCAGCCCTGAACATAGCTGTAGCGATTGAGTTGCGCCTCCGTGCGAAACTCAATTATTAGCTAGCTAAGCATTTATGTCCAGAAGGTGCTGCGACCTCAGGTGGGCAACGCGCAAATAAAAAAAGGGCGACCGAAGTCGCCCGAATTGCCTTGCGTGCCCATTGAACTGGAAGGATCAGCTCTGCTTGCGCTTGTGCGCATCCTTCCAGATGAAGTAACCAACACCCCCGAAGAACGCGACCATCAGAAGTACGGTGCCGACTCCGGCGAGAACCACTGTATCGACGAACATGGCTGCCTCCTGTTGTGCCTGTCTGTCTGGGATGGCTTCACGTTATCAGCGCTGGCGGCGGGAAAATTGATCTGGGTCAATGGCCGACGAGCAGGCGCGAGCGGGCCTGCGGGAATACTGACGCAGGTCAAGAAATCGAGAGGGTACGAGGCGCGAAGCACAGCCTGGCAGCCATGCACAACGATTGAACCGCGGGAGTTTCAGCGTTTCTTGGGTTTGCTCTTGGACTTCTTCTTGGCCTTGCCGATCGGCAACACCTGCTCGAAAACCTGGCGCATCTCGTTGAGGCGCTTGTCGTTGAGATCGTGGATACGCTTGTCGCGCTCGGCGGCGAAATCGATCAGCTTGTCGTCATTGCTCATAGCGGAAACCGGATCAGGCGAAAGGTCAGGTTCAGGCGTGGCGCGCAGGCTTGGCGCGTCTTTGCCACTTGGTGCTGCCAATGATGCTGGGTCGGCCCGCGCATGACCAGTAGCGAAGCATGCTCCAGCGTCAACGAATGTTCGATGCGCGTGCTGCCAACCCGGCGCAGATCGAAACGCCGGCTGCCGCCGAGGTTGAGCGAAGCGATCAGCGGATTGCGCCCCAGTTCCGGCTCGGCATCGCTGTGCCAGCCCATGGAGTCCTGGCCGTCGCGGTAATGATTGAGCAGCACGGCATTGAGCGATTGCCCGACTTCTTTCTCGATCCGTTGGCGAATCTCGTTCAACAGCGGCGTCCAGGGCAAGGGCTCGTGGATCTTCCCGGAATAGCGGTAACGCGCCTCGGGGTCGCCATACCAGGCCGTCAGCCGTGGCGTGCGGTGGTAACGGCCGTGGATGAACAACTCCGGCTGCTGCCAGGGCGTCTGCTCGACCAGCATATGCAGCCAGTTATCGGCGAGCGCGGGGTCGACCCAGCCGGGCAGATAATCCAGCTCGGCATCGGCGAGTGCGGGCAAGGGGTCGGCGAACAGCATGACAATCTATGCGCAAGAGAATGAAAAGAGTGTCTCAGACTTCAACGTCTACCCACAGCCCCTGCCGGGGCAGATCGCCCAGCGCCTGCTCCACCTCTTCCGGCTCGGCCTCAGCCAGTTGCTCGGGGGTGTAGCCACGCCGCTGGCGGCGGCGCTGTTCTTCGCGCAGCAGCTCCTCGGTTTCCTGTGGATGGCGCTTGTCGAGGCTAAGCGCACTTTCCTTGGCGCTGCCTTCGGCCGGGGTCACCGGAGGAATCTCGGGCTTGGGCTTGATCACATCCTGCGAGGCAGTGACCGGCACCAGGCTATGGGGGATAGGCGGTAGCACGTTGCAGCACCTCCTTTGGTCAGGCTGTCGGCCCCGTGAGCCGCGACTTTAGCCGGTGCTCGCTACACTTTTGACTAAGCCGCACGGCAATAGTGCCATGACCGCTTTGGCCGTGGCGCTGCATCCGTTACCATAGCCGGCTTTTTCACGCGGGAGACAGACAGGCATGGCGCAATATCAACCGGGGCAACGCTGGATCAGTGACAGCGAAGCGGAATTGGGTCTGGGAACCATCCTCGCCGAGGACGGCCGCCTGCTCACCGTGCTCTACCCGGCCACCGGCGAAACCCGCCAGTACGCTACGCGCAATGCCCCGTTGACCCGTGTACGCTTCGCCCCGGGTGACGAGATCACCCATTTCGAGGGTTGGAAGCTCACCGTGCAGGAAGTCGAGGACGTCGACGGCCTGCTGGTCTACCACGGCCTCGATGCCCAGCATAAACCGGTGACCATGCCGGAAACTCAGCTGTCGAACTTCATCCAGTTCCGCCTGGCCAGCGACCGCCTGTTCGCCGGCCAGATCGACCCGCTGGCCTGGTTCGCCCTGCGTTACCACAGCCTCGAACACAACAGCCGCCTGCTGCAGTCGTCCCTCTGGGGCCTCGGCGGCGCCCGCGCGCAACCGATCGCTCACCAGTTGCACATCGCCCGTGAAGTGGCTGACCGCATCGCCCCGCGCGTACTGCTGGCCGACGAAGTGGGCCTGGGCAAGACCATCGAAGCCGGCCTAGTGATTCATCGCCAGCTGCTCTCCGGTCGCGCCAGCCGCGTGCTGATCCTGGTGCCGGAAAACCTGCAACACCAGTGGCTGGTGGAAATGCGCCGGCGTTTCAACCTCGACGTCGCCCTGTTCGACGCCGAGCGTTTCATGGAAAGCGACGCCAGCAACCCCTTCGAGGATTGCCAGCTGGCGCTGGTCGCCCTGGAGTGGCTGAAGGACGACGAAAAGGCCCAGGACGCGCTGTTCGCCGCCGGCTGGGACCTGCTGGTGGTCGACGAAGCCCACCACCTGGTCTGGCACCCGGAGCAGGCCAGCGCCGAATACTCGCTGGTCGAGCAACTGGCCGAGGTCATCCCCGGCGTGCTGCTGCTCACCGCCACCCCGGAACAGCTCGGCCAGGACAGCCACTTCGCCCGTCTGCGCCTGCTCGACCCCAATCGCTTCCATGATCTGCAAGCCTTCCGCGCCGAAAGCAGCCAGTACCGCCCGGTCGCCGAAGCGGTGCAGGAGCTGCTCGACCAGGGCAAGCTCAGCTCCCAGGCGCGCGACGCCATCGGCGGCTTCCTCGGTGATGAAGGTCGCGAACTGCTGGACGCCATCGACGGCGGCGACGAAGAAGCACGCGCCCGCCTGGTACGCGAGCTGTTGGATCGCCACGGTACCGGCCGCCTGCTGTTTCGCAACACCCGCGCCGCCGTACAGGGTTTCCCTGAGCGCGAGCTGCACCCCTACCCGCTGCCGAGTCCGGACGAATACCTGGAGCTGCCGGTCGGCGAGCATGCCGAGCTGTACCCGGAAGTCAGCTACCAGGCACAGGACGATATCGACGAAGAGCAACGCTGGTGGCGCATCGACCCGCGCGTCGAATGGCTGATCGACACCCTGAAGATGCTGAAGAAATTCAAGGTGCTGGTGATCTGTGCCCACGCCGAGACCGCGCTGGATCTGGAAGACGCCCTGCGCGTGCGCTCCGGCATCCCGGCCACGGTGTTCCATGAAGGCATGAGCATCCTCGAGCGCGACCGTGCCGCCGCCTACTTCGCCGACGAGGAATTCGGCGCGCAGGTGCTGATCTGCTCGGAAATCGGCTCCGAAGGCCGCAACTTCCAGTTCGCCCATCACCTGGTGCTGTTCGACCTGCCGGCACACCCGGACCTGCTGGAACAGCGCATTGGCCGTCTCGACCGTATCGGCCAGAAACATCGCATCCAGCTGCACGTGCCGTACCTGGAGAACAGCCCGCAGGAGCGTCTGTTCCAGTGGTACCACCAGGCGCTGAACGCCTTCCTCGCCACCTGCCCCACCGGCAACGCCCTGCAGCACCAGTTTGGCCCGCGCCTGCTGCCGCTGCTGGAGAACGGTGACGACGGCCAGTGGCAGCAACTGGTGGACGAAGCCACCGCCGAGCGCCTGCGCCTGGAAGGCGAGCTGCACAGCGGTCGCGACCGCCTGCTGGAGCTGAACTCAGGCGGTGCCGGTGAAGGTGAAGCGCTGGTCGAGGCCATCCACGAGCAGGACGACCAGTTCACCCTGCCGATCTACATGGAAGAGCTGTTCAACGCCTTCGGCATCGACAGCGAAGACCACTCCGACAACGCCCTGATCCTGCGCCCCAGCGAGAAGATGCTGGACGCCAGCTTCCCCCTGGGCGACGACGAGGCGGTGACCATTACCTACGACCGCGAGCAGGCCCTGGCCCGCGAGGACATGCAGTTCCTCACCTGGGAACACCCCATGGTGCAGGGCGGCATGGACCTGGTGCTGTCCGGCTCGATGGGCAACACCGCCGTCGCACTGATCAAGAACAAGGCGCTCAAGCCCGGCACCGTGCTGCTGGAGCTGCTCTACGTCAGCGAAGTGGTCGGCCCGCGCAAACTGCAACTGGGGCGCTTCCTGCCACCGGCGGCACTGCGTTGCCTGTTCGACGCCAACGGCAATGACCTGGCCGCCAAGGTCGGCTTCGAAACCCTCAACGACCAGCTGGAAAGCGTGCCACGGGCCAGCGCCAACAAGTTCGTCCAGGCCCAGCGCGACGTGCTGGCCAAGCAGATCAACGACGCTGAAGCCAAGGTCATGCCGCGCCATGTCGAGCGCGTGAGTGAGGCCAAGCGTCGCCTGATCGCTGAACTGGACGAGGAACTGGCGCGCCTGGTCGCCCTGCGCGCGGTCAACCCGAGCGTGCGTGACAGCGAGATCGACGCCCTGCGCGAGCAGCGCGAACAGAGCCTGGCGATGTTCGACAAGGCCGCCCTGCGCCTGGAAGCGATTCGCGTATTGGTGGCAGGCTAAGCACGCCCCTCTGTAGGGTGCGCCGTGCGCACCTCATGCGCGCACAATATTGCTGGTGCGCGCAGCACGCCCTACGTGCAGCCCCTGCATCCGGGCTACGGATACAGGGGCTAGGCACCCAGCTCTTCCAGTCTTTTCTGCAGAAACTGCCGATCCGGCCCCTGTTGCGCCAGCGCCAGGGCCTGGCGGTAGGCAGCGACTGCCTGCTCGCGCCGGCCAAGCCTACGCAGCAGATCGGCCCGCGCCGCATGGGCCAGGTGGTAGCCCTCCAGTTCGCCTGCAGCCAGCAATCGGTCAATCTCCACCAGCCCCGCCTGCTCGCCATCTCGCATGGCCAGTGCCACGGCGCGGTTGAGCTCGATAACAGGCGACGGATTCAGACGCAGCAGCTCGTCATACAGGCCGACGATCTGCGCCCAATCGGTTTCTTCCAGACTGGCCGCCTCGGCATGCACCGCGGCAATCGCCGCCTGCAGGCTGTAGGGGCCGAAACGCCGCGAGTGCAGCGCCTGCAGCACCAGCGCCTCGCCTTCGGCGATAAGCTCGCGACTCCATAGGCTGCGATCCTGGGCCTCCAGCAAAATCACCTCGCCATCGACGCCGCTGCGCGCAGCGCGTCGCGACTCGTGCAGCAGCATCAACGCCAGCAGCCCCTGCACTTCCGGCTCGGGCAGTAACTCCAGCAGTAGCCGTCCCAGGCGAATCGCTTCGTCGGACAGCTGGCTGCGGGTCAGCGAATCACCCGAGCTGGCGAAGTAGCCTTCGTTGAACACCAGGTAAACCACCCGCAACACCGCCTCCAACCGCTCGGGCAGCTCACTGCGCCCCGGCACTTCGTAGGGAATGCGCGCATCGCGAATCTTCGCCTTGGCCCGCACGATGCGCTGGGCCAGGGTCGCAGGACTGGAGAGGAAAGCGCGGGCGATCTCCTCGGTGGTCAGGTCGCATACCTCGCGCAGGGTTAGTGCCACCTGGGCATCGCTGGCCAGCGCCGGGTGACAGCAGGTGAAAATCAGGCGCAGGCGGTCGTCCTCTAACAGTTCGCCGCCTTCGGCGTCGCTCTCATCAGGCAATTCGATCTGCTCGTCCAACGGCTGGAAGCGACGTTGCCGACGCAGGTTGTCGATGGCCTTGAAGCGCCCGGCGGAGACCAGCCAGGCACGCGGGTTGTCCGGCACACCGCCTTGCGGCCACTGCTCGACCGCACTGCGAAACGCCTCGTGCAGCGCCTCCTCGGCCAGGTCGAAATCACCCAGCAGGCGGATCAGGGTGGCGAGCACACGGCGCGACTCATCGCGGTAAAGGCGCTCGATCAGCTCGGTGACAGGTGGCGATATCGACATGCGCTTCTCCTGAACGAACCCATACGTTGCCCAATACTGCCGGCGGCGTCGAGTAGCGGCACGATCCGCCCCTCGATTTGGCATCCCTCGCATTGGCAGCCGTTCGGTCGCTGGGCATAGTCGCGCCATTCCAAGAACGAAGGGAGTCTTGCTATGCGTTGGTTGCTGCTCGGTCTGGCGGGTGCTGCGGTATTTCTCTACGGCCGGATCACCGGCGATGCACAGCTCAGCCTGCTGACCAAGGGCATCCCGGTGATCGCCCTGCTGCTCTGGCTACGCCAGGCGCCTGCCGGCACCTACCGCCGCTGGATCGGCATCGGCCTGGTGTTCTCCCTGGCTGGCGACATCCTGCTGGACTGGCCCGGCGATCTGTTCGTGTTCGGCCTTGGCGCCTTTCTGCTCGGCCATCTGGCCTACCTGCGCGCCTACTGTTCCGACAGCCGGCAACCGGCCCTGCCCGCTTTGCTGCTGGCACTAATTGCCGGTGGCGCGATGTTCGCCATACTGGCCAGCAGCGGCCTGGGCGAACTGCTGATCCCGGTGGCCTGCTATGCCACGGCGATCAGCCTGATGCTCTGGCGCGCCCTGGCCCGCCTCGGTCATCCGCAGCTGCAGCCGCGCTCCACCTGGCTCGCAGCCGGCGGTGCGGCGCTCTTCGTGCTGTCCGACAGCCTGATCGGCATCGACCGCTTCGTCGCCAGCTTCGACGCCGCGCCTTACGCCATCATCCTCACCTACTGGCTCGGCCAGTGGGGCATCACCGCTTCGGCCTTCCAGCGCAGCAACAGCGCCTGACTGTTGCGCCACACTTGGCTAAAATGCCGGCCTTTTCCGCTACCCGTTGCGACCGCCGTGAGCCAAGAACCTGATCGTCTATTTGCCCAACCTCTGCCCGAGGTGCCCGATTTCGTCTTCAACGAGGACGTGGTGCGGGTCTTCCCCGACATGATCAAGCGCTCGGTGCCCGGCTACCCGACCATCGTCGAGAACATCGGCGTACTCGCCGGCCAGTTCGCCGAGGCGCACACTACACTGTATGACCTCGGCGCCTCGCTCGGCGCGGTGACCCAGGCACTGCGCCGCCATGTAAAAGCGGACGGCTGCCAGGTGATCGCGGTGGACAACTCGCCGGCCATGGTCGAACGCTGCCGCGAATACCTGCACGCCCAGGACGCCATGTTCCAGGAGCTGCTGCCGGTGCAGGTGATCGAAGCCGACATCCTGGCCCTCGACCTGCACCCCACCTCGCTGGTCACGCTCAACTTCACCCTGCAGTTCATCCCCCCGGAGCGCCGCCTGGAATTGCTCACGCGCATTCGCCAGGCGCTGCTGCCCGGTGGCGCGCTGATCCTCTCGGAGAAGCTGCGCTTCGAGGATGCCGCCGAGCATGAGCTGCTCACCCAGCTGCATGTCGCCTTCAAACGCGCCAATGGCTACAGCGAGCTGGAGATTGCGCAGAAGCGCAGCGCCATCGAAAAGGTGATGCTGCCCGACAGTCTCGAACAACATCGCGAGCGCCTGCTGGCCGCCGGTTTCAGCAAGGTAGTGCCCTGGTTCCAGTGCCTGAACTTCGCCTCGCTGGTGGCCCTGCCATGATGCGCGATCTGGATCTCGACGCCCTGCAGGCGCAACTGGCCGGTACTCCGTTGCAAGACTGGGCCTGCGAGTTGCCCGGTCAGCTCGACGCCAAACTGGCCATCGGTCACGGCGATCTGCCGCGCTGGTACGGTGCCGTGCAGGCGCTACCGGATCTGCCGGTGAGCGAGGTGGAACTGGTGCAGCGCTTCACCTTCGGCGGCGCCTGCGATGACAGCACGCGCGCACAATTGAAAGCCGCACTGCAGGGGCTGATTCCCTGGCGCAAGGGCCCGTTCGAGCTGTTCGGCGTGCATATCGACACCGAATGGCGTTCGGACTGGAAATGGCAGCGCGTCGCCCCGCATCTCGACCTGCATGGCAAGCGTATCCTCGACGTCGGCTGCGGCAATGGCTACTACATGTGGCGCATGCTCGGCGCCGGTGCCGACAGCGTGGTCGGCATCGACCCTAACTGGCTGTTCCTCTGCCAGTTCCTGGCGATGAAACGCTACCTGCCGGACCAACCGGTGTGGCACCTGCCACTGGCCTTCGAGGAACTGCCGGCCAAGCTGCAGGGCTTCGACACGGTGTTCTCCATGGGCGTGCTGTACCACCGCCGCTCGCCCATCGACCACCTGCTCGACCTGAAGGATGCGCTGGTCAAGGACGGTGAGCTGGTACTGGAAACCCTGGTGGTCGAAGGCGATGCCGAACAGGTGCTGGTGCCCGAAGACCGCTACGCGCAGATGCGCAATGTCTGGTTCCTGCCTTCGGTGCCGGCCCTGGAGCGCTGGCTGCGCCGCGCCGGCTTCGAGGATGTGCGCTGCGTAGACGTCAGCACTACTTCGGTGGAAGAACAACGCGCCACCGAGTGGATGCGCTTCCAGTCGCTGCCGGAATTTCTCGACCCGGCCGACCACAGTCGCACCGTCGAAGGCCTGCCGGCACCGACCCGCGCCGTGCTGATCGCACGCAAGCCCTAAGGACAGCGGTTCTCGTAGGGCGGGTGCAACCCGCCAGACTGCAATTTGCGGGTTGCACCCGCCCTACGGCCGCAGCCAACGCGCCCGCCGCTGTGCGATCAGCCGCAGCGGTTCACCGGCGCCCTGCTCCACCACGCCACGAGCACCGCCAAGGCGGATCCTTCCCTCGATGTCCTGCGCCAGCAAGCGGCGCATACGCCGACGCCAGAACCAGGCGCCAATCCAGTCGACGATGGCGTTCTGCAGATCCAGCGGCCACATGGCCGGCATATAGAACTCGGGCATGGCTGGGCGCGACTTGTCGCGATTGCTCGAACTGTTCATGACCTTTCCTCCGTTTCGCAGCCGGCTTCTTGCCGGGCTTGCGATCAGGATGAAACGCGCCTATCGTTCAAACAAACGACAAATATCAAAACCTGGATTAAGTAATATTTAACGATAATGAACGCGACAGCTCCCATCTCCCTGCCGCTTCTGGAAAACGATGTGCTGCGCACTTTCGTCGCCATCGCCGACAGCGGCAGCTTTACCCGCACCGCAGCACAGGTGTTTCGCAGCACGGCGGCCGTCAGCCTGCAGATCAAGCGGCTGGAGGAGACCCTCGGCCAGCGCCTGTTTATCCGCGAGGCACGACAGGTTCGCCTGACCGCCGAAGGCGAGGTGCTACTCGGCTATGCCAGGCGCCTGCTCAAGCTCAACGAGGAAGCGGTGGCACGCTTTCTCACCCCGACGCTGACCGGCCGCGTGCGCTTCGGTACGCCGAACGATATCGGCGACCGCGTACTACCGAGTGTCTTGACTCTGTTCGCCCGCAGCCATCCGGCCGTGGAGGTCGAGGTCAATGTCGGGCGCAGTGTGGATCTGGTGGCGAAGCTGGATGCCGGCGAGCTGGACCTGACCCTGATCAACGCCGGCAACGACGGCCTGGATGATGCGCGCGGCGAAGTGATCTATTCGGAGGAGCTGGTCTGGGCCGGGCGTGACGGTGGCCTGGCCATGCAGCGCTCGCCCTTGCCGCTGGCACTGGCCAACCCCGGCTGCGCCTGGCGCCGCACCGCGCTCGATGCGCTGGATCGGCAGGGGCTTGCCTATCGCATCGCCTACTCCTGCGAGCAGTGCGCCGGCCAGGAAGCGGCGATGACCGCCGATCTGGCCATCGCACCTTTCCCCCGCAGCCTGGTCAAGCCACCACTGCGCCGACTAGGCGCAGAACAAGGCTTGCCCGCCCTTGGCGAGTACCACATCAAGCTGATTCTCGGCCATCAACGCAACGACGCTGTCGAGGCACTCGCCAGGCAGATGGTTCAAGCTTTCAGCCAGGACTGAAGGAGCGAAGTGGGAGGCGCTTCAGCGGCGATAGACCATCGAAAGTCGCGGCTGAAGCCCCTCCCACAAAGTACGCTAGCCGCGGTAGGCAGCCGCGACGATCAGCGCTTTCATCTCGGCGACCGCCTGCTTGAAGCCGACGAACAGCGCATGGGCGACGATGGCGTGACCGATGTTCAGTTCGTTGATGCCGGGAATCGCGGCCACGGCCTCGGCGTTGTGGTAGTGCAGGCCGTGACCGGCGTTGACGATCAGACCGTGGTTGAGGCCGCAGATCACCCCGTCACGAATCCGCGCCAGCTCCTGCGCCGCCTCTTCCGCCGTGTGGGCGTCGGCGTAGCGCCCGGTGTGCAACTCGATGGCCGGCGCGCCGACGCGCATGGCCGCCTCGATCTGCCGCTCCTCGGCATCGATGAACAGCGACACTTCGCAGCCAGCCAGTGACAAGCGCTCCACCGCTGCGGCGATGCGCGCCTCCTGACCGGCCACGTCCAGGCCGCCTTCGGTGGTCAACTCCTGGCGGGTTTCCGGCACCAGGCAGACGTGCGCCGGGCGAATCTGCTCGGCGAAACCGAGCATGAAGTCGGTAACGCCCATCTCGAAGTTCATCCGCGTTTGCAACACGTCAGCCAGTACGCGCACATCGCGGTCCTGGATGTGCCGACGGTCTTCACGCAGGTGCACGGTAATGCCGTCGGCGCCGGCTTCTTCGGCGTCCAGCGCGGCCTTGACCGGGTCCGGGTAGCGCGTACCGCGAGCCTGACGCAGGGTGGCGACGTGGTCGATGTTCACGCCGAGCAGAATACGATTGGCCTCAGTCACGCTTGGACTCCTTGAGCGTCATGAAAAGTTCGCGGCTGACCAAGGGCCTGCCGCCAAGATGAGGTGCCAGCGCCTGGCGCATCAGGCGCTTGGCAGCAGCCAGTGCGCCCGGCGTCTGCCAGTCGGCCTCGACCATGGCCAGCAGCTCGCGGCCCTGAAATACACCGGGCTGCAGTTGTATCACCGGCACCAGGCCGATGTCCTGCTGCCAGCGGTACAGCGCGGCAGGGTCGATGGGCTGGTCATGCTGGTCGCGATCCAGGGCGAAACCATAGCCCAGCTCGTCCAGCAGGCGCCATTCGAATGCGCGCAGCAGCGGCTCCAGCGGCCGACCGGCCGCCAGCGCCTGAAGGGTCAGACCGTAGTGTTCGAGCATCAATGGGTGCGGATCTTCGGCCGGCAAAAGGCGAATCAGCAGTTCGTTGAGATAGAGCCCGGAAAACAGCGCCTCGCCACTCAGCAGCAGCGGGATGCCAGCGCTTTCCAGGCGGCCGACGCTCTTCAACTCACCACGCCCGCGCAGCTCCAGCTCCAGTGGGGCGAATGGCCGGGCAATGCTGCCGACCTTGCCGCGCGCGGCGCGCAGTACTGCACGCACGCGCCCCTGGGCGGTGAAGAAATCCACCAGGGCACTGCTTTCCTTGTACGGGCGGCTATGCAGAACGTAGGCGGCACGCATAGGCTTCAGGCTTCAGGCTTCAGGCTTCAGGCTGTTTTCCTGCAGCCTGTAGCCTGCGGCCTGCAGCCGCTAATCCAGGTAACCCAGCGAACGCAGGGCGCGCTCGTCGTCGGACCAGCCACCTTTGACCTTGACCCAGAGGTTGAGCATCACCTTGGAGTCGAACATGGTTTCCATGTCCTTGCGCGCGTCCGCGCCGATGCGTTTGATGCGCTCGCCCTTGTCGCCGATGATGATCTTCTTCTGCCCGTCGCGCTCCACCAGGATCAGGCCGTGGATATGCAGAATGCGGCCCTCCTGCTTGAATTCCTCGATTTCCACGGTGATCTGGTACGGCAACTCGGCGCCGAGCTGACGCATGATCTTCTCGCGGATCAGCTCGGCAGCCAGGAAGCGGCTGGAGCGGTCGGTGATCTGGTCTTCCGGGTAGAAATGTTCAGATTCCGGCAGACGCTCGCCCACCAGTTTCTCCAGGGTGTCGAGGTTCTGCCCCTGCAGCGCGGAGATCGGCACGATCTCGGCCTGCGGCAGTTGCTCGGCCAGCCAGTTCAGGTGCGGCAGCAGCTCGCTCTTGTCTTCCAGACGATCGGCCTTGTTCACCGCCAGCAGGATCGGGCATTTGACGTGCTGGACCTTTTCCAGCACCAGTTGATCCTCGTCGGTCCAGCGCATGCGGTCGACCACGAACACCACCACGTCGACGTCCTTCAGCGCAGTGGACGCACTGCGGTTCATGTAGCGGTTGAGCGCCTTGTCGTTGTGCTTGTGCAGGCCGGGCGTATCGACGTAGACGGCCTGGATGTCGCCCTCGGTCTTGATCCCAAGCATGTTGTGACGGGTGGTCTGCGGCTTGCGCGAGGTGATCGCCAGCTTTTGTCCGAGGATGTGGTTGAGCAGCGTCGACTTGCCCACGTTGGGCCGGCCGACGATGGCGACGTAGCCGCAGCGGGTAACAGGTGCATCAGTCATTGCCATTCTCCACCCCAAGGGCGATCAGCGCCGCAGCCGCAGCGACCTGCTCGGCGATACGCCGGCTGCCGCCCTGGCCCAGGGTCTTTTCATTGAGCAGGGCCACCTGGCACTCGACCATGAAGGTACGGCAGTGCGGCTCGCCCTGAACCTCCACCACCTCGTAACGAGGCAGTTCGCAGGCGCGCGATTGCAGAAACTCCTGCAGGCGCGTTTTCGGATCCTTGTTGGTATCGACCAGCGTCAGGCCGTCCAGCTCGCCGGTCAGCCAGTCCAGCACGCGCTCGCGCGCCGCCTCCATGCCGGCATCCAGATAGATGGCGCCGATCAGCGCCTCCAGCGCATCGGCGAGGATCGACTCACGGCGGAAACCGCCGCTCTTCAGCTCACCGGAGCCCAGGCGCAGATATTCGCCCAGCTCGAAACCGCGCGCCAGCACGGCCAGGGTCTCGCCCTTGACCAGGCGCGCGCGCAGGCGCGACAACTGACCTTCGCGGGCCTGCGGAAAGCGCTCGAACAGCGCCTCACCGGCTACGAAGTTGAGAATGGCATCACCGAGAAATTCCAGCCGCTCGTTGTTGCGGCCGGCGAAACTGCGATGGGTCAGAGCCAGGATCATCAGATCCTGGTCCTTGAAGCTATAGCCGAGCTTGCGCTCGAGGCGGGACAGATTGGGACTCACGGCATCCGTACACGAAATTCTTTGTCGAAATTCACCACCAGATCGAGGTTCTCGATCAGCGGCTCGCGTTTTTCATATTTGAGGTGGACCAGAAACTCGTTGTTTTCCACCTTCACCTGCATGGCGTCGCGCATGTTCAGGTCACGAATGTTGTTGACCTGCATACCCTTGCTCACGTGGTTGTAAAACTCACCGACGGTGCGAACATCCGAAGCCTTGTCGGTTTCTACCGAGGTAATGATCTTCTCCATGGACATATAGTCCAGGTAATGCGGCAGCACCTTGAACGCTGTGCTGGCGAAGAATGCCACTACGGCCAGAACCACCAGCCAACCCAGAATGGAAAGCCCCTGCTGCGAGCGCGCGAAAGTCATATATATCCCCAATAGACGGTCTTGTTGGAAAGCCTGACGGCCAGACTATTTATAGCCTGCGGCGCTGACGAAAGCAGCGCGCCAGTGCTCAATGAATCAGGCCGACACGCGAGAAGTTGGGCAGATTGCCGGTCTTTGGCTCAGGCCAGCTCATCCAGATGGCGAATGCCTTGCCGACGATATGGTCGTCAGGGACCATGCCCCACAGCTCCTGAGGGATATGACGATCACGCCAGTAACGGCTGTCGTTGGAGTTGTCACGGTTGTCGCCCATCATGAAGTAGTGCCCTTCCGGCACCACCCATTGGCCGCCGGGCTCGCGGCGCATGCGGGTCATTTCCTTGCGGATGGTGTGCTCGACCTGACCCAGACGCTCCTGATAGAGCATCGCACCGCCCAGGCTGCCAGGCTCTTCGCCGACCAACTTCTCGGCCACCGGCTCGCCGTTGATCAGCAGACGCTTGCCCTGGGTGTACTCGATGCGATCACCCGGCAGGCCCACCACGCGCTTGATGTAGTTGATGGTGGGATCGCTGGGGTAGCGGAACACCATCACATCGCCGCGTTGCGGGTTGTCCACCTCGATGATCTTCTCGTCGATTACCGGCAGGCGAATGCCGTAGGCGAACTTGTTGACCAGGATGAAATCGCCCACTTCCAGAGTCGGCTTCATCGATCCGGAAGGAATCTGGAACGGCTCGACCAGAAACGAGCGCAGCACCAGCACGATGGCCAGGACTGGGAAGAAGGATTTGCCGTACTCGACCAGCAAGGGCTCCTTGCTCAGGCGCTCCAGCACCCTGTCGTCCGGATCATCGACCCGCCCCTGGTAGGCCGCAATCGCCGCACGGCGGCGCGGAGCCAGCAGAATCAGATCGATCAGGGCCAGGAAGCCGCAAACGGCGACCGCGATAACCAACAGGAGCGGGAAATTGATCGACATAGAGCCTTAGCTATCCAACCTGAGCACAGCGAGGAAGGCTTCCTGTGGGATTTCCACGTTGCCGACCTGCTTCATGCGTTTCTTACCGGCTTTCTGCTTCTCGAGCAGCTTCTTCTTACGGCTCACGTCGCCACCGTAACACTTGGCCAGTACGTTCTTTCTGAGTGCCTTGACAGTGGTCCGCGCGATGATCTGGCCGCCAATGGCTGCCTGGATCGCCACATCGAACATCTGCCGAGGGATCAGTTCCTTCATCTTCTCGGTCAACGCACGGCCTTTGTAGGCGGCGTTGTCACGGTGCACGATCAATGCCAGGGCATCGACCTTGTCACCATTGATCAGCACGTCCAGCTTGACCAGGTTGGCAGACTGGTAGCGATCGAAATGATAGTCCAGCGAGGCATAACCACGGCTGGTCGACTTCAGACGATCGAAGAAGTCCAGCACCACCTCGTTCATCGGCAGGTCATAGCGAACCTGAACCTGGGAACCGAGGAATTGCATGTCACGCTGCACGCCACGCTTCTCGATGCACAGGGTGATGACGTTACCCAGGTGTTCCTGCGGCACCAGAATGGTCGCGGTGACGATCGGCTCGCGGAAATCGGCGACGGACGAAACGTCCGGCAGCTTGGACGGGTTGTCGACGGTGATGGTTTCACCGGTCTTGAGCTCGAGCTCGTAGATCACGCTCGGCGCGGTGGTGATCAGGTCCAGGTCGTACTCGCGCTCCAGGCGCTCCTGGATGATCTCCATGTGCAGCATGCCGAGGAAGCCGCAACGGAAGCCGAAGCCAAGGGCGTCGGAGCTTTCCGGCGCATACTGCAGCGACGAGTCGTTGAGGGTCAGCTTCTGCAGGGCGTCGCGGAAGTCCTCGAAATCGTCGGAGCTGACCGGGAACAGACCGGCGTAGACCTGCGGCTGGATCTTCTTGAAGCCCGGCAGCACTTCCACTTCGGGGGTCGAGGACAGGGTCAGGGTGTCGCCCACCGGCGCGCCGTGAATGTCCTTGATGCTGGCGATGATGAAGCCCACTTCACCGGCCTTGAGGTCGGCGGTGGCGGTATGTTTCGGGGTGAAGACACCGACGCTGTCGACCAGATGCACCTTGCCGGTGGACTTGACCAGAATCTTGTCACCTTTCTTGACGCGGCCCTGGCGTACGCGCACCAGCGAGACCACGCCCAGGTAGTTGTCGAACCAGGAGTCGATGATCAGCGCCTGCAACGGCGCATCGATCTCACCCTCGGGCGCCGGAATGGTCTGCACCAGACGCTCGAGCACTTCGTCCACACCCATGCCGCTCTTGGCGCTGCAAGCCACGGCGTCGGTGGCGTCGATGCCGATGATCTTCTCGATCTCGTCCTTGACGCGGTCCGGGTCGGCCTGGGGCAGGTCCATCTTGTTCAGCACGGGCATCACTTCCAGGCCCTGCTCGATGGCGGTGTAGCAGTTGGCAACCGACTGTGCCTCGACGCCCTGGCCCGCGTCGACCACCAGCAGCGCGCCCTCGCAGGCAGCCAGCGAGCGTGAAACTTCGTAGGTGAAGTCCACGTGACCGGGGGTGTCGATGAAGTTCAATTGGTACGTCTTGCCGTCCTTCGCCTTGTAGTGAAGGGTGACGCTGTGGGCCTTGATGGTGATGCCGCGCTCGCGCTCCAGGTCCATGGAGTCGAGAACCTGAGCCTCCATTTCACGTGCGGCGAGGCCGCCGCACATCTGGATGAAACGGTCAGCCAGGGTGGACTTGCCGTGGTCGATGTGGGCAATGATGGAAAAATTGCGGATATGACTCAGGTCACTCACGGATCAACACTCAAAGAAGGCGCAGGCAAGACGCTTGCCGAAAATAGCCGCGGATTGTACCCGATCCCTCATGACCGCGTCACGCCTGCACAGCATTGGCGCGGATACGAAGAAGGGCGCTCGAAAGCGCCCCTCTTCAGCCTTGCCCGGATTACTCAGCCAGCTTGAAGGTGATGAAGCTGGCACGCCCCTGACGCAGCACGCGCATGGATACCGAACGATTCTTCGGCAGATCCTGCGCCACCTGGGTGAAGGCGCTGATGGAGTCAATGGCCTGATTGTTCAGGTGGGTGATCACGTCACCAGGACGCAGGCCAATCATGGCCGCAGGACCATTGAGCACTTCCTTGACTACCACCCCGCCCTTGAGGTCGAGGCCTTTCTTCTGCTCGGCAGTCAGCTCCACCACCGTTACACCCAGGCGGTTGTTGCTGCGCTCGCCACCCTGCGCCGAACCGGAAGACGCCAGTTCCTGGCCTTCCTCCGGCAGCGTGCCGACGGTAACGTTGAGCTTCTTGCGCGAGCCATCACGTACGACATCCAGCTCGGCTTTCTCACCCGGCTTCAGACCACCCACGAGGTGCGGCAGGTCAGCCGACATGATGATCGGCTTGCCATTGAGGCTGAGAATCACGTCACCTACCTGCAGACCGCCCTTGTCCGCCGGCCCATCTTCAAGTACCTGCGCGACCAGCGCGCCAGCCGGCTTGTCCAGGCCGAAGGACTCGGCCAGATCCTTGTTCACTTCCTGAATCACTACGCCGAGCCAGCCGCGGGTCACCTTGCCATCAGCCTTAAGCTGGTCGGCCACCTGCATGGCCACTTCCATCGGGATGGCAAAGGACAGCCCCATGAAACCGCCGGAACGGGTGAAGATCTGCGAATTGATGCCCACCACCTCACCTTGCAGGTTGAACAGTGGGCCGCCAGAGTTGCCCGGGTTGATAGCCACATCGGTCTGGATGAACGGTACATAGCTGTCGCTCGGCAGGTTACGCCCCTTGGCGCTGACGATCCCTGCCGTCACCGAGTGATCGAAGCCGAACGGCGAACCGATGGCCAGCACCCACTCGCCGACCTTCAGGTCATCGGCCTTACCCAGGCGAACCACAGGCAGGTCCTTGCCCTCGACCTTGAGCAACGCGACGTCGCTACGCGGATCGGCACCAATCAATTTGGCTTCCAGCTCGCTGCGATCAGACAGACGCACGATGATTTCATCGGCGTCAGCGACCACATGATTGTTGGTCATGATGTAGCCGTCCGGCGAGATGATGAAACCGGAACCCAGCGACTGCGCTTCGCGCTGGCGACCACCCGGATTACGCGGAATCTGAGGGATGCTGCGCTCGAAGAACTCGCGGAACATCGGCGGCAGCCCTTCCAGATCAGGCAAGCCCGGCTGCCCGGCAACGGCGCGCTCGGGCATCTTCTGGCGGGTACTGATATTGACCACCGCAGGCGAGGCCTCTTCTACCAGATCGGTGAAATCAGGCAGGCTGGCCTGAGCCAGCAGACTTTGCCCCCAGAGCAAGGCAACCGCCAACAACGGCGCAATGGACTTGAGTTTTCTCATCGAACTACCACTCCCCATGTAAAACTCGGACACTCTCAACCGGCCGCTGGCGCAGTGGCCAGCAGCGTACGTAGGACAACGGGCTGCAATAAGGGGTTCTCGGCAACGCGAGCGGCGCGCCAGCGAACCATCAGCCAACTGGCGAACAGGCCACTCAGGCCTGCCAGGATCACCAGAGGTTCGGAAAGACCTAGACCGTCCGCCAGCAGCGCAGCGGCAAACAGACCCAGAAGCGGAAGCAGATAAACCAGCAGAGAACTGCGCACCAAAAGATCTTCACGCACACCGATGATCACGCTATCGCCAATCGCCAGTTGCATTTGACTGAGCGCGCGCACATAACCGCGCTGCCGCCCTACACCGAGACGATCCATCAAGCCCTGACCACAGGCGGCATTGGCCGAACAACTGGAGCAGGTGCTCTTGCGCAGCGTCTCGACCCAGACAGCGCCGGGCTCGAGCGCCACTACACGCCCCTGCTCCTCGATCATTGGCTCGCCTGTTCAGGCACTCCGGCGCGCATGGACAGGGCGATGCGTTCGGCAGTCCCCAAGGGAATCTCACCCACTACGGTCACCATCACGTCACCAGAGTCGGTACTCATCCGCCGCGAAACCGCGACGGTCGGGCCCAGCTGACTGCGCGCATCCTCGACGACGCGACCTTTCAGAGGTTCGAGAAAAACCGAGAATCGCGCCAGGCCATCGCCATACATGAGGTAGGTGACGGGGTCATCAGCGGAAGGCGCGCGGCGCACCTGCGCAGTAGTCAGAGTAAAGCCCGGCGGCAGCCAGTCGGATCGCCAGGTACCTTCGGCCATGCTGTCGGCAGCACGAAAACGCACCGGCCTGCAGCTCGAACTCGGCTGCATGGCATTTTCAGCGGGTACAGAGGTATCCAGCTGAGCGAACTGGAAGCGCTCCAGAAGCTGGCCACGCTCGTTCAACAGGAGGGATTTCAACGGCAGACCGGTCTCCCGGTCCAGGTGCAATTCGAAGCCGTAGCGATGCTGGTCCTTGGGCGCCAGCACCAGAACGACTGCTGGACGATTGGCGATGCGCGACTGACCCACGACACGAATGTCATACCAGTTGCTCAACTGCTCGACAGCCAACTGGCGAGCAGGCCAAGCCTGCCCTTCACTGACTTGGTCAGCCAACGCGCCAGTGACGCACTGAGCCTGACCATCGACTTTCAGCACCTCCTGGGCAGGCCCATCGAGCTGCAGAAGGCGCTCGCGAACTTCGCCCCCCTCCTCTACCCGATGCCACACGGCATGGGTGGAGAAGCTTCCATTGCGCTCATAGATGAACGTGCCCTGGAAGCTTTGCTGGCGCTCTGCCGCAGCGAGGCGCCCGAGCAAGTCTTGCACCTCGGAGGCCTGAACCGGCAACGCCAGCAGACCACCGAGAAGGTAGAGGGGAATCGCGCGCATGTGACTCCTTAGCGCTTAGCGGTTTTCCAGACTTGCAGCCCGAGCATAAGGCAGAGCGGTTTCACCGGTACCCATCACGGCTTCCTGCGCATGTTGACGCAGGTAGTTCGGCAAGCGCTGCTCATGCCAGCTGGCAGTGCCAGCTTCGGCGGCTTCGCCGGCTTCCTCGCTGCTGTTGTAACCAGCGAGCAGCGCAGGACCTTGCACCTGCGGTACCGAGAGTACCGGAGAAGCCTCCTGTTGGGCCAATTGGGCGCCGCTCAGGTCATCCTGATTGTAGAAGCGCACACCCGCCAGCACTGCAACGGTTACCGATGCTGCGACGGCTACACGCCCGACACTACGCCAGATCGGCGTCTTGCGTGCCGGAACGGCTTCGTCGGCCAGCGCCGCGGAAACCGCAGATGCGATGTCCAGATGCGGCACCACCAGCTCACGATGCATGGCTGCACGGGCGAGCTGGTAACGCGACCAGGTGCCGCGCAGCTCGCCATCATCGCTGGCTGTTAGCACACGCCGCAGTTCCAGTTCGTCCGCTTCGTTATCCATCACCGCGGACAGCGATTCCTGCAGGGTTTCACGACTCATGGTGTTCCTCTCTTGGCTGTCGCCGCTGCCTTAGGTTTCCTGCAACAGAGGCTGCAGGGACTTATCAATTGCCTCACGCGCACGGAATATCCGCGAACGCACCGTACCTACCGGACACTGCATGACGCCGGCAATGTCCTCGTAACTCAAGCCTTCGAACTCACGCAGGGTCAGGGCCGTGCGCAAATCATCCGGCAACTGGGCGATGGTTCGATGCACGGTGGCTTCGATCTCGTCGCGCAGCAATGCCCGCTCCGGTGACTCGATGTCCTTGAGGCCGTGGTCGCCGTCATAGAACTCCGCGTCATCGCTACTGACATCACTATCTGGCGGCCGCCGACCGCGTGACACCAGATAATTCTTCGCCGTGTTGATGGCGATGCGGTACAGCCATGTATAGAACGCGCTGTCACCGCGAAAGTTTCCAAGCGCTCGGTAGGCTTTTACGAAAGCCTCCTGAGCGACATCCTGAGCCTCGTGGGTGTCGTGCACGAATCGCACGATCAAACCGAGGATCTTGTGCTGATACTTCAGCACCAACAGATCGAAGGCACGCTTGTCACCACGCTGCACTCGCTCGACCAGCTGCTGATCATCTTCCTGGGTTAGCATGCACTCTCCTCATAACGCCCGGAGGAGGTCTGCGCCCGTAAGCGAATCAGCTTGCCAAGATAGACTCGGGTCTTACGCAAAAGTTCTCCCCTCCAAGCAAGCTTCCCGCAGAGTTTTCTTCCCTCTGCCTGGAATGGCGCCAGCGGAACATTTCCGCTCGCGCAAATAATCTTATCGCCGCTCATTTCCACACCCTCCGCTGACTTCAGATGCAGGCACGCGCAAGCGCTCTCCCTTATATGGGCGACCCTCTATGGAACCTTAACGACTAAGAAAGTTCCCGAGCACGGCGGTCGGTCATAAGCCACCTATTGTGCCGCTGCCCCTCTCTATATACTAGGGCTCGCTTTCACGCGGAACTCGGACATGAGCCAACACTTCCAGCACGATGTTCTGGTCATCGGCAGCGGCGCCGCAGGCCTGACGCTCGCCCTCACCCTACCTTCCCATCTGCGCATCGCGGTATTGAGCAAAGGCAAGCTGGCCAATGGCTCGACCTACTGGGCGCAAGGTGGCGTGGCAGCCGTTCTGGACGATACCGACACGGTCGAATCACACGTCGCCGACACCCTCAACGCCGGTGCCGGTCTGTGCAGCGAAGACGCCGTGCGTTTCACCGTAGAACACAGCCGCGAGGCCATCCAGTGGCTGATCGATCAGGGCGTCCCCTTCACCCGAGACGATGAAACCGCGCGCGAGGACGGCGGCTTCGAGTTCCATCTGACCCGCGAGGGCGGCCACAGCCATCGGCGCATCATCCACGCCGCCGACGCGACCGGCGCGGCAATTTTCAATACCCTGCTGGAGCAGGCCCGACAACGCCCGAACATCGAGCTGCTGGAGCAGCGCGTCGCCGTCGACCTGATTACCGAGCGCAAGCTCGGCCTGGATGGCGAGCGCTGCCTGGGCGCTTACGTACTGGATCGTGACCGCGGTGAAGTGGACACCTTCAGCGCGCGCTTCGTGATTCTCGCCACCGGCGGCGCGGCCAAGGTCTACCTCTATACCAGCAACCCCGACGGCGCCTGTGGCGATGGCATCGCCATGGCCTGGCGTGCCGGCTGTCGCGTCGGCAACCTGGAGTTCAACCAGTTCCACCCTACCTGCCTGTATCACCCGCAGGCCAAGAGCTTCCTGATCACCGAAGCCGTGCGTGGCGAAGGCGGCCTGCTCAAGCTGCCCAATGGCGAACGCTTCATGCAGCGTTTCGATGAGCGCGCCGAACTGGCACCACGCGATATCGTTGCCCGCGCCATCGACCATGAAATGAAGCGCCTGGGTGTCGACTGCGTGTACCTGGACATCAGTCACAAGCCGGCCGAATTCATCAAGAGTCATTTCCCCACCGTCTACGAACGCTGCCTGGGCTTTGGCATCGACATCACCAAGCAGCCCATCCCGGTGGTGCCGGCGGCGCATTACACCTGCGGTGGCGTGGTGGTCGACCAGCATGGCCGCACCGACGTGCCCGGCCTCTACGCCATTGGCGAAACCAGCTTCACCGGCCTGCATGGCGCCAACCGCATGGCCAGCAATTCGCTGCTCGAATGCTTCGTTTATGCGCGCTCAGCCTGCGCCGATATCGTCGAGCAGCTGGACACTATCGGCATGCCCACCAACCTCCCAGACTGGGACGCCAGCCAGGTGACCGACTCCGACGAGGACGTGATCATCGCCCACAACTGGGATGAGCTGCGGCGTTTCATGTGGGACTACGTCGGCATCGTGCGCACCAACAAGCGTCTGCAGCGCGCGCAACACCGGGTGCGCCTGCTGCTGGACGAGATCGACGAGTTCTACAGCAACTACAAGGTCAGTCGCGATTTGATCGAGCTGCGCAACCTCGCACTGGTCGCCGAGCTGATGATCCGCTCGGCCATGCAGCGTCATGAAAGCCGCGGGCTGCACTACACCCTCGACTACCCCGAGCAGTTGGCCGAAGCCCGCGACACTATTCTGACGCCGACGTACCAGGCTCAGCCCAGCGCCGTCGGCTGAACTTCAGACGCAAGCGCAGGCGCCGGTGCTGCTCGGGCGCCAGCGCATCGCGGGCGATGCACAGCCCGCGACTGAAACGCTGGCCTGGCAGGCGATAGCGCAGCACCACCACCCGCGGCAACGCCAGACTGTCCGGGCGCAGTTGCACCGCCTGCCAGCCTGCCGCAACGCTATATAGATGCCAGCCGAATCCATCACGGCGCAAACCCGTGATGGCCCGTGGCGCAGTCAGCAGGACGTGTCGCGGTAGCACCCAGGCGGCGTGTGCCAGGCACGCCACGAGTGACAGCAGCTTAGACCACATGGGAATGTCGGCCAGCCACGGCGCCAGCAGGGCCAGCGCCTGGACCGACAGGTAGAGCCTCAGCAGCCAGCGTGACGGCTGCCAACGGCACTCGAAGGCATCACTTGGGTTGGACACGGTCCAGGATCATGCGCACGATATGGCGCAGGTCGGCATCCTCGGGCTCGCCGCGCTGCATGAACCAGCCGAACATGTCCTGATCCTCGCACTCCAGCAGCTTGCGATAGCGCGCCTGGTTCTCGGCATCCAGGCTCGGGTATACCTCCTTGACGAAAGGCACCAGCAGCACGTCCAGCTCCAGCATGCCACGGCGGCTATGCCAGAACAGGCGATTCAGTTCACTTTGCTCAACCATGCAACGGACTCCTCGAACAAGGCCGGCAGTATAACGGCGAATTGCCTCGCTGTTCACCGAGACGCTGCGCAATTGCGCTGACAAGGCCCCACCCTGCCCACTATGATGACGCCCCTGACCTTTATTCAGTGATTCGATTTGCATCATGGCCGATAGCGCTTACTTCACACTCCTCGATCACGAAGGCCTGCTCGCCGTACGCGGCGCGGACGCAGCCAAGTTCCTGCAGGGCCAAGTGACCTGCAATATCAATTACCTCAGTGCCAGCCAGTCCAGCCTTGGCGCCCGCTGCACGCCCAAGGGCCGCATGCTGTCGAGCTTTCGCATCGTCCCGGTGGAAGACGGCTACCTGCTGGCCATGGCACGCGAACTGATCGAGTCGCAGCAGGCCGATCTGCAGAAATATGCGGTGTTCTCCAAATCCAAGCTCAGCGACGAAAGCGCCGCCTGGGTCCGTTTTGGCCTGGCGGGCGCCGATGCCGTGCTGAGCGAACTCGATCTGCAACTGGGCACCGCCAGTGATTCCCTGGCCAGCGCCGGCCAACTGCTCGCCGTACGCCTGAGCGATGGCCGTGCCGAGCTCTGGGCGCCAGTAGAGGAAGCGCCAAAGCTGCAAGCCCAATTGGCCGCTCAACTGCCGCAGGCGCCACTGAACGACTGGTTGCTGGCCCAGGTCCGTGCGGGCGTGGGCCAGGTGTTCGGCGCCACACGCGAGCTGTTCATCCCGCAGATGATCAACCTGCAGGCCCTCGGCGGCGTGAGCTTCAAGAAAGGCTGCTACACCGGCCAGGAAATCGTCGCGCGCATGCAGTACCTGGGCAAGCTCAAGCGCCGCCTGCAACGCCTGCGTCTGGTCGCTGCAGAGCTACCGGCCGTCGGCGTCGAATTGTTCTCACCGGTGCATGGCTCCAGCGTTGGCGAAGTGGTGCTGGCGGCCCAGGCCGGCGACGCCATCGAGCTGCTCGCCGTATTGCAGGAAGACGCCGTGAACGACGGCCGCATTCATCTCGGCAGCAGTGAAGGCCCGCCCCTGACCCTGCTCGACCTGCCTTATCAGCTGGATGCCAACCAGGAAATCCAGCGCTGACTAAACTTCCCCGGCGCCGCCTCGGATCGCCTAAGAGAGCTACTTCATGAGCAAGCTTGCCGAAAAAGTCCAACAGGAACTGATCCACGCCATCGAAAACGATGAGCTGGTACTGCCCACCCTGCCCGAGGTGGCATTGCGGGTGCGTGAAGCAGCCGAAGACCCGGATGTGGGGATTCCGCAGATCAGTAAGGTAATCGGTAACGACGCCGCCCTCACCGCGCGCATCATCAAGGTGGTCAACAGCCCGCTGCTGCGCAGCAACAAGGAAATCACCGACCTGCAGATGGCTGTCAGCCGTCTGGGCATCAACTACACCTGCAACCTGGCCACCGGCCTGGCCATGGAGCAGATGTTCCAGGCCACCAGCGACGTGGTCGACCGCAAGATGCGCGAAGTGTGGAACAAGAGCACCGAGATCGCCGGTATCTGCCACGTGCTGTGCCGTCACTACACCCGCCTGATGCCGGACCAGGCTACGCTCGCCGGCCTGGTGCACCAGATCGGCGTGCTGCCGATCCTCACCTACGCCGAAGAGCATAACGAGCTGCTGGCCGACTCCATCAGCCTCAACCATGTCATCGAGCAGATTCACCCGATCATCGGCGACAAGATCCTGCGCACTTGGGAATTTCCCGAACCCATCGCCATCGTGCCGAGCCAGTATCTGGACTTCACCCGCGACTCGGCCAAGGTCGATTATGTTGATATCGTCCAGGTCGCCACACTGCAGAGCTACCTGGGCAGCGAGCACCCCTACACCCAGCTGGATTGGAGCAAGGTGCCGGCCTTCGCCAAGCTGGGCCTTGACCCGCAGGTCGACATGCAGGCCGACGAAGACCTCTCCGCTGCCATGGAAGCAGCCATGAGCATGCTGCAATAAAAGCATCTCGCCATGGATGGCATAACGCCTCTACACTCGAACGATTCGCTTGAGGAAGTAGAGCCATGCGTTACGCATTCGTCCTGCTCGTCCTGTTGCTCGGCAGTGCCCAGGCTGCCGAGCAGGTACGTCTGACCAACGGCGAATGGCCGCCCTATCTCGGTGAAACCCTGCCCCACCATGGCGTAGCGTCACGCATCGTCGCCGAGGCGTTCGCACTTCAGGGCATCGACGTGCAGTGGGAATTTCACCCCTGGGCGCGCTCGCTGAAAATGGCCGAACAAGGCGTGCGCGACGGCAGCGCCGTCTGGTTTCACAGCCCCGAACGTGAACGGCACTTTCACATCAGCGAGCCGGTGGTCGAAAGCGGCTACTACCTGTTTTATCGCAAGCCCCACGCGTTTGACTGGAACGATGTCACGGATCTGCGCGGCCTGCGCATTGCCGGTACTCGTGGCTATGACTACGGCGAAGCCTTTCAACGCGCCGAAGCCGCCGGTGAACTCGAGGTGGTGCGCCTGACCGGTGATGAACAGGGCCTGCGCCAGTTGCTAGCCGGGCGCATCGATGTGTTTCCCATGGACAAGGTGGTGGGCTTCGACCTGCTCTATCAGAAATTCAGCGCTGCCGAACGCCAGCGCCTGAGCTTTCATCGCAAGCCGCTGCGCAGCGACAGCCTGCATCTGCTGCTATCGCGCGAGGTGCCGGGCAATGCCGAGCTGATGCAGCGCTTCAATCGTGGTCTGAATCAATTGCGCGACAGTGGCAAGGTTTCCCAGTACCTGCTGGAGATTCAGCAGCCGTTAAGCCTCAGCCACTGACAGCGGAAACTCGACACGCACCCGCAGGCCATGCGGCTGCACCTGATGCAGGCTTATTCGAGCCTGATGGGCGCGACAGATCTCGCCGACGATGGCCAAACCAAGGCCTGCACCATTACCCAGGCTGCTGCGTCGGTAGAAACGCTCGAAAACCTTCTCATGCTCGGCCTCGGGAATACCCGGGCCGTCATCTTCGACTTCAAGCACCGACGGCGCCAGTGCGCGGATGATCAGGTTGCCACCGGCTGGTGTATGCGCCAATGCGTTATCCAGCAGGTTATTCAGCAACTCGTTGAGCAACGTCGGCTCGCCATCGATCCACACCGGCTGGTCGGCCTCCAGCGCCAGCGCGACGCCACGGGCGTGAGCCAGTGGCGCCATGGCCAGAGCCAGTTCACGCGCCAGCTGGCCGAGGTCGATACGCTGCGCGCCGCCTTCGGTAATGGCTCGCGCACCACTCTCGATACGCGCCAGGGACAGCAGTTGATTAGCCAGCGAAGTCAGACGATCACCTTGCTGCGCCACCTGCTCCAGCGTGCTGCGCCACTCCTCGGGCTGTTCGGCACGCAAGCCCAGGGTGATACGCGCTTTCAGTGCCGCCAGCGGCGTGCGCAACTCGTGGGCGGCATCGGCGATGAACTGCGACTGCCGCTCGAACAGACCGCGCAAGCGCTCGTTGAACTGGTTCAATGCCTCCACCAGCGGCAGCACCTCGCGCGGCAGACCGCTATCCGGCAGCGGCTGCAGGTCGTCGCTGGCCCTCTCTGCCACCTCCCTGCGCAGCGCCTCCAGCGGCCGCAAGGCCAGATTCACGGCCAACCACACCAGCAGCAGCGCGCTGAACGAGAGCAAGCCCATACGCCACAGGGTGCCGATCAGCAGCTCACGAGCCATGCGCTCGCGCGCGCCCTGTGTCTCCGCCACACGGATTTCAGCGATGCCATTAAGCTGCGGTTCGCTGACTGGCTGCAGCAGGCTGACCACACGCACACCCTGGTTGCGGTACTCGGCGTCGTAGAAGTGCGCCAACGCCGGATAATCGTCAGTACGCGGCGTGCCCGGCGGAGCTGGCGGCAGGTCCTCATAACCGGAAACCTGATTACCCTGCAGGTCGAGCACCTGGTAGTAGATGCGTCCGGCGCTGTCGTAGGCAAAGGTATCGAGCGCGACATAGGGAATATTGGCGCGCAACCGGCCGTCCTCGGCATACAGACCATCGGCCACCGCGCGTGCCGATGCCAGCAGCGTGCGGTCATAGGCGGTATCGGCTGCACGGCGCGCACTCCAGTAGGCACTGAAACTGCTCAGCAGCAGGATCAGCGACAGTAGCAGCGCCAGGCGCCGCAGCAGACGCCCGCGCAGACTGACGCCACGACTCATGCCTCGACCGCTTCCAGCAAGTAGCCAAGACCACGGAAGGTGACGATGCGTACGGCGCTGCCCTCGAGCTTCTTGCGTAGGCGGTGAATGTAGATTTCGATGGCATCCGGGCTGGCGTCCTCGTCCAGACCGAACACCTGCGCCGCCAGTTGCTCCTTGCTCATCACCCTGCCCAGCCTGGCGATCATCGCCTCCAGCACCGCCTGCTCACGGGCAGTCAGGCTGAGCGCTTCGCCATTGAGACTGAAACGACGCGCACCAAGGTCGTAGACCAGGTCGCCGCAGCGCTGCAACTGTTCGCCGCCGAGTACGCTGCGCCGCAGCAGCGCCTTGACCCGAGCCTCCAGTTCGGTCAGTTCGAAGGGTTTTGCCAGGTAGTCATCGGCACCCAGATTGAGGCCGTGCACACGATCCTTGACCTCGCCACGCGCAGTCAGCATCAGCACCGGCAGGGTCTGACCGCGGTCACGCAGGCGCGCCAACACGGCAAAGCCGTCCAGACGAGGCAAACCGATATCGAGAATCGCCAACGCATACTCTTCGCTGCACAGCGCAAGGTCAGCAGCCACGCCATCGTGCAGCACGTCCACCGTCCAGCCTGCACCTTTGAGCGCCTGGGCCACGCTTTCCGCCAATTGCGGATGGTCTTCGACCAGCAGAATCCGCACCGCCACCTCCAGCTGCAGCATCGTTAAAGGCGCGCAGTTTAGCGCCGCCACGGCCGCTGTGAATTGCTCAAATGCCAAAGCAGCATCTGATTTGCTGCCTTGCGTCACCCGCCATGACGCAACAACACACCATCATGAAAATCTTTCGTTCATGAAAGCCTAGTGAAAGCTTGTCCTCATAGCATCGTTTCAAGGTGGCTCGATCCACCTGCTCAAGCGACCTGGCAGTGGTGCCAGGTGGCGACAAGAACAAAAACGGAGACCACATGATGCTCGCAGCCTCACGCCAGGCCCTGCCGCCTGTCCGCCTGCTCTGCCTGGCCATCGCCGCTACCGGCGCTGCCCCCCTCGCCAACGCCGCCTTCATCGAAGACAGCAGCGCCAGCCTCACCGCTACCAACATCTATTTCAATCGCGACTTCCGCGAAGATCCGGGTCAGAACAAGCGAGAGGAATGGGGTCAGGGCTTTCGCCTCGATCTGCAGTCCGGCTTCACCGAAGGCACCGTCGGTTTCGGTGTCGACGCCATGGGCCTGCTCGGCCTCAAGCTCGACTCCGGTCGCGGCCGCACCGGCACCGACCTGCTGCCCGTACATGATGATGATCGCTCCGCCGACGAATTCAGCCGCCTGGGTCTGACCGGCAAGGTCAAGGTCTCTGCCACCGAACTGCGCTACGGCTCGCACGTGCCGGAGCTGCCGGTGGTCAAGGCCAGTGACAGCCGCCTGCTGCCGCAGGTGTTCGAGGGCGGCCTGCTGACCTCCTCCGAACTGGAAGGCCTGACCTTCACCGGTGGCCGCCTGGACAAGGTCATCGACCGCGCTTCGACCAACTCCGAAGAGATGGTGCTCAACGCCAAGAACCGCCGCTTCGCCTCCGGCGTCGAAGCCGACCACCTGGACCTGGCCGGCGTCGACTACAAGTTCGCTCCCGGTTTCACCGGCCGTTACTACTTTGCCGATCTGGATGACATCTATCGCCAGCATTTCTTCGGTCTGCTGAGCAGCCACAAGATCGGTGCGGGCACCCTGAGCAGCGACGTGCGTTATATCGTCAGTCGTGACAGCGGCGCGGCCAACGCCGGTAAGGTCGACAACCAGGCCTTCAACGCCATGGTCAGCTACGGCCTGGGTAGCCACAAGTTCGGCCTGGGCTTCCAGGACATGAGCGGCGACACCGGCTTTGCCTACATCGATGGCAGCGATCCGTTTTTGGTCAACTTCGTGCAGATCAATGACTTCGCCAACGCCGACGAACGTTCCTGGCAGGCCCGCTACGATTACAACTTCGCCAGCATCGGGGTTCCCGGCCTGACCTTCATGACCCGCTACATCCGTGGCGATGACGCTCGTGTTGCCGGCTCCGACGAGCGTGGCGGCGAATGGGAACGCGACATCGAGCTCAAGTACGTGGTGCAGGCCGGCCCACTCAAGGACCTCTACGTGCGTGTGCGCAACGCCAGTTTCCGCTCCGACTTCGCCCGCGACGCGGACGAGAACCGTGTCATCGTCGGCTACACCCTGCCGATCTGGTAAACAACAACAAGACTCGCGAGGAATCACTCATGAAATCTGTCCTGACCCGCGCCGCACTGGCGACTGCCTGCCTGGCCTTTGCCAGTCAGTTGCTGGCTGCCGAACCCAAGCGCCCCGAATGCATCGCCCCGGCCAAGCCCGGTGGTGGTTTCGACCTGACCTGCAAGCTGGCCCAGAGCGGCCTCAAGGATGAAGGTCTGCTCAAGGCGCCGATGCGAGTCACCTACATGCCGGGCGGCGTCGGTGCCGTAGCCTATAACGCCGTGGTCGCCCAGCGCGCCAAGGATCCTGGCACCATCACCGCCTTCTCCAGCGGTTCCTTGCTGAACCTGGCCCAGGGCAAATTCGGTCGTTATGACGAGAACGCCGTACGCTGGCTGGCCGCAGTCGGTACCGACTACGGCGCAATCACCGTACGCGACGACTCGCCCTACAAGAACCTCGATGACCTGGTCCAGGCTCTGAAAAAGGATCCGTCCAGCATCGTCTTCGGCGCCGGCGCTACCATCGGTGGGCAGGACTGGATGCAGACCGCGCTGATCGCCCGCCTGGCCGGGATCGACCCGAAAAACCTGCGTTATGTCGCCTTCGAAGGCGGTGGTGAAACCCTCACCGCCATGCTTGGCGGCCATGTGCAGGTCACCAGCAGCGGCCTGGGCGAAGTCACTCCGCAGCTGGAAGCGAAAAAAGTGCGCATCCTCGCGGTGCTCTCCGATGAGCGTCTGCCAGGCAAGCTGGCCGAAATCCCGACCGCCAAAGAGCAGGGTTACGACATCACCTGGCCGGTGATCCGCGGCTTCTACATGGGCCCGGAAGTCAGCGACGAGCAGTTCGACTGGTGGAAACAGCAGTTCGATACCCTGCTGGCCAGCGAAGAGTTCGCCAAGCTGCGCGAACAGCGTGACCTGCTGCCGCTGTCGGTGACCGGTGATGAACTCAAGGCCCTGGTGTTCAAGCAGGTCGCTGAGTACAAGACCCTGGCCAGTGAATTCGGCCTGATGCAGGAATAAATGCATCAGCGGGTTCGGCGTCGCCCGATACCGAACCCGCCATTGAACTGCACCGCCGTTCGATCCTGTCCCTACGCAAGAGACCATTGCTATGTACGTTCGCCTGTTCGCTGCGATCTGGCTGCTGTTGTGCGCCTGTCTCGCCGTTATCGCCTGGGGCTTCCAGGCTCCCTTCGCCTATGACCCGGTTGGCCCGCGCGCCTACCCGCTGCTGCTGCTGGCGCTAATGGGTGCTGGCGCTGCCTGGCTGGTGTTCAAACCCGGTGCGGACACCGAGACGCTCAGCCGCCATGCCGTGCTGCGCAGCGGCCTGTGCATTCTCACCCTGCTGGCCTACGCCCTGCTGTTCGAGCCCCTGGGTTTCGTTCTGAGCACGGCTGTGGCGGTTTTCGTGCTGGGCCTGCTGTTTACGGGTCGTGTGCTGCCGTGCCTGATTAGCGGCGTCCTGATGGGCGTGCTGCTGTATGCCTTGTTCGATTATGCGCTAGACGTTCCGCTGCCACTGGGCGTGTTCGAAGCGTTGGTGGAGAGCTGAGATGGAAACATTACATTTTCTGATGCAGGGCTTTGACGTCGCCACCCGGCCGACCAACCTGCTGGTTGCATTGTTCGGTGCCTTCGTCGGCACCATCGTCGGCCTGTTGCCAGGCCTGGGCCCGATCAACGGCGTAGCCCTGCTGCTGCCACTGGCCTTCGCCCTTGGCCTGCCGCCGGAAACCGCACTGATTCTGCTCGCCGCCGTCTACCTGGGCTGCGAATACGGCGGACGTATCTCCGCCATTCTGCTCAACGTGCCTGGCGATGCCGCTGCCGTGATGACCACCCTCGACGGCTACCCGCTGGCACGTCAGGGCAAAGCGGGTATCGCCCTGTCGTTGTCGGCGGTCAGCTCCTTCACCGGCAGCATGATCGCCACCTGCGGCGTGGTGCTGTTCGCGCCGCTCCTGGCGAAATGGGCAGTGGCCTTCGGTCCGGCCGAGTACTTCGTGCTGATGATCTTCGCCATTGCCTGCCTCGGTGGCATGGTCGGCGACAAGCCGGTCAAGACCCTGCTCTCGGCCCTGATCGGCCTGGCCCTGGCCACGGTCGGGGTGGACTCCACTACGGGGGTATACCGCTTCACCTTCGACAGCGTCAGCCTGTCCGACGGCATCCAGTTCGTCATCGTGGTCATCGGCTTCTTCAGTGTCAGCGAAATTCTGCTGATGCTGGAAAACACCCACAACGGCCAGAAAGCCGTGAAAACCAGCGGCCGCGTGCTGTTCAACTTCAAGGAATACTGCTTCACCTTCTGGACCATGATTCGCAGCTCGCTTGCCGGTTTCGTGATTGGCGTACTGCCTGGTGCCGGTGCAACCATCGCCAGCGCCATGACCTACATGACCGAAAAACGCCTGGCCGGTGAAAGCGGCAAGTTCGGCGACGGTGACCTGCGCGGCGTTGCGGCTCCCGAGTCGGCCAACAACGCTTCGGCCTGCGGTTCGCTGATCCCGATGCTGACACTCGGTGTACCCGGCTCGGGCACCACCGCGGTGATGATCGGCGCACTGACGCTGTACAACATCACCCCTGGCCCACTGTTGTTCGAACAGCAGCCAGATGTGGTCTGGGGCCTGATCGCCTCGCTGTTCATCGGTAACGTCATCCTGCTGGTGATGAACATCCCGCTGGTCGGCCTGTTCTCACGCATGCTCAGCGTGCCGAACTGGGTGCTGGTGCCCGCCATCACCGTGATCAGCATGGTCGGCGTGTACGCAGTGCACAGCACCACCTTCGACCTGGTGCTGATGATCGGCCTCGGTGTGTTCGGCTATATCCTGCGCAAGCTGGACTTCCCGCTCTCGGCGGTGATCCTCGGCTTCGTGCTGGGCGAAATGATGGAGGACAACCTGCGTCGCGCCCTGTCGATCTCCGCTGGTGAGCTGGGCATCCTCTGGGGCAGCCCGATCACTCTGGTACTGTGGGCGCTTGTTGTACTGATGCTGGCCCTGCCGGGCATCCGCTGGATGCGTCGACGCAAGCAGATCAAGGCTGGGGCTGATGCCACTGCCGCGTGATCTTTGGGTAACGCCGCTGGCCGGAGTGGTCGGCGGTTACCTGGCCAGCCTCGCCGGCTGGCCTTTGCCGTGGATGGTCGGCTCGTTGTTGGCGGTAATCGTTGTGCGCTGCCTGGCCAATCGCGCCTTCAGTGAACTGCCGGGCGGGCGCAAGGCCGGCCAATGGTTGGTCGCCAGCGGCATCGGCCTGCACTTCACCAGCGACGTGCTGGAACAGGTGCTCAGCCACTTGCCCGTGATCGTGATGGGCGCCTTCGGCACGCTGCTGCTGAGCCTGATCGGCATTGCCATCCTGCGCCGTGCTGGCGTCGACCGCGCCACTGCCTTCTTCGCCAGCATGCCTGGCGGCGCCAGCGAGATGGTCAACCTGGCCCTGCGTCACGATGCCCAACCCGCAAGAGTGGCAGCGGCGCACAGCCTGCGTCTGCTGCTGGTGGTGCTGCTGATTCCGGCGCTGTTCACCTGGGGCCTGCCCGCCGTCAGCGCGCCGACTCGCGCGCCGGTGGACTGGACCTGGCTGATCGGCCTGCTCGCCGCTGGCGCTCTACTAGCAATGCTCTGGGGCCGACTCAAACAACCCAACCCCTGGATGCTCGGCCCACTGACTGTCTGCGCCGTTGCCAGCGCCGGCTTCGACCTGCATCTGGGCCTGCCGCCAGGCCTCGGCCAGCTCGGCCAGTGGCTGATTGGTTGCGCCCTGGGCTGTCACTTCGATCGCGCCTTCTTCCGCAGTGCACCGGGTTTTCTCGCCCGCGTGCTGGCCTTCACCTTGCTGGCGATGCTCGCCGCTGCCGTGCTCGGCGAAGCCCTTGGTTGGTTGGCCGGCGAAGACCACCTGTCGCTGATGCTGGGCATGATGCCGGGCGGCATCACCGAGCTGTGTCTGACCGCCGAAGCCTTGCAGCTGTCGGTAGCGCTGGTGACTGCATTGCAGGTGCTACGGCTGTTTCTGGTGATGTTCCTGGCAGAACCCTTATTCAAGCTCTGGTGCAAGAGCCACGCGTAGGGCGGACCGGAACGCCGGCCGCTCGCAGCGCCAGCGAACAGTCCGCCGGTTGGGCTGCGAGCTTGCGACACCCCTGCGGCGTACTGTTTCGCGAGTACGCCCTACGCGACGACGTACGACTCGCCGCTCCGTAGGGTGCGCCATGCGCACCAGCGCTACCACTGCAGCTGCAGCTGGCTATCAAACTCACGCATCTGCCCGCTGAGCGGATCGACGAAGCGCAAGCCGCGCGCCAGCAGTTTGAGCGGCTTGCTGTAGTCATCCGGCAGATTGCGCGACTCCCGCAGCAGCGGATAGAAATCGTCGCCGACGATAGGCGCGCCGAGCCCGGACAGATGCACGCGCAGCTGATGCTTGCGTCCGGTCACCGGCGACAGCCCATAGCGCCAAAGCTCACCACGGCGCTCCAGCACCTCGATGCACGTTTCGCTGTTGGTCTCGCCTGCGACTTCCTGCATGCGAAAGAACGGCTCACCGTCGACCATGCGCGAACGATGCAGGTAGGGAAACTCCAACTGCGCCAATGCCGGAGCGATAGCCTCGTAGCGTTTCTCCACCGCACGCTGGCGAAACAGCGCCTGATACTGGCCACGACTGGCCGGGTTGACCGAGAACAACACCAGGCCGGCCGTCAGTCGGTCGATGCGGTGGATCGGCACCAGGTCAGGATTGCCGGTGCGCTTGATCAGGCGTGCCAGCAGGGTCTGCTCGACGTACTCACCGGCAGGCATCACCGGCAGAAAATGCGGTTTGTCGGCGACCAGCAGGTGCTCGTCCTGCCACAGCACCTGTTCGACGAAAGGAATTGGCGTCTCATTCGGCACTTCACGGAAATAGCGCACCTTGAGACCAGCCCGATAGGGATGCGTGGCGTCGATGGGCGTGCCCGCCGCATCCAGCACCCGACCACGCGCCATACGCTGCAGCCAGGTAACGCGATCGATGGCGGGAAAGTGATCGCACAGGCAATCGAGCACCGTCGCCCAGTCGCCCTGGGGCAAATGAAGCGTGCTGGGGCGCATGGCGGGGCTGGGCATTGCAGAAGGTGCTCGACGGCTTATGGACGGGCGAATTAGGCCGTACTCGCGCGGCTCAGTCAAAGCCGGGGCATGCTGCAACAGCAGCCGAACAATGAAAGCCTGCGTGGTATGCCCCCTCATCCGGCGCTTCGCGCCACCTTCTCCCAGAGGGAGAAGGACAGCAGGGAGGGCGTCGCTGCGCGACTTTCATGCTCACGGCTTGAGCCGAGGTCGCGCTGTGGCTATGGTGGCCGCTCGTATCTGGAGAGACCCATGTCCATCACCCGCTCCCTGCTTACCAGCGTCGCCCTCCTCCCGCTCCTGGCCGCCTGCCAGGTCTACACCGGCAAGCCGGAAGGCCCACCTCCGGCCACCCGCCTGCAGGGTCAAGTCCAGGTTGAAAATGGTCAACTGGTCCTCACCCCCTGCCAGGAACAGCGCCGCTTCGTGCTGATCGATGGCGGCAGCACCAGTATCGAGCGCGAAGTCATGCAGCTCGGCAGTGATGGCCAGGCCAGCCTGTTCGCCGATCTGGCCGGTCGCCTGGGCGGCAGCCAGGGCAAAGGCAACGACGGTCGCTTCGAGGTCAGCCAGATCTATCGCCTGCAAGGTGAGGGGCATGGCTGCGACGACCTCAACTTCAAACGCCTGGCCCTGCGCGCCAGCGGCAACGAGCCGTTCTGGCAACTGGAAGTCGGCAGCAAGGGCCTGGTACTCAATCGTCCCGAGCAGGAACCACTGGCCCTGCCCTACCTGGAAGAGCAACTACCGGATGGCCGCCTGAATTTCAGCAGCGAAGCCAACGGCCAGCGTCTGGATCTGTGGGTGGCGCCGCAGCGCTGCGTCGACAGCATGAGCGGCACGGTCAATCACCTCAGCGCCGAACTGCGCCTCGACGGCCAGGTGCTACGTGGCTGCGCGCATTTCGGCGCCATGCGTAATTGACCATCAGTCATGCCGGTGACGCTGAGTGGCTGCACCGGCACGAACCGTTCAGCTAGCCCAAACTCCCGGCAAAACGCCGTGCATAGTCTTCGCGCTGGAAAGCCTCGACCACGAAGTCGATGAAGCTGCGCGTCTTGCCCGGCATCAACTGGCGACTGGGGTAATACAGCGACAACGCGCCGGCATCCGCCCACCAGCGCGGCAACACCCGCACCAGCTCCCCCGACTCCAGCTCGGGCAGTACATCGGGTACGGCAAGCATCGCCACCCCCAGGCCCAGCCGCGCGGCCTCTCGCACGGCAGTTGGATCGTTGACCACCACGGTCTCGCGCATCGTCGCGATCACTTCATCGCCCTGCGCATTGCGCATGTTCCAGGTACGGATACGACCCGACGACAGCGAACGCATGACGATGCAGTCCAGATCGATCAGACCTGATGGATCGGCTGGCAACGTGTGCCGAGCCAGGTAAGCGGGAGAGGCAAAGGCAATGACGTGCAGCGGCGCCAGTGTGCGGGCGACCACACCGCTGGCCAACTCGAAACCGCCACCGATGGCGGCATCGTAGCCTTCGGCGATCAGGTCGACCGTACGGTTCTCGAAATGCCATTCAGGGCGGACGCGGGGATAGCGCTGCAGGAACTCGGGCAACAAAGGCAGCAGGTAACCGATCCCGAAGGACGGCGCCACGCTGATCTTGAGCACACCAGCCGGCTGGCCATCATCGGCTGATACCGCTGCAATGGCGTTCTGCAATGACTCCAGATTGCCGCCAACCGCAGCCAAGAAAGACTCGCCCGCCTCGGTCAGCGTCAGCTTGCGTGTCGAACGCTGGAACAGCCGTACACCCAGGTTGCGCTCCAGCATGGCGACGTTGCGGCTGACCGCTGCCGGCGTGAGCGCAAGCCGGCGCGCTGCCGCCGAGAAGCTGCCACTCTCGGCACTGCGTACGAAGGATTCAAGATTGGTGAGCGTTTCCATGGCGCGATCTTAAATAGATACTTGAAGATAATCCAAATGATTAGCCGCTAATCAAAGAAGAATGAAAACGCGATAGTCACTCCACCGAATGTATCGGCAATCAAACGGAGTGAACCATGAGCAACGTAATTTCTTCCCACCCCCTTCCTCTGGCCGGCAAAACGGCTCTCGTAACTGGCGGATCTCGCTCTATCGGCGCAGCTATCGCCAAACGCCTGGCCGCCGACGGCGCGCAGGTTGCCTTCACCTACAACGGCTCGCCCCAACAGGCCAAAGAAGTCGCCGTCGAGATCGAATCGGCAGGCGGTCGCGTGCTGGCGATCCAGGCCAACGCAGCCGACCCCGAGGCCGTGCGCGCCGCCGTCGCGAAGACGGTAGAGGCGTTCGGGGGCCTCGACATTCTGGTGAATAACGCCGGTATCGGCGTGTTCAGCCAGTTCGAAGAAACCAGCTTCGAGGATTACCAGAAGCTGCTCGCGGTCAACGTGACCGGTGTATTCGTCGCCACCCAGGAGGCGGTAAGGCACATGCAGGCAGGCGGTCGCGTCATCCACATAGCCAGCTCGGTCACCAAGTACGCAGGTGTGCCCGGACTTGCCGCATACAGCCTGACCAAAGGCGCCGTCGCCGGCTTCAACCGCAGCCTGGCACATGATCTGGGGCCACGCGGTATCACGGTCAACAGCATCCACCCAGGCCCAGTGAACACCGACATGAACCCGGCCGATAGCGAGGTTGCCCAGCTTCTGACTCCCCGCATGGCAGTGGGTCGCTATGGAGAGCCACACGAAATTGCCAGCCTCGTGGCATTCATCGCCAGCCCGCAAGCCTCGTTCATCACTGGTGCGGACATCCTCGCTGACGGCGGGTTGACCTCCTGAGTATGCCGGGGCAGGCCAGTCAGCCTGCCCCACAGTATTCCGACACCTAAGGCCTCAAGGAATCCCAGCATGAGCAAATTGCCCTCCATCGGCATCATCGGTGCCGGCCATATCGGCGCGGCCTTCGCCCGGGCCCTGGCACGCCGCAACATCCCGGCCATCCTGTCCAACAGCCGCGGGCCAGAGAGCCTGCAAGCCTTGGTACAATCCATCGGCCCGAGCATCCGTGCCGGCACCCGTGAACAGGCGGCAGCGCAGCCCATCGTGTTGGTCGCGGTGAACTGGTCGAAGCTGCCAGCCGCGCTGTCTGGGCTTGCGGACTTCGCCGGGCGTGTCGTCATCGACAGCAATAACCCGATCGAAGCGCCGCTGTTCAACCCTATCGATCTGCATGGCCGCACCTCAAGCGAAGTGTTTGCCGACCTGGTGCCGGGCGCCCATGTAGTGAAGGCGTTCAATCACCTGAACCCCAGACTGCTCATCGCCGATCCCGCCGAGCGCGGCGGCCGGCGTGTGCTGTTCCTGGCGGGTGACGACAATCGCGCGAAAAACCAGGTCAGCGCACTGATCGATGAGCTGGGTTTCGCCGCTATCGACCTTGGCGAACTGGCCGAAGGTGGGCGCCTGACGCAATTCCCCGGTGGGCCGTTGCCCTCGCTCGAACTGGTGCAGTTCGGCTGAGCTACCGGGAGACGAAAATGAAGGATTCCATCATGTCCCATACCGATTCATCTGCTGCTGACACCAGATCCATGTCTGCTGCTTGGTGGGCCGTCATCTCTCTTGCCCTGGGCGCCTTCTGCCTGGTCACGGCGGAATTCCTGCCGATCAGCCTGCTGACGCCGATGGCCGCCGACCTGGGCGTATCCAACGGTGCGGTGGGCCAGGCCATCACCGCCACCGCCGTGGTTGCCGCATTCGCCGGGCCGCTGGTGGTGCTGTTCTCGGGCCGCCTGGATCGGCAGAAGATCGTCTGGGGGTTGATGGGCATGCTGGTGTTCTCCTGCATCCTTTCGGCCTATGCCTCAAACATCACGGTACTGCTGATCGCGCGTGGGCTGCTGGGCTTCGCCCTCGGCAGCTTCTGGGCCATGATGGCAGCGCTCGCCCTGCGCCTGGTGCCCCCGGACAAGGTGCCGCGTGCCATCTCGATCATCATGATGGGCATCTCGCTCGCAACCATCTTCGCTGCCCCGCTGGGTGCCTACCTGGGAGAACTGTGGGGCTGGCAGGCAACTTTCCTGGCCGCGTCCGGCATTGGCGTGGTGGCGCTGGCGATCCAGATGCTGACCTTGCCCAAACTGCCGGCCACGGCAGCACCGGGCCTGGCGTCCTTCAAGGCAGCGCTGACGCGGCGTGCAGTCGTCGTCGGTATCGGCACCGGGCTGCTGGTCATTTCCGGGCACTTCGCCGCTCTGACCTTCATTCGCCCCTTCCTCGAGGAGGTTCCCCGCCTGGATGTCGCGACCGTCTCGCTTGCCTTGCTGGCCTTCGGTGTCTGCGGCTTTTTCGGCAACCTTGCCGGCGGCGCCGTCGCCGCGCGCAGTCCAGCCTGGGCAGTCAGCAGTTGCTCGTTCCTGATCGCTGCCGTTGCACTCACGCTGATCCTGTTCGGCACACAGGCCGACGTTGCCTTCGTCGCGATTGCGCTATGGGGCTTCGCCTTCGGCGCCTTCCCGGTATCGATCTCGATCTGGAACGCGCGCGCCGCCGCCGATCACGCGGAAAGCGCTGGCGCCCTGCTGTCCTCGACCTTCCAGGTCGCCATTGCTGCGGGTGCGGTTCTAGGAGGACTGATCATCGACAGCCTCGACTCACAAGCCGTGATCGTCTATGCCGCGACAGCAGCCTGCGCGGGCGCTGCCTTGATGTTCATTCGGGGTCTCGCGATCGAACGTCAGCGTGGCTGATCAGCCCGTTTGTCTGCACTGGCGCAGCGCTCAAGACATCGCTCACCTACGCTCAACGGAGCAAAGCCGCCAGTAGTTCGATAATGCCGGCCTCCTCCATCCGGGCGGTGAATCCCGTACAATCGCCGCTTTTTCCACCTTGCCGGATCACCACCGGCCAACCAGGACACTGCCCATGCTTCGCCTGACCGAACTGAAACTGCCCCTCGACCACCCCGAGGACGCGCTGCGCCCGGCCATCGTCCAGCGCTTGGGCATCGCCGATAGCGAGCTGCTGGCTTTCAGCGTGTTCAAGCGCAGCTACGATGCGCGCAAGAAGTTCGGCGACATGCCGTTCATCTACACCCTCGACTGTGAGGTGAAAGATGAGGCGGCGTTGCTCGCTCGCCTGAGCGATGACAAGCATGTAGGCCCGGCACCGGACATCGCCTACAAGCCGGTCGGCAAGGCCGAAACGCCGTTGGACGAACGCCCGATCGTGGTCGGTTTCGGCCCCTGCGGCATCTTCGCGGCGCTGATCCTGGCCCAGGCAGGTCTGCGCCCCATCGTGCTGGAGCGCGGCAAGGAAGTGCGTCAGCGCACCAAGGACACCTGGGGCCTGTGGCGCAAGAACGTGCTCGACCCCACCTCCAACGTGCAGTTCGGCGAAGGCGGCGCTGGCACCTTCTCCGACGGCAAGCTGTATAGCCAGATCAAGGACCCTCACCACCACGGGCGGAAGGTACTGCAGGAGTTCGTCAAGGCCGGCGCGCCGGACGAGATCCTCTACGTCAGCAAGCCGCATATCGGCACCTTCCGCCTGACCGGCGTGGTCGCCACCATGCGCGAGGAGATCAAGGCCCTCGGCGGCGAAGTGCGCTTTCAGCAGCGCGTCAGCGATCTGCTGATCGAAGACGGCCAACTCACGGGCGTGGTGCTGGAGAGCGGCGAGCAGTTGCTCAGCCGCCATGTGGTGCTGGCCCTCGGCCATAGCTCGCGCGACACCTTCCGCATGCTGCATGCCCATGGCGTGTACCTGGAGGCCAAGCCCTTCTCGGTCGGTTTCCGTATCGAACACCCGCAGTCGCTGATCGACCGCGCGCGCTTAGGCAAGTACGCCGGCCACCCAAAACTCGGCGCTGCCGACTACAAGCTCGTGCATCACGCCAGCAACGGCCGCTCGGTCTACAGCTTCTGCATGTGCCCAGGCGGCACCGTGGTCGCCGCCACCTCCGAGCCTGAGCGCGTGGTCACCAACGGCATGAGCCAGTATTCGCGCAACGAGCGCAACGCCAACGCCGGCATCGTCGTCGGCATCACTCCCGAGCAGGACTATCCGGATGGCCCGCTGGCCGGTGTGGAACTGCAGGAACGCCTGGAATCGCACGCCTACGTGCTCGGCGGGCGCAACTACGAGGCGCCCGGACAACTGGTCGGCGACTTCATAAAAGGCAAGCCGTCCACCGCCCTCGGCGAAGTGCAACCCTCCTACAAGCCGGGCGTGAAACTGGGCGATCTGGCGCCCTCGCTGCCGGACTTCGCCATCGAAGCCATCCGCGAGGCGCTGCCGGCCTTCGGCAAGCAGATCAAGGGCTTCGACCTGGCTGATGCGGTGCTCACCGGCATCGAGACACGCACCTCCTCGCCGGTGCGCATCACCCGTGGCGATGACCTGCAGAGCCTGAATCTCAAGGGGTTGTATCCGGCCGGTGAAGGTGCCGGCTACGCCGGCGGCATTCTTTCGGCTGGCGTCGACGGCATTCGCGTGGCCGAGGCCGTGGCCAAAGACATGCTTGGGTTGAATCGCTAAGCCCCTTCGTCTCACACACCCCGTAGGGTGGGTTAGCGGCGCCAAACCTGCGAATGTCTGATCACCGCCATCGTAGTGCGCCGCGTAACCCACCAGGCGATTGTCCTGCGCTGCGCCCATGGTGGGTTACGGCGCAACGGACTTTGCGGGCTCATCAAGATAGGTGACAGACGCCTAACCCACCCTACGGATCTCGGGCAGCCTAGTAGGGTGGGTTAGCGGCGCCAAGCCTGCGAATGTCCGATCACCGCCATTGCAGTGCGCCGCGTAACCCACCAGGCGATTGTCCTGCGCTGCACCAATGGTGGGTTACGGCGCAACGAATTTTTTAGGCTCATCAGGATAGGTGACAGGCGCCTAACCCACCCTACGGATATCCGTCAGTCGTGATAGCGCCCAGCCGCAGAAGCATCAAAGATCCTCGCGGCGCTGGCAACAAAGGGTCGAACGCCGCGAACCATTCGGTCGACGCGCCGGGTCGGCATAGGTCAGCAGCTCACTGAAACCGGCCTTGCGCATCATCCCCGCCGATGCCGCGTTCTCTTCGTGACGATCGATATAGATATCGCTGACGTCCAGCCGCCACAGCTCGGTGACGGCCTCGCGCAGAAGACGCGCGCCCAATCCTCGTCCGACGCAATCGCGATGCACCACCGCTTCGCAGATATAGCCATGCACCTGCCCGGCACGCGCGGCAGGTTGATGAGCGACGAAATCCTGGGTCAGGCGATAACTGACGAACCCCAGCAGTTGCCCCTGCTCCTCGGCCAGCACGGCCAAGGTCGTATTTGCCGCAATACCCTGCAGGTGCTGACGAACCTCGGCTTCGGGCAGATGATTCCAGGGGTTGGGCCCATGCTCGAAAATCAGCGCGCAGAGCGCCTCGATATCCTCGACACAGGCCTGACGAATGACCAGCTCGCTCATCTCCTGACTCCCCTGACGCAGTACGCCGTCTGATTCAAGAGCGCAGTCTAGAGCGGGCAATTACCTGGCGACAGCTACAGCCAGGCGCGAGAAATGCCTGACAGTGGATCAGTGATCGTCGTCCCAGGGCTGGCCACGGGTGCGCTCGGTCAACTCGACCTTCTGCTGCATCGCGGCCTTGGACAGGATATGTGCACTGACCGGTGCAGTGAGGAACAGAAACAGGGTAATCAGCAGTTCGTGCAGGCTGAGGTTGCCGGTGTGGTGCGCGAAGAACAGCATCGACGCGATCAGCGTAGCGCCGACGCCCAACGTCGTGGCCTTGGTCGGCCCGTGCAGGCGCGTGAAGAAATCCGGCAGCCGATACAGCCCGATGGCACCCACCAGGGCGAACAGGCTGCCCAGGATCAGGCAGGCGCAAATCAACAGTTCCAGCCAGAATGGCATGGTCATTCCCTCTTAATCGATGATGTCGCCGTGCAGCAGGTGTTTACCCACTGCGACCGTGCCGACGAAGCCCATCACCGCGATCAGCAGCGCGGCCTCGAAGAACAGATCCGATGCCAGCCAGATGCCGAACAGCACGATCAGCGCCAACGCGTTGATGTACAGGGTATCCAGGGCCAGTACGCGATCCACCAGGCTCGGCCCTTCGACCAGACGCGCGACATTGAGCAGCATGGCCAGCGTGAGGATGCCCATGCACAGAAAGACTACGTTCTCGAGCATTCGAAAATCTCCAGCAGCGGCTTTTCGTAGCGACTCTTGACCTCGGCGATCAGCTCGTCGCGATCCGGCACGTTGAGCCCGTGCAGCAGCAGTGTCTTGTGGTCGGAGCTGAGGCCGGCAGAAACCGTGCCGGGGGTCAGCGAAATGATGCAGGCCAGGGCCGACAGCACGAACTCATCCTCGATCTCGACCGGTACCTCGACGAATGCCGGCTCGAGGCGCGATTTCGGCCCCAATACCAGTTTCACCACCTGTAGATTGGCAACCACGATGTCGTAGAACACCTTGCCGATAAACAGCAGCAACCCCAGGGGCTTGCGTACTTTCGGCACGGTCAGCAGGAAATCGCCGCACAGGTGCACGATCGACCAGCCCAGAAACAGCCCGAGCAGGATATGCCCCAGGTTGAGGGTGTTGACCAATAGCAGCCAGAGCACCGTCAATAGCAACATCATCCGCGGATGGGGGAAGAAACGCCTCATGCCGCACCTCCGGCGATGATCGACAGATAGGGTTGCAGATCGAGCAACTGCGCCGCAGCCGCCTCCAGATACGCCATTATCGGAGCAGCGGCGATCATCAGCAGCGGGCTGGCCAGCAACAGGCCAAGCGCTGCCAGGAGGCTCACCCGGTCAGCCGGTTGGGCTGTCGAGGGCTGGCCATCCGTTTGCTGGCCCAACCAGAACAGACTGGTACCAGCGCGGCTCAGCGCCACCAGCGTCAGCAGCCCGCCAATCAGCACCACCGGCCACAGGCTCCAGGCTTGCCAGCCAGGCTCCGCGGCGCGCAGTAGCAGCATCTTGCCGAGGAACCCGGAGAACGGCGGCAACCCGGCCACGGAAATCGACGCGAAGAAGAACATGCAGCCCAGCACCAGCGGCTGGCGCAGCACGCGCTCCTGCTGCAGGTCGCCGCCGGCACTGTCACGCTGGGCAACCACCAGGCCTGCCAGCAGGAACAACGCCGCACTGATCAGCGTGCTGTGCAGCATGTAGTAGAGCGCCGCGCTCAGCGCCGCCGGGCTGCCCATAGCGAAACCGGCCATCAGGGTGCCCACCGAGACCACCACCAGATAGGCCAGCAACGCCTGCAACTGTCGCGCTCCCAGAGCGCCAATCACACCGAAGGCAATGGTCGGCAGGGCCAGCCACCAGAGCAGTTCATGGCCAAGATTGGCCAGCGGCCCGGCCTCTTCGCCGAACACCAGAGTGAACACGCGAACGACGGCGTAGAAGCCCACCTTGGTCATGATTGCGAACAACGCCGCCACCGAAGCGGGCGCTGCGGCATAGGCGCGCGGCAGCCAGAAGCACAGCGGCAGCACGGCGGCCTTGAGACCGAAAACGATCAGCAGCAGGTAGGCAGCCGCCTTGATCAGCGGCGCGTCGGCAACGTCGGCGCTGGCCACCCGCGCAGCCAGATCCGGCATGTTCAGGGTGCCGGTCAGTCCATACAGCAGGCTGATGCCGATCAGGAAGAACGACGAGCCCAGCAGGTTGAGCACCACGTAGTGCACGCCGGCCTTGACCTGATTGGCACGGTTGCCATGCAGCAGCAATGCATACGACGAGATCAGCAGGATCTCGAAGAACACGAACAGGTTGAACAGGTCGGCGGTGAGGAATGCACCGTTGATGCCGAGCAACTGAAACTGGAACAGCGCATGGAAGTTCGGCCCACGCTCATCGTCGCCACGGCAGGCGTAGATCAGGGCGAAGCAGGCGAGCAGCGCGGTGAGCAACAGCAGCGCAGCGTTGAAGCGGTCGAGCAGCAGCATGATGCCGAACGGCGCAACCCAGTTACCCAGCGCATAGACCTGCAACTGCCCCTCACCGGCCAACAGCACCAGATACAGGCACACCGGCAGCAGCGCCAGGCAGCCGACCAGGGAAATGCCCCGCTTCACGTCACGCGACCAGCCGTGACCGACCAGCAACAACGCGCCGATGAACAGCGGCAACAGAATGGGGAGGATGATGGCGTGACTCATGCGCGCGGCTCCTCGCCATCGACGTGATCGGTTTTCAGTTCGCCCATGCCACGCAGGGCCAACACCACGACGAACGCGGTCATGGCGAAGCCAATGACGATGGCGGTGAGCACCAGCGCCTGCGGCAGTGGGTCACCGTACTCGGCGCTCTTGCCGATCACCGCCGGCACACCCGTGCCGAGACGGCCGGTGGAGAAGATGAACAGATTCACTGCATAAGAGATCAGGGTCAGCCCCATCACTACCGGGAAAATGCGCGCCCTTAGCAGTAGGTACACGCCGCTGGCAGTCAGCACCCCGAGGGTGATTGCGAATACTGCCTCCATATCAGATGACCTCCTTGCACGACTCGTCCTGACTGACATGGCCGATATTGGAAAGAATCAGCAGGGTGGCACCGACAACGGCCAGATATACCCCAAGATCGAAGAGGATCGCGGTAGCCAGTTCAATTTCGCCGATCAGCGGAATATGGAAATGGCCGAACGCCGAAGTCAGGAACGGCGAGCCGAAGAGCCAGCTGCCCAGACCCGTCAGTCCGGCTATCAGCACGCCCCAACCGGCGGTGGCGTGATAGCTGAATTTCAGGCGTTCCTGGGTCCAGGTCACACCATGGGAGATGTACTGCAGAATCAACGCCACCGAGGTGATCAGGCCGGCGATGAAGCCGCCGCCCGGCAGGTTGTGCCCGCGCAGGAAGATGAACGCCGAAATCAGCAGCGCCATCGGCAGCATGGCCCGCGCCAGGTTGTCGAGGATCATCGGATGCGCATCGGTCGACCATGGACGACCATTCTTGTCGTGGGTCGGATGCGGCAGGTGCAGGCCATGCAGCAGCGCGTAGATACCGATGGCAGCAATCGCCAGCACGGTGATCTCGCCCAGGGTATCGAAGCCGCGGAAGTCCACCAGGATCACGTTGACCACGTTGGTACCGCCGCCACCGGAGACGCTGTTCTCAAGAAAGAACGAGGAAATGCTCTGGTAAGGACGGGTCAGCACGGCGTAGGTCAGCATCGCCACCATGGTGCCGCTGCCCAGCGCCAGGACCAGATCACGCAGGCCGCGCAGGCTGCTCGACTCCGCCGGGGTGCGATCAGTCATGAAGTACAGGGTGAGCATCAGCAGGATGATGGTCACCACCTCGACCGACAACTGGGTCAGCGCCAGATCCGGGGCGGAGAAGCGGGCGAAGGCCAGCGCCACCATCAGACCAGCGGCGCTGAGGATCATCAGCGCCACCAGGCGGCGGCGGTGGAAAACCACGGTGAGCACCGCAGTCAGCATCAGAATCAACATACCGATGGTTGTCAGCGGATCGATCGGTGTCATCGCCACGCTACCAGTCAACTGCTCCAGCGGCGACAGCGCAATGATCACCAGGGTCAGTGCACTGCCCAGCATCCAGGCCAGGTAACGCTGCTGCGAGCCACTTTCCAGCAGCGCGGTAATGCGCACGGCCAAGCGCGTCGAGTAACGCACCACCTGGTCGAAGGCATCCTTGGCATCCAGGTTGGGCAAACCTTCATACCAGCGGAACAGCGGCTTGCGACAGGCATAGACGATGATCCCGCCGAACAGCGCAACGAAACTCATCAGGAGCGGCAGGTTGAAACCGTGCCAGATGGCCAGGCTGTACTCAGGCAGCTCGCCACCCAAGGTCGAAGCGGCGGCGGCGGCCAACAACGGCGCTACAGTGTAGGCTGGCACGATGCCGACCAGCAGGCAGAGGAACACCAGCACCTCGACCGGCACCTTCATGTAGCGCGGCGGCTCGTGCGGCGGATATTTGGGCAGGTCGATCGGCTCGCCATTGAAGAACACGTCGTGAATGAAACGCAGCGAATAGGCCACCGAGAACACCCCGGCCAGGGTCGCGGCAGCCGGAATCACCCAGTTGAAACCGCCCAGCAGGTGCTGGTGCAAGGTTTCGGTGAAGAACATCTCCTTGCTCAAAAAGCCATTGAGCAGCGGCACGCCAGCCATGGCCGAAGCCGCCACCATCGCCAGCACCGCCGTATGCGGCATGTACTTCCACAAGCCGTTTATTCGCCGCATGTCGCGGCTACCGGTTTCGTGGTCGATGATGCCGGCAGCCATGAACAGCGAAGCCTTGAAGGTCGCGTGGTTGATGATGTGGAACACCGCCGCCACAGCCGCTAGCTGGGTATCCAGGCCGAACAGCAGGGTGATCAGGCCCAGGTGGCTGATGGTCGAATACGCCAGCAGGCCCTTCAGGTCATGCTGGAATAGCGCCATGCCCGCGCCCACCAGCAAGGTGGCCAGGCCGGTCAGGCTGACGATGTAGAACCACCACTCGGAACCGGCCAGCGCTGGGTACAGACGCGCCAGCAGGAAGACCCCGGCCTTGACCATGGTCGCCGAGTGCAGATACGCCGATACCGGTGTCGGCGCCGCCATCGCGTGCGGCAGCCAGAAATGGAAAGGGAATTGCGCCGATTTGGTGAACACGCCCAGCAGCACCAGCACCAGCGCCAGCGGATACAGCTCGTGCGCGCGAATCGCGTAGCCGGCGGCCAGCACTTGAGACAGTTCGAAGCTACCGGCGATGTGGCCGATCAGCAGGATACCGGCGAGCAACGCCAGACCACCGCCACCGGTGATTGCCAGCGCCATGCGCGCGCCCTTGCGGGCATCGGAGCGCGAACCCCAGAAGCCGATCAGCAGGAACGACGACAGGCTGGTCAGCTCCCAGAACATCAGCATCAGCAGCAGGTTTTCCGACAGCACCACACCGAGCATGGCGCCCATGAACAGCAGCAGGAAGGCAAAGAAACGCCCCATGGGCTCGGTCTTGGCCAGGTAATAGCGCGCGTAGAGGATGACCAGCAGGCCGATGCCGAGAATCAGCAGGGCAAACAGAAAGCCCAGACCATCGAGGCGCAGACTGAGATTCAGCCCCAGGTGCGGCAACCACTCCAGTTTGACCCGCAGCACCTCGCCTGCGAACACCGCAGGCTGGTAGCTGAACAGCAGCACCAGCGCCACGATGGGCGCTATAGCCGCAGCCGCGGCACAGGCCGAGCGTCCAAGCCGATCGGCGAGCACCGGCAGAAACAACCCAAGAAATGGCAAGGCGACAATCAGCGCAAGCGCCATCGGAAAAACCCCTTAAGCAGGCACGTCAGGTCAACTGACCCAACGACGAGAATTGGAGTCGCAACTCCCTGACGGTGATAGTTCATGCACCGCAACGGTTCAGCTAAGTTGTTGTCGGCACAAGCATAACGGCCGATTATCCATAACTATCAAGACAACGTCATGCATTGAATTATCGTTAAACACACTTGGTAACATGCAGGCGGCTGGAGGTGCTGCTGACAGCCGACCACCACTATAGCGAGGCCACAGAAAATTGCCGGGAGCGCTTCTTTTGCGCAAGCCCGACAAGTTGTCGCCCGGGATGACAGGCAACAAAAAGCCGGAGCAACCAAAGCTGCTCCGGCTGGTTTGTAACGATCAGTGGGTAACGCGACTGGTACCGTTGACCGTCATGATGCGCACGCGCTCGCCGACGCGGAACACCTGGTTCGGCTCGACTTCCTGGACGTAGGCGCGCATGGTGCCGTCGTCCTCACGCACGGTGATCTCAACACCCTGAGTCCGGGTCAGGCCTTCTTCAGCAGCGGCGCCCAACAGACCACCGGCAACGGCACCGACCACAGCCAGGACCGCACTGCCGCGCCCACCACCGAGGCCACTGCCACCGATGCCACCAACCACAGCACCGGCACCCGCACCGATTGGTGTCTTGGTCCCTTCGATCTTCACCGGACGCAGCGATTCGATGGTGCCCATGCGTACTGTTTGCACCGCTCGGGCCTCATCGCGGCTGTAGGTATCGCCGGTCAGGCTGGACTGACAGCCCCCGAGGGCCAGCATCGCGGCCAGCGAGGTAATGAGCAGAGTGGGTTTACGCATAGCAATTCCTCCAGAGGTATCTCAATCCATTAGACGCCGGGCGAGCGTAACTGTCACGGCGGAGCCTGAACAATAGTAATTTCAGACAGACCAAGTTCAGCCAGGTTCGCTCTATCAGGAGCGAGCAAGGCGCCAGAGCCGGGCGATATCCGCGGTACGCGCCTGCAACTCAGCCGCCGCACCGGCCATCGCCTGCTCCAGGGACAACGGGCCCGGCGCCAGGCTGAATGCAGCTTCGATACCCGCCTCGTACAGCGCTTGATAGTTGTCGCCCAGGCTACCGGACAAGGCGATGACCGGCACCCCGGCCGCACGCGCCACGCGCGCTACGCCGACCGGTGTCTTGCCGTGCAGGGTCTGGGCATCCATGCGCCCTTCCCCGGTAATCACCAGATCCGCGTTCTCCACCGCCGCGGCGAGACCGGACAATTCGGCCACCAGCGCGATACCGGGGCGGAAACTGGCTTTGAGGAAGGCACGAGCAGCGAAACCGAGACCACCCGCCGCGCCCACACCGGGAAACTCGGCATGATCCTCGCCCAGCGTCGCCGCTGCGATACGGGCAAAGCGGCCGAGTGCCGTATCCAGCTCCGCGACATGCTCAGGCGTCGCGCCCTTCTGCGGACCGAACACCGCAGATGCGCCGCGTGGCCCGCACAAGGGATTGTCGACATCGGCGGCGACCTCGATCTGCACCTTGAGCAAACGTGCGTCGAGCCCGCTCAGATCAAGCTGGTCGAGACCGGCCAAAGCCGCACCGCCCGGCGCCAGCTCCCGCCCCTGGGCATCGAGAAAACGCATCCCCAGCGCCTGTAACAGGCCAACACCGGCGTCATTGGTAGCACTGCCGCCCAGCCCCAGGATGATTCGCGTAGCACCGGCATCCAGCGCCTCACGGATCAGCTCGCCAGTGCCGAAGCTGCTGGCCAGACGAGCATCGCGCTGTTCACGCGGCACCCAGTGCAGGCCGCTGGCAGCCGCCATCTCGATGACCGCCGTACCCTGCCCCAGCCAGCCCCAATGCGCCTTGACCGGCTCACCCATGGGGCCACGCACCTCACGCTCACGGCGCTCGCCACCCACGGCGGCCAGCAAAGCATCGACCGTACCCTCGCCGCCATCGGCCATTGGCCGCAGCAAACACTCGGCCTCGGGAAACACCTGCTGCCAACCGCGGGCGATGGCAGCGGCCACGTCGGGTGCGCTGAGGCTCTCCTTGAAGGAATCAGGAGCAATGACGATTTTCATGGTAGGTACCTCGAAAGGAGGCAGGCGACCATAGCCGCCTGCCGGTAAAGCAGGATTACAGCAAAACCAGGCTCAGCAGCCAGACAGCGGCCATACCGGCAATACCCTGGATCAGGGTCGCCATGGTCTGGGCACGGTAAGCGGTCGCCACTTTCATGCGGCTGAACTGGGTCACGACCCAGAAGAAGCTGTCGTTGGCGTGAGAAACGGTCATCGCACCCGCACCAATGGCCATCACGGTCAACACGCGGCCCATCTCGCTGTCGAGCCCCAGATTGCCCAGCAGCGGCGCAACCATCGCCGAGGTGGTAACCAGGGCAACAGTAGAAGAACCCTGAGCACTCTTCAGCGCAGCAGCCACCAGGAACGGCATGAACAGGCCGATACCCAGCGCCGACAGGGTGTCGCCCAGATAACCGGTCAGCGCGGTAGCCTTGAGAATGGCACCGAAGGCGCCACCGGCACCGGTGATCAACAGAATCGGCGCCGCCTCTTTCAGGCCGTGAGCCACATGATCATGGAACTGCTGACGCTTGCCTTCGCCCTTAAGCAGCGAGCAAGCCAGCACCAGGCCTACCAGCAGCGCGGCAACCGGCTGACCGAGGAAGCTGAGCACGTCGAAGAAAGCGCCAGTACCGAAGGGCTTGCTCGGGAAAGCAGCGACCGAGCCCAGGCAGATCAGGATGATGGGCACGAAGATTGGCGCGAACGCCTGCCAGGCGCTGGGCAGCTTGCCATAGCGGGCACGCAGTGCATCGAAATCGACGCTATCGGCGAGCAGTTCGCTCGGCGCCTCTTCCAGCAATTCGTGGTCGTTCTGCTTGAGGAACCGGTTGGCCCACAGCATACCGGCAACGGCGGTGACCGCTGCGACCAGCAGACCGACCAGAATAACCAGGCCCAGGGACGTTTCCAGGCCCAGGTTGCCGGCCGCAGCGATCGGACCGGGGGTTGGCGGCACGAAGGTGTGAGTGGCGTACAGGCCGGTCGCCAGAGCCACGCTCATGGCCACCACGGACACCTTCATGCGCGCGGCCAGGGCATTCTTCAGCGAGTTGAGAATGACGTAACCGGAGTCGCAGAACACCGGAATCGATACCAGATAGCCGATGATCGACATGGTCAGGGTGGGGAAACGCTGACCCAGCAGACGAATCACCGTCTCGGCCATGGTGATGGCGGCACCGCTACGCTCGAGGATCACGCCGATGATGGTGCCGAGAACGATGACGATACCGATATAACCGAGAATGCCGCCAAAGCCGGCCGTCATGGTCTTGATGATTTCGCCGCCGGGCAGCTGGTAGGCGAAGCCGGCGATCAGTGCAGCGGCCAACAACGCCAGGAAAGGGTGCAATTTCAAACGGGTAGTGGACAGCACGATGAACGCGATCAGTGCCACCAGAATCAGGACCAGGCCCATGACCAGTCTCCTCATTGTTGTTATGGCGGGCGCAGGGCCCGGATGGGAATGCCGAGAGGCGCCACATTGTGGCTCAGCCACCCCCAGCCTCGCCCTGTGCGCTGGCACTAAAACAGCCGCAGCCACGCGCAAGAGGCTGTGCAATCGCACAAAGCCATCTGCCCGTCTTTACCAGCGGGAGCGGATTACCGAGCGTTCAAAGATCCTTCGCGGCGGGTTCCAGCAAGCCCAGCCCCAAGGATAGCTGCAGGCGTTGATCCAGCCGATTGAGGTCCAGGCCACTGAGTTCGGCGATGCGCTCCAGGCGATAGCGCAACGTATTGCGATGAATGCCCAACTCCTGCGCACAGGTTTGCACCTGACCGTCATGCGCGCACCAGGCTTCCAGCGTCGCCCTCAGCGTGCCCTGTGGGTCCTGCGTCAGCACCTGACGCAACGGGGCCAGCCAGCCCTGCAGCAACCAGCTGTGGCGCTGGGCATAGAGCAGCGTCGGCAGACGCAATTCGTCCAGACGCAGCAGACGACGACCAGGAAAGCGCGCCTGGCCGTAGGCCTGAAGATCGCGCAGGACCAGGCTGGCCTGGCGCAGCTCGGTCAGATCATGCAGCGGATCGCTGAGCGCCAGCGAACTCACGCCCCACTCGCGCTCGTCAGCCTGCTGCAGCCAGGCGCGATCATCGCGCGTGGTGCTGTAAGGCCGACACCAGAGCAGCTCATGACGCCCGAGCGGCGCTACCAGATGTTCACTCTTGCCCCCCAGTGCGGCGAGCAGACGAGCCTGACGCGGCAGCGGATCGCCCTCTCCATCGAGTTGCAGCAGGCACATCTGTCGCGGCCAAGTCATTTGCAGGCCCAGGCGTTCGGCATCGACCTCGAGACTGGACAGGCGCAGCATGGGGTCGAGCAGCTGTCGCAACCAGGCCTCCTGCTGATGCCGCTGCCAATGCCGCTCAGCCTGCAACACGCGATGCTCGACCAGCATCTCCGCAGCCATACGCACCAGCTCGGCATATGGCCGCACGATCTCGGGGTCACCGGTGATACCGAGCACGCCAATCAGGCGTTCGGCATGCAGCAAAGGCAGGTTGACACCGGGTTTGACGCCCCGCAGGCAGGCCGCCGCCTGCGCATCGATCTCCACCACGCGTCGGTTGGCCAGCACCAGCTGTGCACCTTCATGACGGGTGTGCAGGCGGCTGGGGTCGCCGCTGCCGATGATCATGCCCTGGGCATCCATCACGTTGATGTTGTGCGGCAGGATGGCCATGGCGCGGTCGACTATATGCTGCGCCAGGGTGGAGTCGAGTTCGAGCATGAGAAACGGCCTCGCGAATGAGGCCGCTATTGTAGGCGTGTCAGCGGCGCCTCACGAAGTATCCCTCGCAGCGCCGACGAAACCTTCAGGTAGCCAGCATTTACTCCGCAGCAGGCGCTACGGCGCTATCGGCGGCCTTGTCGTCCGCTGGAGCTTTAGCCTTGGCCTGATTGCGCCGAGCTTCAGCACGGTGCCGCCTGGCCTGCTGCTTGGCATGCAGCGCTTGCGCCGCAGTCACCACGCCAACGGGCTGGCCTTGCAGATCCAGACGCGGTGCATTTTCCGTCATGGCAGCCCAGTAGCGACCGCCGCGGCACCAGGCGGCAATACCCGCCTTGAGCTGCTCAGCGGTGATGCCGAGCAACTGCAGATGCTGCTCGGCGTCCTTGAGAATGCCCTCTTTCAACGGCACCTTGGGCGCCGGATTGACCGGGAAGGCCAAGGGGAAGTGCTTCTGCAACCTCCAGATCGCCTCGACGGTAGGATCCTGCTCGCGCGGCTTGCCTTTGGGCGGCTGCTTGCGTTTTTGCGGCTTCGCGCTTTCGGTCTTTACCTGCTGTACCTGCTGCTTCTCGGCGCGCAGGCGGTCACGTAGCTCGGCTAATTGTTCAAAACCCATCGTTCGGTTCGCAGCGTCCTGGTTGGTTCGTGGCGCAAGGGTATCTTATGTGCTCGTTTCGTACAGCCTTATTGGCGAATGGCGTGCTCAGCGGTAGGTGGTGGGCAGGCGATAAGGGGAGACTTGTGGAGGGCGGCTTCTGGCCAAAAAAACAGTCTATGACCAGAAATCAGGCCCAGCCGCATGAATGATCTCGACAGTAAAAACAGGCGCTCAAAACTACTGTCGCGCCAGCCGTTGGCTCCATGTGCTTGAGGTCATATGTCCCACTAGCCCTTGCTTCGTCCTTATCGACGATATTTTTCGGGGCAGGGTCGATCAAACAGGTTTCTATCCAATAGACAGTCTATGAACGCACCTAACGCGGCTGGTCGGTATTGCCTGTTCGGGTAATAAAGAAACAAGCCTGGGCGCGAGATCGACCAGTCAGCGAGGACCTGAACCAGCCGCCCTTGAGCGAGGAGCTCGCCCACGCTTTCTCTTTCGAAATGGTAGGCAATGCCGAGCCCCTGCAGGGCTGCAGCGATGCCGATGTCAGGATGATTGGTAACAACGGGACCATCTACCGTCATCTCCAGCAGTTGCCCGCGCTCCTGGAACTCCCAGCGATAGGGCCTGCCATCCATCTGCAAGCGCCAGTTGATGCAGGCGTGATCCTGCAACTCGGCAGGTGACTGGGGCGTGCCTCGACGTGCGAGATAATCCGGAGACGCTACGGCGACCATGTTCAGATCTGGGGTGAGGCGAACGGCCACCATGTCTTTCTCAAGCCGGCCACCTACACGGATGCCCGCGTCAAAACGACCGAGCACGATATCGGCCAAGGCGTCGTCGACCACGATATCGAGCAGCACCTCAGGGTGGGCCTGGTGGAATCGTGCCAGCCGAGGTGCGATGAGCGTTCTGGCGGCGATCCCCGGCGTGTTGATGCGCAGCGTGCCGCTTATCTGGCCTGTCGCCTCGCTGGCTTCGGCGACTGCAACAGCCATTTCCTGAAACAAGGGGGCGATACGCTTGTAGAGCAGCTCGCCATTGGCCGATGGTGCGACGCTGCGAGTGGTGCGATTGAGCAGGCGTACGCCAAGCCGCGCTTCGAGCTGCCGGATAGTCTGGCTGAGTGCCGAGGGAGAAAGGCCCAGATGCTCCGCCGCGCGGGCGAAGCTCTGACGCTCGACAACAGCCACGAAGGCCTTTAGCTCGGCAAACTCTGACCCGCGCATTATGCATCGTTCCCTACATAGCCAATGCTGATTCTAGGTGATTCATTTAACTCTGTCCGGCACTCATCCTAGGGTTATCACTGATCCTATGGAGCCGACAGCATGTCCACCTTGACCCTTCCCGAACCTATCGCTGCTTACTTTGCCGCAGAACACAACCCCGAAGCGTTGGCGCATTGCTTCACGGCGCAAGCCGTTATGACCGACTTCGGTCATACCTACACGGGCGTCGAGGCCATCCAGGCCTTCCTGGCCGAGGCATCGGCCAAGTACAGCGCCACCAGCGTGCCCTTTGCCATCGAGCAAGAGGACGAATTCCAGCTTGTGAGCACCAAGGTCACCGGCAACTTCCCTGGCAGCCCGATCATTCTTTCGTACCGCTTCCATCTTGAACGCGGCCTGATCGCATCGTTGGAGATCACAGCATGAACTTCGACCTTCGACTCGATGGCCTGCGTGCGGTGGTGACCGGCGGCACCATGGGCCTTGGCGCTGCAGTGGTGCAGACCCTGGTGGCGGCTGGCGCCCGAGTGGCGACATCGGCGCGCGACGTGTCGGTACAACCTGTAGATGGCGTCACCTACATCGGTGCCGATCTGACGACGGCGCAAGGCGTGGCGCACCTCGCACAGACCGTTCTGGATAGCTGGGGCGGTGTGGATATCGTGATCAACTCGGTTGGTGGTTCGAGCTCGCCTCCCGGCGGCTTTGCCGCCCTCAGTGATGAGCACTGGCAGGCCGAGCTGAACTTGAACCTGATGCCGGCCGTACGCCTGGACCGCGCCCTGTTGCCGGCCATGCTGGCCCAGGGCTCGGGCGTCATCCTCCATGTGAGCTCGATCCAGCGCATGATGCCGCTGCCAGAGTCCACCACCGCTTACGCCGCCGCCAAGGCAGCGCTCACCACCTACAGCAAGTCCCTGGCACGGGAAGTGACGCCCAAGGGTGTGCGTGTGCTGAGCGTCGCGCCCGGATGGATAGAGACCGAGGCGTCCGTAAGGTTTGCCGAGCGTTTGGCTGAAGAGGCGAGCACCGACTACGAAGGCGGCAGACGAATCGTCATGGAGGCGATAGGTGGCCTCCCGCTGGGTAGGCCTGCCACGCCTCAGGAGGTGGCCGATCTGATCGTCTTCCTCGCGTCGCCGCGGGCCGCGTCGGTCTCCGGCTCCGAGCACCGTATCGACGGCGGCACCATCTCGACGCTATAACCGCCGGCAGCACAGCTCAACCACAGCGAGCCCTCAAGGCTCGTTGCTTCCCTCTTTCTCTCGGGATGTTGCGACCATAAGCCCCCTAGGGCGCCAACCGCTCACGAATCCAGGCGTCACCCTTGAAGCGGTAGTTGAGGCGGTCATGCAGGCGGCTTGGTCTGCCCTGCCAGAATTCGATGCGCTCCGGTAGCAGGCGGTAGCCGCCCCAGTGCGGTGGGCAGTGCGGGGTCTGGCCCTGGAAGCGCTTTTCGGTTTCCGCCAGCAGGCTCTCCAGCTCGGCGCGGTCGCGGATCACCTTGCTCTGTGGCGAGGCCCAGGCGCCGATACGGCTGCCCAAGGGACGCACCTGGTAATAGCCATCGGATTCGGCAGCGGTCACGCGCTCCACACGGCCTTCGATGCGTACCTGGCGTTCCAGGCTGGGCCAGAAGAAGGTCATGGCGGCGAACGGGCGTGCTGCCAGTTGCCGGCCCTTGGCGCTGTCGTAGTTGCTGAAGAAGGTGAAGCCGCGCTCGTCGAGGCCCTTGAGCAGCAGTACCCGGCAGTGCGGGCGGCCCTCTTCGTCGACGGTGGCCAGGGTCATGGCGTTGGGTTCGACCGGCAGTTGCTCGGTCTTGACCGCGTCATCGAACCACTGACGAAACAGGGCAAGGGGTTCCAGCGGGGCCTGGGCTTCGCTCAGGCCGTCGCGGGTGTAGTCGCGGCGCATATCGGCCAGGGTTTGGGTCATGGCAATTCCTCAGGGCAAGGCCAGAAGCCAATCCGTCTGGCTTCTAGTGCTTGCCCGCGCAGGGTGGAAATGCCCGCAAGCTTACTCCGACTTGCTCACTTTTCCTTGATCTGCGGCAGCTACCTTGGGTGCATCCTTGAGCTCTGCCTTGGCCGGCTGGCTGTACTTGGCGATCAGGCCCTGCATGGTGTCACGCGAAGTCAGGAGAATCTCCACGCGGCGGTTGAGTGCGCGACCGGCCGCGCTGTCGTTGGCCGCACGGGGTGCATCGGAGCCCAGGCCCATGACCTGCAGGCGGTTCTGCTTGAGGCCGCTGAGGCGGAAGATGGACGTCACGGCCCGCGCACGCTGCTGGCTCAGGTCGCGGTTCTGGGCGTCGTCACCGCTGCTGTCGGCATGGCCGAGCACGACTACGGCAACGTCTTCGTCGCTTTCCAGCAACTTGGCTACACGGGTGATGGGGCCGAGGCTCACCGGTAGCAGCATGTGCGGACGATCCGGATTGAACGAGCCCTGCACCGGGGCGGTGACCACCAGCAGATTTTCGCGGCGCTCGAACTCGAAGTGGCTGCCCTTGACCGCTTCACGCAGTTTCGGCTCGTACTCGTCGAGCCAGGCGCGGGTAACTTGAGGCGGTGGCATCACTGCCGGCTTGGCGACTTCCTTCTTTTCCGAGCCGGCGCAGCCCGCAATCAGCAGGCAGCAGGTAAAGGCAAAAATCTTGTTGGCACGCATGTAGCCCCCGGGGTCACACAAATCTAATGGTCGGTTCGTTATCAGGCTGTTGAAAAACTACCTGCGTTGCCATTGCTGCGTTAAAAACAGGCTCAAAATGCTCATTTACAGCTCGTAAACTGCGCTTTTTCGCCTGTTTTTGCCTTGCACTGGCTGCCTCGCCTACGTTTTTCAACGGCCTGCTATGGTTGGTACTGAACGGTTGGCGCAAGTTTAGCCGTTTCAATCAGATACAGTCCGCAATCTGTCGCGCAAGTTTCTGCGCGCGGGGGTCCATCAAGACGAACGGTCCTAGATTGTTGGTGACGAAACCGAATGCTAGGTCTCGCTCAGGGTCGGCAAAACCACTGGAGCCACCAGCGCCGGGATGGCCGAAGGCTTTTGCCCCCATACCATAGGTGGCGTTGGCCACATCGGCCTGATCGAGCATGCAACCCAGGCCGAAACGCGTGCGAGTCAGCAGGGTCTTGTCGTCACCGACGCTGTGCTCGCGGGTCATTTCGCCCAGCAGGTCAGCATCGAGCAGGCTGCCGTCGAGCAGACCGGCATAAAAGCCCGCCAGGCTGCGCGCGTTGCCATGACCATTGGCTGCCGGTTGCTGCATACGCCGCCATTCGGGCTTGTTGGTGCTGGTCATGATCGACGGCGGGTTGGTGAACGAGCGCGTGCTCATGGCGTTGGCGTCACTCATCATCACCTTGAGCAGGCGCTGCGCGGCGGCGTCGCCGAGGTTGCCCTTGCCGCGCGCAATATGGGCGACGCGATCGAACTCGCTGTCAGCCAGGCCGACATGGAAATCCAGCTCCAGTGGCTTGGCGATGCGTGCGGCGATGCTCTCGCCCGGGCCACGGCCTTCCACACGGCGAATCAGCTCGCCAATCAGCCAGCCATAGGTAATGGGCGCATAGCCATGACCCTCACCCAGCGGCCACCAGGGCTCTTCAGCTGCCAGCGAGCTGGTCATGGTCTGCCAGTCGTACAGCGCCTCGGCGGGCAACGCCTGACGCAACGCCGGCAAGCCGGCCTGATGACAGAGCAGATGACGCACGCTGATGCGCTGTTTGCCGGCTGCAGCGAACTCCGGCCAGTAGCGCGCCACCGGCGCATCCAGGTCGAGCTTGCCCTCGCCCACCAGTTGCAGGGCCACGACAGCAGCGAAGGGCTTGGTGCAGGAGAACAGATTGGCGATGGTGTCGCTGTGCCAGGCCTGCTGGCCGTCCTTGTCCATCACACCGGCCCACAGGTCGACCACGGTTTCCCCGCCGACTTTCACGCACAGGGCCGCGCCCCGCTCCTGCGCATCATCGAACAGTGCGGCGAATGCGTCCCTCACCGCTTCGAAGCGCAAGTCGAAATAGCCCTGAATCTGCACGCTGTTCTCCTGTTTCACTGCTTATCTCAATACTGCCAATGATGGCAGCCGCCTATCATGCAATGTTCTGAAACTTCATAAAATAGCGATCTTCGATTGGTTTTTCCTATGATGAAACAAATGCGGCCTGATATGACCAATACGCCCTGAATAGCGCAGCTACGGTGCGTACGCAGTCGTCAGGCCGCCTTGGATTCGACGCTCGGCACAGGAGAAGCGAGTGCTCTACCTACTGTCCCTGATCGCCCTGGCTGCCATCATGGCACCCGGCCTGACGCGCCTGTTGGGTGCTCGCACAGGTTGGCTGCTGATGCTGGCGCCGCTGACGGCCTTCGTCTGGTTCGTTCAACAGATTCCGCTGATCGCCGGCGGCGGCGCCGTGATGCAAAGCCTGAGCTGGATTCCGGCACTGGGTATCAACCTGAGCCTGCGCCTGGACGGTCTCTCGCTGGTTTTTGCCCTGCTGATCAGCGGCATCGGCAGCCTGATCGTGCCGTACGCCGGCAGTTATCTGTCCAGCCACGCCCACCTGGGTCGCTTTCACGCTTACTTGCTGGTGTTCATGTTGGCGATGCTCGGCCTGGTGCTGGCCGACGACCTGGTAGCGATGTTCGTGTTCTGGGAGCTGACCAGTATCGCCTCCTTCCTGCTGATCAGTTTTCAACACGACAAAGCGGTATCGCGCCGTGCGGCGTTGCAGGCGCTGCTGATCACCGGCGGCGGTGGCCTGGCGCTGCTGGCGGGACTGATCCTGCTCGGTGGCGCGACGGGCAACTGGCAGTTCTCCGATCTCAGCGCCGAGCAGATCGAAGGCCATGTGCTACTGCCGGCGATCATTGCCCTGGTGCTGCTGGGCTGCTTCACCAAATCGGCGCAGGTGCCTTTCCATCTGTGGCTGCCCAATGCGATGAACGCACCGACTCCGGTGTCGGCCTATCTGCATTCGGCGACCATGGTAAAAGCCGGCATCTACCTGCTGGCCCGTCTCAACCCGGTGCTCGGCGGCTCCGTCGGCTGGGGTACCCTGCTGATTACCTTCGGCGCAGCCACTGCGGTGCTCGGCGCATTCTTGGCCTTCCGCCAGACCGACCTCAAGCGCCTGCTGGCGTACACCACGGTGACCGTGCTGGGCCAGCTGACCATGCTGATCGGCACCAACACCAGCTATGGCCTGCAGGCGTTTGTGCTCTATCTGGTGGCGCATTCTCTCTATAAAGGTGCGCTGTTCATGGCAGTCGGCGCCATCGACCACGCCACCGGCACCCGCGAGCTGGCGCGTCTGGGGGGGTTGATTCGTTTCATGCCGTTGACTGGCGCGGCAGTAGCCCTGGCGGCATTCTCCAATGCCGGCCTGCCGCCGTTCTTCGGCTTCATCGCCAAGGAGTTCAAGTACACCGGGCTGATCGAGATGGGTCATATCGGCTGGGCGGTAACGCTGGTGATGATCCTTACCAACGCCCTGCTGTTCGCCGCTGCCGGCCTGGTCTTCCTGCAGACCTTCCTCGGCAAGCGTGGCGACTATCCGCGCACGCCGCACGAAGTCGGCTTGCCGATGTGGCTGGGGCCGATGCTGCTGGCCATCGGCGGTTTCCTCCTCGGCGCTTGGAATGCCTGGCCGGAGACCTGGCTGGTGAACAACGCGGTGCAAGCCGTGGCGCGCGGCCCGGTGGATGTGCACCTGTATCTGTGGGGCGGCATCACCCCAGCGCTTGTGGCCAGCTTGCTGACCGTATCGCTGGGCGTGCTGTTCTACGTGATGCGCGACCGCGTACGGCAGGCGCTTGATCGTGCCAACGCGGCCTGGAACGTCAGTGGCGACCTGCTCTGGGATCGTTTGCTCAAACGCGTATTCCACTTCGCCGGTCTGCTTGCCGCCCGTTTCCAGCACGGCTCCTTGCGTCAGCATCTGGTGCTGCTGGCCCTGGCGGTCGGTGGCCTCTTGGCGGTCGGCTTGTTGCCGGCGCTGCCGCAACTGCTGCAGGGCAGCTACAGCCCCATCTCGCCGCTGGGCCTGGCCGGCTGCCTGTTGGCACTGGCCGGCGGTGTGGCTGCGGCGTTCCTGCCTGGCCGCCTGACCTTGCTGGCAGCACTGGGCGCCTGCGGCCTGGGCCTGGCGCTGGTGTTCGTCTCAGTCAATGCACCGGACGTGGCGATGACTCAGCTGATGGTGGAAACCCTCAGTCTGATCTTCCTCGCCCTGGTGTTTCGCAAGATGCCCACGGTTCCTACCAGCGGCGCACGCGCGCCGTGGAAGCGACGCCTGCATGCCAGCGTGGCGATCCTCTTCGGCCTCAGCGTGACCGGCACCCTGCTGCTGGCGGTGAGCCTGCCACTGCCGGGTGAAATTGCGCAGTGGTATCAGGCCAACAGCTTGCCGGGTGGCCACGGGCACAACGTGGTCAATGTGATCCTGGTGGACTTCCGCGCCTTCGATACCCTCGGCGAGATCCTCGTGGTCGCCCTCTCCGCCCTGGCTGCAGCCAGCCTGCTGGGCACCGGCCGGCGCTTCGGTAACGAGCATAGCGGTGAAGACGCCTTCACCTCGCCCCTGCTGCGCCAAGGTCTGCGACCGCTGGCCTGGCTGATGATGGCCGCCTCGCTGCTGGTGCTGTGGCGCGGCCACAACCTGCCCGGCGGTGGTTTCATCGGCGGTTTGGTGGCGGCCTGCGGCCTGATCCTGCTGGTGCTGACCTACGGCCACGGGCAGATTCGCCGAGTGCTGCCCGTAGCGCCTGCGCAGTTGATCGGTATCGGCCTGGGTTGTGCGGCGGGCGCCGGCATTCTCGGCCTGATCGCGGGCAGCGCCTTTCTTACCGGTCTCTGGACCTTCCCCGGCGGGCTGCCGCTGGGTACGCCCTTGCTCTTCGATATCGGCGTTTTCCTCACCGTGTTCGGCTCCGCCCTGCACATGATCGACAAGCTCACGGGAGTTCGCCAGTAATGGAATGGCTAGCCGCAATCACTACCGGAGGCCTGGCGGGTCTGGGCCTGTGGATGCTCCTGGATCGCAACCTCAAGCGCGTCGTATTGGGCGTGGTGGTCCTGGGTAATGCAATCAACCTGGGGGTGCTGACCGCCGGGCGCTTCTTCGGCGAACGCCCGGCCTTTGTCGAGGCTGGCAACGCAGTCAGCACCGCCAACCCGTTGCCGCAGGCGCTGGTGCTGACCGCCATCGTCATCGGTTTCAGCCTGTTCATCTTCGCCCTGGCGCTGCTCAAGCGCACCCGCGAACTGCATGGCGACAAGACCACCGACTCGGTCAGCTCGATCACCGAGCAACCGGCACCGGACTGGCACGACAGCGAGCACGAACACGACGCCCATGGCGCGGAGGCTCGCCGATGAATCACGCGTTACTCGTTGCACCGATTCTCATCCCCCTGTGCAGCCTGCTGCTGGCGATCATCCTGCGCCGCCACCTGCTGGCCGTGCGTGTGCTCAGCCTAAGCGGCGCCGCCCTGCTGCTGGCCGTCGGCCTGGTGCTGGTCTGGCAGGCCGCGCAAGGCGTGGTGCTCAGCGGTCAGGTGGGCAATTGGGAGGCGCCGTTCGGCATCAGCCTGGTGATCGACCGATTGTCGGCGGTGATGATCGCCATCAGCGCCCTGGTGGCGCTAGTCACCCTGCTCTATGGCGTGGCCAAGGACAATGACAGCAAGATCGGTCGCGACTTTCACCTGTTCATTCAGGGGCTGCTGACCGGTATCTGCGGCGCCTTCATCACCGCCGACATCTTCAACCTGTACGTCTGGTTCGAAGTGCTGCTGATCGCCTCCTTCGCTCTGATGGCGCTTGGCGGTGGCAGCCGCCGGCTGGCCGGCAGCATGACCTACGTGGCCCTGAACCTGTTCGCCACGCTGATCTTCCTGCTCTCTGCCGGCCTGGTCTACGGCGCCAGCGGCACACTGAACATGGGCGAACTGGCGGTGATCATGCGCAGCGGTGAGGCACCGCCTGGCGTAACGCCGGCGCTGCTGCTGATGTTGCTGTCGTTCGCCATCAAGGCCGCGCTGTTCCCGGTATTCGGCTGGCTGCCGGCCACCTATCACGTCGCCCTGACGGCGGTTTCGGCGATGTTCGCAGGACTCCTGACCAAGGTCGGCGTGTACGCGCTGATTCGCCTGGTGACCCTGCTCTGGCCGGAGCATGGCCTGCCGCATCAACTGCTGCTGTGGGTCGCCTGCGCCACCATGCTGGTGGGCGTACTGGGTGCGGCGGCGCAGACCGAGGTGCGCCGTATCCTGTCGTTCCACATCGTCAGCCAGGTTGGCTACATGATCCTCGGCCTCGCCCTGGCCACCCCGCTGGCGCTGGCCGGCGCAGTGTTCTACCTGATCCACCATATCGTGGTGAAAGCCAACCTGTTCTTCATCGGCGGCCTGGCGGCGCGCATCTGTGGCTCCGAGCGGCTGGCCGACATGGGCGGGCTATATAAGCGCATGCCCTGGCTGGCACTGCTGTTCGCCATTCCGGCGCTGTCGCTCGCGGGCATTCCGCCGCTGTCCGGTTTCTGGGCCAAGTTCCTGCTGGTCAAGGCAAGCCTGGATGCCGCTGCCTGGTGGGCGGCGGGCATCGCCCTGCTGACCGGCGTGTTCACCCTGCTGTCGATGAACAAGATCTGGAACGAAGCCTTTCTCAAGCCCCATCCAGGAGGTGAAGAGGCGCTGCAAACGGTTACCGGCATACGCGCGGCCTGGCTGGGCATGAGTGCCCTGGCGCTGCTGACCGTGTTGATCGGCCTGGGCGCCGGCCCGCTGATCGACTATGCCGTGGCGGCCGCCTCGCAGCTCGCCGACCCGCAAGCCTATCTGCAACCCTTCACCGGCGCAGGAGGTATCTGATGCTGTTTGCCATCCATTTGCTGGCCAGCGCTGGCCTGTCATGGAGCCTCGGCGCCGGCCATCTGGGCGGTGGCCTGCTGGCCTTCGCCCTGTTGTACCTGATCGCTCGCCTGCTGGGGCTGGCCGTCCAGCGCCTTGGTCGTTATGCACGCAGCCTGGAACATGGCGTCAGTTTCTGCCTGTGGTTCATCGCCCAGGTATTTCTCGCGACCTACCACGTCGCCATTCTGGTGCTGGCGCGCCGGGTCGACGTGGAACCAGCAGTGCTTGCCTACCCGGTGAGCCGCCGCGAAGTGGACAAGGTCACCCTGCTCGGTACCCTGCTGACCCTGACCCCCGGCACCCTGGCCCTGGATTATGACGAGGAGCAAGGCCTGCTCTATATCCACGCACTCGATGCACGTCGCCGTGAGGACGTGACCGAAACCCTCATCGAGCTGGAGCGCCGCCTGTTGGCCTGGCTCGATGCCGGCAAAGCCGAAGGAGTAACGCCATGACCCTGCACCTGGCCGGCGCCGCCTGGGTATTGCCCTTGGCTGCAGCCATGCTCGTACTGAGCGGTTTGATCAGCCTCTATCGCCTGCTGCGCGGCCCGAGCCGCCCGGATCGTGCGGTGGCCATCGACGCCCTCACCCTGCTGGCGGTCGCCGCCATGGCACTGCTGTGTCTGATGCGCGGCGAGGCGCTGTTCATCGACGTCGCGGTGCTGCTGGCACTGGTGTCGTTTCTCGGTACGGCAGCCTTTGCCTTCCTGTTCGACGATGCCCACAGCCAGATGCCGGAAAAAAGCGAGGAACGCCCATGAACGAAGTACAAGCCTGGCTAGCCTCGCTGCTGGTGCTGAGCGGCGCGGTGATCTCTCTGCTCGGTGCGATTGGCGTGCTGCGCCTGCCCGACAGCTACAGCCGCATGCACGCCGCTAGCAAGGCCGGCGTGCTCGGCGCCGTCCTGTTACTTGGCGCAGTGGCTCTGGCCAGCAGTGGCGAGCTGGCCCTGGAGGCCTTTATCGGCCTGCTGATTCTGCTGGCCAGCGCACCGCTGGCCGCTCACGCCATTGCCCGCGCCGCGCACCGCGCCGGCATTCGACCGACGCTGGGGCGGCTGGGTGATGAGCTGGAGCAGCGCAACAGGGGTGGTTAATAACGTCAGCAGGCCGTTGAAAAACCTAGGCGACGACTGCAGGTGGAGCAGCCGAGGTAGTTTTTCAACAGCTTGTCAGAGGGTGTTTACAAGATAGGCGAACGAAGGCAAGACAAGGCGAAAACGATCGAGAAAGCGGAGTTTACGTGCTGTAAATGAGCATTTCGAGATCGTTTTCAACGCAGTATTGCCAAGTGCAGCCATTTTGTAGACACCCTCTCAGTCGATCTGCCGACGAAACGGCGGCAAGGCATTGAGAATGGCCTTGCCGTAGCGCTGGGTAACCACACGCCGATCCAGCAGGGTGATAGTGCCGCGATCAGCCTCGGTACGCAGCAGGCGACCGCAGGCCTGCACCAGACGCAGCGAGGCGTCCGGCACGGCGATTTCCATGAAGGGATTGCCGCCACGCGCCTCGATCCACTCGGCCAGCGCCGCCTCAACCGGGTCATCCGGCACGGCGAAGGGAATCTTGGCGATCACCACATGCTCGCAGTAGGCGCCAGGAAGGTCGACGCCCTCGGCGAAACTGGCCAGGCCGAACAGCACGCTTTCCTCGCCTGAATCGACACGCGCCTTGTGCTTGTTCAGGGTCTCCTGCTTGGACAGGTTGCCCTGAATGAACACGCGTTTGCGCCAGTCGCGATCCAGGCCGTCGAACACGTCCTGCATCTGCTTGCGCGAGGAGAACAACACCAGCGTCCCGCGACTGCCTGCCACCAGGCCCGGCAGCTCGCGGGTGATAGCCGCCGTATGCGCAGCAGCCTCACGCGGGTCGGCCTTGAGATCGGGCACACGCAGCAGGCCGGCATCGGCATGATGGAAGGGGCTTGGCACTATCGCCGCGACCGCCGCCTTGGGCAGGCCGGCACGCATGCGATAGCGGTCGAAGGTGCCCAGCGCGGTCAGGGTCGCAGACGTCACCAAGCAGCCATGGGCAACGTTCCACAGGTTGCGGCGCAAGGTCTCGGCGGCGAGGATCGGGCTGGCGTTGACCTCGATATCGAACAGCGCACCGCTCTCGGCCAGGGTCAGCCAGCGCGCCATGGGTGGGCTTTCCTCGGGGTCTTCAGCGGTGAAGGCCAGCCACAATTCCCAGTTGCCCTTGGCGCGCGCCATCAGGCTGCCGAACAGCGGATACCACTCCTCGGCCTGGTGGCTGGCGATGCCCACGGCGCCCTCGCCGTCCATGGCCTCCTTGAGCAGCTCGGTAACGCCGGTGAACAGGTCATTGAGCTTGGAGAAGCCCTTCTTCAGTTCCAGCCCCAACTCGGTCAGATGCTCCGGCACCACGCCGCCGACGAAGCGATGACGCGGGCGCTCGCGTCCTTCCATGTCCTCGCCGGCCTTGAAGTCGGCGATCTGCTCGCAGGCAGCGAACATGAACTGCTGCTGAGTCTTCAGCTCGCGGGCCAGCTCCGGCACCTGTTCAATCAGACGGCCGAGATCGCCCGGCAACGGGTTCTGCGCCAGCAGCTTGGTCAGATTCTTGTCGATCTGCGTAAGCCAGTCGGCAGTCGAGCGCAGGCGAGTAAAGTGGGCGAAGTGGCCGATGGCCTTGTCCGGCAGGTGGTGGCCCTCATCGAACACATAGATGGTTTCGCGCGGGTCGGGCAGTACCGCGCCGCCGCCAAGCGCCAGATCGGCCAGCACCATGTCGTGGTTGGTGACGATCACGTCGACCTTGCCCATGCCCTCGCGCGCCTTATAGAAAGCGCACTGCTGGAAATTCGGGCAATGACGGTTGGTGCACTGGCTGTGGTCGGTGGTCAGTTGCGCCCAGCGAACGTCCTCCAGCTCCTCCGGCCAGCTGTCGCGGTCGCCATCCCATTTGTTGCCGGCGAGCTTCTCGATCATCGCGGTGAACAGCTTCTGACCCTGCTCGTCGACGTCGATGCGAAAGCCTTCTTCCTCGAACAACTGCGCGGTAGCGCTCTGCGCGGCGCCGTCCTGCAGCAGGTGGTCGAGCTTGGACAGGCACAGGTAGCGGCCACGCCCCTTGGCCAGGGCGAAGCTGAAGTTCAGGCCGCTGTTGCGCAACAGATCAGGCAGATCCTTGTGCACGATCTGTTCCTGCAGGGCCACGGTGGCGGTGGCGATCACCAGGCGCTTGCCAGCGGCCTTGGCGGTGGGGATGGTGGCCAGGCTGTAGGCCACCGTCTTGCCGGTACCGGTGCCCGCCTCGACCGCCACCACGGCAGGATCACCCAGACGCTTGCCCTCGTCATCGGTCTTGATGGTGCCGAGCACCTTGGCGATCTCGGCGATCATCAAGCGCTGGCCATAGCGCGGCTTGAGCGACTTGGCCTCGAGAAAGCGCGAATAGGCGCCCTGGATCTGGGACTTGAGTTCGGTACTGAGCATGGATTCTGAAACGAAAAAGGCTGGATAAATTTTCAGTATTCGCGGAGCGGTCGCTATCATAGCGCGGCAATCGATCTGGCGCTGACTCGCGTGCCAATCGAATGAACCGACCTGCCAAACGGCCCCTCTGGAGATACCGCATGACACCTTACGCACCACTCTATGCGCTACACCTGCTGGCCGCCGTCGTATGGGTCGGCGGGATGTTCTTCGCCTGGATGATCCTGCGCCCGGCGGCGGTGGACATACTGGAGCCGCCAGCACGCCTGCGCCTGTGGCTGAGTGTGTTCAAACGCTTCTTCGTCTGGGTCTGGATAGCGGTAGCAGTCCTGCCCTTGACTGGAGTCGGCATGCTGCACATGAGCTACAGCGGTTTCGACGCCGCGCCGCGCTACGTGCACGTCATGATGGGTCTGTATCTGGTGATGCTCGCCCTGTTCCTGCGCATTCAGGCGCTGCAGCTGCCGCAGCTGCGGCGCGCCGTGGAGAGCGAGAACTGGCCTGCAGGCGGCGAGGCGCTGGGGCGGATTCGCAAAGTGGTCGGCAGCAACCTGCTGATCGGCCTGGCACTGATGACGCTGGCGGCCATGCGTCCGATGTTCTGACTGGCGCTGCTGCCTTACGAACCAAGGCAGCAGCAATTATTCAGAACCGAAACACCTGCACGGCACCACTGCGGCCCGCCGCACCTTCGCGCCCAGGCTGGCCAGGTTTGCCATCGGCCGCACCATCTACACCGTAGAGCAGGCAGCCCTTGGCAGCGCCCCCACGGCCGGGGCGCCCCGCCGAACCAGCTGCACCACCCGCGCCGCCATCGAGCAACACCTGCATGCGCTCGACCTCGACGTGGTGAGGTACCTCCAGCACCACGCTGCCGCCTGCAGCACCTTCATGCCCATCGGTGCCGTCCTGACCATCGTGGCCAGCACTGGCCTGACCCCAGGTGCAACCACCCGGCTGCCCATGCGCACCATCGAGCCCGGCATAACCCGGTCTGCCCTGACCACCGCGCACATCGAGGGTCAAGGATTCGAATGTCAGCTTGTGCAGCTTGAGCTTGATCTCCCGCCCAGGCGTGGCTGGCCGGGTGTAAGTGCCAGCGGCACCTTTGGCGCTGATCCAGGCGCCCGGGCCGATATCGGCGTCCTCTACCACCAGTCGCAGTGGCTGATCGCTGGGCGCAACGCCAATGCGCGCGTCGCGGCCCATCAGCAGCTCACCGATATGCAACTCGGTCACCGTTGCCGGAATCATCAGGGTCGCCTGATCCGCCACTTCCAGCCGTTCGAGCTGCAGGCTGCTACTGGCGACCGGCAAACGCATCAGCGTATTGGACGGCACCGTGACCTGCATAGCGGCCAACGACGGACCTGCGAACAGACAGAGCAACAGGGCGAGACTACGCATGAGCCGCCTCCTCGAGCGCAGCTGCAGCAGCGCTTTCGGCCCCTTGCTCGGCCTTCAGCGGATAGAGGTGAAAAATGCCGAACAGCAGGACCTGTACACGATCCAGCCAGGGGCTAGCGCGACCGGACAGGAGCCCCGAGAACAGCCACAGCTGTACCCCATGCAGCAGCGCAAGAAAGCCCGCGAGCAGATAGACGAGCTGTTCGAACGGCGCGCCAAAACGCTTGGCCAGCGCCGCCGCAAATACCAGCCAGAAAGCCAAGGCCAGCGCCTTGCCCATCATCAACAATGCTTTCATCCCCGCCCTCTTGCTCTGGTTTTTCTAATAGCGCAGCACGTTAACCGGTCGCGGCCCGGACCACCAGAGCGAGGGAATATTTTCCTTGACCTCAGCTATCACCAGCCGCAAAAGCGACACCCCCCAGGCCTATGATGACCTGTGGGGCGCCCCTGCGCTTCAACGGGAAACGTACAACTCTACGCGGCGGTTCTGTGCGCGGCCGGCATCACTGCCGTTGTCCGCCACCGGTTGGCTCTCACCACGGCCTTCTGTACTGAGCTTGCCGGCAGGCACACCCTGGGCGATGAGAAAGTCGGCAACACTGCGTGCGCGGCGTTCGGACAACCCCTGGTTGTAGGCATCAGAACCAACGCTATCGGTATGCCCGACGACCTTGACTGCGACCAGACTGGCACCGGTCAGACGGGTACTGACATCGGCAAGCAGGCGCCGCGCCTCAGCCGTCAGTTCGGCTGAATCGAACGCGAACAGCACATTTCCCAGGTCGCTGAGAACGATGATCTCATCCTGCGCCTGCTGCTCCATCGCCGGCTCGGTCGCAACACTGGCGGGGTATTGCGGCAAAGGGCAGCCGTTATGGCCTACCGCAGTACCGGCTGGCGTGCCGGGGCAGCGATCACGGCGGTCGAACACACCGTCGCCATCTTCGTCGCCGTCCTGCGCATAGCAGATGATGGTGCCCAGCAGAGCACCGGCTACCGCGCCGCCTGCTGCCCAGGTGGAACTTTCGATTGCGCCGAGGCCGCCACCGGCCAGGGCTCCAATCGCACTGCACAGGGGCCAGTTCCCCTGGTTGAGCGGCGCGTCTCCCGTACTGGAAGTCGTGGCACAACCCGAGAGAACACTGCTGACCAAGAGAAAGGGTAAAACCCTCGAAAGCTTGATTCTCATGGCGGTGTCTCCTGTGATACCGGCATGTTGCCGGTATCACAGGAGTAAAGACGGCGACAGGATTTCAGACAAGAAAAGGCCCGACCGATGGAAATCGGTCGGGCCTTCGCGGGTGACGCCTGACTTGGCTTACACGAAGCGCCTTACGGCTGAGCTTCGACCTCGGCTTCCACGCGACGGTTGATGGCGCGACCATCAGCAGTGGCGTTGTCGGCAACCGGGCGGCTCTCGCCATAACCCACTGCCTGCACACGGCCGGACTCGACACCGTACTGGTTGACCAGAACGTCACGCACGGCACTGGCACGGCGCTCGGACAGGCCCTGGTTGTAAGCATCGCTGCCCACCGAGTCGGTGTGACCTTCAACCACGGTGCTGGTCTGTGGGTACTGTTTCATGAAGTCGGCCAGGGCTTTGATGTCGCCATAGCTTTCCTGCTTGACCTGGGCCTTGTCGAAGTCAAACTTGACGTCCAGCTCGACACGGACGGCTTCGGCCGGCTCGGCAACGGCAACCTCCTCGACAACGACTTCTTCGACGACGGCAACCTGCTGCGCTTCGGCACCATGTACCCAGCAGTAGGCGGCAGCCATACCGGCACCCACCAGCGCACCACCACCAGCCCAGGTAGAGCTTTCGATTGCCCCTAACGCCGCACCACCAACACCGCCTACAGCTGCGCAGGTGGGCCAGTCGGTTTTCTGCAGGCCGGCGCAACCGGTCAGCAAGGTACTAGCCAGAATCAGGGGTACTGCGTTCCTTGTGATACTCATACTTTAGGTCTCCAATGTTCATCGGCCCATAACCGACTCGATAGTAGTAAAGACAGGAGTTGTACAATCCGCCAGCTATAGCAGCTTCTGCGGATAATTTTCTCTCACTCTAGGCCTGATACCGACACCACGTTAGTCTTTGCAGACTTTTCGAGGAAGTTCGATGACCGCCAGCCTTAGTACCCGTACTCCACAGCAAGCCATTGCGGCACTGCTTGCCCGCTATACCCCCGAGAAACTGCTGTTACTCGGCGCAAGCGAACTGCCCGCAGTCAGCGCCTTTCACAGCGCCCACCCGCAGTGTCAGGTCACCACCGCACCTGCTGCTCCCTTGGCGCCGGAACTGGCCGCACAGCGCTTCGACCTGGCAATTCTGGTCGACTGTCTGGAGCACTTACCCAAACGCGATGGACTGCAACTACTGGGTGGCATTCGCAACCTCAACGCCAGCCGGGTCGCCGTGTTGCTCGACCTCAAGGCAGGTGATTGGCAGGAAACCGACTTTTTCGCCCTGGCCATGCAAGCCAGTGAACAGTTCCAGCGCGAGGGACAGACCCTGCATCTGTTCACCTATGATCTACTCGATTACAAGCAAGTTCCCGACTGGTTGAACGCGAAGTTCTGGGCTAATCCACAAAACTTCGGCAAATACTGGTGGTAGAGCAATGAACCCACTCGATCCCAATTGCCCTTGTGGCAGCGGTAATTCGCTGAGCCAGTGTTGTGGTCACTATCATGCGGGCACCCACGCGCCCAGCGCGGAGCTGCTGATGCGCTCGCGCTACAGCGCCTATGTACTGGGCCTGGTGGACTATCTGGTGGCCACCACCCTGCCCGTCCAGCAGCAGGCGCTCGACCGCGACGCGATGGCTGCCTGGAGCGCCCAAAGCACCTGGCTCGGCCTGGAAGTCGAAGGCAGCGAGGTGTTCGGCGGCAAGCCAGAACACGCCCAGGTCAGCTTCGTCGCACGCTGGCACGATGACAACGGCGAACATCGTCACCGCGAATGCTCCGCTTTCGTTCAGGTGGACGGACGCTGGTTCTTCCTCGACCCGACGGTGCCACTGAAGGCCGGACGCAATGATCCTTGCCCCTGCCAGGGCGGGCAGAAGTTCAAGAAATGCTGTGCGCCCTACCTGAATGCCTGATTGGCGTTAATCCTGCTTTCTGCTTGAGTTGATACGTCCTGCGAGGACATTCAACAAGGAGAAAGCCATGCACAAGAAAAGTGGTATCGCTCTTATCCTGGCCGGCCTGCTAGCAGGCTGCGCCAACCAGCCCGGCGGGCTGCAAGGGGAAACGCTGGATCTGGGTGACAGCCAGCGCGTCAGCCGCCTGTTCGCCTACCCGAACAATTGCAGTGTGATCTGCTACCGCGACTGGACGCTGGAACAGACGGTCGAACACTACCTGCAACAGAGCCTGACGCGCGATGGTTACCCCCAGGCCAACGTGCGCGTAACACGCAATGGGGAACATATTCACGCCAATTTCGATGGCACGCCAACGGATTACGGCAAGTCCCTGCTGCAATTGCTCGATGCCGGTGATCTGGCCTATCAGGGCGCCAGCCAGCTCAATAGTGACGGTAAATGGCAGTACAACTGGTACTTCTTCCTGCCTCTGGGCATGGCCCTGGAGAACCGCAAGAGCGTCGAGCTGCTGCACTTCCCACCGGACTACTCACTGACTCAGGCTCAGGATTATCTGCGTTCGAGCACCACGGATCGCTGGGCCTCGCTGCTCAGTTTCAATGGCGTACAGCCGGAACACACCCCCGCTTACCAGACCATCATCGACATCGCTCCCATCGCCGCCCCAGCCAGTGCCGGCAGTGCCCTGGAAGGCGTTTATGGCTATTTCACCAGCTATCAGCGGCGCATGGTCAGCGAGCTCAGCGTCGGCTCTGGCGATACCAGCCTGCCGATGGTCGCCTTTGGTGCGCCGGTGCGCAGTTGGATCACGCAGCAATACGGGGTGAATCTGCCGGTGCTGGGCCTCGGCCAGATCGATGCAGCACCTGGGCAGCAGGTCTCAGTGCTCGGCGCCAACCATCCCAGCTACATCTGGTATGCGGCCGACCCGGCCAACAACAAGGGCAGCGAGGCCGCCGCCAACGCAGCAGGGATCAAGGTCATGGGGCAGGACCTGAGCGCCGCCTGCTGGCAAGCCGGTATGGGCCAGCAACCGACAGCTGATCCGCAGCAGACGCTGAACACCTGCACCGAGAAATGGCAGGTGACGGAGAAACTGCAAACCTGCGAACTGTTCTTCACCAGCGTGCGCAACCTCAAACCCGAGGAGGCCGCTGCCAAATGCAAGGCGGGTTAGTGGCCTGAACGCAAAAACGCCGTGGCTGCGTGTGCAGCTCACGGCGTTTCAGTCAGGCTAGTGAATTCTCAATCCTGCAGCTTCAGATGCGAGGTGTCCGGTGCAGCCGCTGGAGTCGCAGGTTTGGCTTGCCCCATATCGCTACCAACGGGCGCCAGACTGAACTGCGACAGGTCGACCTGTGGCGCGGCGGCGTCGGGCCTGGCGTCCTGCAGATCGCTGCCTACCGGTGCGATATCGAAATCCGGAGCATCCACATCACTGAACGCGGCCATGTACTCATCTCGTGGTGCGACCTGCAGGCGCCCCGGCCTGGCCGCGGGCAGTGCGGCTGCCGGAGAAGTTGCCGGCTCTACGGGCGGTGGCGGGGCCAGCTCGACTTCCTCGATCAACGCATCCATGTCGACGACCTCGACCCGCGCACCGGCACGTTCCAGAGTCACGCGGTACTTCTCCGCCCCGGCGGCGTCGAGATTGTTCTTGATCACGATGCGGCGCCCGGAGAACAACTGAGCGATGCGCTGAGCATCGGCCTGGAACAGCTTGGCCATGTTGGCCTTGACCAACTCCGGCTGGGCGCCCGGCACCAGTTGCCCGGAGAAGGCGATCTCGTAGCGACTCATGGTCACACTCCTGTCCTATTCGCCGCTCAGTATGGCGCAGGTTCCTTTGCCCTGACACTTCAGGCGTCTCATTCATGCTCTCCCGATTACCAACAACCCGAAACCTCCACAATATCTCGTTGAAAATAATGAGTGCTTCCCCGTTGCAGCCAAGCGCTTGCTTGTTACACTGGGACGCAATGGGGGTATGAAATGTTTTCTCAGGCGCAAATGATAAGAATTATCAGCCTATTGATGTTTTTTGGCCTGCTTTCAGGCCTGCCAGGATGCTCCACCTGGATGACAGGTGGTTTCAAGGACCCGGACGTCCAACTCATCAAAGTTGATGTGGTCAAGGCCAGGCTGCTCGAACAGGAGTTCCGCCTGCGTTTTCGAATCGACAATCCCAACGGCGTCAGCCTGCCGGTGCGCGGGCTGGACTACAACGTCCATCTCAATGGTATCCAGTTGGCCGAGGGCTACTCCAACGAGTGGTTCACCGTGCCCGCCCACGGCCACCACACCTTCGAAGTACCGGTGCGCACCAACCTCTGGCGCCATGTGCGGCAGATCGTCAAGGCACTGGAAAAACCGGACGTACCGATTCGCTATAGCCTCAAGGGTGAGGTAAAAACCGGCATGTTGTTCGGCCGAAGCGTGCACATGTCGCGTAATGGCGAGATAATTCCCGGCGATTTCATCCCCGAATAACCTGCACGAGTAACACCATGAGCAACCAACCCCACGTCCACGGCCCTGACTGCAACCATGACCACGATCATCACGATCACGGCCATGTGCACGGCCCGCACTGCAACCATGGCCATCAGGAGCCGGTGCGCAACGCGCTGAAGGATGTCGGCCGTAACGATCCTTGCCCATGCGGCAGCGAGAAGAAGTACAAGAAGTGCCACGGCGCCTGAACCGCGCATGAGTGCCTTGAACCTCACCCTGCTGCTGAGCGGCCTGCTGCTGATCGCAGCGCTGGCCGCTTATGCCTGGCATCTGTGGCTCCGCGTCTGGGCGAACCAGCGCGCCCGTGACGAAGCGCAGCAAGAACGCCAGCAACGCATCGGCGGTGATCTGAACATCCTCGCCAGCAGTCTTCTCGACGAGCAGTTGCCACTGATCGAAGGCGCCATCCGCATCAAGGTGCTGCTTGACAACTATGACAGCGCCCTGAGCAATGACAGCCGCTGCCAGGTGTTCCATCTGCTCTTCGAAGCCACCGCCGAGGTGCCCACGCATGCGGGCTGGAAAGCGCTGGACAAGGCTGAACGGCGGCGCTTCGAAAAACGCTTCAACGAGCTGGAACTGCAGCACAAGGCCGCTGCCCGCATCGCTGCACGCTGGTTACTGGACGAAGGACTGAAAGGGTCTCGAGCAAACGCCTGAGCCCCTCTTGCCAGGCTGCGACAGCCTTATTACCTTGGCGCCTTTGTGGCCGGTCATTGCGCGACCGGCCTCGACCGTCCGCACACCAAGGAACTTCGCCATGCGCGCGCTGGCCCGCCTGACTCTTGCCGCCTCACTGATTAGCCTCGCCGGCTGCCAGTCCCTGCTCAACAGCCGTTATGCCGACAGCGTGCCGCCTACCCGTGGCGTTGAGCGCATCCAGGGCGTGGCCGAGAGTGCGTCGGTGCGGCGTAACGCACTCGGCATGCCGCTGATCGAATCGAGCAATTTTCACGACGCGCTGTTTACCCTGGGCTACGTGCATGCCGGTGACCGTCTCAGCCAGATGGTCGGCATGCGCCTGCTGGCTCAAGGCCGCCTGGCCGAGATGGCGGGGCCCGGCGTGCTGGAAATGGACCGCTTCATGCGCGCGGTCAACCTGAAAAAGAATGCAGAAATTCTCTACGCCGACGCCTCGCCACGCCTGAAGCGCTTCTTCGAGGTCTATTCGCGTGGCGTCAACGCCTATATGTTCCGCTACCGCGATCGTATGCCGATGGATCTGGCCGAGTCCGGCTACCGTCCCGAGTACTGGAAGCCCGAGGACTCGGTGCTGTTGTTCTGTCTGCTCAACTTCGGCCTGGCGGTGAACCTGCAGGAGGAGATCGCCGCGCTGACCATGGCCCAGCAGGTGGGTGCCGACAAGCTGCCCTGGCTGCTGCCGATCTACCCGGACGAACCGCTGCCCTTCGCCGAGGCGGAAAAACTCGCCGGCCTCGACCTCAAGGGGCAGTTGCCGGGCCTGCAGGCGATTTCCCGCACAACCGCGCAAATCGCCGAACAACACATGCTCGGCGTCGCCGCCTCGAACAACTGGGCCATCGCCCCGCAACGCAGCCGTGGCGGCAAGAGCCTGCTGGCCAATGACACGCACCTGCCACTGAGCATGCCCTCGCTGTGGAGCTTCGTGCAGATCCGCTCGCCCAAGTATCAGGCCGCTGGCGTCTCCCTGGCCGGCGTACCGGCGGTGGTGGCCGGCTACAACGGCAAGCTGGCCTGGGGCATGACCATGGTCATGGGCGACAATCAGGACATCTACCTGGAGCGCATAAAACGCGAAGGCAGCCGCCTGATGTACCAGGCCGACGGCAAGTGGCTACCGGTGATGGAGCGCCAGGAAACCTTCTTCATCAAGGGCCAGCGCCCGATTCGCGAAACCCTCTATGAAACCCGCAACGGCCCGCTGCTCAACTCGGTACTGGGCGAACGCAAACATATGCTGCAGCCCCTGGCGCTGCAGAGCGGTTACGGCCTGGCGCTGAAAACCACCCAGTTCGAGCGTGACCAGAGCCTCGACGCCTTCTTCGACCTGTCGCGAGCACAATCGGTGGACCAGGCTTTCGAGGCGACGCGGGAGATCCGCGCCATGCCGCTGAACATCGTCTTCGCCGACGCCCAGCACATCGGCTGGCAGGTCACCGGGCGCTATCCGAATCGCCGCGAAGGTCGTGGCCTGCTGCCCTCCCCTGGCTGGGACGAGCGCTACGCCTGGGACGGCTTCGCCGACCCGATGCTGCACCCTTACGATCAGGACCCGCCGCAAGGCTGGCTGGGCACCGCCAACGAACGCAGCGTGCCGCCCGGTTACGGCATGCAGCTGTCCAGCTCCTGGTACTACCCGGAACGCGCCGAACGCATCGCCGAGCTGGCCGGCAATGGCCGTCACGATGGCCGCAGCATGATCGCCATGCAGTACGACCAGACCTCGCCCTTCGTCGCCAAACTGCAGGCCATGTTCAATGACCCTGCCATGCACGACTCGCTGCGCCAGGCCATCGCTGCCCTGCCGGCTGGCCAGCGCGCACGTGCCGATGAAGCGCTGAAGCGCCTGCTGGCGTTCGACGGCAAGCTTGCCGCCAGTTCGGCCGATGCCGCCATCTACGGCGCCTTCCTGCATGAAAGCGCACGGCAGATCTTCCTCGACGAGCTGGGCCCGGACAACAGTCCAGCCTGGAAGGCACTGGTGCAAACCGCCAACACCTCCTATTCGGCGCAGGCCGATCATCTGCTTGGGCGTGCCGACAGCCCGTTCTGGAACGACATCCGCACGCCAGAGCAGGAAGACAAGCCGACCATCCTCGCGCGCAGCCTGGCCGCCAGCATCGAGCTGTTGGAAAATCGATTGGGCGCCGAGCGTCGCAACTGGCAATGGGGCAAGCTGCACACCTATGAGTGGGTAACGGACACCACGCGCATGGCGCCTTACATGAGCGCCAGCCAGCGCACCAGCATCAACGCCCTGAAAGGTTACCTGGATCGCGGCCCCTATCCGGCCGGAGGCGACCACAGCACGCTGAACGTCTCCGCCTACGCCTGGGGCCAGGATTTCAACACCTTCTTGATCCCGGCCATGCGCATCGTGGTGGATTTCGCCGCGGACGAACCCTTGGTCGGCGTCAACAGCTCGGGCCAGTCCGGCAACCCGGCCAGCCCACACTATGCCGACGGCATCGAGTCATGGCTCAAGGGCGGCTACATGAGCTTCCCGTTCAAGGCACAGAACCTGGACAAGGTCTACGGCAACCAACGCCTGTTGCTGATGCCGGCCAAGTAATGACCGTTCGTCGGGCGACGCTGAACCTTTCCCTCAGCGCCCCACTCTGAATAATCGACTTACTCCATAGATCATCGTTTTAAGGCGCCCCTGGCGCCTTTTCTTTTGCCTGAAGAAAAAAGATGGCTTTTTTCCATCACCGAATGGAACTTCCCGGACGAAGCAGGCTCAGAGACATGCATCGATTGAAATGCTCCCCTGGCGCCTCTGGCGCCTATTTTTTTGCCTGCGATTCAGGGAGCGCCTGCGAACAGGCCGTTGAAAAACCTAGGCGAGGCAGCCAGAGCAATACCTGTGGCGGCCCCGCAAAAACAGGCGAAAAACGATCGGAGTCGCGGTCGACTTTACGAGCTGTAAATGAGCATTTTGACTGGGCTCGCACGCGAGCCTGTTTTTAACGCAGCAAGGCAACGTAGGTAGTTCTTCAACGGCCTGCTAAGCCAGCAGGCTGCGGTCGAAGATAAAGGCCTCAGACTCTTGCGGACGATGCTCCAGCAGGTTCTGTGGCCGCCCCATCTTCGGATAATTCTTCTCGCCGGTATCACTGATCCAACCCTGCGCCTTCATCCGTTCCAGCCTCCCGCGCAAGGTGGTGTGCTGCACCGGCTCGCCCAGACAAGCCTGGAACGCCGTCAGCGCTTCGGTCACGGTAAATCGCGGCGCCAGCAGGTACAGCGGCAGCGAGCTGTACACCGACTTGCCGCGCAGCCGCTCGGCTGCCAGGCGCACCAGTTGCGTATGGTCGAATGGCAACGCCTGCTGCCCTGCAGTGACGCGCGACAGATCGACGAAGCGCAAACTTTCATCCTGCGGCTCGGCGTCGGGTGCCAGCAGCGCCAGATAGCAGGTGCTCAGCGACCAGCCACGTGGATCTCGCAGACCATTACCCACCGTCGCCACCTGCTCCAGATACTGCGGTTGCAGGCGTGCCTTGTCCGCCAGCGCACGGGCTGCGGCGGCGTCCAGGCTGGCATCGGCGCAACGACCGTTGACCAGCACGCCCGGTAGCGCCCATTGCCCGGCGTAGGGTTCGCGCTGGCGACGCAGCAGCAGCACCTGCAACACCCCCTCCTCGCTCAGGCGCAGGGCAACGATATCCACCCCGGCCAGCACTTCCACTGCACTCATCCCGTCCCTTGCTCCTTCATCTACTTATTTCATCTTGACCAATAACTCATATTTTTTCACGCAGGATTTGGTGAAAACGCTTGACTACATATTTCATCAGATGAAATATGTAGTCACTCACCCACGAGAAGGAGGCGCACCATGAAGATCGCCAGCTTCGACGTCGACGCCCAGAAAGGCTTCACCCCGCTATGCCCCAGCGAGCTCCCCGTACCCGAGGGCGATGCCATCGTCCCGGCGCTGAACCAACTGGCCGCACGCGCCCAGCTGCGCATCGGCAGCAAGGATGCCCATAGCCCGCAGGCGGCCTGGGTCGTCGACACACACGATGAGATGCTGCGCCCCCTGCCGCTGGCCAATGCCGACCTGACCTGGGTCAGCCACTGCGTACCTGGTACACCCGGCTTCGAATTGCTCGATGGCCTGCCAGCGCCGCTGGATTACGACTACTTCGTGTGGAAAGGTGTTGAGCCGGACCTGCACCCTTACGGCGCCTGCTATCACGACCTGGCCGAGAAGCGCAGCACGGGCGTGATCGAATTTCTTCGGCAAAATGGCGTCGACCTTGTACTGATGGGCGGCCTGGCCCTGGACTACTGCGTCAAGACCACCGCCCTGCAACTGCGTCGCGCCGGCTTCGAAGTGATCGTGTATCTGCCGGCCTGCCGAGCCATCGCCAGCGAAACGGCTGAAACCGCCTGCCTCGCCATGCGCGAACAGGGCATCACACTGGCTGCCAGCCTGGAACAGCTGGATGGCACCCTCGCCAAGGAGAACCTGCGATGAGCGAGAGCATCTTCGCCGACCGCACCGTACAGAATCTGCTGGACACCGATTTCTACAAGCTGACCATGATGCAGGCGGTGCTGCACAACTACCCCAATGCCGAGGTGGAATGGGAATTCCGCTGCCGCAGCAGCGAGGATCTGACGCCCTACCTGGCCGAGATCCGCTATCAGATCGAACGCCTCAGTGAGCTGAGCCTGAGCGTCGACCAGTTGGCCTTCCTCGAACGCATCCCGTTCATCAAACCGGACTTCATTCGCTTTCTAAGCCTGTTCCGCTTCAACCTGCGCTACGTGCACACCAGCATCGAAGACGGCCAGTTGAGCATCCGTCTGCGCGGCCCCTGGTTGCACGTGATCCTCTTCGAGGTGCCGCTGCTGGCCATCGTCAGCGAGGTACGCAACCGCTATCGCTACCGTGAAGTGCTGCTGGAGCAGGCTGCCGAGCGCCTGTACGAGAAGCTCGATTGGCTCAAGGCCGAAGCCTCGCCGAGCGAACTGGCCGGCTTCCAGCTGGCTGATTTCGGCACCCGCAGGCGCTTCTCCTACCGCGTGCAGGAGCAGGCGGTACACATCCTCAAGCGCGATTTCCCCGGTCGCTTCGTCGGCACCAGCAATGTGCACCTGGCCCGCGAGTTCGACCTCAAGCCCATTGGCACCATGGCCCACGAATGGCTGATGGCGCACCAGCAGCTCGGCCCACGCCTGATCGACAGCCAGATTGCCGCGCTCGACTGCTGGGTGCGCGAATACCGCGGTTTGCTAGGCATCGCCCTGACCGACTGCATCACCATGGATGCCTTCCTCGCCGATTTCGACCTGTACTTCGCCAAGCTCTTCGACGGCCTGCGCCATGACTCCGGCGACCCACTGGTGTGGGCGGAAAAAGCCATCGCCCACTACGAGAAACTCGGCATCGATCCGATGAGCAAGACCCTGGTGTTCTCCGACGGGCTCGACCTGCCCAAGTCGCTGCGGCTCTACCGTGCACTTTCCGGGCGAATCCACGTAAGCTTCGGGGTCGGAACCAACCTGACCTGCGACATCCCCGGCGTCGAGCCGATGAACATCGTGATCAAGATGATCGCCTGCAACGGTCAACCGGTAGCGAAGATTTCCGATACGCCCGGCAAGACCCAATGCCGCGACGAGAACTTCGTCCATTACCTGAAACACGTCTTTCGCGTGACCCACTGAGGAGCCAGACATGAGCAACCGCCAAGCCGAAATCGCCGCCGCCCTCGACGTGGTGCCGCCGTTCGCCGACGACGCTGCGCTGAGTGCAGAAATCGAGCGGCGCAAGACCTTCATCAAGAACACCCTGAAGAATTCCGGCCTCAAGGTGCTGGTCCTGGGCATCAGCGGCGGCGTCGACTCGCTGACCGCCGGGCGCCTGGCCCAAATTTCGGTCGAGGAGCTGCGTGCCGAAACAGGCGATACTGCGTACCGCTTCATCGCCGTGCGCCTGCCGCACAACGCTCAGCACGACGAGCATGACGCCCAGGATTCGCTGAAATTCATCTGCGCCGATGAACAAGACACAGTAAACATCGCCGACAGCGTCTCCGGCCTCGGCGAGCAGGTCACCCATTTACAGAAACTCAGCGACGCCCGCCGCGATTTCGTCGTCGGCAACATCAAGGCACGCATCCGCATGGTTGCCCAGTTCGCCATCGCCAACGCCAACAATGGCCTGGTGATCGGCACCGATCACGCCGCCGAGGCGGTGATGGGTTTTTTCACAAAGTTCGGTGACGGCGCCTGCGACCTCGCCCCGCTGTCCGGCCTGGTGAAGAATCAGGTACGTGCCATTGCCAAGCACCTGGGTGCTCCGCAGCACCTGGTGATGAAAACGCCGACCGCTGACCTGGAAGAGCTGCGCCCAGGCAAACCAGACGAGGAGGCGCATGGCGTCACCTACGCCGAAATCGACGCCTTCCTGCATGGCGAGAAAGTCAGTGACGAGGCCTATGCCACCATCGTTCGCACCTACGACAACACACGCCACAAACGCGAACTGCCACTGGTGCCCTGAGCGCCGCAGGGCGGAAAGAAAAAGCCGGGCATCGCCCGGCTTTTTCGTCTGCACTGCAAATCAATGCCACTCCCCGGCAATGCGCTCTGCTGGCGCGGCGAGGCGCTCGAAAACCTCACGTGGCCGACACTGCGCCACCGGCGCCGGCGGCGGTTGATCGGGCAATGTCGGCTCACCCTGCTCCTGCGGCGGCACGGGTCTTCCTGGCTGATCAGGGATATCGGGCTCGGGCTGGCCGGGAATGCCTCCCGCATTGAGATCGAGCAAAGACATGAGTCGTTCTCCTGAACGTGGACTGTTACAGGTGGAGCCCCACATGAGCAGTAAATTCAGGCTATCCGACCAAACGCTAGCGCGCACAAAAAAGCCGGGCTAAGCCCGGCTTTCTGGCAACGCTTCTGCGATCAGGCCTTGGGCAGGGTTACCCCGGTCTGACCCTGGTACTTGCCACCACGATCACGGTAGGAAACCTCACAGGCCTCATCGGACTGCAGGAACAGCATCTGCGCCACACCTTCGTTGGCGTAGATCTTCGCCGGCAGGTTGGTGGTGTTGGAGAATTCCAGGGTCACGTGACCTTCCCACTCCGGCTCCAGCGGCGTGACGTTGACGATGATGCCACAACGCGCATAGGTGCTCTTGCCCAGGCAGATGGTCAGCACATCACGCGGAATGCGGAAGTATTCGACCGTGCGGGCCAGGGCGAAGGAGTTAGGCGGAATGATGCAAACGTCACTCTTGATGTCGACGAAGCTCTTTTCATCGAAATTCTTCGGGTCGACGATGGCCGAGTGGATATTGGTGAACACCTTGAATTCATCGGCGCAACGTACGTCGTAGCCGTAGCTGGAAACACCGTAGGAGATGACGCGACTGTCGTCGGCACCGCGCACCTGGCGCTCGACGTAAGGCTCGATCATGCCGTGTTCCTGGGCCATGCGGCGAATCCACTTGTCCGATTTGATGCTCATGGCGAGGTGTCCTGAGTGGGCGGTTACGAAAAAAGTGAGCGCATCTTACCGAGGCAGGCGCCACGCTTCAAAGAGTGCCGGCGCGCCCATCAGTCATTATTTGCAAAAAAGCTGCATCGAGCATTCGCACTTGGCGATAAAACCACGTATGGTGTCCCCACTGTGCTGCATGTGTCACCGCGAATCGCTACTTGATGCCTAGATCTCGATCCAAACATCGTCCGACTCCTAGTACTCGTTGCACTCAGTCCCGGCCTGGGCTTTTCCAGGGCTGTTATTACTTTTGTTAGGAGACATCACATGTCCAATCGTCAGACTGGCACCGTTAAGTGGTTCAACGATGAGAAAGGCTACGGCTTCATCACCCCGCAATCCGGTGACGACCTCTTCGTACACTTCAAAGCCATTCAGAGCGATGGCTTCAAGAGCCTGAAAGAAGGCCAGCAAGTGACTTTCGTGGCCACCCGTGGTCAGAAAGGCATGCAGGCTGAGGAAGTTCAGGTTGTCTAACCTGAGCTGACCTGCTTGAAAAGAGCCCCGCCTAGTGCGGGGCTTTTTTGTGGGCGTTTATATGCCCGCAGGAGCGGATTTATCCGCGAAATTCGCGGCTGAAGCCGCTCCTACAAAAGCAGGAAAGGCTGCCAAAGCAGCTTTTCGTAGGAGCCCCGCCCCGGGGCGAAGCTTTTCAAATGTGCGCCGCTCTGATTCGCGACAGGGCGCCGCTCCTACAAATTCGATACTCCGACGCTTGAACTAAGTCGGGTGGTAGAGCTGCGCAGGATGCCCACGTCGCAGGGCAATTGGAAAGCCAAGCCAGAACCGAGTCGCCTGCATGGCCCTCTCCCGCACTTCGGGCACCCTCTCCCGCAAGCGGAAGAGGGTCATCAGATGCCGCTAAGCGGCTGCTGTTAGTCCTCACTGATCTCGATGCTGGGCATGGCCGGCTTGCCAGCCAGGGCGATACGCGCACCGACCTTGCGCGCCAGGTCCTGGTAGATCATGGCGATCTGGCTTTCCGGATCGGCAATGGTGGTTGGCTTGCCATCATCGGCCTGCATGCGAATGGCCATCGACAGCGGCAACGAGGCCAGCAACTCGACACCATACTGTGCGGCCAGCTTCTCGCCACCGCCCTCACCGAACAGGTGCTCGGCATGGCCGCAGTTGGAGCAGATGTGCACGGCCATGTTCTCCACCACACCCAGCACCGGAATGTGCACCTTGCGGAACATCTCCACGCCCTTCTTGGCATCGAGCAAGGCAAGGTCCTGCGGGGTGGTGACGATCACGCTGCCTGCCACCGGCACCTTCTGCGCCAGGGTCAGCTGGATGTCGCCGGTACCCGGCGGCATGTCCACCACCAGGTAATCGAGATCGTTCCAGGCGGTCTGGGTGATCAATTGCAGCAAGGCGCCGCTGACCATCGGCCCACGCCAGACCATCGGCGTATTGTCGTCGGTGAGAAAGGCCATGGACATCACCTGCACGCCATGGGCTTCGAGCGGCACGAACCATTTCTGATCCTTCACCTGCGGCCGCGTGCCCTCGGCGATGCCGAACATGATGCCCTGGCTGGGGCCATAGATATCGGCATCAAGAATACCAACGCGCGCGCCTTCACGCGCCAGCGCCAGTGCCAGGTTGGCTGCGGTGGTGGACTTACCCACCCCGCCCTTGCCCGAGGCCACGGCGATAACGTTTTTCACCCCAGCCAGGGCCGGCACCTGCGCCTGCCCCTGGTGCGAGTCGATCACGCAATCGACCTGCACCCGCGCACCGTCGACACCATCGAGGTTCTCCAGCGCCATCTGCAGCATCTGCGCCCAACCGTTCTTGAACAAACCGGCGGCGTAGCCCAGCTCCAGGCGCACGGATACGCGTGCGCCCTGAATATCGACTTCACGCAGACAACCGGCGCTGACCGGGTCCTGATCGAGATGTGGGTCGGTGAACTGACGCAGACAGGCTTCGACCGCTTCGCGGGTGACGGCACTCATGCATGGACTCCAGAAGGCAGCAGAAAAACAGGCCGGCATAATAGCAGCAGCACCGAGCCATGCGCGGTACATCGACCACGCTTACCCGGTGCAGGTGGCTTGCAGCCTGCCGCTGCTTTATAGTTGCCGACTTCCCTCGTTTTACCAGTGCAGCCGATCACCATGACCGAAGCCCGCAAGATTCTCGTTACCAGCGCCCTCCCCTACGCCAACGGCTCCATCCACCTCGGCCATATGCTCGAGTACGTGCAGACCGACATGTGGGTGCGCTACCAGAAGCTGCGCGGCAATCAGGCGATCTACGTCTGCGCCGACGATGCGCACGGCTCGGCCATCATGCTGCGCGCCGAGAAAGAAGGCATCACCCCCGAGCAGCTCATTGCTAACGTACAGGCCGAGCACACCGCCGACTTCGCCGACTTCCTGGTGGACTTCGACAACTACCACTCCACCCACTCGCAGGAAAACCGCGAGCTGTCGGCGGCCATCTACCTGGCGCTGCGCGACAAGGGGCATATCGCCACCCGCGCCGTGACCCAGTACTTCGACCCCGAGAAAGGCATGTTCCTCGCCGACCGCTTCATCAAGGGCACCTGCCCGAAATGTGGCACCGAGGATCAGTACGGCGACAACTGCGAGAAATGCGGCGCGACCTACTCGCCGACCGAACTGAAAAACCCGCGCTCCGCCATTTCCGGTGCGGTGCCGGTGCTCAAGGAGTCGCAGCACTTCTTCTTCAAGCTGCCGGACTTCGAGGCCATGCTCAAGCAGTGGACGCGCTCCGGCGCGCTGCAGGAGGCGGTGGCCAACAAGATCGCCGAATGGCTCGATGGCGGCCTGCAGGAGTGGGACATCAGCCGTGATGCGCCCTACTTCGGCTTCGAGATTCCCGGCGAGCCGGGCAAGTACTTCTACGTCTGGCTGGACGCGCCGATCGGCTACATGGCCAGCTTCAAGAACCTGTGCAGCAAACGCCCGGAGCTGGACTTCGACGCGTTCTGGGGCAAGGACTCGACCGCCGAGCTGTATCACTTCATCGGCAAGGACATCGTCAACTTCCACGCCCTGTTCTGGCCGGCCATGCTCGAAGGCGCGGGCTACCGCAAGCCCACCGCGGTCAATGTGCACGGCTACCTGACGGTGAACGGGCAGAAGATGTCCAAATCGCGCGGCACCTTCATCAAGGCGCGCACCTACCTGGACCACCTGAACCCGGAATACCTGCGCTACTACTACGCCTCCAAGCTGGGCCGCGGCGTGGATGATCTGGACCTGAACCTCGATGACTTCGTGCAGAAGGTCAACTCGGACCTGGTCGGCAAGGTGGTCAACATCGCCAGCCGCTGTGCCGGCTTCATCCACAAGGGCAACGATGGCCTGCTGGTCGCCGCCAACCCGGAGCCGGAGCTGTGGGACGCCTTCCAGGCTGCCGCGCCGAGCATCGCCGAGGCTTACGAGGCGCGCGACTTCTCCCGCGCCATGCGCGAGATCATGGCGCTGGCCGACCGCGCCAACGCCTGGATCGCCGACAAGGCGCCCTGGGCCCTGAACAAGGTCGAAGGCAAGCAGGCCGAGGTGCAGGAAATCTGCGCGCTGGGCATCAACCTGTTCCGCCAGCTGGTGATCATGTTGAAACCCGTGCTGCCGAAGCTGGCCGCCGATGCCGAAGCCTTCCTCAATGTGAAGCCGCAAACCTGGGCCGATCTCTCGCTGCCGCTGGCCAACCACCAGCTCAACCCGTTCAACCCGCTGCTCACCCGCATCGAGCCCGCGAAGATCGACGCCATGGTCGAAGCCTCCAAGGAAGACCTGGCCGCCGAAGCGTCCAAGCCACAGGGCAATGGCGAACTGGCCAAGGACCCGCTGGCCGCTGAGATCAACTTCGACGCCTTCGCCGCCGTCGACCTGCGTATCGCCCTGATCGAGAAGTGCGAGTTCGTCGAAGGCGCCGACAAGCTGCTGCGCCTGTCGCTGGATATCGGTGACGAGAAGCGCAACGTATTCTCCGGCATCAAGTCCGCTTACCCCGACCCGAGCAAGCTGGAAGGCCGCCTGACCCTGTACGTCGCCAACCTGGCGCCGCGCAAGATGAAGTTCGGCATCAGCGAAGGCATGGTGCTGGCCGCCGGCCCCGGTGGTGAGGAAATCTACCTGCTCAGCCCGGATAGCGGCGCCAAGCCAGGCCAGCGCGTCAAGTAAGCACCAGCTAGGCTTATAGGCGTCGAACAAGCCGGCCAATGCCGGCTTGTTTGCATCTACGCGCTTCCCGATAATAGGCGCCCTTTTCCTATGGCCTTTGCGCACTCGACGGCAACCCGATGACCGAACTCGTCCTGATCATGGTCAGCGCCATCCTGGTCAACAATTTCGTGCTGGTGCAGTTTCTCGGCCTGTGCCCGTTCATGGGCGTGTCGAAGAAGATCGAGACGGCCATCGGCCTGTCCCTGGCCACCACCTTCGTGCTGACTCTGGCCGCCATGTGCAGCTACCTGGTGCAGCAGTACGTGCTCAAACCGCTGGATCTGGAATTCCTGCGCACCATCAGTTTCATTCTGGTGATCGCGGTGACCGTGCAGTTCACCGAGATGGTGGTGAACAAGACCAGCCCACTGCTGTATCGCGTGCTGGGTATTTTCCTGCCGCTGATCACCACCAACTGCATCGTCCTCGGCGTCGCCCTGCTCAACGCCAACAAGGCCGAGTTCACCTTCATCACTGCCACCGCCAACGGCTTCGCCGCAGGTCTGGGCTTCTCCCTGGTGCTGGTACTGTTCGCCGCCATGCGCGAACGCATCGCCATCGCCGACGTGCCCAAGTCCTTTCAGGGCGCGGCCATCGGCATGATCACCGCCGGCCTGATGTCGCTGGCCTTCATGGGCTTTGCCGGGCTGATCAAACTATGAGCCTGGTTCTCGTCGCCGTCCTCGCCCTGCTCGGCCTGTGCCTGATCGCCGGCGCCATCCTCGGTTTCGCCGCGGTGCGCTTCAAGGTCGAGGGCGACCCCATCGCCGAACAGATCAACGCCCTGCTGCCACAGACCCAGTGCGGTCAGTGCGGCTACCCGGGCTGCAAGCCCTACGCCGAGGCGATCGCCGGCGGCGACAAGATCAACAAGTGCCCGCCCGGGGGCGAGGCGACCATCCAGGCCTTGGCCGACCTGCTGGACGTCGAGCCCGAGCCGCTGGATGCGGTGGAAGGCGAGAAGCCGCAGATGGTCGCCTACATCCGTGAGGCGGAATGTATCGGCTGCACCAAGTGCATCCAGGCCTGCCCGGTGGACGCCATCGTCGGTGCGGCGCGGCAGATGCACACGGTGATCGTCAGCGAGTGCACAGGCTGCGACCTGTGCGTCGAGCCCTGCCCGGTGGACTGCATCGACATGATCGAAGTCGGTAGCACCGTACAGAGCTGGAAGTGGGACAAGCCGCTGGCCCCCGGCCAGTTGATCGCCAGCGACCGGGAGCAGGCGGCATGAGCGCACAAGAGCGTATCTGGGATATCCCCGGCGGCATCCATCCGGCCGAGCGCAAGGAGCTGTCAAACCGCACCCCGATCCAGCAGGCGCCGCTGCCGGCCCGCCTGACCTTGCCGCTGGGCCAGCATATCGGCGCCGTCGCCGAGCCTTGCGTGGTGGTCGGCCAGCGGGTGCGCAAGGGACAGAAGATCGCCGAGGCCACCGGTTTCGTCAGCGCGCCGCTGCATGCGCCGACCTCCGGCACGGTCAGCTTTATCGGCCCGCAGCCCTACCCGCATGTCTCCGGCATGCTGGCGCCGGCCATCGTCATCGACAGCGACGGCCTGGACGAGTGGATCGACCTGACCCCGCATCCCGACTACCGGCATATGGACTCCGCCGAACTGCTGGCGCTGATCCGCGACGCCGGCATCAGTGGCCTGGGCGGCGCGGGCTTCCCCACCGCGGTGAAGCTCACCGCGCGGCCGACGCAGAAGATCCACACGCTGATCATCAACGGCACCGAGTGCGAGCCCTATATCACCGCCGACGACCTGCTGATGCGCGAACGCGCAGCTGAGCTGGTTTCCGGCATCGATATCCTGGTGCAGCTGATCCAGCCCGAGCAGGTGCTGATCGGCATCGAGGACAACAAGCCCGAGGCCATCGCCGCGGTGCGCGGCGCCTGCAGCGAGCGCAGCTACCAGGTGCGGGTGTTCCCCACCAAGTACCCCTCCGGCGGCGAGAAGCAGCTGATCCAGATCCTCACCGGTGTCGAGGTGCCATCGGGCGGCCTGCCGGCCGATATCGGCATCCTCTGCCAGAACGTCGGCACCTGCGTGGCCGTGCACGAGGCCGTAGTGCACGGCAAGCCGCTGATCTCGCGCATCACCACCCTCACCGGCGAGGCCCTGGCGCGCCCGGGCAACGTCGAGTCGCTGTTCGGCACGCCAGTGGGCGAGCTGCTGCAGTTCGCCGGGCTGGACACCAGCAAACTCAATCGCCTGATCATGGGCGGACCGATGATGGGCTTTACCCTGCCCAGCCTCGAGGTGCCGCTGATCAAGACCAGCAACTGCCTGCTGGCCAGCACCGCCGTCGAACTGCCGCCACCACCGCCGGCTATGCCCTGCATCCGCTGCGGCGAATGCGCCGAGGCCTGCCCGGCCAGCCTGCTGCCGCAACAACTGCACTTCTTCGCCTTGGGCCAGGAGCACGAACAGCTCAAGGCGCACAACCTGTTCGACTGCATCGAATGCGGCGCCTGCGCCTACGTCTGCCCATCGAGTATTCCGCTGGTGCAGTACTACCGCGCGGCCAAGGCGGAAATCCGCGATCTGGAACAGAAGCAGCTCAAGGCCGAACACTCCAAGCAGCGCTTCGAACAGCGCCAGGAACGCCTGCGCCGCGCCGAGGAGCAGAAGGAGGCCGAGCGCAAGGCCCGCGCAGAGAAGGCCGCCCGCGCCAAGGCGGCGCAGGCCGAAGCGCCCCCTGCTGCGGCAGCGGCGCCGGCCGATGAGGCGCTTAAGAAACTCAAGATCGAAGCCAGCATGGCCCAGGTCGCGCTGAAGAAGGCGGAAAAACAGCTGGCCGCCCACGACACGCCCGAACTGCAGACTCAGGTCAGCGAGCTGCGTGCTGCTGCCGAAGCCGCACAGAAGGCCCTGGCCGACGCGCAGGCGGCTGCACCTGCCCCGACGCCCAAGCCGGCCGGTGACGAAGCGCTGAAGAAAGCCAAGATCGAAGCCGCCATGCTCAAGGCCCAGCTGCGCAAGCTGGAAAAGATCGAGAACCCGGACGACGATCAGCAGGCCGAACTCGCCCGCCTGCGTCAGCAACTGGAAGCAGCCGAAAAGACCCTGGCCAGCCTGGAAAGCCAAGCGCCCGCACCCGCCGCCAAACCGGCCGGCGACGAAGCGCTGAAGAAAGCCAAGATCGACGCTGCCATGCTCAAGGCACAGCTGCGCAAGCTGGAAAAGATCGAGCCCCCGGACGACGACCAGCAGGCCGAAATCGCTCGCATTCGCCAGCAACTGGAAGCAGCCGATAAGGCCCTGGCAGACCTGGAAAAGCAGGCGCCCGCCCCCGCTGCCAAGCCGGCCGGTGACGACGTCCTGAAAAAGGCCAAGGTCGAGCTGGCGATGAAACGCGCCGAGCTGAAGAAGGCCGAGAAGGCCGGCGCTGACGAAGCCACTCTGCAGCCGCTGCGTGATGCCCTGGCCGCTGCCGAAAAGGCCCTGCACGCCGCCGAGGCGGCCTCGGGCAAGCCTGCCCCGGAACTGGTACGCACCGAACGGCCTGGTGTGGATGCCGAGCTGAAAGCCTTGAAAACCGAAGTGGCCTTTGCTCGCGCCGACCTGCGCAAGCTGGAACGGGACGACAACGCCGCCGCCGATGCACTGGAGCAGGCACGCACTCGTCTGAGCGAAGCCGAACGCAAGCTGGCCGACTATCAGCCGTAACGATCATCCCGGATGCAATCCGGGGAATGAACACCACTGCGATCAGTACGAACGCAGTAACAGAACCACCGGAGCGCCGATGACCCTGCCCCGCATCACATCGCCCCACGCCAAGGGCAGCAACCGCACCCAGCAGGTCATGCTGCAGGTGCTGCTGGCCACTGTGCCGGGCATCCTCGCCCTGACCTGGCTGTTCGGCGCCGGCACCCTGTTCAACCTGGTCTGGGCCAGCCTCTGCGCGCTGGGCTTCGAGGCCGCCTTGCTGGCCGCACGCCAACGCCCGCTGGCCTTCTTCCTCAAGGACTACAGCGCCCTGGTCACCGCCGTGCTACTGGCCCTGGCCCTGCCGCCCTACTCGCCCTGGTGGCTGACCCTGATCGCCTGCGGCTTCGCCATCGGCTTCGGCAAGCAGCTATATGGCGGCCTCGGGCAGAACCCCTTCAACCCGGCCATGGTCGGCTACGTGGTGGTGCTGATCTCCTTCCCGGTGGAAATGACCAGTTGGCCTGCGCCACACGGCGTCGCCGCGCTGGACGGTCTCAAGCACATCCTCGGCATTGCCAACCTGCCCGACGGCTGGGCCCAGGCCACCGCGCTGGACGCATTGAAGGTCAACAAGAGCCTGACCATCGACGAGCTACGCGCTAGCAATGTGGCCTTCGGCCACTTCGGCGGTGCCGGCAGCGAGGCGGTCAACCTGGCGTTTCTCGCTGGTGGCCTGTATCTGCTGCACAAGCGCCTGATCACCTGGCATGCGCCAGTGGGCATGCTCGCCGCGCTGTTCGTCATGAGCCTGCTGTTCTGGAACGGCAGCGGCTCGGATTCCAACGGCTCGCCGCTGTTTCACCTGCTTACCGGGGCGACCATGCTCGGCGCCTTCTTCATCGTCACCGACCCAGTTTCCGGCGCGACCAGCAATCGCGGGCGCCTGGTGTTCGGCATCGGCGTCGGCGTACTGGTCTACGTGATCCGCGCCTGGGGCGGCTACCCGGACGCGGTAGCCTTCGCCGTGCTGCTGATGAACCTGGCAGCGCCGACCATCGACTATTACACCCGGCCGCGTAGCTATGGCCATCGCAAGCCCAACAGCGGCTTCAAGCTGGGAGAATGAGCATGCTGCCGGAAATCAGCCGCTCCATGCTGAAGAATGCCCTGGTGCTCGGGCTGTTCGCCATTGGCACCGTCGGCAGCGTCGCCCTGCTGCAACAGGGCACCGCCACGCGTATCGCCGCCGCCGAGCGCGAAGCGCAGGTGCGCGCCCTGGCCGAGATCCTGCCGGCCGGCAGCTATGACAACCACCTGCTGGACAACCGCATCGAGCTCAACGCCCCCGAGCTGGGCCAACGCAGCCCGCAGTCGGCCTACCTGGCCTTGAAGGGCGACCAACCCAGCGCGCTGATCCTGCCGGTGACCGCACCGGATGGCTACAGCGGCGCCATCCACCTGCTGGTGGGCATCTTCGCTGATGGTCGCCTGGCTGGCGTGCGTGTGCTCAGCCACCGAGAAACCCCGGGGCTGGGTGACAAGATCGAGCTGGCCAAGAGCGACTGGGTGCGCAGCTTCGAGGGCAAGTCCCTGAGCAACCCCGGCGAAGACGGCTGGGCAGTGAAGAAGGATCGCGGCGAGTTCGACCAGTTCGCCGGCGCCACCATCACCCCGCGCGCCGTGGTCAAGGCCGTGCACGGCGCCCTGCGCTACTTCGACAAGCACCGCGCCCAATTGCTGGGCCTGGCGGAGGACGAGCAATGACCAGTTACCGCGAAATCAGCTTCAACGGCCTGTGGAAGAACAACCCGGCGCTGGTGCAGCTGCTCGGCCTGTGCCCGCTGCTGGGGGTGAGCAACTCCACGGTCAACGCCCTCGGCCTGGCCCTGGCCAGTGCGGTGGTGCTGGTGTGCTCCAATACCGCCGTGTCGCTGGTCCGCGGCGTGGTCAATACAGCCGTGCGTCTACCTGCCTTCGTCATGATCATTGCCGCGCTGACCACCTGCATCGAACTGCTGATGCAGGCCTACACCTATGAGCTGTACCAGATTCTCGGCATCTTCATCCCGTTGATCACCACCAACTGCGTGATTCTCGGCCGCGCCGACGGCTTCGCCGCCAAGCATGATCCGGCCCGCGCCGCCTATGACGGCCTGATGATGGGCCTGGGCTTCGGCGTGGTGCTGGTGCTGATCGGCGCCATCCGCGAGCTGCTCGGCACCGGCGCGCTGCTGGCCAACATGCACCTGCTGTTCGGCCCGATTGCCGCCGAGTGGAAGCTCACCCTGGTGCAGGACTACAAGGGCTTTCTGCTGGCCATTCTGCCGCCGGGCGCCTTCATCGTGCTGGGCCTGCTGATCGCCGGTAAGAACCGCATCGATCAGATTGCAGCCGAGCGGGCCAAGGCCGCCGCGCCCGAGCTACCCGCCCAAAGCCGCCGCGTTCGCGTTACCGGAGTCATCGAATGAATGCTGCCAAGCGCCAGGAAATCTTCCGCCGCCTGCACGAAGACAACCCCGAGCCGAAGACCGAGCTGGCCTACAGCACCCCCTTCGAGCTGCTGGTGGCCGTGACGCTCTCGGCCCAGGCCACCGACGTCAGCGTCAACAAGGCCACGGCCAAGCTGTTCCCGGTGGCCAATACGCCGGAGGCCATCTACGCCCTCGGCGTCGAGGGTTTGTCCGAATACATCAAGACCATCGGCCTGTACAACAGCAAGGCGAAGAACGTCATCGAGGCCTGCCGCATCCTCATAGAGAAGCACGGCAGTCAGGTGCCGGACAACCGCGAGGACCTCGAAGCCCTGCCCGGTGTCGGCCGCAAGACGGCCAACGTGGTGCTCAATACCGCGTTTCGCCAACTGGCCATGGCCGTGGACACGCACATCTTCCGCGTCAGCAACCGCACCGGCATTGCCCCCGGCAAGAACGTGGTCGAGGTGGAGAAGAAGCTGCTCAAGTTCGTGCCCAAGGATTATCTGCTCGACGCCCATCACTGGCTGATCCTGCACGGGCGCTATGTTTGCACCGCGCGCAAACCGCGTTGTGGCGCCTGCCGCATCGAAGATCTGTGCGAGTACAAGGCCAAGACATCCGACGATTGATCGACCATAGAATCTGGCGATCTCCTGATTGAAAAAATCTTTTTTACCCGCTCTATTTTTGCCGCTATAAGGTGCGCAAACGGCCCCAGTAACTGGCCTGGAGTGGAATAGATGAGCACTGACAAAGAAGATCTCGAGCTGGACGAAGACTTTGTCGCGGAAGAATCGGACGATGCCGAGCCTGCGGTAGAAGTCGCCAAGACCAACCTGACCAAGCGCCGCATCATCGACAACTTCCTCGAAGAACGTCGCCTGCACAAACAGCTGGCCGAATACGACTTCGATATCTGATCGCGCCGCGCAAGAAGCCCCGCCAACCGCGGGGCTTTTTCGTTTCAGCTCACCGCGCGCAAGGCGCGCCGCGCGCACTTGTTGGCGTACATCGCCGCATCGGCTTGCCCCAACAGACTATCGAGTCCCTCGTCGGGATTCAGCGACGATTCGCTGATCCCCATGCTCATTGATAGTCTCTGACCGGCTCCGCCCTCTCTGCCACGCAATGCCTGCTCAAGACGCCGCAGCACCTCTTCGCTATCGCTGTAGTCGCTGGCCAGCACGACGAACTCATCGCCGCCCAGGCGAGCGATCACGTCGGTGGTACGGAACTGGGTCTTGAGCACTTCGGCCGCCGCCCTGAGCAAACGATCCCCGGCACCATGGCCGAAGCGATCATTGACCGGTTTGAGATCATCGAGATCGGCGTACAGCAACAGGCAACGGCCCTTGCGCCGCTGCGCCGCACGCAGTTCGCGTTCGGCCAGCAGGCGAAAACCGCGACGGTTGTACAGCCCGGTCAACTCATCGGTCAGCGACAGCTGGCGCACCGCCTGCTCGGCCAGCTGGCGTTCACGCACCTCGTCCTGCAAGCGCCGATTGGCCTCGGCCAGTTGCGCCGTGCGCTCTTCTACACGCTGCTCCAGCTCGGCATAGACCTGGACATTCTCCAGGGCCACCGAGGTGGAGTCGGCCAAGGCCTGCAGCAGCTGAATCTGCTCGTCGGAGGCCTGATAAGACTCCGCCCAATAGGTGCCAATGGCGCCGATCGGCTCCAGGGTGCGGATGGGCACCATGACCAGACTCTTGACGAAGGTAGGCCGATACACCTCATGGGGAATGCGTGAGTCGACATAGATATCGGGGATCACGGCGGCGCGGCGGTTGAGCATGGCCCAACCGCTGATACACGCACTGAGGGGGAAACGCTGGCCCTTCCACAAGGGTGAGATGGCGTCCTCATCGCGATAGAAACATTGCTGCCCATCGCGCAGAACGAAGGTGGCGCCGTCGGCCCCGGTCAGCTCGCGGGCCGCGCTGCGAACAATCTCCGCCACACGGTCCACGTCCTTCGCCATCGACAGCTCCTGAACCACGCGAATAAGGCGCAAGGCCTTGGGATCAGCCATCATGGGGCACCTCGCCGATCAGCGAATAGCCACTATCCTTGTAAGCATTTACTTACAAAGATTTCCAACTGTCAATCGCTTCGCTTGGGCGACAGCAGCTCGACCTTGTAACCGTCCGGATCCTCGACGAAGGCCAGGATGCTGCTGCCATGCTTCATCGGCCCCGGCTCGCGGGTGATCTTGCCGCCCCGACTGCGAATGTCCTCGCAGGCCTTGTAGACATCCTCGACTTCCAGGGCGATATGACCGTAGCCGGTGCCCAGTTCGTAGCTGTCCACACCCCAGTTGTGGGTCAGCTCGATCACACTGTTGTGTGCCTCGTCGCCATAGCCAACGAAGGCCAGGGTGAACTGTCCGTCCGGGTAATCCTTGCGGCGCAGCAAGGTCATGCCCAGCACTTCGGTGTAGAAGGCGATGGATTGGTCCAGGTCGCCGACACGTAGCATGGTATGCAGCAGTCTCATCAGGTTTTCCTCTTCTGGAAAGCAGAACCCCGGCACTTGGCCGGGGTCCTTGTAGCGCAGGTGAATCAGCTTAGACCAGCTTGCGGCCCTTGCCGGCGGCGATGCGCATGCGCAGGGCGTTGAGCTTGATGAAGCCAGCCGCGTCCTGCTGGTTGTAGGCGCCGCCATCTTCCTCGAAGGTCGCGATGTTGGCATCGAACAGCGAGTCGTCGGACTTGCGGCCAGTGACGATGACGTTGCCTTTGTACAGCTTCAGGCGTACCACGCCGTTCACGTTGGCCTGGGAGGCGTCGATCATCTGTTGCAGCATCAGACGCTCCGGGCTCCACCAGAAACCGTTGTAGATCAGGCTGGCGTACTTCGGCATCAGCTCGTCTTTCAGGTGCGCCACTTCGCGGTCGAGGGTGATCGACTCGATGGCGCGGTGAGCCTTGAGCATGATGGTGCCGCCGGGGGTCTCGTAGCAGCCACGGGACTTCATGCCGACGAAACGGTTCTCGACGATGTCCAGACGGCCAATGCCATTCTCGCCACCGATGCGGTTCAGCTCGGCCAGTACCTGTGCCGGGCTCATGGCCTTGCCGTCGATGGCGACGATGTCGCCGGCGCGGTAGGTCAGCTCGATATAAGTCGGTGCGTCCGGCGCTGCCTCAGGGGAGACAGTCCATTTCCACATGTCTTCTTCGTGCTCGGTCCAGGTGTCTTCCAGCACGCCACCTTCATAGGAGATGTGCAGCAGGTTGGCATCCATGGAGTACGGCGACTTCTTCTTGCCGTGGCGCTCGATCGGGATGGCGTGCTTCTCGGCGTAGTCCATCAGCTTCTCACGCGACAGCAGGTCCCACTCGCGCCACGGGGCGATGACTTTCACCCCCGGCTTCAGCGCATAGGCGCCCAGCTCGAAACGCACCTGGTCGTTGCCCTTGCCGGTAGCACCGTGGGAGATGGCGTCGGCGCCAGTCTCGTTGGCGATTTCGATCAGACGCTTGGCGATCAGCGGGCGGGCGATGGAAGTACCCAGCAGATACTCGCCTTCGTAGACGGTGTTGGCGCGGAACATCGGATAGACGAAATCGCGGACGAATTCTTCGCGCAGGTCGTCGATGTAGATTTCCTTGACGCCCATCGCCTGAGCCTTGGCGCGGGCCGGCTCGACCTCTTCGCCCTGACCGAGGTCAGCGGTGAAGGTCACCACTTCACAGTTATAGGTATCTTGCAGCCACTTGAGGATCACCGAGGTGTCCAGGCCACCGGAATAGGCCAGAACTACCTTTTTGACGTCCGCCATGCCATCACTCCACGGGTTGTACGGTAAAACCGGTGATTCTACTGGCCCTGCGGGCCAATTTACAGGGGCGCGACAGCTTGTGACGACGAAGCGACGGCGGGAGTCAGCGTTTTTTGCTCAGGAGGGGGTGCTTCCGACCGGATCGACCGGGGTGGTCGGTGGAGCGGTCTGCGGTTCGCTCTGTACCGGGACTTCCGGCGCGGGTACGCGATCCAGGCGCAGGGTCGCGCGGCGGTTCTTGGCGCGATTGGCTTCGTTGTTATTTGGCACCAGCGGGTAACGCTCGCCATGAAAGCGCATGGTGATCTGCTCGACCGGTACGCCACCGGCCACCAGATATTCCTGCACGGCCAGCGCACGGCGGCGTGAGAGGTCGCGATTGGTCAGACGATTGCCGCTGTTGTCGGCGTGACCATCGATCTGGAAGCTGTTGATGCTCGGGTCAGCCTTGACGAAGTCGAGGATGATGTCGAGCTTGGCCTTGGCCATCGGATCGAGATCGATGCCGCCACCGGGAAAACCGATCTGCGCCTGGCGAATCTGATCGAAATTGACCGGTAGCAGCTTGGCGGTGCACGCCTGGTAATCGTCATAGGCCTTGTGAAACTTGACCGGCAGCAAACGTACTTCCAGATTGTCGCCGCCATTGAGGGTGCGATGGCGCACCACCGGGCTACGCCCTTCCAGCAGACCGGTGAGCAGCCGCGCCCCCTGCTCCTGCGAGCTGTTGAACGGCACCTCGCCATTACCGACGCTGACCACACCGAGATTGATATCGCCGCGCCCCGGCTGCCAGGGCGCCGCCGCCGCCAGCAAAGTCGCCGAACCCGCGCCCATCCAGCGTTCACGGGCCTTGAGGCGGAAGGTGACCTGCTCGCCGGCACGACGCACGAACTCACCACTGCCGAAATTGCTGATGGTCTGGCTCAGGCGACATTCGAACTGATCGCCCTCGACCGTCCACTCCACCTTCTCCAGCCGCGTCTGGAAGCTGATGGCGTGCGCTGGCAGGCACAAGGGCATGCCAGCCAGCAGGCTGATCAGAAGGAAATTGGGCGCACGCACGGTCGACTCCACGGCGGTTCACGGCATTCCCAAGGGGTATCGGTCAGGCGCACGGAAACTTGACCCCCGACGTGCGATTGTCGCGTCGGCGCGAGCGCGAACAGGCGCTTTTCAGTTAACATGCGGCCACGTTTTACCCGCCTGGAAGCCTCCATGTCCGACCGCCTGACTCTCCTGCGTCCCGATGACTGGCACATTCACCTGCGCGATGGCGCGGTGCTGCCACACACCGTCGGCGATGCCGCGCGCACCTTCGGCCGCGCCATCATCATGCCCAACCTGGTTCCGCCGGTACGCAACGCCGCCGAAGCCGACGCCTATCGCCAGCGCATTCTCGCGGCCCGCCCGGCAGGCAGCCGCTTCGAGCCGCTGATGGTGCTGTACCTCACCGACAACACCAGCCCCGAGGATGTGCGCGCGGCCAAGGCCAGTGGCTTCGTGCATGCCGCCAAGCTCTACCCGGCCGGCGCCACCACCAACTCCGACTCGGGCGTGACCAGCATCGACAAGATCTTCCCGGCGCTGGAAGCCATGGCCGAGGTCGGCATGCTGCTGCTGGTGCATGGCGAAGTGACCCGCGCCGAGATCGACGTGTTCGACCGTGAGAAAGCCTTCATCGACGAGCACCTGACCCGCGTGGTCGAACGCTTCCCCACACTGAAAGTGGTGTTCGAGCACATCACCACCCGCGACGCGGTGCAGTTCGTCGAGGCCGCCTCGGCCAACGTCGGCGCCACCATCACCGCGCACCACCTGCTCTACAACCGCAACCACATGCTGGTTGGCGGCATTCGCCCGCACTTCTATTGCCTGCCGATCCTCAAGCGCAACGTGCACCAGGAAGCCCTGCTCGACGCCGCCACCAGCGGCAACGTCAAGTTCTTCCTCGGCACCGACTCGGCACCGCACGTCAAGCACGCCAAGGAAGCCGCCTGCGGCTGCGCCGGCTGTTACACCGCCTATGCGGCCATCGAGTTGTACGCCGAGGCCTTCGAGCAGCGCGGTGCGCTGGACAAGCTGGAAGCCTTCGCCAGCTTCCACGGCCCGGATTTCTACGGCATGCCACGTAACAGCGACAGCATCACCCTGGTGCGTGAGGAGTGGACCGTGCCGGCCACCCTGCCGCTGGGCGACAACAGCGTGGTACCGCTGCGCGCCGGCGAAACCCTGCGCTGGAAATTGCTGGAGGCTCAGGCGTGAGCGAAGACAACTACGACGACGAACTCGAACCCAGCCTGCCGTCCGGCCCGCGCACGCCCATGGCGGCGCGCTTTCGCGGTTATCTGCCGGTTGTGGTGGATGTGGAGACCGGCGGCTTCAACTGCGCCACCGATGCCCTGCTGGAAATCGCCGCGACCACCATCGCCATGGACGAGAGCGGCTTTCTGTATCCGGATCACACCCACTTCTTCCGCATCGAACCCTTCGCAGGCGCCAACATCGAACAAGCCGCGCTGGAATTCACCGGCATCAAGCTCGACCACCCGCTGCGCATGGCAGTGAGCGAAGAACATGCCCTGGGCGAAATCTTCAAGGGCCTGCGCAAGTCGATCAAATCAGCTGGCTGCAAGCGCGCGATCCTGGTCGGTCATAACAGTAGTTTCGACCTGGGCTTCCTCAATGCGGCGGTGGCCCGTTGCGGCATCAAGCGCAACCCCTTCCACCCTTTCTCCAGCTTCGACACCGCTACCCTCGCCGGCCTCGCCTACGGCCAGACCGTACTGGCCAAGGCCTGCCAGACTGCCGGTATCGAGTTCGACGGCAAGGAAGCACACTCGGCACGCTACGACACCGAGAAGACCGCCGAACTGTTCTGCGGCATCGTCAATCGCTGGAAGGAAATGGGTGGTTGGGACGAGTTCGATCAGTGAGCCTCTGCGCGGCGATCGAACCCCATGAAAAAACCGGCGTCCGCCGGTTTTTTAGGCTCTTCGCATAATTTTGGGACAAGTACAGATTGGCACCGGACTGGCAAGTTTGTGTGTTCTGCGTGCAGCGCTATTTATCTCTGGGCCAAGATCATTAGCGTGTCGATCTTTCGTCTTGGTTTCGCCCCTCACGGGCGAGTCACTTTCTCTTGCTTGCCCAAGAGAAAGTAACCAAAGAGAAGGGCACCCCACCATCCGGGCTAGGCGCCCCGCCCTGCTGCGCCGGGGTTCCCTCGCTCCATCACCACTCCCGGGGCCCGCCACGAAGGGCCATTCCCTGGCCCATCGTGGCTCTTGCGACATCCATGTCGCTCAACCCCTTACGTGGCGATTCCACTCGGCCTCCTGAAGGGGATTTGAGCGTCGTCTGTGAGATCGCAGTTGAAGAGCAAAGGCAAAGGCCAGACACCGCCAATTTCAATTCCGCAAAGATTATGCAAGCTCGCGCCCCGGCCCCCGGAGCAGCATCGGGGCGTGGGGAGTTTCGCGCAGCAAAACCCGGAGGCAGGGTAATGCCGATCAGATCAGGTTGCCAAAGCAGCCCTTTGTAGGAGCCCCGCCTCGGGGCGAAGCTTTTCAATTGCGCATCGACTTAGTTCGCGGCGGGGCGCCACTCCTACCCATTCGCAGCATCGACGCTTAACTGACTGGAATTAAAATGCCGGGTGCCCTTCTTTGGCACACCTTTCTTGGGCAAGCAAAGAGACGCAGCGCAGCGGAGTAACAGCCGCAGGCTGGCCCGAAGGGCGAGCGCAGCGAATCAAGGTGTGGCGCCCGTAAGGGGCGCAACCCAAACGCTCAGTGGACTCGGTAATGGATAGTGCTAAGCCCGTGAGCAATACGCACACAAACTTGCCAGTCCGGTGTCAAACGTATCCTCCCCGCGAAAACGCAAAGACCTTTTCTAACCGCCCCCGCCGAAAGCTGAACCGTTCGTCAGACACTGCGAGCATTCGCAATCGATCTTTGACAAGCATTCTCATTAACATTAGTATCCGATCCATCGAACAGAACCACCAAGACGAGCCTTGCTTATGTACGTCTGCCTCTGTGAAGGTGTCACCGATACTCAAATCCGCGATGCGGTCTACGAGGGCTGCTGCAGCTACCGTGAAGTGCGCGGCACGCTCGGCATCGCCAGCCAGTGCGGCAAGTGCGCTTGCCTGGCCAAGCAGGTCGTGCGCGAAACCATCGCCGAAGTGCAGAGCAGCCAAGCCTCGCTGGCCTACCCTGCAGGTTTCGTCGCGGCCTGACACACAACCGAGAATGAAAAACCGGATCCTGGAATCCGGTTTTTTTTCGTCCTCGAACAGCCAGGGGTCACGTCAGACCGTCGCGCTCCAGGTGATCGAGGTCCACCGCTTCACCCGGCTTGGCGTGCAGCCTGGCGCGAATGTCCTCGAAGATCGCATCGTATTCGGCATGCGCCCGCATGATCGGGCTATGGTTGGGCGGCAGGCCATGCTTGGCCAACAGGCGGGAGATCACGCTGGCGAAATTGAACGCAGTATCACGATGCATCTCGAAGGCTTCCTCGAAGGCCTTGCCGTCGATCTCGCCCACCAGACGCCCATGCAGCATGGGCCCTTCTTGCGAATCCTCGCGCACCTCATAGTAGAAATCGATGCTGTAACCGGGTTGCCCGCCCAGGCCAGGCGGATTGCTGCGATGCAGGTGACCAGGTTCGAACATGGGGCTCACTCCTTTACCGTGGCGCTGCGAGAACCTCCCTGACGGGAGCGTGCGAAGAGTCTAGCTCGCTGCTCACAGCCCTGCAGCGCGCCATTTCAGTGCAGGGTCGAATCCCCTGCCCTTTCCTGTACCAGCACCCAGGGGGCGACCACGACTGCCCACAACTGCGGGTCACGCGAGAGCAAATCTTCGGCACGTGAATCTTCGAGCTTGCACAGCAGGCCTTGGTTCATCCATTGCGCGACTCGAGCCTGATCGTTCTCGGCCACAGCCTGCGCGACCGCCACCAGATCCTGACTACCCTCGACCCAGAGTAGCGCACCGCGAGCGAAGAACGGCTGCAGTTCCTGCCAACGAATCGGCGCTGTCTCACCGAGCAGCTTGGCATAGAGGGTGCTAGATTGATCCGTCATGGTGTGTCCCGTGTCGATGGCTTTGAATGCAGGCGCGCAATGATAGCGTCGGCAACTGCCCTGGCAACCGCGCGACGCTCGCCAGCCGACCCAGGCCACGCCGTTTTTCTATACATTCCTTGCAATTTAGCGACAACCCCACGTTTCGCCTCCAGCTGCCGGCTTTTCAAGGCGCAAATCCGCGCTCTACACTGTTCCGGTACAGTTGCCGGAGGCATTACCGGGGTAACAGACCCGGTTCTGCAGCTTCGGCCGCAAGAACTACAACAACGAAAAACACAAGAGTGGAGCACTCATGAACAAGGCTACTAAGCAGATTTCCAAGCTGTTCGCGGCAATGGCACTGGCGGGGGCGGCCAGCTATTCGATGGCGGCCGACAACATCAAGATCGGTCTGGCCGGTCCGGTGACCGGTGCCGTTGCTCAGTACGGCGAGATGCAATTCATCGGCGCCAAAATGGCCATCGAACAGATCAACAAGGCCGGCGGCGTCAACGGCGCCCAGCTCGAAGGCGTGGTCTACGACGACGCGTGCGATCCGAAACAAGCCGTTGCCGTTGCCAACAAGATCGTCAACGACGGCGTCAAGTTCGTGGTTGGCCACCTGTGCTCCAGCTCCACTCAGCCGGCTTCCGACATCTACGAAGACGAAGGCATCCTGATGATCACCGCGGCTTCCACCAGCCCGGACATCACTGCTCGTGGCTATGAGCTGGTCTTCCGCACCATCGGTCTGGACAGCCTGCAAGGCCCGACCGCCGGTAACTTCATCGCCGACCACATCAAGCCGAAGAACGTTGCTGTCATCCACGACAAGCAGCAGTACGGCGAAGGTATCGCCACCGCGGTCAAGCAGACCCTGGAAGGCAAAGGCGTCAAGGTTTCCCTGTTCGAAGGCATCAACGCCGGCGACAAGGACTTCTCCGCGCTGATCGCCAAGCTCAACCAGGCTGGCGTCGACTTCGTCTACTACGGCGGCTACCACCCGGAGCTGGGCCTGCTGCTGCGCCAGACCAAAGAGCGTGGCCTGAACGTCAAGTTCATGGGCCCGGAAGGCGTGGGTAACAAGGAAATCTCGGCCATCGCCGGCCCGGCTTCCGAAGGCCTGCTGGTCACCCTGCCGAAGTCCTTCGACCAGGATCCGAAGAACCAGGCGCTGGTCGAGGCCTTCAAGGCCAAGAACGAAGACCCGAGCGGTCCGTTCGTGTTCCCGGCCTACGCTGCCGTTCAGGTCATCGCCGAAGGCATCGAGAAAGCCGGCGATACCGATACCGCCAAGGTAGCGGCTGCCCTGCGCGCCAACAGCTTCGACACCCCCACCGGCACCCTGGGCTTCGATGAGAAGGGTGACCTGAAGGACTTCAGCTTCGTGGTGTACGAGTGGCACCAGGACGGCACCAAGTCCGAAGCCAAGTAAGCTTCCTGTCTGAGCCAAAGCCCACTGCGCGAGCAGTGGGCTTTGTTTATTAGAAGAATTCCGGCCTCGCGCTGCGCCACAAGCGCCGCTTTACGCAAGCGCCCAGGAGTTAGGCAATGCCTGATCTTTATCACTACCTACAACAGCTGATCAATGGCCTGACCATTGGCAGTACCTATGCCCTGATCGCCATCGGCTACACCATGGTCTACGGCATCATCGGCATGATCAACTTCGCCCATGGCGAGGTTTACATGATTGGCTCGTACGTAGCCTTCACCGTTATCGCCGGCCTCGCCATGTTCGGCCTGGAAGCCGTGCCCTTCGTGATGATCGCGGCCTTCGCGGCCACCATGATCGTCACCAGCGCCTACGGCTACAGCATCGAACGGGTGGCCTACCGCCCCCTGCGCGGCGGCAACCGTCTGATCCCGCTGATCTCCGCGATCGGTATGTCGATCTTCTTGCAGAACGCGGTGTTGCTCTCACAGGACTCCAAGGACAAGGCCATTCCCAGCCTGCTGCCCGGCAATTTCGTCTTCGGTGAAAGCGCCGCCAACGGCGTGGTGGTGTCCTACATGCAGGTGCTGATCTTTATCGTCACCTTCGTCACCATGATCGGCCTGACCCTGTTCATCTCCCGTTCGCGCCTGGGCCGTGCCTGCCGCGCCTGCGCCGAAGACCTGAAGATGGCCAACCTGCTCGGTATCAACACCAACAACATCATCGCCCTGACCTTCGTCATCGGTGCTGCGCTGGCCGCCATCGCCTCGGTACTGCTGGGCATGAACTACGGCGTGATCAACCCGCACCTGGGCTTCCTCGCCGGCATCAAGGCCTTCACCGCTGCGGTACTGGGCGGCATCGGCAGCATCCCTGGCGCGGTACTCGGCGGCCTGCTGCTGGGCGTTGCCGAAGCCTTCGGCGCCGATATCTTCGGTGATCAATACAAGGACGTGGTGGCGTTCAGCCTGCTGGTACTGGTGCTGCTGTTCCGTCCAACCGGCATCCTTGGCCGCCCGGAGGTGGAAAAGGTATGAGCCGGAACATCAAATCCGCGATTTTCAGCGCCCTGCTGGTGCTGATCATCTCCTACCCGGTACTGGGCCTGAAACTCTCCACCGTCGGCATCAGCCTGCGTGTGGAAGGCGCAACTGCGTTCGAACTCTGGTGCATCGGCGGCGCCGCTACGCTGATCTTCCTCTGGCAATTGCTGCGTGACCGGCTGACTCCGACCTGGGCCAAACTGCCCAAGCTGCCCAGCGGCTCCGGTCAGATTGGCAACTTCCTCACCCTACCCTCCACCCAGCGCTGGATCATTCTGGCGATGGTCATGGTGGCGCTGGTGTGGCCGTTCTTCGCCAGCCGCGGTTCGGTGGATATCGCCACGCTGATCCTGATCTACGTGATGCTCGGCCTCGGCCTGAACATCGTCGTGGGTCTGGCCGGTCTGCTCGACCTGGGTTACGTCGGCTTCTACGCAGTCGGCGCCTACAGCTATGCGATCCTCTCGCACTACTTCGGCCTGAGTTTCTGGATGTGCCTGCCGATCGCCGGGATGATGGCGGCGCTGTTCGGCTTCCTGCTGGGTTTCCCGGTGCTGCGCCTGCGCGGTGACTACCTGGCCATCGTGACCCTGGGCTTCGGCGAGATCATCCGCATTCTGCTGCGTAACCTCACCGAACTGACCGGTGGCCCGAACGGCCTGAGTATCGCCAACGAGAACAAGCCGACCCTGTTCGGTCTGTCCTTCGAGCGCCGCGTGCCGGCCGACATGCCGACCTTCCACGGCTACTTCGAAATCGCCTACAACTCGCAGTACAAGGTGATCTTCCTCTACCTGATCGCTTTACTGCTGGTGCTGCTGACCCTGTTCCTGGTCAACCGCCTGCTGCGCATGCCGATTGGCCGTGCCTGGGAAGCGCTGCGTGAAGACGAGATCGCCTGCCGTGCGCTGGGCCTGAACCCGACCGTGATCAAGCTCTCGGCCTTCACCATCGGTGCCAGCCTGGCCGGTTTCGCCGGCAGCTTCTTCGCTGCTCGTCAGGGTCTGGTGACGCCGGAGTCGTTCACCTTCATCGAGTCAGCGATGATCCTCGCCATCGTCGTACTCGGCGGCATGGGCTCGCAACTGGGCGTTATCCTCGCCGCCATCGTCATGGTGATGCTGCAGGAGATGCGTGAGCTGAGCGAGTACCGCATGCTGATCTTCGGCCTGGTCATGATCTTCATGATGATCTGGCGCCCGCAAGGGTTGCTGCCGATGCAACGTCCCCACCTGGAGCTGAAGCGATGAGCCGCACGATTCTCGAAGTAAGCGGCCTGTCCATGCGTTTCGGCGGCCTGCTGGCCGTCAACGGGGTGGGCCTGAACGTCAAGGAAAAGCAGGTGGTCTCGATGATCGGCCCGAACGGCGCCGGCAAGACCACCGTCTTCAACTGCCTGACCGGTTTCTATCAGCCGAGCTCCGGCAGCATCCGCCTGAACGGCGAGGCGATCGAAGGCCTGCCAGGCCACAAGATCGCCCGCAAGGGCGTGGTACGCACCTTCCAGAACGTGCGTCTGTTCAAGGACATGACGGCGGTGGAAAACCTGCTGATCGCCCAGCATCGCCATCTCAACACCAGCTACCTGGCGGGTCTGTTCAAGACCTCGGCGTTCCGCCGCAGCGAGCGCGAGGCCATGGACTACGCCGCCCACTGGCTGGAACAGGTCGACCTGGTGGACTTCGCCAACCGTAGCGCCGGTACCCTGGCCTATGGTCAGCAGCGTCGCCTGGAAATCGCCCGCTGCATGATGACGCGCCCGAGCATCCTTATGCTCGACGAGCCGGCCGCCGGTCTCAACCCGCGTGAAACCGAAGACCTGAAAGCCCTGATCAGCGTGCTGCGTGACGAACACAATGTCACCGTGCTGCTGATCGAGCACGACATGAAGCTGGTGATGAGCATTTCCGACCACATCTACGTGATCAACCAGGGCACTCCCCTGGCCGACGGCACGCCGGACGACATCCGCAACAACCCGGACGTGATCAAAGCCTATCTGGGGGAGGCGTAATCCATGCTGAGCTTCAACAACGTCTCAACCTTCTACGGCAAGATCCAGGCCCTGCACGACGTCAGCATCGAAGTGCAGAAAGGCGAGATCGTCACCCTGATCGGCGCCAACGGTGCCGGCAAGTCGACCCTGCTCATGACCCTGTGCGGCAACCCGCGCGCCACCAGCGGCAGCATCCGCTACTTGGGTGAAGAGCTGGTGGGCATGGATACCCCGGAGATCATGCGCAAGAGCATCGCCATCGTGCCGGAAGGCCGTCGCGTGTTCGCCCGCCTGACCGTCGAGGAAAACCTGGCCATGGGCGGCTTCTTCGGGGGCAAGGCGGACAATCAGGAGCAACTGGACAAGGTCCTGCACCTGTTCCCGCGCCTGAGGGAGCGCTTCGCCCAGCGTGCCGGCACCATGAGCGGCGGCGAGCAGCAGATGCTCGCCATCGGTCGTGCCTTGATGAGCAAGCCCAACCTGCTGCTGCTCGACGAGCCGTCGCTGGGTCTGGCGCCGATCATCATCCAGCAGATCTTCGACATCATCGAGCAACTGCGCAAAGACGGCGTGACCGTGTTCCTGGTCGAGCAGAACGCCAACCAGGCGCTGAAGCTGGCTGATCGCGGCTACGTGCTGGAGAACGGCCACATTGTCATGCGCGGCAGCGGTGAAGAGCTGCTCAACGACCCCAAGGTACGCGACGCCTACCTCGGCGGCTAAGCGCAACCTGCGACATGGAAACCGCCCTTCGGGGCGGTTTTTTATTGGTTATTCCTATTTGGATGCGTTTGACACTGGACTAGTGAGTTTGTGTGCGTATTGCTTACTGACTTGGCACTATCCATTACCGAGTCCACTGAGCGTTTAGGTTGCGCCCCTTACGGGCGCCACACCTTTCTTGCTTGCCCAAGAAAGGTGTGCCAAAGAAGGGCACCCCGACATCCGGGTTTCGCTACGCGAAACTTCCCTCGCTCCGGCGTTGCTCCGGGGCCGGCTTACAAGGGCCATCCCTGGCCCTTTAAGCCTCTCGCCGCATCCATGCGGCTCGCTCCCCTACGCAACACCTCCACTCGGCCTCCTGAAGGGGACCAGCGAAGTCATAAGCGAATATTTCCGCCCTCTTGCGTCAGCCTCGACGAGTATTAGTCTCAACAACTCTGCCCTCACGAGCCCCGATCATGCGCAAGCCTTTGCTCCTGCTACTGGCCATCACCCTGCTGCTGGGCGCCTGCAGCCGTGTCGGCCTGGCCTATCGCAACCTCGACTGGCTTATCCCGTGGAAGCTGGGCGACTACGTGGCGCTGACCAGCGAGCAGAGCGCCTGGCTCAAACCTCAGCTGCAGGAGCACCTGGCCTGGCATTGCAGCGTCGAGCTGCCGCGTTATCTCGACTGGCTGCAACGCAGTCAGCAGGCGCTGAGCAGCCGTGACAGCGAGCTGATGGCCAGCCAATTGGCCGACTTCGAACAGGCCATGCAGCGCATCGCCGTGGAAATAACCCCCAGCACCATCGAGCTGCTGCGTGGCCTCAGTCCGCGTCAGGTCGATCAGCTATTGGCGGCAATGGACGAGCAGAACGCCAAGCTGCGTGAAGAGTTTCTCGAGCCGCCGGTGCAGGAGCAGGTCAGCCGGCGTGCCGAGCGCATGGAGGAGCGCCTGCAACCCTGGTTCGGCACCCTGAACGCCGAGCAGCGCGAGCGGGTGCAGAGCTGGGCACAGGGCCTGGGCGAACAAAACCAGGTCTGGCTGGAAAACCGCATGGCCTGGCAGCAGGCCCTGCGTGAGGCGTTGGAAGTACGCCGTGGCGACGATTTCGCTGCGCGCATGACTGCCCTGCTGCAACAACGCGAGCGCTTCTACACCAGCGCCTACCGGATCAGCTACCAGAAGAATCGCCAGGCCATGGCCGAGATGATCGTCGACCTGGTTGCCCAGGCTGACTCAAAACAGATGGAACGAGCCGACAAACGCTTGCAAAGCCTGCATGCCGACCTGGCCGCGCAGCAGTGCACGGCTGATCAGGCAGTTGCACGGCGCTAAGCAGGCCTCGGAAGCGGGCTTAGAGCGCCGGTAAGCGCCAGTCGATGGGCGTCATGCCGTTCTGGCTGAGGAACTGGTTGCAGCGACTGAAATGGCCATTGCCGATGAAACCGCGATGCGCCGACAGCGGCGATGGATGCGGTGAACGCAGCACCAGGTGCTTGGTCGGGTCGATCAGGCGCTGTTTGCTCTGCGCGTGGCTGCCCCAGAGCAGGAACACCAGTTTGGGCTGATGCTCGCTGACCACTTCGATCACCCGATCGGTAAACAACTGCCAGCCCTTGCCCGCGTGCGAGCCGGCGTTGGCGCGCTCTACCGTCAGCGAGGTGTTGAGCAGCAGCACGCCCTGATCGGCCCAGCTCTGCAGGTAGCCGTGCGCGGGGATGTCGATATTGAGGTCGCGCTTGAGCTCTTTGTAGATATTCACCAGCGACGGCGGCGTCTGCACGCCCGGCTGCACCGAGAAGCACAGGCCGTGTGCCTGACCGGGGCCGTGGTACGGGTCCTGGCCGATGATCACTACCTTGACCTGATCCAGCGGCGTGGAGTTGAGCGCATTGAAGATCAGTGGGCCCGGCGGATAGATTTCCTTGCCGGCCGCCTTCTCCGCCTGCAGGAACGCACGCAGCTCGCTCATGTAAGGCTTGTCGAACTCCTCACGCAGCGCGTGTTTCCAGCTGGCTTCGAGCTTGATGCGATCGTCGGTCATGCGGTTTTCCTGCGGGTACAAAACGAGTGGAGGCACGCTAGAGAAGGCCGCAAGGCAAGTCAAGGAAGAGCTTGCCGGCGCCATGCAGGATGCTTTGCTAGCCTTTCTGGCATCGCCTCAACCGATGAATCCAAGCCGATGCCCACTTCTACCGATACCCTGCGCATGGCGTTGCTCAACCGTTTCCTGAAGGGCGAAGCCAGGATTCCGCAGATGCCTGAAGCCGCCGTCCGCATCAGAAAGCTGTTGGACGACCCACGCACCTCGCTGGAACAGCTGACCCGCGTGATAACTGGCGACCCGCCGCTGGCCGCGTACCTGATGCAGTTCTCCAATACCCCTCTGCTGCGCGGGGAGCGCTCCTGTAGTTCGCTGCGTGAACTGCTGAGCCGCCTTGGTACCCGCCAACTGGCGGACCTGGTGTTGGGCTTCAGCCTGCAAAACCTGTTCACCAGTTCCGAACCTGCGCTGCAGCAGGCATTTCGCACTCGTTGGCGCAGTGCCAGGGAGCGCGCCGCCCACTGCGCGGTACTGGCCCAGCGCACGGGCATGTCACTGGACGACGCCATGCTCGGCGGCTTGCTACAGGACATTGGCAGCCTGCCACTACTTTCCGAGCTGGAGCAGTGGCCGAACGTACCGCGCGAGAGCGATACGCTGCACGAGCTATGCGATCAGCTGTCCGGTGATCTCGGCGCCCTGATCCTGACGCGCTGGCAGCTGCCCTCGGCAGTGATCGAATCCACGCGCCTTTTTGGTCAATGGCAACGCGAGCATGACGGCGCTGCCGACCTGGCGGATCTGGTTCTGCTCGCCAGTGCCCTGCAGACGAGCCAGACGCTGCAGGGACCGCTACCGGCGCAGGCAAAACTGGGGCTGGAGCAGCCGCTTGACGAACTGAGGCAGGAGCTGGCGGGCGAACTGCAATTGTGGAAGCGTCTGCTCGCCTGAAGCGCCTGCTATGCAGCCCCATCAGGCATATGGATGCAGCTTGTCCGCCCTCTGGAGCAGGTTGAGACTCTTCTGCACCGCACCATGCAGGAGGTCATATGAGCGACTCGAACGGTATCAGCCGTGAACGCCTGGAACAGGCGCTCGCCCACTCCACCTTCGCCCAGCTGCTCGGCGCCGAACTGCTCGACTTCGCGCCGGGCCGGGTCAGCCTGCAGGTGCGCAGTCGTCCCGACCTGTGCCAGCACCATGGCTACATGCATGGCGCGGTGGTCGGCTTCATGGTCGACAGCGGCTGCGCCTGGGCAGCAGCGTCGATGGTCGGCGACGTGGTCACCAGCGAATACAAGCTCAACCTGCTCGCACCGGCGCTTGGCGAACGCCTGCTGTGCCGCGCCGAAGTGCTCAAGGCCGGGCAGCGCCAGGCCGTCTGCCGAGCCGATGTGTTCGCAGTAAAGGACAGCCAAGAAAAGCTCGTCGCCACCGGCCTGGCCACCATTGCTCGGGTGTAGGGCGGATTCAGGAGCGAAGCGAACAATCCGCCGACCGCCCCGGATTGCATGCGGGCTACCTCCGCGCCGGACATGCTACGTGCCCTCACCTATCTAGCCCTGATGCAGCGCCCGGTAATGACTGGGCGCCATGCCCACTACCTTGCGAAACAGCCGTGAGAAGTAATAGGGATCGTCGTAGCCAAGCTGCTCGGCGACCTGACGCACTTCGGCATCACCGCGGTCGAGCAGGCGGCAGGCCAGGGCCATCTTCAACTGGATGAAATCCTGGATCGGCGCATGGCCGGTCAGCGCGCGGTATGTCTTGGCGAAGTGAAAGCGTGACAGCCTGAACTGTGCGGCCAGCTCATCGAGGTTGAGGCTGCCGTGCAGGTGCGCACGCATCACCGCCTGCACCGCCTCGATATCCAGCACGCGGCCGGACTTGAGGTTGACCCGCGCCGGCAGCACCGCCAGGGAGCTGAGCATCGCCTGCAAACGGTGCGCGGCATGGATGAAGGGCAAGACGTTGAGGCCCTGACGCTGCAAACCCAGCAACGCCTCGAAATCGCCGATCAACCTGGGCTGCACGCCGATACGCCGCAGCGTCTGCGCGCCCAGCAGACGCAGAAAGTCCTCGCTGAGACTACCGTCGAAGTGCACCCAGTAAATCGTCCAGGGCTTTTGTCCATCGGCGCCATAGGCATGCGGCGCGTCCTTGGGCAGCAGCAGCAGATCGCCAGCAGCAACCTCGAATCGTCCATCCGCTACTTCCAGCCAACCACTTCCTGAGCGGCAATAGATCAGCAGATGATCGTCCGGGTGCAGGCGTCGCATCTGGTGCCCGGCCGCTTCCGGGTAGAAGCCGATGGCCAAGGGATAGCACCCAGTGCTCAAAGGATGGCGTGCCAACAAGCGGCGCAGGCGCGGCGGAGTGATGAAGCGTTGCCCACCGACGGGCAACGGCCAATTGGAGGTTTCCACCCGCATCCCCACTGCATCACTCCTTTGCATCCCGATCGAATGACAAGATCGTCCATCCCAAGACCAAGATCGTCAATCCACAAGCGGGCATCGAATGGCTATAAAGAGCCCATACAAGAACAACAGGAGGCGACCATGCCCCGCACGCTACCGCAACTGATCGACGGCCAATGGCAAACCAGCCAGGCTCGTGAGCTGATCGAAGTCACCGACCCAGCCACCCAGGAAGTGATCGCCCTAGCCCCCAAAGCCACTGCCGAGGAAATCGAGGCCGCAGTGGCCAGTGCGCAGAAAGCCTTCCTCGCCTGGCGCGAGGTGCCGGTATCGGAGCGTGCCCGCCTGATGCTGCGCTACCAGCACCTGCTCAAGGAACACCACGACGAGCTGGCGGAGATTCTCGCGGCGGAAACCGGCAAGACCTTCGCCGATGCCAAGGGCGACGTCTGGCGCGGCATCGAAGTGGCCGAACACGCCGCCAATATCGCCAGCCTGATGATGGGCGAGACGGTGGAAAACGTCGCCCGCGAGATCGACACCGCCAGCTGGATCCAGCCACTGGGCGTGTGCGTCGGCATCACCCCGTTCAACTTCCCGGCGATGATTCCGTTGTGGATGTTTCCGCTGGCCATCGCCTGCGGCAATACCTTCATTCTCAAACCCTCGGAACAGGACCCGATGACGCCCAATCGTCTGGCTGAACTGTTCCTCGAGGCCGGCGCACCAGCCGGCGTACTGCAGGTGCTGCATGGCGGCCGCGAGCAGGTCGATGCGCTGCTGGTGCACCCGGCGGTGCGCGCGGTGTCCTTCGTCGGTTCGGTGACGGTGGGCCAGCACGTCTATCGCACCGGTACCCAGCATTTGAAACGCGTGCAGGTCTTCGCCGGGGCCAAGAACCATATGGTGATCATGCCTGACGCACCGAAGGATCAGGTGCTCAGCAACCTGCTCGGCGCCAGCTGTGGCGCGGCCGGGCAGCGCTGCATGGCGATCAGCGTGGCAGTGTTCGTCGGCGAATCGAAACAGTGGATCGATGAGCTGGCAACGCAGATGGCCGCGCTGCGTCCTGGCCACTGGCAGGACAGCGGCGCCGCCTACGGCCCGCTGATCAGCCCGCAGGCACGCCAGCGCGTGCTGCGCCTGATCGAACAGGGCAAGGCAGAAGGCGCCGAGTGCCTGCTCGACGGTTCGCAGTGCACGGTGGAGGGGTATCCGAATGGCAACTGGGTCGGGCCGACGCTGTTCCGTGGCGTGACGACGAAGATGGGCCTGTACCGCGAGGAGATCTTCGGCCCGGTGCTGGTGTGCATGCAGGTCGACACCCTGGAAGAGGCCATCGCACTGGTCAACGCCAGCCCTTACGGCAACGGCACCAGCCTGTTCACCCGCTCCGGCGGCGCTGCGCGGCATTTCCAGCATGCGATTGAAGTCGGCCAGGTGGGCATCAACGTACCGATTCCGGTGCCGCTGCCGTTCTTTTCCTTCACCGGCTGGAAGGGCTCGTTCTACGGCGACCTGCACGCCTATGGCAAGCAGGCGGTGCGTTTCTATACCGAGACCAAGACGGTGACCAGCCGCTGGTTCGACGACACGCCGCTCGGCGATGGCCCGAACATGACTATTCAGCTGAAATGAGAACTGGGTGAGCGTTTCTTAGACTAATAGACGATCACTCGAACTGGACGAGCGGCGTAAAACAGTTCTCTGCAGAACAAAAACAAGGAGAACTGCAATGCGCCAACTGTCCGCCACGCTGGCCCTGTGGGCCGCACTTACCGCCTGTGCGCAGGCTGCCGAGCCGATCACCCTCGGCCTCAACTATCCGCGCACCGGACCATACAAGGAGGAGGGATTGGCGCAGATGCGTGGAGCCCTGCTGGCCATCGATGAAATCAACGCCGCTGGCGGTGTGCTGGGACGGCCCTTGCGCCTGTCCAGCAAGGACACTGCCTCGCGTCCGGCCAAGGCCGAGAAGAACGTCGACAAGCTGGCCGCCGAGGGCGCGGCGATGCTCTTCGGCGGCTCCTCCAGCGCGGTCGCCATCGCCGCCGGCAAGCGTGCCAGGCAGCATGGTCTGCTGTACTTCGGCACCCTCACCTACTCCAACGACACCACCGGCAAGGATGGCCATCGCTACATGTTTCGCGAGTGCAACAACGCCTGGATGAGCGCCAAGGTACTCGGCCAATACCTGAGCAAGACCCTGCCGAACAAGCGCTACTTCTATGTCACCGCCGACTACACCTGGGGCCACACCAGCGAGGCGTCGCTGCGCCAGGCCACCGCCACCGACAATGCCGCCCAGCACGCCAGCGTACGCATCCCCTTCCCGGGTGCGCGCCTGGCCGACTATCAGGACGCGCTGACCCAGGCCGCTGCCAGCAACGCCGAGATCCTCGCCCTGGTGCTGTTCGGCGAGGATCTGGTGCGTGCCATGCGCGTCGCCAAGGATCTTGGCCTGACCGAGCGCATGCAGATCGTCGCGCCGAACCTGACCCAGAGCATGGTCGAACAGGCCGGTCCCAACCTGATGGCAGGCGTGATCGGCACCGAGCCCTGGACCTGGCGCGTGCCTGCGCTGGAAAAATCCGCGCGTGGCCAAGCCTTCGTCGAAGCCTTCAAGACCCGCTACGAGATGTACCCATCCAGCTCCGCCGCCTCGGCCTACAGCATCGTTCAACAGTGGGCCGACGCCGCTACGCGAGCCAAGAGCCTCGACAGCGAAGCGCTGATCAAGGCGCTGGAAGGCCACCGCTACACCTTGCTCAAAGACGAACAGCAATGGCGTGCCTTCGACCACCAGAACCTGCAGACGGTCTACGCGGTAAAGGTCAAGCCGCGCGACGAGGTACTCAAGGACCCGCTCAAGCAGGACTACTTCGAAATCGTCGACCGCCTCGATGCCAGCAGCGCGCTGCCCAGCCTCGCCGAGTGGCAGGCCGAGCGCCGCGCTGGCGGCCAACCCCTGACCTTACAATGAGATGCCATGGACTTCGAACTCAGTGATGAACAACGCCTTCTGACCGACAGCGCCCGCGCCTTCGCCGCGCGGGAGCTGACGCCCCACGCCGCCGAGTGGGATCGCGAGCAGCACTTCCCCGTCGAGGTGATTCGCCGCGCTGCCGAACAGGGCTACCTGGCCCTGTATCTACGCGAAGAGGATGGCGGCCTGGGCCTGTCCAGGCTGTCCAGCTCACTGATTTTCGAACAACTGGCGGCTGGCTGCGTGGCCACCACCGCCTACCTGACCATCCACAACATGGCCACCTGGATGCTCGCCAGCTTCGCCGACCAGGCGCTGAAGGATGCCTGGTTGCCGGGGCTGATCAACGGCCAGTCGCTGGCCTCCTACTGCCTCACCGAACCGGACGCCGGCTCCGATGCCGCCCACTTGCGCACCCGTGCCCGGCGCGACGGCAACGACTACGTGATCGATGGCAGCAAGTGCTTTATCTCCGGTGCGGGAAGCACGCAGGTACTGATCGTCATGGCGCGCACCGGCGAGGATGGTGCCAAGGGTATTTCCTGCTTCCTGGTACCTGCCGATGCGCCCGGCGTACGTTACGGACGCAACGAGGACAAGATGGGCTGGAAGGCGCAGCCGACCCGCACCATCACCTTCGAAGGTGTGCGCATCCCTGCCAGCCATCGCATTGGCCCGGAAGGCGAAGGCTTCGTCTACGCCATGAAGGGCCTCGATGGTGGGCGTCTGAATATCGCCAGCTGCTCGCTCGGCGCGGCCCAGGCAGCGCTGCAGCAAAGCCTGCGCTACGTAGAAGAACGCAAGCAGTTCGGCAAGGCGCTCAGCGAGTTCCAGGCTTTGCAATTCAAGCTGGCCGACATGCTCACCGCCCTCACCGCCAGCCGGCAGATGGTGCGCCTGGCCGCGCACAAGCTCGACCATGGCCACGGCGAGGCCAGCCTCTACTGCGCCATGGCCAAGCGCTTCGCCACCGACCACTGCTTCGACGTGTGCAACGAGGCCCTGCAACTGCATGGTGGCTACGGCTATCTGAATGACTATCCGCTGGAACGCTGGGTACGCGACGCCCGCGTGCACCAGATACTGGAAGGCACCAACGAGATCATGCGGGTGATCGTCGCCCGCCGCCTGCTCCTGCAGGGCGGCATGCTCGATCGCCTGTTGTAGCCGTTTTCCCCTCTCCCACCTCTCCTATTAATGGGGAGGGGCGAACATTGACGAGGAATGCTATGAGCACTGCAATCGAAACCTATAAATCCGGCATCTTCGACCTGACCCACAAGCTCACCGTCGAGAAGCACGGCCACACCGCGCTGATCACCATCAATCATCCACCGGCCAACACCTGGGACCGCGACTCACTGATCGGTCTCAAGCAGGTGGTCGAGCACCTCAATCGTGACGACGAGGTGTACGCCCTGGTGGTGACCGGCCAGGGGCCGAAGTTCTTTTCCGCCGGTGCCGACCTGAACATGTTCGCCGATGGCGACAAGGCCCGTGCCCGCGAGATGGCCCGACGCTTCGGCGAGGCCTTCGAGACCCTGCGCGATTTCCGCGGCGTGTCCATCGCCGCGATCAACGGCTACGCCATGGGCGGCGGCCTGGAGTGCGCGCTGGCCTGCGATATCCGTATCGCCGAACGCCAGGCACAGATGGCCCTGCCGGAAGCCTCCGTGGGTCTGTTGCCCTGCGCCGGTGGCACCCAGGCCCTGCCCTGGCTGGTCGGCGAAGGCTGGGCCAAGCGCATGATCCTCTGCGGTGAACGCATCGACGCCGAAACCGCCCTGCGCATCGGTCTGATCGAGCAGGTGGTGGACACCGGCGAAGCCCGTGGCACTGCACTGCTGCTGGCATCCAAGGTGGCGCGGCAAAGCCCGGTAGCGGTACGTACCATCAAACCACTGATCCAGGGTGCCCGTGAGCGTGGCGCCAACACCTGGCTGCCGGAGGAACGCGAGCGCTTCGTCGATCTGTTCGATGCCGACGACACCCGCGAGGGCGTCAACGCCTTTCTGGAAAAACGCGACCCGCAGTGGCGCAACAAATAAATCCTGGGAGCTAGCTCCGCTCGCGAATCAGGCGACGTCATCTTTTCGCGAGCAGAGCTCGCTCCTACCGTCTCGTAGGGTGGTCGTCGCCTTTTACGTCCACCACAAACCCGTAAGGTGGATGGATAAACCGTCATCCACCCTACGCAGGAAGCCCCTATGAACCTGCAATTCGAAGAACGCCCCAGCCTGCATGGCTACCGCATCGGCATCGCCAGCCTGGACGCCGAGAAGAGCCTCAACGCCCTCTCCCTGCCGATGATCGAAGCACTCGACGAACGCCTGAGGGCCTGGGCAGAAGATCCGACCATCGCCTGCGTGATGCTGCGCGGCAACGGCCCCAAGGCCTTCTGCGCCGGCGGCGATGTCGTGCGACTGGTCAATCAGTGTCGCGAACAGCCAGGCGAAATACCGGCCCTGGCACGACGTTTCTTCGCCGACGAATATCGCCTCGACCATCGCATCCACACCTACCCCAAACCCTTCATCTGCTGGGCCCACGGCTATGTGCTGGGCGGCGGCATGGGCCTGATGCAGGGCGCCGGTATCCGTATCGTCACCCCGAGCAGCCGCCTGGGCATGCCGGAAATCAACATCGGCCTGTACCCGGATGTCGGCGGCAGCTGGTTCCTCGCTCGCCTGCCGGGGCGCTTGGGCCTGTTCCTTGGCCTCACCGCCGCCAGCATCAATGCCCGCGATGCGCTGGACCTGAACCTGGCCGACCGCTGCCTGCGCGACGACCAGCAGGACGCCCTGCTCGAAGGCCTGGTGCAACTGAACTGGCGCGAACAACCCGCGGCGCAGCTGCACAGCCTGCTGCGCGCGCTGGAGAACGAAGCGCGCAGCGAGCTGCCGGCGGCCCAATGGTTGCCGCGCCGCGAGCGTATCGACGAGTTGCTCGACGTCGCCGACCTGCCCGCCGCCGTTCATGCCATCAGCGCCCTGCAGGCGGATGACGACGCCCTGCTCGCCCGCGCCGCCAAGACCCTGGCCCATGGCTGCCCGCTGACAGCGCACCTGGTCTGGGAGCAGATCCGCCGCGCCCGCCATCTGTCGCTGGCCGAGGTATTCCGCATGGAATACGCCATGAGCCTGAACTGCTGCCGCCACCCGGAATTCCCCGAAGGCGTGCGCGCCCGCCTGATCGACAAGGACCAGACGCCGCATTGGCACTGGCCGGACGTGGCCACAATCCCCACCGCCGTGGTCGAAGCGCACTTCGCACCGGCCTGGGACGGCGAACATCCGTTGGCGGACCTGTAGCGTACGGATCGGTGCGCACGGCGCACCCTACATGTAGCCCGGATGCGCTCCGGGAGAGCTCACAAGCAATCCTCGAACAATGACAATCGATGCGCGAAGCGCCCAATAGAAAGGAAAGCTGCCATGACCCAAACCGCCTTTATCGGCCTCGGCCACATGGGCCTGCCCATGGCCCGTAACCTGCTCCGGGCGGGCTATCCGCTGAAAGTCTTCGACCTGGTGCGCAGCGCCGTCGACACGCTGGCCGGCGAAGGTGCCGTGGCGGCCGATAGCGCCGCCGACGCCATCGATCAGGCAAAGGTGGTGATCAGCATGCTGCCGGCCAGCCGTCATGTGGAGGGCCTGTACCTGGGCGACGACGGCCTGCTTGCGCGGCTGCCCGCCGGCACACTGGTGATCGAGTGCTCGACCATCGCCCCGGAGTCCGCGCGCAAGGTGCACGCCGCCGCCCGCGAGCGCGGTATCGCTCTGCTCGATGCACCGGTATCCGGCGGTACCGGCGGCGCGGCAGCCGGCACCCTGACCTTCATGGTCGGTGGTGAGGCGCAGACACTGGAAAGAGCCCGGCCAATGCTCGCCGCCATGGGCAAGAACATCTTCCACGCCGGCCCGGAGGGCGCCGGCCAGGTGGCCAAGGTATGCAACAACCAGGTGCTCGCCGTGCAGATGATCGCTACTGCCGAAGCCATGGCCATGGGCGTGGCCAACGGCCTGGAGCCGGCCGTACTGGCGGAGATCATGCGGCAGAGCTCCGGCGGTAACTGGACGCTGGAGAAATACAACCCCTGGCCCGGAGTAATGGAAAACGCCCCTGCCTCGAAGGGCTACAGCGGCGGTTTCATGGCCGAGCTGATGGCCAAGGACCTCGGCCTGGCCCAGGAAACCGCCAGCCACAGCGGCAACAGCACACCGATGGGTGCCCTGGCACTACAGCTCTACCGCCTGCTGCTCAAACAGGGCAAGGGCAAGCAGGACTTCTCGGTGGTGCAGCAGTTATTCGTGGAATAGAGTCCTGTAGGAGCCAGCTTGCTGGCGGTGTCTCGAACGGATCGCCGGCAAGCCGGCTCCTACAGGAATTGCGACACCCCAGCTGCTCGGCCTCACAGTTCAACGCAAGTGTTGTAGATGGAGCATGCCGAACAGCAGTACCTGCAGGCGTTGCCACCATTGCGCGGGCAACCCCTGCAGACGCGCGCGAAACAGCAACAGCTCACCGACGTGCGCCAGCAATAGCAGCAGCGCAGCCCAGTTGACCCAACCGCCAAGCGGGGTGGCGAAGGGGTAGAACAGATTGAGCAGCGCCACCAGCCAGAACATGGCCAGGGCGCCTTTGGCGAAAGACAGCAGGTTCATCGGGAGCCTCCGAATGGATGAACCTGAAGTGTGACCGGGCGGTTGGCAGGAGACCGCCCTTCTTTCGATGGGAACGCCCCGTAGGAACCTCGACTCACGGCGAATGGCAAGCACGACGTCAATCTTGCCGTACAGCCGCAATCGTTTCGCGCCGGGGCGACGCTCCTACAGGGCGGATTGCGAGGTCGTGCCCCTACCCTGTAGGAGCCGCGCCCCGCGGCGAATGGCAAACACAACGCCGATCTTGCCGCTTCGCACCGAGGGCTAACGCAGGGTCAGTCCGAATGCCTCGTCGCTGAAGTCGAAGCAATTGAGGAAGCGACGAATCTCCAGCAGGTTGCCGTCGACCTTCACATCGCCGAGCAGCGCGCCCTTGACCAGGCCACCCTCACCGGTCAGCAGGGTTTCCATGAAGCGCTTGTCCATGCTCAGGCGCAGAGCAGTGCCCTCGGGAATACCCTTGTGCAGTTGCGCGACACCGCGCCGGACCTCCAGCGTCCATTGCTCATCGACGTCGGGAAAGCTGAAACCCAGGGTCAGCTCGACATCACCGGCCTTCTCCGGGTCGACACGGGTCACCCAGTTCTGCAGGAAACTCTGCGGGGTGAAGCTGCGCACCATGTCCGGCGAGAGGAACACCTTGCGCATCTCCACCGAGCGCTGGCGGATGACATCGCCGTTAAGCTTGCCCTCCAACTCCATGGCGCTCATCAGGTACCAGTTGCGCCAGTTGATGTTCATGCTGGCGTAGCCCAGCTTACGAAAGCTGCGCGCCTTGATCTCGCGCGCCAGCGTGTCTTCGTGGTCGACACGAATGGCATAGCCGGCCAGCTCGGCGGCCCATTGGTAGTCGCCCTTGAGGTAGGCATTGCCAGCTTCCAGCAGCAGTTTCTCGCGGCCACCAGCCAGGGCAATCAGGCGTTCGGCGTACTGCCTCGGCGGGGTCGGGTCGAGTGCCACCGGGTCACCCTGGAACCAGCCCAGATAGCCGTTGTAGATCTGCCGCACGCTGTGTTTCACCGTGCCGTAATACTCACGCAGGTAGGGCGTGTAACCGGCCAGGTGCGGCGGCAGTTTGACCTTCTCTACCAGTTCGTCGGGCGTCAGGCCCTTGTTCATCCAGCGCACGGTCTGGTCGTGGATATAGGCGATGCCATCGCGGGTCATGCGCAGCACTTCCTCGACCTTGTCCTGGCCGCTTACCGGCCGACCATGCAGCGGCACCATGTACTCAGCCTGGTAGGCACGCAGCTTGTCCAGGCTCTCGACCCATTGCACCGGGTCACGGAACTTGGTGCCGCGCAGCGTGTGGATGTTCGGCAGCGTCGGGCCCTGATCGACCTCGGCGCTGATCAGCACGCGGTTGGCCGGTAGATACAGGGTGATCTCGTCCGGCGCCTCGCTCGGCACATGTAAAAACTGCACGTCGAGGCCGGCGATAGTGGTATCCAGGCGCTCGCCGAAGGTCACGGTCGGCGCGATGAAGGACGACGGCTCCGGCTTGGCCAACGGACCGATACCACCGTTCATGCCCTCCTGATCGCTGGCCGGCAGGAAGGAACCGAAGCTGTATGCCGAACGTACGCCGAGAATCGGCCCGACCAGCGCGCCCTGCGCCACCACGTTCTGCAGCAGGGTCTCGTGGGCGTAGATCTGTACCTCGCCGCGCTCCACCTGCTCGCGGCTGACGAACGCCTGCACGCCGTTGATGTGATCCGGGTGGAAGTGGGTGTAGACCACTGCTCTGACCGGCTTATCTGTGAGCTTGCGAAACTCGGCCATGATCTTGCGCGACTCGCTGACCGACTCGCCGGTGTCGACGATGATCAGCCCCTGCGGCGCCTCGATCATCACCACGTTGCCCAGTTGCCAGCCGACTGCCGAATAGACGTTGTCGGCGACACGATAGACCTGCTGGGCGAACACCTTGGTGTGGGCAGCCAGTTCGGCGTTGATGCTGGGTTCGATACGCTCGGCCGGCAGCTCGGCATAGGCGCTCAATGGCAGGGCGGCAGCCAGCAGCAGGCCGCTGAAGCGAGAGAATGGGCTCATGGCATTGGAAGGTCTTGTTGTTGGAATGCTGGCAGGTTGGCAAAGGCCGTCCGATAATTCCAATGCATTCGAATAGACCAGTTAATGCAGGAAGCGCATGAACGATCTACGCCAGCTCCGTCACTTCGTCGCCCTCGCCGAACACGCGCATTTCGCCCGCGCCGCAGCGGCTGTGCACCTCAGCCAGCCGGCGCTGAGCCGCAGCATCCAGGCGCTGGAGAGCCAGCTGGACTGCACCCTGGTGGATCGCCACAGCCGCGGCGTCAGCCTCACCGCCCATGGCCACCTGGTACTGGAACATGCGCGCCGCCTGCTGGCCGGCAGCCTGGCGCTGAGCAACGCGGTCAATCAGCTAGGCAACCTGGAGGCCGGCGAACTTCGCCTCGGCGCCGGCCCCTACCCGGCCGCGCGCCTGATACCGCAGGCGCTGGGGCAGTTGCTGCAACGCTACCCGCGGGTGCAGGTGAAACTGGACATCGCCAACTGGCTGGAGCTGCGCGACAGCCTGCTGGACTCGACCATCGAGCTGTTCGTCGCCGATATCCGTGAATTGCAGGACGACGCTCAGTTGCACATCGAACCGCTGCGCGTGCATCAGGGCGTACTGTTCTGCCGCCCGGCTCATCCGCTGCTGCAGCGGCGCAACCTGCAACTGCGCGACCTGCTCGACTTCCCGCTCGCCGGAACACAGCTGCCACAGGTGGTCGAACGCAGCCTGGGGCAGGCCAGCGGGCGAGCGCAGCCGTTGAGCGTGCAATGCGACAACTTCCTGGTACTCAAGCGCCTGGTGGCCGACAGCAATGTGCTGAGCATGGCGCCCTGGGACGTGATCGCCGACGAAGTCGATAGCGGTCAGCTAGCCCTGCTGCCGCTGTTGCCTCAGGGTCTGCATCAGCATTCGGCCTATGGCCTGGTCAGCCGCGCCGGCCACAGCCTGTCGCCAGCGGCGCAGGCCATGGTTACAGCGATTCGCCAGGTGGATGAACAGACGCCGCGCGCCGGGCACGCGGCGGATTGAGGGGAGACTTACCAGCGGCGCTCGCCGCTACGGCGTTGTTCGTTATTGCTGCGCCCGTTGGAGAAACGATGCTGCGTGTTGCTGCCTGCCTCCCAGCCGCGCTGAATCTGCCCGCTGCGATGCTCCTGACGACGCTGGTCGCGGCGATAGTCATGTCGCGGCTGCTGGTGCTTGTAGCCGTCGCGATACCGGTGATCGTGGCCGTAGTGATGACGCGGCGGCGGCGCCGGAACGTAGCGCGGGGGCGCCGGGTAGTAGGTATGCCGACGCTCCTCGTAGTAGTAGCGTGGCGGCGGGTTGTAATCGCGCCGATAGCCGTCGTAGTACCGGTAGCCATGGCCGTGGTGATAACCACGGTCGTAGCCTTCGCCATAAACGGCGCAACCGGAAAGCAGCAAGAGCAACGCGGAAAACAGCATCTTGTAGGGCATGGCGGCCTCCTGTGACCGCTGGGTCGACGCCGACCGATGTCGGCCTCCGGGACGGTGATCCCTGACGCATCAGACAGCGCGCCCGCAACAGGTGCGATTCACTTCGTCGGCTGTGACCGACGGCGCAAAACCACAAGAGCACAGGACAATTGTCCTGTCGCTGGCATGGCATTCGCTTGCTCAGCGCCGCGGAAAGCCGATCCATGCACAGGATCGTCAGTGGTAGCGAATCGTAATGGCCGACTAGGGTTCCGGCTCGTCAAACGGCGAGTGGCTGGTCCGAGAGTGGGCGACCTCATGCAGCGGCGGGATGCCGCGGGGTTACACGGCGGGACAAAAGCCCGGGAGAACGCGCAGCCAGGCTGCCGGCTTTCCCGCTTTCGGCCATGACCCGAGGTTTCCATGTCCATTCGCTCCCTGCTCACCGTCCTGCTCTGTGCCTGCCTGCTTGGCGCTCCGACAGCCCAGGCCGCGCCTAAAACCTTCAAGCTGTGCTGGTCGATATTCGCCGGCTGGATGCCCTGGGGCTACGCCGCCGAACAGGGCATCGTGAAGAAGTGGGCGGACAAGTACGGCATTGACATTCAGGTGCAGGAAGTGCCGGATTATGTCGCCTCCATCGAGCGCTACAGCGCCGGCCAGTTCGACGCCTGCAGCATGACCAACATGGACGCCCTGACCATTCCCGCTGCTGCCGGCAAGGACAGCACCGCGCTGATCATCGGCGACTTCTCCAATGGCGCCGACGCCCTGCTGCTGCGTGGCAGCGGCAAGAGAATCCAGGACCTGAAAGGCAAGAGCGTGCTGCTGGTGGAGAACTCGGTTTCGCACTACCTGCTCAGCCGCGCACTGGAGTGGGCCCTGCTCGATGAAAGCGACGTGACCATCATCAACGTCTCCGATACCGAAATCGCTGATGCCTTCCTCGCCGGCAAGGGCGACGCGGTGATCACCTGGAACCCGATCCTCTCCGAGATTCGGCGCAAGGCTGAGGTCAGCCAGGTGTTCAGTTCCAATCTGATTCCCGGTGAAATCCTCGACCTCACCGTGGTCAGCAGCCAGACCCTTGCCCAGCACCCAGAATTCGGCCGCGCGCTGACCGGCGCCTGGTTTGAGACCCAGCGACTGCTCGGCCTGCCCACCCCGGCCGGTCGTGAAGCCCGGGCCAGAATGGCAGCCGCCGCCGACACCACCGCGGAAGACTTCGACGCCCAGTTGGGCACCCTGCGCTCGTTCTATTCGCCGCGCAGCGCGCTGAACTTCGCGCGCACCGGCAAGCTGCCGGACCTCATGCAACGGGTCGCGCACTTTGCCGATGCTCACGGCCTGCTGGGCAAGAGCGGCATGGGCCTGACCAATCTGGGTATCGAATTCAGTGGCGAGAAGACGCTGGGCAACCCGCAGCGCATTCTGCTGCGCTTCAACCATCGCTATATGGAACTGGCCGCCGATGGGGCGCTGTAACGCCCCATCGCACAGCAGGCGCACCACGATCCGCACCAATAACGCGCACTCACAGCAATGAGCGACGACGAAACCCGCCAGCTAGGCGCCTCGGCTAGCTGGCACGATGTTCGCTACGGACCCTGCGTGCAGGAACAACCCGGCTCGCCGGGATCGCGGCACCACAATTTGCCAATAGCCGGCTAGGGTTCCGGCTCGCCACAGGCGAGCGACTGGTCCGAGAGCTAGCGACCTCCAGCGAGGTTACACGGCGGGACAAAAGCCCGGGAGAACGCGCCCCATCCGTGGGGAACCGCCGCGAACTCCTGCCCGCCCCTGTCAAACTGGAGGTTCATCATGGGTACGCCCCACTCGCATCAGCGGCAACCAGCCGTCCCCCCCAAAGGCCCGAAACCAGCGCGCTCTTGCGCTTGCTAGCTGCGCACGCATTTCGTTCCAGGCCCGACGAGGACTATCCATGCGCCTGATCAACCGCCACCCGGATCGCAGCAGCCGCCTGCTGCTGATCCTGCTGCCCTTCGCCCTGCTGCTGTTCGTCTATTTCAGCGCCTCGACCAGCCGCCTGGCTGAGAACCCCAACGACAAGCTGCTGCCCAGCGCCAGCCAGATGGCCGATGCCATCGACCGCCTGGCCTTCACCGAAGACAAACGCAGCGGCCAGTACCTGTTCTGGCAGGACACCGCCTCCAGCCTGCAACGCCTGGGTCTGGGCCTGGGCATCGCCGCGCTGCTGGGCCTGGTGCTGGGCATCGCCGCCGGTAGCGTGCCGCTGTTCGGCGCGCCGCTGTCGCCGCTGCTCACGGTGCTATCGATGATTCCGCCGCTGGCGATCCTGCCGATTCTGTTCATCGTCTTCGGCCTCGGCGAGCTGTCCAAGGTGATGCTGATCGTCATCGGCATCACCCCCTGCATCGCTCGTGACATCGAACAGCGTGCACGCGAGATTCCCGGCGAGCTGCTGATCAAGGCGCAGACCCTCGGTGCCAACTCCTGGACGCTGATCCTGCGCCTGGTGCTGCCGCAACTGATGCCACGCCTGCTGATCTCGCTGCGTCTGATGCTCGGCTCGGCCTGGCTGTTTCTGATCGCCGCCGAGGCCATCGCCTCGACTGACGGCCTCGGTTACCGCATTTTCCTGGTGCGTCGCTACATGGCCATGGACGTGATCCTGCCCTACGTCGTGTGGATCACCCTGCTGGCCTGGCTGATGGATCTGGGCCTGCGCCAGGTGCTGCGCCTGTGCTTCCCCTGGCATAAAGGAGGCAAGGCATGACCCTGTTCAGTCAACATATCGTCCCGCTAAGTGAACCTGCCATGAGCGACTCCCGTACGGCCCCTGCAAGCACAGGGAAAACCGCCTTTATCGAAGCGCGCAACCTGTGGCAGGAATACGGCGACCTGGTGGTGCTCGAACGCCTCAACATCAAGGTCGACGAGGGTGAGTTCTGCACCCTGGTCGGCGCCTCCGGCTGTGGCAAATCCACCTTTCTGCGCATGCTGCTCGGCCAGGAACGTCCGAGCCGTGGCGAACTGCTGCTGGGCGGCCAGGCGCTGCCCAACGAGCCCGATCCGAGCCGTGGCGTGGTGTTCCAGCGCTATTCGGTATTCCCGCATCTGAGCGTGCTGGACAACGTCGCGCTGGGCCTTGAGCTGCCGAAGTCGAAGCTGCTGGGCAGACTGTTCGGCGCAGCCAAACGCGAAGCTCGCGAACGCGCTGCCGAAATCCTCACCAAGGTCGGCCTTGGCCATGCCCTGAACAAGTACCCCAGCGCGCTCTCTGGTGGCATGCAGCAACGCCTGGCCATCGCCCAGGCGCTGGTGATGCAACCACGCATGCTGCTGCTCGACGAACCCTTCGGCGCCCTCGACCCCGGCATCCGCAAGGACATGCACGCGCTGCTGCTGGAGCTGTGGCAGGAAACCCGCCTGACCGTGTTCATGGTCACCCACGACCTCTCCGAAGGCTTCAGCCTCGGCACCCGCCTGCTGGTATTCGACAAGGTGCGCCACGACCCGCAGGCGCCCAACGCCTACGGCGCGCGGATCACCTACGACATCCCGCTGAACGCCGCGCGCCGGGCGCAGACACAATTGCCCAGCGAACTGGCCGAGCGTATTGCCACCCGCTGATTAAGCGGCAATTTCGGTGCGCACGGCGCACCCTACGCAGCGCAAGTGGCGTGGTAACCCGTAGGGTGCGCCATGCGCACCGACTGCGCCTCCGGTCACAGAGGCGCAGCTGTAGCTTGGCTGAAATCCGGGGATCATCGGGGCCGTTTTCCCGGATTGCAGCCGAGCTACGGAGCCGTCGTTTCGATCCAACCAAAGCGTCGCGGCTGAAGCCCCTCCCACAAATCGAGTGGTTCCGAATCCCTGTGGGAGGCGCTTCAGCGGCGAGCTTTTCAGCGGAGCATCACGCAAGCACCGATAGCTAGCTCAACACCTCGAGATACCGCGACAGCGTTTCGCTCTCCGCGGCAAACCAGCGCTGCGCCTCGCCAGTAGTCGGCGTGGCGAGATCCGCACACCAATCCGGCTCCAGCGTATCGATGATGAACGTCCGCACCACCGCCCGGCCGTCCGGGCGTTGCAGGTGCTGACAGACGCGCCCTGCTCCCGGTAGCTCGAAGCCCTCCAGCGAAACCATCTGCCCCACCCGCGCCGGCATGGTAGACAACGCCACTTGTAAACGCCCCTGCTGATCGGCGTAAGCCAGCGAAGTCTCGCAGTCGAACAACGCGGCCAAAGCCTCACCATCACCCTGCGCCCGTTCGACGCGCTCACGCAGTTGCAACGCTGACTCGCCAGGCTCTGCTCCCCGGCCATGCACCCAGCCAAGCTGCTCGCCACAGAGAATCAGGCCACCGCCGCGTTGCAGCACCTCGCCGGTTTCAGCGTCGCATTCCTCCAGCAAACGCAGACCGATCAGCGGCCCGCTGCTGGCCTGCAAACGCCAGTCCTCGACATAGGCGCCCGTGGTGCCGAACTCGATCATGCAATTGCCGATGCGATGCAACTGCGCCGGCTCCGGCCAGCGGTTGTGCAGTTGCAGGGACACGCCACCATGCCAGCTCAGATAACCGTTCTCCCAAACGCTATCGGCCACCCAGCCTTCATGGTTGGCAAGCTGGCGCAGCTCGGCGGCGCCGTAGTCCTGCCAGGCCCTTACCGGCAACGCGGGCGCATCCGGCAGGCGCAGGTCGATGGTGAAGGTGCGACTTTGCAGCCAATGCACCTGGGTACGCTCGTCGCTGCGGCCATCGGCAAAGCTGATGGTGCGGCGGCGAAAGTGCCCGAGCATCCAGTCTGGCACGCCGCCCTCGGCGCGTTGTGGGTAACGTGCAGCCAGCTCCAGCAGGTTCATACCGTCACCTCCTGGCGGGTCTGGCCGAAGCTGGACAAACCCGCGGCACCATCGGGCAGTTGCAGCGAACCATCCTCCAGCCGCTCGCGCAGATAGCGGAAGGTCTGCGCGGTCTGGGCGAACAGGTGGTCGCCACAATTCACAGGCGTGTACACACGCTCACCGCGCGCCGGCAAGCCGGTAATCGGCGCGATGCGCGTCGGGTAGTCGCAGGCGCAGAACAGCGGAAAGGCGAAACGCTCCTCGCTAACCTTGCGCACGCGGTGCGAGGTGGCGACGAAGTTACCGTTGCTGAGCACTTCGAGCATGTCGCCGATATTGATCACGAAGGCGTCCTCCACCAGCGGCACATCGATCCACTGCCCGTCGCCGTTAAGCACCTGCAAGCCTTCAGCGGTAGGCAAGAGGATGGTGAAGCACTCGTAGTCGGTGTGCGCGCCGATACCGGGACGGTCGGCCACCGGATCGGGATCGAGCGGGTAATGGATCATGCGCAACTGGCTGGTGGGCTGCCGGGTGATGCCAGCGAAGGTGTCCTCGGGCAACCCCAGCGCCAGGGCGAAGCCACGAAACAGCGTGTCGCCCAGCGCCAGCGCCGCGCGGTAGTAAGCGCCGACCTCGCGCTTGAAGTCTGCCGAGTCCGGCCACTGGGTCGGACCCAACAGCGGATAGACCTGCGCCGCCTCGGTGTAGTCGTAATTGACGTCGTAGGCCTCTTTCAGATCCTTGCTGCCGCCGACAAACTGCTCCTCGCCCTCCGGCACGTAACCGCTGTGGTTGCTCGACTGACCGATGTAAAAACGCATCTTCTCCTCCAGCGGGCGGGCGAAGAAGCGGCGCGCTTGGTCGACCAAACCGTCGCGCAGCTCACGCGAAATGCCGTGCCCGGTAATCTGCAGGAAGCCGACCTCGCGCGCGGCACGGCCCAGCTCATCGGCTACGCGCTGGCGCTCGGCAAAATGCTCGCTATACAAGCCCGAGACGTCGATCAGGGGAATCGAGGTGAAATGGGTATGCGCCATGGCAATCTCCCTTGAACAAGTGAGTTACCTGGTCGTCCAGACGAGCAGCGGGTCGGGTCGTCCCGAGAGCGGCAGCAAGGCCGCCCCTGCAACAGGGTCGATAGCGATTTCCATGCCACCGCCCTGACGCCGCCAGGGCGCGATGCCACGAGCCGAATTGCCCCCGAACGGTGCAATGAACGCCACTCAAGCCCCATCAGGCAGCACGCAAACCGCAAGCAGCCTTGCCAGAGTGCCCAGTCACGGGCATCGGCGAGCTGGCACGCTATTCGCTAAAGCTTGGGTGTGCAGGTTCTAACCGGGGTTTCCCGGAATCGCGGCACCACAATTTGCGAAATGGATGACTAGGGTTCCGACTTGCCTGGCAAGTGCTGGTCCGAGAGTCATCGACCTCCAGTGAGGTTACACGGCGGGATAAAAGCCCGGGAGAACGCGCCTTTCGAACGATTCGAAACGTGCCGCGACTCCTGCCCGTACTCACCAACACTGGAGGTTCCAAATGCGCAAGTACCGTCTGCTCTCCTTCGCCGCTGCCGGTCTGGCCGCGGTGCTCAGCTTCAGCGCTCATGCCGAGAAGAAAGACAGCTTCAGCGTCTGCTGGACGCTCTACGCCGGCTGGATGCCCTGGGGCCACGCCAGTACCTCCGGCATCATCGACAAATGGGCGAAGAAATACGGCATCGACATCGATGTCGTGCAGCTCAACGACTACGTCGAATCCATCAACCAGTACAGCGTCGGTCAGTTCGACGGCTGCACCATGACCAACATGGATGCCCTGACCATCCCCGCCGCCGGTGGTGTGGACAGCACCGCGCTGATCGTCGGTGATTACTCCAACGGCAACGACGGCCTGCTGATCAAGGGCGAGGGCAAGACCCTGGCCGACATCAAAGGCATGCAGGTCAACCTGGTGGAGCTGTCGGTCTCCCACTACTTCCTCGCCCGTGCGCTGGAGTCGGCAGGCATGAGCGAGCGTGACGTGACGGTGGTGAACACCTCCGACGCCGACATCATCGCCGCCTATACCACCCCCAGCGTGCAGGCCGCCGCCACCTGGAACCCGATGCTCGCCGAAATCATCGCCCAGCCCGGCAGCACCCAGGTGTTCGACTCCTCGAAGATCCCCGGTGAAATCCTCGACATGATGGTGGTCAATACCCAGACCCTGAAGGACAACCCAGACTTCGGCAAAGCCCTGGTCGGCGCCTGGTTCGAGATTCTCGAACTGATGCAATCCGGCACGCCCGAAGCCACCGAAGCCCTGACCGAAATGGCCAAGGCCTCCGGCACCGACCTGGCCGGCTACCAGGCGCAACTGGCGACCACCAAGCTGTTCTACACGCCGCAGGAAACCCTGGACTTCGTCACCAGCCCGGCCCTGCCGGAGACCATGACCAAGGTCGCCAACTTCAGCTTCGAGCACGGCATCCTTGGTGAAGGCGCGCGCAGCGCTGACGCCATCGGCATGACCTTCGCGGGCGACGTGACTACCGGCGACAGTGCCAACATCAAGCTGCGTTTCGACCCGAGCTACGTACAGATGGCCGTCGACGGCAAGCTCTGACCGACACTCCCCATCCCATCGCAACGATGATCAGGCGCCCCTGCCGGCGCCTGACGACCAGGCTTTGATCTCGAGGTACCCATGACTACTGCCCTCACCCTGCGCCCCACTCTCTATGAGGAAACCGTCCCCGGCGGCGGCCACACCTCATTCATCCTCAAGCGCGGCCAACTGCTGCGCATTACCGATATCGAGGGTGGCGCCAACGTCAGCCTGCTGCTGTTCAACGCCGCCGAGAAAAGCGAGCGCCTGAACCTGCCCGACACCCTCAAGGGCCAGCACACCGCCAAGCTCACCGCCGGCCACTGCTTGTACTCGGACATGGGCAAGGTGCTGGCGGCCATCACCGCTGACACCTGCGGCTGGCACGACAGCTTCGGCGGCGTGTTGAACGCCGACGAAGTGCTGGAGAAGTACGGCCAGGGCCGCTACCAGGAACTGCGCAACGGCTTCTTCCGCAACGGCATGGACAACCTGCTGGTGGAGATGGGCAAGTGGGATCTCAACCTGCTCGACCTGCTGATGAACCTCAACCTGTTCAGCCGCGTGGACGTCGACGCCGATGGCGCCTTCCACTTCCAGCCCGACAACAGCCAGGCCGGCGACTACATCGAGTTGTACGCGCCGATGGACACCCTGGTGGTGCTCACCGCCCTGCAACACCCGATGGACCCCAACCCGCAGTACGCACCCAAGCCGGTGCAACTGACCTGGAGCAAGGTCGACAGCGACGGCATCACCGTGCTCTGCCGCACCTCGCGCCCGGAGAACGGCCGCGGCTTCCACAACACCGAACGCCAGTACATCTGAGGGCTGCCGAAATGACCCTTACCGCCAGCAACCTGCATCCCGAAACCGCCGTGTTCCGCCACACCATCCCGGCGGGCGAACCCTACCTGTTCGAGGTCAAGGCTGGGCAGACCCTGCGCCTGCACGACCTCGAAGGCAACCAGGCGATCGACACCCTGTTCTTCGCCGCACGCAACCCACGTGAACGCTTCGACCCGCAGCGCACCCTGCGCAAGCAGAACAACGTCTACCTGACCACCGGCACGGTGCTCTACTCCAACCTCGGCAAGCCGCTGCTGACCATCGTCGCCGACACCTGTGGTCGCCACGACACCCTCGGCGGCGCCTGCGCGCAGGAGAGCAACACCGTTCGCTATGCGCTGGACAAGCGCTATATGCACAGCTGCCGCGACAACTTCCTGCGCGCCAGCCTGCACGACGGCCGCCTGAGCAAGCGCGACATCGGCGCCAACATCAACTTCTTCATGAACGTACCGGTAACCCCCGAAGGCGGCCTGACCTTCGAGGACGGCATCTCCGCGCCCGGCAAGTACGTGGAGCTGCGTGCCGAGACCGACGTGATCGTGCTGATCTCCAACTGCCCGCAACTGAACAACCCGTGCAATGGCTGGAACCCGACGCCAGCCGAAGTGCTGGTGTGGAACTGACGTAGGGCGGGTGAAACCCGCCAGGGCTCCAGCCGAAGTGCTGGCGTGGGATTGATGTATGGCGGGTGAAACCCGCCAAGGCCCGGCGGGTTTCACCCGCCCTACAAAATTTGTCCCCCAGCACGCGCGGCACGCATCACACGACTGTTTCGACCACGGACGACCGTGGCACATAACGAATGACGGCGGGACGGCCCGCCATGACCTTCGAGGGTCACCCTGATGTTCGACAAACTCCTGATCGCCAACCGTGGCGCCATCGCCTGCCGCATTTTGCGCACCCTGCGTGAGCTGAACGTCGGCGGCGTCGCCGTCTACTCCGAAGCCGACGCTGCCAGCCTGCATATCCAGCAGGCCAACGAGGCGTTTTCTCTCGGCGACGGCCCGGCCGCGCAGACCTACCTGGTGGTCGACAAGATTCTCGCCGCTGCCAAGGCCTGCGGCGCCAAAGCCATTCACCCCGGCTACGGCTTTCTCTCCGAAAACGCCGCCTTCGCCGAAGCCTGCGAAGCCGCCGGCATCGCCTTCGTAGGCCCGACGCCCGAGCAATTGCGCGTGTTCGGTCTCAAGCACACCGCCCGCGCCCTGGCCAAACAGCACGGAGTGCCCATGCTCGAAGGCACCGAACTGCTGGAAAACCTCGACGCCGCGCTGGTCGCAGGCGAAGCCGTCGGCTACCCGGTGATGCTGAAAAGCACCGCTGGCGGTGGCGGCATCGGTATGCGCGTCTGCCGCTCGGCCGAGGAACTGAGTGACGCCTTCGAGGCGGTCAAACGCCTGGGGCAGAACAACTTCAGCGACAGCGGCGTCTTCATCGAGAAATACATCCAGCGCGCCCGCCATCTGGAAGTGCAGGTGTTCGGCGATGGCCAGGGCGACGTGCTCGCCCTCGGCGTGCGCGATTGCTCGGTGCAGCGTCGCAACCAGAAGGTGCTGGAAGAAACCCCGGCGCCGAACCTGCCCGCTGGCATGGCCGACGAACTCTGCGCGGCGGCGATCAAGCTGGCCAAGGCGGTGAATTACCGCAGCGCCGGCACCGTCGAATTCGTCTACGACAGCGAGGCCGAGCGCTTCTACTTCCTCGAAGTGAACACCCGCCTGCAGGTCGAGCACGGCGTCACCGAACAGGTGTGGGGCGTCGATTTGGTGCGCTGGATGATCGAACTGGCGGCCGGCGATCTGCCGCCACTCGGCGATCTGGCCAAGAGCCTGAAGCCCTGCGGCCATGCCATCCAGGCGCGCCTGTACGCCGAAGACCCGGGCCGTGACTTCCAGCCCAGCCCCGGCCTGCTCACCGCCGTGCAATTTCCCGAAGCCGACGGTAAGGCGCTGCGTATCGACACCTGGGTCGAAGCCGGTTGCGAGATTCCGCCCTACTTCGACCCGATGATCGCCAAGCTGATCACCTGGCAGCCAACCCGCGAACAAGCCAGCGCCGCTCTGGACAAAGCCCTTGGCGATTCCGTGCTGTACGGCGTGGAATGCAACCGCGACTACCTGCGCCAGATCCTGGCTGACGCGCCCTTCGCCAGCGGCTCGCCCTGGACGCGCTGCCTGGAGAATCTGGTCTACCAGGCCAGCACCTTCGAAGTGCTGAGCGCCGGCACCCAGACCAGCGTGCAGGACTTCCCCGGCCGCCTCGGCTACTGGGCCGTTGGTGTGCCGCCGTCCGGGCCGATGGACAGCCGCGCCCTGCGCCTGGGCAACTGTCTGCTCGGCAACGACGAAGGCGCCGCTGCGCTGGAAATCACCATGAGCGGCCCGCTGCTGCGCTTCAATACCGACGCGGTGGTCGCCATCACCGGCGCCGAGATCCCGCTGGCCGTCGATGGCGTGGAACAGCCGATGAACACCGCCCTGCTGATCCAGGCCGGCAGCACCCTGGCCCTCGGCACCATTGCCGGGTCCGGCGCACGTAGCTACCTGAGCATTCGCGGCGGCATTCAGGTGCCGGACTACCTGGGCAGCAAGAGCACCTTCACCCTCGGCCAGTTCGGCGGCCACGGCGGACGTGCCCTACGTGCCGGCGACGTGCTGCACCTGCTGCCGCTCGCCGATACCAGCAGCGGCGCGCAGTTGCCTGTCGAACTCTGCCCTGCCCTGCCAGCCGTGCGCGAGCTGCGCGTGATCTACGGCCCCCACGGCGCGCCGGAATATTTCACACCCGGTTATGTCGACAGCTTCCTCGCCACCGACTGGGAAGTTCATTTCAACTCCAGCCGCACCGGCGTACGCCTGATCGGCCCGAAACCGGAATGGGTGCGCGACAGCGGCGGCGAAGCCGGCCTGCACCCCTCGAACATCCACGACAACCCCTACGCCATCGGCGCGGTGGATTTTACCGGCGATATGCCGGTGATTCTGGGGCCCGATGGCCCCAGCCTGGGCGGCTTCGTCTGCCTGGTGACCATCATCGAGGCCGACCTGTGGCAGCTCGGCCAGCTCAAGGCCGGCGACAAGGTGCGCTTCGTGCCGGTGGATATCGCCATGGCAAGGGCGTTGGCCAAAGCCAGTGCCAGCGAATGCACCAGCCTTTGTGGGAGCGGCCGGGCGGCGCTCCGCTTCAGCCGCGATGCAGGCGGCACCGAAATCACGGATAAATCCGCTCCTACAGACGCGACCGTAGCCCGGATGCAATCCGGGGAAATCGCAGCACCTGAGTCCCGGATTGCATCCGGGCTACAAAGTCCAATCCTCCTCGACCTGGGCCACGCCGACACCCGCCTGGTCGCGCGCCTTTCCGGTGACACCCACCTGCTGCTGGAAATCGGCCAGCCGGAACTCGACCTGGTGCTGCGTTTCCGTGGCCATGCGTTGATGCAGGCGCTGGAGGCCAAGCAGCTCGACGGCGTAATCGACCTGACGCCAGGCATCCGCTCGCTACAGGTGCACTACCAACCGGAAACCCTGCCGTTGCAGACGCTGCTCGATATCGTTGCCGGCGAGTGGGACGCGGTATGCGCCGCGCGCGACCTCAAGGTGCCGTCGCGTATCGTCCATCTGCCGCTGTCCTGGGACGACCCGGCCTGCCAGCTGGCCATCGACAAGTACATGACCACCGTACGCAAGGACGCCCCCTGGTGCCCGAGCAACCTGGAGTTCATCCGCCGCATCAACGACCTGCCGAACCTCGACGAGGTGTACCGCACGGTATTCGACGCCAGCTACCTGGTCATGGGCCTGGGTGACGTCTACCTCGGCGCACCGGTGGCCACCCCGCTCGACCCGCGCCATCGCCTGGTCACCACCAAGTACAACCCGGCGCGCACCTGGACGGCGGAAAACTCGGTCGGCATCGGCGGCGCCTACATGTGCGTGTACGGCATGGAAGGCCCCGGCGGCTACCAGTTCGTCGGCCGCACCCTGCAGATGTGGAACCGCTACCGCGCAGTCGAAGCCTTCGACGGCAAGCCCTGGCTGCTGCGTTTCTTCGACCAGATCCGCTTCTACCCGGTATCGGCTGACGAACTGCTTCGTATCCGCCGCGACTTCCCGCTCGGTCGCTACCCGCTGCACATCGAACACAGCGAACTGGCCCTGGCCGACTACCAGCAGTTTCTCGATGCCGAGGCAGAGGGCATCGACGCCTTCCGCCAGCAACAGCGCGCCGCCTTCGATGCCGAACGCCAGCGCTGGATCGACAGCGGCCAGGCGCATTTCGAAGTCGAGGAAGTGGCCGCCGAACTCGGCGATGACGCCCCGCTGGCAGCCGGCCAACACGGCATCGAAAGCCATATCGCCGGCAACCTCTGGCAGGTGCAGGTGGAAGCCGGCGCGCAGGTGCAGGCTGGCGACGTACTGGTGATCCTCGAGTCGATGAAGATGGAAATCCCGCTCACCGCACCGATGGCCGGCACCGTGCGCGAAGTACGCGTACAGCCGGGCTCGCCCGTGCGCGCCGGGCAGCGTGTGGTGGTGTTGGAAGAGGCCTGAAAAGCTAGCCGCTGAAGCGCCTCCCACAGGGCCTTACCAGCCCTTGTAGGAGGCGTCCCAGCCACGACCGCGAAGGAGCAGCTTCAGCCGCGATCCACACAAACGCCGATTCCCTGCCGGAGAAGCGTTGGCCGCATTTTCACAACACTCCCCAAATCCACCGATTCCCTGTGGGAGGGGCTTTAGCCGCGACCGCCTCATGACCCACCGCAATACCCGCAAACCAATCGCGGATAAATCCGCTCCTACAGTCCGTAGCCCGGATGCAATCCGGGAAAACCAGCCACCCGGTCAAATGTCGATACACCCAACCTGTAGGAGCGGCGCCCCGCCGCGAACCTGGCTAACGACGTCTCGCAAAGCTTCGCCCCAGGGTGGGCCTCCTACGCAAGGCTGCCTTGCTCGCCTTGCCGGATTGGCATAACCCCAACTTTCATCCGCCCCACATACAGCACCGATCATGATCACAACTGGCGCTATCCCCTTCCGGCAAGCTAGCATCACGCCATTAGCCCGCTCCCGGATTCACCCATGTCCCTGCGCCCCAAACGGCACACGCAAACCTCGTTGGTGTTACTGCTCCTGTTCCTGCTCGGTAGCGGCTTTCTCACCACCTCGCTGCTGAGCTATTACGCCTCGCGCGACTCGATTCGCGACAGCATCATCAACACCGAACTGCCACTGACCTCCGACACCGTCTATTCGGAAATCCAGAAGGACCTGGTGCGCCCTATCCTCATCTCCTCGATGATGGCCCGTGACACCTTCCTGCGTGACTGGGTGCTGGCCGGCGAACAGGACACCGGACAGATGACTCGCTACCTGCGTGAAGTGCAGGAGCACTACGGCGCCTTTACCAGCTTCTTCGTCTCCGACAGGACCAGCACCTACTACCAGGCCAAGGGCGTGCTCAAGCAGGTCAAGCCGGAAGAGCCGCGTGACGTCTGGTACTACCGCGTACGCGGCCTCAAGGAGCCCTACGAGATCAACGTCGACGTCGACATGGCCAACGCCGACCGTCTGACCATCTTCATCAACTACAAGGTGCTCGACTACGACGGCAGCTTCATTGGCGCCACCGGCGTCGGCCTGGCCGTCGATGCCGTGGTCAAGCTGATCGACGAATATCAGGCGCGCTATGAGCGCAGCGTCTACTTCGTCGACACCACCGGGCGCATCACCCTCACTGGCGCCCAAGGCGGACCAATGGGCGCCCAGGTCGGCGATTCACTGGCCGACGTGCCCGGCCTCGACGGCCTAATGGAAAAACTGCCCACGCCGCAAAGCGGTCAGTTCGAGTACCAGGAGCAGGGCCGCGAGCACTTCCTCAACGTGCGCTACATCCCCGAGCTGGAGTGGTATCTGTTCGTCGACAAGCAGGACAAGGCCCTGGCCGGCATCCGCCAGGGGCTCTACATCAACCTGCTGTTGTGCCTGCTGGTCACCGTCATCGTGCTGACCCTGGTGAGCCTGGCGATTCGTCGCTACCAGCGTCGCATCGCCGCCCTGGCCACCACCGACAGCCTCACCGACCTGCCCAACCGCCGTGGCTTCGACATTCTCGCCGAACAGGCGCTGCAGGAAGCGCAGCGCGACAGCAGCCCGCTGTGCGCCGTACTGCTGGACCTCGACAACTTCAAGCTGATCAACGACCAGCACGGCCACCTTGCCGGCGACCAGGTGTTGCACGATTTCGCCCAGCAACTACGCGGCACGCTGCGCCAGTCCGACATTCTCTGCCGCTGGGGTGGCGAGGAGTTCATCCTGCTGCTGAAGAACACCGACCGCCAGGCTGCCCATGACCTGGCCGAGAAACTGCGCCAGCAATGCGCCGAACAGCGCCATGAAGTCGAAGGCCAGAGCCTGCAGGTCACCGTCAGCCTTGGCCTCAGCCAGTGGCATGCCGGCGAGAGCCTGCACACCCTGCTCGGTCGCACCGACCGCGCGCTGTACCGTGCCAAGCAAGCTGGGCGCGACCGCGTCTGCCTCGATCTCTGATGGACACTCAACACTGCCCGCTATGCGGCAAGAGCAACCAGTGCAGCGTCGCCGCCGGGCGTGACGAGCCCTGCTGGTGCTTCGACGCGCAAATCGACCCTGCCGCGCTGCAGCGCCTGACGCCCGAGCAATGCAACCAGGCCTGCCTGTGCCCCGCCTGCGCTGGTGCACTGAAGGCCACTGAACCCCGCGAGCGCGATTGAGCCATGCGCCTGGATCGCTTCCTCAGCAACTTCCCGCGCTTCAGCCGCCAGGACAGCCGCCTGCTGATCAGCGCCGGCCGCCTGCGTGTGGACGGCGCCGTGGTACACGACCCGCGACATGAGGTGCGCGACTTCCAGCGCGTCGAGCTGGATGACGAACTGCTGCAAGCCGGGCGTAGCGCGCGCTACTGGATGCTGCACAAACCGGTCGGTGTGGTCAGCGCCACCGAGCACGACGAACACCGTACCGTCCTCGACCTGCTCGCCGAGCCGGACAAGCACGACCTGCACCTGGCCGGTCGCCTCGACCTGAACACCAGCGGCCTGCTGCTGATCACCAACGACGGGCGCTGGTCGCGGCGCATCACCCAGCCGCAGCAGCGCAAGCCCAAGGTCTACCACGTCACCACCGAACAGCCGATCACCGCCGAATACGCCGAGGTCTTCGCCCAAGGTTTGTACTTCGCCTTCGAAGACCTCACCACCCTGCCCGCCCAGCTCGACGTACTGAGCAGCCACCAAGCACGGCTGACCCTGTTCGAAGGCCGTTACCACCAGGTCAAGCGTATGTTCGGTTACTTCCGCAATCGCGTCGTCGCCCTGCACCGCGAAAGCATGGGCGAAATCGTCCTCGACCCACAGCTCGCCCCCGGCCAATACCGCGCACTGACGGATGCGGAAATCGCCAGCGTTTGATCGTCGCCCTACGCCTGAATCTGACTACCCGACCAACGGCATCACCAATCGGCTACAAAGATGTGACTCACCCTTGCGTGGCTGCAAGGTAACTGCTTGAATCGAACCATAAGTCTTCAGGTGACCAGCCGGTCACAGAAAGACAGTAAAGTATTTTTTCGGTTGATGGCGCTCTGCGCCGACTGGATTCCTGCCTGGTAACACCGCCCTCTCCAAGGCCCTGAAAAAGCCTGGAGCGCTCGCCTGTTTCGATCCTAACTGATTGAAATTCCTATACTTATAAAAATCTCCAGCCTGACATCATGCTGTCACGCTCAGGCGCTTTTCTAACTGCTCATTCCAGCGCGAACGGTCGCCCGCTCGCCTTGCTCACTTGCGCCAGGAGGAAACGACATGAGGCCAGAAACCGCAGTCGTCGAGATCAACAGGAAGCACAACGTACACACGGAGTTCTACGGCAATCCGGCAGCAAGCAAGACCATCATCCTGGTCAACGGCTCTCTGGCGACCACCGCCTCGTTCGCGCAAACGATCAAGTACCTGCAGCCGCAGTTCAACGTAGTGGCCTTCGACCTGCCCTATGCCGGCCAGTCGAAGCCCTACAACAGCGACTTCACGCCCATCAGCAAGGAAGACGAAGCGGCGATCCTGCTGCACCTGATCGACCTCTACGGCGCCAACTACCTGATGTCCTTCTCCTGGGGCGGTGTCGCCTCCATGCTAGCCCTGGCCCAACGCCCGGCGACGCTGGAGAAGGCCGCCATCTGCTCCTTCTCGCCGATCCTCAACGTGCCGATGCTCGACTACCTGCACAAGGGCCTGCGCTTCTTGAACGCGGTGGATCGCGACAACGTCGCCCTGCTGGTCAACAGCACCATCGGCAAGCACCTGCCGTCGCTGTTCAAGCGCTTCAACCACAAGCACATCAGCACCCTGGATGAGCACGAATACCGGCAGATGTACGCGCACATCAAGCAGGTGCTGAGCATGGAAGCGAACTGCGGCAAGGAATGCCTGCAGGCCATCGACATCCCGCTACTATTCGTCAACGGCGACCGTGACGAATACACCTCGGTGGAGGACGCCTGCCTGTTCGCCCAGCACATCGACCACGCCCAGTTCGCCGTGATCGACGATGCCGGCCACTTCCTCGACATGGAACACAAGGCCGCCTGGCTGCAGAGCCAACGCGTGCTGCTGGACTTTTTCAACGCCCCCAGCAAACGCCTGCAACTGCCAGTCAAAGGCGACCTGCGCGACCTCCAGGCAATGGCGGTATGAGGGGCACCGAGCGCGGAGCGGATGCGTCTACTGCCCTGCTCCGCGCTTTATTCTCAGGTCGAGTTCCGGTATAAAGGCACCCGCTGCGGGTGTCGTATAATGGTAATACCCTAGCTTCCCAAGCTAGAGCCGTGGGTTCGATTCCCATCACCCGCTCCAAAATCGCAGCTTTAAGGCCCTGTTTTTACAGGGCTTTTTCGTTTCCGGGTTTTGGAAGTGTCGATAAAGTGTCGACGATGGGATTCAGCCGTAGCGCGTCCTGCAGGTGATCGGGCGACAAGTGTGCATAGCGCATGGTCATCGTCACCGAGGAGTGTCCAAGGACCTTCTGCAAGGTCAGGATATTGCCACCGGCCATGACGAAGTGACTGGCGAAGGTGTGCCGTAGAACATGCGTGGCTTGTCCGGCCGGTAGCGTGATCGACGTCGATTGCAGCACGCGACTGAAATGCCGGATGCAGTTCGGGAACGCCCCATACTCCTTGAAGTAGTCCAACAGCATTCGCTCCAGGGCAGGCGCGATCGGCACGGTTCGCGTGCGTCTCGACTTGGTATTGGCGAAAGTCACGGCGCCGTTCTTCACCCTGGATGGCACCAGCCCCTGAGCCTCACCCCAACGTGCCCCGGTGGCCAGACAGACGCGAGCGATCAGCGCCATATGCGTGCAGTTCGGGTAGTTGTCGAAGGCCTCCAGCAGCTCGGTTATCTGTTCCTGGGTCAGATACGACAGCGGGCGTTCCTGCAGGCGTAACGGACGCACCTTGGCCAACGGGTTCGGGTAGTCGATATCGCCGAGGCGATGCAGCTCGTTGAATACCGACTTCACGTAGCCCAGGCGGTTGTTCAGCGTCTTGCCGTTGATGCCTTCAACCAGCAGCTTGCCGCGCAGGGTGCAGAACTGGTCAGCGGTGAACTTGGCTGCTATCGGGTCGCCCAGGTCATGAGCGATGTTCGCCAGTACCTGCTTCAAGCGCTTGGAGTCGGCCAGGGTGTGGCCGTGCAGATCGTAATAGCGGGTGAACACCTCAGAGAGCTTGCGGCGGTCCTTTGGCTTGGGTGCCCAATCGGGCGTTTCCATCACCTTGGCCCGGCAGGACGTTTCGAACCGCTGCGCCTCAGCCTTGGTCTTGAAGGTCTTGCGGAAGCGCCGCCCCTTGATGGGTTCTACATCGACCTTCCAGCGCCCGTCAGGCTGTTGGATGATCGCCATCAGATCGCCCTACCCCACCTGACGTGTCGTTCCTCCAGGATGTTCTTGAGGTGCTTGTACAGCCCATCCTCATCCATGCCCTTGGCGGCGTAGTGGTCACGAATCACCGGCCAGCATTCCCAATCCTTGAGCCGGTAAAAACCCTTTCTAGCGCCCACTCGCTCCCGTGCCAGCAGGCTTACGAAGTTTCCCAGGAACAGTTCCACGTTCTTGCCGGAGAAGCCTCGAGACGTCTTGTAGTTGCGCTTGTACTCCGTGTCATCCAGCAGTGAATCGACCGGCAGATCAACGCGGGCGTCTTCACGTAGCAGGGTCCAGATCGGCTCGTAGTAACCAGGGCGAGCCAGCAACTTGAATTGCTGCATGCCGTAGCGCCACAGGCCATCCAAGTGCGGTGTGAAGGCCGCGTAGCTGTTGGTATCGATGGCGTTGCCGGTGTGCAGATCGACGGAGCCAGAGGCAAACTGTTGGATCACCGAATGGTGGTAACGCAGCTCTACGCGCCAGACGGTCTGGTCTTGGTTGTAGTTGTCCGGATCGCCTTCGTCGAAGCTGTCACGACGCCGCCAGACGCCTTCCCAGTAGTCGAGCTTGTCGGTGGCCTTGGCCTGCTCGGTTTTGTTGTAGATGGCCAGTTGCACGCCACCGGCAGAGCCGAACATGTAGGTCTCGCCGCGGCCGTAGACGCTGCTTTTCGTGTCCCAGGTGATTTCCTTGATGCCGGAGATATCGCGGGCGGATCGGGCGCGGCAGTGCATGCGGGCGACCAGATCAGCGGGCGGTTGCCAGCCTTGAACATCCAGGGCCAGATGCACCGCGCATTGGTTGCGTTCAATGTGGGTGAGGATCTGCTCGGCATAGAAATCCATGCGGGCTTGCAGGCGCTCTGGCGATAGGGCGTCGATGGCATGGGGTGACACTTCGATTTTCAGGTGTGGGCCGATGTTCTCGACCTTGGCGTTGTAGTTCTTGAGCAGCAGCACGAAACCCAGGTCAGCATTCTGGAGCTTGTACTGGTAGCCAGAATCCTTGCTGACACGGCCTGCATGCCAGCGCTCTCCCGCGAAGTCGACAATGGTGCCCGGCTTATCGAACAGGCACAGCAGCTCCGGCCGGAGCAGACCACGGTAGAGTTGGCGGACAGTATCGACGCCGCAGTGCAGCAGGCGGACTTTCGACAGGTCGACAATGCGGGCGTTGCCCGGGTCTACGAACAGCCGGCCAGTTGCATCTTCACGTGCCAGCATGTCGAGTCTCAGGAAGTCTTTTGGCTTTTTCACTTGGTCACCTATTGCTGATTACTGCGGAAGTTTTCGTCTTACTTTCTGACGTGTTACAGGGGCGTCAGGCGGCGGGCGCGCCGCTGTGGCACCAGCGCCCGTTGCGCTACGCTGACTCGGCGCTGGTATCAGCTAGCGGCGTGCTGCGCCCCCGACGCAGCCGAACCCGTCTCGGCTGCGCCGAGACACACACGGCTACGTCAGGGGCTTGCACCGCTCTTGCTTCATCCATCGTTCAAGCTCCTTGAATGGGTCTGGTTCTGTCAGGCAGTTCTGTTCCTGGATGTAGGAAGGCACCTGGGGACGATCAGAGGGCGGGAGGCTGGCGTACCAGAGGAAGGCGCTCAGCAGCGCCAGGAATACGAGGTGCAGGCAGTCAGCGAAGTGCAGCGGGCGGGGCTGGATCAACACCAAGGGCTTTGCCCTTGTCATCCCACTCTTGCCGCCGAGGGCTCGGGAGCGCGGGGCGGTGAAGCTGCCCCACTCTCCCGTGGTCAGGCTTGTTTTCATGGCGTGGGGTCAAGGGTGCGCTGCGCCCGTGCTTCCGTTCGCCGGAACGGTGGAGCTGTTCCGACGAGCCGGGAGCGCGGCCCCTGACCCGGAACCATCGGCGGAATGGGTCAGGGTCATGCGGTCCAGTACGTTGCCGGAACCATGCCGGTCGCGGTGCCGCATCGCCCTGATAGAGCAGATATCGTCGAAGTAGAACTCGTTTGGGTTGCGCGTGCTGGAGCTGAGTTCGACACCCAGGAAGCACGGGGCGCCCTGCATATCCGGCGTCGGGATCAGCACGCCGACAATCTGGATGCATTGCCAGAAGGATTCCGGCTCAGCATCCCAGGCGGTTTCGACCAGCGCAGTTTTGCCGACGTAGCTAAGAGCCGTGGCCGTGTCGAGCTGGATACGTGGCTTACGCATGGCGGCGTTCTCCTTCCTTGGCTTGACCCTGGAACAGGTGCGGCAGCGGTAGGCGATCCAGCACCTTGGCGGGAGCGTGACGATCACGGATAGCCCGAATGGTGTGGATGCTGTCGAAGTAGATCTCATCCGGAAAATCAGCGCTGCCAATAACAGGGAGGGTCAAGAAGTAACCCACTTCGTTGACGCCCTGGACTGGCACTACCACCCCAACGATATGTTTGAAACGCCAGATAGGTTCCGGGTCTCCCTCCCATACCAGTTCGACAAGAACGGTCTGGCCGATGTAGCCGATAGCGGTGATAGGGTCGAAGGTCAGAGTCGGGCTAGACATGGGCGTAGTCCCCTTCCTTGAACTCGGTTTTACCCTTCTCCAGATCGGCGCGCAGGCGGGCAAGATTGACCATGCGGAAGTCGGCCAGCTTCATGCTCGGGATGGTCTTGCTGTCCACCCAGTTGATGGCCTCTTCGACCGACACGCCGCTCAGCTCGGCGAAGGTCTTCACGCTGCACAGGTCGAGGCTTTCGTCAGGCTTGCTCATGGGTGCCCTCCTTGGCGGCTTTGTCCTGGGCGTAGCTCGCTTCCAGGCGAATGACGACTTCCGAGTTCATCGAACGGCGCGAGGCGAAGGCGGACTGTTCGATCTTGGCGCGCAGCTCGGGCGGTACGCGCAGCTTGAATTGCGGGTCTGTTCGGCTCACAGCGTCCACTCCTGTTCCAGAAGCTGCTGATGCAGCAAGGCCACGTTGACCATGGTGCGCTTGCCGACCTTCTGTGAAGGCAGGTAGTTACGCTCCACCCAGGTGCGGACAACGACGGGTTCGTCGCCCATGCCGATCCATTCAGCGAACTTCTGCCACGGCATCAAGGGCGGTGCGCCGTGCAGCTTTTGGGGGTCAAGACCTTCAGGTGGTAGCATCAGCTTGCTCCGCTATATTCCGCTTTATCTTGCACTAGATGCCTTACACATATTGCAAGGCGCGGACAAAATATAAGCCAAGCCCCCACACATAAACCACCACTATGTGCAAGCTTTTTAGATGCTTTCGGAATGATAAGAGAAAGATTGATATCCGTATGGGATAAGGAAAAGCTTTCGGCCCCTAAGCTTGAGAAGCTGACAGGCATAGACCGCAGCAGCTGGTATCACCTGAGAAACGGAAAGCGGCGCGCCAATGAGCAGGACATTGAGGCCATCGTGCAGATGTTCCCTCAATACGCCTTCTGGATCGCTAGCGGGCAAATAGCGCCCGAGATTGGCCAGACCAGCCCAGACTACGACGAAGCCAACCGAAACTTGAGCCAACCCAACGCGGGATAGCGATCACCCAGGAAGCAGCTAGGCGCTGGTATGCCCGAAAGGAGCTCGGAAATCCATGAAGAAACTGATATGCGCCATCCTATGCCTGATCGCGTTCACGCAGGCCAAGGCAGCCGAGGAAGTAGCGTTCTACGTCGGACAAGCCCATGACGAATGGGCTTTCAAAGTAACAGGGAAAGGCCGAGCGCTAGCAGGAAAGAGCCTTATCTATACAAGGCTCGACGAGCTGCAGATCGTAAACAATCCAAAACACTCAAAAACCAGATACATAGAGAGTGTTGAAGTCGCCTACGCCTACATCAACAAAGACGGAGTATGGGACTTCAAATCGGTTAATAGCTTTCACCCCGTCAATAAGAACATACGCCCTGGGGAAAAACTGACGATCAAAGCCCTTGAAGCCACACTGGACTTAGATAGCAAAAGAGCCAGTGACTACTGGGTACTTGTAACGCTCTGGCTAAGCAAAAGAGAAACAGTGCACGCACACTCGAGAAGAGACATATTCCAATAATGCCAAACTAAGCGGAGCGCGTTAGCACGTCCTTGCTTGAGCGCCTTGTTAAGCATCATTGTTCGGCAGGTGCAAGATTTCACCTATGAGTAAATACGTGTTTAAAAATAAGGCTCTCGCTTCTTCCACAGTAACTTCCTTGTGAACACCGGTAGAGACGCGGTCATAGAGGTTAGCTAAGTTCTGGCGAAATCTCTTTTTCCTAGTGTCGCTATCTATACGCTGATGAATATAAGCATTAATTCTATTCTGATGACGATTAGCGGCTAATGAAAGTTGATTCCCACCAATTTCTATCGTTTCCTCTGATGGAGGAAAAATGTTATCTGCAAAAGAGTCTATGACTCTGCGACAAGTGTTAAGTGACTGACTTATTGCTTCTTGATCACCCTCAGCTAGACGACTCATTACAGATGGAATTTGTTCGAGAACTTGCCCGCACGAGTCACCGATCAAGCTATCGACATCACTCTTATATCTCTCAAAAATCGACTCAGATAGACTATCGAATTGCTTTTCATAATATATTTCACTTACAAACTCATGAAGCTTGGCAAGTACTCGGCTTTTTATTCCGCTTAGCTTAGAGATATACGAAGCCGAGGAAGTCATTTCGTCAGTGACCTTCTTTGTTGCAACGAAGGCCATATCCCCTGCGGTATCAGGTATTCGCATTGCGTTCAACTTTGCTTGCTCAGCAATTATTGCAGCTTCTTGTTGTGCTAAGGGCCCCCAATAACCTCGTTGCTTTTCGCGATCCACCCAACGCCCTGTGACCCCCATATATCTTAGGGATACCTCACTTGAGGAGTTGTACCCTTGCATTTCAAGCTTTAGCCAATATCGGATTTCCTCAGAGCCAACCCACCGCGCCAGCCTCGATGCCTTTAAAATTAAGCTTTCAGCACTTGCTCGGCTTAACTCAATATCATCTAGAAGCTCTTTTGCTAATTCTAGAATATGTTCTGACCTGCTCTGATCAACCATGCTTACTCCTTAACTTGAAAAGTAGCGGATCAAGACAACATACCGAGCAGGCTCATTCGCAGTAAGAGCATCTACCTACGCACGCCAACTTTCTTTTATTCTCGATATCAAAAACATAGCCTTTCCCCTCTGTATCCAGAGCAACATGCCGAAAAACCCCCATATACTCTCCATTAACAAAGTGCTCTATATCGTTTGGAATTGACGACTGCACCAATTCATAAACCAAGACATTCTTGTAAGCCAAGACTGGCTCAGCATTTATACGGCAGTAAAAATCACGCTGATCGTGAGACTGGATGCTTGCAAACATTTGCCTTGCTCCTAAAAAAATAAATAAGCCACCTATCCGTGATACCTTGGCTGCACTACAGCTTCGCAAGCTCATCAATCAAATGGGGGTTCTTTGCCATATAAGCAACATAAGAGCTACCAAAGGTTGTCAATCTGTAGCTACCTTCCTCTTCATACATCAAACCTTTACTAACGGGAAACGCTATAAATTTTATCAAATCCCATTCAGACAGTGCCCCAGACACAACTTCTTTCACAGCTTCAAAGTTCCGAAAGGCATCCTCCTTACTAATACACCCATTATTGCTTGCCATTATAGAAAACAAATTAAACTGCGAACGAAAGAGAACTTTACTCACATCAGCATAGTGCGCAAAAGCTTGAAGAAGTGCAACTTCGCGAGCCAACAGCTCAACCTTCTCATCATCAGCAACACCCAAGACACTTAAATGCGCCACAATAGCTTCATGCAGATACTCGGTAAACTCAGAACCGTACTGCTGATGCCTCTCTCTTATAGCAGCAGCACTCATATTCCTTGGAAGGCTCATAGCACTTGAACCACCGGACTCGAATACCTCAGAGGTCTGTTTCTCAGCCGCAACAAATTTCGCTGAAAAACCTGACGTAGAAGCAATAACTTCCGAAACAGTATTCCTCGTAAAGAAAGAGCGAAAAATCTCAAATATACGATTACGAAGTCCTATGCCAAGTATCAGAACCACAAGTGGCCAAGCGACATTTTTAACAAGATCAACAATCAGCGTCGGCGTCCAATTACACAAGAGCTCTTCCATTTTTAATTCCTAGTCAAAATCCAATTTTTAGAGAAACACCGAATCGACACCTAGTAGCAGAAAGCTACTGCTCGACTATTAGGGTTGTCTAGCGCGGATGTCGAAAAAGTGTCGAAATCACTGCAAGAGATAGCGGAAAAATGCCGTAGTGGCTGGGCTACAAGGCCAGAAAAGCCGGGCTTTGCGGATCACAGCAAGGGGCCGGAAAGGGTTCGATTACCGCCAGCCATCACAGTATCCTCGCGCCAGTTTCTTCACGCCGCGAAAAGGAATTCCTCAATGAACAACCACAAGTTCTTCACAAAACGCAGCATCCAGCTGTGCCGACTGATCCTGCTGGCAGCCACTCTCTACAGCGGCTGCCTATTCGCGCTTTATCTGTGGAGTGGCGAGTTTTCGGAAGCACTGAGCCATCTCGCCACCACAATGCTGCTCCTGTTTTTCTGGTCGTTGGAGCCTCTGGCGAAGCTCGTACAAAAATCCAGCGCTTCGATAAAACAGCAGTGAGCTTTCGATGCCTTCGCTCGCTCCCCCTCTTCGTGTAATCCCACTACCTGAATGAGCGCTGCACTCAGCAGCGCGCCATCCATTTCCCCGGAACTTCTGCTCCCCAACGCCACCAGAACCCTATATGTCTTTTTTCTGGAGGCCCCTGGCGATGGAACAATGGAATATCTGGCTTGAACGCGATGTCTGGCTCAATGTGGCGATTGTCCTGGTCGCCACGGCGCTGATCTACAGCGTGCTGCGTACCCTGGTGAACACCCTGCACAAGCGCCTGAAGGCTGGGTCGGCTGATCAGGAGAGCAGTTGGTCACACTTCATCGCCATGGTCATCGGCCGCACCAGCCGCGTGCTGTTGTTGGCGTTTTCCCTGCTGTTGGCGTTGCGTCTGGCGGACTTGCCGCTCGCCTGGCAAAGCGCGCTGAGCCATACCTGGTTCGTCGCCCTGGCCCTGCAGGTGGCGTTGTGGGTCGATACCGGCGTGCGCCTGTGGTCGCGCAGCCTGGTGATAGGCAAGAGCGGCGGTAGTTACAACCCGGTGATGACCACCATCATCAGCATCATGATTCTGATCGTGGTGTGGTCGGTGATGCTGCTGTCGATCCTGGCCAACCTGGGGGTGGATATCACCGCGCTGGTGGCCAGCCTGGGTGTCGGTGGTATCGCCGTGGCGCTGGCGGTGCAGACGGTACTCAGCGATGTGTTCGCTTCGCTATCGATTGGCGTCGACAAGCCGTTCGAGATCGGTGACTTCGTGGTGTTCGGCGAAGTCGCCGGCTCCATCGAGCATATCGGTCTGAAGACCACGCGTATTCGCAGCCTCAGCGGTGAGCAAGTGGTGTGCGCCAACGCCGATCTGCTGCGCCAGATCGTGCACAACTACAAACGCATGAATACCCGCCGCATCGTCTTCAAGTTCGGCATCAACTACGACACGCCCAGCGCCAAGGTGCGCCAAGTGTCGGAAAAGGTCGGCGATATCATCCGCGCCACGCCCCAGGCCCGCTTCGACCGCGCGCATTTTCTCGGCTTCGATGAAAGCCAGCTGACCTTCGAGGTGATGTATATCGTGCTGACCTCGGACTACAACCAGTACATGGACATTCAGCAGGAGATCAACCTGCAACTGCTCGATGCCCTGCGCGAGCTGGACGTGCGCTTCGCCCTGCCCCGCCGCGATCTGCGCCTGGTGGGTGAGAAGATGCCGGTGCTCAAGGTCGCCGGTTTGCCGCAGCAGGCCGAGGGTACCGAGAGCGCCAGCGATGGGCGCCTGCCACGCTTCAGCTAGCCCAGCCTCGCAACATCAAAATGGTGAGGCGGGCGAGCGCTGGTCAGCGCCCTTCGCCCGCCTCACCCGCAACGCCTGACGCTGTTGCGGCGAATATCGGTGCTGACGACAAAGCACATTCGTAAAATATCCACAACAGCCATCCGCAAAAAATTCCAAACAGCCTGATTTGACCGCATCCCCAGCCCAGCTGGCCTATCGTTTATCGTTTTTTCCGCTGAACAAGCCTTTATCTGTTTGACATATTTTACGGCTTTGGCAGACTGCTCGCCCGTTGCGGCAGGTGGCCGCGAACCCGGCACGGCGAGCGCCTGAGGGGGATCGCGCGCCAGCTGGGACGCGCCATGAAAACAATAATGCTGTCTGTCCAGGCGGCCTAGCGGGCACTGCCCACGCCGGACGACGGGCGAGCCACTGGTATTCATCCAATGCTGATCTGGTTTGTTGCGATCTACCTGCTGTTCACCGTCGGTGTCGGCGTCTATGCATCCACTCGCGTCAAAAACTCCAAGGATTTCGCCGCCGGCGGCAGGAGCATGTCCTTCCCCCTGGTTGCAGCCATGGTGTTCGCCACCTGGTTCGGCTCAGAAGCGGTGCTGGGTATCCCGGCCACCTTCATCGAGGAAGGCTTCGCCGGCATCATCGAGGACCCGTTCGGCTCCTTCGGTTGTCTGATGTTGGTGGGCCTGATTTTCGCCCGCCCGCTGTACCGCATGAACCTGCTGACCATCGGTGACTTCTTCCGCAAGCGCTACGGCCCGCAGGTGGAGATACTCACCAGCCTTGTAATCATCGGCTCCTACCTGGGCTGGGTGGCCGCGCAGCTGACAGCGCTGGGCGTGGTGTTCAACGTGCTCTCGGATGGCTCGATCACCACCACCCAGGGCATGCTGATCGGCACTGCCATCGTGCTGCTGTATACCCTGTTCGGTGGCATGTGGTCGGTAGCGCTGACCGACTTCATGCAGATGATCATCATCGTCGCTGGCCTGTGCTATCTGACCTGGCTGATTGGTGACATGGCCGGCGGCGCCGACGTGGTGATCAGCCACGCAGCGGCCGAGGGCAAGTTCACCTTCATGCATGCCTTCGAGCCACGGGATATCGTCGCCTTCATCGCGGCGGCGGTGACACTGATGCTCGGTTCCATTCCGCAGCAGGACGTGTACGCCCGCGTGATGTCGGCCAAGACCGAGAACATCGCCGCGCGCGCCTCGATGGCAGGCGCGGTGTTTTACCTGTCGTTTTGCATGCTGCCGATCTTCCTCACCTACGCGGCCTCGCTGATCGACCCGGCGATGGTGCAGAAGTGGCTGGCCGAGGACGCGCAGATGATCCTGCCGCACCTGATCATGGAGCGCACGCCGCTGTTCGCCCAGGTGATGTTCTTCGGTGCGCTGCTGTCGGCGATCATGTCCACTGCCTCTGGCACCCTGCTGGCACCGTCGGTGACCTTCACCGAGAACATCCTGAAGAACTTCGTGCCAGTGATGAGTGACCGCCAGTTCCTCCTGGCCATGCGCGTGAGCGTGGTGGCGATGACAATCGCCACGTCGATCTTCGCCCTGAACTCGACGGCGAGCATCTACGAGATGGTCGGCAACGCCTACAAGGTGACCCTGGTAGCCGCCGTGGTGCCTCTGTTCGCCGGCCTGTTCTGGAAACGTGCGACCACACAAGGTGCGCTGCTGGCCATCATCCTTGGCCTGTCGAGTTGGGTTGCCCTGGAGCTGACCTACCAGGAAAGCGACTTCTGGCCGCCGCAACTGGCTGGCCTGCTGATCAGCCTGGCGGGTATGCTGATCGGCTCATTGCTGCCACAGTTCAGCCGTCACCGTGGCGAAAGCGTGCAAGCCATCACCGCCTCGGCCAACGCCTGAGCAAAGGCGCTCTTCTCTTTCGAGAAGGGCGCTTTGCCATCATATAACCCTTTGAAAAACCTTAATTTTCCTGCTTCACAAGCGTGGTGGTGGCAGCTACTCTGCCGCCCCATGATTCGACGTCTACTGTCCCTGCTCTGCTGTTTAACAGCCCTCTCCCTGCACGCCGCACCCGCCACTTTCGCCGAGGCCAAACGCCTGGCCTGGCCGCTGTATGAGCAGCAATCCACCGAGTTCTATTGCGGCTGCAAGTACAGCGGCAATCGGGTCGATCTGCGCTCCTGTGGTTACACGCCACGCAAAAACGCCAATCGCGCCCAGCGCATCGAGTGGGAACATATTGTCCCGGCCTGGGTGATCGGCCATCAGCGCCAGTGCTGGCAGAAAGGCGGTCGCAAGAACTGCGCAGCCAACGATATGCAGTTCCGCAAAGCCGAGGCCGACCTGCACAACCTGGTGCCGAGCATCGGCGAGGTGAATGGTGATCGCAGCAACTACAGCTTCGCCTGGCTGCCGCAGAAGCCGCATCAATATGGCCGTTGCGAGACGGTGGTGGACTTCAAGGCGCGCAAGGTGATGCCGCGCCCGGCCATCCGCGGGATGATCGCGCGCACCTATTTCTACATGTCCGACCGCTACAAGCTGCGCCTGTCGAAACAGGACCGGCAGCTCTACGAAGCCTGGAGCAAGGCCTACCCGCCCAAGGTCTGGGAGCAGCAGCGCAACCAGCAGGTGGCCTGTGTGATGGGCTGGGGCAACCCCTATGTGGGCAAGGTGGATATGAGCCGCTGTGCGCGTAAGCGGGCGTAGGACGGCTTCACGTAGGGTGTCGCGGGGCCGCCTAGGCCGTGCGCACCAACGGCAGTAAGGCTGGTGCGCGCAGCGCACCCTAAGGGTCGCGGCTAAAGCCCCTCCCACAGATGCGGGAGACTTGTGGGAGGGGCTTTAGCCGCGACAGCTTTGGCATGTTTCAAACAGTCCCCGGATTGAATCCGGCCTACGAAAAGCGCTGCAACTCGCGCCGCACCATGTTGGCGAATTCCGGCGGGCTGAGCTGGTACAGCTCCTGCGCCACCCAGGGCAGCCAGCGCCCCTGCAGCTCGGCCTTGCGCGCCAACAGGCGCTGGGCCTCGGCTTCGGCGCGGGCCTGGTGCTCGCGGTGGTAGTCGGCGCGGCTCGGTTTTTCTGTGCTCACGGTGTTGCCCTTTTCCTCATATCGAGCAGAGCAGGCATAATCGCCGCCTGTTCGCCCATTTCGACCGTCATCAATGCGCATCCACGTCAGCTTCATCGACCGCGTCGGCATCACCCAGGAAGTCCTGGCGCTGCTTGGCGGGCGTAATCTGAACCTCGATGCGGTGGAGATGGTACCGCCAAACGTTTATATCGACGCACCGACCTTGAGCGCCGCCGTACTCGAGGAGCTGCGCGGCGCGTTGCTGCAGGTGCACGGTGTGCAGAGCGTCGAGGTGGTGGACATTCTGCCCGGCCAGCGCCGCCGCCTGCAGCTCGATGCGCTGCTCGCGGCCATGCCCGACCCGGTGCTGGCGGTGGACGACCGCGCCACCGTGCTGCTGGCCAACCCGGCGCTGGTGGACATGTGCAACCGCCCGCCCGAAGGGCTGAGCATCGCCGCGCTGTTCGCCGATGACGCGTTGCAGCAATCGCTACTCGCCGCCGGTTTTCATCAGCCACTGCGCGAGGTGCATTTCGCCGGTCAGCCGCTGCTGCTCGATGCCCAACCGATCACCGAAGACGGTCGCCTGACCGGTGGCCTGCTCACCCTCTACGCCCCGAGTCGCATGGGCCAGCGCCTGGCCGCGCTGCATCACGACCATGCCGAAGGCTTCGACTCGCTGCTCGGCGAATCGGCACCGATTCGCGCGCTCAAGGCCCGCGCCCTGCGCGTGGCATCGCTCGATGCACCGCTGCTGATCCACGGCGAAACCGGCACCGGTAAGGAGCTGGTGGCACGCGCCTGCCACACCGTCAGCGTGCGTCGCACTGCACCATTCCTGGCATTGAACTGCGCCGCCCTGCCTGAGAACCTGGCCGAGAGCGAGCTGTTCGGCTACGCCCCCGGCGCCTTCACCGGCGCCCAGCGCGGCGGTAAGCCGGGGCTGCTGGAGCTGGCCAACCAGGGCACGGTGTTTCTAGACGAAATTGGCGAGATGTCGCCCTATCTGCAAGCCAAGCTGCTGCGTTTCTTGAGCGATGGCAGCTTCCGCCGCGTCGGTGGCGACCGCGAAGTGAAGGTGGACGTGCGCATCCTCAGCGCCACTCACCGCGACCTGGAAAAGATGGTCGCCGAAGGCAGCTTCCGCGAAGACCTGTTCTACCGCCTCAACGTACTCAACCTGGAAGTGCCGCCGCTGCGCGAGCGCGGCCAGGACATCCTGTTGCTTGCCCAGCATTTCATGGCCCAGGCCTGCGCGCAGATCCAGCGCCTCCCCTGCCGCCTGGCGCCGGCAACCTTCCCTGCGCTGCTGGCCGGGCGCTGGCCGGGCAACGTGCGTCAATTGCAGAACGTGATCTTCCGCGCCGCCGCGATCTGCGACAGCAACTGGGTAGAGATGGACGACCTGGATATCGCCGGCACCGAAGTGGCGCCGAAGGTGGAAGGGGAAGTCGCCAGCCTGGAACAGGCCATGGACGAGTACGAGAAGGCGCTGCTGGAAAAGCTCTACGACAGCCACCCTTCCAGCCGCCAGTTGGCCGCGCGCCTGGGCACATCGCATACCGCCATCGCCAAACGCCTGCGCAAGTACGGGATACCGGGCAAGCACTGACGCACTCGCTCCGTAGGGTGGGTTAGGTGCCTGTTTTGAGCCTTGATAACACCGCAGATTCCGATGCGCCGTAACCCACCATCGGCGCAATGCGGAAGATCGCCCGGTGGGTTACGCGGCGCACCACGACCGCAGTGTCTGAGAGCTCACCTATTGGCGCCGCTAACCCACCCTACGGTTCTCGGCGTTGAGTCAGATCGGCGTGGTGCTGGTCGGTACCTTGATCACCCCGCAGGCCACACGCGCCCCGCCACCGCCCAGCGGCTGCGGATGATCGGCGTGATTGTCGCCGCCGGCGTGAATCATCAGCGAGCGGTTATGCAGGTCTTCCAGACGCTTGAGTCGCGGTGCCAGCACCGGCTGGCTGGCACTGCCATCCTCGGTGACGAGCAACGCCGGCAGGTCGCCGAGATGGGCGTCGTCTTCCCAGGGGAAACCGTGACGGCCGGCGTTCTGCGGGTCCCAATGGCCGCCTGCTGCGCCGGCCGGTGTCAGCTTGCCGTCCACTTCGGCTGCATTGCAGTTGGCCTCGGTGTGTACGTGAAAGCCATGCGCGCCCGGCTCCAGGCCCTGAAGATCGGGAGTAAACACCAGCCCATAGGGCGACTGGCTGATGGTCACGGTGCCGACAGGCGCGCCTGTGCCGTTTTCGGTGGCCTGTTCGAGGGTCACGGTGACCGTCTCGCTAGCCTGCAGGCTGGTGGCGCCGAGCAGTGCGAATGCCAGGGGGATCAGGGGTCTCATGGTCGGTCTATCTCCTTGTTTATAAGCCTCCCAGTTACCGACCCCAATGCCCTTGAGCGGTTCCAGCCAGATGACGTATCGATATCATTACACCGTAACGATTAAGCAACAATCGGGCGAAAGCCGCGCCGTGTCTGGTGCGACTTCGACTTTTCCATTTGCGACGCCAGGATTCGTAGCGATATCGTTCCAGAGGACTGTATACAACCACCATAAATATAGTTAAGTAACTGATTTTATTGACTATTTATACATTGGCACCGGCATTGCAAATGCTCCCGTAACCTGCCCGCCACCTAGAAGCGGACACCATTACCCCTGAGGATTTGACATGAGCGAGTTGCGTTTCACCGCCGATCACGAATGGCTGCGTCTGGACAACGATGGTCTGGTTACCGTCGGCATCACCCATTACGCCCAGGACGCGCTCGGCGACGTGGTGTATGTGCAACTGCCGGAAGCCAAGTCCTACGCCCAGGGCGAGGAAGTGGCCGTACTGGAGTCGGTGAAGGCCGCCAGCAACATCGTAATGCCGCTGGACGGCGAGATCGTAGAAATCAACGCCGACCTGGAAGGCAGCCCGGAACTGGTCAACGAGTCGCCGCTGGACAAGGCCTGGTTCTTCCGTATGCGCCTGGCCGACAACGCCGTGCTGGCCGACCTGCTGGACAAGGCCGGCTATGATCGTCTGTTGAACGCCAACGCCGACGCCTGAGTGACCGCCATGACCAAGCTCGATACCCAGAACGAATTCATCGCCCGCCACATCGGCCCTCGCGATGCCGACACCGCCGCCATGCTCGAACTGCTCGGCTACGATTCGGTCGATGCGCTGACCGGTGCCGTGATCCCCGAGAGCATCAAGGGCACCAGCATCCTCGGCGAGCAACCGGGCCTGTCGGAAGCCGACGCCCTGGCCAAGATCAAGGCCATCGCCGCCAAGAACCTGCAGTTCAAGAACTTCATCGGCCAGGGTTACTACGGCACCCACACGCCGAGCCCGATCCTGCGCAACCTGCTGGAAAACCCGGCCTGGTACACCGCCTACACCCCGTACCAGCCGGAGATTTCCCAGGGCCGCCTGGAGTCGCTGCTGAACTTCCAGACCCTGGTCAGCGACCTCACCGGCATGCAGATCGCCAACGCATCGCTGCTGGATGAAGCCACCGCTGCTGCCGAAGCCATGACCTTCTGCAAGCGTCTGTCGAAGAACAAGGCTGCCAACACCTTCTTCGTGTCCCAGCACTGCCACCCGCAGACCCTCGACGTACTGCGCACCCGTGCCGAGCCGCTGGGCATCGACATCGAAGTCGGCGACGAAGCCGCCATCACCGACGCCAGCGCCTACTTCGGTGCGCTGCTGCAATACCCGGCGAGCAACGGTGACATCTTCGATTACCGCGCTCTGGTCGAGCGTTTCCATGCCGCCAACGCCCTGGTTGCCGTTGCTGCCGACCTGCTGGCCCTGACCCTGCTCACCCCGCCGGGCGAGTTCGGCGCCGACGTCGCCCTGGGCAGCGCCCAGCGCTTCGGTGTGCCGCTGGGCTTCGGTGGCCCGCACGCTGCCTATTTCGCCACCCGCGACGCGTTCAAGCGCGACATGCCAGGCCGCCTGGTCGGCATGTCGGTAGACCGTTTCGGCAAGCCGGCCCTGCGCCTGGCCATGCAGACCCGAGAGCAGCACATCCGCCGCGAGAAGGCCACCAGTAACATCTGTACCGCCCAGGTGCTGCTGGCCAACATCGCCAGCATGTACGCCGTGTATCACGGCCCGCAGGGCCTGATCGAGATCGCTCAGCGCGTACACAGCTTCACCGCCATCCTCGCCCTGGGCCTGACCAAGCTGGGCCACAGCGTCGAGCAGCAGCACTTCTTCGACACCCTGAGCATCAAGACCGGCGCCAAGACCGCCGAGCTGCATGCCAAGGCCCGTGCTGCCGGTATCAACCTGCGCGAGATCGACGCCGAGCGCCTGGGTCTGTCGCTGGACGAAACCACTGACCAGGCCGCCGTCGAGGCGCTGCTGAACCTGTTCGCTGCTGACCAGGCCGCCCCTGCCGTCAGCGATCTGGCCGCCCAAGTCGCCAGCCGCCTGCCGCAAGGCCTGCTGCGCCAATCGGCGATCCTGCAGCATGAAGTGTTCAACCGCTACCACAGTGAAACCGAGCTGATGCGCTACCTGCGCAAGCTGGCCGACAAGGATCTGGCTCTGGATCGCAGCATGATCCCGCTGGGCTCCTGCACCATGAAGCTCAACGCCGCCAGCGAGATGATCCCGGTGACCTGGCCGGAGTTCGGCAATCTGCACCCCTTCGCTCCGGTCGAACAGGCTGCCGGTTACACCCAGCTGACCACTGAGCTGGAAGCCATGCTCTGCGCCGCCACCGGCTACGACGCCGTGTCGCTGCAGCCTAACGCCGGTTCCCAGGGCGAGTACGCCGGCCTGCTGGCCATCCGCGCCTATCACCTGAGCCGTGGCGACGATCAGCGCGACATCTGCCTGATCCCGCAATCGGCCCACGGCACCAACCCGGCAACCGCCTCCATGGCCGGTATGCGCGTGGTGGTGACCGCCTGTGATGCACGCGGCAACGTCGACATCGCCGACCTGAAGGCCAAGGCCGAAGAGCACAAGGATCGCCTGGCTGCGATCATGATCACCTACCCGTCCACCCACGGTGTGTTCGAGGAAGGCATCCGCGAGATCTGCCAGATCATCCACGACAACGGCGGTCAGGTTTACATCGACGGCGCGAACATGAACGCCATGGTCGGCCTCTGCGCCCCAGGCCAGTTCGGCGGCGACGTCTCGCACCTGAACCTGCACAAGACCTTCTGCATCCCGCACGGCGGCGGCGGCCCGGGCGTCGGCCCGATTGGCGTCAAGTCGCACCTGGCACCGTTCCTGCCGGGCCATGCGCACATGGCACGCAAGGAAGGTGCAGTCAGCGCCGCGCCGTTCGGCAGCGCCAGCATCCTGCCGATCACCTGGATGTACATCACCATGATGGGCGGCAACGGCCTCAAGCGTGCGTCGCAGATGGCGATCCTCAACGCCAACTACATCGCCCGTCGTCTGGAAGAGCACTACCCGGTGCTGTACTCCGGTGAAGGCGGCCTGGTGGCGCACGAGTGCATCCTCGACATCCGTCCGCTCAAGGACAGCAGCGGCATCAGCGTCGACGACGTGGCCAAGCGCCTGATCGACTTCGGCTTCCACGCCCCGACCATGTCCTTCCCGGTAGCCGGCACGCTGATGATCGAGCCGACCGAGAGCGAGTCCAAGGAAGAACTGGATCGCTTCTGCGACGCCATGATCGCCATCCGCGAGGAAATTCGCGCGGTCGAGCAGGGCCGTCTGGACAAGGACGACAACCCACTGAAGAACGCCCCGCACACTGCCCTGGAGCTGGTTGGCGAATGGCACCACGCCTATAGCCGCGAGCAGGCCGTGTACCCGCTGGCGACCCTGATCGAGGCCAAGTACTGGCCGCCGGTCGGCCGCGTGGACAACGTCTACGGCGACCGCAACCTGGTCTGCGCCTGCCCGTCCATCGAGGCGTATCAGGACGCGTAAGCGCCAACCCGTAGCCCGGATGCAATCCGGGAGCTTTCAACAGCTTCCCCGGATTGCATCCGGGCTACATCCACCCCGATTCCTTTCGGCTCCCCTTACCGGGGCGGGCTGACTTCATCCCGAGAAAAACGATAAAGAGGGCCTCACCATGTTCAGCAAGCACGACCAACTGCAAGGCTATGACGACGCCCTGCTCGCGGCGATCCAGGCCGAAGAACAGCGCCAGGAAGACCATATCGAGCTGATCGCCTCGGAGAACTACTGCAGCCAGCGCGTCATGCAGGCGCAAGGTAGCGGCCTGACCAACAAGTACGCCGAAGGCTATCCGGGCAAGCGCTACTACGGTGGTTGCGAGCATGTGGACAAGGTCGAGGCGCTGGCCATCGAGCGCGCCAAGCAGCTGTTCGGCGCCGACTACGCCAACGTCCAGCCGCACTCCGGCTCTTCGGCCAACAGCGCCGTGTACCTCGCGCTGCTCAATGCTGGCGACACCATTCTCGGCATGAGCCTGGCCCACGGCGGCCACCTGACTCACGGCGCCAAGGTGTCGTCCTCGGGCAAGCTGTACAACGCCGTGCAGTACGGCATCGACGAGAACGGCCTGATCGACTACGACGAGGTCGAGCGTCTGGCAGTCGAGCACAAGCCGAAGATGATCGTCGCCGGCTTCTCAGCCTACTCGCGCGTGCTGGACTTCCCGCGTTTCCGCGCCATCGCTGACAAAATCGGCGCACTGCTGTTCGTCGATATGGCTCACGTTGCGGGCCTGGTCGCCGCCGGTCTGTACCCCAACCCGGTACCGTTCGCCGACGTGGTCACCACTACCACGCACAAGACCCTGCGTGGCCCACGTGGCGGCCTGATCCTGGCGCGCAAGAACGAGGAGATCGAGAAGAAGCTCAACTCCGCCGTCTTCCCCGGTGCCCAGGGCGGCCCGCTGATGCACGTGATTGCGGCCAAGGCGGTGTGCTTCAAGGAAGCACTGGAGCCGGGCTTCAAGACCTACCAGCAGCAAGTGATCGACAACGCCCGCGCCATGGCGGCGGTGTTCGTCGAGCGCGGCTATGACGTGGTCTCCGGTGGTACCGACAACCACCTGATGCTGATCAGCCTGGTCAAGCAGGGCCTGACTGGCAAAGCGGCCGACACGGCGCTGGGCGATGCCCACATCACCGTGAACAAGAACGCCGTGCCGAACGACCCACAGTCGCCGTTCGTCACCTCCGGCATCCGTATCGGTACCCCGGCGGTGACCACTCGCGGTTTCAAGGAAGGCGAATGCCGCACCCTCGCCGGCTGGATCTGCGACATCCTCGACGACCTGGAAAACCCGGCCGTGATCGAGCGCGTGCGCGGCCAGGTCGCCGACCTGTGCGCCACCTACCCGGTCTACGCTGACTGATACCCGACTGACCACGGGCCGCACGGCGGCCCCAACCCGGTGCGCGCGACGCACCCAACAGGAAATCGACATGACCACTGAAACTCTCGCCAAGACTCCGCTGCACGCCCTGCACCTCGAACTCGGCGCGCGCATGGTGCCTTTCGCCGGCTATGACATGCCCGTGCAGTACCCGCTGGGCGTGATGAAGGAGCACCTGCACACCCGCGACGCCGCCGGCCTGTTCGACGTCTCGCACATGGGCCAGATCCTGTTGCGTGGCGAGAACGCCGCGCGCGCTCTGGAAACCCTGGTGCCGGTGGACATCATCGACCTGCCGGTGGGCATGCAGCGCTACGCCATGTTCACCGATGCCCAGGGCGGCATCCTCGACGACCTGATGGTCGCCAACCTGGGTGACGACACGCTGTACGTGGTGGTCAACGCCGCCTGCAAGGACCAGGACCTGGCGCATCTGAAGAAGCACATCGGCGAGCAGTGCCAGATCGAGTGCCTGTTCGAAGAGCGCGCCCTGCTCGCCCTGCAAGGCCCGAAAGCGGTCGACGTACTGGCCCGCCTGGCGCCTGAAGTGAGCAAGATGACCTTCATGCAGGTTGCCCGCGTGCGCCTGCTGGGCAGCGAGTGCATCGTCAGCCGCAGTGGCTACACCGGCGAAGACGGCTTCGAGATTTCCGTCGCCGTCGACCAGGCCGAAGCCCTGGCGCGCAGCCTGCTGGCCGAAGTGGAAGTCGAGGCCATCGGTCTGGGTGCGCGCGACTCGCTGCGCCTGGAAGCCGGCCTGTGCCTGTACGGCCACGACATGAGCAGCGCCACCACGCCGATCGAAGCCAGCCTGTTGTGGGCCATCTCCAAGGTGCGTCGTGCCGATGGCGAGCGCGCCGGCAACTTCCCGGGCGCCGAGCGCGTATTCGAGCAGCAGCAGAAAGGCGTGGCGCGCAAGCGCGTCGGCCTGCTGCCGCAGGAGCGCGTACCGGTGCGTGAAGGCGCGGAAATCGTCGATGCCGACGGCACCGTGATCGGCCAGGTATGCAGCGGCGGCTTCGGCCCGACCCTCGGCGCGCCGGTGGCCATGGGTTACGTCAACGCCAGCCAAACCGCCATCGACAGCGACGTCTGGGCCGTGGTGCGCGGCAAGCGCGTGGCGATGAAAGTCGCCAAGACCCCGTTCGTGCCGCAGCGCTACTACCGCGGCTGATCAGCAACGTAGCCCTGCTCTGTAGGAGCCGCGCCTCGCGGCGAATGCGCCGAAAGACGCAAAAGCTTCGCCTCGGGGCGAGGCTCCTACACTGTTCGTAGGGCGGGTGAAACCCGCCACATAGCCCTGGCGGGTTTCACCCGCCCTACAGATGACTACTCCTTAGCCCGGATGTAATCCGCGGATGCCCTGAAAAGCTCCCGGATTGCATCCGGGCTATGTCGTTTCTAACCCCTGATCCGCTCGTAAGGCACCCGTTCGCGCCCGGCGCGCAGCGTCTGTGCCCACCAGTTCAACTGCACCAGCGTATGCGCCAACGCCGAGTTGGCGTGCCGTGGTTCGCTCAACTGGCCCTGCTCATCGAACTGTTCCCAGGCATTGGTGAAGCACACAGAGCTACGCACCGTCATCGCATGCAACTCCGCCAGCACCTGACGCAGTTGCTCCACCGCGCGCAGCCCGCCGGACACCCCACCATAGCTGACGAACCCCACCGGCCGTGCGTCCCAGGATGCCGGCACCTCGTCGATGAACTGCTTGAGCGCCGCCGGATAGCCGTGGTTGTACTCCGGGGTGACGATCAGAAATGCGTCGGCGCGCAGCAACTGCTGCAGCGATTGATGCCGGCGCTCGGCGAGCTCCTGCGCCTCGCCGGGCTGGCGAAAAATCACGGCCGGATCGACCAGGCTCAGCTCGAATTCGCTGCGCTGCTCGATCTGCTCACGCGCCCAGGCCACCACCTGGTCGCAGAAGCGCTCTTCTCGCACGCTGCCGTAAATCAGTACCAATCGGATGCGGTCCTGCATGGAAATACCCTCGGTGTTGTCGATCAAGGCCTGCGAGGGTAAAACCTCAACTTAACTTTAGGTCAACAGGAATTTTCCATGGACACGCACCGCTCCTTCCACGAACGCCCGCTGAGTGTCGGCCAGGTAGCCGAGCGCAGTGGCGTGGCGGTTTCCACGCTGCATTTCTACGAGACCAAGGGGCTGATCCACAGCCAGCGCAATGCCGGCAATCAGCGGCGTTATCGGCGTGATGTGCTGCGCCGCGTGGCGATCATCAAGGTGGCACAGCGCCTGGGTATTCCTCTGGCCGATATCGGTGTGGCACTGAGCACACTGCCCTGCGATCACATGCCGACGGCAGCGGACTGGCAACAACTGTCGGCGCAATGGCAGCGCGATCTGGATGCGCGCATCGAGCAGCTGACGCGGCTACGCGACCAGCTCACCGGCTGCATCGGTTGCGGTTGCCTGTCGATGCAGGACTGCCCACTGCGCAACCCCAGGGACGAACTCGGCGAACAGGGCGCCGGGGCGCGTTTGCTGGAGATGGATTAATCGTCCAGGCAGTTGCGTCTGTTGCTGAACACCTCGCGGCGGATGTCGCGCACGTCCAGAGAGATCGCCGGCACCTGCGGCAGACGCTCGACCAGTGCACGCACGACACCGCGCGACAGCGCCCGCTTGTCGTCATCGCTGCGCCCGGCCAGCACGTAGAAGATCAGGTGCACGAACACCCCCGGCTCGCCACCCACGCAGTGGTGCTCGTACAGGCTCAGGCGCACCTTGACCTCGCCGGGCTGGAACAGTCCCGTGTCAGCCGCCTGGTCATGCACCAGTTGCACCAACTCCTGCGGCGCGATCAGCTCACTCAGCTCGCGAGCGGCTTCGATCAGGCAATGCGGCATGGGTAAACCCTTGATGTAAGTGAATTTGTCATACGTTATCACACAACAAGTTCGATACCAGCTGGTTTACCCGCTCTGCGCAGAACCGCCCCGCAAGCCCGCCACATCGCCAATAGCGCCGCTAAATGGGGAAAACCTACTCAGACTTTCGTCTAGCAATGCGTTGACAAGCGATAAAAAGGCTGTCGATAATCCGACAAGTTGTATGACGACATATGACAACGATAACAACAAGAATCAGGGCCATGACATGACTATCCTTGCCTCTCCCTCAGAGCAGCAGCCCCTCGCCTGCTCGGCATCCATCGCCGCCACACGCCATAGAACCGGATTCGCCGGAGGCTGACGTCAGCCACCAGCAATGACCGGCCGCGTTCGGCCGGGCTATCGCCCTCTACGGGGCAAACACAACATTCCCATCATGCAGGTCCTGATGCAGACCAGCAGGGGATGGTTCGTTCAAAAACTGGGAGCACAACAACAATGACCGCACGCAACATCATTCCATTGGCCCTGCTCGGCAGCACGGCTCTGGCCCTGGTTATGCCGACCACCACGCACGCTGCCGGCTTCGTCGAAGACGCCAAGGTCACCCTCGGCCTGCGCAACTATTACTTCAACCGCAACTACCTGAACGGCACCGACCCCGTGATCCGTGGCGAGCGCCAGGGCCAGGCCGAAGGCTGGACGCAGAACTTCATTCTCGATGCGCGCTCCGGTTTCACCGAAGGCACCGTCGGCTTTGGCCTGGACGTGCTCGGTCTGTACAGCATCAAGCTGGACGGCAATCGCGGCGCTGCCAACACCCAACTGATGCCGATCCACGACGACGGCCAGGCCGCCGACCAGTTCGGCCGTACTGCCGTAGCTGCCAAGGCCAAGATTTCCAAGACCGAACTGAAGGTCGGCGAGTGGTTCGCCGTGCTGCCGATCCTGCGCGCTGACGACGGTCGTTCGCTGCCGCAAACCTTTCAGGGTGCCCAGCTGACTTCCAGCGAGATCGATGGCCTGACCCTGTACGGCGGCCAGTTCTGGAAGAACAGCCAGCGTCACGATGCCAGCCGTGAAGACATGACGTTCAACGGTGTAGAAGGCGATGACTTCAACTTCGGCGGTGGTGAGTACCGTTTCAACGGCAACAACACCATGGTCGGCGTCTGGCACGCACGCCTGGAAGACGTCTATCAGCAGAGCTACGTGCAACTGACCCACAGCCAACCGGTCGGTGACTGGGTTCTGGGTGCCAACCTTGGCTACTTCAACGGCAAGGACGAAGGCGCGGCCAAGGCCGGCGACCTGGACAACAAGGTCTATCAGGGTGCGCTGTCGGCCAAGAGGGGCAACAACACCTTCCAGGTCACCTACCAGCGACTGAGCGGTGATACCAAATTCCTGCGTATCGACGGCGCCAGTGGCGGCACCCTGGTCAACGACGGTTTCCTGTCTGCTTTCGACAGCCCCGAGGAACGTTCCTGGCAGCTGCGTCATGACTACAACTTCGCCGGCCTCGGCATCCCGGGCCTGACCCTGATGAACCGCTACACCAGCGGCTCCAATATCCACACCGGCGGCCGTACCGATGCCGAAGAGTGGAGTCGTGAAACCGAACTGGCCTACACCATTCAGGAAGGCACCCTGAAGAACCTGAACATTCGCTGGCGTAACTCCGACGTCCGCCGTGACGTTGGCCAGGATCTGCACGAGAACCGTCTGATCATCAACTACCCGCTGTCGATTCTGTAATACCGGACGCATCACTGCGTCCTATTGACTCCTGTGTGTTAACGGCACTTTATGCCCGTCCTCGTGACGGGCTTTTTTTGCCTGCCAACTTTGACGCACCCTGCGCGACGTTAACCCGTAGGGTGCGCCGTGCGCACCGGCTTAGACGCCATCAGCCGGCACGCCCAGTTTCAGCGCAAGCGCCCGACCATCTGCGCCAGCACGGTCAACACATCCTGCCCCAGCCTCTGCGAGCGTGCGCCATTCCAGCCGGTGCGCGGCTGCGGGTTGTCGTCGTGGTCCTTGAACGGCATCTCGATGGTGAACGACAGGCAGTCGAAGGCCTGGCCGACGGCATTGCAGGCCAGGGTCAGGTTGGCCTGGCCGGGTTCGTCGCGCGGGTAGCCGAAACGGGTCTGGAACTCGGCGCCGATGCCCACCAGACGGCTGCGGAAGTCTTCTTCCAGCGCAGCCAGACGCGGGGTGTAGCCCGGATTGCCCTCACAGCCTGCGGTGAATACGTGAGGGATTTCCTCGTCGCCGTGAATATCGAGGAACAGGTCGACGCCGATACGCTGCATATGCTGCAACACGAACAGCACCTCGGGGCTGCGCTCGGAACTGGCCGACTGCCAGGCGCGATTGAGATCCTGCCCGGCATGGTTGGTGCGCAGATGACCGCGATAGGCACCGTCCGGGTTCATGTTCGGCACCAGATAGAACTCTGCCTCGGCCAACAGCGCGGCGATCTCGGCATCCTGCGGATTCTGCAAACGCTCGATCAGCCCCTCCATGAACCACTCGGCCATGTGCTCGCCCGGATGCTGCTGGGCGATGATCCACAGCTTGCGCGGCGCGGCAGCCTGACCGCCAATGCGCAGTAGCTGGATATCGCGACCTTCCAGGCTTCTACCGCTGGCCACCAGTTCAGCGCCGCGCTCCAGCGCGTTGGCGATCAGGCGTTCATGCCGCGCCCGCGGGTAAGGCTCGAAATAAGCGAACCAGACGCGCTCGTGCTCGGCCTGCAAGTCGAAGTGCAGTTGCCCGTCCTCATAACGGGTGGGCACGCGAAACCAGTCCTGCTGATCGTAGCTGGCCACGGCCTGGTAACCGTCCCAGGCGCGGTTGTAGGCCGACTGCCCGGCATTGGTCAGGCAGAAGCCATAACCCTGGCCAGGTTGCAGACCATCGGCCTGAAAGTGAAACCACTGGAAATGGTGGCTGTTGAGGTCCGGCCGCATGGCCAGCATTACGCGCTGCGGGTCGCTGGCGTCGACGACCTGGATGTTGCCACTGTCGAAATCCGCACTGATCTTCATGACTGCCTCGTAAGCGAAATCAGCGCTCAGGATTGCAGTTCATGACGCGAGTGTGAAGTCGCACCGCGACAGACTGATCAACGACGGCGAACTATGGTGTCCAGGGTCAGCCTAATAGCGACTTGCCCTGTTTCCCGCCTACGGAGTTTCTGCCATGCCCAGCCCGATCAACCTGCGTCACGCTACCACTGCCCTGCTCGCCCTCGCGTTGCTGGTGGGCTGCGCCGGGCGTGAACCTGACTCCAGCGCGCCGGAAAAACAGCCGCAGGTGGAACAGCCCATCACCCAGACCGAACAGGACCAACTGCGCCAGCAGGCCCAGCGTGGTGATCTGGAAAGCCAGTTCCAGCTCGGCAGCAGCTACTTCGTCGGCCAGCCGGAGAAGAACCTCAAGCAGGCCGAGTACTGGTGGAAGCAGGCCGCCGACAAGGGTCATGCCATGGCTGCAGTGAGCCTGGCCTACCTCTACACCGGCCGCGACGCCCCTGAGTTCGCCAACCAGCGCGACATGCTCAAGTACCTCAACCAGTCAGCCGCTGCGGGCAACCCGATGGCGCAACATGTACTGGGCAACCTCTACCGTCGCGGTGAAGGCGGCGTACCACGCGACCCTGACCAGGCCCAGCGCCTGTACCAGAGCGCCTGCCAGCAGCGCTACGAGCCTTCCTGCGCGGCGCTGGGCCAGCAGTGACGAAGGTTCAGACGTAACAGGCCACCTCGACGTTGTAGCCATCGGGGTCAAGCACGAAGGCGGCGTAGTAGCCATATTCTTCGCGCAGGCCGGGCCGGCCATTGTCTTCGCCACCGGCCTGCAGCGCCGCGGCATGAAAGGCCTGCACTGTCGCCTGGCTGTCGACACGCAGGCAAAAATGCGCCAGCGGCTCGCACTGACCACGCCCGGGGACGGCACTGAGCAGGTAAAGCACGGCCTGCTCCTCGGCCTGCGGACCGAAGCCGGCGGCCAACCCCGCGCCATGCTCGCCGTCGTATTTCAGCTCGTAGCCCAAAGGCGCCAGGGCCGCCTGATACCAGGCGCGACTGCGGCGAAAGTTGGCCACGGTGATACAAAGATGGTCGATCATCGAAACCTCACCATAGGTTTTCAGGCTGCGCACAACCCTTCGCGCAGTTGTTGGAAGCCCACATGGCCGAGGAAGCCGCCAGCGCCCTCAACCGTCATGCCCTGCTCGATCGCATGAGCGAAACGCGCCGCTGGATCGTTGGCGAGCCGCGCCAGGTGGCGGGCCAGATGCGGGTAGTCGTGTCGCAGATCGAACAACTGGTGGTAGTCGACCCAGCGGCCGACACCGCTCAGGTAGGCGTCCGCCAGACTGCGTCGCTGACCCAGCAGCCAGTCACGCTCGCTGAGCAACCGATCGAGATAACGACAGCCCGCCTTCACCTGTTCTGCGCCGAGGCTGCGCAACAGCTCGCGCTGCGGCTCGTCCAGCTCAGCCTTTTCATAAGCCAGCCACAGCGGGTTGAAGGCGGAGAAAAAGTCGCTCACCAGGTAGGACAGCATCTGGCTGAGTGCATCGAATTCGTCGCTGCCCTGGCGTGGTCCCAGCGGCGTCTCCACCGACCGCGCCGCCAGGTTCAGGAGAATGGCCAGGCTCTCGCTCAGGAACTCGCCGTTCTCCAGCAGCAGCGTGGGCGTCTGATAGAGCGGGTTGATCCGCTCGAAAAGCGGGTCCCAGGGTTGCTCGAGCATCTCGACCCGGCACAGGCGATAAGGTTGGCCGAGCCACTCGAGGGCTACGATCGAGCCGAACGAACAGCCTTGCGGAACGCCGTAGAACAGTATCGGTTGCATAAGGGGTGCTCCTTGTCTGCTGGTGGCCGACACGCCTTTAGCGTCGACCTACCTCCAGACTAAGAGCCAATTAGGCTATATTCCGCCCTAATAAAATCGCCTACCGCTGTTTTTGTTGAGTGCGCGCGCAGCAAGACAGTTAGCGGTTTGACCGGTGCGCACAGCGCCGCACTACGGAGCCTGCGATTCCCATGAACAGCCCCACCACCCGCGTGCTCGCCCTGTTGGAGCTGCTGCAAAGTCATGGCCAGCTCAGCGGCCGCGAACTGGCCGAGCGCCTCGAGGTGGACGGCCGCACCCTGCGCCGTTACATCCGCCACCTGGAGGACCTGGGAATTCCGGTGACCAGCGAGCGCGGCCGGCACGGTGGTTACCGCCTGGTGGCCGGTTTCAAGCTGCCGCCCTTGATGTTCACGGCTGAGGAAGCTCAGGCGGTGGCGCTGGGCCTGCTGGCGACGGCCAATCTGGGCCTGGCAGAAACCGCCGTGGCGGTGGCCAGTGCCCGCGCCAAGCTGGAGCGGGTAATGCCCAAGGGGCTGCAGCAGCGGGTGCGCGCCCTGAGCCAGAGCGCCATTCTGGATCTGCCGCGCAGCCGCGCCAATGGCGACCAGCAACTGCTAGCCGAACTCGCCGCCGCCGCCGAGGCGCGCCGTCAGGTGCGGGTGAGCTATTGCAGCGATCAGGGCCAATGCAGCGAGCGCGAGGTCGATCCCTACGGTTTGGTGTTCCGCCAGGGCTTCTGGTACATGAGCGGCTACTGCCACCTACGCCAGGCGGTGCGTTCCTTCCGTCTGGATCGGCTGCGCGAAGTACGCGCCCTGGAGAGCCACTTCGAGCGGCCGGAAGCCTTCGATGCCGCCGCCCACCTCAATACCAGCATCGCCACCCTGCCACGAGCCTACCCGGTGAGTATCCAGCTGCACACCGACCTCGCCGGTGCCATCGCCGAACTCGGGCACAACGCCGGTCTGCTGATGCCCGAAGGCAATAGCGTGCGCCTGACCACCAGCACCGACAGCCCGACCTGGTTCGCTCGCCTACTGCTACGCCTGTCCTTCGACTTCACCATCGAACAGCCGGTCGAGTTGCGTGAGGCCGTACGCCAGCAAGCGCAACGCATGCTGGAACTGGTCGCGCGCTAAGGATGGTCTGGTACGCACCAGACCATCGCGCAGTCCCCGCTCGCTAGCAGGCCGTTGAAAAACGTAGGCGAGGCAAGCCAGTGCAATACCGATGGCGGCCCCACAAAAACAGGCGAAAAACGGCCGGGGTCGCGCTCGACTTTACGTGTTGTAAATGAGTATTTCGACCGGGCTGGCGCTCCAGTCTGTTTTTAACGCAGCAATGGCAACGCAGGTAGTTTTTCAACAGCCTGCTAGGGCTGCAGATCGAACAGCGCCTTGCCGCTTTCCATGTCACTCGGCGCAGAGAAATGCTCGTGGAAGATCAGCCAGCGGCCGCCCTGGCGGCGCAGGCACTGGGTCACGCGCATCCAGCAGGTCTCCAGCTCGCCCTTTTCATTGCTGCCGCCGCAATGCAGCAGGTAATGGGTCACGCCCAGATCGCCGCTGGCGGTGAAGGTCGGCTCGTGCGGTTCGAACATCCCCGGGCCACTGCACATCTCCATACAGGCCTGCCAATGCGCCTGGTACGCCGGGCGCCCCTGAAAACGCAACGGGCCGATGGCATCGTAGGACACCACGTCCTCGACGTAGTGACTCATGATGCGCGCCACGTCCTTGCTGCGGCAGGCTTCGGTCCAGTCGTTAAGGGCATCTTGCAGTTCGTGCTGACTCATGTCGTTCTCCTTCACCGAGGTTCAGGCCTTGTGGCCGCAGCAGTCGTGGGTGGGCGCGGTCTGTTCGTACTCGTCGTGCAGGCGCGTCCAGTTGAGCCCCTTGCCGTCCAGATCGGGCATACCATCCCAACCCTCGCCGCGGCCAAAAGGCGTGAAGTCGAGGAAATGGAAACTGCTCATCAGCATTTCCAGCCCTCGGCCATAACAGGAATAGGTGTGGTAGATCCGCCCGCCGTCACGCAGGAACACGCTGACACCGGGCTGCTCGCCCTGGATGTGATAGGTCAGGCCCAGGCGCTGCAGTTCGTCCTTGTCGCGGTAGTTGTATTCGACCGGCGCGACCTGCTCGTCGGTGGTGGCGTGGTAGTCGTAGTTGAAGCGGCTGCCGTAGGAGCTGTACCAGGGCAGGGTCCAACCCATGCGCCGCTTGAAGGCCTCGAGATCGGCCAAGGGCGCGCGCGAGACCAGCACCAGATTGGTGTCGCGAGCATGCAGGTGGGACTGGTGGCCGATGTTGTCCACCAGACAGGAACAGCCGTCGCAGCCCTCGCCGCGATCCATGTGGTACATGAAGTGGTAGACGATCAGCTGGCTGCGCTCGTGGAACAGCGCCTCCAGACCGACTTCGCCCTGCGGGCCGTCGAAGCGGTAATCCTCTTCCACCAGCACCATGGGCAGGGCACGGCGGGCGCGGTTGAGCGCGTCACGTTGACGGGTCAGCGCCTTTTCCTGCTCGAGCAGCGCCTTGCGCGCTGCCAGCCATTGCTCACGCGTGGCGACTTCGGGGATATAGCGGCGATCCATAGCGGTTCTCCCGGTTGATCGAGCCTTGCCGGCTCAGTGCTGGCCGGCCTGCAGCTGCGCCGGCTGGATATCCAGCTCACGCACCGGACGCACCTCCACGCAGCCGACACGGGCAGCGGGAATGTGTCCGGCGAGCTGGATCGCCTCGTTGAGGTCGCGCGCCTCCACCAGATAGAAGCCGGCCAGTTGCTCCTTGGTTTCGGCGAAGGGGCCGTCGGTGATCGCCAGCTTGCCGCCGCGCATGCGCACGGTGGTGGCGGTCTGCACCGACTGCAGCGCCTCGGCAGCGAGCATGCGCCCGCTCTCCTGTACTGCATTGGCGTAGGCGAAGCACTCGCTGTCATGCGGGCTGTCGGGGGAGCTGTGCAGCTCCTGTTCGTTGGCGTAGACGAGGCAGAGGTATTTCATGACGCACTCCAGTTCCTTGGCGGGTGGGTACTGGATAGTCGAACGCGGCGAGCACATTTCGACATTGGCCGCAAAAACATCACAGAAGCCGACGAACGGCAGGGTGCGCCGTGCGCATCGCCTCTCCGTAGTCCTTGCGCACTGGCGATTCACAGTCTGCCGGCGACCTCAGTGCGCGCAGCGCACCCTACTCGGGGACTTCGACGCTGACGTGAATGGCGTCGTGGCGCCAGAACTCCAGGTCGCAGTCGATGATGCGCCCGTGCTGATCGCGGTTGACCCGGGTGATGCGCAGCGCCGGGCTGCCCGGTGCCACCTTGAGGCTGGCCGCGGCTTCGGCGTGCAGCGCGGTGGGTACCATGTCGAAGCGCACGCGACCGTAGTGGATGCCGTACTCGCTGGCATACAGGTCGGTCAGCGAGCGAGTCAGGTCGAACTCGAGAATGCCGGGGAAGTAGGCCGGATTCAGGTAGTGCTCGACATATAGCACCAGGCGCCCGTCGATGCGCCGCGCGCGGCACACCTGATAGACGCTCGACAGCGCCGGCAGCTCCAGCACCTGACAGATCTGCGCGGAGGCCGGCATCAAGCGCGCACTCAGGACCTCGGTAGCCGGTACCCGCCCCTGCTCGGCGACCATGGCGTGGAAGTGGGTACGTACCAGAGGGTTGTAGGCCACCCGTTGCGGCGAAACGAACCAGCCACGACGCTCCTCGCGATAGACCAGCCCCTGCGCCTCCAACTGGCCGAGCGCCTCACGCAGGGTGATGCGCGTGGTATCGAACAACTCACTGAGCTTGCGCTCGGCCGGCAACTTGCTGCCGGAGGGCAACAGGCCCCGGTCGATCTGCTCCTGCAACGCGCGGCAGATGATGGTGACGGCCCGTGGCGCTTCTTCGCGCATCAAAATTTCCCCTTTTGGACTAGTCCAGCCCCATGACAGGGCAAAAGTCACTTGCTCAGACGGGTTACAAGCCTAGGCAGTCTAGATGACTGATAGATGACAGCCATGCTGCAAGCACGCCGCATGCCACCGCCATGCTTACTCACAGCCCAGCAAATCAGCCACTTATCCATGGTCTACGCTTGTGAAGCGCACCGGCCCGCTGCACCTAGACATCTGCCAGCCGTGGCCGGACATAAAACTGTCATCGAAGGCGCTTAGATTGGCTCGGGTATTGCTGATCTAGACCAACACTCTCACTGCAAAGGAGTTTCCAATGAAACAACTGCTGCTGGCTTCACTGATGGGTTCGGCCATCGCCCTGGCGACCTCCGCCATGGCCGAAGGCACCGACTTGCAGGCACTGGAACAGGCTGCACGCGCCGAGGGCGCGGTGAATAGCGTGGGTATGCCCGACAGCTGGGCCAACTGGAAAGACACCTGGGCGGACCTGGCGCGCCTCTACGGTCTCAAGCATCAGGACACCGACATGAGCTCGGCGCAGGAAATCGCCAAGTTCGCCGCCGAAAAGGAAAACGCCACCGCCGATATCGGTGACGTCGGCGCCGCCTTCGGCCCCATCGCCGTACAGCAAGGCGTGACCCAGCCGTACAAACCGAGCACCTGGGCGCAGATTCCGGATTGGGCCAAGGACCAGGACGGTCACTGGATGCTGGCCTACACCGGCTCCATCGCCTTCATCGTCAACAAGCAACTGGTCAAGGACATTCCGCGCTCCTGGGCCGACCTCAAGACCGGCACCTACAAGGTCTCTGCCGGTGACGTGAGCACCGCTGCGCAAGCCGTGAACGGCGTACTGGCCGCTGCCATCGCCATGGGCGGCAACGAGAGCAACGTGCAACCGGCGCTGGATTTCTATGGCGAACTGGCCAAGCAGCGTCGCCTGTCGCTGGCCAACCCGACCATCCAGACCCTGGAGAAGGGCGAAGTGGAAGTCGGCATCGTCTGGGACTTCAACGGCCTGTCCTACCGCGACCAGATCGACCCCGAGCGCTTCGAGGTGCTGATCCCGTCCGACGGTTCGGTGATCTCCGGCTACAGCACCATCATCAACAAATGGGCGAAGAACCCCAACGCCGCCAAGCTGACCCGCGAATACATCTTGAGCGACGCCGGGCAGATCAACCTGGCCAAGGGCAACGCCCGCCCGATCCGCGCCGAGCACATCGAGCTGCCGGCCGAGGTGCAGGCCAAGCTGCTGCCGCAAGAGCAGTACGCCAAGGTCCAGCCGATCAAGGATGCCGCTGCCTGGGAGGCCACCTCCAAGGCCCTGCCGCGCCTGTGGCAGGAGCACGTGATCATCAATATGAATTGATGCGGCCGCGACACCATTGATCCGTAGCCCGGATGAAATCCGGGGCAATCGCCAAGTACGCCCCCGGATTGCATCCGGGCTACGACCGAACGAGAGAAATCCATGAAGCACAACGTCATCCTGGTGGTACTGGATGGCCTGAGCTATCAGGTGGCCCAGCATGCGCTGGGCCACCTGTTGGCTTACTGCCAGGCCGGGCGCGCCGCGCTGTACAAGCTCGATTGCGCACTGCCGGCACTGTCCCGCCCGCTCTACGAATGCATCCTCACCGGCGTGGCGCCCATCGACAGCGGCATCGTCAATAACGATGTGGTGCGCCTGTCGAATCAGCGCAGCATCTTCCACTACGCCCGTGACGCCGGCCTGAGCACCGCCGCCGCGGCCTATCACTGGGTCAGCGAGCTGTATAACCGCGCCCCCTTCCAGGCTTCCCGCGACCGTCACACCTTTGAACCGTCGCTACCGATCCAGCACGGCCACTTCTATTACGCCGACCACTACCCGGATTCGCACCTGTTCGCCGATGCCGACAGCCTGCGCCAGCGTCACAGCCCCAACCTGCTGCTGGTGCACCCGATGAACATCGACGACGCCGGCCATAAGCACGGTCTCGACAGTTCGCAGTACCGCAACGCCGCGCGCATGGCCGACGTGCTGCTGGCCGAATACATCCAGACCTGGCTCGACGCCGGTTACCAGATCCTGGTGACCGCCGACCACGGCATGAACAACGACCGCAGCCATAACGGCGTGCTGCCGGAAGAGCGCGAAGTGCCGCTGATCGTTCTCGGCAGCGCGTTCAGCCTCGATCCTGCAGCCCGCCCACAACAGACCGAGCTGTGCGGCACCATCTGCCAGCTACTCGGCGCGGCCCACGACAAACCCTGGTGCAGGGAGCTGCTTGCATGAAGTCCACCATTTCCAGCAAGGGCTGGGCACTGCTGTGCCTGGTACCCTTCGCCCTGTTCTTCTTCGCCTTCCAGATCGCACCGTTGGCCTGGGTGGCGAGCAACAGCCTGAACACCGCCGAAGGCTGGGGCCTGGGCAACTTCCAGCAGGCCTTCTCCTCGGCGTTCTACCGCCAGGCCATGCGCCACAGCCTGGAGGTGGCCTTCTGGTCGAGCCTGTTCGGCATCGTCATCGCCATCATCGGCAGCTATTCGCTGCGCCAGGTCAGCAGCCGCCTGCGCGATTTCGTCATGGCCTTCTCCAACATGACCAGCAATTTCTCCGGGGTGCCGCTGGCCTTTGCCTTCATCATCCTGCTCGGCTTCAACGGCGCGCTGACCATCCTGCTCAAGCAGATGGGGGTGATCGAGGACTTCAACCTCTACTCCAAGACCGGCCTGATCGTCCTTTACACCTACTTCCAGATTCCCCTCGGCGTATTGCTGCTCTATCCGGCCTTCGACGCCCTACGCGAAGACTGGCGCGAGTCGGCCGAACTGCTCGGCGCCAGCACCTGGCAGTTCTGGCGGTATATCGGCCTGCCGGTGCTGACCCCGGCGCTGCTCGGTACCTTCGTCATCCTCCTGGCCAACGCCCTGGGCGCCTATGCCACGGTGTATGCGCTGACCACTGGCAACTTCAACATCCTGCCGATCCGTATCGCGGCGATGGTTTCCGGCGACATCTTCCTCGACCCGAACATGGCCAGCGCGCTGGCCATGGTGCTGGTCGGCCTGATGACCCTGATCACCATCGTCCACCAATGGCTGCTGCGCCGGAGCTACCATGTCACCCGCTGAAAAACGCTCGCCGCTGTTCCACCAACTGGTGGTCTACCTGCTGTTTCTGATCCTGCTGCTGCCGCTGCTCGGCACCCTGGTCTATTCGCTGTCCACCAGTTGGTCGGCGACCATCCTGCCCAGCGGTTTCACCTTCAAGTGGTACGTGGCGCTGTGGAGCGATGCACGCTTTCTCGCCGCCTTCGGCCGCTCGCTGCTGGTCTGCTTCGGCGCCCTGGCGCTGGCACTGCTGCTGATCCTGCCGCTGCTGTTCGTGGTCAACTACCACTTCCCCAAGCTCGACGGCGTGATGAACGTGCTGATCCTGCTGCCGTTCGCCATTCCGCCGGTGGTGTCCTCGGTGGGCCTGATGCAGCTGTTCGCATCCGGCCCGCTGCCGATCCTCGGTACGCCATGGATACTGATCGGCTGCTACTTCACCATCGCCCTGCCCTTCATGTACCGGGCCATCACCAACAATTTGCAGGCGATCAACCTGCGCGACCTGATGGACGCCGCCCACCTGCTCGGCGCCAGCACCTGGCGCGCGGCCTTCATGGTGGTGCTGCCGAATCTGCGCAAGGGTTTGATGGTTTCGGTGTTCCTGTCCTTCAGCTTCCTGTTCGGCGAATTCGTCTTCGCCAACCTGCTGGTGGGCAGCCGCTACGAGACGCTGCAGGTGTACCTGTACAACATGCGTAACGACAGCGGCCACTTCACCAGCGCCCTGGTGATCTCCTATTTCATGTTCGTGCTGCTGATGACCTGGGCAGCCAACCGTCTGAACAAGGACAAATCATGAGTTACCTGAATATCCGCGGCCTGCATAAAAGCTACGGCGCAACGCCCATCTTCACCGACATCAATATCGAGATCGGCCAGGGTCAGTTCATCACCCTGCTCGGCCCGTCCGGCTGCGGCAAGTCCACCCTGCTGCGCTGCATCGCCGGCCTGACCGCAGTCGACGGCGGGCAGATCCTGCTGGGCGGCGAGGACCTGGTACCCGTTGCGCCGCAAAAGCGCGGCATCGGCATGGTGTTCCAGAGCTATGCGCTGTTCCCCAATATGACCGTGCAACAGAACGTCGCCTTCGGCCTGCGCATGCAGAAAGTCCCAGCCGCCGAGGCCAGCAAGCGCGTCGCCGAGGTGCTGGAACTGGTGGAGCTCAGCGACTACGCCGACCGCTACCCGCAGCAGCTCTCCGGCGGCCAGTGCCAGCGCGTGGCCCTGGCCCGCTCGCTGGTCACCCGCCCGCGCCTGCTGCTGCTCGATGAGCCGCTGTCGGCGCTGGATGCGCGCATCCGCAAACACCTGCGCGAGCAGATCCGCGCTATCCAGCGCGAGCTGGGCCTGACCACCATCTTCGTCACCCACGACCAGGAAGAGGCGCTGGTCTTGTCCGACCGCATCGTGCTGATGAACGGCGGGCAGATCGTCCAGAGCGGCGACGCCGAAACCCTCTACACCGCACCGGCCGATGCCTTCGCCGCCGGTTTTATCGGCAACTACAATCTGCTCGATGCCGAGGCTGCCAGCCGCCTGCTCGGCCAACAGATCGGCAGCCGCGTGGCGATTCGCCCGGAGGCCATTCACTTCACCGACGGCGGCATCGAGGCGCAGATTCGCAGCCATAGCCTGCTCGGCAACGTGATCCGCTACCGCGTCGAAGCGCGCGGCGTGGAGCTGCTGGTGGATGTGCTCAACCGCTCCGCCGCCGACCTGCACCACGACGGCCAAAGCGTCAGCCTGGCCATTGGCGCCGATGCAATCCGGGAGGTGGCGTGATGGCCCTGGCGATTTTCGATCTCGACGAAACCCTGATCCACGGCGACTGCGCCAGCCTGTGGACACAGGAAATGGTGAAGATCGGCTGGGCCGACGGCGACTCCTTCCTCGCCCACGAGCAGGAGCTGATGCGTCAGTACGCCGCCGGTACCCTGGCCATGGAGGACTACATGGCCTTCACCCTGTCGCCGCTGGTTGGCCGCACGCCCGAGGAGGTCGCCCATGTGGTCGAGCCCTTCGTCGAGGACGTGATCGAACCGATCTTCTACAGCGACGCCAGCCGCACCCTGGCCGCGCACCGCGCCGCTGGCGACCGCCTGCTGGTGATCTCCGCCTCGGCGCATTTCCTGGTCAGCGCCATCGCCGAGCGCTTCGGTATCGACGAGGTCTTGGCCATCGATCTGGAGCTGCAGCACGGCTTCTACAGCGGGCGCACCCAGGGCGTGCTGACCTACCGCGAGGGCAAAGTGATTCGCCTCGAGAGCTGGTTGATCGAACAGGACGAAAGCCTGGCCGGCGCCAGCTTCTATTCCGACTCGCGCAACGATCTGCCGCTGCTGCAACTGGTGGACAAGCCGTTCACCGTCAACCCCGACCCGACCCTGCGCGCCCACGCCGAACAAGCCGGCTGGCCGATCCTCAGCTGGAGCTAAGCGCAGGGCTCATGATGCCTTCGCAAGCCTCGATCAGCGCTGCCGCCAATTCGCGCGCGTAACCGGGCAGCTGGTTGCGCGCATGCAGCGCCACCTCGACCGGCGCTACCGGTGCGAAGCCTTCGGCCTCGCCCAGCTCGCGATGCTCGCTGGTGATCAACCGGCGCGGCAGCAGAGTCAGGCCCAGGCCGCCCTCGGCTGCGGCGCTGACGCCGGGCAGGCTGCTGCTGACATAAGCGATGCGCCAGGGTTTGCCCATGGCATCCAGCGCATGGGTCATCTCCAGGCGATACAGGCCGTTGGGCGGAAACACCGCCAGCGGCACCGGATTGCGCGCCAGCACCGGTCGCGCACGACTGTCGAGCCAGGCCAGCGGCTCGGCCCAGCTGGCCAGGCCCTTGGCGCTGCCGGCGCGTTGCTTGATCAACGCCAGATCCAGCTCGCCGGCATTGAACGCGCGCCACACGTCATGACTCAGACCACTGGTGATCTCCAGGCGAATGCCCGGATGCGCGTCGGCAAAATCGGCCAGATAAGGCGTCAGGCTGTTGGCGGCGAAATCGTCCGGCACGCCGAGGCGCACCTCGCCCTCCACCGCACTTTGCCCCAGCGCCAGCATGGCTTCGTCCATCAGTGCGACGATGCGGTTGGCGTAACCGAGCAGGCGTTCGCCCTCGGTGGTGGTCACCACGTAGCGGCCACTACGGTCGAGCAGCTCGGCACCGAGCTGCTCCTCCAGGCGCCGCACCTGCTGGCTGACGGTGGACTGGGTCAGGTGCAGGCTGGCAGCCGCGCGGGTGAAACCACCGGTCTGCACCACGGCGAGAAAACTGCGTAACAGCACCGGATCGAGCATGTCGCCACCCATCATGAAAGCCACTGACAGGCATTCTACTATTTAATTTCCGAATCCAGCCGCGAATTCCTATAGTGCATGGGAGCCAAGTTTCCGCTCGGGGATCGAACCCCGTGCCATTCACCCGCCGAGGCAACCTCTCGATGAGCAAATCGCCCTACTACTACGCACCGCATGGCGGTCACCCAGGTCAGGATCAACTGCTGACCGACCGCGCCATGTTCACCGAAGCCTATGCCGTGATCCCCAAAGGCGTGATGCGTGACATCGTCACCAGCCACCTGCCGTTCTGGGACAACATGCGCATGTGGGTCATCGCCCGCCCGCTGACCGGCTTCGCCGAAACCTTCTCGCAGTACATCGTCGAAGTCGGCCCGAACGGCGGCAGCAACAAGCCTGAGCTCGACGCCACCGCCGAAGGCGTGATCTTCGTCGTCGAAGGCGAATTCAGCCTGACCCTCAACGGCACCCAGCACGCCATGCGTCCGGGCAGCTACGCCTTCATCCCGCCGCAGAGCGATTGGTCGCTGCGCAACAACGGCAGCCAGGCCGTGCGCTTCCACTGGCTGCGCAAGGCCTACCAGCCGGTCGAAGGCGTGCCCTACCCGGAAGCCTTCGTCACCAACGAGCAGGACATCGAGCCGATCGTCATGCCGGGTACCGAAGGCCGCTGGAGCACCACGCGCTTCGTCGAGATCAGCGACATGCGCCATGACATGCACGTCAACATCGTCAACTTCGAGCCGGGCGGCGTGATCCCCTTCGCCGAAACCCACGTCATGGAACACGGCCTGTACGTACTCGAAGGCAAGGCGGTGTACCGCCTGAACCAGGACTGGGTCGAAGTGGAAGCCGGCGACTTCATGTGGCTGCGCGCCTTCTGCCCGCAGGCCTGCTACGCCGGCGGCCCGAGCCGCTTCCGCTACCTGCTGTACAAGGATGTGAACCGCCAGATGCCGCTGACCCTGGGCGGTCTGAAGCGCTAAGCGCGTCGCCCCAGGGATGGGGCGTAACTGTGGGAGCGAGCTCTGCTCGCGAATCGCTTGGATTGCGATGTTCGCGAGCAGAGCTCGCTCCTACGGATTCCTTTAAACGAAAAGGCCACCCCAAGGGGTGGCCTTTGCGTTGGTGCAACAACCGATCAGCTATGGCGGATCAGGTGGTCGAAGGCGGACAGCGATGCCTTCGAGCCTTCGCCCATGGCGATAACAATCTGCTTGTACGGCACAGTGGTCACGTCACCAGCCGCGAATACGCCAGGGATATTGGTCGCACCCTTGGCATCGACGATGATCTCGCCGAAGCGGTTGAGCTCCACGCTGCCCTTGAGCCAGTCGCTGTTGGGCAGCAGGCCGATCTGCACGAAGATGCCTTCCAGCTCGACGCTGTGCAGTTCCTCGGTGATGCGATCCTTGTACACCAGGCCGTTGACCTTCTGACCGTCGCCCTTGACCTCGGTGGTCTGCGCGCTCTTGATCACGGTCACGTTGGGCAGACTGCCCAGCTTCTTCTGCAGTACGGCATCGGCACGCAGGGTGTCGGCGAACTCCAGCAGGGTCACGTGGGCGACGATGCCAGCCAGGTCGATGGCTGCCTCGACGCCGGAGTTACCGCCGCCGATCACCGCCACACGCTTGCCCTTGAACAGCGGGCCGTCGCAGTGCGGGCAGAAGCACACGCCCTTGGCCTTGTATTCCTGCTCGCCGGGCACACCCATCTCGCGCCAGCGTGCGCCGGTGGAGAGGATCACGGTCTTGGCCTTGAGCGACGCGCCGTTCTCGAACTTCACTTCGTGCAGGCCGCCTTCGCTGCTGGCCGGTACCAGAGCCGAAGCACGCTGCAGGTTCATCACGTCGACTTCGTATTCCTTGACGTGTTCTTCCAGCGCGCGCACCAGTTTCGGGCCTTCGGTTTCCTTGACGGAGATGAAGTTCTCGATGGCCATGGTATCGAGCACCTGACCACCGAAGCGCTCGGCGGCAATCGCGGTACGGATACCTTTACGCGCGGCGTAGATGGCAGCCGAAGCACCGGCCGGGCCACTACCGACTACCAGTACGTCGAAGGCGTCCTTGGCACTCATCTTCTCGGCGTCGCGGTTGGCAGAGCCGGTGTCGATCTTGGCAAGGATTTCCTTCACTTCCATGCGACCGGAAGCGAACACCTCACCGTTCAGGTAGATGCTCGGCACAGCCATGATCTGGCGACGCTCGACTTCTTCCTGGAACAGCGCACCGTCGATGGAGACGTTGCGGATATTGGGGTTGAGCACAGCCATCAGGTTCAGCGCCTGGACCACGTCCGGGCAGTTCTGGCAGGACAGCGAGAAATAGGTCTCGAACTCGAACTTGCCTTCGATGCTCTTGATCTGCGCGATGGTGTCGGAATCCAGCTTCGATGGATGACCGCCCACTTGCAGCAGCGCCAGCACCAGCGAGGTGAACTCGTGGCCCATGGGGATACCGGCGAAGGCAACGCCGGTGTCTTCGCCCGGACGATTCAGGGCGAAAGACGGACGGCGGGCATCGCTGCCGTCAGTCTTCAGGGTGATCTTGTCGGTCAGGCCGACGATGTCCTGGAGCAGGCCCAGCAGCTCCTGAGATTTCGCGCCGTCATCGAGGGACGCGACGATCTCGAACGGCAGGGTGACCTTCTCCAGGTAGGCCTTCAACTGGGCTTTAAGATTGGCGTCCAACATGGCGGAAATTCCTCAAATACGAAAATTCGGGCAATAAAATGCCCGGACGGATCGCGCCCGGGCATCGGGCACCACAAGGGCCGGTAATGGCCCAAACAGCGCAGGTAGCAATTGCAAAACGGATTTCAGAGCGTCGCGAGCGACGGCTAGGCAAGGCGAAACGACCAACGGGAGTAACAGCCAAAGGCTGGCCCGAAGGGCGAGCGCCAGCGAGTAAATCTGGCGAGGGCGCGAAGTGTACTGAAGTACATGACAAGCCCGAGCCTGATTACAACGCTGCCTAGCCGAGCGCAGCAGCTCTGAAGCCGTTTTTAGATCTTGCCAACCAGGTCCAGCGAAGGAGCCAGAGTGGCTTCGCCTTCTTTCCACTTGGCCGGGCAAACCTGACCCGGGTTGGCGGCGGTGTACTGAGCAGCCTTCAGCTTGCGCAGAGTCTCGGAAACGTCGCGAGCGATTTCGTTGGAGTGGATCTCAACGGTCTTGATCACGCCTTCCGGGTTGATCACGAAGGTGCCACGCAGAGCCAGACCTTCTTCAGCGATGTGTACGCCGAAAGCGTTGGTCAGCTGGTGAGTCGGGTCGCCGATCAGCGGGAACTGAGCCTTGCCAACGGCCGGCGAAGTTTCGTGCCATACCTTGTGCGAGAAGTGGGTGTCGGTGGTCACGATGTAGACCTCGGCACCGGCCTTCTGGAACTCGGCGTAGTTGTTGGCAGCGTCTTCGATTTCGGTCGGGCAGTTGAAGGTGAAGGCAGCCGGCATGAAGATCAGCACGGACCACTTGCCCTGCAGGCTCTGCTCGGTAACTTCGACGAACTCGCCAGCGTGGAAAGCGTTGGCCTTGAACGGTTGTACCTGAGTGTTGATGAGGGACATCTCTGACTCCTTCTGAGGTTTCTGTGAGGGTTTGAAATTTACAGGACGTATCTTAGCGACCTAACGAAAAAAAGCTTATTGATTACGGCCATGATATTGATTGAATGAGCCAATCGTTGGCCAAGCCCGCGCCAGGCGCGGGCTAGAGCTCTTGCTCAGACAATATTGGGATCGATAAGCAGCGCGATTTTACCCGCAACCTGATTACCGGCGAGTGTCTCGAATGCCACTTCACTGTCTTTGAGGGCAAAACTGCGCTCGAGTTGCGGCTTTAACCGCCCCTCGGCAAACAGCGGCCAGACCTGCTGCTGCAGATCGCGCAACAGGTCGGCCTTGAACGAGTCGTCGCGATTGCGCAGGGTCGAGCCGATCAGTTGAACGCGCTTGCCCAGCACCTGAGCCAGGTCCAGGGTGGCCTCGCGTCCGCCCATCAAACCAATATTGATCCAACGACCATCACGGGCCAGCAATTCCAGGTTGAGCGCCGCGTACTGCCCGCCAACCGGATCGAGGATCACATCGAACGGTCCGAAATCACGCAGCGCTTGCAGGTCTTCGCCGCGCAAGGCACCGCCCTGGGCACCGAGCGCTTCGCAGTAGGCCAAGCGTTCTGGTGAGCCGACGCTGACCCAGCAAGGGCTGCCGAATGCCTTGCACAGCTGGATGGCGGCCGAGCCGACACCGCTGGCGCCGGCATGCAGCAGGACTTTCTCACCGGGACGCAGGGCCCCGAGCTGGAACAGATTGAGCCAGGCGGTGGCATATACCTCGGGCACCACAGCGGCCTCGACCAGGCTCAAGCCTTCTGGCACCGGCATGGCGTGGCGAGCATCGAGCACCACCTCTTCTGCCATGCCACCGCCCGCGAGCAGACAGCAGACGCGATCCCCCACCTGCCAGGCGCTGCCGGCGCCGACTTCGACAACGACCCCGGCGCACTCCAGGCCCAGCGCCTGGCTCGCACCGGGCGGCGGCGGATAAAGCCCGGCGCGCTGCAACAGGTCAGCCCGGTTGAGCCCAGCGGCAGCCACCTTGACCCGAATCTGCCCCGCGTCACAGGTCTGCGCCGGTTGTTCCAGCCACTCTGCACGCCCTTCGACGCCTTGCAATGCCTTCATGCTGCCTCCATAGTGCAAGTGTACCGAGCCCAGCGCATACCGCCGGGCTTTCGCCTAGCGCCAACGGAACCTGGCGCCCTCAAATACGGCCTAATATGCGTTATCAACTGCCACTACGTCGAATCAGCATGAAGCGATCTCTTGCAAGCACCGCCCTCGCCCTCGTACTCGGCTTCAGTGCCCTGCCGCTGGCGGCCAAGACCACCACAGCGACCAGTTGGGACTATCTGCAGCCGGATCGCGAGCAGGTGATCGCCAGCCTCAACGTAGTGGAGCTGCTGCGCCGCCATCACTACAACAAGCCGCCGCTGAACGACGAACGCTCGATTCAGATCTATGACAACTACCTGAAGTTGCTCGATCCATCTCGCAGCTATTTCACTGCCGCTGACATCGCCGAATTCAATCAGTGGCGCAGCAGATTCGATGATCTGTTGAAAAGTGGCGACCTCGAGCCGGGCTTCACCATCTACCGCCGCCACCTGACCCGCATGGAAGAGCGCCTGAACTACGCGCTGGCGGAACTGGGCAAGGGCGTCGACAAGATCGACTTCACCGTCGACGAGCAGTTGCAGGTCGATCGCGAGAAAGCGCCCTGGGCCAAAGACCGCGCTGAACTCGATGAACTGTGGCGCAAGCGTGTCAAAGACGAAGTGCTGCGCCTGAAGATCGCCGGCAAGGAAACCAAGGACATCCAGGAGCTGCTGACCAAGCGCTACAAGAACCAGCTGGCACGCCTCAAGCAGACCCGTGGCGAGGACGTGTTCCAGGCCTACATTAATGCCTTCGCCACCACCTACGACCCGCACACCACCTATCTGTCGCCGGATAACGCGGAAAACTTCGACATCAACATGAGCCTGTCGCTCGAAGGCATCGGCGCCGTCCTGCAAAGCGACAACGAGCACGTCAAGGTGGTGCGCCTTGTGCCTGCCGGCCCGGCCGAAAAGAGCAAGCAGATCGCACCGGCAGACAAGATCGTCGGCGTCGCCCAGGGCAATGATGAAATGGTCGACGTGATCGGCTGGCGCCTGGACGAAGTGGTCAAGCTGATTCGCGGCCCGAAAGGTTCCACCGTACGCCTGGAAGTGATCCCGGCCAGCAATCCGCCCAGCGACCAGACCAGCAAGGTGGTCACCATCACCCGCGAAGCGGTCAAGCTGGAAGAGCAAGCTGCCAAGAAGAAGGTCTTGGACCTCAAGCACGATGGTCGTGACTACAAGCTCGGCGTCATCGAGCTGCCGGCCTTCTACCTCGATTTCAAGGCCTTCCGCGCTGGCGACCCGAACTACAAGAGCACCACCCGTGACGTCAAACGCCTGCTCGACGAGCTGCAGGCCGAGAAGGTCGACGGTGTGGTCATCGACCTGCGCAACAACGGCGGTGGCTCGCTGCAGGAAGCCACCGAACTGACCAGCCTGTTCATCGAACAGGGCCCCACCGTGCTGGTACGCAACGCCGACGGCCGTGTCGACGTGCTCGCCGACGAGAACAAGGGCGTCTACTACACCGGCCCGCTGGCCGTATTGGTCAACCGTCTGTCCGCATCGGCCTCGGAAATTTTCGCCGGCGCCATGCAGGATTATCACCGCGCGCTGATTCTCGGCGGCCAGACCTTCGGCAAGGGCACGGTGCAAACCATTCAGCCGCTCAACCATGGCGAACTGAAACTGACCCTGGCCAAGTTCTATCGCGTTTCCGGCCAGAGCACCCAGCACCAGGGCGTGATTCCCGACATCACCTACCCGGACGTGATGGACACCAAGGACATCGGCGAAAGCGCGCTGCCTGCGGCCCTGCCCTGGGACAGCATTCGCCCGGCGATCACTCCAGAACTGGACCCGATCAAGCCTTTCCTGACCGAGCTGAAAGCTCGTCACGATCAGCGCACGGCCAAAGACCCGGACTTCGTCTTCACTCGCGACCGCCTTACCCTGGCCAAGAAGCTGATGGCAGAAACCACCGTCAGCCTCAACGAGCAAGCCCGCCGTGCGCGCCAGGCCGAAGTCGAAGCCAAGCAACTGGCACTGGAAAACAACCGCCGCCTGGCCAAGGGCGAAGAGCCGCTCAAGGAACTGGAGAAGGAAGACGAGGACGCACTGCCAGTCGCCGATGAAAAGAGCACACCGGAAGACGATGCCTACCTGGCAGAGAGCGGACGCATCCTGCTCGACTACCTGGGCCTGAACCCCTCGCTGGCGCTGCATTGAGGCGACTCATCGAGCGTCATCAAATCGTCATCGAACTGTCGTGAAATAAAGGGCCGGTTAAACACCGGCCCTTTCGTTTCCGGCAGATCGAGAACACCATGACCGTCACCGAGCAGTTGAGCGCGCTGGGCAACATCCTCGCTCACGGCGACCTCAGTAGCCTGTTCCAACCTATCGTCTCGCTGTCCGAACAGCGCATTCTCGGCTATGAGGCCCTGACCCGTGGCCCCTCCAACAGCCCACTGCATTCGCCACTGACGTTGTTCGCCGTCGCCCGTCATGCAGGGCGCCTGAGCGAGCTGGAAATGGCTTGCCGCAAGAGCGCCTGCAGAGGCTTCAGCGCCCTGGGCCTGGACGGCAAGCTGTTTCTCAACGTCTCGCCGGAGTCGCTGCTCGACCCCAGCCATCAACCAGGGCGTACACTGAAATTGCTGCAGGCTTTCGGTATTCCACCGAGCCAGGTGGTGATCGAACTCACCGAGCAGTCTCCCACCGAAGACTTCGCTCTGCTCGACAACGCCCTGCACCACTACCGCGCCATGGGTTTTTCCATCGCCCTGGATGACCTCGGCGCGGGCTACTCCAGCTTGCGCCTGTGGTCGGAGCTGCGCCCGGACTACGTGAAGATCGACCGCCACTTCATCGATGGCATTCATCAAGATGCAGTGAAGCGTGAGTTCGTCGGCTCGATCCTGAAGATGGCCGAAGCCTCGCGCGCTCAAGTGATCGCCGAGGGTATCGAACTGCCAGAAGAGCTGGCCGTACTGGCAGAGATGGGTGTCGATCTGGTGCAGGGCTATCTGCTCAGCAGGCCGCAGGAAAAGCCGCCACGCGATGCCCGGCAGCTGCTGCCCCAGGTCCTGAGCAATCAGGTCAGCCTCAGTGAGGACAGCCATGACCTCAGCGCCCTGCTCAACGACCAACCCGCGGTCGACCAGCACACGGCCATCGCTGAAGTGCTGGACGTATTTCGCGCCCAGGCCAACCTGAACTCCCTGGCCGTACTGGACACGCAGCGCCAACCGGTCGGGATCGTCCACCGTCACTCGCTGTCCGAAGCGCTGCTCAAGCCCTTCGCCACCGATCTGTTCGCGCGCAAACCTATAAGTCGCCTGATGAGCCAGGACTTTCTCGCCGTGGAACTGACACAGTCCCTGCAGAAGGTCAGTCGCCTGCTCACCAGTCGCGCGCGCCAGCGCATCGAGGAAGACTTCATCATCATCCAGAACGGTCGCTACCTGGGCCTGGGCCGGGTCATCGACGTGCTCAAGCTGATCACCGAACAGAAGCTGCAGCAGGCCCGACACGCCAATCCGCTTACGCTGCTGCCGGGTAACGTACCTATCCAGCAGTGCCTTGGCCGCCTGCTGCAGCAGCAACGCGAAGCTGCGGTGTGCTACGTGGATCTCGACAGCTTCAAACCCTTCAACGACCTCTATGGCTATGCCAAGGGTGACGAGGTGCTGCTGTGCCTGGCGCAATGCCTGAACGAGCGGGTCGATCCGGCCCGCGACTTCGTCGGGCATATCGGCGGTGACGACTTCATGCTGGTGCTCGGCTCACCAGACTGGCGTGAAAAGCTCGGCAAGCTGATCGAGGATTTCCAGAATCAGTGCCGACGCTTTTACCGCGATGAGCATCTTCAGGCCGGCTGCTTCATTGCCCACAACCGCCACGGCCAGCGCCAGGAATATGCGCTGCTGTCACTGTCTATCGGCGTGGTGCACGTAAAAGAGGAAGATTGCGCCCAGCTCGATGCCTCGCGCCTGGCCGAACTGGCCTCCGAGGCCAAGCGTCAGGCCAAGGCCGTGCCTGGCTACAGCCTGCATATTCTGCAAGGCTCAACGGCCTGAGCGCGTAGCCTCGTCCGCCATGGCGGCATAGCGCTCGGCGACTTGCAGGTCTGCGTCCAGCCCGGGAGCACCGTCGCGATAGAGCTGGCTCAGACGACTGGCAGCCAGAGGATGGCCGGCAGCCAACGCCATTTCCCACCAACCTACTGCTTGCGAGGCATCCGGCGCCTGCCGGGTATCGCCCTGCAGGGCCTGCACGCCTAACTGATAGGCGGCCTTGCCGTCACCGCCATTGGCGGCCAGGCGCAACAACCTCAGCCCTTCCTCACGCGCACCCAGGCCCTGCCCCCTGAACAGCAGGATATGGCCGTAAAAGCTCTGTGCCGTGTGATCGCCGAGATTGGCCATGCGCCCGTACTGACCCTGCATCCATTGCCACACACGTGGCTGACGCAGCGCCGCCGGCCAGTGAAACAGACGCCGGGCCAGCCAGTAGCCAAGGCGTGCGCGTACCTGCCAGAGCAACCTAGACATCGGCGGGGTAGTCGAACTCGAACACCCTGACCACCTCGGCAGCGTGCCAGGATGCAGCTGCCACACCATCGGAAGCGCCACTGAAGCGTCCCAGGCTCGTCACGCAGTCGAAGAATCCGGTACGTGGCAGGCGACTGGCGCCCTGGCTGATCACCAGAGCGCTGCGCAGCGGTCGTTCGGCGCGCGCATCCAGCGCCGCCAGATGCTCCAATGCAGCGGTCAGCGTCTGCATGGCCGGCGTGGGCAGATCGAGACGTTCGATCAGCGCGCGGTAGGTCAATAGATGACGCTGACGGCGAGCCTCGTCCAGCTCCGCCAGTAGTGCCTGCCAGTGTTGGCGACTGATACGCACGCTCAAGACCAGCCCTCCAGCCCCAGTTCCCAGGCCAGCGAACGCAGAATGGCAGCGTCGGGTTGACGTTCGCCACTTTCGATCATGGCTAGATAATGAGGGCTGATGCCGACGCTGCGAGCCAGCGCTTCCGGGCTCAGGCCCTTGGCTTCGCGTACCGTTTGCAATTGCGCGAGAGGCGCGCGATTGGCTGTAGGCGTTGGCGAAGGCGCAATGGCCGCGGCAACGTCCTGGCGACCCGCGGCTTGCAACAAGGCCTGATAATCGGCCCAGGGCAGCACCGCGTATTCCGGCTCGCCGTCACGGGCAATGATTTGCACACTCATGAGTCTCTCCGTTGGAAAGCAGGGCCGACAGCCTCGACCCCTTCCTTGCGTGCGGCCATCTTAACAGGCGTCTGCTGCCTGGGGCGTGATCCATGCTGCCAAGGTAGCAAGATGCGGTGCTCGCCCTGGCCCAACAAATCATCAGGAATGCAACGGATCGACCCGCTCCGCTGCCGGCAGGTGCTCGATGAGTGCCAAACGTTCCGGGCTTTGTTTGTCGCGCCAAGCCCTGAAGACTTCGAGCTCGCCATGCCAGGTGCGCATTATCCAGGCCAGCACGGCCAGGTCATCGACGAAGCCAACGCCGACCAGCCAGTCGGGAATGGCATCGAAGGGGGTAATGAAGTACAGCAGCGCAGCCACCACCATCAACAGCGCCTGACTGCTGATCTGCCTGTACTCTCCCTTGAACCAGGCCAGACTGAGTGCACGCAGCAGTTGCAGGTCCTCTTTGAGAGCGGCGAAGCGTTGGCCTTGTGGCGTGCGCTTGTCAGCCAGCGCGCGGAGCAACTCCGGCAACCGGCCTTCACGCAGGAAGCGGGCAGCCAGCGGCAGGTAACGCGTCAGTTTCCACGGTGTTTTCATGCGGCCTCCTCGGCAAGCCAGGCAGTATCTGGGCTTGCCTCGCTTATCCACCGAAGCTGTGGATAAATCTGTGCAAAGTCTTTCGACAAGCTTATCAAAGCCCCGTGGCATGGGGCCTGGGCTTAGATCGGATATTTTTTATACAGCATATAAAATCCATGAAAATCAACAAGTTGCTGATTGACACGAGCGCGACTCAGTTGTAGCTCAGACTTGTTAGGAATGTTTCCCATGATGTGCATAAGCGTAACACCCTGACCTCCACATCCTTGCTTACACCCCCCAGAAACGACAACGCCCCGTCAAGACGGGGCGTTGTAAACAGGTACCGAGTGTTACTGCTCGGTCGGCTCGGCTGCCTGATCCTTGATGCCGATCAGTTCCAGATCGAACACCAGTACCGAATTGGCCGGAATGGCTGGGGATGGGCTCTGCTCGCCGTAAGCCAGCTCGCTGGGGATGTACAGCTTGTACTTCTCACCGACGTGCATCAGTTGCAGGCCTTCGACCCAACCCGGGATCACGCCGCCAACCGGCAGATCGATGGGGCTACCGCGAGCGACGGAGCTGTCGAATACGCTGCCATCGGTCAGTTTGCCTTCGTAGTGAACGGTCACTACGTCGCTTTCCTTCGGCTGTTCGCCGTCGGTTTTCTTGATCACTTCGTACTGCAGGCCAGAAGCGGTGGTGACCACGCCTTCGCGCTTGCCGTTCTCTTCAAGGAATTTCTTGCCGGCTTCAGCGGCTTCCTTGTTCAGCGCAGTCATGCGCTCTTCAGCACGGTTCTGCAGGAAGGAGAAAGCCTCGATCATGTCTTCGTCCTTGATGCGCGGCTCCTTCTTCGCCAGCGCGTCCTCGATACCCTGAGCGACGGCCTTGGAATCCAGGTCATCCATGCCTTCCTCGGACAGACTACGACCCATGTTCAGGCCAATGCCGTAGGAGGCTTTCTGCGCCGGGCTCTTGAGTTCGACTTCGCTGGTTTGCGAATCGCAACCGGCAAGCACCAGGCCCACCAGGGCAACCGCTGCCGCCAAACGATGCTGTTTCATGCTTGTTCCTTGTAGATGCGCCCGAAGGCCGTCGAGTGAAAGCGCGAGCTTAGCAGTACGCCGCAATCACTGGCTACGGCATAGGAGCCGAGCAATGCGCATAAGTTCAAGCGGACAAAGGATTTTTTCGAAGATTTCAGCGTATGCCGAAGAGTTGTCACAGGAGGGGATGAAGCGAGGAGAAGAATGGCGCAGCGGACGGGACTCGAACCCGCGACCCCCGGCGTGACAGGCCGGTATTCTAACCGACTGAACTACCGCTGCGCGTAACTGCGAGATTGGTGGGTGATGACGGGATCGAACCGCCGACCCTCTGCTTGTAAGGCAGATGCTCTCCCGGCTGAGCTAATCACCCTTCACTCTCGAAGTGGGGCGCATTCTAGAGAGCGATCCTGACCTTGGCAAGCCCTCTTCGCAAAAAATTTTATCGCCGCAGCAAGAACTTAGGCGATGCCAGCGAATTTCCTCAGCGACTCGTTGTCAGGGTTGGCCTGAGCACGCCAGCGGAGAATAATGCGCGCTCTGTGCCGGCGGAGCGATCATGATCCTGTTGATGGCCCGCCACCTTCATCCGTCGCTGCGCGCCGGCTTTCCCGAATGGGAGAGCCCAAGGACGGCGCCAACCTGCGACCTCATCATCAATGGAGAATCACCCGCTCATGTGGTTTCGTAACCTGCTGGTCTACCGCCTCACCCAGGACATCCCTTTCGACGCCGAAGCACTGGAGACCGCACTGGCCAGCAAGCCGGCACGTCCCTGCGCCAGCCAGGAGCTGACCACCTACGGTTTCACCGCCCCCTTCGGCAAAGGCGCCGATGCTCCGCTGGTGCATGTCAGCGGTGATTTCCTGCTGATCGGCGCACGCAAGGAAGAGCGCATCCTGCCGGGTTCGGTGGTGCGCGACGCACTGAAAGAGAAGGTCGACGAAATCGAAAACACGCAGATGCGCAAGGTGTACAAGAAAGAGCGCGACCAGATCAAAGATGAGATCGTCCAGGCGTTCCTGCCACGCGCCTTCATCCGCAAATCCGGCACCTTCGCCGCCATCGCGCCGAAACACGGCCTGATCCTGGTCGACAGCGCCAGCGCCAAGAAGGCCGAAGACCTGCTCTCAACCCTGCGTGAAGCCATCGGCTCGCTGCCGGTGCGCCCGCTGTCGGTGAAGATCGCGCCGACCGCCACCCTCACCGACTGGTTGAAGAACCAGAGCGCTGCCGAAGGCTTCTTCGTCCTCGACGAGTGCGAGCTGCGTGACACCCACGAGGATGGCGGCGTGGTGCGCTGCAAGCGTCAGGATCTGACCAGCGAGGAAATCCAGCTGCACCTGTCCACCGGTAAGCAGGTCACCCAACTGTCGCTGGCCTGGCAGGACAAGCTGTCGTTCGTGCTGGATGACAAGCTGACCATCAAGCGCCTGCGCTTCGAAGACGTGCTGCAGGAGCAGGCCGAACAGGACGGTGGTGACGACGCCCTGGCCCAGCAGGACGCCAGCTTCATCCTGATGATGATGACCCTGGTGGAGTTTCTGCCGGAACTGTTCACCGCACTTGGCGGCGAGGAGATTCCGCAGGGCATCTGAAACGGTCAAAAGCAGGACTTAGGTCTGTAGGAGCGGCGCCCCGCCGCGAATCTGGGTGGGGCGCCTGAAAAGCTTCGCCCCGAGGCGGGGCTCCTACGAAAAGCGACCTTGCAGACATTGCCGGACAGGTATCTTGGTAGGCGGGGCAACCCGCCTAATCCAATGCATCAAGCCTGATCGGCGCCTGGAGAGTAGCCTGGATGCAATCCGGGACCATTGCGCCAGCGATTCCCGGATTTCATCCGGGCCACCTGTGTCAACCTCAGACCAGCGACTCGAGACTCTCGGTAAAGGCACTGGCGCCCTGCTCGGCCGAACTAAAGTTGTGGCGCATGAAGGCGAACAGCTCGCGCCCACAACCAATTGCCTGCGCAGGCCGCGCGACCGGCTCGCGCGCTGCGAATTCGGCCTCGTCGATCTGCAGCAGCAATTCCCCCGTCGTACCATCGAGACGTATCAGATCGCCGTCACGCACCCGCGCCAGCGGCCCGCCATCGAAAGCCTCCGGGCACACATGAATGGCTGCCGGGATCTTGCCCGAGGCACCGGACATGCGCCCGTCGGTGACCAGTGCCACCTTGAAACCGCGATCCTGCAGCACGCCCAGGTAAGGCGTCATCTTGTGCAGCTCCGGCATGCCATTGCAGCGCGGCCCCTGGAAACGCACCACAGCGACGAAATCGCGCTCCAGCTTGCCGGCCTTGAAGGCTTCGACCAGATCCAGCTGATCCTCGAACACCAGCGCCGGCGCTTCCACCACCTGATGCTCGGGCGCCACCGCAGACACCTTCATCACCCCACGGCCGAGATTGCCCTGCATCAGGCGCAGGCCGCCTTCTGCCGAGAACGGCCGCGCCACGGGGCGCAGCACGCTTTCCTCGAGACTTTCGGTCGGACCGTCGCGCCAGACCAGCTTGCCGTCCTCGAGGAAGGGCTCACGGGTGTAGCGCGACAGGCCGCGGCCGGCCACGGTGTTGACCTCTTCATGTAGCAACCCGGCGTCGAGCAGCTCGCGAATCAGGAAGGCCATGCCGCCTGCGGCCTGGAAGTGATTGATGTCAGCCTTGCCGTTGGGGTAGACGTGCGCCAGGGTCGGCACCACTTCGGACAGGTCGGCCATGTCCTGCCAGGTCAGCAAAATGCCGGCGGCGCGAGCGATGGCCGGCATGTGCAGGGTGTGGTTGGTGGAGCCACCGGTGGCGTGCAGAGCGACGATGGAGTTGACCAGACAACGCTCGTCGACGATCTCGCCGATAGGCATGAACTGGCCACTCTGCCTGGTCAGGCGCGTGACCTGCTGCGCGGCCTCACGGGTCAGCGCATCACGCAGCGGCGTGCCCGGATTGATGAAGGAAGCGCCCGGCAGGTGCAGGCCCATCACCTCCATCAGCAACTGGTTGGTATTGGCGGTGCCATAGAAGGTGCAGGTACCTGGCCCGTGGTAAGCAGCCATTTCCGCAGCCAGCAGCTCGTCTCGGGTCGCCTTGCCCTCGGCATAACGCTGGCGCACATCGGCTTTCTCCTTGTTGGACAGCCCCGAGGTCATTGGCCCTGCCGGCACGAACATGGATGGCAGATGACCAAAACGCAGCGCGCCCATCACCAGCCCCGGCACGATCTTGTCGCACACTCCCAGATAAAGAGCGGCGTCGAACATGTTGTGCGACAGCGCCACGGCGGTGGACATCGCGATCACCTCACGACTGGCAATGCCCAGCTCCATGCCCGGCTCACCCTGCGTGACGCCATCGCACATGGCCGGCACGCCACCGGCGAACTGCCCCACCGAGCCCAACTCGCGAAGGGCCTGCTTGATCTGTTCGGGAAAGGTTTCGTAGGGCTGATGGGCCGACAACATGTCGTTGTAGGCAGACACGATGGCCACGTTGGCCGCCTCCATCAGGCGCAGGGTCTGCTTGTCATGACCGCTGCAACCGGCGACGCCGTGAGCGAAGTTGGCACACTGCAGCTTGCCACGTTGCGGCCCCTCACTGGCGGCCGCACGGATCATCTCAAGGTAGCGCTGGCGCGTGGCGCGGCTGCGCTCGACAAGACGTTCGGTAACTTCAACAACGCGGGGATGCATGGGAAATCTCCAGGCTAGCTTCTAGCGTCTGTTCGTATTTACAACAAAATACTGCCACTCAACGGGCTTGATTTCTAGAGCAATGGGAATAATCTTGTAATTACAACAACAAATTGACGAGACCCTCACCATGACACTACGCATCGCCATCAATGGCTTCGGCCGTATCGGTCGCAACGTGCTACGCGCACTCTATACCCAGAATTATCGCCAGCACCTGCAGGTCGTGGCGATCAACGATCTGGGCGACAGCGCGATCAATGCCCACCTGCTGCAATATGACAGCGTCCACGGCCATTTCCCTGAAGAAGTTAAAGTGGACGGCGAAAGCCTGTGGATCAAGGGTGACCGCATCGCCGTCAGCGCCATTCGCAATCCGGCCGAGCTGCCCTGGAAAACTCATCAGGTCGATGTGGTGCTGGAATGCACCGGGCTGTTCACCGAACGTGACAAGGCCGCCGCGCACCTCGCGGCCGGCGCACGCAAGGTGCTGATCTCCGCACCTGCCAAGGGTGCCGACGCCACCGTGGTGTATGGCGTCAACGAGCAGGTGCTGACACCTGACATGCAGATCATTTCCAACGCCTCCTGCACCACCAACTGCCTGGCACCGGTGGCGCAGGTGCTGCATCGCGAACTGGGCATCGAACAGGGCCTGATGACCACCATTCACGCCTATACCAACGACCAGAACCTGTCCGACGTTTACCACAGCGATTTGTACCGTGCGCGTTCGGCGACCCAGTCGATGATCCCGACCAAGACCGGTGCCGCCGAAGCGGTCGGCCTGGTACTGCCGGAACTGGCCGGCAAGCTCACCGGCATGGCCGTGCGGGTGCCGGTGATCAATGTGTCGCTGGTCGACCTGACTCTGCAGGTGAAGCGCGAGACCACTGCCGAGGAAGTCAACGCCCTGTTCAAGGCCGCCAGCGAGAAATCCCCGGTGCTGGGCTACAACGCGCTGCCGCTGGTGTCCTGCGACTTCAACCACAACCCGTTGTCATCGATCTTCGATGCCAACCACACCAAGGTCAGCGGCAAGCTGCTCAAGGTCATGGCCTGGTATGACAACGAGTGGGGCTTCTCCAACCGCATGCTGGACAACTGCCTGGTCCTGGCCCGCCTGCACTGAACGAGGAGGCTTGATGAGCCGTATCAGCTTCACCCATGCCCAATTGCCGGCGCGCAAGCGCATCGCCCTGGTGGCGCACGACCACTGCAAAGGCTTCCTGCTGGACTGGTGCGAGCGTCAGCGCGACAAGCTGGCTCGCCATGAACTGGTGGCCACTGGCACCACCGGCCTGCTTCTGAGCAAGCGTCTGGATTTGCCGGTGGAAAGCATGATCAGCGGCCCGCTGGGCGGCGACCAGCAGATCGGCGCGCGCATCGCCGAACAGCGCGTGGACATGCTGGTGTTCTTCTGGGACCCCTTCGAGCCACAGCCACACGACCCGGACATCAAGGCCCTGCTGCGTGTGGCGGCGGTGTGGAACATCCCGGTAGCCTGTAACGAGAGCAGCGCCGACTACATGCTCAGCAGCAGCCTGCTGGAGCAGCAGCACGAATACCGTATTCCTGACTATCAGGCGTACCTGGCGGCACGCGGCTAGCAGGCCATTGAAAAACTACCTGCGTTGGCAATACTGCGTTAAAAACGGCCTCAAAATGCTCATTTACAACTCGTAAACCCGAGTGCGGGCCCAGTGCCTTTTTCGGCCGTTTTTGCGGGGCCGCCATCGGTATTGTCTTGCCTGCCTCGCCGACGTTTTTCAACGGCCTGCTAGAAATCCACCTTGCCCCGCCCCGCCTTGATCACCCCTCGCTTGTTCTTGCCGTCCAGACGGCGCTTTTTCGAGCCGAGGGTCGGTTTGGTCGGACGGCGTTTCTTTTCCACCTTGCCGGCGCTGCGGATCAACTCGGCAAGACGCTCGAGGGCGTCGGCGCGATTCTGCTCCTGAGTGCGGTACTGCTGCGCCTTGATGATCACCACCCCGTCGGCGGTGATACGGCTGTCGGCAAGCGTCAGCAGGCGCTCCTTGTAAAAGGGCGGCAACGACGAAGCCTGGCTGTCGAAACGCAGGTGCACGGCGCTGGACACCTTGTTGACGTTCTGCCCACCGGCGCCCTGGGCGCGGATGGCGGTCAGTTCGATTTCATCATCGGGAAGGTGAACACTGTTGGAGACGATCAGCATGGCCATGATTTCTTGAAAGGCATGGGCATCAGAATACCCGCCGCAGCTGTAATCTTTGCTTGAAATTTCCCCACGGCATTCGCTCAGCACCTCGGCTAACGTAGCGGCCTGTCTTTTTTCGGAAGCACTCGATGGACTCCATAACCCAGGCGGTACTCGGCGCCAGCATCCAGGGCGCATTGCTCGGTCGCTGGCAAGGGCGCAAGGCGCTGCTCTACGGCGCGATGCTCGCCACCGTTCCCGATCTGGACGTGGTCATGGAATACGGCGATGCCGTGGCCAACATGACCTACCATCGCGGTTTCAGCCACTCGCTGTTCGTCCTCAGCGGCTTTGCCCTGCTGCTGACCTGGCTGGCCAGGCGCTTTCGCCCTCACCCCGGTTACTCGGCCAATCGCCTGCTGCTGACGCTGTGGCTGGTGCTGATCACCCATCCCTTGCTGGATGCCTTCACCAGCTACGGTACCCAGCTGTTCTGGCCGCTGATGCCGACACCCACGGCCTGGTCCAGCCTGTTCATCATCGACCCGATGTATACCGTGCCGCTGATCGCAGCGGTGGTGATCAGCCTGTTCACCGGCCTGCGCGAGCAGAGTTGGCGCGTACCGGCCGTGGCGCTGGCCGTATCGACGCTGTACATCGGTTTCAGCCTGGCCGGCAAATTCATGGCCGAGCAGCGCGTGGAACGCGAGCTGGCGCGCCAGGGCATCCAGGCCGAACAGCTGTTCACTACGCCGACGCCACTCAACACCCTGCTGTGGCGCGTCATCGTGCTCGATGGCGAGGACTACCACGAAGCCCTGGTCGGCTGGTTCGATGATAAGCCGCCGCAACTGCAACGCCTGCCGCGCGGCACGCACCTGCGCGAGCAACTGACGGACTCGCCCATGCACCAGCGGCTGGAGTGGTTCACCGGCGGCGTGCTGCGCTACGACCAGGTGGGTGAGCGTTTGATCGTCACCGATCTGCGTCTGGGCATGACCGGTTTTCATCCCTTCCGCTTCGACTTCGCCCACCTGCAGGACGGCCAATGGCAGGTGCACGAGCGCATCGACCGCCTGCCCTTCGACCGCGGCGAAGCCGAACATCTGGCCCTGCTGTTCAAGCGCATCTGGCAACCGCAGCTGGAGATTCCACTGCTGGCCTGGGCCGGCGAGTTGCAGAAACCGCTTTTAACTGAGACTCGCTCGCACTGACAGCGTTACTATCGGCGTCCACTCCTATTGAGGCAGGACGCCTGCAATGCTGTTTCGCCGCTTCGAATCCCTGATCGACGTCTTCAAACCAAGCCCCGACGTCGCCCCGCCAACCGGTATGCTGTGCTTCTACGGCCACTACCTGAAACAGGTGTGGCCGCTGATGCTGGCGGTGCTGATCATCGGCTTCTTCGCCGCCCTGATCGAGGTCGCGCTGTTCAGCTTCCTCGGCCAGTTGATCGACATGGCCCAGGCCAGCACGGATGCCAGCAGTTTCTTCAGCGAGCACCAGAACGAGCTGCTGTGGATGCTGCTGGTGGCGCTGATCATCCGCCCCGTGGTGTTCGGCCTGCACAACCTGCTCACGCACCAGGCAGTCAATCCGGGCCTGACCAACCTGATTCGCTGGCAGAACCACCGCTACGTACTCAAGCAAAGCCTGAGCTTCTTCCAGAACGACTTCGCCGGGCGCATCGCCCAGCGCGTGATGCAGACCGGCCCCTCGCTGCGTGACTCGGCTATGCAGGTGATCGACGCGCTGTGGCATGTGGTGGTCTATGCCGGCAGCGCGCTGTACCTGTTCGCCGCCGCCGATCTGCGCCTGGTGGTACCGCTGTCGTTGTGGATAGTCGGCTACAGCGCGGCGCTCTGGTACTTCGTGCCGCGCATCAAGGCGCGCTCGGCCGCCGCGTCCTCGGCGCGCTCGAAGGTCATGGGGCGCGTGGTCGATGGTTACAGCAACATCGCCACGCTCAAGCTGTTCGCCCACTCGCAGGAAGAGGAAAGCTACGCCCGCGAAGCCATGCAGGATCTGCTCGACAAGTTCCGCCTGCAGTCACGCACCATCACTGCGCTGGATTTTCTCATCACCTGCCTGAACGGCGTACTGATCGTCGGCACCGGTGCCCTGGCCCTGTGGCTGTGGAGCCAGTCGCTGATCACTACCGGCGCCATCGCCCTGGCGCTGGGCTTGGTGATCCGCATCAACAACATGGCCGAATGGATCATGTGGGTGGTCAACGGCATCTTCGAGAACGTCGGCACCGTGCAGGACGGTATGCAGAGCATCGTTCAACCACGCCTGGTGCTCGACCACGCAGATGCCAAACCGCTGCAGGTGACGCAGGGCGGCGTGCGTTTCGAGGACATCCACTTCCACTACGGCAAGAAGGGCGGCGTGATCAGCGGCCTGGACATCGCCATTGCACCCGGCGAGAAAATCGGCCTGGTCGGCCCCTCCGGCGCCGGCAAGTCGACCCTGGTCAACCTGCTGCTGCGCCTGTACGACCTGGAAAGCGGACGCATCCTGATCGACGATCAGGACATCGCCACGGTGACTCAGGAAAGCCTGCGCGCCAACATCGGCGTGGTGACCCAGGACACCGCCCTGCTGCACCGTTCGATCCGTGAAAACCTGCGCTACGGCAAACCCGATGCCAGCGACGACGAGCTCTGGCAAGCAGTACGCAAGGCCCGCGCCGATGCCTTCATCCCCACCCTCGATGACAGCCAGGGCGGACGCGGCATGGATGCTCAGGTCGGTGAACGCGGCGTGAAGCTGTCCGGTGGTCAGCGTCAGCGCATTGCCATCGCCCGCGTGCTGCTCAAGGACGCGCCGATTCTGGTGCTGGACGAAGCCACCTCGGCACTGGACTCGGAAGTGGAGGCGGCCATTCAGGAAAGCCTGGACAGCCTGATGGAAGGCAAGACGGTGATCGCCATCGCCCACCGCCTGTCGACCATCGCACGGATGGATCGGCTGGTGGTGATAGACCAGGGGCAGGTCATCGAAACCGGCACCCACGCCGAGCTGATCGCCCACGGCGGTCTGTATGCACGCCTGTGGCAGCACCAGACCGGCGGTTTTGTCGGGGTGGAGTGAAACTGTGGGAGGGGCTTCAGCCGCGACTCGCCGCTAAAGCGCCTCCCACAACAGCCTACTTACTCAGCAGCCGGCTTCTTGCGCTTGAGCGGCGCGCTGCCATCGGCGCTGACCAGCACAGAAGGTTTGCCAGCCGGACGCGGGCCGGTCTTGCGCTTGGAGGCGGTGGCTTTCTTCGGGTCTTTCTTCTCGGTCTTTTTCTTCTTGCTACCAGCTGCCTTGCCGGACGCCTTGAGGTTCTTCGGCCCCTGGTAGATGCCTTTCAGCTCCTTGATGGTGCGACGCTCGAAACGCTGCTTGAGGTAGCGCTCGATGCTCGACATCAGGTTCCAATCGGTGTGGCAGATCAGCGATACCGCCAGGCCTTCGCCGCCGGCACGGCCGGTACGACCGATGCGGTGCACGTACTCGTCGCCGGAACGCGGCATGTCGAAGTTGATCACCAGATCCAGGCCCTCGACATCCAGACCGCGCGCGGCCACGTCGGTGGCCACCAGGACCTTGACTGCTCCCTGGCGCAAACGGTCGATGGCCAGCTTGCGATCCTTCTGGTCTTTCTCGCCATGTAGCACGAAAGCCTTGATCCCGGCGGTCACCAGCTTGCCGTAGAGACGATCGGCCTGCACACGGGTGTTGGTGAAGACGATGGCCTTGTCATAGGCCTCGTTGGTCAGCAACCAGTCGACCAGTTGCTCCTTGTGGTAGTTATGGTCGGCCGTGATGATCTGCTGGCGAGTACCCTCATTGAGCTGGCTGACGCTGTTGAGCATCAGGTGCTGCGGGTCCTTGAGCACCTTGGCGACCATCTCGCGCAGGCCATTGCCGCCAGTGGTAGCGGAGAACAGCAAGGTCTGGTGCGGGCCGCAGGCCTCGGCCAGGCGCTGGGCGTCCTCGGCGAAGCCCATGTCGAGCATGCGGTCGGCCTCGTCGAACACCAGCACCTCGACCTCGTTCAGCGGCAGGTTGCCGGCGTTGGCGTGCTCGATCAGACGGCCCGGCGTGCCGATCAGAATATCGATCTTGCGCATCATCGCGGCTTGCACCTTGAAGTCCTCGCCACCGGTCACCAGGCCGGCCTTGAGGAAGGTGAACTGAGCGAAGCGTTCGACTTCCTTCAGCGTCTGCTGCGCCAACTCGCGGGTCGGTAGCAGGATCAGTGCACGAATGCTCACGCGCTGCTGCGAGTTGCCATCACCGAGCAGGCGATTGAGCAACGGCAGGACGAAAGCGGCGGTCTTGCCACTGCCGGTCTGGGCGATCACCCGCAGGTCCTTGCCCTCCAGCGCAGGCGGAATCGCTGCCGCCTGCACCGGAGTAGGCTCGACGAAATTAAGCTCGGCCACGGCTTTCAGCAGGCGTTCATGCAGGGCGAATTGGGCAAACACGGGGGCACTACCTCAAAGAAATCGACAAAACGATGCATAGCCTAACGGTTTCCGCCGTCGGGGCCGAATTTCTTTGCATAAAACTCGCATTCAGGCGACGACGGACGGCTGTCTGGAGTCGCTATGCGGCAGGAGCGGGCCGGAACCGGGAACGCTCGCCGGATATCAAATCTGTATCACTAGCCGAAGAGCGCTGCCCCATGCCCATCAAACCCCAGACCACTCTCAGTATCGGCCTGTGCGTCCTGTTGGCCGCATCGCCAGTGCTTGCCAACCCGCCTCCTGGCAAAGGCAAACCGGGCCAGCATGATGGCGTCCAGATCGATCTGCGCGGCCCGACCGTGGATGTTGGAAGGGTGCGCATCATCCTCGGCGACAATCGCCAATTGATCGGCCCGACCTCCTCTCTGCCACCGGGCATTGCCAAGAACCTGGCCCGCGGCAAGCCGCTGCCACCGGGTATCGCCAAGAACTTCGACAGCCGCCTGATCTCGCGCCTGCCCTATTACGAGGGCTACGAATGGAAGCAGATCGGCCGTGACGTGGTGCTGGTCGCCATCGCGACCGGGATCGTCTACGAAATTCTGCGTAACGTTCTCGACTGAGAGACTATCGCGCAGCCATCCGACAAGCGGTACGGCGCACGACGAACTTGTCTCGGCGGCGCCACTCTAATTTTCAGATGGCCTGCCCGAGGTGCAATGATGAACCCGTCACTGATCTATCACGTCACTTCGAGCCTCGATGGCTATATCGCTCGCCCCGATGGTCGCATCGACTGGTTCGACTCGCTACGCCAGGCCGATGAAGAATATGCCTTTCAGTACTTCTACTCCGGCATCAACGCACTGTTGATGGGCCGAGGCACTTACGAGGCCCTCCTCAAGCGCGGCGGCCCATGGCCCTACCCCGGCAAACCCTGCGTGGTGCTGACTCGCCTCGCCCTGCCGCGCGCCGCAGACGAAATCCAGCTAACCCACTGTACGCCTGCTCAAGCCGTGGCGGCATTGAACGAAGCCGGCTTCCAGCGTATCTGGCTGGTCGGTGGCAGCCTGCTGGCGGGTAACTGCTACACCGCCGGGCTGATCGACGAGGTGGTGATCAACCTGGTGCCGCACCTGCTCGGCGCCGGTATCCCACTGCTGGCCACGGGCATGGAACGCAGCCTGACCCTGAGCGACCAACGCCGCTTCAACAGTGGCACCCTGCAGGTACATTATCGGGTGCAGAAGCAGGCCAATGTGCGGACGCAGATCCCCGCGCCGCGTATCAACGTGGCCTGATGCTCTCGCGCTGCTGCTTGCGCAGCAGCCGAGCGCTGTCCCAGCCGACCAGCAGCACAGCTCCCCAGATCGGTAGATAGGTCAGCCATTGCCCGCTGTCGAAGCGCTCGCCCAGCACCAGCAGCGCCACGACGAACAACAGAACCGGCTCGACGTAACTGAGAATGCCGAACAGCCCCAAGGGCAACAACCGGCTCGATGCCATGTAAGCGGCGAACGCCAGGGTGCCGATCAACGCCATCACCGGTACCAGCAGCCACAGCAGGGGACGATCGCTGAACGCCCCCACCGGCCCGTACGCGATGATCAGCCAGATCGCCAACGGTGCCAGCACCAGCATCTCCAGCACGAAACCGGACAACGCATCCAGGCGCATCCAGCGGCGCAGCATGAAATAAGGCGGGTAACCCAGCGCGGTGATCAGCGTCAGCCAGGAAAACGCCTGGGTACGCCACAACTCGTGCAGCACGCCGAGCATGGCGCAGGTCACCGCCAACTGCTGCAGCGGGCGCAGGCGCTCGCCGTAGAACAGTCGGCCGGTCAGCACCATGGCCAACGGCAGCAGGAAGTAGCCCATGGACACTTCCAGCATGTGCCCGGCCAATGGAGCCCAGAGAAACAGCCCCCACTGCACGCCGATCAGCGCCGCTGCCAGCGGGCAGGCGGCCAGCAACAGCGGCTCGCGACGCAGACGCACGAAGGTCTCGCGCAGCAAGCTGGTCTGCCGCGCCAGCAGCACCAGCAGCAAGACCAGGGGAATAGACCAGAGCACGCGCTGAGCGAATATCTGCACGCCATCGAGCGGCGTCAGCCACTGCACGTAGCCAGGCAACACGGCAAACAGCATCGACGCGCCAACCGATAAGGCCACACCCCGCCCGGACAGTTGCATCAGTGCACCTCGGCAGGCGTACGACGCGTGCGCCCCAGATTGACCAGCGGTAGCGAAGCGGCAATCACCACACCGCCCAGGGCCAGGCGCAACAGGTCAGCGTCGTGATTCCAGAACAGCAGATTGACCAGCAAGCCGGCAGGCACCAGTGCATTGTTCATCACCGCCAGGGTGCCACCATCGACCAGGCTGGCGCCTTTATTCCACCAGTACAGCCCCAATCCGGACGCCAGCACACCAAGCCACACCAGCACGCTCCACTGCAATGCGGTGTTCGGCAGTCGCTCGCCGTTGCCCAGCAGCAGGAAGGCCGGCAGCGCGATCAGCAGCGCGCCCAGGTAGAAAAAACCAAAACGCTTGTATTGCGGCTCGGTGGAGGGGTGTTTGAGCAGCAGATGCTTGTACAGCACCTGCCCGGCGGCGAAGGTGAAGTTGGCCACCTGCAACAACAGGAAACCGAGCAAAAAACCGCTGCTGATACCGTCGTAGCGGATGATCCCGGCGCCCAGCACCGCCACCAGCGCAGCCAGTAGTGCCCAGGGGTTGAATCGGCGATTGAGGGCATCCTCGATCAGCGTCACATGCAGCGGCGTGAGGATGGTGAACAGCAGCACCTCCGGCACCGTGAGCACCGAGAAGCTCAGGTACAGGCACACGTAGGTGATGCCGAACTGCAGGGCGCCGATCAGCAGCATGCCGCGCACGAACGCCGGAGCATGACCGCGCCAGCGGGTCAGCGGCACGAACAGCAAGCCGGCAATGACGATGCGCGTCAGCACCGCAAAATAGCTGTCGACCCGACCGGCCAGGTACTCACCGATCAGGCTGAAGGAAAACGCCCACAGCAGGGTCACTATCAGCAGATATCGCACAGCCACCTCCCAAGGAAGGCGGCGACCTTAGCGCGTTCGCCTGCGCCGGACAATCCATGCGCCGGGCCCCGCTGTCCAGCCAGATAAAAAAACCGGCCACTTCATCATGAAGCGACCGGCATAGCACGCCCACTAGCGGGCGCTCAGGAGAGTCGGATCGGCATCAGGCCACTTCAGCCAGCTTGGCCTTGGCCTTGGCCAGGCCTTTTTCGCTGAACTCGGCGCCCAGGTTCAGGCCTTCGGCATGGATGAACTGCACGTCATGGATACCGATGAAGGCCAGTGCCTGGCGCAGGTAGGGCTCCTGATGATCCAGCGCGCTACCGGCGTAGATACCACCACGTGCGGTGAGCACGAAGGCACGCTTGCCGGTCAGCAGGCCCTGAGGGCCGGTTTCGGTGTACTTGAAGGTGACGCCGGCGCGCAGCACGTGATCCAGCCAGGCCTTGAGGGTACTGGGGATGGCAAAGTTGTACATCGGCGCAGCCAGCACCAGCACATCGGCAGCCAGCAACTCATCGGTGAGTTGATTGGAGCGGGCCAGGGCAGCCTTCTCGGCATCGTTCTGCTGCTCGCTCGGAGTCATCCAGCCACCCAGCAGCGTGGCGTCGAGATGCGGTACCGGCTCGGCCGCCAGATCACGCACTTGGACCTGATCAGCCGGGTGCGCAGCCTGCCAGTTGGCGATGAATTGCTGGGCCAGTTCGCGGGAGACCGAACCTTGCTGGCGGGCGCTGCTTTCGATTACGAGAATACGGGACATGTCTGAGGCTCCATCGAGGTGGTTACGAGTCGATGGAACACAGAGTAGAGATACGACTTTCGATTAAAAAGCGCAAATATCCGCTTACATATATCGACTAAATTGATTTATCGAGCCATCGCATCTAGGCTTTCATCACTTCAGGTTGCAGGTCAGGTTGATCCGCAGGCGAATCACGCTACGGGTGAACTTGACCGTCATGTTGTTGCTGGCGCCAGGCGCCAACACGGTACGCCGGGTACGTGGCGCTTCGGGGCCATTGCGGAACACCGCACTGCACTCAGCCTCGCTCTGGCCATAGTTGTAGAGCATCAGCGCCGCCATGTTGTGGTCGATTTCCTGAGTGGTCGCGGAGACCTCGGCGCCGTTGAACTGTTTTTCCACCTCGATGGGATAGGCATGGGCGGCCAGCGGTAGAAAGGCGAACAGCAAGCAGATTATTTTTTTCATCGGTGCTCTCCAACATGGGATCGCCAGTGTAGGTGGAGATCGTCGGCGATAACAGCCGACTCAAGCAGGATGATGTGATGAAAGCTCCTCGTGTAACCCTGGATCAATGGCGCACGCTGCAGGCCGTGGTGGATCAGGGCGGTTTCGCCCAGGCTGCCGACGTACTGCACCGCTCGCAATCCTCGGTCAGCTATACCGTGGCGCGCATGCAGGAACAGCTCGGCGTACCGCTGCTGCGCATCGACGGGCGCAAAGCCGTGCTCACCGAGGCAGGCGACGTGCTGCTGCGCCGCTCGCGGCAACTGGTCAAGCAGGCCAGCCAGCTGGAAGATCTGGCTCACCACATGGAACAGGGCTGGGAAGCCGAGGTGCGCCTGGTGGTGGATGCCGCCTACCCCACCGCCAACCTCGTCCGCGCCCTGACCGCCTTCATGCCGCAGAGCCGCGGCTGCCGTGTGCGCCTGCGTGAGGAGGTGCTGTCCGGGGTCGAGGAAGTGCTGCTCGAAGGCACCGCCGACTTGGCCATCAGCGCGCTGAACATCACTGGCCACCTCGGCATCGAACTGGGTGAAGTGGAATTCGTCGCCGTCGCCAACCCGGAACACCCACTGCACCGCCTGCAACGTGAGCTGAGCTTCCAGGATCTGGAAGGCCAGATGCAGGTGGTCACCCGCGACAGTGGCCGACTGCAGCCGCGCGACGCCGGCTGGCTCGGCGCGGAGCAGCGCTGGACGGTAGGTAGCCTGCCGACCGCACGCACCTTCGTCAGCAGCGGCCTGGGCTTCGCCTGGCTGCCGCGCCATCTGATCGTCCGTGAACTGCAGGATGGTCTGCTGAAACCTCTGCCCCTGACTCAGGGTGCTATCCGCAAACCGCGCTTCTTTCTCTACAGCAACAAGGAACGCGTGCTCGGCCCGGCCACGCAGATTCTCATTGAGCTGATCAAGAACTTCGATGCCGCCCCTCTGGACGCGCCCTTCGCCGCACCACAGTCGACCAACTGAGAGCCCCGCCATGCCCTACTTCGACAACGACGGCTGCCAGCTGCATTACGAGGACTATGGCCACGGCGCGCCGCTGCTGCTGGTGCATGGCCTGGGTTCGAGCACGCGCGACTGGGAATACCAGATTCCCGTGCTCGCCCAGCATTACCGGGTTCTGGCACTGGACGTGCGCGGCCATGGCCGCTCGGACAAACCACGCGAGGCTTATCGCATCGCCGACTTCGCCGAGGATGTCGCCGCCCTGATCGAACACCTGCAACTGCCCCCGGTGCATCTGGTGGGCATCTCCATGGGCGGCATGATCGGCTTCCAGCTTGGCGTCGACCGCCCCGAGCTGTTGCGCAGCCTGACCATCGTCAACAGCGGCCCGGAGGTGAAGGCCAAGAGTGCGCGGGACTGGCTGGAAATTGGCAAGCGCTGGACGCTGTCGCGCCTGCTCAGCCTGGATACCATCGCCAAGGCGCTGGGCAAGTTGCTGTTCCCCAAGCCCGAGCAGGCCGAATTGCGGCGCAAGATCGAAGAACGCTGGCCGCAGAACGACAAGCGTGCCTACCTCGCCAGCCTCGACGCGATCATCGGCTGGGGCGTGCGGGAACGCCTCGATCGCATCACCTGTCCTACCCTGGTGATCAGCGCCGACCACGACTACACGCCTGTTGAACGCAAGCGCGAGTACGTGGCAGAAATGCCCAACGCGCGCCTGCTGGTGATCGAAAATTCGCGCCATGCCACACCACTGGATCAACCGGAACGCTTTAATAACGCCCTGCTCGCCTTTCTCGGCGAGACTGCCAACAAGGAAAACTGACCATCATGCTCAAGCAACTCGTTCTCGCCACCGGCGCCCTGCTGCTGTCGACCAGTCTGCTCGCCGCGGAAAACCCCAAGGTGTTGCTGACCACCAGCCTCGGCGAAGTGGAAATCGAACTGGCCGCCGACAAGGCGCCGATCAGCACGCAGAACTTCCTCAAGTACGTCGACAGTGGCTTCTATGCCGGTACCCAGTTCCATCGGGTAATTCCAGGTTTCATGGTCCAGGGCGGCGGTTTCGATGCCGACATGCGCCAGAAGGACACCGACGCACCGATCAAGAACGAGGCCGACAATGGCCTGCACAACGTCCGTGGCACCCTGGCCATGGCTCGCACGCAGGTACGCGATTCGGCCACCAGCCAGTTCTTCATCAACCACAAGGACAACGCCTTCCTCGACCACGGCTCGCGCGACTTCGGTTACGCAGTGTTCGGCAAGGTGACCCGTGGCATGGACGTGGTGGACAAGATCGCCCAGGTCCCCACCGGCAACCGCGGCATGCACCAGAACGTACCGCGCGAGCCAGTGCTGATCATCGACGCCAAGCGTCTTTAAGACACCGATGTAACCCGTAGCCCGGATGCAATCAGGGAGATTGCTATACGCCCTCCCCGGATTGCATCCGGGCTACGAGCCCCACGAACGACAAAGCCGCCCAATTGGGCGGCTTTTCATTCGATCTCGCGAGCTAGAGTCATGCAATACCGATGGCGGCCCCACAAAAACAGGCGAGAAAGCGGAGTGTGCTGTAGCACATGAGCATGACTCGCTTCGCTCGCCCCTACGGGGCCGCACTAAAGTGCGTTGGCCGCAAGCGGCCTGCCGAGCCTGTTTTTAACGCAGCAGGGCCGACGCGCAGCAGATCGACGGCTTACTTCTCGACGAAGGCACGCTCGATCAGGTAATCCCCCGGCTCACGCATGCGCGGGGAGATCTTAAGACCGAAGCTGTCGAGCACTTCGCTGGTTTCGTCGAGCATGCTCGGGCTGCCACAGATCATGGCGCGGTCGTCCTGCGGGTTGATCGGCGGCAGGCCGATATCGGCGAACAGTTTGCCGCTGCGCATCAGGTCGGTCAGACGGCCCTGGTTCTCGAATGGCTCGCGGGTCACGGTCGGGTAGTAGATCAGCTTGTCCTTCAGGGCATCACCGAAGAATTCGTTCTGCGGCAGGTGCTCAGTGATGAACTCGCGGTAGGCCACTTCGTTCACGTAGCGCACGCCGTGAACCAGGATCACCTTCTCGAAGCGCTCGTAGGTTTCCGGGTCCTGGATCACGCTCATGAACGGTGCCAGACCGGTGCCGGTGCTGAGCAGATAGAGGTGCTTGCCGGGGTTGAGATCATCGAGCACCAGCGTGCCGGTGGGCTTCTTGCTGATGATGATCTCGTCGCCTTCCTTCAGGTGCTGCAGCTGCGAGGTCAGCGGACCGTCCGGCACCTTGATGCTGAAGAATTCCAGATGCTCTTCCCAGTTCGGGCTGGCGATGGAGTAGGCGCGCATCAGCGGGCGGCCATTGTCCTGCTGCAGACCGATCATCACGAACTGACCATTCTCGAAGCGCAGGCCCGGATCACGGGTGCACTTGAAGCTGAACAGCGTATCGTTCCAGTGGTGGACGCTGAGCACGCGCTCGACGTTCATATTGCTCATGATGATTTCCTCGAAGAACTTCAGCGCCAAAGGCGCGATTGCGCGGCATTCTATTCGCGGCAACAATATCTGTTAAGTGGATTATCAAGATATAGGTTATCGGTTATATCGATATGCGATTTACTCTCAGACAACTTCAGGTATTCGTCGCCGTGGCGCAGCATGAAAGCGTCTCGCGCGCCGCGCAATCGCTCGCATTGTCGCAGTCTGCGACCAGCACTTCGCTGACCGAACTGGAACGCCAATCCGACTGCCAGCTGTTCGATCGCGCCGGCAAGCGTCTGGCGCTCAATGCCCTGGGCCGACAGCTACTGCCCGAGGCCGTGGCCCTGATCGACCAGGCGCGCGAAATCGAACGCCTGCTGGGTGGCAAGAGCGGTTATGGCTCACTGCACGTCGGTGCCACCCTGACCGTGGGCAACTATCTGGCCACCCTGCTGATTGGCAGTTTCATGCAGCACCACCCCGAATGCCGGGTGAAGCTACAGGTGCATAACACCGCTCATGTGGTGCAACAGATAGCTCACTACGAGCTGGACCTGGGCTTGATCGAAGGCGACTGCCAGCACCCGGATATCGAGGTGCAGCCCTGGGTCGAGGACGAACTGGTGGTGTTCTGCGCGCCACAACACCCACTGGCCCAGCGCGGCAGTGCCAGCCTGGAAGAGCTGACGCATGAAGCCTGGATTCTGCGTGAACAGGGCTCGGGCACGCGGCTGACCTTCGACCAAGCCATGCGTCATCACCCGCGCAACCTGAATATCCGCCTGGAGCTGGAACACACCGAGGCGATCAAGCGCGCCGTGGAATCCGGCCTGGGCATCGGCTGCATCTCACGCCTGGCGCTGCGCGATGCCTTTCGTCGCGGCAGCCTGATGCCGGTGGAAACTCCGGAACTGGACCTGCGCCGGCAGTTCTACTTCATCTGGCACAAGCAGAAGTACCAGACAGCAGCGATGCGCGAGTTTCTCGAACAGTGTCGCGCACTGACGGCCGGAGTCAGTCGCAGCGATCAGATCGTCCTACCACCGATCATCTGAGCGTCAGTTCAAGAGGATGATTGCCCACACCGAGGCGATCATGCCCAACGCGACGAACTGCGCGGCGCTGCCCATGTCCTTGGCGTTCTTCGACAGCGGGTGGCGCTCCAGGGAAATGCGATCGATGGCTGCCTCGATGGCCGAATTGAGCAGCTCGACGATCAGTGCCAGCAGACACACGGCCACCATCAACGCGCGCTCGCCACGACTGACGTCGAGCAGGAAAGCCGATGGAATCAGCACCAGATTGAGCAACACCAGCTGGCGAAAGGCTGCCTCGCCGAAGAACGCAGCGCGCAGGCCATCGAGCGAATAGCTGGCGGCATTGAGGATACGTTTCAGGCCGGTTTGGCCCTTGAATGGCGACATGCGCCTCACCCCTACTGGAAGAGGCGCGCAGCTTACTGCATCCGCTGCGCGAGAACCTATCTACGAGATCGCGAGCTAGAGGGATACAAGGCGAGAGCAAGTGAGGCTGCGCAGTTTACTGGCTGCAAATGAGCAAGCCGAGCTTGCTTTCAACGCAGCGCAGCTCACTGCGCGGGGATCGATTCCATCTGCTGCAACAGCAACGCCGCCTGGGTGCGGGTGCGCACGCCCAGCTTGCGGAAAATCGCCGTCACATGCGCCTTGACCGTCGCCTCGGAGACGCTCAACTCGTAGGCAATCTGCTTGTTCAACAGCCCTTCGCAGACCATGGTCAACACACGAAACTGCTGCGGTGTCAGGCTGGCCAGGCCGGCACTGGCCGCCTTGGCCTCGGCGGAAACCGGCGCCCCCTCCTCGGCCAACGGTGGCCACCAGGTGTCACCATCGAGTACATGTCGCACCGCTTGCTGCAAGGTTTCCAGCGGGCTGGATTTGGGGATGAAGCCACTGGCGCCGAACTCACGGGAGCGGTTGACCACGGACGCCTCTTCCTGAGCGGAGATCATCACCACAGGAATCTGCGGGTACTGCCCGCGCAGCAGCACGAGGCCGGAGAAACCATAGGCACCGGGCATGTTGAGATCGAGCAGGACCAGGTCCCAATCACTCTTGGCGGCCAGGTGGCCTTCAAGCTCGGCGATGCTGGCAGCTTCTACCAGACGCACTTCAGGTCCCAAGCCCAGGGTCAATGCTTGTTGTAGCGCGCTGCGAAACAGCGGATGGTCGTCGGCAATCAGGATTTCGTAGGCGGCCATTGGCAGATCCTGTTCTTGTTATAAGTGGCACTGAGGTGAGTATGGCAGTGCTTTTCGCCTGACGACCCGCTCAAGCCTGCTCATTGAGCATCACAGACTCCCCACTCGGACCGACGGCGGGGCTCAGCATGCCGAGCTGTGACGGGGTGGTCAAGCTTCGCGCTTTGCGGCAGCATGCGCTGCTTTTCCCGCCGAGATACTTCCATGCGAAGCCAAGCCCTGCGCGCCGACCTGTTGATGCTGATTACCGCGATGATCTGGGGCAGCGCCTTCGTCGCCCAGCGCCTGGGCATGGACAGCATTGGCCCCTTCCTTTACACCGGCCTGCGCTTCGCCCTCGCCTGCCTGGCGCTGCTGCCGGTGCTGGCTTTACTGCAACGTCGCCAGCAGCGTGCTGCCGCACCGTTGAACCGCAACCTGCTGGCCGGCGGCGTGGTCATGGGTCTGGCACTGTCTCTGGGGATCAACCTGCAGCAGGTCGGCCTGCTGTTCACCACGGTGACCAACTCCGGCTTCATCACCGGGCTGTACGTGATCGTGGTGCCGATTCTTGGCCTGCTGATCGGCCAGCGCAGCAGCGCCGGCATCTGGCTGGGCGCCAGCCTGGCGGTGATCGGCATGTTCCTGCTCAGCGTCGGCGAAGGCTTTACCGTGGCCTCGGGCGACTGGCTGCAACTGGCCGGCGCCTTCGTCTGGGGTATTCACGTGTTGCTGGTGGGGTTCTTCGCCAGCCGCCACGACCCGCTGCGCCTGGCCTTCATCCAGTTCGCCACCTGCGCGGTGATCAGCCTGCTGCTGGCAGGCATTTTCGAAACCGCGACGCTGAACGGCATTTTCCAGGCCGCACCGGCCATTCTCTACGGCGGCCTGTTCGGCGTAGCGGTCGGCTTCACCCTGCAGGTGGTGGCGCAGCAGCACGCCATCGCCTCGCACGCGGCGATCATCCTCTCGCTGGAGGCGGTGTTCGCCGCCATCGCTGGCGCCCTGCTGCTGGGCGAAGTGCTGGCGCTGCGCGGTTACCTGGGCTGCGCGCTGATGTTCGGCGGCATGCTGCTGGCTCAGTTGTGGCCCAAGCCCTTGCCAGGCCAGCTCAGCGGTACGATTGCAAACGCTGATGCAGGGCGTCGTTGAGATCCAGCGGCAGACGCCGCTTGGCAGCCAGGTAGTGCTGGCTGAACGCGTCGAGATAATCGTCCAGCGCCTCACCGGCGCGCAGGTCGCCCGCCAGTTCCAGGCACATGGCAGCCACTTCGGCGGTGCACAGGTGCTCGCCACGGGTGGAGCGACGCAGGCGATAGCGTGACAGCTGCGCAGGCGTCAGGCTGAGCACCGGCAGCGCATCCAGATAGGGGCTCTTGCGAAACATCTTGCGCGCCTCGGTCCAGGTGGCATCGAGCAGCACGAACAGCGGCCGCTTGCCGGGCGCGAGCCGCACCTCCTCCACCACGCGCTGCGGCGCCACATATTCGCCGGGAAAGACCAGATAAGGCTGCCATTGCGGATCGGCCAGCAGCGCCAGCAGCGCCGGCTCGACCGCAGTGCGTGTCCAGCCGAAGGCGTGGGTTTCAGGCACCACGTCGGCGATCAGCCAGCCGGTGTTGCTCGGCTTCAACGCCTCGATGTCATGCATCACCAGGCACATGCCGGCATTCGCCTCCACGCGCGGGCGCCAGGCGCACAGGCAATGCGTCGGCTGCACGCGGCAGTGAGGGCAGCGCTCGGCGCGTGAGCCACGGGCGATGAAGGGTTTGACGCTGCGCGCCAGGCGCTCTGCGCGCAAACGGGCAACGGCATGGGGGGCGGGATGGGTCATGGCGGGAGCAGCAGCGAACGGGGGCGGGATTCTACCACCCCCGTTCGTCGCTCAGATGGATCAGAAGGTATGGTTCAACGCCAGGCCGATGAAGTGGATGTGGGTGTTGTACTCACCGGTGTAATTGCCGCCGTTGCCGGTGCAGCGCACGCCGCTGTCCTGATACAGACCGCCGTCACCTGGCACCCAGCCGGCCGGCGAGCAGCCGTCCTGGTAGTCCATCTTGCTGCTGGAGAACTGCACGTAGCTGTAGGCGAAGTCCAGCGAGGTATCACGGGTCACCTTGTAGTTGGCACCGAAGGACAGCCAGTAGCGATCGGCATCGGGAAACGCCGGATGACGCAACTGGGTCGAATTGACGGGTGACTTGTCGTACGCCACCCCGGTGCGCAACAAGAGGTCGTCGCTGTATTGGTAGTTCATGCCCAGGGAAATCTTGTAGGTGTCCTTCCAGTCCTGCTTGACGCTGAGATCGCCCTCGGTCACGCCGTTGAAGTAGGGATAACCGGCAACCTGATCGATGCCGATACGTACCTCGTCAAGCCGAGAGTGGCGGGTGAAGGTAAGGTCCGCCATCAATGCCACCTTGTCGTTGAGCTGATGGAAGGCGTTGAATGAGAGCATCTCCGGGGTATCGATTGCTGTCTTGGCCTTGGAGTTGGGGTGTAGGCGGGTGGCAGCGAAATCGCCCGGATTGACCCAGTTACCTTGATCGAACAGTTCCTGCAGGGCGTCGGTCGGAGGGACATAGATCTTGAAGATGGGGATCGTGGATCCACCTGCCAGCGACGTATCCGGGGAGGGAACGCCCCCTTGCACATCGGCAAAACTCCATTTGCTCTCACCTTCCAGGGTGTGCTTGATGTTGGAGCGATAGGACACCCCGAAGCGCGTCGACTCGGTGGGTTCCCACATGTAGCCGATATTCCAGCCAAAACCCCAGTCATCGCCCTTGACCCGGAAGTAGCCGTCACCCTGAACGTTGTCGGCGAAGTTGCTCGCGACGCAGTCGACGAAGCCGTCTCTATCCGCGACGCCGCCGCAAGAAGTGATTTCCTCCGGTACCGGCACCCCGGCGATGCCCCCCACGATAGGCCCTAGAATGGGGTCCGCTGCATTGCGGGTGCTGTCGTAGTTCGCATCGACAAACTGCCCAGCCAACTGCTGCGACGCGCCTTTGACATCCGCCGCCCCGCGCTGCACCGATTTGATGTACTGCGCCGAAACGCCGAAGCCGATGCTGTGGTGTTCGTTGAAGCGAAAGGCAATGCTCGGGTTGAAGGTCACCGTCTCCAGGCTGGCTGACTGGATGCCATAGCGCCCGGCCCAGTCCTCCTTGTAATCGAGCTTGGCACCGAACGGGGTGAAGATGCCCAGGCCGATCGTCACCTGATCGTTGATCTGGCGGGAGAAGTAGAAATTGGGTGCCGCGGCAGCATCGGGCAGGAACTCGCCGGCATCACCCGATACAGGATTGCCGAATACATCGCGGCTTCCCTTGTCCTCATAGTCGCCGTCCGGCAGCAAGATGGTCAGACCCGAGGTCACCTGGGTGCCCTTGAGCCGCGCCAACCCAGCCGGGTTGTAGAAAATGGTCGAAGGATCGGCCGCCTCGGCACCGTTTGCATGCGCCGTACCCTGCGCCGCCACCGATTGCGAACCAAAGTGATAACCGGATGCCTGCACCTGCGCGACGGGCAAAACCAGTAAACTGCCGACCACCACCTGCGATGGCCAGCGTCGAAAGAGCATTGTCATTGTTATTCTCCTGCACGCTGCTTGAACACCGCGCAGTCTTCTCAACACCCGCGACAGACTTCAGGCAGGTCTGTGCTGGCAACGTCCGACTGCAGCGGCTCAAACTGTACGTGCAGGTTTGTTCAACGATCCCCGGCCTTTGGTCGTGGTGACGGATGGCAGCCAACGGCCAGCATGTCTCTATCGGTAACACTTTGTTTCACGCAGGCAAAAGGCCATTGCTGCGAACATTATCCCCAGGGTCCTGTCCAACCCTCGTCCACGCTTTCAGGAGTTACACCCCATGCTGCGTTACATTCTCCCCGCTCTTGCACTCAGCCTGACATTTACCACTGCTCAGGCAGCATCGCTGAAGGAGATGGAACTGACTCGTACCCTGGAGCAGGTCGCCCGGCAAAGCAGTGAAGGCACGCCGCGAGCGATCAACGAGGACATTCTCGATCAGGGCTACACCGTGGAAGGCCACACGCTGATCAACCATCTCAGCGTGCGTGAAGCGCATGCCGCGAAGATGCGCGGCAACCCGGACACCGTACGCACGCAACTGGCGGCAAGCGTCTGCCGCAACCCCGGCTATCGCAGCCTGCTGGCGCAGGGCGCCCAGCTGCGTTATCAGTTCAGCGAGTACCGCAGCAACCGCCCTGTGACCGTCGAGGTGTTCGACAAGAGCGACTGCGGTCTCTGAAACAGGCGAAAACTCAGCCTCTTCCGGCTCGCCGCTGCGCCTCATCGGCGCGCAGCTCGGCGAGCAGTGCCTCCATGTAGCGTGAGCGCCGCGCGCCGCCCTCCAGGCGGCGCAGGCACTCGTCCTCGATGCTCATGTGATTGGTACGCGCAGCCTGTTGCAGCATGCGGTACAGCTCCGTGTTTATCTCCAGCGTCAATCTGGGCATACCTGCCCCTCCCTTCCCGTTGCTCCACTTCGTGGGCTCAACGCAGACAGCGAGGGTCCCCCCTGCCTGCCAGAGCCGCGCGTTCCTCAGCGCTCAACCAGCCATCGGGCGATACGCCCAGCACCTCGGCCACACCTTGCAGCACATGCGCCCAACTGCAGCCATTGGCGAACAGCATGCCGGCCTCGTCGAAGGTGCCGCCGCGGTTGCGGTAGCCCAACGCCCGACAGCTGGCGGCGTCGCCCAGCAGCGGCCAAAGATGGCCCGCGGCCACCTCCGGGCGCATGTGCGTCAGCAGCACGCGCCGGCAGCACGCCGCCGGAAACAGCGCTTCACGCTGCTCGGCGCTGATCACGCTGGCGGCCTCCCAGGCATCGCGCGGCGCCCGAAAACGCCCCGGTTCCTGCAAGTAAATCAGACGCCAGGCCACACCCTTCTCGCTCAGACGAACGGCGGCGCGGCGCATCTCGCTCAACTGATAGCTGCCACTGGCGATCAGCAGCACAGGCTCGCCGTCGCCACCTTCATCGACCTGCAGGGCACCGTCGCGCGCCAGCTGCTGTGCCTGTTCGACCGTGAAGAAACAGGGTCGTTCACGCTTGGCCGCCACCAGGCAGGCCAGTCGGCCACGCGCCTGGTAGATCTCCGGCAGCAGGGCCAGCAGCGAGTTGTGATCGGCCGGCAACAGCACGCGCATGACATCGTGCATCTCGCCCAGCAGCGCCTCGCAGAAGGTGGTGTCCTGATGCGATTGCTGGTTCTTGCCGTTCTCCCAGGTGTGCGAGGTGGCCACCAGCGGCCAGCCCAGCCAGCCGGCCGGCCGCCCTGCCTCCTTCTGCTGGCGGGCGAAGATCAGACTCTGACGAAAGGCGCCGAGCATCTTCACGCAGAAGGCTTCGTAGCTGGCCACCAGATTGAGCCCGCCCTGGTTGGCCAGGCAGACGGATACCACGGCCTCCTCGTTGAGCGCGGTGATCACCGCGCCGTGCACCGACTCCAGCTCGCTCTCCGGCTGGCTGACACGATGCCTGAGCGCCGCCAGTACGCCTGCCAGGCGGTTGCTGGCCAGTTCGTCCGGGTTGCCGACACGCGGCCGCAACTGCGGGTTGGCGCGCACCAGATCGACGAAATAACGATCCAGCGCGCTCATCGGCGAGCAGGCATGATCGTGAAAATGCAGCGGCGGCTGCACGGGCTGAGGCGGCTGACACAAGGCCAGCGGATTGTCCCGCTCCAGCACACGGCCCTTGCGGCTGGCGAACAGATTGCAGGCATCGGACAACGTCTGCGGTTCTACCCACAAGGCCGCAGCATGCTGGTTGAACAGCTCGCGCGCCTGCGCGTCGAGAGCCGGGCTGGCCGGTAGCGGCAGATTATGAGCGGCGTTGCTGCCAGCGCCAAAGAAGCCATAGCCCTTGGTGGTTTCGGCAATGCCGTAGGGCATCGGCAAGGGATAACCGATCAGCTCGCGATTGAGTTCATCCACTCGATGCGCCAGGCGCTGCTCCATCTCCCACAGCGCACAGACGAAGGCTGCCGGATCACGCCCATCGAAGCTCAGCGGATCGAAACCACAGCCGCGCAGGTGCCGACGAAACCCTTCCAGGCCCTCCAACGTGCCCAGCTCGGTACGCTGCTCGATACGCCGGCCGTTGGCGATCATCACCGGTAGCGCCACGCCACAATCCTCGGCACGCCACCAGCGCGGCATCCAGTCGCTACCGCGCTGCTCCTCGGCGGCGCCGTCGGACAGGAACGCCACCAGCTTCTCCCCCGGCAATGGCAGATGCGCGTACTGCAGCTCAGCAAAACCCAGGTATCCGCCTTCAGCGATACCGCCAGCGGTATGCGGATTGACGTGACTGCCCAACGGCACGCCAGAGCTGCCATCCGCCGCCTGGGCGTAACCGTAGAAGTCCGCCGCCAGGCGACTCATGCCAGCTTCATCACAAGCGTAGCGCGCGGCCTGCTCTGGATGCTGGTTGCCGGTCAGCAGGTTCAGCGCCTCGATTGCTGCCACGCAATGGCCCTGCCCCATCAACCAGCCACGTGTCTCACCGGTCAGGGCGTTAAGCGCCAGGTAACCGGCATAGGCCGGCACCATGTTCAGCGCGCCACCGGTATGACCTTCCGGCACCGGCTTGAAGTCGGCGGCCTGCAGCGGCTGGCCATCGAGCCGAACGCGCTGCGCGTAGGTCATGTGCACCACCAGCCAGAGGCCGGCTGCGGTCAGCGAATCCAGGGCGCGAAACAGGCGGTAGACGCTCGGCAAGTCGGGCTGCAAGCCGCTCTGCACCAGCTGATGGGCCAGACGAAAGACGGCGGCGCTGGTCTGCAGGCTATGCTGAATAGGTCCGTGACCGGCTTGCCAGCGGGCGAAGTCGGGATATTGCTGAGCGTGCTGGTGCAAGGCGGCGGCGTCGGGCAATAGCTGGGTCATGGCTGCTCTCCTGAATGTTTGCCTGCAGTCTAGGCAGCGGGAAAAAGGCCCCGGCTGACCTGCATCAACAAGCGCTGCGATGCGAACCGGCAGACTCGCCTCATCATCACAACAAGGATAGAACCATGGCCCTGCTCACTTTTCTCGGTGCGATTCAACAGGTCACCGGCTCCTGTTATCTGGTAGAAAGCCGCGATGGCGCCAAGGTGCTGCTCGAATGCGGCATGCATCAGGGACGCCGCCAGGAAGAGGACCTGAACCGCAGCGCCTTCCCCTTCGATCCGAGCAGCCTGGATGCGGTGGTGATCTCCCACGCCCACCTCGATCACAGCGGGCTGCTGCCGCGCCTGGTCGCCGAGGGTTATCGCGGCCCGATCCACGCCACCGAGGCCAGCTGCGAACTGCTCGAGCTGATGCTGCTGGATTCGGCCTTCCTCCAGGAGAAGGACGCCGAATGGGAAAACCGCTGGCGCGCACGCCAGGGCAAGCCGGCGGTCAAGCCGCTATACACCATCGCCAATGCCGAGCAGGCGCTCAGCCAGCGCCGCGCGCATGCCTACGGCACAGCGGTCGAGGTTGCCAAGGGCGTGCAGGTGACCTTCCACAATGCAGGCCACATCCTCGGCTCGGCGATCGTCGAGATGCAGGTAGAGGATCACCACCTGCACCGTCATCTGGTGTTCTCCGGCGACCTGGGCAATACCTGCTCGCCACTGATGCAGGCGCCGACACAACTGAATCAGGCGGACGTGTTGCTGATGGAGTCGACCTACGGCGACCGTGACCATCGCCCCAGCGATGAAACCCTGGAAGAGCTGGCCGACATCCTGCAACAAGCCCATAGCGAGGGCGGCAACGTGCTGATCCCCTCCTTCGCCGTCGGCCGCACCCAGGATCTGATCTATTACCTTGGTCGCTTCTATCAGGAAGGCCGTCTGCCACAGCAGGCCGTGTTCCTCGACAGTCCCATGGCGATCCGCGCCAACGCCATCTACAGCCGCTTTCACGATCAGTTCGCAGCCGAGGACCGCGCCGCACTGGCCGCCAAGGGGGCCAAACGGGTCGAGGACTGGCTGCCAGTGTTGCGCTGCACACCGACAGCCGAAGAATCGATGGCGATCAACCGGATCAAGAGCGGCGCGATCATCATCGCCGGTGCCGGCATGTGTAATGGCGGGCGCATCGTCCATCACTTCAAGCACAACCTCTGGCGCGAGAACTGCCATCTGGTGTTCCCCGGCTTCCAGGCCAAGGGTACGCTTGGTCGTTTAATCGTCGATGGTGCGGAAACGGTCAAGGTGCTGCACCAGCGCATCGCGGTGAAGGCCAAGGTGCATACCCTGGGCGGTTTCTCCGCGCACGCCGGGCAAGCGCAACTGCTCGACTGGGCGAGCCGGTTCGAGCACCAGCCCGAGCTGTACCTGGTGCACGGCGAGCTGGAGAAGATGCAGACCCTGCAAGCCGCCCTGCGCGAACGCCTGAACTGGATCGCCAACATTCCCGAGCCGGCTGAGCAGATCGCCCTGTAATCGGCGCTTACGAATAGGTGGCAACGAAACGGCAGACTGCCTGTGGCAAGCTGCTCAACACTCCATAATCAAGGAACCGGCCACCGCGAGAGGTTACTCGCCTCTCACAGGCCAAGAAGAGGAGAGTTTCCATGCCCTTTGAACCGGACGACTATCTGTCGCGCCACGTGCAAACCAGCGAGGTCGACCTGAGCAGCAAGGTGGAGGAGCTGGTCGCTCTGGCAACCCCGAGCAACAGCCCCAACCTGGCGTTGTACCGCGAAATGCTCACCACGGTGATCCATATGGCCCAGGCGGATCGTAACCGCTGGGACGCCAAGATCATGATGCAGACCCTGCGTGAGATGGAGCATGCCTTCGGCGTGCTGGAACAACTGAAACGGCGGCGCAAGGTCACGGTGTTCGGCTCGGCACGAACGCCACCCGATCATCCCCTGTACAGGCAGGCTCGCGAACTCGGCGCATTACTGGCCCACCGCGATCTGATGGTGGTCACGGGTGCCGGTGGCGGCATCATGGCGGCAGCCCATGAAGGCGCCGGTGCGGAAAGCAGCCTGGGGTTCAATATCACCCTGCCCTTCGAACAAACCGCCAACGCGACCATGCGCGGCAGCCATCACCTGCTGTCGTTCCACTTCTTCTTTCTGCGCAAGCTGTTCTTCGTCAAGGAGGCCGACGGCCTGGTGCTGTGCCCCGGCGGTTTCGGCACCCTCGACGAAGCGCTGGAAGTGCTGACCCTGATCCAGACCGGCAAGAGCCCGCTGGTGCCCGTGGTACTGCTCGACCAACCGGGCGGTAGCTACTGGGAAGATGCGTTGGGCTTCATCCGTCGTCAGCTTGGCGATAACGGCTATATCCTGCCTACCGATCTCAACCTGATGCACCTGGTCTATAGCGCCGAAGAGGCGGTGGATGAAATCGCCCGCTTCTACCGCAACTTCCACTCCAGCCGCTGGCTCAAGGATCGCTTCGTGATTCGCCTCAATCATCCGCTCAACGAGGCGGCTCTGGCCAAGCTGGACAGCGACTTCGCCAGCCTGTGCAAGGAAGGTGGCTTTACCCAGCAACCCTACTGCGAGCAGGAGCGCGACGAACCGGAACTGTGTCACCTGACCCGTCTGGCCTTCGCCTTCAACGGTCGTGACTATGGCCGCTTGCGCGCGCTGCTCAATTTGGTCAACGAACCGGAGAATTGGGCAAGCTGAGCTGACGAGTTGCCGTAGCCCGGATGCAATCCGGGGGTATTGGCCTCTCACCATTCCCGGATTGCATCCGGGCTACGTAAAGCAAGAAGCCCAGCATTGGCTGGGCTTCTTTTTACTGCATGCCTATCAGGCGTTACCGGCGACCTTCATCCGCGCCGCCTGGGTGAAATCGAGCATGCGCTTGAGCGGCTTGATAGCCTTGGGAATCAGCGCCGGGTCGACATGAATCTCGCCGGAGCCCTGACGCAAGCCGGTCAGCACGCGCTCCAGGGTGTTCATCGCCATCCACGGGCAGTGCGCGCAGCTGCGGCATGCCGCGCCGTTGCCGGCTGTGGGCGCCTCGATGAAGGTCTTGTCCGGGCACAGCTGCTGCATCTTGTAGAAGATGCCGCGGTCGGTGGCGACGATGAAGGTGGAATTCGGCAGGGTCTGCGCCGCCTTGATCAGCTGGCTGGTGGAGCCCACGGCGTCAGCCAGCTCGACCACGTTCTGCGGCGATTCCGGGTGCACCAGAATGGCAGCGTCTGGGTAAAGCGCCTTCATGTCCAGCAGTTGCTTGGACTTGAACTCCTCGTGCACGATGCAGGCGCCGTCCCACAGCAGCATGTCGGCGCCGGTCTCGCGCTGGATGTAGTTGCCCAGATGCTTGTCCGGCGCCCAGATGATGGTCTCGCCGTTGTCCATCAGGCTCTCGACGATCTCCAGCGCGCAGCTGGAGGTCACCACCCAGTCGGCACGCGCCTTCACCGCCGCCGAGGTGTTGGCATACACCACCACGGTGCGCTCGGGATGCTGATCGCAGAAAGCCGAGAACTCATCCACCGGGCAGCCCAGATCCAGCGAACAGGTCGCCTCCAGCGTTGGCATCAGCACGCGCTTTTCCGGATTGAGGATCTTCGCCGTCTCGCCCATGAACTTGACCCCAGCCACCACCACGGTCTGCGCCGGGTGTTGATTGCCGAAGCGGGCCATTTCCAGGGAGTCGGAAACGCAACCGCCGGTTTCCTCGGCCAGCGCCTGGATCACCGGATCGCAGTAGTAGTGCGCCACCAGCACCGCGTTCTGCTTCTTCAGCTCAGCGGCGATTTCGCGGCGATAGAAGGCCTCCTCCTCGGCGGTCAGCGGCTTGGGCTGCTTGGCATCGAGGTGGGCTTGAACCAGAAGGCGTTCGGAAATCTGCGTCATATCATCGAACCTGCGGCGCTCTTGAGCGAGCTGCGAGTATACCCCCTGGCTGCCCATCGCCACAGGCAGGGCAGCATCGGGCCAGAGGGCTTTTCCGAGAGCAAAAAAAAGCCAGTCTCACGACTGGCTTTTGCGATCTGGTGGGTCGTGTAGGATTCGAACCTACGACCAATTGGTTAAAAGCCAACTGCTCTACCAACTGAGCTAACGACCCAACGCGAGGCGCATGATACTGATTTAATTCAGGAAATCAACACTTCGCGAAAACTTTTTCAGAAGTAGCGGGTAGCATCGGGTACGCCAGCGGCGACGAAACCGGCGGCGCGCAGACGGCAGCTGTCGCACTTGCCACAGGCGCGGCCGTCATCATCGGCCTGGTAGCAGGAGACGGTTAGCGCATAGTCCACGCCCAGTCGCATACCGGCCTGAATGATTTCGCCCTTGCTCATCTGCTGCAGCGGTGCGCGGATGACAAAGCCCTGCCTCTCCACACCCGCCTTGGTCGCCAGGTTGGCCATGCGCTCGAAAGCCTCGACGAATTCCGGGCGGCAATCCGGGTAGCCCGAGTAGTCCACCGCGTTGACGCCAATGAAGATATCGCGTGCCCCCAGCACCTCGGCCCAGCCCAACGCCAGCGCCAGAAACACCGTATTACGCGCTGGCACGTAGGTCGCGGGAATACCTTCAGTGGGCGATTCGGGCACGGCGATGCTGCTGTCGGTCAACGCCGAACCGCCGATGCCGTTGAGGTTCAGGCCGATCACCTTGTGCTCGACCACGCCCAGTTGCCGGGCGACGCGCTCGGCCGCCTGCAGCTCGGCGCGATGACGCTGGCCATAATCGAAACTCATGCTGTAGCAGGCGTAGCCCTCTGCCTTGGCCATGGCGACCACAGTGGCCGAGTCCAGGCCACCGGAAAGGAGGATGACCGCTTTCTTGTCGTTCATATTCAGTGTCCCGGCTCGTCGTTCCAGAGAATCTTGTGCAGCTGCAATTGCAGGCGTACGGGCAGGTTGTCGGCCACGATCCAGTCGGCCAGGGCACGTGCATCGACCTGTTTGTGGCTGGGCGAGAACAGCACCTCACCGGCACGAGCAGCCAGGTCATATTCGATCAATTTGGATACTGCCCAGTCGTAGTCTTCACGCGAGCAGATGACGAACTTGACCTGATCGTTGCGTGTCAGCCACTGGACATTCTCGTAACGATTGCGCTGCACTTCGGCAGATCCAGGCGTCTTCAGATCGAGCACCTTGCTAACCCGTGCATCGACCGCTGAGACGTCGAGCGCACCACTGGTTTCCAGCGACACCTCATAACCGGCATCACACAGACGCGCAAGCAGAGGGATGCAGTTGGGTTGAGCCAGCGGCTCGCCGCCGGTGACGCAGACGTAGCGCGGCCGATAGGCGGCCACCTGGTCGAGGATACTGTCCAACGTGACGATCTCGCCGCCACTGAAGGCATAGGCGGTGTCACAGTACTGACAGCGCAGGGGGCAGCCGGTAAGGCGCACGAATACCGTCGGCAAGCCGGCGGTACGCGTCTCCCCCTGCAACGAGTAGAAAATCTCGGTGATACGCAGAGTTTCTTGCATGGTAGCCACGAGCGTGATGACGAAACAGGCCATCCGCTTCCGTTGCGTGAAAAGACAGGAACGCCGGCAGTGGCCGACATTCGACAAGGCATGGCGACAAGGACATCAGCCGAGCTGAAACCCCGCCTCGCATGCGAGCGCGCATTCTAATGGATCACGCGAGGCCAGATAAGAAAAACCCGCGACGAGCGCGGGTTTTTCGTCAATTGCTGGCTTACAGCCGCTGCAGATCGCGCTGGGCCAGTTGGGCGGCCGAGCTACCCGGGTACTGCGCGATGACTTGCTGAAGGATGCCACGGGCCTTGTCGTTGTGACCCAGGCGACGTTCGACATCGGCCAGCTTGAACAGCGAATCCGGCACCTTGGGGTGGCTCGGATAGGCCTGGCTGACCTTGGCAAAGGCTTGACCGGCTGCTTGCAGATCACCCTTGGCCAGATTCACTTCGCCCAGCCAATACTGCGCGTTACCCGCGTACTGGCTGTTGGGATAACGATTGAGAAAGGCGCTGAACGCCTGCGACGCCTTGTCGAAGTCCTTGGCCTTGATCAGGTCGAAGGCAGCGTCGTAATAGAGTTTTTCCTTGGCCGGATCACCCGGCTCGGCGCTGGCCTGCTGCTGTGCGGCAGGTGGCGTCGGGGTCCCATTGGCGTTTACCGCGCCATCGGCTGAATTCTGTGCGGGAGCTCCACCGGCAGCGGCGCCAGAGGAAATGCGTTGGTCCAGATCCTGGTAACGCTCCAGGCCTTCCTGCTTGAGGCGCTGGATTTCATTCTGCTGCTCTTCGACCATGCCACGCAGTTGCGCAATTTCCTGCTGCATCTGCTCGAGCTGATTGAACAGCATACCCTGCGCAGAAGCGGGTGCTTGCGCACCCGCTCCGGCGTAGGTGCCGGCCGTACCATAACCCGCCGGTGGATAGCTGCTGCCCTGTTGCATGGAGCTGCTTTCCAGTACGGGAACCTCCGCCATCGCCGCAAGCGGCAAGGCGAGTGCCAGAAGGGTCAGGATACGGCGGCAATCTCGCATGGCAGCTTACTTACGCAGCTCTACGCGACGGTTCTGAGCCCAGGACTGCTCGTCGTTGCCAGTGGCAACCGGACGCTCTTCGCCGTAGGAAACCAGTTCCAGCTGAGCCGGGGAAACGCCCTGCAGAACCAGGTAGCGTTGAACGGCCTTGGCACGACGCTCGCCCAGAGCCATGTTGTACTCACGGGTACCGCGCTCGTCAGCGTGGCCTTCCAGAACGACGCGAGCGCCGTTGCCTTTCAGGTCCTTGGCGTGTACGTCCAGAGCGCGCATAGCTTCGGCCTTCAGGTCGGAGCTGTCGTACTCGAAGTAGAAGGTGGTGATAGCGCGCAGAGCAGCTTCTTCGCTCAGGCTGCCATCAACAGCGCCAGTGTTGGCACCGTAGCCAGCGTTCGGGTCAACTGCGCCTTCACCAGCAGCGTCGCCGCCTTTGGAGGAGCAACCTACAGCAACGGCGAGAGCCAGGGACAGTGCAGCGAACTTACCGAATTTCAGCATTTCCATCATGTAACTCCTAATGAACCCCAGTTGTGTTAAGCAAAAAGGTGTAGCACCGCATCAGTTCAGGTAAGGGGACCAAGAAGGCTCTCGAACTTCGCCTTGAGCGGTAGGAAGAGGGAGCCTCACGCGTCCATTGGTGGACGCCAACATCAAGACTCCCCGGCCCTGCTGGCGGGTGGCGTAGATTAGCATGGTGCCATTGGGCGCAACAGTGGGCGACTCATCCAAACTTGTGTCTGAAAGTATGCGCAAACGGTTGGTTTCCAGATCCTGTGCAGCCACCTTGAACACGGTGAAGCCATCCTGACGATGAATCATCACCAGGGTCTTCTCATCAGCCGACAATTTCGGGTTGGCGTTGTAGTTACCGACGAAGGTCACTCGCTCCACAGCCCCGCTATTGATGTTGGTCTTATAGATCTGCGGACGACCCGCACGATCCGAGGTGAAGTAAAGGGTCTGACCATCCTTACCCCAGAAGGGTTCGGTATCGATGGCGTAATGGTTGGTAATGCGCCGCATCTGCCGGCTGCCCATATCCATCACGTAGATTTCCGGGTTGCCATCGCGCGACAGCACGAAGGCCAGGCGATTGCCATCCGGCGACCAGGCCGGCGCGCCATTGAGGCCTTCGAAGTTGGTGATCTGCTCACGACGCCCGGTGTCGATGTGCTGTACGAAAATGCGCGGGCGACGCTGCTCGAACGACACGTAAGCGATACGGCGGCCATCCGGCGCGAAAGACGGCGAGAGGATCGGCTCGCGTGATTGCAGCAGGGTCACCGCACGGGCACCGTCGTAGTCGGAGCGCTGCAGGGTGTAACGGGTGTTGTTGGTGCCCATGCGCTCGGCAGTGACGTACAGCAGGCGCGTGGAGAATGCCCCCTTGACGCCGGTGAGCTTCTCGAACGACTGGTCGGCGATATGGTGAGCCATATCGCGCAACTGATCGGTGCCACCACCGACATTGCCGGTCATGACCTGCTGCTCGGTACTGACGTTGAACAGCGCATACTGAATCTGCAAGCGGCCACCATTGGGCACGATATTGCCGACCAGCACGTATTGGGCGCCGAGCGCTTTCCAGTCGCGGTAGATGACTTCGCTGGCCTGGGTCGGCAGGCTGATCATGTTCTGCCGCGGGATCGGTTCGAAGTAGCCGGAGTTGCGCAGGTCGTTGCCGATGATCTGCGACATGTCTTCAGGCAGCACCGAACCACCCTGCCAGCCGAACGGCACGACAGCAATGGGTGTGGCGCGGTCAGCGCCCTGGGAGATCACCAGCGGGTCGGCCGCCTGGACGCTACCGACCAGCATGACCAGCCCCAACAGGGCGATACGAATCAGGTTGTTCACAGAGCTCAATCCTCCGGTTTGAAAATAACGCGTCGCTGCCTGTACATACGGTCGAAGGTAGCGCGATCCAATTGTTGCATCTCGGGAATACGCCCGACGTTGCGTACAGCAGCCACGGCCGAGTTGTCGAACGGCGCATCGCCACTGGAGCGCGATACGCTGGCATTGGTCACGGTGCCATCGGGCAACATCTGAATCAGCAGCTCGACGCTCATGCCGCGGCGCGCCGACATCGGTCGCTGCCAGTTCTCGGTGATCAGCTTGATGATCAGATCATCAAGGTTGCCGGCCACCTTGTCGCCATGGGTTTCCGCCAGCGCCTGCTGGTTCTGCACGTTGTCCGAGAGCAACTCGGCCAGCGCCGCTGCCTTCTGATCCTCGGCTGCCTTGCGTCGGGCCTCTTCAGCCTTGCGCTTGGCATCCTCGGCGGCCTTCTTCTTCGCTGCCTCGGCAGCTGCCGCCTTCTTCTTCGCCTCTTCTGCAGCGGCCTTTTTCTTCGCCTCTTCAGCGGCTTTCTTCTTCGCCTCTTCCTCGGCGCGCTTCTTGGCGATATCGGCCTGGCGCTTCTGCTCGGCAGCCTTTTCGGCTTCGGCCTTCTTCGCAGCTTCGGCTTTGGCCTGCTCGGCCTTTCGAGCCTCTTCAGCCTTCTTTTGTTCCTCGGCTTTCTTGGCCGCGGCTACCTTCTGCGCTTCAGCCTGGGCCTGCTTCTGCTCCTCGGCCTTCTTCTGCTCGAGCCTTTCGGTCTCGAACTGCGGCGCCGAGGTCTTCTGCGCCTCACCTGCCACCTTCTGCGTGGTCTGGGTGGTGGCCTGGCTCTGCGACTGCAACTGGTACAGCGTAGCCTGAACCACCGGACGCGCCGGTGGCAGCTCCGGCGTGAAGGCGAAGCTGACGAACAACATGGCGAACATCAGGACATGCAGACCCACGGCCCAGACCACGGGCCAGAAGTAGCTTTCCGACTGCGAACGCTCGGTCTGCTGCATCAGGGCGCCTCGGTAATCAATCCGACGTTGCCCACGTCGGCCTGCTGCAAGCCGCCCATGGCCGCCATCACGGTGCCGTAGTCGACTGTGCGATCACCGCGCACGAACACCTGCACCTGCTTACCCTGGCGGCGGTTCTCGGCAATGATCGCCGAAACGGCCTGAGTCATCTGCTCGAGGGTGGAGGCTCGCTCCTGCTCGGTGTCGACGTCGACCTCGCTGCCCATGTTCCAGTAGTAGGTCTTGTCGGCCTTGATGGAAATGGTCAGCACCTGGGCGTCGTTGTCCTGCGGCAGCGCTTCGCTGCTGACCTTGGGCAGATCGACCTTGACGCCCTGGTTGAGCATGGGCGCGGTGACCATGAAGATGACCAGCAGCACCAGCATCACGTCGATGTAGGGCACCACGTTCATCTCGGCGACCGGTTTGCGTCTGTTGCGAATTCTCGCCATGGCTAGAACCTATCCTGTGCGCGCGTCTTAGTCTTCCGAGGTATGCACCTTGCGGTGCAGGATGGCCTGGAACTCGTCGGCGAAGGTGTAGTAGCGGCCGATCAGCATTTCGCCGCGGGCAGAGAAGCGGTTGTAGGCGATGACCGCCGGAATCGCCGCGAACAGACCGATGGCGGTAGCGATCAGCGCTTCGGCGATACCCGGGGCGACGGTGGCCAGGGTGGCCTGCTGCACCTGAGCCAGACCGCGGAAGGAGTTCATGATGCCCCATACGGTACCGAACAGGCCGATGTACGGGCTGGTGGAACCTACAGTAGCGAGGAACGGCAGCGCGGTTTCCAGCTTCTCTTCCTCGCGGGAGATGGCCACACGCATGGCGCGCGCCACACCGTCCATCACCGCGTCAGGGTCGACGCCCTGCTGCTGACGCAGGCGGGAAAATTCCTTGAAGCCGGCGCGGAAGATCTGCTCCAGACCGGAATCCGGATCGGGGTTGCTGCCGGCCTGGCGATACAGCTTGGACAGATCGATCCCGGACCAGAAACGATCCTCGAAGTTGTCCAGAGCACGCTTGGCGGCGCGGATGGCATTACTACGCTGGAAGATCATCACCCAGGAAATGACCGAGGCGGCCACCAGGGTCAGCATCACCAGCTGAACCAACAGACTGGCGTTACTGATCAGACTCCACATCGACATATGGTCAACGGCGTTAGCTTCCACGCTTACTCTCCTGCTGCAATTGGACCCGGCGCCTGCGTCCCGGCGAACGCGTGTCGCAGGGATTCGGGGATAGCCCGGGGTTTCAAGTTGTCGGCGCGCACACAGGCCACCAGAAACTGCCCTTCGCAGAGCAGCGCATCATCCGCAGCCCGCCTGACCTGTTGACGAAAGCGCAGGCTGGCACGGTTCAATTCGATCACATCGGCGCTGATCACCAGCTCGTCATCCAGGCGTGCCGGCGCGTGATAACGCGCTTCGGCCGAATGCACAACGAACAACAGGCCCTCACCGGCAAGCGTCGACTGGGCATAACCCAGCTCACGCAGGCGCTCGGTACGAGCCCGCTCCATGAATTTGAGGTAGTTGACGTAGTAGACGATGCCGCCCGCGTCGGTGTCTTCGTAATAGACCCGGCAATGGTGGCTGAACGGCTGGACTCCGTTTTGCGCGCGCATACTCTAGTCCCCGGCCTGCTGCTTGCCAATCCGGCCTGGTAACAATTTTTTCGTCATTCGTCACCCGCACTGAAAAGATCGCCACTGGGCGCATCGCCCGAGCGCTTGGGGATGTTCAGGCCGAAATGCAAATAGGCATGCCGGGTGACCACACGCCCACGTGGAGTGCGCATCATGTAGCCTTGCTGAATCAGGTAAGGCTCGAGCACGTCCTCGATGGTATGGCGCTCCTCGCCGATGGCTGCAGCCAGGCTGTCCAGCCCTACCGGGCCGCCGTCGAACTTCTCGATCATGGCCAGCAGTAGACGTCGGTCGGAATGATCGAAGCCACGCTCGTCGACATCCAGCAGGTTCAACGCCTGATCGGCGATGGACTGGGAGATATGGCCCGTGCCGCGCACCTCGGCGAAATCACGCACGCGGCGCAGCAGGCGGTTGGCGATACGCGGCGTACCGCGCGCGCGACGAGCGATTTCATAAGCACCCTTGGCCTCGATGGGCAAACCGAGAATCCCGGCCGAACGCGAGACGATGGTGGCGAGATCCTCGATACCGTAGAACTCGAGGCGCTGGACGATACCGAAACGGTCACGCAGCGGGTTGGTCAGCATGCCGGCACGGGTAGTGGCGCCGACCAGAGTGAAGGGCGGCAGATCCAGCTTGATCGAGCGCGCTGCTGGCCCCTCGCCGATCATGATGTCGAGCTGAAAATCCTCCATGGCCGGGTACAGCACTTCCTCGACCACCGGAGAAAGACGATGAATTTCGTCGATGAACAGCAAATCGCCACTTTCCAGGTTGGTCAGCAGCGCCGCCAGATCCCCCGGACGCTCGAGGACCGGGCCGGACGTGCTCTTGATCGAGCTGCCCATTTCCTCGGCGATGATATTGGCCAGGGTGGTCTTGCCCAGACCCGGTGGGCCGAAGATCAGCGTGTGGTCGAGCGCTTCGGCCCTGCCCCGCGCAGCCTGGATGAACAGCGCCATCTGCTCACGCACCACGGGCTGACCGATATAGTCGGCCAGGCGCAACGGGCGAATGGCACGATCCTGCTGCTCTTCGCGCTCACGTGGGCTGGCGGTAATCAGGCGATCGGCTTCGATCATCAATAAGGTTCCACTAAACCATGCCGCGCAGTGCGCGTCGGATCAAATCTTCACTGCTCATACCGTCCTCCTTGACGGCAGCAACGGCTCGGCTGGCCTCCTGCGGCTTGTACCCGAGGGATATCAGCGCACTGACGGCGTCGTTCTCCGCGCTTGAGACTGCCTGCGCCAGTTGAGGTTCAACCACCAGGGGCGCGATGGACGGTATCGACTCCCAGGCCTTGAAGCGGTCCTTGAGTTCGACCAGCAGACGCTCGGCGGTTTTCTTGCCGACACCCGGCACCTTGACCAGGGCGGCCGTGTCCTGCGCCTGCACGCAACGCACCAGTTCGTCGACTTCGAGCCCGGACATCAGGGCCAGCGCCAGCTTGGGGCCGACGCCATTGAGGCGAATCAGCTCGCGAAACAGCTCACGCTCGCGCTTCTCGAAAAAGCCGTAGAGCAGATGCGCATCCTCACGCACCACCAGATGAGTGTGCAGGGTTACCGGCTCACCCACCGCAGGCAGACGATATAGGGTCGTCATCGGCACTTCCAGCTCATAACCAACGCCATTCACATCCAGAAGCAAATGCGGCGGCTGCTTCTCCGCCAGGGTGCCGCGCAAACGTCCGATCACCGCTGTTTTCCTTTGATCCGATTACAAACGAAGACGGCCGCCGCGGCGCTTGGCGCCGGCCAGCCCATGGGGAATGAGACTCTGCCGATGATGGGCATGACACAGGGCGATGCCCAGAGCATCGGAGGCGTCGATCTGCGGCTTCTGCACCAGCTTGAGCAGGTGCATGACCATCATCTGCACCTGCTGCTTGTCCGCCGCACCGGTGCCGACCACGGCCTGCTTGACCTGGGTCGCGGTGTATTCGCTCACCTCCAGCCCCGCCTCCACCGCGGCGACGATGGCTGCGCCACGCGCCTGCCCCAGCTTGAGCGCCGAATCGGCATTGCGCGCCATGAACACCTGCTCGATGCCCATGGTCACCGGGCCATGGGTACGAATCACCTCGCTGACGCCGCGAAAGACGATCTGTAGACGCTCGGCCAAGGGACCGTTGCCGGTACGAATGCAGCCCGAGGCGACGTACTCGCAGCCACGCCCGGTATCGCGTACCACGCCATAGCCGGTAATGCGCGAACCGGGATCGATTCCTAGGATGAGGGTCATGTCGGCAACTGTCTATTTATCCAGTTGGCGAGTATACGGTGGTCCTCATGCGCCGTCACTCGTGACGCGCCTGAGGAACCAGAGAAAACCGTAGAAGGGGCGCCGGGTGAGCGTAGGGTGGGCTTCAGCCCACCAGGGTTGTTGCCCATGGCGGGCTAAGGCGGATCGCCGCCCGGCCCACCCTACACATCCAGGCTACAACCTCAGCCGAGCTGTTCCATGATCTCGTCGGCGACTTCGGCGTTGTGATAGACGTTCTGCACGTCATCCAGATCTTCGAGCATGTCGATCAGCTTGAAGACCTTCTGCGCGGTTTCCAGATCAGCAATCGGCGCGCTGATCGAGGGGATCATGGCGATTTCCGCCTCCTCGGCCTTGAACCCGGCAGCGCCCAGCGCCTCGTTGACGGCGTGGAACTCGGTGAAGCTGGTCGATACCAGGGCCGAGCCGTCCTCGCCCATCTCCACGTCATCGGCGCCAGCCTCCAGCGCGGCTTCCATGAGGGAATCCTCATCGACACCCGGCGCGAAGCTGATCTGCCCCTTGCGGTCGAACATGTAGGCAACCGAACCATCGGTGCCGAGATTGCCGCCGCACTTGGTAAAGGCATGACGCACTTCTGCGGCGGTGCGGTTGCGGTTGTCGGTCATCACCTCGACGATGATGGCCACACCGCTCGGTGCATAGCCTTCGTAGCTGAACTCGACGACGTTGTCGGCTTCGTTATTGCCGGCGCCGCGGGCGATGGCGCGATCGATGACTTCACGCGACATGTTGTTGGTCAGCGCCTTGTCCACGGCCAGACGCAGACGCGGGTTGTCCGCCGGAACCGGGCCGCCGTGCTTGGCCGCGACCGTCAGTTCACGAATCAGCTTGGTGAAGATCTTGCCCCGCTTGGCGTCCTGACGCCCCTTGCGGTGCTTGATATTGGCCCATTTGGAATGACCAGCCATAACTCACTCCATCTATAAGGTTTCACAATTGCCGGGGCGTGAGAGTTCGAGTCTCTCCACCCATAACGAAGAAGCCTGGAAATCCAGGCTTCTTGTGCAGGCTTACTCGGCCTTGGCTTGCTCGCGCAGGCGGATGTGTAGCTCGCGCAGCGACTTGTTGTCGACGATGCCCGGCGCCTGAGTCATGACGCAGGCCGCGCTCTGGGTTTTCGGGAAGGCGATCACTTCGCGGATCGACTGCGCGCCAGTCATCAGCATCACCAGGCGATCCAGGCCGAAGGCCAGGCCGCCATGGGGTGGCGCACCATACTTGAGCGCATCCAGCAGGAAGCCGAACTTCTCCTGCTGCTCCTCTTCACTGATGCCAAGCACTCGGAACACGGTCTGCTGCATGGCCTTGTCGTGGATACGGATCGAACCGCCACCCAGCTCGGTGCCGTTGAGTACCATGTCGTAGGCACGCGACAGTGCAGCCGCCGGGTTGGCCTCCAGCTCCTCGGGGGTGCACTTGGGCGAGGTGAAGGGGTGGTGCATGGCGGTCAGGCTGCCGTCGTCGTTCTCTTCGAACATCGGGAAGTCGACGACCCACAGCGGCGCCCACTCGCAGGTGAACAGGTTCAGGTCATGACCCAGCTTGATACGCAGCGCGCCCAGGGCTTCGCTGACGATCTTGGCCTTGTCGGCACCAAAGAACACGATATCGCCATCGACCGCACCAACGCGGTCGAGGATGACGTTGATGTTGTCCAGCGGGATGTTCTTGACGATCGGCGACTGCAGACCTTCGACACCAGCCGCACGTTCGTTGACCTTGATATAGGCCAGGCCCTTGGCGCCGTAGATGCCGACGAACTTGGTGTAATCGTCGATCTGCTTGCGCGGCATGCTCGCCCCGCCCGGGACACGCAGCGCAGTGACGCGGCATTTCGGGTCGTTGGCCGGGCCGGCGAAGACCTTGAATTCAACGTCCTTGAGCTGATCCTCGACGTCCACCAGCTCCAGCGGAATGCGCAGATCCGGCTTGTCCGAACCAAAGCGGCGCATGGCTTCGGCCAGGGTCATGTGCGGCAATTCGCCGAACTCGACGCCCAGCACTTCCTTGAACAGGTTGCGCACCATGGTCTCGGTGATGTCCATGATGTCCTTTTCATCGAGGAAGCTGGTCTCGATGTCGATCTGGGTGAACTCCGGCTGACGGTCGGCACGCAGGTCCTCGTCGCGGAAACACTTGGCGATCTGGTAGTAGCGGTCGAAGCCGGCGACCATCAGCAGTTGCTTGAACAGCTGCGGCGACTGCGGCAGGGCGAAGAAGCTGCCGGCGTGGGTGCGGCTCGGCACCAGGTAATCGCGCGCGCCTTCCGGGGTGGCGCGGGTCAGGATCGGCGTCTCGACGTCGAGGAAGCCATTGTCGTCCAGGTAGCGACGGATGCTCGAAGTGATGCGCGAGCGCAGCTTGAGCTTCTCGGCCATTTCCGGGCGACGCAGGTCGATGAAGCGATAACGCAGGCGGGTTTCCTCGCCGACGTCGGTGTATTCGTTGAGCGGGAACGGCGGGGTCTCGGCCTCGTTGAGCACGTCCAGCTCGTAGCCCAGCACTTCGATGGCGCCGGAAGCCATGTTCGGGTTGACCGCACCGGCAGGGCGCAGGCGCACCTTGCCGGTGATCTTCACCACATACTCGCTGCGCACGCGGTCAGCCTTGGCGAAGGTTTCGGCGCGATCCGGGTCGAACACCACCTGAGCCAGACCTTCACGATCACGAATATCGAGGAAGATCACCCCGCCATGGTCACGGCGACGGTGTACCCAGCCGCAAAGGGTGATTTCCTGGCCATCCAGGCTCTCGTTCAACTGGCCGCAATAGTGGCTGCGCATCATGATCGTGTTTCGCTTCTCTAAGGTCTTGGATAGGTCAGGCAGCCCCCAACGCCCTGGGCAGGAGCCACACCACAGCGAACGTCCAACCGTACGCCGCGCTTCGATAAAGAGCGGGATTATATAGCGTAAATCGTCATGACGCAGCCGCTCGGCAGATGCCTTCTATAATGAGGAGCGCCTCCTGCCTGGAGAACGACCATGGACCAAGCCCATCGCAGCGACCTGTCCAGCGATCTGCTGGAAGACTTCCGCCTCGACGCCGCCGAGCAGTTTCCCCGCTGCGAGCAACTGCTGATCGAACTGGAACAAGCGCCAAAGAGCTCGGAACGGCTGCGCGAGCTGTTTCGCCTGATCCATACGCTCAAGGGCAATCTGGGTTACGTCGAGCTCAACGAGCTGATGCCGCTGCCACAAGCCATGGAGGACGTACTCGATGCCCTACGCTCGGGGCACCTGACCTTCGACAGCCTGCTCGGAGACATACTACTGCTCAGCCTCGACCATCTGCGCGCCCAGGTCGCCCAGGCGCTGGACGGCGCCGAACCAGCCCCCGACAGCACACAGGTCAGCCAGCTGTGCAGCGCGCTGCAGGCGCTGGCCATGACGCCGAAAGAGCAACAGACCAAGGTACGACTCGAGCTGCTGCAGCAGATGGACCCCAGCACTCGCCTGCCACTCAACGAAGAAGCGCAACCAAGCCGCACCGAAGCGCTGCTGACACGCCACGCGATCATGGTCCAACCCGACCTGCAGTTCTTCTGCGCGCTGACCGAGGCCGCCGAACAGCGCTCCCCCTACTGGCGAGGCCGCAACCTGCGCCTGCTGGAACTGGCACTGAGCATCAATGCAGCGGGCGGCTACGCGGAACAGCCAGAGCAACTGGCGGCCGCAGTCTGCCTGCATGACCTCGGCATGGCCTTCCTGCCGCTGGAGCTTCTGCACAAGCAAAGCCATTTCAGCCGCGAAGAACGCCGCATGATGCAAGGCCACCCGCGCCTGGCCAGCGATCTGCTCAAACGCATGCCTGACTGGTCGGCGGCGATGGAGATCATCATGCAGCACCAGGAACATGCCGATGGTTCTGGCTACCCCAAAGGCCTGCGAGAAAGGGAGATAGCCCCTGGCGCACTGATCCTGCATATCGTCGACACCTTTGACGCAAGAACCCATGAACGCGCGTACCAGACATTGAGCAAACGCCCATTGCTACGCGCCATCCTTGAAATCAACAACCTTGCCGGGCAGCAATTCAGCGCCCATTGGGTGGAGGTATTCAATCGCACCCTGCAGCAGAAGCCGGGACTGGCGCACGGCTGAGCGGGCATCGCACCACGCATAGGACTGACGTCGCGCCAGGGCCGGGATTTATTGGCCGCAAATGAACCGTCCGCTATCAATAGCCTCTAAACATCGCTTTCATTGATATAAGCCAAGATCATCCCGACGCCCTGCGTGTTAGGCTCTCACCAACACTGCGGGATAGACACCCTGGGCTCACCTGAAAGGAGAAAAACCATGGAAATCAATATCGGAATCGCCGAACAGGATCGCGCCGCCATCGCCGAAGGCCTCTCGCGCCTTCTGGCCGACACCTACACCCTGTACCTGAAGACCCATAACTTCCACTGGAATGTCACCGGTCCGATGTTCAACACCCTGCACCTGATGTTCGAAGGCCAGTACACCGAGCTGGCGCTGGCGGTTGATGCAATCGCCGAACGAATCCGTGCACTGGGCTTCCCGGCGCCAGGCACCTACGCCGCCTACGCCCGCCTGTCCTCGATCAAGGAAGAGGAAGGCGTACCCAGCGCCGACGAAATGATCAAGCTACTGGTGCAAGGCCAAGAGGCCGTCGTACGCACTGCGCGCGGCATTTTCCCACTGCTGGACAAGGTCAGCGACGAGCCGACTGCCGATCTGCTGACCCAACGCATGCAGGTGCACGAGAAAACCGCCTGGATGCTGCGTAGCCTGCTCGCTGTTTGAGATGCTCAGAGGCCCGGTGATCCGGGCCTTTTCATTAGGCATGCAGCCTTGCCCTGATCTATGCTCTGGCCATTCGCCATTGAGTTTCCGACACCCATGAGTCAGCCAGCCAAACCGCCCAGCATCATCGACCTATATCCGGAAGAAACCCGCGAGGCGGCCGAGCTCCTGAAGCAAGCCGTGCCACTGATGATGCGTCACGATATCCCGCCAAACCCGGTGCACTATGCACTGTGGTACACCTACAGCAGAGGCAGCGAACCAGAGCTCAACCGCCGCCTGGACAAGGTGGTCGAGGACTTCGACGCGTTCCCGCTGGAAACCGCCAGCCGGCTGTTTCGCGATTACATCATCCGCGGCGAGCTGGAAGAAGCTCGCGCCGGCCAGCAGCAGGTAATCGAGCTGGTCGATGATATCGAAGGCGACGTCTCACGCAGCGTGATTGGCGGCCAGTACTACCAGCAGAGCCTGAGCCAGGGTCTCAGCGCACTGCAGGAACCCATCGTCGACGATCTACCCAGCGTGCTCAGCGATCTGCAGGAAAGCACCCAGCTGATGCAGGATCAGCAGGAAAAATTCCTTTACCGCCTACGCGCCGCGCAGCAAGAGATCACGCACCTGCGCAGCCAGCTGGAGCGCGCACATCTGGCAGCAACGCTCGACAGCCTGACCCGCGTATTCAACCGCCATGCCTTTACCCGTTTGCTGGAGCGCGCCCTGAACGAGTCACAACAGGGCCTGGCGCTGGTGATTCTGGATATCGACTACTTCAAGCAGTTCAACGACCAATACGGCCATCCACTGGGTGACCGCGTACTGCAACACGTCGGGCAACTATTGCGTGACCTGCTGCCACCGGAGGCCTTTGCTGCGCGCTACGGCGGCGAAGAGTTCTGTGTGGTACTGCGTAACTGCGCCAACCTCAACGGAGTCCTCGATTTCGCCGAACAACTGCGCCACAAGATCCAGTCACTGAGGGTCAAGGTAAGGCGCACGGACCAGATTCTGGACAGCATTACCGCGTCCTTCGGCTGCGCCATGGCCGAAGAAGGCGACACATTCGAATCGCTGCTCACGCGGGCCGATGACGCGCTTTATCAAGCCAAACGCGCCGGACGCAATCAGGTCCATCCGATTACCAGCGAAACGATGCTAAGCGCTTGATTTGAGAAGCCCCCGCCTTTGCTGTTAAATAGTCTCGCACGCCGCATTACCATTCTGCGGTGTCGCCAACCTTGTATACCGGCGCGCGTCGTTGCCGTTCGACTGGCAACCCTTGAAGCGCGCTCTCTCCGCAACACCTTGAGTCATCATTCAATCAGTGAGTTCATCGAAGATGTTGAAGATTGCCCATCTCGTGACAGGGTTTGCCGCCCTGCTGCTGTCTGCCGTACCCGGTTTTTCCACTTCGTTCCTGACCACCCCGGATGCCATTTATCTGGCCCTGATCGGCCTGTTCAACCTGCTTGCCGCAGCGCAACAACAGAACGTTCACGCCGCGCGCCAACAACTGCAGGGGCTGTCATCGGCTCTATTGATACTGGCTGCCGTGGTACAGAGCTTGATCCTGCTTGCCCCGCTGCCCAGCATCGGTAGCCAACCCGCCATCTGGTTACCACTTCTGGCCTTGGTCGTTGCCGTGGCGCTGAGCCTTGCAGCACAGCTGGGCACGCAGCCGCGCAGCGCAGACCGACGCCCACCCGTGCAACAAGCCAGTGCCAGCACCAGCGTGGCTCCAGATGATCGCGAGACTGGTACGGTCAAGTGGTTCAATACGTCCAAGGGGTTCGGCTTCATTTCCCGCGACTCGGGTGACGATATCTTCGTGCACTTTCGCGCCATTCGCGGCGAAGGCCACCGCGTACTGATCGAAGGCCAACGCGTGGAGTTCTCGGTCATGCAGCGTGACAAAGGCCTGCAGGCGGAAGACGTGATCGCAGCAGCCCCTTCACGTCGCTGAGCAGCACGTAAAGAAAAGCCCGGGAAACCGGGCTTTTTCATATCAGTAATGAGGTGGCGGCGCTTCGTCTTCGGCAATACCCGCCTGACCGCTCAACTCCTCCTGGCGCCGCGCCAGAACCGTCAATTGCAACTGCATCCGCTCGATGCGCCTGTTCTGCTCGACCAGCTCATCGCTGAGCGCCTGAATGGTGTCATCCTGAAAAGCCAGGCGGCTTTCCAGCTCCATGATCCGCGACTCGAGGCTCATGCTGGCTCTCCGGCAAACTGAAAATTCTCGGTCAGCACCAGGCGCAGCTTGTCGATGACCTGTCCCACCTGCTGCCGTGCGTAAGGCTGCGCCGGATGCCGCCCCCAGACCGGTGCGGGCCAGGCGACATCGTCACGTCGGCGCACGATCACATGCATATGCAGCTGACTGACGACATTGCCGAGCGTGGCCACGTTCATCTTGTCGGCGGCAAAAGTGTCCTTGAGGATCTCGGCCAGCAGCGTGGTCTCCTGCCACAGTTGACGCTGATCGTCAGCGTCGAGCTGGAACAACTCGCTGACCTCCTCACGCCGAGGCACGAGGATGAACCAGGGGTAATTGGAGTCATTCATCAGCAGCAAACGACACAGGGGAAAATCCCCGACCAGCAGGCAGTCCTGCTGCAGACGCGAATCCAGAGCGAACATGACGGCTCTCCTCCTTATAAAGGGATCAATCAAGCGTAGCCCCCAGCAAGGGCCAAACGATGGCGCGCAGCATACGCTGGCTCAGTCGAGACTTCATCCGGCGGCTACGCACCAACGCAAGGCAGCCAGGACGCACACGCACCGCAGACGTGCACCATTTTGTTTCTTCCCGTAATAGACAGTGCCAAGCGTTACCGGAGCAGCGATATGAACGCAGGCGATATCGCCTGCCGCTGGCCAGACACGAAGAACTTACCTCGCTCAGGCAAACCCGCGCCGCACGCGGCATCAGCGTCGCTACTCGACGCACCGCATGCCAGAAAATCAAGGTTTTAGCGGTGCATCCAGGTTTTGAGCACGACTTTTGCTATCTGTGAAAGCAATGCTCGGCGAGCCGTGCAGTCGATCAATAACAGTGGCCCCAGGCACCTCAGAGCCGCGAAAGCGTTGGCATAACGAAACGCAAGGACAGAGCTACAGATTTGCGACATTCCTCCTAATGCGATGCGACACCAGCATGAACGAGGTCGTAATGAATAGACTGCAACTATCGCCAATATTGGCTGCGTGCTATAAGTTACCGCCGACACAAAAAGAAAGAGCCGCCCATATAACAAAACAGTGGGCAGCGCAACTCTTCTAAACCAAAGGAGCAATCACGATGCAAGTGATGAAGTGGAGCGTAATCGCCCTGGCAGTAGCCGCGGGCACCAGCCAAATGGCAGTGGCTTCCAGCCAGTCCGAGTCCAACGGCTTTATCGAAGACAGCAGTTTCAATATCTTCAATCGCGTTCTGTACATGAACCGCGATTTCAAGAATGGTGCCTCGAACGGCGCAAGCACCTCCGCCAACCCGGCTGGCTACCGTGAAGAAACTGGCCTGGGTATCCGCCTGCTGTACGAATCCGGCTTCACCCAAGGTACCGTTGGTGTCGGCTTTGACGCGCACTCCCTGAGCAGCATCAAGCTCGACAGCGGTCGTGGCCGCTACGGCACAGGTCAGTTCGCACAGACCGATGACGGTCGTGGCGACGACACTCAGACCGAAGTTGGTGGCGCTGTCAAGCTCCGTATTTCCGACACTGTTCTGAAGTATGGCAGTCAGTTCACCGCCAGCCCGGTGTTCTCCACCGACGATAGCCGCATCCTGCCAGAGGTCACCACCGGTACTTACTTGGTAAGTAACGAAATCGAAGGTCTGGAACTGAGCGCCGGTCGCTTCACCGCCATGAGCAGCCAAACTGGCACCAGCCGTGATGACATCAACGGCAAAGGTGAAGCTGGCCTGAAGTACGCCAATATCGTGGGTGCTTCCTACTCGTTCACCGATGACCTGAGTGCAGCATTCCACGCCTCCGATGTAGAAGACTACTGGAAGAAGTACTACGGCAACGTCAACTACAACCTGTCGCTGGCCGAAGAGCAGGCTCTGAACTTCGATTTCAACGTCTACAAGACCGACTACGACAAGACCTACACCAATACTGTTAGTGACGAAGACAACACCATCTGGAGTCTTGCAGTTGCCTACTCGCTGGGCGCTCACACTTTCACCCTGGCCCACCAACGCTCGAGCGGTGATCGTGGCTATGAATACGGTGTAGACGGCGGCGGTACCGTCTGGCTGGCCAACTCCGTGCAATACTCCGACTTCAATGGCAAGGACGAACGCTCCTGGCAGGCTCGCTACGACCTGAACATGGCCGAGTATGGCGTACCGGGTCTGAGCTTCATGACTCGCTACATCTATGGCGACAATATCGACGTTGCAGGTTTCGCTGAGGAAGGTAAAGAACACGAGTTCAACTTCGAAACCAAATACGTCGTTCAGGATGGTGCCGCCAAAGACCTGTCGTTCCGCCTTCGTAGCGCCATCTGGCGTGCCAACAGTGCGTACAACTCGGTAAACGGTTCAGACAACAACGACCTGCGCCTGATCGTCGAATACCCGCTGAGCGTTCTGTAACTTCAGCGCTACTCGATAGCGGTATAAAAGAAACCCGGCCTTGGCCGGGTTTCTCTATTTCTGGCTCAGTGCTCTAAAGGGGCAAAGCATAAGTCCCCGTCACATGCGCCACCAATTCATTCTCATTCCCAGCCGAATATAACGAAACCTCACAAACTGCCTGACGCCGACTCAAGCGTAATATGTGCGCCTCGGCCAACAAGTCCACCGGCTTGGGTTTGACCAGAAAGTTGATATTGAGATTGGACGTCACTGCCATTTCCACCCGGCCGAGACGCCCCAACACCACGGCATACATCGCCGCATCCCCCAGCGCCATGATGGTCGGGCCAGAGAGGGTGCCGCCCGGACGCACCAATTTGGCGTGAAAAGGCACACGCGCCAACACACCTTCTTCATCGAGGCGGTCGATCCGCAGATCGATATCCTCGGCCATCGGTAGCCCAGCTCGAATCAGGCTCTGAACCTCAAGCGCAGTCAATCCCACTCTTTAATCCTCCCGGCACGTGCAGTAGCACTTTTGCGCCTGCACCCGTCCTGTACGCCACTGTATAGGCACCGTACAATGCCGGCCTATTCCAAGCCCTAGCAACCGACAGAACGGCCAAACATGCGTACCAGTCAGTTCCTGCTCTCGACCCTGAAAGAAACCCCTTCCGATGCCGTGGTGATCAGCCACCAGCTGATGCTGCGTGCCGGCATGATCCGCAAGCTGGCCTCCGGCCTGTACACCTGGCTGCCGATGGGCCTGCGCGTGCTGCGCAAGGTCGAGACCGTGGTGCGCGAAGAAATGAATGCCGCAGGAGCACTGGAAGTGCTGATGCCAGCCATTCAGCCGGCCGAGCTGTGGCAGGAGTCCGGTCGCTGGGTGCAATACGGCCCCGAGCTGCTGCGGGTCAAGGACCGTCATGATCGCGAATTCTGCGTCGGCCCGACTCATGAAGAAGTGATCACCGATCTGGCCCGCAACGAGCTGAACAGCTACAAGCAGCTACCGATCAACATGTATCAGATCCAGACCAAGTTCCGTGACGAGATCCGTCCGCGCTTCGGTTTGATGCGTGGCCGCGAGTTCATCATGAAGGACGCCTATTCCTTCCATGCCGACCAGGCGTCCCTGCAGGAAACCTATGACCGCATGCACCAGGCCTACTGCAACGTGTTCAGTCGCCTGGGCCTGAACTTCCGCCCGGTGCAGGCCGATACCGGCTCCATCGGCGGCACCGGCTCGCACGAATTCCACGTGCTGGCCGATTCCGGTGAAGACGATATCGCCTTCAGCAATGTCTCCGACTACGCCGCCAATATCGAGAAGGCCGAAGCCATTCCTCGCGAGAAAGAGCGCCTTGCAGCGACCGAAGCGATGCGCCTGGTCGATACGCCCGACACCAAGACCATCGACGCACTGGTGCAGGGTTTCGGCCTGGCCATCGAGAAGACCATCAAGACCCTGGTGGTGCACGCTGCCGAGGAAGGCAAGCTGATCGCCCTGATCGTCCGTGGCGACCACGAGCTGAACGAGATCAAGGCTGCTAACCTGGAGCTGGTTGCCAGCCCGCTGCAGATGGCCAATGAAGCCGAGATTCGCGCTGCCATCGGCGCAGGCCCCGGCTCACTGGGCCCGGTCAACCTGCCGATCCCCTGCATCATCGACCGCAGCGTGGCGCTGATGAGCGATTTCGCTGCCGGTGCCAACATCGAGGACAAACACTATTTCGGCGTCAACTGGGAGCGCGACCTGCCGCTGCCAGAGGTTGCCGACCTGCGCAATGTCGTCGCCGGCGACCCCAGTCCGGATGGCCAGGGCACCCTGGAAATCAAACGCGGCATCGAAGTCGGCCACATCTTCCAGCTCGGCACCAAGTACAGCGAGGCGATGAACTGCCAGGTGCTCGGTGAGAACGGCAAGCCGGTCACCCTGACCATGGGCTGCTACGGCATCGGCGTATCGCGCGTGGTGGCTGCGGCCATCGAGCAGAACTTCGACGAGCGCGGCATCCGCTGGAACGACGCCCTGGCACCGTTCCAGATCGCCCTGGTACCGCTACGCTACGAAACCGAGCAGGTGCGCGAGGCCACCGACAAGCTGTATGCCGAGCTGACCGCCGCTGGTTACGAAGTACTGCTGGATGACCGTGACAAGAAAACCAGTCCCGGCATCAAGTTCGCCGACATGGAGCTGATAGGCATTCCGCATCGCGTGGTCGTCAGCGACCGTGGCCTGGCCGAGGGTAACCTCGAGTACAAGAGCCGTGCCGAAACCGATGCGCAAGCCGTGCCGCTGGCCGATATCCTGTCCTTCCTGCAAGCCCGTATCAGCCGCTGATCGCGCCCTACCGAGACATCATGCACACGAGCAACAACCTTCGCCTGACCGGCGCCGCCTTGTGCGGCGCCCTCTTGATCAGCGGCTGCGCCAATCAGCTGCCGCAACGCAGCGAGCATGAGGAGCGCATCGAACGCAAACTGCTGGATCACCAGCTGCAGATCGATGCTGGCGAACCCAAGGTGCTGGAGCTACCGCAACGCCGCGTGCGCGTGCATGACCAGAAAAGCTACGAGGTCACCGCTTTCGAGGTGACTCGTCGCTACGACCGCTACACCCCCTACCAGCCCTGGCGCGAGATCTATGAAGTACCGATGGGCGCGGTCGCGGTGGTAGCCGGCGTGGGCGCCAACGTACTCAACGTCGTACTGCTCGGCAGCCTGCCGGAAACCGCTACCCGTGGCTGGATCAGTTACGGCATGGCCGGCCTGAACCCCTTCATGAACGTCGAGTCGAACGGCCGCGCCGAGCAGAACCTGGCCAGTATCGAGGAACTGCAGCGCGACCGTCGCATGGAGTACACCAATCTGCCCTGGTCCGAGCGCCCGGTACAGGTCAAGGCTGGCGACCAGCAATTCGAACTGCTCACCGACAGCAGCGGTGTGCTGCGCCTCAACCTGCTCGACAGCCCGTTCAGCGAACAGGACATCGCGCGCCTGAACATGCTGCAACTGAGCGTCGAAGATCGCCTGGGCGACGATGTCGCGCGTGCGGAAACGACCCTCATGGTCAGCCATACCCTACGCGGCAAGCTGCGTGAAGCGCATGACCTGATCTTCGACGACCTCGAAGGTGGCGATGTTGACCAGTGGGTACACCGGGTCAAACGCCTTTCCGATCTAGGTCTGGAAGAAGAGGCAAGCGAGCTGGAGCAGAGCCTGATCGAGCTGACCCGCAACGATCCCGAACTGCAGGATGCCTTCCTCAAGGCACTGCTCAAGGATGCCGGACGCCTGGCTGCCGATCCGGCCAACTGACCTTATTTGCCGTTTTCTCGCGGTACCGATATGGCGCGGTATCGGAGGTCCGGCGCAGCCGGTTGCACGTGTCGCACCCACCCTAAGCCGGGCAATGCAGGCTAAACCATCTCCAGCGGCCGCTTGTTCTGCGGCGGAGCAAAGGCCGTGTCCAGCAAAGCCAGATCATCCGCACTCAAGGCAATGGAAGTTGCCGCAGCGTTATCGCGCAGATGCGCGCTGCTCACGGCCTTGGGGATGGCAATCACACCCTCCTGCCTGAGCACCCAAGCAAGTGCGACCTGAGCCGGCTTGACCCCATGACGTTGGGCCACCTCGAGCAATGCCGGCTCGTGCAGCAGCGCACCAGCCTGGCTAAGTGGACAGTAGGCCATCAGCGGCATACCGGCGCGCTGATGCCAGGGCAGCAGGTCATACTCGATGCCTCGTGCCTGCAGGTTGTACAACACCTGATTGGTCCGGCAAGCCGGCTGATCCAGTTCGAGTAGATCGCCCAGATCGAAGTTGGAGACGCCCCAGGCGCCAATCTTGCCCTGCTCGCGCAGCCGCTCGAAGCCTTCGACGGTCTCCTCCAGCGGATAGCGCCCGCGCCAATGCAGCAAGTAGAGATCGATACGCTCGCAACCCAGTCTCTTCAGACTGCGCTCACAGGCCGCCTGAACGCCATCCCGACTGGCGTTGTGCGGATACACCTTGCTGACCAGAAACACCTCGTCGCGGCGCCCGGCGATGGCCTCGCCCACCACCAGTTCTGCACCACCCTCGCCGTACATCTCGGCGGTATCGATCAGACTCAGGCCCAGATCCAGCCCCTCACGCAGCGCCGCAACCTCACGCGAGCGTTGGCGATCATCTTCCCCCATGCGCCAGGTTCCCTGGCCTATCACCGGTACCTGCACGCCGGCCAATTCAATTCTGCGCATCGATTTCTCCCGTGTGGGTGGTGACCAGGTCGTACCCCTCTCCGAGCCACTGCACGAAGCACAGCCCGTGGCCAAAGGGATCGCTCAGCGTTACCAGGCGTCCCCAGTCATATTCGTGGATGTCACCTTCCTGCCGAGCGCCGGCAGCGACTGCCCGCTCCAATGCAGCATCCAAATCATCGACGACCATATCCAGATGCAGCGGCATCCAGTGGCGGCGGTAATCACGTTGCACGCCCGCCTCGGGGCAGGGTCGAGTGGCCGCAGCCTTGTGCAGCAGATAGAGCGGTATAGCCGCGCCGAGCATCTCGACAACCGTACCGTCGAACAGCACACGCCCGACACTGAACCCGAGCGCTTGCTGGTAGAACTCAACCGCCGCCGCCAGATCGGGAACGTCGAGATTGAGCAGCAGTTGCATGATCAGAGCGGCTTGAGCAACAGCAGCAGGGACACCGGCTGAACACTCTCGGGATGCAGCGGCTCCTGCAGCCACTCCAGGCGCCAGCCGGTTTCACCGATGAGCGTCAGCCAGGATTGCAGGGTGCGGAAGAACCAGGGCATCGGTGCCTGGAAACCCTCGCCGAAACCGACGAAATCCTCGACCCGCCAACCGTCCTGATAAGGCTCGCCATGACTGGCCCGCCAGGGATGCAGGGTCTGGATCAGCAGACTGCCCCCAGGTGCCAGCAAGCCGTGTAGGCTGCGCAGAATCGGCTGCAAAGGTTCTTCAAGCAGGGCGAAGTTGCAGACCAGCACCTCGAAACGCCCGAGTTGCTCGGCATGCTCCTCTAGCTCGGCATAGCCACAGACCCGATACTGACTGCGCCCGTCGCACGCGGCGCGAGCCGCCTCGATCAGCGGCGCGGAGGCATCCACCCCGACCGGTTCGATACCGTGCTCGGCCAGGCCCCGACACAGCCAGCCCTCGCCGCAGCCGATGTCCAGGACCCGCTTGGGTTGCAGCGCCAAGACGGCCTGGATGATCGCGGCATCGGTGACCAGGCGCCGACTTTCGATGCGCTGCTCACGCACCGCAGCAGCCCAGGCGTCGGCATTGGCCTGCCAGCTTTGCTGAAGCTGTTCTCGGTGGTCGCGCTGCATGCTGATTCCCTGCATTTGTGCGTTGCAGCGAGTCTAGCGCCAATGAGCCAGCCCGACACGCTTTGCGTCAAAAGCGCCAGCCAGCCCCGTTCACAGCAGCTAAGCTGATAATAAGCAGACGAGGCGCCAGCGGCCGTCTCGTGTTTTCCGTGGAGCAGATAGGCCAAGCCGGTGGACTATGGGCGCGTTATGGCAATCGGATCCTCAGCACCGCGAACTTGCGTCGAACGTCTTGCCGGCGGTCGACGACAAGCCAGCCCCGCGGCCACGCCGCTGGCGCCTGGTGCTTTACCTGCTACTGGCATCAGCGGTGGCAACTGCAACCGCGCTGCTGTTTTTCGAACTGCGCAGCGCGCACTTCCAGGCCCGCGAATTGAGCCGCTATGCCGCTACCCTCACTTACCGCGTCGAGCCTGGGCCCAGCCCGGATATTCTCTACCCGGCTGACGGCCCCTTCGACAAACGTCAGGGTTACGCCTACCTGCCACTGATGCTGGAGCGCCTGCAGCAACGCGACTTCCTGATCAGCGAGCAGGCCCGCTTCTCTCCGGCACTGATGGCCTACAGCCGTCGCGGCCTGTTCCCGCCCTTCATCGAGAAAAGCCAAACCGGCCTCAGCATCAGCGATTGCCGTGGCACGCCCTTCTATGAGTTCCGCTATCCACAACAGGGTTATGCCGATTTCGCCAGCATTCCGCCGCTGGTAGTCAGCAGCCTGCTGTTCATCGAGAACCGTCACCTGCTGGATAGCGATCAGCCACTGGCCAACCCCGCGGTAGACTGGCCACGATTCACCATGGCCGCGCTGTCGCAGATCGGCAAGCTGCTCGATGTGCAAGATCAGTCCGCCGGTGGCAGCACCCTGGCGACCCAGCTGGAGAAATACCGGCACTCTCCCGATGGCCTGACGCTGTCGGCGAAAGAAAAGCTGCGGCAGATGATCTCCGCCAGCGTGCGTGCCTACCAGCAGGGACCGCAGACCCTGGAAGCACGCCAGACCATCGTGCGCGACTACCTCAACAGCGTACCGCTGTCAGCCGCCCCGGGACATGGCGAGGTCCATGGCCTGGCTGACGGCCTGCGCATCTGGTACGGCGCGGATTTCGAGCGCAGCAATGCGCTGCTCGACCCAACCCGCACGCCCGACGCCAGCATGGCTGAGCGTGGCCTGGCTCTGCGCCAGATGCTGTCACTGATGATCGCCCAACGCCGTCCCTCCTACTATCTGGCACAAGGGCGCAAGGAGATGGAAGCACTGACGGAGAGTCATATCCGCCTGCTGGCGGCAGGAGGGTTGATCGACGCAGAGCTGCGTGACGCGGCGCTGACGCAGAAGCTGCAATACCGCGACTGGCAACAGGAGCCCAATCTACGGCCGGTGGAAAACGACAAGGGCATCAGCGTCGCCCGTTCACGCCTGTCCAACCTGCTGGGCATGCCCCTGTATGATCTGGACCGCCTCGATCTGGCCGCACGCAGCACCCTGCAACGCGATCTGCAGCAGGAGACCAGCCTCTACCTGCAACGCCTGGCCGACCCGGAATTCGCCGGCAAGATCGGCCTGTTCGGCGAGCGCCTGCTGTCCCCGGAAAAGACCGCCGAGGTGCGCTACAGCTTCACCCTGTTCGAGCGCACGGCCACCGGTAGTCGGGTACGCGTGCAGACCGACAGCACCGACCAGCCTTTCGACATCAACGAAGGCAGCAAGCTGGAACTGGGCTCCACCGCCAAGCTACGGGTGCTGGCGACTTATCTGGAGATCATCGCCGAGCTGCATCAGCGCCACGCCAACAAGAACGCGGCCGAGCTGCGTAACGTCGATATCGCCGAGCAGGACTACCTCAGCCGCTGGGCAGTCGCCTATCTGCTGGCCAACCCCGGCGCCGATCTGGCCAGCATGCTGGAAGCTGCGCTGGAACGACGCTATTCGGCCAGCCCGCACGAACGCTTCTTTACCGGCGGCGGCCTGCATACCTTCGGTAACTTCCGCCGCGAGGACAACGGCCGCAACCCGACCCTGCGTGAATCCCTGCGCGAGTCGATCAACCTGCCCTTCGTCCGCCTGATGCGCGACTTGGTGCGCTACAGCACCTATCAGAACAGCGCCGAACTGCTCAAGGACGACAAGGACCCACGCCGCCAGGAATATCTGCAACGCTTCGCTGACCAGGAGGGGCGCACCTTCCTGCTGCGCTTCTGGCGCAAGTACCAGGGCCAGCCGCAGCAGCAGCGCCTGGAGACCTTCATCAGCGGCTTGCGCCAGACCTCTGTGCGCCTGGGCGCCGTGCACCGCTACCTGCTGCCGCAGGCCGATGAAGAAACCTTCGCCGCTTTTCTGCGGACGCAACTGCCACAGGAAAAACTCACCGATCAACGCATCGCGCGTCTGTACAAGGACTACGGCCCTGGCGCCTACAGCCTGCCGGATCAGGGCTATATCGCTCGCGTGCATCCGCTGGAACTGTGGTTGCTGGGCTATCTGATCGACAACCCGCAGGCCACCTTCAGCGACGCCGTGGCAGCCAGCGTCGACGAGCGCCAGGAAGTCTATGGCTGGCTGCTGCGCACCCGGCACAAGAGTGCCCGCGACAGCCGCATCCGCATCATGCTGGAGGTGGAGGCCTTCTCCGACATTCACCGACGCTGGAAGAACCTCGGCTATCCCTTCCAGCACCTGGTGCCCTCCCTGGCCACTGCCCTGGGCAGTTCCGGTGACCGGCCGGCAGCGCTGGCCGAGCTGATGGGCATCATCCAGAACGACGGCATTCGCCAGCCGGTACTGCGCATCGACGAACTGCACTTCGCCGCCGATACGCCCTACGAGACACGGGTCGAGCGCAATACCCGCGGCGCCAAGCGGGTAATGCCCTCGGAAGTTGCGGCCGCACTGCGCAATGCACTTTCCCAAGTGGTCGAAGGCGGTACCGCAAGGCGCTTGCAGGGCACCTTCCAGCTGCAGGACGGGCGTGATCTGACCCTGGGCGGCAAGACCGGTACCGGCGACAACCGCATGGAAAGCGTCGGTGCAGGCGGACGGGTGATCAGTTCACGGGCGATGAACCGCACGGCCACCTTCGTGTTCTTCCTCGGCCCGCGTCACTACGGCACACTGACCGCATTCGTACCAGGACGCGAGGCAGAACGCTTCACCTTCACCTCGGCCCTGCCGGTACAGGTGCTCAAGGGCATGGCGCCGATACTTACGCCCTACCTGGAACCCGGTAGCGTCACCCTTTGCCAAGCGCCTCAGAGCGCGCCGCAGATCAGTTGGCGGTAACACGCGGTAACCACGGCGACCAGTGACTGGCGAAACCCGGCACCGGATATGCAGTCCATGGCAGCATCATCCGTTGCCGTTCATGAGTATCGCCAATGCCCTCATCCTGGTTTGCCCTGCTCCGCCGCCGTCGCCTGAGCCTGATTGTGATGGCCTGCCTGCTGGTGCTGCTACCGATTGGCTGCGCCAAACTGGAGCAGACCGAGCGCGAGCTGGTGTTTCGCATCGAACCCGGCACTGCCCGCTGGTTCAGCGGCCTGCCCGCAGGCATCGAGGACGTGCAACTGCAGTCACCGGACCTGACGGCCGATGAAAGCCTGCATGCCTGGTGGTGGCCAGCCGCGCGCAAGGATGCCCCGGCACTGCTCTACCTGCACGGCTCACGCTGGAACCTGACAGGCCAGCTGTTTCGCATCGAACAACTGCATGCCATGGGCTTCTCGGTACTGGCGGTGGACTACCGCGGCTTTGGCGAAAGCCGTGGCGCTCTGCCCTCCGAGCGCAGCGTCTATCAGGACGCCCTGATCGCCTGGCAGCATCTGGTGCGCCTGCAGCCAGAGGCGGACAAGCGCTTCATCTACGGTCATTCCCTGGGCGGCGCCGTGGCGGTCAACCTGGCGCACGAGCTGGCGGGCGAAGATGAAGCAGCGCAGGCCGCCGGTCTGATCGTCGAGTCCAGCTTCACCAACCTGGGTGATGTGGCGGCCGCGGTGACCAATACCTCGTTACCGGTGCGCTGGCTGCTGTCGCAGGAGTTCGATTCGCTGGGCAAGATCGGTGAGGTGGGTATCCCTGTATTGATCGCCCACGGGCGCGACGACCGCTACGTGCCGTCACGCTTCAGCGAGGCGCTGTTCGCCGCCGCCAACGAACCCAAGCAATTGCTGCTGATCGACGGAGCTAACCACAACAACGGCCTGCGCATGGCGGGCAACAGCTATCGGCAGGCGTTGCAGGCGCTGGGGCTCGAACTCAACTGATGGGGGTGAACGACCTCAGGACTTGAACTGCTGCAGATAGAGTTCCTCGACCTTGGCCCGCGCCCAGGGCGTCTTGCGCAGAAAGGTCAGGCTCGATTTGATGCTCGGCTCGTGCTTGAAACAGCGAACATCGACCTGACGGGCCAACCCCTCCCAGCCGATGCGCTCCACCAGAGCGGTGAGAATCGCCTGCAGGGTCAGGCCGTGGAGCGGGTCGTTGCTGGTCATGGAAGCATCCGTCGAAAAAGGGTGGGCATATCTTAGGGCTCCAACAACGAAAAAGGCGATGACTGCCAAGCAGTCATCGCCTTTGGGTCAGGCAGGCACGGTTATGCCGACTTGTATTCGCTCTCGGCCTTGTCGAAGCGGCTCAGCATCGACTGGCTCGGAGCCTGACCGATACGGCTGAAGATGACGATGGCCAGGGTAGCGAGGATGAAGCCCGGAATGATCTCGTACAGACCCAGACCAATCCAGTTTTTCCACACGATCACGGTGGCGGCACCAACCAGCATGCCAGCCAGGGCGCCATTGCGGGTCATGCCCTTCCACAGCAGAGACAGAATGACCACCGGACCGAACGCAGCGCCGAAGCCGGCCCAGGCATAGGACACCAGACCCAGTACGCGGTTTTCCGGGTTGGCCGCCAGGGCGATGGCGATGAACGCGACCAGCAGCACCATGGCGCGACCGACCCAGACCAGCTCGGTCTGCGAGGCGTCCTTACGCAGGAAAGCCTTGTAGAAGTCTTCGGTCAGCGCACTAGAGCACACCAGCAGCTGGCAGCTCAGGGTGCTCATCACCGCAGCCAGGATGGCGGACAGCAGGATACCGGCGATCCAGGGGTTGAACAGCAGCTTGGCCAGCTCGATGAACACGCGCTCCGGGTTCTCGGCGACCGGGCCCGCCACTTCTGGGTGTGCCGCGAAGTAGGCGATACCGAAGAAACCTACGGCAACGGCACCCGCCAGGGTCAGGATCATCCAGGTCATGGAGATACGGCGGGCAGCCGGGATCGACTTGACCGAATCGGCGGCCATGAAGCGCGCCAGAATGTGCGGCTGGCCGAAGTAGCCCAGCCCCCAGGCCATCAGCGAGATCACACCAACGAAGGTAACGCCCTTGAGCATATCGAAGTTGGTGGCGTCGACCGCCTCGATGGCGACCATGGCCGGGTCGAAGCCACCGGTGGCGATCATCACCACGATCGGGGTCAGGATCAGCGCGAAGATCATCAGCGTGGCCTGCACGGTGTCGGTCCAGCTCACTGCCAGGAAGCCACCGATGAAGGTGTAGGCGATGGTCGCCGCGGCGCCGGCCCACAGCGCGGTCTCGTAGGACATGCCGAAGGTGCTTTCGAACAGGCGAGCACCGGCCACCACGCCAGAAGCGCAGTAGATGGTGAAGAACACCAGGATCACCAGTGCCGAGAAGATGCGCAGGATGCGGCTGTTGTCTTCGAAGCGATTGGTGAAGTAGTCAGGCAGGGTCAGGGCGTTGCCGTTGTGCTCGGTCTGCACGCGCAGACGGCCGGCGACGAACAACCAGTTGAGGTAGGCGCCGATCACCAGACCGATGGCGATCCAGCTTTCCGAGATGCCGGCGACGAAGATCGCGCCCGGCAAGCCCATGAGCAGCCAGCCACTCATGTCGGAGGCGCCGGCGGACAATGCGGTAACGAAGCTACCGAGGCTACGGCCACCGAGGATGTAGTCGGAAAGGTTCTTGGTACGAAGATAGGCGATCAGGCCGATCAGCACCATGGCTGCGATGTACACCACGAAGGTGACGAGCATTGGAGTATTAGCTGTCATTTTGGGGGGCTCCCCTCTCGTTTGTTGTTCTCGGGCACCGTGCCCTGATTGGCAAAGTGCACCCGCTTTTGCGGATGCGGGGCTCCGGTCTCTTCCTCGTCACACCGATATCGAGTGGGCACGATCAAGGCAGATACCGGTGCAGTGAAACCTCCACCACCTCGTCACTGCATCGGCAAGTGCCTGGGCACTTTCCCTGACCTCCCTGGCTTGCGCCTGCGGCCACCGAATCGCGTTACCATCACAGTTCGACTGCATGAACCTCTCTTATCGGTCTAGCCCAGCAATGCTGGTCTGACCAATAGACGCAGACAAAAACGGTCGTAACGAAAGTGAAGGGCGGAATTTAGTGGCAGAAGCGAGCGGGCTTCTTGCTGAAAGCTCTGGAGTTTTTACAGAAATCTCCGACTTGGGGAACTTCCGGCAAACAGCTGTTTCGGCCCTTCGCCGATAACCTGATCGCTCGATCAGCCGTTGTCAGGCTGGCGAAAAGGCAGATAGCTCCGCGCCTCTTGCGCGTAAACCCGCACGCCAGAGCGCTCCTGCTCGAGAAAGTCGGCAACGGCAGCATGCAGTCCCGGGTGACGGAGATAGTGCCAAGAGCGGGTGAGAACCGGCTCGAAGCCTCGGATCAGTTTGTGCTCGCCCTGCGCCCCGGCATCGAAGCGCTGCAGACCTTCGGAGATGGCCAGCTCCATGCCCTGATAGAAGCAGGTTTCGAAATGCAGCCGATCGAATTCGGCCAGACAACCCCAGTAGCGGCCATAGAAGGTATCGCCATCGACCAGGCTGAAGGCCATGGCCAGCGCGCGGCCATGCTGCGTCGCGAACACCACCCGAATCATCTCGGGCATACGCTCAGCCAGCAGGCTGAAAAAGTCCCGCGTCAGATAGGGCGCCTGGCCACGCACGTGGTAGGTGTTGGCGTAGCAGTGATAGACGAAATCCCAGTCCGCCTCGCTCAATTCGCGGCCCAGACGCCTGTCGAACTCGATGCCCTGCCCCGCCACCTGTTCACGTTCCTTGCGCATCTGCTTACGTTTGCGCGAGCTGAGCGCATCGAGAAAGTCCTGGAAATCCCGGTAACCCCGATTGTGCCAATGGAACTGGCAACCCAAGCGCTCCAGCCACCCCGGTCGTCGCATCATGACGGCATCACAGGCCGGACTGGTGAAGTTGATATGCAGGCTCGACAACTCTTCCTCGCTCAAACCGGCCGTCAGCGCGTCGAGCAACTGCCCGGCCGCATGGGCATCCCCCAGCAAGCGCGCCCCGCTCACCGGCGAGAACGGCACGGCGCCCAACAGCTTGGGGTAGTAACCGATTCCGGCACGGCGACAGGCGTCAGCCCAGCCGTGATCGAACACGTATTCGCCGTAGGAGTGCTGCTTCAGATAAGCCGGTAGCGCCGCCTGCACGTTGTCGTGCTCATCGCACCAAAGCCGGTGTGAGGGCTGCCAACCACTGCGGCCGCCAACGCTGCCGCTGTCCTCCAGCGCACTGAGAAAGGCATGACGCAGAAAGGGTTGTGGCTGCGCCAGCAGTCCGTCCCATACGTCCGCGGATACAGCATGAAGCGAGTCGATGATGGTGAGGGGCATGACCTGAGTCCCAGAAGCCAGACTGCAATATATCTCTAACAATGCACCCGCAATATGAGGAGGCCAACCCTTATAACCTTGAGCTCTGTATAGGAGTTATCCATGCAAAAGTCCCTTCTCGCCCTCGGAGTCGCGTTGTTGCTCGGCAGTGGCACTGCCCTCGCCCAGAAGTCGATCACTCATCCCTTTCACGCGAGTCAGGCAGAAGACGCACCGAACAACGTTCACATGGCGGTGGAAATCCCGGCAGGCAGCTTCATCAAATATGAAATCAACGAAGAAGGTCTGGTCTTCGTCGATCGCTTCCAGTCCATGCCTGTTGTCTACCCTGCCAACTACGGCTCGCTGTCTCGCACACTAGGCGGCGACAACGACCCATTGGACGGTCTGGTGCTAACTCGCGAGCCTCTTCATCCAGGCGTCCTCATCAAGTTCCGTCCGATCGGCTATCTGAAGATGATCGACGGCGGTGAAGCGGACGAGAAAATCATTGGCGTGCCCAGCAGTGATATCGATCCGACTTACGACAACATCAAGGATATTGATGACCTGCCCTTGATCGAGCGCCAGCGCATCGAGGCTTTCTTCCGCGTTTACAAGCAACTGCCAGAAGGCCGCAAGAAAGTCGAACTCAATGGCTATGGCAACGCCGCCGAAGCCCGCCAGATGATCCAGAAGGCGCTGGACAACTACAAGAACAACTGAGTAACCGCTAAAAAAGGCCCGGCCAAGTGCTGGGCCTTTTCAATTACAGCCTTCAACTTTCCCCGGCTAGAGCCTTCTTGTAGCTGGTGGCATAGTTCAGCTTGCGACCGGCTACTTTGTTCAGCTCCTTGCGATCCATCGACGAATAACCACCCAGTTCACGGGCCTTGAATCCACTGTTGCCGACTTCGTCTTCCGGCGCGAGCGCCACCATCTTCTTCGCAGCAATTTCGACCGCATCGCGGTAATCGCCACGGTCACTTAGGTCATATGTATCCAGCGACATCACCGAACGCAGCCAGTTGCCCCAATAGAACTCCAGAAACTCAGGGGCCACTTCGCCAGAACGCGGCTTGTCGTAACCCACCTCGCGAGTGAAGTACACCAGCGCTCGATAGGGGTCGTTGGCCAGATGCTGCAAACCGAGCTGGCTCGGTATCTGTTGAGGATCAATGGCCTGGCCGTTGCCGTCCTTGAGCCAGACCTTGCGCGCCTGCGCCATGCGTTGCCAGAAGCTGGCCATGTCAGCGCTGTCACTGAAGTTGTCAGTCACCCGCACCCACATGTTCAGATTTTCACCGCCCTTGGGATGCTCCATAAGCACGGTGAAAGTGTGATGACCATCGGTAAGGAACAACTTGCCTTCGGGGCCGATGACCACGGTTTTCATCTCGCTGCTACGAGCACCGACCTTATCCTGGCAGGTGAAACTTTCCGGTTTCCGCAGGTCGGCGTCACCCGGCACATTGGCACTCTCGCCCTGCCCGTTGGCCTCGCAATATTCGTCGAACAGTTTATTGCGCTCTTGCGCGAAGCGGCCGAGCTTGTAGTAGATCTGGTCATACCCAACCGCAGCCTGGGTCGGGTGCAACGCTTGCAGCGGCACCTGAAGCAACTCACCGGGCTTGGCTGCACTGTAATCCTGGGCCAGGACGGTCGAACTCAGGCCGAGCGCAACCAGTATCAAAGTGATTTGACGCATCGAAACATCTCCAAAGGACTTGGCGATAAAAAAGCCCCGCCATTGGCGGGGCTCAATCAGGAGCAACGGATGAAGGTATTGCTTAGAACACGTACTGCAGGCGACCTACGATTGCCTTGCCGTCATCCTGCACGCTCTTGCCACCGACCTGGTTGGAGGTGTTGATGTTGTCCACCTGGTAATCGACGTAGTTCAGGCTGGTACGGACGGACGGGGTAACGAAGTAGTTCACACCCACCACCATGGCCTTGGTCTCGAACTCATCGTTCACGTCGTCAGCCACGATACCGGCCAGACCCAGGTTGCCCGGAATGGCGCCCGCATCGGAATCGATTGTGGTGCTTTCGTAACGGGCGAAGACTTCCCAGGAACCTTTCATGTTGTCCGGCTTGTCCCACTTACCGTCAGCAGCCTTGTACTGGCGCACGCCGTTGAACATGTAGGAAACCTGAGCGTAGTAACCGCTGAGGTCGACGTCGGATTTCGCACCGGCCAGAGTTTCACCACTGATCTGACGCTGGAAGTACTCAGCCTGCGCACGGAAAGAGCCGAACTGAGCACCGGACTCCAGCACCCATTCAACGTCCTTGTCAGCCACGCGCACGTCGCCAAAGGTCAGGCGGAAGTCGTTGTCGCTACGGATACCCATGCGGGTGCGAGCGCGAGCACGGTTATCGTCGGACTCGCTGTTGTGGTAGTTGGCAGCGAGGTGAATGACGTCAGTGCCATTGAGGTACGGAGCCCAGTGAGCGCGAAGGGTATAGCCGTACAGCTCGTCGTTGTCCTCGCTCTTGTAGTTGTTGTCACCTTCGTAGGTGGCAACCTGAGCCATCAGGCCGTAGTTGTCACCGGAGTGTTTGAAGTTGACGCCGAACTGAGTGTCCTCATCACCATTGAGGAAGTCGTACATGAACGGACGTTCGATGGCGGTGATCCAGGAAGAGCTGGTGGTGTTTTCCAGGCCGTAGTCAACGCCGAAACGGCCGACGGTGAAGGTACCGATGTCCAGGCCGGTGTAGGCGATGAAAGCGCGGTCGACACTGGTGTCATCGGCTTCGTCGTAGCTCAGGCGAAGACCCCAGTCCCAATCGCTGTAGGCGGTGCCTTCGAGGCCGAACTCACCGCGACGGATGAAGGTGTTGAAGGTATCGTCGAACGGCTTGTTCTGATCGGCAGCCATCAGACCATCGAATTGAGTAGCGTCCCACTGCAGCTTGCCGCTCAGCTTGAAGCTGAACGCCTTGTCGGTGGTAGCGACTTCCAGGCCGCCTTTGGTCTTGATCACGAGATCGGCGCCGTCAGTGGTGACGGTACCGGCGAAAGCCTGGGCGGAGACGGCCAGAGCCAGGGCGCTGGCTGCGAAACCGGCGAAGTGCTTACGGATCATCGAGGATTCCCCTGTTGGACTTTAAGTGTTGAAAACACCCGAGCAATGGGCTCGTTCGTGTTGGGGGGAATCTTGGCGAGGGGTTATTTCAGCTCAGTTGCCGATATATAAAGATTTGATGACAGCGGAACTTTTTACTTCCTATGCTTATAAGCAGATCAGGAGGAATGTAGCCGCGGTCCCAGCAGGATGATCAAAGCCCCCGCCAGACACAGCGCAGCACCCAACCAGTCGCTGAGCATTGGCCGGGTCTTTTCAATCAAGGCCAGCCACACCAGCGAAGCGACGATATAGACACCGCCATAGGCGGCATACGCGCGACCAGCGAAGGAGGCTTCGACGCGGGTCAGAATCAGTGCGAACAGCGCCAGGCTGAGCAGCCCGGGCGCGATCCACCAGGCGCTGCGATCAAGCCGCAGCCACATCCAGAAGGCATAACAGCCGGCGATCTCGAACAGGGCCGCCAACAGAAACCATAGATAGTTGATCATCCTCGCCTCCTAACCGCGCAAAGCGCCTTCGCGCTCCCAGGCGCAACGCACGCGTAGCCCACCTTCCTGCGGACTATGAAAGCCGCTATCGGACTCCCAGCGAAAGGTATGCATGCCGTTGAGTTCGGTTTCCAGATGCACCACCGCGCAGGCCCAGTACAGACGCTTGAGCAGCGCCTCGAAGGCTTCGATCCACAGGTTCCATTCGTACTCGATCGCGCCATAGCTGGCGCCGAAGTGGATCACCTGGGTCTGGTACAAGCCGGCACCGGGTAGATCGCAGAAGGAGAACATTTCACGACCAAGAAACGGCCAGAGCTCACCGGCCGGCAATTCGGCCAGCACGCCATGATTGGTTTCACGGCGCAGGCGACGTTGCTCGGGGTCATCCGAGGGCCAGTCGCGGATGCAGCCATAGACGATGGATTCGGACTCCACACCGGCACTCCTGAAAAAGCAGAACGCCTTCTAACACAGCACGCCTGGGCAAGAAAGGAACTGCTGCCAATTCTTCAGCGAGGCTGACGTCTGCTACACCCCAGCAACCACGCCACCAGCGTCATCACCAGCGCCAACGCAGTGAGCACTGCAAACGGCAGACGGTAGCTGCCGGACAGGTCGCGCGCCAAGCCGGTGAGAATGGGCGTCAGGCAACCCAGGCTGTAACCGGTGAACAGCATCATCGCCGTCCAGCGGCTGACAGCCATCGGCGAGCCGGCTTCGTAGAGCGGTAGCACCAGCGACAGGGCGAAGGAGCCGCCCAGCGAAAAACCCAGGATCACCGCCCACAGTTCCGGAACGAAACGCGGCATAAAGGTGACCATCGCCAGGCAACCGCAGGTGACCGCACCGCAAGCCAACAGTAGCGGATAACGCGCGTTGTAGCGCTGCGCCAGCCAGGGCAGCAGGAACGAGCTGGGCAGCCCCATGAGCATGGCCAGACTAAGCAGCGAGTTGCTGCGCAGCATGCTCAGCCCCGCTTCGTGATAACGCGCCACGGCCCAGGTCGCGATGGCATAGAACAAGCCCGCTTGAATGGCGAAGAAGCAACTGATCAGCCACGCGCGCGGCTGCCGCCAGGGCAGGCCACCGCTTTCCTGCTCATTGGCAGCACCCGCCTGGTTGGGCAGCCACAGCCAGAGCATGACCCCGAACAGCGCAGGTGCCGCCCATACCGCCAGGCCCAGGTGCCAGGCGTCACCGAACAACGCGGTGGCCGGCGCGGTGAGCACTGCGCCACCAGCCCCACCAATGGCCATACCCAGTGAATACCAGCCCACCACGCGCCCCATCTGGCTGGCGAAGTGACGCCTGATGAATCCCGACAACAACGGCCCGGCGACCGCGATGCCAGCGCCCAGGGCAATGGCGCTGCCGATCAACACCGCACTCTGGTGCGCGGCCAGACGTGCCAGCAGCGCCAGGCCGATCAGCCCAAGGCAGAGCACGATGGTGCGTTCGAGCCCCCAGCGCATGGCCAGGCGCGGCGCCAGCGGTGCGAGCAGGCCCATGCACAACACCGGCAAGGCCGTGGTCAGGCTGATGAAGCTGCGACTCAGCGACAGCTCTGCAGCGATGCGTTCGATCAGCGGTGCAAGGGAGGTGATGCCGGGGCGCAAATTGATCGCCGCCAGCACCAGGGCCACTAGCAGTAGGGCCCGAGGGACTGGTTTCACGAGGTATCCGAAGTCATTACGGCAGGCAGGCCGGGGCGGCCACCCTACCCCCGGAGGTCACACCAGGCAAGCCTGCCGGCGAAAATAGCTGACTCCATGGTCAGCTGATCGATTTGACCTTGCCGCGCATTTTTTCGGCCATGCTGGCCATCTCGTCGTACAGCGCCTGCGGATTCTTCTGCTTCAGTGCCCAGGCCATACGGCCCATCTCATGCGGCAGAATCAGGAAGCTGCCCTTGGCCACTTCGTCATGAATGTAAGTAGCGATATCTGCTGCGCTGATCGGCGAGCTTTCCAGCAGCTTGCCGACCTGGGCCTTCATCGCCGGAGTAGGGCCACGGAAGGAGTCCAGCAGGTTGGTCTGGAAGAAGGATGGGCAGACCACGTGCACGCCGATCTCCAGTTGACGCAGCTCTACCAGCAGACTTTCCGACAGCGCCACCACACCGGCCTTGGCGACGTTGTAGTTGCTCATGCCCGGCCCCTGCATCAGGGCCGCCATCGAGGCGATGTTGACGATCTTGCCCTTACTCTTTTCCAGCAGCGGCAGGAATGCCTTGCAACCCTTGACCACGCCCATCAGATTGATCGAGATCTGCCAGTCCCAGTCCTCCAGCGACAGCTCGCTGAAAAAGCCGCCAGAGGCGACACCGGCGTTGTTGACGATGATGTCGATACCACCGAACTGCTCCTCGCAGGCCTGCGCCAGAGCGGTCAGCTGGCTGTAGTCACGCACGTCGCAGCGTCGGGTGAAGCCATCACCGCCAGCCTCACGGACCAGTTTCAATGTTTCCGCCAGGCCGGCCTCGTTGACGTCGGCCAGCGCCAGTCGCCAGCCCTCGCGTGCCCAACGCAGGGCAATTTCGCGTCCCAGGCCGGAGCCCGCGCCAGTGATCATCATGCGGTTTTGCATAGCAGCCCTGCCTTCAATGTTTGGTTGCAATGATTGGCAGTGTAGCGAAGGCAATAAAGCACCCGCGCCTTCATCAGACTTATGAATAGGCAGGGCAAATCGCGATCAAGCCTTGTTGCGCCAGCGCCAGATCAGCCAGCCGTATACGCTCAGGTTGACCAACACCACGATCGCGCCCAGATAGAGCTGGATCTTTGGCGTGAGCCCGGCCGGATAGATCAGCGGTATCAGGTAATGCTCGATAAAGCCGCCGTCATAGCCAGCCTGCCCGGCCGCGCGGCGTAACTGGTTTTCCCAGGGCGTCAGCGGACAACCCAGATGCAAACACTCCACCACGATGCCCCAGACCACTGCAGGTATATGCAGCCAGATCAGACGCGGCCAGCGCAGCAGCAACAAGCCACCCAGTAGCACGAACAGGATGAAACCCAGGTGCACCAGCACCAGGGCATCGGCAGCCATGCGCCAAAGCATTGCGGCTCAGTCCACCACGAACAGGCGTGCGCCAGACATCGTCGATGAACGATGAGCCTCGGCCCCATCCGCCACCTGATAACTCATACCAGGCTTGAGCACGAATACCCGGCCATCCTCAAGCTCGGTGGTCAGCTCTCCCTCCAGACACAACAGCACATGCCCTTTTCGGCACCAGTGGTCGGCCAGGTAGCCCGGCGAATACTCGACCATGCGCACACGCAGCGCACCGAACTGGCAAGTACGCCAACGTGCCACGCCTCGCTCACCCGGATGCTCGGTCGCTGGTATAGCAGCCCAGTCCGTTACGCCGAAGGGAATATCACTAATCTGCATCGCCCAACTCCACCGAAAGAGAGCGCCACCTTAACGCAGACACCCCGAGGCAAAATAAATAGAAAGAGACTCTCTAAGAACAGAAATCAATTGACCAACACTATCGAGACCATGCAAAGGCCACATTTCCCGACACTGACGAACAGGACTAGCCTCTCTTACATGACGAAATGATTCTCAACGAGGTGCATCATGCTCAAGACCCTGACCTTCACCATCATGCACTTCTGCATCGCCTTCGGCGTCACCTACGCCCTGACTGGCAGTGTCGCAGCCAGCGGCATGGTGGCGGCCATCGAGCCCCTGTGCAACTCGGTGGGCTTCTACTTTCACGAGAAGGTCTGGCAGCGTTTCGAACGCCGTCGTCAGCCTGCGGCAGAGCGCCCAAAGCATGCCTGGCTGCACCACCACGCCTGATTGAAAAAGCCTGGAGTCAGTCGGCGCGCCTCTTGTTGCGGCTACGCATGTTTCCTTGAGATAAGGCAGGATAGTCTGGCACTTTGCCCCGCTTGCTGCTGTCATAAGCCAGCTGCTCAACCCAGACGTTCTCTTATTCAAAGGGACTTAATACATGCCCAGCCTTGCCCGACTCGCCGCCTTGCTCGGCGGCCTGGTCTTCTGTGCCTCCGCGATGGCCGCCGACGTGGATGCCGAAAGCTACGGCTACCCACTGGCCAACCCTTTCGAGGCGACCATCGCCACCACGCCGCCGGAGCTGCGCCCGACGCTGCCGGCCGATGGCGACATCCGGCAACGCGACTACTCGGTACGCCTGCGCCCGGATCGTGAGTTTGAATTGCTGGACAACTTCTGGCCGGTGACCAAGCTGCGTTACCGCCTGGCCCAGCAGAACGGTCGTGCGCCGCTGATTTTCATCATCTCCGGCACCGGCGCGCACTATGCCAGCGGCACCACCGAATACCTGAAGAAGCTGTTCTACGGCGCTGGCTTCCATGTCGTACAGCTGTCGTCACCGACCAGCTACGACTTCATGGCCGCTGCCTCGCGCTCGGCCACGCCAGGCTACAGCCCGGATGATGCCGACGATCTGTACCGCGCCATGCAGGCCGTGCGTGCCCAGCATCCAAAGCTGGAGGTCAGCGAGTTCCTGCTGACCGGCTACAGCCTGGGGGCGCTGCATGCCGCCTTCGTCAGCCAGTTGGACGAAACCCGGCGTGCCTTCGATTTCAAACGCGTGCTGCTGCTCAACCCGCCGGTCAACCTCTACACCTCTGTCAGCAACCTGGACAAGCTGGTGCAGACCAAGGTGCAAGGCATCGACAACAGCACCAATTTCTATGATTTGGTGCTGGGCAAGCTGACTCGCTACTTCAACGACAAGGGCTACCTCGATATCAACGAGGCCATGCTCTACGACTTCCAGCAATCCAAGGAAAAACTCTCCGACGAGCAGATGGCAATGCTGATCGGCACCTCGTTCCGCTTCTCGTCTGCCGATATCGTCTTCACTTCGGACCTGCTCAACCGCCGCGGCCTGATCACTCCGCGCGACTACCGCATCACCGAGAGCACCAGCCTCACGCCATTCTTCCAGATGGCCCTGCGCTGCGACTTCGACTGCTACATCGCCGAACAGTTGATGCCCATGTGGCGTGCGCGTTATGACGGCGGCAGCCTCAACCAGTTGATCGACAAGAGCAGCCTCTACGCCCTGGAGGACTACCTCAAAGGCAGCGACAAGGTCTCGGTGATGCACAATGCCGACGACCTGATCCTCGGCCCGGGCGACATCGGCTTCCTGCGCCGCACTTTCGGCGACCGCCTGACCCTTTACCCGCGTGGCGGGCACTGCGGCAACCTCAACTATCGCGTCAACAGTGACGCCATGCTGGAGTTCTTCCGTGGTTAAGCACAGCACTCTCATCTTTGCCCTGCTGCTGGCCAGCGGGCAGACACTGGCCGAAAGCCAGGTCGACGCAGACGGTTTCACCAACCCGCTGCAGAACCTGCAGTTCAACCCAGGACTGGATCAGCAGGAGTTCGAACGCGCCTCCAGTGACGCCCTGCAGGTCTATGACCCGCTGGAGTCGTGGAACCGCCGCGTCTACCACTTCAACTACCGCTTCGATCAATGGGTATTCCTGCCCGTGGTCGACGGCTATCGCTACGTCACACCGAACCTGGTGCAAACCGGCGTGCACAACTTCTTCAACAACCTCGGCGAGATTCCCACGCTGGCCAACAGCGTGCTGCAGCTCAAGGGCAAGCGGGCGATGAACAGCACCGCGCGGTTGCTGTTCAATACCATCCTCGGTGTCGGCGGTATCTGGGACCCGGCGACGAAGATGGGCCTACCCCGATTGAGCGAAGACTTCGGCCAAACCCTGGGCTACTACGGCGTACCCGCAGGGCCTTACCTGATGCTGCCACTGCTCGGACCATCGAACCTGCGCGACACCGGCGGGCTGGTGGCGGACTACAGCCTGGAGAACGCGGTCAATTACCTCGATGTGGCCGACGCCAGTCGCAGCAATCCCGGCATCACCGCACTGCGCATCGTCGACACCCGCGCCAATACCGGCTTCCGCTATGGCCAACTCAACTCGCCGTTCGAGTACGAGAAGATCCGCTACTTCTACAACGAGTCGCGCAAGCTGAAGATTGCCGACTGAGCCCTCGGCCATGCATCGAATTTATCGATGCATGGCCCGCAAATTTTCCACACAAACATCGATTAAATGCGACTAGCATGGCGTCATTCCTACCTTTCAAGGAGCCGCCATGACCTCGCAACGCCGCGTCATCAGCATCCAGCCTGGCCAACCCGCCTCGGACGGCGCCGGTGTGCGCCTCAACCGCGTGATCGGCGGACCGGGCCTGGAACGCTTCGACCCCTTCCTGATGCTCGACGAGTTTTCCACCGACAACCCCGACGACTACATCGCCGGCTTCCCGCCGCACCCGCATCGTGGTTTCGAAACCATCACCTACATGCTCGAAGGGCGCATGCGCCATGAAGACCATCTGGGCAACGTCGGCCTGCTCGGCAGCGGCGGCGTGCAATGGATGACGGCTGCGCGCGGCATCATCCACAGCGAGATGCCCGAGCAGGAGTCCGGCGCCATGCGCGGCTTCCAACTGTGGCTCAACCTGCCAGCCAAGGACAAGTTGGGTGAAGCGGGCTACCGCGATATTCCAGCCACCGACATCCCGCGCATCAACACGGCGTCCGGCGCCGAGGTGGTGGTGATCGCTGGTGAATTCGATGACGGCGAGATCCGCCAGGCCGGCGCCGTGCAGCGGCCACATACCCAGCCTCAGCTGTTCGACCTGAACCTGCCGGCCGGCAGTCAGGTTTCACCGCGCCTGGCCGATGGTCAGCGGGTCATGCTGTACGTTTACCAAGGCCTGCTCGAGCTGCCCGAGGCCAGTACACAACCGGTCAGCGCCGGGCGTCTGGTGCGGCTATCCGACGAGGGTGAGCTGCACCTGGCCAGCACCCATGGTGCGCGGGTATTGCTGATCGCCGGCACACCACTGAACGAACCCATCGTCCAGTACGGACCGTTCGTGATGAACAGCCGCGAGGAAATCGAGCAGGCCATGCGCGATTTTCGTGATGGTGTGCTGGCCTGACGTGCATCAAGCGGAATGGGCGACCTCGGCCAACCCGAGAAAACGGCAGAGGTCGGCCTTGCGCGCCATCGCATCCTGATAACCCAACTCGATCAGTTCACTGCAATAGCCGGGCTCGAACAGCAGGTAGCTGAGCACCCCCGCTCCACCGGCTTTGGTTGCCCCAGGACCACGCAGAAACAGACGCAGCGCCCTGGGCAGCTCGCGCTGATGACGCGCGGCGATCTGATCCAGCGGCTGGCTCGGCGCGATCACCAGCACGTCCACCGGGTTCAAACCCAAGCCACGCGGACGCCGCTCCGGCGGCACCAGTGCGCTCATCTGGTTGAGCCGTTCGAGCTGCTCGATGTCCGTCTCCAGATTGTCGATAAAGGTGCTGTTGAGCATATGCCCGCCGATCTGCGCCAGGCTCGGCGGGCGATTGGCCGGGGTGACCGGCACAGGGGCCGAGGCATTGCTCTGTGCATTGCCACTCACGCCAATCACCAGCACGCGACTGGCCCCCAGGTGCAAGGCCGGGCTGATCGGCGCCGCCTGGCGTACCGCGCCGTCGCCGAAGTATTCGCGGTTGATCTTCACCGGCGGGAATATCAGCGGAATCGACGCACTGGCCAGCAAGTGTTCGAGGCGCAGCCGCGTCGGCACCCCGACACGACGGTGGCGAAACCAGGGGTCGATGGTCGCGCGGCCCTGATAGAAGGTCATCGCCTGACCGCTTTCATAGCCGAAGGCCGTCACCGCCACGGCCCGCAACTGTCGATGACGCACGGCAGCCGCGATACCGGAGAGGTCCAGCTCGCGCTCCAGCAACTCGCGCAATGGCGAACTGTCGAGCAAGGCCACCGGAACATCGCGCCCCAGGCCAAGCAGGCTGTGACCGACGAAACGCGCCGCCTGGCGCAGCACGCCCGGCCAGTCGCTGCGGTACACCATATGGGTGTGAAAGCCCTGCCAGACAGAGGTCAGGCGCCGCACGGCTTCGCCGAACTGCAACGCGCCGCAGGCCAGGCCAACGGCGTTGATCGCCCCGGCCGAAGTGCCGACTATCACCGGAAAGGGATTGTGCGAGGCATCCGGCAGCAGATCGGCAATGGCTGCCAGCACCCCGACCTGATAGGCCGCCCGCGCCCCGCCGCCGGAGAGGATCAGCCCGGTCACGGGCGCATCGGGACTGGCAATCACGGTCATCGGGCGATCCTGTTTTTCGTTGCAGTATAGATGGGCTACGCGCGCTTTCCGTACAGCTTCGGCTCGCCCTCGGGACGCGTCTTGAAGCGACGGTGCGCCCACAGGTACTGCTCCGGGCAGGCGCTCACCACTTGCTCGATCCACTGATTGATGCGCAGGCAATCGGCCTCTTCGCTGTCACCCGGGAAGCCTTCAAGCGGCGGATGGATCACCAGGCGATAACCGCTGCCGTCGGCCAAACGCTGCTGGGTGAACGGCACCACACGCGCCTTGCCCAGGCGAGCGAACTTGGTGGTGGCGGTAACCGTCGCCGCCTGGATACCGAACAACGGCACGAAGATGCTCTGCTTGCGCCCATAGTCCTGATCCGGCGCGTACCAGATGGCGCGACCGGCACGCAGCACCTTGAGCATCGCTCGAATATCCTCACGCTCGATAGCGGTGGCATCGAGGTTGTGGCGTTCGCGGCCACGGCGCTGGATGTAGTCGAACAGCGGGTTGTCGTGCTCGCGGTACATGCCGTCGATGGTGTGCAACTGACCGAGCAGAGCGGCGCCAATCTCCAGGGTGGTGAAATGCACGGCCATGAGGATCACGCCCTGCCCCTCGGCCTGCGCCCGCTGCAGATGCTCGAGGCCCTCGACATGCGCCAGGCGAGCCAGGCGCGCCTTGGGCCACCACCAGCTCATGGCCATTTCGAAGAAGGCAATACCGGTGGAGGCGAAATTCTCCTTGAGCAGGCGCTCGCGCTCGGCAGCGCTCTTGTCGGGGAAGCAAAGCTCCAGATTGCGCGCAGCGATCTGCCGGCGCGAGCTTGCCGTGCGGTACATCAGCCAGCCCAGTGCCCGCCCCAGTTTCAGTTGCAGGCCGTAAGGCAGTTGCACCACCAGCCACAGCAATCCGAAGCCCAGCCACAGTGGCCAGAAGCGCGGATGAAGAAAATAGGCGCGAAAGCGGGGGCGATCCATGAGGCGTTTCCGATCACATACAAAGCCGCGCATTCTAACGCAGTTTTCCCCCTCGCTCGGCGGCTTCGCTGCGAGCCATGCTGGTCACGGCGACCGCCCAGCGGCGGGACAGCTTCGCCTCCGGTCGGACTCGTCTGCTCAGGCGGCTTGCGGCATGCGGGCTATCTCGTTATAAGTCCGGCATCTTTCGACTCGCCAGAAGGCCCATCGCACCACCATGAGCCAAGCCGACCTCCTCGCCCAAGACCCCGTATTCCAGCTCAAGGGCAGCATGCTCGCCATCACCGTGATGGAACTGGCGCACAACGATCTCGAACGCCTCGACGCGCAACTGACGGAAAAAGTCGCCCAGGCCCCGGCCTTCTTCAGCAACACGCCGCTGGTGCTGGCCCTGGACAAACTGCCGGAAGGCGAAGGTGAACTGGACCTGGCCCAACTGATGGCTTTGTGTCGCCGCCATGGCCTGCGCACCCTGGCCATCCGCGCCGTACGCGAAAGTGATGTGGCTGCCGCCGAAGCCATGGATCTGCCCGTGCTGCCGCCGTCCGGCGCGCGCGAGCGGCCTATCGACCCGGCGCCGCCGAAGAAGGTCGAGGTAAAACCCGCCGAGCCCGAGCACAAGCCCGCCCGGGTCGTCACCACACCAGTGCGCGGCGGCCAGCAGATCTATGCCCAGGGTGGCGACCTGATCGTCCTGGCAGCGGTCAGCGCCGGGGCGGAACTTCTCGCCGATGGCAACATCCATGTTTACGCGCCCATGCGTGGCCGCGCCCTGGCGGGCATCAAAGGCAACACCAAGGCACGGATTTTCTGTCAGCAAATGGGCGCCGAAATGCTGTCGATTGCCGGCCATTACAAGGTCGCCGAAGACCTGCGCCGTGACCCGCTGTGGGGCGATGCGGTACATGTCAGCCTGTCGGGTGATGTGTTGAACATCACCCGCCTTTAACGGATACTGCGGCCACTTTTTTACGGACACAAAAAGGCATCTGGAAGCCTCGATTGGCTGACGGATTCCCGCGTTTTATTCATTTTTAGGGTGAATCACCTTGGCCAAGATCCTCGTAGTCACTTCCGGCAAGGGTGGCGTCGGTAAAACCACCACCAGCGCCGCCATCGGTACCGGCCTCGCCCTGCGCGGGCACAAGACTGTCATCGTCGACTTCGACGTCGGCCTGCGTAACCTCGACCTGATCATGGGCTGCGAACGCCGCGTGGTGTACGACTTCGTCAACGTGGTCAACGGCGAAGCCACCCTCACTCAGGCCCTGATCAAGGACAAGCGTCTCGAGAACCTCTACGTGCTGGCCGCCAGCCAGACCCGTGACAAGGACGCACTGACCCTCGAAGGCGTCGAGAAAGTCATCAATGAGCTGTCGCAAAATTTCGAATATGTGGTCTGCGACTCGCCTGCTGGTATCGAGAAGGGTGCACACCTGGCGATGTATTTCGCCGACGAAGCCATCGTCGTGACCAACCCGGAAGTGTCCTCGGTACGTGACTCCGACCGCATGCTCGGCCTACTGGCGAGCAAATCGCGCCGCGCCGAGAAAGGCGAAGACCCGATCAAGGAACACCTGCTGCTGACCCGTTACAACCCCGAGCGCGTCACCAAGGGCGAAATGCTCGGCGTCGAAGACGTCGAGGAAATCCTCGCCATCCGCCTGCTCGGCGTGATCCCCGAATCCCAGGCCGTGCTCAAGGCGTCCAACCAGGGCATCCCGGTCATCCTCGATGACCAAAGCGATGCCGGCCAGGCCTACAGCGACGCTGTTGATCGCCTGCTTGGCAAGGAAGTCGCGCACCGCTTCCTGGATGTGAAGAAGCAGGGCTTCCTGCAGCGCCTGTTTGGAGGTCGAGAATGAATATTTTTGACTTCTTGCGCTCGCGCAAGAAGGAAACCACCGCATCCATCGCCAAGGAGCGCCTGCAGATCATCGTTGCCCACGAACGTGGCCAGCGCAGCCAGCCGGACTACCTGCCGGCCCTGCAGCAGGAACTGGTGGAAGTGATCCGCAAGTACGTCAACATCGACTCTGACCAGGTACAGGTTGCACTGGAAAACCAGGGCAGCTGCTCGATTCTGGAGTTGAACATCACTCTGCCGGATCGTTAATCGAGTCCAGTTGCGCTCACGGCGGCTTCGGCCGCCGTGTTCGTTTGTAGCCATCGATAGCCCGTAGGAGCGAGCTCTGCTCGCGAATATCGGTGACCTGCATTTTTCGCGAGCAGAGCTCGCTCCTACCAGACCGTTGCGAACGCCCCATGCCGCTAAGCCAGATCGAAATTCTCCACCAGGACGCCGCCTTGTTGGTGATCAACAAGCCCACCCTGCTGCTGTCGGTGCCGGGCCGCGCCGATGACAACAAGGATTGCCTGGTCACCCGCCTGCAGGAAAACGGCTACCCCGAGGCGCGCATCGTCCATCGGCTGGACTGGGAAACCTCCGGCATCATCGTCCTGGCCCGCGATGCCGACAGCCACCGCGAGCTGTCGCGCCAGTTCCACGACCGTGAAACCGAGAAGGCCTACACCGCCCTGTGCTGGGGCCAGCCGCAGGCCGACAGCGGCAGCATCGACCTGCCGCTGCGCTACGACCCGCCGACCAAACCACGCCACGTGGTCGATCACGAACTGGGCAAACACGCCCTGACCCACTGGCGCGTCATCGAGCGCTGCGGCGACTGGTGCCGGGTCGAGCTCACGCCCATCACCGGGCGCTCGCACCAGTTGCGCGTGCATATGCTGTCCATCGGCCATCCACTGCTGGGCGACCGCCTCTACGCTCACGAACAGGCCCTGGCCGCCCATGAGCGCCTGTGCCTGCACGCCAGCATGCTCGCCCTCACCCACCCGCAAACCGGTGAGCGCATGCGTTTCGAGTGCCCCGCTCCGTTCTGATCTGTCGCCTGCGCCGAGGGCAGCCCGATGCCTGCCCTCATCCATCTCCCGTTTCGGCACGCTCAGCCACCCGACATGGAAGGTGTGAGCATCGGTAACACTGCCTGCGCGAACCAGAAGAAAGTTGGCTTTACAGACAAGCCAGCGCTGCCAATCCTGCTATCGGGCATGGTCCTGTTGCGACCGCTTTCAGAAAGACGACCGCCCTCTGATTTCCCGGAACAGAGCCCTATGGCGTCGGCTCCGTGAAGTGCCTGACAAGGCGATGCTCAGTGGTTCATCGACATGGACGCAGGCAGTGGCATCGGGATGCTCGAAAACAATAACGAAGAACAGCTCATCCAGTTGCAGCACATTGGCAAGCACTACCGGCTTGCCGACAAAACGCTGCATATCCTCGACGACGTCTGCCTGCGGATCGCCAGCGGGGAGAGCTGCGCCGTCCTCGGCAGCTCCGGTTCGGGCAAGAGCACCCTGCTCAACGTGCTCGGCCTGCTCGACCTGCCCGATACCGGCAACTACCGCCTCAATGGCATCGAGGTCGCCCAGGCCAGCCCGGACCAGTTGGCCGCCCTGCGTAACCAGCTGATCGGTTTCGTCTTCCAGAGCTTCAACCTGCTTCCCCGCCTCAGCGCACTGGACAACGTCGCCTTGCCCCTGACCTATCGCGGCATCGCGCCGCGCCAGGCGCGCGAACAGGCGCACGCCATGCTCGCCAGGGTCGGCCTGGTCGAACGCAGCGAGCATCGCCCCGCCAGCCTGTCCGGTGGGCAGCGCCAACGCGTCGCCATCGCCCGCGCGCTGGTCGGCAAGCCTGCACTGATCCTCGCCGACGAACCGACCGGTAATCTCGATGCCAGCACAGCCCAGGAGATCATGGCGTTGCTGCTCGAGCTCAACCGCGAGCAAGGCGTGACGCTGATCGTGGTCACGCATGACCCGCTGATCGCCAACCGCCTGGCGCGCCAGGTCGAGGTGCACCAGGGACTGCTGCGCGAGGCCGGCGCAGCATGAGCCCGGCCATGCCGTTGAGTACCGGGCCGAGCGCCGCACAGATACTGGTCGAGGCGCTGAACAGCCTGCGCATGCTCGGTCGGCGCTCCTTGCTGGCCCTGCTGGGCATCGTCATGGGCAGTTGCTCGGTGGTGGCCCTGCTCAACATCGGCGGCAATGCCGCCGCGCAATCGATAGCGATCTTCCGCAACCTGGGCAGCGATACCCTGGTGCTGCAGCTGCCACCACAACCCACCGGGCGCGACGGCCTGCCCCTGCGTCTGAGCGTGGAAGCGCTGGGTCGACAAACCCCGGCCGTCGCCAGCCTGTCTCCGGTGATGACCTATGGCGCACCGGCGATCTTCCACGGACGGATCGGCAACGCCAACATCATCGGCGCCGACCCGGCACTGTTCGAGGCCGCGCGTCTGGATATCGCCAGCGGCCGGTCGCTGTCGGGGTTCGACCGCAAGGAAGCCTATGCGGTCATCGGCGCCTCGCTGGCACAGACCCTGAGCCTGCCGGACGATCCGCTGCAACCGGGTGATCAGTTACGCCTGCAGTCCTATCAGTTCAGGGTCGTCGGCATTCTCCAGGAAGGTGCCCCCGGCATGCTCCTGCCGTTCAATGCCAACGAAACGCTGTTCATCCCCATGGAGGGCATGACGCGCATCAACCCCGTGCCACAGATCAGCCACGTTGTGGCCCGCGCCAACAGCGCCGAAGAAGTCATCCAGGCCGGCGAGCAATTGCGCCAGGCTCTCACCCAGCGCATCGCTGGGGATGCTCCGGTTACCCTGATCTTCGCGCAGCAGATCCTCGAGGGCATGCAACAGCAGACCCGAACCTTCACCTACCTGCTGGCAGCGCTCGGCGTCGTCTCGCTGATAGGTGGTGGCGTAGGCGTGATGAACGTGATGCTGATGAACGTCAGCGAACGCCGCCGGGAGATCGGCGTGCGCCTGGCCCTGGGCGCACGGCGCAGAGATATCCGCAACCTGTTCCTGGTCGAGGCCGTGGCCTTGACCAGCGTTGGTGCACTGCTGGGCGCCGTTCTCGGCATGCTGGGAGGCTGGGGCTATGCGCAGCTGTCTGGCTGGGCATTCTTTCTGGCACCCGGCGCGCTGCCCCTGGGCATCGGCAGTACGGTACTGGTCGGCCTGTTCTTCGGTCTGCATCCGGCCATCGCCGCGTCACGCCTGCAACCGGTAGAGGCGCTGCGCGATGAATAGGCGACTGGCGCTCGGCGCGTTCCTCATCGTTACCCTCAGCGCACCAGCACAGGCGTGGCGGGAAGAGCCCTTGCGCCCTTCGGCACCCAGCATGCCCGACCCGGCGCCAGCTGAACTGCTCAGTGAACAGATGGCCGACCTGTCGCTGGTCGACGCGGTGTTTCTCGGGCTGCGCAACAACCGCTCGATCAAGAGCGCCTACCTCTGGCGCATCGCCGACAAGTTCGACCTGCGGGTATCGGAGGACGCGTTCAACCCCAAACTGTATCTCTCCAACAGCTACCGAGCCTCGCGGGGGCATGCCGATAGCCAGCGTGCGGGTCAGTTCGGCGCCACAGCGACCTTGCTGGGAGAATACGGCACCGTGGTCAGCCTCGGCTGGAGCAAGTACCACACGCAAGCCAACCAGGCGGGCTGGCGCCGCAACGACGGCGTCGACTTCAGCATCATCCAGCCGCTACTGCGTGGCGGCGGGCGCGACGTCACCACCGCGCCACTGCAACTCGCGCAACTGACCGAAGAGGCCAACAGGCTCGGCCTCAAGGCCGGTATCTCGCAGACCGTCGCGGCGATCATCTTCGCTTACCGCGAGCTGCTGCGCGCCCAGGAGCAGCTGGACATCGCCAGGGCCGCCCTGCAGCGTTCGCAGGAGCTGTTGAGCGTCAACCAGGCGATGATCGAGGCTGGGCGGATGGCGGAGTTCGAGGTGGTGCAGACCGAAGCCAGCCTGGCCAGCCAGGAGCTGGGCGTCGAGGAAGCGGCCAATCTGGTCGACAGCAGCCGCCTGGAGCTGCTGCGCCTGCTCGCGCTGGATCTCTCTTCGCCAGTGCGGGCAACCGATGCCCTGCACGCTGAAGCGATCGAGATCGACCCCGGCCAGGCCATCAGTCTGGCCGAGCGACAGCAACCCGACTTTCTGCGCCAGTTGATCATGCGCCAGCAAGCGGACATCAACCTGCTGGTCGCCAAGAACCAGAGCCTCTGGGATCTGTCGCTCGAAGTCGGCGCCAATCAGGCCAGAGATCGCTACGGCTCGACCTATGGCAATGGCGCAGATCGCAGCTGGGACAGCTATGCCGGCATACGGCTCGACATCCCCATCGGCGATCTGAGCAGACGCCAGGGGGAAGTACATGCCCGGATCAACGTCGAAGATCAGCAACTGCAGTTGGCCGATGCCCGGCAGGCACTGATCCGCAACGTCAAGGATGTCATACGGGATGTAAGCACCCGCTGGCGCCAGTACGAAATCGCCCAGCGTGGTGTGGAACTGTCCAAGCGCAAGCTGGCGATCGAACGGGACAAGCTGGCCGCTGGGCGCTCCAGCAACTTTCAGGTGCTGAGCTTCGAGAGCGACCTGCAGAACGCCGAGAACGCTCGTCTCAACACCGTGATCGCCTACCTCAACGCGCAGACGCAGCTGGACCTGACCCTGGGCATGACGCTGGAAAGCTGGGACATCATTCTCAATGACCACTAAGCGCAAACACTGGCGCCTACCGCGCCCGATGATCACCGGACTCGCACTGCTGGCGGGCATCGCAGCGCTGTCGTTCCAGATGCAGCCACGCGCCACCGCCGAACCGCCATCCGGGCAGTGGCTGGCCGTGCAGCCGAGCAACCTGGAGCATCGCATCGGCCTGGTCGGCCGCATCGAACCAGCGCGCACCATCAGCATCAGCGCTCCGTTTGGCGGCAACATCGCCAACAACTTCGTCGAACCCGGGCAACGGGTCATCAAGGGCGAGCGTTTGCTCAGCATGGATGCCAGCGAGCTGGAGGTGCAGGTACGTGATGCCCTCTCCACGCTGCTCAAGGCCCGTCGTACGGTGCGCGAACTTCAGGACTGGGAGGCGGGACAGGAGGTAAGCCGGGCACGGCGTGCCCTGCGCAGCGTGCAGATGGGCCTGGACGGCAACGAACAGAAACTCAAGGACACACGCTCCCTGCATGAGCGAGGCATCGTTGCCCGCAACGAACTGGAAGAGCTGGAACGACAGACGCAGCTGCAGCGCCTCGACCTGCAGGCCGCGGAGGCAGAGCTGCAAGCCGTGCTTGAGCGCGGCCGCGGCGAGTACCGGCAGATCGCCGAGATGGAGCTGGCCAATGCCGAGGTCAAGCACTCAGCCCTGAGCCGACAGTTGGCCTCAGGAGATATCCTCGCGCCGTTCTCCGGCATCGTCGTGCAGGCCCCCGGCATAAGCGCCGAAGAGGCAGCCAAGGGCCCGGTGCAGACAGGCAGCCGAGTCAGCCAGGGCCAGCCCCTGTTCGGCCTCGCCAGTATCGAGGGGCTGCGCGTCATTGCCCGAGTCGCCGAACTGGACGTCAACCAGTTGAAAGAAGGCCAGCCGGTCGACGTTACCGGCGACGGTTTCGATGGCCAGCACCTGCAAGGCAAGGTCATGGTGGTGGGCGGCCAGGCCCTCGGCGGTAGCGTGCCCGGCGGCAGCTCTCAGTTCGAAGTCGTGGTGAGCATCCCGGAACTGGATGAAGCGCAGATGCGCCAGGTCAGGCTGGGCATGAGCGCCAAGCTGAGCATCCTCACCTATCACAATCCCGACGCGCTCGTGGTGCCCAGCGCCGCAATGCGTCGAGCCGGAGACAAGTGGCTGCTCGACTACCGCAGCGCCCCCGAGCATCCCGTCAGCGTGGTCGAAGTCGAGGCCGGACGCTCGATGCCTGATGGGCTGGAAGTCTTCGGGCTCGAGCCCGGTTACGTACGAGTCGCAAACTGAGCACACCGCCCCCATCCATTGGTATGGATCGGCGACAGGCGGTGTGTAGCTTCTTCCCGGTTACTCACAGCTGATCGATCGGTCAGCAGTCCTACCCATCCTTGGCTGGGGTTTTCTTTCGCCACGGAAGATTACCTTAGAGGCAGACAACGAGCCCGCCGATTGCACCGCACGGTCTGCATATCGCTCAACTCGAATGGTCCTGCCAACACATAACGGGGAGCTTGAACCAGATGGAACTGCTCGCTAGGCAACTCTTCATCCGCTCCTGCTTTCTGTCTGGGCGCAATCACATCACGCCTCGGCATGTTGTGGCCTCCCACTCTATTTCTTCAGCCATTACACCCGGCAAGAAATAAGGACGTTTCACCGCGATTCGGCGAACTTTTGCTTCGCCTGCAAAACAGTCAACTGCATGCATATGACGACACCTGCATGAAGTTAGCTGTATCCCGAGCGCCTGCCTGAAAAAACACTCGGGACTGTTCGGAAAGTTCGGGCTGGAAGAGATAGGTCTGTGTTTTGTTGTGCATCTCGTAACAGCCATACATACAACAACAATCTGTTAGTGAGGAAACAATGAAAAACAACAAACTGGTTAGTGTCATCGGTGCCCTGGCAATCGGCCTGGGTATTTCCGGTATGGCCTCGGCGGCCACCATCACGGGTAGCTCTCCGTTCACCGCAACTGGCACCATCGGCGTTTCGGGGCCCTCGTCCTTTGGCGCAACGGTGAACTGCAGCGTCGTCTTCAACGGCACCATCAACGCCGGCGGGGCTAGCGCCAACATCAACACCGTGACCGTCAGTGGTAGCGGCCTGTGTGCCCTGCCGACCATCACCGGCCTGCCATGGACACTGACTCCAAGCACCACCACCGACGGTGGCGAAACCTGGCTCGGTACCGTATCCGGCGTCGGCTTCACCATCGCCGGTGCCCCGCCCCTGATCCCGGCCTCCAACTGCGCAGGCCCGACCACCATCAACGTGCAATGGACCAACTCCAATAGCACCCTGCGCGTCACCTCCGCACAGGCACTGGCAGGCAACTGCAACATTCGTTCTCTGAACGTTCAGGCGCCGGCCATTTCGGTCAACTGAATAGTTGCACGTAGTAATAACCCGCGTCCGAATTGAATCGTTCAATAACGACGCGGGTTATTGGAAGTAATGAAGTTCTCAGACAAAAGAGATCAGCCATGCGCAATAAAAATAATATTCTCTCTGCCAAAACACACCGAACTATCTGGATTGCCGCCATGGCAGGTTCCATGTTGGCCGCTTCTCAGGTTCAGGCGGGCGCATTCGGTGTTCCGACCTACGGCACACCAGGCTGGGGCCGTGCATTTGCTGGCGGTTCTATGTGGAAGAACGATCCCAGCGCTGCGTTCAACAACCCTGCCGCCATGGCATTCATCGACCATAACGTCGCTCAGGTGTCCGTGCACCATGCACGGGTCAGCCTGAAGTACAAAGGCAACGTCTACGACCATCAGGGCGACCCGCGCTCGGATCGCGACCTGGAATTTGACCCGGCCGGTAACCCGACCGGCAACATCATCGATAACGGTCCCATCACCAACGATGGCGGTCAGGGTGGTTTCGGCAAGGCACTGCCCACCAGCTTTCTGGTCATGCCGATCAACGACCGATTGAGCTTCGGCCTGAGCCAGGTGGTGCCCATGGGCGCGCAAACCACCTGGGATGGTGACTGGAAAGGTCAGGACTTCGCGGTGGATACCAAGATCGAGACTGTCGGCCTCACCGGCTCCCTGTCCTTCAAGGTCAACGATGCCTTTGCCGTCGGCGGTGGCGTCATCGTCCAGCACACCAAGGGCTTCATCAGCCAGAACCTCGATCTGCTGGCTGCTGCCGGCACGCCATCGTCCCAGCTACCGCTGGGCCTGCCACCAGGTATCAGCGATGCGCTGATCCGGGTGAAGGTGGACAACACCTCCTTCGGCTGGTTTGCCGGTGTCGCATGGAAACCTACCGAGCGCGACACGCTGGGCCTCAACTATCACGCCCGCATTCGCAACAAGCTCGAAGGGGACTACAACATCCATGCGGATCAATATTCCTATGATCTGATGACCAACCCGCTGTTTCCTCCGGTCTTCGGCGATGCGACCGCCATCGAACTGGCCTTCCCCGGCCTGAACCTGAACCCGGACGGCGCCGATGCCAAGTCCCGTCTGGATGTACCTGCCAGCGCCACGCTGGACTGGGTCCATGAGTTCAACGACCGCTTCTCGTTGGGTGCCAGCGTTACTTGGACGCAATGGTCATCGTTCAAGGAACTCAAGCTCGAATCCAACGGCAACACCCTGGTAGTCATTCCCTACGACTACAAGGACACCTGGATGTACTCGATCGGCGGCGATTATCGCGTCACCGAGCAGCTCACCCTGCGTGCCGGCGTGGCCCTGGATCAGACGCCAACCCGCAACTCCACCCGTGACGCGCGGATTCCCGATGGCGATCGCACCTTCGTCTCTTTCGGTGGCAGCTACCGCTTCGCCACCGAGCCGAACCTGAGCATCGACGCGGCCTACTCCCACCAGTTCGTCGACAAGGCGCGGCTGCGCACCGTCAACCAGGATCGCCTGGGCGGCGCCAGCATGGATGGTGAAGTGAAAGCCAAGGGTGACGTGTTCAGCCTATCGGCCACCTACAAATTCTGATTTGCAGCGTACGGATACCGGCAGATCGGGGCTCTGTCGGTATCCGTTTTTTTGTTCCGGGCACTCGTCATCTGATACTGCCGTCCCTCACGCAATATTGCCGTTCTCTATCCGGGCCATGCATGCGCCGCTCTGCCAAGAACAGGCAAAACGGTTACACTGCGCCATCGCTGTCCGGAGTGATACATGCGCGAAGAACTGATTCAAGGCCTGCTCGATTTTCTCAACGCCTCGCCGACCCCTTTCCATGCCACCACCAGCCTGGCCATGCGCCTGGAAGCCGCCGGTTATCGTCACCTGGACGAGCGCGCGACCTGGCACACCGAAGCTGGCGGCCGCTATTACGTGACCCGCAACGACTCCTCGATCATCGCCTTCAAGCTGGGTAAGCGTCCGGCCGTAGATGGCGGCATTCGCCTGGTGGGCGCGCATACCGACAGCCCATGCCTGCGCGTCAAGCCAAACCCGGAGCTGCAGCGCCAGGGCTTCTTCCAGCTCGGCGTGGAAGTCTACGGCGGCGCCCTGCTCGCCCCCTGGTTCGACCGCGACCTGTCGCTGGCCGGCCGCGTGACCTACCGCCGCGACGGCAAGGTCGAGAGCCAGTTGATCGATTTCTACCAGCCCATCGCCGTGATCCCAAGCCTGGCCATTCACCTCAATCGTGAGGCCAACCAGGGCTGGGCGATCAACCCGCAGAACGAGCTGCCGCCGATCCTGGCCCAGCTCGCCAGCAGCGAAACCGCCGATTTCCGCGCCCTGCTCGCCGAGCAACTGGCCATGGAGCACGACTTCAACCCGGACGCGGTGCTGGATTACGAGCTGAGCTTCTATGATACCCAGAGCGCTGCCATCGTCGGCCTCAACCAGGACTTCATCGCCAGCGCCCGCCTGGACAATCTGCTGTCCTGCTACGCCGGCCTGCAGGCGCTGATCGACGCGGACGACGAGGAAACCTGTGTGCTGGTCTGCACCGACCATGAAGAAGTCGGCTCCTGCTCGGCCTGCGGCGCCGACGGTCCCTTCCTCGAGCAGGTGCTGCGCCGCGTGCTGCCAGACGGCGACGCCTTCGTCCGCACCATCCAGCGCTCGCTGCTGGTGTCGGCCGACAATGCCCACGGCGTACACCCGAACTATGCCGACAAGCACGATGGCAACCACGGCCCCAAGCTCAACGCCGGCCCGGTGATCAAGATCAACAGCAACCAGCGCTACGCCACCAACAGCGAGACCGCCGGTTTCTTCCGCCACCTGTGCCTGGAAAACGAAGTACCGGTGCAAAGCTTCGTGGTGCGCAGCGACATGGCCTGCGGCTCCACCATCGGCCCGATCACCGCCAGCCAGCTGGGCGTGCGCACGGTCGACATCGGCCTGCCCACCTTCGCCATGCACTCGATTCGCGAACTGGCCGGCAGCCACGACCTGGAGCACCTGGTGAAAGTGCTGACCGCCTTCTATTCCAGCCCTGAACTCCCTTGAGGTTCTGAGACGCGATGATCGAACATATCCGCAACAGCCTGCAGGAAGCCCAGCGCGCGCTGGAGGCCTTCCTCGCCAACGAACAGACCCTGCGCAATATCCAGAAGGCCGCCGAGTTGCTGGTCGAGAGCTTCGAGCACAAGGGCAAGGCCTTTTCCTGCGGCAATGGCGGCTCGATGTGCGACGCCATGCACTTTGCCGAGGAGCTGACCGGGCGCTACCGCAAGAGCCGTCCCGGCATCGCCGCCGTGTCGATCAGCGACCCAAGCCACATCAGCTGTGTGGCCAACGACTTCGGCTACGACTTCATCTTCTCGCGTTACATCGAGTCGCATGGTCGCGAAGGTGACGTGCTGATCGCCATCAGCACCAGCGGCAAGAGCCCCAACGTGGTCAAGGCCGCCGAAGCCGCCAAGACGCTGGGTGTGAAGGTGATCGCCCTGACCGGCAAACCCGGCTCGCTGCTGGAAAGCCTGGCCGACGTGTGCATCTGCGCCCCGGGCGGCGACTTCGCAGACCGCGTGCAGGAACTGCACATCAAGACCCTGCACATCCTCATCGAGCTGATCGAGCGCAAGCTGAGCCCGCAGAATTACACCTGAGCCCAGGCACTAGCGGTCGATCACCTGCCCGCGCATCGGCGCCAGGCGCGCCAGCAGGCGGTTCTGCGCCGGCGTCGGCACGCCCTCGGCCTCCATCGCGTCCTGCAGGTGCTCGACCAGGGCGTTGAAGTCGCTGGGTGTCAGGCGCAGGCCCTTGTGACTCTCCTCCATGCTGTCGCCGGTGTAGACGCAGGGGCCGCCGCTCTCGAAGCACAGCTGTTCGATCAGCTTCTCACGTAGACGCTCGATATCGATGTCGAGAAAGTGCCGGGCGATGCGCGGATCGCGCGCGCTGCCCAGCAGCATGCCTTCGACGATCCGCACGATACCGGGCTCCTCGCCCAGGGCGCGGTACAGGCCGTCGTCGCGCGGCGCCTGCTGGGCGCAGGCTGCCAGCAGCAGCGGCAGGCAGAGCATGGCCAGGCGCACGTTCAGAAACTCCCCTGCACGGACAGGTAGACACCGTCCTGGTTGTCCAGCGTGGCGATCTCGCCGAGTCGCGCGTAGGCCAGCACCAGGGCCAGGTTCTTGTTCGGGAAGTAGCCGACGAACAGATCGGCCCAGTCGCTCTCGCCGGCAAAGCTCAGGTTGTCGGGTTTTTCCCGGTACTCGATGCCCACCGCCCAGTGCCGATCCAGCAATACCGCAACCGAGCCTTCCTTGAGCCAGGAATGGCGGTCGCGCCGGTCGCCGCCGAAGCCCAGCAGGCCCAGTTCGTTGGCCCGGCTGTAGCGCAGGTTGGCGTTGAGCAGCAGGTTGTAGCCGAAGGCGCCGCCGAGAATCAGCCGGCTGGCCGCCAGGTAGCCTTCGCTGTCCTCGCGGCGCTGCGCGCCGACCAGGCTGGGCACGAGGAAGTCGCGCTGGCGCTTGTGCTGCAGGCCGAGGGCAATCTGCGGCAGGCGGTCGTAGATCAGATCGCCGGCCAGGCGCAGCTTGAGGCCGAGCACGTCCTGGCTGAGGCTGTTGTCCGGCAGGCGCAGGTCGCGGGCCAGGGTGCCCAGGTCGAAGCGCTGACGTGCATAAGACAGCTCGATGCGGTTGCCGTAGGCCGCCGCCACACCGGCCACGTCGAGGCGGTAGTCGCCGGTCTCGACGCGGGTGGCGAACACGTCTGCGCCCCACTCGCCGCGCTCGCCGTAACCGGCCAGCACCGCCCAGGGCGTGATCCCGCCGCCGGCGGCGCCTTCCAGGCTGGTGGCGCCGCCGGTGGCCAGCAGGCGGCCTTCGCCGGCAGCAGCCAGCTCGGCGCACAGGCACAGGCCCAACAGATAAGCGAGTCGCATGCTTCAGTGCACCTTGGCCAGGGGGGAATGATAGGGTTGCGCCAGCCAGGCCTCGAAGGCCGCGGCGGCCAGCGGCCGGCTGATCAGGTAGCCCTGCGCGGTGTCGCAGTGCCAGCGCTGCAACAGGCTCAGGCTGGGCGCCAGTTCGACGCCCTCGGCCACCACCTTGAGGCCCAGGCTGTGGCTCATTTCGATGGTCGAGCGGACGATCACCGAGTCCTCGCTGTGGTCGTCCAGCTCGCGCACGAAACTCTGGTCGATCTTCAGCTCCTGCACCGGCATGCGCTTGAGCTGCGCCAGCGAGGAGTAGCCGGTGCCGAAATCGTCCACCGACAGGCCGATGCCGCAGCCGCGCAGGCCGTGCAGCACCCGCAGCGCGCGCTCGGGGTCGAGCATCACGCCGCTCTCGGTGATCTCGAAGATCAGTTGCTCCGGCGCCACCCGGTACTGCGCCAGCAGCGCGCCGACCCGTGCCGGCAGACCGACGTCGAGCAGGTCCTCGGTGGATATGTTCAGCGACAGCTGCACCCAGACGCCGCGCCCGTCCCATTCCTGCAGCTGGCGCAGGGCCTCCTCGATGACCCAGGCGGTGAGCAGCTGGATGCTGCCGGTGCGCTCGGCCAGCGGGATGAATTCGCCGGGCGAGACCATGCCCAGCTGCGGGTGCTGCCAGCGCAGCAGGGCCTCGGCCTGGCGCACGCGACCCTCGCGGATGTCCAGCTTGGGCTGGTAGTGCAGCAGCAGTTGGCCCTGCGCGGCGGCGTGGCGCAGGTCGCGGATCAGGCGGATCTGCCGCTGCTGGGCGGCGTCGCGGCCCTGCTGGTAGAGCTGCAGGCGACCAGGTTGCTGGGCAGCGTCCTGCATGGCGATGCGCGCACGGCGCAGCAGGTCGTCCGGCGTGTCGCCGTCGGCCGGGTAGGCGGCGATGCCGATGCGGCAGTCCAGGGCGACGTCCTGCGTGCCGATGCGCAGCGGCTTGAGCAGCAGTTGATGCAGACGGTCGGCGCTGGCCACCGCGCTGTCGCCGTCGCACTGCTCCAGCAGCAGAAGGAACTCGTCGCCCAGCAGGCGCGCCAGGCTGTCGCCGGGGCGCAGGGTCGCTTGCAGGCGCCGAGCCAGCTGCTGCAGGGCCAGGTCGCCGCCGCCCTGGCCGCAGCTCTCGTTGATCGCGGCGAAGTTGCCCACGCCCAGGTACAGCAGCGCGGTGGGCCGCCCGGCGGTGATCGCGCTGCCCAGCCGTTCCAGCGCCAGGGTGCGATTGGGCAGACCGGTCAGCACGTCGTGCAGGGCGTTGTGTGCCAGCTGCCGCTCGCGCTCGGCGATGCCGCGCTGCATGTCGTTGACCGCCAGCGCCAGCAGGCCCAGCTCGTCGCTGCGAGCCAGGGCTACCGGCTGCTGGTAGTCGCCGCGGCCGATGCGCTGGGCGGTAGCGGCCAGTTCGCGCACCGGCCGCGACACGCTGCGTGCCAGCAACAGCGCGCCGACCAGCGAGGCGAGCATGGCCCCCAGGCTGATCAGCAGGATGCGCCGATCCAGCGGTGCGAACGCCGCCTCGGCCTCGCCGAGAGATTTGTGCAGCAGCGCCTCGACCCGGTAACCGGGGCCGCTGGCCAGTTGCAGGTGCTGGCCGAAGTAGTGCTCGACGCCGTCGTCGAGGCGCTGCGGCATCGCGCCGGCCACCTCCATCTGCGCCTCTAGCAGGGCCTGGGCGCTGCCCGGCAAGGTGCTGATCCAGGTCGGCGCCGCGCCGTCGCGACTGGCCACCAGGCTCAGCTCCAGGTGGGTCAGCTCGCGCAGTTGCAGGGCGAATTCGTGGTCCACGGCAAAGCCCATCAGCACCCGGGCGATCGGCAGCGGCGCGCTCACCGTGGCATCCACCAGCAGGTAGATCTGCCTGCCGATGGGCAGCAGGAACAGCCGCGGGCCGTCGCGCCGCGGCAACTGCAGCTGGCCGTCGAGACGGGCCAGCGCCTCGGCATCGATGCCCGGGTCGGTGCTCACCTGCAGGCTGCCGTCCAGCCCCAGCAGGAACACCGCGTCGGCGTTGATGCGCGCGCCCTGGTTGGCCAGTGCCGAGCGGATGGTCGGCGCATCGCCGCTGGCCACCGCGTCCTTGAAGCCGAAATCGGCCGCCAGTACCTGGGCGGCCTGCTGCAACTGGTCACTGCGCAGCGCCAGCAGTTGCTCGAAGACGAGGCTGCCGACGTTCAACTGCTCCTGCGCCTGGGCGCGCACTGCGGCATCGGTGGCGGCCTTCACCGCAACATAGAGAGCGCCGATCACCACCAGCAACAGCAGGATGAGGACGCCGGCGATACGCGCCTGGAAGCTACTGCGCAGCATCTTCGGCGGCTTTCCTGAAGGCCTCGCCGAACGCGCTCGGCGCCGGCGGCGCGGGTGACTCGGCAGGACCGCTGCTGGCCAGGACGAACCGCTGGCGCGGCGCCTGGGCGTCGAACTGCAGCTCGCCGGCGGCCTGCGGCAGCAGCTGCGGGTTGCCCGGGTGCCACAGGGTCACGGCGTAGCGCCCGGCCGGCAACTCGGCGATGGCCGCGCGGCCGTGCTCGTCGCTGACGGCGAACCAGGGGTCGTCGGTGACGTAGATATAGCCGAGCATCCAGTCGTGGATATTGCAGCCGAGCACCACCAGCCCGGGCTTGTCGAACAGCACCGGGTCGCTCGGCGTGCCCTGGTACAGGCGCAGCTCGAAACGCTTGGCCGGCGAGAAGGAATAGACCTGGTGGCGGATGTCGTCGCTGTTGGGGAAGGACACCGAGGTGCCGGTGCGCACCGCCAGCACATGGGGCTGGAATTGCTTGTTGCGCTGATCCATGCGCGCCGGCGGCGATGCCTGTGGCGCGTGCAGCGGGCCGCGCAGGCTGATCACCGCATCGGCCAGCGGCTGGCCGGCGGCATCCACCAGCTCGGCCTGCAGTGCCGCGGCATGCGCCAGGCCGGGCAGGACCAGGGCGGCGAACAGAACGAGGGGGAGCAGGCGGGAATTGCAACCAGTCATGCGCGTACCTTGGCCCGAGCCGAAGGCCGGACGTTCATAGGATTACATGCCGTCCTGGCAACCGAGTTTGGCGTACTGAGGTGATAGCCTAGCTGGCCGGCGGCAAACCGGCCAGCGGCAATTGGCCAGCAGCGGCGCTATTCTCGGCGCAGACGTTTCGGGGTCAGGCCCATATAGCGGCGCATGGCAGTGGTCAGCGCACTCTGGCTGGAGAAACCGCATTCCTCGGCGATACGCACCAGCGGCAGATTGCTCTCGCGCAGCATGCGCGCGGCGCGGTCGAGGCGAGTCTGAAGCAGGTACTGGTGTGGCGTGAGTCCGACGCTGTCCTTGAACTGAGCATGGAAGTGGCTGGGGCTCAGGCACATTTCGTGCGCCAGCTCGGCGACGCTGATACGCCGCGCCAGGTGCTCACCGATGTAATCGTCCAGGCGCTGCAGATCCAGCGCCCCTTGCGGCTGCCGGCGTTGTTCGCCAAACAGGCGCAGATGCAGGGCTCGGAGCAATACGCCGCCAAGAGAGCGTGCCAGAATCGAGTCGCTGCCATAGCGCTCCAGCTCTGCGCCGGCATAGCTCAGCAGGTGCTGGAAATCGACATCGAGGGCGGGATAACGCGGTGTTTCGAACAGACGGTGGAGCAGCTCCAGGTCTTCGCTGGGGGTATCCTGTTCGTCCAGGTCGAGAATCAGCATGCGGTTGTCGCCCATGCCGGCGAACTGGTGGGCGGCATCGCCCGGCACCAGGCAGGCGCGCATACGGCAGACTTCCCCACCGCGGCCGCCGACTTCGAATTCGGCGCGGCCGACCAGGGACATCACCAATTGGTGATGATCATGGGCATGTTCATGGGCCTGTTCATCCAGGCGGATCACACGGGCTTGCAGCATCGCAAAAGACTGGCGGCACGAAACAAGGGTTGCACTTTACTCCTTTCCCAGGGAAAACGCCGCAACCATCCATCAGCGAAATGGTTGCACCTATAGCAACCAGCGCACCAAATCACAGCTCCGGACAGCCTCAGGCCCTATTACCGTGCACCCGATCAATCCCGCTGAACCGCATTACACAGCCTCCGGCAAATGGCAGGAGAGTTGCTTCGCTCCTTTCGACCGTCCCTGACAAGCGAACCCCGATGAGCGATGCCGCCCTCATTTTTCTGACCCTGCTGGTCGTGCTGCTCACACTGAGCTACTGGCTCACCCACCGCGCGGAAAATCGCCAGTTGAAAGCCAGCAAACAGGCGGACACCGAGATCGTGCAGCGCTGCCTCGACCTGCTTCAGGCCCTGCAGAAACATCGTGGACTGGGCGCACAGCAGGATGCCGCGAGCGTCACGCAGCGCAATGCGCAGGCGCAGCAGCTGGATCAGCTCTGGCTGAACTGGCCCGGCGCCAGCATGCAACTACCTCCCCTGCAGCAACACTGGCCGCAGTTGCGCCGCAAACCCGCTGACTTCGATGCCCACTGCCGACTGATCGAAACACTGCTGACGGTGATCGAACAACTCGAAGATCGCCTCTACCGTCAACATCACCCCAGAATTCGCGGGCTCGGCGAGGCCTGCCGCTCGCTCGAAGACCTCGCCAGGCTGCGCGGCCTGGCGGTACGCGCGGCCAATTACGAGCGCTGCCCGCCTGGGCTGCAGATGCAACTGCGCTTTCTCTGCAACCGCATGCTCGATCAGGAACAGGACTCGCATCTGCTCGCGCTGATCGAGCGCCTGCAGAGTGACCTGATCGAGTCGGCACAGATTCGCCTGGCGCCCGGTGAGTGCTTCGCCCTGCTCACCCCACTGATTGAGCAGCGCCTGCAAGGCATTCGCCTGAGCCTCGACTGAAACGTTGAAAAAATCCTGCACTCGCCCCATGTAGCAACCAACGTACACGCAAAGGTGCTCCATGAACGATCAGGACAACACCCCCGAAGCTGTCGAAGTTCACGTCAAGGCCGATAGCACCGGCCTGGTACTGCCCGCACAGCTGTTGCCGGACAAGCTCTACATCATCCCCATCCACAACCGCCCGTTCTTTCCGGCGCAGGTGCTGCCGGTCATGGTCAACCAGCAGCCCTGGGGCCGCACGCTGACGCGCGTCGGCAATACCGAGCATAAATGCCTGGCGGTATTCTTCGTCGACACCCCGCCGGACGAACATGGCGAGTTCGACCTCGATACCCTGCCAGAGCACGGCACACTGGTGCGTGTACATCACGTCAGCGAGGAAGGCGGCAAACTGCAGTTCGTCGCCCAGGGACTGACCCGCGTGCGTATTCGCGGCTGGCTCAGCCGCCGCGGTCCGTACCTGGCCGAAGTGGAATATCCACAGCCACCGAACGATCCGCGTGACGAGGTCAAGGCCTACGGCATGGCGCTTATCAATGCGATCAAGGAGCTGCTGCCGCTCAACCCGCTATACAGCGAGGAGCTGAAGAATTACCTCAATCGCTTCAGCCCCAACGACCCGTCGCCACTCACCGATTTCGCCGCCGCTCTGACCACCGCCTCCGGCCAGGAGCTGCAGGAAGTGCTGGATACCGTGCCCATGCTCAAGCGCATGGAAAAGGTGCTGCCGCTGCTGCGCAAGGAAGTAGAGGTCGGCCGCCTGCAGAAAGAGCTGTCGGCGGAGGTCAACAAGCAGATCGGCGAACGCCAGCGTGAATTCTTCCTCAAGGAGCAGCTCAAGCTGATCCAGCAGGAACTGGGCATCAGCAAGGATGACAAGAGTGCCGACCGTGAGGAATTTCTCGCCCGCCTCGAAGGCAAGACCCTGCCCGCACCGGCGCAGAAGCGCATCGACGAGGAGCTGAACAAGCTGTCGATCCTGGAAACCGGTTCGCCAGAATACGCTGTCACGCGCAACTACCTGGACTGGGCCACCGCCCTGCCCTGGGGCATCCACGGCGAGGACAAGCTCGATCTGGGCCGCGCGCGCAAGGTGCTGGACAAGCACCACGCCGGCATGGACGACATCAAGCAGCGCATCACTGAGTTCCTGGCCGTCGGCGCCTTCAAGGGTGAGATCGCCGGCTCCATCGTGCTGCTGGTCGGCCCGCCCGGCGTGGGCAAGACCAGCATCGGCAAGTCCATCGCCGAATCCCTCGGCCGGCCGTTCTATCGCTTCTCGGTAGGCGGCATGCGTGACGAAGCGGAGATCAAGGGCCATCGCCGCACCTACATCGGCGCCATGCCCGGCAAGCTGGTGCAGGCACTGAAGGAAGCCGAGGTGATGAACCCGGTGATCATGCTCGACGAGATCGACAAGATGGGCACCAGCTACCAGGGCGACCCCGCCTCGGCGCTGCTGGAAACGCTGGACCCGGAGCAGAACGTCGAATTCCTCGACCACTACCTGGACCTGCGCCTGGACCTGTCCAAGGTGCTGTTCGTCTGCACCGCCAATACCCTCGATTCCATCCCCGGGCCGCTGCTCGACCGCATGGAGGTGATCCGCCTGTCCGGCTACATCACCGAGGAAAAACTGGCCATCGCCAAGCGCCACCTGTGGCCCAAGCAGTTGGAGAAAGCTGGCGTGCCGAAAGCGCGCCTGTCCATCAGCGATGCGGCGCTGCGCACGGTGATCGAGGGCTATGCCCGCGAGGCCGGCGTACGCCAGTTGGAGAAACAGCTGGGCAAGCTGGTGCGCAAGTCGGTGGTGAAACTGCTGGACGATCCCGAGGCGAAGATCCGCATCGGCGCCAAGGATCTCGAGGAAGCCCTCGGCATGCCGGTATTCCGCAACGAGCGGGTGCTGGCCGGCACCGGGGTGATCACCGGCCTGGCCTGGACCAGCATGGGCGGCGCTACCCTGCCGATCGAGGCGACGCGCATCCATACGCTCAATCGCGGCTTCAAGCTTACCGGCCAGCTCGGTGACGTCATGAAGGAGTCGGCGGAGATCGCCTACAGCTACGTCAGCTCGCATCTGAAACAGTTCGGTGGTGACCCGACCTTCTTCGACCAGGCCTTCGTCCACCTGCACGTACCGGAAGGCGCCACGCCCAAGGACGGCCCCAGCGCCGGCATCACCATGGCCAGCGCCCTGCTCTCCCTGGCGCGCAACCAGGCGCCGAAGAAGGGCGTGGCCATGACCGGCGAGCTGACCCTGACCGGCCAGGTGCTGCCCATCGGCGGCGTACGCGAGAAGGTGATCGCGGCGCGGCGGCAGAAGATCTTCGAACTGATCCTGCCGGAGGCCAACCGCGGCAGTTACGAGGAGTTGCCGGACTACCTCAAGGAAGGCCTGACCGTGCACTTCGCCAAGCGCTACGGCGATGTGGCGAAAGTGCTGTTCGACTAAAGAGGCGTATGTAGGAGCAAGCTCTGCTGGCGAAGCTTTTCAGGCCCGCCGACATTCGCGAGCAGAGCTCGCTCCTACAGCAAACCGCGCACCTCTACGGTCGCCACCGACAGGTCTATGCCGCTATGCTGGGCCAGGTTTCGTCGACTGGAGTTCGTCATGCATGCCACCTTGCGCCTGCTCACCCTGCCCGCCCTGGCCCTGCTTACGGCCTGCGCCCATCAATCCGGCACGCTGGAATTGAAGAAGGACCGGCAGTGCCCGCTGACGCTGAACAAGGGCCAGCAACTGATTCTCAGCCTGCCCAGCAACCCCACCACCGGCTTTCGCTGGGAAGTCCGTGATGGCGCGGCGAACGTGCTGCAAAGCCTCGGCCCCGAGGTATACAGCAATCCCGAAGACGCCGGACTGGTGGGCGCTGGCGGTATTTCCACCTGGCGCTTCACCGCGCGCGAGCCAGGCGAAGGTCGCCTGCTGCTGACCTACCAGCAACCGTGGGAGCAGAACGTGCCACCGGCAGAAACCTTCGAGTGCGAACTGCGGGTGAAGTGACGAAGGCTGATTCTGTGGGAGGGGCTTTAGCCGCGACGACTCGAAATCAGTCGCCGCTGAAGCGCCTCCCGTAGGGCGGGTGCAACCCGCCACCTATTCATGGCGGGTTGCACCCGCCCTACAGGCTTAGACGAGGAGCGGCTTCAGCCGCGAATGCCAAGCTCAGCTCTTGAGCCGGTAACCGGTCTTGAAGATCCAGCCCACCAGCAGGATGCACAGCGCCAGGAAGCCCAGCACCATGGCCAGGCTGACGCCGACATTGACGTCAGACACGCCGTAGAAGCTCCAGCGGAATGCGCTGATCAGGTACACCACCGGGTTGAACAGGGTCACCGTCTGCCAGGCCGGCGGCAGCATGCTGATGGAGTAGAAGGCGCCGCCGAGGAAGGTCAACGGCGTGACGATCAGCGCCGGGACGATCTGCAGCTTCTCCCAGCCATCGGCCCAGACGCCGATGATGAAGCCGAACAGGCTGAAGGTCAGCGCCGTCAGCACCAGGAACGCCGCCATCCAGATGGGGTGCTGAATCTCGAAATCGACGAACAGCCGCGCCGTGAGCAGGATGATCAGGCCGAGGATCACCGACTTGGTCGCCGCCGCGCCGACATAGCCGATCAGAATCTCCAGATAGGACACCGGCGCCGACAGCAGCTCGTAGATGCTCCCCGAGTACTTGGGCATGTAGATGCCGAACGAGGCGTTGGAAATGCTCTCGGTCAGCAGTGCCAGCATGATCAGACCCGGAATGATGAAGGCACCATAACTGACGCCCTGCACCTGGGTCATGCTCGAACCGATGGCCGAGCCGAACACCACGAAATACAGCGAGGTGCTGATCACCGGCGTGGCGATGCTCTGCAGCAGGGTGCGCCAGGTGCGCGCCAGCTCGAACAGGTAGATGGCCTTGATGGCGTACAGGTTCATGCGCAAATCTCCATTTCAGGGCGCTGAGAGGCGTAGCGAGCGAAGGTCAGGCAAGGCGAAGTCAGGCGAGGCCGCGGAGTGTACGCGTTGTACATGAGCAGGCCGAGCCTGACTTCAACGCAGCCTGGGCGAGCGCAGTAGCGTCTCATCGGCCTGAGACCAGTGACACGAAAATCTCCTCCAGCGAACTCTGGCTCGACTGCAGATCCTTGAAGTCGATGCCATGCTGCGCCAGATCACGCAGCAGTTCGGCGATGCCGGTGTTCTCGTGCTGGGCGTCGAAGGTGAACACCAGGGCATGGCCCTGATCGGCCAGCTCCAGGCCATAGCGCGCCAGCTCGGCCGGCACGCAGGACAGCGGCTGCTGCAGGTGCAGGGTCAGCTGCTTCTTGCCCAGCTTGTGCATCAGTACCTGCTTGTCTTCCACCAGAATGATCCGGCCTTTGCTGATCACCCCGATACGGTCGGCCATCTCCTCGGCCTCCTCGATGTAGTGGGTGGTCAGAATGATGGTCACGCCACGCTCGCGCAGGCGCCTGACCATGTTCCACATGTCGCGGCGCAGTTCCACGTCGACGCCAGCGGTAGGCTCGTCAAGGAAGAGAATCTGCGGCTCGTGGGAGAGCGCCTTGGCGATCATCACCCGGCGCTTCATGCCGCCGGACAGCTCCATGATCTTGGCGTTACGTTTGTCCCACAGCGACAGGTCCTTGAGCAGTTGCTCCAGGTAGGCCGGGTCGGGCTTCTTGCCGAACAGGCCACGACTGAACTTGACCGTCGCCCAGACGGTTTCGAACACATCGCTGACCAGTTCCTGTGGTACCAGGCCGATCTGCGAGCGGGCAGCACGGTAGTCACGGACGATGTCCTTGCCACCGACCAGCACCCTGCCCTCACCCGGATTGACGATGCCGCAGATGATGCTGATCAGGGTGGTCTTGCCGGCGCCGTTGGGGCCGAGCAAAGCGAATATCTCGCCCTGGCGAATGTCCAGGTCGATGCCTTGCAGGGCCGGATGCCCGGACGCATAGATCTTGTTCAGTTGCGAAATGGAGATGACCGACTGCACGGTGAGAGTCCTTGCCTGCGGAAAACATCACAGTTTACAGGGCATGAGGCACCGACATCAGCGCACAGGAGAAAAAACGGCGCACTTGTGGTGCGCCGGGGATGCTGCAGGTGAGGTAAGAAGCGATCACGGCGCTTGTGACGTCGTGACGATAGGCCAGGCTGCAGATGCCGCACGGCGTATTCAGCGGCCTTTCATGAATGCACACGAAGCCGTAGGGCGGGTGAAACCCGCCGCCTTGGTTGGCGGGTTGCACCCGCCCTACAACGGAGTCACTAACCTGCCGGTGGCGATGAAGGCGCGCAGGTTGTCCAGCACCAGATCGGCCATCTGCTGGCGCGTCTCGACACTGGCGCTACCGACGTGCGGCAGCAGCACCACGTTGTCCAGTTCACGCAACGCTGCCGGTACCTGGGGTTCGCGCTCGAAAACATCCAGCCCAGCACCACCGATTACCTTCTGCTGCAGTGCAGCGATCAGCGCCGCTTCATCGACCACCGAACCGCGCGCCACATTGATCAGAAAACCATCCGGACCAAGTGCTTCGAGCACCTCGGCGTTGATCAGATGATGGGTGGCCTTGCCGCCCGGGCAGGTCAGCACCAGGAAATCCGCCCAGCGCGCCAACGCCAGCAGATCCGGCTCGTGCTGGTAAGGACTGCCCTCGACCGCACGGCGATTGTGGTAACGCACCGGCATGGAGAAACCCGAGGCACGCAGTGCCACCGCCTCGCCGATGCGGCCGAGACCGACGATACCCAGGCGCTTGCCGCTGACCCGTCGCGCCAGCGGGAAACCCGTGGTGCTGTTCCAGGCGCCGCTGCGCACGAAGCGATCCGCCTCGGACAGGCGCCGAGCGCTGTCGATCATCAGGCCCATTGCCAGGTCGGCCACGCAGTCGTTGAGCACGTCCGGCGTGGTGCTGAGCACGATGCCGCGATCCCGCAGCAGCTCCAGCGGATAGGGATCGTAGCCGACACCGAAACTGCAGATGGCGCGCAGATTCGGCAGCAGCGCCAACTGCTCAGCCGTGCAGCCGAAGCGTGCCGAGGACACCATGTAGATGAACTGCTCGCCCTGTTCCCGCAGGAACGTCAGCGGCTCGGCCTGTTGCCACAGCGCACTGACCTCGTATTGCTCAGCCAGCTCGCGGTTGAAACGCTCGCTCAGCGGGCCGATCTGCAGCACCTTGGGTTTGCTCATTGTTCCTCCTGTCTCGACTGTACGACTTACCAGGCTGTTGAAAAACTACCTGCGTTGCCATTGCTGCGTTAAATACAGGCTCGTGCGCGAGTCCGATCAAAATGCTCATTTACAGCTCGTAAACTCCGCTTTTTCGCCTGTATTTGCGGGGCCGCCATCGGTATTGCACTGGCTGCCTCGCCTACGTTTATCAACGGCCTGTTACAGCAATTTGCCCGGATTCATCAGCCCGGCCGGATCCAGCACCTGCTTGACGCGGGCCATCAACTCCAGTTCCAACGGCGCCTTGTAGTGCTGCGCGGCCAAACGCTTGGACTGGCCCAGGCCATGTTCGGCGCTGATGCTACCGGCATCTTCCAGGACCTGATCGTAGATCACCCGCATGATCGCCTCAGCCTGCGCCTTGAACGGGCCATCCTCGGCGCCGACTGGCTTGCTGATGTTGTAATGCAGGTTGCCGTCGCCGACGTGCCCGTAGGCCACGATACGGACGCCAGGAAAAGCCAGTTGCAGCGCCTGGTCGGTACGCGCAATGAAGTCGGGAATACAGCTGACCGGCACACTGATGTCGTGCTTGAGGCTCGGCCCCTCGTGGTTCTGCGCCTCCGAGATGCCCTCGCGCAGTGCCCACAAGGCGCGCACCTGGGCGTCGCTGGCGGCGACCACGGCATCCAGCGCCACGCCCTGCTCGAAGGCGGTGCCGAGGCCCTGCTCGAGCATCTCGTTCAACGGCGCATTGGGCTGGGTATCGCTCAGTTCGATCAGTACGTACCAGGGATGCGCTTCGGCGAAGGGATCGCTGACGCCGGTGACATGGCGCAGGACGAACTCGACGCTCTGTCGCGACATCAGCTCGAAGCCGGTCAGGCGGTCGCCGCACAGGCTGCGCATCTGCCCGATCAACTCGACGGCTGCCTGCGGGCTGGGCAGAGCCACCCAGGCGGTGGTCAGGCTGCGCACGGCGGGAAACAACTTGAGCACGGCGGCGGTGATGATGCCCAGCGTACCCTCACTGCCGATGAACAGGTGCTTCAGATCGTAGCCGGTATTGTCCTTGCGCAGCCCGCGCAGGCCATCCCAGATGCGCCCATCGGGCATCACCACTTCCAGGCCCAGGGCCAGGTCGCGCATATTGCCGTAGCGCAGTACCGCGGTGCCGCCGGCATTGGTCGCCAGGTTGCCGCCGACCGTGCAGCTACCCTCGGCGCCCAGCGACAGCGGGAACAGCCTGCCGACCTCGGCGGCGGTCTCCTGCAACTGCTGCAGGATCACCCCCGCTTCGACGGTGATGGTTTCATTGCCCACGTCCACTGCGCGGATACGCTTCATGCGCGTCAGCGACAGCACGATCTGCGCCCCGGAGTCGTCCGGAATAGAGCCACCGCACAGGCCGGTATTGCCACCCTGCGGCACCAGGGCGACGCCGGCCTGCGCGCACAGACGCACCACCGCAGCAACCTCCTCGGTCGAGGCAGGCCGCAGCACTGCAGCCGCCTGGCCGCGATAGGCGCCGCGCCAGTCGCTCAGATAGCTCTGCATGCGCTCGGCGTCAGTGATCAGGCCAGCCTCGCCGACCACCTCGCGCAGCGCCTGGAGCAGATCATCGGACAGGCCACTCATCTCAGGTCACCGGCGCCGGGTTGAACAGCACCAGATCGTTGTGCAGGCGCAGGTGCTCGGCGCAGGTCTGCTTGCGACCGCTGGCCACGTCCAGATAGAGCTGGAAGATATGCCAGCCCATTTCCTCCAGCGTCATGCGCCCGGAGACGATCTGCCCGGCGTCGACGTCGATCAGGTCCGGCCAGCGCTCGGCCAGTTGGGTGCGTGTGGCCACCTTGATCACCGGCACCATGGACAGGCCATAGGGCGTGCCGCGACCGGTGGTGAAGATGTGCAGGTTCATCCCGGCAGCCAGTTGCAGGGTGCCGCAGATGAAGTCGCTGGCCGGGGTGGCGCAGAACCACAGGCCCTTGCCACGAATGCGCTCGCCCGGGGAGGCGACGCCAGCAATCGGGCTGTTGCCGGACTTGGCGATGGAACCCATCGCCTTCTCGACGATGTTGTTCAGCCCGCCCTTCTTGTTGCCCGGCGTGGTGTTGGCGCTACGGTCGGCCATGCCACGCTGCAGGTAGCGGTCGTACCAGTCCATCTCGCGGATCAGCGCATCGGCCACCTCGACGCTGGCGGCGCGCGGCGTGAGCAGATGGATGCCGTCACGCACCTCGGTATTCTCGGAGAACATCACCGTGGCGCCGGCGCGCACCAGCAGGTCGGCGGCCACGCCCAGGGCCGGGTTGGCGGTGATGCCGGAGAAGGCGTCGCTGCCACCGCACTGCATGCCGACCACCAGCTCGGAGGCCGGTACACGCTCACGGCGACGCTGGTCGAGCACCTTCAGGCGATCCTCGATCATGCCCATGATCTGCTCGACCATGCCGGTGAACCCGGTGCCGGAATCCTGCAGGCGGAACAGCCAGTCTTCCTCGTCCATGCCGTTGGTGAGCTGGTCGCCATCCATCAACTGGTTGGCCTGCAGCTTCTCGCAGCCGAGACTGATCACCAGCGCCTGGCCGCCCAGGTTGGGGTTGCGACTGATGTTGTACAGGGTACGGATCGGCACCACCGCGTCCGGCGCGTTGATCGCTACGCCGCAGCCGTAGCTGTGCGACAGCGCCACCACGTCGTCGACATTGGGGTATTTGGGCAGGATTTCCTTGCGCACGCGCTCGACCACATGATCGAGCACGCCGACCACGCACTGCACCGTGGTGGTCACGCCGAGGATGTTACGGGTACCGACGCTGCCGTCCGGGTTGCGGAAGCCTTCGAAGCTATAGCCTTCCAGCGGCTCGCCGGGTGCGGTCTTGATGGTCGCCTTGGGTAGGTTGTCCAGAACCGGCGGCTCAGGCATGCGCAGCACCTGCTCGGTGACCCAGCTGCCGGCGGCGATGGATTTGAGCGCATAGCCGATCACTTCGCCATAACGCACCACCTCGCCGCCCTCGGCGATATCCACCAGCGCCACCTTGTGGCTCTGCGGGATGCCTTCGATAGCCGTCAGGCCATCATCGAACTGGCCGCCAGCGGCGACACCCTGGTCATTGACCACCACGCCGACGTTGTCGGTCGGGTGCAGGCGGATGTAACGAGGCGAATCCTGATGGGGAATCAACTGCATGACACGTGCTCCTGTTGTGCGTTCAGGATGTCGAGCCAGACGTGGCGTCCAGCTCGACCCTGTGAATTTGGCCGACGATCAGGCCGAAGCTGACGACCGCCAGCAGGGCATTGAGGCCGACATAGACCAATGCCCCATCGAAAGAACCGGTATGACTGACCAGGTAGCCAATGACGATTGGCGTGGTGATCGCTGCCAGGTTGCCGAAGGTGTTGAACAGCCCGCCGGACAAGCCAAGGATCTGCCGTGGCGAGGTGTCGGCCACCAGCGTCCAGCCCAGCGAGCCGAGGCCCTTGCCGAAGAAGGCCAGGGCCATCAGCGCCACCACGGCCGTGTCGCTCTCGACATAGATGCACAGCACCACGGCGCTCGACAGCAACAGACCGAGCACCATCGGCAGCTTGCGCGCCAGGGTCAGAGAGTGGCCGCGGCGCACCATGCCGTCGGACAGCAGCCCGCCGAGCACACCACCGACGCAACCGCTGATAGCCGGCAGCGCCGCTGCGAAACCGGCGCCAAGGATGCTCATGCCACGCGCCTGCACCAAGTACACGGGAAACCAGGTGAGAAAGAAGTAGGTAATGGCGTTGTTGCAATACTGGCCAAGGTAGATGCCAATCATCGTGCGCGGGCGCAGCAATAAACCCAGATAGCGCCACTGCGAGCCGCCACTACCGCCACGCTGCCCTTCCAGATCGATCAGCGCCCCGCCTCGCTCCAGGTGTGCCAGCTCGGCTGCTTCGATACGCGGGTGCTGACGCGGGCCGTGCAGCTGTTTGAGCCACACAAACGACAGCGCCAGACCCAGGCAACCAAGCACGACGAACACCGCTTGCCAACCCATCGCCTGCACCACCCAGCCCATCAGCGGAGCGAACAGCGCGGTGGCGGCATACTGCGCCGAACTGGAAATGGCCGTGGCAGTAGCGCGCTCGGCAGTGGGAAACCAGGAAGCGATGATCCGCGCGTTGCCGGGAAAACACGGTGCACTGGCAAAACCCACCAGCAGCCGCAGCAGGAACATCGAGGTCACCGCCCAGGTGGTCGGCAGCCAGCCGACGAAGCCCTGCAGCAGGGTCAGCGCCGACCAGACGAACAGCGCCAGGGTGTACACCGGCTTGGTGCCGAAGCGATCGAACAGCCAGCCACCGGGAATCTGCCCGATCACGTAGGCCCAGCCGAATGCAGAGAAGATGTAGCCGAGCGTCACCGCGTCGATGCCCAGACCGGCCTGCATCGCCGAACCGGCGACGGAGAGGCTGGAGCGATCAGCGAAGGTGATGGTGGTGACCAGAAACAGCATCAGCAGAATGCTGTAGCGCACACGACCCGGTTTGGCATCTGGCATCGGCAAGGCTCGTGAGACAGAAGGAAAGGCTGAGCCCGTAGGCCGCGGCGAACACCCCGTAGGGTGGGCTTCAGCCCACCGGTTGTAGTCAAGGTGGGCTAAAGCCCACCCTACGGGACCGCAAGATCACGGAACGGCGTCAGGCCAGGCTCAACGCACCAGGCAGGGCTTCTTGTTATTGAAGGTCCAGCCCGGAATCAGGTACTGCATGGCCACCGCGTCGTCGCGCGCGCCCAGGCCCTTGGCCTGGTACAGCTCGTGCGCCTTGGCCAGCGCATCCCAATCCAACTCGACGCCGAGGCCCGGCGTTTTCGGCACCTGCACCAGACCACCTTCGATGCGCAACGGGTTACGCGTCAGGTACTGGCCGTCCTGCCAGATCCAGTGGGTATCGATGGCGGTCACGCGCCCCGGTGCCGCCGCGGCGACGTGGGTGAACATGGCCAGGGAGATGTCGAAGTGGTTGTTCGAATGCGAGCCCCAGGTCAGGCCCCAGTCGTTGCACATCTGCGCCACGCGCACGGAACCGGCCATGGTCCAGAAGTGCGGGTCGGCCAGCGGGATATCCACCGATTGCAGGGAAATGGTGTGGCCCATCTGCCGCCAGTCGGTCGCGATCATGTTGGTCGCGGTGGGCAGACCGGTGGCACGGCGGAACTCGGCCATCACTTCACGACCGGAGTAGCCGTTCTCGGCGCCGCAGGGGTCTTCGGCATAGGCCAGCACGCCATGCAGGTCGCGGCACAAGGCGATGGCCTGATCCAGTGACCAGCCGCCATTGGGGTCGAGCGTCACACGCGCGTTCGGGAAGCGCGCGGCCAGGGCACGAATCGCCTCGACTTCGGCCTCGCCATGCAGCACACCGCCCTTGAGCTTGAAGTCATTGAAGCCGTAGCGCGCATGCGCGGCCTCGGCCTGGCGGACGATGGTTTCCGGAGTCAGCGCAGTCTGGTTGCGCACACGCTCCCAGGTGTCATCGGCATCGCGCTCATCGCGGTAGCCGAGATCGGTCTTGTCCTTGTCACCGACGAAGAACAGATAACCGAGCATTTCCACCGCATCGCGCTGCTGGCCTTCGCCAAGCAGTGCAGCCACCGGCACACCGAGGTGCTGGCCGAGCAGGTCGAGCAACGCCGACTCCAACGCGGTGACGGCATGGATGGTGATACGCAGGTCGAAGGTCTGCAGGCCGCGACCGCCGGAATCGCGATCAGCGAAAGCGTGGCGTACCTGATTGAGCAATGCGTTGTAGTTGCCGACCGGCTGGCCGACAAGGATCGAGCGAGCGTCTTCGAGGGTCTTGCGAATGCCCTCGCCGCCGGGGACTTCGCCGACACCGACATGGCCGGCGCTGTCCTTGAGAATGAGGATGTTGCGGGTGAAATACGGGCCGTGGGCTCCGCTCAGGTTGAGCAGCATGCTGTCTTGACCGGCGACCGGTACGACTTGCAGCTCGGTGATCAGCGGAGTGCCGACAGCGGCAGGAATCTGTGAAGTCATGAGCGTTACCCTGTTGTTCTTATGCGGGTTCGACAATGGTTCAACGCGGTCGCGCCCGGCCTGCCGGAGCGCGACTGGGCCGCTCGCCGAAGCGAGCGGCCACCTGCGGTGTTACTGCGCGCCTTGCGCTTCGATCAGCTTGGCCAGGGCTTCGTACTCGTCCGGCAGCAGATCGGTCAGTGGCGCACGTACCGGGCCGGCATCGTAACCAACGATCTTGGCACCGGCCTTGACGATGCTCACGGCATAACCGGCCTTGCGGTTGCGGATGTCCAGGTACGGCAGGAAGAAATCGTCGATCAGTTTGCCAACGGTGGCGTGATCTTCCGCGGCGATGGCGCGGTAAAAGGCCATGGCGGTTTTCGGGATGAAGTTGAACACGGCCGAGGAGTAGACCGGTACACCCAGGGCCTTGTAGGCCGCAGCGTAGACTTCAGCGGTCGGCAAGCCGCCGAGGTAGGTCAGACGCTCGCCCAGGCGGCGACGGATCGACACCATCAGCTCGATGTCGCCCAGGCCGTCCTTGTAGCCGATCAGGTTCGGGCAGCGCTCGGCCAGTTGCTCCAGCAGGGTGGCATTGAGGCGGCAGACGTTGCGGTTGTAGATCACCACGCCGATCTTCACCGACTTGCACACCTGCTCGACATGAGCGGCGACGCCGTCCTGAGAGGCTTCGGTCAGGTAGTGCGGCAGCAGCAGCAGGCCCTTGGCACCCAGGCGCTCGGCTTCCTGCGCCATCTGGATGGCCACGCGGGTCGGGCCGCCGACGCCAGCCAGGATAGGTACGGACTTCTCGCAGGTATCTACGGCAGTCTTGATCACGGCGCTGTATTCGTCCGGCGCCAGGGAGAAGAACTCGCCAGTACCGCCGGCAGCGAACAGAGCGGAAGCACCGTAAGGCGCCAGCCACTCGAGGCGGCGTACGTAGCCAGCCTGGTTGAAATCACCGGCGGCATCGAAGTCGGTCACCGGGAAAGACAGCAGACCAGAGGAGAGGATGGACTTAAGTTCTTGTGGATTCATTATGCGAACACCCTAGTAAAGCGAGTTGTGAGGAATAGCGTCAGCCGCAGCTGTAGAGATACGTTATCGTACAACAACAAAAAAAAACACCAGTTTTTATATCGTCCGTTCGTCGAAGATTTACCCGCCCTCGCCCGCCTCGCCGGAAAACCGCAACACAAGCGCAAAGCTCAGACTAGAGCAGGCTCCATGATCACGCCAGAAGAAATGGCAGCGCAATCATCATTAGCCATGAGCAGCGTTGACAGGTCAGGAACAGGCTGGTACTAATTTCACCAAGTCATACGACAACCTATGACATTCCAATAAAAACAAACGAGGCCAGGTCATGTCACAGACCTTCACTGCCGCTACCTGCTGCCAACGTGCGCATCGCCACATCGCTGTGCGCACTCGCCAGAACAGCACAGCCTGCACTGGCTTCGTTGCCATCTTTGCTCACGCTCTCATCCATTGCAGCGCGGATCGCCTGCTGATCCCGGTGCACGACTGAACCGTACCTTCGCCATTGCGGCCGAGGGCCGCACCAAGTCTGGAGCCCCTGCCAAGATGTACGAAGCCTCCCGCAACAGCACACCTCAGATAGTCGAGATGCAGGTCATCCCGGTAGCCGGCCATGACAGCATGTTGCTCAACCTGTGTGGCGCCCACGCCCCCTACTACACCCGCAATCTGGTGCTGCTCAAGGACAATGCCGGGCGCATCGGCTGTGGCGAGGTTCCCGGTGGCGAAGGCATCCGCCAGGCACTGGAACGCTGCCGCGAGCTGGTGATCGGCCAACCGGTCGGCCGCTACAACCGCGTGCTCAATAGCCTGCGCCAGGCCATCGCCGGGCCGGCCAAAGGGCCTCAGACCACCCAGCATCAGGTCACATCCGAATCCGAAGCACGCGTGCTCAAGCAGCCCCACGAGATCAACCTGCGCCTGGACAACGTGATCACCGCGGTCGAGGCTGCCCTGCTCGATCTGCTCGGCCAGCACCTCGACGTGCCAGTGGCCGAACTGCTCGGTAGCGGCCAGCAACGCGATCATGTGCCGATGCTCGCCTACCTCTTCTATATAGGTGAGCGCCAGCGCACCGACCTGCCTTACCTCGCCGGCAAAGGTTCGGCGGACGACTGGTATCACCTGCGCCATCAGGCCGCGATGACACCGCAGGCCATCGCCCGCCTGGCCGAGGCCGCCCATGCACGCTACGGCTTCAGCGACTTCAAGCTCAAGGGCGGCGTGATGCATGGCGCCGAGGAGATGGACGCGATCCGCGCGATCAAGGCGCGCTTCCCCGATGCACGCGTCACCCTCGACCCCAACGGCGCCTGGTCGCTAGATGAAGCCATCGCCCTGTGCCAGGGCCAGAACCATGTGCTGGCCTACGCCGAAGACCCTTGTGGCCCGGAGAACGGCTATTCCGGCCGCGAGATCATGGCCGAGTTCAAGCGTGCCACCGGCATTCCTACCGCCACCAACATGGTCGCCACCGACTGGCGGCAAATGGGTCACTCGCTGCGCCTCGAGGCGGTGGACATTCCACTGGCCGACCCGCACTTCTGGACCATGCAGGGCGCCGTGCGTCTCGGTCAGGTGTGCGAGGAATTCGGCCTGACCTGGGGCTCGCATTCGAACAACCACTTCGACATTTCCCTGGCCATGTTCACCCATGCCGCCGCGGCCGTACCAGGCCGCGTCACCGCCATCGACACCCACTGGATCTGGCAGGAAGGCGAAGAGCGCCTGACTCGCGAGCCGCTGCAGATCATCGGCGGCCAGGTAGAGGTCCCCAACAAGCCCGGCCTCGGCATCGAGCCGGACATGCAGCGGATCATGGCCGCTCACGAGCTTTACAAGAAGGTGGCCAACGGCGCGCGTGACGACGCCATGGCCATGCAGTACCTGGTTCCGGGTTGGCAGTACGACCCGAAACGTCCCAGCCTCGGCCGCGACTGACTCACGCGGCTTTTATCCAACCCCGGAGTATTCCAATGAAAAAAACATTCCGCGCCTCCCTCCTTTCTGCCCTGGTCGGCATGGGTGCCCTGGCCACTCATTCCGCCACCTTCGCCGATGAGGTCAAATGGCCGACTCGTCCGGTGCAGGTCGTGGTGATCGCCAACCCCGGCGGCGACACCGACTTCAACGCCCGCATGATGGCCAAGTATTTCAACGAGATCACCGGCAAGACCATGGTGGTGACCAACGTCGCTGGCGGTGGTGGCACCCTGGCAGCCGAACAGGTCAAGGGCGCAGCGGCGGATGGCAACACCATCCTCTTCACCCATCCGGGCCAGCTGATCGTCAACGAAGTCGCCGGTCTGACCGAAGACAGCTTCGAGACCTTCGATGTTTCCTGCATCGCTGGCGTCGACAAGAGCACCGTATTCGTTGCCTCCAAACAATCCGGCGTGACCAGCATGCAGGACCTGGTGGACAAATCGAAAGCCAACCCCGGCAGCATCACCTACGGCACCGAGATGGGCAGCTTCTCGCACATCCAGGGCCTGATGCTGGAAAAACTCACCGGCGCCAAACTGAAGATGGTCGACGGTGGCACCGTATCCGACCGCGTGGTCGGCATGCTCGGTGGTCGTCTGGACATGGGCGCCATCACCTATGGCTCCGTACAGGACTACGTGCAGGGCGGGCAGATGGTCGCACTGGGCCAGCCCAACGAGGAACGCAACGCCATGCTCGGCGAGGTTCCGACCCTCAAGGAGCAAGGCCTCGACATCACCATGGACAAGCCCTACGTCGTGGCTTTCCCGAAAGGCACCGACCCGGCGATCGTGAAGAAGATGTCTGACATCATGAAGCAGATCACTGAGAAACCTGCTTACGCCGAAGACCTGAAGAAATTCAAGCAACCGGTCGCGTTCTACGGCACCGAAGAGGCCAAGCAGATTCTGGCCAAGACCCGCGAAGACTTCATGCAGTTCAAGGATGAGCTGCGTAAGGCCAAGTAAGCCATAACGCAGCGCCGGCCCAAGCGATTCGGGCCGGCGCTGCGCCTCAGAACATCGAGGTACACGATGAACACCCTGAACAAGAAAGAACTGATCATCGGCATTGCCATGCTCGGCGCCAGCCTTACCTACCTGGTTCTGGCACAACAGCTACCTGGGCATGACGGTGTCGATGCGGCCACGGTGCCGAAACTGCTGGCCGGATTTCTGTCTCTGCTTGGCCTGATGCAACTGGTCAGCGCCTTTGCCAAACCCAAGGTTGCCGCCGAACCCGCAAGTCCGGTGCCGACAGAAGCTGAAGAGCGACCGGCTGAAGTCATAGAACCCAAGACCGTCCTCAAGACTCTCGGCCTGATCCTCGGCTACATGGCCCTGCTCGGCCCTGTGGGCTTCCCGATCATGACCGTGGTTTACCTCTATCTGCAGTTCCTCGTGCTGACGCCGGTAAACCAGAAAGCCAGACATCTGACCTATCTGCTGATCGCCGTTATCTGCTCTGCGCTCATTTTCCTGCTGTTCCGCGAGGCCTTCGACCTGTTGCTGCCCGCTGGCCTGCTGAACAACTACATCTGAGGATCGACCATGCTCGAATTACTGCAGCAAGGCTTCGGTGCCGTCTTTTCACTGAACATCATGATGCTGATGGCCGTCGGTGTGGCCATGGGCATCGTCTTCGGCGCGGTACCCGGTCTGTCCGCGACCATGGCTGTAGCACTATGCCTGCCGCTGACCTTCACCATGGGCCCGCAGGCAGGGCTGTCGCTGTTGGTCGCACTGTTCATCGGTGCGACCTCGGGCGGGCTGATTTCAGCGATTCTGCTGAAGATTCCAGGAACGCCGTCATCAATCGCCACCGTGTTCGATGGTGGCCCGCTGATGGAACAGGGCCACGGCGTCAAGGCGCTGGGCGTCGGCATCGTGTTTTCCTTTCTGGGCACCATCTTCAGTATCGTCGCGTTGATGTTCATCGCCCCGCAGCTGGCCAAGGTGGCCCTGAGCTTCGGCCCGCATGAATACTTCGCCATCGCGGTGTTCTCCCTGACCCTGATCGCCACCCTGTCGGCCGGTTCCATGGTCAAGGGGCTGTTCGCCGGTGCGCTGGGTATCGCCGTGTCCACTGTCGGTATCGCCCCGGTCGAGGCAGTGCGCCGCTTTACCTTCGGCGTCAGTGAGCTCAACGGCGGTTTCTCGATGCTGGCAGTGATGATCGGCATGTTCGCCGTCGCCGAGATCATCAAACTCGCCGAAACCGGCCGCCATGCCGTGCAGGGCAAGGCCAAGTCGGTGAGCATGAAGAACATCAAGGGCTTCGGCTTCTCGCTCAAGGAGTTCCGCGAGCAACTGCCCAACGCCGGTCGCTCCGGCCTGATCGGCCTGGGCATCGGTATCCTGCCGGGCATCGGCGCCGGTACCTCGAACCTGGTGTCTTACATCATCGCCAAGAAGCGCGCGAAAGACGGGCACACTTACGGCAAGGGCAACATAGGCGGCGTGGTCGCCAGCGAGACGGCCAACAATGCCGGTATCGGCGGCGCCATGATGCCGCTGATGACCCTGGGCATTCCCGGCGACACCGTCACCGCGATCATGCTCGGCGGCTTCCTGATCCACGGCATCCAGCCCGGCCCGCTGCTGTTCATCAGCCAAGGTCCGCTGGTGTACACCATCTTCGCCGCGCTGATCGTCGCCACGGTGATGATGCTGTTCATGGAGTTCTACGGCCTGCGCCTGTTCATCAAGCTGCTCGACGTGCCCAAGCACATCCTGCTGCCGATCATTCTGGTGCTGTGCGTGGTCGGTGCCTTCGGCCTGTCCAGCCGCCTGTTCGACGTCTGGTCGATCCTGCTGTTCGGTCTGCTCGGATACGCCTTCGTCAAGGCCGGCATGCCAGCGGCGCCGTTCATCATCGGCTTCATCCTCGGGCCGATGGCGGAAACCAACCTGCGCCGAGGCCTGATGCTGTCGGACGGCAGCTTCGCCGAGTTCTTCACCAATCCGATTGCCGGTACCTTCCTCGGCTTGGCCCTGGCGTTCGTGCTTTGGCAGGTGTTCAGCGCGCTACGTCCCAAACCCAGCGCGATCAACGAGATCCTGCGTACCTGATACCCAGCAACTTGCCGCCCCCTCTGCTCAGGGGGCGGTTCTTTCCCTGACTCCCACCTCTGTGCCTCTAGCAGGCGGTTGAAAAACTACCTGCGTTGCCATTGCTGCGTTAAAAACAGGCTCGTGCGCGAGTCCGATCAAAATGCTCATTTACAGCTCGTAAAGTCGGTCGCGACCCAGGCCGTTTTTCGCCTGTTTTTGTGGGGCCGCCATCGGTATTGCACTGGCTGCCTCGCCTACGTTTTTCAACGACCTGCTAGCCCTCTACAGCGCCAACTGCAGCGGCTTGAGCACGATAATGGACGCGTTCATTGATCCAGGTCTAATCTAATCAACCACTAGATTGATACCCGGAATGAATCAATGTTCGACCTGGCCCAACTGCGCTGCTTCACCACCCTGGCCGCCGAGCTGAATTTCCGTCGCGCGGCCGAGCGCCTGAACATGACCCAGCCGCCGCTGAGCCGGCAGATACAGTTGCTCGAGCATCAATTGGGCGTGACGCTGTTCACCCGCAGCACCCGCTCAGTTGCCTTGACGGCGGCTGGCCGTGCCTTCTTCGTCGAAGCCCAGGCGCTGCTCGATCAGGCCCACCGCGCCGCGCAAAGCGCCCGACTGGCCGCCATCGGCGAAAGTGGCGCACTCACTATCAGCTTCGTCGCCAGCGCGGTGTATGACGTGCTGCCGCGTGCGATCACCACTGCCAAGCGCGAACGCCCTGGTGTGGATATCGCCTTGCTGGAGATGAGCACCTTCGAACAGGTGCAGGCACTGCGCGCCCGACGTGTGGACCTGGCCATCGTCCGAGCGCCCTTGCAGCAACCTGGGCTGATCAGCGAATGCCTGCTACGCGAACCCTTCGTGCTGGCCGCGCCCGCCGCGCATCCGCTGGCGCAGCACGAAAGGCCGACCCTGGAAATGCTCCATGGTCAGCCTTTCATTCTTTACGCGCATACCGCCTGGCAACCCTTCAATGAGCTACACACCGGCCTGTTTCGCGCCAGCGGCATCCTGTAGCGCCGCGCGAAAAACTGTTGCCGTTTGCGCGATAAATGCAGTGAGCTGACATTTTCACGCACGGCAACGGAATTGCCAAATCACGGCACCGGGTTCGTCCTGCTGAACTGGACTCGGTGCCGCTGCCAACTGTTCAACCCTCCCCGAACCGACCAGACCTCCAGAATGACCTGGCCCACATAGGTGGTGGTCAGCGTAGCGGTCGTGCCACTGATACCGGTCTGGCTTGCCAGCACGCTGCTGTTATCAGCCCTGAGCAACCTGCAGCTGTAAGTGGTACCTGGTTCAGGGCCGATATCGCCCGTCGTGGTGTCGATCAACTGGTCGGCCTGGACGATGCGATCACGGTGCGCCCAGCTGGCAACCACATCACCAACGACCGAAGCCGGATAGCTGGCGCCGCCGATAAGCAGCCGGCCCGGTGGGTACGGCAGCGCCTGACGCCCAACCAGTGACAGGGTGTCGATCGGAGCCAGCTCCGGAGCCAGCATGCCGCTGCTGGTGATCGTGCGCAGCCGCATCTGCACGCTGACACCAGCGGAGTACTCCGTAGGGTCAGCCCCCGCATAGTCATCAAAGAACCACACGCGCGCACCAGCCGTGTGGGCGGCCGGTACCGTGTCCACGCAGCCACGGGCAATGGTCACTACCAACGTGCCGAGGTCGACCGCCACAACCCGAACGATCTCGTCATCGATCAACGCCGCAGTACCCACCTCGACCAGGTCGATGCTTTCGACCGACGTCAGCTGAATGCTGGTCTCGGCACGCCCAATCGCACCCACCAAAAGACCAGACGGGCAGAAGTCACCGCTCTCGGCACTGGCAAAGGCCGCGCTGCCAACCCGCGATTCAATACCGAAGCCCAGCGACAACGGTGTTGGCTTGAGCGCCAGGGCGGCAATGAATGCGCTGGTTTGATCAAAGAGAGCGACGTTGGCGGGGTCGACGGTTTGCACCAGGTCGCGCCAGGTAACCTCTGTCAGTCGCCGGACAGTGGCGGCTGCCGGCGTTGTGTTTGGCGGCACCCAGCCTGGAGGCTGTGGAGGCGTCATGCTGGTGGCCGGCAACCCGAACACGTCTTGCACAGCCGTGACGGTGATCGCCCCGCTGCCGAGGGTGCCATCCTCGAAACGGCCAGCCCTGACCACCATCATCTCGATGCCCCGGCTCAGGCTGCGGATGCGGAATGCACCACCAGGCTTGATATCGCGGCCGCGTCGGTCGAGCTGCACCTTGAAGCGCTTCAGCCCGACCGACCTGGCCCGCAGATCACGAACAGCCACTCGGCCGGCTAGCTCATCAGTGGGAATGCCTGGGTACTCGATGGTGGTCGAGAGGATCTGGCCGGCACCCTGGATCGCGGCGAGATTGCGCTCGCGCTTCTGCCTGTTCGTGTTATCGATCGGGCTGCGCCACTTGATGATGACCTCATTCGCTGCACCTGCCGTCGCGGCGTTGTCATCCTCCATGATCGACAGCAGGCCGCTGTCCTCGTCGAACAACGGGAGCAGCTCAGGATCGTAGTCATCGCGTACCAGGGTCAGCTCAAATAGCCCCGTCCTGCGACTGACAAAGAGATTGCCGCCGATGTGATCGAGCACATGGCTGACAAAGGCCGAGAGGCTATCCTGGCGCACCCAGCGCAGGCAGAGGCCGAAACCCTCAGCGTGCAACGCCGTTGCCGCAGCGCGAAAAGAGGCATCATCGATCCGGCTACGATCCATGCCACCACCCCAGTCGCGGTTCGTCAGGCACTCATAGATGATGTGCGCGGGGTTCATCGCCTTGATCGCACCGCTGGCCATATCGATAACGCAGCGCTCCGGGTACCAGACCGCGCCATCCCAGCCCTTCAATGCGCGCCGCACACGGAACGTCCAGGCCTTCGGGTAGGGGTTCATACTGGTCACCAGGCCGTCATAGAACAACGTGCAAACGCCACGGAAAGCCGGTACCAAACCGCCCAGCATGGCCGCCAAGCGCCCATTGAGCGGCTGATCAGGCGCGCCCATCATCACGTCGAGCGTTCCCTGGATGCCTCCCTCGCCGTTGTCGCCTCCAAACAGCTCCGGGGCGTTGATGTTGATGGTTTGGTTGCTGGTAACGCTGCCAGACCAAGCACGCTTCTCACCGACCTTGATCTCAACCAACTCATCAATCGCCTTGCCGACACCCATGTGGATGCCGAAAAAGTAGCGATAGCCAACCTTGACTGCCTTCTTACTGCCCATCACACACCTCCTGCCGCGCGAACTCGACCAGGTGCATGGCCATGGCATCACCCGTGGCGACCAGCTTGCTGGCCACGATGCCGCCATCGTTCACGATCTGCCCCCAGTCGAGACCATACCGTGCAGCCAATGCGCGGCCCCCCTTGTGGCAGAAGCCCGCCCGACCATTGAATGCCGGCACGCTATGCATGTGCTCCAGGGTCACGAACAGCTCGTCGTCACTGATCATTACTTGCCGCTCTTCGTCTTGATCGGTTGGGTGCGATAGTTGCCGTAGGAGAGCACCATCCAGTCCGGCGTGTAGTTGTCCCCGAAGAACACGCACTGGGGAGTGCCCTCTTCGAACTGCGGGAAGCTGAAGTCCTCGAAGGCCACCGGCTTCGGAGCAACAGACTTGGGGCGATTCTTGTACGAGACGTAGGCACTGATCGCCATGATGGCGATATACGCCCAGGTATACGGATCCATGACTTCCCCCTAGAAAACCGGATTGCCATCGAACGGCGAACGACCTGCAAGATGCGGGACGCCGCCGTGGTTGGGAGCGTTGTCGAACTTGTCGTTGCACATCTGGATGGTTTGATTGCAGCCGGGATAGACGCGGATCGCCTGCCCAGGTTGCAGCCCGGCCGTCCCGCCTAGCAGGGCCAGATTGCTGCCGGTGTGACTCTCAATAGCACGGCGATCGAACTCACCCGAACCAACCGACCACTCGACCCAGCCCGCCGTGAAATAGCCGGCCGGGTAACTTGCGAATGCGCCACTGCTGATTACCAGGCCGTTCTTGCTCTGAATCTCGGTGGTGACGCGGTATAGATCACGATTAACACCGCACGCCACGCTGTAGAGAGCGTGGTGACAGGGTCGCTCCCAGCCTTGCCGCAGGCCTTGCATGGTCATGCGCGCAGAGAGTGGCTGGCAGACCAGTTGTGCCTGGTCACGCTTGGGCCAAGAGACGCTCTGAATACTGCCCACCCAGCTGACGACCTGCTCGTCCTCTCCCGCATGCCTGTCGAATATCGTCAGGGCGATCTCGTTCGACGGCGGTACCCCTCGATAGAGAGTGGCCACGTCGAGGTCGGCCGGCGCGGTGATCTTGAGCAGCTCGACGCTGGCTTCACCTGTCTGGCGAATCCCATCGTCCGAGATACCGCCGCGAAGCGTGCGGAAGATCTGTGTGCCCACGACCTCGTCTCGGTCTCCACTGGTGTAGAGCCAGCGCATGACGCCTCTGCTGAACTGGTACAGCCTTATCGGCGCACCATCAGCCAGTGAGTTCTCGCGGCTGTTAAAACTCATCGTCACGCTCCTCGCGAAACACCGTTGCCCAGCCGGCAACACCCTGGCTATCCGTCATGTGCTCGATCTCCTGGACGTCGCTCTCGAACCGCATCAGGTTCATCCAGCTGATCCGCGCGATATCGTCAGACCGCAGCTCGATACCCAGGGCCGCATCCAGCGCCAGGCGCTCGGTCTGGCCATCCAGCTCGGTGGCGCCGATGATGCGGCGCATCAGCACCGTGCCACTCCACAGCTCGATGCGAATATCGCGTCGGCCTGGCTTGCCGTTGCTGAACCTGGTGTAACCGATGTTCACGATGTCGATGGTGGTGGCCACCGCAGAGGCCGTGGCGACGACGGTGAGGTCATCCATGTGGCTCGGCACCCAAACCACCTTCTGCCTGCCGCACATCCCATAGATGAACGAGCGCACCAGCGCCCGAGCCGCCCGGCCGAGGTCGAGATGGCGTTGGCCGAGTACCTGGAACGCCCGGCGGGCGGTGTCAGTGACCAGTGGCTGAGCGAACCCACTGTCCAGTGTCGAACGCAGGCGCTGGGCAGCATGGGTGAGGTTCTCGGTGTCGTCGGGGCGCCGATCCCAAACCGGCCGGCCTCTATATAAGGAGGCTGGCAACCACTCAGGCCAGTCACAGGCCTCGACAACAAGGAAGCGCACCTCGGCCTCGATCAGCCGGTCGGTCAGCTTGTTTAGCGATGGCTCCTCGAGCAGCTGAGCCGAGCGAGCGGGATACAGGCGCGAGCCGGCCGGCCAGGCCAGCTGGGTGTTACGTTTTAGCTGCAGGCCTTCGGGGAGTACTTCGAGGATCTCGACCGTCTCGCTGGTGAAAGCATCCTCGCCACGCAGCATCGCCAGGCCACCGGCGCGGAAGTCGAGCCATTGGGTGCTGCAGGGGATGAAGTCGACGTCGGCGGCAATGCCGGCATTGAGCAGCTGGATATCAGGCCAGATCGGTATCGACCAGATGCGATCGCTCCACCCGAACAACGCGAGGTCGAGCAACTGGCGCTCACGACCCTCGGCGTACATTGCGCCATTGAACTCACGCCGCGGCGAGCCGCGCAGCTTGCGGCGCTGGCTGACCCCGGACTCGCTCTGCAGGATGTCGGTGGCGGCCGTGAGCCTCTCGCGGATGCTGTCGCCCCAGTCCGGCACGAAGGTCCAGGCGATGATGCGGTTGGCGGTGACGCGTAGGCCTGCCTCACGGCCGTTGTCGAACTCCCAGGTAACGACGGTATCAAGCACCGGCTGGCCATCCGGGGTGACGGTGAGCTGCCAGGTCAGTTCCTTCAGCGCTGGGAACAGCAGCGGCGGGTCGGGCTGGCCGCTGACGAGCACGCCTTCGTCCGTGCCGCCGATATCGACCAGGGTGCGAGGCTCCAGGAAGGCATTCCACAGAAAAACGTCCTGAGTCTGCGCCGATACAACGTTGCCAAGGTCGAGCTGTTTCGGGCTGATGTGGATGCGGTGATACCAGTCGTCAACATGGGCATGTAAGCGTTTGACCGACAACGCACGGCCGTTCACCTCCACTGGCCAATGAGGTGTAATTGTTGCCTCACCAACACGCTGCGTATCGCTGACATAAGGCGACGGATCAAACTGATTGACCCAGGCGAACGTCCAATGATCTTGAGTCAGATTCGGGTTTTCGATGCCGCCTAGAGTCGGGAGCACTGCTTGTCCGTTGAGAACGGCCACAATTAAGGCCCCTCGTAGCGGATAGCCCAGCCAAATGTCCCGGTATGATCAATGTTATTCCCGCCATTACGGGCCGACGTGTCCTTCCTATACCACGGGAATACCTTCCAGCGGTCTGGCCCGATCGAGACAACCTCTCCAGGAACATAGTTGTCTATGCGTGTGTAGCGTGCGTGTTCAAGCTCGGAGGTCAGACTTAACTTACTGGACGGCCTGACCTTCCAAGATCGCAGAGGCAGCAGCACAGCCTCACTATTCCACCGACTAGGCAGAACACTAATCAGGGGCGCTAATGGTCCAGGACCCACATAGGAAGCACCGAGTGTCTGGCTCAACGCCCAGCCTTGGCCATCTAAGTCCGAATGAACGAACGAATTGCGGTTAGATAGCCCGTTATTCTGCGTGTACCAAAACAGGGCGCCAGTTGTATGGCTTGCACCGTTGTTGGACGACTCCGGATCAATACGTATTCCCCCATCGGCGGCCAGTGAGCCTATAGATGCGCCAAGCCACATTCCTGATCCAGGCAACCCTTGTATCGTGGAATTACCAAATGCACACCACTGATAGAAGTCGATGCTGTACCTACAGACCAGATAGACCTCGCTTTCAAAAGCGAAGACTTCGTATGTCAATGGAAACACGATAGGAACGCTACCTATCTGCCCAAGCCGTACAACATTTGGTGCATCCCCACTCGCAGCAGAGGTACGCCCCAGCAACGACAAATAACCAGATACCACCTGCAAACGCAGGAACATTGCCCCCTTGCTGAGCACCTCAGTCACTTCATTCCATGCCCAGCCCTCAGCCACACAGGCGTCAACCAAGGCACTCCGGACCGCCGCCATGTCATTTGCCGAACCGGTGTAGTAGGCCATCAGACGTCCAACCTCATTGCGTAATAGTCTGTGAAACCGTTCCGACCAGCGTCCTGGATTACGACATAGTCGATAGCATCAACGGTAAGAGTGTTCTCCACAGCATTGTCGAAGCCAGAGATATAGAAGACCCCGTCCAACGAGCCCCACAGATTGGAGCTGTTGTCATGCAGCTCGACTGGCAACAGGTGGTAATAACCGCCGGTATCACGGAGTTGGGTCACGCCAGCGATGTCATCATTGCCCCAGGGATAGCAGTAGGCGTTGAGCCAGTTGTCATTGCTGCGCAGCCCCAGACGCGCTGAGTTGCCCTTGTAGCCGATGCCGTGGTTCGCCGAGGTGTCACTGAAACGCAGTGTCGCGGCACCGTTGAGCATGCCGCTGCAGACGACCGGGTACGGGTACTGGCTCGGCCGACCATAAGGCAGGCACTTGCCGACATAGCAGCTCTCGTACACAGGAGTGCCGACCTTCATCGCCAGCGCGATGCGCTGCGGGTTGAGGGTCAGCCAGTAATCGATACGGTTGTTGTGTGCCGGCACGCCACTCAGACGTGCTCCTGGTTGCGTGTCGAAGGTGTTGCCGGCGACGTATCCGGTGAACACCCCAGCCAGCAGGTTGTAGTAGTCGGCTGACGCGTCCTGGTAGGTGCGGAAGCCGACGAAGATCTCCTCCTCGCCGGTGTAGCCCACACCCTTCAGGATCAATTCACGGTTGGCCGGGGCGGTGTCATAGCGCAGCACGATCCAGCCGTTCGCCGAGGCGAAGTCGCGGATGGTCTCCAGCATCTTGTAGTGGGCGAGCACACCGCCCGAGTTGTCGACGAAGCCGATTTGATGGGGCATCAGTTGTTCAGTCCTAGTATTTGGCGGAACTTGCCGGGCTCACGGGAGATGGCAACGGCGATCGCTTCGTTGCCGACCGGGCCGGACATCACGTCGCCGATCCGCTGCGGATCGTCGATCAGATAGAAGTTCTGGCTGTTCTTGAGCGTGGTACCCGACTCCTTTGCCGGCTCAGCCAGGCGGGTGTTTGCCAGCCCAGGCGACGGCAAGGCCGGTGCCGGCACGCCGGCTAGGCCGCCAGTCGAGTGGCGCACGCGGTAGTCATTCACAGCAGCCATACCGCGGGCGTTGAAGTCGTGCAGGAAGGCGAGCGCTCCGGGCTGCTGCACGACGGCGGCACGGGTGACGAACTCGTAGTTGGAGAGCCAGGCTGGAATGCTGTCGCTGGTGGTGGTACCAGGGCCGGTGATATGGCCACCAGTCGACGCTGCCACAGCAGCGACAGAGGCGACTCCTGAAATCGCATCGCTGGTCGAGCTTGCCGCTGATGCACCAATGATCGCCTGCGCCATCGCTGCGGCTGCCGTTGTGCCCGCAGTTGTGATTGCGCCTGCCATAGCAGTTGCCGCTGTCGTGCCACCAGCCGTGATCCCTGTACCCATTGCCGTGGCGCCGGCGGTCGATGCCGTGGTGATGGCCGTTGCCGTTGCCGTAGCAGCGGCCGTCTCAGGCGCTGCATCAGCACCACTGCCGAACATGCCCATCACACTGTTGGTCAGCCCTTCAGCCAGGTTCTTGGCGGCCATCTGCGCCAGGGCATCGGCCACGCTCTGGCCGAGGGCGGTGACGGCCTCGCGCAGGTTCATGGTGCCAGTTGCCAGGCCAGAAAGCGCCGAGGTCAAGCCGCCCTCGATGCCGGTGCGCAGGGTCTCCTGCAGGAGCGTGGTGGTGGCACGCAGGCGGTTGGCCTGGGCGTCCAGGTTGTCCAGCGCCTGCTGCGCGGATGCGCCGATCGCACCGGGCATCTGCGCCATCTCAGCCAGCAGCGGGCGGATCTCCTGCAGCTGGGCATGGGTCTGGCGGTGGATCTCCAGGATGCGCTCGCGGGCGCCGACTTCGCTCAGCAGCCCGGCCTGCTGCTCGGCCTGTACCGATTGTTCCTGGCGGGTCTGCTCGGCCAGCACTTGGTCGAACCGGCGCTGGATCTCGTTGAAGCGGATCTGCGCCTGCTCGACGTTCACCAGGCTGTTGATGATGTTCAGGCCGGCGGTGTCACCGTTGGCCTGCAGGCGCTGCATCAGCTCGCCATAACGCTGCTCGATCTCGATAGTCAGCGCCTCGGCGTCGCGGCCCTCGGCGCGCAGCAGCTGGGCGCGCAGGCCGGCGATCTGGCGGGCGTCAGCATCGAGCTGCTGCTTGCGCTCCTCGGCAGCGATCAACGCCTGGGCGGCAATGGCTCGATCGCGCAGCGCGCCGGTCAGGCCCTTCTCGGCCAGCTCGTAGGCGCGCACCTGGTCGGCGCTCAATCCGAGCAATGATGCACTGCGCTCCAGGCCGCGCACGTACTGTTCCTGCTGGCGGGTCTGCTGAGCGCTGGCCTGGGCGGCGGCCTTGCTCGCTTCGCCACTGGCGCGCTTGGCATCGATCTCCTGGGCGTGGCGCAGCAGGGCCTGTTGCTGGGCGGCGTCCAGTTCGCCCAACTCGCCGCGCTCGATGGCGTAGCGCACGCGGGCAGCTTCACTGGTAACGCCAAACAGCTCGGACTGTTTTTGCAGGTTGGTAAGGAGTTTGTCGTATTCCTTGTTCGCCGCCTTGACCTCTTCGGTCTCAGTGGTAACCGGGATCTCTACTGTCGGCTTGGCTGGCGCGTTGCGCAGCACGTCCCCGATGCGCTTGATCTCAGCGCGGATCTCGTCGTCGCTGACAAAGCTCACCAGGCCGTCATCGCCGAAGAAGCGCAGGCGTTCACCTAGGTTGAACAGGCTGTCATCAGCGAGCAGGCCGCGCAGGTCGTCGAGACGTTGCTGCAGACCTTCCACGTTCGAGTCAGCGACGTCGACGCCGAGGCGGCCAAGGAAGGCAAGGAAGTTTCCACCCTCGGCTGCCGCAGCCGCCAGGGAACCAGTCAAGCGCACCAAGCTACTGACAAGCGAATCGACACCCTGCGCGGTAGCCGGGTCGCTCAGCACCTGGGTGAGCTTCTCTATCTCGCCAGCTGACTCCTTGAGCCCGCCCTTGGCCTCCAGCAAGTCGCCAAACGCGTTCTTCAGCGCCTGGATACTGCCACCCAGGGTTTCGCGAGCCGCGCGGGCGCTGCCGCCCATCTGCGTTTCCAGCTCGGCCAGAATCATTTTCTGCGCATCGACAATGCGGCCGGACTCGACCAGGGTCTTGATCTGCTCTTTCTGCTGCTCGGTGAACTGCACGCCAACGCGCGACAGTGCGGCCACACCCTGGATCGGGTCGTTGAGTGCCTTGCCCAGCTGGATGGCCGAGGACTTGAGGTCTTGACCCATGGCGGTGCTCATGTCGAGCACCGTCTCGAGGGCGCGGGGGAAAACCTCGCGGCCGATCTTGGTAAAGGTCAGCAGCAGTGACTGCGCCGGAATCACCGCCTCATCGCCGTAGGTGGTCACCTGCTGCATGGCGCTGGCCATTTCCAGCAGCTCGTCGCGGTTCAAACCAGCAGCACCAGCAGTCGAGCGCAGGCGTTGTTCCAACTGGGCAGTCACGCGCTCCTGCTCGATGGTGGCGCTGATAACCGCTTTGTACACGGCACCACCGGCAAACGCAGCGATCACGCTGCCGATGGTCTTGCCCAGCTTCTCCATGTCGCGGCCGGTGGACTCGGCCTGGCGGCCGTTGGCCTCGACGGCACCCTCCAACTGCTTCAGCTCACCGATTGCATTCTGCAGATCGGCGCGAATGCGCATTGCCAGTTCGAGGTTCTTGCCTGCCAGAGCCATGGGTGCGGTCACATAGAGGGAATGTGCCGCCATGCTCGCGCGCGCGAGGTTGGATGTAATTTTGACGAGGCAAAAACAAACCGCCCGAAGGCGGTTCTAGTTGCGCTGCAGCAGTTTGAAGTGTTCTTCGGCGGCCTTGGCGCTTGCGCCTGCCATGTTCATATCAATGAAGTTCTGGGCCCGCTCCAGGTTGCGGCGGCGGGTTTGGGCGTTGTAGTGCAGCAGGATCTGGCGTTGCGTCATACGGCCGATGCGCTCGGCATCGCCATAGCCGGCCGAGATCAGGACGGCGTAGACGTCGCTCCAGCGCGGCGCATGGCCCGCAGCCGTTCGCTGAGCAGCTGGCCCGCTGCACTGCGCACGAAAAAAGGGCCGATTACCCCCCACCACACCAGCATCAGGTTGTGGCCGTGCTCATGGCCGAGACCGGCTACCCATTCAACGGGCTGATCGCAGGCGGCGGCCATCAGCTGCGGCAGCGCGTCGGCATCTTGCACCAGCAGATCCAGGACCTGCTCCAGGTCGGGCAACTCGCCCTCGGCCAGCACCGGCTTCAGGTTCTCGATCAGCGGCGCATACAGCGGCCGCAGCTTGAGCCCCTCGACGAAGCCATACTCGCGCACCACCAACTGGCGACCGGCGATGGTGACCTCGCGCTCCGGGTGGAGCACCTCCAGGTCATCGGCGCCAGGGGCGGCGACTGGCGCCGCCTCCTTTACCTTGCGCGCCATGCTTACTGATCCTGCCATTGCACGTTGCCGAAGCCGTGCATGTTGCTGCCGTTGGCGTTGGCCGGGTCATACAGCACGCTGCCGGTCATGCTCAGCTGCCCGTACTCGTCGTGGATCAGGCCGAGGTCGCCGACCGGGTCGAAGCTGACGCGGTACAGGTCGAGCAGCACCGGGCGGTTGTTCTCGGTATTGATGCCGTCCAGATACAGCCAACGCTCTGGCGGCGTCTCGGCGAAGATCGACAGCGACTGCGCAGCGGCGTAGCTGTAGGCGGCACTGAACGGAGGGGTAACCCCGGTAAGCGAGCCCAGGCGGATCAAGCCAGCATTGGGCGACTCGACGGTGTGCGGCACCGGTGCCGGGGTGCCGGCGCTGTCGGTGATCACCACACTGCTGACGAAGCCCTTGTCCAGGCGCACCAGGTCGCCAGCGACAATACCGGTGGGCAGAACCTCACCCGTGGCCGAACCGGCGGTGACCGGCACCGACTTGCCGTGCAGGCCCAGGATCAGGTTCTCCAGAATCCATTCATCCAGCGACAGGGTGATGTTTGCCGTCTTGCCACGGCGCAGGCGGCCATACGGTAGACGATTGCCACTGAAAGACTCGGTCTTGTTGGTGGTCTCAGTCTGGAACTGCACCGAACAGGCCGGCGCGTTGCCCACCCAGATGGATTTCACCAACTTGCCCTGCGCCGAGCGCGTGCCGAGATAGATCTTGCCCTGGAAGGAAAAGAGATCAGACATGGGTTACTCCTTGGCCTGCGGCTGCTCAGCGCCGGCAATGACCTGGTTGGCGATCAGCCAATCCCGCTCCGCGGCATTGACGCGAATCTTGTCGCCCTTCTTGAACGGCTCACCCTTGTGGGTGTGCGGCTTATCCAGGGTGACTTCGACGAGGGCCGGCCCGGCGGCCGGGGCGTTGCTGTTGCTCTTGCTCATGGGGTTACGCCTATGAAGTGTTGGGTCTGGTAAACATCCGTCCACAGCAGCGTGCTGGCGTCGTAGTCCAGCACGTCGCCCTGGAGGAACTGAAACGGCCGCCCGCCGATAATGTCCGGCGTCCAGCCCATCAGCGCGGCGCGCACCTTGCCGAGCAGCGGCGTAAGCTCCTCCACCGTCTCAGCACCTCGGGTGTCGCGGTAGTTGCTCACGGCCAACACCACGCCGACCGTGGCCATAGCACGCTGCCGGCCGGCCTTGGGCGCCTCGCCGTCGCCACGCTCGCGCACCAGCAACGCAAAGGCACAAGGGGTGCGGAAGTCGCGCAGGCTGGTCACCGCGCCGTACTCGGCCACGCCCTCGACGCTCTGCAGCTCGGGCACCTCGGCGCGCAGACGGTCGATGACCAGGTTGATGTCGAAAGGGGCGCTCATCAGAAGCTCCGCCGGTTTTTGCGATCGAAGACACTTGGCGCTGAATCGAAGCGCACATCGATGGTGCTCGGGTTGTTCTGGATGGGGTCCAACGCGCCCAGGCTGAACTTGCCCTGGGCGATCAGCTCCAGGAACTTCAACGCATCGCGATAGGCCCGCACGATGGGGTCGTTATCCTCACGGCCTTGGCGATCCTTGTGCAGCAGATAGCGGGCGATATCGCGCACCCAGCCTGTCACCAGCTCAGGTACCGGGCTCAGCGGCAGGCCATAGCCGCGCCGCGCAAGGTAGCCATCCACCAGACCCTCGGCCTGGCGCACAGCGTCTTCGATTCGTTGCAGGGCATCATCCGCCGAGGCCACCTGCGGTGCCGTCCAGCTGCTGCGATCGGCGCCGCGCAGGGTGGCCTCCATCAACTCGGCAGGCACAATCGCCAGGTGTGCTGCGGTGGCCACCTGGGCCAGTTCGCGAGCACCGGGGCGTTCTGCCAGTTGATCGGCGGTGATGTACTGCATGGGTTACTCCACGCGCTCGCCGACACGGCCGGAGAAGATGCCGCGCTCAACCTTGAGGTTGGGCTCGTTCTCCAGCTGCTCGATCTGCTCGGCCGTCAGCGCGCTCAGGGCGATGCCGAAGCCTTCACGGGTGAAGCGAAAGCCACAGCGGCGGAAGCCCTGCTCGGGAATCGCCACCACCCACAGCCCCTCGATATCGCCGTCGTCGTCCAGGCCATCAACAGCATCAGTGGCACTGCCACCTGCAGGCGCTGCCTTATCTGCGCTCTTGGTGGGCGCCTTTGCAGGCGCCTTGGCGGTCGATTTATTAGCCATGCATCACCCCATCAGGCCAGCCACGGGGTGACGAGCACGTCGACCACGTCGCGGTTGATGTTGGTGGCGCCGGCCGCGTTGCGCTCGGCCTTGACCACTTCCAGGGCGGTAGCACGCATGCTTGGCGGCACTACCAGCAGCTTCGGACGGATACCCAGCGGACGCGCGTTGTCGCCCTTGAGTTCCTGCATGGCGGCATAGGCCGCGTTGAAGCTGTCGGCATCCAACGCTTCCTTGGAGGCGTAGGCCAGCTGCCACAGGCCATAACCAACGTTCAGGCGTGCATCCACGCCCCATACGAACTCCTTGCGGTCGAACACGTTGGAGTCGGTCTCGCCGGTCTTGGAAACGAACTGATAGTTCTTGCGCTTCTGCAGAATGATGGGCCGCATCATGCGAGTGACGTCCAGCAAGAACCACGCCGTACCGCTACCACCCTGGAAGTTGCTCACCGACGTTTCCTGGCCATTGGCGCCGATCACCGGGTGGTCGGTATCGAAGAAGGACTGGCCGTCGTAGCACTTGCCGGTGAAACCGTTTTTCAGATGGGCATAAACCAGCTCGGCCGGGTGCTCCTTGGCGTCCTGGCCCAGTTGCGCCATCAGGGTGTTGTAGGTGCCGTACTGATCGTCCTCGATCGCCTCGCGGGGCACGCCCACGGTGTTCTCGAACGTCTTGTTCTTGATGCTGTAGTCATGCAGCGCCAGGTTCTGGATCACGCGGTCGCCCAGCCACTCACGGAAACGGGTGGTAGCGCCCAGCCAGCCGTAGGTTTCGATGGCGGTGCCGGACTGCACTTCCATCACGATCTGGTCATAGTCGATCACTGCGCCCTGAAATGCGCCCTGGAACGACGCCATATAGCCGGTATGCAGGATGGAGAGGTTTTGCTTGTTGATGATCATCTGAGTCTTGCTCCTTAGATCTCGACCCAGACGCCACCGGCATCCACATCGAGAATAGTGCCGGCGACAGAGCGGGTGTCAGTGGCGGAAGTCTTGGCGACGGTCTGGTCGTCGACGATGAAGCACTCGCTGCCGATATCGGCGCGGGTGATCTCGTCGGTCGAGGCGCTGTTGGCGAACTGGAACACGCCACGGCGGATATGGATGCGCAACGCACCGGCAGCACCATCGCGGTTGTCCACATGTTCCTGAGCCACACCGCGCACCTTCAAGGTCGCGGAGAGACTGCCTGGCACGGCATTACCGGCAGCATTCAGGCAAACCAGGGAGCCGGCAAAGATGCGAGTGCTGGCAGCCACCGGGTCGTTGAACTGCACGCCATCACGGCGCAGGGTGTTGCGGTCTTTGGTCAGCGGCATGGCTTATTGCTCCTCGGCCTTGGCGGCCTTGAACTGTTCAGGGGTCAGGCCCATGGCCGAGCAAACAGCCAGCTCATCCTGGGTCAGGCCAGTCTTCTCGTCCGCCACCGGCGGTTTGCCTCCGGTCTGGCTACCGGTGATGGCCGCGATGGGCTGCGCCTTGTCCAGGTAGGCAGTCAGCGCTGCGCGGTTGCTCTTGCCGAGGTCGCGCGCCCAATCCTCCATGGTCTTGTGCAGGCGACCGTCTTCCAGGGCGGCGGTGATCTGGCTGTCGAGATCCTTCTCGTCGCGTTCGCCCAGGCGGGCGGTCAGGGCGGCCATCTCGGCCTTGAGGCCTTCGACAACCGACAGCGGCACGAACTGCGCCGGGTCGACGCTGGTGGCGGCCTTGGCCTTGAGGCCGGTGCAGGCTGCCAGGACGGCCTTGCCATCAGAGGCTTCGCCTTCACCCAGCAGCTTGCGCAGGTCGTTGTTGAATGCAGTGAGCGCGGCGATGGCCTGCTCTTCGGTGGTTTTATCGGCCTGCAGGCCGAGCGCGGCACAGACCGCCAGCAGCAGTGGGTTCACGGGGTTTTCCTCTGGGGAGTCATCGAAACAGCCGAACGACGCGGCGGCGCGCAGGCTGAGTTCCTGCATGCCGTCGATTGCCGGGGCATTGGTGAGCGCGCCCATCTGCACGTCCAGGACGTCGCCGGTGGTCGGGTGGTAAAGGAACACGGGGGAGAAATACTGGTACTCGCCCTCGGCGATGTACTGCGCGGCGCGGGCGGTCAGTTGCACCTGGGCGAACAGGCCTTGGCCTTCACGCCACTCCAGGGCCTGGTACCAACCTGCAGCAGGTGCGGGCTGGCCGTTCTCTTCCTTGAGCAGGGTCTGGTGCTCGTAGTCGACTACGCGCTTGTTCTTGCGAGCGTGGAAGCGCTCGATGACCTTGGTGGCCACCGCCTGGTTGATGTGCCAGGACGGCACCTTGATCTCGCGGCCATCAGCCGGCAGGAAGTGACCAGCCGGGGTCACCTGAACCCAGATGGTGTTGTCGGCAGCCGGCGCCCCCAGTACGAAACTGCAGGCGGCGAGTGCAACGGCGAGAGGGAGGCGTTTTGTCTTCATGCCGGCAGCTTGGCGCGGCAGGCCGGGCAAGTAATTTTGACGGGGCAAAAATCTCGCTGGCTGGCGAGGGCATTACGGCAGGAAATAAAGCCCGGCGCGAGGCCGGGCTAGGGAGGGTCAGCGCGTGCGCAGGGCGTGGTCGGCTGGGTAGTCGAGCAGGGCCAGGGTGTTGTGCAGCGCCTGGTCGGCCAGCTCCTGCACCTTGTAGGCCTGCTGCTCCAGGTCGCCGGCCAGCACGTCCACCAGTTGGCACAGGTCGCTGCGCGACACATGGTCGAGCATGGCCGGGGTTTCGTCACCTTCGGCATCCACCGGCAGTGGCACGGCCAGCAGTTGTTTCAGCGCGCTCAGGGCGCCCATGCGTTCGGCCAGGCGCCGCGCGGCAAAGGCGTTGATGGCGGCCACCTGGTCGGGGCGCAGTTCGTGCAGGCTCATTGCTCACCATCCTTGCCGCCCAGCGGCAGCAAGGCCACGGCGGCAGCCTGTTGCAGGTGCCGGCCAATGCGGTCGAGCTGGTCGGCCAGCGGCTGGTTGTGCGCCGAGTTGCAGAAGCGCTGGGCCAACCGCTGTTGCTGCTCGATCAGCCGCGCCTGCTCGTTCTCCAGGTGCTTAACCGCCACAGCGGCGAGCAGCTCGGGGCTGCACTGCGGCTCGCCAGCAGCCGGGCTGAACTGGTACTTGGCATGCAGCAGCAGGTTGATGGCGGCGGCGGATAGGCCCACCTCATCGGCAATGGCGCGCTGCCGCCAGCCGGCGACGAACAGCTCCAGCACCTGGCGTTCCATGGCACGGGTGATCAGCACCCGACCGGACGGGCCACGGGCCGGTGCGGCGGGTTCCGGACGGCAGGCCAGCACCTGCTTGGCCCACACGCGGAACTCCTTGGCGCGGGTGGTATTGGCGAAGAAGCCAAGGAGGATGCAGCCGCTGGAAGAGAAAATGCGTGATTCCTGCCGGCCACTAGGTGTCGCCAAAACGGCGACACCTGTGTCTTGCTCGGTGAACTCGTCGCTATGAGCGTTATAGAGCTTGTTTACGCCCTTACGAGCGTTGTCTGGCGCGTAGCCAAGGGCCAGGCCGATCTGCTCGGCAGTGAGCCAGCGCTGGCCGTTACGGTCGATAACATCGAGGCGGGTATCGCGGAAGGTGAGCGCGGTCATGATGACCTCCGTTTGGTTTAAGTGTCTTGCCTGACGGATTAGTAGCCCATCAGGTGGTCGGGATTCAACTAGGGTCCAAACGGGAACCCTGGCGCTTCTTCCCCCGAAGGGTCTTGTATCCGCGCTCTCATCCCGACCGTAAAAATGCAAACGCCAGCCCGAGGGCTGGCGGCAGGCTGCGAGGTCAGCGCAGTGACTGCCGTTTGGTTTAAGTACTTTTACCCTAGCCCAGCGTTACCACCTTGGCAACAGTTTTACCATTTTTCGGCATTTTCCCGGTTTTCCCAGGCTTTGGCCCAAAACTCACTCCAGGCCAGATGCGGAGCCGTGTTTATAAACGCCCAAACAGCCCCGGAAACGGTACGAGGCAGCCCGACGCGTACAACGGCAGCCCCCTGGGGGGCTTAAAACGCTTCTACGGGCCTTTGCGGCGGTTTGCGGTTTTCAGCCCTGCAAACGGGCCTGCAGGTGGTCGCGGGCGATGGCGATGATCTCAGCCGCGTCATCGTCGGAGATACCGAGGAACGGCCGCGCCGCAATGTCGCCCCAGGGGATGGGCGCGCCGCGGCGGGTTTTACCGAAGGCGCCCTTGAGCGCGCCGAACTGATGCACCGCGCCGTACACCCGGTCGGTACCCACCAGCAGCGTGGCGCCCTCCACCTGCGGGAAGATCTGCCGCACCAGGTCGCCGCGGCGCTGCAGGATCTTGCCGGGGTTGGGCGATTTGGTGGCGAGGTAGCGCGGGCTGAGCGACTTCCAGGTCTGGCCATCCGGCCCACGCTGCGCGCTGAAACGGTCGCGGGTGCTGTTGACCAGCGCCTCGCCGATATCCAGCAGCATCGGCCTTGGGTCGGCCAGCTCGGCCAGGGCGCCGCGTACCGCTGTCAGCACGGCGGCGTTGTCGAACTCCAGCTCTACCCGTGCGCCGCTCATAGCTCGCCTTCCAGCAGCACCAGCTGCCCGACCTGCAGGCGCCGACGCACCGCAGCGATGTCCAGGGCCTGTTGCACGCTGTTTGCCGCAGCATCGCCGCCCACCAGGTAGCGCACACTCACGGCCAGCTCGTCGCCGTATACGTACACCAGGCTATTGCTGCCGGCATCGAGCAGCACCGCACGCGGCCGGGCGAGCGCCGTGGGCAGGCTGCCGACGCGTTCAGCGTTGGCGGCACGCGCATCACGTGCCTTGCCGGCCAGCATGCGCAGCATAGCCACGTCGCTGATGCCGATTACCGCCGTCAGCGGCGTTACCCCGGCGCCGGCCAGGCCGGTGACCAGGTTCGGGCTGATGCTGCCCACCAGCATGCTGCGGCCGCGATCCACGCCGTCCATCACCACATCATCCAGCAGGCGGCGCCAGTCGTTGTCGATTGCCCGGCTCACCGCACCGTGCTCCAGCAGCTGCTGCGCCATGCTCGCGGCCGGCGCTGCCGGCAGGCGTTCGGTCTTGCTCATGCTGAGTTGCACCTGGCGCTCCAGGGCGCTGCGACCTGGTGCATAGCCCCAGCCGGGGTCGATACCTTCGGGCACCTCAACGATCTCGCCCTTGTACTCGATGCGCCGCGTCTGGCTGGCCGGCGCCTTGTCCGGGCCATCCTTGCCCAGGCGCTTGAGGTCGCGCTCGTTCAGCGCCCGCACCCGGCATTGGCAGCCCCAGCCGTTGGGCGGGTAATGGGTTTGCCACCAGGGGTCATCGGCCGGGATCACCAGGCCGTGCCAGGCCTCATGCTCGGGGCGTGGGGTGATCACCGCATCGCTGTGCTCGTACATCCAGTAGGGCCGCGTGGCCTTCACGTCCTGCAGCTGCTGGTAGCGGCCGGCGGCGTAGCTGGTGCGCAGGTTGGTTTCGTAGATCACCCGCGATCGCCATGCGCGGCCGCCATCGGGCTGCCAGCCGTAGTTATCGAGCACCGCGAAAAAGTCCTCGCGGAAGGCCTCCAGGGTGTCGCCGTTGTCCAGCGCGCTCTGCAGCACCTGCTGAATGTCCGCGACCATGTCAGCGCGGTGAGCCCCGGCCACCACGAAGGCGTGGTCATGCGCGGCGCCGCGCACGGCGAAGTAATCCACGCTCGGCAGCTTGCGGCGCAGGAACTCGTTCTGCTCACGAAACGGCAGGCTGCCGTAGCTGGCGGGCTGGGCCATCAGCGCACCTCGTCCTCGATGTCGTTACGCCCGGCCAGGTCGGCGGCGGCCAGTGCCTCGGCCATCACCTCGGCGTACTGGTCCAGGCTCAATTGCGGCGCCAGCTCCAGCAGCCCGGCCTGGATGGCCTGCAGCGAGCCAGCCTCGGCCACCAGCGCCTGCAGCTGCTCGGCCCACTCGGCCACGGCAGGCTGCAGATCCTTCTGCAGGCGCGGCGCCATTGCTTCGGCGGGGTCGTTGGGGGCTGCTCGGCGCTGCTGGGCAGTGGCAGCTGCGCGGTGCGGTGGCGGCTCATCAGCTGGTGGCGTGACTGGCTCGGCCTGCAGCTGGAGCACGTCCTCGCCCTCGGCCGGCTCGGGGATGGCCACCTTCTCCTGGGCCCACTGGCGGGGAATCCTGAAGCCGAGTTTCACCAGGCCAGGCAACGCATCAGCGTAGACCTTCAGATCCTCCGGCTGCTGGGTCGGGAACACCAGGCGCGGGCAGCGCTTCCAGCTGTCAGCCAGGCCATTGAGCACGGCGATCGGGTACACCAGGTCACGGCTGATCGTAGCGGCCAACTGCTTGGCGTCGGAGTCGCGCAGGTCGAGGCGCACCTCGTTGTGCACGTTGCCCAGGGCGTTGGTGTTGGTGCCATCGCCGGTACCGCTGGTGAGCGTGCCGCCCAGGATGGCCTTGCTCTGGGTGCGTTCGCACCAGTCGATCATCAGCTTGAACGCAGCCGGGTCACCTTCGGCGGCGTTGAGGAAGTCCATCTCCATGCCGATCGGAATGATGCCAGCGGCGCTGTGGCCGAGCTGGGCCAGGGCACGCAGCAGGGTCAGTTTCTCCTTCTCGGTGGCGCCGCCTGGGTACTTGCCCACGCGCATCGGGATGCCGTAGATCTCCAGGAACTCGGCCAGGTCACCCACGCTGTAGTTCTTGAACAGGTACGGCCACACCAGCACGCGGAACAGTGCGCTGCGCTCCAGGTAGCCGCTCTTGGACTTATGCACGTGGGTGATCCAGCCGAATGGCTGCAGGGGCTCACCGCCCATCGAGCCGCGTAGGCGGATCTCCTGGCGACGCTCGCCGCGGGTGAGCTGGAACCAGGTCTGCGGCCGGTGATCGATTGCACGCGGCAGCCAGTCGCCATCGACCCGGTGCCAGCCGTCGAACTCCAGACAGGCAAAGCCTTTGCCAATGGCGTCGGTCACGTCGAACAGCATCGCCTCGAAGTCATCCAGCCCGGCCAGCATCGACTGGAGTGCGGTGGCGGCTTCTTTCTCCTTGGCGGTGGGGTTGTCTGGCGGCACGATCTGCCAGTCCAGCTGGGCCACGGCGCGGCGGCGTTTGTCCATTTCCGCGAAGACGTGGCCATCCTTCTCCTCGATGTCTTCGAACAGTTCGTACTGAGCAATCACGTCGCCCTGTTCGGCCTGGTCGAGGATGCCTGCCAACCGGCTCGGCGTTAGGCCGCGCGAGGGGTGGTTGCCCACTTCGTGGTGCAGGCTGGTGATGTGGGCGGTCTGCGGCTCGCGGATCTCGGCCAGGCGGATCGGCTGGCCGTCTGGGCCCAGGATGCGGGATGTGGTCACCATGCTGAAGGTTCCGGGAGAGTGAGGTCGGAGTCGTTGTCGTCGACGTTGTCGAAGCCACGACTGTGGCGTGGCAGTGCGGTGAACTCGATGGCACCGCCTTCCATGAAGCTGGCACGCACCGCCATGGCCAGCGATACGGCGCTGTCGCCGTGGCGCTTGGCCTTGCTGTCCTGTGCCTGCAGATCTTTGGTGCGGCCCTTGTCGATCACGGGCACGCCCTTGTCCACCTTGATCGAAAGCAGGTCGTCGAGGCGGGTCTGGTGGCGGGCGATCTGCAGGTTGAAGGCCTCCAGCTCGCCCTTCAGCTTGGGCATCCACAGCGCATACCAGGCCAGGCTGAGCTGCACCTGGTCGACAATGCCGGCGCCATAGCGCAGCGCGGCCTGTTCAGCCAGGTAGCCACCGTTGCCGGTGGCATCGAACGCCAGGCCAGAAAGACGCGGCAGGCGATCGCAGATGAAGAACATCACCTGGCGCTGCGCCTCGTACGTGAGGTTGCGCAGTTCGACTTCGAATGGCACGCGCTTGCGCAGCAGCGGATCGATCTGCAGTGGCGTGAACACCGTGAGGTCGCCACGCCGCGCAAAGTCTTCACCGAAGGTGTGACGGTTGCGCGGGTTTAGGCGCGCCAGCTCGGGCGCCAGGTTCTCCTCGCACCATGCGCGGATCTCAGCCTCGCGCATCTCAGGCGTCCACTGCTCGAAGCCCTCGGGCGCCTCGTAGCGGTAGATGCGAATGGAGTGGTCATCGACCATCGCCTGCTCGATGAGCACTCGGCTGAGATAGGTGCCGCCCGATTTCTTCGGTACGCAGCCGTACTCCTCGTCGGCCGACTCGATGTTGGGGGCGTTCTTGTACAGCTTGTCGCGCCACTGCTTCTCGGCTTCCGGCGACCATTCCTGGTTGGTGACGTAGCAGATGCGCTTGTACAGCCCCTGGGCCAGGGCATCGTCCAGGGTGATGCGGTGGATGCTGTAATCCTTGCGGCCTTCGCGGGCGTCCTGGATGTAGCTGTTGAAGGCGTTGTCCACACCGTTGTGGGTGCTGATCAGCCGGACCTTGTTGCCCCACATGGTCAGCGCCAGGGCGGCCTTGAGCAGCTCCTCAAGGGATTCATGGAACGCCGCCTCGTCGATCACCACATCGCCCTGCAGGCCGCGCAGGTTGCTCGGGCGCGAGCTGAGCGCCTGGATTTTGAAGCCGCTCTTCGGGAAGCGGATCATGTACGCCAGGATCTCCTCGCGGCGCCCATCATCCCAGAAGGTCTGCTCGTAGACGTCGGCCTGGGCCATCTCGTTAAAGGCACGGGCGAACAGCGCGCAGGCGGCGATGTACTCCAGCGCCATCTCCTGCTTGCTGCCCACGTAGAAGGTATTGCAGCCGCCACGGCGGCGGGGCTTGGCGGCGTTGATCACGTTACGCCCGGCCTCGGCCCAGGTCAGACCGGTACGGCGCGACTTCTCGGCGATCATGATCTGGCTGGTGTCGTCGAACCAGCGCTGCTGGTAAGGCAGGAACACGCCCTCGGCCTCCGGTACTGCATCGGCCATGTCCTGGGGCACGACAACGCCATGCAGCTCCAGCTCGGCGGCGAGATCGATCTTGCGGGGCTTGGTCAGGGCCTTGAGTGCTTTGCCTTCTTGCTCGCTCATCAGGCTTTACCCATCAGGACGCGGCGGATGCGGTCTTCGAACTCTTCGCTCATGCCGTCGCTGCCGCGCATCTCTTCCAGACGCTGCTCCTGCTCGGCCAGCAGTGCTTCGCGGGCTTCACGCTCGATCGCCTTGCGCTCCTCGCGGCTGGCCTTGCTGGCCTGCAGCACGTCCTTGGCGGCACGGGCCAGCTTGCGCACGTCGTCGATGGTGGTCTCGTCATCGACCTGAGCGCCCAGGGCGGCGTGCGTGGTCAGTGTCTGGATCGACTGCACCATCAGTGCGCCGGCCTTGTCGTTGGGGTTCTCGCCCAGCTCCTCGACCAGCAGGCTGGCCATGGCCTGCTGCTCGCGCAGCCGCTTGGCCATCTCGTCGAAGCTGACCTTGTAGCGGCCAATCGCCGAACGGCTGGGCTTGTCCGCGCTGGGGAAGTGCTCGTGCAGATCCTCGATCAGCTCGTCCAGGGTCAGGCGCCGCTCGCGCAGGCGCTTCTCGATGTGCGTGCGGACTGCCGGCTCCAGCCGGTCGATGCTCGACTTGCGGCCCATGGTTAGGCTCCCGGCCGCTTCACGCCGTCCACTCGGGCCCGGCCGGCGGCGACGTCGGCACCACGCTCGGTCAGCTTGGCCAGGAGTACCGCGCCGTCGCCAACGTCATCCAGCGCCACCAGCTGCTGCTCTTCCAGCCAGCGCAGCTCGGTTTTCACCTGGTCGCGGCTGGGCTCGTGCCCCCACTCCTGGAGCACGGTATGCAGCACCGAACTGTTGGCACGGTAGGTGGGCATCTCCGCCAGGATGTGCAGGATCACCAGGCGGCGGTCTTCGCTCAGGTAGTTGGCGTATTTGCTCATTGCGGCCTCGCGTTCAACAGGTAGTCATTGATTCGGTCGACCGATCTGGCCAAAGGGGCCAGTTCTCGGGCCACCCCCGCAAGCTCGGCTTTGATCGCCTTCATATCGCCGGCCAGGTCGCCCAACTGCTTGCCATCCGGTAGATGATCCATGCGCTGCTCCAGCACCAGGATGCGGTTGCCGTGGTCGCGCAGGCGCCCGGCCAACTCTTCGGCCTCGGCCCGAGAACTGGCGCGGCGCGCTGCGGTAATCGAGAACACCCCGACAATCAGGGTGAAAAGGAACTGGCCAAGCCGCAGGGCGAAGTCCATATCCATCTAGCGTTTCTCCTGCAGGTAATTCACCAGGTCCACCAGCCGGCCAGCGCACTCGCCGTACTGGTCATAAAGCTCCTTGAGCGCCACCACGGCGGCATCGGCGCTGTTATCGTGCGGTTCAACGGGCGGCGGGCATTGACGTGCGTACTCCGCCGGCAGCGGCCTCGGCGGCTCGACGACGCGCGTCGTCGAGCTGCTGCATGACGCCAGCATCGAACACACAGCCAGCACGCTGAGTCGCAGTAGTAGCGAGCGCATGGCGGATCTCCTTGGTGGTCTGTGCGTCCGCCTGGCGGCGTGCGCTGATGGTCTTGCCCAGCTCCTGGCTGGCTGCGTTGGCGTCGGCGATCAGCCCCTTGGTGCTGTCGATCACGCCCTCCAGGGCGTCGAGCTGGGCCTGCTGGCACGCCTCGGCTGCAGCTGCCTTGCCCTCGGCGTAGCCCAGGTCATAGGCAGTGCTTGCAGCCAGCAACCAGGTCACGGCTAGGGCGATCCCCAGCCCGACCAGGGCGCTGAGTGCAATCACGATTCGGTTGATCATCTCCGCCCCTTACGCCTGAACTTGCGCGGTAGTCGCGGTGCGTGGCGCTCGCGGGGCGGCGGCGATGCGAACAGCTCGGCGGCAGCCAGCCAGTTCCGGGAGCAGGCGGCAGGCGAACTGCTGGTCAACGTGGCGAGCAGAAACAGCGTCGGGATCTTCATGGCGGCTATACCTGTCGGCGCACACGCCAGGCCCCCAGCCGGCAGCCGCATACATCGGCTCCCAGCGCAGCAGGATGGCGCGCGGGTAATGGCGGTTCTCGCGGAAGTTGGCGGCCGAGCGGCCAGCGTTGTGCCGCTCGACGGAATCGAACCAGGCCAGCGGATCGGCGCCCTGTGCCGATGCCAGCCTGCGGTCACGATTCACCCAGCCATTGCCGCCGTTGTAGCCGGCCATCACAAAGGCCCAGCGGTCACACTCGCTAGCGGCCTGGTTTCGTTCGTAGAGCCAGCGGTCGAACGCCACCATCGCCCGCAGTGCCCAGCCTGGGTTGTACGGCTGCGCCGGGCCCAGGCTGCGCGGGTAGATCTCGGCCATCCAGTCCGCCGTAGCCGGCATGAACTGCGCCAGGCCCTCGGCGCCCACAGGCGACCGGGCATTCACGCGCCAGGCGCTCTCCTGGTGAACCTGGGCGGCAAAGGTCGCCACAGGCGCACCCAGGCCCCATTCGGCATGCGCAGCGCGCACCAGGGTGCGGCGGTGCTGCTCGGCAGCGGTCGGGATGCTCGCAGCGTCGGCGCTGGGCACGATGAACAGGCCCACTGCGAACATCAGCAGGATCAGCGGCCACAGGAACAGGCGCGGCTCGATCATCCAGATAATGGCGAGATCGTTGCCGGCCTCGGCCAGCCAACGCTTGAGGCGGTTCACGACTACAGCCCCAGCGTCATGCCGAGCACACACGCAAGCACGATCAGTGCACGGCGCAGCCAGGCCCCAACGATATGGATGCCACCGATGCACTGATGCGGGCGTGCTTCATCCAGGAACACCGCTCGGTCGATGTAGTAACCCAGCACGGCGCCGATGGTGATCAGGCTGGCCTTGTACAGCACCACCTGCAGCTGCTCGGGCCGCACGTACCAGATGGCCAGCAGCAGCAGGATGGAGATAACAGCGAATACGGTCATGCGCGGCAGGAAGCGGCGCTTGGGCTTGTTCTGGCAGGTGGCCATGGGTTGCGCTCCGAGGTTGGCCAATCCCTGGCCGTTGCTGTGCTAATAAGTGCCGGTCTTAAACGGCAGAGATCACAGCTTCGCCTCGCGCGCGCGCGGAGTAATTTGGACGCGGCAAAAATACATTGCCCAGGCAAGGGCGCAGGATCGGCAGCCGAAACCAGCAGAGGGCAACCGATATGCAGACGACCGACGCCGACCGCCTGGCGATACTTCGCCAGATCATCGACTACAGCATTGAGAACGGTGAAAGCCTGGCCGACTTCAAGGCCCGCGCAGAAGCAGTACTGCGCGAGCCGGGACAGGCTGCTAAGCGTGATCTGGACATAGAGCAACTGCTCGCATCAATCGAAGCGAACCCAGGTGCCTTTCGCCAAGCCCTGAGTATTCATTCGCCCGCGCAAAATGAGCAGCGCATGATTGAGTACTTCGAGCGCGCCAACCGTGAAGCGCCCGCGCGACGGGCCGAAGTCGAGCGCGCAGCCCAGCAGCGGCTCAGTCAGGCTTCTTTCCAGGAATCAGCCGAGGCGTCCAGCGGGGCGGCGGGGTCGGCTGCTGCCCCTTCACAACCTCGAGCATCCGCGAAAGGGGGATTTGCGTGCCAACCCGCAAATCGTCCCTGGCTAGCGCGGCTTCAAGCCTGGCTTGCAGGCCTGCGCGATCAAGCGCGCCGGTATGTAAAAGGCTCATAGTCAGGTACTCCTGGGCCTGCATCACCCCTTCGAACATGGTGAACAGCAGGTCCAGGTCACCTTCGCCGTAGTCGCTCATGTGCCCTCATGGCTCTCGGTGGTATTTGGCTTTGTACTTGTCACGCAGCATGGTGCAGGTCCCGGCGACAATTGGGTTGCCTGGAAACTTCTTCATATCCTGCAGACATAGCTCATAGGCCATTTGATCCTGGCGCTGCTCCTTGGTGGTAACCGTGCTGTACCAAACAAACCCAGCCAACAGAATCAGGATCGTCCAGAGCCACGCGTAGCTCTTTGGCTCACCCCGCACCTTGGCACCGCAACCAGGGCAAACCTTGGCCTGGTCAGAGATTTCCCGCTTGCACTCATGGCATTCGATCAGCGCCATTGGTAACCCTCCTTGATGGCCATGCAGGCCTAGTCATCATTCGACGCCTTGGCGTCCCTTCTTCTTCGCACTGTCCCTGTGCGCCAGAGCACTCGCTGTGCTCTCCATGGCTCGTCGTCCTTCTTCGTCCGAGCCTCGGTAGTTTTCCAGTAGCGCCTTCTCGCGCCGGTTCAACCGGTATTCACCCAGCGGCTCAGCCGCCACGGAATGCGTGACTGGATTTGTGTTTTCGGTCATATCGGTCGCCGTCGACCGATATGACTGATCAGTCATTTTTTGATCACCATGCCCGGTAAGTAAAAAGAGAACGTCACCACCAAGCGCAGTAAATGCAGCCAGATAGGCGGCATCAGGCTGCCGCTCACCTTTCTCATAGTTCCGCTGCGAACGCATGGTCACACCGCATTTCTCGGCCATCTCTTGCTGGCCAAGCCCTAGGCGTTCCCTTTCTGCGCGCAAGCGCTCTCCAAAAAGAGGCACGAATATTCCTCTTTGCGCATTGACAGGGGAACATTCGTTCCCCATTATTAACCACACACCACAGCGCAACACCTCGCTTAGCCACGAAGGAAGCCGCCATGAACCCCAAGCCGAACACCTACAACCTACATATCGAATTCTCCAGCGATCTGCCCTTGACCTTTGTCGTTGGTGCGTTCAAGGCCGTGCTCGATGCCATGCGCCTGCTGTTCCCAACTACCCGCGTCACCGTTGACCCAGCCGGTGTTGGCCAGGCTTTTGCCGAGCAGCTCGACGCATACGTAGCCGAGCGCACCGCGTGCCATATCCCGCAGGGCTTTGCAGCGCAACTTGCCGCACGGGACGCGCAAATCCTGCAAGCCTTCAATGGCACCAACCAGGCCGAACTGGCCGAGCGCTTCGGCACTACTCCAAACGCCATCTACCAACTCATTCGTCGTGCTGAATATCAGCACCTGCGAGCCGCAACCCAGGCGGTGCTGAGTCAAGCCTGGGGAAGCCCCGTTGAAGCGCTTTGGGCAGGTCGCTTGGCCACACTGGGCGGCCAGCTAGGCAACTCAACTGCATCGCTAGCTGTTCGAACGGCCATAGCTGCGGGGCTTCCGGATCACGCTCCAGCTGTGCTCGTTGTTCTGCCTCCAGGGCATCCAGCAAGCGTTCTGCCGACCAACCCGGGCTCGCCTTCAACTGCGCCAGCAGAAACCCCACCAGGCACTCAAGGCCATGCAGGTGAGCCGCCTGCTCCTGATGCCGCTCCCTGATCGCGCCCAGCAATGGTTCCAACTGATCCATCAGCGCCGCTCCTTGCTCGAAAACCGCAATTTACCACACGAGGCCAAGCATGAAAGGCAACCCAACCACCACCAGCGCGGCCCCGCTGCCGTACCCACAAACGCCGGAAAGCGCCAACGCCTGGTTCGTGACGCACGGCATCAACAAATCCGCCTGGGCGCGTGAGCTGGGTATCGACCGCATGACCATGGTCGACCTGCTGCGCGGCCGGCTCAAAGGCCTGCGCGGCGACGCTCACCACGCCGCCGTGGCCCTGGGCCTGAAAGCCAACCCAACCCAAACCCACCAAGCCGCTTGAGGGTTACCGCCATGCACGTAGAACACATCGACCTGATCCCCCACCCGATGGACGCCTGGCGCGCCGCGCTGAACGCCCTGATCGCCTGTGCACCTGGCGACGGCCCAGCCATTGCCGCGCACCTGGCAGAAGCCCAAGAGCAGGCTTTGGTCATCGTTGATCGCACCCTGGCCACGCCCGGTACCGCCAAGCTGGTTGACCGCCTGATGCTGATCGGCGCAGGGCGGCTGGTGGGGGATCGCCTCACCAGCCGAGATGTACGCCCCCTCAGTATCGTCGAGGCTGCCGTCAGGCTTCGTCAGCTGAAGGGTCTGGATGCCGCTCTAGACCCGTTTATTGGTGTTGATTACTCCCGTGCTGGGCGCTGCGCTCGTCTGGCGCATGCCATGGGGCTTTCCGTGCAATCGGTTTACCAGCGTTTGCAGGATGAAGCCGAGGCCAAAAACCTTGACGAAGCCGAGGCACTCAATCGCCTTGAGGCCCTGCATCTGCCAGGTGCTGATCAGTGATCAGTGTCGCCCAGGCCTCCAGCTCTATGAGCAGCAACCGGCCTGCGCCGGGCTCTGCCGCAATGGACGTAGGGCTGTCTCTGCGGGTTCGGCACTCCTCGGCCAGTACATGCGAATCGATTATCCCGTGCCGCATGCAAGCCACCAGCAAGTGTTGGATCACACAGCTCTGTGCCTCTACCTGGGCGCGTAACTGCTTGATGTCGTCAGCCATGGCCACTGTTCTCCCGTGTTGGTGAATGCCACCAACAGACTGGCCCTTGGGTAACGACATTGCCAAGGGCGAAACAGAGTTTTTGATTGGAAGCCGCCGCAAGCGGCCCCAAGGAGCCCCATCCAATGACCCGCCGCAATTGGAAACACTGGGTACCGCGCTCGCCCGCCGAGGCTATGAGCGGCTGCGCCGAGCATGCATTGCAGCGCCATAACCGCGGGATCGAGCGGCTGGCCACAGACCATCTGTGCCAGAACAACGCCAGCTCGCTCTACAAGTGGATGGGCAATGGCCGCCTGCCGCTGACCATGGTGCTGCCACTGGAGAAAGCCTGCGGCCTGCCGCTGATCACCCGTTACCTGGCCGCCGCCCACGGCAAGCTCCTGGTCGACATCCCGGTCGGCAAGGCCTGCAACGCCAGCGACCTGCAGCAGCTGCAGGGCGTGCTGCACAACACCACCGGCGCGTTGATGGCCTTCTACGACGGCAAGCAAACCGCCGAGCAAACGCTGGACGCCATCCGCGCCGGCCTCGAATCCCTCGCCTGGCACCACGGCAACGTCGCCCAGGCGCAAACCCCTCAACTCGACTTTGGAGTGGCTGACGATGAATAAGGCCATCGATATCCGCGCGCTGCTGCGTCGCCTGGACGAACAAGCCCTGGAGCAGCTTTGCCAGGAGGTTACACGCCTGGACGAAGAGAACGCCCGCCTGCGTGCCGAGCTGGCCCGCATGGAGGAGTGCGCCGAAGGCTGGCGTGACGAGGCCATGAGCCTGCACGAGCAATTGGCGACCGCCGTAGGTGGCCAACCCGGCATCAACCAATCCGGCGCCCTGGTCGTCGTCCCGATGGAGCGCTGCGCATGAGCACCAAACGCACCAGCGACAGCGCCCTGCGCGTGCTGCGCGTACTCAACGCGCTGCGTGGCCACACCCTCACCGGCCTGAGCAACACCGAGCTGGCCAAGGGCTTGGGCGAGAGCCCGGCCAACATCACCCGCTACATGGACACCCTGATCGAGGCCGGCTTCGCCACGCGGCTCGACACCGGCCGCTTCGCACCGAGCATCGCGTTTCTGAAGTACGCCATGGCCACCGCTGAAGAGCTGCAGCGCGGCCAAGCACGTATCACCGAGATCCAGGCGCGCATCAGCGCCCATTAACCAAGGAGCACGCTATGAACTACCTGAAACTGGCCCAGCACCTGCTACGCGGCGGCGACCGCCACAGCAGCATCTATATCGAGGGCCTCTGTGCGGCACTCAAGCTGCGCATCGAGGGCGAACCCACCACCGTCAACTACCCGCAGGGGAGCCTTGAGTTCGACGCCTACTACTACGGCTGCCGCCGTGGCGCCGACGAGTTCCGCAATGCCCTGGTCGAGGCCAACGGCAACCGCACCGAGGCTATCGCGCGTCTGCAGCAACTGGCTGGTGATGAGCGGAGGGCTGCCTGATGCCACGCAAACCCAACACCACCATCGAGCTGGCCGAAGACGACCTGCAGCAAGGCCAGGCCTTGCTGACACAGCAGCACCAGGTGGCCACGCTCAGCGCCGAACATGAAGCCAAGGTGCGCGCCGTGGCGGCGCAAATTGGCTACCAACTGCCCGCCGACTGCACCGACCCGGACCTGATCCAGCGCGACATCGCCGCCAATATGCGCCGCAGCGTCGAGGCCTGCCTCGAAGTCGGGCGTGGCATACGAGTGCTCAGAGAGGCATGTGGCCATGGCGAATTCATTGAGCGTCTAGATGCCTTGGGCATTGACGATGGCGTGGCGCGCAAGTTCATGCGCTCGGTTACCCGCTTCGCCAGCCTCGGCAGCGACTCCGCCCTGACCAGGGCCCTGGGCAACCAGTCCAAGCTCTTCGAAATGCTCGTCCTGGACGACGAAGAGATCCAGGAGCTGGAACTCACTGGCCAGACCGGCGAGCTGAGCCTCGACGACGTCGCCACCATGTCCGTCAAGGAACTGCGCAAAGCCCTGCGTGAAACCCGCGAGGACAAGAAGGCCCTGGCCCAGGTCAACGCCGACAAGAACGCCAAGATCGACGAGCTGTCCGCCGCCCTGGCCAAGAAGCCCAAGGTCATCGTGGTGCAGCCCGTCGAGGAGGCCAAGCAGCTGCGCCAGGAGGTGGTGGCCACCGCCTACGAGGTGGAGAGCACCCTGCAGGGCACCCTGCGCAAGGCCTTCTCCGACCTGGAGCAACTGGCCCAGCAGACCGGCGAGGATCACCGCAGCTTTACCGCCGCCCTGGTGCGCAACCTGGAGGTGACGCTGATGGCCATTCGCAGCGAGTTCCACCTGCCCGAGCTGCACCCGGATCAACTGCCCGGCTGGCAGACCCTGCTCGGCCTCGATGACCTGCCCGAGGCCTGACCATGAACCCCATCCATGCCCAGGAGATTCTGGCGGCCTACGGCCAGGCCCAGCAGGCCGGCGCCAACCGCACCGCGCTGTATGCGGAAACGGCGGCACGGCTGGGCATGTCACTGGCCACGCTGTACCGCAAACTGGAGGTACTGACCGTGAAGGACAAACCCCGCAAGCAGCGCAAGGATGCTGGCAACACCAGCATTCCGCTGCGCGAGCTGCAGCTCATCTCGGCGCTGTGGATCGAAAGCATCCGCAAGAACGACAAACAGCTCTCATCCATCAAGCTGGTGGTGGCGCGCCTGCGCGCCAATGGCAAGATTCGCGCCGAGGTGCTGGACAAGAAAACCGGTGAACTCAAGCCCATGAGCGAGAGCGCCATCAGCCGTGCGTTGTACCAGCACGGCCAGCACCCCAAGCAGTTGCTGGCCCCAGCACCGGCCATCTCGCTGTCGAGCAAGCACCCGAACCACGTCTGGCAAATCGACGCCTCGCTATCGACACAGTTCTACCTGGACGACGACGGTGCCCGCACCATCAACCCCGCCGAGTACTACGACGGCAAGCCGGCCAACCTCAAGAAGATCGAGCGCAAGCGCCTATGGCGCTACGTGATCACCGACCATACCAGCGGCACCATCTATGTTCAGTACGTGCTGGGCGCCGAGAGCGCGGAGAACATCTGCCATGTGCTGATCAGCGCCATGGTCAAGCGCGGCGAGCATGACCCGTTCCACGGCGTGCCCTTCATGATCATGACCGACCCCGGTGCGGCCATGACCTCTGCGATGTTCCGCAACCTGTGCCAGGCCTTGGGCATTGAGCTGATCATCAACGAAGTCGGCAACGCCCGCGCCAAAGGCCAGGTGGAGCAGGCTCACAACATCGTCGAGTGCGAGTTCGAGAGCGGCCTGAAGCTGGAGAAAGCCGAATCCCTGGAACACATCAATGCCCGTGCTGGCGAGTGGATGCGCGCCTTCAATGCCACGGCCATTCATACCCGCACACGCCGTACCCGCTATGGCGTGTGGATGCAGATCAAGCCCGAGCAGCTGCGCATCGCGCCGCCGGCGGAGGTGTGCAGGGAAATGGCCATCAGCGCGCCAGAGCTGCGCAAGGTCAACACCTTGCTGCAGGTGTCCTACCGTGGCGCCCTGTACGACGTGCGCAGCGTGCCGGACGTGATGGTCAACGAGAAACTGCTGATCACCCGCAACCCATGGCGTGATGGGGAAAGTGCCCAGGCCGTGCTGCGCGACGAAAACGGCCACCAGACTCTGTACGTGATAGAGCGCCTGGATCGGGACGAATACGGCTTCGTGGAAGGCGCAGCTGTACTGGGCGAAGAGCACAAACGCCATGCGGAAACGCCTGCCCAGGTGACGCGCAAGTTGCTGGAACAACTGGCCACCGGTACCGACAGCGAAGAGGCAGCCGCCAAGGCACGCAAGGCCAAGGTAACGCCGTTCGGCAACACCATCGACCCGCACAAGCACCTGACCGACACCAGCCTGCCGACCTACCTGCCCAAGCGCGGCACCGAGCTGGAAACCCGCGTCACCGTGGCCACGGTCGAGATCAAGCCGCTCACCGTTATCGAAGCCGCCAAGGCGCTGCGCGCCCGCATGGGCAGCGCCTGGAACGCCGAGCACCTGGCCACTCTCAAGGCCGACTACCCCAACGGCGTACCCGAAGCCGAGCTGGACGCCATCCACACGCGCCTGACCGCGCCCGCACGCCCAGGCCTGCGCCTTGTTGGGGGTGAGTGATGCTGCGCCTGAAAAAAGTACTCGCCGATATCGGCAAGGGCCAGGCCGACCTGGCCAGGGCAGTGAAGCTGAGCCCGGCTGCCATCGCGCAGCTGATCAACCACGGTCAGTGGCCCAAAAGCATCGAGCAGGACTCGCTGCAGTGGCAGATCACGGACTACCTGATGAACAACGGTGCGCTTTTCTGCCAGGCGCGCACCGCATTCGAAGAGATGGAGCCTGCGCGCGCCAACGCGCAGGCCCCTGCAACCCCGGAAAACAATCACGAAACCCAGGAGTGCCCCGACATGCTAATGGCTAAACAAGTGCTGCGACCAGACACCAAGCGGGCGTTCAACCTGCACCACGATCCATTCGGTGAGCTGAAAGCCGCCGAAGAGATGTATCTCAGCCCCGATATCCGCTACATCCGCGAGAGCATGTACCAGACCGCCCGGCATGACGGCTTCCTCGCCGTGGTGGGCGAATCCGGCGCCGGCAAGAGCACCCTGCGCCGCGACCTGGCGCACCGCCTGCGCAATGAACCGGTGATCGTTATCGAACCCTACGTGCTGGGCATGGAGGACAACGACACCAAGGGCAAATCCCTGAAGGCCACCCACATTGCCGAGTCTGTGATGGCCGCTGTGGCACCGCTGGAGAAAGCCAAATCCAGCCCCGAGGCCCGCTTCGCGCAGATGCATGCCACCCTCAAGGCCAGCCACGGCGCCGGCTTCCGCCATGTGCTGATCATCGAAGAGGCGCACTCGCTGCCCATCCCCACGCTCAAGCACCTCAAGCGCATGCGTGACCAGCTCGAACACGGCTTCGACAAGTTGCTGTCGATCATCCTCATCGGCCAGCCCGAGCTGCTGATCAAGCTCAGCCCACGCAACGGCGACGTGCGCGAGGTGGCCCAGCGCATCGAGATCGCGCAACTGCAGCCCATCACCGTCGGTGACCTGGACGCGCACCTGGCATTCCGCTGCAAGCACGCTGGCAAGCAGCTCGACGAGCTGATCGACGCCAGCGGCGTGCAGGCCATCATCGAGCGCCTGGGCAGCTCGGGCAAAGACGGCGCCAGCCAGCTCTACCCGCTGGCCATCGGCAACCTGTTCAACGCCGCCCTCAACCTCGCCGCCGAGATCGGCGAAAGCCGTATCACGGCTGATGTTGTGAAGGGGGTGTGAGCCATGGCCATCACCATCGAACAAGTCATGGAACAGGCCCAGGTGTACGCCTCGGCCTGGAGCATGGTCGGCGGGCCGTTCGACCAGGGCAATCAGTTGGAGCAGGCCGAGCTGGAGAAGCTGGTGCTGCTGGAGATGGTCACTGCCTTCGAGGACGAAGCCCATACCGCAGGGGCCCAGGAAGCGCAGCTCGACCTGGCTAAGCCGCTGATCGAGTGGCACCAGCACCGCATTGGCAACCTCGGCAAGTTGCAGCAGGCGGTAGAGGGCACTGAGATCCGCCTCGGCGAGGCTGATGCCAATCCCATCGTCCTGCAGGGCGCGATGCTAAAAGGCTGGCGCTTCGCCTTGGCGATTGCCGAGCAGCAGTTCGAGAAGTTTCCGCTGTCCATCGAGCGCAAAGCTCCCACCAGCGACGAGGAGGAGTGACCATGCGCGCTCCCAACGTCATCCCGCTCAGCGCCAAGATCGCCGCCGAGATCTCGATCCAGCACGCGCTACCGATGTGCACCGTGCTGACCCCTGACCTGGCCGACAAGCTCCGCGCCCTCAACGACATGACCCGCCGCCTGCGTGCGGTGGGCGTGCGCATCGAGGCCGCATCGCCGCTCGACGGCAAGATCTCATCAACGCCGAGGACTCCGACCAGCTCGCCGCATCGTTCCGCAGCGAATGGCGCAGCCCGAGCTGGAGCACCAAAGGCGTCCACACCATCAACAGCGTCCGCCTCGGCGGCTGCTACGTCTGCTGGCTGACGCCGGCAAAGGGCTGCGTCATGAGCCAGGCCG